>NZ_CM166390.1:4465000-7548957 GCF_056839225.1 Rhodopirellula sp. UH5 | reverse complement strand
ACCGGTTGCGCAGACCTCCCTCATGGATTTTGTTAACACGGGCGACGAATCGGGCGGCCAGCGTGGCTGCGATTCTTCGAAGCGATGAGTGTCGCCGAGTGATGTGCTCCCTCACGACGTTGGGGCAGATTCTAGGTTTGCTAGCAAACAAGTCAAATAGATTGAGTGAAGTTTTGGAGCGTGGGCGCCGACACGGCGGGAGGCCACTCAGCGGGGTCGGGAAATCCCGAGCCGATCGCGATCCGAGATCATGACGGAGTCTGTTCAGTGTCGGCAAGGCGAGTTTAGTGACTGGTGGAAAAACTGTCGGTAACCTTTTCCACACAAAACCTTCTTCAAATTGTCACGTTCGTAAACACTCCTCACGACAACACTTACGACCACCAACCCTTGTTGATAAGAATTTTGACGCGAAAATCGGCGTTTCGGCACTGTCGCGGGTGGCGGCCCTGTGCCATCCGATAAACTGACGGGCATGATGAGCGAACTCCCCCTGATGAACGACCTCCCGCGAGCCGAGTTGCCCGGTTCTCAAACCGGAAATCCGGAACCATTGATCCTGGCCAGCGGGTCCCCGCGACGGGCCCAATTGCTGGCAGCGGCAGGTTACGAATTCTCGGTTCAACCGGCCTCGGATTCTGCCGAGTGTGGCATCTGTAGCCGAGAGACCGCCCCCGAAATGGTGGCCCGGTTGGCCTACCGCAAAGCCGCCGACGTCGTCGCCCGAATCGATGACGGGCTGGTCTTGGCCGCCGACACGGTCGCCTCCTGCGTGGGAAGCATTTTAGGGAAACCGCATGACCGCGATCACGCGGAAGAAATGCTGCGTTTACTCAGCGGTCGCGAGCATGATGTTTACACCGGCGTCTGCTTTTGGTCGCGTCGGGACGAGAAATTCGTCGTGGATGTGGTTCGCACTCGGTTGCGAATGGCAGAGCTGAGCAAAGAACAGCTGCACGAACACCTGGAGAGTTTGCAGTGGGAGGGCAAGGCAGGCGCTTTCGGCTATCAAGACGGGAACGACTGGTTGACGGTCATTGGCAATGATAGTGAAAGCAACGTTGTCGGATTGCCGATGGAACGACTGGCGGAATTGTTGGAAAATTTCAACCAGAACGCCGAAAAGATAACCACCCCGACGACCGATTCGATTGAATCATCCGATTCAAGCTGCTCCTGAGTGCAAGCACTTTAGGGAGTAGAGGCGGCGAAGGACGGCGTTGACGAATCGAATGTCCCATTGCCCACCCAGTACCCTCGTGCGATTGTCACCGTGTCACTGCCGTGACTGACCGCGCCCTAGCAGATGGATTTGTTTGATGATTGGATCACTCGTCCGCTCCAGCCTGACCGGTTGCATTGCCTTGCTCGCCGCCCTGTCGCTGGCTTCTTCAGCCAACGCACAGAACTGGGCTGAAAAGATGTTCACCGAGACCAAACATGACTTCCGAGTCGTCGGGCGTGGCACCAAAGCTGAATTCAAATTTGAATTTCGCAATCTGTACGAAGAAACAGTCCACGTCCAAGGCGTTCGCAGCAGCTGCGGATGCACCACGCCGACGGTGTCGGACGACACTCTGGAAACCCACGAAACCAGTTCGATCATCGCGACCCTGAACACGAGCACCTTCATCGGTCAAAAAGCAGCCACGGTGACGGTCGTGTTTGATCGACCGTATTATGCCGAAGTGCAGTTGCAGGTCAGTGGATTCATTCGCACCGATGTCACGTTTGATCCGCCCGAAGTTGACTTCGGTCAGTGCAAAAACGGCGAGGTCAAAGAGCAAGACATCACGATCACGCACCGCGGCAACTCGAATTGGCGATTGACCGACGTCCGCAGCCACTGCGATGACTTCGCCGTGAAGTTGGAACAACCAACCGTTCAATCGAACATGGTTCAGTACAAGATGCGTGTTCGGATGAAGGAAACGATGTCCGAAGGCGAAATTCGGGAACGCCTGACGTTGGTCAGCAACGACACCAAATTCCCAACCATCGAAATGTCGATCGCGGGAATGATTCGTCCCACGATCAGCGTGTCCCCCGCCGCCGTCAGCCTGGGGACCACCGAGTCGGGCCAAACGGTCAGCAAACGACTGCTGGTTCGCGGCGAAGAGCCCTTTGAAATCCAAAAGGTTCTTTGCTCGGACGATCGCTTTCAGTTTGAAATTCCCGAAGGCAAGAAGAAGCTGCACTTCTTAGAGATGAAGTTCACCGGCGGTGACAATCCTGATCGCGTCGCTCAACGAATCCAGATCGTGACCGACCTGCCGGGTGACAAGACCGCGGAGTGTGTTGCCACCGGCACAGTGAAGTAGACTTCACGTCAAAGGTCCATTCGCCGATCCTGAGACGAAGGGATCGCTTGGGCTGATCTCGGGCGAACGCCCTTCGCCCCATCGTCACGTTGCATGCTAACTTCGCCTCCCACTCTGACCGCCGACTCGCACGTTCACTTTCTGACCGGGCGGTTGGCGGAAACCGCGGTCAGCGAAGAGGCCACTCGAATCGCCAACAAATTTGGTTGCCGTCACAGCGTGGGGGTGGTGCCAATCACCGTGGCCGCTCTGATCACTCCCAAGTGGCTTTCTCGGCACTGGGAGATTCCCGAGTCGGCAACGCATGTGATCCTGCCAGGTTTTCTCCAGGACAACCTGGAAGCCGCCGGCGATTTGGCCGCGCCGCTGCTGGGACTGATCCAGCAAACTTCGGCCGAAGTGATCTGCGGCCCCAAAGACTGCCGAGACCTGCACGCCTGGATGACCGGTCGCCAAGAATCCGTTGACCTGTCAGCGCACTCGATTGAAATCATCGCCGAGATCAATCACGCGCCGCGTTTGTCGGTCGCGGAAGTCGTCCAACTCGCGAATCGTTTGCAAGCTGACGGCGCGGACCGAATCGACGTGGGCTGCGATCCTTCGCGACGCTGCCAGGCAATCGGCGACTATGTCTCCGCCTTGATCGACGCTGGCCACACGATCAGCATCGACACGTTTGATCCGCACGAGGCCGGCGACGCGATTCGAGCCGGCGCGACGTTGGTCCTGTCGGTCAGTGCGGCCAATCGAGACGCCGCGCGGGACTGGGGATGCGAAGTCGTTGCGATCCCGGATGTGCCCGACGATCTCAAAAGCTTGGATCAAACAATTGAATTTTTGATCCGTCACAGCATCTCATTTCGCGTCGACCCGATCCTCGAACCCATCGGGTCGGCCTTCACCCAGAGTCTGCTGCGTTACACAGAAGTTCGACGACGGTATCCCGAGGTCGAAATGTTGATGGGAATCGGCAACTTGACCGAACTGACCGACGTGGATTCGGCGGGAGTCAACTTTTTGCTGCTCGGAATCTGCCAGGAACTCTCGATTGGCAGTGTCCTGACGACGCAAGTGATCAATTGGGCCAGATCATCCGTCCGCGAATGCGATATTGCTCGGCGACTCGTTCACCACGCCGTCTCTCGCGGCGTTCCGCCCAAGCGGTTGTCCGAGGAATTGGTGATGCTTCGTGATCCAAAGTTGCGACCACACTCGGAAACGGCACTGCAGGCGCTCGCGGATGGTGTGAAAGACAACAATTACCGATTGATCGCGCAAGATGACAGCCTTCACATGATCAGCGCGGGTTTGCACCTGACCGGCAAAGACCCGTTCGAACTATTCGCTGAATTGATGAGCCGCCCCCAAGCGGACAACGTGGACGCTGCGCATGCGTTTTACTTGGGCTACGAAATGGCCAAGGCCACGATCGCGTTGACGTTGGGCAAACAGTACGAACAAGACCAAGCGTTGCACTGGGGACATCTAACGGTCCCAGAAGACACCCACCGGATCGAGCGGACCAGCCGGCACGCCCCCCAGCCTCCCAAGAAAGACGACACCGCCAACGGCTGAGTGTCTCTGCTGGCGAAATCGTTTGCCATTTCTTTGCAGCGAGGGGGAGGGCATCTGACCAACCTAACTGTGTTCGGATTGATGTCGTCGCAAGGGACTCAATCGCTGCAGTTGATCCCCTTGGTCCCCAACCGAACACTCCGAACGTTTTAACATTTCGCGAATGCGGTCTTGCCCTTTGAAGCAATCGGGTAAAACCTAACCAGAGATTCTCGATTCGGTTCCTTTGGTTCGGTTGCCCACGTGTCAGTTCTGCGTACCACGTTGCTATGGATCTCCGCCGCGATTTTGGTCCTGATACCAATGTGTTTGGCGGCGGACTACGGCGGCATTTTGCATTGGAGTCAATACGTCGCCGCGGCCGGCATTTTGCTGGCCATGGTGTTGTCGCTGATTGGATTGACTGACACGACGGCGTCCAGCGGTTTGCGGCAGCACAAATTGTTGCTCCCACTTGGTCTGTTGGTGCTGCTGGCATGGATTCAGGCGTTGCCGTTGCCATCGGGACTGATTGGACTGCTCAGTCCGGGTTCCAACGCGGCGTATTCGACCTGGTTGGAAGGCTTGGTGCCAGCGTCCGAGCAACCGTCCGTTCATCCCGTTTCGGTTTCTCCGTTTGACACCAAACACGTCGCCTTGTTGCTGACGTTTTTGCTGCCGCTTTCCTTTGCTGCTTCGATTGTCTTTCACGCTCGCAATCGTTTGACGATGTTGCTCAGCGCGATCGCGATCACGGGAGCCTCGGTGGCCATCATTGGGTTCTATCGCAAGCTCGATCCGACGGCAGACCTGTGGTTCTTCACCTCCAAATCCAACGGTTTCGCCGGTTTCGTCAATCGCAACAACGCGGCGTTGATGCTCAACTTTGGAATGGCGGCCAGTCTCGGACTGTTGTCCTGGCGGATGATGGCGCTTCACCACATTGAACTGGACGATCCCGATTTTGAATTCAATGATTTGCTGGCACTGATTTCCGACCGCGAATCCTTGATCGGGCTGCTTTCTTCGATCACCTGTGTCGCCGGCTTGCTGCTCAATGGATCCCGAGGCGGGGTCGTTGCGGCTTTGTTTGGATTGGTCTGCGCGTTTGGCTATGTCCGCCCCCGCCGCGGTCTGATCGGACTGCCTATTTTGGCAGTTGTGATTGGCATCTCCGTCGCGATTCTGACCGTGCCGATGCAGTTGAACCTGGAAACCATCTCTCGCTTGGAACTGATCTCGGCTGACGCCGACACGCTTCAGAAAGATGGACGCCTGCTGCACTGGCAAGACGGCTGGAAAGCGGCCATGGCATACCTGCCAATGGGATCAGGAATCAGCACGTACGGCTACTCTTACCTGCCCTATCAATCGCAAAGTCCTGGATCGTGGTTTGAACACGCCGACAACTTGTGGTTGGAAATGTTCGTGGAGACCGGATTGCCCGGGGTGGTGATCGCCGTGCTGTTTTTCACCATCCTGCTGAGCTCGCTGCGTCGCTTGTCAACGTCCGCAGACCCCATCGATCAGGGCGTCCGGGTGGCGGCTTGGTATGCGATCGCCGCCGTGATGGTGTCCCAGTTCTTTGACTTTGGATTGATTGTCCCCGCCAACCTGTTCGTGGCGTTGATCCTGGCAACCGCCGTTGTTTCCCGACAGGTTGCCAGCGGTGGATTGCAAGCACCGACATTGGAAGACGAAGACGATCCTTACGAAGCGATGGCGATGGCCGACCCGGAATACGCCATGGCGATGGCCGCTGCCGAGCGGGAAGCCGAAACAGCCACCGAATCGATCGACGCCGAACAATCTGCAGCAACAAATGCGTCCACACGCGGCAACAAGATCAAACTTCAGTCGACCTCCAAATTCGGGCGTCTGACATCGTCCGTCAGCGTGGGCATCTTCGCGGTGGTGATCTTCCTGCTGTCGGTGCTCGCGATCCCCGGCTTGAAAAGCGATGCGGAGTCCGAGTCATTGGTTCGCCGCATCCAAAGTGAATATTCGGGAATGAAGTTCCGCCCGGAAGTCTTGGAACAAGTCGAATCGTTGCTGACAGAAAACCTGAACCAAAATCCGATTCCCGAGACCCGCACGTTGCTGGCAGCCACCCAGCGCGACCGCGGTCGTTTGGCAGAAACACTGGAATGGCGTCCCGTCTCGATCGAACAAGCCGGTGAGATCTACGCCAAAACGAATCTGAATGAACGCGGCTTGGAATACCCACCACCGTTGGCCGCCATGACACGTGATCGATTGAAAAGCATTTTGCACTACGAGGATGCTTGGAACACGTCAATCGCCGGAATCGCGACCTGCCCGCTCGGCCAAGCTTCCCGTGCCACCTTGGTGCAATTGCAGTCCGTGTTGGATCCACAGCCAGAAACCAGCGTCGCGGTCAAACACCTCGCTAAATTTTATTCGACTGAACCCATTCGCCTGATGCGTCTAGCCAAGCGTGCTTTCATGATTGGGGATTTCGATTCGGCCATCACCACGTTCCACGACTCCATTGCACTGCGTCCCAACCTGACCTCGCAATTGATGCCCTTGTTCCGAGTCAATCAAGACACACTGCCGCTCCAAGAAGTCATCCCCAACGAATCACGGGCGATCGAATTGGCAGCCGCGGACGTGTTGCTCTGGGACGAACCTGACAGCGAATTCCTTCGTCATGCTGCAACCTCCATCGACTGCGGACGAGCCTCGAACTTGGCCGCGCGTGCCAAGTGCCAAGCTCTGCTTTCGCGAATTCACTTCGCGTTGAATGACATCGAAAACGCAACCCAGACCGGCGAAGAAGCTATTCGGTTGATGCCCGATGAGCCCCGCTATCGCGTGCAACTGATTGAACAATTTTTGATTTCAAGCAATCGCACGGATGCACTCCGACACGCACGACTCGGACGGGAAGCGATTCCCAAGGACAAACGGTTCCAGCAGTTTGTTGATCGCATTGCCGAAGCCGAGCGGAATGAGTTGCTCGAACCCGCGCTCCCGCGGGACACCAACGCTCCCAGCATCGAATCGATCTTGAACTGACGAAACCAACGCCCGCTCTCAAGAGGCGTCTTGGGCCAACCATTCCCAGAAACGTCGCCCGAGACTCCGTTGATCTCGGAGGGCCATCCGCCCGGTCTCACCGGCGTGCACCCGGTGACTCACCGCAGGGGAAAGCGTCACGATGGACTGAAATCTCGGCGTCAGCAATTCGTAAGGGTCCGAGGACTCCGAACGGGTCTTGGCCGGTGCGACCGGCAACGGTCCATCGACGGTCGCTGCGAGTGCGGGGTGGGGGATTTGCCGACTGGCACGTGGCTGCAACTTTTCGGGATACACCTCGATGATCTCACCGCCACGCAGCAGAACCTGCATGGGCTCTGCCTTCTGAAGCGTCGATCGGTAGGCATCCAAATCGGAATCTCCCACCGAGACCAGCAGTTCCATGCGTTGACGCACACCAACGTGAACCAGTTCTTCGCCGACGCGGACATAGGCTCCCTTGAGATCCTGCATATCCGTCGTCAAAATCTCACCGTCCCGTTGGGCGACGACACGCAGTGAATCGACTTGAGCATTCAGCTCCTCCAAACTGCGGCGAAGACTCTCGGCCTTTTGTCGCGCCGCTTCCGCTAAACCGAGCTCCCCCAACCCTTCGTGGCGTTGCCACTTGATTTCTTCGGATTCCAATTCCAACTGGGTCGCATCACGCTGGGCAACCAATTCATGATCGGCCAGCTCCAGAATGACTTGTCCAGCCATCACCGCTTCTCCTGTTTGCATCACAACGCGATCCACGAACCCATCGATGGGTGATCGCAAAATCTGGTCATCGGCAAACCGAACCACGACGGGGACGGGACGGCTCAGCGGTGATGGCAACGTGACCAAGAACTGCCCCAAGAACGAGAAGGTCACACAGGTCCAAATCGCCCGCCGACGATGCGACCACTTCGAGAACGTCTCACTCGAATCGGTGTAGTTCCACACTTTCTTGGCAAATTGAAGTGACGGCAGCATGACCCACAACAGAATTGCGGCCATCGCGACCAACAACCCCACCGGACCAGCCCACATCGACACCACCACAATCAAACCGCCCATCCAGACCATTTGAAACACGACGGACGCGGCCGCGTGACAGGCCGCAAATCCGCGTCGCCAACCCGATAACTTGCAACTCGGACCATGCATCGCAAACAGCTTGGTCTGCAACCAACCTCCAAACAGCTTGCGTCCCTGTTCTCGCAGATTGGGAATGTCGGTCCAATCCGACAACACGTAGTACCCGTCCAAACGCAACAACGGGTTCGCGTTGACCAACAACGTGGCGGGGCCCGCAACGAAAAAGATCTGGGCGGCAACGTGCGCGACAAATTCTGTCGGATGCCAACACCAAACCCAATAGGCAACTGATGCAATCAAGAGTTCCAGGTAGACACCTGCCATCGCGATGGAGGCTCGTGATTGACGATTGGGCAAACGCCAGGCATTGGTGACATCCACATAGGCCAACGGTGCGAACAAGAAGAACATCACGCCCGCCTTGCCGACTTGCACACCGTGCCAACGTGCCGAAACGGCGTGCCCCAGTTCGTGAATCAGCTTCAGCACACACCACAGCGCCAGCATCCCAACCCACATCTGCGAATCAAAGATCCGCATCAATTCCGCGGTCAATTGCTTTCGATGAAACAACGCGAAGACCATCGAGACACTGATGAACGAACCTGCGATCACCACGCCGTGAATGGAAAACAACGGCCGCATCACGGGCAAGGCAGCGTTTGCAGGAGCGTTGGCGTTGATCAATGGAAACCGCAAACTGATCAACCAAGAACACACCTTGATCAGCGGTGCGATGCAGCTCGCGAGCTTGCCGATGAGCCAGGGGCTCCATCTGTTTCGCTTGGAATCTGCAGTGGGCTCCGGCGTGGACTCTCCCAAGGAATCCAAGTCCACGCTGGCGTTCATCGCGTCCGCGGGCAGCACTGACGTTTCGACTTGCTGACCGGGTTCCGACGCCGGTGAGTTGCACGACGGTGGTGTGCTTGCAGGCGTTTGTTCTGCAATGGCGATTTTCTGTGCCACCAAAACCGCGATGAAGTCCGCGATATCTTCGGCCGACCAATCCAATCCGTCCTGTTCTGCTTGAGCAATGATCTCCGTGGTCGACCGTTGCCCGTCCAACAGCATGGCAACGTGATGCTCCGCTGCACCAAACTGAAAGTGTTTCCCAGTTCCCGCGTGCGCGGCTCGAACCACGGTGACTCCGGCCACTTCACAAACGTTGAATTCCAGATCGGAATCCAAACGCACCTTCGGAGCGGTCATGGATGCCGGAGGACCGGACGGTTCGACCGATGCCGGACCGGCGGTTTGCATTTCGTCGTGAGCCACTTGGTTTGGTTTCACCATCCGATCATCCACCCCAGTCGTTTCACAGGGGTGCGAATCCATTTCCAAATCCAAGGGTAAGTGGGACCAATCACGACGGCTTCCCCCCGCATCCCCACTCGCAATGCCGCGTCGCTGTTTGGCAGTTCCGCGATCGCGACAAACACATTGGAATCGTCTCGAATGGTCGCTGCTGGCCATACCGAACGCACGCGACTGTCGAACGACCGCCCGTCCAACGCGGGAAACCACAACTCCACCGGAGCGTTCATTTCGACAAACAGAATCTCCGACTCAGGCAATTCCAATTCGACTTCGACGTTGCCTTCGGGAGCGATTTCCATCAGCGTCTGACCAATTTCCAGCGGTGTCCCCAACGATCGTGTCAGGTCACCTTGGATAACGACCCCATCGATCGGTGACACCACGTCAAGCTTGTTGAGTTTGTCCTGCAACAACTCCGCCTTTCTCAACAACGTCTTGCGACGAAGCCCGGCCAGCTGAGCGGTTGCGATTTGTCCACTCGCCAACGCGATGTCTTCATCCTTCTGAGCTTCGTCGATTTCGGCCACCATTGATTCCAGCTCAATCCGCAATGGACGACCATCCAACTGCAACAGCGTTTGCCCCGCTTGGACACGGTCACCAGGCCGAACCATGGTCGTCAATAAAGTGGCATCAATCGGCGATGCGATCAGTCGTCCGTCCATTGCTGCCACCGTGGCGGTCGCATGCGTTCGATACGACATCGGGATGCACGTGAGGATCAACGTGACCAAGAAAGCAATTCCGATCAGCCCGCGTCTTGACCACCACTTGCTGATCTTGTTCGCCAAACGTCCCCAATGATCTTTGGCTGGTCGGCTGAGAAAAACAGCGGCGAACAGTCCCATCACATCGGCGGACAACATCCGTTGAAAGGTCTTGGCGTCAAAGTCGTCTGCACTCGGAGGCCGAATCCACACGCGGCAACACGGAATGTCGACGCTGTCGCTCTTTCCTTTCGGGCTGGACTTCGTGACGGGAATCGTGTCGGGAACCAACTCGATCACCAACGTTCCATTGTCCCACCGCGAAGTGCTCTCGGTCGCCGGTGACTCGGCTTCGACCGTGGACGCCAACCACTGGGCGTCAAAGCGTTGACGAATCGAGTTGTCAGCGCCCAGCCAACCCAGTCGTCCGTCATGCAATCGATGCAGAGAGCGCGTTCCCCATCCCAATCGAATGGTGTGTTCAGGCAGAACCTCGGTCAAACGCTGAACCAGCAATTCCGCTGCGGAAACCCGGTCCTTCGTCGATGCCATCTCGGTCAACCAAGCGTGCCACATCGACTGAAACATCTTCGTTCGCGAAACGGCGGACGAATCCTGGGTCAACGCCGCGTTGGAAAACGCCCTGGCGGTCGAGTTGTCCGTTTCGAACCAATCGGCTGCTGCGGAGTGGGGTTCGGAGGTCAAATTCACCATCGTTGAACTCCCGATGCTCGACGCTTGGAAATCGATTCGGGTGTGTCATCCACGCTGGATGGTTCCAACAACCGCATCGTGCAACGGTCTCCGGGACGAAGTTCACCGGATGGATTCTGGATACGGACCCGAATTTCGATGGTCCCGCTTTCACTGTTGATCGATGGGCCGATGGTTTCGATTTTGCCGTCAACCGTTTTTCGAGCCGCACGAAAATACACCTGAGTGTCCATTCCGATCTTCATTGCCATCGCCCGATCCGCCATCACATTGAAGACGCCTTGCAGAATATCGGTGCGGACCAAACGCACGATTTCAGGGTCCGAAGGTGTGATCGTCGCTCCCAAACCAGCCTTCTTCTCTGCAATCACTCCGTCAAAGGGAGCTCGGATGCAACGTCGTTTCCATTGCAATTCCAGACGGTTGGCTTCTGCCATCCGCAACGACCTTTGTTCCGTTGCGGTCAACAGACGAGCCTTGGCGACATTGAGTTCCATTTCCGCCCGGCGGAGCTCATCGGACCCCGCCATTTCATCGCGTAGCAAACGACGCAGGTGCTCAACTCGCACGGTCTGCAAATCCAGCGAAGCTTGGGCGGCATGGATCTCACCCACCATCGACGCTTGGATCTTGGCAATTTCCATGGAGGCTCGTTCGATTTCATCATCCAGCCTCGCGATCACATCGTTGGCTTGAACGCGTTGCCCGACCTTCACTGGGATTTCGGTGATGCGGCCCAGGTCTTCGCTGCCGAGGTAGATGTCTTCGATTGCCTGTGAGAAGCCTTCGTAAGCCGAATCGCCATACAACGCGACACCTCGCGAAGAGGTGGATTCCTTTTGGGCCAAGGCAAGATTTGACGACAGGCCCCATGCAATGAAAGCAGCCAATGCGATGATCGTCCGTGATGTTCGTTTCATCATGCGTTCCTATTCCATGCTTTCCGATGTGGTCACGTCGTCTTTGGGCGCGGAGCCTTCCCATTCGATCATCCCTGATTCACTGACCAGTGATTCTCCGAACGATTCGGTATCTCGCGGCAAATCAAAGTCAGCGATGCGAGTCAGAGGTGTCAACTGATCCAGTTCGACGGGGCCGGTTTGCAACACCTCAATCTGACTGGTGTTGCCGGGCCGAGTGGGCTGGATGCCTTCCGTCTTGAGCAACGTGCCCATTGCCTTTTGCAATTCAATCAAGGAAATGATGGAAGCGACTTGTGCTGTCACCAAAAGTTGTTCCGCTTCCGTCCGTCGTTTCTGAGTTTCGAGCAGATCCTCCAGCACCAAGGCGGTGGGTCCACCGTCACCTGCCAACACTTCCCAACGTCGGGTTGCAATTTCCTCTTCCCGGACGGCCGCTGCCAGCGTGATCGCTTTGCTGTCCCGCAATTGAAAATTCGCGTTCGCTTGAATCAGTGCGGTTTCAATTTCTCGCCGCGCCGTCAGCAGACTGAGCCGCAATTCTTCGCTGCGTTGTTGGTAGCGATACCGTGCTTCGCGAACCCGACTGCGAGCCGCGCGACGCCCGTATGGCAAACTGTATTGCAACATCGCGGTCAGACCAGGACCTTCCGTGAACTGATCACCGAAGGCTTGAAAGAATCGATTGTCGCCACGGAGCCCTGACAGGTACGCATCGAACACGGCATCCAGTTGAGGCTTCAGTTCATTGCGAGTCACGTTGATGCTCAACCCTGCGGCGGCGAGCTCTTGCGTGGCGGCTTGGATGTCCGGTCGATATTCCAAACCACGAACGATCGCATCGTGCAAGTCAATGTTTTCGCTGGGAATGTCGGGGTTCGCGAGCGGGATCAGCTCGACGGATTGATTCAGAGTCGCCAGTGCGGGGCTGCCAACCAGCGTTCGCAAGCGAACCTGCAAACGGCGCAACTCAGCTTCGATTTCAATCAGTCGATCGCGATCGGTTGCCAATCGACGCTGGACCTTGATCCGTTGCAACGGCCCTGAATCCAGGTCCGCACGAGCGTCGACCAAACGGGCGATCTGTTCCCCCCGTTCAATCAGGCTCCGTTGCTGCACCAGGTGACAACGTCGTTCGTACAAACGCCAAAACGCTTGAAACGTTTCGACCAAATGGTTTTCCACTTCTGCCCGCATTTCTTGCCAAGCGATTCGGCTTTCGATGGATGCTTGGGTGACCAGCCGGGTGTTGTAGACCTGGCCGCTGGTCGCGAGCAAAGGTTGCGTGATACTGAGGCTGATTTTCGAATTGCCCTGCGGGTTGGGCTCGAAGAACAGGCTGTTGCTATCGAGCGTCCCCAGCTCTTGGGACAAATCCACCACCGCACCACGACGCGTCAACTTTCGAAAACCACCACTGGCAGTGACCGAATTTTGAATCAGTCGTTCGGGTCCGCCCGTCGTCAAGGTGCTGCCGACTGGATCGTTGATTCGGCCGTAGCCACCTTCCAGCAAAAACGTGGGGTCGAAGACCGCATCCTGTTGAACAATCTTTTCGTAAGCGATTGAAGTCCGGCGTGAAACAGCCGAGATCCGAGGGCTGGTTTCCAGCGTGTCCGTCAACACCGTGGGAAGGTCGAAGGCGACTTGTTCAGGCGACTGCAACAGCCCTGAAAACGCGAATGCTTCCCACCATGGGGCGGCAACACTCGGATTGCCTTCCATCTCAAGGTGGTCGGCTTGGGCGGATGAGTCGGCAGGCAATGACATGCCGTCTTCGGCGGGGGCCGGTAGCGGATTGGGAGCCGCCACCGTTTCCGGTTCCAAGGAATCTCGCCGCGCCGCCTCGGCAACGTTGAGCGCTGCCGCATCTAGAAACCGCTGGAACGAAGTGTCACTTGGCTCATCCGCCCCCATCCGCTGCGGCGACAGCGTGAAAGCGAGCAGACAAGCCGTTCCCGTCATCCAAGCATTCACCATCGATCGTTGCCAAGGCTGATTTGCCTTGACCAACGAATGGCGCCGATGGCACCCCGACGATCCGGCCCGCAACGGCCATCTCGTGAGCATGCTTCGAAAATGCTGAACGACGAGCTTCATTCCTTCCTTGACCAGTTTCGCTTTTGGACGCAAACACCGCCGGTCTCGGACTCCCCCCTTCCTTGCGGGAACGCCAACAGGAGCTGTTGACCGACTGAGTGACTGCGCACCTGGGAACGCCCAGGCGGGATTCACTACGTGTACAGATATCTTCGGAAGCATTGGTCGTGAGGATTGCAACGACCGTGACTGATTTTCAAGTCAAGGTTGGTTTGACCAGGCTCAATCGACAAATCCGGCAGGGTCATCGGAACCCGCAAAGTCTGCGGATCCTACCTGGACACCCGTACGTCTCATGCGGGCGTGAATTTGTGTCGTTTAGGACGATGAGGCAATTCACCATGCAAACTAACGATTCTGAAGACAAAGCGATGGGCAAACGCGATTTTCATTTCTTCCAACTGGAAGACCGTGTCTTGCTCTCCGGCGAAGGCTTGGATGCGATCGATGTCATCGCACCGGATGCCGACCTGCTGGAATCAATCAACGCGGAACTCGACGCCATCGATGCTGCGCTGGATGATATAGAGGTGGGGGATGTGACCCCCGATGGTGAAGCACGCCGGATCAAAGACGAACCCGACTTCTACGATCCGGCGGATGGTCCGATCATCATGGACCCGGCGCGTCCGATCGAAGTCATCTTCATTGACGAAGGCGTGGAAGACAGCGACACACTGATCGCAAACCTCCGAGATCAAAGTGACGACTCTCAGTGGTTGATCGTGCGTCTGTCTGATGACCACAGCGGGGTTGATCAAATCAGCGACACCTTGGCGACGCTGCAGGGCGTTGACGCCATTCACTTGGTCTCGCACGGTGACGGCGAAAGCATTCAGCTGGGGAGCGATCGACTGAGCATCGACTCCGCGCCTTCGTTTGCCGGTGACATTGCGAGCTGGGGGCATTCCCTGGACACGCAAGCTGACTTATTGATCTATGGGTGCGACCTCGCCAGCACCACCGAGGGGCAAGACCTGATCGAAATGCTGGCGTTGGTTTGCAATTGCGACGTCGCCGCCAGTGATGATGCGACCGGGCATGAAGATTTGGGCGGTGACTGGATCCTGGAGTATGCCGTCGGTGATGTGCAGACCGAAGTCGCGTTCGGTTACGCCGCTCAAGCATCGTGGAGAGGAACACTGGATATTACCAGCGATCTCGTCATGCATCACACGTTCGATAGCGACGCCAGCGACAGCAGCGGCAATGCCTACGATGGTACGCGCACCAACGGTGCGGTGATCGACACCAACGACACACCCAACTTAATCGGCGATGGAAAGCTGAGCCTGGACGGCGACAATGACTATGTCGACTTCAGTGCACACGTAGCAAACTTTCAAGGGATCACCGAAGGCACGATCTCGGCCTGGATTTATCACGACGCCAACAGCCGCGATGTCATTTTCGAAACCTCCGACAGTGGAGACAGCAACTCACGAATTGCCCTGTTTCGGGATGACGACGGATCGCTCGACTTCTTCATCCGCGAAGGCTCAACCGAACTGTTGGACGTACAGACTGCCGCCGGGATCATCCCCCAGAGCACCTGGACACATGTCGCGGTGACGGTCAATGCAGGCGGGAACAAACTGTATGTCAACGGTGTGCAGCAGGCTGTGACGTACAACGTCGGTTCGGCGGCAACCAATCGTTTCTTCGATGATGTCTCGGACTTGGACTTCGGCAGTTGGGGCGTCGACAAGTACAGCGGTTCAAGCTTCACACGCCACTTCGACGGGATGATCGACGATGGCCGGGTCTACGATCGAGCACTCAGCGCCGGTGACATCCAAGAGCTGATCGAAGTCGTGGACACGATCTCGGTCACCACCACGAACGACCTCTCCAACGGCAACACCACCAGCTTCGCAACTCTGCTTGCCAACGACGGCGGCGACGGTATTTCGCTTCGAGAAGCGATCGACGCGGCCAACAATCAAGCCGGGGCCGATACGATCCACTTCGATATTAGCGGCACCGGCGCGCATACGATCAATCTGACGTCATCACTGACGATCACTGACACAGTCTCCATCGATGCGACGACCGATGATAGTTTTGCCGCTAACGGCAACCAACCTGCGATCATTCTGGACGGCAATGACAGTTTCACAGGCGACGGCATCGTGCTGACAAGTACCGCGGATGGCAGCATGATTCGCGGCTTCGTAATCCGCGACTTCAGCGGCGATGGGATCGAGATCCAGGCGGACTCAGATGGCAATACGATCGTGGGCAACTACATCGGTCGCTTCAACACGAGTGGTACAGACGCGGGAGAATCCCAGGCCAATCTAGGCCAAGGGGTTCGCATCGTCGGATCCAATAACATCATCGGCGGAACCACCGCCGCAGACCGCAACTTGATCAGTGGGAACTCGGACGGTATCGAAATCTCCAATGCCAGTGGCAACGTGATTCAGGGCAACTATATCGGCACCGACATTACGGGTACCCTTGATCTTGGCAATTTATACGACGGCATCTGGATGATTTCGTCAGCCGACGACAACCAGATTCTGGACAATCTAATTTCCGGCAACGGTGCCCGTGGAATTAACATCGGCGATACCGGTACCAACACGGGCAACGTGATTCAAGGCAACCTGGTCGGTACGCAAGCCGACGGAGTCTCGACGCTTGGCAACACAGCTAACGGAATCTTGCTGGGCAATGGCGGGTCTGCGGATAGCACGACGATCGGCGGCGTGACCGACGGTCAGGGTAACACCATCGCGTTCAACGGTGACGATGGCATCGCCGTCTACGACGGAACGTCGGTGTCCATCCTAGGCAACTCGATCTTCAGCAACACCGGCCAAGCGTTTGATCTGGGGACCAGTGGCGTTGCAGCCAACGATGTTGGCGATTCCGATTCGGGTGCAAACAACTTGCAAAACTATGCCGTGCTGAGTTCAGCCGGGACCGACGGCAGCGGACAAGTTGCCGTATCGGGATCGCTGAACACGACCTCCAACACCACCGCAAGAATCGAATTCTTCGTCACGGACGTCGCTGCCGCAGGGAACGGAGAAGGCAAGACCTACTTGGGCTACACCACTGTCGTCACCGGTGGCGATGGGAACGCCTACTTTGTTGAATCCTTCGATGCGACACTAGCGGCCGGTCAGTACCTCACGTCGACCACAACGGTGATCCATGTCGGTGGCACGTACGGATCGACCTCCGAGTTTTCCGCCAACGTGCAAGCCACCAGTGCGCTGATTGTCGAGACGGACGGCGATGTGCTCGATGGTGACACCTCCAGCATTGCGGCACTGTATGCGGACAAAGGTACCGACGGATTCATTTCGCTTCGAGAAGCGATCATTGCGTCGAACAACACCGCGGGTGCTGACACCATTTTCTTAGGTGACAACAACTACGCGTTGATTCAATCAGGAGCCAGTGAGAACCTCGCTGCAACAGGTGACCTGGATATCACCAGCACCATCTCGATTGTTGGAGTCAACGCAGCTGAAACAACGATTAGTGGCGTCGGACTCGGTGACCGTATCTTCGATATCAAGAGCGGAGGTTCGCTGACCTTGAACCAGCTTGCCGTGGCAGACGGAGCGATCACGAGCGTAAGCGGTGCTGGGGTTTACAACGCGGGGATCCTGAATGCCTCGGACGTCGTTTTCCGCGATAACTCAGTGGACAGCAGTTTCGGCGGAGCCATCTTCAATGCTGGGACCGCATTCCTAAACCAGGTTTCGATCTACGACAATCGTGCAACCAGCGGCGCTGGCATCTTCCAGAGCAGTGGGACGCTCACCATGTCCAATGTGGACATGAGTGGAAACTCGGCCGACTCCCACGGTGGAGCCATCTACACATCAGGCGGATCGACCAATATCCGGCACTCGACCATCGTCGACAATACCTCCGGTGATGTTGCTGGAGGCATCTACGCTGGGGCATCCACAACGATCCAAAGCTCGATCCTTGCGGACAACACAGGAACCAGCGCTGATGCCTACAACACCGTCGTCAGCAACGGTTACAACATCATCGAGCAGTACCAAAACTTCACCGCACACGGAACCGACATCACGGGCGCCTACGACGCCAGCGATCGCTCGATCGACACGACGACGGGACTCGCCTACCACACGTTGAGTGCGGGAGATGTGGGGGTTGATGGTGGTGGCGGTGCCGCCCCGTTCACGGATGTTCTGGGAAACCAACGTGACTCAAACGCCGATATCGGCGCCTACGAATACGTTTCCGTGCCCCAATTGTTGGCACACTACCAGTTCGACTCGGGAGCTGACGCGACGGACAGCAGCGGAAATGGGTACGACGGCACGTTGGAAGGCGACGCCTCCGTCGATATCACGACGAACACGAATCAAATCGGCAACGGCAAACTGACTTTGGACGGGTCCGGCGACTACGTGGACCTGTCGGCGAACGTCGGTAGTTTTTCAGCGCTGAGCGAAGGCACCATCGCTGCCTGGGTCAAACTTTCGACGACCGATTTCTCAACAATCTTCGACATCAGTGACCAAGGGACCGAAAACTTCGCCTCGCTTTGGGTTGAAAATGGAAATCTAGTTTGGGCGATCAGTACGAACGGCTCATCAGTGATGCGTGCGACCTCGACTGCCACCATTAATGACGACACCTGGCATCACGTGGCGGTCACGACCGACGCAAGTGGCACCAGCCTGTATATCGACGGAGTGGAACTGACCGGCGGCGCCGTGACGTATTCGCAGGGCGACGCAACCACAACGGCGTTCTTCGACGACTTGGAAGACGCGTCATCCGTCAAGCTCGGAGCGTACGACATCGGGTTCGTGGGTGGCGAATTCACGGGTTTGATCGATGACGTGCGAATGTACAACTACGCGGTCAACGACTCGGACATGACAGAGCTTCAAGCCTATCGATCCGAGACTCCCACCGATCTGTCTGCCACGTTCACGAACGGAGGGGGGCTGAGCATCAATGACGATGGTGGTGACGAC
Organism: Rhodopirellula sp. UH5; assembly: GCF_056839225.1. Lineage (NCBI taxonomy): Bacteria > Pseudomonadati > Planctomycetota > Planctomycetia > Pirellulales > Pirellulaceae > Rhodopirellula > Rhodopirellula sp. UH5. Next base: position 7,530,217 of record NZ_CM166390.1, on the reverse strand, counting down.
GTCTATCTGTTGGCCGACAATGGAATCGGCTCGGTTGATCTGACTCAGATCAGTTTTGAAGCCCAGTTCAGCACCAACACGACCGACGATGACACCACGCTGATCTCATACGCCGGGGGGGCCTCCACCAATGAGTTCTTGGTCTACATCAACACAAACGGTGGAGCGGGGCGAGCGATTGTGCAGGTGGGAGGCAGCAGTTTCGTCTCCACCGCGATCGACTACAACACTCTCCGCGACGGAGAAATTCACACATGGTCGGTGACATGGGACAGTTCCGGAGGCGCGGTGAAAATCTACGCCGATGGGGTTCTGGTTGACTCGGGCACCGGGATTAATGCGACTTCGTCCATCACCAACGGCGGAACGTTGCTGTTGGGGCAGGAACAGGATGCGACCGAAGGCGGCTTCAACAACGCCCAGGCCTTCAAGGGCAAACTGTACGATGTTCGACTGTTCAATGATGTTCGCACCGAACAGGAAATCGCGGCTAGCCGTCGAAGTGGACTGCCGTATGACGAAGCTAACATGATAGCGAACTGGAAGTTCGACCAACTTTCTTCTGACGGCGTCGTATTGGATTCGGTCAGCGGGAATAACCTCACCGTCAAACACACCAGCGAATCTGGCTTTCTAGCTAGCGAAGTTTCGTTGACTTTCTCGGTCGATGAGAATGCACTTGATGGAACGGTTCTCGGCCAGGTTTCTGGAGTGGACGCCGAACGTGAAGCTCAAATTGCTTCTCTGTTGGCCGCCGACCCGAACCTGACTTACAGTGCCGAAACCGGCAAATTCTATCAGTTCGTTTCAACTGCAAGCACGTGGGATCAAGCTCAAGACGCTGCAACCGCGTCTTTGCTGAATACAGTCTCAGGCGAATTGGTAACGATTCATACGGCGACTGAGCAGGCGATGATCGCTGAAATCGCCGCCAGCAACAATGTCTCGCTCTGGATCGGTGCGTCTGACTCTGACACCGAAGGTGATTGGCGTTGGTACGACGGTACGACCGCGGACGAGCAGTTCTGGAGTGGAGATAGCTCGGGCAGCGACGTCAACAATAGCTACACCAATTGGAAACCAGGGGAACCCAACGATTCTGGCGGCGCGGAGGACGTAGCATACGTATGGTTTGGGGATGGCAGCTGGAATGATTCCGATTCGACCCAGTCGCTTGGCAGGCATGTGGTCCAATGGGATGCCGACGATGTCCTGGACGCGACCGATGCGCTGACCTATTCCATTCATTCGCCGACGGTTGCCGGAGCATTTGCGATCGACGCCAGCACGGGCACGATCACGGTCGCCGATGGATCGTTGTTGGATTACGAGAGCCAGACATCTCACTCGTTGACCGTGCGCGTGACGGACGTCGACTCGAACGCCTATGACGAAGTCTTCACCGTCGAACTCAACGATCTTGTTGAATCAAACAACGCACCGACCGATCTGTCCAGCGGCATTGAACTGAACACTGATGGCGGCAACGACAGCTACCTGTTTCTCACCGATGGCCGGCCCGTACTGAGCGATCTAACTCAACTGACTCTGGAAGCCACCTTCCAAATCGATTCCGTGCCGACTGGCACCATCCCCATCATTGACTATCAAGAAGGCGGGATTTCCACCGATTTTGGAATCTCGATCAATCCCGACGGTTCCTTGCAAATCGTGATTGACGACAACGCCCCCGAATCGACGACTGGCACCTACGCACAGTTGCTGGACGGTGACCAACACCACATCGCCGTGTCCTGGGACAATACACACGGGAATGTCCGGTTCTACATTGATGGGCAATACGCCGAATCGATCACCGGCGTTGGAACGGGACACACGCTGTACAACGGAGCGACAACCCAATTGATCCTTGGCCAGGACATGGATGACGGCGGAGACGTTTATGTCGCGAATATCTTCAGCGGTACTCTGCATGATGTGCGAATCTGGAAGGAGGTTCTCAGCAGTCCCGAAATCGAACTGAACTATCAAAACAAGTTCGACAGCGGTAGTTTGCCAAGTGGCCTCGTCGCCAACTGGCAGATGGATGGCTTCAATGGCTCCAACGAAGTCGTCGATATTGTCGGCGGAAACAACTTGAGTGTCGGCCACGGGGTCGGTGCCGGCCTAACCGCAAGCACCCCCGTCAGCACTCTGCACATCGACGAAAACGCGGATGATGGAACAACCGTTGGCTACGTCGTCCCCAGCGATCCTGACTCCGTCACCGACGTGTTGGACGACGGCATGTTTTTGGAAGCGGCCGATCCAGGCGTCTACACTCGCTACACCACTGTCGACCCACTGGGCGACTGGACGGTGGAAAGCGGCAACGTCGATCTATTGGGCTCGGTGATCCCCGCGACGGACCTCGGCGGACGCTCCGTTGAACTCAACGGCGACACGGCTGGTGTGATCTCGCAATCCCTGACCACGGTTGCCGGGCAACAATACCAAGTGACGTTCGAAGCTGGAGGCAACTTCAGTGGCAGCGACGACCATGTTGACTTTCGTGTCAGCGCCGGTGGCACGATCAAAGACATCACGATCACCGAGCCCGACGGTTGGTCGTTTTCCAATCCCCAGTCCAATCACTACACCCTGACGTTCACTGCCACGTCCGACACAACCGTCTTGCGTTTTGAAGCACTCAACACGGGTGCGTACGGCGGGGTCGTTGCCGACATCCAAGTCTTGGAAACTCCGAGCAACATTACAACCATACTGCACAACGATCCCACGCTGACCTACGACGCTTCGACGAACAAGTTCTACCGCTACGTCGATGCAGACACCGACTGGATTTCCGCTCTCTCGATTGCCACGGGTTCCACGCTCAATGGAGTGAGTGGCCAATTGGTGACGATCCGTTCCGACTACGAACAACAGCTCGTGTATCAGTTTGCTACCGATGTGAATGACCACATCTGGCTCGGTGCTTCGGACACCGTTGTCGAGGGCGACTATCGGTGGTACGAAGGAACTCAGCCCGGCGATCTGTTCTGGCAAGGCGACGCCACCGGCTCTTCGGTCAACGGTCTCTACAACAACTGGAGTGTCGACGAGCCCAATAACGTTTTCGTACACGACCACGCGTTTTTGTCGAGTACTGATGGAACCTGGTGGGATACCAACTCACAGCCGGGTTCTCCGGATGTGGTGATCGAGTGGGACGCGTCAGAAGTCCTCAGCAACTACACCTTCGCACTAACCGATGATGCGGGCGGACGTTTTGCGATTGACGCTTCAACTGGCGAAGTCACCGTCGCCGACGGTTCGCTGCTCGACTACGAAGCGAACACCTCCCACAACATCGAAGTTCAAGTATCCGACGCTGCCGGAAATAGCTACGCCGAAACGATGACCATCGCCGTCGATGATCTCGATGACAACGTGGCACCCGTGATCAGTTCGCCTGGCGGAACGCTGCCGTACAATGAAAACAGCGGCCCCTACCTGATCGGCGCTGCGAGCACGATCACCGACGCCGACAACACCGACTTCGACGGCGGGCAACTTCACCTGCAATTGACCGCCAATGGCCTGACCGAGGATGTCCTGGACATCCGCAACCAGGGAACCGCAGCGGGGCAAGTTGGCATCAGCGGAACCGATGTGACTTACGGCGGAGTCGTTGTGGGGACTTACACGGGTCCCGTCACAGGCAGCACCGCGTTGGTCGTGACGTTCAATAGCAACGCCACACAAACCATCCTCAACGCGGTACAAGACAACCTGACGTACGAAAACACGTCCGAGAACCCGTCGACGTCGGTACGAACGATCGAGGAATACATCACCGATGGCGATGGCGGAACGAGCAACACCATATCCGGCGGCATCCAACCGACCCAGATCAACGACGCGCCGGTGATGGCACCCTGGGCACCCGTCTACAACACGGCCGAAGGCAATGGCTCCTTCATCGCATCGGTCTCAGCGGTCTTGCAATCCAGCGTCTCGGACGTTGACACGGGGGCGGTGGAAGGTTTGGCGATCTATTCGGACACCGGCAGCGGTGGAGTGCTGGAGTACAGCATCAACGGCGGAAGCTGGACAGCGATCCCGTCCGTGGACTTGAACAACGCCCTCCTTTTGAAAGCAAGCGACCAAATTCGATTCACGCCCGACACCGAAAACGGCGGCTCAATGTCACTGAGCTACTACGCTTGGGACCAAACCAGCGGTACAGCAGGGGCCACGGCAGATGTCTCGTCACGCGGCGGCACGACAGCATTCAGCACGGCGGCGGACACCGTCACGATCAACGTGTCAGATGTCAACGACGAGCAAGTCATCTCGACCAACGACGGCGCGACGTTCTTTGAAGGATCATCTTTCAATATCATCACATCCGCGATGCTGGAAACCACGGATGTCGACAACACGACCGGCGAACTCACCTACTCGGTGACGGGATCACCCAATCACGGCCAGCTGTCCATGGACGGCTCGGCTGCCACCTCGTTCACGCAAGCCGACATCAACGCGGGCCGGGTCACCTACGACCACTACGGCAGTGAAGACTTTTCGGACAGCTTTTCATTCAGTGTCGATGATGGCGTTGGCACGGCATCGACGGGGACGTTCAACATCACGCTGACCCCAGTCAATGACAACGCTGTTGTGATCACCAGCAACGGTGGTGGAACAACCGCCAGCATCAACGTGAACGAAACGGTGTCCTTCGTGACCCAGGTCACCGTCAGCGATGGCGACTTACCCGGTGACACGATGACGTATTCGATCATCGGCGGCACCGATCAAGGCGATTTCGCAATCGACGCCTCAGGCAATTTGACGTTTGTTAGCTCGCCCGACTACGAAAACGCGGACGACAGCGATCTGGACAATGTTTACGAGGTCACGGTCGAAGTCAGCGACGGCCTCTACACAGACAACCAGACAATCACGGTCACCGTTCAGGATGTGCAAAGCACCCTCCTGAATGTCACCACGACCTCGGACGTCGACGACACGGGGTTGGGTGCGAGCTACAGCATTGAAGAGTTGTACGCGGTTGGTGGCGGCACCGATGGCGAAATTTCGCTTCGTGAAGCAATCACAGCCGCCAACAACACGCTCGGCCAAGACACGATCAACTTTGCGATTCTCGACACCGATTCGGGGTACACCGGAACGGCAGGAACCGATGCATACTGGCAAATTTCGCTCACCGCCGCTCTGCCGACGATCACCGAATCCGTCATTTTGGACGGGACCTCACAAACCGTCTTTGGCGGGGACGTCAATCCAGGCACGCTTGGTGAGGTGACCGAGGCAGGCACAAACGGGCAAGCACTCAGCGGTGTCGAGCGGCCTGAGATCGCCATCATCGGTGCTTCCGGATTCGACGGTCTGGTTGTGGGCGCCGACAACGTGACGGTGCAAGGGTTCTCGATGTACGGTTTCTCTTCCGATTCCGCCATCCACATCCAAGACGCCGTCCTAGATACCGCGATCAACTCGAACGTCTTCGGGGTGGCTCCTACCGGAATCGTCGATCCCGGTGCCGCACTGAACAGCTTCAACCATGTGAAATCGTTGGGCGCGGACAACGGCACGCTGTCCAACAATATCTTTGCGTATTCCGAAGCAACGGGATTCCATGCCAGCAATGCGTCCGACAATTGGTCCGTCACTGGCAACCAGTTCATCAACAGTGGCTACAACTACAGCAACGGTGACGCGATCGCGATGAATGGGTCGACCGGCGGTACGATCGATGGGAACTACATCAGTGGCAGTTCGACGCAAGCGATCATTCTGTCAGGATCCAGTAGCGGCATCACGATCAGTGACAACACGATCGTTGGTAACGGTGTCGGACCGATCATCGGCTCGCATGTGCAATACGATGCGATTGCGATGCGAAGTGGCACCAACAATGTCACTCTGATCCAGAACATCATCGCTGACAATTACGGCGCGGGAATCGTGGTCAACGACGGTGCCTTTGGCATTGAGATCACGGAGAATTCGATCGACGGCAATGGAACCATTTTGTCTCGCCAAGGTGCTGCTGCCAGTGACAGCATCGGCATCGATTTGCAGGGTTCCGGCGAGGACGTCAACTTTGGCACGGCTCCTTACTACACCGCCAACGACGCGGATGACGTGGACACCGGTGGCAATTCGCTGCAGAACTTCCCGGTTATTTCTTCGGCGATCAGCGACGGATCGCAAATCACGATCGCAGGAACCTTCAACGGCATCGCCAATACGACGTTCACGTTGGAGTTCTTCGATTCCGCGGAATACGCCAACGGCCACGGCCAGGGACGCACGTTCCTGGGTTCCATGGAAGTCACCACGGACAGCTCGGGAAACGCAACGTTTAGCACTACCCTGACGGCATTCGTTTCGGCCAGCGACTTCGTCACGGCGACAGCAACCAACCAAATCACCGAAGAAACGTCTGAGTTCGCGGCTCAGTTCGCGATCGACGGTCCCGTGTACGCCGCCGACAACAACGGTCACTTCGTGTTTGACGGTGACGACATGATCACCATCGAAAACACCGTCAACTTGACGATGTCCGCGACGATGACGATGGAAGCCTGGGTCAAACCAGAAGATTCACTTCTCGCAAGGATGATCCTGAATAAAGAGGGCGAGTACGAAATTGGAATCGGTGACAACGGGAACCTGTGGTGGGCCTTCACCAACACCGATCCAGGCTGGGCGTGGCACGACACTGGCGTCACCGTATCAACGTCCGAGTGGTCTCACATCGCCGTTTCCTACGACAACGGCACCGTCAACAGTTACATCAATGGTGAGCTGGTCGAAAGCTATGCCGGCAGCGGTTCAATCGGGGATGCACACCCGACGAAGAACGACTTGCTGATCGGCGGACGCATGAACAATCCAGCCGACCAATACTTCTTGGGTGGAATCGACGACGTAAGAGTTTGGAACGTCGCTCGAACTCAGGCGGAGATCCAATCGAACTTGACGGCCGAATTGGCCGGTACCGAAGCAGGGCTGGTTGGATACTACAAGTTCGACAGCCCAGATGAAGTGGTGGTTGATCATTCAACCTTCGGACACAACAGTGAAGTCGGCATCGACGGGCAGAAGCCAAACTGGACCGGCATCACCCTGACCGAAGATGCCACCTACACGGTGGACGCGTCCGGCGGAGTCCTGGCCAACGACATCGACCTGGATGGCGATTCCTTGACCGTCACCGAGATCAATGGCGAAAACGCTGACATCGGCAACAACATCACGCTGCCATCGGGCGCGACGATTCAGCTGGAAGCCGACGGCAGCTTCAGCTACGTCCCCGGAACGACCTATCAACACCTGAACGACGGTGAAACCGCCACCGAAACGTTCACGTACACCGTCAGCGATGGAAACGGCAACACCGACACCGCCTCGGCTACGATCACCATCGTCGGCGGCAACGACGCGCCAATCGCATCGGCAATCGAGGGCACAACGCTCGACTATACCGAGGACGATGGATACGTCGCGATCACGGACACATTGACACTCAGCGACGTCGACAATGCGAACCTTCAATCCGCGACCGTTACCATTGCGTCGGGGTTGGATAACAGTGAAGACACACTGTCTTTTGTCGACCAAAACGGCATCGTCGGTTCCTATGACGCAGGTACCGGAGTCCTGACACTGACGGGCACCGCCTCGGTTGCCGAATACCAAACCGCCTTGCGATCCATTCAGTTCGGCAACTCGGACGCCAACCCGGACACGACCACACGTACCGTTGAATTCACGGTCAACGATGGAAATGCGAATTCGAACGTTGGCTCGCGAGACATCGCAATCGAATCGATCAATGACGATCCCTACAACAGCGGATCATTGCCATCCAACGTCGTTGTCTTGGAAGATTCCGCAACAGCGATTGTCTTCACTGGCTTTGACCTGCGTGACGTCGACGGCAGCGGCGGACAAACGTTGACGATCAAACTGTCCACCGCGACGGGCGGGTTGTTGTTTGCATCGGACGGTGGTGGCGTCACGGTCACAGGAAACAACAGTGACTCAATGACTTTGTCGGGTACTCGTGGCGACCTGAATGCGTTCATGACCACCAGCGGTCTCATTCAGTATCTGCACGGGACCCCCAACACCGAAGGAACTGGCACCGACACGATCACCGTCGTCGCCAATGACAACGGCAACACCGGCACCGGCGGGGGCATCGATCAAACGTTCGGCACGGTCCAAGTCGACATCACCAACGTGAACGATGCCCCCGGCGGCACCGACAACACGATCACGATTGACGAAGACGCTGCGTACACGTTCACGCTGGCTGACTTTGGTTACAGCGACATCGAGGGCGACTTGTTCGAATTCGTGCATATCGACACGCTGCCCGCCGACGGAACGATTCGATACAACGGAACCGCCTTTTCCGCAGGGAACTATGTCCACTACTCTGATATCAGCAGCGGCCTGCTGACCTTCGAGCCAGTTGCGAATGAAAACGGCAGCGGTTACGCCAGCTTCACCTTCCGCGTTCAAGACGACGGCGGTACAGCGAACTCCGGAAGTGACATCGATCCGGTCGCCAACACGCTCACGTTCGACGTGACCCCAGTCAATGATGCCGCTAGTGTTCTGGCCGAAAACATCACCAGCAACGGCGACTTCACGACCGACCTAAGCGATTGGACCGTCACCGGAAATACGGACTGGGACAACAACCAAGTTCGATTTGGTCAGGTCGGAGGAGCGAACGGGACGATTTCGCAAACGATCACAACCGTGATCGGTGAAACTTACTACTTGGCCTTCGAGTATGGCGATGCCAGCGTCAGCCAATCCCAATCTTTGGATATCGAAGTTACCGGTGGCGGCAGTTTGCTATCCAAATCAATCGTTTCCGACATCGCCGACAGTTCGACACAGCGATACACCTACCGCTTCGTTGCAGATTCTACATCGACGACACTGACATTCACGGACACTTCCGTCGATCATTCCGGCGTGCGTGGCTACCTTGATGACATTGAAGTGCGGTCAAGCACACTTGTTGCCCAGCCTGCGGTCGACTACGCGGAAAATGATTCCCCTGTCCAAATCGATACCAGTCTCAACCTAGGTGATATCGACGACGACGAATTGGAATCGGCTGTGATTGCCATCACGGGTGCGCATGCCGACGGCGAAGACATATTAAGTTTTGTCGACACAGTGAACATCACTGGGGTTTGGGATTCCGGCTCTGGCACACTCACGCTTACCGGCACCGACACCCTTGACAACTACGAGGCAGCACTTCGCAGCGTCACGTACTTCAACACGAGCGACGCCCCATCGACGGCCACGCGGACCGTTAGCTTCACCGTGAACGACGGTGACGCAGACTCGATGGTCAGTACGCAAGAAATCGAGATCACGGCGGTCAACGATGCGCCCATCGCCGTCGATGACCCGAGTGGGTTTGAGGCAGGAGTGCAAGCGAACGATCCGGTCGGCTACTGGCGGTTGGGCGAATCCAGCGGGACCACAGCGATCGACGCTAGCGGAAACGGGAACGACGGAACCTACGACGGCGTCACGCTCGGTTCGACGGGTGCACCGACTAGCGGAACGGACACCGCTGTCGATTTCGATGGTTCCAATGACAGTGTTGACCTTGGCGCTTTCGATGTCGATGGAACCGGGATCACCTTGTCGGCATGGATCAATGTCGACGACTTCGACAACGACCAACAACGAATCATCTCGAAAGCAGAATCAACGGGCGGTTCCGGCGAAGACCAGCACTGGTGGATGCTCAGCACGGAAGCGAGCGGTGGCGATAACGTCCTGCGTTTCCGCGTGAAGGCAGGAGGCACGACCGACACGCTCGTCGCATCGTCCGGTGACATTGCCGTCGATCAATGGCACTTCGTTGCCGCGACGTACGACGAAGTAACCGGCTTGATGAAGCTGTACCTCAATGGCACCGAAGTCGGATCGCAAACACATTCGGTCGGCGGTGCGGTGTCCCAGGACGCGACGAAGACCGTGACGATCGGTGCGAACCCGAACAACACCAACTACTTCGATGGCAGCATCGACGAAGTTGCCGTGTTCGACAAAGCACTCACACAGTCGCAGCTCCTAGACATGCAAGCGAGCACAGGCGGCAACTATCAAGTCGACGAAGACAACACGCTCAGCGTCGACGCTGCCAATGGTGTCCTCGCCAACGACAGCGACCCTGAAAACGATGCAATCACAGCGGTACTCGTCACCGGTCCAACCAACGCCAGCAGCTTCACGCTGAACGCGGACGGTTCGTTCAGCTACATCGGCAACGCTGACTTCAACGGCACCGACACATTCACGTACCGAGCCGACGATGGCAGCGGGCAATCGGAAATCGCGACCGCAACGATCAATGTGACCGGCATCAACGACGCTCCAGAGATTGATTACGACTACGCCACCAGTTTTGACCCCATCACCGAAGACGATGTCGACAACAACGGACAAACCGTTGCGGATATTCTGGCCTCGTCCGGGCAGGACATCCTGACCGACGCCGACGACGACTCCGAGGGCATCGCGATCGTCATGTCCACCCCCGGCAATGGGACTTGGGAATACTCTACCAACGGCGGCACCGACTGGACCGACATTGGCAACGTCAGCAACTCAAACGCACTGCTGCTGCAATCCACGGACCTGGTTCGATTCAACCCCAATGGCGAGCAGGGAACAACGGCCAGTATCGGATTCCGCGGCTGGGACCAAACCGTGGGAACCGCAGGCACGCACCACAACATCGCCGCCACGGGTGGCGAAACCGCGTTCAGCAGCAACACCGAATCGGCGTCCATCGTCGTCAGCGATCTCAACGATGCGCCGGTGCTCGACAACAGCGGCAATGTGACATTGACCGCCCAAACTGAAGAGTCCGGCACACCCGTTGGCGAGGTCGGCACGGTCATCACCGACATCGTCTCGCTGGGTGGGAACGTCGCTGATGTGGATGCCAGTTCACAAATCGGCATCGCCGTCACCGATGCCGACACAACCAATGGAACGTGGTGGTACACCGTCAACAGCGGCTCGACTTGGAACTCGCTGGGCAGTGTCAGCGACGTTTCCGCTCGCGTATTGAACGCCAATAGTGCCACACGGATCTACTTCGAAGCGGACACTGACTTTGCTGGAACGGTCACTGACGCGATCACGTTCCGCGCTTGGGATCGGACGCTCGGCAGCAACGGTTCGATGCAAAACACCAGCACGAACGGCGGAACCACCGCGTTCTCAACCGCCACAGAGACCGCCGACATCACCGTCAACAACGTCAACGACGCCCCCGTGCTGGACGACACCTACCTGTACACGCTGACGTCCATCAACGAAGACGACACCACCAACGGCGGCCAAACCGTCGCCTCGATTCTGGCCAGCAACGCCGGTACCGGAATCACTGACGACGACATGGGTGCCGCCGAAGGCATCGCCATCCGAGCAATCAGTGCTAGCAACGGTCACTGGGAATTTTCGACCAACGCCGGTTCTTCCTGGAACAATGTGGGCACGGTCAGTGCATCCAATTCGCTGGTCCTCGGATCCGACGACCTGCTCCGCTTCATCCCCGACGAAGTCGCCGGTGAACAGAGCAACTTGACCTTTGTCGCCTGGGACCAAACCGACGGATCGACCGCCGGGACCAAGGTCAGCAGCACCACCACTGGCGACTCCACCGCATTCAGTGACGAAGTCGCCGTCGCTCGGATCACGGTCACCGATGTGAACGACGCTCCCAGCGGCAGCGACAACACCGTCACCACGCTTCGCGATCAAAATCTTGTTTTCGACGCGAGTGATTTCGGCTACAGCGATGTCGATGGCGATGGCTTCGAATCCGTCGTTGTTGACTCATTGGCAGCGGTTGGCACGTTGTACCTGGACGCTGACAGCGACGGCGTGATCGATGCAGGCGAAGCGATTTCGGTCAATCAAGTGATCACCAAGACGCAAATCGAAGCGGGTCAATTCAAGTTCCAGCCAGTCGCAGGTGAATCCCAAGACGCTTATGACGAATTCACCTTCAGCGTCCGTGACGATGGTGGAACCAGCGACGGCGGTGTGAACACGGACACCACGCCCAACACCATGACGATCGACGTCGATGACGCGTACCGCGTGGAAGGCAACATCCTGGAAGACGTCAACGGCGATTCCGTGCTGAGCGATGCCGTCGGTGTGTTCGGCGCCACGGTCTACCTGTACCAAGACGCGGACGACGACGGAGTGATTTCGGCGGGAGATACGTTTTACGCATCCACCACGACCGACGCAGGCGGGTTCTACTCGTTCACCAGCTTGATCGACGACACCTACTTCGTCATCGTCGACTCCAGCACCATCAATGCAGACGCCGGATACAACACTGGATATGACAGCAACGATGTGCACGCGGAGCAAACCTATGGCGTCGCGGGTGCCGCCCTCGGGACCGGGTTCCTAAGTTCGGACGGTTCGTTATTCGGTGGTCGAGACGCGGGAACCGATGACAACTCGGCTTCACTGCTGACCGCTCAACATGTGACTCGCGTGAACGTCAGCGGTGCGGACGTCGCGGACATTGATTCTGGTTTCAGTTTCAACACGGTTACGAATGTCAACGATTCTGGCCAAGGCAGCCTGCGCCAATTCATCGACAACGCCAACGCAATCAGCGGCGGCAATGAGATGCGATTCGTGCCAGGAGTGGCCACGAACACGACCGACGGCAGCGGAAACGACTGGTGGACCATCCAATTGACATCGGTCCTTTCCACGATCGAAGACATGCAAACGATCCTCGACGGAACCGCCTATTCGTCCGCGGACGGAACGACCGTGCTCGATTCCAACGCCGGACAAATCGGTACCGGCGGAACCGTGGGCTTGGGAGCAGACGGGATCTTGGGGACCGGCGATGACGTCACCCTCGCACAATTCGACCGAACCGAACTCGAAATCGTCGGAATTTCCACCGCCTCCCGCGTCCTAGTCTTCGAAGGCGATGATGCGGAACTGCGTGACGTTGCGATCCGCAAAACCTCCAACGGAACCACCACCAGTGCTCTGGTGTACTTCAGTGGCGACGACGGCGTCTTGGCGGACTCGTTGATCGGTACGTCGGCCGACGGAACCGCCTACGGAGTCACCGGCACCGCCGGCAACTTGGTCTCCTTCAGCGGTTCAGCGAATGCCATCGTCACGGACAATTACTTCGGCTATGCCGGCACTGGCATGATCACCGCTTTGGGAGTTTCCGATTCCACCAACGCCCTCGTCTCTGGCAATGAACTCGACGGTGAGTTTCAATTCGGGATCAGCGCGTATAGCGACAACATGCTGGTCACCGGAAACCTGATCGACGGCGTGACAGGCGGTTTCGGAATCGGCACGTTTTATGGCCCGCGAACCGGCATGATTGTGGAAAACAACACGATTCGAAACACAACCGGATACGGTGCCATCGTGGCTGGTTATGGATCCGTTGACGAAACCATTCGCTACAACATCGTTCACGACAACACCAACGCGATCGTCGTTCGAGGCGATGGATCCACCTTCGATGAAGCTGAGAATGCTGTCATCTCGATGAACTCGGTCTACAACAACACCGGCCCAGGAATCGCCAATGCTGACACGGATGTCAATGACGGCATCCTGGACACCGACCAAGCCAACGATGGCATCGATCATCCGATCATCACCGATGCCAACCTGGACGGAACGGATTTGTCGCTGTCCGGATACGTGGGTGCTGCTGCGAATGACACGGACTTTGCCGGCGCACGAGTCGAGTTCTTCTTGTCCGATGGTGACGGAGAAGGAGAAACCTACCTTGGTTTCCTGACCACCGATGCCAATGGGAACTACAACGGAACCCTCACCGTCAGCGGCGTCGTCGACACCAACTCGATTGTTGCGACCGCCACGCTCTCCGGCAGCGGCACGTCCGAGTTCGGCAACGAATTCGGTGTCAATGTGGCTCCGCTGCTGAGCCTCCCCGGACCACAATCCGGGACCGAAGACGTTTCCTTTTCTATCAGCGGGGTGTCAGTTGGCGATGCGGACACCAATGTGACTTCCGTCGTACTTTCGGTCAGCAACGGGACACTCAACATCACCTTGGACGGTTCCGCCACGATCTCTTCGGGAGCCAATGATTCAGCAACGCTGACCATTTCCGGCACACAGGATGAAATCAACAACACCCTGGCATCGCTCGCCTACCAAGGCAACGCGAACTACAACGGCAGCGATACCCTGACGGTTCTCGCAACCGACGACGGCGGATTGACCGACACCGACAACGTCGCCATCACCATCACCCCGGTGAACGACGCCCCAACCTTCAATACCGGCGGTTCCACCACGCTGACGACGATCACCGAAGACGATTTCAACAACGCGGGTGACACAGTCGCATCCATCATCGCCAGTGCGGGAGGGAACCGAATCACCGATCCCGACTCCGGTGCGGTCGAAGGCATCGCCATTCGAGCTCACAGCACTTCTTCGGGAACCTGGCAATACCAGCTCGATGGCACTGGCTCGTGGGTCGACTTTGGCACCATCAGTCCCAGCAGTGCATTGTTGTTGCGAGCCGAAGACCTCGTCCGATACGTCCCCAACGGAGAAACCGGAGAAGAAGTCTGGATCAGCGTCCGAGCGTGGGACCAAACGTCCGGTTCGGCCGGCGACAGAGTCAACTCCAATTCCACCGGCGGATCCACGTCCATCAGCGATGGAACCAAGTACGCGTACCTTACCGTCACAGATGTCAATGACGCCCCCGCGGTGACGAGCCCCACCACCGCAACCGTCGCCGAAGGCGGTTCGCTGACATTCGACATCGCTGGCGCCGGCATCCTCGACACCTCCGATGTGGACGGTGACAACTTAACTGTCACCGTGACCGCCGACCACGCCGCAATCGCTCTGTCGCAAACCACCGGGCTGACCGTGATTGACGGCGATGGCAGCGACGGAACGTTGCAATTCAGCGGCAGCACGGCCGATATCGACTCGGCGTTGTACGGTTTGGATTACGACTCCCAAGCCGGCTACAACGGCAGTGCGTCACTGGTCGTCTTGGTCGACGACGGGTCGCTGACCGATTCGACCACCGTTGCAATCACGGTCAATCCCGGCCAAACCGTCTTCGTCTGGGACGGCGGTGGGACGACCGACGACTGGACCGACGCAGCCAACTGGGACCATGACCTGGTTCCCGAAGCCGACGACATCGTGGTCTTCAACGCCACCAGCACAAAAGCATCGACCGTTGACGCGTCGTTTGCAGGTGCGATCTCTCAAATCAACGTGACCGCGGATTACACCAACACCATCACGCAGGCGGTTGACCTCAATGTGACCGGCGACATGAGCTTCCTGGGCACAACCTGGAACGCCAACGGAGCGACACTCGACGTCGACGGTGACTTTACCGTGACCGACCTTCGCAGTGGTGGCGGCGACCTGTTCTTTGGCGGCGACTACACCCAAACCGGTGGCGCGAACAACTTCAGCGGCACCTGGACGTTCGACTCGACGGACGCGCAAACGATCGAAACCTCGCGAACGATCGGGTCCGTCGATCTGGTCTCCGGTTCCACCATCACTTTTGCAAGCGACCTGAGCGTATCGGGTGACCTCGCTCACTCGTCAGGCGATGTCGACTTGAACGGATACGAAGTCAGCTTGGACGGAACGGGCAACCAACTCATTGACGCGGTTGGATTGACGTTCGACGACTTCGAATTCAACAACGCGACCGGAACCATCACGATCAGCGGCGGATTGGACATCGACGGCGACCTGACCTACACCAACGCCGCGACGATCAACGGAGCCGGCATCCTCGCATCGGGCAACGTCATCACAACGGATGATGCAATCTCCGGCACCAGCTTGCTGACTCTTGATGGAACGGGTGATCAGCAGATCTCGACCGGCGGCGGAACCGGTGAACTTGGTAACTTGGAAATCAACAAGGCATCCGGCACCGTTCAGTTGCTCGACGACATCGAACTGGGCGGCGACTTCACCCACACATCTGGTGGCTTCAACGCGAACGGCAACACGGTCGAGTTCCAAGGGCACAACACGACCATCACCGCGGGATCCGCTACGTTCGACAACGTGATTCTGAACAGCACCGTTTCGGGCACGCGAGGGATCGTCGGCACGCTGGATGTCGATGGTGACTTCACGTTCCTCAATGCAGGCACGCTCAACGGTGGCCAAATCACCGTCGCCGGCGACATGGTCTTCAGCGATGCGTCCTACAGCGGCACCACGATGATCATCGCGGACGGAACTGCTGATCAAATGATATCGGCTGAAGTGGCCGGCTCCAAAGTAGAACAACTGACGATCAACAAAGCGTCTGGCACGTTCACCTTCGGCACCGACCTGACCATTTCCGCCAGCCTCACTCACACTGCGGGAACGGTTGCTGACGTCGCCCACACAATCACGTTTGGCAACAACTCCGGCACGATCAGTGCCAGCTCGATCAACTTCGATGACGTGATCATTGATTCCAGTAACAACAAGAATATCTCTGGCGTCCTGAACGTCGGCGGTGACCTGACGATCGAACGAGTTGCCAACCTCAACGTGGGCGACATCCGGGTCTCGGGGAACGTCACCTCCAACGACACGGTTGTCGGTGGCGACGCGACGTTGACTCTTGTCGGCACCGGCGATCAAACGATCTCTGGCGACGACCTGGCCGGCGGCGATATCACGATCAACAAAGCATCCGGGTCGGTGATCCTGGCCGATGCCTTGGTGCTTGATGGAACCAACCAAGACATCCTCGTGAGCAGCGGCACGTTGGACCTGAACGGTCAATCGATCACGACGACCGGCAACGTGACCGTCGATGCTGCCACCCTGATCGGAAGTGGTTCGATCAACAACAATCTGACGGTCCAAAATGGAGCCATCGTTCGTCTCGCCGCTAGCTCCACCAGCGTCCACGATACGATCGCGGTCGGCGGCGACCTCACCATCAGCGACGACAGCGAACTGCAATTGGATCTCACCGGTTTGACCACCGGCGGCTACCTGAATGACTTGTTCACGTCCAGCACATTGGCTGGAACCTGGACCGACATCACGCTGCTCAACGATTCCGTCGGCTTCACCGCCTACGACGAATACAACTCGCCAACCGGCGCGGTTGATATTTTCTTGAACTCCAACCCCACCGGAGCAATCGCGGACGTCAACGTCAACGAAGACGCCCCCGACACGGTCATCGATCTGGACGCCGCCTTCAGCGATCTCGAACATGCCGACAACGAATTGACCTACAGCCTTGTTGGCTACACCAGCCCCACATTGCTCGACTCAGCCACCATCGACAACGGCACCGGCACGCTGACACTGGATTACGCTGCCGACCAAAACGGCACCTACCAAATCACCGTCCGAGCCACCGACGCGCGCGGTGAATACACCGATGTCGCGTTCGACGTGAATGTGTCCAACGTCAACGATGCTCCGGAAGTCACTGCTCCCGCCACAGCCACCGTTGCCGAAGGTGGATCGCTTACCTTCGACAACGCCGGAGCGGGACTGATCGACACCGACGACATCGACGGAGACAACCTGACCGTCACGTTGACGGCGGACCACGCGTCGATCGCTCTGGTTCAAACCACTGGCCTGACCGTGACCGACGGTGACGGCAGCGACGGCACGCTGCAGTTCAGCGGCAGCATCGCCGATATCGACGCGGCACTCGACGGCCTGACCTATGACTCGCAGGTGGGTTACAGCGGTTCGGCGACTTTGGCCGTGCTGGTCGACGATGGCAGTCTGACCGACTCGACCACTGTCGCGATCACCGTCACACCTGGCCAGACCACCTTTGTCTGGGACGGCGGTGGATCCACCAACGACTGGACGGATGCGGCCAACTGGGACCATGACTTGGTCCCCGGCCCCGAAGACATCGTGGTTTTCAACGCCACCAGCATCAAAGACGCGACGGTCGATGCGGCGTTTGCGGGATCCATCTCACAAATCATCGTGACAGCGGACTATTCCGGCGACCTGTTGCTTGCTCGCGCATTGAACGTGACAGAGGATGCGACCTTGAGCGGAACCGGCACTCTCAACACCGATGGCTTCACGCTGGACATCGATGGAGACTTTGTGTCAACGATCGGCTTGGATGTCTACGGTTCCACCTTGAACTTTGGCGGCAACGTCGATGTCTCAGCATCCACCAGCAACGTGGGCCTATCGGACTGGGTGCTCGATGGCACGGGCGACCAAAACGTTGACATCTCCTCGTTGGTCGGCTCGATCGAATTCGCTTCCGCCGGCACCGTCACAATCGCCGACTCGCTCGATGTGTATCAAAAGATCACCTACACCAGTGGCACAGTGGATTTCAATGGTCAAACACTCTACTTGACCGGCAATTCGTCACGGACGATCGACGCGGAGGGAATCACGTTTGCTTCGGTTGTGGTTGATACCGGCGGGTCGATCTCGATCGTTGGCGACTTCGATATCGACGGTGATCTAACCCTGACCCGTTTGTCATCCTTCACGAATGGTTTTTGGGACGATGGGCGTCTGTTGGTCAGCGGCGACATCCATGCCTCTGATTCCGGTTGGACCGGCGATGCAGTGTTCCTGATCGATGGCAGCGGAGATCAAACCGTGACCACCGACAGCGGTGCGAGCATGCTCCGCAATGTCGATATCAACAAGTCCGGCGGAACCCTGACGTTTGACGATGACATCACCTTCCAGGGTTCGCTGACGCACACGACAGGCTCGGTTGACTTGGCTTCGGTCAAGACGAGCTTCAGTGGATCGGGT
The DNA here is from genome assembly GCF_056839225.1 of Rhodopirellula sp. UH5. Lineage (NCBI taxonomy): Bacteria > Pseudomonadati > Planctomycetota > Planctomycetia > Pirellulales > Pirellulaceae > Rhodopirellula > Rhodopirellula sp. UH5. Next base: position 7,511,374 of record NZ_CM166390.1, on the reverse strand, counting down.
CTTCATCTGGATACAGCCGGCATCACGCTGGGTGATGTGGAGTTCGTCTCCAATGCCGAGTTCACTCTGTCCAGCGACCTGGACATCGACGGTGACTTGCTGATTTCCAGCATGACGGGCATCAGTTCGGGCGGTGACCTGCACGTTGCCGGCAACGTCAACAGCACCGAAACCTCCGTCACGGGCGACTTCGGCATCATTCTCGATGGAACTGGCAATCAAACGATCGGCGGAGAGGACTTGACCGACGGGACCGTGACAATTGACAAGGCGTCCGGCATCGCTTCCCTCTTGGATGACTTCGGCAACGCTCAAACCATCCAATTGTTGCAGGTCAACTCGGGAACACTGGATCTTGCCGGGTTCAACGTCGACACGGTGGACGGATTGCTTGTCAACGGCGGAACCATCGTCGGTGGCGGCAGTGTGACTGATGATCTTGTCGTGCAGAATGGCGCAGTCGTTCATTTGACAGCTCCCTCAACAGGATCCTACCAACAACTCGACGTCGGCGGTGACATGCAACTGATCTCAGGCACCCTCGTCATCGATGTCACTGGCAACACAACCGGTGGCGACTTCACCGACTTGGTGACTTACGGCACTCGCACCGGATGGGGTGCCGCCGTCTCACTCGTTGGCGATTCCGTTGGCTTCACGGTTTACACTGAGTTCGACGACCTAGCCGGCGAAGCGGGCGTTTTCCTGAACACAGCTCCGACCGGAACACTGGCCGACGTCAATGTCGACGAAGATGCGGCCGATGAAGTCATCGACTTGGCCGCCGCTTTCTCTGATTTACAACACAGTGACGGCGAACTGACATACACGGTTCAAAGCGTCAGCAATGCAGGGTTGTTCTCTGACATTCATCTGGACAACAGTCTCGATTCATTGACGTTGGATTATGTCGAAAACCAATCGGGTGACGCTGAGATTGTGGTTCGCGCAACCGATCCTCGAGGCGAATTTGTCGACGTCACCCTCAGTGTCTCGGTCGCATCAGTCAATGATGCCCCGGTGGCCAACAACGCCACCAACAACGCAGTCGAAGACGGCATCGCAGTGGGCGGCACCCTGACGGTCACGGACAGCGACCCCGGCGATTCACACCAATTCTCGCTGATCACCGGCCCCAGCGAAGGCACCGCGGTTGTGAACATCGACGGGACCTACACGTTCAGCCCTGGAAGCGACTTCCAGGATCTGGCGGAAGGCGAAACCCGCGACATCACCTTCGTCTACGAAGCCACAGACAGCGATGGAGCCACCTCGCAGGCCACGGTCACAATCACTGTCACCGGAACCAACGATGATCCGATTCTCTCCGTGGAAATGGGGGACAGCGACTCCGATGAACAAACAGAAAACGGCAACACCTTGACCGCTTCGGGGACACTCTCTGTTTCCGACGTCGACTTGACCAATATCGTTTCGTCGTCGGTCACCGACGTCGTTGCAACCGGGGCCACGTCCGGCATGGTGTCAAACAATGCCGACCTTCTGACCATGCTCAATTCCACAGCGAACGTTTTGGACGGCACGTCCGACAGCGGCCCATTGACCTGGGACTTCGACTCAGGAATCGAAACCTTCAGCCATCTTGGCCAAGGCGAATCCGTCGTGTTGACCTACACCATCACGGTCGAAGACAACGACGGAGGAACGACCCAGCAAAACGTTGTGATCACCATCAACGGTGCCAACAATGCGCCCGTGATTTCAATCGAGGCGGGTGACAGTGCTTCTGACACGCTCTCGGAAACTGACACCACGCTCGTCTCTTCTGGCACACTCACCGTTTCCGATGTCAACCTGACCGACACGGTGGACGCTGCTGTCACCGGAGTTGTCCTGAGTGGCACCACGACCGGGCTGCAATCCGACAATACGGAGTTGCTGGCGATGCTGACATCAACCAGTTCCGTCGTCGAGAACACCGAGACCTCGAATCAACTGACATGGGACTTCGATTCCGCTGGAGAAGTGTTCGACTACCTCGCCGTTGGTGAATCGGTCACGCTGACCTACACGATCGAAGTCACCGACAGCGAAGGTGCGACGGACACACAAGAAGTCTCCATCACCATCAACGGCACCAACGACGCCCCGGTCATCACCGACGGTCCCGCGACAGCCAACCTGATAGAAACCGATTCGGCGCTCACAGCCAACGGGACGTTGACCGTCACCGATCTCGACATGTCCGACGTTGTGATGGCGACGGTGGATTCGGTGATCCCGTCAGGCAGCGGTGCCGCCAGCCTTCCGGCCACGCTTGACAACGCGACGTTGCAGAACTTCCTGACCGCAACCCCAACCACGGTCATCGACGGCGTCCACTCTTCTGCCACGATGAACTGGGATTTCGACAGCAGTGGTGAAGCGTTTGACTTCCTGAACACAGGCGATGTGCTGATTTTGACTTACACCGTCAGTGTCACTGACGACGATGGCATTCCGCTCAGCGATTCAGAAGCCATCACGATCACGATCACCGGCACCAACGACGGCCCCAACGCGGCGGCTGATTTCGCCACCGCGACCGAGGCCGGAGGAGACGCCAATGCGATCCTCGGATCGAATCCGACCGGCAACGTGCTCAACAACGACACCGACCCCGATGACAGCGATACCAAGAGCGTCACCGGCGTGATCGCCGGCGATGCAATCCCGGTCAACGGCACCACGAACACGGATCTCGCGGGCCAATTTGGCACCATCCGCATCCTCAGCGACGGCAGCTACACCTACACCGTCGACAATGGCAACTCCGACGTGGAAGCACTCCGCACCGCCGCCGACACGCTGCAAGACATTTTCAGTTACACGATGATCGATGCGGAGGGTTCTGAGTCGACGCAACAGATCACGATCACGATCGAAGGATCCAATGACAACCCCCTCGACCTGATCGAATCCGGGATGTCGGTCGATGAAAATGCCGCCAATGGCACGATCGTCGGCACCGTCACCCCCGTCGACAAAGACGCCGGTGACTCATTCACCTACACGCTGACCGATGACGCATCCACTCGTTTCGAAGTCGACGCCAGCGGAAACATTCGCGTCCGAGATGGCTCCAACTTGGATTACGAAAACGCCACGAGTCACTCCATCGAGGTGCAAGTCACCGACGTTTTCGGAGCCACCTACACCGAATCGTTTGCGATCGCGATCAACGACGTGAACGAATTCGACGTCATTGGGATGGGTGACCTCGATGGCAGTGTGAACCTAGTCGACGAAAACAGCGGAGCAGGCATCGCGGTCGGCATCACAGTGGGAGCCACTGACCCCGATTCCACTCTCAGTGACATTCATCACGTCATGTTCCAAGACGCCAACGGACGATTTGAGGTTGATTTCGATGCTGGTGTGGTCACGGTTGCGGCGGGAGCTTCGCTGGATTTTGAGAGCCAAGCTTCACACACCATTGTCGTTCGCAGCATCTCCGACGATGGATCGTTTGTCGACCAAGCGTTCACCATCCAAATCGTTGACGTCAACGAGGCACCGGTCGCACTCAATGACGGAACGTACAGCACCACACTGGGGCAGGCCAAACTGTTGAACAGCCCTTCGTTGCTCGCAAATGATGTCGATGTTGACTCGGATCCACTGCGAATCGTGATCGTCGTTCATCCGAACAACGGCTCACTGAGCGTCGACCTGAACGGAAACGTCACCTACACACCCCATTCTGGATTCTTCGGCACCGATTCGTTCCAGTACCAAGCCGACGACGGCTCCCTGACCAGCAACACAGCCACCGTCACGATTGATGTCATGGGTGGAAACACCGGCACCGGATCCAGTGGAAACAGCGGTGGCGATGGAGATTCCGGTGGATCCACCGGGACAGGAGATGGCAGCGGAGACAGCGGCGACAATGGAGACAGCAGTGCCGATGAATCCAACCCATCAGACGGTGACGGAAACTCAGATGGTTCTGCCAACACAGTCGGATCGATCGGCAACACCGGTTCGAATTCCAACGACGCGACGCAATCAGGACGCCAGACCCCGGACAACCAAGCCGGAGATGGAAACGGGTCCGATTCTGGCGACGAATCCACTGGCAATTCCAACGACAATCGCAGCCAAGGGGTTCTTGCTTCCGCCAATCAATCGAGTCGCTTGGCTCAACGATTCGGATTCGGCAATTCATCGTTTCATTACGACATCATGGCAGGCGGCGACGCACTGCTCGACGACCTGGTTGGCGAGACCAATCTCGACACGTTGCTGACGTGGCACCTGTCCGACAATGGTTCCGTTCGCATCAACGAAACCTACGACAACGAAGACATTCACGTCGGTGCCGTTGGAACCACTTTGGGGCTGGCCTCGATTGGCTATGTCCTGTGGGCTCTTCGCGGCGGGATGTTCATTGCGACCATGTACGCAGGCATCCCCAGTTGGCGAATGCTCGACCCAGCATCCTTGTTGTCCGCCTACCGCGGCGCCGACGGAGCCGCCCAGGACGAAGTGGAAGAAATGCTCGACTAAGCTGATACGCAGGTGTCATCGGGGATGTGAGCCGTTGGCGTGAGCCACGGTTTTCACGCGCAACCGGGGCGAACGCCCAAACGGCTCACATGGTTGTGCCCGATCATTCCATCCGACCTGCTTAGCACCTTCCGAGCAGTTGTTACCAAGCGATCAATCCGGTTACCCGGCCAAATCGTTAGCAACGTCAAAACTTTTTCACGCCAGTACAGTTGATCACCACTCATCACCGGTGTGACACGTTTCATGGCGAAGACTTATCCAAAGGGAATTCCCTCACTGTTTTTCCACGGTCGACGGACCGTGCTTCGTCGCCTGCATGCGGCGGTGCAGTTGGGAATTTGACGTCAACCATCCCTCCTTCGATCGATCTCCTTTTTGTTCCAGGCCGTTTTCGCATCGCTTCGACTCGCCTTCGCACTTGTGTGCGTCGGATTGGGTCTCATCCTCGGAGCTCAGTGGCTCGGGTTCATCCCCGATTCACGGCTGGCCGAGGAAACTGCGCGCCGAAAATTCTGCGAAACCGTTGCAATCGCCTCCATCGACGACATTCGGCAACACCGCTGGTCCAAACTGAACACGACCCTGGAAGCTCTGGTCCGTCAAAATGACGCCTTGCTTTCCGGAGGCCTGCGAACCGAGAGCGGAACCCTTCAAGCCGCCACCAGACATCACCGTCTTTGTTGGAAAAGAACAGCGACCGCCGCTGCCCCAAAAGACGTGAACGTGGCCAAGTCGCCGCCTGTCGACGCTACCGCACATGACTCTGTCCTGTTCCTATCAGATGCCCCCGAAACCACCGAAGTAGTTCCTTCGTGGGTCGAACCCAGTGAACCGGTTTCGCGCGATGCCACGGCCGAACTGGATGGCGAAATCATCCGGTTGGATATCCCAATCACGGTCCAAGACCGGACATGGGGCACCCTGGAATTCACTTTCAAAACCAATGCCACAGGTCTGTTCGGAAACCTGCTGGACCAAGGCATCCTGCGTCTGCTGATCTTCTTCGCTGTGATCGGCATGGGATCGTACTCGTTCCTGATGATGCGAATCCTGGGCGTGTTTTCAAAAACGCAAGTGGTTCCAGAACGCGTCCGTCAAGCACTCGACACCCTTGCCGAAGGTCTCCTGGTTCTCGACAAAGATGGCAAGATCATCTTGGCCAATGACAACTTCCTGAGTACCAACGGCTTTGAACCCGAAGAACTACAAAAACGTTTGGCCGCTGATTTGCCCTGGGTCTTCAACACCGACGACAAAGACGCCGACATTGAATTGCCCTGGACGGAAGCCATCAGCCAACGCAAATCCGTGGTCGGGGAAATTCTTCGCCTGACCGGTCGGGATGGGGTGCACCGTGTCTTCAGCGTCAACGCCGGACCGATCGGTGAAGACGAAACGCGAAAGGGAGCCCTGGTCACCTTCCAGGATGTCACCCACGTGGAGAAGCATCGTCTCGAACTCGAGAACATGCTTTCGATGTTGCGTTTGAGCAAAGACGAAATTCAAAAGAAGAATCAAGAACTCGAAATTCTCGCAACGCGAGACGCACTGACAGGCTGTCTCAATCGCCGTGCATTCTTTGAACGCATGGAAACCATGCTCGTTGACTATCGCAGCGCAGGACGTCCCCTGTCCTGCTTCATGGTCGACATTGACCACTTCAAAAGCGTCAATGACACCTACGGTCACCACACCGGCGACGATGTGCTGCGGAAAGTCTCCAAGGTTCTGCGCGACCTTCACGAAGAAAACCAAGTCGTCTGCCGTTACGGGGGCGAAGAGTTCTGCGTGATGTTGCCGGGGCACGATCTCGACGAAGCAATGGAACAATCCGAGCGGACTCGATTGGCGATCATGAACATTCGCCTGGACGATCCGGAATCACTCCGATTGACCGCTTCTCTGGGTGTCAGTGAGCTCCAATTTGGTGCCACCGATGTGCAATCGCTGATCAACCAAGCCGACAACTGCCTCTACGTCGCCAAACGCGGCGGCCGGAATCAATCCGTCCCGTTTGATCCTGATCGCGTGGACGTTCTCGGTGAAGAAGCGTCTCAGCCAGATGATGTTGCTGACCCCGATTTGGTCAGTCTCCCGTTCCATGCCGTGACGGCATTGGTTTCGGCGTTGGCCTATCGCGATCCATCGACGGCAGAACACAGTCGACGAGTGGCCAACCTCTGTGTTCAAGCCGCCGATGGTCTCGTTTGCCAACGGGACATTTACGTCCTGGAAATTGCCGCGTTGCTACACGACATTGGAAAAATCGGTGTTCCGGATGATGTCCTGCACAAACCCGGACCGCTGACGGACGACGAATGGAAGATCATGCGGCGTCACAACACCATCGGGCTCGACATGGTTGCTGGCACGTTCCATTGCCCGGAACTCGAACGTATCATCCGCGCTCATCATGCGATCAGCGACCGGGGGGTGGAAGTGGCGCATCACCTGAAACTGGACGAACTTCCAATCGAAGCTCGAATCCTCACCATTGCCGACACCTACGACTCCATCGTTTCCGATCATGCCTATCGCCGAGGCCGCCCACACTCGTTCGCCGCGATCGAACTTCGACGGTGCGCAGGCAAGCAATTCGATGCCCAATTGGTGAAGCATTTCCTCACCAAAATCGAAGCTGACGTCAAAGAGAGCTCGCTCGGTGTGCCAACCTCCACCGGAATTGCGTTTGCCGTTCCCAAGCAGACGGCACTCAAAATCGGTCAGCAAATCGAACGCATCGCGGAAGCCATGGACGCGCAAAACCTGACCGACCTGCGAGACCTAGCCAGGGATCTGTCCGTCATCGCGGATGCCAGCTACCTGACCCCCATCGTCGACTCCGCAAAACAAATCGAAGAAGCGGCCTCGAGAGGCGAAACCGTCGAGTGGATCACACTGCTTCGACAAACTCAAAAGCTTCTCGACCTTTGCCGGGCCACCCAAAACGCCCACCTCATCGAAATCGAACAAGAGGAAACACTGTTCTTCAACTAACGTTTCGCTTCGCCGGTGTACCGATACCGACCACGAACTCGAGGATCCAGCAACCCAGCGTTCTGGAACGGTTGCAGACGAGGTTGCAACCATCGCCACAATTCCGCGTCCAAGACATCGTTCGCTAGCTGACACTGTGTCGCCGCGATCAACCGACAAAACGGTTCGTCGTCGCACAGCCACAAAGTGGAATGAACGTTGCCACCGGATGCTAAAAACTCCTCCGAGGCAATCGCGGAGGCAAAGTACAGCATCGAAACGGCTTCAAAACGCGACATCGTTGACAGACTTTGATAGCACATCGAAACCAAAGCATCGATCTGCAGCACCTCGCGTTCGACCGTGGTCGCATAGCGATCGAGCAACTCACGTCGTCGCGATGACTCGCTCAGCAAGGCGTCCGCCAACCTGGCCACGCCGATCAATCCATGCGCAATCCCTGTGCTGTGCAGCGGATCAATCGTCGCCACCGCCGTGGGCATCGTGACGTAATTCCGATTCCTGACTGGCAACTGCATCCGCTGGACTCGGTCCACTGATATCCAATGGGGCGTCGCTTCGCAAAACGTCGCCCCTCGCATCAGTGTTTGCAGACTGGGATACCGTCGCCAACTCGTTGAGTCACGCGTCCCCGACACAACCTCGCCGGAACTCGCCCCCGTTGGCTGAGTCCAACCGACGCTGGTGACGCCGTGATCCATCCGCAACATCCACATCCACCCTTCCGCGGTCAAATGGTGCTGCGCCGCATCATCGGGATCAAACGGCTCGTCCTCACGCAACTGCCCGGTTTTGCGCAGTTCCTCCGTCCAAGATCCAACCTCGCGAAAGTGTGCAAAGACACTCCGCGTGCTCGTCTGCAATCGCTCATCAACGCGTCGCACCCCGATCGACTGGGACAATGAGTCTGGCAACACACCAAACCGCCCCGAAGCGTTGACCAACCATTGCGCCGAGAGGCTCTGCGTCTTCCCGCTGGTTCGGTCCCCCGATCGATCACACAGCGTCAGCTGAATGGGTTCGCCCAGCGTCGCGTCGACCACCTCGGTTCGCTCACGGCAATCAGCCCCCGCACGAACGGCTCGCTCGATGAAGAAGGAGTCCAAGTCACTTCTCAGCCACTGCGTGTCAGACCAAGTGTCGCTCGGACTTGCCGTGACCAACAAACTATTTCCGCAATCGTTTTCCAACGTTTCATTGCGATCATGAAACTCACGCCCCGCATCACTGGGCGACGACGCGTCACCGTGGTGGTAGTAGCTGAAACCTCGCTTCTTTCCACAACGCAAATTCGGAAACGCGTCCTTCCAAGTCGGATACGTCGACAACGCTCGCAGCTCGGGCATGCCGTATTGATCGGCAAGCTGGCGCAAGACCAAGTCGGCCATCGGGGTGCTGGATTCACCGATCGCAAAACGCCCGAAACGCTCCCGCTCGATCAGCAACACACGGACGCCACGCGAGGCCAAAACCCAAGCCAGCAGCCCACCAGAAAAGCCACCACCCAAAATCGCGACATCATAATTCGCGGGAGAGTCAGACATCTTGCGTTCCAGCAGTTGGCGATTCACCCGAATCTTGATTGGCAGACTCAGGCAACTCCGGAGCCATCCCCCAAGTGTCCAAAGTCAACACCGGACCATGATCGAAACGAGAATCGTTTTCGAGAGCATTCATGACCGTCTGCATCTCCTTTCGAGTCGGCGGATGAAAACGGCCCTCGCGAGCCAAGCGGTCCATGAAACCGTTGCCGGTTCGACAGGGCAACACACTGATGTGACGTGCTCCCGCTGCGGCCGCGAATCGCGCCGACAAGATGGTCCATGCGTACGCTTCCGCGGGAGCCAACCACGGCAGTCCATGGATCAGGAACACACGCAAATCAATGGAGGCGTCTTTCAAGTGTTGTGCAAATTGAAAAAATTGCCCCGGGCGAAGTCGTTTGTTCAATCGATCCAACATCCGCGGCGCGATGCATTCCAGCCCCACCGCGATTTCCAGTTTCCCGCGCAAACGTTTCGCGAATTCATACAGGCGTCGTGTGCCAATCAATGGATGGTTCTCCACCACCACTCGATCAAAGGGCTCGCAAAGCTTCGCAATCGTGTCATCGTCTGTCGACGGCGTGGTGCGAGGATCGAAGAAATTCCCGCTGTTGTACAGCTTGATTGTGCCTCCGGGTTCATGTCCGGTCTGCTCTCGCCACTCTCGCAAACCAAACCGAATTTGATTGGGCAGGGCTGTTGGCGGAGTCGGCTGATCCAGCGTGTTCCGCCATAAATCACACATGCTGCAGTGCAGCGAGCACTCCGACGACGCCAGCAACAAAGTCAGCACCCGCGTCATTTGGGGCAACCGGCCTGGGTGGCGTTCGACAGGTTCCAGTTCCACGAACACCGAATTGGGCCGATTGGCATCCCGGTTGCGACGCTCCAAGGACGTGGCGCTAACCTCGCCTCGCGACGCCAGCACTTCTTGTGGTGACGGTTTGACAAACAACATCGGTCCCCTGCGTGTCATGGAATTGATCTTGATCCAGTCCACCACAGATTGATACCCCCAACAAGATCACGCTTTTACAGACGGGATACCATGATCCGACTTCTCAACAACGTTTTTCAACCTCAGCACGCTCCTCCACTCTTTGGGACCTTGTTTGTGTTGGTCGGTGTATGGACGCTGGTTTCGTCCGAATCCGCTCGCGCCCAACAAGCGTTGCCTTTCCGGCCGATCGGGTCCCCCAGTGCCGTCGACCAAACCGAGACGGCTCGCCGGCAACGCGCCTCACAGAACACGGTGGTGAGACCAACCTCCTTCCGTTCGCCTCAGACGCCGGTCTACGATCCCAATGTGCGCCAAGTCGCCATGCAGTCGGGCGGTTTTGATCTTCCCGGCGACATCGGCGGCCCACAAACCTTCACGCCACCAGCCGGTTCCCAGCCCGTTCAATCGCAACCATCGTTTGGCGTGCCGCCCAGTGTTGGCAATTCACAACCAGGCTTTGGCAGTTCGGCACCCGTCCCTTCGCCTCCCTCGGGAATGTCTGCGCCAACTGGCGGTGTCCCAACGCAAGGTCGGTCTCTGCCAGCCCCCACTGCGGTTCCCAACGATGTCCTGGGTGGGAATCCCACCTTCGCTCCCAATCGAATCGGTCCACCACCCTCGGACTACGCTCCCGTGCCACCACCTCAACTGAGCAACGGTGGCTACGCAACGATGAGCAACTGCGCCTTGATCTCGGCTCCAAGTGAATACTCGGCGATGAGTCCCTATTCCGGCTACGGATACGGGCAAGGGTGTGCTGCTCCCGGTGGTGTTGCTCCGGTCGGCTACATCGCTCCCCCCGCTCAAATCGCTGCTCCCGCGGCCATCCCGGCCACCGCTTATCCTGTCGGATCCACCGTCCCTCCCGTCGCATCCACCACGCTGAATGCTGGCCCCGCGGGTGCATTGATTGACTTTGGACAAGGCGCCAATGCCGTTCAGGTGGGTCCTGGACTTTGGGGCCAACCAGTCGCCTACGTCCCCGGTCAAGGTTTCCGAAACTGGTTGCGTTACTTTTCTTTCTAAGACATCCACGCAGCAACATCCCATCCGCATCGAGCCGCCCGCATCGAGCCATTCGCATCAACGGTTCAACCCGAATCGACCGGAGCAACCCGACCCGCCACCCCGGCTTTTCGGTCGGGCCCACAGGAAGCCATCCAGGCGGGATCGCGATCGTTCGATGAATTGCTGTAGGGTCGCCTCATTCAATGATCCGACTCGCCGGCAGCTTGCTCTTCCACCCCCTCCCCAGCAACGCCGCCCTCCCAATCCGTGTCTCTCGTATTTGTCAGGACCGATCCGATGCGCACCTCCTCCCTGCGCGTATGCTCGTTCGCCGGCGTGTCCACGCTGATTCTGCTCACCAGCCTGTCCGCTGGCTGTCGCGGCCGTGGTTTCTTGCCCGCGCCAGGAACGATGAACGAACAGCAAGCCAACGCGATTGTGCATGACCCGTACCCCCTGACCGACATCGGCCCGAACGATCAGGGCAGCCGGCCGCCGAGCTACCAGCAACCCTTGCCAGGACCGGTTCGAAATCGCATGAGCGCTGACGCAATGCCTTGGCTCGGCCGCTAGCCCCCCACCAGGGAGAGACAGCGTCTCAAATTGCACGCTGACTGCAGTCATTTCGACGACACTCCAGTCGGGTCGTCTGCTGGCGACTGAGATCCCTCTCCTGATTTTCTTCGCGGAAAACACGCGTTTTCCGCCAAAAAACGCTTTCTGTGACGTTTTGGCATCGTTTGGCCCCAGGGTTGCTTTTGTTATCCGTTGAAATGAGTTTCACGCGACTTGTGAACCGATGTCGAGGAGGCATCACGCGGCGGAACAAGTTATCTACGGAGAAAAAAACAATGTCTCAATTGACCAAATGGATCGCCGTCCCTGTTCTCGCTGTCGCAGCCACCTTCATGGCAGACGCCCCAGAAGCGAGCGCCCAAGGCTTCTCGCTCAGCATTGGTACGGGCGGGTTCAGTTACGGCAACTACGGCGTGAACCGCTACGGAAGTCGTTATGGAAGCCATTACGGCAGCCACTACAATCGAGGACACCAAGCGTTCGGCCCCGTCGTTTATCCAAGCCGCTATTCGGCCGGATACCGTGGGTACACTCGTCCTCACTATGACTATCACGCCCCCGCGCTGGTTCCTCACCGCAACCACTACCACTACCAACCTGGCCACTATGATCTGCACCACGGTGGACACGGTCGTGGTCACCGCGGCCACCACTGATCTGCCCTCGGAACCGACCGCTCAATCGTCGTCTGATTGAGCCGCCTGGATCACCGAACCAACATTCAAGCGTGTCGTCTCCTTTTGCGAGACGGCACGCTTGTCTATTTTCAGCCGCATGAATGGCATCATCGCACTACAAATTCTCGGCGGCGTCCTCCTACTCTTGGTCGGAGGGGAATGGGTCGTCCGCGGCGCCTCCCGATTGGCCATCGCTGCCAAACTCAGCCCGCTGTTTGTGGGTCTGACCGTGGTTTCGCTCGGCACCAGCGCCCCTGAGATGGCCGTTTCCTTCGCCACGGCACTTCGAGGCCAAGCCGATATCACCATTGGCAACGTCGTCGGCAGCAATCTGTTCAACATGCTGATGATCGTCGGCTTCAGCGCGCTCTTTGCTCCCTTGCCGGTCGACAAACAAATCACACGCTTTGATGTGCCGGTGATGATCGCGGCAACCATCGCCATGATGCTTGCTTCGTGGAACGGAATCATCAGCCGTTGGGATGGAATCGGATTGATCCTGATCATGATCGCCTACTTCGCGATTTCATACCGGCTCGGCAAGCTGGCGGGGGAAGATGCAATCCCTGATGATCTCGAGTTGCCAGACCCATTGAAAGAAGCAACCGAATCACTGGGCCGACGTGTTGCAGTGATTCTCTGGCAATTGGTTTTGCTCAGTGCCGGCGTCGCTGCCTTGGTCTTTGGATGCGAGTTGTTTGTTGACGGGGCCGTTTCCATGGCACGTATTCTGGGTGTGTCTGAACTGGTGATCGGATTGACGATCGTTTCCGCTGGCACCTCGCTCCCCGAACTGGTCACATCCGTTGCTGCCACCATCAAAGGCGAACGCGGGATCGCCATCGGCAACGCCGTTGGCAGCACCACGCTCAACATCGTCGCGGTGCTTGGCATCACCTCCGTGATTGCTCCGAGCGGCCTGAATGTCGCTCCTGAAATCATGGGTCTCGATATGCCGCTGATGGTGATCGCAGCCATGCTCAGCTGGGTCCTGTATCGGACCGGACGAGCCATCGTTCGCTGGGAAGGCATGCTGATGATTGTGTTGTACTGCGGCTACGTCGGTTACCTCCTCCAGACCAGCGGAGCGTTCGGATGAATGCGCAGCCCCGAAGACTTCGCTACACCCGGCGGGATTTGCTGTCTTCGGTGCTCGGTGTCGGGTCCCTCGCCTGTGTGGGCTGCGATTCGCTTTCCTCCCGTTGGTCGGGTGCACTTCCATTTGCCGGTGCCTTCCTGTCGCCCAACCGAGAGATCGGGCATCGGTTGCGAGTCCCAACCTCGGAGCGATTCACGGACTCCGCGGATGCAACGCAGCGCCGCGTATCCTGTGTCATCGTCGGTGGCGGAGTCGCCGGTCTGGCTGCCGGCTACGAGCTTCTCAAGTCAGGTGTGGATGACTTCCTCGTTTTGGAATTGGAACCATCGCCCGGCGGCACTTCGCGAAGCACCCAGTACACATCCGAATCGTTCGGTTCGTTGCGTGCCCCTTGGGGAGCCCATTACTTACCACTGCCGGGCCCGGGCAACGAACCACTGCAGGCATTCTTGCGTGACTGTGGCGTGCTCGATGAACACGGTGCCGCCGCCGAACACATGCTCTGCCGCGATCCCGAAGAACGCGTCTGGGCAGACGGCCGCTGGCAATCTGGATTGCTTCCCATGCGAGACGCGACCCCCGAGGATGTCGCGCAGATCGAACGCTTTCAAACTGAGATCTCCGAGTTTGCATTGCGAACTGGCAATGACGGCAAACCTTGGTTCACTTTGCCGACCTCGCGTGGGACGGAAGATCCTGAACCGCTTTCACTCGATCAAATCTCGATGCAACAATGGATGCGAGATCGCGAATTTGATTCCCCCCGTTTACTCTGGCTGGTCGATCACTCTTGCCGCGACGACTACGGGCTCCGAGCCGATCAGACGAGTGCTTGGGCCGGGATTTTCTACTTCGCCGCGCGGTTGATCGATGCATCGCAATCGACTGATTCCGCGCCGGTGCTGACGTGGCCGGAAGGCAATGGGTTCTTGGTCGACCAGCTGGCACAACGTATCGGGGATCGCATCGAAACGAACCACGCAGTTCTTTCGATGAACGAAGACGAACCAGGCACCCAAACGCTACATGTCCTCGACACGCAAACGCAACAGTCGACCAGGATCACCGCCGAGTCCGTGATTCTTGCCGTCCCACAGTTCATTGCCTGTCGTTTGCTAGAGGACTCTTTAGGCGACACCAAGCAAGAACGAATCCATCAGGCTCGATCGTTTCAGTATGGCAGCTGGTTGGTCGCCAACATCGTGCTGAAGGATCGCCCCAAAGAAACCCATTCTTGGATGTGCTGGGACAACGTTCGCTATCAATCAACGTCTTTGGGTTATGTCAACGCCGGCCATCAAACTGGAAGCGATCATGGTGGCACCGTGATCACGTGGTACCAAGCCCTGACCGGTGACAACGCAGCGTTGACTCGAACCGAACTTCTGAACCTGACGTGGGACGAGGCCGCCGAGGTCGTGTGCAGCGATCTCGAAATCATGCACCCCGACATTCGCCAACGCATCGAGACGTTGGACATCATGGTTTGGGGGCACGCGATGATCCAGCCCACCGTTGGCAGCCGTTCCAACCCGCAACTCAAATCGGCCAGCCAACCGATTGGCAACATCCACTTCGCCGCCTCGGATCTCAGCGGCGTCGCCTTGTTCGAAGAAGCCTTTGACCACGGTCGCCGGGCGGCGCAAGCGGTCGTTGCAAGCGGGAGCTGAGCCGATGCATTCCGCTTCCGACCAAGTCGTCGCCGGATTCGCCAGAATTCGGACTGGGTTGGCTGCCGTTTGTTTCCGAATCGAATGCTTGGCGAATCCAGCGACGGCACTTGGAGACTCCGGCCCCAGCGTCCCAACCCGTCTTAGCGGACCGCCAACAACCGAAACACGGTCCAACTGCTTCGAACCGCTTCTCGCAAATTCAGTTTGCTGGTCCCGTGAACGCGTTCGGTGAACGTGATCGGAACTTCCACGCACTTGGCCCCGTCGCGATGCAGCCGCAACAAAACCTCTTGAATGAACGCGTACCCGTCGCTGGGATTGCGAGGCGGATCCAATCCGGCCAAACAACTCACCCGATAACAGCGGTACGAACCACTTGCATCGCGAACCGGCAATCGCAACAGCATTCGCGTGAACGCGTTGATCAGCCCGCTCATCACCTTGCGACGCCACGGCCAGCCGACGATCGCCCCGCCTTGGGCATAACGCGAGCCGACCACCACGTCCGCGTTCTCCTTCACGCAGGTCGCCACCAACCGAGGCAAATCCGCGGGATCGTGACTGAGATCCGCGTCCATGTTGCAGAACAAATCGAAATTGCCATCGATCGCGGCTTGCATCGCCGCGCGAATCGCACCGCCCAATCCGCGTTCGTCCTGGCGGACCTTCACCTGGATCCTGTCGCCGGCAGCGGTTTCCTCCGCGTACCGTCGTGCGATCTCTGCGGTGCCGTCGGGTGAATCATCGTCGACCACCAAACACACGGCGTGGGGCAGCGCCTCACGGATCTTGGCCAACATTGGTTTGACGTTGGCGGCTTCGTTGTAGGTGCAGATTCCAACTAAAATCCGCTGCCCCGACGCGAAGTCAGGGGCAACGGAATGAGCAGCTGTTTCGATGGCGGTTTGGGAAGTCGTTTCGATGGCTACGATTCAATCAAGAGTGCAACCGCTTCGAGATAGCGGCGAATCACGTCTGGCGACACGTCATTGAACCCAGCGGACTTGTGCCGCAGGATCGACAATTTCAGTTGTTCCACGACGTCGCTGAGGTCGTCCGGCAATTCTGGCAAACCTGCGAACGGTTGCAAAGGTGACGGAGGCGTTTCGGTCGCCAAACCAGCCTCCCCTTCTTCACGCCCCGAATCACCGAGTTTGTTCAGCTCTTCTTCCTCGCCGAAATCAGGCCCTTCGTAAGTCGGTCCCTGAACGCCGTCGGTGTCGCCGTCGTAATCTCGCGTCGTGTCGTCGCCTTGGGCGGGAGCGGTTCCCAAATCCGCATCGCTCATTTCCGGTTGGTCCTCGTCCAGATCGACGTCCATCACCTGGCTGGCGGTCGGGCGCTGCGATTCCAATTCTCCGTTGGCCTTCCAACGTTTGTCTCGCATGTTGGAAACCGACCACTTCTCCTCGACGGCTCCTTGCAACCAAAGGGCGGCGTCGTCCCAGTCCAGTGCGGCCAAGAAATGCGACCAGTACAGCCCTTCGTACTTGGGTTGATCCTCGGCAAAGCGATCGAAAACACGACGCAAACGGCCCACGTGGGGTGCAGTGACACCTCCCACCCGTGAGGCCCAAGCTTCGTCGGAATATTCCGTCGAGGGAGCTCCGGCTTCGATCAGGGCCGCTCGCCATTGGCTGATGATGCGTCCCTTTTCCCAGTTGGTCGTGCTGACCAAGCCGTTCCATCGTCCGACGAAGGGCTGTTGCAGCGCCAACAACTCCGGCGACAGATCCTGGTCGTCGGATTCCACGGGTGCGTCGGTTGCCGCAACCGCTGAAACCGCGAATTGGTTGACTTCGTCGGAGAGTTCTTCCACATCGTCGGCCAAGTCCGAAACGTCTTCGTTCAGCATCTCAGCTGTCATTGTCTCGGTGGTCGACTCCGCTGCGGCGGCAGCTTCGCCCGCAGTTTCGTCGTCCGGAACGTCTTCATAGACGTCTGACTGGGCGGTGAGATTCGATTCCACTGAATCGGGCGTGCCCAAATCATCGGCGTCGAATCGTGGCGAGTCGCTGGTCAAAGATGGGTTTTCGTCAGAATTCATGTGCAGGGATTCGCGAGGAGCGGGACGTGATTTCAGTCCGCATACGCTAACCCGCCGACCCCGTCTCGGGGAAGATTCCTGACGTCCTTTTCTGGTTTCTCAATGCCATCGCGAGTCAGACGCATCGCGTGGGGAAACCATGCGGTGTGGGAAAGATGTCGGGCTTGAACGAAGAAACGGCCCGACGAGCTCAAATGCCCGCCGTGCCGTTGTCGTTGTTCAGTGCGATTGCCAACCGGAATGTTACCTCCGGATTCCCGATCCCTACAAGTTCGGAGTCGTGTAAGGCTCGACGTCGCCCACCATGTGGAAGTGGTTGTGGTCAATGTAGACGACCTCAATCGCTTCCCGGTCACGCAGGGTGTGCGGCACGGGGTAACCGACAATGGTCGACTCGTCGAAGTAAATCGTGCACTTGTAGTGTGCATGGTGCAACTGAGCCGGTCCGATCAGCGGGTAGAACCGCGGTGGATCGATGTAGTCCGAGATCTTCTCTTTGATGATCCGCACATCGTTGCGTTGCTTTTCCCAGATCAATGGGATGCCGCCTTGAACAGGACGAGCCTGTTCGAGGGCCTGCATCACTTCATCATCGCTGGGTGGATCCAACGCGATCGGCGGACCACCTGACGTGGTCGGGCCGAGAATCGGCACGCGATCGTAGCGTTCCTTGTTGTGGAACTTCTCTTCTTGCTTGTGCTGGTAATACGGGCTCACAGGGATGGGGAACCCGAGGATCCCCAAATTGTAGTTGCTGCCGCCCAGGCCATAGCAACCTGTGCTCGTGATCACCACCATGGTGAGCAGGCACAACGTCCCGAATCGTGTGAATGTTGTGGTCATCTTGCTGGTCATCCGAGCAACCTTCCTTGGTTTCCGACTTGGCAAATCCGCACTTGAACCAATCCGCAGAGGATCATTCATTTGCGTAGTACCTGTATCGTGTCAAACTGTTCCGATCTTGCGGGTCATTCCGGAAATTCGATCGGAAAGTTTGCAAACAACAGTTTCACGCGTGGAACCCAAACCAGTTGATGGATGGCCTTTCCCTCACGATTCACCTTCCAATCGTGTGAGTCAAAGCAGCATTCAGCGGCCCTGGTTTCCTACTCGCCGTCGGTCAGAACCGCCATGAAGGCCTTCTGGCTGATCTCCACGTTGCCAACCGCCTTCATTCGCTTCTTGCCTTCCTTCTGCTTCTGCAGCAACTTGCGTTTTCGAGTGATGTCACCCCCATAACACTTGGCTGTCACGTTCTTTCGCATCGCAGGCACGGTCTCTCGAGCGATCACGCGGCTGCCGATCGCGGCTTGCACGGCCACCTCGAACATGTGCCGCTCTATCTCCGACTTCAGCTTCTTTGCCACCGCACGGCCGCGACGGTCAGCGTCGGCTCGGTGACAGACCACCGACAACGCATCGACGCGGTTGCCGTTGACCAGAATGTCCAAGCGGCACAGGTCGGCTTCTTCGTAGCCCACCATCTCGTAGTCCAGCGTTCCATAACCGCGTGTGCAGCTCTTGATGCGGTCGTGCAAATCGTAAATGACTTCCGCCAACGGGATGTCGTAAGTCAACATTGCTCGCGACGCTCCCAGAACCTCGTGAGCTTTTTGAATCCCACGTCGTTCCTGACACAGTTTCATGACTGGGCCAATGTACTCCTCCGGCACGATCACGTTGCAACGCACGATCGGTTGGCAGAACTTCTCAATGTCGCCCGGATCGGGCACATCCTGTGGCTTGTGGATGTTCTTCGTCACGCCGCGTTTATCGGTGATCTCATAGGTCACATTGGGAGCGGTCTGAACCAAATCGATGTCGGATTCCTGCTCCAATCGCTGCTGGACGATCTCCATGTGCAGCAACCCCAGAAATCCACACCGGAAACCAAACCCAAGTGCATCACTGGTTTCCGGTTCAAACTCGAAGCTCGGGTCGTTGACGGCCAATCGCTCGAGCGCATCCCGCAGTTCGCTGAAGTCCTGCCCGTCGCTGGGGAACAAACCGCAGTAAACCATGCGTTTGGGACGGTCATAGCCGGGCAGCGCTGGTGCTGGGTCGTTGCCGGCGATGCTGATCGTGTCCCCAATGTGCACATCCCCCAGACTCTTGATGTTGCAGATCAAGTAGCCCACTTGTCCGGCAACCAATTCATCACAGGGAACGCGTGCCGGCGCAAATTGGCCCAGTTCCACGACGTCATGCGTCGATCCAGCCCGCAAGAATTTGATCTTCTGACCTTTGCGGACCGTTCCTTCCATGACTCGGATGTAGGTGATGGCACCGCGGAAATCGTCGTAGTTCGAATCGAAGACCATCGCCTGCAGCACAGCGTTCGGATCGCCAGTTGGTGGCGGAACGGCTTCCACAATCGAATCGAGCAATGCCGCGACCCCTTCGCCCGTCTTGGCACTCACCCGCTTGCACTCATCCGGGTCGGTGCCCAGGGAATTCATCATTTCCTCGGCGACTTCATCTGGCCGAGCGTGAATCAAATCGATCTTGTTGATCACGGGGACGATCGTCAGGTCGTGCTCCATCGCCGCAAACGCATTTGCAACCGTTTGGGCTTCCACCCCTTGGAATGCATCGACCAACAACAGCGCTCCTTCGCAACAAGCCAACGAGCGTGAAACTTCGTACTGAAAGTCCACGTGGCCGGGAGTGTCGATCAAATTGAGTTCGTACTCCACGCCGTCTCGCTTGTACCGCATGGCGACGGCGCGAGCCTTGATGGTGATGCCGCGTTGTTGCTCCAACGCCAAGTCATCCAGCATTTGCGTTTTCTTGCCCCGGTTATCAACCGTGCCAGTGCTCTCCAACAAACGATCGGCCAACGTGCTTTTGCCGTGGTCGATGTGAGCGATGATGCAGAAGTTGCGAATGTGTTCTTGCGAACGAGAGGGTTTCGATGCCATCCGGTTTCAATTTCAATGATGGTGAATGTTCAAAACGGCAACCGGCTTTCATCCTTTGAAAACCGCGATGCAGTGTCTTGGGGCCTGACGCGACGCTGGCGTTTTGGCTCGAATCGCTGATCGGTGCGGGGTCGCAAAGGATTTCACGTCCACACAAAGACCGCTCGATCCCAGCACAACAGCATCTGCTGTTCAGGAGTCTTTCTTGCGAGCATACCCGGCGGCGCCCAAATAACCGGCTTCGTGCCCGAGCGTCGCGAATGAAATGGTCGTTCCCGCGAAGACATAGGGGAAGGTCCGTTGTCGAAATTCTTCGGTTACCCCCCCCAAAAAGCGACGCCCGATCTCACACTCGGACCCGCCAAAATTCATCGCGCCGCCCAGTGCTACATGCCCTGGGTCCAAGGTGTGAACCAAATTGGTGACTCCGATTCCCAGCCAACGAGCGGTTTCGTCAATCATCAAATTCGCGTAATCGTCACCGTTTGCCGCTGCTTCCCAGATCCGTTTGGCGGTCAACTGCGAGCTGTCCTCTCCGGTGAATTGCTGCAACGACGATTGCGGGTACTCCGGCAAACGATGCCGCGTTCGCAAAACCACCCCGCTGGCCGACGCATACGCTTCCAACTGCCCGCGGCCACCGCCCCACGCACAAAGCTGCGCATCCGGCGACGAGTCCACCACAATGTGACCGCATTCGCTGCCAAAGCTGTTGACGCCATTGACCAATTGATCCTCCACAATGATTCCACCGCCAACGCCCGTCCCCAGCGTCAACAGAACCATCGACGAGCCCTGGGAACCGCTTCCCAGCCAAAATTCACCGTACGCTGCCGCGTTGGCATCATTCAAAAACGAGATCGGCCGGCCTGTGGCTTCGGACAGTTTCTCGCACAACGGGAATTCCCACCAAGAAGGCAACTGCGGTGGTGCAACCAAAATCCCGCGGTGCAGGTCCATCGGTCCAGGGGCTCCCATGCCAATCCGCGGCACATTCCCAATCGTTTTGGTCCTCGTCTCCACTTCCCGGATCATCGTTGCCAAGCGATTCACCGCCGCTTGAGGGCCTTCGGATTCCAGCGTCGCCACCTGCTCAAAGGCGACGGTCTCACCAGCGGAATTGACCAGACCGCACTTGATGCTCGTGCCGCCAATGTCGATGCCCCAGTAGTGACGTGAATCAGTTGTCATGCAAACGTTTTGATAATGATGGGAAAGGGTCTTATTTGCTGGCCGGAAGTATAGCGAATCGCACCATTTTGGCATCAACGCTCACCATCCTTTCGCAATGGGAAGGACGCCCCCGCTAAACCTTTCCGGATGTGCCCCCAAAGAACGCTCGCAAAAATGTCGGAAGTTCCCGCTCCGGATGGGATAGGTTTTCAGCCCGGTTGGCTTCGATCTCGTCCCCCACAGGCATGCGTTGCATGCGACGGCAGGCTCAGCTTTCTTCCTCCTGCACCGCGACGGCCCCCGCTCGAGCCCACTTCTGCGTGTCGGTGCCCAACTGTTCAAATGTGCCCACCACGTCACCAAAGGGTGCATCAATCCGCTGAATTCGCGATGGTTCCACCATCACCACCTTGCCATTCCAGGGATCCGGCGATCCCGGCAAGTACAAAGTCACTCCCAAGGGATCGTTGGCAACATCCGTTCCCCGGTACCGCTCCACCTCAAACGCCAACTGCGAGTACCCCTCCAATTGCACCACGACCGGACGCAATCGGTTTTTCGCAACGTCGCCGCCAATGTTCCCACTGAGCTGCTCCTTGAAAATCGCGTAGCGAGGAAACAGCATCAACAAATATTTCTCGATGAACCGCGTGAACTGCCTCGCGATCGATCGTCTCGCCATGATTCCCGAGACGAAACAGGCCATGATCAACAACAAAGTCGCGATTCCGAAGATCAACAGGTACCCCGTCGTGTCATGAAATGGCGTGTAATCCTGCAAGATCGGCAGAAGCGCCACCGCCACGGCGTAGATGACCTGGACCAACTGCCCGATCAGCACCAAGACGACCAACAACGGCAGCAGAAAAAAAATGCCACCAATCGCGGTCGTGCGTAAAAAGGAAAAGTGTCGCTGGACGTGCTGTTTCATGACGGCAATGTTTCACGGAACGAATCGAAAGATCGCATGTTATCACGTGGGCTGCGAACTCCATACGCAGCAAACACAACGGGTTTCGCAGCCTGCCTCCCTGGGCCAAATGCGTCGTCTGGAGAGGCGCGGACAACTGGGAAATCAAACGGTTTCGCTTTCCATTCCTTCTCCGCTCTCGAATCTTCACCCCGACTGGGGTTCCGTCGGTGAGCCAGCGTTTCGTACCGTCTAGATCGTCCAGGATTCACATCAAACGACGCGGGCCGCACGACCGATCGATTCGACCTTGCCCCGTTTCTCCGATCGAGAATCCGTCCTCCAGGCCGCCGATCTGAACCAGTCGCGATACAGGACGCCATCGTGAATCGACTCGAATCGCCTCGCGAAGGTCAACTTCGCGAAAACCAAACCCGTGAACGTCAGTTTCGCGAACATCAATCGTTCACGAAGACCAGCACCACGAACGATGCGGTGACCCTGTATCGTCCCGTCACGCTGCTCTACATGGCAGCGATGACAATGATGCTGGTGCCGATGATGACGCTGGTCGATGTGAACATCGCGTCGTACTTCCGCACCGCACCGCTGCCGGCGGAACTGGATTCCGCCTTGGAATTGTCCTTGGTGCTCTCGCACGGTTACGGGGTCTTTGTGATCTTGCTTGCCATTTTGTTGATGGCCCCCAAACGGCGTTGGCATTTGCCTCGTCTAGTCACGTTGGCACTGGGCGGTGGAGCCATTGCGACGATTGCAAAGATGTTTGTGATCCGGCCTCGTCCCAGCAACCTCAATCTCAACCATGCCGGTCACGATTCCGCTTGGCTTTGGGCATTCGATTGGGATCTCAGCGAAGTCGCTTCGTTTGACTCGGCCATGCGAGCCTTTCCCAGCGGTCACGTTGTCACCGCGACCGCCATGCTGATCGGATTGTGGGTGGTTGTCCCGAGAGGTCGCTTGCTATTCGTCATGGTTTGGATGGGTGTGCTGGCCAACCGGGTCAACACCAGCGCTCACTTCACCAGCGATGTGTGTGGCGGTGTGGCGTTTGGACTGTTTTGGTCCTATGTCTGCTTTCATCCGCGTTTGCTAGGCAACCTCTTTGACAAGATGGTTCCCGAACATGGGCGACGCACTCGCGCTGAAACCAGCGATTCGTCGGAAGCCAGTCAGCAATTGGCCCCCCAAATCAACGTGGGTTCGCCGACGGGAACACCATCGTTCCCCATGCATGCCTCACCAATTCATGCTTCGCAAATGAGTGCGACGGAACAATACGAAGCGATGGCATCCAAGATGTCGCCCAATGCGACACCACCTCGTTCGAACACGTCCGGTGAGATCGAAAAGAACGATCAGCAGGGTGATGACCACCACAACAGGCAGCAAGATTTCGGCGATGCGGGCGAGCGAGCGGCTTAGCAACCCAGCTCGGAGAACCTCCGAGCGCGCGGCCGGTTGATTGAATCCTACCACGAAGCGTGAGCGAGGGATCGCGTGCCAACGCGCCGCGAGGTCTAGCAGGCTGTTGATTCAATACGTTTCGCAGCTTGAACGATCAGTCGATGGACGATTGCCACGGCTACCGGAGACAAACCGGACACGAGCGTGTTCCGGCTGACTCAATCGACAGGCTGCTGGCTGACGACACACCCAGTGTCAGGAACCCAATTCAGCAGGGTTCCATTTGAATTCAGGATCGTCGCCCTGAATCACAGCGGCTTAGAGTGAGCCGTCTTGTTCCAACATTTCTTTGTATTGATCGCGTTCGCGACGAGTCGCTTCCAAATCGAAGATCAGATACTTCATGTCCAAACGAAGTTGCGACAGGGCTTCTTGAACCAAGTTCAAGATCCGACGACGGCGAGTGCTGCATTCCACCACGCGAGCCAAAGCGGGTGCAACCGCGTCCCGATACCGAGCGGGCAAGGCATCAATCGCGGCAGCCATTTCTTGCAGTTCAACTGGGGTTTCGTCGTTGATTTTGGCGGTGTTGTTGGCAGCAATTTTGGTCATAGAAGTGACTTTCCTTCGAGGGCGTCAGGGTGTGGGACCAAACCAGCGAGTCGTTGCTTGTTTGGTGAGAGCCATCCATTGCACTTGCGGTGCCGGCTGCCTGCCGACACGACGTTGTGGTCCCGAAGTCATTACGGGAAAAGCACTTACGGTTTTCATTGATGTGTGTTGCGTTTTCGCAACGTGGCGTTCTAGCAACACACTTTCGATCTGGCTTTCCTGCCCAAGACTTGGTATCCCAAGCACTTAGGTGCGTTTCGGGGGATCAACCCGTAGTTGGGGAAGTTTCGCAACGTGATGTTGCGTTTTCGCCTCCCGGTCACTTGCAAGGGATTGTTCCCTTGGCTCCCAAGGTGGTCAACGTTCAATCTGGCTTGCCGACACGTTTGCAGAACTTCCCGCGATGGCTGAAACGGCTAGGAAAAGTATTCCGATGCAGTCCCGATCGAATCGGGCGTTGGTCAACGTTGCGCGTTCCACTCGAACCGAGATCGTGACAAAATTGAGTTCCATCGGAACGGCCACTTGCGCGAACCTTCCATCCACCTTCGTTGCGTTCGTGTGTTTGCTAGCCACGATCAACGTGGCATCCGCGCAGCTGATTGATTCGCTCGATGCGTATCCGCCGCGTTGGTCACTTCACGAAAGTGATTGCGATGCCAAGGTGGCTGACCAAGGCCATGAGCATGACCCGTCGGCCGAAGGCGGAGTCTGCGAAGCGATCTCGTTGGTGACCGGACATGGCACGCAGGCCATCTTGGTTTATCCGATCGAACCCGTCCGCCCCATCGATGAATTGTCTGCGATGGTCTCGGTCAAAGGTCTCAACACCGGCATTCAAATTGGCTTTCGAGTCCGGTTCCCCTATCTCATCGATCCTGAAACACGGCGTCCCGCTTCCGTTTTGATTTTGGGTTCGCAGTATCGCCGGGTGGGAGAATTTCAACGGCTGGGAATCAGTCACATCACCGCTCCGCTGCGTCTGAAAATCATCGCCCTTCGAAACGAGTACGGAATCCAAGCCGACGTGTCCTCGCCTTATGTCGATGCAGTCGTCGTCAATGCGTATGGCAAACCCGGCAACGCAACGTTGCGATTGGACGACCTTCGGGTCAACGCCATGGTTCCCGTGACCGAACTGGACAGTTCCCCACATTCGTCCAGCAACAACAGTCGAACACCGCTGCAATCCTCCTCACGGATGGACATCGACCTTTCCATCTTGCAAGGAGGGCGACGACCGAATCTGACCGAGTCCGTCGCCAACGCTCGTTCATTGATCTCACCGGCTGATCAACCCGCGTTTCCCATTGGGCGCGTCACACGAATCATTCAGTACAACAACGAACCACTCAGTTGGATTCGTTCCTTGGGCTTCGATGCGATTTGGTTGGCGGAGACGCCGACCGCTGCGATCTTGTCCGACGCGATTGCTCATCGCATGCGCATTTACGCGCCGTGCCCAACCGTTCCGGATCCCAAACTCGAGCCCTTGCTTGAACCGGTCGCGGGCTGGATTGCGGCACCGAACCTGGTGATGGACAGCCACCACCGTGAGCAAGTCACTCAACAGGTTGCTCGCCTGCGCGCGTTGCCACGACGTTGGCAGCGACCGATTGTTGGTTCGCCCGTCGAGGACTTTCGGCATTATGGCGCCATGTTGGATGCCGCCGTGTTGACTGCCCCGCCGCGCATTCGCGCTCTTTCCAGTGAAGCGGTTCGCACTGAACGTTCCCAGCAACGTTTTCGGTTGGGCGGCAAACCCATCGCAATCAGTGTCTTGGGAATGCCCAACGCCTCCTCCATTGCTCAGTCCAATGCAATTGCGAATCGGATCGGCACGCCTGCCACTGAGACCTTTGCTTGGCAACCGATGTGGCGAGAGGTCG
The DNA here is from genome assembly GCF_056839225.1 of Rhodopirellula sp. UH5. Taxonomy (NCBI): domain Bacteria; kingdom Pseudomonadati; phylum Planctomycetota; class Planctomycetia; order Pirellulales; family Pirellulaceae; genus Rhodopirellula; species Rhodopirellula sp. UH5. The sequence goes on along the minus strand of NZ_CM166390.1, from coordinate 7,485,308 downwards.
CCGATGCGATGGCCGATGCTCCGTCGGCAATCCTCGTTCGGTCCACCCGTTCATTGGCTTCCGGTGAAACGCTGGACCAAAACCGTGGGATGGCGATCAGTTTCCTCAACCGCTTTGTCGCCTCGCTCGAAAAATGGATTTCCACCGGCACGCCGGATGTCACGCCCGTTCCGGTCGGGCCTTACTACACCGCCCATCGTCTGACCAGCGGTTCCACCACATTTCTGATTTGCACGTCTGCGATGGTCCGTGGGACACGCATCATGAGCGGCGATGGCAAGACCCTTCGCATTGACTTGCCCGCGTTTGAGCAAGGCAAGCTGATGTGGCGTTTGACTCACTTCGCCGCCGAACGCATCGAGCCTGAGACAACCCCACAAGGCACCTCAATCGAAATCGTTTCGCCTGATGTGGTCGAAGTCATCGCGATCAGCGACCAAATTTCCGAGGGCGGTCAGCTGGCCTCATCCCTGGACAAGTTTTCACAACAAGCCTCTTTGGACCGTTGGCAGTTGGCTCGCGATTCCATTGAACAGTCGGGCACCGCTTGGGCCCGAGCCATTGCCGCCCGAGCCGTTTCTCGCGACGCACCGAACGACTTGCTCGAGGTCGCACGCAGCACCATCAACAATTCGGAACGCATGGTCCGCAGCAACGATGCCCAATCCGCATTGCGGTTGGCCGCGCGGGCGGACGCCTGGAGCATGAAAGCCAACTGGATGCTTTGCGATGCCTTCCGGGAAGACCCGTACGGCATTGTCAGCAGTCCACCGCTCGACGCAGGCAACTTCGAAACCCAAATTGCCTGGTCGCCGTTGTTGAATTCCGGCTTGGCCACGTCTTCCGTGCTGAAGTTACCACCGATTGGCGACATCCACGGTCGCTCCCGTTGGGGAGTGAACCTACTTAGCGGCGGCGGCATGGACCGTCCCGACAGTCTGCAAACCGAGGGTTGGACCTTTGGCCGTCGCCATTCTGAATGGGCAGAAACCACGGCGGAGTGCGTGGACCGCGGCGTCTTTCACGGCACTGGGGCCCTGGCTGTACGCGTGATCCCGAAACGGGACGATGCGTTGCCAGGCGGATACGAGGGCACCGCGTTGCTGGTCCGCAGCCCACCGATCTTTGTCGAACCCAATCAAGCCGTCCGGATCGACGCGGTCGTCCGCACGCTGGGATTTGGCGGCCCTCATCAAGGGCTGTTGATGTATGACTCCCTTGGCACGCAAGAACTCGGCGTCCTCATTCGCGATCGCCCCGATTGGACCCCCGTCACGCTGTACCGACAAACCGTCAACGACGAACCGATCCACGTGATGTTTGAGGTCCTCGGCGGCGGGGAGGCGATCATCGACGAGATTCAAGTCCGAGCCTGGGAAACAGACGCCAACCCACTGCCCGCGATGCGTCCCATCTCTCACAAACAAGATTGAGCCCCAAGCCCCCACCTCCCACAAGCTGCCCTCCCATATGGTGCCAGCCACCTAATCTCATATGGTGCCAGCCACCTTCATTTGACTTTGCTGCGGTAATCTCATATGGTGCCAGCCACCTTCATTTGACTTTGCTGCGGCGATGCATACGATGCTTTTGTCTTGCCAATCCCTTTGGAGAGCAGAGCGATGCCGCGGCCTCAGCGATGTGAACAGTTTGATCCAAACGAAGTGGGAATCGTGCACGTGGTCCAGCGATGTGTGCGGCGGGCCTTCCTCGCAGGGGTCGACCAAGCGACTGGCAAGGACTACTCGTTCCGCAAAGAATGGATCCGCAGGCGGATGGAAGCCCTGGCTTCGGTGTTCGCGGTCGACGTTCTTTCGTACGCGGTGCTGAGCAATCACATGCATCAGATTCTCCGCAATCGCCCCGATGTCTGTGCTCAGTGGAGCGACGAGGAAGTCGCGATTCGCTGGCTGCGGGTCTTCCCCGGCAGACGCCTCGAAGAACACCTGGCCGAGCCGACTGAAAACGATGTTCAGATGCTGGTTCGCAACAAGGAACGTCTGGCCGACGTCCGCCACCGCCTGTCAGACATCTCCTGGTTCATGCGAGCCCTGGCTGAACCGATTGCTCGAATGGCGAACAAACAAGACGAATGCACCGGTAGGTTTTGGGAGGGACGCTTCAAAGCACAAAAAATCGTCGATGAGGCAGGGTTGCTCGCGTGCAGCATGTACGTCGATCTGAACCCGGTCCGGGCAGCGATAACGGCGACTCCCGAGACCAGCCCGCACACCAGTGCCTACGACCGAATCGAAGCTCGCAAGGGCGAACGAATCGCGTCGGCGGCCTTTGATCTGAAACCGATCTCGACAGAAGAAGCCGGACGAGAAATTCGAGAGACGCCGGTCGAGGCTCTTCAGCAAAAACGAAAAGCCAAACGACGCAATCCAACCGGGAAACGCATCCGACGAGACGAATGGTTGAGTCCACTGACGCTGAACGAAACCAAACTGTCCAACGAACCGCAAGTCCACACGAAGGGGCTCCGTAGCAGCGATCGCGGATTCTTGAACATCCGCTGGAGCGACTACAGACGATTGCTGGACTGGACAGCGGCGCAGTCCGTCGCCGTTCGAGTCGCTGAGCTGCCAGCGCGTCTCGCTCAAACGCTCTCGGAGGTTGGAATCGACGCTTCGATGTGGCGAGACTTGGTGTGGGACTGGCAGAAGTACTTTGGCAGAACCAGCTGCATCGGTCGTCCTGAATCGATGAAAGCGGATGCCGAACGAACCGGCCGCCACCACCACCGAGGCCAGGTCCAAGCCGCAGCCTGCTTCGATTGAGCAGGCCCGAAGCGATCGCCGGCCTTCACCGTGGTGAATGAGACGACGGAACGGTTGGGGACAACGGTTCTACTCTGATGCGCTCATCCGGTCGCAAACGCGAGTGTGGAGCCTCGAGGAAGGCGGACCAGCGAAGATCGCCCCACTGACGTAACCAACTTCCACTCTCGCACGGATCGTCAAGGTGGCTGGCACCATTCGATAATTCGATAAGGTTGCTCACTCGATCTGGTGGCTGGCACCATACGGGAAGAGTGTTTGCTGGGTGCTGAACTGGTCGTTCCTCCGCCCCAGAGCGTGACACTCGTGAGAGCGATTCACCCTCTTAAAGTGAGCCCCTACGCGATTGGCCGGATTTGTAGCTGGGGCCCTTCTCCACACACTTCTCTGACGCAGGTGCACACATGGAAAATCTCTTCGGACGATGGGCCGAGGGCCGTCAAGCCTCTAGTCGCAAAGCATCCACCTCCAAGAAGAAGACACACAAACGCAAGCCAACTCGTCGTCGCTTAAAACCTGAGTCGCTAGAGGCTCGGCAATTGCTGGCCGCCAACATCTTTCAAAACGACGTGCTGCCTCAACACCTGAATGATGACGGACTTGTCTCCCAAGTCGACGCATCGAGCATCATCCATCGTATGAACCGCCAATCCCAAAGTGGCACGACAGACAGCGTTCGACGGCGAGATCATGCTCACGATGAGATGATGGAGACCAGTGATGAAGTCGATTTGCCCGGCGACGACACCTCCGACTTGCCCAGCGATGTTCCAAGCGAAACCCTCGAAGGCTTGCCGACCGAATATCGGTCCATCGACGGTTCGGACAACAATCTCGAGAACACTGAACTCGGTACCGCGGGGACTCAACTGACCCGCGTTGCCGACAGCGACTATGCCGATGGAATTTCAGAACCCGCCGGCGAAGATCGTCCGAGCGCACGTGAGATCAGCAATCTTCTTGCGACTGACGAAGAACTCATCAGCGATCGCGACCTGTCGGCTTTTGTTTATGTTTGGGGTCAGTTCATCGACCACGACATCTCTCGCACTCCTTCGGGCGAAGAGTCATTTGACATCGAGGTTCCCATCGGCGACGAATACTTCGATCCGTTCGGAACGGGAACCGAAACCATCTCCTTGACTCGCTCGACCTACGATTCGGAAACCGGAGTCGACTCCGCTCGCGAACAAATCAACGTCATCACGACTTGGATTGATGGATCGGTGATCTACGGATCAGACGACGCCACCGCGACCGCACTGCGAACGCTTTCGGGCGGTCTCTTGAAAACCAGCGAAGGTGACTTGCTGCCATTCAACAATGCAGAAACCTTCCCGGACGGAACGCTGACGATGGACAATGACGCCGGGATCGTTCCCGACGATGAACTGTTTGCCGCAGGAGACGTTCGAGCCAACGAAAACATTGAACTGACGGCAATCCAAACGCTGTTTGTTCGGGAGCACAATCGACTCGCGGAAGAAATCGCCGCCGCCGATGCGACCCTTTCCGACGAAGAAATCTACCAGCAGGCTCGGGCGATCGTGGTCGCTGAACTGCAAGCGATCACCTACAACGAATGGCTGCCAGCAGTCCTCGGCGAAGATGTACTCAGTGACTATCAAGGGTATGACTCGTCCGTGGATCCAACGATCGCCAACGAGTTCTCCACCGCTGCGTTCCGATTTGGACATAGCTTGCTGGGCGATGATGTCGAATTCCTCGACAACGAAGGGAACGAGATCGCCGAAGAGCTTCCACTCAGCCAAGCGTTCTCCAATCCAGAGGCTGTGTCCGAGAACGGGATCGATTCCATCATCAAGTACCTGGCGGCAGATCCTTCGTCGGAACTGGACATTCAAGTCGTCGACAGCGTCCGCAATTTCTTGTTTGGCCCTCCCGGTTCCGGTGGATTCGACCTGGTCAGCCTAAACATTCAGCGGGGCAGAGATCACGGGCTGTCTGACTACAACACAACCCGAGTCGCGTACGGTCTGGATCCGGTTGAAAGCTTCGCTGACATCACCTCCGATCCAGATGTCCAGGAAAAACTGGAGCAACTTTATGGCTCCGTTGACGATATCGATCTCTGGGTAGGTGGCTTGGTCGAAGACCACGTCGAAGGTGGCAGTGTGGGGGAAACATTTCAAACGATCATCACGGACCAATTCGAACGACTTCGCGACGCAGATCGATTTTGGTACGAGAATACGTTTTCGGGATCCGCCTTGGCTGAAATTCAAGGCACCACACTGACTGACATCGTCGAGCGAAACACGGAGCTCACCGATCTCCAAGACGACGTGTTCTTCTTCAGCTCGTCGATCTCAGGCACGGTCACAACGGAAGCCAGCGATCGAAGCGTCTCCAACGCTAAGAGCAGGTCCAACAACAGCGGAACTCCCGAAGGAGTCCCTGGTCAAATCGTTCAGCTGGTCAGCGACGGCGAAATCGTCGCGGAAACGACAACCGATGCCGACGGGCAATACAGCTTCGATGTCCAAGATGGGCTGAGGACGGGCGAATACGAAGTTCACGTGATTTCACAAACAGATGACGTTGCCACCACGATCGCTGTCGAAGCCGTCGCAATCACAACCGGAGATGTCCATCTGCAGAACATCGACTTCTCAATCAGCGTCGACGACAACGACCCAACAATGGATCAAGACAACTCCCCCAAAGGCTCTGACCATGGTTCCGATTCCGGCCCACGATCAGAACCCGGACCACAATCGAAATCGGACCAAAGATCAGGCTTGGGTCAACGTCCCGGAATCGGCTCTGGAAACGAGCAACTCGGCCGTGGCAACCAGAGCCTGGGACATTCGCTGCGTCCTGACCTAGTCGATCCATTCTTCAGCGGTCGAGACGACACCTTCAGGAACCGCTCCAGATAGCTTTGGGAAGAACTCGACGAGCACGACACGCAACCGGCGGATCATTGGAATCGGTTCGCGTTGCGTGTCAGCAAGTCGACATCCAGCAAAGGCATAGCCGGTTGACTTTCACCGGTGGATTGGCCGAAGCGGTGAGGCCTGATTCTACTCGTGCTTCTTCAACTCTTGATACATGTTGTACCGCTCAGGGAACAGGACGTTCGTCTCCGTCGCCCAAGCTTCCCAAGCCGAAATCATTCGATCACGCCGATCGGACTCCGCTGTCGACCGATCATCCAGTTCCGTCCGATCTCGCGCAATGTTGTAGAGCTCCCAAGGCTTCTGGTATTCGCGGACCAGTTTCCAATCCCCATCTCGCATCGCCGCGTTTCCTTCGTGCTCGAAGAAAATCGGCGTGTCATGAATGGGCCCCTTCGCTCGTTCAGAATCTCCTGTGAGCGAGTGCGCGAACGAACTGCCTTGGCACGGCGGAACATCACCAGGCATCTCTGCGTCAGCAAGATCCACACACGTCGCCATGATGTCTGGCAAATAGGCCGGTTGTCGCACAAAGGAATTGCGGCGTGCTTCCGGAATTCCTGCAGGCCAATGAGCAATCAACGGCGTGTTGGCTCCGCCTTCGTGCAAAAAGTGCTTGTACAAACGAAACGGGGTGTTGCTCGCGTTTGCCCATGCCAAACCTTGACGCACCCCGTTGGTCGTTTCCAAAGGAGGATTGCGGACCATCTTCTCATCGCCAAATCCCAATCGCCCGCCTTCCTGACAAGCACCATTGTCAGACAAGAACAGAATCAACGTGTTCTCGTATTGGTCGACCGATTTCAAATGAGCGACCAACTTGCCGATGTTCTGATCGATGTTGTCCACGCATCCGGCATACGCCGCCATGATCGCATCCAAATCGTCTCGTTTCTTTTCCTTCAGTGAATCCCAAGCTGGCCCCACATGCGGTGCTGGTTGCACGGATTCATCGAACAAACCAATCTCGCGCTGTTTCGCAAAGCGTTTCTTCATCAACGCTTCCCAACCATCTTTGTAGCGACCGCGATACTTCTCAAAATCCTTGACCTTCGCATTCAACGGCCAGTGCGGTGCGTTGTAAGCCAAGTACAGAAAGAACGGTTTGTCGTCCGCCCGCGCCGCATCGCTGATGTACTGGCAAGCAATGTCTGTGAACGCATCCGTCGCGTAAAAGCCATCTTCCGTTTGCACAGATTGGTTGCCATCAGTCATCCCACGATCACCGCCTGGTTTGAAATAGTTGAACGCGCCGCTGATGCCCCCATAAAAGCGATCGAAACCTCGTTGCATCGGCCAATCATTCTGATTGACATGCCCCAGGTGCCACTTCCCCGTCATGAATGTGTGATAGTCCTTCGACTTCAACACTTGTGGAATCGTCACACACGTTTCATTCAAATGCCCTTGGTAGGCGGGCGGAGCATTCAACACTTTGCCAGGAGGAGCGGTCATGTGACCGATCCCAACTTGATGAGGATGCAAGCCCGTCATCAAACTCGCTCGCGTCGGGCAACAACGCCCCGAATTGTAAAACTGCGTGAACCGCAATCCATCCGCTGCCAAGGCATCAATGTTCGGCGTTTCAATCTCACCTCCATAGCACCCCAGATCCGAAAACCCCATGTCATCCACCAAAACCACGACGATGTTGGGCGGTGAGTTCCCCGCGGCACTTCGTTGAGACAATGCAGTGACGACGAACAAACAAGCGACAAACGCGAGGCAAGGTGCCATGACAACACGATTCATGCGGACTCGATCTAGAGTGTGAGAGGTTTAGGAGGGGCGTCAGGCGACGCATTGGGTGGGCAAAATCAGGAACGCTTCGGCGTCATACCGCAGAAGAACATTGCTGACCGAGGCAATCGCAACGAAAAAATGCGGCACGTTCCAACACCTGCTGCGATGCAATTTCCGCCGAACGGATGAACCGAACCGATCGACTCGATTTCATCGGACGCGTCATTGTAAACTATCACCGAATCAGATTCTTTGTCACGCAGCCGATTCTTCCTCTCCCCCCATTCACTCTCCACACCATGAACCAACTCTTTGCCCGCCTCGCGGTCGCGATGCCCCTGGCCATCGCAACCTTGGCAACCGTTTCTGCAGAAGACTCTTCCGCCAGCAAGGACTTCCCAGCCAGCACGGTTGCACAGCTCGTCCAGGACGGCATCCAAGCCCAGAAATGCCCCGGTGCCGTCGTGTCAGTCAATTTTCGAGGCCAAACCATCTACCAAGCGGCCTTCGGAAACCGCGAGCTCGAACCGCAACGAAAGCCGATGACCGTCGACACGGTCTTCGATTTGGCGTCGCTGACCAAACCCATCGCAACCGCCACCAGCGTGATGATCCTCGCCGACGAAGGCAAACTGTCGCTCACCGCCCCCGTCAGCGAATACCTGCCAGAATTCGCCGTCCATGACAAACAGTCGGTCACCATCGAACACCTTTTGCTTCATACCTCCGGATTGATCCCCGACAATGGCATGTCGGACTACCAAGGCACGGACGCGGAATCGATCGCCAACCTGATGTCGCAAAAACTTCGCAGTCCACCTGGAACACGTTTTCGTTACTCCGACGTCGGCTTCTTGGTGCTGGGTGAACTCGTCCATCAAGTCTCAGGCATGCCGCTGGACCAATTCACCCAGAAAAGAATCTTTGCCCCCCTCCAAATGAACGACACTGGCTATCGATCAACTGGTGAGAACGATGATCGATGCGCCACCACTCAACAACGCGAGGGACACTGGATGCGAGGCGAGGTTCACGACCCGCGCGCCTACGCCCTCGGCGGAGTCGCTGGTCACGCAGGATTGTTCAGCACCGCAGACGACCTTTCCCGGTTCGCGAACGCGATGGTCAACGCCGGGCAAACGAACGACGCCATTCAAACCAACCAGGTGCGTTTGTTCTCAAAGGCAACCTTCGAGGCCATGACTTCGCCGATCGAAGTTCCTGGCAAATCAGCCGACCAAATTCAATTCCGAAGCCGAGGCTGGGACAAACGCTCTGCGTACTCTTCCAACCGAGGCAAATCGATGACCGACGCTGCGTTCGGACATGGTGGATTCACCGGCACCGCCCTGTGGATCGATCCTGAGCTGAAACTGTCGGTCATCTTTCTCAGCAATCGCGTTCACCCCAATGGGAAAGGTTCCGTCAATTCGCTCGCGGGTGAAATCGGAACCATCGCCGCCGACTGGGCCGCCCAACAACTTTCAATCTCCGAGGATTCCTCCACGCCCCACCCAGTCGCCGGCAATCAATGACGCACTCATCCGCCCAACAGCGAGCAAGCGATTCGCATCTGATCTTCGCAACAGGTGCCTGCTCGCTCGGGCAAGTCTTGATCGCCGGTAGCAACATTGCTGACGCTGGCGTCCGCGTGAGCTTCCTTTCTCTCGGTGACAACCGAGCTTCGATGCTCGCTGAACTGGCGACTGCACATCCAAAACAAAAACCGGTTGAAACCGATGCAGCGTTTCAAGCCGAACTGGCCGCGGTCATACGATTCATCGAACAGCCGGCAGACCCTCTTCGCCTTCCCATGGAACTCCATGGCACCGAATTTCAGAAGCAAGTCTGGACCGCTCTCGCGCAAACCAAGCCCGGCGAAACGATCACCTACCGCGAACTGGCCGACCGAATCGGCTCCCCCGGATCCAGCCGCGCGGTGGGTTCTGCGTGCGGTCAAAATCAAATCGCCCTGGCCATCCCCTGTCACCGCGCCGTGCGTTCGGACGGCAAGGACTCCGGCTTTCGCTGGGGGCTGTCACGAAAACGAGAACTTTTGCGACGAGAAAGGCTCGCAAGCATTGGAACCACCGCGTCAACCACACACCAGCTTGATCTCGCGGGTTTCGACGTTCTCCCGACCGAACAGTCTTCCGCAACCAACACGACCAAAGCAATGCCATGAGCCAATCGACTACCGGCAGCGGGTTCAGCCTCAAGGACCAACTCTTCAATCGTGACCGCATCGACTTTTTGAGCGGGCTCTTCCAAGCCTCCGACTGCAACTTCGATGGCAAAGCGTTCACTCGTCAATGCATGCATGGCCTCAAAGACCTCGAACTGAAACAACGCATTGCGCACATTGCGGTCGTGCTCGAGAAACACCTCGCCGTTGATTTCCCCACCGCAGCCAAACAGATTCGCGAGGCGTTGCCGCCGCCACTGGATCCCCAACTCGCAGACAACGACTTTGGTGACTTCATCCTGGCTCCGCTTGGCGAATACGTTGTTCGCAACGGCCTGGAACGAAAGCATCTTCGGAACTCGCTGAAAACACTCAAAGCCATCACGATGCGGTTTTCGATGGAAGACAGCATTCGTGCCTTCCTCGACGCTCATCCTGAGTCAACGCTGACCGAACTGTCCCAATGGTCCACTGACTCGAACTACCACGTCCGGCGTTTGGTCAGCGAAGGCACCCGGCCGAAATTGCCCTGGTCGCGTCGCTTGAGCATCGATGTCACCACGCCACTGCCATTCCTTGACACACTGCACGCGGATGCGACGCGTTACGTCACACGGTCAGTCGCCAACCATCTCAACGACATCTCGAAATCACACCCAGAACTCGTCCTTCAAACCCTTCGCAATTGGAAATCCGCGGAGAAGCAATCTCCCCCAGAGCTGGATTGGATCAATCGCCACGCCTTGCGAACACTGATCAAACAGGGACACTCGCCCGCGTTGAAGTTTCTGGGGTATCGACACGACCCGAAAATCGAAGTCTCGGACTTTGAATTGAAGAAAGCCGAACTCCAACCGGGCGACACGATCGAATTCTCGTTTTCCATCACCGCCAAAAGATCCGAAGCACTGATGATCGATTACGTCATCGACTTCGTCAAAGCCAACGGCACCACGGCTCCCAAAGTCCACAAACTCAAGAGTCTTTCAGTCAACAAGGCAGAAGTGATCGCACTGACCAAACGCCATCGGCTTCACGCCAACGCGACCACCTACAAACTTTACCCCGGACGCCACGCGATCACCTTGCAAATCAATGGCAAACCCTATGGCAGACGTTCTTTTGAACTTCTTGAGGACACTTAAGCAGGCCGGCAGGAATGATCGGGCATAAACATGTGAGCCGCTTGGGCGTTGGCCCCGGTTGTACGTGGAAGCAACCACGCTTGCCAAGACATTTCAAATGCCGAAAGACTCCTGCCGACCTGCTTAGGAATCGCTCATCATTGGCTTCGTCTTAGCGGAGTGGCGCAAGCGGGCTCTGTTCCTTCCGCGATCATTTGGAAAGGACCGAAGTCGTTTCTGAACGTTCCCTCATCGATCAAGCCTTCCCACAAGGAAGGAAAACCCCCAGCCTCCTCAAAGACGAAACTGGCGGCAACCAATGAAATCACTCCGATTTTTTGGAGGCTTCCGCTTTCAATTCTGCACCACGAGCTTTGCCGCTTTTGCCGGCCCCAGCCATCGCTTCCGCCATTCTCCTTTGGACTTCCTCTGGAGACGCCGTCGTCTTCGCGTGTTCGCCCGCGTCAAAGATGACCTCCGCTTTGTTCTCGGAACCGCAGCCTGCCAATGAGAGGCAAGCGAGAGTCATGATCAAGCCGATGAATGTACGTGTCATATTAGGATGCCAAAAAATGAGATAACAGCAAAGCACAAATCCGCCAGCGAACCAACAGCAACGCCGGACGGATTGATTCAGATACATGTTCCTGGAAACGCGATCAGGAACGAACAGACCAAACGTTCTCAGTCAAGTGAGACGATCTCGCCGTTGGCCTTGGTTCCCAGTGCTCCCCATAGCCCAAACGGGCTGCCGACCCCTTGGGTCTGCCAGGGATCGACAGGTTTTGCGTCGGAGTTCCCTGCCTCGATGGACTCCGTGATGAACTTGACCGCCCCGTCCCCCATGACAACATGGACACCACCTTGGTGACGACTGGATGCAGTGAAGTTTCCGGACTGGTCGTACGTGCTCATCCAATTTCCAACCGGTGCCTCCTGACAGATCTCACTGTTGGGCGGCAAGATCGTCTGAAAGCCCGTGTGGATTTGAAATCCGTTGGACCACTGGAAACCACGTACAAAACGAGGCCCATTCGTCGAGTCCGCATCCGCTGGAGTCTGCACAGCAGCACTCCAAAACGATGGCCGTTCGGGATCAAGCGATGAACGACAGGCGAGCGCCGTGTTGGGAACTCGCAACCCGTTGGCTTCCTGAGTGGTCGATGTTCGAGCATCACGATCGCCTAAGTCCGTCGCGATTTCACCGAGCATGATCGTGTTCGACAAACCATCCAAGATGTCTCGGAACTTGGTTGAGGAACGCGCATTGAAGAAACCACGCAACGTCCCCTTGAGACTGGGCCAACCTGCCGGAGTTTGAAAGTTATTCCAAGCAGCGTAGATCCCGTTGCTGTTGTAAATCGTGTCGCCTTGGTTCGCTGCATAGTTTGTCCGGCCGTACGCTGGTGCTCCCCTGCCGGGATCGCTCGGACATCGCAACGCCGACAATTCGGTGACCCATGGGGGATACAGCGGTCGGTTATCAACCACAGGTCCCATGGCTGGCCACGAAGGTGACCTGACCGTTCCGTCAGAATTGACCGCCAACGGATTGCTGATCTGCTCCCACAAAGCTTGCTGTTCAATGAAGGGCAAAACACCCACCAAAAAACTGAGCTGCAAATTATTGTGCCCCTCGTAAGTCCCTGGAGGCCACGTGTCGTTGACGTTGCTCGTCCCGCCACGCTGCTGTGGAAGACGATTGTAAGCAGAGTGGTAGTTGTGCAACGCCAGCCCCAACTGCTTCATATTGTTGCTGCAACTCATTCGCCTTGCAGCCTCTCGAGCCGCTTGAACCGCTGGCAACAACAGACCGACGAGCACCCCAATGATGGCAATTACCACCAACAGCTCGACTAAGGTAAAACCATCCTCACTTCGGTGTCTTGAACGAAGATTCATCAATACTCTCGGAAGCATAAGAAATGAACAACAGGGGAAAAAGCAACCACCTGACAGAATCAGTGCGGCTCGTTCCCATTGAATTCTTTTGCCTTCCGCCAAAGACAAAACTCTCATGAAATCCTAGGTGCATCCTGCAATCCGTCAAGCATTTACCCATCGTTGGAAATCAAGAACCTCATGAATCGACAGTCTAATCGTTGGGGGAAGAAGCCCCACCTGTCGTCAATAAGAGAGGTCGAGAAGGAACGATCAATTACCTATGCAGAAGCATCCCTTGCGGTGCTTCGCGCAAAGCGTTCCTAACGCAAGTGGGTAGGACAGATGACCGCCGGTCCACGGCACCCGACGGCCAGGGAGCGTTGATCTGCTGAGCCGTTTGGGCGTTGGACTGGGTTCCACCACCACAGAACCGTCCAAACGTCCAAACGTCCAAACGTCCAAACGTCCAAACGTCCAAACGTCCAAACGTCCAAACGTCCAAACGTCCAAACGGCTCACGGCTCACGGCTCACGGCTCACGGCTCACGGCTCACGGCTCACGGCTCACGGCTCACGGCTCACGGCTCACGGCTCACGGCTCACATAAAGAATCGAAGGCCGGCTGAATCGACTGCTCGCTTGCATTGTTCGGCAAAACATGTCCCAACTCCCGGACGACTCCTTCGCCCGCACTGGCCAACATGGCAACGGGGAAAACCTCGACGTTCACGGCAGGCCTGAATGGCCGAAACCGATTCCCGCTCAATTCACTGAGTCGCCAGGATCATGACGCAACGCCAAAGACATCGAGTGGGTCACCGGACAGGAATTGAACAATTGCACCTAACAACAAACCGGCTGACAAATTCCATTCGGATCCGTGACTGGCTTTCACTCGTCACCCTTGAAACGAAACGGCTCACCACCGATAAGCTGATCGCTTGTCATCGTTGGACAAACGTATCGCTCGATGTGAGAGATCACTCGCCGGGTCCCTTCGAAGTGACTGACGTAGGGCCACATCTTTGGGTTGTACATCGAGTCCGTCATGTCTCGCATCAACACAACCTTTTTTCCGTTGCGAGCCATTTGTCGCAGTCCAAACGGTCGACCAAGCACGCACATGTTGGTGTGAACACCTAGCAGGATCACGTTGTCAATGTTCTTGGATTCCAAGACATTCCAAACCTCGTCACCTTGGTCCGTGATGAAGTCCACGGATTCGTCGATTTCGATCGTGTCCAGCTGCCGTTGCCAAGGCCGTTTCGGATCACGGCCGATCGACTCGAGCTTCGCTGCCCATTCGGCGTGCTCTTTGGGATCATCGTCTTCGCCGCCATCCGACTGATCGACCGGGTATTCGGCATCTTCCTCCGCGGGAATCGTGTAGCACCACGACTCGATCTCCTTGGGCAGGTTTGTCGCGGCGGGCGCAACGACCGCACGCTTTCGAGCCGGACTGTCTTTGTAAAAATCGACGCAATCGCTGGGTGAATGAATGATCGTCACACCGCGCCGCCGTGCTTCCGCGATCACCCTGTTCATTGTCGGCGCCATTTCATTCAGACGACCGACCGCATTGAAGCAATGATGATAGTCCCAGGCATCGCAAACGATGATGGCGGTTTCGGCTGCCTTCCATGACTCCTTCTGATGTTGAATGACAAACTCGCCGGCAGCTGACTTGGATTGCGACTGAAGCCTCAACTCCAAACTCGATTGCCCGCTCGCCACTTGGCATGTGAGCACTCCGGCGAACGCAACAACCAACGCAACAGTCTTTGTCATTTGATCTCTCCAAGTCGTGATGTGGGCCCCGTATCCTACTCCTATTCAGTTCCCCTGGCTCAGACTTCACCAAACGATCCGGCCAGATTCAAAAAGATCACGCTGGCCGACCGCCTCGCTCATCTTCCCAATGACCGACCACCCCGCCTGGTGCGTACATCCACATCACCACCAAATCTTCATCGCTGTCATTGATCAAGCTGTGCGGGACATTGGATGGGATGTAGATGGCGGTGGTCGCAGCAACCTGTCTCACGTCATTTCCCACTCGCATCTCGCCGCGTCGCGCAAGAACGACGTAGACCTCCTCGTTCGAGTGAGCGTGTTCTGGAATCGCGCCTTGGGGAAAAAGAGTCGAATGGCCCACCGCAAATTGCTCCACGGGCAACCCTCGTGGCCCCCCCAAAATGCAACTGCGACGACCCGCCGGAAATACTTCTCCCTCGGTTTCCTCCACTCGGATGGTCTGCATCGACTTCCCCCTCAACATGCTTGCGACTCTGGGTACAGAAAAGGTCGGAACATTGACCACAACACTGAGAAGCATACGCCCCCAAACCACGCCTTAACAGAGACACACTCATCGTCATTGCGTTGGTCGAGTGAACTTGCGTCGCGAGATCTCCTCGAACACCAGGCACTCAAGGTATTGCTCCAGGTTCACATAGCCGTCGCCATTCATGTCCTGCATCGCGTCGGAAGAATCGTCGGGATCCAGACCATGCTGGAGTTCCCAGGCATCGGGCATCCCATCACGATCACGATCTTGCACCGTGCCTGGCTCCAGTGTCGGCCATCCGCCCACTTCAGCAGGGTCGTTGATCATCACCCCCGTCCCGTTTTGAACATCGCCGACAACTCGAGCATCCACGGCATCACGCCTCGGTAAGGTTGCTCCCACAATCGGCAACAATCGCTCAACCAACGTCTCGGCTGGTTCCAGAGTGACCGGCACCGCGCTCATCTCAAAGGGCGTCCCCGCACGAACCGACTCATCGAGCAAGGTTCCGTTGTACGCCCCGTCACCCATGACACCATTGAAACCAACATTCAGCCACTCATCCTCGGTTCCCGTGGACCGCCGTGGACTCAAATTGTCCCTCACAAATATTGCTTTCTCCACCAATTGACCACCAACCACGATGGGATAACGGTGTTCGCGATGCTGCTTGCCTGGGAGAAAGACATTGCCAATCAGGTTGGCCTGGAATCCGACACCAATCGAAAAATTGGTTCCCACCTGATAGTAGTTGTAGATGACATTGTTGACGACTTCGTTCTTCCCCAGCCCCGTCAGACGCGGGTTGCGATCGTCGTTGTGGGCAAACAGGTTGTGGTGCACTGAAACACGCACGTTTTCCAAACCGCTCAACAAACCTTTGCTGTGCAAGCCACGCTGAGTGTGATTCCCGTCCCAAATGCCTTCTGAGATGATGTTGTGCTGGACGGTCACATCCGTGGCGTCGAACCAAAGGTTGACGTTTTCATCGACCGCCCAACTGAACGAGTTGTTCGCGATGACAATGTTCTTGCCACCCAGAATCGAGATGGCGTCGACCGATGTACTCGGTGCCGCCAGCCCTGGTCGAACGCGAAGATACCGAATGACCACCTCACTGGCATTCACCACAATCGACGGCCCAGTGTTGGAATCACTGTTCTTGAGTGCGATGCCACCACCCGGCGCCGAATGGCCCGCGATCGTGATGTTCGGCGACGTGATCTTCAGCGGAGTCTCCAATTCAATCGTGCCGGAAACGGAGAAAACGACGAACCGTGCACCTTTTGTTTCCACCGCTTCGCGAAGAGACCCTCGCCCCGAATCATTCAGGTTTTCAACGACCAAAACAGCACCACCTCGCCCGCCAGCAGTGGTAGCACCGAATCCCTGGGCCCCTGGGAACGCCTTCAATTCACTGAAGACGCCACACGGTGAAACATCATCCTGATCCGAGACCCAACTCACACCCTCCAACTCACTCTGGTGGCGATCCTCCTCGAAAGGTTCCCAAAGGAGGCATCCCAGCGACACCACCACAATCAATGCCAACTGCCACTTCATCCAAACGCTCAATTGAAATTCGAAACCAACGAGGAATTCCCCAGGGCCGGCCAAGCTGGAACGGTCCCCCACGAAGCAGCGATTGTATCCGAGCATTCCAATGCGCGCAGAAATCAAGCACGACCGAACCTGGGTCCACAACAAGAGACTTCCTACGCGCCAGCGAACTCGGCACTCGAATCATCGCCCGAACAACACGGCGGCACAGTTCCGCAACCAAGGCACACGAGAAGCAACGTCTCAGGGGAACACTCGTCCGCACGAAGGGCACACGCATGAAACCGGCAGAATGCCAGAACAGTCGATCTCAGTCGGTCGCCAAACGACTTGATTTAGGCTCGCACATTGATGCCCCGAAAATCGCAAATCGTTATTCGCCGCTACGCGCTGCCATCCACGCATCCACTAACGGTCGAAACGCATCGGTCGGTTCGACGGTCGCTGCGGGAATGAAGATGGATCCACCCGATTCGGGAATCAAAAACACACAGTCAGGCGCAGGGATGATGTCGGAGAATGCGTCAACCGAGATCGTTCCATGCGCGACCGAAGAGGTCGTTGTCAGTTCAGTCTCCGAGAGCTGAATTTCAACGGTTTTGTTCTCACGGGTTGCCTTGACTCGAGCGTTGATCCAGCGTGATTTGTGAGTCAGCGCCTCGACGAGTTCGTAGGTGCCAGCGCAGGCGAACAACACGCCAACAAGCCATTGCCGTGAAAACGCGAAAGCCATGATAACGCCGAAAGCCAGCAGGGTCAGCGAAAGGTACACCGCGTACGGGCGCAATTTGGCTCGATGCCGGAGCCAAGCATCGTAGTTGGATTCGTAATACGCGCGGTCAAACACCAAGTGAGCGGTTGCATTCATCGAAAACCTGGGACGTACAACGGAAGGTCTGGACGACACCGCCCCAATCAAAGCAGTGGAGTTGAATCGCGAGTGATTGTACCGACGCAAACGCCCGTTGCGAAAGAGCGAAGGTACTAGCGCTAGAACCATGTTGCACGACTTTAGGAATGCCAGTCAGCGCCGCAATGCATACATTGTTGCGCAAGCACTGCACGCAGATTCTTGCCACATTCGGGACAAGGCTTCGTCTTCTTTTTGCCTTCGATCCAAGCTTCAGGTATCAAGTCGAGAGTGGCCGAGATGAAGCCGAGAACCTTCATGGTGATGAATGCTGAAATTAGGCTGAAGCCAATGCGGGCACCGAGATTCCAGTTGGTGAAAGCAGTCAGCCCGAAGAAAATCAACGCTGCAATTACGAGTAACGCAACAAACCACAGCAGGAGAACCAAAAGCCCAAAGCCAGCGAGCCATGCCACACCTGTGAAGAAGTCTTTTGCCGGTGTTTTTGGATTGCGCGGCATTTCGGCTGAGTCACGCAACGGAGTTCTGGACGACAGGGTGTCGTCCGTGCTTGGAGACGGGGTTTGGTGGGCTGATTTTAGCGGAGGAGCGGGCTGAGCAGGTCGGCAGGAGTCTTTCGGCATTTGGACTGTTTCGGTAAGCGTTGTTGCTCCCACGTACAACCGGGGCTAACGCCCAAACGGCTCACATGTTTCTACCCGATCATTCCTGCTGACCGATTGCAGCAACAACCAGCGTTTGGAGAATGCGTGTTCTTCGCTCTGTCGGCGGTGGTGCCAAGTCTCGACGCCCCAAGCGATTGCAATGAATGGTGGGTGACGCCCAACGCCTTCTGTGTCCAATCAAATCCTGCCCATGTGCTTGGAACCGATGTTCCGGCACAAGCATTTTCCGTATCCAGATTCGTCAGAATTTGGATGCGATTGATGCAGGTCACTTGATGGCCAGCACCGCATCGACGGGCGCGCCGGTGACTTGCCCGGTGACCTCGCGGAAACCAGCGCGGCGCATGATGGCTTCGTATTCGGCCAGTGTTCGCTCGCGACCCTCGGTGCAGACCAGCATGTTGAGGTCTTGCATTTGTCCCCAATCCGGCCCGCCACGATCCTCTTGGATCAAAATTTCTGCGAGCAGCAAACCACCGCCATCAGGCAAACGATCATAAATTTTTGCGAGCAAAAGATCGATCTTCTCATCGGACCAATCGTGCAAGATGCGACCCAAAGACATCAAATCTGCTTCGGGCAAATCGTCGCCGAAGAAGTCCCCTCCCACCACGTCAATGCGATCCGCCACCGATGACTGCGCGACGATTTCCTTGGTCAACGGAATCACATCCGGCAAATCAAACACCGTGGCGGTCAACGACTCGTAAGCTCCACAAGCGGCGATCGAGAGGTGCCCGGTCGCGCCGCCAAGATCCACCAAGTGCCTGAACGGGGAAAGATCCACAGCGCGGACGACCTTGGGTGAACTGATCACGCCATAGCCGTGCATGCCCATCAAGAACTCTCGCATGGCAGCTTCATCCGCGAAGAAACTGCTGAAGATGGGTTGGTCCCAACCGTAAGCATCCTTCCAACGATGCGAACCTTCGCGAATCGCGTTTTCGAAGTGTGACCACAACTTCCAGCTCACATCGTTGCTGAATTGGATGTAGCCGGTCATCCGGTTGGGGCTGGCCGTTGTCAACAATTCCGAAGCAAGTTCCGTGTTGCGATACACCTGCGAATCACGCGAGAGCAATTGCATGCCGACCAAGCCATCGAGCAAGCGGTTCATCGCGGCGGGTTCGCACTTGAGCTCCGTCGCCAAATCAGCTGCCGATCGCGGTTGCTCCTCCAGGCGATCGAAAACGCCCAATTCAACTGCGGCAAACATGACCTTCGAAAAGCGAAAGCCATTGATGTACTGGAGGACGGGAGCGGGATCGACGGGCATGGTGGGAGTTGGACGTGCGAAAAGAGGGATGACGAACGAAGGGGCTTCGACGGTCTTGGAAGACCATCGTACGAGGCAGACGCGGTTCGGCGACGGACCTGGAAGGCTGTCGTCCGTGCGGAGGGGCCCACCAGAGAACGCCAGCCCTTAACCAGCCAGACCGTCAATGATGGCGTTGAGCGTTGGGCTGGGTCGCATCGCGGCACTGGCCTTTGCTTCATCGGGATGGTAGTAGCCTCCCAGATCGATCTCCACGCCCTGAGCATCATTCAGCTCGCCAACGATCTTGGCTTCGTTTTCGGACAAGGCCTTGGCAATCGGTGCAAAACGGTTTTTCAAACCTTCATGCTCGGATTGGGCCAAGGCTTCCGCCCAGTACAACGCCAAGTAGAAATGACTGCCGCGGTTGTCGAGCTCGCCGACCTTTCGCGATGGTGATTTGTCGTTGTCCAAGAACCGCCCTGTGGCGACGTCGAGCGTTTTGGCCAAGACCGCGTACTCTTCGTTGCCCGTTTTTTCAGCCAGATCTTCCAGCGAAACCGCCAAGGCAAGGAACTCACCGAGCGAGTCCCAACGCAAGTGATTCTCACTGACGAATTGTTCGACGTGCTTGGGAGCCGATCCACCGGCCCCGGTTTCAAACATGCCGCCACCGGCCAACAACGGAACGATTGACAGCATCTTGGCACTGGTCCCGAGTTCCAAAATGGGGAACAGGTCGGTCAGGTAATCACGCAGCACATTGCCGGTGACACTGATCGTGTCCTGGCCTTCACGGGCGCGACCACAAGCGTGGCGGGTCGCGTCGGCAGGTTCCAAGATTTGAATGTCCAATCCAGCGGTGTCGTGATCCTTCAGGTACTCGTTGACCTTGCTGATCAGGTTGCGATCGTGAGCCCGTTTTTCGTCCAGCCAAAAGATGGCGGGAGCTCCGGTGGCACGTGAACGCGAAACCGCCAAACGAACCCAGTCCTTCACCGCGACGTCCTTGGTTTGACAGGCACGCCAGATGTCACCCTTTTCGACGTCGTGACTCATCAACTCTTTGCCGGCCGATGTGACCACGCGAACCTTGCCGTCGGCGGGAACGCGGAATGTCTTGTCGTGAGAACCGTATTCCTCGGCCTTTTTCGCCATCAACCCGACGTTGGCGACGCTGCCCATCTTGGTGACGTCGAACTTCCCGTTGGCTTTGCAGTCCTCGATCGTGGCTTGATAAATGCCCGCGTAGCAACGATCGGGAATGACCGCTTTCATGTCGTGCAGTTTGCCATCCACTCCCCACATCTTGCCACCGGCACGAATCGCGGCGGGCATCGATGCGTCGATGATCACGTCGCTGGGCACATGCAAGTTGGTGATGCCTTTGTCCGAATCGACCATGGCGATTTCAGGCAACCCGGCTTGGATTTCGACCAAGGTTCCCTCGACCAATGCCCGCTGATCCGCTGGCAGGTCCTGAACTTTGGCAAACACCGAAGCGAGACCTTGATCCGTGTCAACGCCCGCGGCAGTCAACACGTCGCCGTGTTCTTGGAACAAGCGGTCGTACATGACACTGACGCAGTGCCCAAACAGAATCGGGTCACTGACCTTCATCATTGTCGCTTTGAGGTGCAAAGAGAACAGCACGCCGCTGGACTTCGCGTCCGCGATTTGTTCGGCGTAGAAGGCTCGCAATTGACGAACGCTCAGGCGAGCTGAGTCGATGATCTCGTCCGCTTCGACTTTCAGTCCGTCGCGAAGCACGGTGACGCTGCCCGCCGAATCGACATGTTCGATCCGCAGAGTGTCATCGGAATCCAAGATCACCGATTTCTCACTTCCGTAGAAATCGCCTTCGCTCATGTGAGCCACGTGCGTCTTCGAATCGGCTGACCAATCGCCCATCGAGTGCGGGTTCTTCTGAGCGTAGGCTTTGACCGGGGCGGCAACGCGGCGGTCGGAGTTGCCTTCGCGAAGAACCGGATTGACGGCACTCCCAAGGACTTTGGCGTAGATCGCACGAACCGACTTTTCTTCGTCGGTTTGAGGGTCCTGAGGGAAATCAGGGATGGCGACCCCTTGAGCCTGCAGTTCCGTGATCGCTTCGACCAACTGCGGGATCGAAGCGCTGATGTTGGGCAGCTTGATCACGTTGGCTTGCGGTTGAGTGACCAACTCGCCGAGCTCCGCCAGCGCATCTGGCACCTGCTGGTCTGCTGGCAGACGGTCGGCAAAACCGGCCAAAATTCGCGCGGCCAAGGAAATGTCCTTGGTCTCAAACGACAAGCCACTGCCGTTGGTGAACGCTCTCAAGATCGGCAGCAACGAACGAGTCGCCAGGGCGGGGGCTTCGTCGGTGTGCGTGTAGACAATCGCGGCAGTTTCGCTGGGCATTCCAACCTCGTCAGGACAAAGACCCCGAAATCACGGGAATCAAGAAGAATTTGCGACTGAAAGCCTGCGGCCCGAACGCTCAATTGTCAATGCCGGCGCGATCTCAACGGGCAAGCTGCAACCAAAAACCGCATCCTAGGACGCAGGAACGGCCTTAACCGTCAAACCTGAAGGCAGTGCCGGTTCGCCATGCTGATGCCACTGACGATTGCTCCCACGATCCCCACAAACCCCTGGTCCGTCCCACACAGGAAAACGTTGGGCAAGTGCGTGGTGCCATCGAGCTGCTTGTCCGGTGCGCCATACACGGCCCCGTTGTCGTGCCAAGTGAAGCGGCGGATGGTCTTGGGAGTGAAGACATCCGTGTCGATGACTCGCGAACGAAAGTCGGGCATGAAGCGAACCGCCGAGGCAACCGCCTCGTCGTACTGCGTCACCTTTTCCGCCCGGTACTTCTCCTCGGGCAATTCCGACCACAAATCATGATTGGCAAGCGTGGTGATTCGCACCACGCCGTCGGGCAACTCGCCTTCTTCCGCGTCGTAAATGTAGTTGTTCGGGCTGCAGATGACTCCCGTCCGAGCGTCACACAAGGAATCGTCGGGACGCTCCCAATGGAAGTTCGGCGAATCGTTGTAGAACACGATCGTGCGGTCGAAGCCCAATTCCTTGGGTTTGCAATCGAGCACGCTGATCGATTCGATGAACGACAGTTTCCCGGCCTTGGCGACATCGGGTTCGGTGATGTCGTCACACATCCGCATGGTTTCAACCGTGCCCGCGGAGGAGAGAATTCGCTTGGCCCGCAACTCGGTTCCATCGTCCAGCACCACCCCAACGGCTTTGCCGTCCTCGACGTGAATGTTGGCAACGCCGCTTCGTAGTTTGAGCTCGCCGCCGAGGCCCCGGAACTTGCGGACCAAGTTCTTCAGGATGACTCGCACACCTTTGTAAGGCCGCCCGAAACCCTCCAGGTAACAAGCCCGGAACATGATGCAGAATTGACCGAAGTCCATGTCATTTTCGCGAGCGTTGCCGTACCACATCAGGGGGCACAGCAGCATCTCGATCAACAAAGGGTCCGACAGATGCTCCGCCATGACCTCCCGAGCGGACCGCATGAATTCGGGCGCGTCGCCGTCCATGTCGCTGTAATCGAGCAGCGAACCACACAGACTGCGGAAGCCATCGATTTGATCGGGGAAGCGAGACTTGATTTCGCTTTCGAGCATCGCGATGTCGTTGGTGAAATCCAATTCCACACCGGGAAATCGGATCGAAGACCCATTCTGCTCGGCGAGCTTGAAATCTTCCCAACTAAACCGCAATTGCCGAATCAGCTTGGCCAGCGGACCTTTCTTGTCGCCCTTGCGAGCGAAGTTGGTCATCGCGTGCAGCCCCACGTCATAATCGCGGCCGCCCATTCGATAGAACGAGTTCAAACCACCGATCGTGTAATGCTTCTCGAGGATGCAAACGCGTTGGTCAAAGTGGGCCAGCCGAATGCCAGCGGCCAACCCGCTCATCCCCGCGCCGATGATGATGGTGTCGTACATTCGAAAGCCGCTAGCTGTTAGCGATTAGCCCCTAGTGGTCTGTCAAAGCTAAAAGTGAGGGTTGATCGTAGTGGACGAGGCGACGAGTCCTTGGATTTGACGCCAGTTCAGGACTCGTCGCCTCGTCCACTACCCTAAAAACAAGTCGTGACAGACCACTAGCTTTGTGGGTGACAGTGATCGGAATGCGAAAGGCTAGAAGCTAGTCGCGAGTTGCTCGAGAGCTCTCAAAGATCCTTCATCTTGGGTTCCAGGTACGTGACCGTGGAGTGCATGCTGGCGAGATGACCGTAGTCTTCCTCTGGAATTTGCACGCGGTGACGCTTGCGAAGTTCCATCACGATGTCCAAAAAGTCCATCGAATCCAATTCCAACTGCTCGCGAAACGCCTTCTGGTCGTCCAGGTTGTCGAGGTCCTCATCAGGAGAAATGTCGTCGAGGATATCGATGATTTCTTGGCGAATATCGGCAGGAGTCATGAAAGGAAGCAGGGATGCGAGAGAAACGGGAAGGAGAAACGTCCGTGTCCCAACGGCGGAGCAACCGCCACCGCGGGATGGAGTAGTTTCGACGGCAATGGGATTCGACACAAGGGGCACCCCGCGGCACCCCGCTCAATTGAATCGGGACAGATCGCCGCAGGGAGGTGGAAAGTGGCCCTGGACCACTGGACCACTGGACCACTGGACCACTGGGATCAGGGATCAGGGATCAAAACGCCTCGTTCCAATTCACCCTCCCCTGGGAGGGTCGAGCGAAGCGAGGGGAGGGCCAAGCACTGAAATTGCAAAGTGACAATTGCAAATTTGAAATGGGGATGCCGCCTCAGCCCTGACGAGTGGCGGAACGACTCCGAAATCAAACGCGGCCGACGATGACCACGGAATTGATGCCGAGCATCCCGAACGAATTGTTCAGGATGTAATCCACCTGCTTTTTCTCTTGAGGCTCGTTGAGCACCAAGCCTGGCAAATCGCACTCGGGGTCCAGTTCATCCACATTGATCGTCGGGTGAACGACTTGATCACGGAAGGCCATCATGTTGCCAGCCAACTCCAGCGCCCCGGCAGCGCCCATCGCGTGACCAATGTAGCTCTTCGTGTTGTTGATGCGGACGTTCTCGCATTTTCCAAACACGCTTCGCAGAGCGGCACATTCTTGGATGTCGCCGCTGTTCGTTCCCGTCGCGTGTGTGCTGACGATGTCGATTTGGTCCGCTTCCAACCCTGCTCGTTTGAGAGCCTTCTGAACACATTGGGCCTGGCGTTCCGGATTGGGCAACACGAAATCGGTTGCGTCTGTGTTCATCGCGTAACCGACCAACTCACCATGAATCTCGGCTCCGCGAGCCTTCGCGTCACTGAGTCGCTCGAGCGTGTACAGGCACCCGCCCTCGGCAACCACGATGCCGTTTCGTTTTTGATCGAATGGGCGAGACGCGAGGGTCGGATCGGCGTGGGTCGCCAACGCGTTTTGGCTGTTGAAACTGGCGAAGATCCCGAACGTGTGAATGCTCTCACTGGTTCCGCCCGCGATTGCCACATCGCACTCGTTCAGCCGCAGCATCTGAGCACCTTGGATGATGCCTGCGTTGCCGGCGGCACAGGCGGCACCGATCGTGTAGTGCGGACCGGTGATTTGCATGTTGAGTGCAATTTCACCGGCGGGGTTGTTCGCAACGGTGCGTGGGTTGTGATGGTGCGACCAGCAACTTGTGTCGTAGTCGAACCCTTTGATCACATGGATTTCGTTTTCAGTTTCGACGTTGCCGTGTTCGGTCACGCCGACGTAAATGCCGACCCGATCCTTGTCCACGTTTTCCCAATCCAATCCGGAATGCGCGACCGCTTCTCGAGCCGTGTAGACACCGACGCTGCCGGCACGAGTGCCTCGCCGAATGTCCTTTTTGGACTGGTACTTTTTGGCATCGAAGTCACACACCCCGGCCAGAGTCTCGCCGAAATAGCGGATTTCGTAAGGCTGCACCCCGCTGCGTTTTTCCAGCAACGCTTGGCGGAAGGAACCCCAGTCGTTGCCGTTGGGCGAAGTCAGACCGACGCCGGTGATGACAATGCGTTGGTCGTCGGGAAGTTGAGATGCGAGGTTAGGGGCGATCACGGATATGGAGGCCAAAATGAGCGATTGGTGCGTGGATGGCAACTCAAAAACGTAGCAATCTGACGTCGTTTCCTCAACGGGCAATGCCAGAGCGAATTTTGGAATTGCGGGGAAGTGCCCCGCCCAAACGGTGAAAAAACCGACCCAACGGACTGGTTGAGCCAAGCACAATGCCCATGCCAAATCCCGCTTTGCAGCAGCTCATTCGGTCCGAATCGAAATGCTGCGAGCGTGAGCGGTCAGGCCTTCTTTTTCGGCGACGGTGATCACATCGGGTGCGATCACTTCCAATGCCGAGCGATCGAACTGAGTCACACTGCCAGACCGCAAAAAGCTGTTGGCGGACAACCCGGCCGCCCACCGGCACGTGCCTCCCGTCGGCAACACATGACTGGGTCCCGCCGCATAATCGCCCAAAGCGACCGGAGTGTGGTGGCCCAAAAATGCCGCCCCACTGTGCCGGATCTTTGCGATCAAGCATTCCGGTTCACGCGTTTCGATCTGCAAGTGTTCCGGGGCGAACGAATCCGTCAGAACACACGCATGATCCGAGTCACGTGCCAAAATCAAAGCTCCGAAATCGGCCAGAGCATCGCGAGCCAAATCGCCACGCTCCAGTTGCTCCAACTGCTTCGCCAACTCCGTTTTGACCTGATTCAGCAGCGTTTCATCCCAGGTGATCAAGATCGCCGAACCGGGCGAGTGCTCGGCTTGTGCCAACAAATCCGAGGCAACAAACGAAGCGTCCGCGGAATCGTCCGCGATCACAATCACTTCGCTGGGCCCGGCAAACGAGTCGATGTCGACGGTCCCGAACACATGCTTCTTCGCCAAGGCCACGAACAAGTTGCCAGGGCCGACAATTTTGTCGACGGCGGGCAAGACATCACACCCATACGCCATCGCGGCGACCGCTTGAGCCCCGCCGCAACGATAGACTTCTTTGATTCCCAACTCATGACAGGTGGCCAACATGTCGGTGTTGTACGCACCAAACGGGGTCGGCGGAGCGACCACCGCAATCTCATCGACGCCTGCGACCTGAGCTGGAATCGCCGTCATCATCACGGTCGATGGGTACGCCGCGGCACCGCCGGGAACACAGATTCCCACCCTTGGAATCGGCACGTATCGCTGGGTCAATGAAACACCGGGACGCGGGGTGATGGTGACGTCGCGGTGCAAAATCGCCGATTGAAACGTCGCGATGTTTTCGCGAATGCGGCCGATGGTCTCGATCAGCTTGGGATCCGCCGCGGCATGGGCGGCTTCCAAGTCTTCCTCTGGCACTCGCAGCGTTTCGGCCGTCAGTTCGGCTCCATCGAGCGCCTTGGTGTATCGCAGCAAAGCCTCGGTGCCGTGAGTCTGAACGTCGTTGCAAATCGTTTCGACGACTTCGACGGGCGTCAGCGCTTTGCCGAACACTTTCAACGTCAATTCGCGACCTCGAGGGCTGACCAGATCACCACGCGGGCTCAACTTTTCACGCAAGGCGGCCAGAGTTTTCGCGGCATCACCTGAGGAGGCATCGCGAGCGTCAACGGTTTGGATTGAAAATTCAGGCACAGCAGCGACGCGGGACAAACGGAGGAAGGGGACGACCAACTTGGAAGCGGCTGGGAAAAAAGTGTCAGGTACCTTTTGCCGGAACGGCCCACTGGGTGCTTCGCACAAAAGGTACCTGACACTTTTTTCCCGCTCACCACTTCATGCAGCCGAGAAAGCTAGCCTGTCAGTTTACCGAGCCAACAACCTTGGGCTAGGCTTGGCCCATGAATCGTCCTTCCACACCCGCTTTGAAATCAGCCGAAGCACAATCGCTTCCCGAAAAACGACGCGTTTCCGCGATCGAATGGGTGGCCGCGATCGCAGTCTTCGCCCTCACCTTCGTGCTTCGATGGCCCTTTTTGGCGGAGAGTTTCTGGATCGACGAGCTTCACACGGCTTGGTGCATCGCCGACGACTGGAGCGAAGTGGCTCCGCGGGCGAAAATGGGCAATCAGCAACCGCTGTACTTCTGGTTGCTGTGGTTTTGGCAACAAATTCCCTGGCCTGAACCCTGGGCGAGCTACCCCGTCGAAGTCCTTCCCCGCCTCACCAGTCTCTGGTGCGTCAGCCTCTCGGCCGCCCTGATCGTCTGGGGATCCTTCCGCTACCACGGCAGCCTGGTCGCGGCTCTGGTGGCTGGAATCGCCGTGGCGATTGATCGACAAGCCGCTTTCTTTGGCGTTGAACTGAGGCCCTACGCCGCGGTGATTCTAGGAAGCACATTCGCAATCGGATTTGCTGCCCGACTCTGGGCCTTCCCCGATCGCGGCCTGAAACGAGATTGGACAGGGCTCCACGCGAGCGTGCTTTTCGCGATGTTGATGCACATCACCTCCCTGATCACGCTCGCCCCTTTGATCGCGGCCCTGACGGCCAGCGACCTGTTTCATTCTCGCCACAACTCCGCTGAACGGAAACGCAAGCTCTGGCGTCACGCCGGTTGGTTGTCCCTGTGGATCCTCGCTGGGCTGCTGCTGGCCAATCACCAACATGAAATCTGGAACCGCCGAGAAGCCTGGTCCTCTTTCGGTCGCCCCAACTCCATCTTTGCGTTTTGGAAGATGTGGCCCTGGTTGGGATGGACGATCATTCCGACCAGCATCGTCCTGCTCTGCTTCGCAATCTTGCCAACCCCAGGATCTCCCGAGCCGTCCCGTGCCAGCGTCACGACCGCTTCCAAACCCACCATTTCCCGTGACCGGACAACCTCCTTCGCGCTCCTTCTGCTTGGCGTTTTGCTGACTTCTGTCATCTCAGCAATGCTTCTGTCTGAATGGGGCGGGGTTCCGATTTGGCAACGTCGCTACCTCATCGCAGGCCTGCCACTCGGCTGCATCAGCCTGGGAGGCTGGATTGCATCGCTTCGCCATCATTCACACTCCCGATGGATTGCCCCTCTCATCGCAATCCCCTCCCTCGCTGCCATCGTCTGGTCGCAAGGTTCGATCCATCCCAACGTCGCGACTCATTGGGTTTATCGAGACGAAGACTGGCGGGGAGCCCTGCAACAGATCGCCGATTCGGCCCAACCGCAGGACAGCCATCCCAACGACGCGATCCAACATCACCTTTGGATTGACGGGGACCTGATCGAGCAACCAGCCATCACGGGCCGGGTCACCGACGTGGACCTCGCGACCTACCTGACCCTGCCTGCCAGGGGGCCCTACTCCCCAGGCAAGCACACACTTCTTCACGCAGTTGGTTCCCTTGCCCCGATGGAAGGATGGCAACAAGCGGTCCAATCATCAGGCTTGGACACACCGCATTCCAAGCATTGGTTTCTGTCGCGATGGCTGCCCTCCAATCAACGAACATCACCATTGCTGAACGGACGGGACATTCGATCCCATGGTCAATTTGGCAACCTCTTTCTGTACTCCCAACCGGCGAGTGAGGACTGACCTCGGCTTGTCAAACACCAGCGAACATGACAACGTCCTCGGCACATCCATTTGTGCCGGGGATTTTTTTGGGAACCATCCAGATGAGCCAAACCACCAACGACCACGCATCCACGTTCGATGCACTTTGCCAAACCTTTCGCGATGCAGCCAAGCTTTCCACCACCGCCGATTTGCTGGAGTGGGATGAACGAACCGGGATGCCACGCGGCGGGGCGGACTATCGCGCTGAACAAGTCGCCCACTTGCGAGGGCTCGTTCACAGCCTGCAAACGGCTCCCGTCATCGAAGAACAACTCGCCTCACTGACGGACTGGGACGCGGCGTCTGATCCACACAGTGACATCGGAGCCACGCTGAAGTGCTTGGCCGATGATTACCGGCGACAGTGCAAATTGCCCAGCGATCTGGTTCAGCGAACCGCATCCTGTTGCGTTCGTGGGCAAGGCCGCTGGGACGCTGCCCGGAAGGCGGACGACTATGCGATGTTCCAACCTGTCCTGGACGAAATGCTTTCGCTCAAACGAGAAGCGGGCCAGCTCCTGAAGTCGGACGGCCAAACGGTCTACGAAGCGTTGCTGGATGAATTTGAACCGGGTGCGAAAGCAGCGGCTCTCACAAAAACTTTCGCTGACTTGCGAACGGAACTGGTGACGCTGATCGGTGAAATCAAAGATTCACCGCGGCAAGTCGACACGTCGTTGATCACCCAAGACTTTCCGATCGAAGCTCAGCGAGCGTTCTCACGTGTGCTGGCGGAAGCGATCGGTTTCGATTTCAACCGCGGCCGACTGGATGAAACCTCACACCCGTTCTGCACCACGATCGGCCCTTCCGACTGCCGCATCCTGACGCGTTACGAACCAAACTTCTTGCCGACCAGCATCTTCGGAACACTGCACGAAGCCGGGCACGGGCTGTACGAGCAAGGCATGCGAGAGGATTGGTTTGGATTGCCACCGGGCAGCTACGCTTCGTTGGGCATCCACGAATCGCAATCGCGAATGTGGGAGAACCTGGTTGGTCGAACGCTTCCATTCTGGGAACACTTCACCCCGCAGATCCAGCAACACTTCCCAGCGCAACTCGGCAACGTCACCTCCGCCGAACTGCATCGCTGCTTCAATTCCGTTTCACCATCGCTGATCCGCGTCGAAGCTGACGAAGCCACCTACAACCTGCACATCATCGTGCGATTCGAACTGGAACAAGCCCTGATCAGTGGCGAGCTTTCCACCGACGATCTTCCCGTCGCTTGGGCGGATGCCTACGAACAAGTCATCGGGGTTCGCCCCCCCTCGGCCGCCGATGGCGTGCTGCAAGACGTTCACTGGAGTGCGGGTTTGATCGGCTACTTCCCGACTTACACGCTGGGGAACCTGGCGGCGGCACAGTTGTACGACGCGGCGAAGGAGTCACTCGGCGACATCGACGCCCTGGTTCGCGAGGGCAACTTTGCGCCGCTGCGAGAGTGGTTGGTCAAAAACGTCCATCAACTTGGACGCACCCGCACGGCGGATGAACTGGTTGAGCAAGCCAGCGGCAAACCACTCTCCGCCGAACCGCTGATCCAAAGCCTGCGAACCCGCTACAGCCAAGTCTACGACCTCGCCTGATCAATCCCTTCGTGGCATAGCGAGCTGTTGACTTTCGATTCTTCATATCAGCCGATTGGGCGTTAGCTTGGCCTGCTGAATGTTAGGCGTTGTGGAGCGTATTCGTTTGCGCAAGTTTTCATCCCGGTAGGGATGTCAGAGAGTAGCCGTCGGTAAGCGATAGCGCCACCGACGGACACGCAACCCGCGTCGCCACTCTCCATCCCGCCGTGGCCATCGGCCACGGCGGGATGGAGAGTTTTTCTGGGGCTCGTTTTCCGGGGGTACGCTGCTTCGCAGCACCCCCCGGCTACCATCTGGCATCCCTACCGGGATGAAGAAAGACAGGAGTCGGAAAAAAAGAAGAATCCCAGCCCTACTACTTCTTCCCCTTCGCCTCGATCTTGCCCCAGGTGTCACGCAGCGGAACGATGCGATTGAAGACCACTTCGTCGCTGGTGGTATCGGGATCCACGACGTAGTACCCCAATCGTTCGAACTGCACGCGATCGCCAACGGCGGCTTCCGCCAACGCAGGTTCCACGTGTGCGGTCAGCGTTGTCAGTGAGTCCGGGTTCAAGTGATCCAGGAACGTGCCGGTTTCCGAAGACGCGTCCGGGTTCTCGACTTTGAACAGTCGATCGTAATTCCGAACCGTCACCTTCTGGGCGTGCTCGCGGCTGACCCAGTGGATCGTGCCTTTGACTTTGCGCCCCGATGTGTCTTCGCCGCTTTTGGTTTCGGGATCGTACGTGCACAGAACTTCGGTGATGTTTCCGTCCGCATCCTTGACCACCTCTTCACAGTCCACGATGTAGCCAGACCGCAGACGAACAGCCCCGCCCTTCTTCAACCGGAAGAACTTGCGAGGCGCCTCTTCACGAAAATCTTCGGACTCGATGTACAGTTCACCGCTGAATGGAATCTCGCGACTGCCCGCCGATTCATCCCCGGGGTTGTTGATCGCATTCATCATCTCGACCTTGCCCTCGGGCCAATTCGTGATGGTGAGTTTGATCGGGTCCAAGACTGCCATCCGTCGCGGCGCGACCGAATTGAGATGTTCGCGAACCGCGTTTTCCAACCGCACGACATCGATCGTGCTGTTGAACTTGGCCACGCCGATGTCCGCACAGAACGCTCGGATGGATTCGGGCGTGTAGCCACGACGACGCAAACCCACCAAGGTCGGCATCCGAGGATCGTCCCAACCAGTGACGTGATTCTCCTTCACCAATTGCAACAACTTGCGTTTGCTCATGACCGTGAAGGTCATGTTCAAACGAGCGAACTCGATTTGGCGAGGGTGATGAATGCCGAGGTTCTCGCAGTACCAATTGTACAGTGGACGATGGTGTTCGAATTCCAGCGTGCAGATCGAAAACGTGATCTTTTCCAGCGAATCCGATTGCCCGTGGGCCCAGTCATACATCGGGTAGATGCACCACTTGTCGCCGGTGCGGTGGTGCGACACGTGAGCGATTCGGTACATCACCGGGTCACGTAGATTGATGTTCGGCGAAGCCATGTCAATCTTGGCCCGCAACGTCTTCTCGCCGTCCTTGAACTTGCCCGCCTTCATCGCCCGCAGCAGTTCCAGGTTCTCTTCCGGCGTGCGATCACGATGCGGCGAGTTTTTGCCTGGTTCGGTGAGCGTGCCACGGTAGGTGCGAGTCTCTTCGGCGTTCAGGTCACAAACGTAGGCCTTGCCGTCTTGGACCAGTTGTTCGGCCCAATCATAAAGTTGGTCGAAGTAGTCACTGGCGAAGTGCAGGTTGTCCCACTGGAATCCCAACCAACGCACGTCCTCTTGGATCGAGTCGACGTACTCGGTGTCTTCTTTGATCGGGTTGGTGTCGTCGAAACGCAGGTTGCACGTGCCGCCCATTTCCTTGGCCAAACCAAAGTTCAGACAGATGCTTTTCGCGTGTCCGATGTGCAGGTACCCATTGGGTTCCGGCGGGAACCGCGTGGCGACTCCGTCGAAGCGACCGCTTGCCAAATCCGCATCGATCGCTTGGCGAATGAAATGCTTGGGTGGCGTTTTGTCGGGGGTAGCCGAGTCAGATGGTTCGGGTGCGTTCACGTCAATTCGCCGGTACAGAAGGATCAAAAGGAGCCGCATTGTGACGCGATAGCCGAAACGTTGAAAGGGTGGAATCCACGCTTCGTTTTCCTCTCGATTGGCCTCGCCGGAATCGCGAGGAACGGGGCCGCTCAAGGAAGGAACCACGGTTGCGAATCTGGCAGGCTCGTCTCCTCCTCAACGGTGGCAGGGGGTTCGGTTAGGCTATTTGAACTCTCCATTGTCCCCGGTGCTGAAAAAGGAACCTGCCTCGTGAATTCTGCCCAAGACCCTCGTTCCAAACCGTCCGTCGATCGTCGCCAGTGGTTGAGCTACGCGGCCTTTGGCGGGGCTGCCGTCGCCGCCGGATCGGCTTCCACCCCAACGGCCGCCGCCGCGGCAGCGGTCAACCAATCGCCGCCCAAGTACAAGTTCAAAAAATCAATCAACCTGTGGGCGTTTCCTTATCCTGACAAAATGTCCCTGAAGGAATGCCTGCAACTGGCCAAGGACGCCGGCTTCGACGGCATCGAGCTGAACTACGACCTCGACAGTGATCTGTCGCCCAAATCGGGAACCAAAGAGTTCACCGAGATTCGCAAGCTGGCCGACGACATCGGCATTGCGATCAGCGGCCTGTGCTCGTTCCTGTTTTGGCCGTACCCGCTGACCAGCAACGATCCCGCCGAGCGGGCTCGTGGGATGGAACTGGCCGGCAAGATGACACAGGCGGCACACGACCTGGGGACCGAAAACCTGCTGGTCGTGCCTGGCGCCGTTCACATGCCTTGGCGAGAGGACCACGACCCGACGCCCAATGACGTTTGCGATCGCCGGGCTCGCGAAGCGATTGGCAAACTGCTGCCCCAGGCTGAGAAACTCAATGTCAAGCTGAACATGGAGAACATCTTCTTCAATGGTTTCTTGATGTCACCGATGGAGATGGCGGAGTTCGTCGACAGTTTCCAAAGCGATCACGTGCGAGTGCACTTCGACACCGGCAACATCATGGAATACCAGTTCCCCGAGCACTGGATTCCGATCTTGGGCGATCGAATTCAAAACGTGCACTTGAAGGAGTACACCAAAAAGGGAACCGACCATTCGCTCGAAGCGTTTCGTCCGTTGCTGGACGGAACCACCGACTGGCCCGCCGTCCTGGAAGCGTTCGAGACGATCGACTACGACGGGTACCTCACGTTTGAGTACTTCCACCCGTACGCCCATTTCCCCGAAGCGTTGATCTATCAAACGTCCGATTCGCTGGACCGAATGCTCGGGCGAGAGCGTCCCCGACTGGCCTAAGCCACGCACGATGAACAAGTGGCGGGTTTCGTAGTGGACGAGGCGTACGAGTCCCATGCAGGAGGATTCGTGGCCTCATCCACTACGCCAGGAATTGATCGTGCGTTGCCAAGCGGGTCGCTCGGCCCGAATGGTTCGCGGGATGCCGATTCTCCGTCTCGCAGGTTTCCCGATGAAGACCAGGTTGCTTTGGAGCCGCCTGGCTCGTCGGTACGGGGGTCCGATCCAGCCTGGCAAACCGGCTGGCGAGCAGTTTCATGCGCCAATCGAGTTTTCCGCTTGACAAAAATTCGATTTAGTCCCTCAAAGCCGTGTTGACACTGGTTGTCTGCAATTCGTATTGCCAACCTCGCTAGGAAGGTTTTCGTGCTGACTCATTGGGGGATTTCCATCAGGAAGATGGAATTCTGCCGAGGAGACCAGTTCGAAACGCGGGACACCCCGGTGTTCACGGCCGACAACCAGTCCACCGATGGTGAGTCTGGGCGAGAGCTTTCCAGCACTTTATGGATTTCATGTCTCACGCGAAGAAGGAGAGTCGCGTTGAACCGCTCGTATCATCCGCCCAGGCGGAACCGGTCATGTCCTGAGGGACAGGCCAAGGATGAATTGGGTCACTCGATGGCCTCGCCGACACGCGCCTCTGCTACAGAGGCCTCTGCCAAGGAATCTTTGATGTCAACGCCGGAATCTCGATGGCGACGCAAGGTCACCCGACCTTTGGTGTCATTGTCCATCGCCTCGTTGCTGTCGACCGTGGTCGCAGTCCCGAACGCCTCGGCCCAATTCTCATTGCCACCCACCGACTCGTCCGCGAAAGCAGATGCGACTTCGAAAGAATCGCCTGCCTCGTTGCCGTTGGCCATCCGTCGCACGGAAACGTTGCGATTGGTCGCCGCCGGACGAGCTGCGTTGGACAAAGGCGATGTCAAAAACGCTTACTTGATGGCCAACCAGGCCCAATCCTTTGGATTGAAAGAGCATGAATTCCAACCGGGCGACGCTCGCCCGTGGCAATTGCTTCTTGATACCCAAGCCGCCGCTCGTCGGACCGGTTTGGACTTGAACGCTTTGGCCAAGCAAGCCGCCAACCCGATCATGCAAACCAGCGGCCAAACCGCTGCCGGTGCACCATTCATGGTGCAACAAGCCGGCGGTGCCAGCTCGGCTCCTGGTGGCATCGCTCAGGTTCAAGCTGCCACACCACTGGGCAACTCCCAAGGCGATCGTCTGTTCCGAGAAGGAATGGATCTGTTGTCCCAGGGCAAGAAAACCGAAGCCCGTCAAGCGTTTGTGAAAGCCTGGAACTTTGAATCCGAGCTCGACACGCAAACTCGTCGTGCTTTGCAAGACAAGTTGACCTTGTTGCAACCCTCTCGTTTGCCATCGCCAACCGCGGGTCAGCCCCTGTCGGCGATGGACAAAGCGGACCTCGAAGCCCAACAGCAAACCCGTCGCTTGTATCGCGAGATCACGACGGAATTGTCCAAGGCCAACGAGAAACGCACGGACGCTCCGATGGACGCCGTTGACGACCTGGAACGCCTCCGTCGTCGTGTCGAAGGAGCCAGCATCGATGAAGCCTCCAAGGCATCGCTGGCAGCCATGGTTGACCGTGCGTTGTCGGATCAAAAGACTTACGTCGAACAGCATCGTGCCGAGATCCAATTGGACTTGGCCAACGAAGCCGTTCGCTCCGAAATGGCCACCGACGCCGCCAAAGAAGCTCGCATCGACGATGAAATTTCATCGCTGGTCGAGACCTTCAATGACTTGATGGACGATCGTCGCTTCAACGAAGCCGAAGTGATCGCAAAACAAGTCGGTGAGCTGAAACCCGGTTCGCCGATCGCTCAAAGCATGTTCCACAGCAGCCGCATGGGCGTTCGCATCCAAATGGATGAGGAGATCAAAGCCGGTGCCGAAGACGGTTTTGTTCGCGAAATGCTGGCCATCGGTCAAGCGGCAGTCCCCGGCGATCCCGATCGTCCGTTCGCCTTCCCCGAAATTCGTTCGTGGGAAGAACTGTCGCGTCGCCGCTTGCAGAGCAACGCTGAAACCAGCTTGTCGCCTCGCGAACAAGAAATCAAACGAAAACTCGCGACGGAAGTCGAAGTCAAGTATCGCGATCGTCCATTGGGCGAAGTCCTGGATGACTTGTCGAACATGACCGGCGTGCCGATCGTGATCGACAATCGTGCTCTGGCCTCGATTCGCATGAACCGCGAGACCCCGGTTTCGCAGAACATCAACACGCGAATTTCGCTGGACAGTGCTCTGAACATCATCTTGGGTGATCTCGACCTGACGCACGTCATCGACAACGAAGTCCTGAACGTGACCAGCAAAGACGCTCGCCGCACGATGGTCGAACGTCGCACTTACCGAGTCGCTGACTTGGTCACCCCCATCCCGAACTTCGTCACCGGTTACGACGATGGTTTGCGTGGTGCGTTGCGAAACGCCTACCAAATGATCAACCCACAGACCGACGTTCAAGTCGTGCCTGTCTCGGCGTCAGGATTGGGCGGGTTTGCCGGCAACAATGGCTCGGCATCAATGAGCCCCAACATGTTGGGGCAATACAACACCGGAAGCGGCTACGGCTCGGCCGGCGGCTTGGGTTCGCCCAGCAGCTTCGGCGGCTTGGGTGGTCAGTCCATGGCTGACTTCAGCCAACTGATGCAGTTGATTCAAACAACCATTGAACCGGAATCGTGGGAAGCCCTCGGTGGCGTCGGCACGATGGCTCCGTACCCACAAAACTTGTCGCTGGTTGTCAGCACGACGAGCGATGTGCACGACCAAATCGTTGACTTGTTGGAATCGCTTCGCCGTCTGCAGAACTTGCAGATCACAATCGAAGTTCGCTTCATCACCTTGTCCGACACGTTCTTCGAACAAATCGGAATCGACTTTGACTTGCAGTTCGATGACAACGCCCCTGGATTGCCAGGCGATGACAGCGGACCGGAAGTCACGATCGGCTTGGACGCCGACGGAACGCCAACGGCCGACCTCGACATCCGATTCGACAACAACAGCAGCGGTGTCACACCACCCTTTGGTGCTGACCCCGGTGCGATCTCGACCCTCGGGTTCGCGATCTTGAGCGACATCGAAGCTTACTTCTTCTTGCAAGCCGCTCAGGGTGACAGTCGTACCAACGTGATGCAGGCTCCCAAGGTGACGTTGTTCGACGGTCAGATCGCTTCGATCCAAGACCAGACATCGCGTCCTTTCGTGACCAGTATCGTTCCGGTTGTCGGTGACTTCGCCGTCGCACAGCAGCCCGTCATCGTCGTCCTCGACGAAGGCACACGACTGAACGTGCAAGGTGTTGTCAGTGAAGACAAACGATTCGTTCGCCTGACGCTGATTCCAACCTTCAGCCAAATTGGCGAAGTGAACGAGTTCACGTTCCAAGGCAACTCGACGACCCGCAACACCAGCAGTCGAAATGTCGACACCAACGGTGACGGCGTGATCAACGAAGAAGATGAGCAAGAAGAAGAAAGCGTCAACCAAGGCACGACGGTTCAACAACCAACGTTCGCCTTCACCACCGTGAACACGACCGTGAGTGTTCCCGATGGCGGCACGATTCTTCTGGGTGGGATCAAACGGATGAGCGAAGGCCGCAACGAACGTGGCGTGCCGTTCCTCAGCAAGATCCCCTACGTCAGCCGATTGTTCCGCAACACCGCGGTCGGTCGTCAGTCGAGCAGTCTGATGATGATGGTCACACCTCGGATCATCATCCAAGAAGAAGAAGAGATCGCCCAAACCGGATTCGATCCGGGTCGCTGATTGCGATTCGAATCTCTCAACTTGAGAATCGGAAGCGTCCTTCCGCTTTCGATTCAGGTGACCTGAGATTCGTTTTCTTCCAATGATCGATCTTTTTCTCAACCACACAACGGTCGTCGCGAGTTCTCCGGAACTTGCGGCGACCGTTTTTTAATGCGCGGTGGTGGCGTCCGAGATCCACGCCAGGCTCCGCCCCCTCCCATTTGCAGACGTCATGCAGTTTTGACGTCTTGTCTTGCCAGGCGTTTGTCATCACCCTCCGCTCGGGAGGGTCGAGCGAGGGGAGGGCTCAGCATTGGACCCAGCTCGTAACCCTCCCCGGCCCGAAGCGGCCCGACCCTCCCAAAAAATGGGGTCGTGCAGTTTTCTGGTGCTGGGTTTTGGCGGGTTTCTGCAGCAACCACCCATCACAACCCGAAGCGTGAGCGAGGGACGCCCCCAACTCCCACGACGGCCCCATCCGGGGCGACCGTTTGTTTTCCGGCATCGGTCTCTCGGAGCTTCCGCCCCGAGCGAAGCATGACGGCCCCATCCGGGGCGATACCCAGACGCCCGCCACCATTTATTTTTCGAACGTCCCAAGTTCGAACGTCCCAAGGGAGGGTGATAATAAACGCTTGGCAACACGGCACGACCTAAAGCGTGGTCGGTGGGCTGCCGCGATCCAAGCTTCCTGCCAGGCAAAACTTGCCGGACAGGCAGCCAACTCGCAAACTTCACCGTCTCCCAATCAAATTTCTACGGAAGATTCCCCGCCATTGCAATTGCTAGCAAATGCCGGTTGTTTTGAATTTGCGAGTTACGTCCGCCATTGTGGCTTGGAGGACTCCCCCTGAGTTTCCTCTGCCGATTGACAGCGGCACCGGCTCTTGTTCAATCTGTTGCCCCATCGATGCAATCGTGTGTCGTCATTTCGTATTCCGCCTTCCGATCGGATCGGATTTTGGCCGCGAAGATTGGCACGTCGATCGCATCACACCAACGCAATGTGGGCATTCCGCTGACAAATCAGCTGGATGCAATCGCAAATCGCAGGCGGCTCGGTTTCCCCGAGCTGGCGGCGAGACCTCGATTGAGCGTTTTCGGACGTTTCCATTGGCCACCTGGCGTGATCCCTGCGTGGTGAATCCATTCCCCGATGAGACAACTGTATGAGCCGAGCGAAGCTCGATTCCATCCGTGCTGCTGGGCCGGCAATTTTGCCGAGCCTTTTGCAATGTGACTTTGGTGATTTACGCACCGAGGTTGAAAAGCTGACCGCCGCGGGAACGCGTGTGTTGCACTTGGATGTCATGGATGGCCACTTTGTGCCCAACCTGTCCTACGGCATGCCCATTGTCGAAGGCCTGCGTCGTCACACGGACATGCCGTTGGATGTCCATCTGATGATCAGCGATCCTTTGGCGTATGCAAAGCCGATGGTGGATGCTGGCGCGGACATGCTGACCTTCCATGTCGAGGCCGTGAATGACAGCGTCGACGTGGCGGGAAAGATTCACGACCTGGGTGTGGGTGTGGGCGTTGCCATCAACCCCGACACCGATTTCACCCAGTTGGACGCCTGCCTGGATTGCGTCGACATGGTGTTGGTGATGAGCGTCAACGCTGGGTTCGGCGGCCAAAAATTCAATCCGGTGTCACTGGATCGGTTGCGTAGCCTGAAAGAACGTAAACCGGACTTGCTGCTGGAAATCGATGGCGGCATCAAAGCCGAGACCATTGGCGCCGCTCGCGCGGCCGGTTGCGATTTGTTCGTCGTTGGCTCCGCGATCTTCGGCCAGCATGATTACGAAACCGCGATCAACGAACTGACCCAAGCCATGCATGGTTCGCCTCCTCCATCAGGAGAACAGTCATGATTTCACTTTGGCCCAAAGCCGCTTCCAAGCTGGTTTTGATTCGTCCCGGCGCGACGACCTTTGATGAACAAGGTCGCATGAAGGGCAACCTGGACGTGCCGTTGTGCGAACGCGGTCGTTTGCAGGCGGAAGCTCTCGCCAGTGAATTGGCGGGCATTCGCTTGAATGCGATCTACTGTGCCCCCTGCCAATCCGCAGTGGAAACAGCAACCTGTCTTTCCGAAGGCCGCGATCTGCGTCCCAAGGTCATCGATGAGTTTCGCAACGTGGACCACGGCCTGTGGCACGGCAAACTGATCGAGGAAATCCGTCGCAACCAGCCTCGACTGTATCGGGAATTGTGCGACACACCGGAGTCGACTTGCCCTCCCGGCGGTGAGTCGATGCACGAAGCCGCACACCGTGTTGGCAAAGCCGTCCGACGAATCCTCAAACGCAACCGGAATCAAGTCGTCGCCTTTGTGATCCCCGATCCGTTGGCATCGTTGGTCGCCAGCCAACTGAAAGACGAAGCACTCCCGGAAATTTGGAAGGTCGAGACCGATGCCGGCAATTGGCAGCTGATCGAAACGTCCTGATTGAGAAACCGCCTCAACGGCGACGATTTGCTGCGGCACACGGCCTCCGGTGATCGCCTGCCCAAACGGGCGAATTCCCCCTAAAACAAATGCCTCAGGCCGCTTCTTCTCGGGAGCGGCTCTTTTTCTGGATGGTCATTTCGTTCCCCCCTGCACAAATTTGTGCTGTTCCCTGTCCTGTTCCGAGATTCCCAGAACCAGCGGACTCACAATCGTTCTTGCGGAAAGATTGAACGGCCTCTATTGAGTTGTTAATCTAGGCACTCAGGTGAAGTACAATCCGATTGCAGGATCATCGCTCCACTCTGCGATCACCTACGATATCTTGTTACAGAATCTCGCTGCAGCCTGATGCGGTGGCGATTCACACTTCCGCCCGCCCGCCCTTCCTACCTTCGGAATTGTTTGTCCATGACCTCGAAAACCAACCGCCGTCGTTTCATTGGCCAATCGGCCGCATTGACCGCAGGAGTCGGCTACTTCGCTGGCACCAGCGTGGCACAAGATGAGTCATCCTCCGCATTGAACTCGTTGTCAGCAGCCTGCATCGGCGTCGGCGGCAAAGGTGGCAGCGACACCAGCCACATCGCCAACCAAGGTGTGAAGATCGCCGCCCTGTGCGATGTCGATCGCGACACCCTGGCCAAGAAGGGACGTGAGTTCCAAGATGCGGAACAGTTCGATGACTTCCGCGAAATGCTGGACAAGATGGGCGACAAGGTCGACATCGTGACCTGCAGCACGCCGGACCACACACACGCTGCGGCATGTGTCAAAGCCATGAACATGGGCAAGCACATCTATTGCCAAAAACCCATGACTTGGTCGATTCGCGAAGCTCGCCTGATGCGAGAAACCGCTGAGAAGACGGGCGTCATCACTCAGATGGGCAACCAAGGCACCAGCGAAGACGGTCTTCGCGAAGCAGTGGAAGTCATCCAAAGCGGCGCGATTGGCGACGTCAGCGAGATCCACATCTTCAGCAACCGTCCCGTGTGGCCACAAGGTGGCGGACGCCCTGCCGGCGAAGACCCCGTGCCAGATTCGTTGAACTGGGACGCTTGGATCGGCCCAGCCCCGATGCGTCCGTTCGTCAAAGGCGCTTACCACTCGTTCAACTGGCGTGGTTGGGTCGACTTCGGCACCGGTGCTCTCGGTGACATGGCCTGTCACACCACCAACATGCCCGTCAAAGCCCTTCAACTGTGGGACCCCATCGCGGTCACCGCTGTGAAGAACCCTGGCATCGTCGAAGGCGAACAGTACCCCGGCAGCAGCTCGCTGATGTTCGAATTTCCAGAACGCGAAGGCGCCGACGGAAAAACGTTGCCACCATGCAAGTTCTACTGGTACGACGGCGGCAACCTGCCACCTGAAAGCATCATCTCGCAATTGCCCGAGTCGTTCCAAAAACGCGTTCAAGCTCAACGCGACGGCGGCCGGAAACAATCCGGTGCAGTCATCGTCGGCAGCAAAGGCCTCGTGTTCTCACCCGACGATTACGGAGCCAAGTACTACTTGCTTCCAGAAGACAAGTACGTCGACTTCAAGAAGCCCGAACCTTGGTTGCCTCGCATCCCCTTCAAAGCCAGTGGCGACGAGCGTCACAAATGGGAATTCGTCAGCACGATCAAAGGCGAGTACGAGCCCGGCACCATGTCGAACTTCGGTTACGCTGGCCGCCTGACCGAAACGATCTTGGTCGGCAACTTGGCGATGCGTGCCGGCGAAGGCCAACGCATTGAATGGAACGCCAAGGATCTGACGAGCCCCAATGTGGAAGCCGTCAACCAGTTCGTCCAACGCGAATACCGCGACGGTTGGAACTTGGGCTGATCTGCCTTGCGGCCAATTGAGCCGACAACCCCATGACAAACGCCAAGAGCCCGGTATCCACCGGGCTCTTTTTTTGTAGATCTGCCGTGCCGACCTCCCGAAATGCAGGCCGAACCTCACCTGGCCGACATTCGATCCGCTCGTAGGCCATGTCCCACATGGCATCCACGCCAATGCTTTGGAACAAAGCGAGGCGTGTTCACGGCCGGGCATGTCACTGCCCTGGCAAATCAACCGGCCAGTGACGTAGGCCAGGTTCTACCTGGCACTCACGCCAATGCTTTGGAACAAAGCGAGGCGTCGAACCACCCCTCAAAACTCAACGCAGCCCGTCCAAACCCAGCCAGTAAGACCTGGCCTACACACGTCCCCCGAGGTCTCACTCACTTCAATCGTGTGGATGCCGGCAGGACTTGTGGCGAACTCGTCTTGTCCGGCGAAGCGATTGCGTCGGCCGGTTCGCCACTGGCGTCCTCCGGTGCATTGCCTTGGTTCACCATCGCGATGTCAATCGAATTGGAAGAAGTCGAACGCGCGACGTTCCAGCTTCCCACCGAGGGTGGCAACTCGCTCGAGCGATCCCGAACCGTGGGGCGAGAAATCGTCGTCGTTGTCAAACCGCTGCTCGGCGAGGTCTTGCCCGACGAGGCGTGCTGCCACGCTCGGAAGTCAGGCGAATACCGATTGGCGAGTGCCATGTCAGCGTCGGTTTTCGACCCCGGCAACAAGACATTGGTTGGTTGCCCCTGAATGGTCTTGCCTTCTTGAGTCTTGAACGACGCCACCAACGAGATGTGACGTTGTTCGCCACCGATCGCATCCCACGGCACCCAAACACTGTAAGAGGCACCGACGTCCGACTGGCTGAAGTGACTGGTCAATTGCTCGGGAGTGAACTCATACCGTTTCACGGCCGCCTTTGGGTCCTTTGATTTTTCATCGAAGCCATGGATCACCAACGTGCCTTCCACCGGCACCGGCTTGGATTTTTCATCGTAGAAGAAGATGCGTCCGCCAAAACCACGCGTGGGCACACGGCCGACCTGAGTGAGTGACTCCGTCGACCAAACGGCCGCCAGCTTCGCGGGGTTGGGATACGGTTCAGGTGCCTGATCCTTTTTGGCCCAGGGCATCCGCTCCAACAGTGTTTTCTTCGGAGCCGCGGAGTCGGACTGGGTCATCGACGCACAACCGGTGCTGAGTGTCAGACTGACCAAGCAAACCCCGAGTGTCACTCGGGATGCAATTCGGGCGCGAGATTTCAATGACATGTCTGGGTCTCTGCTTTGAGGGTTGACCGCGAATGCTCCCCCGTGCGATTGGCACCTTGGGACGAAGATTCACGACGACACAAATTCCATCAACGCTGGTGACGATCACCGGAACAATTGCGGGATTGTTCTGAATGAAATTGCAACAACGTCGTCTTTGACGATCCGCCGGGACGTTCCCAAACGGATGCACTTCTTCGTTGCCATGTCACGCCAGCGTGAGTGCAGGACGCGATTCACGCCGGCGTGACTTGGCAATGGACTCACTACTTCGATCGATTGAAGTTGAACCAACGTTTCTTGGCAGGCACTTCTTCGCTCACAGATTTCTTGTCAGCGGGAGGCGTGCTCGTCGGCTGGTTGGCAGACGGCTGCGAAGGCATTCGAGCGGAGACCTGCTTGACCGGCACTTGCGATGTCGCGCCGTTGCTGGCTTGCTTGGTCGGCGTTGCTCCGGTGAAACCTGCTCCCGTTGCGGGAACGCCACCTGAAACAGGGGCTGGCAGAAACTCACCCGGTGCGGACATCACTGGTGCGGGCAATTGATCGACCGGCAACCCTTGCTGTGGCGTTGGCACGGATCCCTGAGGAGCTTCGATCCAGTCATTGCGAATGATTGATTCACCTGGATTCAAAGTCACATCGGGTGGCAATTGCCCTGCCGAACCGGGGACCACGTTTCCGTCGACCGAATTGATGACGCTTCCTGGTGGGATCACGCCCGCCTTCATCGCTCGATTGCCAC
Organism: Rhodopirellula sp. UH5; assembly: GCF_056839225.1. Taxonomy (NCBI): domain Bacteria; kingdom Pseudomonadati; phylum Planctomycetota; class Planctomycetia; order Pirellulales; family Pirellulaceae; genus Rhodopirellula; species Rhodopirellula sp. UH5. Next base: position 7,441,440 of record NZ_CM166390.1, on the reverse strand, counting down.
CGGGCATATCGGCTGCAGGAAAGACATCCACGGTGGGATGCAAATCGGGGTAGATCGTTGGGCCCACGGCGGGTCCCCACAATCCATAGCCACCCGACAAACCGACGTCACCGTGCATCTCCACCACGTCGGCCAAGCACCAACTCATGCGGCTGGACTCGACCTGTTTGACGTATTCAAGGTCTTCGTGGCCGGTCACTAAGATAGGCGTCATGACCACCAAGAGTTCGCTCCGAGTTTCGATCTCGGAGTCGTACTTGAAGAACGTTCCCACTAGCGGGATGTCGGCCAGGTATGGGACTCGACGAGTCCGGTTCTGACGGAACTTCTGAATCAATCCGCCGAAGACAACCGTCTGTCCATCAAACGCAGTGACGGTGGCTTGGGCTTGTGTTCGATCGATCGCCGGCACGAAAATGGGAACATCGTCTTGGAACGAACCAATGATCTGCCCTTCATTCGGGTTGATGTCACTGCGACTGGCATCAATGGCCATCATGATCAGACCATCCGCACCAACCCGGGGAGTGACTCGCAAGATGATCCCGATTTCCTCGTCTTCAATCCCGATGATCGGTTGAGACGCCGTCCCGCCCGTTCCTCCGGTGAAGGACAATTCAGTGGGACGAGGGAAGCTTTGACCGACTTGGACATAACCTTCCGTGTTGTCGGCCGTCATGATCTCAGGCCGGCTGAGAATCTGCAGTCGATTGGCAACTCGCAGGGTTCGCAAAAACAGGTTGACGGACTCGCTGGCCGCAGAGAAGACAAAGCCACCGGAGTTAAGACCGCTGAGCTGTGTCAACTGACTGGCAGAGGCGCCAAAACTGGTCAAGCCTTGCGACGCCAAATTCTCTTGCCCAACCAAGTTGTTGTTCGGCAGATTCACACTAGTTCCGGTGAAGTTGAACCCCGGATCCGAGTTATTGATCGGATCTGCTGCAACACCACGGTCGAACAGCAACGAGTCTTGCAGCCCGAACTCACCGCCGATTTCAAAGCCGTCGTCCAGTTCCACTTCGGCGATCAAGGTTTTGATCAACACCATCGGTGGACGACGGTCCAAGCGATCGATCAGCTGACGGACCTCTTCATAGATCCGTGGCGAGACGCTGAGCAACACGCTGTTCGTTTGAGCTTCGGCAACCGCGACGATGTCGCGATCTGGCAGGTCCAAGGGCCCCAGGCCTTGCTGGAACTGCGTGATCACGTTGCGAGATTGCTGACGCTGCGAAACATAGTTCGTGATGGCTGCCGCGACGTTCTCCGCGATTTGGTGCTTGAGCCAAATCACTTCGGTGATGCGTTCGGCAAAACCTTCGCTGTCGAGTCGCAACAAGATGCTTTCGACCACTTCCAAGTCTTCGGCCGAGCCGCTGGCAATGATGCTGTTGGTGCGGATGTCGGTTGAGAAGACCAGCGGAGTCAACGCACTCTCGGAAGCTGTCAATGTCTGCAGATTGCCAAGGTTGCCTGCACCAACGCTGGTCCCACTGGTCGCAGCATCGTCGCCGAACAAGTTCTGCAGTGCGGTGGTCAACTGCGTCGCGTCACCATTTTCGATCGTGAACACTTTGACCAGCGAATCAATGCCGGGCGTTTGATCGAGCTGACGAATCAGTTCAGCGATCAATGGCATGCCACCAGCGGGAGCACGAACGACAACAGCGTTGACGTTGCTGTCCGCGGTGATCACGGCACCGTTCAAAACCCCTGAATCAAGGATCTTGTTGCCGGGTGAACTCAGTGAAACGATCGACAAGGACGATGCAGCGGCAGTCGTGTCGCCGGCGATGTTTTCAGGCTCTCCCGAAATCGCATCCTGCAAGACCTCGACCATGTCTTCGGCTCGTGCATTGGTGAGCGGAAAGACTTTGATTTCAGCCGTCGACGCAATTTTCTGGACGTCGATTTCCTCGACCAATCGAGTCACTTCCGCGAGGTCGCGCGGCGACGCACTGACGATCAACGAGTTCGTTCGATAGTCGGCCGTGACCCGAACGCGAACTCCCAATCCAGGACGATTTTCTTCATCGCCACCGGGTTGATTGGTGAAGAACCCTTGGATGGTGGCTTCCGCGTCCGTTGCCGATGCGTGCTGCAAGCGGAAGACACGCAAGCGATCCGAGTCTGGAATCGGCTGATCGATCTTTTCGATCAAGTCGTTGACCGCTTCGATCGCTTCTTTGCGACCGATCAACAACAATGCGTTGGGCGAATCCAGTGCGGTGATGCTGACGTCACCTTGGCGAGCCGACAACACGTCTTCATAGAGCTGCGTGAGCAGAGCCGACACCGCGTTGGAATCGGCATGCTGAAGTTGACGAACTTGGATCTCAGGCTGAGTCAGCTTGCTCTTTTCTTCGATGTCTTTGACGATATCCATGACGCGTTGGATATCGCGTTTGTTGCCTTTGACAATGATCAAACCCGACTCAGGAACGAACTGAATCTCGGGATCGCCGATCGGACCGGCAGCATCGTCGCCCTCCGAGTCGGAATCGGCTGCCGCCACATCAGCGGCTCCGTCCGGCGCCGCAGTGCCGCCCTCATTCTGAAATGCTGCGGTGCGGAAGTTGGCCTGAGTCCGGTTGGAAGCAGGGCGTGCCGAGGTGCCAGAACCGCTCTTGGGGTCCAGGTCTCGCAGCAAACGAATGGCACGCTGCACCGACGAAATCTTGGCGTGTTGCAGCATGTACACGCGAGTTTCTTCGCCTGCAAACCGAGGGGCTTGGTCGATCGCTTGGATCGTTTTCCGCCACGTGTTGTGCATCAGCGGGCTGGTCGTCAACGTCACCGCGTTGGATCGTCGATCGACTTCGACTCGCGTCGTCGTGCCGCCACGTTTTTCCATCGTCAACGTGAACGACGCTCGCTCCCCGTTGCGGCTGGTCGTCACAGGCACGTCTTCGCCAGCGATGATCCGCAGGGCGTCTTCCACTTCCCGCCACGTGATGTTGACCAAGTGCACCGTGATGGGCGTCGCGGACTGAGGTCCAGCGACTTGAGCCAAGCTGTTGGACAACGTCGCCGCGTCAGCCGCAATTTTGTTTTGCAAATCAGGCGGAGCCAGCACCAACAACCCGCCGCCGGGACGGTCATCGGGCGTGATGGTCACGCCCGGTTGGTCGAGGTACTGGAGACTCAAGCGAGTCGCCACGGAATCCGCCACGGAACCGGGCACATTGAGGTGCTTCAGCTGAGGCTGATTGGGACGCTGGGCAGAAACTCCCATCGCCGTGGACGTCGCGATTGCCAACGCAAGGGCAACACGTTTCGCGGACGCCAATTTTGCGGAACGCTTCCGTTGATTGAATCGAATGAGCTTGCCGGTCACGGTGCCACCTTGTGTTCGAATGAATCGGCGACCGAGTTTTCTCGCTCACCGGTGCAGAAAGCCCCTCCGCACAACCCACTGCATCGTCACAACCGGACCAGCCACTGCAATCAAATTGAGAGGCAGCGTCGGTTGTTACAAAAGCCCAGAACACAAAAACGGCACGAAAAAAGCCTCCTTGCCGGGCGCCGTTTCAATCACAGCGGCCCAAAGGGAGGCTAATTCGTTGAATTTCAATCAAGTACGGATGAGAGGATTCGAACCTCCACGCCCTTATCGGGCACTAGATCCTGAGTCTAGCGCGTCTGCCAATTCCGCCACATCCGCGGGCAAAGCGGCAGGATATCGTCTCAACTCAAAGTCGACAAGTCGCATCCATCCTGTCTTGGACACGTCTCGCAAACATTGCCGGTACGAACCGCAACACCGCTCCATTCAGCATCGAGATTCTCCACCGAGATCCCCCGCTGTTGGTTGCCACCGACCATCCGTCCTTGTCAGTTGACGCAAAAAAACGAGCGTCCCAGACGGAGGAACGCTCGCTTTTCGTGAATGGTCTCAATTCGTTTGGAACGAATGGGCTCAGCTACCGGCTTTTGGAATGTCGGTGTGAGCGTTGGGGCCGAAGTACCGCAAACCGACCAATGGTTCGCTGCCTAGGTTTTCGATCTCGACGCCGTTGGTCGCTGCCACGTGGCTGATGAACACCTCGTCGGTCGTGTTCTCGCCAAAGCGAATCATCGCGGGAGTTTGCAGGTCGAGGTTGCCGATCCGGCCGCGGCCCTGAACGGTGATCCAGCTGCTGGCCGCACCGTCTTTGAGAACGCACTTGGCACCCGGAGCGATTGTCAGCTCTTTGGCGCTGAACAATTGAGCCCCATCGACCGTGCCGTAGACGATCCACAAATCTTCGTACCCGTCGCCGCTGCGTTTTTCGTCGCGAACCGGTTCGAGGTAATTGCTGTTTTTGAAGTGCGTGTCAACGTTCTTGTCCCAGTCCAATTGACCGACGATGAAATCGAGGTCCTGGTGCTTGTCTTCCGGCATGTCCTTGACCAGCAACGACCAAGGCACATAGCGGCCTTCGACGATCGATTGGTACATGCCAAACACGTCGCTGCCCCATTGTGGCTCATACGTGCACAACGACCCTGGAGCGTGGAGAACTCCCGGTGGAATCAACCAACCGGTCCCACGTTTCAGACGGTAGGCACGGCTGAGATCCAAGATGCCGTTGTCGCCTTCGTTCCAGTTTTCCAGGCAACGCCGCACGTCCTCAGGCTGCGTGCCAGGTTCCAATCCCATGAACGTGTAGGAGAAATTGTTGTCGACGTTGTTCAACTGCGGCGGGAAGTAATAACTTTCCGGCTTGCCTTCCTGGCCAACCAATTCCGCGTCTTCAAACGACTGGTGCATGTGGTGCGGGATGGGGCCCATGTTGTCGAAGAACTTCGAATACACCGGCCAACGGTCATACTTCGAATAAATCGCTTCGCCGACGATGTCGTTGCCGCGTTCGGCCACAGCGTCCTTGAGCATGAATTTCTTGCCTTCGAACAAGCAAAAACTCTGCCCTTCGTGCCAAACTCGGCCTTCGTTGGCCGCGTCGGTCGTGCTTCCGAACCAGCGTTCGTCAATCCCGCCGCGATCTGCACCGAATCGATAGTAATCCGACGGATGCAATTTGATCCGTCGGCCGGGATGCAAGAATGAACGTGGGACCCAGGTTGGCGTCAACCGCAGTACACCACCATGGGCGTCCATGGCAGAATCGAGGATACTGGAAACGCTGTCGCCCTGAATTAATCCTTCGTCTAACTTCACGGTGCTCATCGGGTGCTCGGTTGGGAGGCGGGTGAGAATGGGGAGGATGGATGATCACTAGCATGGAACACAATCCACACGGATTGCGCCCAGACCGTTTCCACGACATGTTTTAGGCCGACGTGAAGGTCTATACAAGTTCAGAGGCCGGGTCCAGAATGCCCCCGCTTTGCACGCCACCCTCGAATTGAATTGGAAGCCCTTCATGGCCACCGAATCCATCGTTGTCCGAGAAGTTGACGACCGTGAGCAACGAATCCAGTGGGACACCACCAGCCCAATGCACCTGGATTTGTCCACCCGGGTAGGCGACTGGACGATCCGGCACGGGGTTTTTCGAGGTGGCGTCAGCGAAGGCGTGGAAATTGTCCGGCTGAAAAACAGCCGAATGCATGTCGATGTGCTGCCAACCCGGGGCATGTCGATCTGGCGAATCGAGTGCGATGGCGTTCGGTTTGGATGGCATTCCCCCGTGATTGGGCCGGTTCACCCCAATCACGTGCCCGTCTCCGAACCCAGTGGATTGGGGTGGTTGTCGGGTTTCGACGAATTGGTCGTCCGCTGTGGCTTGCAGAGCAATGGTGCTCCACAACACGACGCCAACGGCCAACTGGAATTTCCCCTGCACGGGCACATCGCCAACACGCCAGCGGACTCTCTGTCGGTGGAATTTGACGAGGCCAGTGGTCGCGTCGAATTGATCGCCGACACCGTCGAAACCCGCTTGTTTTTCAAGCGTTTTCGAATGCGATCCAAAATCCGCATCCATGCCGATCGCACGGAAGTCGAACTGCTCGACGACGTGACCAACGAGTTGGAGACGCCCCAAACCATGCAACTGCTTTACCACATCAACATCGGCGCCCCGATTCTGGGCGAAAACAGCCGTCTGGTAGCAGCCCTCGACGAATTGGCCCCCAAAGACGCTCACGCGGCGGGCCAAATCGATCGCTGGGACGAGTTCGACGGCCCCACCACCGGCCAAGCGGAACGGGTCTACTTCGGTCGCCCTCGGGCCGATGAAACCGGTTACACGCACACCATGCTGACGTCGCCCGAACAGGACCGGGGTTTTGCTGTCAGCTACAAAACATCGACGCTGCCCGCCTTCGTATTATGGAAGAACACGGCCGCCGAAGCGGACGGGTACGTGACCGGCATGGAACCTGCCACCGGTTTCCCAAACCGCCGCGGATTCGAAGAAAAACAAGGCCGATTGCTCGACATCGGTGCCGGGCAAACCAAGTCCTTTCGCATCAAACTGCAGCCCTTGATGGACGCAGAGTCGGTCGACACCACGCGACAAAAAATTCAAACGCTGGCCGATGAAGGCGAGCCGACCGAAATTTCCAACGATCCACGAGGCGATTGGACGGACCTTGATGGCTGAGCCTGAACTACTCGGACCGTATCAGATTGAAAGCGTCATCGGCCGCGGTGGCATGGGATCGGTCTATCGGGCTCGGCACGGCAAGACCGGCGAAGAAGTCGCCGTGAAGTTGATCGCACAACATGTTGCCGACGACATGCGGTTCCGCCGCCGATTTGATGCGGAAGTCGAAACCCTGCGTCGGCTGCGGCACCCGGGAATCGTCCGCTTGATCGGCTACGGCGAAGAAGCCGGCCAACTGTTCTATTCCATGGAACTGGTCCGCGGCGAAACGCTGCAAAAACGAATCCGCGACGTCAAGCGACTCGGTTGGCTGCCGACGTTGGACATCGCATCGCAAGTTTGCGCGGCGCTCAAACATGCCCATGACATCGGAGTGATTCACCGTGACCTCAAACCTGCCAACTTGATTCTGACCGAGGCCGGGGAAGTCAAACTGGTCGACTTTGGAATCGCCAAGCTGTTTGGATTCGGGGAGCAAACACTGCATGGTTCGGTGCTGGGCACGGCCGATTACATGGCGCCCGAACAAGCAGGCAGCCACTCGATCACGCCTCGCACCGATCTGTACGCGCTCGGCAGCGTGATGTACGCGATGCTCGCTGGACGAGCCCCCTTTGCAGGCAAGAAGGTCACCCAAGTCGTGGAGGCGTTGCAACGAGACCGCCCGGTGCCGCTGGATCTGATCAATCCGGACATCCCCGCCGAAGTCGTTGAGATCGTGCATCAATTGCTCGAAAAAGATCCGGCCAATCGTCCCCCGACGGCGCTGGCGGTGATGAACCGCTTGAAAGCGACGCGGGCTGGATTGCAACGTGGCCGAACGCTGAACGAGCAAGCGTCTCGTACCCAACTGGGTGACGAAGAATTCACGCCAGAACTGCCGCCCAACTTGGCCGGTGACTTGGACACGCGTGGCCACCATCACACCGATGCCTCCCGCGAAATTTCGCCCGACCTGCCAACCAACGAAACCGGCGGCAACCACGTGACCGGTCGACGCGTCGTCGCCAACGAACACCCCAGCAACCTTGCCGATCCGTTGACGGCCCCGGCTCTGACCAGCACCAACGAATCGTTGACGCAATCGAAACGCAACGAGGAACAGGCCAAGACTCATTTCCAGACGATCGATTCCACCGCGACTCCCGGTGGGTACCTGTCGGACCGTCACCGTGCCGAAAGCCATGATTCGAATTGGGTGCATTGGGCATCCATCGCCGGGATGGTCTTGATCTTGTTGGGTGGCATCGCACTGTTCGTCTATTCGATCCGCACCCCCTCGGCTTCGACCTTGTACGGGGCGTTCGAAGCAGCTGAAATGGACGGTTCGCTGGCTTCGGAAATCTCGCGAATGAACCTGTTTCTGGAAACTTACCCGGACAACGAAAACGCCGAACAAGTCCTCCATTGGCAGCGTTCCGCCCAGCTCGAATCCACCTATCGGCAGCTCAAGAATCGCTCCCGGTCCACCGGCCAAGCCTCCCAATTGCCGGCAGCCGAAGAAGCACTTTTGGATGCGTTGTCGCTTCGCGAAACATCTCAAGCTGACGCAGCGAAGCACCTGCAAGCTTGGCTGGACGTCTATTCACTCGACGTCGATCCCGAAGCCGCCGGCGAGATACTTTCGCCGGGCGACAAACTCAAACATCGCCTTCGGCTTCGAGAGTTGCAACAACTCGAGACACTCGTTCGTGACGAAATTGAGCGGCTGAACTCCGATCCCACGGATCAGGTTGCCAACACCCAGCGACAACAAGCCTTGCGACTTCGGCTCACCACCGCGTTGTCGCTCGAACCGCAAGACAAAGCCAAGGTCCTGCAGGGAATTGTCACGCTCTACGAAGGACAAACCTGGGCAACCGAAATCGTCGACGACGCCAAGCAACAACTGGCGGCAATTCAGTGAGTGAGGACGCACCAAGTCCCAACTCAGCTTCCGGGCTTCTCCGAAGTCTCCGCCGCAGCCCCTTCCGTCTGTTCCTCTTCGTCACTCGCCAATTCACTCGCCTCCGCTTCCTGCCGCTGAATCGCTGCCGCGAGTGAGACCTCCATCACCCGGATCAGCGCGCCCCGATGATTTTGCGTTTCTTGGTCCCCCACCTGGAGCGTGCGAAGCTTCCCGAGCGTCGTCAACATTCGATCGATTGTGTCCACGTCACGGTGCACGATGTAATCTTGAAAGTACTCCAAATCGGCGGTGCCCTCGAACCATCCTTCTTGTCGCAATGCAATCTCGTCGGCTTGCACCATCAACCGATCCACAATCCACCGCTCAACCTGCTGCGTCTGAAGTGCATCGGCGACGAGTGAGATTTTCGGCGACCAGTCGGCTCGATCGGGATACTTTGGAGGCGGATCCCAGACAATCGGAAAGGCTTCCTCCCCGGAGGCTTGCATCGTCGCGACGGCGTCGTCGATGTCACCACTTCGAAGCATTGCGTCCACTTTCGCCGATCGTATGAGTTGGGGCTGAAAGAAAGTCGCCGCGACCAGCAAGGTCACCGCTGACACCGCGGGCCACAACCAAACGATTCGTCGCATCGGGACGCTGCGACGACCAATTTCATCCCAGCGATGCTTCGATTTGCTTGACATCGCAATCGAACCCAATGCCGCGATCAGAACGGGAATGAAGCCATAAAAGCATCCGGCCGCGACGGTCGATTGATAGCTCCTCAATACCTGCTGCGTTTGCGTCAACCGAATGCCGCCCATGAGGGAAACCATCGACAACTGAGCCGATAGCAGTGCAAAGAACGCGATCACCATGCAGGGAACCAGAATCCAAGTCAGCGTGGCCCCAACTCGAAGTCCAAACTGAATTGCGATCACACGACTGAACAACACCACTCGCCAAATGGACACGATCGACAACAGTGTCAGATTGAAACGCAGCGAGACCATTTCATCCGCCATGACCTCGATTGGAATCGCGTACAACCACGCCAGCGGAGCGGTCATCCAATATCCGGTCAGGAAGGTTCGGTAGTCACCAATCAAGCTGGTCTTTGAATCTCGCTTCACGCCTGTCATTGCCAAACAGATCTGCACCGCAATGAACAAGATCGTGCAGATGACCAACGACGCAGCAAACGGCCCGAGCAAGTCCTGGGGCGCGTCCCACCAACTGACCGCGTCATACTCACGCGCCATCGATGCGGTCGCGACCAGAGCCAACCCCAACAGAAGCGACCAGGGACAACGAAGCACTCTTCGGATGGACGACTCCACACCCAACAAAAACAGCAACGGATCTCGCAAACGCAACGTCATTGGATCAGTGCTTGCTGAATCATTCATGCTTGTTTTCCTGAGGTGCGCCGGGAGGATCGAATCCGCTTTTGAATGGCATCGCGTCGAGCCTGGGCCTCGGGCCGAAACACTCGCTCCACCAAGTCGTTGAATCCACTTTGCAATTGCTCCGCCGTCATTTGGTCGGGCTGATACACGACATCAAACAACGTGTAACGAGAAAAGTCGCCCGGCAACAATCGCTGCGACCGCAACAACGATTCGTACAGGCTGGTCCCAGGAAACGGCGTCTGCAACGTCAATTGGATCTCACCCATCGGAGCTTCTTCCAAGAAGTCCCCGAGTCTTTCGATCGACTCAGACGTTTCGCCATCCGCCCCGACGATCAAGCAACCGTTGACCACAATGCCCGCCTCTTGGATCGCATCGACGGCATCCAACATGCGTTGCCAATCCGCGTTCTTGGCGCCCATGCCGGGATAGCGAAACACGTTGGATTCCAAGCCAATCAAGATCTGCCGACAACCGCTCTCGGCAATTTGCGAAAGCAGTTGTGGCTGATTGGCAATTCGCCAATCCGATTCGGTGAACCATCTGGCCCCGTGCCGCCGCAATGATTCCAGCATGGGTCCATGGTCGCGTCCGCTGGCGAACGTATTGTCGTCCGCCAATTCAATCCATGGACGCGACTTCTGACTCGCGATCGCACGCATCTCCGCTTCGAACCGTTCGTCCGGTTTGACTCTCGCTGGCCCCAGCAATCGGCTCGCGGCGCAGAACGAACACGCCCACGGGCAGCCTCGCATCGACTGAACCGTGTACCGCGGCGGCGAATGAACTCCCAACAAATCCCAGCGAGGAAGGGGCGAATCCGCAAGCGAGAAGGATCCATCCGCCTGATACGACCTCGCCAAGCTTCCTTCGGTGACATCCGTCAACAATTTCGCGAACGTGCTTTCGCCATCCCCCTGAACCACCACATCAAAATGCGGGCGGCAATGCTCGGGAGCTGCCGTGGCATGCAGCCCACCGATCACCGTCGTCACATTGCGGCCTCGAACCAGTCGACTGATTCGTGCCGCGCGATCGGCCGAAGGCGTCAACGCAGAAAACGCCACGACGGCTGGCTGTGTCGGCGAAGAGGTCCCCAGCAAAATCTGATCGGCCACGTCCCTCTCGTCGCTCGCCCCATCGTCCAGGACCAGTTCCATGTCCCAGCTCTCAGGCACCAAACCCGCGATGGTCAGCAGTCCCAGCGGCGGCAATTGGGAAAGCGCCGACGCACGCCGAGCCAAACCAGGCAACCTCAACCCGCGTTGAAGCAACTCTTCATGCCCCACTCGCAACCCGCTCATCGAGACCAACGTTAACTTCGGTTTGGGCATTGGCTCCTCCGTTGTGGATTCAGCGGCGACATCATTGTCGGGCGTCTTCCATGATAAACTACTGCGGTCCCACCTCGTTCCACCCGATGAGTTTGCCCCCATGAATCAACGCCGATTTTCCAGTCTCCGTCTGCTTTGCACTTTGATTGGCTTGGAAGCTGGAATGCTGTTCACAGGATTGCCGGCGATGACGCAAGACGCCACCGCAACCGTCGAAAAACAGTTCCTGATCCCTGAAACCAATGACTCGATGGCCGGTTCAGGACCGGTTCGCCGCTACGACTGGATGAAGCAGGTTTGGCAGCGGCGTCGATCCACCTTTGACGCCCGCACGCAACAAGACCAAAACGCGATCGTGTTTCTTGGCGACTCGATCACGCAAGGGTGGGGCGACGATTTCCGTGGCACGTTCGAAAACCGCAAGGTCGCCAACCGCGGCATCAGTGGCGACACGACTCGCGGCATGTTGTATCGCCTGAAAGAGGACGTGCTCGACCTGGATCCCCAAGCCGTCGTGATGCTGATGGGAACCAACGATCTCGAGGAACATGCCTCGCCGGAAACGGTTGCCAGCAACGTCCGATTGATTCTTCAAGCACTCTCAGAACACGATGCGGAAATGCCCATCGTGCTGTGCTTGGTCATGCCCAGCAGCGAAACCAAGTCCCGCCCAGCGACTCAAATCAAACGCATCAACGAACTGCTGACCGAGATCGCCGAAGAGAATGAAACGGTACACGTGGTCGACACCTGGACGCCGTTTGCAAATGAGCAGGGCGATGCCAAAGCGGAAGAATTCCCTGATCTGCTGCACCCCAACGAAGCCGGTTACTCCAAATGGAAAGCCGCCCTGGAACCGACCTTTCAAAAACTGAATCTGTAGCCATCCGGCTCAGATCACTGCCCCGCCATTTTCGCGACGGTTTCTTTGAACATCTTGCCAACGTCATCCAGTGAACCGGCACCAGGAACCAGCGACGACGCCAACCAAGGTCGTGGGTTGTTTTTGCGCACGGAACGCGCAAGGCAGCGGGATCAGATCCAACGATGCGTTGTTGGCCAAACGCATCGCTCTCGGGATGTGAAAGGCACTTGTGATCAGCCCCACCTGGGGCTCACCGGATTCCATCGACTCTTCCGTCCAACGATCCTTCCACTGGGCCGGCGGCGAGTCCATCAATTGCTTCAGCGATTTCATCTCCGCTCGAGTGTTGACGCCTTCGATCCGGAAAATCACCTCCTCAGGAACCCCCAAAGAGAGAAGCAACTGGGTCGATTGCTTCCATGGCGGTTCGTAACCATCGGTGGAAGATCCCGTCACGATGATCGCGCGTGTTGACTTGGCATGGTACGCCTGAGCAGCTGAGATCACTCGCTCGCCATCTCGCCCCAGTTCATAGAAACCAGGTGCAATCGCGGAGGAACCGCCTCCCAAAACAACCACGGCATCCAGCGGCCGATCCACCGACCGCTGCTCCAACGCCGGGTGAGGTTCTGACACCAGCGGGCTTTCAACCTGGGAACTGGCCCAATTCGCAAACCCCGCATTGCCAACGATTCCCCACAGGACAAAGCCAACCAACGATGCTATCGGCTTGAAACCAGAAACCGTCCCCCGTCTCCATTGGCGGACCGCATGAGTCGCCAGCGCCAACAAGCCCAGCCAAACCAAGCCGACCGGCTGAATCAAATCCATCCCGCATCGGATCCCAGCGACAAACCCTTGCTGCATCCAAGTCGCAATGACGAGCAAGAAAACGAGAGCGGCCGGAGCGATCAACGAAACAACAACCTCGGACAAGAAGGTTCGAGGTCCGCTTGGCGAGCGAGCTGGTTCGTCGGCGTCTGCCGAATGAGATGGAGATGGATTCATCCCAAACATCATAGTGAAAGACAGACAAATGTCCTGCCCAGGAAGCAAAATGACCGGATCAAATCCGGTGGGCTCTTGGTGCCCGCAATCAACCAAACAAAAAACCTCGACCGCGAAAAATCGCAGCCGAGGTGATCGGAGTTTGAACACGAAGCAGGTGAGCAGGAATGATCGGTCAGAATCACGTGAGCCGTTTGGGAGTTGGCCCCGGTTGCACTTGGGAGCACCACAACGCCTCCTGAAACGGTTCCAAGATCGAAAGATTCCTGTCGACCTGCTTAAACGACTCGTTCAAGAGGAAGGAATGATCAGATCGATTTCGTTCGGACCGGACTCAACCGTCACCATCTCTGGAAGCGTGACTTCCTTCGGTGGCGTCATCCCTTTGGAACGCGTTCGAGATTTGCTGGGACTCTCCCCAGGGCCGGTCGGCATGCTGGGTGCTCCCATCCCTCCTGTCATGATTTTGACTCGGTGCTGCCCGGTCACTGCTCCCGGCTGATCCTGGGCATACTCCAACGTGTAGCGTCCATCTTGGTCCGACTTCCCAAACGACTGTCGACCGGAGACAGGATAGAACGTGATCGAAGCATCAGGAACAGGATTCCCGCCCATGGTAACCACCCCAGAAACCTCTGCGATCTCGGGGCCCGATGGGCCACATCCAGACAACACGCTCAACAAACCGAAGAGCAAGAACGACGAGCCCAATAGCCGGTTCCGTTGACGTCGACTTTGATTTTCCAACATTGCTTTTTGATTCCAATTCATCATTCAAGTCCTTCCATCGCGGACCGGTCTGCACGATCCATCAACGCCGTGTAAATTTCGAACTGAATACTGTCCGTGATGAAGTGCACCGAACCGTCGCCCATCACGAATTGGGCACCGCCAACGTGTTGCGATCGAAACGCGGTGTTGTTGAACGCGGTTTCCATCCCGTTCTTCGCCCAACCGCCGTCCCAGTTCAATCCGCCCCACGACGGCCAATCATCGCCGGAGTAATTGATGGGATAACGAGTCACGACGTAGTTGTTCTTCGAGCTGCCGGCAGTGGCGGTTCCGCACGACCACATCCCCCCGAGAACTGCTCCGGCACGATGATCGTTGAAGGTTCCGTGAACGCCGCCTTGCTCACCCACTGCGATGGTGTGTGATGTTCCATCCAACAGCGAAGCGAACCGGGTCTCGGTACCAGGCCACGGTGAATCGAATCGCATCTTCATGCCAAAGAAACCGTTGTCAGCATGAACGCCACCCCAATCCCAAACTGCGGTCGGGTGATCGTCGATGGTTCCTCCGGTGAAGTTGCAACCGCTGTTGCCGGCATAGTCAGGAATCTGAACTTCTAAATTTTCTGGTGCACCCAACGCTTGAGTCGCATCATTCGTTGGGTACGGATTCGTTTTCGCGAGCACACTGGAAGGGCACCAAAAACCTGGCACACGTGCTTGATCCATTTCTTCCCAATGAACAACGGGTGCCGCCCAACTCGCGTTCGTCCCGTCAAAGGACGATCCCGAAAAATCAATGCCGTCGTAGATGGCGGATTGTTCCAATTGCGGCAAAATCGCGATGAACCACGATGGCTTCCGAGCCCAACCATTCGCGGTGTAGTTTTCAGGTCGCCCCGAAGCTGGGAACGATTTGAACGCGGAGTGATAGTTGTGAAGTGCCAATCCGATCTGCTTCATGTTGTTGCTGCAGCTCATCCGGCGAGCGGCCTCTCGAGCCGACTGCACGGCTGGCAACAGCAATCCAACCAACACGCCAATGATCGCAATGACAACGAGCAGTTCAACCAAAGTGAAACCACGTTGTGTACGAATCGTGTGATCAGTGCCTGCCGGAACAATGGGGGAACGCGATGACATAGACGGATACTTCAACATCGGACTCTCAATAAAACTGGGACGCGGTTGGAAGGCATCGAGCGAACTCGAACCTTTGAATGACGCGATGTCACGCAACCATCATTCCGCGTCAGAACCCCGCGATTTTGCGACAGCACCGTTTGCAAACCATTTGCTTCAAAATGCGCACACGAGAAATTCGGCCCGTAACAAGGGCTCCCGTCCCACCACAGCGAGCCTCTAGGTGACGCAGATCACCCTCTATCGAACTGAAAATCTTGTTTTTTTTGTCGGTTCGGATGTGTTATTTGCGGGCCAGTCGCCCGCCCATGCCCTTCAAAACATCAAGCTCGCATCAAAAGCTGGCGGGATTGCCTCAAAACAATGCGGCAACGCCCAAACAACAAGCGACCAGCCAGCGCAACGTTTTGGAACGTCTCGATGTAGTTGCGAGCCATCGAACCGACCACACATGATCGACTTAAGTTTGAGCTGAACACACGGCCCCTCCTTATTTACCTGATGTGTTCCCAACACCGATCCACCTCAGCAACAGTCAATCCAAGCCAGCGTCGTGGTCTGCCGTTCTGCTTCTCAGACAGGAATGCGAACACGGAATCTGCCGAGTTTGGTCACCAAATACGAAAAAACCTCCGTTGCCATCGCTTCAGCGACAACAACGGAGGTGGCAGTGGGCAGATCGAGCTCGGTCGCTCAGTTGCGTTTTTTCGCGTCCTGACTTGCGTCTTTCATCGCGTCTTCCATCGCTCCTGCGGGGGTTTCATAAGCGCTGAGGTCTTCAGGCGAAACCACTTTTTCCGTTTGTCCTGGGCCGCATCCGATGACGCACAATGACGAGAGAAACAACGCAGCCAGAGAAATTCTTGAGATCAACTTATTGTCCTTTGGAATGAAAAAGCCTCCGCCGCGAACCACTCGCGACGAAGACCGATTTTGAGAAGTCAGAGAAGAATTCGAATCAGAATTCTTCTTCGATCGTTTCTTTTGCAGCACGCGTGCCAAGAGCACCCCACAATCCATACGGGCTCTGTGCACCAGGTCGATTGATTCCGGATCCGTTCCAGATCACTGGAGGTGCCTCTTGATTGCCGGCTTCGATCGATTCCGTGATGAATTTCACGGCCCCGTCACCCATCAGCATGTGAACACCACCTTGGTGACGACTGCTGGGCGAAACGTTTCCGCCATCGCGTTCTGGGAACCAGTCCCCTGTTTGGAACACGCAAATGGGAGAGTTTGGTGGGTTGACCGTCGAGACCATTGACTGAGCGGGATAACCACTGTGCCAACGGAATCCACGACCGTAACGCAGCGTCCATGACGTCGCGGTGTTCCCACTCAGATCGGTTGTGTCCAAGTAAAACTGAGGACGGGTTGGATCCACGTAAGCTTCTTGGAAGTTCACGTCGGTCTCGCACTCGGTGTAGTTGGCCGCGTTGGTGCGGTTGTCCAAATCCATCAAGTCCGTCGCCAATTCACCGGCAGCGAACGTGTTCGACAACCCGTCCAACACATCTCGGAATCGAGTCGTTGTACGACCGATGAAAAATCCACGCGTCGCAGCAGGCGAGCGTTCGGCTGGCCAGCCCTTGCGAGCCGAAAGGTCCCACTCGTAGGTGCCCTGCGTCATGTAATCAAAGCCATCCCCCATGCTAGCACCGTAGTTGGTCCGTCCGTGAGCAGGCGCTCCGGCACCAGGGTCGCTGGGGCAACGGAAACCAGGGACTTCCGTCAACCAAGGGTCATAGTTGTTGCCTGCATCGCTGTCGCCGGCGTAACCGAACGCAGGAACATCGATGTTTCCGTCACCGTCGTTGTCACGGGGATTCGCAATTTGCTCCCACAGACCTTGTTGCTCCAAGAACGGCAGAATACCAACCAGGAAACTGTTGGTTCCCATCGCGTTGTAAGCCGGATTGCCAGAGTTCCATTCGCCGCCAGCAGGATCCTGGCTGTGCAACCAAACTCCAGCCCGGTGTGGACCCGACATTTGTTGCGGCAACATGTTGAAGGCAGCGTGGTAGTTGTGCAACGCCAAGCCGATTTGCTTGAAGTTGTTGCTGCAGCTCATTCGGCGAGCTGCCTCTCGGGCGGCCTGGACGGCGGGCAACAACAGCCCCACCAAGACGCCGATGATCGCAATCACGACCAACAATTCCACCAGCGTGAAACCACGCTTGGCTGACTGCGGTGCGAAACGGGGATTGAAGTGAGTCATTCGTTTTCCTCAAAAGAACGGAAATGAAATCAAAAGATATTTCAGCAACGGTCTCTAGAAACGCCGCCGTGTAACCAATCGTACTCATTTGTTCCGTTACAGTAAGACGAATTCCTCACCCTTACAGACGCACTACGAAGTCACCCCTCCCTTAGGAGGCCCGCGTGACGCCATTCCTTGCACCCCTGTCGCATTTCACTGAATCATTTTGTAGACACGCTAGCAAATAAACTTCGCCACGAAGGCCAACCTCTTTTCTACGGCGAATCGCGGTATCCCCCCGAATGAAACCGGTCTCAAAACCATCGGTATATTCGCACTCAAACTCGTCAACACACGGTTCCAGCCTTTCTACGACTCCCTAGAACTCAGTTGCGCCGCACACTCCAACCCACATTCAACCCGCTTTCATCTAACACATATTGCCAAACGCAGATGTGACTGAATCAAACGGATCGCTTTCGCTCCGTCTCCGGAAAATATGTTTTGTACACCACTGAAAATTTTATATTTTTCCTCCGACTAGGGTCCGTTTCGCAACTGTCGCTGTCGCTGAACGGCGTTTCAGGCCGCCCAATGCGAAGAGAGAACCGTTGAAACGTGCTTCGTACCAGTCGAGGATGGGAAGACGGCTCAACCTCTTGAACGCCACGCCTGAAATGGACGTGCCGTCCGACTTCGATCCCCCATGCCGTCGCGGCACCGATATTCCAACTTGCTTTGCGAAAGCCACCATGACGGCAACCGACGATTCTCTCTTGCTGCGTTTGGGCGTCCTGTTGCTCTTGGCATTGACCGTTGGCTGCCCGTCCCAAACGCCCGGCTCCGGTGAATCGCTGAGCGAATCTGGATCCGATCAACAACGTTCGCTCTCGCCGTCGGCCCCTGAATCCCCTGACCCGATGGCTGAGCGACACCGCCGCTGGCAACAGCACCTGGAAGCGGGACAAATGGCGGAAGCTGCCCGAATTGCCTCGCAACTCTCGCGTACCGGCCAAGCCACCCTGGACGAATCTCTCTCCTTGATCGCTCAAGGCCAGAGCTTTCCGCCGGCCAAGTTTGCTCCTCCGGGCCCCACCGCAATGTCCCAAGCGGTCTGGCATTCCAGCCTCCGGGAATACGAAGCGGCACTGGAACGATTGCTTGAAATCTCCCCTGCATCGGTGACGGCGGATCAACAGGCGTTGCAAGGACGCGTTCTCGCGGAAGCTCAGCATTTCGATGCAATCCCCCATTGGATTCGGCAAAGCGAGCCATCGACTCGTCAGCAAGCCAACTTCTGGGCGACGCTGGGAATCTGGCTGGGGCACCACCAGCAACCACACGCCGCAATCGGGGCCACGCTGCAAGCAATTCGACTGAACCCAACCGATCAACTCAGCACCCAACGCGTTGGAAATTGGTTGCTGGCAATTGACCGGGAACACGATGCGGCACTGTTCTACCAGCGTGCCAGGCTGATCGCCGAAACGAACGACCTGCGAGACCAGTGGATTCATCTGCACCCGATCAGCGACGAAGCCAGCGACAGTCGCGATCAAAGGGCTCGACTCGCTGACAAACTCGCCAAGGCATTGATGGAAGCCGGTCGGCCGTTTGAATCGTTCCAGTGGCGACTGCACCAACTCGACGTCTTGGCGCCAACGCTCCCTCCATCAGATAGCGGCCCCTCATCCAACGTCGCGAAAAGCCGAGCCTTGATTCACCAACAGATGCAGGCGTTGGCCAGCACACCCGACTTGGCAGCCATCCTGGCCGAGGAACATTGCTTGCAACTTCGACCGGAGGACTTCCCCTTTCAAACGGCTCTTCGGACCGCGATGGTCGAACAAGAAACGCAATCCGCGCAGGCCCTCCAAGCCATCGCCTCCAGCGAGTCACAGGTCTCAGCCAACAACACCTTTAGACCGTCGAGCGATCTGGAGTCCTACCAGCCAAGACTGCCTGATTTGGCAGCGGAGGCCGGACTGAACTTTCGCTTTCGACCGCGCCGTCTTTCTCA
Source organism: Rhodopirellula sp. UH5 (assembly GCF_056839225.1). Taxonomy (NCBI): domain Bacteria; kingdom Pseudomonadati; phylum Planctomycetota; class Planctomycetia; order Pirellulales; family Pirellulaceae; genus Rhodopirellula; species Rhodopirellula sp. UH5. The sequence continues at coordinate 7,422,282 of NZ_CM166390.1, read as the reverse complement.
AGGGCAGAATGAAAGGGACGTGGCTGCGGACATGAGCACGCAGACCGAATCGCTGAGGATGCATGAAGCGCTCGGATCAGGAATTGGCGTGCTCGACTACGACCGAGATGGTTGGCCCGACATCGCGTTTGGGCAAGGAGCCAGTGAACCGCCCGAGTTGATGGGCGACCAGAGTGACGCCCTCTTTCGAAACTTGGCGGGCCAGTTCCTCGAGCAAACCGAGGCGACCGGCGTCTCCAATTTCGGCTACTCGTTTGGGATTGCCTGTGGAGACATCAACCAAGATGGCTTTGATGACTTGCTGATCGCGACACTGGGTACCAACCAGCTGTATGTCAACAACGGCGACGGCACGTTCACCAACCACACCGCTTCTTTGGGAGACCAAGCGGTTAAAAATCATCCGGGTGCTTTCACAACCTCCGTCGTCATCGCCGACCTCAATGGCGATCAATTGCCCGATCTCTTCGAAGCCAACTACGTGGAACAAAACGACCTCTTTGTTCGCTTGCCTCCCGACGAAAACGGTCGAGTGCCTCAGAAGGCACCGCGAAGTCTATTCGCTGAAGCAGACCGAATTTGGATTCAGAGCGAAACGCAAAACTGGCAGCCAACGACCATTGATGAATCGGTTGCTCGTGCAGGCACATCGCTTGGTGTGATCGTCGGTCACTTTTCGGAAGAAGCTCGGACAACAAAATCAAACGAACCGCTCAGCAAGAGTGCCCCCACACCAACCCAAAATGAAATCTTCGTCGGCAACGACGGTCGTCCGAATCATTTGCTGCGGTTCGATGCCTCCCAAAACCGATGGCAAGAAATCGCCAACCTGATCGGCCTCGCCAACACCGTGGACGGCCTGCCATCCGCCAGCATGGGCATCGCCGCAGATGATTTGGATCGTCGAGGAGGCCTTGATCTGTTCGTCACGAACTTCTCCACCGAATCCGTTTCGCTTTACCTTCAAAACAAGTCGGGTTCGTTTTCTGATCAATGCGTGCGGCAACGCCTGGACCAGCCTACCCGGCCAATGGTGGGATTCGGATGCAAAGCGATTGACTTGAATCGCGATGGCTGGCTGGACGTGTGTTTGGTCAACGGCCACATCGATCGGATGCCTGGTGAACCGTACGAGATGCCTCCTCAATGTTTTCTTTCAGGCGGCTTCTCATCAGGACAATCCAGCGACTTCCTCGCCAACCCGTCAACGCCGTCAGGTTTTGTCTCGGTCATCCCTGATTGCCCCACTGATTACTGGACCACTCCGGCACTGGGACGAACGATGGCCAAACTGGACTTTGATCGTGACCACCGGATGGACTTGGTGGTCAATCACGTGGATCGCGACGTCGCACTGCTACACAACGAGTGCGTTGGGGAGGGTGGCTGGATCCAGTTGGAATTGATCGGCTCACAAAGCGAACGCGGAGCAACCGGAACTCAAATCGAAGTGCAGTGCAACGATGGTGTCCGAAACGGCTACGTGGTCGCGGGTGACGGTTACATGTGCACCGATGAAAGCGTCGTCGAGATTTCTTTGGGAGACGCTGAAATTCAATCCCTCACGGTTCACTGGCCGTCCGGCCTCACTCAAATCATTCCCAATCCCAGCGATTGCGTTGATCAACGCGTCACCCTGGTGGAAAACCAACCCGTCTGGAACAACGCCAACGCATCGCGACGATCCGACGGAAGACTGCTAGACTGACCGTCTTGCATTTCAGTCGTCAAACCGGAGTTCACGGACGTGTTGGTCGTTTCCGAACTGTCAAAATCGTATCCCACCGCGGGGGAACCGTTGTCCGTCCTGCGAGGCGTCAACCTGGAATTGACCCCCGGTCAATCGGCGGCCATCGTTGGCCCCAGCGGCAGTGGCAAAACCACGCTGCTGCAAATTCTCGGAACGCTCGATGAACCGGATTCCGGATCGGTTCACATCAACGGCCAAGATCCCTTTGCCCTGGACGCTCGCAAACGCGCTGCCTACCGAAACCAAACGATCGGGTTCATTTTCCAAGACCACCATTTGCTGCCGCAATTGTCGGTGACCGAAAACGTCCTCATCCCGGCGCTCGCCAACGGCAAACCCACGCGAGACGATGTTTCGCGTGCGAGCGAATTGATCGAGGCCGTCGGGTTGTCCCACCGCGCAACTCACTTGCCGCAAGAATTGTCAGGCGGCGAACGCGAACGGGTCGCGATCGCGCGAGCGTTGTTGATGCAACCGTCCGTCGTGCTGGCGGATGAACCGACCGGCAACCTCGATTCCAAGACCGCGAAAACGATCACGGAGTTGTTGCTGCGTTTGCAAGCCGAGCAGAACACCGTGCTGGTGACCGTGACGCACTCGCTGTCCTTGGCCGACGAAATGGACGAACGCTTTGAATTGGTCGAGGGCGTGTTGGTTCGTCGCGAACGCTTTGGCATCACCGCATGACATCGACGCTTTCGCCGGAAACGCTGCAGCAAATCAAACGACTCGACCTGCGTGCCCGGATGGTCGTGCGAGGGTTCTTGCAAGGCTTGCACAGCAGCCCGCTACAAGGTTTTTCGGTTCAGTTCAGCGATCACCGTCGTTACTCACGTGGCGATGATCCCAAACTGATCGATTGGTTGGTGTATGCCAAAACAGACAAGCACTACATCAAACGCTTTGAAGCCGAGACCAACCTGACCGGCTACTTGTTGATGGATCTTTCCAAATCGATGGGTTTCCGCCAAGGAACTTCGATGACGAAGTTCGAATACTCCACGTGCTTGGCAGCCGCACTGACGTATCTGATGTCGCTGCAAAAAGACCCGGTTGGCTTGCTCACCTTCGACGACAAACTGCGCGCGATCCTGCCCGCCCGAAGTCGACGAGGGCACTTGGGCGACGTCTTGGCGGCTCTTTCCGGCATGACCCCCGAAGGCACCACGGAACTGCCGACTTGTCTGGTCCAGGTCGCGGCGATGCTGAAGCAACACAGCCTGGTGATGTTGTTCTCCGACTTGCTAGGCGATCCCGAGGAGACGCTTGCCGCCCTGGCTCGATTGCGACATGGCGGCCACGATGTGATCGTCTTTCATGTCCTCGATGATGCAGAAGTTCGCTTTCCCTACGAAGGTCCCGTGGAGTTCGAAGACCCTGAATCCGGTGAACTCGTCACCGTCGATGCGACCGGGTTCCGCGCCGAGTACCTCGACCAAATCACCGCCTTCCGCGAAACCTACTCGCAAGGGTGTGCCGCTCTCCGGATCGACTACGTGCCGCTGGACACCAGCATGCCGTTTGATCGTGCTCTGACCGAGTACCTGCAACAACGCCAGGCCCGGTTCTAACACGCCGCTGATCTGTCCCGGATCAGAGGCCGTGCAGCTTTTAGGCGCCTTGCTCGCAACGTCTTGCGAACCCCGCCCGTTGCAAGAGGTCGTGCAGTTTTCTGGTGCTGGGTTTTGGCGGGTTTCTGCAGCAACCACCCATCACAACCCGACGCGTGAGCGAGGGACGCCCCCAACTCCCACGACGGCCCCATCCGGGGCGATACCCAGACGCCCGCCACCATTTATTTTTCGAACGTCCCAAGGGAGGGTGATAATAAACGCTTGGCAACACGGTACTTCAAAACTGCACGACCTCGCAAACGGGAGGGGTCGGAAAACGAGCGTTCAGCGAGTTTCCGGGGGAGGGCAATCCGCTGGACTGCGAAAAGTTCGGTGTTGTGGAGCGTATTCGTTTGCGCAAGTTTTCATCCTGGTAGGGATGACAAAGAGTAGCCGTCGGTAAGCGATAGCGCCACCGACGGACATGCCCGCGTCGCCACTCTCCCTCCCGCCGTGGCCGATGGCCACGGCGGGAGGGAGAGTTTTTCAGGGGGGCTCGTTTACCGGGGGTGTGCTGCTACGCAGCGACCCCCGGCTACCATCTGACATCCCTACCGGGATGGAGAAAGACAGAAGCCGGAAGAAAATTTGCATCCGCTATCAGAGCGCCAATAGCAAACATTTAGCAGTCCAGAGCAGTGCGCGCCGCTTCCCATGCCCGGCCCTCTCCCTCGCGGACGCCTGAACGGCGTCGCTCGACCTAGTATATCGCTGTTGCTCTCCCCAAACTTCGTTTCAGGAGAGGTGCACCATGTGGAAATCCGCCGAGAAGCGATGTCAGAAATCGGCAGACCTCAGAGAGTGAACGTGTGAGCGAGGCTCCAACCGTCCTGAGGGGCCCCGTCATTCGTCCCAAACGCCACAATTGCGACGGAACGCATCACCAGAGCGTCTCCTCGCACGCATTGCGGGCAATGATCCGATTGTGAGGGCCAGCCAAGCGCCGCGAGATCCTTTTTCAAAGTCGCCGCAGTGTCGGCATCCAACCAAGGGGTACGTTTGACTAAGTCATCGTTTCTCCTTTTCCGGTCGTTCGAATCATGTCTTCCCTGGACGTCACGTTCGAAATTCTCAAGCAAAACACGTCTCCCTGTGCCGGCGAAGTGTTGCAACTCGGCGCAGCGAGCGACGATCGGTCCACGCGGCAACGTTGTCTGCATGCGATGGCGCATCGCAAAGACGTCAAAACGCTCAATTGGCTCATCAATCGCTTTGAGAAGTGTCACGACGACCTCCTGTCTGCTCTGACCACTTCCAAAGTCGAGATCGATGCGGGGTGCTTGGGCAGCGTCGTCACCAAACAACTCGCCAAAGGCGGCTGGAATCAATCCGTGGGCTTGCGATTGATCGAGATGATCGACTGCTTGAACCAAACCGCCGCTCTCGAGACCTTGATTCATTTGGCCCAGCATCACGAAGACTCGTTGATTCGCGCCGCGTCGGGGGAAGTCACACTGTCCCTGGTCTGCCCGCTCTCCAAGCCCATCCGTCAGCGAGCCCCTGAGCACCGCATCTACCCCGAGTCCGAACGATTCCGCCAGCGAATCACAGAACAACTGGCCGCCGCGGTCGAGCGACACAACGCTCATCGCAACAACGATTTGCTGGATGCCTTCTTGGTCATCTCAGACTGGAACGATGCTTTGCTGCAGCGGTTGCTCAGCGATGAATCCTCCACCCAAGAAACGCTGCTGCGCCGCATGCGGACGAGCGAGCATCAAGCGGTGCTTCAGCTTCTATCGGGCTTCATCCGACGTCGCAAAGTTTCGGGACCGATGGTTGGACTGATCCTTCGCCGACATGACGCGATGTTCTGCGAAGCATTGTTGGATGCCATCGGCGAATCCCCCACGCCTGTCACTTCGATCAATTTGCGGGAATACGGATTGCCTGATTGTTTGCGTGGAGGCGAATCCTTCATGCGGTCCCTTGGCAGCGATCGTGACGCTGCCATGTGCAACGCTTACTCGATCGCGATGCCCCATGAGTCCGAATCCGTTCACATGGTTCTGGCGATGCTGGAACGAGGGGGCGAACACAGCGTCCGAGTTGCCGAAGTCTGCTTGAAACGGATCGAAGCGCCGTCGTTGGCAGACTGGATCGCGGACCTGCAAGCAGCCAGTGAACAGCAAGCCGCCCTGGACCAAGCAACCGCGAACTCCCAAGCCTATCAACGCGTCCCCGAAATCGATCGTCAGATTGATTTGCTGAACGGATTGGTGGAACTCTCCGACCACGACTCACCATCGCTGGCCCAAGCCGCGCAAGCCTTGCTGGTTCATCTGAACACCCACGAAGCGCTCCCGATCTTCGCCGGACTCACCCCCGACGTCGGTCGTCGACTCGGTCGCATCCTGATGCAAGTCGACTCCAGCACGCTGGACGTCATCCGCCATGGCCTGCGTCACGCGGTCATGCAAAACCGACTCGATGCGATCGCGTTCACAGAGTCACTTGGCCTGATCGACTTGATGATCGATCCGCTTCGAACGATTGCCGAAACCGATCACCAGGTTGCCAAACTGCGAGCCGCCCAAGCACTTGCACATGGAACCGGAACACAATCAGAGACCGTGCTGCGAGAACTCTGCGCCGTTCCAACAGGGTCTCTCCGAGATGCCGCGTTTGCGGCCATGAAAGAGCGAGGATTGGTCGCATGAGTTTTCTCCACCACATGGACCGCCTGCCGTTGCTTGCCGAGTTCACCGAATCAGTGCTGCACCCATCGCGGTTGCTGATGAATGTCACCCGCATGACGGACTTGGCACCACAATACGAAACCACCGCCAACCACTCATCCATTCCGATCGTGGTTTTTGCTGGCGTTGCGATGGCACTGGTCGCGATCGGCGGTGCCTTGACATGGCACTACCGCACACGCGAACCCGAAGTCCCAACCAGCGACGCTCTGACCATGGAATTGTGTCGGGCACACTGCCTGCCAATTTATCACCGTGGCTTGATCGTTCGCTTGGCTACCGCGGCCGAACTGCCCCACACCGCGGAAATGTTTCTGTCAGCTTCGCATTTCGACAACGCGGTCGCGAAAGCCAAACAAGTCGTCCGGTTGCGCCGTCATCACCAAAGCTGGTTGGGCGAAATTCGCCGCACACTCTTTGACTCGTGAGCCGCATGCATCTCAATCACGCGTCAATCCGGGTGGGAAGATCAACCGCCGCTGCAACACGATCTGCCGGTGACAACCAACGCGGCACCGCACAGAAATGAGCCTGCCGTTGGAATTGCCCCGCGGTGAAAAGATCGAACGCTGGAACTCAAACGCCTGTCACTTCACAAGCCTTGTAGACGACCTTGGTTTGACGAAAACCAATTCGCTCGTACAGCTTGACCGCGTGTGAGTTGGCCGTGGTGACTTCCAGGTGCATGCGTTCCAACCCCGCGGATCGAAATCCCGCGGCGGATCGCATCATCAGCAATCGTCCCAAGCCGTTTCCGCGGTGCTCCGGAACAACACCCAGGTTTTGCACCGCACCCCATTCGTCCAGATCCAGCCCTTGGATGGTTCCCACAGCGAGGGGACGGCCTCCCGGACGATCTCGATAGCGGATCAACCAAGTCGCTTCCGGAACAAACGTGGCGCGACTGGCTATCTCTCGCATCAATCGCAAACAACCGTCTCGCCGTCCCAAACAAGGGAAAACATCCGCGTCCATCTCACAGCGGAAAGACTGAAACTTCGCCGCCGCATGTTCGCGAATCAGACCTTCGTCAAACGCGACCAACTCATAACCACGAGCGGCCAAATCGGCTGCGTCCCAGGATCCGCTCCACTGGCGCAGGTCCATCTCCATGCGGTAACGGCGAAAGTAAGTCATGCCCACTCGGGTTGCCCCCTTTCCGGGATCACGGTCTCTTGTGAACAATCCAGTTTACCACATCAGCTGACTTTCGAGATGCAACCTGACACCCGATCCCAGCCCTTTGCCCCTTTGTTCGATGACGTGATCGTTCTGACCGGTCCGACCGCTTCGGGCAAAACAGAATTGGCTCTGCGGGTTGCGGAAACTCTCGCGGCCAAAACGAATGGCCGGCAAAAACTCGAAATCCTTTCACTCGATGCCATCGCGGTCTACCGCCGCATGGACATCGGGTCAGCCAAACCCACCCCCGACCAACTGGACCGAGCCCCCCATCACCTGATCGATCTGGTCAATCCCTGGGACGAATTCAGCGTCGCTGAATACTTGCAATCCGCCCACGCTCGCGTCCGAGAGATCAAGGATCGCGGCAATCGCCCGATGTTCGTCGGAGGCACCCCGATGTATTTGAAAGGCGTTCTGCGGGGGTTCGATGCCGGACCGCCCGCGGACGAAGCCTTCCGCCAAGCCGTCGAAGAGGACTTGCGGCAACATGGCATCGGCGCACTGCGTGAACGATTGCAACAAGTCGACCCGTTGTCGGCGGCCAAAATCGATCCGGGAGATTCGCGACGGATGATTCGGGCGCTCGAGTTTGCTCGTGCAACCGGAACCCCCATCAGCCACCGTCAATTGCAATTTGAGTCGGCACGAGCCAGCCACGAAGGCCTCGTCTTCGCGCTTCGTGTGCCACGCCCGATTCTGCATCAACGAATTGAACAACGCGTCGAAGCGATGTTCGACGAAGGCTTGGTAGCGGAAGTCCAAAGCCTTCTGGCACTGGACCACCCCCTTTCCAAAACGTCCCGCCAAGCGGTTGGCTACCGTGAAATCATCGAAGCAATCGCGGCCGGGGAAGCCCCTGAAACCGCGGCAGAACAAGTCGTCTTCCACACCCGGCGTCTGGCCCGACGCCAAGAAACCTGGCTCCGTTCATTCTCCGAAATTCGCGGCCTCGGTTCCTTCGAAGCCGACTCTGCACCGGACATCGATCAGTGCGTCGAAACGATGGTCAAAGCCATTGCCTCATTCGATCGTTGAAACGGTCTCGGGCGAGCTTGATTCGCAAACCCAGTTCCAGTCCTCGTCGCTTTGAAAGTGCTCCCGCGAAAAATACATCGCACGGTTGTTTCGCAAATGCCACACCAGCGTTTCGTCGATCCACTCGATTCTCAAACATTCCTCACGAGACAAACGGATGCCGTTGTTCTCGTTGACGCTGACAACTTCCTCGGGGCTGATCCATCCATGCTGTCGCCAGGACGTTTCCTGAGTTGGAATCGATGTCCAACGCCAACTGTTGTAAAAGTATCGTGTGGTGCTGAGGGCCAGAATCAGCAACCCCGCGGCAATGACCCAGAATCCAAAGTGCCAGGCGATGAACATCGCCACCCCGTAAACGACAATCAACCCGCCGTTTCGAATCATGATCCGCCGCACCGCTTTCTGGTCCACTGGCACATGAAGCGTGACTTGCCCGTCGAACGAAATCGCCGACTCAGGACGTTCCCCCAATTGCTGGCAGTTCCGTTCCACGACGGCGTCTGGATCCAACTGAGCTGCATCATGTTGCAGCCAGATCGCTTGCAGGTGTTTCCAAACGGCCTTGTCAAAACGCTCAAACAAACGCGTGGCGAGGTAGAGCTGAACGTAGGGGCCTTCCAACAGCGGAACTCGAACACCGTGCCTGGTGGATTGAGCCTGCCTGCAGTAGTCCGCGTTCAAAAGATGGGTCCGCTCACCATCGTTGAACAGCAAACCCCACGGCACGAACCGGCCGACCGCACGCCCCACCAAATCCGGCCGCTGCTTCAATGCCCGCCGTGCTCGCCGGGAAGAACTGACGTACTGCGTCGCAATCGCGAATCCACATCCAACGCCGATGCAGGTGAAGATCAGCCCAACCGATTCGGAATCCAATCCTTCTCGAACCGCATTGATGATTGTGACCACGGCACCAATCGCAAACGCGGGAATGAGAAACCCCCACATCAAAACCGCTAAAATCATCCACAACTCTCGTTCTGGAATCAATCGCCGAATGTCGTCTTCGGTGATCTCGCCATCGAAGGCGAGAAAGCAGCCGACTTGATCGGAGTTCGTGATGGGGTCGGGGTCCGAACCATTCAGTTGCATCGATGACGCGTACGGATTGACCGACGCTCGATCCGATTCGGACGTCGAGGTCGGCTCGACTTCGCTGCCATCGTCCGTCATTCCGGCGGACGCCAACCGTACGTTTCCGTCAAACCGCCGCAGACAATTTCGCGAAGCTGTCCCAACCGAACCGGCTTGCGAAGAATCTTGTAGGCCCGCATCCGAGCCGCTTCCCGCTCGATCGCTTCGTCCATCAGGGCGCTCATCAGCACATACGGCATCGAATTGGGACGCTGCGACAAGATCCGCATCACGTCCAATCCGGTCACACGAGGCATGTGCACATCGAGCAGCACCATGTGAATCGCAGTCTTTTCAATGACACGGAGCGCTTCATCACCGTCGGCGGCTTGAGCGGTGTGCACGCCACGGCGCGCGAGAGCCTCACAAACCACGCCGCGAAAATCGGCGTCGTCGTCGGTCACCAAGACTGTTGGGATCATGCCAGCGTCGACCATGGCTCATCCACATCCCCGCAAACAAAGAAAAACTTGATCACTGTTGATCGTGATTCCATCCATTATACGTCACAGGCTCGGTTTTGGGTTGCCTTGCCAACAAGAGCGTTTTTCCCGCATGATCCGTTCAATCGGGCCAAGCATTCCCTCCGTGTGAGCAGCCGCCGCCTGCCGTTGGCCCGGCAATTCCCCCGGCATTCGAACATCCCGGCTATCATGGAACCCGCGTCGTGGCCCCGTTCCAAGACGACACCTTTTCCATCGGAGTCATCCGTCACCGGAGCGTTTGCCCTTGAATTCCAAAGCGACCTCGTCCGCCGCTCCTCGCCGCGACCCCCCCCCTTCGCCACCAACGGCAAGCAACGCCCCGGCAGATGTCTCGGCGGTGGCCGAGCTTTCGAAACGCGTCATCGGCAACGTCGAAAACGCGATCGTGGGCAAACGGAAACAACTGGTTCTTTCGATGGTCGCTTGGCTCAGCGGCGGACACATTTTATTGGAAGACGTTCCCGGTGTGGCCAAAACCATGCTGGCCCGAGCGCTGGCGAAAAGCCTGGGCTGTCACTTCAAACGAGTCCAATGCACACCGGATTTGCTTCCCACGGATGTGACCGGCACGTCAATCTTCAACCAGAAGAACTCGGAATTCGAATTTCGGCCCGGCCCGGTGTTCACCCAAATTTTGCTCGCCGACGAAATCAACCGAGCCACGCCACGAACACAAGCCTCGTTGCTGGAAGCGATGGCGGAAGCCCGGGTCACCGTCGACGGAAAATCCTACACACTGACTCCGCCCTTCCTTGTCATCGCGACTCAAAACCCCGTCGACCACGAAGGCACGTTCCCGCTCCCAGAGGCACAACTGGACCGTTTCCTGATGCGGTTCTCGTTGGGGTATCCCTCCATCGAAGAAGAGCTGCGGATGTTGGATCTGTTGCAATTCAAGCACCCAGTCGATTCGATGACCGCCGTTGCAACCGCCGAGCAATTGGTGGCGGCTCAACAGGCGATTCGGTCCGTTCACGTTGACCCGCGAGTCCGTCACTACCTGCTGCAAATCGTTCACCAAACGCGCCACAACGAGAACCTGGCCCTGGGGGGCAGCCCCCGCGCAACGATCGCCTTGTTCCGGTGCGGACAAGCGATGGCGGCCATCCGGGGACGCACGTTCGTCACCCCCGATGACATCAAAAAAATCATCGCCCCCGTGATGAACCATCGACTGATCCTCCGACCCGAAAGTCGCCTGCGAAAAATGACCACAGAAAAGGTGCTGGAGGAAATTCTCAGTGAGATCGCGGTGCCAACCATCTCATCATGACCAACCAAGGCACCGCTGCGGATTCCAATTCTGGCCCGCCCGCTCCTTCGCGTTGGCTGACAATCGTCGTCGTGTGCGCGATCGTTGTCTTCCTGGGAATGGTCGCGGGCGCCGGGTTGTGGATGACCGCCGCGATCACGGTGGCCTCGGTCGTCGCGATCGGCAATTGGGTTGCCACGCAGTGGTCCGCCGGTGTCGTTGCCGTTCGCCTGGACTCCCCCGAAGAAGGTCGCGATCTGGAGGTCGTGATTGGATCCTTGGTTCCCGTCACCGTCGAAGTCACCAACCAAGGCAAATTACCCGTCGCCTGGGTTTTGGCCGAAGACTTGATCCCTCGCGCCGCCACCCAGCAAGCCCGCCAGGCCGACGGCATGGCCCTCGATCCAAGAACCAGCCCCTTGGCCACCGAAGGAGCCCGCCTCGCCGTCATGGCATTGCTACCCGGACAAACCAAGCGAATCGAATACTCGGTGCGATGCCACCGTCGAGGTTACTTTCAAATCGGTCCAACGGTCCTGGAAACCGGCGACCCGGTTGGCATGTTCCGCCGCTATCGATTGGGAGCACCGCCGATGTTTGTGACCGTGCTTCCCAAAGTCAAACTGCTGTCGACCTACGAAATTGGCTCGCGGCGTCCGATCGGTGAAATCAAAATCCGAGCCTCTTCGATGACGGATCCCACGCGTCTGCGAGGCATCCGGCAATGGCAGATCGGCGACCCTCTGCGCAGTGTTCACTGGGCCGCCACCGCGCGAACCGGCATCCTGCACAGCAAAGTCTACGAGCCATCCTCGGTCGCCGGCGCGACGATTATTCTGGACTTGCACGTCGACACCAATCCCGATCAACACGAACCGCTTCGCACCGACCTGACGATCACCACCGCGGCCACGATCGCAGCGGCCCTGCACGATGCCGGCGAGCCCTTTGGTTTGGCCACCAACGGTCGCGACGCAGCGGACCGAATCCGCACCGAGGGATTCCGAGGCGACCACCGCGTGCGAGACGCATCCGTGCAAGCCGCCTCGCTCAAACAACGCAATGAACGAATGCGACCGGTGCTGGTGGACGTCGATCGCGGTCCAGTGCACCTCAAAGAAATGTTCCGCACGCTGGCTCGACTGGAACGAACCGACGGTCTGACCCTGGCCGAATTCTTAATCGAAACGGAGTCGCAACTTTCCAGCGAGACAACCATGTTGGTGATGCTGCAACAATCGACCGAAGCCGACATCGCCGCACTGGTTGGATTGTCTCGTCGCGGCTGGGCCATTGCAGTCATCATCAACACGCTCGACATCGACCGCTACTCACGGATCGCCGGTCCGCTGCTGGCCGAACGCATTCATGTCAGTCACCTTCAAAACGAAGACAGCATCATGGATGTTTGCCGAGCCCAAATGGCTCGTTGATTGCAAACTGCTCTTCCCGGCCTCATCGCGTTCGGGCGAACGAATCGGCCGTTCCACTCGTCTCCATAGAGCAGAAACAACGAGCACCCAATCGCAAAAACTCTCTTGCTGCTCTATAGCCTTGGGCTTCCACGCGGCTTTTGAAGCAAACGATCGAAGGAACGCGCACACAATCACCGGTCAGACAGACGCAAAGCGTCTGAATCCGCCAAAGAAGTGTTGAATTCAGCGTCTTCGAAGAATACGTTTCCATTGGAAGTCGACGGTTCTTGCCCTGCAGATCTGCCAGCGATTTCTCTCCCGCCCCCACCCCACCTACCAACGACGTTGCTCGAAGCACCCACCCAGCGATCATGGTGGCGATTCGTGCTGGGTGTCTCCACCAACGTCGCGAGGCCTCGCCTCTCAATCCGATCCCCCTCGTTGCATCCGATGAAAACCAACTCGTTCCCCCTCAGCCTTCCGCGGCTCTTGTTCGCATTCGCTTTGCTTCTGGCTGCGTCCGGTTGGTTCATAGGCCTGCCCCGCGTGTCCGCGGAGCAGCCTTCCGAACAGATCACCGAGTTCCTCGAACTGAACTGCACCGCTTGCCACGACTCCTCCACGCAAGAGGGCAACTTGGACTTGGAGTCCCTGACGTTGGAGCTTGCCGACCCTGACAACTTTCATCTTTGGGAACGCGTGTTCGATCGAATTGGCGCCGGTGAAATGCCGCCCGAGGAAGACTTGGATCCATCGGAGTCCAAACCATTCTTGTTAGAACTGCATGGCATCCTCGAACTCAGTGACCAACAACGCATTGCAACCGAAGGCCGAGTGCCTGCACGTCGCTTGACACGCACTCAGTACGAACGCAACGTCTGCGACTTGCTCGCGATCGATGTTCCGCTGAGAGACTTCCTACCAGCAGAATCGCTCGCCGATGGCTTCGACACCGTCTCCAGCAGCCAACAAGTTTCGGATCACTCCTTGGCGGCGTACCTCGATGCCGCCGACTTCGCATTGCAAACGGCCTTCGATCGACTGCTCGCTGCTGATCCATCCGGTCATCAATCGCTCAACCAAATCCACTTGGACTGGACCAAACTTCGTCGAAACGAAAAACGCACCAACCGGGAACCGGAAGGTCGTCCCGAACACCAGGACATCGTTTCATGGTCCAGCAGCCAAAACTTCTACGGCAGAATGCCAGCCACCTCCGTCCCTGCGACGGGACGCTACAAAATCCGGGTGAAAGCACACAGCGTCAACACGCCTGAAATGGGGCGTGTCTGGTGCAGCGTCAACAGCGGCGTTTGTTCGGGCAAGGCATCCACGATGTACTGGATTGGAAGCATCGAAGCGACGGACGAACCCCAAGTCCACGAATTCGAAGCCTGGATTCGCGAGGGGCACATGCTCCAAATTGTCCCCAACGACCACGGCATCCGTCGCCTTGCCGCCAAAGCCGTGGAATCAAAACCCGGTGTGGTGGAAGAGATGGGAGTCGCTGGGATCGCGATCCAGTGGATTGACCTGGAACGTCTCGAAGGCGACCGAGAAGAAATCCGCCACGCCTTGATCGGCGACATGGAACTGCAGCCACTCACAGCGACGAACAAGCATTCCACGCAGCGATTCAAAATCGTATCGGCCAATCCCAAACGAGACCTGAAAGAGCGAATCCAGGCCTTCGCCGAGAAGGCCTTCCGCCAAGAACTCACCGCCCAAGAACTGCAGCCGTACTTCGAGTTCTCGGAAGCCAAACGCCAGGTCAACCATTCCATGCAGGACGCGCTTCGAGCGGGATACCGAGCGATCCTTTGCTCCTCCCGTTTCCTCTACTTTGATGAGACCCCCGGCCGACTGTCCGATGCGGCGGTCGCCAACCGCCTCAGCCACTTCCTCTGGGGACGCGCGCCCGACATTGAGCTGCGACAACTCGCCGAATCAGGCCAACTGCGAAATCCCGATGTTTTGCGGGCCCAAACCGAACGCTTGCTCAACGACACGCGTTCGCAAGTTGCCATCAACGACTTCACCGATCAATGGCTGCAACTCTACGAACTCGAAAGCACCACCCCGGATGGTCAACTGTACCCCGAGTACGATCTCGTGCTGCATCATTCCTTGCCGGATGAAACTCAAGCGTTTGTGGGCGAACTGATTCGGCGCGACCTTCCCGTGACTCATGTCATCGATTCTGACTTCACGTTCCTGAACCAGCGATTGGCGCGTCACTACAAAATCGATTGGCCCGGTGGAACCGGCCTGAAGCGTGTCTCCCTTGCCTCGGATTCTCGTCGAGGTGGCATCATCTCTCAGGCCAGCGTCCTGAAGGTCACCGCAAACGGAACCACGACCTCGCCCATCATTCGGGGCGTCTGGATGCTGGAAAGGATCATGGGCGAACACGTCCCACCGCCTCCCGCGAACGTTCCCGCTGTCGAACCCGATATTCGCGGCGCGATCTCGATCCGAGACCAACTCGACAAACACCGGAACCTGGAGATGTGTGCCTCCTGCCACGTCAAAATTGACCCCCCCGGATTTGCCTTGGAAAGCTATGACGTGATCGGTGGCTGGCGAGATCGTTACCGCGCCGCGGCTCCCAACAATGGCAAACGCTGGGTACCAGGTTTGCCGATTGACCCCAGTCACGAATTCACCACAGGCGAAGCATTCGAAGATGTCACGGGCCTCAAGTCGATCCTGCTCCATCGGCCCGCACAACTGGCCAAGAACATGGCCTCTCAGTTTGTGACCTACGCCACGGGTGCAGCCCCGACTTTTGCCGATCGAGACGAACTGCAGAGCATCGTCCAGGCCACGAAACCCAATCACTACGGCGTCCGGTCGTTGATCCACGAAGTGGTCCAAAGCCCCTTGTTCCTCCGCAAATGACGAGCGTCGTCACGACAGCTCGACGCATTGCCCCCCTCTCAACTCAATCGAATCTCAACACCACCTGGTTGCCACGATGAAAATCAAACCCTTTGTGACCAATCAATCTCTGTCACGCCGAACCGTGTTGCGCGGCGCAGGCATCACCATGGCCCTGCCTTGGCTGGACTCGATGGTGCCAGCCTTTGGACGCGAAGCGACCTCGGCCGCCCACCCACCGCGACGATTCGTTGGGATCAGCAACGCCCTTGGTTTTCACGCTCCGTTTCTGTTTCCTCAAAAGAGCGGCCGGGACTACGAAACCACTCGCTACCTCAAACCGATCGAAGATCTTCGCGACCAATTCACCGTCATCTCCGGGGCCTCGCACCCCGGCGTCGGCGGCGGGCACAAAGCCGAACCCTGCATCTTGTCAGCGGCTCCGTACAGTGGATCGAACTTTCGCAACACGATTTCGCTCGACCAACTGATGGTCAGAGAACTCGGTGGCGAAACTCGCTTCCCGTCCTTGGTGCTGAGTTCCAATGGCACGACCAGCACGTCGTACACCGCGAACGGATCGATGATTCCGCCAATCAATTCGCCACAGAAATTGTTTGCGCAACTTTTCATCGACGACAGCCCCGCAGCACAGCGAGCCCAGAAGCAACGCATTCTCGAAGGCCGAAGCATCATGGACCTCGTCGCCGCCGAAGCCAAATCCATGCAGCGCCGCCTCGGTCCCTCCGACCGCGAAAAACTGGACGCCTACTTCACCAGCGTTCGTGATTTGGAACGTCGCTTGGACATGAACCAAGGCTGGGCCGAACGCGCCAAGCCTAAAGTCAACGAAAAGGCACCGGAACCGGTGTCTGACAACAGCCACACAATCGCCAAACAATCGGCCATGCACGATGTGATCTACCTGGCGATCCAAACCGACAGCACCCGGTTCATCACCATGCACACCGATGGCGGAGGTGAACGCGTGCCCTTGGAAGGAGTCGAACAAGGCTATCACCAACTCAGTCACCACGGTCGCGACGAAGAAAAGATCACGCAGCTTGGAATCATCGAAGAAGCCCAAATGCAATCCTGGGGCAACTTGGTTCGCAGGCTTCACGAAACCCCAGAAGGCAACGGCAACCTGCTCGACCAAACCATGTTGTTACTGACTTCCAACCTCGGCAACGCCTCGTCACACGACACCAAGAACATGCCCGTTGTGGTTGCCGGCGGAGGCTTCCGCCACGGCCAGCACCTCGCGTTTGATCAAGCCAACAATTACCCGCTGCCCAACCTCTACACGTCGATGCTGCAACGCCTCGATCTGGAAGTGGAGACCTTCGCGAGTGCCACCGGCACCATGCGAGGCCTCGAACTAGTTTGAGCAGGTGACCAGGAAGAACCACGTGAGTCGCTTAGGCGTTCGCCTGGACTACGAAATCTTTGATGTTGTGGAGCGCATTGGTTTGCGCAAGTTCTGTTCCACGACTTCGCCCCAACGGAGCAGCCCTATGACAGCCCAGGGCAACGCCCTGGGTTACAGCGGGACCAAGATTGCAAAGCCCCAACGGGGCGGCCCTAGCGTTTTGGGGGGACTCTCCAGTTTTCGCGGTCCAGCGTGCGCCACAGTTGTGCGTGGGAACCGTGGCGAACGCCAACCGGCTCACATAACGAAAGACACCTGCTGGACGACTGAAAGAACTCTCACACACTCGCTTGGCCGCTGGCAGGTAGATGGGTCAGCTCGTGAACCTGAATGCCCTCCAACGATCCTTCGGTCGCCGTCCCAAACTCTTTGAGCGGCTGCCCGGCAGTGTGCTGCTGCCACAACTCTCGCGTTTCCCAGTTTTCATAGAACATGAAATGGGCGGGATTCTCATTGTCTTGGTGCAAATCGTAATTCACGCACCCTTCTTCCTTCAACGTCGGTGCAATCAGCTTCAACAACTCGCTTTTGACAAAATCGACTCGATCTTCTTTGGCGGTGATGTGGGCAACGATGGTCAGGTGTGCCATGAGAATTCAATCAACAGTTCAAAAGGAAGGAAGGGGGAAATCAATTCGGACAATTGCCAACGAAAGCAATCTCGACCAGCTGGAAATTCGCTGCCTCAACGAATGAGGTTTATCGGTCGACTTCCGCCAATTTTTTCGCGAACGCTTCGTACGGCAATGTGTTGGCGACATCCGCCGCGGTCAGTCCACCCCGGCGAGCTTGCCGGATTCCATACCGCATCACCCACAACCCGTCCGTGACGTGTGCGTCGGTGTTGATCACGATCGGAATGCCACGCTTTTTCGCGGCCGCCAAGTGAACGTCGTTCAAATCCAAGCGAGCGGGGTTGGCGTTCAGCTCCAGAAACTTGTGGTTCTCTTTCGCGGCTTGCATCACCGCGTCCATGTCCACGTCGTAGGCCTCTCGGCGATTCAAGATCCGCCCCGTCGGATGAGCGATGCAGTCCACATGCGGGTTCTCAATCGCTCCCAGAATCCGATCCGTGATTTGGTCTCGCGGTTGCTTTTGACCGTAGTGCACACTGGCCAAGATCCAATCACCTTGTTCCAACACCTCGTCGGGCAAGTCCATTCCACCGGCTTCGAGGATGTCGCACTCGATGCCTTTCAAGATCACCAGCCGGCCATCGTACTGCGGTCGAATCTCGTCGATGATTTCCCACTGTTTCAACAATCGCTCGGAATCCAATCCGCCCGCCATCGTCACTCGTTTGCTGTGATCCGTGATCGCGATGTACTTCAAGCCACGCTCGATCGCCGCGTCGGCCATTTCTGCGATCGTGTTTTGACCATCCGTCGCGGAGGTGTGCATGTGCAAATCGCCGAGCACATCTTCGGTGTCGATCAGATCCGGCAACTCTCCGGCTTTCGCCCACTCGAATTCGTGGCGATCCTCTCGCAACTCCGGCGCAATCCATGGCAAGTCAATGGCTTGGTACACCTCTTCTTCGGTCGCTCCCGCCACGCGAGTTTCGTCGTCCAAACGGAACACGCCGTACTCGTTGATCTTGTACCCATGCTCTTTCGCAATGCGGCGGACGTGAATGTTATGGGCTTGGCTGCCAGTGAAGTACTGCAGCGCGGCACCAAATTGGTCGGCCTCGACCAATCGCATGTCCACTTGGAACGCTTTGCCCACACGGATCGACATCTTGGTATCGCCCCTGCCAATGAGGGACATCACGCCAGGGAATGTTGCCAAGTGATCCATCGCGGCCTCTCGGTCGGATGCAACTGCCAACAAATCCAAATCGCCGACCGTGTCACGGCCACGTCGATAACTCCCCGCCCATTCCATTTGTTTGATCGCGTCGCACGCCTGCATGTGTTTGCTGATCTCGCGAGCCAGATCATCCGCTTTGGACCAGTAAATCCGTTCCGAAGCGGCTTTCGCGATCGCCAGCCCATCCAAAATCGCAGCTTCCGTTTTCTTGGCAAAGCCTTTCAAGCTGGCGACACGTCCTTCGCGACAGGCTGCGGCCAAATCGTCCAACGACTCAATGCCCAACTCCTCGCGAAGCTTGCTGGCTTTTTTCGCCCCCAACCCTGGAATGCGAGACATCTGAATGACCACCTCGGGGACCGCTTCTCGCAACTCTTCCAATTGAGGCAGCGAGCCGGTCTCCAGCAACACCTTGATCTTTTCCGCAATCGTTTTGCCGATCCCAGACAACTTCGAGAGATCTTGATCGGGATCCGAAGCCAGATTGGCGATCGGTTCGTCAAGGTCCCGAATCGCGCGAGCACCGTTCTGATAGGCACGGATGCGAAACGGATTTTCACCTCGAAATTCAAGCAGCTCAGCGAGCTCTTCGAAAACGGCGGCGACGGCGGAGTTGTCCATGGAAAGGATTCGAACAGAGGCTTCTCGGGCAATCAACAGAAGCCGTCATTCAACGCCGGAGTCGCCTGCATTGCAATGGTGCGGCCAGCTCATGGTCACCTTGGTTCCCGATTCTCCGTCGGATTCCATTTGGAACGATCCGCCCAGCTCTTTGATCACCAACGTCGAAACCGCCAGCCCCAAACCGGCTCCGTCACGTCGTTCTTTGCCGGTCCCCAAACACTCGAACGGCTCACAAATTTTTTCTGCGTACTTGGTGTCGACTCCGATGCCGTTGTCTTCGATGGACACCGAGATCAGTTCACCAGTCTGCTGGATCGAGACGAGCACCTGCAGCGGACGAGACTCCTTTTGAAACCCCAACGCATTGCGAAGCAACTGTTCCAACGGAACCAGCAACAGCGTTTCGTCCACCGACGTTTGGGCGTCGCCCTGCACGGTCAACGAGTCAACCCGGCCGCCGATCGAGCTCCAACTTTCAGAAATCACCTCCGCGACAGAGTAGGGTTCTGCTTGAAATCTCGCACTGGGATTCTTCGCCGTTGCATGCAGCCGCTCGATCATCTTCATGTGCAACGACACCATCAGCGTCAATTGTTGCATTCTCACCGCGGCGGTTCGGACGGTTGCCAACGAACGCCGTGCGTCATCAAGGTCCAACGGCTCCGTCAACGCTTCGTCCACGAACTCCGAAAAAATCGACACGTGACGCGTCGGCGCACTCAAGTCATGCATCAAACGACGGATGTAGGTGGTGTCGACAACAGGTCCATCACGAACCGTGGGGGACTCACCAGGCGAATCGATGGCCGCGTTATCGACGGAGGGATCATTGGACATTCGTGGCACTCCGACCCATGAGGTTTTCTTTCCAAGCCTCTGACAAACTTTCGCAAGCCGCCAAACGCAGATCCGCCGCAGCATCACGAGGCTTTGCAAACAAAACGTCATTGGCCGTTTCGATTGTGAATTCAGGATGAGGACGTTCGATCAACCGCAATTCCTGCCCCGCCTGGACAACCCCAGGTTGCAGCACCCTCAGATACCATCCCGTCCGCCGTGTTTGTTGCACTCGCACTGCTAACTTAGGCAGCCCCCACCGCTGCGACAACTTCCAGCACGGCTCGCGCGGCTGCGAAACCTGCAACCGGAGCCCTTGGGCATCGTCTGACTGACACTCAAAAACATCACCAATGCAAACTTCCGATTCCAGCATTCCAGAGAAGGTCAAATTCTCTCCAAATGCACCTGAGTCCCACTGGACCTCGGGAAATTCGGTTTTCCAAAACGCAAAGTGGGATTCGCAGTACCCCAAAACAGCTTTGTCAATTCCGCCGTGGTGTTTCTTGTCGGCCTGCTCATCCCCTTCCAAACCCAATTTCGAGACAGGCACCGGAGCGTGCACGACACTTTTTTCAATCGCGGAGATCCAGGGTCGATCTGGATCGCCATCTTTGAGATAAGTACGGCACCTTCCCACTTGGACGGCGACAATTCGCAGCGAATCGGTCATGGCAAGCAATCCTCGTCCACACGGCGACATTCAATGTCGGTAATCTGTCCGGCAACCCACCTTGGACGTGACGCGTTCGCCCAGTTTCAATGGGTCCATCCTACCGTTTGATCCCTTCCCCATCGATCCACCTTCTCCCATGAATGCCAATCCCGACCGTGACCCAACCCAATTGCGTTCCCACCGTTGGTTCGGCCGAGACGACTTACGCTCCTTTGGGCACCGTTCCAGGCTGAAAGGGATGGGATTCGACGACATTGATTACCGCGACCGGCCGGTCGTGGCGATTCTGAATACTTGGAGCGAACTGAACACTTGCCACTCACATTTTCGTGATCGAGCCGATGAAGTCCGACGCGGAATCCTGCAATCGGGTGGTTTCCCCGTCGAGGTGCCCGTCATGTCGCTCGGCGAAATGATGATGAAGCCCACCACGATGCTGTATCGCAATCTGTTGGCGATGGAAGTCGAGGAGGTCCTGCGTTGTCACCCGATTGATGCCGCGGTGCTGATGGGGGGATGCGACAAAACCGTTCCCGCCATGTTGATGGGCGCCATCAGCGCCGACATCCCCAGCCTCTTCCTGCCCGCCGGTGCGATGTTGCGAGCCCGTTGGAAAGACCAAACACTGGGCAGCGGCAGCGACGCCTGGAAATACTGGGACCAACGTCTCGCCGGCAATCTTTGTGACCGAGATTGGAACCAAGTCGAAAACTGCATCGCCGCGTCCGCCGGCACCTGCATGACGATGGGAACCGCCAGCACGATGGCCTGCGTCGCCGAAGCCATGGGATGGACGTTGCCATCCGCCGCCACGATTCCCGCCGTCATGGCCGATCACTCCCGACTCGCCGTCGCGACCGGACGCCGCGCTGTCGACATGGCCTGGGAACAACTCAAACCCAGCCAGTTCTTTAACTCACAAAGCATCGACAACGGTCTGACCACGTCGCTGGCCATCGGTGGCAGCACCAACGCGATTGTGCACTTGATTGCGATCGCCGGCCGACTGGGCGAAACACTGACGCTGGATCGCTTCGATGAACTCTCGCGAAAAACTCCCGTGCTCGGTGACCTGCGTCCCGGCGGGCGTTTTCTGATGCAGGACTTCTTCGAAGCCGGCGGACTGCCCGCCCTGTTGCAACGCCTTCGCGATCTGTTGAACCTAGATTGTCCAACCGTCTCGGGCAAAACGCTCGGCGAGCAAATCGAAGATGCGGAAGTCCACGACGACGAAGTCATTCGAACTCGCGAAAACCCGGTCTCACCGGCCGGAGGAGTCTGCTTGCTGCGTGGCAACTTGGCCCCCTCGGGATGTGTGATCAAATCCATCGCCGCCAGCGAAAAGCTGCTGCATCATCGCGGCCGTGCAGTGGTCTTCAACGACTACCCCGAGATGAAAAAATCCATCCACGACCCCGAGTTGGACGTCGATGAAAACAGCGTCCTGATCCTGCGTTCCGCAGGCCCCCTCGGTGCTCCCGGATTCCCGGAATGGGGCATGTTGCCGATCCCGCAAAAACTCCTGCAAGCCGGTGTCACCGACATGGTTCGCATGAGCGATGCTCGGATGAGCGGCACCAGCTACGGAACCTGCGTGTTGCACATCGCACCGGAAAGTGCCGCTGGCGGACCGCTGGCGTTGGTCGAAACCGGCGATGAGATCGAGATCAACGTTCCCGAACGTACGATCCACTGGCACATCGACGACGAAGAACTCGCTCGGCGCCGAGCCAACCAACCGGGCGCCGCACCGGAGCCCGCTCGCGGCTACATGAAGCTGTACGCGAAACATGTGACGCAAGCCGACCAAGGGTGCGACTTCGACTTCCTCGCCGGTCGCTCACCCGGCGAAGAACCCGCCATCCACTGATGGAGCGCGACGAAGCAGGTACGCAGGTTTCATCGGGTATGTGAGCCGTTGGCGTTCGCCACGGTTTTCACGCACAACCGGGGCGAACGCTGGGCTGTCAAAAGGTTGGTATTGATCATTCCTGCCGACCTGCTTACAGCGACGGGACTGAAATCCCAGCGCCACCGCCAGAACGACTCATCGGCATTCGCGGCACTCCGATCCGGGGCGTTGGCCTGGGGAACGATCTCGCTTGGATCTCAATTCCAAACGGCTTTTCCAGTTCCCAGTTGGCAAGCTCCGCCCAGGGTGTTCCTCGATGCTCGCTGACGCACTCGCTCAGAACCTGGGTCGCGTGCTCGGCAAGGGCCGCACCCGGCGAAGTGTTCATCCGCGAGGACGGCATGAAAGTCACCATGTTGGTGTCGGACTGAATCGCGTTCTTCGCTCGATCACAGGCCGCGATGTATTCATGGTACCGAGCCATCGAAGCCAGCGACCTTCCGTGAGCCAGGCTGAATGCAGCTCGCCAACGTGCAGATTCTTCCCCCTCCAGCAAAGCTCGCCAATCGTTTGTCTGTGAATCCTCCAGCAATTGATCCAGCGCTTCCAACGCCGCTTCACTGCGAGCACGCTCGCGTTTGATCGCCACACTGAACCGAGACCGAAACTCGGCGGGGGTGACGTACATCGCTGTGAACTGAGTCGGATCGATCGGCGATCGCTTTCCCATGAACAACATCCGAGGCGCAGCGAGCTGCTCCTTTTCTTGCATCGTCCAATCGGCTGCCTGCACCACGAACGATCGCAACAGACTGCCCTGGACCGACAATCGCACGTCCGTGACCGAGCGATAACTCGGCATGTACTGTCGTAGTTTCCCAACGTCGTACTGATCCGACACACCGTCGTCGTACAGCGTGAATGTCCCGCCGGTTTGCAACGCCAACCGAGTCAGCGCATACGGTCCAAAACCTGACAACACCCGTTCGCGATAGGCACTGCCATACCACGGCATCGCCGACACCGGTTGCATCTTCACGTTCTTCAGCGGCACATCCGCCTCATGCCAGTACGGCAAGAAGATCCGCTGCGGCACCGCCGATTCCGGCCCTCGGTCCACGGTCAGGAAATACTCGGCTCCTCCACCGGCAGCGGGTGCGGTCCAACGTTGCAATCCCTTCTGCATGCCCATCACCGCGGTGGGCCCCAACACGTGCACCACTGCTTCGGACTTGCGACAATTCGCGATCGTGTACTCGAGTTTCTGCACGTCGTCGCCGGATTCATCCGTCAACAACACCACCATCAAACGCTCCTTGCGTCGCTGCTTGGATCGGTAGTGTTCCAGGACACCGTCCACCGCCGCCATGGTGTTCTCAACGCCGCTGGTATCAACCGGCACTCGCGTCATCGCATCGATCGCATTGACGCCGACCAACGAAGGCCGGGAGACCTCTTGGATTCCTTTGCCGAATGCGACCACGCTGCTGAACAAGCGATGTTTCTCGATCCCGTCCGAGGTGGCCGGCCGACTCAGTGCTCCAATCTCGTCATAAAATTCGCGAATTCGGCGAGCCATCCGGTCGCGGTTCAGCTGCAAACTGATGGACGCATCGAGCAACCACACCACCAACGTGTCGCCCTGTTTCAACTCGCCCCGAATCGCGTTTTCGACCGCCTGAGTCGCGGACTCAATCCCGTCGGCGGCGCCGATTTGTTCCGCGGTGGATTCACTTCGCTCCGTCGACTCAGATCCGCCGACCTCGGCCATCATCTTCCGGATCGACGCCAAGCGTGTCTCGGGCGTCGGCAAAAGCTTCTCCAATGCCGAAGCCTCCACCCCTTCCGCCGACGGCATCAACTCCGGCAGATCCAACTCCGCGAGCTCCGAAGTCAACGACGTTTCAACAGGCTCGTCTTCCAAATCCGAATCGCCCAGTTCGGGCATTTCAATCGCAGCGATTGGCATCAATGAGAAACTTGACTCCTGGTCGCCCAGGTCGGCAAAGCTGGCGGTGATCAATTGACCTTCGCGATCCATCCAGTCGGGAAAGACCCACAGCCCCATCACCAACAACGCGGCGGTGTGAAAGATCATCGAGATCAACCACGGATGATCTTTCAGGTGCTCTCGGATCTCTGCCAACGTGTTTCGCATCAGTCGAGCGCTCTGAGAGGGAATTGTTCGCTGGGAACATGCTGTTCCTTCGCGATTGCTTCGATCTGGGCCATCACATCCGGATGCGACGCACTCACGTCGGTGGACTCTGCCAAATCCTTTGACAAGTCATACAGAGCAAACGCCGGCGGTTCGGTTTGGCCTTTCTTCAATCGCTTGGAAAGGTCTTTGCGGATCGCTTTCCAATTGCCCATCCGAATCGCCTGTTGGCCACTGTAACCGGGAAATTCCCAGTACAGAAATTCGTGAGCTTGCTGTGCGGCGTCGTCTCCATGAAGCAATGGCAAAAACGAGATGCCGTCCGTCGTGCTCGGATCCACTTCCACCCCAGCCGCTTCCGTCAGCGTTGGCAAGAAATCCCACCAAGCACCGATCCAATCAGAAGTCCGCCCCGCCGGCACCACACCGGTCTGACGAGCGATCATGGGCACGCGAATCCCGCCTTCATCGAGTTGCCCCTTCAAACCCTTCATGCCCGACGCCGAATCAAAGTAGTCGCTGTCCGATCCACCCAAGCGATCGTAGGTCGGGCCGTTGTCCGACGTGAACAGAATCAGTGTGTTCTCGCCCAATCCCAGTGAATCGATCAGGTCCACGATCTGGCCCACGCCTTCATCCATGCGTGTCACCATCGCGGCGTACCCCGCACGTGGACGCGGGTGCTTCAGATAACCGTGGTGCTCATACTCGGCTTCTTCGATCACGCCGTCATACGCATCGACTTCTTCGTCAGGAACCTGAATCGAAAGGTGAGGCACCGCGAAGGGCAGGTACGCGAAGAACGGCTGGGTCTTGTCTTCCGCCACGCTTTGGCGAATGAAATCACACGCTTCGTTGACGAATTGATCCTGTGAATACGTCTCGCCATTCAATGTGCGATCGTTGCCCGGCTGAATCTCCTTGACTCGGTTCCGCCACAGGAATTTTGGATAGTGGTTGTGAGCGTGACGCTGGCAGTTGAAACCGTAAAACAGATCGAACCCTTGCTCGTTCGGGTCGCCTGTGGTTCCAAAGTGACCCAGCCCCCATTTGCCAAACGCGCCCGTTCGATAACCAACCGACTTCAAGTGCTCCGCAATCGTGACCTCATCAACCGGCAACGGGTACTGACCGGGAAATTCCAGTTTGAGCTCTTCGCGAACGACCGGATCAATTTTAGGATCTCCGTTGTTGCGGACATGCGCATGACCGGGATGCTTGCCCGTCATCAAACAACAACGACTCGGCGCGCAAACCGCATTGCCGGAATAGAAGTTCGTCAGCTTGATCCCTTCCGCCGCCAATTGGTCCAAGCGAGGCGTGCGAATTTTGGTTTGCCCATAGCTCCCTAACTCGCTGTATCCCAGGTCATCCGCCACGATCAACACAATGTTGGGACGCGGCGTGGATGAATCATCCCCTGCCCCAGACTCCGCGGCTTCAGCCCCCGCCGAAAACAGACTGGCCAATCCCACCACGCAACCAACGATCACGGTTGATTTCAGCTTGGACCAGGGGAACAGACTTTGCGACGACATCGGGACGGCTTGATTCATGATGCTTTTCAAATGGTGAAACGTTCGTTGGGCGAGGCGGCTTCGCAATCCACTCAGTGTCGCCCCTGCCAATTCACCCGTCAAATCTCCCCGGTCGATTCCCACCGCAAAGCATCGCAAAGGGGCATTTCGAATCCTTTGCGGCTTCATGTCCAAACCGAGCACTCCAGATCGACTAACCGTTCCATTCTTCAGCGAATCGACGGTGACTCCTCAGGCAGTTTCCAGTCCCGGGGCGGCCAACGTTCTGGCACCGGCAGCTGGGACTCAAACGCAGGTCCCACCAGTGATGCAAATCGCTTTGAAGATTCCTCCAAACCACGGACCACATCCCGGTCTGGATCCTCAACCGACTGGGTTTCATTCGGATCCCGCTGCAAATCGAACAACTCGCCGTCCTTCCACTTCCATCGGTCCGAAACGACGGTGCTCGCATCCAACAAAATCATTCGCTCCTGCCGGGGTGCCTTCCCGGTCAACCAAGGCAACAGGTTCACGCCATCGAGCTGTCCGGGGGGCGAACCGCCCGCGGCCGCCACCATGGTCGGCAACAGGTCCACGTAGCTGGCAACCGAATCAAACTTCGCAGCCGCAGGCAAAACAGCAGGCCAACGCATCACGGCCACCACACGAACGCCGCCTTCCCACGTCGTGAACTTGTTCCCGCGAAGTGGTTCATTGCTCCCACCATGCTTGGGATCGGCGCCATTGTCACTGTGAAAGACGACCAAGGTATTTTCTCGCATCCCATTCCGATCGATCGCATCCAAGATCCGTCCAATCTGGCGATCCATTGCGGTCGTCATCGCCGCAAACGTTTGTCGAATGGAATTGCCTTTGCCGCGTTCGCCATAGTTCAACGCATTCTCCCGCTTCGCGATTTTGCGGTCGGTATTGGGAGCCAACTTTCCATCCGGATCGAAACCGTAGGCGTCAAGATCCGACCGCTTCGCCTGCAGCGGTGAATGCGGTGCGTTGAACGCCACGTAGGCATACACCGGCCCTCCGTTCGCGTTCCGATCGATGAAATCCACCACCGCGTCACCAATCAAATCCGTCGAGTAACCTTCCTCTTGGACGCTGTCGTGATCGCGATGCCAATCCAACTCGCCAAAACGTTCGCGACGGAAGTAGTCAATCGCTCCGTTGTAGTGGCCGTAAAACTCCGTCATCCCATGGCGAAGCGGATGAAACAAAGTCGACGCCAGCCCCAAGTGCCACTTGCCAAACATCGCTCGATGCTCGTAGCCAAGCTTCGAAAGACGCTCTGGAATTGTCTCCAGCTCCGGCGGCAAGCCATGTCGCTTTGTCGGTGAGACCACACCACCCCACATTCCAAATCGAAACGGATACAAACCAGTCAGCACGCCTGCGCGAGTCGGCGAGCAAATGGGAGTCACATAAAACCGGTTGAGAATCACCGATTCACGGGCCAGCCGATCGATGTTGGGCGTACGGATGTCGCTGCCGTGAAAGCCGACGTCATTCCACCCCAAATCATCCGCGACGATGTGAATGATGTGCGGTGATTGGATTTCGTCATTGGGCTCGGCGGACACATCCGCCCCTGCCAACAGAACGCCGAGACTGACTGCGAGTGGACATTTCATTCGCACAACGCACGCGCTTTGGCGGAAGAGATTTCGAAGTCGATTCCCCATGCCCATCCCCTCTCCCATCTTCCCAAAAAACATTTTGCTGTCCCGCCGCCAATCCTTCTCCACACCAAGATAGCAACGTCGCACCCCAAGCGGTTTCGCTCACTCAACGGACCACCCCGGTGAACCGGCGTGCCGCGTCAGGTTTCGTTGTCACCGTCAACACCGCCCAGGCTAACCAATTGACAGAGCAACCAATTGACTGGGGTGCCATTGCCAAGTGATGCCTCGGCAAGTGACAACGCCACCTCGTGCCGACGAAGCGGGCGGACTGCACCACGTCTTGAATCGCGCTCATCGACGAGCGGAGATCTTTCACAAGGACGCTGCTCACTACCACACCCGTGGCATGGGCCATGTCTATCAGCAACGCGACAAAAGCTTTCCGATCCAGGATGACGAACACTTCTTTGTTGTCTGCCGGCATCCCGCCGAAGCCACTTCGGAAACCATGTTTGGTCACTTTCACTGACATCATCCGCCGATGCCACGACCATCTCGAAGCCTGCAGGTGTCATCAGAAGGACACCCTGGAATGGCAACATTGCCGCAGCAACGCGCAGCCGTTAAAATTTCCAACACGCGAGTGAGTTGAGTGATATTGGTAAAACACCCCAACTCACTTGCCCCGTATCACGCGATTTCCCGAATACGACCCTACTGAGTAGGGTTGAATCTATTGTTCATGCATGCTGGTGGCTGAGCACCGACGGGTACTTGATTCGTCGTCGCGTGTGTTGAGTAACATTGAACTGCGTGGTGGCGTACAAGACCGCCCCGGGCCTAGACCAACACTGACCATGACATCCGACGCCCGACCCAGCGCTGAACAAGACATCCAACGCCTGATCCAGTACTGCTGAAGACAATCCGCCGCCTGACGCCAAGTGGAAGTTGCCCCCAACACCCGTGCCATCACAGACTCTGTTAAATTGTTTGGTTGAACCGATGTTCGACGGCCTTGAGCCAAAAGGCATGAACCACGCGATGATGCGGAGTCGCGGCGCCGTCCATCCTGAGTTCACGTCCAATCTCGCGACCCGCATATCGCCGCCGTTCGCCCAATTCAAATGATGACACGACCCAACGACGGTGGCGGCACAACATTGGTCCTCGCTGACGGCGACGATTTAGCTTCCGTGCCGGACTCGCATCGCGACATCATCACCGATTCCGTTCGGGTTGCTTTCCGCGATCCCGCGGCATACTTTTCTGAAATCGCGTCACGGACAACGATACCCAGCCTGCGAAACTATCTGGCCAACTTTGTCGCCGACGGTCGCTGGACTCTGCTTCTCGCTGACACGTACATGATGGACCGCGAGACGACTGCTGCATTCCAATGGTTTCACCCGACCCAATACGCTTGCATGCTTGGCGCGCCGACTGGGGATTGTGACGACAACCGATTCACTTCGTTTTATGATTGCCTGTCCATAGCGCATTGGGATTCGATCGGTTTTGCTGGCGGCATTTTTCCCTGTCGCAACCGAATCTCCGTCGACGACTACGGGACACCGTCAACAAATCCAACATTTCCGGCTGACACAACGACTGTATTTGGCAACTCGTCCTGTGGCGACATGATGGTTTGCAACTCGTCCGGCGATTCCGGGTACTTATCGCACGAGAATGGAGCGTCGTACGTTGTTGGTTCATTCTCTGAGATGCTAGACTGGATTTTTGGCGAGCTGCTTCAGAAACGAACGCCAGAGTTTGATTATTCCCGTTGCTAACAAGGCTGGGCGAACCATGCGATGGACCGAAGTCGCGGGTGAGTCGTTTTGAAATGGAAACGACATTGCCGCGACTCGGTCATCGCGGACGTTCGCCCACGAGTCATCTGACACCGTCCTTTGCTTGAATCTGCATTATGCTCCGGAAGCTACGAAACCTTCTTGGCCTCAATCCACCACTGCCAAACGTGGAAAGCGTCCTCGAAAGCGTGCAATCTGGAAAGCTCTCAGTCGATGAAGCTGCCGCACAGATTCGCAACGATGCAACGCGTCCCTACCTTCCACCGTGGTCGTTGCGGTTTCTTCGGTATGCCGGCGGAGTTTTTGCATTGGTCGGAATTGTTCTGGGGATTTACAGCGTCTCCGTTGGGCTCGGGAAGAGCACGACCGGCGGTACGGTGGTAGAGATGGTTGGAGCTGAAATGACTTCCCCAATTGTCGAGTACCAAGTCGAAGGTACTGTGCATAGAATACAGGGCTCCGTTTCGTCATCACCACCGGCACATTCGGTGGGCGATCTTGTTGATGTCATTTACGACGCAAGCGATCCATCAACATCGAAGATTGACACGTTTCGCGAACGGTGGCTTTTTCCGATTGTTTTTGTGTTCGCTGGTCTGAATGCGATTTTTCTAAGTGTTGTGCTACCCTGGATTTTCAAAGCAATTTTTGGGGCGAACCATTCCGATGCACGGGAGCGGCGAAGTCGCGTTTTTTAACAATTGAGAATCTTTCGTCGCCGCCCCGTGATCGGCGACGTTCTGGCAGATAGAGGCTCTATGGCTTGGACACCTCAACCGGACGACAGTCCTTCCGACGTACTCGACTCTGCGGTCGATGATTCGCAAGCAGGACGCTACGAAGACGCGCTGCAAAAGTTCGTGTGGTTCCACGAAGCGTCACGATCGGAGCGCGGAATGGGTGGCGTGCGATTGTCCTTCGCCTTGGGCTACTGGTTGGATCTTGCATCTCAGTATCCGCCCGCATTGGATGCTTTCACTAACCTTCGTAATGACCTAGAACGGCGATGTCGCAACAATCACGGCGACTTTGAATCGTTTCACGATGTCTCTGCATTCAACGGATATCTCGGTCACAACCAACGAACGATCGACCTGTTCATGGAGATCGCGAATGACTATCCAGACAATGCGAAACGTCTTTATCACGTTGCTGAGCGAATATTGGTTGCAGACGGCATGTACCAACAATGCGCCCCGTTTCTCGAATGGGAGCAAAGAATCGAAACGTCGATTGCTGCGTACGAGATCAGCTTGGAACACGAGGAATCATGGGAGGATATAGAATCGGCTCCACCCAAATTTGCTCGACCGCATTTTGAGACTGAATCTGCTACACTCGTTGCATTGTTGTCGCTTAATGGTCGACTGAGCGAGGCGGAGCGAGTGCGTGATCGTTCCCTCAAGGTTATTGATGATGCGGCTTTTCGTAACACACTCGATCTCGCATTGACTGGCCACTTACCCGACAATGACGATGGCAGAACAAAGCCGTGAACCGGAGCACTCAATCACGCGGCAACTGAAATCAAAGCCTTCCGTTCGTGCCCGGTTACGGCAGGCGTTCCCCGACTGAAGTGCTCGCTGATGGAAAATCCATACCATCCCTCAGTTGAAGCCTCCTCGATGGCTCAGTCGTTCCGTCGCAACTGCTGTCCAGTTTGCGGCCAGAAGCTTCGCCGAATACCTATCATCCGCCCTGGATGCGAGTGCTCCAATTGCTGTACTCGGCTGACGCTCGGGATGCCTGGCACAATTACTTTGATTTGGACCGTTGCTTTGCTTTCTGTTGCTATTGTCGCGGGTCGTTGGGTCATTTCTGATCCTACTCGATTGGTCGACAACGCACTTGTTGCTGCGTTTCTTGTTGTTTCTTCACCACTCGTATCCGGGCTCGCTGCGCTTCTTGCGTTTGGACGAATATTCGCTTCAAATGGAACGAGAGCTCTAACAACCCTCGAAGTCGAAGCCCGGCGAGACAAGCTTGCTCGGTTACAAGGCGGGGAACCATGCGATGCAACGGAGCCGGGCTTGCAAGGTTTCACAAATGGAAAATCAAATCTCCCGGC
This sequence comes from Rhodopirellula sp. UH5, assembly GCF_056839225.1. Classification (NCBI taxonomy): domain Bacteria; kingdom Pseudomonadati; phylum Planctomycetota; class Planctomycetia; order Pirellulales; family Pirellulaceae; genus Rhodopirellula; species Rhodopirellula sp. UH5. The sequence continues at coordinate 7,390,401 of NZ_CM166390.1, read as the reverse complement.
CCGCTGATCGCCGCCGTTATCCGATGTCGGTGACCCGGTGAAAGATATGACGGCATACGAACAGGCGTGGAACGCGGCACACCACAACGACTTTGCCTGGGGCTACTCCGCTACCCTATGGTTCGGTTGCATCATGCTTGCCCTACTATCGCTCAGTCGATCGCGCCTGAAGCGTTTCCTAGAGGTTCCCGTTGGCCTGGCGTTCACTGCTGTGGCGACGACGTGGTCGGGTTCGCAGATCCAAGAGAAGTGGCGGTTGCGGCGGGAGTGGGCGGAGGCGAACATGACGCCGGACGACCCTCGCTATGCGGACGCTTGGGCACTCGATGGTGCGAACCTCGCGTTAGGACCGGTGGTCGACGGACTGTTCGCTCTAGTGATCCTTGCGATGGTTCCGGTCGTCGTACGGCAAGGCCTTCGTGCCCGTGATCGCGGTAGATCATCCGATGCCGCTAAAACCATTGGATGAAGCGGATAACCATGGCATTCACACGGAGCGGGGCTTGCGGCCGAATCTGAAATGGACAACTTTAATCTCCCCGCCCGGTGATGCCGGACGTTCCCCGACTGACTTCAGGTCACTGATACGTCTTTACACATCAGACCAGAGCACTTAATGCCGTGGATCGCTACTCAGCTAAACTCCTGTTTCAGTTTCGCGTCGACGTCGACGGCGACCCTGGAAAGCGTCGCATTTGCGAAGAACGGATCGTCGTGATCGAAGCAAAATCCCCACAAGCCGCTCTCAAGAAATTGAAACGACGTGCCGCTAAGGCGGAGCACTCCTACCTCAATGACGAGGGGCACACGGTCCACTTTGAATTTGTTGGCATCATGGACCTGCTGCTGCTTGGCATTGAATGCGAGGATGACGAAGTTTGGTACGATGTGCGGGAACGATTGTTGCCAATGGAACGCCGGGGCAAACTAATCCCGCCCGAATCCGAATTGAATGCCATGCGCAACGCGGGGAACAAGGGCGGGGAACCATCGGATGCACGTGAGTCGCCGAGTTAGGTGTAATTGAGTGGTCAGTCGTTCGCGGCGACCACGTGATCCGTAACGTTACCCGACTGAAATCTCCGCACCCAACATTACTCATCGATGGCGACTCGTGGTTACTCCCTCCTGATGACTCCGCTTGACGTGCACGCGTCGTGCGACGAACTGGTTCGCATCTATGAACACGTCCGACGCAACATTGACGTTATCGCACCATTCCTGCCCGTAACCGCCGAGATCGACATCATTGCGAGTGGGACTCCACACAACACTGGGGATATACCGCTACTGGGTCTATATCTGCCGGATGATGCAAGCAGCAACGGTGCCGTCGACAACACACTTCAGGACGCGATTGATGAGTGGTTCATCGCACAAGATCCCGATACACTTGACCAATCGCTGGCAGACATTGACTTCCCGACTTGGGCTCACTTGGTTTCCGTCGGTACATATCCCGACCGAAGCACAACGCAAAATGGCGGGTAACCATCGCGATCGGGATAGGGGCCCGGTTGCCCGGGCCCCCTCCCACACCACCTAGCATGCGGGACCGCACTAGGCGGTTCGTCTCAAGGATGCAAACGAGTGCCAACGCTCTTCTAGATTCAACAAGCCCTCGGCGGTCAGGTATTCGATCGACAAAGCCCGCTGGACACCCGACGTCATGGAAAGACGCCAAGCACCCTTGCCGCTCATCGCAAAACCGCGAGCGACACGGTGGGACACGCCCAAGGAAATCAGTTTCTTCAGTCGAGTCTTCGACTTCTTCCACTGCTTCCAGTAACAAGCTCGGACTCGTCGCCGCAGCCACTTGTCCAAGTTGACGAACGTTGTCTTGACTTGGTCCAATGCGAAGTACCCCATCCAACCCAACGCATAAGAGCGAAACTCACGCAGACGCGATTTCATCGACACGCCTCGGCTCTTTCGAAAGATTTCCGAGGCACGCCGTTTGAACGCATCGAGCCTCTTTGGGCTCACCCGAATCTGTCCGCCGAAGCCACGGAATTCGTAGCCCACGTACTCCAGCCCATCCGTTCGACGGATTGAACTCTTGTCGTGATTGACGGTCAACTTCAGGCGGTCTCGCAAGAAGCGTTCGACGCTCGCGTACACACGTTGTGCGGCAACTTCTGTCTTCGTGAAGATCACGAAATCATCGGCATACCTCACAAATGGCAGCCCCCGTTTCTCCAGTTCCTTGTCCAAATCATCCAAGTAGATGTTGGAGAGCAACGGTGAAAGCGGACCACCTTGCATCGCCCCCTCTTCGCTGGGGTGGCATAAACCATCGACCATCACTCCGGCTCGCAGGTAGCGTCCGATCAACTTCAGCAATCGCTTGTCGTGAACCTTGCGGCTCACGCGTGACATCAGCACGTCGTGCTGGACTCGATCGAAGAATTTCGAAAGATCCATGTCAACGCACCAACGCGGCCAAGAAAAGGGGACGGCCAAGAAAAGGGGACGGCCAAGAAAAGGGGACGGGCCAAGAAAAGGGGACGGGGGTCAAAAACAACGCATCACGCCAATTGACCCCCGTCCCCTTTTCCGAGTCGTCCCCTTTTCCGAGTCGTCCCCTTTTCCGAGTCGTCCCCTTTTCCGAGTCGTCCCCTTTTCCGAGTCGTCCCCTTTTCCGAGTCGTCCCCTTTTCCGAGTCGTCCCCTTTTCCGAGTCGTCCCCTTTTCCGAGTCGTCCCCTTTTCCGAGTCGTCCCCTTTTCCGAGTCGTCCCCTTTTCCGAGTCGTCCCCTTTTCCGAGTCGTCCCCTTTTCCGAGTCGTCCCCTTTTCCGAGTTCGTCCCCTTTTCCGAGTTAGACTGACTCCTCGAAAGAAACCGGAACGAAGCACAGGGGGACTTGCACCCCACAAGATCACGCCCATGTCGGGCGTACTGCACTGGAGCCGGCGGCCGGGCCGGATTCAATTGGAACGTCTTCACCGCCGGCCCAGTGATGCGTAGCGTTCCCCGACTGACAATCTCCAATCTGCAACTTGATGTCGAATGTTTGCCAAAGATTTCAGCATCTCCGATCTTGAGCGACTCGGACCGATCATCGAACAACTGCTGGAATCTGGAAAACTGACCGCTGACGAAACGTGGGCGGTCGATATCTCGTGCCGCGCCGCAACAGACTTGGCATCAATCCGCCATCCCGAAGTGGCGCAAAAGCTCTACGCTCGTCCAGACATCCAAGAGCAAGCCGAAAAAACCACGGAATCGTGGTTGGTGGAGAACCCAGATGCCGAGCCCGGAACTGTCGCCATGATTTGTGGGCGTATGAATGTCGCCTCAATCGGAACCGATGGCAAACTACAATTGACGCCTGTTTTCGATCTGTAGGTGACGTGTTGGACATGCCCGGCACATCATGTCACAATCGCGGGGAACCATCCCGTGCACCGAAGGACGGCTTGCGCGGTTTCACAAATCGAAAATCAATCGTCCGTCCTCGATGACGGGTAACGTTATCCGACTGAATACACCTGCGAAATATGGACCCCGTCAAACGCCGATTCGGAATCGCTGACCTGGTCTTCCTGGTCGCTGCGTTCGCAGTGGCGTTCGCGGTTTGTCTATTCGCGAATCGGCACTGGGATGGACGCAACGCAAATTGGTCGGACGGCAACACGATGACATTCGCCTGGTCATCTGCCGGTAACTTTCTCTATATCTTTACTGTATACCTAACGGCAATGATCCTGCGCCGCAGGCCCGCCAGGCGTGAGTTCGTCGCCTCCCGCGGAAACGCTTGCGTACTTTCGATATTCTTGGTCTCCCTAATTCAGATTCCTACAAACTGGGATGCACTCTTCAATTCTGCGGTTCCAGTCAGCTTTCTTGTCGTCATGGCACCCTTCTCGCTTTCCGGCAACCCTCTTGCTGGTGCTGGTGCGGCGATCAGTGCATGGCTGGCTCTCAATCTCGCATCTGTACCTGCCTCGGAAACGGACTGGCTAGACCGTGCTGGTAAATGCACTGCCTTCACTTGGCTAATTTTCGCTTTTGCGCAACCGGCACTTGATTTGAATGTTCTTGAATTTCTGGGTGTATCTTTTAGCTGAAGTTATATGACACTTCGATCCAGCAATTGACGGATAACGATTGCGATGCACCGCAGTTTAGTGCTCTCCGCTACGGCGGTTGGATTCGCCATTTTACCGCCTCCGCTCCGATCACTAAACGCGGTGATCTCTACGTTCCCCGACTTACTTCATGATTTTCTACACACTTGAGACCGAATACAACCGAAGTGGAGATCTCGACTGGAGTTGTGGCTCATACGAGGGCGAACCAGATGATCTCGACGTCGTTCTAACGACTCTCAGACTGTCGGCGATCTGGAACCCACCAGAAATCCAAATCTTTCAGGAAAAGCATCGGCCGAATGTATACTCTATCGATCATGAATTCGGACTTGATCAATTTGCACGCGATCGCCTGAAGCCATTTCTCGATTGTGATGCGGAACTTCTTCCGTTGTCGTGTAGTGATGGAACTGACCTGTGCCTCTTGCACCCACTCTACTGCACGACTCTCGACGACAACGCAGAATATCGTCGTGGTATTGATAGCGGCAACCTAATCGAGATATCTCGTTACTCCTTCCCGTGGCCACGCTCATTCTACGGTGACCCGTGCCATCTGTTCCGAATCCGCAATTTTCCTGACTCACCATCTGGAACTATTGGGTGTGCTTTCGATTCGATGATTGTTTCAGGCGACCTTCGTCGTGCGATAATTGACGCCAGCATTTCTGGTGTTACGTTTACACGAGTTCATGAGATCGGCGGATAACCATGGCGTTGAACCGGAGCAAGTGTGCTCTCCGCTACGGCGGGTTGCCTTCGGCATTATACCCGCCTCCGCTACGACCACACTTCCCCGGTTATCCCTGGCGTTCGCCCACTAAGATTTCCCGCTTTCCATGACGCGTGACCCACTCGACCTTTCAACCTTTCGACCTTTAGCTATTCGGAACACTACTGGGAAGGCGTTTGCGACATTCCATGGCTCGATCGTGAAACTGAGTGTGTCGTCGAAGGAACATCCGAACTGATTGGCGACGCCGAACGCACGGCACTTGGATTTGCTTGCGGGCTCCCGACTGACACTCGTCTTAGGCTGCAATCGTTCATCTACAACGCATACCAAACCGAAATCTATGGCTCCATGGCCGGTGGAGACAGCGTGACGCCGCCGATTGCGACCGCGTCCGAGATCTGGACGCTGCTCTCAGAACCCGGAATCGCTGTATCGGAACAACCGCGGCCGGATCACTATTTTTGTGTGTCGTTCGAGTGCGTTTAGGATCCAGAGCATGGACTCTCTATACTATTTGACGAAAACGGAGTTCCGATCGAACTCGGTGGCCAAGGTGACCACTTCTGAATCAGTAGCAGGGCGAACCATGACATGCACAGGCGGACGGCTTGCGCGTTTTTTTGAAGTGGAGAGTCTTTCGTCCGTCCCCCGTGATGTCCACCGTTCGCCGACTGTGCACTTTCGCCCTGAGCTTTTTTCATGCTGAACGAAACGCCCAATCCGTCCGACGCATCCGAACCACAGCGGAATGCATTATATGAACGCCATCGGAGTACATGGCGCGAACGCATATTTGCAACAATTGGCCTCTTGCTTGCATCTGCATTGCTGCTTCGATTCGCTGGTTCCCGGTGGGGTAAATGGCCGTGGTACTTCTCCCCACGCGAAGCAGGTTTCGATCTCATCGAGCTATTCGTTTTCTTTCTTTTCCCGATTGGCATAACCGCCGCGATTTCCATCTTCGCGGGTCCTTCCCGCCGGTGGATTCTCGGATTGCTCGCCCTGACCTTTGTGCTCAGCCTCGTGTAGCGGTCGCATCGCTCGACATGACTCCGCTTTAATCAACTACCGCTGCTCGGCCGCACATGGCATGAACGCAACCCACAACGCCGCACCGTGCCACGCAAAGGAGGGCGGCTTGCGAGATTTTTTGAAGTGGAAAATCATTCGTCCGTCCGCCGTTCTTGCTGTTCGTCGTTGCGCGGTCGATTGCCAAGCTTCGTGACTGTTAGGCGGTCGCTCGCTAGACTCCGTGGTGGTTGCTTGATCGCTTGACGCCGCCAATGAGCGCTGGACGAACCTTCACGGCAAAGTGATTAGTGTGCGATTAGCGAAGATTAGTGTTCTCACTTTCTGGAACACTAATCGCCACCAATCACACGTTAATCGGCAGCCTTGCCCGTGGTGGTATGCCGACCTGCAACGCGAATCGCATCAGAAGTTCTGGGCGGAGTCCTATGGAGAGGACTTTCACGATTGGTACCTGCAAACTCAGGTAGAAAGTGCAAAGGAACGCGAGCAAGATCGCCCACCGGCGATTCAACTGCCCTTGCCCGGCCTTGCCGCTTCCCGGCCATACCAAGAATCGTATCTGGTAGACTCTTTCTAGCGAATCAGACGCCCTGATTCGCTTCCCCGCCCAATCCAGTGCGGCGACAAAGTTCAACGCACGATCTATTCGCAAGTCAGGCGATCAGCTCAACCATCAACGTTGAGTTTTTTCAACGCCTGACCAGCGGATAGATCGCAATTCGTTATTGGAGAACATGAATGACAGACGATGACTCAAATGGAAACCAGAATCCGCCACCAGACCCAACAACGAGAATCAAACGCTCGTACAACTCGCCAAACAAACCGAAACCATCCACCGTGCCAAAAAAGGTCATCCGACCCACAAAACCGAAACCAAGCGAAGGCAACACAGAGCAATCATAGCGGCAACGAGCATCCGAACCGCATAAACTAGTGCTTCTGTTTTCCATGCCACAATACGTTCCATACCCTTCGTGGCGCAATGCAAACTTGCTGAACGCCACGCGAGGAATTGGTTCGTCGACTCGTGACGCTCGATGGCGTTTTCGATGCCGAACGCTGACGGAACATCACAAGGGACGCGGCAGCGCAGTGCGAGGTGCATACTCCAAAGCAATATGGCAACGACCGGCAGCACTGCAACAAACGAGAGGCCCGCTCGATCCGGGAACGCGATCACGGCGGCGGACGCAGCAGACGCTAAACCGAAACACCACTCTGCCTTCTTGTCAACCAAATCAAATGCGCCGCGAATTTCTTCGTATTTCGCTTCGGCAAAATTTAGAACTGGTTCGTAATTCTCGGACGTCGGCTGGAACTGCATATACCACGCGACCGCGTCGCGATACTCTTGCTCTTGCTCGTAATCAACTCGCTGCCAAAACGAAACTTTTAGCAAACTCGACAACCAACGCATTGTTTTCTCGCACAACGATCCAATAACCAAACGATGCAACGGAGTCGATTGCTTAATCGGCTTTTGAGCCGTCATCGAATTGGAATACCTATCGTTTTACCACACCAATTGGCCAATTCCATCGACCCGCTGATCGTCAGCGTTCTGTCGCTGACTCAAAGAGACGCATGTGACCGGCCAAGAAAAGGGGACGGGGGTCAAAAACAACGCATCACGCCAATTGACCCCCGTCCCCTTTTCCGAGTCGTCCCCTTTTCCGAGTCGCAAGGCATCCGCCGGGCTTCCGGTACGGCTTCTCGATCAGCAGCCCACTGTGATCCAAGGGATCGCTCCGCGACGGGCCTGGAGTCGTCGGCCTCGTATCAAGTTTCTGTACGTCACCTGGCGGGGCCTGGCGAGAAGATGTCCAGCGACGATTCTTTGCTGGCTTACCGATCATCTTCGCAGGTTTCCTCCCCACGGTTTGTCACCTCCCCGCAGTTGCTCCGGGTTGCTTGGTGAATGGCCTCGGACTGCCTTTCTTCAGAGCTACATTTGGTAGACTGACTCATCGAAAGAAACCGGAACGAAGTACAGGGGGACTTGCACCCCACAAGATCACGCCCATGTCGGGCGTACTGCAACGAAGTGGCGGTGGTGCGTTTCCTGGTGAGATCAATGTCGTCTCCCGCCACCCGCTGATCCCGACCGTTCTGGCACTGAAATCGTACTCGTACTCAGGGCGCAGCCCGGTACTCGTACTCCTACTCGAAACGAATCCTGATGACCGAGCCCATCTTCGACCACGACCGACTCGACGTTTACCGTCTATCGATCGACTACGTCGCATCGTCGTTTGAGATTGCACGGTCGTTGGAAGGCCCGCATCGTCACGCTCGCGACCAGTGGTTACGTGCGGCTCAATCGATCCCGCTGAATATCGCCGAAGGCAACGGAAAACTGCAGCCTCAAAGACCGCAATCGTTTTCTCGATATCGCGAGCGGTTCAACGCTCGAGTGCGCTGCAATCCAGGATGTCCTCACCGCGACCAAAGGCCTCAACTCGGATCGGAATTCGAAACTCAAGGCGATGCTCAAGCGAATCGTATCGATGTTGACCCGACTGATCGCACGTGCCGAAACTGTCGGTGAGCCCGGAGTCGAGTACGAGTACCGCTGCGCTGAGTACGAGTACGATGGCGCGGACGAGCAAGAACCATGGGATGCAACGAAGCGGCGGCAACGTCCTTCCATGACATCCAAGTCTTCTCTCGCCGCTCGCTGATCCCAAACGTTGTGTCCCTAATCGAACCGCAGCGTGCTCCAATGTCCAAGCTGATTGCGTTTTACGCACTGGTAGTCGGTCTCGTCGTTTTTAGCCAAGGTTGCACGGATACGCCGCCCGGTTCTGTCGAAGCTGAATCCAATGATGACCGCAGTATTTGTCGCGACATTCAAATTGTGTTTCCGAAGGCTGAATACAGTTACACACTCGAAGAGGCGACCAAGGGAATTTCCATTGCATATCAAATTGTCGTTCATCGTGACGTGTCAGGCATAATCCCGCTTCCGCTAGATTCGGGACATGCGATGTTACCCGGGCTCAGTGGACCCATTCCGTTCGAGGAACTCTCTGGCAATGGACAAAGTTACCGTTTAATAAATCTCGGTCTTGGAGACCTCCCCTCTACGACGCCAACCACAATTACAAGAGGCTCGTATTCGAGCACCTTTGCATGGGACGGTTGCAATTGGTCGGGCGGAGATGACTATGGCCATCCCAAAGGGGCTCCTTTTCCCGCCGGAGAATACACCCTTCGGGTCAGCTGTATCGGGCAGGAAGTACTTGAAGAGTCAAAGCTCGACTTTACGATAGAATCAAGCGTCCGCGTTCGACTCAAAGAATGAACGAACGATTGCTCGCAGGCCAGACCACAATCAAATGGAACCCGTGTACGGGACATAACCAATAAGGATTTGACTTCGCGTGGATGCGACGGTCATGCGGCCAAGGGGCCGAAAACGGGTTCGCTTTCCTGGACAACCCAACAAAGAGGCCCGCCCCTCTGATGTCCCTGCGTGGGTAACCGCACTGCAACTGTCGAGCGATAACTACCAAACGTAACTCAGCGTGCCCGAGCCGACGTGGTGGACTTGGTGCTCGTTGAACTGGAGGTTGTAGTCGGCACGGAGGGACCAGCGGTCCGTCAGTTGGCTGCTCAACCCGCCACCGGCGATGCCCCAATCACGTCCGAGATCCAAACCTTCCGATGAAAAGCCGCTGCCACCGACACCGGCAAATTGCGAATTGACCAACGTACTGCTGTCCAGAAACTCGTGCATGTAAATCGCTCGCAATTGCGGGGTGATCCGCAGACCGCGAGACGCCCAGGCGGCGAATTCCAACTCGCCGCCCAACAGACTTCGCAGTGAATGCGTGTCGTTGCCGTCGACGGTCAAGTTCATCACTCCGGCACCCGTTTCGGTGAACCCGTTCTGACGAGCGTAGACGTATTGCAGGCCCGCAAACGGACGCAGCAACACCGCATCGGACAACTGCAAGTTCAGGCCCCGTTCACCATACGCGAACGTTTGCCAGCCTTTGGTCTCGCCGTCAGCGGTTGCGGATAGGGCACCGATTTGCATGTTCCGCTCGCTGGTGATCCCGTCGAACTGGAACCCACCGATTGCGATTCCGTAGTGGTTGCCACTGGCGTGGGTCAACAACGTGCCAAAGTTGCCGCCGTTGCTCGTCCGACTTTGGTTGGTGTTGTCGGTCGTGACTTGCGACCCAACGTAACCGCCAAAGAAACCGATTCGTGTGCAATCATCGACAAACTTTTCGATCCCGAACGTGACCCCGCCCAGTCCATACTGAATCCCGTCCGCGTTGCCGTCGCCTTGTGCCGATCCGCCCAGACCATAACCCGTCGTCCATCCCAACCAAGACGGGCTGCGACGTCCACATCCGAGACTGTCACATGCGCCATCATAGGACGGGCCCGCCAATCCGCCGCCGCTTTCTTGATAGCTCACCAATGCGATCGCCGAGTCCGCCACCGGGCTGCTGCTTGGCCCCGAGATGCCAGTACGCTGCGCCGATGCAAATCCGCCGGAGCCGCCACTGAAACTGGACGCTCCGAACCCTGGGCTCATGCTGCCTCGCAGTTGCCTGCTCAGCACGCCCATCAATTGGCTGGTGCCTTGGATACCGACCTGTTGGCTGCTGCCATTGACCGAGGCGCCCAACTGCGACAAACCGTTTTGCACTTGCGCGTTCGTCATCGGACGAAATTCATCCAGCAAGTCACGGAAGTCGCCGGTGGCGCCCGCACTGTTGCGGTCGATCGCCGCAGCGACGGATCGTTGATTGCCGGTGCCGGCGACACTGGCGTAGTCGCTGCTGTTTTCAGTCAGCATGAAAAAAGCATTGTTAGCCGTGTATCCCAGCGCCGCATCAAAGAACGCCAGATTGTCGGTGATCGATCCAAAGGTTCCTGTTACCCCACCGGTCGTGGTCAAGAACGTGTACTGGGTGTTGTGGGTGTAGGTGCCCGCCGTCCCATCGACTTGCACCGTGGTGCCGACATTGCTGATGGTGGCCGTTCCCGTCACGGCAACCAAATCATTGTCAGTGCCCGCGACGGGAGCCGGCGACGGTTGGATCTCGACCACCATCGTCGAGTTGTCTGCGGCCGTGTAGTTCCCCGTGACATTGAGTGTGCCGATGGAATTGCCGGCTGCCAATCGTCCGTTGTTGATCACGTCTCCGGTGATCGTTCCGCTACCGCCTAGTTCCGCACCCGCAGCCACGGTGGTCGCGCTGGTGGTCGAGCCATTGATGGCAAGTCGTCCGGCGGAAACCGTGGTCGTTCCCAAGTACGTGTTGACTCCGCTGAACGTCAACGCCTCGCTGCCACTTTTTGTCAGTGAGCCGGTTCCTGAGACCACTCCGGAATAAGTGCCGTCGGCCGCTTGATTGAACTGCACTGCCGCGTCGTTGTCGATGTTGCCTTGGAGGGAAGTTGTATTGCCGATCAACTCGCCTGCCGAAACAGTCGTCCCGCCCGTGTAGGAGTTCGCACCACTGAGGGTCAACGTCCCGTCACCATTTTTGACGATGCCTCCGCCGGCATTTCCGCCGATCGTGTCGGCGATGGTCATGGCCTGCCCATTGGCCACATTGATGGTGGCTTGGACATCGTTGAGAAACATTCCCGTACCGATTCCCTGACCGGCTTGCGCAGAATACGGCCCCGCCCCGCCGCCAAGAGCGCTACCACCTGAGAATCCGGCGTTTCCTGTCCCACTGGTCTTCTCAATTTGAAGTGTTCCACCCTCGCGAACGAACACGGCACCGCCAAGGCCCGCTCCTCCACCACCACCGTAGTATCCATCGCCGCCGCCAAAGCCACCGCCGCCGTTGACGGTGTAGCCGCCTCCGCCACCTCCGCCGAAGCCGCCGTCGCCACCAACACCGCCGCTAGTTGCGCCAATGCCACCGCCACCGCCACCGAAGCTGCCGGCTGAACCATTGCTTCCTTGGTCACCCCCATTACCGCCACCCCCATTGCCACCTAGGGCACCTGTGAGGCCCGTAGCAGCTGAACCATTCCCAATGTATCCGCCACCTCCACCACCGCCATCATGACTAATCAACGCGGCACCATTTCCACCGGTCGCGTTGTTACCCTGGAAGCTCACGTCTCGCAAAGTAACGTTTGCATTTTCATCAACAAACACGGCTCCACCCGCTCCCAGCCCGCCACCACCACCGTAGTATCCATCGCCGCCATTCCCGCCTTGGCCTTTGCCATTTTCGACGGTCAGGTTTTCGATGACGACGGTGCCACTTTCGACAAAGAACGGACGGTACTGACTGGCCCCGCTGAGCGTCTGACCATTGCCGTCGATGGTCAGGTTCTTGTCTAGGTTGTTAAGGTTGCCGGTCAGCGTGATGCCTGCAGTCAGACGAATCGTGTCACCCGCGACTGAGTTGGTGATCGCGGTGTTGAACTCAGCTTCGTCCGCCACATCGATCGTCCCAGCCCACGATGGCCCGACCATGGCAACACCGGCCATTAGCATCGCAGCGAGACCACGGCACGAACCTTGCCACGTCTCACCCAGCATACGACGCAGCCGAGCACGCCGTGGCGCGAGACCTGGGCTATCGAGTTGCGGACGACGAGACAAACGTGACGAGAACTTCGGCATGCTGATATTCATGTTGGGGAGTGTTGTGTTTCTGACCGGGAATCGCCGGTAGCGACTTTGGGATCAGTCCGAGGCCGAAAAACCTCGACAACCTCCGCGGCATAATCCCACTCAACCGGCATCGGCTACGCCATCAAATCAACTTAACCAGACTGATTCGAAAGACTAAGAATCACGTCTTGTGCAGCCGGACTTTGCAACGTAATCGACAGAGCTTGCCAAGACTGCCTACCTGACGGGGGAACACGCCTTGGGGCCTGCAACAAGAGCAAACAATGGGGGCAGGCCTCTTCGTTGAGCTCACCCGAACGGATACGCCGTAACGTTTCGCACTTGAAGACGATCGATGGTGCCACGGCCACCTCGTGCCGACGAAGCGGGCGGACTGCACCACGTCTTGAATCGCGGTCATCTACGAGCGGAGATCTTTCACAAGGACGCTGCTCACTACCACACCCGTGGCATGAGCCATGTCCATCAGCAACGCGACAAGAGCTTTCCGATCCAGGATGACGAACACTTCTTGGTTGTCTGCCGGTACGTCGAACGCAATGCCTTGCGAGCGGGTCTGGCCAAGCGTGCTGAGGACTGGCGTTGGGGATCGCTTTGGAGGTGGCTTCAAAAGCTCGAACCCAACCCACGCCTGCTTTCGCCGTGGCCGTTGGGTCGGCTTGTGCGTTGGGTCGAGCGGGGCAGCGAACCGCTCACGGACAACGAGTTGGCCGCGTGCCGGCTATCGGCGCAACGCGGCAAGCCGCTCGGTGACGAGGGCTGGGTTGAGTCGCTCGCCCGCCGCCTCAACCTCGAATCCACCATGCGGCCAAGGGGCCGAAAACGGGTTCGCTTTTCTGGACAACCCAACAAAGAGGCCTGAGCCTTTGATGTCCCTGTGTCTGCCGAAGCGGCTTGATCCGGCCTACTTGTTGACACGCAATCGACAGGTGCCCGCGATCGTCCGAACAACCGAGCGGCCAGCGATCCGCTTGGATTCATCGGGTTTCCTTCGAGTGATTGGCAGTGCGTTGGATTGATTTCACTTCGTTGTCACTGCCGAGATCCGTCACCGGACCGAGACTGGTGATGTGGTTGTCGCTGGACAGCTTTGCCAACACGACTGGGTTCTCTGTCTCGTTGGTGAGTGTGATGTCGGCGGCGCGATAGGTTTCAGGTGCGTGTTTTTCAAAATGAGTCTCGTGACCTTCCGGGACCTCCGGAAAGTCGACGCTCAAAAAGTCAAACCGCAACGCGTAGCCAACGATGATCGGACGTGGCGTTTCAGCCTTCGCTGCCTTCTGCCAGAGACGAATCGTGTGACGCCGGCCTTTGATGGCGGCCAATGGATGGTCACCAAGCGAATGGGGTGCTGGAAGGACTTCCAAGTCGATCTGCTGCCCGGAATGCGAATCAGAATGGATGTACAGCAGAGGCCCATAGGCCGCATTCCCGCTGCAATTCTCGATCACCCCGCGACTGGGCAATGAATACCCCTGAATGACACAATCCAGCACTTGGCAATTGGTCACGGTCGCTTTCTTGGCCATATAGAGTTTGATCCCGCCACGAGCTTTCTTGACCACGCAGTTGTCAACAATCATCTCGCCGGCACCCTTGTACGCACGGATGCCATCTTCCATGCAGTTGAGCATGTGGTCTCTCGGAATCGGCAGACCACGGACTTCTTCCGGCCACTGCAACTGATAGTCAAATCGCTTCGCCAAGTCGCGTCGATGAAGTTCCGTGTAGCATTCGTTGCTGGGACGCACCGTGCCTTCGACGATTGTGTTCCGGACCGTTGTTCGATTGCCACCTTGAACAAAGATCGCGTGCCCGAACGCCTCCATCTTGATTTGACATCCGTCGACCACGGTGTTGTCACCGGTGATTTGAATACCGCAATGCTTCTTCAATCGCAGGACGGCTCCTCTACCGATGCCGAACATGTTGCCATACCCATACGGGTAGGAACCACGAATGGTCATCTTCATCCCGATCACCCGGTTGTTGTCACCAGAGATCACCATTTCATTCATCCCGCCAAACTTGCGACCGTGGTTGTAGCTTCCATAGTCCGTGACCTCCGTCGAACCGTCGGGATACGTGTCCTCAATGGTTCCGCCACGCAATGTGATTCCATTCCCGGTCAGTCGAAACAGGTTTCGCCCCGAAACCACATCCATGGGGACAATCAATTTGACGCCCGTCCATTCGACCGTGTTGTTGGAACCTGAAAAATCCAATCCGCGACGGTCGGTGATCCAGTACTCCCCAGGAGCCACCACGATTTGCTGATCATCCCCTTTCGCGACTCGTCGGAGTTCGTCGATTGAGTTCACACGAACGGTGGAGCCGGCAGCTTCCTCGCTCTTCGACCCAACGGGCAACAACTCGTGGACTTGAAAACCCGAGTAAACATGGTGCGTTCCGACCATCCGGAACCCAAAGAATCCTTCTCGATAAGTTGGAAAACGATCGGATTCAAAAGCTGAGCTCCGCGAGACACTTCCCCCATCCTCATCGTGGTCTTCGAACTCGACCAAGTCGCCTTGGCGGAATTGATAGACCAGCTTTCCATCCAAAATGTATTGAACCACATCGTCATAGGCGACCAATTGAACGGTCATCTTGCGGTTGGGCTGAATCAGATAACCAGGGTGATGGTCTTGGTCATTCAGTGCGACATGAGAAACGGCATCACCGTTCCGCGTTCGCGGGTAACGCCGCATCCGAGTCGTCGTGTTTTTGCGGCCTCCGCTGCTGGCATAGTAGCCATGCATCTTGTCGTAGTCGGTGAACTTGCCTGAGTAACGGGCGGGATCGAACAATCCCTGGTCGGGATCGTCCGGATCCGTCGCCATCCAAAACTGATTCAAATCTCGCGGATCCACGCCAGGAATCGCGGGCTCATGGGTGGGGCAAACCACGTCGTAAGTGATCGCGATTCGGGTCGACAATTTGTGCTTGTACCAGACCGTGCAGCCTCGCCCCGGAACCAAACAATCCAACGTCTCATCGTTCGCCCGAACGGATGCCT
Source organism: Rhodopirellula sp. UH5 (assembly GCF_056839225.1). NCBI lineage: Bacteria > Pseudomonadati > Planctomycetota > Planctomycetia > Pirellulales > Pirellulaceae > Rhodopirellula > Rhodopirellula sp. UH5. The sequence continues at coordinate 7,374,893 of NZ_CM166390.1, read as the reverse complement.
CGGGAAACCCTTCGCGATCTTCGATCTGGACGACCCAGTCATCGAGGTTCTCAAAGTTGTCCTGCAGCAGCAACTTTCCGACGCGAAAGTTCCCCACACCATGGCCAAGCACAACCGGCGACTGCTCGCTCGCCTGAGCCTTCGCCGATGAAGCAACCGCCTCTGCCAAACCTTGCTCTTCAGCGACGACGTGGTCACAGACCCAAAGGGCGGCAAAGAGGACCAACCAACGCGATGCAGCCATGGGGCGATTCACAAACATGGCTTGCGGAATAAGGCTGGAGGCAGAAATCGACAAACCCGAAATTGGTTGACCGTTCATTCCTTGGATCCTGTTTCAACTTTTGATTCGGTGTGTTCGGTGCGAACCCAGACGTCTCGATGGTACTCATTGTCCGACGCAGTGGGTTGCGAATCCAGCAATGTCGACAACCGCTCCCAATTTCCTTTCGCGATCAATAGGTCGGCCGCAGGACGTTTGACCATGGCGTAGCCCACCAAACGCTTCCACTTGCTGTGATTTCGATCGAGAAAGTAGCCCCGTGCGTCCGCAAAGTAATCTCGCTGGGGATGCCGACTCGGCAAATTCAAATCCAACGACTCGCTTTCAACAAAGTAGTAAGGATCGGGGGTGAAGATCCTTTGACCGGTTTCCGCCTGTTCGATCTCAAACACTGGCAACGCCCCCGACACCGGCTTTGCAAACAACTGGAACGTCGCTCCCTCTCGTGTGACCGTCGTCATCGGGCACTCGGACGCATTGAAGTTTAACAATCCATAGTCGACGTGGTCCACCAACGATTCCGCGCGTTTCATGGTCGCTGCTTTTTCTCCAACGACCAAGTAGCTGCGAAACCAAATGGTTGAACCAGGAGCAATGCGAAGCTTGGGAATGATTTCACAAACGTCGTAGTTGCGAAAACTATTCTCCGGTCGAGTGGCCCAGTCTTTCCACGTGGTTTTGTAAAGCGGTTCGTTCGCACGCCAATCGCGATACAGCGAGTGTGTGAACTGGCAGTACGCTTCGCCGTTCGCTTTGCGTTCCAGTTCGCGTTCCAGATGCTTGTCGCGTCCGTACACCAGCGCCAAACTCGGACTGTCATCCGCATCGGATTGGCACGAGAGGTTCCAACCTGCGGTCTCGCGGACATTCACCGTGCCGTATTCGCTCAGAAAGCCTTCTCGCTCGAGCAACGCTCCTTCCGGCGAAGACACATACCGCAGCGGTAGACTGCTGATGCGCGTGCCTCCCCAAGGTGCATTGAGGTGATCAAAAACAACGTCCTCTCGTTGACTGAAATTGTGCACCACCCAGGTCATCTCGATCACACCATCACCCACATCACGAATTTGAGTGTAGTAGAGCAAGGGCGATCGATGCACACTTCGGATTTGGGGGACCAACCCCCAATTCAACATTCGAATGGCACGAGCGTCTTCGTCGACCTCGTATGCCAGCAGAGGGCAGTACAGTGACTTCAGCTCAGACGAATCGGGGATGTAGGCGCCCGAATTGTGAACAAAGAACGTGTCGCTCAACCCCAATTCTTTCAGCCTGTTCTGGACCGCCTCCACCTCCGTCGATCGTTGCTCCGGCTGACGCCGATTGCTGGCCTGCGTCTGGATGCCGTTGTACTGAGTGCACACAGCAACAAATTGCCAAACCTCGTCGTTCCACGGCGACAACTTGCCACCGGGACTCCTCCAGGATGGCGGCACACTTTCGCCAAACGGTCCTCGCAACGAATAGATCTGACCGCCCTTTCCCATCCGCAGCTGAAATGAATCGGAAGGCGTTTGCTGGTGCTGCATTTCCACTTGAAAGACGGCCGCTTCATCGATCCGGTCGTCCCACACACTGGGACTGGGGGAATACTTTGATTCAAACCGAGTCTCGCCGCTGACCGATTCAGTCACAACGGTGGAGGCTGGAAACACATCCAACTTCGGTTCGACGGATCGGAGGCTTTGCGTTGTCCATTGCCGGTTTCGAAGTTGCGGTGGCTCAGGCAACGTCTCGTCCAACTGAGCTGAGACTGAATCCGCAACGCCGCAGCAAGCAACCACCAGAGCCAACAGCATGCAACGAATCGACACCCATTGAGAACGAAGACAGGACTTCATCGGATTGCTATTTGATGGGCAGGAAGGATGGGAACGGAGAGACTCAGACAGGGAGACATCATCGTCTCGCTAATTCGCAATCGCTCGTTTCGAATACGGTTCCGACGAATCCTTTCCAAATCTCATCGTCGGGTAACTGACCAGATATTGGTTCTCGTCGATCAGGTTGAAAACGAAGTGAGTCACATTTCCGGGCAACTCAACCTGCACACGATCACCTGCAATTTCAGCGGGCAACCGATACCATTCCTCGTATCGTTCACCTCCATTGTCCGTGTAAATCAGATTGGCTTTCACCACCTTCGCCCCGTGCGTTCGAAACTTCACCCACACGATATTCCCATCCCGTCCGTGATCCGACACCTCACAGACTTTGTCTTGATGGGGCAAGCGGCGCGAGCAAGTCGGGTTCAGAAATGGTGGGCTCGCGGCCGTTTCATCCAGACGCCGTTGCAACGCTTCGTTCATGGCCGCTGCTTTCTCCGGCATTTCAGCCGCCAAATTGTTGGACTCCTCTATGTCCACGCGTTGGTTCCGCTTGTCGTAGAGACGATACAACTCCAGCGGATTGCTGCCGTCCTGCAACACATCGGACCAGTTCCGAATCAGCTTGTAGCCGCCCACGCGAAGGGTGGACTGCATCGACGAGTGCGGGAAATGCCAGAACATTAAATCGCGAGGACTGCCGTCGCGATCCACGATCAAAGACGCGTCTTTCGGATCAGAAGCAAGCAACGACGACAGGTCCGCTCCATCAAGACGCTGTTGTGTCGGTTGGGATGTTCCAGTCCACGCCAGGATCGTTGGATAGAAATCCAAACCGTTGACCATCGCATCCGATTCCGTTCCCGCTGCGATCCCAGGCCCGCGAATGATCAACGGCACACGGACGCCGCCTTCCTTGGCGTTGATCTTGCCTTTGTCCAGCGGGTAGTTGTCAGTGATGACCTCGCCCGGATGCCGCTCCATCCCGCCATTGTCCGATGTGAAGATCACATACGTGTTTTCGATCAGTTTGTGCCCTGGCCAACGCGGGTCTTCCGTTGTCTCGAGGTAACGCAACACCTTGCCCACGTAGTGGTCCAGCATTTCGACCATCGCGCCGTAGAACGGATTGCGTTGTCCTTCGAGTTCCCATTTCTCTGGATCCGTCGGAAACGGAACCTTCATCTTCTCGCAATACTTCCGCAACAACCTTTCCGATCGTGTGTGAATCGGTGCGTGCACCAAGTACGTCGCGTGATACAGAAAGAACGGTTCCGCTTTGGCTTCGTCCATGAACGACATCGCGTCCGTCACATTTTGATGGAACGGAAATCCGTCCTCATCCAATTGATAGGGGTCGTCGTCCGCTGCGGTCGCAAATCCAGTCAATCGGTTTGGTCGCATGGACCGAGTCACCCCACGTTCGGACCGAGTGAAATCGAACCCTTGATCCTCGGGTTGCGGAAACGCGAAGTGATTGATCGCGACATGCCACTTGCCCGCGTGTCCCGTCCGATACCCATTTCCTTGCAGCGCTTCGGCGATCGTGACTTCGCTCAGCTTCATTCGACCGCTGTACCAGGGCGAAATCAGGGTCGAGTTCTTGGTGTGCGGCGACGGGGGGGCACCTCCGACGACGTGCGTCTTCTGTGTCTTTGCCGGGTGCTTGCCCGACAAAATGGCCGCTCGCGAGGGTGCGCATGTCGGTGCCGGCGAGTACGCTTGCCGGAACAAGACGCCCTGCTGACTCAGCCGATCGATGTTGGGTGTCTCATAGGGACACGGTTCGTCGATGTCGTAACAACCGACGTCCTGCCATCCCAAATCATCGGCCAGCAGCAACACAACGTTCGGCTTCTCGGGACGCTCTTGCGAGACAGCTGAAGCAGCCCAGCCCACCGCATAGAAGAAGGTGCACGTGGCCAATGCCTGAAATGTCAGGAAGCGAGACATGAGGGTTCACCGCAGATGGGGAGGGAGATGGAGGGGATACCTTGTCGGATCTCAACGGTTGCAGACGACGAACGCCCTGAGCTCACCGCGTTTGAACCTGCAATTCTTGGAAGGCGGTATTTTCACCGCGTTGGGTGACGGGTTGGACCTTCCAAACGATCCAGCGAAAGCGGCCGAGCGTGTGACCGTCCTTGGATCGCAACCCAACCGAGTTGAACCTGCCGTGTTTCCGGCTCGTTGTGTCGACCGACACGAGCGGGGTGAATCGGGACCGATCCTCAACGTTCCATCCGGGATCCGATGCCGAATCGCTCGCATACAAAGTGAGTTTCTGTGCTCCCCTGACACCGTTTCGATCCGTGGACCAACTCACAATCGACACCACACTTTGAACGGTTCCCAGATCCAATCGATACGCACCGGAGTCGACTCCGTTTGCAAACACCGGGCCATAGCCTTCTTCCAATTTGCCATCCGTGAGCGACGGAAGCGGTGCATCACGAACAGGATGATTGGCATTCACCTTCGCATCCGCGGGCGCCTCCTGGTGGGCTTGTTCGATTGCGGCAGGTGATTCAAAGCTTTCAAGAACGACAGAGGGAGCCGAATCGGTCACCACGTCGATCACTCGCTGTTCGCGGACGACCTTCAGTCGCAAGGTCGAACCGCTCGCACCTTGAAATTCCGCCAACAAATCCGAGCCCTTGCCAACTCGTTTGCCATTGAGTCCTTGGATCACGTCCCCCTCTTGCAAACCGGCCTTCGCCGCCAAGCTTGAGGGAGCAACCGCCGACAACGCAACGCCGCCCTCTTCTTTGGCAACGCCGTACGCCGAGAACTCTTCCCCCTTCAAGTCATCCAGCTTCGCCCCCAGCCAGTAGATCGATTGTGGGCGCGTCACACGCCCGCTGTCCGAACGAGGTTTGTTGAGCGAGTTTTTGACGTCCAATGCCGGAATCACAGGCGTCTTCGCGATCTTTTTCAGCGAAGGCTTCTTCACACCAAACTGGTCCATCGGAAAGTTCTTGAACCCAATTTTCAAAGCGGGGGAATCGTCCTCGACGCGAAAATCGCCCTTTGCCGGATCGATGAATTTTGGATCCGCCACGATCGAATTCACATCCCAACCGAAACTCGCATAGCGATTTTTTATCTCAGGAGCGTTGGCAAAGTACAGGTTGCCGTCGACTCGTTTTCCCTTGGCCGTTTTGGTTGGCATCCGTGCTCCTTGCGGTGCCGCCATGAAGATGTTGCCGAAGACTTCGTCGCCGCTGTCGTTGTACCAAACGTGCGGGTGCAATCCATTGTTGAGCGTGATGTTGTTCCACGCCCGGCGCCGGAACCCTTCTCGCAACTTCAGACCACCGGCCAACATCAAATTGTTGGTGATGTCGTAGTTCGATGAGCCATCGTCCAGGTCGATGTCCCAGCCATGATCGCATCGCCAGCGACTGTTTCGAATCACGGTGGTTTCGACCGCATCCAGAAACGGAAAGCTCGGTTCGGCGTCGATGACCTTTTGGCTGGCACCACGATCACTGCTCCAGTAGCGATCGCGTCCCCAGGAGTTGAAGGACCCGTGGTCATGCGTTTCCTGGACCGTGTCAAAGACATCACAGCCTTCGATCAAGTGGCCACCCCAAGCCCCATCGCCGATGTTGATTCCTGCTCGAGCACAATCGTAGATCGAGCAGTCACGGACGGTGATGTGCTGTGCCATTTCAATCTGCACGCCAGCGGGCTGCCGTTCGACTCGGCCGATTCCATGAATCAAGCAATCTTCGACCACACAATCCGCCGGGTAGTTGTTGGTCTTTGGACCTGGCGTTCGGTCCACCTTCGTCAAATCATTTTTGTGACCGTACTGGAACAAAGGATCTCGCACCGCGTCGGGATCTCCCACCAAGCAAACCCCGCTGGCACCTGCATCGTGAATGTGACAACCGGAGATCCGCGCCCGGCGGTTGTAGTGGTTCACAAAGATCGCGTTGCCGCCGACCTGATCGAACTCCGAATTGGCAATCGCGACATCCTCGGTTCCGGTCAGCACCACGGCACCGCCGCGATAGATCGTCCAGTCCGAACGCAGCATCGGTTCCTTGGTATCCATGAACGTTCGAGCGGAATGGCGAAAGACAAAACCGTTCAGCGTGATGTGTCGAACGGGAAGTTGCTCGGTGCCTTGGAACTCGATCAAGTGTCGCAACCGAACGACTTCAATCTTGGCCGCCTTCAAGTCCACCGCTGGGCCAGGGTAAAAATACAACGTGTTCGTTTTCGCGTTGTGGTACCACTCGCCGGGTGCATCCAGTTCTTCGAAGATGTTCTCAACCATCCGTTGGTCCGCGTGCATGCCAGATGGCCGGTTGTTTTGCCAACCGCCTTCGAAGGTCACGTTGCCATCCGAATCTTTGCCAGTGATCCGGTAGTGATACCCGCCCCAACGAGCCCGATGCATGGCGTGAATGAAACCACCACTTGGGTCACTCCACCGTGCCGCACGCTCCTTTGAAAACGCGTCCGCAACGTGGCCTTGATACGCTTGCGTCGTCTTGGATGGATCGTAGTTGGGATAGCGGGCCATGCGTTGCAGTTGGCCGCCCACGAACAGTTGGTCAATCACCAGCCCGGGTGTCGTGTTGGCTTGCACAATGCCATCACGAAACGGTTGCCAGTTCAACTCAAGCCGTGAGCCGCCACTCAAGATTGCCTGACCTTCGTTCACGGCGCGGTAAACCACCGGATGTTCCGCCGATCCCGAATCGCCCGATTCAAACACCAACGTTTGTGGCAGATGGTGCACACCATCGCCGATCCAAACGGTCACGTTTTCTTTCCCCACCGAAGGCCGGGCGATCTCGCGAGCACGCTCGACCGAAGCGACCGGCGCCGACTGAGAGCCATCGTTGGCATCGTCACCTTGCAAGTCGACATACACATCGAGTGCGTTTGCCGACTGCATTCCCAATGACAGCAACGTCAACGTGAGAAACGTTCGCGACAGCCCAAAAGCTGCCCGAGAGATTCGCGACCGAGAAGATTGCATCATGATTTTCAATGAGAAAGGATTCCGCCGAGCAAACACCATGATCCAACCACCTCAAAACTCGACAGGCCAATGCGACGCCCTGGAAATGATTTGCGACACACAAAGACAAGCACGCGGCCACAAACGAACGCTACCGGACCACTGTTCCACCCAAGCATACCAGCCACGTCTCCAAGATTCCTGCCTTTCCACTCTCCCCGATGGAGCCACCCGACAGCTTCCGGCGGACCGCTATACTCTCGGCGAACGCTGCGTTTCCCGTGTTCCTCGATGTTTTCCCTGTTTCCCAATCGAGTGAATCCACACGACGATTTTTCGCAATCGAACGAGGGCCGTCCCCATCGACAATTCGCTAGGCGAGGGTGTTTACTTCGCACCCCATTCGTACCCCGGTTTCATCCGTCGCTTGTTCGCGATGATGGTTGACGGAGCGATTTTGACGCTTGTCGGGATCGCGAATTGGATCCTGCTGGCGCTGCTGTTCTACGTCCTGGAAACCAACCGAAGTCCAGAGACGCTCCACTTGGCAATTTGGGTAACAATCATCTGGATCTACATGACGGTGATCAAACGTTCCTGGCTTCGCACGATCGGGTACCGATTGGCAGGTCTCCGAATCGTTGACACGCGCGGATCACGACCGTCGCTGACCAGGATGACGCTTCGAATGCTGATGTGGATCTTTGGCCCCTTCAATTTCATCCTTGATCTGATTTGGTTGGGAGCCGACTCCGAACAACAATCGTTGCGTGACTGCTACTGCAGCACTTATGTCGTGCTTGCCACAGCACAACCGGAAGGCACCGCGCCCGTCCACCTGACCCGCTACTTCGCCGCTGGAATGGCTCCGTCTTACCCCCGCGTTGTGCGCCCCCGGGAAGTTTCATGAACGGTCTTCTGATTCGCGATTTGACCATCGAGGACTCTGCCGCGGTCGTCGAGTTGAACGAGGCTGTTGTTGCACTCACCAGCCCCATGGATGCGGAACGATTTGCAACGCTGCACGACCTCAGCAGCCTGAAACTCGCGGCGGAAATCGATGGTCGGCTGGCCGGATTCCTGCTCGCGATGCCTGCCGGCGCGGCATACGACAACGGCAACTTCCAATGGTTCTCAGAACGCCACGATCACTTTGTCTACATCGATCGGGTCGTGGTCTCGAATGAGTTCCGAGGCCTTGGCATCGGCCGCGTGCTGTATTCACGAGCGTTCGACGAGGCCAAACGTCTGGGTGCGTTGAATATCTGTGCGGAAATCGATTTCGAACCAGCCAATCAACCATCCCTCCGTTTCCACGAATCGGCTCATTTCGTCGCGATCGGGACTCGCCTGCTGGACAGTGGAAAAACAGTCTCGATGCAAATTCGATCGCTCACTGACTGACATCACTCTGCCGACCGATCTCGGAACAACACGACAGCCTTCGCAGTGGAGAAACCGACATGACCGCCCTTCGAATCCTCCTTGCTTTCCTCTGGACTTGCTCGTCGTGGAATCTCCTTGTGAGCGTCGAACCACTTGCGGCACAAGAGACCACATTGATTCCGCCTGACACCTTGAAATCCCAAATGGATCAGGCCTGGGAAGTCACCTGGGGCAGATTCTTCCAAGAGGAGGTGCAGACATTTGCTGACTATCTCAGCAGCTATGAACCAGGGCAAGAACTCGCACACCTGCCCACCGCCGAGGAGGTCCAACGCCAGTACCCCAACCCATGTGGCTACAGCACGGGGATGGAAGACGGCATGATTTTGGGTGGCGCCATGCTCAGCATCCTTGCGGACAAGTACGCGGTGACGAACGACGACACCCTGCGAGAAACAGCGAAGCAAGTGTTCCGCGGCGTGCACCTCTGCGCCACCGTGCACGGCGTTCCCGGGTTCCTTGCCCGAAACGTCTGCGCCGAAGATCGCAAGAGCGTCTACATCAACTCCTCTCGAGACCAATACACCCACGGCGTGCACGGGCTTTGGAAATACTATCGAAGTCCGCTCTCAGAGGAAGTGACACGATCAGAAATTCGCGAACTCCTCGCCGCGGTCGCGGATCGAATGACCGAGTTCGCCACGCCGGAGAACGATTTCGATTTTTGCCGCGCCGATGGACAACGGTGTCCGCTGGGCATCTGCCGGATGTGGAATGTGCAAGCTCACGAGGCCGCCCGACTGCCCATGATCTACGCCGCCGCCTGGGATGTCACCCAAGACGGAAAATATCGCCAACCATGGCGGCGTTACGTCGCCGAGGCGGTGAAGCAATCCGCCAATCCCGACAAAAACACACCCGCGTATGCGATCTTGCAAATGCAGTGTTCCCTGGAACTGCTGCACCAGTTGGAGCCGGACGCAAAGTTGAAAACACAAATTCAAGAAGTGATGCAACACTTGGCCAGCATCGCTGAAAAGCGTTCAGCAGACGTCGCAGTCCAACTCACGCACAAGACCGCGGAAGAAATGAAAATGCTGGGGCCGGACTGGCGTCACGTCGACCGCTGGATCAACCAGAACGAATATGCCAACCCGCAGTGGGGAAAATACCGAGAGGTGTGGCAGCTCACACGCGAAGCCGGTGAAGCCGCCATCGTGCCACTGATGGTGGACGCTCCGGTCCTCACCGCCGCTCAAAAGCAACGGTTGCAGGACCTGATCCGGAACACCGATTACTCGCACAACTCCAGTTGCGGGATCATGTATCACCAGGGTGCTTACTGGAAATCCCGCTTGACCAACAACCTCTGACTGGAGCGAAATGCTCTTTGTCAACACGATTCGAAAAGCGGCACAGCGAATCCATCCGACTCGTCGCGTCATGAAACGAACGGATCATCGAGAGCGAAGTGTTTGCCGCTCTTCGCAGGCCCGAATGGTTCAGGTAAGTCGACGATCAAAAACAATCCTGCTATTCAACCAGAGTGGTTAGGAGTACAGGTCAATCCCGACGAAATTGAACTGGAACTCCGGACTGCAGGATTCATTGATCTCAGTCGCATCGGCATCGAAATAACTCCCGATGAGTTGAACGTTGGATATCAGTCATCCAATCACTGGGGTATTCGCGAGCTGGACAGCAAAACAACTCTCGAAGTGGGGCCACCAAACCACCTGTTCCTTCGCACTTCCAATCTCACATCCTACCACGCGTCATGGATCGCTGGGTATTTTCGCGACCGCTTGATCCTTGAAGGAAAATCACTCGCGACCGAGTCGGTCATGTCCCATCACTCCAAGATTGAGTTGCTTCAACAAACCGAACGAGCTGACTACCGAAACTACCTCTACTTTGTTGCTACATCTGACGAAGAAATCAACTTGGACCGAGTTCGACTTCGGGTTGCACAAGGTGGGCACGACGTGCCGGAACAAAAGATCCGAGAACGCTAAGCAGGTCGGCAGGAGTCTTTCGGCATTTGGACTGTTTCGGTAAGCGTCGTTGCTCCCACGTACAACCGGGGCGAACGCCCAAACGGCTCACATGATGATGCCCGATCATTCCTGCCGACCTGCCTACCATCGCTCCATCGCATTGCTTGGGAAAGCACTGCACCACGTCTATCGCGGTTACGTTTTTGACAACTCGGGAGCAGAGCCCGAACTGATTGCCGAACGAACCCCACAAGGCACCGTTGAATTGCGATCGCGTACCATTCCACAATGGTTTGCTGATGCGGTTTGGAACCAGTCGACTTCCGACAAAATCTGCTCCTTGAGCAACCATTCCTGACGGACGGCCTTCCTATCATTCATCCCTGAGGCTGGAGAAGAACTCGGCACTTGGTGATTCGGGTAGCGAGGCTTTCCAATCTGCCAACTGCTTCGACAGCTTCGAGACAACATCCGCTTGCGAGTCTTTCAAATCAGTTGACTCGTAGGGGTCGGACACAATGTCATACAGCTCCACGTAGCTTGAATCTTCGTTTGCCAACAGCTTCCAAGATTCATGCACCACGCAGAAAGACGCCCAGTGATGCGGACGAGATTTCGCGGCCGGCCAACGCGCCCCAATCTTCCAGAACAAGGGCTTGGAACGGCCGGATGTTGATTCGCCTTGCAACGCAGCGACCTGGCTGACTCCGTCGGCAACATACGTTTCCTGCAGTTCGACTCCCGCAACCTCGCAAAACGTGGGCAATAGATCGACGGCACTGATCATGGCCGAATCATTGGACTTCCCTGCCGCGACCTTCCCAGGCCAGCGGACAATGAAGGGAACATTGACACCTCCTTCAAACAGCGACGCTTTGTAACCCTTCCGTCCCGCCGTGATTCCTTTCGATGCGCCGACACCAAACCCTGCTCCGGTCGCGGTGTCGTAGCTCAGTTCCAACTTCGAGTTGGCCGATCCACGTGCGGGTCCATTGTCGGAACTGAACACCACCAACGTTTCGTCCGCCAGCTTCAACCGGTCCAAGGCGTCCAAGACTTCGCCGATTCGATCGTCTGCGTGCGACAACACCGCGGCATAAATCTCATCGGCATCACTCAATCCGAGCTCACGAAAACGCCAGCGGTACTTTGGAATCACGTGGAACGGTGTGTGCGGTTCATGAATCCATAAGTTCACGAAGAACGGCTTGCCCTCGGATTGCGCCGCTTCGATGAACCGAATCGTCTCGACCGCATCTTCGTGCACCGGCATCTGCTCGCCCGAACAATTGAACGCGCCGTACTGGTCGTACCCGTAGACCGCGGGTGTGGGCGAATCAGGAATCATGTCATTGGACAGGTGCCATTTGCCGAAGTGAGCTGTTTTGTAGCCACCCGATTGCAGCAACCTCGGCAGCGTCACCGCGCTGGGATCCAACCAATCCGGCATGTTCCGCTTCGCGTTGCTGGGCACCCAAGCGAAGTGCCCATCAATGTTATGACGAGCCGGAAAGTGTCCCGTCATCACCGCCGTTCGACTCGGTGAACAAACACCGCTGGCAACCGTGAAGCGTTGAAAATCCGTTCCCTCGAGAGCCAAGCGATCGATGTTTGGCGTTTGAACATACGGATGCCCATGACAAGACAGATCGCCCCACCCCCAGTCATCCGCGAAAATGAACAAGATGTTTGGCTTGCTCGGTTGCTCAACCGCGGAGGAACCTTCCGCGGCGGACACCTTCCGTTCCGCCATGGCAACGCCACCGAAAATCAACATCCCCACAACCAGGCAACTGAGCCACTTCATTCGTCCACCGACAACCGTTTGATTCCACATTTGATTTTGTTCCGACCCCTGAGTGTGTGATTGTTTCGAACCAGTCAAACGGACTGGCCCCCGCCGTGGAGTTCACAACCGAGACTCATGACACGCTAATCCATCTCGCCGCCCAATGCATCAACCTCGCGAAACGACGCGAGTCGCAAATGGGTTTCGCCGCGACGCAAACCTTGCTCGATCTCCCTCGATACAGACCCAAAATACCCCTGGTGAAAACCCCGCCGGCACTCCAGATGAGCCATGCCAAACTCAAGCAATCCGATGGCCAGCCAAGCAGAAGCGGCATTCCATCGCTATCACACCCCGCTGGTGCGATGGATCCGAAACCATGAACATGCCCCGGCAGCGAATTTTTCGTCGCAGTGCCTGGCATGCCTTCGAAACGGATAACCTCGAGGGTGGCGACTTCCGCGTCTGACAAAACTTCGGACCGCTGCACGGACGCAAGTTTATTTCTCCCCCACACACGAACCTCGCATGACCACTCCATCCAACCTGGAAACGATGCTGGAACTGTCTCACTTTCTGGGGGACGAACAGCGTCATCTCGCGATCCTGGGCGAGGGCAACACGTCTACAAAGGTCGATGACGAAATCTTCCTCGTCAAAGCCAGTGGCAGTTGCTTGCAAACACTCTCACCCGACGACACGGTCGCGTGCCGTTTCGATGCGTTGCTGCCAACGCTGAAGGAACAACGACTCAGCGACGAGGAGATTGAACAGCGATTGCTGGCGAGTCGCGTTGACCCCACCGCGAAGAAACCCTCCATCGAGACGCTCTTTCACGCGTACCTTTTGTCATTGCCTGAAATTGCGTTTGTCGGTCACACGCACAGCGTTGCCATCAACCAAATCTTGTGTTCACCAATGGCAGAAACCTTCGCCAAACGCCGCTTGTTTCCAGATGAAGTGGTGTGCTGCGGCGCCCGTTCGGTGCTGGTGCCCTACGTCGATCCAGGATTGAGGCTGTCACTGGAAATTCGCGAAAAGACAGAGGCCTTCCAGAAAGAAACGGGCGCTCTGCCACGGATCATCCTGCTGCAGAACCACGGCGTGATCGCGATCGGAAAGACAGCCGGCGCTGTCAAGGCAGCCATGCTGATGGCCCACAAAGCCGCCACCATTTTCGTGGGAGCGGCATCGCTCGGCGGACCAACGTTCATGAGCGAACACGACGTCCTCCGAATCGCCGGACGAACCGATGAACACTACCGACAAAAGGCTCTCCAACTTTGAGCCTTGGACGGACGGCGCAAGCGTGAACCAACCTGAACCGAACCAAAAGGGTTGGACGAAAAAGCCCGATCACCCAAGACACTCAATCACTCGCCGGAATCGAGCTCTTTCCTCGCAGCGTTTCCAATCTGTTGCTGTTCGGTGCGGTATTCACCGGGTGATTGTCCGGTCTCTCGCTTGAACACCGCGCCCAGACTTTCCTTGTGACTGTAGCCAGCCAGCGGAGCGATCTGCTCCAAGGTCATTTCGGTTTCGGTCAACAGTTGCCGGACGCGTTCCAACTGCGTCATCGTGATTTGTTTGTGTGGGGTGTGACCGAGCACATCGCGGAACCGCCGCTCGAGCTGTCGGCGAGACAAAGTGGTGAACTCCACCACGTCACCGACGTTGATTCCCGTGCACGCATTCTGACGAATGAACCGACAAACCCGTGCCAACTCCGCATCCTCCACCGCAATCACTTTGGTCGAGAGTCGCTCGGTAACGGAGATCGGAGTGATTCGCTCCACCTCTTTGTCTGGTACCCAGCCCGCCATCATTTGCTGCAAGATCTCCGCCGCACGGTACCCGGCGAGCTCGGCATCGGGTCGCACACTTGATAGGGGCGGGTCACAGATCGAACAAATCGTGTCGTCGTCATCCACACCGATCACCCCGACATCATCGGGCACCGCGATGCCTGCAAACCGACACGCGTTGAGAACTTGTTGTCCACGAATGTCATTGCAAACAAACAACCCGGTGGGACGCTCCAACGTCGACAACCACTCGCCCAGAGATTCCTGCTCCACCACACCGGCACGTTCCAATTCCGTCAACGTGATTCCAGGTGCACCGGGGGATTGGAACTCGGTGAACGGGCAGCCTGCGTCTTGCACCAACTTTCGGAACGCAACCAGGCGAGCATCCGAATAGGTGGCGAAGCGAAATCCACAAAAAGCAAAACGCCGAAAACCGCGTTCCCAAAGATGCTCAAAAGCCATCTCGGCTACGCGTTGATTGTCGGCCTCCACCTGAGGGACACCGGTGAACTTTCGGTTGCACCGCACGTCCACAATGGGAACCCGCAACTGACGAAGCGGATCAATGGAGTGATGATCAAGTCGGGCAATCACGCCATCCACGCGAGTCCCAGAAATCCAGTCTGGGACCCCCGCATCAATCGTCATCTCCTCGTGCAAGAGAGACCAATTGCCTTTGGTCCTGGCATACAACGCGATCCCGCGAAGCAACCCGCGACCGTAGGCCCGAGAGACTTCCACCAACAATGCAATTCGAGGTCGATTGGTCTGAGTCATGGACGCATTTCTCCCAGGCCGACACGAGGCTGCAAACCAAGCCACGAACGACGCAAATGATTGCCAACCCGACACACACGCCGAGCTCTATAGGCAACGACGATCCTACCAGAACCGAAACGCACCGCAAATCACGACCGTCAACATTCCGTCTTTTTCGCCTCCCCTCCCGCAGGAGGGCGACGCAATCCCATAGTTACCCGACTCGAAAACACACTGCGAAGCCCAGACTTTCGAGGGGGCCCAATGTGATCGCAGGTGCCTTCAATTCGCGTTCCGACGCAAACGGACCTGGAAAAGCGTTCACGCTCATCGAGCGCCCGGCACATGCAGTTCGGCGAAAAACGGAGGCCGATCGGGTTGGCAAACGGCCCAACCCTGAGTCAGAGTGGACGTGGCCTCCGCCCAATCACTCTCGTCTAGGAATCGTCACGTGCTCCCCATCCGACGCTCGCCCCTTCGCTGTTTTCGCAATGCCGCTTGTTTGTCCATCGCGGTTCCAGTGCTGGCAGTGGCCTGTTCAATGATGGCTGGACTGCCGCTTGCTTCTGCCGTCGAAGGCCAATGGCCCAAGTTTCAAAACGGCGGCCTTTTGTCCATCGACACAACGCTGCCGACGGAGTGGTCGCCGGAGCAAAACATCGCGTGGACAGCCGACATCATTGGCTACGGTCAATCAACTCCGATCGTGGCCCACGATCAAATCGTGGTGACCTCCACCAGCGGTGAAAACAAGGACCAGTTCCACGTGCAGTCGTTCGCGATTGAAACCGGTGCACTGAACTGGCAAGTCGACCTGGCCAATCCGTCGCCGTTTAAAAATTCGCCGATGGTCAGCCGAGCGGCGCCCAGTGCCGTTGCCACCGCAGAAGGCTTCGTTGCGTTTTGCGAAGGCGGTGTGTTGCTGGCGATTTCGCCTCAGGGTGAACCCCAGTGGAAACGTGACTTGGTCGCTGAGTACGGACCAATCGAAGCCCGACATGGATTGTCAGCTTCTCTCGAGGCCAACTCCCAACACGTTTTCGCTTGGGTCGAACGTGGCGAAGACCCTTACATCTTGGCAGTGTCCCCAACGACCGGCGAAACGATCTGGAAAACAGAAGGTTTGGGCGCGACCTCCTGGGGATCGCCGCGATTGGTTCCTGTCGCTGGCGGTGAACACTTGGTTTGCAGCGCCAGCGGCAAACTGGTGGGACTGAATCCATCCACGGGCGAGCGACTCTGGGAGTTCACCGACCTGTCCAACAACACGTCCTGCACACCCACCATTGTCGGCGAAGGTCGCTTCCTGATCGGAGCCTCCGACGGGCGGGGTGAAACCAACGCAGGCGCCGCAGCGGCCAGCAACGGATTGATCGAGATCACCCTCGGCGAAGACGACCAATTTCAAGCCGCCTTTGTCTGGCAAGCCGAAAAAGCAACCAGCACGTTTGGCAGCCCCATCGTCGCCGGGAACACCGCCGCGATCGTCAACCGAGCCGGAGTGCTGTATCGACTGGACCTCGAAACCGGCGAACAAGTCTCTGCGAAACGAACCGACGCGGGCGGCATCTGGGCAACCCCCTTGGTCTCGGGAGACAACCTGTACCTGTTCGGCTACAAGGGCACGACCAGTGTGTTTTCTTTGGCCGACGGCAAAGCGATCGCAGAGAACCGATGCTGGCCCGAGGGCGGCGACGACGAGAAAACGCCCGGTTTTGGCGGCGGGAACGTGCTGTACGCGGCCGCTCCCGCAGGCAATCGCTTGCTGATCCGACGCGGCGACAAACTTTTCGCGATCGGTGCGAAGTCGAAGTAGACGGAGCAATGCCTCCACCGCTGGCGAACTTCTTTTTCGCAAGCGATGTTGACGCAAATCACCAAATCGCTACCATCCTGAGAACCACTCGCAATAAGCGAATGGTTTTGATAGCCAGCAAGCGATGCCAAGCGGCCGAAGTCCGCGTCGAGTGATCGACGCCCCTTTCGCGCCGCGGTGACGCCAGCCAGCCATGACCCGATTGTCTCGAAATCCTCTCGAGGCACTGCTTTCGTCATCCAGGTTGGCCCTATGAAAAAGATCTCTGAAGAAACTCTGCAATGCGCTTGGCTCGCTCATCTCAGCGGCGCATCCGATCAAGTCATCCAGCTTCTCGCGTCAGACAATGTCCTGGCGCAAACGCACGATGAGGTCGAACCCGCCGTGCTGCTTGGTCTCGCGCTGCATGAAGTCGGACGGACGCTGGAAGCAGCCGACGCGATTGAAAAAGCCAGCTTGCTCGGGCCGATCCCCGATGAAGCACGGATCACGTTGGCATCGTGTTATGCGCAACTTCGCCGCATCGACCTGGCTCGCGAGTTGTACCTGGAACTCGCACTCAGCCGACGGCTGGATGCGGACCTCATGCTCAAGGTTGCCGCCGGCCTGGCAGCGATCGATTCGCCTCAACTGGCCATGAAGGTCTGCGAGTGGATCACCGAGAAAGACGACTCGGTCGGACAAGCGTACTACGACATGGGCGTGTACTCGGCTCGCTGTGGCAACGCGTTGTACATCAGCGAAGCATTGACACGCCGTGCCCTCCAACTCGACACAGGCAACTTTCACTACCGAGTCGGACTGGCAGCGGTGTTGATTCAATTGCAGCGTGACGGCGAGGCACTCGAGATCGCGCTCACTTTCACGGTCGATCAACTGCAACACGCAACATGCTTCAGTTGTCTGCAACGGATTGCAGACTTGTTGAATCGCCATCAACACACTGATTTGGCCGTTGCCTGCCAAGCACAATCCGACGTCCTCCGAGCCAAACTCGACACCACCCCGATCCACTGAACCAAATTCCTACTCAGCCTTCACCATGAACGATTCTCTCTCCTTCGCTCAGCTCGAATTCGAAGCGGGCCGCTTTGCTCATGCCATTCAGTTCGCCCAATACGCTTTGGTTGAAGCCCCAGACAACACGGACGCCCTGACGCTTTTGGGGATGGCCAGCCTTTGCATTGACGAAGTCGACGAGGGCATCGATGCACTGGAACGCGCTGCGCTGCTACGTCCACTGCCTCGCGTCGTTCAAATTGAACTGGCGATCGCCTACGGGTCGGCGGGAAGACGCACACTCTCCAAAGATTTGCTGATGACGATTGCGACGTCGGGCAAGGTCAGCAGTTCGGAACTCCTTCGAATCGCAGCGGGCTTGGAAGCGATCGACCAACCGCGTTTGGCAATGGAAGCCTGTCGCCAAGCCGGCATCCTGACGCCGGAACGCCCCGAAGTTCACTACCAAATGGGTTACTACGCCGAGCAATGCGGGCATCCGGCTGAGATTTGCGAATCACTGCTCCGACACGCCATCGGACTGGATCCACGCAACGTCCACTTTCGAATCGGCCTGGCGTCACTCTTGATCCGACTGTCACGACAAGACGACGCCATCAAGGTTCTTGCTCCCGTGATCCCTGATCGCCTGGACGAAGTGCACTGCCAGTGCTGCCTCAAGCGCATCGCGAACCTGTTCTTCGACGCCGGCGATGTCCCACGAGCACGCTTGAGCGCGTCGCGATTGAAAAAACTGACCGAAGGCAACCCGGTGCCGCAACAACACCACATCGCCTGAATCCTTGAGCTTCCAAGCGCACACGCCGAGAAGACGCGCGGCAATCTCAACGCAGAACGATTTGACCGACGGCAAAACAACACACTGAGCAAGCCTGATAAGCCAGGCACCCAACGCGCAAAGATCGCAGTGGATGCGTGCCCAAGAATTCTGACAGGACTTGTGGGTACTGACACCCCTCCGCATGCGAGCAATTCGTTCTTGTTGCGCATTTAATCGGGTGAGTCCCACTTGTTGCGGAACCAACTTTGTGGATAACAGGTCTACGTTTTGCACATCTCCCCACGGATTGGATCCTCCCGTGAGATACGCGTTTTGGCTCACCTTCGCATTGATTGCGACCTGGCTGCTCTGGTCGGGACACTTTGACAACCCGTTCTTGCTTGGACTCGGGGCGTTGTCGGTGCTGGTCAGTCTCACCATCTCGTTGCGGATGAAGATCGTCGACGAAGAAGGGGCTCCCGCTCAGCTGGGCATTCGGCCCTTTGTGTCTTACGCACCTTGGTTGGCCAAGGAAATTGTCCAGAGCAACTTGGCCGTCGCAAAGATCATCTTGTCTCGCAAGATGAAGCTCAAACGCAACCTACTCACGATCACATCGCATCAAAAGTGCGAACTTGGGCGAGTCATTCTGGCGAACTCCATCACGCTGACCCCCGGTACCGTTTCGGTGCAAATGGAAGGCGACAAGATCTTGATCCACGGTTTGAATCTTGAAGAGACTGAGGAAGACATGTCCGGTGAAATGGACGATCGCATCTGCCGCTTGGAGAAATCCAAGTGATGCTTCCCAACGGCGTGTTGCCGATGATTCTGGCCGCCAGCGAAACCGCCACCCATGCGGCTCATTCCACTTCAGGACGTGGCCACGCCAGTTCCTCGGACCTGCATGAGATGCTGAGTTACTCGTCCCATGCGTTCCATTTGAGTCCGACGCACCACGTGATGATGGCCACCTCGGCGGCCGTCTTGATCACGATGACGCTGGCACTGATTCGTGCGATGGCCGGCCCCACGGTGTTCGACCGAGTGCTGGCATTGAACATGTTCGGAACCAAAACGGTGCTGTTCATTTGCGTGGTCAGCTTCGTGACCGCACGCACGGATTTCCTCGATCTCGCCTTGCTCTACAGCCTGATGAATTTCATCGGCATGGTCGCTCTGCTGCGTTTCACTCAGTATCGCAGCTTCGGTGAGGAACCCGCCTGATGAAAGGTGACTCATGATCGCATTGGAAATTGCAAGCTGGTTCTTTCTCATCGCAGGAGCCATTTTCTCCATCATCGGTGGGATCGGCATCATTCGCTTGCCCGAGTTTTTCTCACGGATGCACGGTGGTGGCATCACGGACACGATGGGTGCTGGGTTGATCCTGATTGGGCTGCTGTGCCTGGCGGGCCCCACCTTGATCGCCGTCAAACTGCTGTCGATTTTGTTTTTCTTGACCATCACCAGCCCCAGTTCCTGTCACGCACTGGCTCACTCCGCACTGATTCACGGCGTCAAACCCGAGCTGGACGTCAAACAGAATTCCAACCGCACAATCAACACGCCCGCCGCCCCGCGTGATGGAGACGTCTCATGATGAACTGGGTCGTCTTTGCCATCCTGGCGTTGCTGGCACTGACCGCCGTGACCGTCGCACGATTGCGACAGTTGTGGGCGGCGGTGATGTTCACCGGCATTTATAGTTTTCTCAGTGCATCCTGGATGATGATCCTGGACGCACCCGACGTGGCGTTCACGGAAGCCGCCGTTGGCGCGGGCATCTCGACCGTTTTGATGCTCAGCACGCTGGCACTCACCGGCGAACAAGAACAACCGACCAAACGATCTCCCCTGGTGCCACTGTTGGTGGTCACGATCACCGGCGGAGCACTGATCTACGGAACGTTGGACATGCCGCACTACGGCGACCCCAACGCGATCGTGCACCTGCACCCCGACCCTTCCTTTGTGGAACGTTCTCTGGAAGACATGCACGGTTTGCCCAACGTGGTCACGGCTCTGCTGGCGTCTTACCGGGGTTATGACACTCTCGGCGAAACCACCGTCGTTCTCACAGCTGGAATCGCGGTGCTGCTGATTTTGCGTCGCGATGAGATGGAACGTCCCGCGATTGCAAGCCGAGCCAAACGACGCAAACGGAAGGCCAGCGCATGATCAAGTTCCCCATCATTCGCGTGATCACCAAGCTGCTGATCCCGTACATCTTGCTGTTCGCATTTTATGTTCAGTTCCACGGTGATTACGGACCCGGCGGCGGCTTCCAAGCCGGAGTGATCTTTGCTTCCGGTTTGATTCTGTACGGCTTGGTCTTTGGGCTCGACGCGATCAAACGGGTCGCTCCCCCGATCGTGATCGAGAAGCTGATGGCCCTGGGTGTGTTGGTTTATGCCGGCACCGGCTTCGCCACCATGCTGCTGGGCGGCAACTTTTTGGACTACGACGTTTTGGAACACTCCTTCAATCACCAGTACCTGCCCGGCGGACAACACCTGGGAATCTTTGTGGTGGAAGTCGGCGTGGGAATCACAGTGACCTCGGTGATGACGATGATCTTCTATGCCTTCGCCAGCCGGAGTCGATTCGTATGAACGGTCCGGCCATGGAACAAGTCACAGGGCTTTACAACTACTGGATCGTGATCGTCTTGATGATGACCGGGTTTTACATCGTGCTTGCGCGACGCAACCTGATCAAATCCGTCATCGGGCTCAACATTTTCCAGACCTCCGTCTTCCTGCTGTACGTGACGATGGGCAAAGTCCGCGGCGGAACCGCCCCGATCATCCCGCCAGAAGTCGCGGCGGCGCAGGCCGAAGCGATGCACGCCTCCGGTCACGCAGAGCAAGCGACGCACGCCCTGGGAACGGTTTCGGAAGAAATCGTGGGCTCACACGCTGGGCATGCGGAACTCCCCGGTGCGGAAATCATTTACTCCAACCCCTTGCCCAGCGTGCTGATGTTGACGGCGATCGTGGTTGGCATTGCCACCACGGCACTCGCATTGGCCCTGGTCGTTCGGATTCGTGAAGACTACGGGACGATTGAAGAAGATCGCATTCTGGAAATCGATCGCGCCGATGGATTGCCGGATGACGACGACGAAGATCAATGGATCGATGCAGAAGCTCATTCACTGGCCGGGAGTTCCCCTGACAACCCCACCGATTCGGAGTCAGTGAATTGACGGAACACCTCCCGATCCTATTGATCGTGTTGCCGCTGGTCGCGGCACCACTGTGCGTGATTTTGCATCAACGAACGGCCGCCTACGCTCTCGCATTGCTGGTCAGCTGGATCACGTTTGCGATTTCGATTGCGTTGGTCGCGCAAGTCAACCAAACCGGAGTCATCCGCTACAACCTGGGTGGCTGGGCGCCGCCGTACGGCATCGAATACCTGGTCGATTCTCTGTCATCGTTTGTGATGATGTTCGTCTCAGGAATCGGTGCGATCGTGCTGGTCTACGCACCCAAGTCCGTTGATGACGAAATCGCTCGTTCCAAACACTATCTGTTCTACGCAACCTATCTGTTGTGCTTGACCGGATTGCTGGGCATGTGCGTGACCGGTGACCTTTTCAATGTCTTTGTGTTCTTGGAAATTTCATCGCTGTCCTCCTACGCCTTGATCAGCCTGGGGAAAACCAGACGAGCCCCGCTGGCTGCGTTTCAATATCTGATTCTCGGCAGCATCGGTGCGACCTTCATTTTGATTGGCATCGGGTTGCTGTATCAGATGACGGGCACGCTCAACATGGCCGACATCGCCGCCCGCGTGCCGCACGAAGACGGCCCTCGAACGGTCTTGGTCGCCTTCAGTTTTTTGGTCATCGGGTTGTGCGTTAAAATGGCGGTGTTCCCGCTGCACACTTGGTTGCCCAACGCTTACACCTACGCACCATCCGTGGTGACCTGCTTCATTGCGGCGACGGCCACCAAGGTTTCGGTGTACGCATTCATCCGAGTGATCTTCGGAATCATCACCCCCGGTTTTGCCTTTGATTACTTGCCGCTCGACACAGAGCTGACCATTTTGGCTTTGGTGGGCATCTTTGTCGCCTCGACGGCCGCCATCTACCAAGCCAACGTCAAACGCTTGCTGGCTTATTCCAGCGTGGCTCAAATCGGTTACATGATCCTCGGAATCAGCATGGCGACTCCGGGTGGCCTGACCGCTGGCATCGTCCACATGTTCAATCACGCTTTGATCAAAGGCGGGTTGTTCATGATCGTCGGTTGCTTCGCGTTGCGACTGGGCAGCGTCAAACTGGAAGACTGGAAGGGTGCCGGCAAAACCATGCCCTGGACGTCGCTCGGATGGGCAATCGGAGGGTTGGCATTGATCGGTGTTCCAGTGACAGCAGGTTTCATCAGCAAATGGTTGTTGCTGACCGCTGCGATGGAAAAAGGCATGTGGCCGGTGGCGGTGCTGATGCTGTTCAGTTCGTTGCTGGCAGTCGTCTACGTTTGGCGAGTGGTTGAAACGTTGTACTTCAGTGAGCCCACGGCCAAAGTCCTGCGGGCCAAGGAGGCTCCGCTGGGAATGTTGATCCCCACCTACGTCGTCTTGGCGGGGACGTTTGTGTTTGGTGTTTGGACCACCTACTCGGTCGACCTCGCCGCCGCAGCCGCCGCGGGATTGTTGGGAGCCACACCATGACCGATTCAATGCAAATCTGGGTGTCGTTGCTGCTGCCGCTGATCGCGTATGTCTTGCTGACTCTGACTGGCAAATCGCCCAACGTTCGCGAAGCCTGCACGCTGACCGTCGCCACCATTCTGTTTCTGTTGACGTGCCGATTGTCCAGCGATGTGTTCGCGGGAGCACGTCCCGAATGGACGTGGGGCGAATGGCTGCCCGGGTTCCAGATCGCCTTCAAAGTCGAACCACTTGGAATGTTGTTCGCCCTCGTTGCGTCGGGGCTTTGGATCCTGACAACGATCTACGCAATCGGCTACATGCGTGGGCACAATGAAGGCAACCAAACTCGATTTTATGGCTGCTTTGCCTTCGCCATTTTCGCGGCACTCGCTGCCGCGTACGCGAAGAATCTGTTCACGCTGTTTGTGGCGTACGAGATCATGACGATCTCGACCTACCCGTTGGTGACTCACCACGGCAATGAAGAAGCCCGCAACGGCGGCCGCGTTTACCTCGGAATTCTGCTGTCCACCTCGATCGCGTTTTTCATGCTTGCGATCGCCTGGACCTACACCTTGGCTGGCACACTGGATTTCACGCTCGGCGGGATCCTGGCCGGTCCAGTGGCCGACGAAAAGATCTCCATCGTGGGCCTCGGCATTTTGCTGGCTCTGTTTGCTTTCGGAATCGGCAAAGCCGCTTTGATGCCATTTCACCGCTGGCTGCCCGCGGCGATGGTTGCGCCGACTCCCGTTAGCGCCTTGCTGCACGCGGTCGCGGTGGTCAAGGTCGGCGTGTTCTCGGTCCTCAAAGTCGTCGTTTATATCTTCGGCTTGGATCTGCTCACGGGCTCCGGCGTGAACCTTTGGCTGGCTTATGTCGCTGGTTTTTCGCTGGTCGTCGCTTCCTTGGTTGCCATGACGAAGGACAACCTGAAGGCACGGCTGGCCTATTCGACCATCGGCCAGCTCGCTTACATCACCCTCGGTGCCTTCCTGGCAACGCCCAGCAGCATCATCGGTGGGGGGATGCACATCGCCATGCACGCGGTCGGCAAAATCACGCTGTTCTTCTGTGCTGGTGCGATCTATGTCGGTGCCCACAAAAAAAACATCAGCGACATGCGTGGCCTTGGCCGTCAGATGCCGTTCACGTTTGGTGCCTTCCTGCTGGCCTCGGTCAGCATCATTGGATTGCCGCCCGGCGGTGGTGCATGGAGCAAATGGTTCTTGGCCGTCGGGACGGTGGAAACTCACCAGTACTTGCTGACCGCTGCCCTGATGTTCAGCTCGCTGCTCAACATCGCCTACTTGATTCCGATTCCGATGCTCGCGTTCATGGGCAAACCCAAAGCAGATGACGCATCCGGTCATGACACCCACCATCACGCACCCACCGATGGGATTCACGAGGCCCCGATGATGTGCGTCGTCCCGCTGTGCATCACCGCGATCGGCAGTGTCGCACTGTTCTTCGCTGCCGACTGGATTTACGAAGCCCTGTTGCCGATCACGCAGACGCCGAACTCATGAGCCACACACCTCCCTCCGACCCCAGTTGGTTCGAACGCCCCCAAAACATCCACAGGATGATCATCGGCTTGGTGGTCGTTTGCGTGCTGTTGGTTCTCGCAGATTTGTTTTACGAGAACCCGCACCCACACTTTGGCAAAGTCGAAACGTTCTTCGGCTTTCAAGCTTGGTTTGGCTTCATCGCATTTGTGACGGTTGTGTTCCTGGGAGCGATGCTTCGTCCGTTGATCAAGAAACCCGAAGGCTACTACGACCCAGAACCGGAGAACGAATTCCCCCGTTTGGATCGCCCCGAAGACAACATCACCCCAGGAGACGAAGCATGAGTTTCTTATCTGCTTTGCCACCGGGATGGCCGATGATTTTCGGTGGTCTGTTCCTTTGGTTGCTGCCCAAACGAGCGCAAGCCGCCGGTGCACTCAGCCTGGCGATTCTCAGCACCTTGCTGTTCTGGTTCACACCGGTTCTGGCTGCCGATGAAACGGCAAAGACGTTCACGATGCTCGGTGCTGACCTGCACCCCATTCGCGTCGATTCGCTCAGCCGTCCGTTTGGGTTGGTGTTCCACATCGCCGCCATCGTGTCCGCGATCTATGCGTTGCACGTTCGCGACACGCGTCAACACATCGCTGGCATGGTCTACGCCGGCGCCGCCATCGGAGCCTGCTGTGCCGGTGACTTGATGACCCTGTTCGTGTTCTGGGAACTCACCGCCATCAGCAGCGTGTTTCTGGTTTGGGCATCGGACACTCCCGCCGCCTACCGCGCGGGGATGCGTTACCTGATCATTCAAGTCGGTTCAGGGGTGCTGCTGTTGACCGGAGCGGTCATCCAATACGTCGAAACCGGCTCGTTGAAGTTTGAATTGTTCGTCAGCGAAGGACAAACGCTGTTCGGCGACAGTTCGATTTCGCCCGCGGCTTGGTGCATCCTGTTGGCGTTTGCGATCAAGTGTGCCTTCCCATTGCTGCACAACTGGTTGCAGGATTCTTACCCCAAAGCGACCGTGACCGGCACTGTTTTTCTCAGTGCGTTCACGACGAAACTCGCCATTTATTCGCTGGCCCGTGGCTTCGCTGGTTTTGATCCGTTAATCACGATCGGCTGCGTGATGACGTTGTTCCCGATCATCTTCGCGGTCATCGAAAACGACTTGCGGCGAGTCCTCGCGTATTCCCTCAACAACCAATTGGGCTTCATGGTCGTGGGGGTGGGGATCGGAACGGAGCTCGCCATCAACGGAACGGTGGCCCACGCGTTCTGTCACATCATCTACAAATCGTTGTTGTTCATGTCCGTCGGTGCCGTGTTGTTTCGCGTTGGCACCGCCAAAGCAACGGAACTGGGCGGACTGCACAAATCCATGCCTTGGACCACTGTGTTCTGCATGATCGGTGCGGGAGCGATCTCAGGGTTCCCGTTGCTCAGCGGTTTCGTCAGCAAATCCATGATCATTTCCGCCGCCGGCGAAGAGCACATGTTCGGCGTGTGGATAGTGTTGTTGATCGCCTCCGCCGGGGTGATGGAGCACTCAGGGATCAAGATTCCGTTCTTTGCCTTCTTTGCCCATGACAGTGGGAAACGAGTCAAAGAAGCTCCGTGGAACATGTTGCTGGCGATGAGCATCGCGGCCTTCGCCTGCATTGCCTTGGGCATCGCTTACCCCTTGCTGTACCGGCTGCTGCCCTTTGATGTGGAGTACCACCCGTACACGATCACCCACGTGGTCACTCAGCTACAACTGTTGCTCTTCGCTGCACTGGCTTTTGTCGCCTTGATGAAATCGGGCCTGTACCCGGCGGAGCAACGCGCCGTGAACCTGGACACCGATTGGTTCTATCGACGACTGATCCCCAAAGCCACACGCGGTGGCCAGGTCGCAATCGAATTGGTCGACCAGACGCTCCGTCACGACTTTTTGCTGACGCTGCGAAGTGCTCTGCGGATGGTGCAGCGATCGTTCAACGTCAACGGATTGATCGGCCGAACCTGGTCCACCAGCACGATGGCATTTTGGGCGGCGACGCTGCTGGCGATCAGTTTGGTGCTGTACTACATCTGATCGTCTCACTTTCGCTTGAAAACGGGTGCCAACCTTTTGCACCCGCCGCCGGACGACAGTCAAACGATCGGTGTGACCCTCGCCATGAAATGGCTGGCCAGAGAGAAACGGTGGGGACGATCGCTCTAAGCAGGTCGGCAGGAGTCTTTCGGCATTTGGACTGTTTCGGTAATCGTTGTTGCTCCCACGTACAACCGGGGCTAACGCCGAATGGCTCACATGATTATGCCCGATCATTCCTGCCTACCTGCTTACAATGGGCTGATTCTGCAAATGTCAGCCCATTTTGAAAACGATTGCCGATCGATGCTCCCGCAAAGCTCCATGACGTCAAAGTCTCTCTTCGGCAGCATTCCGACGCTGCGGCACATCGCCGGCCTCGTGCTCGTGGCGTCTTTCCCCTGGGCACTCTGCCACCAAGCCGATGCGGGAATCAGTGGCGAAAACATCATCGTGGTGGTCAACGCGGAATCCCAGGACTCCTTGACACTGGCGAATCACTACGTCCGATTGCGTGAGATCCCGCCGACGAACATTGTCTTGCTCGACGAGGTTCCCACTGGACTGCGAGTCTCACTGGATGACTTTCGCGAAAAGATCCTGAAACCTGTTTTGACCGAACTGAACCAACGCGGCCTCGGGGCTCACGCTCAGGTGATCGCTTACTCGGCCGGATTTCCCACTGCAGTCGACATTCGCGAACACACCAAGAGGCTGACCGACGAGAACCAGAAGAAGTATCAGCGCCCGGTTGCCTCGATCAACTCAATGACGTTTTTCTACCGCTGGGTGCTGGCGGATTCACCGGATTACCTTGGTTGGGTCAGTAACTTTTACGCGCGTGGCACGTTCGAACGCCATTTCGCGAATCCGTTTGCGGGCGAGGCGGGTGAACGATTCGAGGCCGCCGAAGATGCCTCCGACAACGCCGAATCAACGGAGGATTGGAGCGAAGCGGCGGGCCTTTGGACAGCGATCGCAGATGAGTATCCAACGCTCTATCCCGTTCACCTCCGCGCAGCCGAAGCCTATGCCAATGCGGACGAACTCGATTCGGCGGTGCAGCGTCTGGCGATGGCGACGGCAGGTGGCTGGGCGAATCGGCGTTACGTGGAAGAATCTGAATCACTGCAAAAGCTCAACTCGACCCAAGGTTTCGAGACGATCCTTGCTCAACTGCAAGACGTGCCGATGAAGAACCAAGGCCCGGTTCCATTCGCGACCAATGTGGGATGGACCAGCACGGGCCATTCAATCCCCAGCGACAAGGGAGGCATGCCTTACCTCCTTTCATGCGTCTTGGGCGTCGTCCATGAACGTGGCAGCACCTTGGAACAGGCCATCGAGGTGCTCGAGCGGGCTCGCCAAGCCGACCGAACTTCCCCCGATGGAACGTTCGGGTTTGCCAAGACATCCGACGTCCGTGTCACGACCCGAGAACCGTTGTACGCTGAGGCACTCGCTTGGTTGATGTCACGTGACCAAAACGTCGAGATCTTTGCGTCCAAACTGCCGACGTCCACCAAGCCATACTCCGGGCTGATGTTGGGGGCGGCCAGCTTCGATGCTCGCAAGCGATCTTGGTCGATGACTCCTGGAGCCATCGCCGAGAACTTGACCAGTTTAGGAGCTGCGTTTGAAACGGGCTCGCAGACCAAGTTGACCGAACTCTTGCACGCGGGGGCAGCAATCAGCAGCGGCGCCGTGGCCGAGCCCTATGCGTTGATCCCCAAATTCCCGACACCGATGCTGCACGCCTACTATGCCGAAGGGGTCTCGGCAATCGAGGCATTCTATCTCAGCACCACGTCGCCCTATCAATTGCTGATCGTCGGCGATCCGGCATGCCAACCCTTTGCGAAAGCGCCGATTGATTTCGTTCGGATCGAGGCGGGAGAAGCGACCGATGACAAAATCCCGGTGAACTTCTTCTGGCAACAACTTCCTGGAAACGCAAACTCGACTGCGACCGCCGCAATTGAACTGCATCTGCAAGGCAAACGAATCGCCGTGGCGCGACCAACCAACAAGATCGAGATCAAACTGCCATCCAGCCTGCAAGGGGCGCTGCATTGTCGGGCCGTTCTGATTGGGCAGCATCCCACACAACCTCATGTGGCAATCACCCAAACGATTGTTCTCGGGAATCCCAACGCCTTGCCCACGATCGAACAAGAAACCGTGGATGACGAACAGATCCAAGTCAAACTTGCCTGCCCCGACGCGGACCGCATCGAGCTGAAGCACCTGGGCCGCGTCGTCGCCGAAATCGAAGGCCCATCAGGATCCGTCTCACTCACGCCCACGCAGGTCGGCCGGGGCCCGATCCAACTCGACGCCATCGGACATGTCGGAGAACAAGCCATCCCAGGGGAATCACTGCTCATCGAATTTTGAGCATCCCCGTGGGGCACCGTTCCCAACGTCAGTCAGCGACTCAGTGGTCGCTGATATCGCGAGGCGGTTGGCTCGAAAGAGCCCGCTGAATTTCAACCACACGAATCGCCTGCTCGGAACTCATCTCCAGCAACTGATCACGCCCATTCGCATCAGGGCGGAACTCGGTGAAGCCCTTGTCATCCACGACCACGCGGCCAGGCGGAGACAGCCCAAAGTAGTGATCAGCCGGACGCACGGCGTGCAGCACGCTGGTCAAATCCCAAGTGGGCCGATCATGGTTGGGACCACTGTGCAACAAATAGGCTTCGCGTACCGGGTGATGCGGCACATAGGAAAAATCGCGAGCGATGCTTTCGCGTGGGTAGGCCGCCGCGATCCCAATCCGGTAATCACTCCACACCACCGGCACCTCCTCGGGCGATCGATCCGCGAATCGTTGCATCGCGCCGATTCCATTGACGACGTTGGCTTCATCGTGCCGCGGCTTGCCGAGTGTGGGTCCGAAACATCCCGCCATGACTGAGATCAGCTTGCACTTCTTGCGAAGCAATTCCACCCCATTCAGCGGACTGAATTGGTCGCCTTGAGAATCCAACAGATCCGCCAAGTTCGTTGCCAGGCCAACCTGAATGATGACCACACTGCCATCATCGGAATCCGCCAATGTCTGCCGCAGCACATCCACCGCGGTGGGGGCGTCATCGCTGCTGAGCAAGTCATGCGGGTATCGGAATCGATCGCCATCGCGTGTCTTGCACAGTTTCAGGTAGCGACTTTCGCGACGCTGAGCTTCCCGAGTTGCTCCGATGGGAAGATCACCGCGGCCATAAAACGTGTTGATCGCATCGACGAACGGAGCCGCCAGCGGATTGACCTTGGAGATCGTCACGGCTTTGAGTTCGCACTCACCACGGTCTTGCATGGCATGCAACATGGCCAGCGCCAGCACATCGTCGCAGTCCCCCGTGATGTCGGTATCAAAAATGACCGGCAATGGCGTTGCCGTCGTCGCAGAATCGGATTCCGCGTGGAGAGCCGAGCCATCGATCGCTGCCAGCGCGATCAAACACAAAATCATTTGTCGAAGCATCGATACAGTTCTCTTGAATCACGAGATGTTGGGGGCAACTGTCTAGGTCGAGCAAGTCAAACTTGCTGACTTGCAACCGCCTCCCAAACGGGGCGGACACAGAGACCACCAATTCGTTGGCGTTCCCGACCTCCTTGGACGCCCCAAAGGGGACTTTCCCTCGCCCTAGAGAACTATAGACCTGAGTGCGGCAACACGCACCCCCGCCAACGGAGGCGATTCCCTGCTTCCCGGCAACCAGCGATTCAACGTCACTGCCGCCACCGCGTTTCCAACGCCACCTACCACGACGAAGAGCCACCGCGAAATGTCTTTCGCAGTGGCTCACTGTTGAGTCGGAGATCAAATCTCACTTTTTCAGCAGAGCCAAGACCGCCTCGTGAAGGTGACCGTTGGTGCCCACGCCATCACCTCCGCGGACGGTGTCGATGCCTTTCCAAGACGTGAAGCGTCCGCCCGCTTCGCTGAGGATCGGAGCCATCGCGGCGACGTCCCAAGCATTGCAAATCGGATCGACCATCAAGTCCGCTCGGCCAGTCGCGACCATCGCGTACCCATAGCCATCGCCCCAAGTTCGTGTCAGCCACGTGTCTCGCTGCAAGGCATCAAAGACATCGCTGTCACCGCGCGGGCCATCGCCTCGATCGCCAAACGACTTCGCTTCGCTGGTGACGAAGACCGCCTTCGACAAATCGGTTTGCTCCGACACATGAGCTTCGCTCCAGGTCTTCAGGTCGTCGCTGTGGTAACAACCACTGCCCAATGCGGCGACGACGATCTGATCGGTCGCGGGAAGGTAGATGACTCCGCCAAATGGGGTCTCGTCGCATTCCAGTGCCAACAAGGTGCTGTACAACGGCACGCCGCAGATGAACGACTTGGTTCCGTCGATCGGATCGACCACCCATCGGTAACGGCTGACGCCTTCACTGTCAGCAAATTCTTCCCCGGCAATCGCGTCCTCGGGAAATTGCTCAGCGACCAATTGACGGACCAATTGCTCGGCTTCTCGGTCAGCGATTGTCACCGGGGAATCATCGGATTTCCGATCCACCGACAAGGATGCCTTTCCGAAATGAGTCAGTGTGTGCTGGCCAGCTTTCAAAGCAATGTCGACCATCGCGGTCAATCGTCCACCGTGTTCCGATTGCCACTGGGCGGGAGTCCAATCCGACATGAGTATCCAAAGATGTGAGCGGGGAGGTAAATGGGAAGGTGAGCGTGGAGTGAAACGAAAACCAGGAACGTCAACGACGGTCGAGCCTCGGCAATTGCCTGCCATCAACGCTCATGCCACCAATCTAGATGAGCAAGCCAACGCCATGCCACCCGGGCGCCATCCATTCGCGGTGGACCGCTGCCTGTTTGTCCAGAAAAACCCGCCAGCTGGTCTCGGAGCCTCCGCCCCGAATTACCAACGCAGACTCCTCCGGAGCCATCCACATTCGCCCCGGACGGGGCCGGCATCGTTAGCTCGGGGCGGAAGCCCCGAGAACGTTCGCGGAGATCCCAGCGCCGCCCCGGACGGAGCCGACGTCGTTGACGTGGCGTGACCTGCCTGACCCCAAAACGATTGACTAAGTCAGGATGTCTCGGATGACGTTGCCGTGGACATCGGTCAGCCTGAAATAGCGACCTTGGAAGCGGTAGGTGAGACGCTCATGATCGATGCCCAGCAGATGCAGCATCGTGGCATGCAAATCATGCACATGGACCGGGTTCTCTGTGATGTTGTAACACACCTCGTCGGTCGCTCCGTACGCCATCCCTGGTTTGACACCGGCACCCGCCATCCACAACGAGAAGCAACGTGGATGGTGATCGCGACCGTAGGTCTCTGCGTTCAACGTGCCTTGGCAGTAAGACGTTCGCCCGAACTCGCCTCCCCATACGACCAGTGTGTCTTCCAAGAGACCGCGTTGCTTCAAGTCGTTCACCAACGCCGTTGTCGCTTGATCGACGTCGCGACACTGGCCAGGCAATTGCTTCGGCAGCGTGAAGTGTTGATCCCATCCCATGTGGAAGAGCTGGATGAATCGCACGTCGCGTTCTGCCAAACGGCGTGCCAGCAAGCAGTTGTAGGCGTACGTCCCACGCTTCGTCACATCGGGACCGTAAGCATCCAGAACATGCTGGGGCTCGTCAGAAAAATCGATCAGTTCAGGCACGGATGTCTGCATTCGGTAGGCCAGTTCGTATTGCTGGATTCGCGAATGGATCTCGGGATCACCGAACTCATCCAGTTTCTCTTGGTTGAGTTGCTGCAGGTCGTCGAGCATGCGGCGCCGGGCCTTGGCATCAAAGCCGTCTGGGTTACTCAGGTACAGCACCGGATCCCCAACGCTCATCAGTTTGACGCCGGCGTAAGTGGACGGCAGGAACCCACTTCCCCACAGTCGATCGTAGAGCGGTTGGCAGTTGGGACGCCCCGTGCCACGCGACACCATGGAAATGAAGGTGGGCAGATTCTCATTGATCGCGCCCAATCCATAGTGCAGCCAAGACCCCACGCTGGGTCGGCCGGGCAACTGGTTCCCGCTTTGGAAGAAGGTCATCGCGGGGTCGTGGTTGATCGCCTCGGTGTGCATGGAGCGAATCAAGCACATGTCGTCGGCCAGCGTTGAAATCTCTGGAATCAGCTCGCTGCCAAGTTCCAAACCCGCTTCCCCGTGCTTGGCGAATTTGTACCGCGAACCGGCCATCGGAAACGATTTTTGTCCGGCGGTCATCCCCGTCACTCGCTGATTCATGTCGACGAAATCAGCCAGCTCCTTGCCTTCGTGTTGCTGCAAGGCGGGTTTGTAGTCGAACAGTTCTTGCTGGGACGGAGCCCCGCTTTGGAACAAGTAGATGACTCGTTTGGCTTTGGGCGGCGTGTGGTATTCCTTCATCACCCCGTTGGGCTCGGGGAAGTCCGGCTGCGGAACGTTGCTTGCCGCGGGCGCGTTGGTTTCCGCCGTCGCCGAGCGTCCCATCATGGACGCCAGCGCGGCCATCCCGACTCCCGATGCCGACCGGCCAAAGAAATGACGGCGAGTCAGCATCATGCGATGCTCGTCAGTGATGTCATTGGGTTTCATGGCATGTTCTCTATTCAACGGTGATGAATTCGTCGGTGTTCAAGATCAGGTGAGCAACGGCAGTCATCGCCGCCAACTCCGTCGCATCGAGTTGGTTGTCGGGGTTCGATTCCCCAACGGCCAGCAGTTTCTCGGCGGCTTCCGGGGCAGCGTGGTAGTGATCTCGGAAGTAAGACAAACTGCGTGACATCACTTTCAAGGTCGTTGATGAAGGCCGTTTGGCAATCGCCCAGAAAGCGAGTTGCGAGAGTCGTTCTTCGTCGGTGGCATCGAGTTGCAAGGCACGTTGAGCCAGGTTGCGGGCGGCTTCCACAAACGTCGGGTCATTCATCAACACCAGAGCCTGAAGCGGCGTATTGGTGCGTCGAACGCGGACGTTGCAAACCTCGCGACCACTGGCGTCGAAGATGGTTTGACGCGGCGGATTGACGGCTCGTTTCCAGTACGTGTACATGCTTTTGCGATACAGGCTGTCGCCCTGATCGGGTTTGTATCGC
Source organism: Rhodopirellula sp. UH5 (assembly GCF_056839225.1). NCBI lineage: Bacteria > Pseudomonadati > Planctomycetota > Planctomycetia > Pirellulales > Pirellulaceae > Rhodopirellula > Rhodopirellula sp. UH5. The sequence goes on along the minus strand of NZ_CM166390.1, from coordinate 7,341,139 downwards.
GTGCCGGCATTGGCAGCCACGCTTTCCCACAACCCACTCGGTTGATAGGGCTTCACGGACGCCCCGCCGACTTGGTCGCTGGCAATTCCCGCCACTTGCAAGGCAAGGTCGCGGATCACGAACCCATCGGCACGATAGCGCGGCCCGCGGCTGATCAGTCGATTTCCAGGGTCCGGGTCGTTGAGCCCGTGATTCCGTTTGGACGATTGATTGAAGGCGGCACTGGTCACGATCAAACGATGCATCGCTTGGACATCCCAGCCGGATTCGATGAACTCCACGGCCAACCAATCGAGCAATTCGCGATGGCTGGGCATCTCGCTTTGCAGACCAAAGTCTTCGGCGGTTTTGACGATGCCGGCCCCAAAGTGACTTTGCCAAATCCGGTTGACGGTGACTCGAGCGGTCAGTGGGTTTTCACGAGAGACCATCCAGCGTGCCAGTTCCAAACGATCCCGCGGTTGGCGTGCATCCAAGGAAGGCAGCAGGGCCGAGGGAACGCCTCGCGGCAACGGATCGTCTTTGACCGGTTGATCGTATTGGCCTCGGTCCAAAAGGTAGGCCGGTTGCGGATCCGACTCCCGTTCTTTCATCACCATCACCGGAACACGGGGGCCCGTTTTCTGTAACAGCGCGTCATCGGCGGCGGAGAATTGTTGTTGGGCGGCCTTCAGTGGTGGGTCAATTTTGCGGTAGTGGGCCAGCAATTGTTTGCGATCCGCTTTCGTCCGATCTCCAGTGGGCTTCAGCAGGATGTCCTTCAGCTTTTGATTCAGCCCAGTCACCCGCTTGGGCAAATCCGTCGCCGACGTGGAACGTTCGATTTGGAGTTTGCCGATGACGTGATTCGCGAACGAGCTGTCGAATCGAAGCGTGAGCTTGGTGGGTTGTCCGGCATCGGCTGGAATCGGTTCCTGCAATAGGAAGGTGATGTCAACCGGCTGCTCTTCGGCGTTCGGTTCAAAGACAGCCCAACCTGATTTGGGATCCTCATCGATTGCGTTCGACGCAGGGTAATTGTCCTGTTCGAAGGAAGCTGAAACGGATTGCACCGCTTGGGTTTGGTCGCCGACGTGGATCTCAAAATCGGTCAACACAAAGTTGCCGTTCACGCTCGGTGCCAACTTGCGAGGTGCACCGAAACGCTTGTCAGGCAAAGCGGTCACCTTGAACATGCTTGTGCCGGAAAGGTCGCCTGAGATCACGAATTCATAGGCAACGTTCTTGGCGTTTTTTGCTTCGGTGGGTTGGAAGAAAACCGTGTGTTCGGATTCTTTTTCCAGTTTCCCTTCACCGGTCAGTTGCATCTCTTCGAGGGTGACGTGCTGCCATCGCACGCTGAGGGATGTTTGCAACAGTCGCTGGGTTTCGGCTGCCCATTGGTCCATCCGTTGACGAATCCCGGCCTCGGCATCCTGGATCGCTTGCTCGGCCCGCTCCACCGCCGCGAGCTCTTGCGGGGGGGCTGTCGCCAGGGGCGAAGCGAACTTCATCGTGGGGTTAGCACTCACGCCTTTGCCGATCCCACGCTCGCCGATGTTATTGAAGTAACCGTAGAACTGGTAGAACTCGCGTTGCGAGATGGGATCGTATTTGTGGTCGTGGCAACGCGTGCACCCGAGAGTCAGACCGAGCCAAACGGTTCCGGTTGTTTCCACACGATCGATCACGTTCTCGACCAAGAACTCTTCTGCCAGTGCGCCGCCTTCGCTGTTTTGGCGGTGGTTGCGATTGAACGCGGTGGCGAGTCGCTGCTCGTCGGTTGCGTTGGGGAGCATGTCGCCGGCGAGTTGTTCGACCGTGAACTGATCGAACGGCACGTTGTTGTGGAACGCCTGAATCACCCAGTCACGCCAGGGCCAGTTGCTGCGTTCGGGATCGTTCTGATAGCCGTCGGTGTCGGCATAACGAGCGGCGTCCATCCACAGCAATGCTTGGCGCTCGGCATAGTCCCAAGTCAACATCAGTTCATTGACTGCCTCTTCGAAGGCTTGTTCGCTTGGGTCGGCCAAGTATCTGTCTTGCAGTTCAGGGCTTGGTAGCTGCCCCGTCAAAGTCAGCGAAACGCGTCGGAGGCGGGTGGCGGGATCCGCGTCTGGAGAAGGCGTGAGTTGATTCGAGAGCAGCTTTTCAGCAACGAAGGCATCGATCGGGTTCTTCGACCAGCGGTCAATCACTTCCTGGGGCCATCCCGACTCGGCCACGACTTCGGTGGGCACTGCTGGTCGGGTTGGTGGTTCGAACGCCCAGTGCCCCTCGTAGGGGGCGCCTTGAGCGACCCATTGTTCCAGGATTCGTTTTTCTTCATCGCTGAGCGACCGGTTGCTGTCCGGTGGCGGCATCATGTCCGATTCGTCCTCGCTGCGAATGCGGGCGATCAGTTCGCTGGCTTCCAGATCGCCGGGCACAACGCCTGCATAGCCACCCAAATCAGCGACCAAGTTCTCTTGGCTATCCAATCGGAACTCGGAATCTTGATTGTTCGCGTCGGGACCGTGACAGTGAAAGCAGCGATCGGAAAGGATTGGTCTGACCTGGCTGCTGAAATCCACCAACTCGATCTCATCGGCCTTCAACGGCAACGTGTTCCAGGACGCCAGTCCAGCGATTGCGACGCCAGCCACGTAGAATGATCGAAAGGAATCGAAACGGAAATTCAGCATAAAAACCTCGCGACGAGACGCATGCGTCCCTGAAAAACACCATTTTGTTCGGTCGTTGTCCTGCATACTCCCGCTCCCGACCGAACCTGCCTGCGTTTTCTTCGTTTTTTTCCGATTTCGACCGGCAAGTTCATTGAGCAGCGGGAGTTTGTTGGTGGCGAGGCGGCCCATGCGTAAGCTCGGTGAATCCCCCAATTCCCCCCTTAACTTGAACCACATCGATGATAGACGAAGGTCGATTTCTATCACTGTTCCTCAAACACGAGCGAGAACTCGCCAGCATCGCTCGTGCGTTTTTGCCCGATTGGAACGCGGTCGACGACGTGCTGCAGGAAGCCAGCCTGGTGATGTGGCGAAAAATTCATCAACTGGAATCGGACGACGAGTTCCTGCCTTGGTCCAAAGTCATTCTGCGTTTTGAAATTTTGAAAGCCCGTCGCTTGCATGCTCGCCAGAAGTGGGTGCTCAACGAAGAGTTGATCTCCAAACTGATGGATGAATCCGCGGAGGACGACGCGGAGATGCGGCACGCACAACAATCCGCCATCCAGCATTGTCTGCAGTCGTTCAGCGAAGACCATCAAAAGCTCTTGCTTGCCCCCCACACCTCGCGAGGCGGCGTGCTGGCATTGGCAGAAACGGGCAGTCATTCCGCCAATAGTTTGTACAAGCGGATCGGACGTCTGCGAGTGAAGTTGCACGACTGTGTGGTGCAGCGACTTTCATCGGCCGAACTCGATCTCCCCATCTGAACTCTCTTCTCATGAACAAACAACCGATCCATGACTTGATCGAGAAGTACTTTCTCGAGGAATTGAACGAAACCGAGCAAGCCGAACTCCGGTTGGCACTGGAGGCACAGCGAAGCTACCGGGACCGTTTTCGCCGCGCCGCTGAAATTGATGCGCAGCTGCGACACTGCTGGAACGAAGACATCGGTGACGATGAAGGTTCGCGCCCGCTGCTTCAAAGTGAACCGAATTCGCTGGCACGGGAGCCACTCGCCACCGCTTCCCATCAACGCATCGATGTGCGGTGGCTGCCGGTCACTGTTGCGGCGAGTTTGATTGCTGTGGCTGGCGTGCTGTACTCAGGGATTCTGAAACCAACGCCCCAGCCCACCATTGCTCAATCGAATTCGGCTCAGCCAACGGCACCGCAGTCCGTTGGCGACGAGGCAACGACACGAAATTCATCGGAGGTGGCATGGTTGGTGACGGGCTACAACCATCGGTTCAACGACGGTTTGGCCCCACAAAACAATTCCTTTGAAAGAGGGGATTACGAACTCACGGATGGTTCCATCACGCTTCGCTTTGACAGTGGAGTGGATGTGTCGATTGAGGCGCCGGCGCGGTTCACCGTTGTCAATTCGCTGCGGATGAAGATGGACGCTGGGCGAGCACGGGCGATCGTTCCCGAGACCGGCCACGGCTTTGTGATTCAGACACCCACCGCCGATGTCGAAGACCTGGGCACCGAATTCGGCGTCTACGTCAGCGAAGAACAAGACGTGGAGCTGCACGTTTTTGCCGGTGAAGTCAACGTGCACACGGCCAACCTTCCCTCGCGACGGATCCAGGAAGACACCGCCGTGCACTTGACCTCGATGGGCACCAAGCATCTTTCGGCGACGGATGATGTCGCGTTTACAACACGCAGCAAAATTGGATACCAACGTTGGCTCGCCGACAGCACGGCAAGACGTGAAGATCCCTCCACGCTGTTGTATTTCGACTTTGAGCCGGATCCGGACGCTCCCACCACGCTTCGCGATCGAAGCCAATCTGGCTTGGCCATCGATGGCCAAATTCAAGGCTGTATCTGGGCGACAGGCCGCTGGCCGAACAAAGGAGCCCTCTTGCTGGAACGTGCCGGTGATCGAGTGGAGCTGGATCTACCCGGGACCTTTGATGCACTCACGATCTCGGGATGGATTCAGGTCAATCGTTTCGACCAAGCCTTGCAGGCGTTCTTCAACACACGAGACTGGCAACCCGGTGAGCATCACTGGAACATCCAACGGAACGGTGGCATGAGCGTCGGCGTGTCTCGAGCCTACACGATTCACTCGGCGCAAAAGAAAGTTCCCTTGGGAAGATGGACGCATCTGGTGGCCTCCATCGACGCTCAAAAGCGAGAGGCCACCTACTACATCGATGGCGAATTCGCTCAGCAAAAACAATGGGAAAACGCAACGTCGATTGTCTTTGGCCCGTGCACCATCGGTGCCTTCGGATCGACGCTCGAGGCCCCCGCGGAGATGGCCACCGAGGAAGAAGCCAACGCGGCGGAGTCATCCCTTCGCGTCGAAGCGGTCCACTACAACCGAGAACTCCGAGGCCGACTCGATGAACTGGCCCTTTTCGCCGGGGCCCTCTCCGCCGAGCAGGTCAAAGAACTTTATGAGGCGGGCAACGGGTTCGACTGACCCGCCAAGCTCACTGAATCGGACGTCAAGACGGGGCCGCCATCGATGATGCGGCGCAGTACCAGAACCTGCTCCAGATCCGTTCGCAATTCAGACGCTCCACAGATTGGGCTGGTCGTGGCGTCGTTGATTTCACTATGGAAGAGGCTGCCCATACAAAATCCGACTTGTGAGCACGTACCCGGCAGGGGAGAAACAGCCGTGCAGACTTTGAAAACAGCCGCTATCGTTGTACTCATGACGACGGTCCTTTACGGGGCCTGGATTTCCATGACGACTCCACCCGATGCGCTGCCGCCTGAAGTGGCGCGGGACCTGATCGTTGATGCAAACACGTTTGACATCAGCGACGGGATTCCAGAAGCCTTGGGCAGTCTCGATCCGCTCGCGGAATTCGGAATCGACGAGGGTTCGGTCGACACGAACGTTGCCAGCGGAGGGTTTGACGACCTCGATCTGGCGCTCAATGAATCCGCCAATGGTCTGAATTCCCCTGAAAACTTCGCGGTTCCCGACCCAAATGAGCTGAATGCAACGGCGGACAGCATGCCGATGGATTCGATCAATCGCAGCTTCGCCGACGTGCCTTCCTCGGCCACCGGAAACCTTGGTGCAGAATCCGAATCGTTCTCCATGTCCGATTTGGATTCCCCCGCTGTCGACCTGCAAGCCAGCCGATTGCCCGAGGTGACTCCCGGTTCGAGCACACCGATTCAACTCAACCCAAATCAAGAATACACCTCGACCGGGACGCAGTACTCTGCCCCCGATCCCAATGCTGCCGTGGCATCCGTCAATTCATCGGGACGCCCGAGCGGCGAAAATGCCGCGGCTGAGTCCGATCAAATTGCAGCGGCAGGCTTGAGCAACGCAATCGCGACGGCTGACCGCCAGTATCACTCGGATCGTCGCCGCGAAGCCTTGGCGACACTGAGCCTGTTTTACGAGACTCCCAGCCTGACCAGCGAACAACGCGATGAATTGCTCAGTCGGCTCGATCCTTTGGCCGCCGAAGTGATCTACTCAGGCGAACACTTGTTGGCGGAACCGCACCGCGTCGCCCCCAACGAAACGTTGATGGACATCGCTGACCAATACGAAGTGCCTTGGCAATTGCTGGCGAACATCAACGGTGTGGACGATCCCGTCACCATCCTGCCCGGCACCGATTTGAAAGTGGTGCGTGGCCCGTTTCGTGGCGACATCGATCTGAAACACCAAGAACTGACAATGTTCGTCGGCGACCTGTACGCCGGTCGCTTCAAGATCGCCGTTGGAAGTGACCCCGCTCCCAAACCAGGGGCGTACACCATCCAGGAAAAGCAGTCGGCCAAGACCTACTACGATATGTCCGGAACTCCCGTCCCACCCGGTAACCCACGCAACCCCTACGGGTCGATGTGGATCGACTTGGGATCGGGCTTGAGTATCCACGGAAGCCCTGACGCAAACGCTCCCACCGACCAGGGCTGCATCAGCGTCGCAGGCAACTATTCGCGAGACGTCTTTGGCATCTTGTCCGAAGGGTCCTCGGTCACCATTCGTTGAACCGACGGCGACACCATCGCTCGGTCCTCCGAGTGATCTGCCCAACAGCGAACACCTGTTGTCCAACCAACGCAGTGTCGAAAGACCCTGCGTTGGCCATTCGCCAGTCCCCGTCACGCGAACTTCCGTGGCTCACGCAGCGGGATCACGCCCCGCGATTCAGTCGCATCAGCGCCGCTAATTCAACCAAGTGGCGAAGCGAATCACAGTGAGCCGTGTAACGCAGACGCGGTCGCAACTTATCGCTCAAGGCTCGACCACCAATCAACAGCGGCACGTCCTCTCCGAGTGACTCAGCCAATTGGTTTTGAGCGGCGACAAACATGCCTGGTTCGCTGACCGATGAGATGCTCATCCACACCATTTGTGGGTCATAGTCGTGAGCCGCTTGAACAAAGCTCTCCATCGGCAGGTCATTGCCCAGACTCGTCGCGTTCCAACCGACTTCTCGCAATGCCAGCTCCACCAACATGGTGGGCAATTGATAGGGGTCACCTTCGGGCGCCCCTCCAATCGCAACGGGTGCAGTGGCAGACGGAGCGGGGATCTCCGCCCGCAGCTCGTGTATCAGACGCATCGCAATTTCGCACCCGCGACGTTCTTGATAGACGTCCAAAGCATTGCAATCCCAAGCCTCGCCAAACCCGTGCATCGCGTCGGTGATCAACGACTCGGCAGCTTCACTGCGCGTGGCCCCGGACGCCACCTTCTTCGACAACAGCTCACGACAGGTGACCTCCTCACCAGCCGCCAGGGCGTCCCGAAATTGTTGGTTCAGCGGATCGCCAATGCCCTCAATTCGCGTCGTGCGACTGGGCGCCAACTGAGGCAGCCCCAAGACGTCAGGACGAAGCAAGCACCGATCGTTGGCATGCACAAACGCTTGCAACGCATCCAAGGTGATTCTTCGGTGGCCGCCCGCTGTCTTGATCACGGGAATCGTGCCTTTGTCGCACCAACGTTTGACCGATGACTCGCTGACTTCCATCGCAGCGGCAATCTGCTTCGGAGAAAACTGGGGCTGACGAGCTGCCACGGAAACGTCTGGGGCGAGAGGAGGGGAGCGGCCTGAACGTTTCATGTCATGCATTGAACGTTTCTAATTCCGCCGAGGAACGTTTCCAGTGTAAACGATTGGCAATTGTGAACGATTTCGAACCACCCAATCGACCAATTTGGAGCGAAAAACGTTCACCTGAGACCGCAGTTCCGGATCCGCTCGCTGGTTCTGTTTGCAAAATCGGAGCGAATTCGCTTGCGTCTTGTTTCACGCACCGCTATACCAATGGACGAAGTGCACGTTTTCGCAAACCAAAACGTTCACTGAGAGTTTCTGTTCGGCACATCAATTGCGGAACAGGCGACTCAATGTCCATTGGGTTGGAAGAGGAAGTTGGCTCGAAACTGCCGCCTGGCAGCGTCCGCCGTCAGCACCTTCTGACTGACCCCACGATTTAGCTACCTGCCACCCAGCCCAGCCATTCGAGAAGGTCGAAAAATGTCCACCCTCACCGCATCGTCCGTCCCCGCCCGTCGCCCTGCTTGGCTCCAGAGTCCTGAGTTGTCACTGGCAGTGATGGAGGTTCAGCCTCTGTTGTCCGATCATTCCGAAGCGGACACCAAGACACTCCAACGCCTCACGAAACGTCGCTTGCGAGAAGAAATCGACTTCATCTCGAATGAACGTTTCACCATGGCTCGCGAAGGCAAGCGGATTTTCTCTTCGGAACTGGGGCTGGCACCACGTGAAACGGCGTTGGGGATCGCGACGATCCGTCGAAGCGGGGTGGATCTTCCGATTCACCTGGGTCGACTTTGCGAGGCGCCGTTGCTGAAGCCTGAACAAGAAAAGATGCTGTTCGAGCGAATGAACTTCCTGCTGCAACAGGCCGCGATTCATCGCAGCGTTCTCAACCCAGAGCGTCCCTCTCGGCATCGCTTGGAACTGATTGATTTGCTGGTCGCCTTGGCCGACTGGCATCGCGACCGGATTGTCGAAGCCAACTTGCGGTTGGTGTTTTCGATCGTCAAGAAGTTCGTCAATCCCAACAACACGTTTGACGATTTGCTCAGCGACGGAATTGTGGCGTTGATCCGTGCTGTCGAAAAGTTCGACTTCGATCGCGGGTTCCGGTTCAGCACCTACGCGACCCAAGTTGTTCGTCGAAACTCCTATCGAACCGTTGTGTTGAATCAGCAGGAACGTCAAAGGGTCCAAGGGGGACTGCAAGACATGGACATCGATCTGAAAGAGGAAGAACATTCTTCGGCGATCAGCGAAAAACGCTGGCACGAATTGCGAAGCCGCTTGAGCGTGATGATGGGCGACTTGGACCGTCGAGAAAAATTCATCATTCGCGCCCGCTTCTCTCTCGGACCTCACCGGAAAGTTCACACGCTGCAATCGTTGGCGGATCGGCTGGGTGTTTCCAAGGAACGCGTCCGCCAGTTGGAACGACGCGCGATGGACAAGTTACGAGCGATGGCCGGCGACGCTCAACTGGCGGAATTGGAAGCCTGATTGAGCGTGCTTTCTCCAACCAACCGCGACGACGACCAATCCGGTCCCCCTTCGCAATCAGCGGTTCAGCCGCCCAGCGTTGCCGAGCAAGGCCGCTCAGATGGACTTCCCGCCGAGTGCCAACCCCAACCGGGAACGCAGCACTACGTCGCGCGAGTTGACCTGCCCGTCAGCATCGACGAGGCATTTGCGTATCACGAACGCCCCGGTTGTTTGAACCGACTCACGCCGCCGTGGGAACACGTCCAACTCGAATACTCGGATCAATCCCTGGCTCCCGGCAGTCGCGTGATCTTGAAAACCAAAATCGCCGGGATCCCGGTGCGCTGGCGAGCCCGGCACGTGTGGTGCAATCCTCCCCATGGCTTCGCCGACGTCCAGGACACTGGTCCTTTTTCGCGGTGGTGCCATCAGCATCGATTTGAATCTTTGGCACCCAACCGTTCCCAGCTGACCGACGCGATCGAGTACAAACTGCCTGCGGGAATGGCGGGCAAATTGCTCGGAAGCGGCAAGGCCCGCCGGACCATCGAAGCGATGTTCGCGTACCGCCACCGAGTCACTCAGGATGATTTGCAGATGTTGGTCGATTACCCCATGAGTCCAAAAACGATTGCGGTCTCCGGAGCCAGCGGCTTGGTGGGCGGTGGCCTGTGCACACTGCTGAGTTTGCTAGGCCACAAAGTCGTCACGATCACCCGGGACGAGCACGGCACAGTTGATGAACATGGCATGCCCGACGCGATCGCCGCCTGGGGCAGCCCGTCCGAAATGGAAAAGTTTGAATCGGTCGATGTGGTCGTTCATCTGGCTGGCAAGTCCGTCGCTGGAAAGCGCTGGACTCCCGAGGTCAAACAACAAATCCGTGACAGCCGCGTCGAGAAGACACGTGCTCTCTGCGAAGGGCTTGCCCAGCTGAAACAGAAGCCCGCTGTTCTGATCTGTGCCTCGGCAACGGGATTCTACGGCGACCGCGGCGAAGAAATTTTGACCGAGAACTCCTCCTGCGGAGACGACTTTCTGTCCGACGTGGCTGGTCAGTGGGAAGACGCTTGCCAACCGGCTCGCGAAGCAGGAATCCGAGTGGTCAACACGCGGTTCGGAATGGTGCTTTCTCCTCAGGGCGGCGCCCTTCAGCAAATGCTGCTGCCGGCCAAACTGATGGGTGGCAAACTGGGCAGTGGAAACCAGTGGTGGTCCTGGATCGCACTGGACGATGTGCTGGGCGCGATCGTCCACTGCATCCACCACGACGAGATCTCAGGTCCAGTCAACTTTGTGGCGCCGGACCCGATCCGAAATCACGAATTCGCCAAGACCTTGGGCGAAGTTTTGAATCGGCCGGCAATCTTCCCGGCACCCAAGTTCGCTCTCCGGTTGGCGCTCGGCGAGATGGCGGAGGTGTTGCTGCTGGCCAGTTCGCGTGCCGTCCCAGAACGTTTGCAGCAATCCGGTTACGCATTTCGCTATCCCGATTTGAAGGATTGCTTGCGGTCACTGCTCGGAAAAGAAGGCAAACCGTCGGAACCCGTCGCCTCATGAACGCCAACCTGCTGTTTCTTTTGAACGCTCTGTCGACCTGGTACATGGTCGGGCTGATCTGGATGGTCCAGCTCGTTCACTACAAGATGTTCGATCGTGTTGGCGAGGATGTCTTTGCCCGGTACGCGACCGACCACGCGAGACTGATCACGCCGGTCGTTGCGATCCCGATGCTGATTGAAATCGCCACGGCGGTCTGGTTGCTGTTCTCGCGGCCCGGTAATCTTTCGATGACTTGGGCTGCGGTGGGATTGGGGTTGGTTGTCCTGATCTGGGCCAGCACCGCGGCACTGCAAGTCCCGGCGCACGGCAAGTTGGCATCCGGGTTCCAGGCGGACGTTTACACGACACTGGTGACAACCAATTGGATTCGAACCGTCGGCTGGTCGATCCGCGGCGTTCTTGTGGGCTGGGCCTTTTGGACGTTGCTCCCGTCGAGCGGTTGAGAGCGTCTTCCCAAACCAGCCTGAAAACAGCGTCGCACGCAATGAGTGTCGAGCGGATTGAATTCAGTTAAGATGGGGTGTCGACGAAGGATGACTTCGCCGCCGTTAGCCCCCCATCTCCCTCCCCATTCCCGCCTTCACTTTCTTTATGTCCCAAAAAATGTTTGGATCGCTGCTGCTCGCGATCACAGTCTGCTTCGGAACCCTCGGTTCCGTCTCCCCCGTTCACGCCGACCAACCGGTTCAATTGATCTTTGACACGGACCTTGGAAACGACGTCGACGACGCGTTGGCCATGGGCGTCATCCATTCCTTGCAGTCGCGTGGCGAGTGCGAATTGCTGGCCGTGACGCTCACCAAAGACCATGAACTGGCTGCCCCTTTCGCAGACGTGGTCAACACGTTTTATGGACGCGGTGACATTCCGATTGGTGTGTGCCGCAGTGACGTCACCAACAGCGAAGGACGTTTCAACGGACTGGCTGCGATCAAGGATGACGGAAAAGACCGTTACCCGCATGACTTGCGAAGCGGCAAAGACGCTCCCGATGCGGTCGAGGTTTTACGTCGGGTGCTCGCCCAAGCGGAAGACCACAGCGTCGTGATCGCGCAAGTTGGATTCTCAACCAACTTAGCCAACCTGCTCGATTCCCCCGCGGACGATCTCAGCCCACTGCCCGGCAAAGAGCTCGTCAAGAAGAAAGTGCAGCGTCTCAGTGTGATGGCGGGTGCGTTCGAACAGATCAAGAACAACAAAGGTCAGCCCTACGACCACAAAGAATACAACGTCATCAAAGACATTCCGGCTGCACAAAAGCTCGCCAAAGAATGGCCAACACCGATTCTATGGAGTGGCTACGAGATCGGAATCGCGCTTCGTTACCCTCATGAAAGCATTGAGCAAGACTACGGCTACGTCGAGCACCATCCTTTGGCTGAAGCCTACATCGCCTACAACCCACCGCCTCACGATCGTCCGACTTGGGACCTGACTTGCGTTCTGCAACTGGTCCGTCCCGATCGTGACTACTTCGGTTTGACTTCCGTTGGAAAGGTCACCGTTGCCGACGATGGTTTGACAACGTTCGCCGAGGACGCCAACGGCCGCGACCAGTACTTCACTCTCAACGACGCACAAATCGCGAGAACACTGGAAGCACTGCAATTGCTTTCCAGCGAACCGCCACACGCCATTCGTTGAGACTTGCCACGCACGATCCTCGATTGCTCCGCGGTCGGCCATCCCGGCCGCGAAGTGATCAGGGTCACCTCCATTCGAATGCAGTTCGTTCTGTTCCCATTTTCTTCTCGATCCACTTCCAGTTGGCGAATGACATGAGTTCGCAGCAAAGGATGTCTGGTTCGAAGGCTCCAAAAGGATTTTGAAAGCCGTGATCGCGAGATTGATCTCCCTTCGCTGCGATCACTGCGGTGCGCCGATCGACGTGAAGCCCAAGGCCAAGTTCGTGACCTGCGGCTATTGCCACGCCAGCCTGGCGATTCATCACACTGGCTCGTCGTACTCCACCGAGTTGATCGAGGACCTGAAAGAAACGACCAGTGCACTCGTCAAAGATGTTGCGTTGATCAAACACAACGCTGCACTGGATCGCCTTGATGAACAGTGGGAGCGGTGGCGTTTGCAAACGCTGGGCACCAACAAACACGGGCGTCAGATCACCCAGCCACCCAACCCAGTTGTTTCCATCTTCGGCTTCGGTTTTGTGTTCGTCTTTGCGTTGGTCTGGACCGGCATGGCGGCGAGAATGTTCGCCCCCATGGCCTTGTTCGGGATGGTCTTCTTGGTCATGGCTGTCGTGGGGCTGTTCCGTTCGTTCTCCAAGACCAACGAATACCACGCCAAGCGACAACGCTACATGCAGGAACGTCAGTCGCTGGTCGAACAGATTCAAAACGGCGACTGAACGCCCTGGGAGGGATGTGTGCTTCTCAGTCTCACCAACCGAGCACGTGAGCAAACACGAGTGGCGCACAAATCGTCGCGTCGCTTTGGATCATGAACTTCGGCGAGTCGGCATCGATTTTGTACCACGTGATCTTTTCGTTCGGCACAGCGCCGCTGTAACCGCCGTAGCTGGTCGTTGCATCGCTGATCTGGCAGAAATACCCCCACAACGGAATGTCTCGTTTGAGGTCTTGAATCAACATCGGGACGACACAGATCGGGAAGTCGCCCGCGATCCCGCCGCCGATTTGGAAGAAGCCGATGGGGTCCTGCATCGTGGCTTGGTACCACTCCGCCAGTTGCTGCATTTGCTTTGTGCCCGTCGCATACGCCCCGTGCCCGGAAACGCTGCCGTCGATGACGTGCGAGGTGTAAATGTTCCCCAGCGTGGAGTCCTCAAACCCGGGCGTGAAAATCGGAATGCCCGCATCCTTTGCCGCCGCGACCCAGCTGTCTTCCCGAGGCACCTGGTAGTGCTGAACCAGCCCTTCGTCATCCAAAAGATCGAACATGAACTCGGCAGGCATGCGAGCGGCATTTTCAACCGCCGCCTTTTGCCACATGGGCACCAAGCGATCCTCTAGGTGCCGCATCACGGTTTCGGGAATGCAAGTGTCAGTGACACGGTTGAACCCACGATCGCGAAGTTTGACTTCGTCTTCCGCCGAAAGAGCTCGCCAGTTGGCAACGATTTCGTATTCGTCGTGAGCGACCAAGTTGAAGATATCTTCTTCCAAGTTCGCCGCCGTGCATGTTACGGCGTGGACCTTTCCCTTGCGGATCATTTCGGCCAGCGACAGCCCCAATTCTCCCGTGCTCATGGCGCCGGCCAGTGTCACCATCATCTTGCCCCCGCCGTCAACAAAGTCCCCATAGGCCTTTGCCGAGGCCAACAATTCCCGGGCATTGAAGTGGCGAAAATGCGTTTCCAAAAATTGCGTGACATTCATGAAAATTCGACAACCCATACAAGAAGAGACAAAGCACCCAAATTGACAGAAGCGGTCAACCGCCGCTTCCGTTCAGAACGATCCCCATCGGACCGATGCGTCGAAACGCAAAAAAAAGACGTTGGGCGATGGCGCCGAATCTTACCGTTCTGCGGAGTCAGTGTCGTCAGGGGATCACTAGGCGTTTTCGTTCATGAAAACTCTTCGAACAGCCGTTGCAGTGACAGGGAACACCAAGCAATTTGAATGCAAATTGGAAACAGAAGCGAAACATTTTGCGTCGCCCGATGTTGGATCCACTATGAACAAGCTGCCTACCAGACAAGTCACTTTGAAGTCGGCTCAGCGTCGATGGATACGGACGATCGCGACGCTGGCCATTCTCGGAACGCTATTCGGAATGGCTTGGAAACCGCGATTGGTGACCGAAAACTTCCTGCGGGATGCCACGGACTTGATGGTCGCGGAAACGGACCTTTCGCCCATTGGCGCCCCCTTGGCAGATTCGATTGCCATGGGACAGGCAGTGCCAAACACACCTCGCCCTCGGCATGGATGGTACGTCGGCGGATTCCCTTTGGACGCTTACCAAGCACGGTTCTCAGAGAATGAAGGGCAGGATGGCTTGGAGAACTGGAGCACGTTGGGTTTGGGATTGGCGATTGACCTTTGGTTTTGCATCGGCTTGCTCGCTTTGGCTGGCCACGCCGCCTACCACGTCCGTCCCGGGCAATCACCTTGGAATGTCCTGTGGTCCCCCAAGCAGATCGAAAACACTCGTTACCGTCACGCCTTGCTGAGCATTGTGTCGGTGGGCTTGGTGGTTTCTGCCTGGCACTTTTATTCCACCCAACGCACTCTGCAAACGTTGAACGATGAATCGCGAGTCACTCTGGCTCGGTCGACCAACCATCCATTGGTCGCTCGATTGCCTCTCGTTCTTCGCGGTCCTTGGACCCACGCGGTTCACGTCCAGTGCCTCCCTGAATCCGACATGCAGTCGATTGATTGGAGCGACTACCCATCGATTCAGTTCATTTCACTGCAAGGCGACATCGATCCGCAGACACTTCAATCGATTCAAGAAAATCCCTGGGTCACCGGCCTCCGCTGGTCGAACATCCCGAGCATTGAAAGTGCGAACACGGTCCTCGAACGCTTGCCGTCGCTTCGCAGCCTCTCGCTCTCATTCAAAAACATCGAGACGTCCACGGAACTTGGTCCCGCCCCGAAGCTTCAAGTGCAGTCTCTGACGAGTCTGGCGTCGTTGTCATTGCGTCGCATTCCGGGCACCGCACTATGCACCGATGAGTTGTTGGTTCCCTCACTGACCTCGTTGGAAATCCAAACCATTGGCCCCAGCGTTGATTCATGGTTGTTCGAAGAATCCAACAATCTGAAGTCGCTCTCGATTCGTCACCTGCGGCGGGCTGACGAAAGGAATCCGCGTGCATCCGAACTGACGGTTCGCCTGATGCCTGCCTTGACGGAACTGTCCGTGGACGCGGGCATTCCCATCCATCTCCGCCTGCTAGAACTGCCACGTTTGCGCAATGTGCAGGGGATCGGTGCGATGACCTCTTCGATGGACTGGTCGGAATACGAAAACGGCTTCATCGTGTGGGTATCGTCGCTGAAGATGTCCGGCCTCAGTTCGCTCTCGAGCCTGGATTTAGCGGGCGAGAATTTTGACCAGTGGGAAGTGTCGGAATGCCCCCGATTGCACACCGTTCGCGTCAAGCACCCACGCGCCGGCGGAAACGGGCGTTTCCGTCGCAGCGTGCATGGTTGGGAAGCGTCTCCTGAATTCGTTGACGCTCGATTGTTCGCTGCCATGGCATCGGGAACCCCTCTTCCCAAACGAAAGTCGCCCAAGGGGTTGATGGCCTTTGCAGCCTCGCTCCCTTCGCTTCAATCATTGAACCTGCATGGCATGAATCTGACCACGTGCGAGTTGTCAAAACTCCAAGCGTGTTCCTTCCTGAAGACCCTGACGCTGGACCATTGCGGAATTGAGTCGGATCAGCTGGATGAACTTTGCAACGTCAGTTCGCTCCGAGAACTATCCGTCTCAGGAGCCGACATTGACCCGGAGGTGGTCCCTCGCCTGCTAGCCATGCACAACCACTGGGAAGTTTTGGAATTGCCGTGGGAAGAACTCCAATCCATCCGGATCATTGACCAGCCCAAATTGAGACGCGCCTTCACCTCAAGAACCTTGCGAGCCAAACACATCGAATTGGTGAACTTGGACTCGTTGGCCAGCCGATTGCGCATCGCACCTGGCGCCGAAACCATCCGTGTCGTCAATCTTCCCAGCCTGACCGATATCTCCATTCGCCGGCCAAAGACAAAGGACATCGTGATCCAAAATGTCCCCCGTCTCCTCTCCTTCACACTTGAACGAGGCGTGCTGACATCGTCGACGCTCAGCAGCCTGACGCAAAGTCGCCAACTGCACTCGCTGATTCTGCCTGGCAGTCGTTATCCCCAGGGATTGGCTAAGCACTTCCTGTGCTGGCCCGGCCTGCAGGAATTCAACGCCATCGCCACACCACTGCATGACGATGATCTGCGAGACTTGCCGAACCTGAAGAACCTTCGGCGTTTGCGTTTGGATGACACGGCATTGACGGCGAAAGGCATTTCGATCTTGGCACGCTGCGATCACCTGCAAAGCGTGTCATTGCTCGGTCTGGATCTGTCTAGCACCGCATTGGAACCCTTGATGGCTCTTTCATGGCTGATGGAGCTGTCGGTCAATGATGCGGTTCCACTGCCTGAAGCTCTTCAATCCATCCGGCTGACTCCAGAGGACTGGGCCACCCAAAAAGCCCAACCGCATTTGGTTGGAAACTGGCCCAACGGACTCAGAACGAGTGTTGACCGCGGGAAGAATTTGGTTCGACGTGGACCGCAGCATGGGCAGCGTTTGAATTGGGTGACCACTGAAGAAACGGATTCCAACGAATCGCTGGACTCACAACAGGTGACTCTGACGACTGATGCAACGTGACCAGAACACCTGCGGTGGCAAACAAATACATGTGCACCATCGCAATGATGCCGACTTCGTGGAACATCCCGTTGCACACGTAACCGCTGAGCAATCCCAGCATCAAGATGCCAACGGTTCGGCGGTAGTCTTCGGTGCCCTCGTCCAACAACGTCGCTCGCATCTCTGACCTCGTCGAGTCAGCATGTTTGGCGGACGCAAACTGCCAGGCAAGACAAAACAGCACCGTCAACAGCAACAGGTGCAGGCTGAAGCCGATCAACCCCAAATCGACCAACACCGACAAGAAGACGTTGTGTTGCATGTAGGGCCGGGCGGATTCCAACGGCACGCCGTGGCGTCGAATCGCGTGATAGGGTTCCGCCGCATCAAAGTAGTGACCATACCCGTGCCCGCCGAGAGGCCGGTCCAAGAACATCTCGTAAGCAACCAAAGCCAGCAAAGGTCGCAACTCCACACTCTTGGCAGCGTCCGCAGCACTCAATGCTTTGTCGCGTTTCATGCTCATGATTTGATCCTTCAGTCCCATCGCCATCGCGCCGCTGAAGACGACCACACCGGCGAGAGCCACGATCCGAATCCGGCGAGGGACATAAATCAACCCGATGCCCCCGATCGCCGCGATCGCCCCCAACCAAACGCTCCGCGTCAAAGTTGAATAGCAACCCGCCAGCATCAACAATGCCAGCAATGCGTACCAAGCCTTGCCATGGCGTCCGCATTCCAAGAAGCGACTGGCACAAGCGGCCAATGCCATGGTTAGCAAAATCCCATTCCCAGCGGGATTGAGCAACGGGCCTCGTCCACGACCATAGAATTCCCAGATTTCCGGATCGTTGATAAACCGAGGGAACACCAAAGCGCGAACATCCCACATTTCCATCACGCCAGTGAACGCAAGGTACGCCCCCAACCCAATCAACACGGTCACCATCCGGCGAATGTCTTGCGGCGTGAACGTCGCTGTTCGCATCACCCCATACAAGCTGCACGGCAGCGCCATGTAAAACAACCACCGAGCAATCGGTGGCTGGGCGTCGCCAAACATTCCAAATCGCAAGCAGCTCAGCAGCCCCACCGCGACAAATCCAAACACGATGCCATCGGTTCGGGTCAGCGCGGGCAATTGGTTCTCACCCGTCAGAACGCGAAAAATCGTGACTCCGATCACTGCGGCCCAAAGCAATCGGTCCAGACTGATTTGAATGACTCCGTTGAACGCGAAAAAGGCTGGCCCAAAGACCGTTCCTAAAAACAACACGGCCATCACCAACGTCCAGGTGCGGGCGCCGCGAAGCATCGGGATCGACCACGGAATGATCGCCAACAGAATCAAGATGAGAAGCAAGGTCATGTCGAACCTTAGCTCATTCGAGACAGCACTCGGCAAATCCAATCGAGTTTTGTCGCCCTCGCCAATCATCCACTTTAACGATTGCGACGATTCTGTTGGTTGTGCGTGTCACGACGGTCGCACGCATCCAACTCATTCTCCCGAGCGAAACGTTCGATTCGATTGAACGGGCGATCCATCGTTGGCACGCGTCCCACTCCGTCATCCCGCTCGCGTCAGGAAACCACGTGCCGCGCCGCGAAAAATCTTGTCGTCTCTCCGTCGCACGGGCGTTCTGCACGAGCATTCTCGCCTGGGTATGCGTGATGAGCGTGGCAGGTTGCTCGCATCCCATGCGAGCGTTGGTCGGTGGGAACATGCGGATCGATGGCGACATGGGCGTCCAAGGAGACATGGGTGTCGACGGCGACATCAACATGAACGGCACGATGACCACGGTCAGCAAGACCGACAACACCGCCTCACCTATCCGTCCGGTTGAGATCGACGCCGCGTCGCCTGGTTCCAACTCACGAATCGCGATTGTGGATGTGGACGGGTTGCTGATCGACCGCAACTTCAGCGGGTTTGGCTCGATGGGAGAGAATCCTGTCGCCCTGTTTCGCGAAAAGATGCGTTGGATCGAATCCGACCCCACCATCTCCGCCGTTGTCCTGCGGATCAATTCGCCCGGGGGAGGCGTGACGGCCTCGGACATGCTGGCTCACCAGCTTCAGCACCTCAAGCAGGCTCGTGGTATCCCTGTCGTTGCCTGCTTGATGACCACCGGAACTGGGGGCGCGTACTACCTGGCCACCCATGCCGATGCCATCGTCGCGCACCCAACCTCGGTTGTTGGCGGCATCGGCGTGATCTTGAACAACTACAACATGGAAGACACGCTGGGCCAGTTCAACATTGTTTCCCTGCCGATCAAATCGGGAGACAAAATCGACGTTGGATCGCCCGAGCGAATGATGCAACGCGAAGAGCGTGATTTGTTGCAAGCGATGGCCGATGAATTCCACGAACGTTTCATTGCACAAGTCCGCTCATCCCGTGGAGATCGTTTGGTGGTCACCAGCGGCACCAACGCAGCGAACATGGACGAATTGGAAGACGCGGACGGGGAAATGCCGGAGGATGAACCCGGCGACCTGATTCCGTTTGATGGCCGCGTGGTTTCCGGACAGCAAGCTCGCTCACTGGGATTGGTCGACCAAACGGGGTACCTCGACGACGCCGTGTCACTGGCTGGAAGCATGGCGGGTCTTTCGTCTTCGCCCGCCTTGGTTCTTCTGCGTCGAGACAACGACCGAGCGATGTCTGAATTTGATGTCACACCCAATGTTCCGATGACTTCGATCTTGCCCATTCAGTTGCCAGGTTTGGATCGCAGTGCGATGCCAACGTTCCTGTATTTGTGGCAACCCGACCCGAGCATTGTCACCGCCAACGGCGGCTGATTCCGATTTCGAGCTTATTTGAACTCAGGAACTCATGCCCCAGCTCTTGACCGTGTTCTTCCAATCCGCGGTCAACGCGGAACACAGGTAGCCGATGTTGGACATGTAGCGAGGCACCAACCGTTTGGGGTCGCTGAGCATTCGATAGGCCCACTCCATCCCAATGCTTTGGAAGATTTTGGGGGCGCGTTTCGCGGTCCCGGCCAAAAAGTCGAACGAAGCCCCCAGCTGAATGCTGACGGGCACACCGATGCGAGCGGCATGTTCAGCGATCCATTGCTCCCCTTTGGGTTGCCCAAACGCCACGAACAACAGGTCCGTTCCGGCCTCACGAATTCTCGCGTCTTGAGCCGCCTGTTCATCCGGCTTCAAATCGCGAAAGGGCGGCGATTCGCAACCAGCGATTCGCAGACCTGGGTACATGGCTTTCAATCGCTGGGACGCTTTGTCGGCAACACCGGGTGCACCGCCTAAGAAGTAGACACGATGACCACGCTGGGCCGCCCGTCCGCACAAGTGAATGATCAGTTCGCTGCCAGCGACTCGTTCGGGAAGTGGTCGGTCGGTCAATTTGCTGCGAGCCACGATCGGTTGCCCGTCCGCCAAGACCAGTGCCGCCCGATGAGTGATCTGTTGCAACTGCGTTGACCGGTGATGCAGCATGCAATAATTCAGGTTCGCCGTGATCACGTACTGAGGCGTTCCAGCGATGATCAATTGATCGATCGCATCGACCGATTGCCACATGTCCAAGCGATCAAAGGGCACATCCCAAACGTTCACGGTGTCGCGAACAAAAGGAGGAGCTGTCGCGACCGAGGCTTCGGGTTGCGTCAGAACCGTGGTTCCGAATCGTGGCCCCGATTGAAATTTGCCCTTGGCTTCTTGCGAGGCTGGTGGCACCACCACCGGCGAGGCTGAGGTGGACGAAGCGGGATAAGAACTGACGGAAGAAGCCGAATTCATGGCGGAGCGTATTCGATGAGTGGTTGAAAAATCGTTCCAACCGCGACAATCGGTGCTCCCGTCATTCTGAGAGTGACCGTGCCGCGATAGACTGCACTTTCAACCCTACGTCACGTTTTCTGCCGCAACGCAAATTTGGTCCCAAGCAACGCATGCTGATCTTCACGCTGGAAGGATTCACCCCCGCTGCGATCTCCGCCTACGGGTCGTCTTGGAATCGAACCCCCGCTATCGATCGCCTGGCGGCCGAAGGCACCACGTGGAACCGAGCGATCACGCCGGTCACCGATCCACTGGAACAATGGGACCGGTGGGCGAACACGCTGGCGGAGACGCCACAGTCAAACCACATCGTCGTGATCACCGACGACCCGCGATTGCTGGAACGAGATTCCGCCGCCGTGTTCGATGAGATCATTTTGCTGGAAAGCGACGTGCCGACGGCACCCGACGCGGACGATGAATCCGACACAATTGATATCGAGGACACCTCCATCGGTCGCTTGACCGCCCTCGCTGCGGACCGAATCGCACAAGGCGACTCGGTCTGGCTGCACACGCGTTTCCTCACGCATTGTTGGGACGCCCCTCGCGAACTCAGCGACGACACCATCGCGGACGAACCCAGCTACTACGATGAGGAATCCGGGGAGGACCTTCCGGCAGAGGAACTCGGCGACGACCATGATCCCGTGCCCTTCATCGTCGAATCAGCCACTCCGCCAAACCATTCCATGACCGCGGACGACGATCCGGACTGGATCACCACCTGGATGCGAACCTATGGGTGTCAGATCAAATTGGTCGACGCCATGCTCGACATCCTGAGTTCGGTGCTGGAGCCCGACGAAACGATCGTGCTCAGTGGGACCAGCGGTTTTGCCCTGGGACAAAACGGTTCGATCGGGCATCGCACCGGTCCCTGGCGTTCGTGTCACCTGCACGTGCCGCTGGTCTGCTCCGGTGGATCTGGGCTGCGATCTCGATTGGTTGCCTCGGCCGATGAAGTCGCTGCGGTGATCGGCATCCGATTGGGCAACCCGAGTGGGGACCTTTTGCCAACCCATCTGTTTGCTGGTGAAAACGTTGTGGACACTCCAACGGAAGAATCCAACCCCGAGGAATCTTTGCCTTCAAATGCCTCGTCGCCTTCGCCAACGGAGCGTGTTATCACCCAACATCGCAGCGTTCCCATTGCGATCACCACCAACGATTGGTTTTACGTTCCTTCGGACGACCACTCCTTGCCCAGTGATGCAGTCGAGCGATGTCACCTGTACCTGAAGCCCGATGATCTTGACGACTTCAACAACGTGGTGCGTTTGCGACAAGAAGAGGCGGACCGACTTCACCAAACCCTTTTGAACGAATTTCATCAAACAGAGTGATTCATGATTGTTGGCGTGCCCTCGGAAATCAAGACCGACGAATACCGTGTTGGCATGTTGCCCGTCGGGGTCGCAGAACTGACTCAAGCCGGTCACACCGTTTTGGTGCAAGCCGGGGCGGGCCTGGGATCGGGGTTGCCCGACCATGACTACCTCCGGGCGGGTGCCGAATTGGTTGCCACGGCCGAAGACATTTTCGCGCGAGCGGACTTGATTGTGAAAGTCAAAGAGCCTCAGGTTTCGGAGTACGAATTGATTCGTCCCGGCCAACTGGTGTTCACGTACTTTCACTTCGCGGCCGACGACTCGCTGACCAAAGCCATGCTCGATAGCGGCGCGACCTGCCTCGCGTATGAAACGCTCCGCAACAGCTCGGGACAACTTCCGCTGTTGACACCGATGAGCGAAGTGGCCGGCCGGATGAGCATCCAAGAAGGTGCGAAGTTCCTCGAACGACCTCAAATGGGACGTGGCATCTTGCTGGGTGGTGTTCCTGGTGTCGCCCCCGCTCACATCACCATCCTGGGTGGCGGCGTGGTGGGCGCCAACGCGGCCAAAATCGCCGCTGGATTCCAAGCCGACGTGGCGATCTTGGACGTCAACCTGGACCGCTTGCGGTACCTCGATGACGTGATGCCCGCCAACGTGAACACGTTGTACAGCGATCGGCACAACATCGTCGAACAACTGGAACGAGCCGACCTTGTGATTGGTTCCGTGTTGATCCCTGGCGGCCGCGCGCCCAACTTGGTTCGCGCCGAAGACCTTCGCATCATGAAGTCGGGTGCAGTGGTCATCGATGTCGCGGTCGACCAAGGCGGTTGCATCGAAACCAGTCGCCCGACCACGCACAGCGAGCCCACGTTCATCATCGACGAGGTCGTCCACTACTGCGTCGCCAACATGCCCGGAGCGGTCGGCCGGACCAGCACCTTCGCGCTCTGCAACGCGACGATGCGGTGGGTCATGAAAGTCGCTGCGGCAGGAATGGATGGCGTCCTGCAAGACACTGGCCCGCTTCAAACCGCAGTCAACATCCACGCCGGCAAAATCGTCCACGAAGCCGTCTCCAACGCCTACCAAGCCTGAACGCAAGAGACCTGTCGTCCCTTCAGGTTCCATTGGCTAACGCCAATGGCTACACCCTGTCGCCACTTCGTGGCTGGAACGTTCACGCGAGCCCTCTCGACACAACCATCCAACCAGTCCCAACGGGACGACACGTTGTCGCCACGGGCGCGAGCCCGTGGATGCCCGACAACCCACACCCCAAAAGCCCCGAAGGGGTGACAGGTGTCGAGACCTGGCATGACACCTGTCGTCCCGTCAGGACTTGGTGAACTCGTTCCTTGCCGGTTCCATTGGCTGACGCCAATGGCTACATCCTGCCGCCACTTCGTGGCTGAAACGTTCACGCCAGCCGTGTCCATCGGCTGACGCCAATGGCACCATCTTGTCGCCACTTCGTGGCTGAACCGTTCGCGCTAGCATTCGCCGCTGCCCAAACTCCGCGCGGGGCTGGGACCTGCACTCATCTGATTCAAGCTTCAGAACCGATCACTCGTCCAATTCGGCATCGTCGGATTTGGAATCAGATTCGCTAGGCTCAATTTCGGCTGGCTTCGCTTCGTCCGCTGGCGAAGTTCCTTGCTTGGACGACGAATCTTCCTCTGGTTCACCGAACAGAAGTTCGGGTGCGTTTGGATCCTCCAACCACTCGATTCGCTCGACGGTCACGTAGTCGTAGTCATTGAACAAGACTCGGACGTGGGTTTCCCCCGCATCGCCTCGGACCACAAACACGTAGCTGGCCGCTTCCGCGTCGGTGTGGTCGTCGGTCAGTTCCCAATCGTAGGCGACGTACTGGACCGTTCCAACTTCTTCCAGGATCGTTGGATTCTCTTTGATCAACTCGTGAGTCGATTGCGCCATCGCGGAATCGAAGGGCACAGGAATGGTCTCCAACTGCACTCGCGTGTCCAAGTCCGTCTCGTCGGGAATCAAATCCACGCGGTCGAACCATTCGTCTTCCTTGGCGCTGACCTCGACCCGCACGATCGCCTCGCCCACCGTTCCAATCACGCGGTAAAAGTACTCGTCGGTGTAGA
The DNA here is from genome assembly GCF_056839225.1 of Rhodopirellula sp. UH5. Classification (NCBI taxonomy): domain Bacteria; kingdom Pseudomonadati; phylum Planctomycetota; class Planctomycetia; order Pirellulales; family Pirellulaceae; genus Rhodopirellula; species Rhodopirellula sp. UH5. Next base: position 7,316,795 of record NZ_CM166390.1, on the reverse strand, counting down.
CCGAATTGTCGAGGTTGTGCTCCGCGGCGAACTCAACCGACTCAATCTCGCCCACCTTTTCTTGGAGGACTTCATTTTCCGACAACGCGTGCTGCAAGGCCGTGGGGGTCTCCTCGTCGTCGGCCATGTAGTCGTAGTTGACCGCATTGAGTTCGCTGGCAAGCCTTTCGACCGCGTAGTACCCCAGCCCCAAGACACCTCCGCACATCAGCAACATCGTCACCGAAACAATTGCGACGATGATCACCGTGTTCTTGGAAGAACCACCGCCACCGGACGATGAATTCGGAACCGGTTGGCTGTACGGTGAGTGCGGCGCGTGGGACATGGATGAATGTCTTGATTGAATGAATGCCGAAAGAAAGCGATGCCGACCGAAGTATAAACAAAAACGGGCCGGTGAATTTCACCGGCCCGTTCGCATTCTTCGGATCCCTCTTCATTCCGTCTCCGCGGATGCATCGCAATGAAACGCGATGCACCCACCACCAGAACTCATCGCCATCACTGCAGCGGAACGATCATCCGGGTGTTCCCACGACGAATGATCAATCGCAATGGGATGCCTTGCCGCTTGGCTTCCGCAATGATCACTTGCAATTCGTTCACCGATTGGACCGCGTTTCCACCGGCACTTTCGATCACATCGCCGGCCATCAGTCCCGACTCCGCCGCGATTCCATCGTCTTCGACTCCGACCACGATCAATCCCGATTCCATTCCCGTGTATCCATAGCGCCGAGCGGATTCAGGAGTGATTGGTTCGAGCTTGGCACCCAGAACACTGCCGCCATGGAACATCGCCATCGCTTCACTGGTTCGCTCTTGCAGATCAACGGTCTTGTCCAGCGTTTCGCCGTCGCGATTGATGACCATCGACACGCTCGCCCCTGGAGGGCGACTGGCGATGTAGTTGACCAATTGCGAACTGCTACGGACTTTCTTTCCATCCACACTGACAACCACATCGCCTGGTTGCAGATTCGCATTCGCGGCGGGTTGTTTGTCCAACACGCCTTGAATCAGCGCACCGTCTTTGACCTTCAAACCCATTTCATCGACCAACTCCGGCGTCACATCGCGGACTTGGGCCCCCAAGAATCCTCGCCGCACTTGACCGTTTTCGATAATCGACGTCAGCACGGGCCGAGCCAGCGAAACAGGGATTGCGAATCCGATGCCGGCGCTGGCACCGCTGCGAGAAAGAATGGCAGTGTTGATCCCGACCAACTCGCCACGCAAATTCACCAATGGGCCACCTGAATTCCCCGGGTTGATGGCCGCGTCGGTTTGCAAGAAGTCCTCGAATCCTTGACCGTTGTTAACGATCTGACGGTTGCGATTCTTGCCACTGATGATGCCCGCGGTCACCGTTTGATCCAAACCGAAGGGACTGCCGATCGCCAGCACCCAATCACCGACTTGAATGGCATCGGAATCACCGAAGGCGATCGCCCGCAGGCCTTCGGCTTCAATTTTCAAGACCGCCAAATCTGTTTCGGGGTCCGTCCCCACCACTTCGGCGGGCAATCGGCGATCGTCGCTCAGCTCCACATACACTTCGTCGGCGCCTTCCACCACGTGATTGTTGGTCAGGATGTACCCGTCTTCTCGAACAACCACACCACTGCCCTGGCCTTCGCGAGCGGGCATCTGCTGGCCGCCTCGCGAACGCTCCTCAAAGAAATCATCGAACCCAGGCGGCAACTGGCTTCGCAGTCCCGGCGGCAAACGATTGCTCACGGACTTGGCCGTCGTCTTGGAACTGATGCTGACAACGCTGGGACGCATCGCTTCGGCAACGGTTCGAAAGGAAGCCGACAAATCCTGAGCCGTGTTCAGTCCCTGCCCCGGATCGATCGACGTCGCAGCCCGATTCGTTTGATCCGCCATCGCGTCGGACCGCATGCCATCCGGCAAACTCACCACGACAGCGGTGGTCAGCGTGGCAAGCCACAAACTTCCCAAAGCAAAACTGATTGGTTTCCATTGATTTCGCATCGTGAATATTTTCTCCTGAGAGGGGATGGTCGGGGTGAGTGATACTTCGCTCGTACCGTGGCGAAGTCAACGCACCATCGCGAGACCTCGGCCAAACTCTTGTCATGGAAAGCTCGCCTCCGACTCCGGCACGGATTGCCATGACTTTTCAGAGCAGTACTACTGAGGAGGATGCCCGTTTGGTTCACTTTGAACCGGAGATGAATTTCGACGCACACCTCCGAATTGTGCCCCTGAGTCCCCGGTTCGGTCCCAAATGTGCAATCCCTGGGTCTCACGCTCGCAGCAGGCAAGAACACACGAATCGCCTGGCTGAGATCGCCAATCGGGTGTGCGTTATTGAGCAACGTGCGCACTCACGCTGTCGAATGTCAAAATGGTCAAGCTGTTCCGCATCGACGCATGAAATTCCCTTTCACGCCAATGAGGGAAAACTAATTTCCGCTCGACAGTCAACAAGGGACTTTGCTAGCATGCTCGTTCAGCATGTTGCGGGTGCCGACATGCCCAACGCGGTAGGAAACCACGAATCCATGATGCGACAAACAGTAACGGTAATTTTGGCCGGAGGTCGTGGCTCACGACTGGAACCACTCACGCGCGATCGAGCGAAGCCGGCGGTGCCCATTGGCGGCGCTTATCGCATCATCGACTTTGTGCTGAGCAATTGTTTGAACAGCGATATGCGACGGCTGTTGCTGTTGACGCAGTACAAAGCCCAGTCGCTGGACCGACACATCAACGTGGCCTGGCGGAACTATTTCTGCCGTGAATTGGGCGAATTCATCGACGTCGTTCCGCCTCAGCAACGCATCGATGACAATTGGTACCAAGGCACCGCCGACGCGGTCTACCAAAACATCTACGCGATTGAACGCGAAGCCCCCGAATACGTGGTGATTTTGGCAGGCGACCACCTGTACAAAATGAACTATGAATCGATGGTGAACTTTCATCATCGCAAAGGCGCGGATGTCACCGTCGGCGCGCTGCGTGTCAGTCGCGAGGAAGCAAGACAGTTCGGCGTGATGCAGGTCGACACCGACAATCGGTTGGTGGAATTTCAGGAAAAACCAGAAAACCCGCGTCCCACACTCGACGATCCCGATGTCTGCTTGGCATCCATGGGCATCTACGTGTTCAACACCCGGTTCCTGTTCGAGCGACTGTGTGACGACGCGACTCAGCCCGACAGTGACCACGACTTCGGCAAAAACATCATCCCGGGTGCGATCAAGGACAGCCAAGTCTTTGCGTTCCCGTTCACCGACGAGAATCGCAAACGCGAAGCGTACTGGCGAGATGTCGGCACGCTGGAGGCTTACTACGAAGCCAACATGGACCTGGTTGGCGTTGATCCTCAACTGAATCTGTATGACCGACAGTGGCCGATCCGTTCGTTCCAGCCTCAACTGCCGCCCCCCAAGTTTGTCTTCGGCAGCGAAGGCCGCTCGTCACGTCGCGGGGAAGCATTGGATTCAATCGTCTGCCAAGGCGCAATCATCAGTGGCGGTTGTGTTCGCCGCAGCGTCATCGGCACGGGCTGTCGCATCAACAGCTACGCTCAAGTTGAAGACAGCATTTTATTTGACGATGTGAACGTCGGCCGCCATAGTCGCATCCGCCGCGCCATCATCGACAAGGGAGTTCAGATCCCGCCAGAAACAGAAATTGGATATGATCTGGCGATGGACCGCGCTCGTGGTCTAACAGTCACTGACAGTGGACTCGTTGTGATAGCGCGCGGCGAAATGATCGCCCCCCCAGTCACCACGAATGGATCCCCTGGTCCATCCCCGACTTTGACTTCCTGACCGCTGTCTTCGGCCAATGCTGAGGGCCTCCTTGCTACCCTTCGCAGCACCGTGAATCCGTCTCTGATCGCCGCTGGTTTCTTCTTTGCAGCGGTCTTGGTTGCAATAGGCTATTTCGTTGGCCGGCGGCGACGCAAACTCCCGACTGCCGTCCCCGAAGGTCCGATCATTCACGAGGACGAACGTCAGCGAATGCTGGGTTTGCTCGAAGGTCTTTCGCGATGGACCAACGAATACTCTGGCAACGTTTCGAACTACCAAAGCGAACTGGGCGAACTCAGCGACGCGATGCGAATCAGCATCCAACAATCGCGATCCGGATCCACTCGTACCGGCAACCAAGCTGACAACCAACACGCCAGCGACGCTCGCATGGTGACGCTGATCAATCAGATCATGTCCACCAACACCGAATTGCAAACTCGGTTGGAGGCCGCCGAAAAACAGCTGGAAGAACAGACTGAGCAGATTCAGTCCTACCTGACAGAAGCTCGCACAGACGGGTTGACGGGATTGTACAACCGCCGCGCGTTCGACAAAAAACTGGATGAACTCTTTGTGGCTTACCGCGGTGGCGGCAAGTCCTTCACGCTGATCTTGATCGACATCGATCACTTCAAAATGATCAACGACACGCACGGTCACCCCATCGGCGACGTTGTCTTGCAACAGATTTCTCAACGCCTGGGCAACGGCATGCAAGACGCCGAGATCGTCTCGCGATTTGGCGGCGAGGAATTCGCGATCCTGACCTATCTGCCAATCCGAGTGGCAGCGGACAAGGCCAACAAACTAAGAGAACGCATGGCCAATGACACCATCGAAATCGGCTCCGCCGATTTGACCGTCACGTTGAGCGTCGGGCTGAGCACGCCACATGAAGACTTGGTCATCGGTCCCATCGTGCGTCGCGCCGACGAGGCTCTGTATTCCGCGAAAAACATGGGTCGCAACCGAGTGTATTTCAACGATGGAAACGGGGCACAACTGATTGGTGCTCCGGAGATTGTCCGCTCCTAGAGACGCTCGGCAGGAATGAGCAGGCACAACCATGTGAGCCGTTTGGGCGTTCGCCTGGGCCGCGAAGTGTTTGGTTTTGACACCGCTTTGGACTGCGCAGGTTTTGTTCCTCGACTTCGCCCCAACGGGGCAGCCCAGGGCAACGCCCTGGGTTGTGGCTTCGAATCGACCAAGAATTCCAATCTCAAGCTGACGCTCGGCAACTACTTTCCGTCCAGCAATCGCGCCGGATTGGTCTGGGTCCAAGCCTGTATGCGGGCCTCGTCGATGCTCAATTCTTGGCGGAGCTTTTCCGTCATGCTCTGAACCGATGTGGCGCAGCCAGCGAAGTGTGTGCGGCACTCGGCCCAGGCCGCACCGTCATCATCCACGTGCACGTTTTGACCGGCCAAGGCATACGTCCCAGGCCCCAACCCAGCCGCACTGATCGCATCACTGACGATGATGATGTTCTGTTCGGGCACACACTTCAAATAGTTGCCCAGCGCCATCATCGGAATGTGAAAGCCATCGGCAATGAAGCTGATCGCCAACCGCGAGGCACGTGAGAGAACTCGCTGCACAATGTTGTCGTGACGAGGCACTTCCGAGGGACACGCGTTGCCCAGGTGAGTGAACATGGTCAGCCCAGAATCCATCGCGACATCCAAATCCTTCAACGTCGCGTTGGTGTGCCCTGCCGCCACGATGATTCCCTGATCACTCAACCAGTTCGTTGTCTTGCCGGCGGAGTCTTGCTCCGGTGCCAACGTGACCAATCGAACATGCCCGCGGCCTGCATCCACCAATCGCTGCGCGTCCTCCAGATTCGCGGCACGGATCTCGGATTTGGGATGCGCCCCCGCGTAGCCATCCAAAGGGGAAAGGAACGGTCCTTCCACATGGATTCCAGCGACCGTGTTCGCAACCTCGTCATCCTGTTCCATCGCGTCCACCAGGCGGCCGATGCGCGCGCACATGGCGTCCATCGAGTCGGTGATCACCGTGCCCAAGCACCGATCCACCTGATGCGATCGCATGGCTCGACAGGCGTCCAGAACCTGCTCGATCGACAACTCATCGCCGTTGAAATCCACGCCCGCGTAACCGTTGACTTGCAGATCGACGTGGCTCAATTGCCAGGCTCCATCGAATTGCGAGTGTCGCGATCCAGATCAGCGGACGACGCGATGTCAATGATCAGTGTCGCATTGGGATGCTGATGCAGTGCCGAAGCCGGAACCATGGGGTCGTTGACCACCGACAATGTTTTCGCAACCGCTTCGGCCTTTTGAGCGTCGGGCACGGAACAGAAGATCTGACGTGACTTCAGGATCTGCTGAACCGACATGCTGATCGCTTGCGTCGGCACTTCCTCGAGAGACGAGAACCAACCTTCGCCGACCTGTTGCTCGCGACACCGTTGGTCCAAGTCCACCAAAAGATACGGGTCGGTGGTGGTGAAGTTGGCGGGCGGATCATTGAACGCCAGGTGCGCGTTCTCACCGATTCCCACCAAGGACACGTCGATGCGTGTTTGACGAAGCAAATCGCCCACACGCTTCATCGTTTCCACCGGGTCGTGATCCCCACGAAGAAAATGAAACTCACCTGGCGAAACCTTTTCGACAAAGCGTTCGCGAAGGTACTTGCAAAACGAAGCGGGATGATCCGGCGATATCCCAACATACTCGTCGAGATGGAAACCGGTCACTTTGGACCAATCGATGCCTGGTTGTTCTGCCAGAGACGACAAAACTTCAAACTGGGACGCACCGGTCGCCACAACGATATTGGCATGACCGTACTCGTTCAGTGCCATTCGGATGGAATCGGCGGCATTTCGGCCCACCCACAGCCCCATTTCGAAGCGGTCAGCGGCTAGGATCTTGTTCAACATTGGCGGTCGCAGAAGGCGGCTAACAAATCATTCGTTCATCGACAAGGCTTCATTGTGACACAGCCGGTAGCAGTAAACGAGAGTGGTTGGAAACGATATCGTCGAATTGGCCCCGCGATTGTGGTCGCGGCCGTCGTCCTCGGCCCCGGAAGCATCGTCAGCGCCAGCCGTGTGGCGTGCGGCGAAGGCTTTGATCTGCTGTGGATCGTGCCTCTGGCCGGCATTTTGATGATCGGAATGACCGCTGCCTCGATGACCATCGGCGTTTGCAAAGAAAAAACACTGTGCGGCCTGGTCGCCGATCGTTTTGGACGCTGGGCCGCATGGGTCGTCGGGTTATCCCTGCTGATTGCGATCACGTTGTTCCAAGCCTCCAACAACAATGCGATGTGGATGGCGGTCAGTGGTTTCATTGGCCACGAAACAGTGGACAAATGGTCAACGCTCGGCCGTGCATCGGGATTGCTGCTGTTCAACGGAGCCATCATTGCATTGGTGTGGCTCGGCCGCCGCGACCTGTATCGCTGGATCGAACGAGCGATGGCGTTCCTCGTCGGTGCAATGGTTCTCTCGTTTGGAGCCAGCATGTTTGCATCGGCACCGGATTGGAGCGAAGTCATCGGCGGACTGATCCCCCGTTTGCCGACCCCGGACACAACCACCACGCTGCCAACCGAAGCCGAAGCGGTGGCCAGTTCCGACAACGCTTCGATCGCTTGGATGAGCATGGCAGCGCTCGTCGCCACAACGTTCTCCGTTGCCGGTGCGTTTTACCAGTCCTACCAGGTCAAAGAAAAAGGCTGGAAACGCAACAACCTCTCGACTGGTTTGGTCGACGTGTTTGTGGGAATTTCTTCCTTGGCCCTGATCACGGGGATGATCTACGTCACCGCCGCAACAGCCCTGCACGGCAACATCGCCCCCAAGGATCTGACCGACGCGTCCGTCGTCGCCTTGTCACTCGAACCGCTGTTCGGTTCCTGGGCCCGGATCGTTTTCTCCATCGGAATCTTCGCCGGTGCGGCCAGTTCGTTCCTGGTCAACGCGTTGATCGGCGGCGTCGTCTTCTGCGACGCGATCGGAACGGATTGTCGAGTATCCTCTCAACCGGTCCGGCGAGCCACCATTGCAGCGTTGCTCGCTGGATGGGCAGTTGCCAGCCTGGCCGCGTTGACCGATGTCGACCTGGTCAGCTTCATCGTCATCGCCCAGTCCCTGACCGTGCTTTGCTTTCCTTTGCTTGCCGGCGTGATCGTCTGGCAGTTGCACACCTTGGACCGTCACGATGTCGCCTGGCCCATCCGAGTGCTCGCCTGGATCGGCTTGGCCGTCGTGATCGCCCTGTCCCTGAAAACGCTCAGCGGGTTGATCTGAGCGTGTTCGCGACAATCAGTTGAAACCGAGCCGCGACCGAGGCCAACGCTTCAGTGAATCGCTGCGGCAAACAGTTTCGAGATCCGAGCCTGTTGGTCGGGTGTGATCCAGCGCAGATCAATTGCCACACCGTCATCGGAAGGTTCTGCCAACAAACACGCGTCCCCCTTGGCCAATCGCTCGACGATGACCGCGGGGCTGGCCGTGTTGACCCGCAACAGCACCTGTCGAGAGGGCAACTGGCCCGCGTCGAGAGACATCGACGCAGGCTCCTGCGTGACCGTCGCCGACGTCACGCCGTCCACCCCTGACAACTGCGTCGCCAATCGCTCCGCTCGATCGTGCAAGTTGCTTTCGCTGGCGGCGATCAAACGGTCCACTGGCAACCCACTGTCACAAGCCAGAAGCGCCGCCGCGTTCAACATCGCGACCAGCGCATCGGGTGCCTGCAGCATCGAAACACGCGGGTCTTCGTCCCACGCCTTCATCCATTCGGAGCGTCCGATCAGCATGCCCATGCCAGGTGTTCCGGTCAGAACTCCGCCGCCCAACAAAACCGCATCAGCACCTGCCTTGATCAACGACGCAGCACTGCTGCAGTTTTCCGAAGACCCACCCAACAGCCGAATCGAGGGTGCCACCACGACTTCTGAAACATGATGCTTGCGTCGCGATTCCGGATCGAGCGAGCAGGACGCTTTTGACAACCGCACCAAGGTCGTGGTTCGTTGACCGCCGAACGATCGACTGGGACAGCCCCCCATCGCGCTGACCACGTCGGCTTCTGTGAAGCCTTCGGCCGTGCCCACTTCGCGGACTGAGCCCCCGGTCCAGCGTTGCAATTCATCGGCCAAGTAAGCGGAACTGCCCGCTTGCATCGGGATCGCACAACAACGCGGCACGAGAATCCGTCCGGATCGCCGGCCACACTGTCCGAGCAGGCTCAAACCTGCATCAAATGAGTTGACCACCAGGACTTGAATGTCGGTGCCACTGGCGTCGGACAAAAACCGTTCAACGGGTTGAGTGCAGCGTTGTCCCTGAGGCAGAACGCAGTCGCCCATCAAATAAGGCGCCGCAGCGGCCATCACCGCTGTGTCCACGGCCACGCCGCTTCCAAGTTCGTGCGTCAGATTCCCTGATCCATTGATCAGAGAATGGGGACGCTGAAAGGACGCGGCTCCGGCCCACGCGTCGCGAAAGGGTCCCGCCCCGGCTTCGGCTTGCTTGAGGATCGAATCCACCTTTTCGCGAGCCACACGGGGCAGTTCCTCGACCAACTTCGTGGCTTGGTCCTTGAGGTTCTGAGCGGTTTCCGGATCGGTCGCTTGCCGAGCCAAATCCGCCACACCACGTCGCAACAAATCCACCGTCCAGGGAGGCAGTGCCATCAGAAATCGTTTTCAAAAGAGAAGAAGACCAGTCCGAAACCGTCCGCTCCATCATCCTCCACCCCACCCCAACACGCAAGAAAGGATTTCCGGCGACGAATCGTCGCCACAGAACCACTCCGCTCCGATTGAAAAACAACCGGTTTGAAAGGAACATCGCAGCTCGATTTCAGCCCGTCCCAACGGAATGATGAGGTTCGACGCCTTTTTCGGTGAACTCCGTGTCCTCGGTGGCAACCTCCCCCGAAACAATGCCCCAGCTAAAAGAAATGCCCCAGCTAAACAGGGAAGCAGAGCTGAACAGGAAAGCACGGCATGATTCGTCCCACTGAGATCAGGGGCGTTGTTGGCCCAGGAAGTCGTTGACGTTGGCGACTCGTTCTTCGGGGCCCGTTTCAGCTTTGGGAGCACCGAACATCGAACTGAAGAACCCAGGCGAATCGGACTTTTCAGTCGCTGTCGATTCCGTTCCCGTTCCGGCGAACATGTTCATCGGATTCAAACGAGCTGGATTGAATGTTTCTTTGGTTCGCTGCCAAGACGCTGACGCGGTGGTTTTCACATCCGTCATCAACCCGTCTTTGCGTTCCACAATCCGATTTTGATCGTCGTCGGGAACCAAAAAGGATGGCATGCGAAAGCTGGGAGCCTTCGGCATCGAGGGCATCTTCCAGTTCGCTGGGTTGAGTGTTTGAGCCATCTTGGAGAAAGCTCCCGGCTCCGCGTCTTGCGCAGACACCGACGTGGCAACCAGACACTGGCTGCCGACAAACAAACAAACACAGACCGTGAGTCGATGCGAAAAAGGCGACATTTTAAAACGGGGCATTGAGAACGCTCCACGTGCTACGATTCGGAAATTCAACGTTGGATCAGCTATCGCCTTTCCGCCAGAACTGCCGCAACCCCAGTTCCCGATTTCACTTTCAAAAAAGTGTGACAAAACGGAATCAATAAGGCACGTCGACCGCATCGCAGAGGAACCGCATGAACGGCTTGGCGTCTCGAATCAATTGCGTGATCCGGGCCACCGAATCCTTGGCGGTGATCTCTTTGGGGGCCAACGTGGCGATGCCGATGAAGTCGATCCGCCGCAAGTCCTCAATCATCGGATGGTCGCGGTCGTAGTCGCGCGGGGATGTCTTCAGCCGGTCCCCGCCCAACTCAAATGAGGTTCGAAAGGACTTGGCATCGCGAGCCCGCCGCCACGCGTTGGGATCGTCTGCGATGGCGGCTCGAATCGCCGCCAGAGATTCACGCTGAGGCCGCCACACGCCCATCCCCACAAAGCATTCTTCCGCGGACAAATGAACGTAGCCACCGGGCGCATGAATGTCGTCGGACACCGTGCCGGTGAAGCACGCGTCATGCCGCAGCGAGATCCCCACGTTGGTCTTGTAAGGCGTCTTGTCTTTGCTGAACCGCGTGTCGCGGTGAATCCGCATCAGCGATCCACCTTGGGTTTTGTCAATCACACGCAGCATCGGCGCCGATCGTTTCAGCGGAACGGCGAGTTGCCGAATCAGCTCGAACGCCGGTTGCCGAACATCGTTTTCGTAGCGTGCCTTGTTATCAGCGAACCACTCCCGATGATTGTTGTCAGTGAGGTCTTCCAGGAAATGAAACAGCTCGGGTCGAATCGGAGACGTCATCAGGATCAGGCTGCGGTTGCTTGAGGAACTTTCTTGCCTTGCATTTGATACACGTACCGCAAGATTTCTGCCACGGCTTGGTATTGCTCCGCCGGAACCTCTTGGCCCACATCGACCAATTTATAAAGAGCCTGAGCCAGCTCCTTGCGTTCCACCACGGGAATGCTGTTTTCCAACGCCAATCGCCGAATCCGCTGAGCGATCATGCCTGCGCCCTTGGCCACCACGATGGGCGCCGGCATCGTCAACGGATCGTACTTGATCGCGATCGCAAGCTCCGTTGGATTGCTGGCCACCACGTCGGCCTTGGGGACTTCCGTTCCAAGTTGCCCCATCGCCAACTGACGAGCGACCTGCCGACGACGTGCCGCGACCTGTGGGTCCGCCTCGGTGTCCTTCATCTCATCGCGAACCTCTTGGTCCGTCATCATCATGTCTTGTTCCGTCTTCCACCACTGGTAGACATATTCAAGCAGCGCCAACACGAACAACCCCACGCCAATCCACAATGACACCCCGAACAAGGTGTCAAACATCGACTTGGCCAATTGGGGCACGGACAGCGACGCCATCGAGATCACGTCGCCATGGTGTGCTCGCAGTGCTAAGTAGGCGATGCCGCCGATGATGCCAACTTTGAACATCCCAAACACCAATCGCATCACGCCCTGCAAGGATAGAATCCGTTTGGCTCCGGACATCGGGCTGATGTTGCTCAGCTTGGGCATCAACTTTTCAGTCGACAGCAACAATCCCGACTGGAAGACGTTGATCAACACGCCACCGATGAACATCAAAATCATCATCGGAACCGCAGCCATCGCCAGTCGCTGTGAGATCTGCAAGATGTACTGCGTGGCATCTTGGTTGGTCATGGGGGCCAACTTGGTTTCACCGAGGGCATGCGCAATGCCTCCCGATAAATAGGCCGCCATGTTTCCGCCGATGGCGTAGAGCGCCCAAATCGCGGCCAGCAGCAGAGTCGCTGACGTCAGGTCTTGGCTTTTCGCGATCTGGCCTTTTTCGCGAGCCTGCCTGCGTTTGCGTTCTGACGCTGAGTGTTTCTTGTCTCCACCGGAATCAGACATCTGGCGTGGTCCAAATCGCGGACAAGCGCTCGACGTTCGCCGTCAAGTCTTCTTGGAACATCCAGGCGACCGAGCCGATGGTGAGTGCCGTGACCACCAGCATCGCCAGGGCGTTGATTGACAACCCAATCGCCAACACGTTGATCTGCGGCAATGTCCGACTGATCAAACCGGTCACCAGGTTCGCCAGCAACAACGCCGCGATCACCGGACCAGCCACGCGAACACCACTCGCCATCGAATTGCCCATCACCACAATCACGGCGTCCATCATCGAATCCGTGAACCGCACGTTGCCCGGCGGGATGTGCTGGAAACTTTCAACCAGCAGACGCAGCACCACCCGGTGGCCTCCCGTGATCAACATCACCGTGGTGACCAACATGCCGACCATTCGCGCCAGCGCCGGCATGCTGCTGGAGGTCGTCGGGTCCACTGAATCACCAAGCTGCATCCCGCCGGTGCTGGTGATGGCCTCCCCGGCCAGTTGCAATCCGGTGATCACCATTTGAGTGGTCGCACCGATCAGCATTCCGATCAACGCCTCGCGACCGATCGCAACGGCCAGTTCAGGCAAGTTTTCGATCGTTGGCATCGAAGGCTGGTCACACTGAGCTGCCAAGGTCGGCATCAAGATCGCTGTCAGAACCAGTGCCAGCAAAGCTCGGATCCGTTTGGGAACCCCCACACCGATCGCCGGCATCGCCATCAGCAACATGCCCAGGCGAGTCAGCACAAGTGTGCCGAGCACGAGATGACTGAAAATCAAATCAACGAAGGCTTGCATCGCTACAAACCACCTGCGTCTTCAAAGACCTGGCGAGTGAACTCAACCATCCGTGACATCAACCACGGCAAACAAGCGATCAAGACCGCGGCCATCGCCATGATTTTCGGAACAAACGAAACCGTTTGATCTTGGATTTGCGTGAGCGCCTGGATCAGACCGATGACCAATCCGGCCAGCATCCCGACCGCCAACATCGGCAGCGCCAAAACAACGGCGGCCAACAATGCCTCACGGACCAAATCAATTGCCTCGGAAGATTCAAACATATTGCGTTATCCCATTGTCCCGAAGCTGTTCATCAACATCTCGACCACCAATCGCCAACCATCCACCAACACAAACAACAACAGTTTGAATGGCAACGCGATCACGGCGGGAGGCAACATCAGCATCCCCATCGAGATCGTGACGCTGGCAACCACCAAGTCGACGATCAAAAAGGGCAGGTAAATTTGAAAGCCCATCAAGAACGATGTCTTCAGTTCGCTCAAGATGAACGCAGGCAAGAGGACACGCAGGGGCACGTCATCAAACGTGCTGGGCACGACCGCGTCGGGATCCATGTAGCCATAAAACAGCACCACGTCGTCTTCGTTGCGTGCTTCCCGGATTTGCCAGGACATGAATTCGCGAATTGGAATGGCGCCCTTTTCGAACGCCTCTTCCAATGTCATCTCCACTTCTGGATCGGTGTAGGGCTTGATTGCATCGTCGTAGACCCGCGTCCAGACGGGCGCCATCACGAACAACGTCATGAACAAAGCCACGCTCGTCATCACTTGGCTGGGGGGCAGGGACTGCAGGCCAATCGCTTGTCGTAACAATCCGAGCACGATGATGATCCGGACATAACACGTCGTCATCAACAAAATTGCGGGCGCCAGCGACAGCACCGTGAGCAGCAGCATGACTTGCAAACTGCCAGCCAAGCCCTCGGGACTGGTCCACTGATCCGGGCCTCCGGCAATGAAGTCGAGGGGAGTGCGGTCAGAGGGTTCGGAAGCTTCGAGGTTTTCCGGGCCACCAAAGAATTCGACCGGAGTTCGCTCCAGCACTTCGGGATCAGAAACGGTCGCTTTGCTGGGCAAAGGATCATTTGGACGAACAATGCTGGGTTCAGATTGCTGTGCCGAGAGGCTGGATCCCCCCCCAAAGACGCAGGCAATCAGAAACGCCTTGGCCAACCACCACGGAATGGAGGCGATCCGGTTGCGTTCGTTCACTCGAAGACAATTCAGTCGGGCAAACACAGCCAAAGCCACGGGAAAATGGAGAGCACCCAGGTTCGCCGAGCCCCACGCTCGACCGTTCCGAGTCGCGACTTTAGAAGAAGTTGGCATTTCACCGAAAGTCAGATTCTGACCCTGATCATCTCCCCTGAGCTCCTTTGGGTGAAAGTTCGTCTTCGTACTGTGAATTCAGGCCCGGATGCGTTTCTGAGATTGCCCATTCCCCACAAACCGACCAATCCCAAACAAAATGACCTCCGTTGACGGAAAAAAGAGCGTCCCCGTCGATTCGGCACCCCCAGAATCGAAACTTTTCGGACGCCAAAGGGTTGAAACGATGTAGGCTGGAAACCAATCCAATTCCACTGGTCGTGAATTGGACCTCGGCGTCCAACGCTCTCTTTTCTCGCTTCGTCTCGTCATTCAGACTTTGCCATGCTCACGAGCCCATTCTCCATCCGATTGCTGCTCATCCCTGCCCTCGCCGTGCTGATGTCATTGCCGACACTGGCCCAGCCCCCTGGAAGAGGAGGTGAAGGCGGAGGTGGCCGTGGTGGTCGCGGTGGCGGTGGCGAACGCGGTGGCGGCGGCGAACGGGGTGGCGGCGGCGAACGGGGTGGTGGCGGCGAACGAGGCGGAGGCGGCGGCCGCGGCGGTCCTGGTGGTGGCTTTGATCCCTCCAGCATGTTGTCTCGTTTGGATCGCAATGGAAACGGCACCTTGGATCCCGACGAGCAAGAAGGTCCGGCTGGATTCCTGATTCAACGCCTGGCATCGACCGACTCCAGCATCAAAGTGGGTTCGCCCATTCCGCTGTCCAAATTCAGCAGCGCCTTTGAAAAGATGCGAAAAGAACGCGAGGGAGGTGGTGACTCACGCGGCAACGACGACCGCCGAGGCGGCAGCAGTGGTTCCACAGACGAAATGGAATTGGAGATGCTGGTTCCCGGATTTGGCTTGGAAGTGGATCCAGTCTTGGTGCCCGGTTTTGGCCCCGCTGCTGAAATCATGGCGACCCCCACCACCGAAGAAGACCGCAAAAGCGCTCGCGAAACCTTGGGACGCTACGATCGCAACAAAGACGGCCAGCTTGGAAAAGATGAGATTTCGAGCCGGTTCTGGGGCAACCCAATGGACTTTGACCGCAACGGCGACGGCAAGCTCTCGGAAATGGAACTGGCAACCCGGCAAGCCGTTCGGAGAGGCAATGAAGAAGCTTCTCGCGACAATCGTCGTGATGACCGCGGCAGCAACGACGATGACAGTCGCGTCCCGGTCGAAGTCGATTTCGGCGGACGCAAGTCGTACCGGGTTCAAGACGCAGGGACGGCGGAGGGAATGCCGAGCTTCTTCGCTCAACGCGACCTCAATCGCGACGGCCAAGTGTCAATGAATGAGTACACGAGCGAATGGAACACCGATCGCATCAAGGAATTTTATCGCTGGGATCAAAACCAAGACGGCGTGATCACTCAATCCGAAGTTCGCCAAGGCGTGAACGACGGTGCCGTCGCTACGGACGCTCCGACCGGACGTTCCATGGCGGGATCAGCATCCCCCAGCAATGCGAGTTCCAGTGGCAGCAGCTCATCCAGTTCGCCCGCGGCAGACGGTCCGCCGCCGTCGGAAAAACAACTGAAATACGCTGGGACCATCATCGGACGCTACGACAAAAACAACGACGGGGCGCTCACGGCAACCGAATGGAAATCGATGTTGCTCAGCCCTGCCGGAGCAGACGCCAATGGCGACGGACGTGTCACGGTGCAAGAATACGCACAGCAAATGTCCAACCGTTCGAAACGCTGAGGCGGAACTGGTTGAGCGTCACCTGACGACAGTGGTTGGTCAAACCAAAATTTGGTTCAACTCGTCGTTGATGGCCCGAGCTGAACGCAGGTTCTGGAACACGCACCCGCACTCGCACCGATCATCTTCCGTGCGACGCAACCAGATCACGGTCACAGTCCCGCTCACGCCCGAAGGCGTGCTGATCAGCAATCGTTCCGACGGGTCCACGTGACCGAGCAAGGTGATTCGCATGCCAGATGCGGAACAATCTTCCAGCACAACATCGTGAACCTCAGGCTTGCCGTGCGCTCGACGGACTTGCACGGGCATTCCGACCTGCATGCGTTCCTCTTCCCGGCGAGTGATCAACCCACCATCCACCATTCGGTCAATCAGATCCGAATCAATCGGCCGTCGAAAACGGAATCCGAAGGTGTTGGATCCAACCGAGGTCTGCTGGTTCCAGCAGAGGCGTCCAGCAACTTCCAATTCGATTCCCAACGTCGGCGCTTGAATACGAAGCACCGCGATGGTGACATTGGAATCTTCTCCCAGCTTCGCGCGCACGGCGCAACCGCCTTGGCTGAGATCCGCTAGTTGGCATTCGTATTCTTTCACGATGTCGTCGCGAAGAATCACCACCACTGCCTGCAACTGATCACGATGCTTTGCATGGAAGCGATCGCTCGCTCGGTTTTGGCCGTTTACATCACGCGTCATGAGGATTTGGAGAGGGTTTGAGAATCTTGGGGGGCAGAACCATCTGGAAAACCCTACGTCATGAAACTCCCGGGGGGGGCAAAATTCGCAGTCGCCGTGAACTTGTAACGATTTTGCCGCTTGTCCCACCGCTGCAACTGTTGTGATTCGATCGGAAGGCAAAATCATCACAACCGGACCGAGGGACCGCCCGATGACAAGGTTGTCGAACATCATCCCGCTGTTGATCGAGTCTTATGTTGCGTCCCATCCGTCATCGGTTTGTCCCCGCGAATTGCCGTGCTCACGGTGCGCAGCGACGGCGTTCCCGGATGCTCATCGTGTTCGGGTTGGCCCCGCTGACCTTGTTGGTTTCGCCCGTTTTGGCTCAGACCACTCGCACCAACCAGTTCGTGTTGGGGACAACCGCCTCCTCCTCAGCAGGCGTCGCCGCCACGCCGGAGATTGCCACCGCTCGATTGATGCTGCCCCAATCGGACTCGTCGCTGGTCAAACAACCCGCTTCGGAAATGTCGGCTGATTTCTGGATGCCACCTTCAGCTTCCCCACCAACGGAAACCGCCGGATTCGCTGCGCACGCCCCCGTTGGGCCGAACCAGAACAGCTTCGAAACCTTCCAACCCGCAGGGCCGGAAACGGCGAAAACGTCCCGGCAACACACGGGTCATTCTGAAACCCAACCGATGCTGGGCCAACCCACACTGGCACCAGACGCGCTGCGAATCGCGATGCGTCCTGACGACCGCTCGCAAGCAACAACCGCTTGGGCAGCAGGACCATCACCGGCTTCCCCGGCGGAAAATGCGAGACCGAAACGTCTGCCCGCCGCGGGACCCTCGTCCAGCCAGACCGCGCAAACCACTCCCTTGCCACAACCACACCAGGAGTCCGTCGGTCAGAATCCCGTCAACCAACGCTTCATGGATGCGATCGCAAAACGACGAACCGAGGAACGCGCCAACGCCCCCGTCACTCCACCGGCCGCCGCATCCGGGATGTACTTGGCGACTCAAACGGCAAAATCCAAACTTGACGAAGCTTGGACTCACTTCCAACAAGCCGAGTTGGAGTACAGTTCCGCGGCCTACGCTTCGGCGGAAACCTCGGCCTGGAAAACACTGCACCTGGCTGCCGAAGCCATCGACTTGCACGATCAGCACACACGCTCTCGTTCCGCAATTGAGTCGGGACAAAGCATCACACCAGCACCTTCTCACACCGCGGTTCAGCGACTGCAATCAGGAAGCGATGCCCTGAACGAGGCTCAAGACTTCGTCGGTCCCTATGCGACCAGTGCCCCTGAGTCCATCGCTCGCTTGGCTCGTTCCCACCGCACCCCAGTCGTTCGCGAAGGCCTTCCTCGTCGCGGTCGAAAAGCAAACGCCGCTTCGCAACCCAACTCGCAGTCCGCCCCCCAAGACAACCTGGGTTGGTACACCGAGATGTTGGTCGAGAGCTCCGAGGGCGGAACGTCGTCGATTCCCAATGCAACCGAAGCCATTGACCGGTATCTCGACTTGGCTCGCATGGAACTCAGTGAAGTGGCCGGGAAAAGCCTGCTGGCCGCTCAAGCCATGGACCTACTCGCTGCCATTCGACTTGGTCGTGGCGAGGAATCGCAGTTGCCCGGTCCATCCGCGATCTGTTTGCGAAGAGCGGCTGTGCAGGGCCAGAGCAACAACCCGGACCTGGTCGCCAAACTGGGACTCCACTTGGCCGATGTCGGCTTGGTCGAGGAAGCCAGTTGGGCACTCCAGCATTCACTGACACTGCGTTATGACCCTCAAGTGTTGAGCAAACTCAACCAACTGCAAGCCATGACACCTTCCGCCACCACGGTCATGAAAGGGGCTCCCGTCCAATCGCAGGTCCAAACACGACGCACGCCTGACGTTGTCACGATGACCCCAGAACAATTCGCTTCGGTCTCCCGGAGCGTCATCCCGGGTCAAGGCCGACAGATGCAAACCGCCATCGGATCCCCCCCCGCCAGAAACGTTGCTGGAACCACGACGGTCGAAGCTCAACCGGCCAGCTACCGCTTGATGAACACTCCGCCAGCCACGGCAGCATTGGGACAAATCAATTCGAATCCCCAACCGAACTCGACTGGACCTTCCGATCCTCCCGAACCACCGACGCGAAACAGTTCCCGTTTCTTGCCTCAACTCAAAAAGTGGTGGTAAGACCATGAGCTTGATTCTCGCTCCGTCATTGTTCATCTCGACTCCGACCTTGTCGTCCGATCGTGCATCCTCGTTGCTCCGAAACAGCACCCGATGCATTGCTGCCGGAATGATGATCGCTTGGTCGTTGTTGCAACTGCCCGGCGTCCAAGCACAAGTGCGTTCGGGTGAGCTGCTGCCAGCCACCAACGCTCAACGCGTGCCGGTTCCGACGCTGACAACCGTCCCCCATGTTTCCACCTACGGGCCCTGCGGATCCTGTGGCACGCACTTGGTGCAAACAATGGAAGGTTACGGTTGCCCCAAGTGCATGCTGGGCGTCGACTGCGCCACCGCATGCGGCAGCGAGGCTCGTTGGCAAGACATGAAGCCGATGGACTTCGACAAGTATGGACCGGGTGGCTACACCGGCCCGGCTCGCATGCGTCATTTGGCGAAATACCATGTTCGCCCCGGTGATCAGCTGCAAATGGTGTACTTGGTCACACGCCGCCAAAATGCGGGTCAGTACCGGCTGATGCCCGGGGACCAAGTTTCCATCGAATCCATCGCGGACGAAGACCTGGACCGAGGAACGCTCGATAGCGGACTGCTGATTCAACCCGACGGAACCATCACGGTGCGTCTGCTCGGACAAGTCCAAGCGGCCGGATTGACCGTGCCGGGACTGCGTGAATTGCTGGAACGCGAATACAAGGCGTTCTACGATGATCCCGCCATTGATGTCACGCCGGTTCGCACCAACACCTTGGCCGAGGACATCCGAGCCGCAGTTGGTGGACTGGGCGGCTTCACCGCGCAAGCGATCACGACAACCGTCATGCCGGATGGGCATGTGCGACTGCCGGGAATCGGTCAAGTCAGCGTGCAAGGCTTCACGTTGGAACAACTCAAACGAGAAGTCAACCTTCGCTACGCAGAAGTCGTGGTGGGGTTGGAAGTCGAACCCATTCTCACTCAGCAAGCACCCCACTTTGTGTATGTGCTCGGACAAGTCGGCCAACCTGGGCGATTGGAAATCACCACCCCCACCACCGTGCTCGGCGCAATCGCCTCCTCCGGCGGGCACCTGCCAGAAGGCAACCTCCGACAAGTCATCGTGTTCCGCCGGGCTGAAGATTGGCGAATGATCAGCACGATGCTGGACCTCAACGGAGCCATCCGCGGGAAACGTCCCACGCCTGCCGATGAAATTTGGGTCCGCGATGGCGACGTGATCGTGATCCCCGATCGCCCGATCACCGTCTTCGGTGACTTTGTGCGTCAAGTCTTCACCGAAGGCGTCTATGGCATCGTCCCATTCGGCGGATTCTCCATCACCCAAGACGTCGGGAATTAGTCGCTTCTAGCTTCTAGCTTCTAGCTCGTACTCGTACTCGTACTCGTACTCGTACTCGTACTCGTACTCGCCACTCGCCACTCGCCACTCGCCACTCGCCACTCGCCACTCGCCACTCGCCACTCGCCACTCGCCACTCGCCACTCGCCTACTCAGGTGGCGTGTCGATCAGCGGGTCGAATCGGTTCCAGCATCGCACCAAGACCCAACCGGCCAACGCGGCGACGCTCCAGACGGCGAACAGGGTCCCTGCAAACGCAGCGGGCCCCACCCAAAACGATGGCAACAGGCGTTCGCACATCATCACGTAGCTGATCAGCCCGATCGGAGCGATGGCCAGCATCACCCCTTTCCATAGGAACGTGATCTTGGCCCGGATCACCATCGCGATGCCTTGAGCATGCACGTGATGCGGGAACGCCAAGAACAAGGCGTTCTCAACGGCGAAGGTCACGACCGCGAGCGACGGCAGTGCCATGAACAACCAAATCGTTTGCCATTTGGGTGGCGCCGCGATCCAAGCCCCCAGTGCCAGCGTGCTCCACTGGAACAACACCGTGATCGCGACCGGCACGCTAAGCATGCCCACGCACATCGCGACATTTCCCAGCGGCAAAGATCGCACCAAGAACATTCGTTTCAGATCACGACGAAAGTCAATCTGCAGCGCCGGCGGAGCCAGCAACAACGAACTGAGCGCTATCCCGCCAATCACAAACACCCACTGCTTGGTCGTTTGGTCCGTCAACAAGGGCGAGAGAGAAAGCGCCATTGGGATCGCAAAACTGACGATCACGTTGGGCAGGTAGCGGCGAACGCATTGCAATTGTCGAACGACCAATCCCGACATCCCACGAGCGCGTTCCGGCAACCATTTGGCCAATGCGTCCCCAAATCGTTGAGTCCATGTGACTCGCAGTGACCGCGAGACGTCATCCAACGACCCCGTTTTTCCTTGGATCACGTTGCTTTCCATCCATCGCAATCGTTGCCGTTCGGTTTCAGTCCGGCGACGGGTTGACCAAGCATCCACGCGAACC
The DNA here is from genome assembly GCF_056839225.1 of Rhodopirellula sp. UH5. Lineage (NCBI taxonomy): Bacteria > Pseudomonadati > Planctomycetota > Planctomycetia > Pirellulales > Pirellulaceae > Rhodopirellula > Rhodopirellula sp. UH5. The sequence continues at coordinate 7,295,481 of NZ_CM166390.1, read as the reverse complement.
AGTGTCTCCGCCAGCGCCAAAATGACTGCGACCGCGAGCATTGTCATCAACGTCAACGAGACCGACGGCGCCAGCGATCCGAACATTGACCAAGGTTCGGCAGATGCCACCGAGGCGGCCGGCAACAGAGCGAACGCCATGATCTGAATCCAGGCTGATCCCGCGTAGTGCCCCACTTCGGACATCGCCGACAACACATAAATCACAGGGTCGCTGCCCGGCGGTGTGGATTGCCAAATTTGCACCCCGAGCTGGAACACCATCGCCAACCCAACCACCAAACTGATCGCGCAACCCAGTCGCCGTTCGCAGGGACGCAGCGCATCGATGCCATGGGTGATCACCCGCCGAATCATTTCCAATGCGATCAGCGCCAAACAAACTCCCGCCAACAACAGCGGCAGAAATTCCGCGTCTCTCCAAAGCACCACGCCAAGCAAAGCCGTCTTGGCAAGCGCCGACGGAATCGCTGACATCGCTTCTCGCAGCACCATCGTGCGGCGAGAGACCGGGCCACCGCCCAACCACAATCGATCCGCGGCCGTCCAGGTTTCCGCATCGGGTTCCAGCGATGGCTTGGCCCACAAGTGTTTGACGGTGTGATACATCGCGTACAACACCATCCCACCAGACAACCACAATCGCAGTTGTTCCGGGTCGTTGGCTTCGCGACGCGACAGCAGCGTCAGTCCGGCCAACAGATACAAGGACACGAACGCGATGGAAAGCAAGGATGCAATCGCTTGGCGAGGCGAAAACATCCGCTTCCAAAATCGCTTCACTCGAAAACGGACCTGTGCCCGCGACAAGTATCGCAATCCATCGAGCGAATGGTCAGGCAACAGCCAGTCCCCCAGACCGTTCGCCTGGCCAACGCGTTCGGAGGTGAATCCGGATGCACTCATGACACGTTGGTCACGGACGATGGAGGTACTGTGCTCGTGGGCACGGGACGGATCGGTGCTCCAACGGATTTTGGTTCAAGGTTCGGCATCTGAAAACTTGGAGGCGCTGCCATCACCTGGGTGTCGTCCGCATGGTTCGCCTCGGCCTTGGCAGCCGGCTTCATCGCTGCGAAAAACGCTTCTTCCAATGAGTTCGTTTCCGGAAACTCGTTTCGCAATCCGGCTGTAGTCCCGTGATATCGGACCAGACCATTTTGAAGCAGCCATACTTGGTCGCAGACATCACCGATCATTGCCAACAAATGGCTGCTGACAATCACCGTGCGGCCACTGCGGACAAACTCTCGCACCGATTCCAACAGCACGCGAATGCCGGGCGGGTCGAGCCCCGTCAAAGGTTCGTCCAACAACAGAACTTGAGGTTGGATCAGGTAGGCGCACGCGACCGCCAATTTTTGCCGCATGCCTCGCGACAGAGAAGTCACCATCGCGTCGTATTTGCTGAGCAATTCAAATCGCTCCAGCAGATCAATGGCGGTGCGTCGGTGATCTTCGATTTGGTACAACCGGGCGATGAAGTCCAGATGCTCGCCCACTGTCAGGTCGTCAAACAATGGCGGATCGTCCGGCACGTACGCAATTGTTCTCTTGTGACGCACGGGGTCAGAATCGGGTGAAAATCCGTTGATTCGGATCTCGCCGGCAGTGGCCGGCAACAGCCCCGCCATGCACCGCAAGGTCGTCGTTTTGCCCGCACCATTGGGGCCGACCAATCCGCAGACAACCCCAGCCGGGATCGACACCGTCACGTCCTTGACGGCAATCGTATCGTCATAAAGCTTTTGTAAATGTATCAGCTCGATCATCGGCCGGTGCCAGGTCAGGGAAGAATGCCTCTGAGTGACGCTACCCCACGCAGGGCGTCCCCGTGGTGAACCTTCGTCCTGGAACCTGCCTCGTTTCCCTCCTCCGGACCGACTGTGCGTGTTGGCGCGATTACGAATGTGTTTGCCGTCCTCGCGGTGCTCCGGTACAGCGTCGCTCGTCCAAGCTCGATCGCCCCGCATGACCTACTCTGAAACGTCCACTCCTGTTGTTTTTGAATGTCTTTGAATTCCTCCCGACCGATCTCCTCGCCGTATGCTTCCGTCGTCGTCGACGCGGGTCAGCCATCGCCGACGGCTGGACGTTCCGCCTGGGAACCGCTGCGTCAACCAATGTTCCGAATGTTCTGGATCGCCTCCCTGGCATCTAATTTGGGAACCTGGATCCACGAGGTCGGTGCCGGGTGGTTGATGACGACCCTGGACGCGACCCCCGAGATGGTCGCCGCCGTTCGAACCTCGATGGCGTTGCCGATTGTGTTCCTGGCGATCCCAGCCGGTGTGGTCGCGGATCGAATTGACAAACGTCACCTGCTGATCGGAACCCAATCGATCCTGCTGTTCATCACCGCGATGCTGGCGGTCAGCACCGCCACCGGTGTCATCACCGCTTGGGGCTTGCTTGCGATGACCTTCGTGATTGGATTGGGAATGGTGTTGCACGTTCCGACCTGGCAATCCGCCATCCCAGAATTGGTCCCGCGTTGGCAGATCAGCCGGGCCGTGGGATTGGGCAGCATCAGTTTCAATCTCGCTCGCGCGGTCGGCCCCGCGATCGGAGGCGTCCTGATCGCCGTGCTTGGAATCTGGAGCACGTTCGCGATCAACGCCATCTCATTTGCAGGTGTGCTGACGGTGTTGATCCGCTGGAAACGGCACACGACCGAGACCAGTCGTGGTCGATCGTTCCTGTCTTCCATGCGACAAGGCATTCGTTATGTCATTTTGAAACGAACGATGCGGCATGTGATGTTGGGCGTGGTTCTGTTTGTGTTGCCCGGCAGTGCCCTGTGGTCGTTGATGCCGCTGTACGCCAAGACCGCGTTGGGCTGGGGGGCCCAAGGGTTTGGAATCTTGGTCGCGATGGTTGGAATCGGAGCCGTCGTCGGAGCCTCCATGTTGCCGCGTGTTCGCTCGCACATGGGGTCTGATCGCACGATTGCCGCTGCGATGACGCTGTATGCGATTGGCATGCTGACATTGAGCGCCGAACCCGCGTGGCCGATCCTGCTGTTGGCCACGCTCATGATGGGATGCGGTTGGATGGCGACCCTCACCACTCTGAACGCCACCGCCCAAATCACCTTGCCGAGTCGCCTGCGAGCCCGCGGCATGGGCTGCTACCTCACGATGATGGCTGGCTCGATGTCGCTCGGATCGTTCATTTGGGGACAAACCGCCGGGGCCATCGGCATGCCAGGCGCGATGCTGGCTTCCGGAATCACCATGATCGTGACCGCCATGATCAGCCTGCTGTTTCCCCTCGCCGCATCGCTGGACGACGCCTGAGCGTCGTTGGCATTGAGCACCACGCAACGTAGGCCAGGTCTTACCTGGCCTGACGAATCGGTGTGCATTTGGGAGGGATGGGAAAGTTTTGTCATAGCTTTGGTCGTGTCTCTGAAGGCGTGAAACAGACGCCCTGGGGCCGTGACACTCTCCACAGGTGATCGCAGCGTTGGGCTGGAAACAGGTGGGATGGTGGGGATTGCGACGGCGCGCCTTCTTTCCCGGAGGGAATGCAGAGGGTAGCCGGCGGTCGAGCGAAGCGAACACCGCCGGGAAGCCCCCCGATCACACGGTTGACCCTGAAGGGGTCAAAGATTTTTACGGCCGAGTTTTCTACGACACCCTTCGGGGCCGACGCCGCAATCTTTTGTCGCTGTCCGGTGGTTTTCGCTCTGCTCGACCACCGGCTACCGGCTACCGGCTACCGTCTGTGACCACTTCGTGGCCTCACTCGCGAACGCGAGACCCTGGGAAACCCGAGCAAAATGCGACCACCTGGATTGGACCGCTTACCAGCGATTCGTCAGGCCAGGTACAACCTGGCCTACATCATGCCTCCAACCGATCCGCTCGCGGTTTAGCTCATCGCAAGATCGATACAACGCGAATCATTCCGGCGGTTGCGGGTAGGTCTTCTTTGCCCAAGCCGCAGCGCCGAGCACGCCGGCGTCGTCCCCCAGCTTGGCAGGTTTGACCTCAAAGCGATCTTTGTAAACCGGCATCACGCATTCGCGAGCGGTCTTGCGGACGGTGCTGACGATCAAGTCCTCCATCGCTTCGACCAAACCACCGCCCAAGATGATGGTGTCAGGGCAAAGCAGATTGACGACGTTGGCGACCCCATAGCCAATCGTGACGCTGGCAGATTCCACCAACGCTTTGATGGCTTTGTCACCATTCTTGATCGAGTCCGCCAGGGCTCCGCTACGGATATCGGCCAAGTCCGTCCCGGCGTCCTTGAGCAAGGCGGGGGCTTCCCCTCGATACGCGGTCTTGGCCGCTTCCGAGGCGATTGTCAATCGACTGGCTTCCGCTTCCAACGTCCCTGTCATGCTGCTGCCGCTCAAACGCGTGCCGCTGCTGACCCGTGTGTGCCCGATCTCCATGCAGGAGATTCCGGCACCATGCAGAATCTGGCCCTCGTAGACGCAGCCGCCGCCGATGCCCGTTCCTGGGAACACGCCGACCGCACAGCGACTGCCCTTCGCCGCACCGAACAGAAACTCACCGTACACGCCCGCGTCAACATCATTGAGCACCGTCGCGGGACAATCAAATTCCTTCTCCAGGAAGGATTGAATATCGACGTCGTCCCAACCCAAGTTGGGCGTCATCAAAATGCGTCCCTTCTTCAAATCAATCGGCCCGGGACAACCAATCCCAATGCCAGCGATCCGGTCAACATCCAGATCATTCTCATCAAGCAATCGTTGAATCGTCGAACCAATCCGAGCGATGCCACTGTCGGAACCTTCCCGACCGCGAGTCTTGCGGCGGCGGCGTCCGAGTTCTTTGAATTCGTGGTCGTAAGCAACAGCCAGCATTTTGGTGCCGCCGAGATCAAAACCGATCCAGATGTCTTTCAAGGGAGATTCCATGGGTTGATTGTAAACGGCGACAGACACACGAACGGTTTCGATCCTCGGACGACGCGTAAAGCTGTTGTCCGACGATCCAATCCCATCCGCCTGCGTTACTTTTTCGCTTTCAATTTCAAAATGTCGTTGGCAACGGCTTCCAGTTGCGTTTGCAAACCAGCCAACGACTCTCGTTCCTTTTGCACAATATCGGCAGGAGCCCGGCTGACAAAGCTTTCGTTCGAAAGTTTATTTTGCTTGCCCGTGATTTGCCCCGTTAGTTGCCCCTGAAGCTTTTCCAGACGCGCCAACTCCGCTTCCACGTCGATGAATTTCTCCAGGTCCACGTGAACATCCACGTCCACATCGGGCAACGCCAAGTGAGCGTCGGTCTCGAAAGCCGTCGTGTCGGGACCGATGGATTGCACCTCCGCCCCCGCCAACGCTTCGAAGTACGCCGTCATCGGTTGCAGCAGCTCTTTCGAGGACTCACTGCAACGAATCGCGGCGGGAACCGTCTCTTTCGGAGCAATGTTTTGGCTCGCTCGGATCTGACGAATGGCAGCCACAATCTGCTGGAACTCGCTGAACTGACGTTCGATCTGTGAATCGTGATGCGACTCATCGGCCACTGGGAAACTCGCCGTCATCACAAACGGGCCGACTTCCACTGGTTCAGGAACACCGCGTTTGGGTGCGATCTGGCCCAGATGGCTCCACACCGATTCGGTCACGAACGGCATGATCGGGTGCAACAATCGCAGCAACTGATCCAAACCATGTGCGATCACGTTCTGTGCGATCTGACGCTGTGAATCATCCGACAACCGAGGCTTGGCGATCTCCACATAGAAACTGCAGAACTCGTCCCAAGCGAAGTCGTACAACACGCGAGCAGCTTCCCCGAATTGGTAACGCTCGATCGCGTCGCCAACGGTTTGCGTCACCGTCGACAAACGCGACAGCAACCAACGGTCTTCGATTGGAAGCGAGGCCACATCGAGGGACGTCGGCTCGAAACCATCCAGGTTCATCATCACGAATCGCGACGCGTTCCATAGTTTGTTCACGAAGTTGCGAGCCGTCTCAAATCGCTCGCTCACCACCGCGGCTTTCGGCAACGCCTTGTCCGCCTCGGTTTCTGCCCACTGAGTCGAGAAACGTTTGCCGCACGCGGGGCAATCCATCGACGGCAGGGCTCGGTTCTTCTTCGTTTGATCAATCAGCTTTTCGCACGACGGGCACTCGTACTGCACCGGCATCCGTACGTCTTGCGTTTCGGTCGCCAATCGAGCCAAACCGAAACGCAACGCGTCGGGACCAAACTTGTCGATCACATCGATCGGGTCCACGCCGTTGCCTTTGGATTTGCTCATCGTCTCACCAAGACCATCCAGAATCTTGGGGTGAATGAACACTTCGCTGAACGGAACCTCGCCCACGTTGTTCAGCCCCATCAACACCATTCGCGCCACCCACAACGTCAGGATGTCTCGCGACGTGATCAGCGTGGACGTGGGATAGAACTTGGCGAGCTCCGGTGTTTGCGCGGGCCACCCCAGTGTGCTGTGCGGCCACAGAGCAGAACTGAACCAGGTGTCCAGCACATCGGGATCTTGTTGCAAACCAAGCGATTCCACATCGGCTTCCACCGTTTCGTCTTCACTGCGGATGCAAACGAAGACCGCTTTGGTCGGTTCGCCCGACGCATCGACTCCGTCCGAATCGATCCGCTGTGCGATTTGGTCGGGATGCCGCTCGCCCAACTTCTCCAGGTCGCTGGACAGTTCGTTGGCCTCGGTTTGCGACAGACCGCCTTTGGACCAGATCGGAATTCGGTGTCCCCACCACAATTGACGACTGACAGGCCAATCGCGTTTTTCGCTGAGCCAATCCAGGTATCCCTTGCGGTAACGTGCGGGGAAAATCTGAACGCGTTCATCGCTGACCGCGTCCATCGCGGACTGAGCCAGTTCGTCCATCGCCACAAACCACTGATCGGCCAGGTAAGGCTCAATCGGAGTCTTGCTGCGATCGCTGTGAGGCAATTCGATGTCGCGATCCTCGATGTCGCCCATCAACCCCAGTTCCTCCAGCGCAGCCACCACGGCCTTGCGAGCCTTCGGAATCGTCAGGCCAGCGAACTGGCCGCCTTCGCCGTTGAGCGTGCCATCTGAGTTCAGAATGTTGATCATCGGCAGGTCCTGCCGGATCCCCACTTCGTAATCGTTTGGGTCGTGTGCGGGCGTGATCTTCACGCAGCCGCTGCCCATCTCGGGCTTGGCCCACTCATCCGCCACCAAATCAATTTCGCGATCGACCAACGGCAACATCAATTTGCGACCATCCGCCGCCATGTCGCGAAGCTGAATCAGTTCTGGCAAACGATTCTCGCGACGTTGCTGCAACGCCTCAAGTTGCTTGTTCAGTTCCGCCGTTTCCTTTTCATTGGCACTTCCCAACTTTTCACGCAGGTCAGCTTCGATCGCATCCAGGGCAGCGGCGGGATCGGGGTGCACCGCCACTGCGGTGTCGCCCAACATCGTTTCGGGTCGCGTCGTCGCGATCGTCACGAACTCAGGTTCCCCCGGCTTCGGATCGATCACTGGGTAACGGAAGTGATAGAAGTGACCTTTCTTGGTCTCGTTGAAAACCTCGTCATCACTGACTGCGGTCTGCAAAAACGTGTCCCAGTTCACCAAACGCTTGCCACGATAAATGCGACGTTTGCCGAACAAATCAAAGAAGGTGGCTCGCACGGCAGCCGCACAAACGGGATCGAGCGTGAATCGCAATCGTTCCCAGTCACAACTCGTGCCCATCCGCTTGAGTTGGCCCAAGATGCGTTCTTCGTATTGGTCTTTCCATTGCCAAATCCGCTCGACCAATGCTTCCCGGCCAAGGTCATGCCGCGTCTTGTTTTCTTGCTCTTTCAGACGTCGTTCCACCACCGCTTGCGTCGCGATCCCGGCGTGGTCGGTTCCTGGCATCCACAGCGTTTCAAAACCCTGCATGCGTTTGCGGCGAACCACGATGTCTTGCAACGTGTTGTTCAGCCCATGCCCCAGGTGCAACGCACCGGTCACGTTGGGCGGCGGAATCACCACCGAAAATGGAGGCTTGCTGGATTCTGGATCCGCGTGAGAACACTTGGCATCCGCCCACGCCTGAGCGATCTTGTCGGCTTCTTCGGCGTGTTCGAATCGAGTTGGAATTTCGGACATGAAAACAAAACGTCAACGGAGGTGGTTTGGATTGGCGGCGAACATCCAGGTTGCGCCGCTGGAATCATGACTCAGCGATTGAGGGCCCGGTTCGGCCCCTCAAGCTTCACTGCGATGCAACTTGTACTCAACGCTATCGACCAAGGCTTGCCAACTGGCTTCGATGATGTTGTCACTGACACCAATCGTTCCCCAAGTCTCTTTGCCATCGGTGCTCTCGATATTGACTCGGATCGATGCCGCCGTGCCGCTGCCGGAATCGACCACGCGAACTTTGTAGTCGATCAGCGAAATTTCACTGAGCACCGGATACGCTCCCGCCAAGGCTTTCCGCAATCCCGCATCGAGTGCGTTGACCGGTCCATGACCTTCTGCGGCATCAAACCACAGCGTGTCACCGACCTGCAACTTGATGATCGCTTCGGCAAAGGCCACTTGGCTCTTCACATCGCGATCACCGGCAACAACTCGGAATTTGATCGTTTCAAAGTGAGGACGGAATGTCCCGGCCACCCGGCGAACCAACAGATCAAACGACGCGGTCGCGGACTCAAATTGGTAGCCACGATTTTCCAATCGCACGACCTCGGCCAAGATCTTGTTTTGAAGTTCTTTGTCGTCGCCCAGATTGTACTTTCCGGCGATCGCTTCGATGTTGCTGCGTCCGGACAACTCGCTCACGAGAATCCGACGCTCGTTGCCGACCAACGCGGGATCAATGTGTTCGTAAGTGCTGGCGGCCTTGTTGATGGCATGCACGTGCATGCCGCCTTTGTGAGCAAACGCACTCTGACCAACAAACGGTTGATTGTTTCGCCACTGCAAATTCGCAGTCTCGTAGACAAATCGTGACAGTTCCGTCAGTTGTTTCAGCGGTCTGCCACCCAGGACGGTTGTGTTCTCTTTCTTGAGTGCCAAGTTCGCAATCACAGCGATCAAGTCGACGTTGCCACAACGCTCTCCGATGCCATTGATCGTGCCTTGCACCTGAGTCGCACCGACATCGACGGCGGCCAATGAGTTCGCCACCGCGAGCTCACAATCGTTGTGACAGTGAATCCCAATCTCAACGTCGTAAGCCGACATCGCTTCTTTCGCGATTCGGGTCACCTCCGCCACTCGTTCCGGCAGCGTGCCACCGTTGGTGTCACACAACGCCAACCACTTGGCCCCCGACGCGGCCGCAGCCTGCAGCGTTTTGATCGCGTACTCCGGATTGGCGTTGTACCCATCAAAGAAGTGTTCGGCGTCGTAGATCAGTTCACTGTGTCCGGCCAAAAACTCCGCCGACTCACCGATCATCGCCAGGTTTTCATCCAGCGATGCACGCAGCACCTCGGTGACATGAAAATCCCATGTTTTGCCAACCAACGTGCAACACGGCGTCTTCGCAGCGACCAAGGCCTGCATGCCCGGATCGTCTTCGGCTTTCATCGATCGCCGGCGCGTCATTCCAAAGGCACAGACCTTGGATTTTCCCAGATCATGTTTGCGGATTTGTTCAAAGAACGCGACGTCTTTTTCGTTGCTCAGCGGGTAACCGCCTTCGATGAATTCAATGCCAATTTCAGCCAACCGAACCGCGATGTTCAGTTTGTCTTGCAGTGAAAAACTCACGCCTTCGCCCTGCGAGCCGTCTCGCAAAGTGGTGTCGTAGATCAAGACCGGTTGGGCCGACGAAGTGGCACTCATGTAGCTGATTCAGGTGGGGGATGAAATCAAAGAACAGGGAAATCGGTGAGACGATCGCAGCTTGGGAAGGCATCGCAGGTTGCGATCCTGATCAACGCGTCTCCGTCGAATTTTCAATCACGCGAGGCGATTGGTACGGGTTCGCTGACGTTGCCGCGGAGGATGAAAGGGGGTCCTCATCCGATGCCGCAGAAATCGATGCGTCCGGAACGGCCGTCGTTTCGTGGTCGTCCGTCGACAAATTTGTTTCTGGTGGCGGTTGCTCCAGATTCACGCTTTGGCTCTTTCGTTCGCGCCGTTTGCGAACCCAAATCATCGCCATCAACGCGAACACCAAGCACACAACCGTCATTGCAACGACCAACCGAAATGACAGCGGGTTGATGTCTTCCCCCGCCGCCCGCTCAACCATCAAAACCACAAATCGAATCGCACCACAACCAAAACCAAGCATCCCCAGCGTCAACGCGACCACCGTTGCACTCATGCGTCGATGCGGGTTCAGCCCCACCACGCCCAAGAACAACAGCGGGATGCCAAACATCATCGGGACGAACTGCGTGTAGCTTTTTTCCGTCGTCACGCTGAGTGCGGCCACCGTCAGTCCACACAGGACCAGCCCGAAGAAAATTCCGATTCTGGCCATGGTTGTTTCAGGTGCCCGCCGCGATTGGACATACGTGTTCCGCCAAAGAAACCAAAGGACGGTTTCCAGAGCCCTGTTGTATCGTTTTGAAGCCAATTTCTGTAGGGCCAGTGTTTTCATCCCGCGGACGGGGCAAAAACATTTCCTCCAGAAGTCGTAAACGCCGGGTTTTAGGGGTCAATCGCCCTGGAAAAGCTCGCGATCTCGAAAAAACACCGCCGTCGCCCACCAAACTAAGGGCTGACATGCCATCAACCCGGCCCCGACCGCAATCGCAATCACCTGCCGATCCATGTCCGTCATCACCGCTGCGGTCCCCCCCGCGATTCCCGCCACGATCAGCGAGGGGATCAGCGCGATCCCCAACACAAACATGTACAGCATTGCTCGCCCTCCCTGCAGCACGTCCGGTGTGCCGCTGGGCATCGCTCTCAACACCGTCGCAGCAGTCACCAAATTGATCGCCGAAGCGTATGCCAGATCCAATGCAAACCCGGCCGCCAACACCGCAAGGTTCTCGCCCAATCCGCGCGTTGTGACAAATGCCGCCACGACGACAAAAGCGAATCGAATCGCAAACAAGATCACCAATTGACCCGCCAGCATCCCAATCACAATCGCGATCGGACGACACGGCAACATTCGAAACCAGGTCAACGTCTTGGGCGTCATCGCCATGCCAATCGGCTGACTCAACGTCAACAGGAACCCCAGGTACGTCGAAGCCATCATCGCAATCGGCATCGACCATTCTCGAAAATGGGCGTGAATGATCTCCGGGCGAAAAAAGGGCAGGATCACCAACACCAATCCGGTGACCAAACCAAGGCAAACCAAACCGAACAACAACTTCCCGTTGCGACGCACCGCGAAGGTGACTTGATGCCAAGCCACCGGCCCAATGCCTCCCCACCAAGGGAAGTCAACCAACTTCCATGTCGATCGATGTTCTGTCTTCTTAATCCGACCGAATTGACCCGACCGAATCCGCTGGATCCGCACCTGTTTTCGCGACACGCCTTCCACGGCAAGCTCCGCAAACCCGACGTTGACCGTGTAACAAGCCCCAAACCCAACCACCAAGGTTGCCAAGCACGCGCCCGTCCACCCCAGCATCGCGATGCCAAGGGATGCACGGAGCAACTTCCCAAACGCCATGAAGGGCAGCGTCATCACGCTTCCCAACGTCGATGACTGACACCCCAGCAACCATGCTTGCCAAGAGAAACCGGCGTCGCTCATCCCCAGCGGCAGCGACGTGATCAACAACAACGCCACCGCCCCCAACAACGCCGACGCAAACAGCGTCCGAACCGCTGAGTTCAACACCGGCTTGCTGATCGCGTGCAACGTGGTCAACGCGGTCACCGTCATCCCGCCCGTGTAAATCGCCAGCACAGCCGACGGGTAACTCCCCGCACCGGGCAAAGCGAACACGGCCATCAGGCAACTGCTGACCACCCAGGTCATCGCCAACGTCATCAACCGATACGAGAGAATTTGGTGATCGGTGAACGGCCCCGCCAACACGAACTGCAACTCCGGCGGACGTAGCTCCGTGATCTGCTGCCCGATGTCAAAGTAAACCGCCATCGCCACAATCACCAACATCATCAACGGCACCGTCGATGTCACGGTCGAATACATCTTGATGTCATCCAGCGACCCTGTCTGACTCGCGACGATCATGGGCATCAATCCCATGCCAACCGTCCCCACAACCATCAGGGCAACAAAGATTCCCGACGGGGTCTTCAGATGCCGAGCCAATTGACGCAAAGCGGACTTCAACAGCACCCCGGTCAATCGAGTCAACGCGGGATCGATGATCGAACGCCGTTCGCTCATCCAGCCGAATCCTCTTCCGAAGTCAACCGAAAGAACACTTCTTCAAGCGAATGAGAATCCCCACCAAATTCCTGGCGTGCCTGCTCGAGCGGACCATGAAACAACACTTCGCCACGTCGCATCAGCACCAGGTGATCGCAGATGTCATCGACCAATGACAACAGGTGAGAACTGACCAACACCGTTGCACCACGATCAGCTTGCTCGCGAACCGTTTCTTTGAACCGGCGAATGCTGGGAGGATCGAGCCCCGTCATGGGTTCATCCAGCAACAACACATCGGGCTGGCGAAGGTATGCACACACGATCGCCACCTTTTGCCGCATCCCGCGAGACAAACCTGACGCCACCGTCTCGCGTTTTTCGATCAATTCAAATCGCTGGCAGAGTTGTTCGGCCAGCGGTTCCCAGTCCGTCAATCGGTACGCTGAGGCCACAAAACGCAAGTGATCGTCCACCGTCAACGAATCAAACAAAGGTGGGTCGTCCGGCACGTAAGCCGTCCGCCGCTTGACCGCCAAGGGATCGTCACTCAGCGACGCCCCAGCCACGTTCAGGTCGCCCGCGGTCGGTGAAAGAATGCCGCACAACGTTCGAATCGTGGTTGTCTTGCCAGCCCCATTGGGCCCGACCAAGGCCGCGACTCGGCCCGCGGGAACATCGAATGAAATCGAGTTCACCGCCGTGAAGTCGTCGTAGCACTTCGTGAACTGGCGAACTTCGATCATACCGGCGTCGACTCGGCAACCAGGTTTTGATCGACCTCGTTGCTGACGATGACGCCGTAATTGATTGCTCCCAACCAGCCACTCATGATGATTCCGACACTGCCCGCGTGGTACATCCCTTTGATCTGCTGCGGCAACGCCCGGCTGACGCCCAGTCCTTCAAACTTGGTCCCAAAGCTGGCGCCCATTTCGTGTTGCGTGTAATGATGGAACGTCTTCGGCGTGGCCGCTTCCGCACGATCGATCTTGTTCCGCACCCCGGGGATGTACTTCTCAAGCGCATCGATCGTCGTCTCGACCAAATCCGCCTTGCTGGCTTCGTAGTCCGCTTCGCTCAAATCAGCCCAGTCCGACCAATTCGCATTGGTGCTGCTGACGATCGCGAAACGTTCTTTCGCTTTGTGCGGTCGAGTTCGCGGGTAATAGAAACTGAATGTTCGCGATGTGATGTCACGACTGAGCAGCAGATCGGTTCGAAACTCCTTCGCCGTGCTGGTGAAAAACAAATCGCCGCTGGACTCATCAATCTCTTCCCCTGGCTTCAAAGCCATGTAGACCTGCGTGCTGCTGTTGTTCAGTCGCACCGCCTGGGCTTCTTCCACGAAGTTTTTGTCCAGCTTTTCAGGGCCCAACATCTTCAAGATCGTGGTCCGCAAATTCGCGTTGCTGACCACCGCCCGGCACTTGATCGAACGACCGTTCACTTTGACTCCCGAGACACGCGTGCCCTTGATCGGTGAGTCGGCGACTTCGATTTCTTCGACCGGACAATTGATGCGAATGTCGACCCCGTTGGACACCAGCTCCTTCTTCATCCGAGCGACCAAGTCGTCGGTGCCCCCTTCGTAGATGAAGACACCTTTGCTCATGAAGTTGCTGAACACGATCCCATACGTGATCGCAGGGTCTTCCAACGTCGAACCGTTGGCGTACGTGATCGGCTCCATCAACAATCGGACCACATCGTCCCGTCCAGGAAAGAAACGATCGAACAACTGACGTGTCGTCGTCGCTTGATCGTCGTAGAAATTCATCCCTCGGGCGGTGTCGAAGAACTCATTGACGGTCCCATGCTCGATCCCGAACTTGGTCGTCAACAACTTGGTGAAGTCCTCGCGATTGAACGTCGTTGTCAACGAGAACTGAGGGTTGTCGAACCGGATGTTCTTCAATTGAACGATTCGGTCGGCAATGTCGCGGCTCCAGTATCGCCGGCACGATTTGATCATCCCGTGAGGGAACCCGTGCAGGGAAACGTCAAAGGTGTGCCCGCCAGGACGCAGGAACCAAGTCGCCAACCCCCCGAGTTTGTAGTGCTGTTCCAGCAACAACACTCGGTGCCCGGCCCGGCCGAGAATGTTGGCCGAAGTCATCCCCGCCAATCCGCTGCCGATCACGACCACATCGTACTCGTCGGCGGCTCCCTTCAAAAAATCCTTTGCCATGGCTGGGGTCTTTGGTCTCGCGAAAAGCTTTGTGAACTGATTTGTAAATTGAATGGACGACGGGGTCCCCACGACCGCTTGCTCAGCGTGCCACGGGCTGCAATTCGGCGTACACACCGATTTGGTCAGTGTTGACGGGTTTGTCGCCGGACAACAACAGCGATTCCGTGCCCACCAACCACCGGTCGTCCAGTATCCGCAAGGACTGGCCAATCGGCAACGTCAGCATCGAACCCGCCACCCCCGTGGAAATCACGTCGTGAGAAGCACGAAAGATCGCCGTGTGAGCCTCCGGCAACGTCGTGCCCATCCGCCGCACCCCGCCGGAATCTCGCACCAGTGTAGAGATTTTCCAACGTTCGTCGCGGGGATCTTCCGCAATCCGGACCGTGATCACCGATTCACCAGGCCGAACCGCGATCATTGAGTACCAATCGGGCTGCGTTTTCCCCTTCGGCAACCACGTGCTGTAGGCCAACCGGTAGTCCCAATCGGAACCTTCCGGCACACGAACCCGAAAAACGTAGTTCAGCGGCTGCTCAGACGGACTCCGAATCGCCGCGACCAAATCATCCTCGGTGGGTGACAAATACCCCGATTCCGCTCGCAGTGCCGCCAAAGCCGATTCCGCCTTCCGCAAACGCAGAATCGAAACCAAATTGCCCAGCACCAACGCAATCATCGTGATCGCGACCAACAACTGCCAAAGAGAAAATCGCCCGCGGCGAGGAATGGGCGGACGCGGGCCAGGAAGGTCGTTCATTGGCGATTTTGTGGAGCGAAGGAGCATGACGCACAAGAACAGCATTGAAAGCGTTCCGACAGAGTAGCGTTTCGCAAACCCGCTGCAGACAACTCCCGTTCTTTCCTGCCTCCTCGCAGTCAAGTTTGCGACGAACGACCGCACACGGGGCCCATCCCAAAGGATTGACAAAGCAAACATTGCAAAAGATGATCGTCAGCGTGAGGAGTAGGCCTTCGCGAAGCTTCGTGGACGCTCTTGTTGAAACAACGTACCGGTGCGATCAGACTTGCCCCGACCCTTTGGGTTCGGTCGGTCGCTGCTGGAATGTTGCTCCTCTTGGTGATTGGCATGGTGGGGATTCCACTTCCCACTCTTTCGCCAAAATCAAGCGACGAACGATACCCCTGCGAATCCTGCCCCTGCGGCTGTTCCTCGGCCGATTATTGCTGGGACACCTGCTGCTGTTTCTCCGACGCCGAAAAACTGGCCTGGGCTGATCGCAACGGGGTGACTCCGCCAGATTTCCTGGTGGCTCGCGTCGAACTGCAAGGCAACCGCCAGACGCTTGTCGCAGCCTCCAACGCCCCAGCCGCTGCCTCGTGTTGTGCGAGTCATCAGCCAGCGTGTTGTTCGAAACCCGAGCCATCGTGTTGCTCGTCAAAGAAAACAGCCTCCTGCTGCTCAACCCCAAAGACCACTTCTTGCTGCTCCAGCGAGAATGACAAATGCGGTTCGTCCACCCAGACGTGTTCTTCTGCTTGCGGAACGGCGAGCAAAACCAACGCCGATTCACCGTCCATTCGCGTGGTCACGGTGATCGCAGCCCTGAAGTGCCGCGGCATTGACGCGACCTGGGTTCTGTTCCGCGACAATTGGATTCCTGTCGACCCAACCGGAATCGCTGTCGACCCACCCAAGGTGGAGTCGTGGCTTGGGAACGCGGATGACACGCTGCAATCTCGCAGCGACCCGCCCGACGGCCCTGTCCCGCGGCCGCGCGCCGTCGCAAACGATTCGCGACGGTTCGATCTCTTTGCTTGTCGAGTCAACGGCTAGCCAGCGTACGCATTCGTTCGTGAACGCAGTGTCCACTGTGGTCGCGATGAGTCCGCGTATGCATTGGCACGTCGATGGATGGTGACGATCAAGAGACCGCTCGTTCGCTTTCGTTCTGCACCGTGATTGGCGTGACTCGTTGTCGCGCAATCGTGTCTTCCCGGTGCCTGCTCAGCCGAGCTGCATGAACCGCTCCCATGTGGGAAATGGTTGCCTGCTCCTCACAACAGCGGATTGGCCGATGCCCGCATGGGCGCGGTTGATGTTGCTTGGCTGAAGGCATCCCGATCAGTGGCAATCAAACCAAGGGTGGTTCTGCGCGCACTGAGCGAACATCCAGACCTCACCATTCTCCAATCTCACACCATGAAATCTCTCACATTCAAATCACTCTTTGTCCTTTTGATGCTGCTAGCGCCGACCGTTGCCCTGGGCGACGTTGTCACTGGCGGCACCCTGACGTTCAACCTCGATGGCGATGCGTTTGCCAATGGGGCGGACGTTGGCTTGATCAACACGATTGGCCAGAGCGCCAATTCATCCTTCAACTATGACACCAACCAAAGTTTCATCGAGTTTGCAGGGCACAGTGCGACCGGCAACCCCGGTCGCCCAGCAGCTTCAGGAACCTATGCCGATGCCGTCTCTTCAGGTTGGACTCGCCCCAGTTCCTCCGGCCTGAACTATGGGTTCAACAGTGACTCCAGCTTGCAGACCCTGACCTTCGATGCGGCGTCCGTCGCGACGAGCGGTGCCACGGGATCGACGCAGTTCACTGGTGGGGATTCTTTTTGGATGGCCAACTCCTCGATGTACGCTCCGATCACGGGTGTGCCTCAAAGCACTTGGTTTCACTACAAGAACCTGACGCTGTCCTATGACGCGTCTCGCAGCGCACTGGACAGTGACAACAGCGGTTGGCTGTTCACTCACAACCAGCCTGGGTCGTTGGCTCTTTACGACGTCCGCAATCTGACGATTGACACAACCGCCGCAGCGCTCGGGACGCCCGGCAGTTTGACGCTGAGCGGTGATCTCTTCACAACGCCGGAATTTCGCGGTCAAGTCGGAATTCAATCTGGCTTGGATGTCGGCAACTTTTCGTTTGCCGGTGTCACTGCGGTCCCGGAACCCTCCAGCGTGATGGTGCTGGCCGCTGCGGGTGCTGCCGGAGCCTATTGGCGTCGCCGAAAACGCAACTTGGACGCCCCCATCGTGGCGGGAGTTTGACTCATGCCTGAGCTAGCCTTCAGCACCGTGGATGAGTGCGAAACATTAGGCCAAGCCAGCCGATGCTTGGCTGAGCGATTCGCTGCTCACACCGCACTACGAATCGACGATGAAGCGATTGACTTCCAATCGCTCGACCAAGCGTCCGATCGCGCCGCGGCCAGTCTGCGCACCGAAGGTTGCTCTCCCGGCGACCGTGTTGCGATCATCGCGAAAGACTCCATCGCCAACTATGAACTCCTGCTGGCATGTGCCAAGTCGGGCTGTGTGCTCGTGCCGCTGAACTGGAAGTTGTCCTCACACGAACTGGCCAACTTGATTCGCGACAGCCAAGCCAAGCTTGTCTTCGTCGACCACGATTCGGCTGTAAAACTGGCGGAGCAAGACCTGCCCGTGCTCGCGATGTCAAACTACCCGGCTTGGCGCGACGCCGGCGACAATTCGCCACCAGAACACGTTGCCAGCACGAACGATCCCCTCGTTCAGATCTACACCTCCGGCACAACAGGGATCCCCAAAGGAGTCGTCCTGGCCCATCGAACCTTCTTCGATTTGCGTCGCGGCATGCGACACCAAGGCGATGACTGGATGGGGCTGAAACATGACGATGTGCTGTTGCTGTCGCTGCCTCAATTCCACATCGGTGGAATGTGGTGGGCCATCCAAGGATTCTTGGTCGGTGCAACGGGCGTCTTGATGGAAGCGTTCATGGGCTGGAAGGCACTCGAACTGATCGCCAAGCATCGAATCACGCAGGTCCCGATGGTTCCGGCGATGATCCAATTCGCGATGGCGGAACCTTCCTTTGCGTCGACAGATTTATCCAGCGTCCGTGGTTTTCTGTATGGCGGTTCGCCGATTTCTCCGAGCTTGCTCGCCACTGCTCGCCGAGCGTTCTCGCATGCTGACTTCTTTCAGATTTATGGATTGACCGAAACGGGGAACATGGCGGTCTGCTTGCGTCCCAGCGACCACGATGACGATCGCCTGTCCTCCGCAACCGGTCGCCCACTCCCCGGTGTCGACTGCAAAGTGGTCGACCGTGACGGGAACGCGGTCGCCGCTGGCGAGACTGGTGAAATCTGGCTGCGAACCCCTTCGGTGATGCTGGAATACTGGCAACGCCCTGAGGAGACACGCGAAACGCTCGTCGATGGATGGATCCGAACGGGCGACGCTGGTTACCGAGACGAAGCCGGTTACCTGTTCGTCTGTGACCGAGTCAAGGACATGATCATTTACGCCGGTGAAAACCTTTTTCCGGCTGAGATCGAATCAGCCCTGCTGGCTCACGAAGCCATCCGAGAGGTCGCAGTAATCGGCATCCCAGACCCGAAATGGGGCGAGTCCCCTAAAGCGATCGTCGTCTTGCACGACGGCGCGACGAAACCTCGCATCCGCGACCTGCTGAAGTTCGCCAAATCGCAACTGGCCGAATTCAAAGTCCCCAAATCGTTCGACTTTGTCGAATCGTTGCCGCGAAACCCCAGCGGCAAAGTTCTTAAACATCAACTTCGCCAACCTTACTGGCAAAACCTAACACGGAAAGTGAACTAGACATGACCACCGCCACCGAAATGCAAATCACACCGCCACCGGCCGGTCAAATCGGAGCCATCATCACGGGCATCGACACCAACACGCTGCCATCCGATGCACCGGAGCTGCAACCAATTCGCGATGCGATTTACCAACACCGATTGGTCGTGATTCGGAACCAGGACTACAACGAACAACAATACGTTGATTTTGCTCGAAAGCTCGGCCGACCGCAGGTCTACTTCCAAAGCAACTACCACCACCCACAACATTCCGAGATCTTTGTCTCATCCAATATCCCAGAGGGTGAGAAGAAGATTGGTGTCGCGAGAACGGGACACTACTGGCACACCGATTGTTCCTTTGAGCCACATCCGCTTTCGTGGACATCAATCTACCCGCAGGTCTTCCCGCAAGACTCACGCGGGACGCTCTACATCGACATGGCTAAAGTCTACGCGAATTTGCCAGACCGCCTTCGGTCCTATGTGGACGGCGTGACCGCGATCCATGCCGGACAACTTCGCTACAAAGTGCAAGCGTCGGACATCGACCGCTCACTCGAAGAACTGCTCAACCGGATCAACGAAGAAGTCCCGCCCGTCCGCCACCCAGCGGTCATCGAGCATCCGGTCACGGGTGAGAAAGCGTTGTATCTGAACCGCGGCTTCACGGTGGCCTTGGAAGGGCTGACCCACGAAGAAAACAAGAGGCGACTGGCTGAGTTGTTCGAGTTCATCGAACGCCCCGAACACATTCATCAGCACGGATGGTCCCAAGGTGATTTGATCATCTGGGACAACCGATTGCTCATCCACATGTCGACCGCTGTGGCACCGGGACAGCACAGCAAGAGCTACCGGATCGGCATCTATGACGACCAACCCTTCTACGCTGGCATTGCCCCCGAGGAGGACCAAGCATGAACGTCGCCGCAATCCCCGACAGCAAAACACATTCGACCGAACTGGTGGGCCTGACGGACATCGACGACTTGTTTCTGCAACGAGTGTTGACGCCCTACCGTGACCACTGTCGCTATCTCAAAAGCGTCCAGATCGGATACGAACCAGGCGCGGACCGTTCCTACGAGAACATGGTCGCCACCGGACAATTCGCGATCGACCAATCTTGCTACATCGACGACACAGGGCACTTCAACGCAGTTGAATTCAACATTTGCTACAACCAACTCGCTTATGTGCACCTAGCCCATTGCATTCGCGAGCGTTTGCTTCCGGCGCTGAACGACTACACGCTGGAATCATTCTTTGAGAAGCAGCTTGCGAACTACTTGATCGCCAGCATTCACAGCAACTACCACTCTGAATTGAACCCCAGAGAGTTCAGCGGTGAGGTGCGAGTGCGTTCAGCGCGAAGCCGTCAGCGACTTTCCATCTTGAAGACCGAATGTCGTTTTTACGATCGGCAACAGGGCCGCAGTGATGGCGAGGTCAAATTGGTGGTGCTGGCGAACCGATGAGCAACGCAACCTCCAGCAACGAAGCAACCATGGCGTCTCCGCGAGAGCGATTGTCGCTGGAGGTGCGCACGCGCCTGGTCGAGTTCCTGGGATTTGATTCCTTGGATGAAATCGCCGAAGACGACGCGTTTGCCGATCTGGGGACAGACTCCAGCCAAGCGGTCGAGTTCAAATTGGTGCTTGAGTCGATGTATTCCGTCGAACTGAAGACGTCGGTTCTGTTCGACTACCCAACCGTCGATCGCTTGGTTGACATGCTGGCTGAAAAGACCAGCGGCTCGGAAGGAGACTCCACCAACGAAGTTCGATCAGCCGACGCGGAAGCCCCTGAGGAATCCGTGACGCTGGTCCGTGACGGCGATTCGTTCCCGCTATCCGAAACGCAACGCGGCCTGTGGTTCATTGGGCAATCACGCGATTGCGACACCAGCTTCCATGTGCCGCTGCTGTTTCGCATCGACGGACAATCGAATGCAAAGCCATTTGATCCCGCCCGTTTCGATGCTGCACTGCGGCGGGTCGCGGACCGACACCCGGCCATTCGCGTTGTGATCGATCACGATCCTGAGACAGGTGAGCTTCGACAAACCGTGGCCCCGTCGGCTCAAGTGGGCCACATTCAAAAGATCGATTCCAACGTCGAATCGAAATCGACTCTCGATGCTTGCGACGATCCCCCAGCCGTCTTTCGTGAACTGGTCAGCCACGGTTTCGACCTGTCTGCGGCCCCACCGCTGCGGTGCTACTACACGGTCCAGGGAAACCAAACGACCTGGGTTCTGATCGTTGTTCACCACATCGTCATCGACGGCCTGTCCGCCGCCCCGCTGATCGGTGAACTCTGGGACGAATACCTCAAAAGTGGCGTAGGCTTCGAACCTGTAAATTCACCCCCAAACGATTCCCCGGATATCGGCTTCTTCGAGTTCCTCAACTGGGAAAAGCAGTACCTGGCCAGCGAACGCTGCCAGCGTGATGAGGCGTTCTGGTCGGCCACGCTGACCGGTGCTCGCGGTGACATCGGCTTGCCAGAATCATCCCCGTCGAGTCGCCAGACCAACACGCAGCGCCGCGTGGGTTGTGTCTCGATCGACCTGACTCCTGATCTGAACCAGTCCCTCGAAACCCTGTCTCGTTCCGCCGGGGCTCCTCCGTCTTCGGTGCTGCTCGCCTGCTACTTCGCGATGCTGAATCGAATCAGCGGCAAAAGTGATTTGGTCGTGACCACCCCGGTCTCAGGACGACCAGGCGGCATGCGAGGCCCGTTTCGTGACAACGTGGGATGCTTCATCAACCTCATTGCCACGCGGATTCAAATGAGGGATCCCGGCCAGGCAGACGCCCAAGAGCAAGACTCCATCGCCCAGTGGATTCGCTCGGTCTCACAAAACTTCCTGGCGGCGATGGAACACGGTCAGTTGCCGTTCTCGCGGCAACTCCGTTCGGCCAACCTGTCGATCGTGGGCCAACATGACCGAGCGGCTTTCCCGTATTCGTTCACCTATCAAAACATCTTCGACGCCTGGGACGCGGACGCCTCCTGGCAAAGATTCGCCCAACCCGACCTGCGTTTGTATCAAGAGATCGAAGACGATCTGACACTCGAGGTCTACGAATTCTCGGATCGTCGAACGCTGAACTGGAAGTTTCAAACCGATCGATTTGACGAAGCAACCATCCAGTCCTGGGGGCAATTGTTCTTGCACTTGTTGGAGCAAGCAGCCAATGATCCCAGCCAACCACTGTGCGAGTTGTCACTGATCCCACCGGATGAACTGGAATGCATTCGCAATCGATTCGATCGTCGAGACGAGGCTCGAACGGTACCGCCCAACGCCGAGACCGCACAGCGTTCTCGCCTCGCCGATCCCCGCGTCTTCGATCATCACCCTCCCTCTGGGAAGGTCGAGCGAAGCGAGGGGAGGGCCGCCCCTGAACTCACCGATCGCCTTCTGCAGGCCGAATCAGGCCGCCCGCGGGGACGACGAGAGGAACCCGAAACCGTGGTGCAGTGGATCGACCAGACGGCAAGGCAACGCGGGAACCACATCGCGGTCTTCGATCAAAACCAAAGGTGGTCCTACCTCCGGTTGGTCGAGGACTCCCAATCGATCGCGGAGAGATTGAACGAACACGGTTTCGGCCACGGGGACGTGATCTCGATCGCAGCGGATCGCAAAGCGGAAAGGATTGTTGAAATACTGGGCGTCCTGCGCAGCGGTGCGGCCTACCTTCCCGTCGATCCCAACGATCCGAAATCGGTTCAGGAACAACGACTCAAATCGGCCAACGCGGTCACGCTGAGCGATGCCTTGCAGAATCACCGTGGCGATGCAATTGGCTCGAGCACAGAGGCTGAATCCGACAGTCGTTCGATCGCCTACGTCTTGTTCACCTCAGGCACCAGCGGACGCCCCGAAGCGGTTCCGGTTCGGCACGACAGTTTGGTCAATCTCTGTCACGCAATGATCGACGCCTACGAACTGACCGCCTCCGACGCAGCTCTGCAATTCGCGTCGCTGACGTTCGACATGTCCGTCGAGGAGATCTTTCCGATCCTCTGCGCCGGAGGCCGTCTCGTCATGCGTGCAGAAGATGACCTGGATCCATCGCGACTGACCAACCTCGTCACTCAGCATGCCATCACGGTTGCAAACCTTCCACCGTCTTATCATCTCGCCCTTCAATCACAACCGAACCTTGCCCAGCAGTTCTACCGTTCGCTTCGGCTGGTCGCCTTCGGCGGCGATAAGTTGCCAGCCTCGGTTCTGGATGAGATCAACGCAGCAACGAATGAACATCGTCCTCGTGTCTTCAATGCGTACGGACCCACGGAAGCAACCGTCAACGCTTGCCTCAGCGAACTGTCCTCCACCCAACCGACTCGTCGTATCCACATTGGTGGTCCAATCGCTGGACTGGCCGTCGCCGTCGTCGACTCCGCCGGTCGCCCGTTGCCCATCGGCGTGGTGGGCGAATTGTGCGTTTTCGGTTCGGGAGTCTGCGACGGCTACCTAAACCAACCATCGCCCTCGTTTGTTTCGCTGACCTATCCCGGTGATGAGTCCCCCACGCCTGCTTACCTGACCGGTGACTTGGCGTGGATGACTCGAGGTGCCAGCGGCGATGGAGAGCCCGTGATCGAATTGCTGGGCCGAAAAGACTTCCAACTCAGCTTGCGTGGCCATCGCATCGAACCCGAGGAGATCGAAACGTGCCTGGAATCGCACCCGGCGGTTCAATCCGCTGGCGTTGGCGTGACTTCTGACGATCGACTGTTCGCTCTGGTGGTGGGTGATTCGACCGAGCCGACTGCGATCCGGTCGTGGCTCTCCGATCGTTTGCCAGCGAGGATGATCCCTAGCCTGATTCGTTGGGTCGATGCGTTGCCGACCAGCGATCGTGGCAAGCTTGATCGGGCGAGCCTCGCCGAGAGGCTCGACAGCACCCCTGAACGTTCGATATCAGACCCCGCGGAGTCTTTGGCCACACCTTTGAATCGGTCGTCTGAATGGGACGCGATCTGGGAGGAAATCGCACCGTGTTTGCAGAACGTTCTGAACGTCGATGAAGTGCATCCTCAGGACGGCTTCGTGCAAGCGGGCGGGCACTCGTTGCTAGCCATCGTCGCTGTTTCCAAACTGTCGGATCAGTTTGGCGTGAACCTGACACTACGAGAGTTTCTGTCGGTGGAATCGCTGTATGCATTGGCTCAATTGCTCGCTGACAAGAAGCAGCGCCCTCACCCCAACACAACTTCGCATGTCGCGACGGAACCGTATCCCTACACGGCACCGATGTCGCCTCAGCAAACCCGACTTTGGTTCCTGGACCAATTTGGCCAGGGCAATGCGTATGTCATTCCGGCGCTCGCCGAAGTGAGTGGAACGCTGGACGTGGATCGGCTTCGAGAGTGCCTGCAGATCATCGCTGACCGACATGAGTCCCTGCGAACGACGTTTGAGATGACTGCCGACGGACCTCGACAAGTCATTCACGAACATCCGCTAGTCCCCTTCGAACAACGCGACTTTCAGGACGCCACGTCAGCAAGGCAGTGGATCGACGAGCAAGCCTCCGTGCCGATGGACCTGGCATCCGGACCGCTATGGAGAGTGTCGCTGGCAAACTTCGCCAGCCCAGCCGCAACCAGCCCAGCCGCAACTAGCTCAGACAATGCCGACCAACCACGTTCGTTGCTGCTGATCAATCTGCATCACATCATCACCGACGGCTGGTCGATGCGTGTGTTCGTGGACGAACTGCAGCGACTGTACCGTGAGGAACCAGTGTCTTCATTGCCCGTCCTGCCAATCCGTTACAGCGACTACGCCCGACGTGAATCCGAACGCCTGACGTCACCACAGTCTGAGGAGCATTCCCGGTCACGACGAGCTTGGCTAGGCCTGGATGATTTGCAGGACGTCGAACTCTGGCCCGACCGAACGCCGAGTGATGACTCCGATACGATTCCGCTGACCTCAGCGGGTGATTGCGTGATGACTTGCGTGGCTCGTCCCGTCAACCAACGGATCAGCGAACTTTGCGCAAAGATTGGCGTGACCCAAGCCTCGTTTTGGCTGGCCTGCTTGCGGTTCTGCCTTTATCGGCGAAGCGGCGGAAAAGACTTTGCAATTGGCATGCCGCACGCCGGTCGCGACTCGCAAGACGTCACCGGATTGATCGGAATGTTCGTCGGCACGCTCGTCCTGCGATTGGAAAACCCCGAGGACCTGCCGGACGAGTCGATCGCCAATTGGTTGACTCGATGTCACACCAAACTGCATGAGGTGATGACAAACGAAGATGTCTCGGTGGACGAAATCTTGGCGGCCGTCAGTCCCGAACGACGGCTCGATCGCTCGCCGCTGTTCCAAGTTTTGCTGAACTATGCCCCCGAAACATTGGAATCATTTGAGCTCGGCGATGCCCGCCTGCGACCACTGTTGCCGGTGATCGACCAGGCCAAGTTCGAATGGACGGTTTCGGTCAATGAGGCCAATGACGGCACGGCAAACATCGCGATGGAGTACGCGACCGATCTTTTCGACCAAACCACCGCGGAACAAGTCATCGAGCAATTGACCGGCATCGCGGAGGCATTCGCTCTCGCCCCCACGCTCCCTTTGGCACGTACATCACTCAAACCCAATCCACCCTCCCTCTGGGAGGGTCGAGCGAAGCGAGGGGAGGGCGAGCATGAACTCGAGCGTCAACCTCACTCCGCCCCAGAACATCCGGAAGATTCGCCCCCTGAATCCTTCCGCGATGCCTTCGCTCACCAGGCCCTTCAGCAACAAACCCACATCGCCATTGAATCCAACGAGCAAGCTTGGAGCTACGCCGAACTGGACCAACAAACCGCTGCGAAGACCGCCGCAGGATTGGTGCACCTCCCGCCCGATCGCTCGATCGAATCACTGATCGGCTGCGTCGCCGCATTGCGACACGGCCAACCTTTCACGTTCAGCGATGAACCGATCGAAGCAGATACGCTACCCGCCGAAGCCGCCTGTGTCCTGATGACCTCCGGCACAACCGGACAATCCAAGGGAGTTGTTATCGGCCACGACGCACTGGACCGACACAACGCCGCGTTTGCGAACTTGATGCAGCTTGGCCCCAACGACCGAGTCGCGCAGTACGCATCCCCGGAGTTCGATCTGTTCCTCGAAGAAGTGCTGCCAACCCTTCGATCGGGAGCCACGCTCTGTCTCGTTCCAGAAGAATGTCGCTTGGATCCGATGCGTTTCATAAGTTGGCTTGCGGACGCAAACATCAGCTTGGTGGACCTGCCGACCGCGTTCTTTCATCGTTGGATGGAATCCATTGACGACAACAACGCCCCCGCTTTCCCACGCCTGAAACGAATCGTCGTCGGGGGAGAAAAGTTGCGACTCGATGCAGCGAGACAATGGTTGCGTTGCTACCCCGACGTGGAACTGTGGAACACGTACGGACCAACCGAAGCCACGATCATCTGTTCGGCCCACCGTGTGGTTCCGGAGGATCTCTCCATGGACATTCCACTGGGAGACGCATTCGGGGGCGCGGATCTCCGCGTGACCGACGCCGATGGCCATACTCTGCCCGACGGCGTGGCCGGGGAGTTGGTGATCAGCGGTCCCGGCGTGGCCCTCGGGTACTGGCTCGACGGAAAACTGGAACGTTCCGGCGGCTTTGGACCGAACCGCTCATTCCGTACCGGTGACCGTGTTCGACGCGGGCGAGATGGCAAACTTCGCTTCCTCGGTCGAATGGACGAACAAGTCAAAATCCGCGGCGTGCGTGTGTTGCCCAGCGAAGTGGCCCGGCGCATCGGTACGCACCACCATGTGATCGCTGCCTCCGTCGCGGTGGATCAACGCACGCCAGACCCAAGTTTAGTGGTGGCGTTGGTCCTGTCCGACAAAGCATCCCCCACCAAGGCCTGGACGGAAATCAGCACCAGCCTGCCGCCGTCGATGCGTCCCAACTGCTGGGTGTCCTGCGACAGCCTCCCATTGACCGACCGAGGTAAAACCGATCACGCCGCAATCATCGCGTTGGCGGATGCAGCTCATTCGAACGAAGGCCCAATCGACTGGTCCGGCCCGGTCGAAACGCCCCTCGCTCAAATCTGGAATCGCTTGCTCGAACATTCACAGTTCGGGAGAGACGACGACTTCTTCCTCGTCGGTGGGCACTCCCTGCTCGCCGCCTTGCTGTCCCGCGAGATCTCGCAAGCGTTCGAGGTGGACCTGACGTTGCCCCAAATCTTTGGGCGTCCCACGATCGCCGGACTCGCCACGCTGATCAACGACGCCAGTGCTTCCACCACTTCCGCGGTTGCTCAGGACGAAATGAGCCGTTTGGGCGATGGCCACGGTTGGCATGTCGGAACCGTGGCTGGTGCCAAAACGGCTCAGTCCGATGCGATCAGCGTCGTGCTGCCAGGTTTGCCAGGCATCGGCGAACTGTACGGCCCATTGAACGACATCCTTCGACGTCAATCGCACGTTGTCTCACTCTCCATCCCCGGCTTGCTCGAAGGATCCGTCCCCCAGTCGATCCCCGCACTAGCTGCCCTTTGGTCCACCGAAATCGAAAAAAGGGGACGAATCGGAAAAAGGGGACGGGGGTCTTATCCGAGGCCGAGGACTCCCGTCGAACAAAAGACCCCCGTCCCCTTTTTTCCGATCGATGTGGTCGCTCACAGTTTTTCCGCCAGCGTGCTGGTGGAGATGCTGCGAACGGATCCTGATTGGGGCAATCGCGTCCGTCGCATTGTGCTGCTCGATGCCATGCCGTTCGATCCGCAGTGGGTGAACGGTCAGGCCAATGAAACGCAACTCGACCAAACGCTTCGCGAAACATTGACACCACTGCTGTCGTCACCGCTTGCGAACGTTGACACGCCACTTCCGTTTTCCGTGGAAGTGGTGGTGGCGAACCAGAGTCGCGTTTGGATGCAACCGCTCGCTTGGAAACCTTACTTCCAGAACGTCGCCATCACTCATTGCGAAGGCGACCATCGCAGTATCACTGGCCCGCCACATTGTCTGGCGTGGCTTGAACCCTCCTTTGCCCACAACGTCCCCCACAACGCTCTGCGTGAAAGCGAATCCAATGAAACCTGAACCCAACTCATCTCCGATGCCCACCAACCTCTTACCCGCCGACCGTCGAAAATTTCTGACGGCGACCCTTGCGTCAATGCTGGGGACTTCGGCGCTCGTCCGACATGCCACGACGGCCCAGGCGGCCCCACCCGCCACCGCAGCACCCAACGATGGTAGCGGCGTACCAGCCGAACCACTGATGAGCGTTCACGATGATTCGATGCAGTGGCCGCCAGGCTGGGTTGGCAAGGAAGAAATCGTGATGGTTCTGTATCCCGGATTCACCGCCCTGGATCTGTTTGGGCCGCACCACATGTTCGTGCTGATGATGGGTGCGAAGGTGCATCTGGCGGCGAAAACACTCGATCCAGTTCTAACCGACACCGGCATCGAGGTCCGCCCCACGATCGCTTTCGAAGATTGCCCTCAAGCCCCCACGATCCTGTTCGTCCCTGGCGGCACCGGTGGCACCTTGGACGCGGCCAAAGACGACGCCACGCGAGAGTTCGTCGCTGACCGAGGCGCGCGAGCCGATTTCGTGACCAGCGTGTGCACCGGATCGGTCCTGCTGGGCGCCGCAGGCTTGCTGGACGGCTACCAAGCCACGTCGCACTGGATCACCCGGGACCTGCTGTCCGAATTTGGAGCCACCCCGGTGGATGAGCGAGTGGTCATCGACCGCAACCGCATCACCGGCGCGGGCGTGACCAGCGGTTTGGACTTTGGACTGAAACTGGTCCAAGACCTCCGCAACGACGAGTACGCGGCGGCCGTTCAGTTGTTCGCCGAATACGACCCTCAACCCCCGATCGACCAAGGCAGCGTCGCCAAAGCTGATCCCCAAATCAGCGGCCTGCTGATGCACATGCACGAACCCTTTCGACAAATGGTTCGCGATCTAAAGAACGTTCAATAGTTTCCCCTCTCCCTTCACTTGGAAGTCACACCATGAGTTTGCACCGCTTTATCGTTTTATTCGCAGTCGCCTTGTTCAGCGGCACATCGGCCAGCGCCGCCGTCGTCACCGGTGGATCGGCTGTCTTCACCTTGAACAACAACTCTGCGTTATTCTCTGGTGGTGGAGGCCCGCTGATTTTGAGCCGGTTCTATGGGACGGGGGTCACCACCGCCACTTCCGGCGACCTTCTGGATGGAACCGGAGGGGATCCAATCACCATTCCCGGAACCGGTTTGATTGCCCTGTCGGCAGCGATCAATGGCGGCAACGTATCCAATCCATCAGGACGTGCGAGGCAGACAACGAACCTCGATGTTGATTTTGCGAATGTGCTCTCGACATGGGGAGCTGGCGAACAGATTGGCATTGATGCCGTGATTCGACATGAAGTCGATCCTTTCGCGGGTGGCGGTGTCATTGGACTGGGAGACTTTTCACTCGTCAACAACGCGGGAACGCTAACGTTGTTCAACAATCTTAGTTTCCCAGCGGACGCATTCACGATCGAAAACGCAGCGTTCACATCCAATGCCAACGGGTTCACGCTCGATGGCGACCTCTTGGTGTCCGGGGCACTGACCGCACTGACAGGTGTTGCAACGGGGACCAACATCGGCTCATTTTCCCTGAATGCATCTGCCGTCCCGGAACCTTCATCCATGGCGTTACTAGGACTTGGATCACTTGCCGCAGTCGCCTACCGTCGACGACGCAAGGCAATCGCTTGATGTCACGTCGTGCCTTCACACTTGTCGAACTCCTTGTCACCATCGGGATCATTGGGATCCTGATCGGGTTGTTGCTGCCTGCGGTGCAGGCAGTGCGGGAGGCGACGCGGCGGATGCAGTGCCAAGACCGCATGCGCCAGATTGGATTGGCGACGTTGCTGTTCGAAGATGTTCACAAGGCGTTGCCTGCGGCGACTTATGGTGAACCGTACAGCTATCTCAAAACGGGCAACATGAAGGACGGAATCTCCGGAAGCCCGTTCACGGAACTCTTGCCTTTCATCGAACAACAGGCGATCTGGGAACGCTACGATTGCGAGAAGGATTGGTTCCATGAAGACAACCAAACAGCGGTCAAGGCACCGCTGGAGTTGTATCGCTGCCCTTCGGCCGTTGGCAGTTCGACCCAAAATGGAATTCAGCGAGTGGTGGGATCCACGCTGGATGTTCATCTCGACCGGTCCGCTGGAACCACGGACTTCACCGCGATCTATAGCTGGGGATTTCCGTTTGCGATTCCGGCGACCCCGTTCTCACGAGATCCGTGGGCGATGGGGGCTCTGTCGCCTGTCAATGAAAACTCCGTCGGCTTCATCGGTCCTAGTCTCAATTACCAGCGTCCCAAACGCACGATGACCATTGACGGCTCGTCTCACACGCTGACGTTCATTGAGCAAGCCGGAAAGACAGACACCTGGATCAATGGGCGACTGCATGAGGCCGCTCCTTCCGCGGCTCGTGCTTGGGCACCATGGGCCGGACGCGGTTGCACTTGGCTGCTGTCCTATCAGGCGGACGGACAGTCGTGGTCACCGACAGGACTCGGCCCATGCAACGTCAACTGCAACAATCGCCAAGGGGTCTACGCCTTTCATGTCGGCGGGGCGAACAGTGTCTTCCTCGACGGCAGCGTTCATTTTTTAACGGAAACCATCGAGGCCGAAGTGCTCTACGCCCTCGTTTCTCGATCACGCGGCGACGACGTAGGAGACGAATTTTGAAATCATTGGTTCGAAGAGACTGCCCCCTCTCGGTCTTGTTGGCGATCGCTGCTCTGCTTCCTGCAGGCTGTTCCCAGCCCAAGGAACTCGATGTCAACCTTCATCCCGTGCACGGCAAGCTCACGCTGGACGGCGAACCCGCGGCTGGGGCGACGATCAAGTTCATTCCAGTGAAGGACTCGAATAGATCTCAAACGAAGTTCCGCCGAATCCCCGCCGCCTCAGTCGGCGAGAACGGCGAATTCGAATTGAGTTTTGATGGCATCGGCGACGGCGCGCCACTCGGCGAGTACAAACTGGTCGCCTTCCAACTCCAGGCCCCCGACGGCGGCGGTTTGCCCTTCGACCATTTTCGAGGCAAATACCTCGACGAGAACAACCCCATCACCACGATCACGATCGTCGAGGGAGACAACGACCTAGGAACCATCGAGCTATCGAGTCGCTAAGCAGGCCTCAATCAAAAGCGAAATGTCATGTGCATACAGTCTCCATCTCTCGGATCGCAGGAGCATCAGACTGCACCTGAGAAGCAAAGACGCACCTCCCCACGGCGATGCAAACAATCGCAAAACGAGGTTTCATCATGGCGGGTGAGCTCCACTTCAATTGGGGAACGGAACGATTCAGAGGACGCGAGCGACTGACGACTGCAAGAGCGGTCACCACGCCCGCTGCGTTGCAGCCGATGGTTCTGGCATTCTCTCGTGCTCGTGCTCAGCATCGCGGTGCTCGTGCTCGTAATCGACCGCCACCGCATAGTCTACCAGAGACTCTTTGATGCCGTCGAACTTCATGTCATCCTGGGCAGCATCGGTACGATTCGATTGAGCCCTGCAAAGCCATTGATCCCGGGCGTGGCGATGCTCCCCTCATGACTTGGAAACGTCAAATGCGGCGGCAATTCTTTCGACTGAGAGACGGCAGACATCGAACGGGTCCTGGTCGCAAATTGGACCGTTCACCCAAGCCGCGTTTCGATTGCGAGCACGAGCACCGCTTCACTGAGCACGAGCACGATGGGCATTTCGAATCGGCATCAGGTGCCGGGCATCCAACGCATGCTCCCGGGATATCACGGCTCCAACATTGCTTTTGCCGGCCCTGCCTGGCCCAATCCACTCGTTGGGAAAGTGGCTGGCACCTTGTGCCGCGCGATTGCCTCAGGCCTGAAAGGCCGACACAGCCTTTGCCGGGGTCGTCAGGCCCCGGACGTTGCGGCACGGAAGCGCGTTACGACTGCAACGCTTTCTTCAGCTCGTTGAGCTGCTTGCGTTCTTCGCGTTTTTTGTAGAACGGGTCCAAGGGATAGCAACCACTGATGATTCCATTCCGGGGGGCGGTCGTGCAGTCGCTGAACGTCCGACAGACCTTTTTGCGTTGCCACACGGATCCGGCTGTCACATCGGCG
Organism: Rhodopirellula sp. UH5; assembly: GCF_056839225.1. NCBI lineage: Bacteria > Pseudomonadati > Planctomycetota > Planctomycetia > Pirellulales > Pirellulaceae > Rhodopirellula > Rhodopirellula sp. UH5. Next base: position 7,263,271 of record NZ_CM166390.1, on the reverse strand, counting down.
GGCAAATCCGGATAGGACAACACCATGCGTCCCAAACCGATCGAGTCCACCATGCCGGCTTTCACGACGGCTTGGGCCACGTTGGGCAAGTAGTCCTGCAGGTACGTGTAGCCCGACCCAATGAACACCATGTTGGAATGACGCTTCTTCATCTCCGCCACCGCTTCGATTTGGCGGGCGACACCGGCCAACGGATCCTCTGGCGGCGTGTAGCCATCACTCGGCGGGAAGAACGCGGGGCGTTGCAGGTGCGGCGTGCTGTAGGGACTCCCCGCCGTCGTGCAAACCATCCGGATGCCAATCTCATGCATCAAATCAATCAGCTTGGAGGTCTCGGTCATGTCGATCGTCAAACCGTCCTCACCGCCACCAAACACCTTTTCAGGTTCGCCGCCAGGCTCAGGCTCGCCAACACGATCCGCCCCCGGATGGAACGGTAGATAATCGAACAAACTCAACCGAACGCCGACTTGCAGATCGTTCGTGGCCGCTTGGATCCCTGAAACAATGTCGCGTAAGAACCGCGTGCGATTCTCAAAGCTGCCGCCAAACTTGCCCGTTCGTTCGCGGCCAGCGAGCAACTCGTGGCCCAAGTACCCATGACAATGCTTGACATCGACGAAGCGATACCCCGCCTTCTCAGCTCGAACTGCCGCCGCGATGAAGTCATCGATCAACGTTGCCAATTCGTCATCGCTGAAGATCGCCGAGTCATCCGTGATTTTGACGCGACGATCCAAGACCACATTTCGCTGCACCGTGCGGGGCTCGGTCACGGATTTGATATTCGGTCGTGCGAATCGCCCCGAGTGAGTCAACTGCAAGCCGATCAACAGGTCATCACTGCGACCGAAATGCGACTCATGTTCGTCAACCAAGTCTTGCCGCAAGGACGCGATTGCGGAAAGATTCTTTTCAGTCAGCAGCAACTGATTCGGGTTGGCGCGGCCATCATGCCGAACCGCGACCGCTTCGCCGCCCCACATCAATTTGGCACCGCTCAGCCCAAAGTTCCGCCACCGTCGCCGCGTCAGATCCGTTGGCAAACCATCCGTGGTTCCGTCCCAGCCTTCCATTGGCAAGATGCACCAGCGGTTCCCAACGGTTTGACCATGGACCTCAAACGATTGAGCGAGCGGAGACTCCTCCCCCGATTCGACGTCTGCATCGGAAGGCATCTCAATCTGATTGTCCCGCAAGTGCGCAACAAAGTCGTCGTGGGTCTTCAGCGAGGCGACGCGTGGGTAGGCCATGGAAACAATTCAATCGAGAAAAAGTGAGAAGGGTGCCGGATCTTAGCGGCGGTCGTTCCAGCCGACTTTGAGCCGTGGGGCGATCAATTCGTTTTAGCGGAGTGGCGCAAGCCGCCCGGTGCTTCACCGCAGGGCCCGCGTCCTTCCGCCATTCAGTTCGAAGTTCACAAGTACGCGGCGAGATCCTGCGAAATCAGGTCCAAGATCGCTTGATCGCTGGCCGGGCGCTCCGGGCTGCCGGGATAAGTCTGACTGCTCGCGATCTTGCCGCGTGAATGCAGGAACATCGCGGCAGAGTGCTTGTAGGCGGGCACCGGGGCACGAAACGCAAACGCGCCGAGGTACTGCAACAAATCGTTCAGTCCGTAAAACCGCGGGTCGTCGTTTTGCCACATCGCATCGCGAATCGCGAACTCCGCGGGACAAAACGTGGACAACCCCAGCAGGTAATCACTGCCGTACATCACCATGTCGATGGCCAAGTCATTGCCGGTCAACACCTTGAAGTCCGGCCGAACACGATCCCGCAATTCCAAACGTTGCCATTCCAAAATTCGATCCAGCGACGAATGCTTGGCTCCCAAGCAGTTGCCGATCCCCATCAATCGCTCATACAGCGACAACGAGTAGATTTTGCCAAACGGAGCGAACATGGTTCCCAGCTCAAAGGCGTAGAACTGCTCACATTCGGACGCCAGCTTCGCATAGGCGTCAAAGATGGAATCGTCATCGCCCCAGGTCAGCCCAAAGGATTGAAACAGGATCGGCGTCCCGTTGTGACGTTGGACTTGCTCGATTCCACGGCGATACGCTTCCCCATTGAAGTCGTCTCCCTCGTGGTCGCCGACAAACACCCCGCCCAGGTAAGCGCGATCCTTGGCGATCGCGGCGGTCAGCGACAGGGCTTCTTCACGAATTTCATCCGAAATCAAATTCGCGTAACCGGTGTCCATGTTGACGGCCGGTGTCAGCCCCGCGTCCAGCGTCGCCACGACGTGGGATTCAAACCCATCCCAATCAATCTTGCCACCGGGTGCGATCGGCAACAAAATGGCCGACATCCCGGTGATTTTTCGATTGCGGATGGGTTGTGGAGCGGGCGACGATTCAGGTTCCGTGGTGTTGTTCATGGCCGAATCCTAGCGACGACTCACCGCCGCGTCTTGGAAATTCGGGTGAAACCAGGACTATGCAATTCGGGCAAATCCCCCGAATCACGCCTTCACTTCGAAAATCGCTTCGATTTCCACTGCGATTCCGCCTGGCAACGCATTGGTCCCGATGGCACTGCGAGCGGCCACGCCCACCTCTTCGCCAAACACATCGCGAAACAATTCGCTGCATCCATTGATCACAGCAGGTTGATCTTCAAACGAGTCGGTGCACCGCACCAACCCCAACAACTTGACCAATCGCGAAACCTTGTCGAGCGATCCGAGGTGTTCGCGGAGCGTGGCGAGCATGCCCAAACCGGTTTGGCGAGCGGCGTCGTAACCAACTTCCACGTCCATGTCCAAACCGAGACGACCGGTGATCAGCGTTTTGTCGCTTTTCAAGGGACCGTGACCCGACAAGTAAACCATGTTGCCAACTTGGACAATCGGCTTGTAAACGCCCATCGGCTTGGGAGCAGGTGGCAACTCGAGTTTCAGTTCATCAATGCGCGCGTCGTAAGACATGGATTTCGTCGTGGGGTCGAAGGAGCAGGGTGGTCAAAATTCAGAATCGAACGCCAAGCATTCGCACCTCTAAGATGACGAGTCTTCCGCTCCCTTCCAAGATGACGTGCGGGCAACAATTTCCGACACCCTCGACAATGCTCTCGCGTCGGATCGAGAAACGCGTCTACCCGATCCATCGTAGGCCAGGTTCCACCTGGCAGGGCAATTCGCCGGCAAATATCGGACTGGAGAAATCACGCTGAAACGCCTTTAACCAAACACGCAACCAGTTAGAGACAACTGTTCGCCCCCTGCTTCCGGGGACCCTGGCGTCGGAACGCGTGAGCAACAAGTGACGATGTTAAGCAGGTCGGCAGGAGTCTTTCGGCATTTGGACTGTTTCGGTAAGCGTCGTTGCTCCCACGTACAACCGGGGCTAACGCCCAAACGGCTCACATGATGATGCCCGATCATTCCTGCCGACCTGCTTAGCGGTGCGGCGCAAGCCGCCCGGTGAGGAACCGGAGGGCTCGCGTCCTTCCGCTACGTCACTTGTCGTTCACGTGGTACTTACGGATTGGCGACAATTCAGCACTCCTCTTGCGAACCGTGCAGTTCTCGCGGGACATATTGGCCGGGGCCATCGGTGGAATAGTGCTGTTCCAGCGCGGCTTCGAATTCTTCCCGTGATCGCAAACGAATGAACGCCATCCGGACGTCCCGATAATTCGGATGACTCTGCGAATACTTGATGCAGAATTTCCGCATCAACAACGGTGCTCGCTGGAGCGTGTAAGTCTCCTCGCACAACGCGAAATGCTCTCGCATCACAGCAGCTTGTTCCGCGATGGTGGGCGGCGCGGGCAACGGCTCACCAGCGGCCAAGGCTCGCGATTGTGTAAAGATCCACGGGTTGCCAATGGCTCCACGAGCGATCGTGACACCGTCGATCCCCGTTTGACGCATCATTTCCAAGCCATCTTTGGCAGCAAACAGGTCGCCACTGCCGAGCACCTTCAAGCGGTCCCCCACGTGCTGCTTGACTTCCTTCAGAAACGCCCAGCGACTGGGACCAACGTAACGTTGAACCACCGTTCGGCCATGCACGGTCACGCCAGCCAACCCAGCGTCGATCGCTCCGTCCAGAATCTCAAAAAACTGCTCGCGTGATTCCGACGTGTCATCCATGCCACGTCGCATTTTGACCGTCACAGGAATGTGATCCGGCACCACGTCCCGAGTCCGACGCAGAATCTCGATCGCGACGGCGGGCTGCGACAGATGGAATCCACCACGGCAACGGCCCAGCACCTTTTTAACAGGGCATCCGAAGTTCACATCGATGACGTCAAAGCCGGCCTCGACCAACTTCAACGCTCCCGCGGAAAACTGCTCGGGTTCGGCCCCCATCAATTGCCCGCCGACCGGATGCTCCTCATCCGCAATGTCCAGGAAGTGCCGCGTCTTTTCGCGTTTGGTCAGCGACAGCAGGAACTGATCCAGCATCACTTCGCAAATCGTGTAGCTGGCGCTGTGCCGCCTGGCGATCACGCGCATCGGCAAATCGCTGTACCCAGACAGCGCCGCCTGGACGACGGGGAAGCCAATTCGCACATTCCCCAGCGACAGCTCATCCCATTCATACGGAACGGTCGAGTTGGCTTCGGCAGGCGTTTCGCTGCAAACGGTCGATTCAGAGGCTGGAGAATTCATGCGAGCAGTTTAGCCCCCGAAACCAAAATCGACGATGGGAAATCGGTCGGCTTCGTCCGCGACTCTTGCCAGTGGGCAAATCATGCCACATCCGCGACAATTGTCACGCTATGCGTTACGTCGAACTTCACTGCCGGAGCAACTTCAGTTTTCTGGACGGGGCGTCTCACCCGGACGAATTGGTCCAACGTGCCGCCGAACTGGGCTACGAAGGGCTGGCCATCACCGACCGAGAATCGATCGCCGGCGTCGTCCGCGGCTTTTCCCCGGCCCAAGAACTGGGGCTGCAGTACATCGTCGGCACGCAAGTCCACCCGACCGACGCGCCGCCAATGGTGCTGTGGCCGAGCGACCGGGACGCGTACGGACGGATGTGCCGGATGCTTTCCAAGGGCCGCATGCGATGCGAAAAAGGCCGCTGCGAATTGTCGTTTGCCGACATCGCGGAACACTCGCAAGGAATCCTTGCCGGCGTCATCGCCACCGACGAATCAAGATCGATCGAAGACCATCACGCGCACGTCAACGATTCCCGGCAATTCCTTCGTGGTCCATTTCGCGATGTATTCGATGACCGTGGTCACCTGCTGGTGTCGTTTCACCGGGGAGTCGACGACGCGGCCAAAGCCACCTGGCTGCGAGACCTTTCGCTGGCCACCGACGTGCCGCTGCTGGCCTGCGGTGACGTGCGTTACCACACCGCCGAACGCATGGCGCTGCATGACTGCGTGGTCGCCATTTCGAAAGGCAAATCGGTCGAACAAATTCAATCCGAACGACTCGTCAACAGCCAGCACCACCTGCGTTCGCTCGACGAGATCGCCGAACTCTACCGCGACGTCCCTGACGCGGTGGCGCGGACCGTGGAGGTTGCTGGGCGATGCACGTTCACACTCGACCAATTGAAATACGAATACCCGGTGGAACTCGCACCGCAGGGGATGACGCCGATCGAGCATCTCAAACGCCTGACTTGGGAAGGCGCCCGCGGTCGCTGGCCAGGCGGTGTACCGGAGAAAATCATTGAGACGCTTCGCCATGAAGTCACCCTGATCGAGGAACTGAACTACGAAGCCTACTTCTTGACCGTCTGGGACCTGGTCCGGTTTGCACGCTCCCAAGAAATCCTCTGCCAAGGCCGCGGGTCAGCCGCGAATTCGGTCGTGTGTTACTGCCTCGGGATCACCGCGGTCGATCCAACGCACACGGATCTCTTGTTTGAGCGTTTCATCAGCCGTGAACGTGGAGAGGCCCCTGACATCGACGTGGACTTCGAACACCAACGTCGCGAAGAGGTGTTGCAGTACCTGTACGAAAAATACGGTCGCGATCGAGCCGGGATGACCGCCGTCGTCACGTGTTACCGCGCCAAAAGTGCAATTCGTGAAGTCGGCAAGGCTCTGTCCATTTCTCCCGACATCATCGATGCGGTTGCCAAGTTGGCGGGCAGCTACGGACGCAATCCAGAGCTGCCTGAACGATGCCGCGACGCGGGGCTGGATCCCGACACGCCCTTGGGACGTCGATTCCTGTACCTGACGGAAACTCTGATTGGATTCCCGCGGCACCTGTCCCAACATGTCGGCGGGATGGTGATGACCGCCGGCAGTTTATGCGAGCTGTGCGTGACCGAAAACGCAGCGATGCCAGGTCGCAGCGTGATCCAGTGGAACAAAGATGATCTCGATGACATTGGCATCCTGAAAGTCGACATTTTGGCGCTCGGGATGCTCTCCGCGATTCGGCGTTGCTTTGAATTGGTCAAGGACCATCACGACCGTGAGCTGTCACTGTCGACGATCCCACCGGATGACAAACCGACTTACGACATGATTTGTGCCGCCGACACGATGGGTGTGTTCCAAATCGAAAGTCGGGCTCAGATGAGCATGCTTCCGCGACTCAAACCGCGTTGCTACTACGACCTGGTGATCGAAGTCGCGATCGTTCGGCCGGGCCCGATCCAAGGCAACATGGTCCATCCGTTCTTGGCGGCTCGCGAAAATCCGGCGGAGGCGAAGTATCCCAACGATGCGATTCGCAAGGTGCTCGAGAAAACGCTTGGCGTTCCGATCTTTCAAGAACAAGCGATGAAGTTGGCCGTTGTTGCCGCTGGTTTCACTCCCGGGGAAGCCGATCAATTGCGGCGAGCCATGGCGGCATGGCGACGCCCCGGTGTGATCGACCGTTTCCGCACCAAGCTGCTCGAAGGAATGAACGCGAATGGGCTCAATGGTGAATTCGCGGAGAACGTGTTCCGCCAAATCCGCGGCTTTGGCGAATACGGGTTCCCTGAATCACACGCCGCATCGTTTGCACTGTTGGTTTACGCCTCGTGCTACTTGAAGCGACACTACCCGGCTGCGTTTTGTGCGGCGTTGCTGGACAGCCAACCGATGGGTTTTTACGCCCCGGCTCAGCTCATTCGCGATGCCCAGCAACACGGTGTGCAAGTCCTGCCCGTGGACGTCAACGACAGCGACCTTCGCACAAAGCTGATTCCTGATCTCAACCGATCTCAGCCCAAAATCCGGCTGGGCCTGCGAATGATTCGTGGGCTTCCCTCAGCTGTCGCGGACAAGATCTTGGGTGCCCGGGATGCGGGTGGACCGTTTGAGAACCTGCACGACTTGACCACGCGAGCCAATTTATCCCGATCAAACATCGCGACACTGGCGGATGCCGATGCGCTCGCCTCGATCGCGCAAGACCGCCGAGCCGCGGTTTGGCAATCGCTCGCTCAAGATGACTCGGGCGACTCGATGCCGCTGCTGGCCGATCTGGATCCGGATTGCAGCGTCCCAGAAGAATTGATCCCCATGTCACCGGCCGAGGAGGTCAAGAACGACTACGCGACAACAGGTTTGAGCCTGAAAGCCCACCCGGTCTCATTTTGGCGGGATGACCTGGATGCGCTGCGTTGCAAGCGTGCCTCGGACTTACCCAAACTCCGAGACGGCGTGCACGTTCGCGTCGCCGGCCTCGTCTTGATGCGTCAACGACCGGGCACCGCCAAGGGCATCACGTTTGTGACGCTGGAAGACGAGACCGGATCGATGAACTTGGTCTTGTTCGCTCAGGTTTGGAAGCGATTCTTCAAGATCGCGCGAGCCAGCGATGCCTGGATCGTCGATGGCAAACTGGAAAACAAAAAAGGCATCATTCACGTCATCGTCGGCCGAGTAGAAGACCTCAGCGAAAAGGCCACCGGGCTGCGGGTCCCCCGACGCGACTTTCACTGAGCCATCGTGCGTCTCGAACGATCGAGAACGCATTTGCCTTCTAAGCAGGTACGCAGGAATGATTGGGTCTCAATCAGTGAGCCGTTTGGGCGTTAGCCCCGGTTGTGCGTGGGAACCGTGGCTAACGCCAAGCGGCTCATATACCCGATGACACCTGCCGACCTGCTTAAGCGTCGCTTGGTCGACGTCGCCTTCTCCAACACGTAGCAATTTTCAGCCCGCCTCATCCAGTCGTTGCCCTGCTGATTTCACTATGATGGACGCCCGAACCTTGTAACAACTTCTAAGCGGACTCACCTTGCAATCCAAACCATTCTTTCAAGAGGCAATTGCCGCCCGCCGTTTGCACACCGGCATTCTCCTGTCCGGTTTGCTGCTCGGTGGAACGTGTGGCTGCCGCGAAAAGGAACCGGCGCACATTGTGCCGAAAATGGAAACCTCGGTTGAAGCCTCCAATGCCCAGGCCCCCGACGCACGCGAATTGCTTGTGTCAGCGGAAAAGGCGGTGACGCTGAGGAATTGGTCCGACGCCAATCGATTCTTGAAAGATCTGTTGGTTGCCAAACCCGATCACCCGGCGGGTTTGTTTTTGATGGCACGCGTGCAGGCAGAAACAGGCAACCTGGACTCCGCGATCGAGATGCTTGCCAATGTCCCAGACAACGACGCGAAATTTGGAATCGCGGCCTTGGGCCAACGGGGCGAGTTTTTGCGTCAGGTCGGGCGAAATCAAGAAGCGATCCAAGTCTGGCAGGCGTTGTTGGCCAAACCCAGCGTGGCCAACGATCCATTTGCCAACCAGATCCGCTCTCAATTGGCGGCTGATTTGCAACACGTCGGTCGTCGAATCGAAGCAGGTGAACAACTGCGAATCCTGGTGAAGCAGTCTGCAGCCACCGAAGACCAATTGAGGCAACTTCTCTACATCACTCGACCTCCCAAGACGCGTGAGGAATTCGCCGCGGAGGTCGAACGCGAACGACTGCGAACGCAAGGCGTGGCCGTCGACTCACCGGATGCACCGGCCAGCTCAGACCTCAACTCAGCCTGGACGTCGTTGATCGAACGACGCACACGAGAAGCGATCGAAACGCTGCAGTCGGTGATCAAGCAACAACCGAGCATGCAGGCCCATGCCTTGCTCGCCTATGCCTACGCCGATTTGCAATCGTTCCCACAAATGCGAGCGACGATCGGTGACGCGAATTCCAATTCTTCACTGCCAGGCAATCTCCGCGACTTCCCGTCGTTTTGGATGGCGGTGGGTGCCCAAGCTTTGTTTGAGCAATCCACCGACGACGCCATCGGTGCTTTCGTGGAAGCGATGCGTCTGGACCCCACGTCGGATCGTGCTCACGAACTGCTGGCTGCGGCATTGTTGCAAGCCGGCCGAGTCAGCGCCGCGGAAGCGGTCGACGAACGCCGGTACCTGCTGGCTGGACCTCGCGAAGCCTATGTGGCGGTCGGTGCCGGACAACCCGATGACCTGCGGGCGGGCAAGTTTCTGGTGGAGGACTTGCTTCGTCTGGGCGAAATGGATCAAGCCTGCGAATGGCGAAAGGCCATTGCCAAACGGCATCCCGGACAGTGGGGGAGTGCTGACGAAGTCAAACAGGACTGTGCCGAGTGGAAATCGCTGGCCAAGGAAGATCGCCTCAAACGTCAGCTGGCTGGCGTTTCTGTCGACCGCTATTCCAAACCCGATTTGGCTTGGTTGCGGTCGACACCGAAAGCCATCTCTTCCACCACCAAGCCGCAAACGACGCCGTTCACTGATCCCCCATTCACGCCGCCGCGTTTGGTCGATGTGGCCGCGTCGGTTGGACTCAACGCGGTCTTTTACAATCGCCCCGAACGTGTTCTGAAACTCATGCGGTTGCACGAATCACTGGGGCCGGGCACCGCTGCCTTGGACTACGACCGCGATGGGCAAATTGACTTTTACATCAACCAGGCCTCTGGCGACCCGCCCCTGTCCTCTGGGACTCGCCCGAATCACTTGTTTCGTGGAACGGCCCGCGACAACGGATCACCGGTCTACGCCGACGTGACGTCGTCGGCAGCAGCGGATGACCGTGGATACGGCGTTGGATTGACGGCGGGCGATTGGAACCAAGATGGATGGGAGGATCTGGCCATCGCGAACGTGGGCCAGAACCGATTGTTCCTCAACCAAGGTGACGGAACGTTCGTCGACGCGACGGATCGGGTTGGATGGAGCTCCGAAAAATTCACCGCGTCGCTGGCGATGGCGGACATGGACGGCAACGGTTCGCCCGATTTGATCGAAATCAACTACGCCGACGACCCACGTGTTTTTGAACCGGTCGAAGTCAATTCACTCGGTCTTCCCACCAACCTGCCCGGTCCCAACCATTTCCATGCAGCAAACGATCAACTTTGGCTCAGCGATTCCCTAGGTCTGGCTCGGCAGGTGATCCTCCGGCGAGACGCCATCGTTGATCTGAATCGCGAGGCTCCCGAGCAGAACTCACCGAACACCCCAGTCCCACCCAAGGCTTCTGGTCCCCATGCCCACACACCGAAGAACCTGCTTCCCAAATTGGGCGATGACGCCTTTCCTGGCCTCGGCCTGATCGCTGGCGAACTGGACGGGCAACCGGGCCTGGAGTGCTTTGTTGCCAACGATTCTCGCCCCAACCAGTTCTGGAAGATCAGTCGGAATGGGTCGAAGGTGAAGTTGTTGCAATACGCTGAAACAATCGGACTGGCGACCAGTTCCCAAGGCAAAACAACCGCTTGCATGGGCGTCGGCGCCGCGGACTTCGACCGCAACGGAACGCAAGACATGGTCGTCGCGAACTGGTACGACGAATGGCTGAACCTGTATCAACAAGTTCGTCCGGGAATGTACCGTGATGTGGCGATCGCGTTTGGGCTGGATCGATTCAGCGACCACCAGGTTGGCTTTGGAGTCCAAGGCATCGATTACGACAACAATGGTTGGGTCGATCTGGTCATCGGCAACGGCCACATCGAAGACCTGACGCATCAACAGTTGCCCCTTCAAATGGAAACCCAGGTCCTGGTCAACTTGGGCGACCACTTTGAACAAGCTGACATGAAGTCGACGCTGGGCGGATACTGGGACACGCCTCACATCGGGCGTAGCTTGACCCGCTGCGATCACAACCGCGACGGCCGCCTGGATGCGTTGCTGTCAGACCTGCATGATCCACTGGCTTTGCTTGAGAACCAAACCGAAAACGACCATCACTGGGTTCAGCTCTCATTGGTGGCGACAAGCAGTGAACGATCAGCGATCGGAACTCGCGTCGAAATCATCGGTGCCGACAAGCCAGCGGTCGCGAGCCTCAACACGGGTGACGGGTTCGCTTGTCGCAACGAACCCGTCGTGCACTTGGGACTCGCCGGGATCAGTGATCCCGTGGACGTGCAGATCACCTGGCCAAACGGCGAACGTCAAACGCTCGAACAACTAGCGGTCGATCGGCGTTACCTCGTCGTCGAGGCTCAAGACGCTTGGCCGGAGTGACTCAGCCCTCAGTCCTTCAAACCGCTGATCGCGACGACCGAACCGACGGGTTTGTCAAACTCTTCGCCCAATTGCGACACGTACAAACGGTTGTCTGGCCCGAACCCACATGCGACGGGGCCGTTGAGCGAAACACCCGTCTCTTCGATTGCCGCTTCGCCGGGTTCTCCCAACGTTGCCATTAAGACTCGACCTTCGTTGGTTTGATCGAGCGACCAATTGTTCTCGACCACGGCGAACTTGTCGCCTTCGACGAGAGCCATTCCCATCGGGTTGATGACGCCGGGCAACGTCCATTGGCCGCTTGGTTTCTTGGTGGCCAAATCCCAACGGACAATCAAACCATCCGCCTTTCCACCCGCGCCGGAATACAGGACGTACAACGTGTTGTCATCCCCAACCACGGTCTGCATTGGCGAATTGGTTTCGATGCCATTGTCGTCGGCCGACAACAACGGCTTCAATTGCTTCGATGCAATGTCGCCCGCCAGCACCCACGACTTTCCGTCGAAGCCTTGCCCGCAAACGTAAACGGTCGAACCGTCTGGGCTCAAACTCATGCCGGTCAAGTTGCCTTCGCCTTTGTCGGCCGCATCGTCCGTGGTGGCTGGCACCGAGTTGGTCTTCACACCAGCGTCGGCTTTGCCTTTTCCATCGAAGAACAACAATGTTTCTTCGCCATCGACCTTACCGGCATCGGTCACGACCAACGTCGAACCAGACCAGATTGCGGACAGTGGTCCAACGGCATACCACTTCTTGCCCTCGTCGTTGGACTTCCAGTGTTCGGTGTCGAATCCAGTGACGTAGTTCACAGGTTGGTCGTCCTTCAAAACCACGACCAATCCGCGAGCATCACAAACCGTCAACTCGCCTTCGGCACTGAAGCTCACGCTGGATGGATTGACCAATCCACGCAGCACCGTTTGGACATTCGTTTCCGCCATCGCTGAGACGGACATCAGCCCAACACAGATCAGCGTTGCGACCACCCGACCGGGCAAATCGGCAACGAAACAGGGACGGGCGAATCGGAGGTGAGAAAGCATTCCAGAAGCTCATTCAATGGAGGTGGGAAAATCTTGCCGACGACGAAAGCAGATGACTGCAACCGAGCAGCCACCCCAAACGTCCGTCGATTGTCAGACAACATTGCAACCGACATTGGTTGCCTTATGAAGCCCCCTTTCACTCATTTGCAACCAAGGTCACAGAACGTCAGGGGGCCAAGTCATCCGAGACACAACTTCATCGCCGGGGGCCGAGCAATCGGGATGCCAACCGGCCACCCAAAACAGCACCGACTCGAGTCATTCGTTGTTCGCAAGAACCACCTTGGCTTGATTGTTTTCCTGTCGGATGCCCGCCCAAGCCAATGCGACCGAGCCCAACGCATACCCCCATATCAGCAGGCACACTGGGCGATCAGCGTCCGCCGGATTCCAAGCCATCACGTTGATCAACACCACCACCGAAATCGCAAACGCGAGCGATGAAAGTCCGAAGAAGATGGCCACCAGATTGCCGCGACGAAAGGCAATCACCGCCAAAGCAATTCCGGACAATGCAAAAACGCCGCCGGAGACCAAGATCGATTCGATGTCATATTCCGCTCCAGCGACGGACACAGCAATCAGCGTCAAATGCCAAATCGACCACCCTTGCAACCACCTGGACCGTGGCGGCGTCGCAACCGGAACACAGCGTTCAGGCGAGTCAGTTGTTGGGGCGTAAGGATTCAGAACCATCAGACAGTTCCAGGGCTGAATTACTGAACAGGTGTCTTCAAAGGTCCTCACAAACTACCACAGCCCCCTCCTCCAGTGCCAAGACAACGCCCAAGAGCCAACCTGGCAAAGCTGGTTCAGCTATAAAATTGCGATTCGAATTCCCACCTCAACTCTCCCACCGGATCGCCCCATGAAATTCTTACGCTGGTTTCAGCCATTTGCTCTCGCAACGTGCGTGACGATGACCGCCTCTGCCCAAGACACCACGCCCAACCAAGACCTGCCCCCGGGCGTTGTGACACAACAATTCATCTACGACGAAGCACCGTTTCCATCGTGCCATGCGTCGACCATCTGCCAAACGCCCGATGGATTGGTGGCGGCTTGGTTCGGTGGGGAACGAGAAGGGGCCAAGGACGTTTCGATCTGGGTCAGCGATCACGATGGCATGTCTTGGTCCGCCCCGCGAAAAGTAGCCGACGGTGTTCAGACGGATGGTTCGCGTCAGCCATGTTGGAACCCAGTTCTTTTCCAAGCCCCATCCGGTGTCACTTGGTTGTTCATCAAGGTCGGCCCCAGCCCAAAGGATTGGTGGGGGGAAGTTCTGTTCAGCGATGACGGTGGCAAGACCTTCCGCGATCGCACGCGACTTCCGGAAGGCGTGCTCGGCCCGATCCGATGCAAACCTGAATTGGTCGATGACGGCAAAACGCTGCTGTGTGGCAGCTCCACCGAATACGACGGATGGCGAGTCCACTTCGAACGCTTGACGCTGAATGGCAACGCCAACCCAGAGGCCGTTTCGCAATCGCACTGGGACCGTGAAGAAGCCATTCACGACGGCAAGGAATTCGCCGCGATTCAGCCGACGATCCTGCGGTTGCCCAACGGCAACTTGCGGGCTCTCTGCCGAACGATGCAAAGCGTGATCGTTCAAGCGGACTCGGACGACAACGGACGGACTTGGACCAAGCCTGTGTCAACGGGCATGCCCAACCCAAACTCAGGCATCGATGTGGTCACGGCAAAAGACGGCCGGCACTGGCTGATCAGCAACCCACTGCCATCCAAAGAAAACGGCTGGGGCGGACGCAGTCAGCTCACGCTTTCCGTCAGCACCGATGGGGAGAACTATCGCAAGGTAGCAGTCTTGGAAAATGAATCCAAAGGCGAATTCAGCTATCCCGCGATCATCCAAGCCGAAGACGGCAAACTGCACATCACCTACACCTGGAAACGCAAGAAGATCAAACACGTGATCTTCGATCCAACCGAGATCCTGTAGCTCGATGGTCCCCCACCGAGAATGAGCCCGTGCAGTTTTCTGGTGCCGCGTTTTGGCGGGCTTCTGCATTTAAGAACCTCTCCCCCGAAACAAAGTTTTGGGGGAGGTCAAACGACGCCGTTCAGGCGTACGCGAGGGAGGGGGCCGGGCATGGGAAGCGGCGCGGACTGCCCTCCCCCGGAAAGCTCGCTGAATGCTCGCGTTCCGACACCTCCCAACTTCGGAGGTCGTGCACTTTTTGAGTCTTGTATTGCCAGAAGTTTATCATCACCCTCCTCCTGGGAGGGTCGAGCGAAGCGAGGGGAGCGCTCAGCATTGAATCCAGCGCGTCACCCTCCCCGGCCCGAAGCGGGCCGACCCTCCCAAAAGGAGGGTGAAATAAAACTGCACGACCTTCTTCGTCGGGCGGGGTTCTCAAGACGCTGCTGACACAGCATTCAAAAACGGCACGCCCTCAAAAAAGGGAGGGTGAAGTAAAACGACACAGCCTCGAATCACGGCGGGGACCGCCGTGCTGCAGTTCATGCCGCGAACCCTCGCTCAGTTGCCAAATCCGGCTGGCAATTGCATTCCCGGTGGCAAGCCCCCGGGAGGTCCAGCAGGAGCCGCGTCGTTCGCCCCTGGCTCGACGAACAATTCGTCGCGGTTGATTCGCAACTGACGATAGGTCGCTTCTGGAATGATGTAGTACCAATCCGCGAAACGAGCGTTCAAGTCGGCGACACGACGTTTGGCAGCGTTCAGACGATCTTTTCGTTCATCCAACAAACGAGTGTTGGCTTTCAAGATTTTCTCTTGCTCCGCTTCCAAGCGTTCTTGCTTCTCTTCGTCGGTCAGCTCAGCAAACGTCAACTCGTCGCTTTGCTCTTCTTCCGGTGCTTCAACAACCGGTGCCTCGGCAGCATCGTCACCAGCGGACTGGAGAGCCATTTCTTCGTCGGCATCCGCTTCCTCAGTCGCTTCTTCCGCGGAGGCTGCTTGTTCGGTTTGCGAGTCGGATTCTGCGGAAGGCTCGTCGGTGGAATCATCTTCGTCTTGTGCGATTGCACCTTGGCCTTCGCCGGATGCTTCGCCCTCACCCGAAACCTCCACTTCTTCCGTCACGTCGGCCTCATCGGCGGCGGGTTCCGCTTCCTCGGTCGGTTCAGCGGACGTCTCTTCCGTTTCCGCTGATTCGGTTTCGACTTCTTTCATCTCTTCTTCGGCCGCTTCGGGCTGATCTTCCCCAACGGCAGCCTCCTCGGCTGCTTCTTCCGCAGGAGCCTCGGCTGGTTCTTCTTTCATTTCGGCTTCGGCGGCAGCAGGCTCTTCAGCGGCTTCCTCGGCTTCTTCTTCCCCGACGCCCAACATGGCGGCAAGCTCTTCGATCGTCTGAGGAACGGGCTGCAAGTCAGGAGCGGGGAATTGGTCTTCGTTGACTCGAGCGGTGACCAGCAAGTAACGATTCACACCGCCTGCGTCTCCTTCTTCTTCGCCTTCGGTGTCATCAGACAAACCTTGGACGTCGCCGAATCGGAGCACGTATTCGACCCCTTCATCCACCGTGACGTTCAACTCACCGTTTGCGGACAAGACTTCAAACTCACCTTCAGCACCGGATCCCACAGGAAAGAACCCGCGGGTGTACAGCGACTGAACGGCTTCGTTGTCCGAAATCAAATCCTTGTCAGCGCGAAGATTCGCACTCATGCCTTCTGGTTTGCGAACGACATCGACGATCTTCAGATCGTCGAGTGCATTTTTCATTTCGTTCAGCTTGGTGGTGTTGAGCTCCTTGTCCGCTGGTTGCTCCACCAACTTGGGTTCCGCCAGCGGGTTGTCGGAGTTGTATTCCAGCAACTCTTTCAATGCCCACTCGGCACCGTCCATCGCGAATTTCGCGGTGTAATTGCGTTCCAAGGCCACACTTCGGCCGGAAATCGAAGCCGAATAAACTTTGACGACCGCTTCTTTGATGTCGATGCTGCTCATCTGCAGCAAGTCGTCTTCGATCCAGTCTTGGAATTTGGTCGACAAAACCGAGTCGTCCATTTTGACGACGTACACCGGATCTTGCCCCGGCTTGCGAACATAGATCTTGCCTTCTTCGTTCTTGACCGGGTTCCCGATGATCAACGAGGCAAGCGTCTGCTGAGATTCGTCTTTGAATGTCACCAACCGTCCCACACCGGTGTCGCCGACCTGCAAGTCTTCCAACTTGGGTTCGACCACGCCGAGCGCCGCATGGTCGCCTTGGTTCTCGGTTTGAACATCGAGGATATTCAAACCCACCAAGGCATTGGCAGCATCTCGCATCTGCTCCACGGCATCGGCCGGATAGCCTTTGCGGGAGGGAATCGTCCAAACGCCTGATTCAGCATCGCGGCGAACCTCGAAGGTTCCCAATTGCCCCTGCTCCTCATCGAACGTGACAATCTTCAAGTTCGAGGCGGTCAACGGATCCTTGAACTTTTCAAAGAGCGGTTTCCCAGGTGAGTAAGGCGATTCCGTTTGAGTGGATGTGGGCCAGGCCACAAACAATCCCACGGCGAGCATGACAGCCGCGGCAGCCCAAAACGCTCCGGTCTTCTTTCCTTCGTTCACGATTGCAGTCTCTATGAAATTGTTTGATTGATTGAGAAGTTATTTCAGGCGGCTTTTGCTGATGTTTTCGCGTTCACGCAAACGACGTGAGGCGAACACCATGATGCCGACGATCAACGGCGGAATGCAGGGCAGAATCACTGCGGCCGTTTTGACTTGATTCTGAATCGCGGTGACTTCTTGCTCCGCTTCGCGACGAACGTCTTGGATCTTTTGCTCTCGTTCGTTTTGCAATTTAGCTTGCTGAACATCCAAGATCCGTTGCTGGTTCGCTTGCTTGATCTGGAACGCGGTCAGCTTTTCACGCAGAACACTCTGCGGAACCGATCCGGTCTCACGATCCTCTTGCAGCTTCTCGATCTCCTCACGCAACGCTTGCACTTCTTGGTCACTCTTTTCCTGAGCCTCACGAATCGTTTCATCGTACTGCGTCTGGAATTCACGGCTTCGTTTGCGTACCAGGCTGGCCGCTTCTTCTTTGACCGAGTCAATCATTCGCAAGCTGGCGTAGATGGGCTCGTGATTTCGAACATCGATGAAGCTCGTGTCACCGGTCAACCAATCGATCACGTTCAGTGCGAACGTCACGTTTTGGAATTGGAACCGCATGTCCGAGATTTGGTCGGGATCCGCCCGAATGAGCAAGAACTCCGGCAGGATGATGTCCATGTCAGCCACGTAAACGGCCTTGATGCCAGCGGCTTCGGAGTCACTGCCTTCTGCTGACTTGTTCGCTTCAATCGCCATCGCGATCGGCACGTTTGGATTGACGCCTTGAATCTCTTGCGCGAGCGTCGTTTGCCCCGTCATGACTTGCCCCACCACTTGCGATGGCAATGTTCCTGACAGAGGTCCGGTTGAAAGCAACGCGGTGTGCTTGAGCGTCGCGTCTTTCTTGGCGTAGACCGCACCGCCGAGAATGGCCAGCACCTGACGCAAACCACTGGTGATCGGGCTGTCGTCACTGAGCGCTTCGCCGGGCTGAACCCCACGCGCTTGCTCATCGATGAACAACCAAAGTTCGTTGGCCGTGTCGAGGTTTGGGTAGGGATTGTGCTGCTGCCAAACCAACTCGGGGCTGAACAGACCTTGCATGCCAGGTTGGCCAGGAACATTGAGTTCCAACACATCCCACAATTGACGAATGTCACCCTTGGGCGAAGCACCACCGCCACCGAACATGCCGCCCTGTGCCTGCTTGGCATCGCCGGTTGCAGTGACGTACTGAGCGCCAATGGGACGCGGGTCTTCGAAGATCGCTGTGGGAACACCGGCTTGAATGGCGGCAGTCAGACGATCGAATTGTTGGGGTGCCAGCGACGAAGGCTGAACCGCCACCAAGGCGTCGTACACGCCGGGCGTGATCGGACCGGACAGGTCGACTTCTTCAACGTCGTATTGCTTGGCAAGTTCGTCGATCAACGGGTGCTTTTCAATCCGCTGCATGGACATGCCATTCATGACCGTGCCACCCATCAAGCGAGCGTCGGTGGCGACAATCCCCAGTCGTTTCCGAGTGCCACGAGCAACGGTGTTGATACTGCGAACGAGTTCGTATTCCACCGGGATGCCGTATTCAAAGATCGGCACGGTGACTTTCTCGAGCCCCGAACGGAACGCCGCACCAAGGATCAATTGCTTTTGAGTGTAAGCCCCTTTCTCACGGAACATCCGTGTGACCGGTTCGATCCCAAAGCGATCTGCGGCCAGGGCCGCGTCTTCACTGAACAAGTCGATGCCGTCATACAAATTGACTTCGATGGTGCGTCCGTTCTTGGCCGCCTCACTGCGAAATTCCTTCAGCAGATTGACCAGCTCATAACGAGTCTTGGCATACAGTTCAGGGACCTCTTTGCTGATGAACGCGTCGATCACGATCGGTCGATCGTCGTCGAGCTCACGAATCAGAGTCTTGGTGGCATCGGCCAAGGAACTGACCTTGCCCTCGGTCATGTCCGCCCGCACAACGTCTTTGCTGCGGAACAGCATCACCGCACCAACGGTGAACAACACGAGCGCCAATGAACGAGCGACATAGTGCCAGGCCATCGAGTTGCCGTCTTTGCCACCGGTCCAGTGACGACGTCCGATCAAAACCATGCAGACGTACAAAGCCACCGCAGCGACCAGAATGAAGTAGATGATCGACGAAGAACTGATCACGCCGCGGCCGAAGTCATCAAACGGACGAGCGATGCCGCTGTCACGAACCCATTCCGCCACACGTTGGCTGGGGCTGACCGAGTCGGCCAGCGAAGCGAATGCCAGCGGAGCATTGAACAACGCACCGAGGATGAAGCCCACCGTCAGGTTACCGGTCAAGAACGAAGCGATCATGCCGATCGCGATCATTGCCAATCCGACGAACCAATACCCCAAGTAAGTCGTGAAGATCAGTCCCGTGTCGAGACTGCCTTCGGTGAGGATCGCCAGCGTGGTGAACGTGCTGAGTTGGCTGAACAACAGCGAGGAGGTGAAAATTGCCGCGGCCGACATGTACTTCCCGATCACGATGTCAAAGTCATCGGCGGGCAATGTCAGCAGCAACTCGTCAGTGCCCTGCCGTTTTTCCTCGGCCCAGATGCTCATCGTGATCGCGGGGATGAAGACCAGCATGATCACGGGGAACCAGTAGTTCAGCTGATCCAACGTGGCCAAGTTCGAGTTGAAGAACTCGTAAGGCCAGAACGCGGCAACCGAGGTCAGGAACACGAAGATACAGAGGAAGACGTATCCGGTCGGGTTGCTGAAATAGCCAATGAAGTTTCGCTTCATCACCGCGAAGGCGGCTTGTTTGGTGCGAGCCAATGCAGAAACGATCATCAACAAGATCAACAGAAAGATTGCATCTTTCGTGAGCAAGCTGATCAAGGCCATCGAGACGTTGTTGAGCGCCATGGTGGTACTGGAAAACAGGGGTTGGAGTGTGGGTTCAGGAACGAACGTAGCGGAGACGCGAAGAAAACGCCTCGGGTGAAAACAGGATGGGACGGGCCCCTCACGCTTTCGCCGCTCATTCGATCGCGGAAGATCAATGTCAGAATGTGTCGTTGCTCGGCATCAGAACAGGCTGCGAATCGAATGTTCGGTGCCGTCACTGTTCCGAGCCAAAACCGAATTCAGGTCGAACTCGGTTTCAAACTCAAATCGGAGTGCGAGACTCAAGCCTTTTCGTCAGGCTCGGATTCGGATTGTCCGGTCAAGTGATGGAACGCTTCGTCCAGGTCGCCTTTGCCGGTCGTTCGCAAACCTTCGACCGAACCGTCGTAGACCATGCGACCTTCGTTGATCATCACAACTCGATCGGCCATCGCCTCGACTTCTTGCAGAATGTGCGTGCTGAGCAAGATCGTTTTGGTCTCGCTGAGTCGTCGCATCGTTTTCCGGACGCCGCGAATTTGGTTGGGGTCCAAACCGGCGGTGGGTTCGTCCATGATCAACACATCGGGTTCGTGCAGCAGAGCTTGGCTCATCCCGACCCGTTGCTTGAAACCCTTGGACAGTTTGCTGATCGGTTTGTACATCACCGACGACAGGTCACAGATGTCGACCACCGCGTCGATCCGATCTCGCTTGATGCGAGGTGACAAACCGCGAGCATCGGCGAAGAATTCCAGCATCCCTTTGGGCGTCATCTCGGGATACAGAGGCCCGTTTTCGGGCAAGTATCCCAGCCGACGACTGCCCGCGATGCGATCGTCCATCATGTTGTGACCGGCGATCCGAGCAAAGCCTTCGCTGGGAGCGATGTAGCCGGTCAACATCTTCATCGTCGTGCTTTTCCCGGCACCGTTGGGGCCCAGAAAGGCCACCAGTTCACCCTCACCGACATTGAAGGTGACATCGCGCGCGGCCGCGAAGGGGCCATAAAATTTACTCAGCCCCACCGCTTCGATCATGGGTTTTCGACCGCCCGCAGTGGATTCGGGGGAGGTCGTCGTGTCCGCCGTTGTGGCTGTTGCCATCAGTGTCGTACCCGTCTTCTATCGTGGAAGAAATGGTTCAAGAGCGATTGCTACGCGGCAAGGTCGCGTTCGGTTCGCAACTTTTGAACGCTCGCAACTTCAAACCGCGGGCGAAACAACGATCAGGCAAGGCCTTCGCGTTTGATAATGACGTCCGCACCGGGGGTCAACTTACGAAGCTTGCGAGCGGCTTCGGTTTTTTCCATCGTGCCGGCTTTCACGCGTTGCAACAGGTTGATGGTTTTCTTGCGACGGGCTCGCAGACGTGAAATTTCGCGACGACGTTCGGTTCCTGCCATGAGGATTGCTTCCGTTGTGATGAGTGTTGATTCAGAAATACGGTCCAGAAGGGTCCCGAAATAAGGGACCACCCGCCCGGACCGCCAGGCGAATCGGGCATTATCGCGCTCGGTGGTCAATGCGAAAGGGGTCAATCGGCGGAATCACGGGCTATCATTGGCGTTCAGTCCTCCTCACCCCGATCTCCCCACCCTTCGACGAGTTCCCACGCATGAGTCTCTCGCCCCAGACTCCTTTCGATCGAAGCCGACGGATACACCGGAGGGCTCGCGCCCTTCCGCTATCAATTAGCCGGATTCTGCCAACGATTTTAGCGGCAGGGCGCGAGCCCTCCGGTCCCCCATCATCGAAGGCGCGGCCAATGGCGCTCGCCCTGTTGGCCACCATTTTGCTCACGGCATCACAACTCTCACCGGCATCCGCGGCCGATCCGGCTGCCGGAACACCTCGCGAAACTCCGGCTGGATCCGAATCGCTGCTCGACGGCCCGCTCGCAGATGCCTGGGAAGGCAGTCTCGACGACTGGACGCTGAAAGACGGCGTTTTGACTGGCACGACGGATGGATCGGTGAAGGTCAATCGCTTCATCACGTCGAAATTCCCCCCGGCCGAAGACTTCGAACTGGAAGTTGACGTGTGGGTCAGCCCCCGAGGCAACAGCGGAATCCAGTACCGCAGCGAGGTCCGCGAAGACCTCGGCCCGAATGTCATGGTCGGCTACCAGTGTGATGTGGTCGCGGCCAACCCCAAGTACAACGGCATGCTGTACGAGGAACGCGGCCGACGAATCCTGTGTCACACCGGTGAAAAGGTCGTCACCGATGCCAATGGACAAGGCTGGGTCGTGAAATCGTCGGAACCACCCCAGTTCGCCCCTGAAACCTGGCACCGCTACAAAGTCCGCGTGGTCGGCAACCATCACCAACACTGGATCGATGGCCAGCTGACTGCCGATCATTTTGACATGGACCCGAAGGGCCGATCCCTCTCAGGACGCATTGGGGTGCAGGTTCACGTCGGTCCGCCGATGGAAATTCGCTATCGCAATTTCTTCGTCAAACGCCTGGCACCGACGGCCAAACCGGATGACTCAGTCGAGATCCCTGACGACGCGGAAAAGATTGTGCCGCAAGGCGGATGGAAAAACGCTGGCAAGCGTGACGCCAATCACAAACTGGAAAAAGCGGAACTCCCCGGCACCCGAAACGTCCACCGCGCCGGCCCAATTTGGCTGGCCGGACAACCCGATGCACAAGGCCTGGCTGCCGCCAAAAAAGCGGGCGTGACTCGAGTGATCACACTTCGCAGCGAACGCGAACTGGACTTTGACGACGAAGCGCTCGTGAAAGAAGCGGGCCTGGAATTCCATGCGATTCGATTCGGTGGGCACCAACAAATGACGGATCAAAAGATCGACCGAATCCGCGAATTGCTCAAAACCGCTCGGCACGATGCCCAAATCCTCCTGCACTGCGCGTCCGCCAATCGCGTGGGCGCCGTCTGGATCGCTCACCGCGTCCTGGACGGCCAACAAGCGGTCGAAAACGCGTTGCTGGAGGGCAAGCAAATCGGATTGCTGGATCCTGACCTCGGCACGACCGCCGTTGAATACGTGAAGCAGCGAAAGCCTTGATGGCGGCCGACGGGGAACCATCTGGTCGCTTGATTCACGCTGTTTTCTTGATTCACGCTGGGGTCTTCCCGCTCCGTGCTCGCTCGTGACCTAACGTGTCACGGCGGTGGCGATGATACCAACATCGAAGTTTGATTCACCGCCGCCAAGTTCCATCGGACCACCCTCCATGTCAGTTGCAACGCTTTCCCCCGCCGCATCGACCGCATCTTTCGCCCCCGCCAGCGAAACGTTCGCCCGTGCCCACGGCCGAGTCTGCCAACGGGCCAACACGAAGTGGAGCCCCGCGAAAGTCTTGCGGACCGCGATGGCGGACAGCGATCGATTTGTCGTGCAACTGGATTACGTTGACTCCAAAGGCAAGCGAACTCGTCGAACCGTCAGCCCGATCCGCTTCGGTGCCGCGGACCGTTTTCTCGGCCTGTGCCTGTGCCGCGAAGAACCACGCCAATTTCACTTGTCTCGCTGCAGCAACTTTCAACTGCTCGACGCTGACGACGTGATCATGCCCGTTGAAATGGTCGAGCTGGACTGATTGAGCTGGACCACCACCCGGTCCAACTCAATTTTCCCCCAGCGTTGGATCGACGGAGCGATCCACGACAACGCTGCAGGGCAGGTCACAACTGGCGTTGGTCAACGGCCGATCAACGATGGGCTCGCGAGGCCCGTGGACCTCACACAATGCTCCCCTCCCCCCAAAGCATTGAATACGGTTGCTCAGTTGAGACCTGGCCTGCAGATTTGACCCTTCATGGCAAATTGCAAATCGGCTGCCCTGCCTCCACGGCCACCTTCGAGTATGTGAGCCGCTGGCGTTAGCCATGGTTATTACACTGAACCTGAGCCGCTGGCGTTAGCCACGGTTACTGCGCGCAATCGAGGCTAACGCTGGACTGCTGAACGTTTGGGGTTGGAGAGTATAGTCGCTTGCGCAAGTTTTCATCCCGGTAGGGATGCAAGATGGTAGCCGTCGGTAAGCGATAGCGCCACCGCTGGACATGCAAACCCCACGGCGGGATGGAGAGTGTTTTGGCAGGCACGATTTCCGGGGGTGTGCTGCTACGCAGCGACCCCCGGCTACCATCTGACATCCCTACCGGGATGGATGACAGAAGCCGGAAGAAAATTTGCATCCGCTATCAGAGCGCCAATAGCAAAGATTTAGCAACCGAGGCTAACGCCAACGGCTCACATCGTTGCCTCCAATCAATCCAGCCGACCCACCCAAATTCGAATTGCAAGATTCACCTTGCAATTTGCAATCAGCCCTGACGTATCCCACCCTCCCACGTCTGCAGACGATTCCCGTCGCCCGCTCCCTTGGGTTATCATTCCCCCTGCAAGCGGCAGTGAGCGGCAGCTTCGATGCCGATCACGATCCCGTCGCACTTCGCCCCCACCTTTCCCCGGAGCCCCATTCGATGCAACCTTCACGCCGTGGATTCTTGAAAACCAGCGCCTTGGCAGGCGCCGTCGCTGGTTCGACCATGACCGCCACTTCCAAGCTGATTGCGGCGGAAGAGACCAAGAAACTTCGCTTGGCAGCGATCGGAGTTGGGGGCAGTCGCGGGCGTTACAACCGAGGTGGATCGATCGCTCGCGGAGCTGCCAAATTCGCGACCATGGTGGCGGTCTGCGATGTCGACGATTTGCACACCGAGGAGTTCAATCAAGATTTCGACGGCAAACTGAACAAGTACCGCGACTACCGCGAGATGTTGGAAAAGGAAAAACCCGACGTCGTCACGATCGGAACCCCGGACCACTGGCATGTGCCGATTGCGATTGCCTGCCTGCGAAGTGGCGCGGATGTGTACTGCGAAAAACCGCTGACCTTGACCATCGATGAAGGCAAACAAATCCGCAAAGTCGTCGAAGAAACCGGCCGTGTGTTCCAAGTCGGAACCCAGCAGCGCAGCTCAGGCGACTTGTTCCAAAAAGCCATCGCGATGGTCCAGTCGGGCTACGTGGGCGACAACGTCAACGCCTACATCGCCATCGGCGGCGCCCCCGGTGACGGGCCTTTTGAAACCACGCAGGCCCCCGAGGACCTGGACTGGAACCTGTGGGTCGGCCCCGCGGCAAAGGCTGATTATTGCGAAGAACGCCGCAAGTACTTCCGTTGGTTCTTCGAGTATTCCGGCGGCAAAATGACGGACTGGGGCGCTCACCACATCGATATCGCTCAGTGGGCATTGGCTCCTGGCGAGGACGGCCCCACCACGATCAACGGCACCGGTGAATTCCCCAAAACCGTTCCCGCGGACTTCAACTGGAACTCGTTTTTCGACGGCGAAGCCTCGCTGCCCAACGGCTACAACACGGCCACGAGTTTCAACATCGAACTGACGTTTGAAAGCGGATCCAAGATGGTGGTTACCAACCACTACCAACGCGAAGAGGAGAACATCGATTTCCCCAACGGAATCCTGTTCGAAGGCGACAAGGGACGGATCTTCGTCAACCGTGGCAAACTGACGGGTGCTCCAGTCGACAGCCTGACCGAGGAAGACAACGCGAAACTGGACGCAAAAATCGCAGAGCTACGCAAAGGGAAAAAGGCAATGAGCCACATGGCCAACTTTTTTGCCTGCATTGAGGACGGCGGTCAGCCGATCTCAGACGTGTGGTCGCACCACCGCACAATGACGTCCTGTCACCTGTGCAACCTTGCGTTGATGTTGGGCCGTGAATTGAAATGGGACCCGAAAGCCGAGCGATTTATCGACGATGAGCAAGCCAACGGGCTGATGAGTCGCAAGTCGCGAGCAGGATTTTCAGCCGAAACCCACGCGGCGAGCTGAAATCCGGTCGATTCTGCGATCGATTGACTTTCATTCCTCTTGTCAAAACCAGGCCCAACGACGACACTTGCGGCCCCGTTTTCAAAATTCTGGCGTGAACACGTGAGTCCATAGGCGGACATCACGAAGGAACACGCCGCAATTCCCCGCTGCATGTCGCGATCAGTCGCGACGTCCGGCACAACTGTGAAAGTCACGATGGCACGTTACACAGGACCAAAAGCCCGCATCAACCGCCGCCTCGGCACGATGCTTTACGAAACAGCCGGCGCAGCCCGTGCGATGGACCGTCGCCCGCAGCCACCAGGCATGCACACTCGCGGTCGTCGCCCGAGTAACTACGGTGCGGCTTTGATGGAAAAGCAAAAGATCAAACACTACTACGGATTGGGCGAACGCCAACTCCGTCGTTACTTTGAGAACGTTGGCCGTAAATCGGGCAACACCGGGGAATTGTTGTTGCTCATGTGCGAGCGTCGCTTGGACAACGTTGTCCGTCGCGTCGGTTTCACCAAGACTCGCCCCCAAGCTCGTCAGGGCATCACACACGGTCACTTCTGCGTCAACGGCGTGAAGGTCACCAAGCCCGGCTACATGCTTCGCGCTGGCGACTTGATCGAAGTTCGCGGTCGCGAAAACCTGAAGAATCTGTACCGTGGCGTGATCGCCAACTCGCCACCAGACGGACTGGACTGGGTCTCGTTCGACAGCGAAACGCTGCGAGCGACTGTCCTGTCTCTGCCAGGCGCGGTTGACATCAGCCTGCCCGTCGACGCTAACAGCGTCGTCGAATTCTTGTCTCGCTAACGCGGGTCAACAACGGATTGCTACTCATCGGCCGCGTGTTCTTCACGCGGCCGTTTCCTTTCCCACACTCGTCTCTTTTTTGCTCTGGTTTCAATCATGCACGCTCCGGTTGTCGTTCTCGGTGGTGGCCCCGGTGGATACGCGGCGGCTTTCTTGGCTGCTGACGAAGGAATGGAAGTCACAATCGTCGAAGCGGAACCTCGCCTCGGCGGCACCTGCCTGATCCGGGGCTGCATCCCCAGCAAAGCATTGCTTCACGTGGCCAAGGTCATCAGTGAAGTCGAAGACCTGAAAGCCGAGTGGGGCATCGAGTACTCCGGCGCACCCAAGATCGACGTCGATGTCGTCCGGGCTCGCAAAGACAAAGTCATCGACAACCTGACCGGCGGACTCGGCGGGCTGGCCAAACGCCGCAACGTCACCGTCATCCAAGCTCGCGGTTCGTTCGTCAGCTCCAACGAACTGCAACTCGAAGGTGATCACAAATCGATCCCCGAAGGCGGACGCCTGACCTTCGACAAGTGCATCATTGCCACGGGCAGCGTTCCCGCCATGCCCCCCGCCTTTGACATCGGCAGCGACCGAGTCATGGACAGCACCGGTGCACTGGCACTCAAAGACATCCCTGAAAACCTGCTGGTCGTCGGTGGCGGTTACATCGGCCTCGAAATGGGCACCGTCTACGCTCACCTGGGTTCCAAGGTCAGCGTCGTTGAACTGGGCGAATCGCTGCTTCCCGGTGCCGACCGCGACCTCGTCAAACCGCTGGCGAAGAAAATCGACAAGATGTGCGACGGCCGCGTGTTCCTGAACACCAAGGTCGGATCGCTGGCCGAAGACGGTGAAAAGGTTGTGGTCAGCTTCGAAGGTCCCAGCAAGTTCGGCACCGAATCCTACGACCGAGTCCTGATCAGCATCGGACGTCGCCCCGTCACCCGCGGGCTCGGTTTGGAAAACACGCAAGTCGAAGTCAACGAACGTGGCTTCATCGTTTGCGATGAACAACAACGCACCGCTGACCCCAACATCATGGCCATTGGCGATGTCGCCGGTGACCCCATGCTGGCCCACAAAGCCACCCATGAAGGCCGCGTCGCCGCAGAAGTGCTGGCTGGCAAGAACGTCGCCTTCGACAAGGCGGCCATCCCAGCCGTCGTGTTCACCGATCCCGAAATCGCTTGGGCCGGCCTGACCGAAGGCGAAGCCAAAGCCGCCGGCCGCAAGGTCGACGTCGAGGTTTACCCTTGGGCCGCCAGCGGTCGTGCTCAAGCCATTGGCGTGACCAACGGCTTGACCAAGTGGTTGGTCGACCCGGAAACCCATCGGGTGCTGGGCTGCGGCATCGTCGGCACCGGAGCCGGCGAACTGATCGCCGAAGCCGTGCTGGCCATCGAAATGGGCTGCGAAGTCACTGACATCACCGAGACCGTTCACCCCCACCCAACGCTCAGCGAAACGTTGATGAACGCCGGTGAAGTCCACTTTGGAACCGCCACCGAGATCTACAAACCAAAACGGAAGTGATCGGGAAGTGAGAAAGTGGCTCAGGACCACAGGGCCACAGGACCACAGGTGGTGCCAAACACGTCACCACCAATTGCCAATTTGCAATCGCCCCGCTCTGAAGCAGGTGGGCAGGAATGATTGGGGTTCACTCTGCGAGCCGTTTGGGCGTTCGCCCCGGTTGCGAGTGAAAACCGTGGCGAACGCCAACGGCTCACATACCCGATGACACCTGCGTACCTGCTTAGTCGTCCACGAACGTCGGCAGCGTTTGCCACAGAGACACAGAACTCACTAAACAAGCATCGAACTTGATCGATGAATGTTGGCAGGCTCGAAGGTTGCTCTGTGCGCTCTGTGATTCCTTTGGCGTTCTTTGCAGGCCTTCCGCGTTGCAAAGCAATACGAGGCTTCATGCGTCCAACCTTCGGGGGCGATTGCTGGCTTGGTTTCTTCCGCTGCTTCGGTTTCTTTTGCAAACACTGGAAACGGCGAGTGGGACAAGGCAAACTGAATGCCTTCTCTCCCGACCACAAAGGTGTTGCATGCTCGTCCGCCGACGTATTGTCCTGACCGCCACGCTTGCTCTGACCGCCGGCTTCTTCGGTCATCTCCCCAACACAATCTCGCCTGCGATGGCGGATTCGACCGAGCAAACTCAGGCCCCTCCAGCACCGCCCAAGAAAGATCCAGCGGTCCTTTCGCTCCGTCGGCTTTTCAAGACATCCGACTTCCGATCCAAATCGCGCACGCTGACCTGGGACAACACCGAAGACATCCTGTGGGAACGCCAGCCCGGCAAAGAAGGGCCGGCACTGAACCAGCTCTCCATTCCCGATTTGGAAGCGACCACCGCCGTTCCTCGCGAAACGTTTTTGCTGCCTGCCGAGCCAGCCGATCCAGAATCTAACGAGGATGACGCGTCCCCCAGCGAACCCAAACCGATCGAAATCAGCCAGTGGACGCTTTCGGACGACGGACGTTACTTGCTCGTCTACAACAACACCCGGCGAGTCTGGCGACAGCACACCCGTGGTGACTACTGGCTGCGAGACGTGAGCGATGATGCGGCAGACACTGCCTGGCGAAAAGTCGGTGGCGAAGACGCTCCCGAATCTCAAACCATGTTTGCGACCTTCGCTCCCGATGGAAAATCCATCGCCTTCGTTCGCGACAACGATCTGTACTTGGAAGATTGCCAGTCAGGTGACGTTCAAATGATTGCGGGCTCGGACGATCCCAAACTCATCCACGGAACATTTGACTGGGTCTACGAAGAAGAACTCGGCTTGCGAAATGGATTCCGGTTCAGCCCCAACGCTCAAAAACTGGCATTCTGGGAACTGGACAGCAACGATGTTCCGATTCAAACCATGATCGACAACACGTCCGAGCGTTATGCCCAAGCGATTGAATTCGCCTACCCCAAGGTCGGACAAACCAACTCTGCCGCCCGGGTCGGAGTGTGGGACAAAGCGTCCCAAAAAACGATGTGGCTGGACCTGCCCGGCGATCCTCGCGAGCACTACATCGCCGCGGTGGACTGGCTGCCCAGCGAATTCAAACATGCGAACAAGCGTCTGCTGATCCAGCAACTCAACCGAAAACAAAATCAAAACCACGTCTTCCTCTGCGATGTTGAAACCGGACACTGCGTCAACATTCACACCGAAGTCAGCGACGCTTGGGTGCGGCACCTAAGAGAACTGCACTGGCTGCCCAGTTCCGTCTTTGAAAGCGGCGCCTCGAGCGATCCGTCGCCGCGACTGCTGTGGCTATCGGAACGTTCGGGATGGCAACACATCGAAGCCATCGAAATCCCTGTCCCTGAATCGCTGGAAGAAGAATCCAACCTGCCATCGCGAATCACGCCGGTCACCGGCGGCTCTTGGGATGTGATTTCCCTCGCCGCTGTGGCCAAAGACGGCAGCCGAATCGACTTCATCGCATCACCTGAACAGCCCTCTCAACGGGCCCTGTACCGCGTGTCGCTCGAGCAAGGACTGGCCGGCCAACCCAAGACGACCCCGCAACGCGTCTCGCCGGAAGAACGCGGCACGTACTCCTATTCATTCAGCCCCACCGCTCAATACGCCGTCGAGTCTTGGTCGGACTTCAACTCCGCCCCGGTGCAAAGACTCGTTCAGCTCGATCCCTACAAGCCACTGAAAGCCATTTCCGACAACGAGAAGCTGGAAGACGCCCTTGAGAATCTCGCTCCGGTTCACACGGAATTTGTGCGACTGCCCATCGGTGAATTCACCGACGACCCGGCCTCCAAGGAGGTGGAACTGGATGTGTGGATCATGATGCCGGTTGGCAAAGATGGAACAACCGAGACCCTGGACCCGAAGAGCACGCCGCTGCTGGTTCATGTCTACGGCGAGCCCGCGGGACAGACTGTCTTGGACCAATACGGCGGCACCACTTACCTGTGGCATCGCCTGCTGACACAACATGGAATCGCTGTTGCGAGTGTCGACAACCGCGGCGCCAACGCGCCTCGCGGGAAATCATTCCGGCAATCGATCTACAAAAAGATCGGGCGTCTTTCCATCTCAGACCAAGCCCATGCCACCCAAGCGATGCTGAAACACTTCCCAGCTCTGGATCCCGATCGCGTGGGTCTGTGGGGATGGAGTGGTGGTGGTTCATCGACACTGAACGGTTTGTTCCAATTCCCGGAACTGTACTCGATGGGCATCGCGATTGCGCCCGTGCCAGACCAACTGGATTACGACACGATCTACCAAGAACGCTACATGGGATTGGTCACCGAGAACCGCGATGCGTTCGTGGAGGGGTCACCGATCACACATGCCAGCGGTTTGTCCGACCCGTTGTTACTGATTCACGGGACCGCTGATGACAACGTGCACTACGCCTCGTCAGCCCGCCTGATCAATCGCCTGATCGCGGAGAACAAACAGTTCGAGATGATGGCGTATCCCGGACGAACCCACTCGGTCAGCGAGGGCGAAGGCACTCGCTACCACCTGCGAACGATGATGACCAACTTCATCCTTCAGCACCTGAAGTAGATCGCCCACGTGAGCCGACGGCCGTTAGGCCCGGTTAAAACGCACTCGTTCAAGCAGGCGATGCAGTGGCAAAAGAACATTGCGGTCGGCGTAAGCACCACGTCGGTATGCCTGCGGCAGTCATTGCAAAAGTAAAATTGACAATTGCAAATTGAAAAATGGCCGTCGTAGGCTTCGACTACCGCACCGACCATGTGAGCCGACGGCCGTTAGGCCCGGTTGACACGCACTCGTTCAAGCCGGCGATGCAGTGGCAAAAGAACACTGCGATCGGCGTAAGCACCACGTCGGTATACCTGCGGCAGTCATTGCAAAAGTAAAATTGACAATTGCAAATTGAAAAATGGCCGTCGTAGGTTTCGACTACCGCACCGACCATGTGAGCCGACGGCCGTTAGGCCCGGTTAACACGCACGAAGGAGTCTTCGGGTATGTGAGCCGCTTGGCGGTCGCCACAGTTCCCAAACACAGCCCAGGCCAATGCTGAATTGCGAAACGTTTGGGCGTTTCAGAGGATGTCGGTTTGCGAAAGTTTCATCCCGAAGGGATTGCAGACGGTAGCCGGTGGTTTGAACGCAGTGAACACCACCGGATTCAAGCGCCCGACAATCCCCGACCCTGAGAGGGTCGAAGACTCTGCGACCCTTCCAGAGTCGGTGTGAGCTTTTCGTTTCCGGGGGTGAGCTGCGACGCAGCAACCCCCGGCTACAAAGCAAATTTCAAATTTACAATTTTCAATTTGACTTTTTCAATGCCCAAAACCAATCAACCAGCTTCCACACCAAATCGGTGCACGGTGGTTTCCTTCAGCGTGTCACCGGGACGCAGCAGCGTGCTTTTGAATTCGGGGCGATTGCATGCGTCGGGCGCGTGTTGGGTCTCCAAGCAGAACGCTTCGTGGGACTTGTGCCCGGCCGACGAGGCGTTGCCGCCCAAGTGGTTGGCGGTGTAAAGCTGCATGCCTGGTTGGGTTGTTTCAATCTCAAACGTTCGTCCGCTCTTGGGATCAACCACGCGAGCTGCCGGTCGTAGCGTGCCAGGCTCTCCCGCGACAACATAGCAATGGTCATAACCCTTCGTCGCAGGCAACTGCTCGATTCGTTTGCCGATCGTTTCAGGATGCAAGAAATCAAAGGGTGTGCCCTCGACCGGGGACGTCGATCCGGTCGGGATCAAATCGTCATCGACATCCAATGTCTCGTTGCAGTGCAACAACATCAGGTAGTCACGCACGGAGCTGGCTCCACCGTCGCCAGGTGAGATCCCAGCCAAATTCCAGTAGCTGTGGTTGGTCAAATTCACATGCGTTGGCTTGGTCGTCGTCGCGGTGAACTCGATCGTCAGTTCGCTGGCGTCGTTCCAGCGATACTCCGCCGTCACGGTCACCTCCCCAGGAAAACCTTCGTCGCCATCGGGGCTGACCAAGCTGTACCGAACACCAACCTCCGGATTGCCATGGCCGTCTTTTCCGGAAACCAGATCAGCATCCCACCACTTGTGTGAAAAATTGACTTCGCCGCCATGCAAGCAGTGCTGCCCGTGATTGACGGTGACCTGGTAAGCCTCGCCGTCGATCTCAAATTTGCCGAAGCCAATGCGATTGCAAAACCGACCGATCGAACTTCCGAAACCGGGATGTGAATCCAGGTATCGGTCGAGCGAGTCAAACACCATGTTGACGTTCGCCAACTTGCCATCGCGATCGGGCACTTCCACTTCGAGCAACGATGCTCCCCAATTCATCACCGAGACACGATGGCCGTGTGAATTGGTCAGCGTGATTTTCTGGACTGGTTTCCCGTCCTTGGTTTGGCCGAATGGAGTCGTGACGAGGCTCATAAATCACTGCAACAGGTGAAGGGAGACGGATTTCAATCGCAAATCGCGGGCCCGGTAGACTGTCATTTTCGCGGATTTGCCGCAAGGTCCGACACCGATCCGAGACAAGCGTTTTCGAACCTCACCTGAGTCCTGAGTCCCTGCGTCCCTGTGGCTCTGTCCCCTTCCTAAGCAGGTACGCAGGTGTCGTCGGGTATGTGAGCCGTTGGCGCTAGCCACGGTTTTCACGCGCAACCGGGGCTAACGCTGGACTGGTAAATATTCGGTGTTGTGGAGCGTGTTCGTTTGCGCAAGTTTTCATCCCTACCGGGATGACAGATGGTAGCCGGAAGAAAATTTGCATCCGCTATCAGAGCGTCAAATGTTGACGGCTTGTCGACTCAGTCGCCAACGACGTTTCAACGAATGTAGGACGGGCACTCTTGCCGTCCGAGTCGGCCAAGACCACCCATCACAACCCGAAGCGTGAGCGAGGGACGCCCCCAACTCCCACGACGGCCCCATCCGGGGCGAAACCCAGACGCCAGCCACCATTTATTTTTCGAACGTCCCACGCAGCGACCCCCGGCTACCATCTGAAATTCCTACCGGGATGAAGAAAGATAGAAGCCGGAAGAAAAATTGCATTCGCTATCACATCGTTGATAGCAAACATTTCGCAACCGGGGCTAACGTCCAAATGGCTCACATGGTTGTGCCCGATCATTCCAGCCGACCTGCTTAATGCTTCGGGCGCAGCTTCCAGGCGATCAGGCAGGCCGCCAACGCAATGACCAGCAAACTGCAGACGAAGTACCCGATCACCAACACCGGTTGCCCCGCGTAAGACGAATCTCCACGCATCAAGAGCGGTCCGATCGGCAGCGAAAACAAAGCGGAGAAGGGACTGGCCACCCCCGTCCATTCAATCCACTGCTGAACAGTTGATGACAGCCCCAGCGTCGACGCCAACACCCGAGCGCCCGGCGGAACCGCGTACAACACGATCAAGGCCAGGTAGGTGGTCATCAAGGCCATCGACGTGCGTTCTTGATACAGCGAGGCGGTCATCGCGATCACTGCGTTGACGATGCTGACCACAACGGGGATCGCAAACATACCAACGATCAACGGCCAACTGGAATAAAAATCCGTGTTCAGCCCCACGCCCAGCAGCATCGGCCAAACCAGGAAACTGGTCAGTACAAACGCGACCCGAAAGCCGACGATGAACTTGCCCCAAAAGATCTTCCAAGGCGACAACGTGGTTGTGATCAACAGATCCAACGTCTGCCGCTCACGTTCGCTGGTCATCGTCCCGGCCAGAAACACCGGTCCAACCAACATGTTGAACACGATCACATAGACCGCGAACCATGGGGCGTGCGGGGTTTGCCAAAACAACAGTGCTCCCATCAACGGGATCGCGAGCAAGATGCTGATCTGAATCACCAACCGCAGCATCAACGTGCCCTGGCTGAAGATCTCACCGTGAATCTCTTTGTCATAAACCGGGTTGGCACCATCGGCCATCAACGTTTCTCGTCGTGGCGGTGCGAACAACCGATCGGGGAATTGATCGGGCTGAATCACCAACCCAACGGCTTCCGCCGCTTCTTGTTCCAGGTCCACGACCTCCTTGCCTTCGCTGCCCACGTCCGGCGGATACAGCATCCGGGAAGCCGCCGCGGCACACATCAGCGTAACGGCCGCCAGGGCAAACGCGGGCACCACCAACACGACCACTTTGAGCCGCAACAAACCATCCCCGGCCAGCATCTGCCACATCAACACGCCACCGATCACCAACGGCAGAATCAGCAAGTAGCTGACCACCAACGAATTGCTGGTCCGTGAAAAGTAGCTGCTGCAAAACACCCCGATCGCGCCAAACAGCACCACCGAGATGAACAGCCCCAGATAGGCCGCCGCGACCTCGTAGACGCTGACTCCACCGAGCGGCAAGAACAGCACGATGATGGGCAGCGACGCGACAATCAGCAGCGCCAAATGGGTCAGTGCGGCGACCAATTTTCCCAGCACGATCGCACTCGGCTTCAATGGGCTGGCCAGCAACATCTCATAGGTTTGCCGTTCCTTCTCACCGGAAATGGTCCCCGCCGCGAAACTGGGGGCCATCAACGATGCGATCACGTATTGGCCAAGGAAAAACAAATCGACCAAACGACGCGCCGAGGGCGGGTCCTGGCTGAGATCCAATCGCTCGTCGTCAGGCCAAGCCACCAAGGTGACCGCGGCCAACACCAATTGGTAAACCAGCAACAGCAGGAACGATCGGTTCGTTCGCAAATTGACCAGCAACTCTCGTTGCAGGACCGGGTTGTTACGGAACGCTGCGACGGGATTGAAATGCAAGGCGTTGACGACCGACGCAAACGACGCTTGCAGCCATGCTGACACCGGATTGGAAACACTGCCGGAGGTCGCGGCAGAGGAAATCGGCGAATCAGCGATCGGCTTGTTCAATGCAATTCTCGATGAGTGGCGATCAACCCAGAAACACGAATGGCACGTCCTGGCTTTGCCTCACCGGAACGAACTCCCATCAAAGCCGTGTCTTGGATGCTTGACCGGCTTGCTCGCACACAAATCGGGGAACGGCGAAACCGGGCAGACGCGATTCTAACTCACGGATCAGCGCGCGACCACGATCCTGGTCGACTTCGAAGTGAGCCGCCCCACGAACTTTGTCCAGTTGGTGCAAGTAATACGGCATCACTCGCAAATCAATCAGCCTCCGGCACAACGATTCCAGCACCTCCGCGTCGTCGTTGACGCCTCGCAACAAGACGGCTTGGTTCAAAACCGGAACCCCCGCGTCGACCAATCGCATCAGCGCCGCGCCTGTTTCGGCATCCAGTTCGGCCGGATGATTGCAATGAACGACCACCCACGAAGTCAATCGAGAGGATCGCATTCGTTCGATCCATGCATTCGTCACTCGGGACGGGATCACAATCGGCATCCGCGTGTGCCAGCGCAACCGGCGGACGTGCGGAATCGCCTCGATTTGCTGCATCAAATCGGCCACCGAATCATCGGTCAGCGTTAGCGGATCGCCCCCACTGAGCAGAACCTCCTCGATCGAATCCTGCTCCCGCAGGTATTTCAGGGCCAACTCGAGGTGGTCGCCGCGACTGCTGTTTTCGCTGTACGGAAATTCGCGACGAAAGCAATATCGACAGTGAATGCCGCAGGCGCCCGTCGTGATCGCGAGTGCACGACCGTGGTATTTGTGCAGCAACCCCGGTGCAACGGCGGCGTGCAAATCGCCCACCGGATCGCTGCTGAAACCCTCGGGCGAGACGGCTTCCTCGGGCACAGGCAACACTTGCCGCAACAGCGGGTCGTTGGGGTCGCCGGGCTTCATTCGCGAAGCAAATTCCAGCGGCACAAACACGGGAAAACCGTGGTCTTCGGCGACCTGCGAGTTGTCGAGAGCACCCGCTGGAGGGTCCAAATTCAGGTGTTGGCGCAATTCCCCCACCGAGCGAAGGGCCCGCTTCATCGAGCCACGCCAATTCGCGGTTTCGGGTTGTGCTTTGGTTTGCAAGGACTCTCGTTTCAACTCATCGCTTTTTTGCACAGAAACATCGTCGGAACCTTGGTTTTGAGGCGGTTCCCCCACCGGGACAAATTCGGTTTTGGCCGCTAAACTGCCCCCACGAACGTTTCCTCCCAGGACTCGGTTCACTGATTATTTTCCGTTTGGCTTTTCCGATTGATAGTGGAGCCCACCGTGGCAACGTACAACACCAGCGATTTTCGCAAAGGACTGAAGGTTCAAATCGACGGCGAACCTTATTTGATAACCGAAATGAACTTCGTCAAACCCGGCAAGGGCAACGCGATGTACAAGTGCAAGATGAAAAACTTGATTCGCGGCACCTCGCTGGACCGGACGTACAAAGGCGGCGACTCGCTCGAAGCCGCCGACGTGGAAACAACCACGGTGCAATTTTTGTATCGCCAAGGCCAAGACTACGTGTTCATGGACGGCACCACCTTTGAGCAATACGAAGTCCCCAACGACGTCGCCGGCGACATTTGGAAGTACCTCAAGGACGGCACCGAGTGCTCGATGACGCTGTACAACGGCGCCGCGATCGTGGTCGAGCCTCCTCAGCACGTGCACCTGGAAGTCACTGAGTGTGGCCCCGGAACCAAGGGCGACACGGCCACCAACGTCACCAAGCCCGCGCTCGTCGAAACCGGTGCTGAGTTCAACGTGCCTGGATTCATCAAAGAAGGCAACGTGATCAAGATCAACACCATCAACAACGAATACGTCGAACGCGTCAACAACTGACGACGCCTCATTCGGCAACGTGGTTGCTGGGAGGAATCAACGCTCGGAACAGTTCCGACGCAACCGGATTCGATGAATTCAGTCTCTCGAGGTCCAGATGGTCAACACGCTCTTCCTGCCCGAACTTCGCGAAATGCTGCAACTCGGTCAGGAGACTGACCTGCGGGAGTTCTGCGTGACTCTGAACCCTGGCCGCACGGCCGAGTTCATGGAAGGGCTGGAAGACGCCGAGGTCTGGGCGGTGTTGCAACACGCCGAACCCTACCGGCGAGCCGAGATTTTCGGTTACTTCGAAGAGGACCGAAAGCTGAACATGTTGACTCGGGAGCCGGCCGATCAGGCCGCCGAGTTGATCGAGGAAATCCCACCCGATGACCGCGTCGACCTGATTCACGCTTTGCCAACGGCAACGGTCGAAAAGATCCTGCCGCTGTTGCCGGTGATCGATCGCCGTGACATCGAACGATTGCGTTCGTATGTCGAGGGCACCGCTGGCTCGTTGATGACGACCGACGTGGCCAAGTTGGCCGAACGCTTCACCGCTCGCGAAGCGCTCGAAGAACTCAGTCGCCAAGCCAGCGACTTGGAAACGATTTACTACCTGTACGTCGTCGACGACAACAACTTGCTGCGCGGCATCGTGTCGGCTCGGCAACTGGTTTCCGCGATCAGCAACACCACCAAAACGCTGGGCGATTTGATGGAAACCGACGTCGTCGTCGCGCTCGTCGGCGAAGACCAAGAGTCCGTGGCGAATAAAGTCGAACGGTTCAACTTGCTGGCCATTCCCGTGGTTGATTCGGGACGTCAGTTGCTGGGCATCATCACTCACGACGATGTCATCGATGTTGTGCGAGAAGAATTGACCGAAGATGCCCAGCGCATCGCCGCTGTCGCACCGCTGGAAGATGACTTCCTGCGAATCGGGTTGATCAAGCTGTCGTACAAACGCGGCATTTGGTTGACGATCCTATTCTTCGCCGCGTTGCTGACCGCATTTGCCCTGCGAGCCTACGAGGATGAACTGAATTCCTTCGCGTGGCTGGTTTGGTTCATCCCGCTGATCATCAGCGCCGGTGGCAACTCGGGCAGCCAATCGGCAACCTTGGTCATCACCGCCATGACCGGTGGCGAAGTCAAGAACAGCGATCTACCGCGAGTGCTTTCGCGGGAATTCGTTGTTTCGTTGCTCCTGGGCAGCTTCCTCTCGCTGATCGGCTTTTTGGTTGCTCTGGCAATTGCCCCGACCGCCTGGGCAGCCCTCGTGATTCCCTGCACGCTGTTGTCAGTCATCTTCTGCGGCTGCATGTGCGGTGTCACGCTGCCAATCTTATTCAAACGAATGGGTTTGGACCCCGCTCTGATGAGCAACCCCTTTGTGGCCGGAATAGTTGATATCTTAGGCATCGTGATCTACATCAACGTCGCTCGCGTGCTGCTCGGCTGAGAACGGCTCGGCAGACGCAGTCCCTTCCGCGTCCCGCCTCACACTTCTTCGACCTACTCTCTGAAAGGACCGTTTTATGTCTTCATGGCCCCTTGGTGTATTTGCTTCCATCGACGCGGGACTGGGAGTCGCTTGGCCAGTCATTCGTGAATTGGGAGTGCCAACGATTCAGCTGCACGCCCCACACGCTGGCAACCGAACCGCCGAAGCCGCTCAACAATTCAAAGCCCAGTTGGATGAATACGGCGTCCAGTGCACCGCCGTCTTCGGTGGGTTCGAGGGCGAAAGCTACGCCGACATTCCAACCGTGATCAAAACCGTCGGTCTGGTTCCACCCGCGACACGCCAATCACGCTTGAAAGAGATGATGGAAATCAG
The DNA here is from genome assembly GCF_056839225.1 of Rhodopirellula sp. UH5. Taxonomy (NCBI): domain Bacteria; kingdom Pseudomonadati; phylum Planctomycetota; class Planctomycetia; order Pirellulales; family Pirellulaceae; genus Rhodopirellula; species Rhodopirellula sp. UH5. The sequence goes on along the minus strand of NZ_CM166390.1, from coordinate 7,224,258 downwards.
CGACTTCGCTCGCTTGCTGGGCGTCGACTGCGTGGCGTTGCATGTGGGATTTGTTCCGCATGATCCATCCGATGAAGACTACGAAGGCATCGTCGAGGTCACCCAGCAACTGTGCGACCACTGCCGATCCAACGAACAGTTTCTGCACCTGGAAACCGGTCAAGAAACCGCGGACGGACTGCTGACGTTCATCGACTCGGTCGAACGCGACAACCTGAAAATCAACTTCGATCCCGCCAACATGATTCTGTACGGATCCGGCGACCCCATCGAAGCGCTTCGAAAAGTGGGCTCCCATGTCCGCAGCGTTCACTGCAAAGACGGCCTGTGGAGCGATCAGCCTGGCGTCACGTTTGGACGCGAAGTCCCCCTGGGACAAGGCGACGTCGGCATGGAAACCTACCTGCAGACGCTGAGAGAAATCGGCTACGCCGGCCCACTGACGATCGAACGCGAAATTCCGGAGGACCCCACGCGTCAAAAGGCAGAGATCGGAGACGCAATCGAACTGCTCACCAAGATTCGCGCCGACGTGTTGACCTGAGTCTCAGTGTTTGCTTGCAAGCATGGCATAGAAAACGCCCATCGATTCCGGTGATCGGAAAACACCAATCATCCTTCGAACTCAATGGGCGACATTCCATTCTGGACCAACTCCCTATGCTTGGCTTGCCGGCCCAGCAACTTTGCGTCGGCCTCTCCAACAGGCACCGCCGAAACCAACGACTCCCAGCAAAGCCAGCGAAGAGGGTTCAGGAACGGCGGAAGCTTGCAATCCCGCGTTGGTAAGACCAACGAACACATTCCCATCGAGCTCTCCAACTCCAGTAACGCCGACATCGGTCAATCGCAAACTGATCGCATTGGTAGCTAACCCAGAACTACTGATCCCGTCGCCGGATAGCAATTGCTCGTTCAGAATCAACGACGCACCTCCCAAGACCGACGAGAGATCGATCCCTGTGTTTGCGGCGATCGATCCATTGAGTGTGGCACCGACTTGGACGCCCGACACGCTGATCTGCAAGTTCGTAACGTCCATCGTTCCAATGGAACTCAGCGAGCCAAAATCACCATCCACCGCTGAGTTCACTGTGATCGCATCTGCAGTGATCGAAATCAGATCCACTGCAGCCAATTCAACGACGGACAAGTCAAGATCTTCGATCACGTGACTGGAATTCGCGTTCCTAGAACCTGACAGTCCGTCGACATTCGATGCTGCAAAGGACGTCACCGAACTTGCCGTCACGTCCGCAACGTTCCCCAACGAAATGACCGGGATATTGCCGGCATTCGCGGCGACATTCAAAACCGTCTCGGTATCGGTGTAAGGTGCCGGCGATGTGCCAAACGCTGGTGCCAACCCATTGATCTGGGCGTCGACCACAACACCACCTCCTACTAGTGGCAAAAGATCCAATTCCAAATCCACTGCAAGAAAATCGGACGAACTATTGCCTCCGACCACGGCAGCTCGAGCAACTTCCGACGAACACATGATGGCACAGATCGCACATCCAAATAATAGCCGCCTCATTTGCAACCCTCTTAACGTAGAAAGAAAAGTCAGCCTGAACGTCCAGGCCATTTCACCCTATCAATTCTTTGCAGGGGGAAAGCAGAGAATTTTGAAGATCGAGGGATAACCCTTTCTGTCTTTACGTTCACAGATGGGTCTTTGAATACGATGAAGTCACATACAAACGATCAGACACCGCCCTGACATTCGTTCCCCTCTTTCAATTGCCATCAGAACGACGCCCCCCCAATCAAGGTAAAACTATCGTTTCTTTCAGCTCCCATCAAACACCTGGCCGTTCCCTCACACAGGATCCCAGCAGCACCAAGCAGTCATCTACAATCTGATTCTGCAAGTAAGTCGGCGAGTGCCTTTCGGCATGGAACCGGTTTTGGCGAGCGTGGTTGCTCCCACGTACAACCGGGGCGAACCCCAATCGACTCGCACAGTTATGCCCGATCATTCCGGCCGAGCTGCTCGACTGGATCTCCGATTTCCACCTTCCTCTCCCCACATTTCCCCATCCATTCTGCCATGTCTTTCAGATTGCTCTGGATCGTTCTCTGCATTGCGTTTTTCTCTTATCAGACGCACGTTCCCGCTGCCGAAACAGTGACGAAGAAACAACCCAATGTGTTGATGGTGGCGGTTGATGACCTCAATCATTGGTTGACGTTCATGGGGCGGAATCCTCAAGCCCAGACACCCAACTTTGATCGGCTGGCCAAAATGGGTGTGGCGTTCACCAACGCCTACTGTGCCGTTCCCGCTTGTGAACCATCTCGATGTGCGTTGATGGGTGGGCGTCGCCCTTGGACAACCGGTTGCTACAAGAATGGCGACCAGTGGAAGAAGCACCAACCCGCGGGCGATGGCCTGTCCGCTCAATTCCTGAAAGCGGGATACAACGTTTTTGGTGCGGGTAAGATTTATCATTCGATGGACTACCATCCCTCCGAATGGACCGCTTACATGTCCAAAAAAGGTTTGTCTTCGAACGGTCCCGGTGTTCAAAAGATGGATGGATTTCACAATGACAAAGTCCATCCCGACCTGCAGGATGAGGACCTGATCGATTGGCACACCACGAACTATTGCATTGATCGATTGAATGAGGGATCCGACCAACCATTCTTCATCGCCTGCGGTTTGTACAAACCCCATTTACCCTTTGTTGCTCCCAGAAAGTACTACGACGCGTTTCCTCTGGATTCGATTCAGCTGCCGCCCCACCGCGAAAACGACCTGGATGATTTGCCCCCAGCCGGTCTGCGGATGGCGGGTGCCGACAAAGACCACAAGAAATTCTTGAAATCTGGCCGCTGGAAAGCTGCGATTCAGTCCTACCTTGCGACCTGTGCCTACACCGACATGAACCTAGGCCGGTTGCTTGATGCGTATGAAAGCAGCCCGCAAAAGGACAACACAATCCTGGTCCTGTGGACCGACCACGGTTGGTCACTCGGCGAAAAACAACACTGGCGCAAGTTCGCTCTGTGGGAAGAACCAACGCGAACCCCGATGATCTGGGTCGTGCCTGGAATGACTTCTCCCGGAACGCTTTGCGAACGAACCGTCGATTTGATGTCGGTCTATCCGACGCTGTGCAAACTGTCCGGCGTGCCCATCCCGGATCACGTGGAAGGTCGTGAGATCACATCGTTGCTGGAGAACCCGACCTCCGAGTGGAATGTTCCCGCGATCACGACGCACGGGTACGAGAATCACGCGGTGCGAAGCGAACGGTATCGCTACATCCGATACGCCAACGGGGACGAGGAACTGTACGACAGCCAAAACGACCCGTACGAGTACGAGAATTTGGCTGGCAAACCGGAGCTCCAAATCGTCAAAGACGAGTTAGCGAAATGGATGCCAAAGGATGCCGCCAAGCCCACGCGCTAACCGAACCGGCATCCCTGCCGACTCCGCGCCTTGATCGCGACTTCCCTGCAGCTTGCAGAAGGCGGCATAAAACCAGGGCGTTGCCCTGGGCTGATGAAGATGAAATCAACCAGGCGGTTTGGGCGGTTTCCGACGAATGGTATTGATACGGCGTTTGTCGCTATTGAAAAAGTTAAAGTGCAAATTGACAATTGTAAAATGCCGGAATGCGTGGATAAAATCGCATCAATTTGCATTTTTCAATTGTCAATTTAACTTTTTCAATGAGTTGCATTCGGTTCGCACACTTACCATCCTGCCAACATTTTTATCAGCCCAGGCGTTGCCCTGGGCTAGAGTAGGATCCGCCCGTTGGGCTTGTGGCGCATCTGCGACGGGTGCGTCTTTCAAAGGTGAGCGTCCTGCTGTCAACCGGCAACGCGCAGCAGCGACCGCAGTCCAGGCTCTCGGGAGTTCCCACAGCTCCGAAAGGTGCCAGGCACCTTCTGGAGATTCACGTCTGCCGCCGCTCCGCGGCTTGAGGGGCGGCGGTTTGCAACCGAGACCTCGGGTTGAAACCCGAGGCTGACAACTGCCACCGCTCCGCGGTTGTTGGCTCCCACCCCAACACGCACAACCAGTCACGGAGCGACGGCAGCCGAAAGCCTTGGGGTTTCACCCCGCGGTCAGCCTTTGCCGAAGGCATGAAGCCTCGAAGGTTGCGCCTGCTCCCGGCACCCTCAACGGTTGGCGGGGAACGCGGGCGGGTCCAGAGGGACGGCGCGGAGGCGATTTGGTTTTGACGCAGAGGCGGTGAGACGCGGGAACGCTGAGACTCACCCGTTGTCCAGAACTCAACTTCAATCTTCCAACCTGTTGAATCCGCCAATACACGCACCCTCTCTCGCGATTCGGATCAGTCGGCGAAACCGCATTTGCGGAGCAGGTGACAGGAAAGAACCGTCGCTACGAAAAAACCCAGTTGGGAATTCCAACTGGGTTTCGTTGTTTGGATTGATGCGACGTTGTATCAATCGTCGGTCTTTTCGGCTTTCTTTTGGAAACCTTTGCTGAACGCTTTGTCGTTGAAAACCAACTCAGCTTGCTTCTTGTCTTCGGTGCTTTCGACTTTGCCTTTGCAATTGTTGCAGCAGAAAGCGACTTTGGCACCGTCAACCGTGATGAGTGTTTCGGCGTTCAGGTCGCCGCCACTGAAGGGGCAGGCTTTCTGTTCGTACTGCTTGGTTTGCACCAGTTGACGGTTGGCCTGAGTTGAAAACGTCTCGGGCGTCTTGGCGAACTTGCCTGCACAGCCGTTGCAACAGAAGAACACCTTGCCTTCTTTGTACTCCGCCGATTTGCTGGCCTGGGCGTCGCGAGGTGCGACGACGCATTTGACGTCTTTCAGGTCCACCGCTTTCTCGGCAACATCGGCGGCGACCACGGTGGTGGCGGCGACCAACAGGACAGCCAGAGCTGAGATCCAACGTTTAGCCATCGTTTGACTCTTTCCAATCAAAGGAAACGGATCGCCGCCGAAAATCGTCGAGCGGCGAATGGACGCAGTTTGCGAACGTTCAAGCTAAGTCGTGGGGGGGCCCGATGTCAAATCCGGATCGCTGGGTTTCGCCGCCGATTTGGCTTTCATTCGGGCTCGCGCGGCCTCCCAAGGGCTGAGTGGAGCCGCAGGGACTTCCTCCGCCGGTGCGGGTGCAGCGGGCGACTCGGGCTCGATTGCGGATTCAGGCTCAGCGGCTGGTTCAGGCTCGACTGCAGGTGCCCGCTCGGATGCGGGTTCCGGCACGGTCGGCGGTTCCGGGGCGGCTGGAAGCACATCTGCCGGCACTTCAGCAACCGGCACTTCAGCGACCGGTTGAGCTTCTCGCTCAGCTTCAGGGGGCGCCGCTTCCACGACGGGCGCCTCGGGCTCGGATACTGCTTCCGACTCAGGATCGAACACAGAAAGCTCTGGTTTCGCCTCCCAAGGTGAAACTTCGGCAACCGGTTCGCCCACCGGATCGGGGTTGGTTTCGGCCACGGGAGCCGGACCCGGCTCGCCTGCGGCCTGAATGGTTGCTTCGGGTTCCGAGCTCGGCCAAACCGATTCGGAATCGTCGCCCGCGAACTTTTCCGCGGCCAATCGCTCTTGTTTCTCTTGTTTTTTGGCCAATCGACGCGCGACATGCTGAGCGGCCAAGTCCTCCATCGAATGCACCGTTTCAGGTTGCTCCCGGCCAGTTTGCTTCAAATACAACTCGGCGATGAATTCCTTCAGGGGCTTTTTCCAAGGCTGGTCCTTGATATTCGAGTAGCTTGGAAATCGGCGTGGTTCCAGCCCCAATTCCCGAGCCATTTGGACCTCGGCGTGCGTCAAACTGTATTGTTTCCGGATTGTTATCCAGGGCAGAAATTTGTGTGGGATTCTGGCTTTTTTGTTCTTCGCCATGTGGTTTTCGTGAAATTGTGGGGAGATTCTTGGAGTGCGTCGTCGGTGGGTCGGTCTTGACGTTTGATGTGGGAGCACCGTATTGAAGCAGAAGTGTTTCAACGCGTCAGTGCGTCGACACGGTCGAAAATGGACTTTCGACTATCCCGCATCAATTTCACGGAAGAGTCTCGCCATGACTGCTGGTACCCCCGGCGTCCCTCTGCTGGATGTCAATCGCGACAACGCCCCGCTCCGCGACGAGTTTCTCGAAGCGTTGACCGAAGTGCTCGACAGCGGCCGTTTCCTGTTTGGCCCGGATGTCACCGAGTTGGAAAACGAAGTGGCAGCTTACACTCAAACGCCCAACGCGGTCGGATGTGCCTCCGGAAGCGACGCTTTATTGCTGGCGTTGATGGCCCTGGACATTCAACCGGGCGACGAAGTCATCGTGCCCAGCTTCACGTTTTTCGCGTCGGTCAGCTGCATCACCCGACTGGGTGCGACGCCGGTCTTTGCTGACATTCTACCCGATACCTACAACGTCGATCCAGAATCAATCGCGTCGTTGATCACCGAAAAAACAGCCGCGATTATTCCGGTTCACTTGTTCGGTCAGTGTGCCCAAATCGATCGGATCTGCGAAATCGCGGCCGAGCACAAGATTCCCGTCGTGGAAGATGCCGCTCAAGCCATCGGTGCCGCCTACAAGGACCGGCCTGCCGGCAACTGGGGGACCGTTGGTTGCTTCAGCTTCTACCCCACCAAAAACCTTGGCGGGATGGGTGACGGCGGAATTCTGACCGCAACGGACGCCGGGTTTGCCGATCGTCTGCGATTGTTCGCCGGTCACGGCATGCGTCCGCGTTATTACCACCAAGTCGTCGGCATCAACAGCCGCTTGGACACGTTCCAAGCCGCCGTCCTTCGCGTCAAACTGCGTCATCTCGATGCCGCCGTGGAAGCCCGCACAATCAACGCCAATCGCTACACCCGTTTGCTAACGGAAGCCGGTTTGGTGAGCGATGACCAGTTGGTCACGCCCTACCACGACCCCCACGCTCGCCACGTTTGGAACCAGTACACCCTGCGAGTTCCCGGCGGCCGTCGAGATGCTTTGCGAGCTCATTTGTCGGAGCGCAGTATCGGATCCGAGATCTACTATCCGGTGCCGATGCATCACCAAGAATGCTTCCAAGACGTCCCTTTCCGCCACGACGGATTGAAACACACCGAAGCGGCCAGCGCGGAAGTGCTGAACCTGCCGATCTTCCCATCGTTGACCGAAGCGGAACAAATTCGCGTTGTCGAGTCGGTGGCGTCGTACTTCCAACAAGCCAACCGCGCCGCGGCTTGAACGAAGCAGAATCTCTGAACGGGCGAGTCTCCAAAGTCACCGGACTTCTGGAGCCTCGCCCGATCTTCATCCAAGACGGCTCTCTGAATCCCTCCTCTCGATCTTTCGATTCAGCCATGACTGTGACTCACAATCAGTCGAACCTTCTCTTCCTCCGAAACACGTCACGTCCCTTTCCAAGGGCGTCTCGCTGGAAACGGCTGGGTGCGTTGGTGATCTTGAGCGCGTTGTTGGTGCCCTCGTTCGCCCTCGCTGATGAGTCCAAACTGGCCTCCGCCACAGGCCTGCTTTTGCAACAAACGCACGGTGCCGATTGGGAAGAAGCGATTGCCACGGCGCGCACCATCGCCGCCAACGAGAGTTCCTCGATTCGATCCATCGCCGCGTTGGTTCAATTGGCTCGCCGCTTGGACGCCACCGGCAACCAAGTCGAAAGTGCAGCGGACGTGCACGACATGGCCGCCTACGCCGTGATGCGTCTGAAAGAAAACGACCCTGATGCGCTGACCGCGGATCAAGCCGCCAATTTGTTGCTGAGCGCCGCCAACGGCCTGTCTCGTTCCAGCCGGCACATGGACGCACACCGCTGGCTCAACGAAGTCCACCAGTTCGGCGTGACCACCCCGGAATGGACGGGGACCTGCATGACCGTCGCCTCGGGATTGCTGGACGAAGGCCATCTCGACCAAGCACAATCGACCTATCAAATGGTCATCGAAAGCGGCGACAGCCCTCAACTGGCCACCGCCCGATTGGGACTGGCTTGGTGCACTGCCATGTCGGGCGAAGACGACCTGGCTGCCTTGACTGCCATCGACCAGTTCTTGCAGCACCATGCGGACCACGCGGATGTGCCATCCGCGTTGCTGATGAAGATGTCCTGTCAGTTTCGGACCGGAAAATCCGACGCAGCGGATCAAACACTGCAGCAATTGCTCTCTCAACATCCGGATTCGGGGGCCTGCCTGCAAGCCATTGTCTCGCACTGCAACAACCATCCACTGGAACCGTGCGACGGTCCACTGGCAGAGCATTTGATCCAGCACGCTGATCGACTCGTTGCCTCGCCCCAATTCACATCGATGCTGAAACCTTCCGCCATTGGGTTGTTGGTGTCCGCCGAACAAGAGCACGCCGATGCGGAGCAAGCGTTTGCCAATGCGATCGCGACCCGCGACGAATCGGGCGACACGACCGCCGCGATCCTCGAACACCTGACTCGCAACGACCAAGATGCAGCCGCGCAACGAATCGCAGTGCGTTGGATCTCACCCGTCGCCGCCAGCAGCCCGCAATCGGACCAAGACGCCGAAGCGGTCATCACGGCCGGTGTGCGCGAATCGGCTTGCCGCTGGGCGGGCCGAACCTCGAACTGGTCCATTCTCGCGATGGCCGCCAAAGACGAAGAAGCGTACTTGGATGGAAACGAACAAACGTCCCAACTTCGCGGACGCAACTTGCACGTCGAACGTCTCTTCGCAGAAGCCTTGTTGCAAACCGGCGATGCCAAGTCGTCGCTGAAATGGTGGCAACGCATCGTCGACGAAGGTGGCGCGGACGACTTCCCCACCCTGCTTCGCCTGGCCGAAACCGCCTCCTCATCCGGGTCGATCACCGAAGCCGCCCAGCGACTCGCCGCCGCTCGTGCAGCCATCTCCCCCACCTCGCCTCAGTCGGCCTTGGTGAACTTGCTGGCCGCTGACGTGGAAATTCGCCAATTGAATTTTGACCGCGGGCGTTCGCTGCTTGAAAGCGTCGTGAGACTCGGGTCAGCCGACGAAGACGCTCGCGGCCGAGCTCAATGGATGATTGGCGAAACCTACTACATGCAAGAACGTTTTGGCGAAGCGATCGATGCCTACCGATTGGTCGAAGGCATCGGTGGCGAAGGCCAATGGACCGCCGCGGCCCTGGTGCAAGCCGGCAAATCCTTTGAACAATTGGGGCGGACACGCGAAGCCGCCGTCTGCTATTCCACTTTGGTGCGTCGCTTTGCGAACAGCCAACATGCGACCGGAGCCCGCCGCCGATTGGCCGCGTTGTCACCGGACGCCTCCTCTGAATCCCCACTTCGACGATGAATTCACATCGAAACGAGACTCGTCCCAACGCCAACCGGGTGCGTCCAACGCTCGCGGTCGCGTCGCGATTTTTACCGGTCGTCGTGCTGACGATTGGGTTGTCGATTTGGTCGAACTGGCATGGCGCCGTCATCGCTCAAAACTACGGCAACCAAGGTTTCAACCAACCGCGAAGCAACAACGGGTTCGGCAACAACTACAACACCCCGTACAACTCCGGCGGAACTCAAAACTCCTTTGGCGGGGGGCAATTTGGTGCCTCCCAACCGGTCGCCCAAATCGCATCGAACACCCCCGACCGCAACGCGGGTGGCATGTCGATCCCAGAAGCCCCCGCGACGGATCAACTTGCGGGAGAAGGCGAAGCTGCCGATGGATCCGAAGCCAGTTGGGAACCACCCGCATTCATCAGCAAGATTGCTGAAGGCGGCATGCTGATGATCCCATTGGCGGTCTGCTCACTGATTGTCTTGGGTCTGTCGATGGAACGCATGATCGCACTGCGTCGCAGTCGCGTGATCCCCAAACCATTCGTTCGTCGATTCACCGAATGCGTCGAAGACGGCCAACTCAGCTATGAAGAAGCCACTTCGATCTGTGACGAATTCGATTGCCCGGTGGCAGAAGTCTTCCATGCCGCGGTCCGTCGATGGGGCCGACCGATGATGGAAATCGAACAAGCTGTGATCGATGCGGGCGATCGCGTGGGCGATTCACTGCGTCGTTTCCTACGAGTCTTTCATGCGATCAGCAACGTGACACCGCTGATCGGATTGCTCGGCACCGTCCTGGGAATGATCCAAGCCTTCGAAACCATTGCTGACCCCAGTGCGGGCGAAAGCGATTTGCTGGCCTCGGGAATCAGCACCGCGCTCATGACCACCGCCGGCGGACTCAGCGTCGCGATTCCTGCGTACTTGGCTTACATGTACTTCGGGGCCAAATCGGATGGCTACCTCGGCGAAATCGACAAACTCTGCCAACGAGTGATCGATTGCATTTCCGCCGAAGGACTTGAAAACGCAGGCACGGCCAAGGCTCCTCGTAAACGACGGGCCGCCTGATGAAACGCAATCGCGGAACCGAAGAGGCCACGATCAACCTGACACCGATGATCGATGTGGTGTTCCTGCTGGTGATCTTTTTCATGGTCAGCAGCAAGATGGACGCGAGCGACAGTGGCGTGCAAGTCAATGTGGCTTCTGCCGACATGCAGTCGATGGCCCGCACACCCGATCAACGGATTGTCGAAGTTCGCAACGACGGTTCGCTGTTGTTGGACGGCACTCCGATGTCGTCCGAACAATTGACAGAAACTTTGAAGCAACAACGTTCGGTCTATCCCGGCCTGCAAGTTTCGGTGCGTGGCGACAGCGACAGTTCGCTTCACCACGTCGTGAAAGTCATGCGTCAAATTGAACTCGCCGGCGTGCAAAAGATGGGCGTCAGCGAACGACGCTAACCCGTTTTTGATCCGCTTATGCCAACCGTTTCCTCCACACCGATGATCCCGGTCGCCGACGCATCCGAAGCGCCGCCGGTCGCTTCGTGGGACAACTTGGAAACCCTCTGGGCCGACCCCAACATCGTGCGGGTGGTCGCCCTCATCGCGGTGACCTTCTTGATCATCACGATCGTTCTGTTCCGCCGCCGCAAAGCCAGCGGTCGGGGTGCGGCGATCGTTTGTTTGATCTCGTCCGTTGTCTTGCACGGCGTGTTGATCCTCTACGTGCCCAAACTGTCTGTGTTTTGGTCCGGTGGCGGCCCGGCGTCTGATTCCGACGCCAACGCTGGTGCGGCTGACATTGCCGTGTCGATGTTCGATCCCGAGATGTTGGAAACGCTGCAGGATTCCTCGGAAGCACCCGCCGAACCATCGCCGCTGGCAGCGCTCAAATTGCCCGAGCCATTGATCCCGGAACGCGAGATCGAAGCGGAATCGTCCGAGTCACTCGCGGCTGACGAGGTCGCCTCCGAACCGGAATCCGATCCCACTCCGCCGCCCACGGAGATCCCGTTGCCATCGATGCCCGCCGTCCTTGCTTCCGCCGCGATCCCCACGCAACCCGCGCCGACCGAGTCAAGTGATACCGTCCCGGCCGACGTTCTCGATGCCAATATCGACGACTGGTTGCAAACGGCCTTGGCAGATCCCATCGCGGAACCCGATCAGGAACCCACTCAACCATCTGCACCGGAAATGGCTGCCCCGCCATCCGAGGCTGGCGAATCCAACACCATTCGCTCCACCGAGACCGATGCCATCGCCAAGATCGCCTCGGTTCGTCCAGCGACCTCCCTGCCCAAGGAACCTTCTGCCGGAACGATCGATGAAGACTTCGCCTCACGATCCGGAGCGGCGAAAGCCCATGCCCTGATTCAAAATGGTGGCGACGCCGACACAGAGGCCGCTGTTGAAGCGGCACTGAAGTACTTGGCATCGCAACAACGCAGCGACGGAGCCTGGGACCCCAAGACAACCGGTGCCGGTCAAGAGCGTGCGCCCCTGGGATTGCATCGCGGCGGCGCGGGTCGCAATGCCGAGACCGCGATCACGGGGCTGGCCTTGCTGTCCATGCTGGGCTCTGGCCACACCCATCAAGAAGGCGAGCATCGCGACACGGTTTACCGTGGCCTCGCATTCCTGTTGTCACGGCAACGCGCCGATGGATCTCTGGCCAGCAACGCGTCCGTCTACGCGGCACACTACAGCCACGCGATGGCAGGTCTGTCTCTTGCCGAAACCGCTGCCATGACCGCCGATCCTTCCGCCATGGAAGCCGCCCGCCGCGCGGTTGCCTACACCCGTTCGATGCAACATCCTGTCACCGGTGGATGGCGGTACAACCGTGGCGACGCCGGCGACCTCAGCCAACTTGGATGGCAAGCCCTCCTGATCGACTCGGCAGATCGTTCGGGTGCCGCCCCTCTCAATCGTCGCATGTCCGACGGCATCGCCCGCTTCTTGGATTCCGTTCGACGTGGTCATGCCGGCGGGCAAGCTTGCTATCGTCCGGGCGAACCCACATCCCCAACGATGACGGCGGAGGCCCTGGCAACTCGTTTGTTGATCGGGCAAAAACTTCCCGACGCCACGATCCGCGAAGCCGAATCGGTCTTGCTGGCCAACTTGCCCGGCCAAGGCCCCGACAACTATTACTACTGGTACTACGCCACGATGGCGCTGCACCAACTGCAGGACGACGCCTGGGAAACCTGGAATGCAGCTCTCAAGCAACGTCTGCTTTCGACGCAGTTGCCCGACGGGTCCTGGTCCGATCAATCCCTGTGGGGCGGCTACGGCGGCACCGTTTACACCACCTCGATGGCAACGCTGTGCCTGGAAAGCTACTACCGACACTCTCGCCGACCCGAGTAGTGTTTGCCTCGATCGACACCTCCAATGATTCTTAGCCCAAAAGATTGCAACTGGAGCTTCTGCCCCACCGGATCACTCAACCAAGAAGACATCCTGGGCCGCTGAGAACAAGTTCTTCGGAGCCAGCCGAGTGGTTCCCAGCGTGACCACTCGAGCGGTTCCCGCTGCAATCTTGAGGTCGTATTCCGCAGCGGCTCCAACCAATAGGACGTGCCCCCACTTCGCATAGATTGTGCCCGCCAGATCGTTGTTGCCGATCAGCTGCTGGCACTCCATCACGATAGGCCTCCGATCCGTTGGATGTTGAAAGATCAACATCTCGTCCAACGGACTGCCCGGCAGATTCACGCCCGTCAACTTTCCGCCTGGCAACAAAGGTGCGATCACGACGCTCGGCACGATGTCGGTGGTCCCGTGAGCCGGCGGGTCGCCGTCCCCACTTGCCTCGTCAACAAAGTTGCCCGCAGAATCGAAGGCGGCCGCATCGGTGATGTAGAACATCACGCCCTCTGCCTGGATCGGCCCCAGCAAGCACAGCGAAATCTCCGTGACGGGGTTCTTTCCACAAATCACATACACACCGGGTTCAAACGTGACGCCACCTGTGGGAGCGATCACGGTCATCGATCGATACACGCCCGGCGAGAAGGTTGTGTTGCACAGGGCATGTTCAATGGGATCCCGCACCGTGTCGAACAAAGGCTGCAACAAGAACGACAATCCTCCTAACACTTCGTCCAGCACCACCTCCGCGCCGCTCGCGGACAACGTGACGCTGACAATGTCCGTGTCCGGAGCTGACACGCCGCCCACCCCACCACTCAACAACGGCGAGGGCAAACCTTCCAGTGGATTGGGCACAGGGGAACGATTGGCTTGCAGCGGTGAACTTTCACCCGTCTCGAACGGCAAATAACACCACTCGCGATCCACTCCGCCAACCACCCGAATGTGCTCGGCCTTCAAGCGTGTGGTCGACAACAACGGCATGCAGGCGATTCCGTGTGGGTAACCAAAATCAATCCCAACGCACTTGCCACGTTCGTTGACGCCTCCCCAAGTGTTGTTGACATGCACGGATCCATCGACCTCCAAGCATCCCAGCCCTTCAATCTCAAGTCCTGCTGTGAGTGCTGGCAAGTGCAGCGACAAGGCATTGGAAACAACATCGTCGAGGATCTCCGCCGTCGCCTCCATCACGCCCTGCAGCAATTCGTTCTGCAGCAGGCCACTGACCACGCCCGACAGCAACGGGACCGTCGAAAGGATCGGCCCCAATTCAAATTGATTGACAGCCAAACTTTGCAGTTCGAGACGCCCCAGGTTCTGCAACAACGTTGGCAAATCGGCGATCGAGAGGGGTGCCGGGTCGGGATCCAAAATCACAATCGCGGCCCCGGGGTTGACCGAGTCCACTCCCGCAACCGATCGCGTTACCATCGGATGCTCTCGCAAACCGCCGAACAAGTTGACGAATCGCGAACCATACGTGTCCGAGGTGACGACCTCAACGTAGTTTGAATCTCCTTGGTAGGCACCTTCCGAAGGCGGCCGATGAACCACCACGTTGGCCGCCCCAAGTGCATGACCATTCGCAACCACATCGGCGGCAACGGCCGACATCTGATCAGCCCGTCCCGCTAGCAGGTTCAGTGCGGCGGCGGTGGCGGCCGAATCGGTCGCGTGCTGCTGCACCCACTGATCCGTTGCGATCAACCCGCCATCGAAGACCAGACCGGTGAATGCAAACAGAGTTGGCAACAGAATCGCCAACGACACCAAGATCTTCCCCTCGCGTTTGCAACGCATCCCAGCCGACTTGTTGAATGAAACAGCGTCGTGATCACAAGGATTGGCAGCTTTCAAATGGCACATGGAACGACCTGGTCAAGTTGGAGTGGCTGGTAGCGAAAATCGGCAAGACTTTCGACAAGGGAGATTCAAAACGAAAGCACGGTCGACCTAGTTGACAATCGTCATGGTGGACGAGCCTTCCAAGTCAAACGGGCCCCATGGCAAGATGCCGGGAACAATCGACGTGTGTCGATATTCCAGCTGAACTCGAACTCGGTCTCCTGGCCGATTGTCGCCATCCAACCAAGTCATTTGCACGCTGACGTCTTCCGGTTCCATCGTTGGAATCGAGTGTTGCAACGAGGCCACCATTTCGGACGCGTCAACGACCGCACCGCTGTAAGCCGCTGGCCCCCAACTTCCACTGCGTTCGGGAACCATCGATCCATGAATGACCGCACTCCGGCCAGCACGACGAGCCGCATCCGACAACGCATTCATTCGCAGCGCCGCAATGCCGAGATCGAGCATCGCAAACAATCCCCACAAGAAGATCGGCAATGTGAACACGGCTTCCACCATGCTCGCTCCGCGTCGTCGGTTTCCCAACGCATGAATCGACCGTCGTTGCTTTGAAACAATCATGCCACATCCCTATCGAAACTGGTGAAATTCGGCGTGGTGATGAACTTGGATTTCCTTGGGAAGTGCCGGCCACTGAACCACGGTTCGAAACGGCACCGTCACTTCTGTTTCCACCACCCGGACGCCACTGGGTAGCTCACGAAAAGTAACGTCGATCACGGAATCCGCCGGATCGACCGAGGCAAGATTGCTCAGTTCTTCTCGCATCACATCCACCACATCGCTTCGCCAATCGGCTTCGGTTGCCTCGGTGAACCGATTCAACGCTCCGCGCGTCGCTCCGACGCGAGCCGCGTTGGCGACCAATTGCCGAAACTGAATGACTCTCGCGAAATCGCAACAGGCGAACACGAGCAACAAGAACATCGGCAACACGATCGCAAATTCGGTCGCGGTTGCGCCGGCACGTTGGCCTGGTGCGTCGCCGATTTTTCCCCTGCGGCGATGGATCCACCTCATTTCCAGAACTTTCATTGACCCGCAAACGCCTCCTGGATCTTGAATGCCGCCGGACTGACCAACACGATGAAGATCGCCGGAAAGATGAACAACATTGTCGGCAAAATGATCTTCACCGACGCCTTCTGTGCGTTCTCTTCGGCGGCTTGTTCACGTTGAAATCGCAACATGTCAGCGTGCCCGCTCAACGATTCAGAAACGTTCGTCCCGAAACGCTGGCCCTCACGGATCAAAGAACTCAGCGTGCGAAGTGCATCGTAGCCCGATCGATCCGCGAACCGACGGATCGCTTTGTCGACCGGTGAACCAAGATCAATGTCGTGTTGGACCAAATCGATTTCGTGAGTGAACCCGGGATGAATCCAACGCAACTCTTCTCCCACCTGTTTAACACTCTCTTGAAGACTCAACCCAGCGTCCAAGCAGACCACCATCAGGTCCAGGAAATCGGGCAACGCCGCTCGCAGCATTTGGTGATACTTTTTGACGGCTCGGTTCAGCCACATGACTGGCAAGGAGTAAGCCAGCAACATGAACAGCGAACTCGCCAGCACCGCCCAGTTCAGCGGCAGGTCCCCTCGGAACCAAAGCGATCCCAGAACGAGCGGTGGCACCAACAGCAACAACCAACGCAGCACCGACAGCTTGCGATGCATACCGCGATGATGAATCCCTGCGTTGATCAGCTGACTCTCAAGGTTCAGGCTGTTTTGGCCACTGAACCAAGACGCCCCACTCTTGGCCACTTCTTTGGAGGCTCCGAAGTCCGATGAGTCTCCGGGACCGACGTCTTCCAACTCATCCTCGCGAGCCATTTCGGCGACACGGCCATCCACGATCCGCCAATACGGATCCCACAGCAAAAATGCCAGGTAGATCAGAACCGACACGGTCGCAAAGATGCCACCGATCGCAATCCACTGCGTCCCCATCAAAAAACCAAACATATTCAATACTCAAAGTGGACGATTCGACGGATCAACAACGCACCAATGCCTTGTGACACACCGGTCGCAACAAGCAACCGAGGACGTTCCAAAAGCGTTTCCGCGTATTCAGGCGAAAACAAAACGATGGCTCCCAAAGCAACAAATGGCAGCACCATCAGGACCAAGGCCTGCATCCGGCCTTCTGCCGTCAACGCCTTGATCCGATCTCGCAGTCGCAAACGCTTGGTCACCATCTTGGACAGGTTGTCGAGCAACTCGACCAAGTCACCTCCCGATCGATTCTGCACCAACAAAGCGACAACAAAGATCCGAAGCTCCATCACCTGGTTTCGCTCGGCAAGCTTTCGAAACGCGAGCTCACGCCACATTCCCAGTTCTTGCTGCTCGTAACAAAGAGCGAACTCTTCTCGAATGGGTGAGGGACAATCTTCGGCGATCATTTGCAACGCTGAGGTCACTGTCTGCCCCGACCGAACGGCGCGACTGATCAACTGGAAGACTTCCGGCAATTGCCGACTGAGTTGCTGGTTCCTTGCGTTTTGCTTGGCGAATAGAAACACGAACGGCAACATCATCCCAATCAATCCCGTCGCGATTCCCAGACGGATGTCCCAGTACGCCCCCAACATCGCACTCACCAACGCCAGCACCGAAACGGTGATCCACCATCGCTTCACGGTCCACGGAATCCCCGCTTGGTTCAACAGAGTTGGTAACGAGGAGCCTCGGAACAATCCCTGAAACATGCTGTTCGAACCGGATTGCGACCACTCTTTGAACAACGATGCCGAGTCAGTTTCATCCAATTCACGGCTGAGTGTTGCCAATCGCTCGTGAATTCCAAATTGGTATCGCAGCACCTGTTGATACAACACCGTGCTGGCCCCGAAGACCATGATCGCGACGATGAAGAAGATGCCAATGAATATCAACCAAGTGATCATCGTGACCTCCGCAAACCGTTGACTCGTTCATCGGCAGTGATCGTTTCCCGAAAACTGGACGGGGCAAACTTCCGACCGGCGCGTCCCAAGCGATCCAGGCATTGGGGGATGATCCCCTTCGCCTCAAAACGCCCCTGGGTCCGACCTTCGTCATCCACTCCCGCCTGCCGATAGACAAACAAGTCATGCATGTTGACCGTTTCTCCGTTCACACCGGTGACTTCTGATATCTGAACGATTTTGCGTTCACCGCCCGGCATCCGCGTGACGTGGACAACGATGTGAATCGCCGAAGCGATTTGCCGATGGATGAACCACATGGGCAAATCCGTCGCCGCCATGCTGACCAACATCTCCAATCGATGAATCGCTTCCCGAGCATCGTTCGAGTGGATGGTCGACATTCCACCGTCGTGTCCCGTGTTCATTGCTTGCAACATGTCAAATGCCTCGGCACCTCGGCACTCACCCATGATGATGCGATCGGGTCGCATTCGAAGTGCGTTGCACAACAGATCCCGAGACGTCACTTGCCCTCGGCCTTCCAAGTTGGATGCGCGAGTTTCCATCCGGGCAACATGAGGTTGTTGCAGACGCAATTCCGCCGCGTCTTCGATCGTGGCAATCCGTTCTTCCTTGGGCACAAACGCTGACAGCAAATTCAAGAGAGTCGTCTTGCCGCTGCCCGTCCCTCCCGAGATCAGGATGTTCATTCGGGCTTGAACGCAGGCGGCTAGAAACTCCAACATCAGCGGGGTGGCCGAGTTCGATTCAATCAACGACTTGGCCGTGATCGGTTTGGCCGAAAATCGACGGATCGAAACCAACGCACCGTCCAACGCCAACGGTGGAATCACCGCGTTCAATCGACTGCCGTCCAACAATCGTGCGTCCACCATTGGGCTGGACTCGTCAATCCTTCGTCCCACGCGGCCCGCGATTTTCCGCACAATGTCGACCAAGTGATCGTTGTCGCGAAACTTGATCGGCGTTGGCTCCAACACGCCGCCTCGTTCGACGTAAACACAATCCGGTCCATTGACCAGGATGTCTGAGATCGTGGGGTCTCTCATCAACGGTTCCAGAGGTCCCAACCCCATCGTTTCGTCCACCAATTCATCAATCAGTCGCTGACGTTCCGCTTGCGATAGCAGATCGGAGTGCATGCGAGACAAATGCTCGGCACCACGCCGCAATTCTTCTCGCAGACGGTCTTCTTTGACTGACCGTGAAACGGCCATGTCGATCCCGCTGATTAGCTTTTCGTGAATCTCGGCTTTCAATTGTTGAAACCGATTCTCACGGGCTTCGGGATCAATCGTTGCTGATCGAATCATCATGGTTCTCCTTTGGAGTTGGAAGCGGTCCGTCGCAACGAAATGAAATGGTGGTCGGCGAAAGGAAAGTGACTGCGCACCCGATTTGTTCGAGCCAGTGAAAGCAGACGGACCGCTTCTCCGCAGACTGGCTCGGACAGATCTAGTGCGTCTGCGGCATCAGCCCGGACACCAAGGAAAGTCCAATGCTGTTGAGCAACCCCTTCGGTCGCGGAGGCGGGCACAGGTTGTCGGGTCGTACCAAATCACGAATCGTCGGAATGGTCCATGTCGCCTCCCGGATCGCTTTTGCAATGGGTGACGAAGATGACTCCAAGACGATCGGGTTGCCCATGTTCAACGACATCGTCACCGCAACGGGATCGTCCGGAATCGTGTGAATTGCGTTGAGTTTCAAAAGCTTTTCAACGGACTTGACCGGGAGCTCGCCGGCGTGTCCCGTCCCCATCGCAATCACATGAATCGAAGCGTCGGACTTCTGCTTCGACTTTAGAAACCGCAGGTACTCTTTCGTCCTTAGCAACGAAACAATGTCGAGTCGAGTGGCCAGCACAATGGCGTCAAACGATTCCAACACTCCGAGGTCTTCGGCTTGAATCGGATCGTCCAAATGCACGACCGAGCAGGTGTGGCCCGCCGAAACCATGTTGAGAATGGTCTCGCACCACTCTGACTTCAACTCACTCATCCGACTGCAGATCGGTGGGCTGGCCAACAGTTTGATGCCGGAGGGATGACACGCCATGGCTTGTTCCACCATCGATTGATCCACGCCATCATCTTGGTTCAAAAGCGATCGCAGCGTGTGCTCCGGTTCCAACTTCAACATCGCGGCCAAGTCGCCCCCGCCGACCCGCATATCAATCAGCGAACATTCGCCCAACTGACCAGCAATGGTGGCTGCCAAGTTGCAGGACAAAAGATTGGAATCGCTGATGGACGCCGTCGGGATGACCGCCAGCATCTTGCCGTCACATCGCTTGTGAACCGTTTCCGATCGCAATCGCGAAATGACCTTGCCAACCTCATCAATCAAGGATTCGCCCCAGCGAACAAAATCGGTCGCTCCGGCACGAAACAACTCCAAGATCGAATCGGGATTCACCTCCGTCGCTACTACAACGACTTTGCAATCGCCGGCATGCTTCAAAGCATGCAGCACCGTGAAGTGTTCCGTCTGAATTTGATTCACAACGAGGAAGACAAGACGTTCACCGCTGAACGGGTCAACGGTCGCATCGCTTTCTGGGCAGAGTTCCACCGATCGCTCGGGTGGACATTGCAATCCGAGGTCTCGAATCCCCTTTTGAAGGGCATTCGCTTTGTCATCACATTCGTGCAGGATCCAGGTTTCCATGTTGTCACTGTTCATTCAGGACGCGGTGAAATCATTTCAATCGCATCACTCATAGGTAGGGCGTGATAGCCGGCGACTCCATTCGTTGGCTAACAACCCTAGAACCTTCCCCCCTCACACGACGCCTTTCGCGGCTCAATTTACCCATAGGGAAACCCCCTGGTAGTTCTCCCTACACGGCATGACGCCTTCATTCTCAACTCATAACGGACGCCTGCACCCCATTGCGCAGCCCCCCCTCTCTCGTGTGAGTTTGCCGCCTCTCCCACGGACAGAAGATCCAGTGGAAACGATTTGGAAGTTGAGATGTCACTCAAGCCACTTGGCCTGGGCCGTTTGAGAACGGCGGCATCCTCGCATCCTCAAGGGTGTGGATAGCGGTCCCCTCTGCTGCAGCGTTTCGAAAGATGTCCGCCGCCCAACGGTTCTTTGTCAACTCACATGAATAACGGTTGCACTGAATGACAAAGGAGGGGAACGCTCCGCAGCCATTTTCCACTTGGAGCGACATGTGACCGTGAGCCACTTGCGGTCCTGCGCAAACACGCTCCGCAAATGCGAAGTTGGTTCTGACAAGAACTTCGCATTTGCGTTTCCTTCGCTGAGCCTCGAATTATCGGCGCAGAGATTCTTGTTCGCGGCAGTGCGTCGCAGCGAGCATCCAACTCCCATTTGAGTGCCGACAACATGCGTCTTAGCGCAAAATCACAAATGGCACGCCCCCCAATCCGCCTCGTCCCCCGCATGCGACTTTGGGACCACCAGACGACTTCCTTTTCTTTCAATAGGTGCATTTTTAATCTCGCCTCTCGAGGGCGGCGCCGATAAGGCCACTACTGCGACCCGTGTATCGAATCGACAACAGTCCTTTGAGAACATGCGTTTCAAGTGAATGCCCCCACTTGAAACGCAACGGCGACAACAATCATCTCGGTGCGGAAAATCCGTTACGCACTTCACTGATCAGGGGCACTCACGTGAACAAGTCCACTGTTTTTCTGATTCGAGAATCTCCCTCGCGTGGGGACTCGGTTTCAACTTTGTTGCGATCGAATGGTATGGCAGTTGTTTCGTTCGACCACCCCAGCCAGTTCTACGAGACTTACAACCCTGACATCCCCGGATGCATGGTGTTGGACCTGAGCGATTCTTTGGTCGCAGGCATCACACTCGCAGAACAGATTAGCGAGAAAGGTTACTGCCCACCCTACATCATCGTGGGTGGCGAACCTCGAACCTGCGACTTAGCTCGGGCAATGCGAAGCGGCGCCCAAGACTTCTTTGACACGCCACTGGATGGTGGGTTGTTCATTGCTCGTGTTCGCGAGGCAATGAAGCAAGATCAACAGCGGCGTCTGAGATGGCAAACCGATCAGAGTCTTCTGAAACGCGTTGATTCATTGAGCCCACGGGAACGCGAAATCTTGACTTTGGTGATGGATGGAAGGCTGTCCAAACAAATCGCATCCCAACTTGATATCTCAGTCAAAACAGTGGAAGCTCATCGCGCCAATATTCTGCGAAAGATGCATGTCGATTCGTTCATCCAAGTCGTCTGCCTGATCGCCAACAAACAAGATTTGCTCGACACGTCTTCATGCGACGCCGCTTGACGACAACCGCCGCGTGGGTCCAAACCGTTGCAACGTCAATCATCGCAGCGTGATCCTCCACCACGCCGCCTTTCGAACGCTCCCATTTCGATCATCCCGTGATCAATTTCAGAAGGTCACCAATGTGGCGATGGGCTTCGATCGGATGCCGCAACGCTTGGTCAGTCAGCACCTCGTAGTGATTCTTGCGGCCAACCTTCTCTCGACGAATGAAGCCCTCGTCTTCTAAATCCTGAACGATTCGCTGAACCGCTCGTTCCGTGATCCCCACCTGAACCGCGACCTCGCGAAGAACCTGATCGGGTTGGGCGTGCAAGACGATCAACACGTGCGCGTGATTGGTCAGAAACGTCCACCGTGCGGCGGGGCGTGTTTCCGCTGTGTTCTGCTTCAGCGAGATCGCCTTCTTCGCCACGTTGGATTTGGCGTCGGGTTTCGGCGACCGTGTTGCTCGACTGCCACGAGTGACTTTTTTCGCTGCCATGGATCCATTCCGCCTGGGCCGCGGTTCCCTTCGAAATCGGTGGTGAAAAGCCAAGCACGCCACGGCGTGCCTCGCAAAGGCGAATTGTACCATCGAAATACGAAAATTTATTCGCGACTTAAAAAACCTGCCCAACCCTTGCATTTCAACCGTTCCAGGACAAAACCGCCGCCGATCCTCGACCATTCCACCTCATCCTCCGCCACGGATTTGACGAAACATAATTGACGACATCCTTGTCGTGCTTTAGTGTTCGCGTATTCCACTTCCGCTTTGAGGAGAATTGAGAGATGCCTGATTGGTTGAAATTGCTGCCGGTGATCCTTCCGACGTTCCTCCTGTTTGCGGCGTTGGTTCCCGATGTGCTTGGTCGCCGGACTGGCTTCCGTTGGCGGCAGGGGATCACTTTCATCGTCGCAACCCAGTGCTTGGTATGCGTCGCCACGCTGTTGGTGCACTTGATCATGCGAGTTCCTCGCCCGATCGCGGAGACGGGAATCCTCGGTGTGTTCCATCCGACCAACTGGGTTCTGTACGACGGTCTCTCGGGTCTGATGCTGGTTCTCGTCAGCTTCATCGGCTGGGCCACGTGCCAGTACTCGATTCAATATCTCGATGGGGACTTCAATCAGACCCGCTACTTTCGATTCAGTGCGGTCGCGATCGGAGCGGTCAGTTGGATGATCGCCTCGGGCAACTTGATCGGATTCGCGTTCGCCTGGGTGGCCATGAACTTGGGCCTGCACTCTTTGCTGTTGCTGAAACCAGAGCAACCCGGTGCAAGTCGCGCCGCCTGGACCAAGTTCGCAATCAACCGGATTGGCGATCTGGCCTTGTTCGCAGCCTTCGGTCTGCTCTCTCTCGAGTTTGACTCGCTCGTGCTGGCCGACATCTTTGACTCCGCCAAGAAGATGCAACTGGATGCTGGATCGCCACCGCAAATCTTAGTGGCCGCCTGCTTCCTGCTGTTCGTTGCCGCGGCCAGCCAATCCGTGCAATTCCCATTTCACTCTTGGCTCCCTGAAACGCTTGGTTCGCCCACCCCAGTCTCCGCCCTGATGCATGCGGGAATCGTCAACGCGGGCGGGTACCTGGTGATTCGGTTCGCAAATGTATTCGCGTTGTCACCGCTGTCGATGAACACGATGGCGATGGTGGGACTGATCACCACGCTGGTCGCTGTGATCGTCCTGATGACCCAGACCAGCGTCAAGAAGTCACTGGCCCATTCCACCATCGCACAGATGGGATTCATGATGCTGCAGTGTGGTTTGGGAGCCTTCGTCCCAGCGACCATCCATCTCGTCGCGCACTCGTTGTACAAATCCAACGCCTTCTTACGCTCGGGCAGCGTCATCAGCGATCGGAAAGCGATTGCCGGTGCAAGCCAATGGAACCGAGCGCTCACTTGGTACGAAACGGGATTCGCATTCACGGTCAGCTGCTCACTGTTTGCCGTCACATGGATGCTGTTCGGTCTCTCGCCAATCGAGAAACCCGGCGGTTGGATCCTAGGCAGCGTTCTGTGTCTGGCTGTGACTCACTGGATCGCCGAGGCCATGCGTTCAGGATCCCGACGCTTGGTGCTGCAGTCGATGGCCATGGCGGCATTGATCTGCCTTCTCTACGTCACCGGGTTTCTCGCAGCCGACGCTTTGATTTCAACCAGCCTTCCATCGTCCGCTTCACTTCTGAACAGCCGCGTCGTGGGAACCCTGGTCGTGCTCGGATTTGTCGGCTTGTACTTCTTGCAAACCCGTTTCGCTTCCGCCACTCAGCTTCCCTGGGTTCACGCGATGCAAGTTCACGCGACCAACGGATTTTACATCGAACACGGGATTCGTCGCGTGTTCCGGTTGCTCGCCACCTCCTGAGCGAGGCCCTGACCACCGTTTCGTGTTTCAAACGCATCCTGAATTCACACCAGCCAACCCAGACAGACATGCCATGAAGACCATCCATCACTCATCGAAGTCCACGTCCACGTCCACGTCCAATCACAAATCCAATGACCCATCACTCAGCGTGTTTGTGCCCGCCGCGTACGAAGACCCACATGTCTATCGACAGCTCGAGGAATTACTGGATCAAGTCTGTGAAGCGGTCTCTCTAGTTTGGCCGCTCAAAGATTGGGTCGCAGTCAATCCGTACGCCGGTTTCACAGAACGTTCCTTCTTCGAATCCCGAGACCACCTGCAAGTCTTCTCGCAGTGTGAACTGCTGCCGACGATGGAACACTTTGCCTCGCAGTTTCGATCCGGAGCACTGCAGCGGCCCCACATTGAAGCCGCGGTGAACGAGACCGCCACGGCAGTTCAGAATCATGGAGCTGACCAGGCATTGTCTGTTGTGGATGAGGTGCTGGAAGCATTGACCAAGGCTTCGTCGGCTGCGGCATCGAAAGATTGCTCTTCGGCGAAGGCGAAACCGCTTCCACCGATCGCGACGATTGCTTCACGACTGACGGCCCACGGACCGGTGGACTGGACTGAAATGGTTCACCAAGAGATCGGCAAGCATTGCTCGGCTCACTACGACGAAGGCCAATCGAAGTGGGGGAACCCCTGGCAGAACCTGCCTCTGTATCAAGCCTGGCGAAACACCGCGCGGTGTGATCGCGGAATCGAAATCCTCGGATTGCCGGGCTTTCGAAAGTTTGTGAACGACCTGCCTCACACGGCCGAAGCGACGATCGTTCATTTGCTGCAACGAATGAATCTTCCACGATCGCTCTGGGAAACGTTTCTGTTGGCACATGCCTTTTCGATGCCTGGTTGGAGCGGTTGGACCAAGTACCAAGGTTTGCAAACCGACCCGCTCGGATCCGGCAAATTCCAACACGACGACTTCCGTGGCTTCCTGGCGATGTCATTGGCCTACGACGTCGCGATCTCCGAAGCCTTCGCGTTTGAAGTCGACTGGACATCGCGGTTGAATGCTCAAAAGCTGAACGCAGCTTCCTCCGACGACTCCTGCAAAGAGTTTCGAAAGATCCTTCTGCGAGCGTCGGAAATTGCCTATCGAGACCAACTGCTGGACTCGCTGCCATCACCTGCCCCCGATGCGTCCGAATCGGCCGCCAATCTCGATCAACCGGCGTCGCGTCCGATCGCCCAGATGGCGTTTTGCATTGACGTTCGATCCGAGCGATTGCGGAGGCATCTGGAAAGCGTCTCCGCTGACATCGAAACAATTGGTGTGGCAGGGTTCTTTGGACTGCCATTCGAGTACATTCCGCTGGGCCAAGCCTCTGGCGATGTCCACGCCCCGGTCTTGCTGAAATCGAGTTTTTCACTGCAGGAAAAGGCATCCGACTGCGTCTCCGCTTGCTCCGGCCAACATCCTCTCGTCCCGCACAGTTCCACCCCCACGACCACCGAGGCGGCACGCCGAACAGAAATCAGCACGTGGAAAAAACGGTGGAAGCAATTCCAGACTTCCGCCGTGGGCTGCTTTTCGTTCGTGGAAACCCTGGGACTGCTCGATGGCGTCGAGTTGGTCGGTCGGTTGCTGGGAAAGAACCTTCGTCAGTCTGCTCCCGACAACCAACCTGGAGTGACCGCGGAGGGGCGAACGCTTTCACTGGATCTGGAGGGACTGTTGCAACAAGGCATCGATCTGGACCAACAAACGGACCTGGCCGAAGGCCTGCTGACCACGATGGGACTGACCAACCACTTCGCCCCGCTCGTTGTTTTGTGCGGGCACGCCAGCCAAACCGACAACAACGCGATGTCCGCTGGATTGGACTGCGGCGCCTGCGGCGGACACTCGGGTGCCCCCAACGCTCGGTTGGCCGCCACTCTATTGAATGATCGACGGATTCAAACGCGATTGGCCGAGCGAGGCATTGAGATTGGAGCGGACACTCACTTCTTGGCGGCGTGGCACAACACCACCACCGATCAGATCGAATGGTTGGACACCGAATCCATTCCTCCATCGCATCAATCTCGAGTCGCGCAGTTGCAAAGCATTGGGAACGAGGGCAGCGAATTGACTCGATGCGAACGCCTGCCATTGTTGGACGAAAGCTCTTCTGAATCGCTGGCTGCCCGAGCCGCGGACTGGTCGCAATCGCGTCCCGAATGGGGACTGGCGGGCAACGCCAGCATGCTGATTGGCCCCCGAAGCTTGACGCGAGAAATTGCCTTGGACGGCCGTGCCTTCCTACACAGCTACCATGCACAGTCCGACCCCAGCGGTCGCGTCTTGGAATCCATCATGACCGCCCCCATGGTCGTCGCACACTGGATCAACATGCAGTACTACGCCTCGACCGTGGATTCGCATCATTTTGGAAGCGGATGCAAAACCGTCCACAACGTGGTCGGCCAATTTGGAATCTTCTCCGGCAATGGGGGTGATCTTCAGGCCGGTCTGCCGGAACAATCCCTCCGAAATGGTGAACACATCGAACACATACCGTTGCGACTCCAAACCGTTGTGGTTGCCAACCGAGAGGCAATCGATCGAGTGATCGCCGCTCACACCACGGTACGCAATTTGTTGCAAAACGGCTGGGTGCACTTGGTCGCCATCGAAAACGATCAAAAGTACCGCTACCAACCAAATGGATCTTGGGTTCAACTGCAGACCAACACAGCCTCCTTCACCTCTCAGCGTGAGAAATCATGGCAGCTCGTGGGGTCGGTTGAATGAACTTCCGTTGCAGATTCACACCTGTTGTGTTTCGCGATCCCCCCTGCCGTGGGCCACTTTTTTCTTCTCGGTTCTCACTGCTTGGTCATTGATGATGGTGATTCCTCCCACGATGAAGCGTGACGCGACGTTCGCGGCCCGACATTCGTTTGCACCTTTTTGATTCGCATGGATTCCTCTTCATTTTCTGACGCGATTGCTCCGGACGACCAGTCCATTTTGCGATCCTTGACTCGGATTGGGCAAAGCCTTGGGCTGCCGATCGATTTGGCCGACGTCCTGTCCAACGAATCGATGCCAGAGGACGAAGATCCACTGTGGGTGCTGCAAACCAGCGCCATGCAGGCCGGCATCGTCCTGGACGAAACCCATGTGGAATCGGGCGCCGAAGCCTTTGGCTTTCTCAGCGAAGGCAACCCGATCGTCCTGGCCTACAACGATGGGTCCCTGCGAGTCCTGGAAAAGGCGAACTGGCGATCGGTCGAAATGTTCACCACGAACGACCAAGTCAATTCCAAGGTGATCAGCCGTTACAAACTTGGGCAACTGTTCACGACGTCGCCCGCGCCCCGGATGCTGATCGCTCGCAAGCAATTTGAATGTGACTCTGTCTCCGCCACCTCCCATGGCCATGCCGGCGATCATGCGTCGCCCACACCGATGCGCCGGTTCATCGCGTTGTTGAACCTGGATCGCCGTGATGTTTGGATGGTGGTGCTGTTTGCTCTTGTCGCCGGCGTGCTGTCCTTGGCCACGCCGCTCGCCGTCGAATCGTTGGTCAACGTGGTCAGCTGGGGCACCCAGTTCCAACCATTGATTGTCTTGGGATTGATGCTGCTGACATGCCTGGCAATCGCGGGGGTGCTCCGCTTGCTGCAAACCGTGGTCGTGGAAATCATCCAGCGGCGGCAATTTGTTCGCATCGCCAGCGACCTCGCCCACCGCTTTCCTCGAGCCAATCAAGAACACCTCCGGGGCGAATGCCCTCGCGAACTCGCGAACCGTTTCTTTGACATCATGACGATTCAAAAGGCGACCGCGGTGCTTTTGCTCGATGGTGTCTCCATCGTCCTGACAACGGTCTTGGGGATGGTCGTGCTGGCGTTCTACCATCCGTTTCTGCTGGGATTTGACATCGTGCTGGTCATCGCGATGGTCTCCTTCATCTGGGTGCTCGGACGGGGCGGAATCCGCACCTCGATCGAAGAGTCGATTGCCAAGTACCACGTCGCGCATTGGTTGCAGGACGTGATCGCGCAACCCTCCGTGTTCAAAACCAGCGGTGGCGAGGGGTTGGCCATTCAGCGAACCGACCGCCTGACCGCCGACTACATCGCCGCCCGCCAACAACAATTCCGAGTTGTGATTCGGCAAGTCGGTTTCGCAATCACGGTGCAAATCATCGCGTCAACGGCTGTCTTGGCGCTGGGCGGATGGTTGGTGATCGGCGGAGCCCTGACATTGGGACAATTGGTCGCCAGTGAACTGATCGTGACCGTCGTTGTCGGTGCATTTGCCAAGGCTGGCAAATCACTGGAGAAGTTTTATGACTTGATGGCCGGCGTCGACAAAGTCGGCCACTTGGTGGACATTCCCGCGGATCAAAGGATCGAAATCGGACCGGTCGATGAGGGACCTGCCCAGGTGACTTGGTCCAACCTCTCGTTTCGTGGCACCGCTTGGTCGTCGAAGATCCCCGCCGCGACCATCCAACCGGGGGAACGAGTTGCGATCACCGGCGACGACATCAGTGGACGCTCATGCTTGGCTCGTTCCATCGCCGGGCTGATCGATGTCCCGGAAGGTCTGATCCAAATCGCTGGCATCGAAGCCGCTCAGGCAGCCACCTCGGGAATGGGGAAACTGGTCAGCTACGCGGGCGCCCGCGATATTTTCCGAGGAAGTGTTCGCGAGAACATTGACCTCGGACGTCGAGGCATCGGGCAACACCGAGTGCGTGAAGTGACCGGACAAGTCGGACTCACCGCCACGATCGAACAACTCGAAAACGGTCTGCAAACAACCCTGCAAACCGGTGGCTACCCGCTCTCAGAAGAACAAATTCTCCGCCTGCTGATCGCGCGTGCCTTGGCCGTGCGTCCCAAACTGCTGGTCATCGATGGTTTGCTGGACGATCTGGACGAATCCGTTCGTGCCGCGCTCTGGCCACACCTCGCACCCGAAACTCCCAACTGGACCTTGATCGTCTTCACCAACCGCAAGGACGTCGCCGAACGCTGCGATCACACCTTGTTCATTCGCCGTCCATGAGGCGGATTGCCTTTGCCTGCATCGCGTTTCACCCCCTTTGAAACTGTCACGAATCCATTTCCCGATTTCAATTTTAGCGATAGGTCGCCAGCCTTCCGGTCTCACGGCACCAGGGGCCTTGAGCCGTTGCGTTGCGACGCGATGCGATCGAAGGACAACTGCTCTGACGTTTTGAATTGCTGAACCATCCACCCCATACAACCACATGATTCACGGCCATCACTCGTCCGACGACTTTGCGTCGATGCAACTGGTCCGCACAGGCAATTGGATCCGCTTCGTCGGCAAACTCACGTTTGCAGGCTTGCTGCTGTCGATCATCGCGATGGTGTTTGTTCCCTGGCAACAAACCGCGAAAGGCATTGGCACCGTCGTCGCGATCGACCCGCAAGAACGCCCGCAACCGGTTCGCAGCCCTTCCAAGGGCGTGGTGGAATTCGTCAAAGCGGGTCTGCGGGAAGGCAGCTACGTGGAACAAAATGAATTGCTGCTGCGATTGTCTCCCTTCTCGGTCGACGGCATCTCGCAGATGGACACGCAAATCATCGCGATGGAATCCAAAGAGGCCGCCGCGCTGTCCGGACTCGAAGTCGCCAAGCAAGCTGTCACCCTGCAGGAAAGCGGCGGACGGAGCTTGACCGAATCACTGAAACAAGACCTCGAGGCGTCCAAACAAAAATGGGAACAGGCCAAGAATGAGGTGACATCGATGGAGGCGGAACTGCAAGACAAACGCAATCAACTGCGGATCGCCGAAGACGTCGCGGGCAAGGGCCTTGTGTCGCGAGAGGAATTGTTCAGCAAACGGCAAGCGGTCGAATCGCAGGTCGCGAAGGTTCAAAAATCTCAGAACGCAGTCCATGAATTGTCCGCCGCTCTGATCTCCAAGGAAGAAGAAATCGAAGCCAAATTGCAGGACATCGCGATCAAAAATCGAGACGCGGAGCAAAAAGTGCTCGACGCGATGCAAAAGATCAACACGATCGAAAAGGAAATCTTGGATATCCGGAACAAGCGTGGCGAACTGGACCGACTCGAAATCCGAGCCCCTCGTTCGGGACGCATCCAAGATTGGTTTGGCGTCGAAGGCAGCGACACGATCAAAGAAGGCGATCAACTGTTCGTGATCGTTCCCGACACCGATGAGCTGGCCGTCGAAATGAAAGTCAGTGGCAATGACATGCCCCTGATCCAAGAGGGGGCCCAGGTCCGCCTTCAATTTGAGGGATGGCCCGCCGTCCAATTTGTCGGTTGGCCGTCCGTCGCCGTCGGCACGTTTGGCGGCAAAGTCAACCGAGTTTTCCCGACCGACGATGGGCGAGGTAACTTTCGAGTGCTGGTGACCCCGGACAATCATTTTGATCGGGAGAATGGTTGGCCAGATGACCGATATCTCCGACAAGGCGTCCGTGCAAATGGTTGGGTGCTGCTCAAACGCGTTCCCTTGGGACAAGAGATATGGCGTCAACTCAATGGATTCCCACCGGTCGTGGCCAACGAGGAACCGGAAGAATCAAAAGACAAAGCATCCAAGATCAAATTGCCCAAGGCATAAAGTCCACCTGGGCCGCAAACTCTGCCAGCTCATCCGCGAACCGACATCGCACTCGGCTCACGTTCGTGATTGTGGCTGCCCTTGCGTCCTTGCATCTCGCGACACCCAACCTCGCGCGTGCCCAAGATGCTGCTACTGCGGGGACGATGATCGAATCCGATTCGATGTCGTTCAAGCAGTTCCTCAGCGTGGCGCAGAGTGAACAAGCGGAGCCTGCTGCCGCACCAACCACGGATCCGCTTGCCGCCCCCATCCCTGCGACCAATGGCTCCGCGTCCACCGCCGCGGCCACCAACGACGACGCTCTCGTCTTGGCCGACGTCATCGCCAGCGTTTATCGTTCGTACCCGGAGATCCTGCAGGCTCGCCAGCAAGCCGGCTTGACCAGCGGGGAACTGCTTTCCGCGCGCGGGGCGTACGACGTCAAACTCAACGCGTACTCGTTGGCGGAACCAACCGGGTACTACGAAAACTATCGCAACGGATTGAAACTCGCTCGTCAAACCTGGTGGGGCGGCTACGTCGAAGCCGGGTACCGGATCGGACGCGGTTACTACCAACCTTGGTACAAAGAACGCCAAACCGATGACGCGGGCGAATTCAAAACCTCGCTCATCCAGCCGCTGTTGCAAGGCCGGGCGATTGACCCGCAACGCGTTGCGGTCTTCCAAGCCTCTTTGGCACGACAAGCCGTTGGGCCGACGGTTCAACAAACATTGCTGAGTGTCTCGCTGGATGCCACCACGAATTACTGGCAATGGGTCGCCGCCGGCTCAGCTTTGCAGGCCCAACAGGAGCTCCTGAAATTGGCCGAGGAACGCGGCAAGCAATACGAAGCGGGTGTCGAAGCCGGCAAGTTCCCCGAAATTGATTTGATCCTCAACCAACAACTGATCGCGGAACGCGCCACCAAGGTCCTGGAAACCGAACGCAAGTATCGCGAGACCGCCTTCAAGCTGGGACTGTTCCTACGAGACGACGGGGGCCGCCCGATCGTTCCCGATGACCAATGGATCCCGCAGAAATTCCCCGCCATCCAGCCACCACCACCTGGTGACTTCCAGGCCGATCTCGCCGCCGCCCTGTCCCGACGCCCCGAGCCTCAGATTCTGCAGTACCAAATTCGCGGCATCCAACTCGATCGTCAACTCGCCTGCAACGAAATGCTGCCGCGTTTGGACTTCGTTGCCGAAGCTTCGCAAGACATGGGTGAACCGGCGACCAAGTCCGACGACAAGGGTGAATTCGAATTGGTGATCGGCTTCACCAGCGAAGTCCCGATCCAACGACGCAAGGCGCGTGGCAAAGTTCAATCGACCACGGCGAAAATCGCTCAAACGAATCAGAAACTGCGTTTCGTTCGCGACAAGATCGGCGTCGAACTTCAAACCGCCTACAATGCCCTCTCGTTGTCCGGCCAAATCGTCGAGCAATCCGAAGCGTCATTGCGGGCCAGCATCGACACGCTGGGTCGCTATCGATTCGCGTTCGAACGAGGCAAGATTGATCTGATCTACTTGAACCTGCTCGAAACGAAAGCCAACGAGACCGAAATCAAACTGATCGAGGCCCAGCAAAACTGGTTCGCCGCATTGGCTCAAATGCAGATCGCACTTGGTTTGGATCCACTCGAACAAGCGATGACGGTTTCCCAACTCCCCCCCAGTGACCTGCCCACTTCACTGGACCTGCAAGACAATCCATCCGACCAAGAGTAGGTTACTCGAGCAGGGCCTCGTGCAGAGCCTCGTGTACGGGCTCGCGAACTCGCTCCAAACCATCACTCTCGATCCTGGAAAAGCTTCCAGCACCACCGAGTCTGACCAAGGGAACATCATGTTGACGGAACTTGTTTATTGCAGTGTTGCAACGCGCGACATGTCCGCGGAGGGCCTGAAAAGTTTGCTCGACCAGTCGCGCCAAAAGAACGCTCGTTTGAGCGTGACTGGCATTCTGCTCTACAGCGACCAAACCCGGGAGTTCATTCAGTTGATCGAAGGCGAGCAAGACACCATCGAACAACTGATGCAAGTCATCACCGTCGATGATCGCCACACCTCAGTCGACGTCATGTACCAAGGAAACATCAAAACCCGAAGTTTCGATGATTGGTCGATGGCCTTTCGAAAGCTCGATGACGTGGATCCGCAGCTGATGGAAGGCGCCACCACCTTCCAGGTTGACTCTTTGCCGGCCACGATGCTCAACGGCCGAACCAGCCGAGCGAGGACGCTACTGGCGACGCTCAGCAAAGGGCTTTGAGAATCGCAGACATGGGAAAGGTCGATGACACTGTCTCGGCACACTTGCGAACGCTCGTTGGAATCATCTGGACGCAGGTTGCTTCCATGGCCAACGGAATGCGAAGCCACCGCTTGAACCGAGCGATCGGCTGTCCTGCTCCGGCACGCGACCGCCGGTGAACACGGCAAAGCACCTCGGTGCGACTCTCGCCATCCCGTTCACTTCGGTGTGGGAACCGAGAGTTTTTGCAGGGCCGCGATGATGTCATCCGGTTCGGCTCGGGTTCGATAGTCGACGTTGACGTAGCGCCACGCAACCACGCCGTCATTGGTCAGCACAAACGTACCCGGAATCGGCAGCACATCTCCGTTTCCGTCGTTGATTTTGCTCAGCTCGAGCCCGCGGTCCTGCTTCATGTGATCGGTCAATACAGCCGGGACCTTCCAAGCCACGCCGTATTGCTCCGCGACGCGCGCGTCCTGGTCGGACAAGACCACAAATTGAAGTTCGTCACGTTCGGTTTGCGACAGTGACTCGTCTGGCACTTGGGGACTGATCGCCACCAACTCCGCACCGAGGTTGTGAATCTCAGGCAAGCGTTCCTGCATCGCGCGCAGTTGCAAGTTGCAGTACGGGCACCAGCCACCACGATAGAACGTCACGACCACGGGACCGCGATCGAGCAACTTGGCAAGCGACACCGTCGCGCCTTTCGCGTTTGGCAATTCGAATCCGGGAGCCTGCTCACCGACGGCGATCGCGTTGCCACCGTCCTGAAACCCCTTGGCCTGTGCCAAGAGCTCATCGACCGACCGCATGAATTCCGGTTTCGCTTGCCGAGTCCTTTCGATCTGGGCGTCAGTTTGTTGTTTGAGGCTGGTCATGCTTGGTCCTTGAGAAGTGAAGAATGATTGAATGATGAGCAATCAACCGGTGCCCCCGCCAAGGAGGCCGTATCAAGGACCAAAGGGACGCAGCGACGGCAACCACGCCGATGCGGCCACCACGTCCAACTCACCCCTGCCGGAACAAACGCTGCGTCCTATTGCCCGCTGGTCGCGCTGCGTCTGCTGGCTGCCGGAACAGCACTCCGCTTGGTCCGGCCTACTTTGGGTCGGCGCATAAAAAAAGCCCGGGCCTGTTGGTCCGGGCGATGTTCGAAGAAGTACCGAAGGAGGGACTCGAACCCTCACTGGATTGCTCCAACTGGATTTTGAATCCAGCGCGTCTGCCAATTCCGCCACTTCGGCTTCTTCTGAAAATGTCGATGAGGCCGCTGGCGACCACACGAAGATAGTTTCGCGGGGGGATGTCTCCACAAGGAAGACGTGCCTGGCTCCATCGAGACGCGAATTATGTCGAAGCCTCCTCGATCCCGCAAGACGGGTTCAGGCGATCTTTGCCGCCTCCGGCGCGATTGATCCCAACCGGTCAAACCATTGAAACGAAGATGCCAATGATCCGGCCTGTTCCTCGGCCCCAGAAGCCCAGGCGACACCGGAAAGCTCGTCGCTGAGCGTCTGAATCCCGTCTTTCCAATCGTGACCCCAACCGAAATCGTTCAGCTAGAATGGACGCGTCCTGTTTCCCTCCTCTTTCCCCCCTGAACCCAACGCCATGCTTCACCGCCGTTTCACCACGCTTGCTCTCTCGCTCGCCGCTTTGTCCCTGCCCACGCTTTGCTCACCCAGCTTTGGCGAGGAGTACCTCAACGGGATCACTTGGCAGACGCCACCGATCATCACCCCGGGTGCCACGGCCGCTGACCCACCCTCCGACGCAACGGTTTTGTTCGGCGGTGCCGAGGACGTGCAGAACTGGAAAAACATCCAGGGCTGGACAACCGATGGCGATGTTCTGGTCACCGGAAAAGGCACGGTCACTTCCAAGGAAGAGTTTGGCGATTGCCAACTCCACGTGGAGTGGTCGGCTCCGGTCCCAGCCAAGGGCAACGGCCAAGGTCGCGGCAACAGCGGCATTTTCTTGATGGGTCGCTACGAGATTCAGGTGTTGGATTCCTACGAGAACGAAACCTACCACGACGGCCAGGCTGGCGCGATCTACAAGCAAACCCCGCCAGCTGCCAACGCCATGCGTCCGCCAGGCGAATGGAACACCTACGACATTTTCTGGACGGCCCCTCGCTTCACCGAATCGGGTGAACTGGAAAGCCCCGCCTACATCACCGCGGTTCACAACGGCGTGCTGATTCTGAATCACTTTGAATTGAAAGGTGACACGCCTTACAACCGACCACCGGCGTACTCAGCGCACGGCCCCAAAGGCCCAATCTCATTGCAGGATCACAGCAACCCTGTCCGGTTCCGCAACATGTGGGTGCGAGAGTTTCAACCGGCCTCGGGCGAACAAACCCGCGAGCCCTTCCTTCGCGACGGCAAGAAAGAAACGCCCCTCAGCGAAGCGAAGTGAACTCCCACCAGCTCACTGAAACCGGACGGCAGGCACACTCCCGTGTGCCTGCTACCAATGGAACTGCTACCAATGGACCTGCTACCAATGGAGCGGTATTGGGCCCGAGCATGGGAAGCGGCGTGTCCTGCCCTCCCCCGGAAATCTCACTGCACGCTCGCTTCCCGACCCCTCCCGCTGCAGAGGTCGTGCAGTTTTTTGGTGCTGCGTTTTGGCGGGTTTCTGCAGCAACCACCAACACAACCCGACGCGTGAGCGAGGGACGCCCCAACTCCCACGACGGCCCCATCCGGGGCGACCGTTTGTTTTCCGGCATCGGTCTCTCGGGGCTTCCGCCCCGAGCGAAGCATGACGGCCCCATCCGGGGCGATACCCAGACGCCCGCCACCATTTATTTTTCGAACGCCCCAAGGGAGGGTGATAATAAACGCTTGGCAACACAGCACTTCAAAACTGCACGACTCCCTGGGCGGGCGGCGTTCTCAAGACGCCACTGCAGCGTCCGAATTCTGGCGAATCCGGCTGCGGCGTCTCATGCACCTGCCGACATCGCGGTCCTCGGGTGGACCACGGGGCAAGCATGCGAGCGTCGTGGAACCATCTTGTTCAGGCGTACGCCGAACGCTCATGAAAGGCAAACCATTTGGTCGATCATTGAGCAGACAGTTCGCTGATCAGCGACCACGTTGAACGATTCGAAACCAGGGGGATTCAGGCTCGCTCTCGGAGGCCGGAACCTGTTTCAGCAAACGCATCCCTGACTTGCCTTCCCACTGCGACACTTGAGCATAAGCGGGGACTTGGACGTCCTCCAAATTCTTTTCTGCGGCTGCCAGCACTCAATTAGCCCCGACGCTTGGGTGCCTAAGTTGCCATTGGACGATTCCAAGGGAAATTCACGGGAATGCTCTTTACTCGGACCGCGGGGAAAGAATAATTCTCGCGTTACCCAGGAACCGAACGGAGATTGCTGACTCCGGTTCTTGGCCTTTTCTTCAGCATCGGATGTTACTCCCCTATCTGCAGGGATCCCCAGCAGGCACTCCACGCCTTGCCAGTTTTGACGTTAACGCCCTGACTTTTCTGATGGTCGATTCCGGCCTGAGTGAGGTTGCGTCCATCCCCACCCCAATCGAAAGATCCGTTCGTGAACGGCACGTTTGCATTGGTGGCATTTGCCGCCTCCGTGTGCGCT
Source organism: Rhodopirellula sp. UH5 (assembly GCF_056839225.1). Lineage (NCBI taxonomy): Bacteria > Pseudomonadati > Planctomycetota > Planctomycetia > Pirellulales > Pirellulaceae > Rhodopirellula > Rhodopirellula sp. UH5. Next base: position 7,187,670 of record NZ_CM166390.1, on the reverse strand, counting down.
ACCGCTATGGTCGAAGCGTACTGGTATCGTCGTCAACTTCTCAAAATCCCTTTTCGAATCCACGTCAACGGCACTCGCGGCAAGTCCTCGGTGACACGTTTGATCGCGGCGGGGCTGCGCTCCGGCGGCCTCCGAACCTGTGCCAAAACCACTGGTACACTGGCCCGAATGATCCTTCCCGATGGGAAAGAGCTGCCGATTTTTCGACCGGACCGCGCCAACGTCATTGAACAAAAACGAATCGTTCAAACCGCAGTCGGGCACAAGGCCGATGCGCTCGTGATTGAGTGCATGGCGCTGCAACCCTTGCTGCAATCGGTTTGTGAACTGAAACTGGTTCGTTCGACTCACGGTGTCATCACCAACGCTCGCGCCGATCACTTGGATGTGATGGGGCCGACTCGTTTGGATGTGGCCCGCGCCCTGTCCGCGACCACCCCCATCAGCGGCAACATGTTCACCGCCGAAGATCGCGCGGACAGTTTGTCTGTGATGAAAGAAGCCTGCGACGACCGCGGAAGCGAGTTGTTGGTCACCACGGCAGACGATGCCAACGAAATCACCCAAGACGAACTGGCCCAGTTCAGTTACCTGGAACACGCCGAGAACGTTGCCTTGGCACTCAAAGTTTGCCAGTCCATGGGCATCGCTCGCGACGTGGCCCTGCAAGGCATGTGGGAAGCTCAACCGGACCCGGGTGCGATGCGTGTGCACGCTCAAACCGTTCACGGCAACACGTGGCACTTCGTCAACGCGTTCGCTGCCAACGACCCAGAATCAACCACCCGAATCTGGGATGCGGCCTACAACTATTTCCCAGGTGTCACCCAGCGTGTGTTGGTCATGAACTGCCGCGTCGACCGCGCCGATCGCTCGACCACCATGGCCGAGGCCGTGGCGACTTGGGCACCCGCGGATCGCTACGTGATCATTGGATCGGGCACGGACATCTTCCTACGACGATTGCTCAAACGTGGGATTCATCCTGACAAAGTCATCTGCTTGGGGAATGCGGCCGGTCCGGAACTGGTCGAGTCGGTGCTGGAATCACTCCGCCGCGAACAACGCTTGGCTACCGCTCCCCAACCACACTTCCCAGTGGGCATGGCAGTCGCTGAAAAAGCAATGGAACCCTCGACCATGATGCTGATGGGAATCGGCAATGTGGCCGGGCCCGGCATGGAATTGGCCGATCACTTCGGACAGGACCAGGGGTGGGAACGTTTCCGCACGCCTGTGACACATCCGGCACGAGTCTTGGAGATGGTTTGAGATGGAATGGCTCGCTTTGTCGATCGGCATTGGCCTGATCGTCAGTTTGATTTTCACCGAAGCGTTTGGCCTCAGCGTCGGCGGGATGATTGTCCCGGGTTACTTGGCACTGGCGTTCGATCAACCGGCGACGATCATCGCCACGATCGCTGCCGCTTTGGTGACGGCCTGGGTCGTCTACCAGATCGATCGCTGGGCGATCCTGTTTGGTCGTCGGCGAGTGGTGCTGACGATGGTGGTTGGATTTGCGATCGCAGCGTCGCTGCGGTCCATGGTGGAACTCGCTTTCCCAGTGATGCCGGTCGGCGTTGCCTTGGAAGCGGGCACGTCCGCTGCCTCGATGATGATGGCCGGAACCACGGTCATCGGTTTTGTCATTCCAGGGTTGGTCGCTCTCTGGATTGCTCGCAGCGGCGTGGTGCAAACCTTGTCGCCGCTGGTGATTGCGACGTCTTTGGTCTACTTGGTCCTTGTGACGGCAGGTGTTGAAACGCTGGTATGAAGAAACTGTATTACCGCCCTCAGAAAATCTCGTCGGGTTCGCTGTTGTTCCTCGCCGCCCTTTCGGTGGCAACGGTTCTCGCGCTTCGCGCCATGCCCCATCAAATGGGCGGATGGAGCACGATGGTGGCCAGCCTGTACGGCATCCCGGATCTGAAAGACCGCATGCTGGAAGCATCCGAACGGGCAGACATCGCCTTCGACGCGATCCATGCCAAGCGTTTGGAACTCGGCCACCCGCTGCTCGATGCGCAGGACCCAGCCGACACCGGGATGGTTGGCCCCTCGATGTCCGCCGTGACCACTTTGCCGGGTCACCTGCCTGCCAAGCAAACATCGATCAATCCAAACTTCGCCGCGGTTGCCATGCGATTGCTGGTCGATGCCGGCGTTCGGCCTGGCGATCGCATTGCGATTGGGTGCACCGGATCCTTTCCCGCTCTGAACATCGCGGTCTACAGTGCCGCCGAATCGTTGGGAGCTCATCCGACCATCATCAGCAGTGCGGCCTCCAGCCAATTTGGCGCGAACTCACCGGACATGATGTGGCCGGACATGGAAAAACTGCTGGCCGACCAAGGCATCTTGGCCTACCGCAGCTTGGAAATTTCACGCGGCGGTTTTCGCGACCGCGCTGCGGGGATGACCGATGACACTCGCGAGATTTTGGACGCCGCGATCAAGCGAAGCGGGGTGCCGATCATGGACAGTGTCGACGACGCCGATGCCATCGAGCGACGCATGGTTGCCTATTCCAAAGCCGCAGAAGACGAAACCTACGCCGTGTACATCAACGTCGGCGGTGGAGACGCATCCGTCGGCGGCACGGAAGGCAACAATAGCATCGGCGAAGGTTTGATCTCTCCCAAACAACTCGTCACCATCCAAAAGAAGGCTGGTTCCCCGGAGGCCGTTGACTGTGTCGCAACACGGTTCCTGGCGTCGGGTGTGCCGGTGATCAACATGATCAACGTGGTGGCGTTGGCAAACCAATACGGGCTGCCAATTGCATCGGCAACCAAGGTGGAAGTCGGTCAAGGGATGGTTTACACCATCATCGACCCACGTCGAGTGCTGGCATTGATCGGGATCTTCTTCATCACGGCAGCCACTGCGATTGTGGTCAAACCGCCGCATCGATTGACGAAGTGGTTGCAACAACGAGGTTGGTTCGGCGACCAGCCCAAAGATCAGCCGCAATACATGGTCTGATGGGGCGACGACGGACGCGTCCCTACAATGGGAACGCGTCTTCTTCTTCCTGTTCGGCGTACAGCGGCATGTGCCGGTAGTACACCTCGAGGATCATTGTTGCGAACGAAGTGGCGGCCAAGCGGCCGCCTTCTTTGGGGCCGGTGTGCGTTCCGGCTTGTGGGAAGTACCAACTGCCTTTGCTGCCACCGGATTGCGATTGAGTTTCCACCAACCAATCCCGCAGCTCCGCGTTGAACTTGTCCCATTCTGGGCCACCAACATGCCGCAACACTTGGGCAGCGTAGTAGTCGTAATAGATGTTGTCCTTGCGAACACCAATGTCGACCAACGTCTCCACGCCCTTTTGCAATCCGGGGTGATTTTTATCCCAACCCAAGTACATGCGGCACAACAACCCTGCGGCGGTGCAAGCCGGGCGGACTCGTGTGGAAGGCGACTGATAACCGTACATCGCACCCCCGTTGGACTGGACCTTGTCTAAAAACAAAGTCGATCCGTTGATGGTCTGTGGCGGCACAATCAGGTGCCCCATGTAAGCGCTTTTCAGCGCCATCACTTGCCACCCCACCACGGACGTGTCACCGCCCGAAGCATCGCGGGGCTGATAACGCCATCCACCGTCTGCACACTGGGAGGTGACGATGTAATTGATCGCTTGCTGAGTCGGAACGGCAAGCGCGGGGTCCTCGGTCATCGCATAGGCTTCGCTGAGAACGATCGCCGCCAAGCCATGCGAGTACATCCCGTTGCCAGCTGATTCCGACAAATCCAACACTGGCAACCCGCGGACCGTGCCTTTCTTTCCGTTGGCGATCAAAAACAACAAACCACCTCGGACGACATTCTTGAAGTCACCCGAGTAGTGCGTTTGCCCGGCACCTAAGAACGGCAGCAAAGCCATCGCGGTCGCTGCGTTGACAGCTCCGACTCGCTTGGGTTCGCCGGGGTCGCCGCACTTGCCGTTGCAAACCAGGTTGTGTTGAAACGTCCATCCGCCGTTGGGTGCTTGGTGAAGAGCCAACCACTTGAGTGCCTCGGTGACCGCCGCTTCGCTGGCGGCCGACCCGCCATACTCCCGCAACAGTTTCTTCTTCATGTCCACCGAACGGCTGTCCATTGCGGTCATCGAAACCGACGACAACGTTTGCAATGTCTGCGCGACGGGAGCCATGTCGGACGCCAAATCCGTCATCTCCATTGGCACCGAGGGCATGTCCATCGCCACATCGACCTGCATCGTTTCGGTTGTATCAAGGGCTTCGGAAAGCTCCACCTGTTCGGTGAACTCTTCCATTTCAACCATGTCACCGGGATCAATCTGTTCGATTTGGAACTCTTCGATCTCAGGGCCTTCTTCACCGTTCGATGTCGCCGACAACACGTTGATGATTTTGACGGGATCGGCAAACGTGACCAAACCGAGAATCAAAATCACACCGATGTGGAACAGCGTGCTGATCAACCAAGCGGGAGCGGCTTTCAAGAATCCCATGCGACGGCGTGGGGCAGCCTCTTCCGCACCTGGCGTTTCATCCGCCAAGGTTGCGTCGACAAGGTCGTGATCTGGCAAGGACGTTTCCGAAACCGTGGCCATCAATCATCCCAAATGAAGAGGAGTCAAATCTTTGTCCTGACAAGTGGAACGCATGGGCCTTGGTCAATGACGATCAAGACGAGTCATCCCAACAAACACACGGCACAACATCGATGAAGTCAATCCATCCAAGATGCGAGAAGGTGCCGTTTCGGACGCTTTCATTGTAGCTGAAACCGCATGAATCGCCGTCAAACGATTCCTGTGTGAAAATAGAACGCAGCAATCGATGAAATGTACCCGGCGCAATCGATGCGTCCGGCCCCCCGGGTGGCTAAAACAGACAAGCAAGTCACCCCCTACTGGAGTGACTTGAGCTTGGCGAAGCGATCCGCAAGCGGAAGCAAACGCTCGTCCCGAATCGCGTCCATGTGACCTCGCCAAGTCGCATTGGAATCGGGCGTTGAGTAGCCCAACCCACCCGACATTGCGAGATCAATGGTCTCGTCATCGGCAACGCCCGTCTCCGCAATCGCTTGGGCTTCACGCCACATGGCGGCCGCGAACATGTCGGCGACCAAAGAAATGTCACCGTTGATTTCTGCCGCACCAAAGTCATCGCGGGAATAGCGATCGACAAGCTCACTTGCCTCTGCGGAGAGTTCGTCCCCCGCCCGCACGCCATCCTCTGCGTAGTTGTAAAACCCTTTGCCTCCAGCCACGCCGAGCAGGGAACGTTTGACCATCGCAGGCAACAGCGGCGAAGGATCCATCCGGTGCGGGAACGATTGCCAAACCACTCGCCCACCATCAAACGCGGTCCGCGGACCGATCAAGTCAATCAATTCGAACGGCGACATCGGCATGCCATAACGCAGCGCCGCTTCGCGAATGGTGGCGGCCGACACGCCAGCGCACAACAACTGCATCGCAAGATTCAAATACGGAGCCAGCATACGATTGACAACAAACCCCGGCGAATCCAAGACTCGCAGCGGAGCCTTTCTCAAACGCCGAACGTGTTCTTCGCAAACTGCGATGACCGCTTCCTCGGTTCCGGGATGCACAATGATTTCCGCTGCGTGGCGTCCCACCACGGGCATGAAAAAGTGCATCCCACAGAACCGTGAGGCATGCGTGTTCATTGCACCGGCGATCTCACCAATCGGCAAAGTCGAGGTGTTGGTGGTCAAAATCGGTGATCGCGAAAACCAGTTTTCAACCTCGGCAAAGAACGCCTGTTTGATCGCCAGTTTTTCGGCGATTGATTCGATCACCAACCAAACCGGAACAGCATCCATGTTGATCGGAGGGTTGTCCGGCACCTTGGGCATCAGGTGCACAATCGGAATCGGGACCAACGCTCCCCACGGCGACGCCGAATCGGCTGTCCCGTCGGTCCGCTGGAGCACTGCATCGCAGGCTTCTGACAGCACCGCTTCGTCCCGGTCCGCCATCCAGACTTCGCATCCTGCCAACAGATGATCTGTCGCAATCGCGCGGCCGACGACTCCCGCGCCCACCAACAACACTCGAATCGATTCCGCCACGATCAGCGAGTTCCTGCGGCGTTGTCGCTCGACTCAGGCTTGGCTTTGACTTCGCCGGCCTTCTCAGCGGAATCTTGGGCGGGCTTTTTTACTAACGGCAAAATCGTTTCGTCCGGGGGCGTGGTCGCGTTGGGATCGTTTTCAAACTGCGGTACCAAGACCAACCGAACCGAAGTCGCTTGTTCGGGAATGTGCTCGGTGAACGCGACAAACAACAGATTGCCGGCTTGGGCACTGCTGGAAAATGGCACATCCAACATCGCACTGCTGAAATTGGACACGCAGATCATGTCACCTGAATCAGCGGAGTAATGCGTGACCTTGTCGACCGGGTCCGTCCAGAGCTGGCTGCCTGCGAACACCCACTGCTCAGCCAATGCCTTCTTGGACTCGTTGTTCTGAACCCAAGTTCTCGCGTCAGCCACTTTGAACGCTCCCTTTTCATCTCGCCAAGTCACCCAGACAGCGACCGGTTGGCCGGTTGGCGGTTTGAATTCCGGATCGTAAGAAACCGGCGTCCCAGATTTGGTTCCCAGCGCCAGCAACGCCGCATGAACTTCTTTGCTTTTCGCGAAGGCAGCGACAACCGATTCGTGTTCCTTGGTTCCAACCGGGCAAGCGAACATTTCCAATCCACCGTTTCGCATCGTCACGTAACCATCGAGATAGGCCCGCTTGGCTTTTGGATCGATCCACAAATCGGGAAGCTTGGTGATCTGTTTGGCGTTCGGAGGCGCGGCGTATTTGTCCGCCATTGCACGCATCTGCCGATCCCACTCTTCCAACTCGGCTCGAATGGCTGCGTCATCGTTCGGATCGGGATCATCCGCCGCCGGAATTCCAAGCGAACGTTCATTCACCTTTTCCGTGGCTGGCTCGGTTTTGCCGGAGTCGTCTTGAGCCGAGGCGATCGACGCCCCCGCGTTTCCGAGCAACGCGACCAGGATCACCACCAGCCACCCGCTGCCCCCCCGAGAATGTCTCAATAGACCGGCGGAGAGAACTTCGCCGCTCACCAACCCAGGCAAGGTCCCTGGATTGGTTGCCAAACGAGACCGGCGAACGTCTGAAACAGATTTCATGAACATGAATTTTTCAATCACTCAAATGCGGGGAGTCTACAACTGGCGCCGCCCGGTTAGACTGCGTGGCCAGTCGATTCGTCGATCGTTCCATCGATTATTCCCTGCGTAGCACCTCGGGTCCATGACACTGACCAAACCGCCATCCAAATCGAACTCGCCCCGAAAAAAAGCCTCGGAGGCTGGCTCCACGTCCACCGACGGGACCACCAGTCTCACGCCGATGCCTGACGCAGCGGCGTGGCAGAGCCTGCGCAAAAAGATCGAGTCTCGCCGCCAACGTCAAAACGCCACCCAATTGTACGGCGACGATGCCATCGACGGCCAAATTTACCAGTGGGGATTGGCGGCGCTCCTCAATGGGCCCGTCGATGCACTCAGCCATCAATTGGCGATGTTGGCTACCGTCGAGCCGGACCGCGCGTCCTCCACCGACACGGATTTGATTCCCGCTGCGGAACTTTTCTTGGAAGCCTCGCGGGACGGGCGTTCGGACGTGGCCGGAGACGTCGGCTGCATCCTTTGGGCCTCCTCGCTTCCCGCCCTGACTTCGACTTTGCCATTGGAACTTTGGTGGAATCTGCTGGCGGAACTGCAACGACGCGTCGCTTCCACACTGGCCCAAGACGAACCTCAGTCGCCCCATCACTTGTTGTTGGCCGGTGAAGTTGGACTGACCCTGGCGCATCGTTTGGCGGATATCCCCAGCTGCGCCGCGCGCGGAAAACCATCCTCTTCAGCCGTCCAAGCCTACTTGGATCACGAAGAAACGATCGACGAGGCCTTGCGAACCCCGCACGCTTTGCGAGCCATCATGGCATCGATCATCCGCTGCGAAGAAACGATGCGAGCCGTCACAAAACGTAAGTTCAACCCAACGCATCGGTCGACTGCCGAAGAACTGGCCGGCTGGATTGCCGCGACTTCGCGTGTCGATGGATCGCCCGTGCTATCCAAGACAACCGCCCAGGATGTCGCTCTGGATCACGTCGGTTTGGTTTCGCGAACCAAGCAGCCAGCGAAGAAAAAGAAGTCCACTTCAAAAACCAAAAAAACCGTTCGCCCGATTGCTCCCGCCGGTTTGATGGGACGAGCGATGCAGTACGACACCGATTCCTTGCTGCCCGCGTTCTCAGCCTCCTTGGGGCAAAGCCAAAGTGGCGGCCGCTTGGCCTGGGAAATCTCGCTTCCCGAATCAATGTGGCACAGCGATGTGGCCGGTTTGGTCGCGATGTTGCCGGAGTGGGATGTGCGCCGAGGGCGAACCTTCATCGACTACAGCGATGAAGTGATGCGAATCGAAATCATGGGCGGACGCCGCACAATTTTTCGCGGTCCACTGCAAACCACCGTCGAACTGGACGGGGTCAGCCAACATCCCAAAGGGGCTTGGCAAGCGACGTGCGAATACACCGACGATGACGTTCACTACCTAGAACTGGAACAATCCTTCACCGGTGGTGTGGTTCTGCAACGACAGTTCATGATCATTCGCGATGACCGTTGCGTGATGGTGTCCGACACCGTGTTGCCAGCCCAAATCGATCCCAACTCAACCGCGTCTTCGGATGCAACCGATCAAGGAGCCGACGGCACGCCCAGTCCCTTTGGGTCCCTGGCTGATGTTCAGATCCGCTGCGTGACCCGTTTCCCGGTTTGCGAGGATGTCTCCGCGATTCCAGACGAGCAAACGCGTGAGGTCTATTTCCACGACAACAAACGTCGTGCGATGATGTTGCCACTGCCGGCAGCGGAGTGGCGTATCGGGCCCACCGACTGCACGGCCGATCCTAGCGACACCGAGACCGAATCCAACTCCGTCATCGTGACGACCACGGGAATCGGGGCCGTCTACAGCCCCACTTGGTTCGATTTCCAATCTCGCCGCTTCCACCGCCAACGAACGTGGCGAACACTCACCGTCGCCGACGAGTTGCAACTGATCCCTCGCAACATCGCCACGGGATTCCGAATTCAAATCGGCAGCGAACAATGGATGATCTACCGTTCACTGCTCGGCCGTCGGCCTCGTTCGGTGCTCGGCAAACACTTGGTTGCCGACTTCTTCGCAGGACGGTTCCATCCCGGTGACGGAGGCGTGGAAGAACTCGTCACCGTCGACGATGCGGTCCAGGAGTAACGAACCGAACGGCAAGCTCAATCCAGTTCAGCCAACCGACCAGCAACCGCCTGAATCGCCAAGTCGATCTGCCATTGGGAATGGTCGCGATCACCGGCAACGTTGCTGATTCCGCGAACGACCATGCACGGGGTCGATGTCATTCGGCACGCCATCGCGACGCCAAACGCTTCCATGTCTTCCGCGATCACTGCCTCAGCCGGAGGCGAACCGGCCAGACTTCGACGACGACTCGCCAGGGCCGCCTCCGAAGACGCGGCGCAGACGCTGACCAACGTGTTGATCGAATGGGCCGTCTGATCAGGAACAGGCAGTTCCAAGCGGTCACCGATTGAATCGGATGACTGCCCGTCGGTGCCTGCCCACTGTTTCCATGCCAGCGAGTCCGCAGAAACAAACGCGTTGCCTTCCCCCACGCCGATCCCATCGCAAATCACACCAGCGAACCAGTGTGCTGAACCGACCGCTGCAGAATCCGATAAACCGCCCGCGATTCCGGCCAAGATGACTCGCTCCGGTTGATGGACCTGAATCGCTTGCATGGTGGAGGCAGCAGCAGCCACCAAACCGAACCCGCACAACTCGCAGTGCCAACCTCGGGAAGCCAGTGCAAGGGAGTCCGAATGGCTCAGTAGCTTCGAGCGTTCACCCGAAGTTGGAATCAATAGCAGAGTGGACTTAGCGTCCGCCACGACGAATTTCCGAGCCTGCAAACCGAATTTGGAAGCGATAAATCTTCTTGGTCACGCAAGTGATCTTGCCGGTCTGCAAATCGAAGTGATCCGGGGTCTCCGCCAGATTGATGTTGGCGACCGCGCGGAAACCACGCTCGGCAAACACATCGATCACCATCGCCAATGTCATGGGGTCTTCGAAGATCGGGTCTTCACTGTTCACGACTGCCAAACCAGCAATCGCGTGACGACGCACAATTGGCATGAAGCGACTTTGAATGATCTCAATCACATGCTGGAACAATTCTTTGTGTTCCAGTTGATACCCATCCAGACGACGGACCAGTTCCTGACGTGCGTGAACGCCAAGCTCGGTTGCCAAAGGCAGGTGCCGGACCGCGTCGTAGGTTTCCGGGTCCAACTCGAGCGACGATTGGTATTCCAATTCACTGCGGATGTTGCGTTCGACTTCTGCGATGTCGCCGCCCGCATCGATGAAGTGGTAGTGGTAAATCTTCTTCAACGATTGCAGTGCGTCCCAGGTTTTCTCCTTGAACACGCGATACCGTCGTTTTGCGGCGGTGGGATCGAGGTCCGTCAAACGCAGCTCAAGGGGCTCACCGTCGTTCTCGGTTTCGACCCGTTCGTTGTGTTCGGCGATCTTCCGACCACGCAGCAACTGCCGTTCGATGCTGGTCTTTTCGTCGATGAACAACACCACCGCGTGAACGGTGGGTTTGCGGAAATTGATCGCCAGCGGCGTCGAATGATATTCACGATAAAGCTGATTCATTTTCTGAACCAACTGATGCAGACACTCCACTTGAACGCGCGTTCGCGGGAACCCGTCCAAGATGCATCCGTCGCGGTACTCTTCTTCCAGAAGTTTGCGGAACAAAATCCCGACGACTTCGGTGTCGCCGACCATGCCACCAGCTTCTTTGATGCGTTGGGCTTCGGGCGTGTCGAGCAGACTGCTGACCACAATCGGATCGCAAGTCAAACCGCGTGCCTTGGAGATGAAACCGCTGTTGGTTCCTTTCCCCGACCCCGGTGCACCGCCCAACAGAATCAACTCTTTGGTGAACCGCAAATTTTCGCGGCCGTACTCTTCTTCCAAGTCATTCCAGACGTTGGTGAAAATCACGTGGGCGTCTTTGACCTCCAGATCTTCCACGGAATGTTCTGCCGCGGCAGCGACCGCTTCATCGGTCACCAGTTGAGACGCTTGGTCTTCCACCACGCCGGAGCCCGTGGGTGGCAAATCAGCGTCCGAATTTGAGATTTCGGGAGCTTCGTCCAGTGAGTCCATGGCAGCAACAGGATTCATACAAGGCGGAAAAAATGGAAGTCAACACCCCGCATCCTAACCAAGGAACGATGCCCCGCGAAGCGTCATTCACTCTGGCGAAGCCAGATGGACGATGGGATAGGGCGTAAAATCCGTTGCAACCCGCAAAGTGATTGGTTGGGAAGGATCGGCCCCCAAACGGGGTTCATTTTTCAACGTCAACCAAACCTTGTCTTTGCCCAAAATTTGATTCCTCAACACGCGAGCGAACCCGGGCTCGATTCCATCGCGGTGTGTCCCCATCACCTCATCGCCAATCTCGCGAATGATGGGTTCCAGTCGATCGCCCGCCGTTCGCAACTTTTCGCGAGCCTCGGGGGACGTCCAGACATCCACCCACACCTGGCGGAGGCGATCGTTGTCAACCACCGCTTCCATCACGATGGTCCGCAGCAAATCCCGCGCTTCGTCGTCCTGCACGATTTGCAAAGCGACTTTGCCAAGCCGATCTCGCAAGACTTCGTTGGCGGCCAAATCACGCAGGATCGCTTCCACCGCCTCGGTGATTTCATCCGAGTGTGCCTCCACGATCGGGACCACTTCCTGTTCTACAAATCGCGACCACTCCTCCCGCACCAACTCCCGTTCGGGAAGGGGTGCACTGTCGTACAAGGCACGCCAACCAAATCGCCACAGCGAGGCTTTTCCCCAAATTTCACGACCAATCGTTTCCGCCGGCTCCCGCCCATGAAGACGCAGCACTGGCACGACCTCCGTCCGAACCAACGGCACCATCTGATCCTGCACGATCTCTTCCCGAAACCGAGCGGTGATGGATTCCAACTCGACGTCGTGGCGTTTCAGCGACGCAGCCAGTTCGGATTCGATCACGGGCAAGCTTTGCCGAAACGTTTCGAATACCAACGGCAACATTGCTTCGCTGATTTCTTCCCCGTGTTCCCGCATCGCCGCTGAGATCTTTCGCGCCAATTGTTCCCGCTTGGGTTTCGGCAGCAACGTCGCGATCACATCATCGACTTTGCCCGACGAGCGATGCAGGGTTGCGTCAAGTGATTGCTCGGGATCCCAGAACGGGCTGACCGAATCGAGATCCATGGGTGCGTACAACGTCAGCGTCACCGTTTTTGCGTCTGGATCAACCTGCCCAACGTGCCCCACCTGATGCCACTGATCTCGATCCATGTCCTTCGCAAACGCTGCGTCACCCATGCTCAGAGCCGACGTCGGATCCGACAGGACCACCGATTGCGTTGGTGTCCAAACGGCTGACACCAAGGGGCGGGCACCACCGCGTGAGGAAGCGATCAACCAACCGCCGCCGATCACCAGGCACGCCAACCAGAACGCTGCGCCCAAAAAACGAGTGGTCTGCGTTGTCATGCCGAATCTTTCTTGAGAGCTCGCAGTCGGTCGACGTAAACCGCCGCGACAATGATCACACCCAACAAGATGTTTTCAATGTGGTTTTCCAATCCCAACGAGGTGCAACCGTGAGCGATCACGCTCATGATCAACACCCCGCACAACGTTCCGACCACGCTGCCGCGTCCTCCCAGCAATGATCCACCGCCGATCACCACCGCAGCGATGATCTCCAGTTCCAATCCCATCCCCGCCGACGCGTCGCCTTTTCCGAGCCGGGCGATGTCGACACAGCCTGCCAAACCAAACAACGCACCCGCGATCACGTAGACCAAAATCTTGGTTTGACGGACCTTCACACCGCACAATCTCGCCGTCGCTTCACTGGATCCAATCGCGAACACGTGACGGCCAAACACCGTTTGATGCATCAGCAGTGCGGTCGCGATCGCCAAAGCAACGGTCAACCAAACACCCCAACCAAAGTTGGGCATCACCGGGTAGGCGATCCATTCCGGACTGGGAAACGGCGTCACCGATGCCCACAACCACTCAGGGATTGTTTCTGCCGGAGGTGTGATCGTGCCGCCCTGATCCGACAGGCTTTTCCCCAATCCCATGAAGATCGTCATCGACCCCAACGAGATGATGAACGGGGTCAGCCTCAGTCCCGCGATCAAGACACCGTTGAACAACCCGCACAGTGCGCCCGCGCCGACCGCCATCGCCAGCGCCGCGAAAATCGACCATTCGTTGTCGAGCGTCAGTGCCGCGACACAGCCACACAAGGCCGCGGCAGTTCCCGCGGACAAATCGATGCCGCCACTGACGATGATCAAGGTCATTCCCAGCGACGCGATGCCGATTTTGACGCTCTGAACGCCCACCAATCGCACGGATGCCATGGACGCGAAGTTCCCATCGCTCCCGGTCACCCATTCCGCAACGGCAAAGAACAGGACAACGATCACCAACGCCAACAGGGGTCCAGCGGTATTCAATCCTCGCTTCAACAACGCAGTGGGTTCCTTATGAAAAGATGACAGACGCGAATCAGGTGGGCTTTTGCCGCTCAACCCGGCTTCGCAAACGCAAGCAGAGCAGTGTACCAGCGCAAACGCTCCGGATCAGTTGGGTTGTGCGGCTTGCAGGGCCGTCCTGGCAAACATGGGAAACCTTACCGGCAATTCGCCTCAGCGAAACGGCAACGACTGGTCGATCGTTTCGGGTAGGCGGCAATTGGCAAGGATGTCAAGCCATTGTTGACTCCCCTCCCTTGTCATTCACCCAGTACCTGCTGTGTCCAGAAACCCATCCAATTTTTTGCGTGTCCATCGTGGCGATCATGCAACGGATTCTGCCAAGCTTGCTTCCAAGCAAAAGCAGATGAAGTCGCATAGCAAACGTGCGTTGGTGACTTCCGGTGACGCTCATCGTTTGGCCAATCAAGCCAACGAGTTGGCGGATCACTTGCAGGCACAGCAAGCGGTCCTGCGTCAGCAGCAAGTGGAACTGGCGATCCAAGCCACCTTGGCGGCCGGTCAGTCCTCGCGTCCCGATCCGACCGATAGCATCGATCGGCTGCTCGGCGACGCGACCTTGGCGACCGGCACCACGGCGGCGGCGGTGTACTTGCTCGACGACGAAACCGAGTTCCTGGCAACTCGATTTGTATTCGGCTTGTCACCCGCCGAACGCTTGGGTTCCCAGCGGCCACTTCGTGGTGCTCGTGGTGACTTGGAAGCCATGGTCAAAGGCTTGGTCGCGATTGACGACATGGACCTCGGCCCGATCAGCACGTGGCGTTCTCCGGAACCCTTCCCCTCCGGAATCTGCGTGTGTCTGGGTGAAGCCGAGATGCCAATTGGCACGATGTGGTTGTATGCCGCCGCTGTGACGGCATTCAACGACGTGCACACCGCCGCGGCCCGTTTGGCCGCATCCAACCTGCAGCAAACGTTGCTCCGCTTGGCAGAACAAGACGCCGCACCGGATTCCTCCATCCGGTTGATTCTGCCCAGCGACGTGACCCTGGATCATTCCCGTGATGTCTCGCCCCCACCCAACGAGACTCATGACGACATGGAAATGATCTGGGAGAACAATCCCACGAGCAACGCCGCTGCCCCCGTCGAGGAAAACTCCGATGGTGTTGTCCCTCCCGACACCATCGCGCCCCCAGCGGGTCTCATCGGCTGCCCTCCCGCCGATGAGTCCGCGTCCGTGGTTGGCCCGATCGCGGAAGATTCCTCCGATGAAGTCCCTCGGAAAGTCCCCTCGAGGGACCACCTGGATTTGATCGACGACGAGAGTTTGTTGGATGCGGCCCTGGAATCCGCCATCGAAGCCCAACTGGTCAAAAGCGACGAATTGATCGCCGACCTGCAACGCGATTCGGATTTCCACGCGGAACCCGAGTTCGGGCTGTATGCCGCAGAAGAGGATGACGACGCCATTGACGATGCTCCGGTGCCGGCCCAGGACGCCGACGCAGAACAATGGCCGCTGCTGTCCGGTTACGACGAAGAAACAATGCGTCTGGCAGCCAAATTGGACATCCAGGACGCTCAGTTTCTAGCCGGTGAATACGACCCAACCGAGATCGACCAGTTCGACGCCGATGCGTTGGAGTTTCACCATGGTTGGGACAACGAGGAACTGGATCGCAACGTCGTCGACGATGAGGAATCCATGTGCAGTGACTTCGTCGACACCAGCGACGACGAAGAAGAGGATGATGACGGGAACATCGTTTCGTTTGATCTGTCACCCGACTCGAAGCCCACTCGAGAATCGGAAACAATCGAGGCAATCAACGATATCATCGCCCTCATCGATGACTTCGATGCGGACTTCCCCACCCGTGCACCGGAGCACGACAAGGGCGACGATTCGATCCTCACGAATCAAGCGATCGCCGAGGAAATTGAATCCGAAAACAGTGACTTGGCTCAGCAAGTTTCGATTTGGCAGCACCAAACGCTTCCGATGGGCACCAAGATCTGCCCGTCTTGGTACGCCGATGGGATGATTGAATCGCCGTTGGATGTGGCTCAAAGTTGGCACCACTGGGACATTTTGCCCGATGGACAGATTGCCATCGCGATTTGCCAGCCCAACGGCGGGGCGACTGCGAAGATCGATCTCAGCAACGTGATGGATGTGACCGTCATCCGAGCCGCCTTGCAGGCTCACATGGGTTACCGGCATCAACCTGCCGATGCGGTCCGCCGAGCCTACGACACGCTGTTCCAAATTCGCGATCACTCCTTCGCAGGCGAAGGGCATGGCAACGTTTCCTTGCTGTACGCCCACATCGATCCTGAAACGGGAGAAACGAGAATGGCGTCGACCGGGGACTGGTCGACGCTCGCGATCTCGAAGTTTGGATACCGGCCCGTCGGATGGTTGGACCGCGAATCCGATCGCAACCATCGTGATCTCGGAACCAGCGACCCGGAAACAACCTGTCTCGGCAACGTTGATATCACGAGCAGCCACCTGCACTTGCAACAGGGCGAAGTGTTCTTGGTCGCGGGCTGCCAATGGATGGGACTGCAACCGGCGACCGGTGTCCCCGGATACCCGCAGCATCAAATCGGAACCGCGATCACCCAAGCCATGCGGGAAGGCAAAGTCAGCCCCCTGGCCGCCCTCCGAACTTGGATGGCCCAGACGACGCTCAATGGCGAACGATCCGCCATGGCACTTCACCGAATGGGATGATCGGCGAACGACCAGAGATCGGTCACGTTCAGATGTCGATCACGCTCGCGACGGGCAAGACAAAGATCTTGCCGTCGCCGATCTGGCCCTCCGTTCCGGTTCGCGAAGCGTTGCGAATGATCTCGACCACCGGCTCTAAATCGTCGTCGTCGATCACCATTTCAAACGTGACCTTTCGCAACAAATCGATTTTGTATTCGTTGCCGCGAAACAACGCCGTTTGTCCACGCTGACGACCATAACCGAGCGCGTCCCCCACGATCGTGTCGCTGAAGCCCGCTTCATCGAGAGCGGACTGAACGTTGGAAAGTTTGGTCGGTTGAATGATGGCTTGAATCAAAATCATAGCGTCACCGTTTGGCCAGTCGTCATGGATGTTTCCATCGCCTCCAACATCCGCTGCGTTTCCAACGCTTGCCGATGATACTCCGCCCACGGAGGCGATGGCGAATCCCAAAGCTGTTCGTCGTCGCGTGTCGCGTGGATCCAACCGATCAATCGCGAAATCATGTTGTGCTCTTGGTGGCATTCGCAACTGAAGGGATGCACCTTGCCCGATGCCTCGTGCACCCAGCCCCGCGCCGGTTTATCAGGCCAAGGCCGTGTGAAATCATCACAAACAATGGATGCTTCTTCCCCCGCGATCTCAAACCATTTTCGCGTCGAGGTGTCAAACGCGCACGACATCGTCGCCGACACGTCGCGGGGAAAATTCATCATCGCAGTCACGCGGTACGGCACGCCGCCGCGCATCACCGCTTGCGCGTTCACCGTGAGCGGCAACGCCTCGTTGGCGAGGCGTAAAATCCCGGCCGCATACCACCCCAAATCCAGCAGGCACCCGCCACCCAGCGAAGCGTCTTGGCGGTGGTCGCCCGATTGGAACGGATTGAAAAACGAAACCGCCGAACTGACGTGACGCAGTGCCCCGAGTCGAAAGTCCGCTTCGCCTTGTGGAACGGTTGCACCTTTGACCCACTGACGAAACATGTCCGTGCGGTCGTGATGCAGCCAGGCGGTTGCATCGAGCCAATGCACGCGGGCCTGCGTGCAAGCGTCCGCCATCGCTTGAGTCGCCGGAACCGTCGTCGCCAACGGCTTTTCACACAACACATGTTTGCCAGCCGCCGCAGATGCAACCATCCATTCCGCATGCAACGACGGCGGCAACGCCACGTACACCGCATCCACATCGTCACGAGCGATCAAGTCCGCGTAACCGGACACGGCCTGGGCGATCCCATACGAATCAGCGTACCAACGCGCCCGCTCAGAAGTCCGACTGGCGATCGCGGTCACGCTCGCCCCCGGCGTCGATTGCAGGTCGGCAACCAACCGGCGAGTGATCCGGCCGGTGCCCAAAATGCCAAACCGGATCGGCTGGCGGTCGTCTTCCGTGAGGGTGGGTGCTGCCTGCAAAGGTTCGGTCGTTGCGTGGGAGGGAACGGATGTCATGGCGAAAGCCTAGCCGATCCCCCGGGCAATCGGCACCACCGGTCGGACCGTTCCTCTCATCGCAAGGAAACGGCTCGAATTCCGTTTTCTATCTTGCCATTCCGAGCACTGCCCCCCCTGCGTGCTAACTTTCCTACGGACGGAATTCTTTCTCGACGTATGCCCGATGGATCGATGAAAACGCAAACGATCATGAACGATCAAAGCCCCCGCAATGGCCTGCACGCCATTGCCGGTCGCTTGCGTTTTGCCTCGCTGGCCTGCGTTCTTTTTTCGGCACTGCTTTCCTCCGGTTGTGCCAACCTGCGTTTGCCCGCGATCAATCCCACGGGCGAAACCCTGTTTGCACCGCTGCCCACCACGACCAGCCTCGCTCTGCCCGGTTGCCTCGATGATGGCAGCTGTGGTTGCCTGGGTTGCCTTCGAAACCTGGGCACCTGCTTGAAATCCCCGTGCTTGGGAATTCCTAACTCGGCATTCCCCGAGCCCGAAGATCCGCCCAAGTGCGTTGATCCCAATGCCCAAATCGGCAGCGGCGTCGCGAACACCGGACCTTGCGTTCCCGGCCCCGGCTGCTCAGGCGATTGCCTGACTGGACCTCCGGCTGTTCTTTATGGCACCGAAATCACGGCTCAGAAAGCTTGCCAATTGCCACCTCGCGGCGATCGAGGCTGCATCCTGCTGACGCCGCAAAAGATCGTGGCCCCCGTCGGCGGCGAGGTCATGTTGCTGTCGGGCATCTGTGGCACCGACGGCTATCTGCTGACCGGTGAGCCGCTGGAATGGATGATGACCCGAGACAGTGTGGGCAACATCATCGAAGTCGGCGACGACGATCCCGGTCTCGTGCATCGCTTGACCAAGGTGCCCGTTGCCAAGAAAGAATCGCCAGGGTTCGCTCGCGGTGTGACCAGCACCAAAGAGATGGTGGTCACGCGTGGCAACGCCAGTGCCGCCGATGACATCAAACTCGAAAAGGGCCAAACCTACATCACGGTCAGCAGCCCCAGTGAAGGAACCAGCCACGTCACCGTGCTGGCTCCCGACAGCGATTGCTGGGACCAACGGAAAGCGACCGCGACGATCTACTGGGTCGACGCTCGTTGGCAATTCCCCTCGCCACAACGCGTCCAAGCGGGCACGGTCGTGGACCTGGTCACCCGAGTCACACGTGCTCAAGGCAGCTTGCCCGCCCGCGGTTGGAAAGTCCGCTACGAAATCATGAACCCCGAACTGGCGACGTTTGCCGGCACCGGTGGCTCTTCCTTCGTGGAGGTCAACGTGGACGATTCCGGCGACGCTCGCGCAACACTGGAACCAGTCGCCGGAACCAGCGGCAACGCCATCATCGACGTTCGCGTGATCCGTCCCGGTGGCACGTCGGACAACATGCCCGACCTGACACTCGGACGTGGCCAAGCCTATGTGACCTGGAGCAGCCCGCAACTGGAACTGCAAGCCGGTGGTCCCGAAGTTGCCTCGTACCAAATCCCCTTCGACATTTTCGCGAACCTGCGGAACCCCGGCGACCAAGACGCAACCGGCGTCAAAGTCGAACTCGGTTTCCCCGCTGGCGTGCGAATCATTTCCACCGATGCATTTGCCCAAGTCTTCACGAACACAATCGTGTGGGACATCGGCACCATGCCCGCGCAGCAACAATTGGACCTGGCTGTCAATCTCACCTCGCCCACCGCACTCAACCTGACGTTCCGCGCCTCGGGCGACTCCGGATTGATCGCCGAAGACACCGTTCGCGTCGACGTGTTCCGTCCCGCATTGGCTCTTCGTGTGACCCCCAAAACCGATCGCGTGACCGCGGGCGATCCAGCCACGTTTGACATCGAAGTCGAAAACACAGGCGATCGGGCCCTGCAAAGCGTCGAACTGCAAGCGACCGGCGACAACGCCATGACACACACCGTCACCAACAGCCGCGAAGTCGGCAACGAGAAAACCGATGGCCCACTGGAACCCGGCGAGATCTGGTCCACCAGCGTCACGTTCGTGCCCACCGATTCGGGGCAACGCTGCGTCGATGTGGTCGCCTTGGCCGCGGGAGGCCAACGGGCGCAGGCTCAATCATGTGTGATCGCAATCAATCCCGCTCCGCCCACCCCAGCCATCACCGCCAACCTGCAAGTCCGCGACCGTATGTCGGTCGGTGACCGGGTGCTGGCAACCGGACGAGTCACCAACTCGGGCAAAATCCCGCTGACCAATGTCCGAGCCTCCATGGCGTACGACGTGCAATTGATCCCGCGTCAAGCGACCACGGATTATCCCTATGTGATCGACACCCCCTATGTCATCGCCTGGACGATCCCTGAAATCGCCCCCGGCCAAACGGTTGTCTTGGAAACGGAATTCGAAGCCCAAACGACGGCCCAAAGCAGCCGCATCGTGTTTGCCACCTCCAGCAATGAAGGCGCGACCAACAGCGTTTCTGACAACGTTCAGATTTTTGCAGCCGCTCCCAGCAACGCCCCTTTGACTCCCGGCCCAACACTCCCGCCCGTCAGCCCCTCGCCCAACATCCCCGGCGGTGCCGGTACACCACCCGCCGACCCGAACGCCGGCCAAAGCACTCCGATCCCCGGCAACAACACGCCGGCTCGGGCGGGTGTGTTGCGGCTGCAAGTCTTGCAACGTGACGTCTCACCTCGCATCGGCGATCCAATTCGCTACGCCATTGCGATCACCAACGACACCGACCTGCTTGACTCGCAAGTTCAGATCCACTTTGACCTACCACCGGGCGTGATTGTGGAGCGATTGGTGCAAACCAAGAGCCCTGAACTGGAAGGTTTGACCCGCAGCGGCAACACGGTCTACTTCACCGAGATCAAGACCATGAAACCAGGCGAAACGATCGATTACGAACTGGTCCTGCGAAGCAACCAAGCCCAAGACTTCAACCTGATCCTCGAAGCCGAGAGCCGCAACGTTCCCCAAGGCATCGGAATCCGAGAACCCACCACCGTCTCACCGTAGTTGAGCCCCAAGCAATCTTGTTGGTTCAACCGAGGATGCTTCAGCCACAACCCGGGGCGTTGCCCTGGGCTGTCATCGGGCTGTCCCGGTGGGGCGAAGTCGTGGAACAAAACTTGGGCAAACCAATACGCTCCGCAACATCAAACATTTCGCAGTCCAAGCTAAGCAGGTCGCCAGGAGTCTTTCGGCATTTGGACTGTTTCGGTAAACGTCGTTGCTCCCACGTCCAACCGGGACCGACGCCCAAACGGCTCACATGATTGTGCCCGATCATTCCTGCCGATCTGCTTCTTGTTCCAGACACATCGACTCAATCGCCTGCCGCAGAACATCGGAAGTGATCCCATGTCCGAAGACACCCTTCTCATCCGTTGAACCTCCCTGATGCATGCCCGCCACCTCACCGGAATCGAACAGCAACGGCGCACCATCGGTCGCTTTCAATGACAGACGTTCATTATCAAACCGATAGCGAATGATTCCATCTTCGACATCGGTCACTTTCAATGCATGACACTTCTGACTCGGCGAGGCACCCGCGAAGACGGCGGTGACCATCCAGAGTCTCTGCCCCGGTTGAACGGATTGTTCAGATAGCTCCAGCATGGCTGGCTTGAATCTTCCTACCAGGTCAAACGCCACGACATCTGTTTCGGTGAACTTCTGCTCGGCCGCCTGATCACAGGGCTCATAGGGAGCCCCAATCTGTTTGACACCATCCGTTGCACCGAACACATCGCTCAGAAAGGTCGACTCAATCGAATCATGAAGTTCGGTCGGACGAATATCCGCTTCCAAACCACCTCCTGTGCCGAACAGATGCAATGCTGTCACGAAAACCGGCTTTGACTCTTCGCTCAATTGAAAAGCAAACCCCGTCCCAATCATATCGCTCCCACTCACATCGCCCACGTCCGTCATGAAGAATGGCCGCCACGCGGTGTACTCCTGCACGTCGGGAGCCCCTTCTGGCTTTTGAACGCCCATTCGTGTCGGCGGCGTAGAAGGCACCGGCGAACCGGGGCCGCATCCGGGAACCAAACACGACCACAACACCGCCAACAGAACAACGTTCAACGGCAACTTACCACGACAATTCGCATTGACCATATTCACAAACATTGTAAGGAACCGTTCGTTAATCACTTCGTCTTAAGCAGGTCGGCAGGAATGATCGGGCACAACCATGTGAGCCGTTTGAGCGTTCGCCCCGGTTGGACGTGGAAGCAACCACGCTTGCCACGACATTTCAAATGCCAAAAGACTCCTGCCGACCTGCTTACCAATTGAGCGGCATTGCGTTCGCGGCCATTCCGCTACTTCGCCTAATTTTTAACGCGATGCCTAAAGAGCAGATTCTTCGTTCGCAATCTGTTTGTCTTCCTGCTCAATCTGTTGCTGCAATTCTTCCCCGAGTGGAGGTGGGGTTTCATCCCCGCCGCACCCGCTCATACCCAAACAGACAACAAGGCACGCCAAACGCAGTGCGGTTTTTGCTCGACTCATAGTGACTCTCCACCAATGATTTCCCCGTCATCGCAAACGCACAGGTTCTTCCACAGCGTCGCGTCCACGTTGTACGAAAAGAATCGAACCGAGCCATCCACGAACGCGGCATTCAAACCAGATGCATGAGCCGCCCCAAAGTAACGATTCCAGTTCGTAAAGGCGTCATAAGATTGCGGGGGCAACGGAGCAACTGTTTGGCGGTCATGCTTTGGCGGAAAGTGCCAACGAAGCACACACTCGTCCCAACCGGCGTTGTTCCAGCGTTCGTTGTCTCCACCGTCGCGTCCATGTTGCGAGGTGTGAAGCGACTTTTCAGAGAAAATGATGGTGTTCGAGGTCCCATCGAGGATTCCAGCCAAAGTTCGCTTGTCACCCTCGCCAGGCCACACAATCGCTCCTCCCTTGGAGGGCTCCAGGCCACCGTTTGTCTTGGAACGCGTCGAAACGGCAGGGGCACCCAGTGGAGCTTCCGGAATGTAGTCGATCGTTGAGTCAGGGCGACCACTATAGAACCCTGCACAACCTGCATAGTCGACCCGTCCAAATCGTGCACTGCCGTATCCCTTCGGCGACCGCCGTGACGGACAGTAATAGGTTGAAACCAGGGCTTGGGCAACTTCGTCCTCGCCAGCATTGTTCGCAACGTTCGGCCAGTATGGTGGGTCATCCCGAGCAAGCTCGTAGATGTTATTCCCTTCAAGAAACGGAAGGATTTTGTATTGAGTGCTCCATCCTGTCCGGGTTGCTGCTCGGCAACAGGTGCCGTTTTTCGGATAGCCTGCAGAATTGGGGGCGTCGTCCGTTGTGATTGCGTTCATGGCGCCATCCAGCGGACCTTCTGGCAACTTCTTGTAGGTGCTCTCAAAGTTGAGAGCCGCCAGACTCATTTGCTTCAGGTTGTTCGAGCACTGCATTCGCCGCGCTGCCTCTCGAGCCGACTGAACCGCAGGAAGCAACAAGCCAACCAAAATACCAATGATTGCAATCACAACCAAGAGTTCAACCAGAGTGAACCCCTGGGCTTGGTTGCCCCCGTCCCTGCCCGTTCGTTTTGCACCGGAGCCAGCATCACTACCACGCGTCGCCTGTCTCAATCGCAACTCCATCAATCATACTCCCTGTATTGCCAAAGGTGATGTCCACTGGGCACGCAACCACGTCGATTGAAACATCTTCTCAACCGCTACGTGGTGGCCCTCATCTATAAGACTCAGGAAACTCAAGAGGTTTCCCCCATCCGCTCGCAAGCAAGCGAAGAGCTTGCCTTGGCGGGTCGCGAGAAGGATAGAAACAATCCTTGCATGTTCAATATGAACACGACTCATTTCGCAGATCCTTCACGCAATGCAAGCGGGACTTCGATTCATTGAGTGAATCGTGTTAACACTCGATGAAGCAACAGCTCCACAGAGGTAGCTGCACACCTCTACCTTGGCAGCCTGTTGATCGAGTCAGCCGGAACGCGATCCCGTCGGTTCGTCTCCGGTAACCGTGGGCGAGCGCCCGTCGGCTGATCGTTCGATCTGCGAAACGTTTTGAATCAACAGTCTGCTAGCCATCATGGGAAGCCGAAGAGATGCCGTTTCGCGAAAACAGAGTGCGCGACAATGAACGGAAGCGAAGCAGGTAGGTAGGCAACTGGGGAGCCAGCGATCGAAGCCAACTCGCAACGCAACCCTTTCACGATCAACATCCCCGCAGGCGTCTGACCGAATATTGCTGGCGGACACAAATCCATTCCAAACGCCGTCACTCAAAACCAGATCGTTGCCGAACCGAGGGCAGTTGCCTTGAGAAAATCAATGCCAATTTCGATTGCGGTGGTGCCGACCATGACATTCAATTCGCTTTCCGCCACTGGCTCATTGACGAACGACCACCATCGATCGCGTCTCCTGTCACCGGGCGAACACGTGTGCACTGCAACACAACCAATGGATTTTTGCGTTGCGTTCTCAGGTCCACATCGCCGAACTGGGGCACGGCGAGGCCACACGGGGTTGGTGTGCGGCGGAGATCACCCAATCGTGCGGATCAATGCCACCGTCACGCAGCGGCGTGATGTGACTCAGCGCGAGGTGGCTGGAACCATCCCAATCTCCTGGCAACATCCCAATCTAAAACGGCTCAAACGCGAATGAGCATTTTGTTGCGGGACGTTGGGCTGGCAGAAATGGGTCACCGCGGCTGGGCGTCTAGTTGACGCTCACAAGTTCGACGATGAAGTGCAGGTGGGCGTGAGCAGGAATGGAGCCTGGGGAACCACGCTCGCCGTAACCGAGGTGGGAAGGCACCCACAGTTCGATCATCCCGCCTTCTCCGACGAGCTGCAACCCTTCGGTCCAGCCGGCGACCACGTTTCCAAGTGGGAAGGTCGTCGGTTCGCCTCGATCATACGAGCTGTCGAATTCTTTTCCGTTGTCGAGCCAACCACGGTAGTGGACGCTCACGGTGCTGGCAGCCGTCGGCTTTCGACCGTTGGAATTTCGCAGCACCCGGTAGTTCAACCCGGACGCGGTTTCCGAAAACTCCGGTGCGGGCCCAGCATCCATCGGTCCCGTGTCAGCCTGAAGCTCAGGCTTGTCCAGAAACGAAATGGAGGTCCGTCTCGGAGGTTCCGGATCGAGGGTCCCCAGCTCGGACTCAATGGGTGGGGTGATCGGCGGGCTCGGCGGCGCCGTGGAGCGACATCCCAGCGTGAAGGACAGGAGGCCGAGAAGGCACCATGAAAACCAAGTATTCATATCCGCTGCAACGCTCCAATCACGCATCCCGCATCCATTTAAAACGCCCCTCAGAAATGAACCTTGTGTCCAAATTTCGGTTGGACGTTAGCGAATTCAGTTCCTGCTCGAAAGTCCGATCTTGGGCGGTCCCCGCTGCGGACAGCGGCGAGTCAACTGAAAAATGTGTGCCCCTGCCCTCCCGAGTCGAGCGTGTGCCCGGGGACGATGGCCATGGTGCCGGTGCCGCGAGCGTTTAGACTCAGGGGGTGAACCACGGACCAAGCTGGAAAAACAAGGGAGTTTGCTGAGATGAAAGTCATTGTCGATTTGTGCGTCGTCCCAATGGGCGTGGGTGTTTCGGTGGGCAAGTACGTCGCGGAGTGCCAGAAGGTGCTGCAAGAGGCTGGGCTAACGCACCAACTGCACGCCTACGGCACGAACATCGAGGGCGACTGGGACGAAGTCTTCGCGGCGATCAAACGTTGCCACGAACGGGTGCATGCGATCGGTGCCCCTCGCATCACCACCAGCATCAAAGTCGGAACCCGGACCGACCGCGAGCAAACGATGCAAGACAAGATCGACAGCGTGAATGAGAAGAAGTTTTAGAATTAGGCGTCAGAGCAGAGAACATTGGAAAAGTGATGTTCATTCCGAAATCCAAACCAACGCTCGAACTTCAGTCCACGTTGATCGATGAGGTTGGCGTGAGAGAGACGAATCGTGCGGAGAGTGGTCTCACAACACTATCGTTTCAAAGCCTTGAGTTCCCAAATCGGCACGCGTGGATTGACACTGACTTAGGAGGCGACATCTCGGTCGATCTGGAGGACTGCTCGACTGACGAAACGTGGGACAATGCAGTCGCCAGTTTCATTGCATGCAATGCCGAGTCCGCTTCCACTGTGACAGCACGCTGGCTTCAAGGAGAAAATCTAGAGTCTTGCCGAAACACAAATGGTGTGCGTGAGTCCAGTAGGCCGGATCGAGGAACGGAATGACGCCACTCTGGCAATGCACTTGAGCGGCCGTGTTGGATGAAGATTGAGTTGCTAAGCAGGCACGCAGGTGTCATCGGGTATGTGAGCCGCTGGCACTAGCCGCGGTTTTGACGCACAACCGGGGCTAACGCCCAAACGGCTCACATGGTTCTGCCCGATCATTTCTGACTACCTACTTAGAATGGCGTCTTGCTTGGTCCGGCCTACGTTCTGTTGCCGATGCCTCACAACCACAGGCTGGAAGCCTATGCCACTACGGTTGAGCGGAGAATCGACTGGCGACGTGTTCGCAGTTGATAACTTTTTCCACGAGGTCCAGTGGCACATAGAAGTAGTGGTTCGAAGCCTCGTAACCGATTCGTGAATCTTCGCTCACGACGTCAAACATGTCGCGGGCAAGAGAAACCTCGTTCTCGGTGATTTGCAAAATCTGTTCGACGAGCTTCTGCTTGGAATCGTCGCTGGAGGCCAACGCAGCATCCCGGGCAAGCACAAACCGTGCTTGGTTGGCAACACTCGCAAAGTGGAGGTGGGCAGCGCGAGCCACACTCAGGTCCGATTCAGCAGCTTCTCGCTGCATACCCGCTGTCGCCTGGACAGCTTGCTCCAAGTGGCGAATTCCCCCGGCCCATCCATCCGCAACCATCTCAAATTGCGAGGCAAAGGCGTCGGTGGAATAGGGGCTTCGCCAACCGTTGAGATCATCGTAGGGAAAGCACACCATCGTCGCTCGGTACCCCGTTGGGTCAGCGTACAACAAATTGGCTGGCCCCATTTGCTGCGGTGCTTTGTACATCACCGCACCGCTGTAGGGGAAATTTCGAAATGCATCGCTGAACGCGGTCCAGGCCTGGCGGACCAGAGGTGCCGCGTCGTCGCCAAAGCGATCTTGGGCGATCCGGTTGAGCACCGTTTCCTTCGTGGCTCCCGGTTCGGTTGAGAAAGACTGGGAGACAAGCAAATTGGGAGACGGGTAGCCGCCCAACGTCCAGCTCAGCATGGTGCCGTCCACGCCAACCTCACTCAAATTCTCGCAATGCTCCGCCACCAAATCCATCACGGGAAGAAACGGCACGGCGGATATTTCCCAAGTGTTGTTGACGGCAACTTTGGCGACGGTTTTGAGCCCGGCTTGCTGAGCCTGCTTCCAGTGCTTGGTCGCACGAGGTCCCGGCCCAACGGCAGACATGGAATACTCACCGATCTTGGATGCCACTCCGCCCCGTTCGATTGGCAGGGCCCATTCGCTGACCGACATCAGGGCGACATCCTTTGGAAGCAGTGAGATGATATCCGGCGCGTCACCGTGCCCCTTCCATCCCCAGTCCCAGGCGATCACTCGGGCATCTGGATTGGCCCGGTGGACCCCCTCTGCAATCGTCGCGTTGACTTCCGCAATGATTTCGGCATCGGTGCGTGTGCTGCAGTGAGGGCAGAGATGATGCTGCCCCTTGGATGCGCAGTTGGTGAGGTTTTCAGAAGCGGTGATTGTGAACACGCCGCCAAGATCCGGCACTTCGCCAAACACGTGGGCCAGCGAGTCGCTCATCCAGTTGCGGACTTGGGGTGTGCTCGTGCACATCGTCCAATAGTCACCTCGGCGAATGCCTGCCAGTTCTGGACGCGTTTCGAAAAACGCAGGCGGCATCGCGCGGGGTTCGTTGATGTAGAGATAGATCCCGATGCCGTACCGTTTGGCTTGAGCGACCAGTTTCTTCAACGTCTGAATCCTCTGCTCGTGGCCGGCTCCTAACTCGGGGAATGCCTCTCCGCCCGGAGCAAGTTGTCGAAGGACGACATGCATCCAGATGCCGTTGACGCCTTTGTCAGCCAACCGTGCGAGCAAGCCATCTGGAATCGGCTCGATTTCTGGTTCGATCAATGGATCGCCAAACAAACCAAAGTAGGAGTAGACCATCCGCAACGGTTGTTCACGATTGACGGTGTTGCGATCGGGTAACACGGTGGTTCCTTCGGTGCTGCTGAGTGTTTTCACAAACCGAAATCTTGGCTCGGACTCAACCAATTCCAAGTCGCCAAAATGTTCTCTCACGACCTGTTTGATTTCTGCGGCCCTTTGAACGGCGGCCTCGTCTGGTTCTTGATAGCGAAGGGGCTCGCACTTGGGCTTGAGATTCCCCAGTTTGATGTAGAGAAAGTCATCTTCACGCAACGTCAGGGCGAGTTCATCCGGAGTCATGTCGAGCAGTTCCAACATTTGCTCGTAGGGCAAGAGATGCCAGTTGCGGCGGATCAACGTGATGTAACCACGCTCACGCATCTCACCGGATACTGAGTCGACTTGGGGCAAGCCCATCGACTCAGCGATTCGTTCGATGTTGGTGGTTTCCGTTCCAACCAGTTGCGCCATTTTGGAGGGAGGAACCAGTTGCCAGTTTCGCCAGATGAATGCATGCAGCCGGCTGGGGAAATGAGGTGATTCGAGGGCGAGAGGATGAGTCCCCACCGGCAAGCGATCGAAAGCTGGCAGGGACAATCCGTGCAGCGAGACCAAGGTGACGATGCAGAAGTTGAAAACGATTGCAATGATGCGATTCATAGATGGGGTGTCCCCGTTGCAGAACGGACGCACAAGTTTTGAGATTGGGGCAGCGACATTGTAGTGCGCTAGATCAAGGATTGGGCGACGCTTTCACGGCGACAATGGGAGCCACCAGGTACTAAGCAGGTCGGCTGGAATGATCGGGCACAACCATGTGAGCCGTTTGGGCGTTAGCCCCGGTTGCGAGTGAAAACCGTGGCTAACGCCAACGGCTCACATACCCGATGACACCTGCGTACCTGCTTAGGGTTTGCCAGTGGTTGCAGAATCGTGCCGCGAGTCGAGCGGTTGGTTGGGTGATTGCGTGAGGGACCGGAGGGCTCGCGCCCTTCCGCTAAAACAGCGGTGAACTTTGTTAGCGGAGCGGCGCAAGCCGCCCGGTGCCGTCCTGCACATTTCCAGTTGACGAATCGAGCGATCGTTGCGGAAGGAAACGAGTTCTCCGTTTTTTGGGTAAAATACGAGCAGCACCGCACGGCTCGCGCCGGTAACGCAAGGTAGTGAAGAACGTGTCCGAACTGAACCGCTCATTGCACGAGGAGTATTGAGGTTGCAAGACGACCCAATTGCATTCTTTCTAACTTGGACGTGCTATGGAACCTGGATGCCAGGTGACGATCGCGGCTGGACCAAGTGGCATCACGGAGACCAGGTGCCACAACCTCGGCTTGCGGATTGGTGTCGTGGCCAGATGATTGAATCGGCAGTCGTTTTGGTACTAGAGCAGCGAACGATGATCGAATCCGTCGTTCGTGAACATTGCGAAAAGCGGTGTTGGAATTTACAGGCTGTCAATTGTCGGACCAACCATTGTCGTGTTGTAGTGACGGCACCGAACTACGACGGCGAGAAGGTTCGAGATCAATTGAAGTCTTGGGGCAAGCGGCGGACGAAAGAACGTGAGCGTCAGTTGGGTGTCGCTGAAGAAGGCGTGCGAGATCACTGGTGGACGCGGAAGGGAAGTGTGAGGTATCTGTTCGATGAAGATTCGCTTTCGGCTGCGACAGCGTACGCTTTGGAAGCCCAAGACGCGGGCGGTTCCAGTGCGAACTCGTCGTGATCCAGCGATGCGAGTTCGACGTCAGCTCGGTCGTTGCGTGTGGGACCGGAGGGCTCGCGCCCAGCCGCTAACAAAGTCAGGCGCAAGCCGCCCGGTGCCACGCTCCAACTTTCGAGCCGATGCCACAGGACAAAGAGGACTGGGTCAGCTCTGTTGGGAACGCAGTGGGACTTCGAGGTTGTATCGGTTCGGGGGAACTGCTTCGCCCTGCAAAACTTCGTTGTACAGGTTGACCTTCACGCCGCCCTCCACCGCTTCGGCGCGACCGAGGGGTGGGGATGGTGAGCCTTGATCACCTTGGCGAGGGTGATAGATCGAAACCGCACTTGGAGGCAATGGCTCGCCGTTGACCACCGGTGGTTGAAACACGACGGATACTTCAGGGACTTCCGAACGAGGGATCTTGGTGGTGGCGTAAATCTCAACGAAGGAGGTCGAGTGACCGTTGAACGAGAACGTCTCGCCTTCAAACCGCAACGCTCCCACACGAATTTCATCTTCGCGGTCATGGTCGGTTAAATAACAAGCGAACCAGGTGTGAGGCTCGCCGTCGATTTCCTCGGTGGACTCCTTTCTAACTTCCCAGGTGTAGGTGCCCGCTTTCCAGCGATAGGGTTTCCGGACGCTCACGAATTCTCCTTCGTAACCCGCGCTCTCGCACAACCCACCTTCTTCGGGACGGGCTGCATCGATGCTGACGGGCTCACCGCCCCACCGCGAAAAAATTGCTCCGGGGCCGGGATGGACGCGACGTTCTTCTGTTGGCGAGGGCCAGCCATTCACGTTCGACTGGATGCCACCGTAAAAGACAATTTTGTTGAGGTACTGGCCACCCATTGGGGAGATGTACAGGTTGACCGTGTCAGGCACGTCACGATCGACGGTGAAGGTCACGCCGATGGTTTCGACGTCATCGATGGTCCGTGAACCTCGCCATCTCACGTCCGTTGTGTGCCATGGAAGACGGACTCCACCGGCCTCGATGGGTTTGGTTTCTGCTTGTTTTTCATCGGCAGCGATGGCAGGAACCAACTGCAGGAAAACAGACAGTCCACTCAGAACCAGGACGCGACCAAGCTTGTTCATTTGATGCCTCGACTAGAAGATTGCGATTGAAATGCGTTCCGCCTCCTCCCATTGTTGAGGCACGGGTGCGAAATGCAACGCCTCGGAAAGGGCAGACGAATGGAGTCCGGTTTGCGCGGCCTTGTTGTCTGATAAAGGCGGCGGAAAATCCGATCCGACTTTCAAGCCAAAGGTTTGGTTGGTGGCATAGGATTTGGATCCTGCGAATCATCCCATGCGACCAAAGGCTGGAAGCCTATCAGGCTGTTGATTGAAAACGTTTCGCAGTTCGAACGATCAGCCAACGGGCGGTAGCCTAAGACGCGGGCGGTTCGAGTGCGAACTCGTCGTGATTCAGCGATGCGAGTCCGACGTCGGCTTGGTCGTTGCGTGTTGGGCCGGAGGGCTCGCGCCCTGCCGCTAACAATGTCGGCCGAGGCTTCGGTAAAGTCCTTCTCGCGGAGTGGCGCGAGCCACCCGGTGTCGCACTCCTCATTCCGAACGTGTGCCCAAGGCTCATCATCGATCTAATTCGACACGTCGAGCTGGATCGTTCGCAAACGCAGAGCGTTGCCGATCACGGAGACGCTGCTGAAACTCATCGCCGCGGCGGCGAGCATGGGGCTGAGCAAAATCCCGAAGAAGGGGTACAGCAGACCGGCGGCGATCGGGATGCCCAGTGCGTTGTAAGCAAACGCGAAGAAGAGGTTTTGGCGAATGTTTCGCATCGTCTTTTGGCTGAGCTGTTTCGCTGCCACGACGCCTCGCAAGTCGCCGCCAACCAACGTCACCCCAGCGGACTCCATCGCGACGCTGGTTCCGGTGCCCATGGCGATCCCGACATTGGATGCCGCCAAGGCCGGTGCGTCATTGATTCCGTCGCCGCACATCGCGACCGTTTTGCCCTCTTGTTTGAGTTGCTGAACAAAGTCGTGCTTGGCTTCCGGTGACACGTTGGCTCGGAAGTCATCGATGCCCAGTTGTTTGGCCACCGCTTCGGCGGTGGATTGAGCGTCGCCGGTCAGCATCACGACTTGCAGCCCCAGCGAGTGCAACGCCTTGATGGCCCCCGGCGTGCTGCCCTTGATCGGATCTTGGATGGCAATGATCGCGGCGAGCGTACGATCGATGGCGATGTAAACCACCGTGGCCGCGTCCGCTTGATGCGTCTCCGCTTGCCCGCGGACGCGATCCAATCCCGTCACATTCAAATCGGCCAACCAATTGGGGTTGCCAATCGCAACGTGTTTGCCATCGACATGTGCGACGACACCTTTTCCGGTTGTGCTTTGAAAGTCCCTGGCAACACGCTTTTCGAAACCCGAGGATTCCGCGTGCTCAACGATCGCGCGGCCAAGGGGATGTTCGCTCGATTGCTCCACCGCCGCGGCAATGGACAAGACATCCGATTCGCTCCAGTCACCCTGCGGTTCGATTGCGGTGACGGTGGGACGCCCGTTGGTGAGCGTTCCTGTTTTGTCGACGACGATGGTGTCGACCTTTTCCATGATCTCCAGGATTTCAGCGTCTCGAATCAAGACACCTTCTTTGGCACCACGCCCCACGCCCACCATGACGGACATGGGCGTCGCCAACCCGAGTGCACACGGGCACGCGATGATCAGGACCGCGATCGCGGACACGAACGCGTAGGCCAGCGATGGCTCAGGGCCAAGGATTGACCAGGCGATGAACGCGAGGATGGAACTGAGGATGACCGCCGGCACAAAGTACTGGGCGACTTGATCGACGAGTTTCTGGATCGGGGCTTGGCTGCGCTGCGCATCGGCGACCATTTGCACAATCCGGTGCAGAACCGTGTCGCTGCCAACTTGCGTCGCAGTCATCACCAGCGCCCCAGATTGATTGAGGGTCCCACCCGTCAACGCGTCGCCTTCGGTCTTTTCAACGGGGACCGGTTCGCCCGTCAGCATTGATTCGTCAACACGGGACGTGCCGCTGATGACTTCGCCGTCGACGGGGACCTTTTCACCTGGGCGAATTCGCAGGCGGTCGCCCGATTGAATCTCATCGAGGGAGACGTCGCTTTCGCTTTCTCCTTCGATTCGATGGGCGATGTCGGGGGTGAGCTGCATCAGTTCTCGGATGGCTCCACCGGTTTGCTGACGGGCTCGTAGTTCGAGGACTTGCCCGAGCAACACCAGCGTGATGATCACGGCCGCGGCTTCGAAGTACAACGGTGGCCTGTCAGCGTCGTAGAACGCAGCGGGGATCCAATCCGGGACCAAGACGGCCAGCAAGCTGAACCCAAACGCGGCCAGTGATCCCAACGCGATCAAGGAGAACATGTTGAGGTTCCACGATCGGAACGATTTGGCCCCCCGAACCAGCAGGGGCCATCCACACCAGAACACAACGGGCGTCGCGAGAGCGAATTGCAACCAGCCGTCGATACGAGGGGAAATCCAGCGATCGATCGCAAGACCGATCATCGGCCCCATCGAAAGGATCAACAATGGAACCGACAAGGCAACGCCGATCCAAAACCGACGCTGCATGTCTTTGTACTGGGCTTCGTCCGCGGTGGACGAGGGATCCACGAATTTTGGTTCGAGGTCCATGCCGCAGATCGGGCAATCACCTGGGCCGATCTGTTCGATCTCCAGGTGCATCGGGCAGGTGTAGACGGCGTCGGGGTTGGCGGGTTGGTCGCTGGTTTGAGACTTACTGTGCGAGCCGCCACAGCACGTCGGTTTGGTGCTACAGCACGAGGGTTCGGAACTGGCCGAGGCAGCCTCTTTTTGCTTGCGGGCCCGCAACACCGCTTCTGGATCCGCCTCGAATTTTTTCTGGCAGCCAGCGCTGCAGAAGTAGAACGTTCGCCCGTCATGGTGGCTGGAGAGTGAAGTCGACGGGGCCACCGACATGCCGCAAACGGGATCGATGGCTTGGATTTCGGTGGGATTCATTGTTTTGGCTTGGGAAGGAGGCTTCCCTGCAGCTTACGCAATTCTCATTCCGACTGTTCTGGGCCGGACAGTGCCATCGTACGATTGGAACTAGCTGCCTGCTGATTTCGTCAGCCGGAACGCGATCGTGTCCGGTTCGTCTCCGGCAACCGTGAGCGATCGCTTAATGGCTGATCGCCCAATCTGCGAGGCGTATTCAATCAACCGCCGGTTAGCGGACGACGATCGTGAGCCAACCGTCGCGAGCATCAATGCCAATGACTTTCGCCGAGCGTCCTGCGAGCGTGGGAAGCTTCAGCGTCGAGGGAAGCTTCCATTCGCGATGCAGCAGCGTCATCGGGAAAAGTTTGTCAAAGCCTTCTTCGATGTTCGCTTTGATGGCCGTCTGTGACAGCGTCAAACGACGGCCACCCGGAAACTTCAGATCAATCTCTTCGTCGCGAATCAACATCATCCGGCCGTCTTCCGTGATCGCGGGATGGTAGACGGCGGAGACTTCCAAGCGACGATCCAGTTCTCGGTCCCCTTGGGCGAAGCGGTCGCCTCGCAAGCCAATGCGAAGCGTTTGATCGCGAGCTTCGAAATAGACCGGACGGAAACCGGAGAAGTCGACTTCAAAGCTTTCGGGTTGCTCTCCCTCAGCGGCTGAGGCTTCGTCAGGGGTGTCGCTCTTGTCCGATGGGATCCCAAACGAACTGGTGAGGTCACGCAGTTTTTCAGGTGTGAAGGTTTCTCCGGCCAGCAACTTCATCACCGTGTTGTTGAGGATGCTCTCGTGAACCTGAATCGCGGCACTGTAGCCACCCGGGTAAGTTCCCGATGAGGCCGCGGTTCGGACCGTCGACAACGAGGGGCCTTCGCTGGGTGCCGACAATCCATACGGTCGCCGCATGGTCGCTCGAACGTGCACGGAATCCGTGGTGGATCCAATCGTGCGAACAGGCGAGGGCAAATCCAGACGACGCAGCCAAGGGCTCATCTTCGCGTCGAGGTCGGGGAACGTGCGAGTCGACGCTTCGTCGGTTTGCTGGCGAAAACCTTCCAACACTCGGTCTTGCAGTTTTCGGCGAGAGATCGCTTCGGCTTGCGGTTTCATCTCAGCCGCTTTCTTGGACGCAATTTTGCGGACCAGCTTGAGCGGGTGATTGATTTGGTTGATCTGCGTCGAAAGGCTGGCCGTTGCGATTGGTTCACCTGCGAAAATTCGTTTTTCCGTGATGATCAATTGCCGAGCCGCGTAGACCTGACCAAAGCCTGACGACCGGAGTGTCACAGGGCCGTTGTAGCCTTTCGTCGATGTCGAAAATTGACCGTCGAGACGAACCAACAAGCGGACATTGCCTTCGGATGGCAGCAACGAACCGGTGACGTTTCCGACAACTCGGGCGTCGCCGATGATGCGGGTGCCGAGCAAGCAATCGTTGACTCGTTCGGGATTGTTGACCGGACGGGTGATCGCGTCGCTGATCACGCCACCGTCGACATAGGCACGCAGGTTGGGCGACGAGTAGCGACCTGTGATTCGGGAAACCAATTCGTCGGCTTGATTGGCTGATGCCAGCGACTCGATGATCGATTCGATTTGGGCAACTTCTTCGCCCGAAAGGTCCGTCAGTGAACGAGGCGTTGAACCGGCTTCTTCATCAGCGGCCAAAAGCTTGGCGAGTGTTTCGAGCTGTCGTTCGGAGAGCGCGAGGCCACGTTCGGGATCACCATAACGAAGCGCGGCGAGGTATCGATCCAGTGAAGATCGCAATGCGACCAGACGCGAAAGTTCCAGCCCTTCTTCGGGGCCGCTCAAACGTTGGGACAGTTCAGTGGCGGCGTTGCCTCGTTTCGCGATCGATTCGTTGTTTTCAATCGCGGATCTCAGCGGTTCGAAATCGAGGAAACGCATCCAGGCCTCGTGATTGGCCTGATCCGTCACTCGCTGGAAAAATGCACCGGCGGCCTGCATCGACTCCACCACATCGGCTTCCGTGGCTTCCACGGACGGCAACTTCCCCGCGTCCAAACCCAATTGGGATTGATCAATCAACTGCAACCACTGAGCGGCTTCATTCGCGACGACACCTGCTGCGCTCAGGCAAACCGAGGCACCCGTCAAGGCGATCGCCAACACAAAACGAACTGAAACGGGAAGGACAGAGGAAGGCATGGGGCACGCTGTCGAGAGAATGTGCGGGTTGAGTGGAGTGGGTATTCTAGCTGGTGCTGGCGACACGCAAGGCCCCGGTTGGCTTCGCAATTCGATCCATCGGCTGGTTGAGCCTCTGGGATCGATTGCGGCGGGTGTCTGAATCGCAGCGATTGTGGTATTCGTTCCGATTGAACCGCTCAATTTCCCGCTGGAGAATACTTGGATGTCGTCTGACTCGGCCAATCGTGACCTTGCCCCTCTGATCGCCTTGATGGAAACCGAAGCTTTGCAGCGTGGGGAGTTCACGCTGGCAAGCGGCAAGAAGGCGAACTATTACCTGGACTGCCGCCGCGTCACCTTGCACCCCAAGGGCGCGGGCTTGATCGGACGAGCGATGCTGGACGTGGTGCTCGA
Organism: Rhodopirellula sp. UH5; assembly: GCF_056839225.1. Classification (NCBI taxonomy): domain Bacteria; kingdom Pseudomonadati; phylum Planctomycetota; class Planctomycetia; order Pirellulales; family Pirellulaceae; genus Rhodopirellula; species Rhodopirellula sp. UH5. The sequence goes on along the minus strand of NZ_CM166390.1, from coordinate 7,151,445 downwards.
GAACGCGAAGGAATCCGGCGTGATGCCCGCCGCGGTCGGTGGCATGGCGATCGGTGCCGACCCAATCACCGCGTCGATCGTGACGCTGGCTGGTGGTGACGACATCGACCTCAAAGGGTTCATGGTCCGCAAGGAAGCCAAGGGCCACGGAATGGGGCAGCAAGTTGAAGGCCCCGTCGCTCCCGGCCAAAAAGTCGTGATCGTGGAAGACGTGATCACCAGCGGCGGCAGTGCGTTGAAGGCCGTCGAAGCGGTCGAAGCATTCGGACTGGAAGTCCAGTACGTGCTCGCGATCATCGATCGCTTGGCCGGAGGTGCCGAGGCCTTCGCCAAGAAAGGCCTGGAGCTGAAAACGCTGACCACCATTCGCGACTTCGGCTTGGAACCCTGATCAGCCCTGAGGCGTGTCGATCTCGACATGCACAATGATCAACACGTCGCCAGCAGCGAACGAATTCATCGGCCCGTTGCCGGCTGAGGGTGCGGGTGCCAGATTGCCATTGATCGAAAGAACACGAGCGCCGCTCTTGCGAATCCAGCGATTGATTTGCCGTTCGAGTTCGGGCAGCTCGGAATCCACACCTTTGAAGAGTTTGACTTGTTGCACGAGGGTTTCCGGGGTCAGTTTTCAAGAGAAGCAGGACGTTTTCAGCCTTCATCGATCGCACCAGAATGCATCGGCGAAGGCCCGCATCGTAACAAATCCCAACCAAGATTGGCTGCCGGAGGGGCGGTTTGGTGAGATGCGGCCAACCCGGACGAAGGTCTCAGTCGTGGCCTGCCACCGGACGAGAACGGCCGACGGAGCGGAATGTTCGAATTAGACTGGTCGGTTGGTTTGATCCACTCAAAACAACCCGTCGGAGTGATGCCTGATGTTTGCTTCTGGCACCCAGTCAACAATCGTGAATCCGCTTGGGCATTTCGCCAAGGCTGTCTCCGCCCATCTGCCGGTCGCGGCCGCTTGGGTTGCAGCGACGCTGTGCATTTCTTCGTCGCTGCAGGCCGATGAATCGGGCAACCAGGCCATCGTGATCGAAGCGGCCCAAGCGACTTTGGTCACTGACCTCCCGCTCGCCGCACCGGTTGCAGGGCGAGTCCGGTCCTTGAGCGTGGTCGAAGGCCAGCAGGTTTCCCAAGGCGAACTGCTGGTTCAGCTGGACGATCGCCGCGCGAAAGCGGAACTGGAAGCGGCACAAGCAGCCTCTCAAGCGGCTGCGCTGCAATCCACCAGTGACGTTGACCAACGCTATGCCGAACGCACCCGTGAAGTCCGAATGCGAGAGCTCGAACAGAGCCTGGACGCGAATCGGCGTTTTCAAAACAGCGTCACCGCGACTGAGATTGATCGCTTGCAATTGGTGATCGACCAGGCGGGGCTGTCGATCGAACAGGCTCACAAAGAATCGGAAATCGCAGAAGCCAACGCGAACGAAAAACAGTCGCTCGTCAGAATGGCGGAACTTCGGGTGGCGGAGCATCGCCTGGAGTCACCGCTCTCTGGAAGCGTGGCGGAAGTGACGGTCTCTCCCGGCGAGTGGGTGGATGCCGGCCAACCACTGCTGCGTTTGATCTCATTGGATCCGATTCGTGTCAGCGGGTTCGTCGACGGACGCCAGCACGGAGCCGAACTGAACGGCCGAGCGGTTGAATTCGAGTGGACCGAATCCATCAACGGTCAAGAAAACATCACCGTGCTGCGTGGTGAAGTGACGTTTGTGTCATTGGAACTTCACCCGGTGAACTCACAAGTTCGGATGTGGGCAAGCTTGCGAAATCCAGATCGCAAGGCGCGACCTGGAGTCCGGGGGACACTGCGAATATTCCCCGCGGACCGCACGCTGGATTTGCCAGCTGAATGAACTGGCTGATTCGCTTCCGCTGCGGTTCATCCATGCGGTCCACAGAATGAACCGCGTGATGAAGGGGACATTCAATCAGGGAGCAGGCGGGACCAATGCGGCAGGCCCTGCATCCAAGTTGACTTCGGCTGCCAACAGCATCTTGTAGAGGTCAACTTCGTTGTCGATGTTCAGCTTGGTGAAAATGCTGCCACGGTGTTTCGACGCCGTTTGGACGCTGATGCTGAGTTCCTGAGCGATGCCTTTGAGTGGCGACCCACCGGCCAGCAGCAGCATGACTTCGGTTTCGCGAGGCGAGATTTTCCGCAGCAGGTCGAGAGCTTCCTTGCGAACTTGATGCCGAAAGCGATCGCGACGGTGTTTGCGAATGGCGCTGTTGATCGCATGCAGGATCTCTTCGTGCCGGAATCCCTTTTCGATGAAGTCGAAAACGCCTTGCTGGAATGCCGCTCGGCAGTTTTCCGCATCGCCGTGCCCGGTCACCAAGATCACAGGAACGGTCAGTTCCCGGCGAGACATTTCGGCTTGCAGTTCCAAGCCGCTCAGTCGCGGCATCCGCAGGTCGGCAACGACACAGCCGTGGGATTCGGCATGCAAGACTTTGAGAAGATCTTCGGCCTGATTGAAAGTTTCAGTCTTCAAGCCTTCTTGAGAACACCAGCGTTGCAACAGGTCCAATTCGGCTTGTTGATCGTCGACCAAGTAAACGACTGGTTCGGGACCAGCGTCCTCCTGGGGTGATGCATTGGGATCGAACAAGTCGGAGTTCAGATTATCAAGAGCCGTCATGGGAGAATCGTCCAAAGAGAACGCACGCGTTATGACCGCCAAATCCGAAGCTGTTGCTCATTGCGAGGTCAACTTTTTGTTCCCGAGGTTGATTGGGGACGTAGTCGAGGTCGCAACTTGGATCTGGCGTGTCGAGATTAATGGTGGGGGCAATCACATTGTTCTGAATGGTTTGACAAAGGATGACTGCTTCGATCCCGCCGCTAGCACCCAAGGAGTGCCCGAGGGCGCTCTTGGTGCTGCTGATGGCAACGTTGGGGGCGTGGTCACCCAAAACGGTATGGATCGCGCGAGTTTCAGCTTTGTCACCCAAGGGTGTGCTTGTCCCGTGAGCATTAATGTAATCGATTTCGTGGGCCGCGCGGCCACTGTCCTGAATTGCAGCGCGCATCGCGGCGGCAGCTCCCAATCCTTCTGGGTCGGGAGCGGTGATGTGGCCGGCATCGCTGGTGGTGCCATAGCCCAAAACTTCTGCGTAAATCTTCGCGTCTCGAGCTTGAGCGTGCTCAAGTTCTTCAAACACAAGCAGACCGGCGCCTTCAGCCAACACAAATCCATCGCGGTCGGAATCGAACGGGCGACTGGCTCGTTGTGGGTCGTCATTCCGCGTCGACAGGGCCTTCATGTTTTGGAACGCAGCCAATCCCATGCGAGTGATCGCCGCTTCAGTTCCGCCGGTGATCACGACATCGGTTTCGCCACCGCGAATGCTGCGAAGGGCATCGCCCATCGCGTTGGTGGCACTGGCACAAGCGGTCGCCACCGCGTAGTTCGGACCCTTGAGCCCGTATCGGATGGAGATGTTTCCGCCGGCAGCGTTGACCATCATCTTCGGGACGGTGAACGGGCTGACTCGATCGGGGCCTTTGTTGAGCATCCGCTCAATCTGCTCTTCAATTTCGTTGAGCCCGCCGATTCCCGAACCCAAGATCACGCCGCAGCGTTTGCGATCGGTTTTGTCCCAATCGATGCCCGAGTCCAGGACGGCTTGCGCCCCGGCGTGAACAGCGAACTGGGTGAAACGGTCCAGTCGCTTGGCTTCTTTCGCTTCCACGTGATCCGCGACATTGAAGTCAGGGATGTCACCGCCAAAGTGAACCTTGTACTTGGAGGTGTCCATGATGGACAACTCGTGGATCCCGGACTTACCAGCCAACAACGCCGACCAAAGGGTGGCGACATCGGATCCCAATGGCGTGACGGTTCCCAATCCGGTGATCACAACACGTCGTGATTTGGAAGGGTCGTAAGATGGCGTTGTGGAGGCGTCCGTCATGAGCGTGGTGACGAATGAACGTCATGCAATGTTGGGAGAAGGAACCGCAGGGAGCGTGACTGGCACCCTAGCAAAAAACGCCAATGAAACCTTGTCAATGTAGCGAAATGACAGGGCAAAATGGCGACGATGCGGTCTGTGATGCGGATGATTGCGATTGGCGAAAGATTGCCGGGGCGACGCCGAGCCCAGAAGTGCGTCGAGTCATCCGGTGTGCAGAAATCAAGTGAACGAAGCACCCGCCGCAGGATTCGGATGAGTCAAGCAAGCATGGCTGGAACACTCAGATCGCGATTCACACCAGGGACAACGACCGCGTCTGGCTTCGCCGTCTTGGATCGGAGCCCCTCACGGATCTTGCTTGGAAGATCCCGCGAGGCGTTCCGTGGTTGAGCATTGCATCCCACGGCGAGTGATTCGCCATGGATGCAATCAGATCGGGAACTAGGCGTCTTCGCCTTTTTCCTTTTCGATGAAATCAATCGCTTCGCCGACCTTTTGGATCTTTTCGGCGGAGTCATCAGGAATGCTGATGTCGAACTCTTCTTCGAGCTCCATCACCAACTCAACAGTGTCGAGCGAGTCGGCACCGAGGTCGTTGACGAACGATGTTTCGCGGGTGATTTTGTCTTTGTCAACGCCGAGCTGTTCAGAAACAATGTCGACCACGCGTTCTTCGATAGACGCCATGGGCGTAACTCCGATTTAAATGTCAGTTAGATTCGAAAAGGGAAAGTGCAAATCTGTGGGGCAGGGCACAACCGAGACGGCACTCCATAGCCGCTCGGGGCAGAACATAGGTGACGCAGCTAAAACGCGTCAATATGCCGTTAGCCGACCATTCCACCGTCAACGACAATGGTTTGCCCAGAAATGTAGCTGGCATCACGGCTGGCCAAGAACAACACCGCCGCAGCGACATCCTCCGGCTGACCAACCCGCTTGGCGGGGATTCGTTTTTTAACTTCTTCCAGGATGACGTCGCCCAGTTCAGCGGTCATTTCACTGGCAATGAACCCAGGAGCGACGGCGTTGACCGTGACGCCACGTGAGACGAGCTCCTTGCTCATCGTCCGCGTCATCCCAATCATCCCCGCCTTGCTGGCCGAGTAATTGGCTTGACCTGGGTTGCCGATCAGGCCTGAGATGCTGGCCATGTTGATGATTCGACCATACTTGCTGCGCCGCATCACTCCCGCGGCCGCGCGACAGCACACGAAGCAGCTGGTCAAGTTCGTGGCGATGACAGAATCCCACTCTTCGTCGGACATGCCCCGCATCAGCTTGTCACGCGTGATCCCGGCGTTGTTGACCAAGATGTCCAGACGACCGTGTTTTTTGTGGGTGCCTTCGATGGCTTCGGCGGCGGCTTTGCGATCGGTGACGTCGCAGGGCAGGGCTTCGCCCGTTCCCCCAGCGGCTTCGATTTCCGCGACGGTAGCGGCCAGCTTCTCTGCGTTGCGAGCGACGCAAACCACGTGGGCTCCGTTTTGCCCCAGTGCGACAGCGACAGCTCGGCCGAGACCTTGGCTGGCACCGGTGACAATGGCGACTTGATCTTTCAAATCAACCGACAGGGAGAGATCCATGGGGGCAGGTCTGTGGGGTTGGGAGGTTGGGGAGCATGGTTGTAAGAACGGACTGCCCCGCGATGTCAGGGGCGTTGTCTTCGTCGGTGGCGTTCGCAAGCGTCTGCACGATGGCCGGCATTTGTACGATGGCCTTCCAAGGCCGTCGAATGGTGTCTGTACGATGGCCTTCCAAGGCCGTCGGATCGGATTTCACCGGCTCAGGGCTGATCGCCGAAGCCGTCCGTTGGCGTTTTGCGAGCGATGCGTTTGATCGTGCCTCGCAGCACACGGCCAGTCCCCGCTTCCAGAAAACCATCCACGCCGTCACCAAGCATCGCGTTGATGGAATCGTCCCAACGGACGGGATTGACGACCTGACGTGCCAGCAGCTGGCGAATTTCCTCGGCGGAGGTGTGTGGTTTCGCGTCGACGTTGCTGTACACCGGAATTCGCGTGTCCGACAACTCGACCTCTGCAAGAGCCTGCGTGAGCAATTCCACTGCGCCATCCATGATGGGCGTGTGAAAAGCACCCGCAACACTGAGTGGCACGACCTTCATCGCACCCGCAGCAGTGGCGGCAGGTCCCAGGCGTTCCAAAGCGGATCGATGGCCCGACACCGCAATGTTGCCGGGGCACAGCAGGTTGGCAGGTTGCAGAATCTCGTCCCCGCTGCGGCACTCTTCGCAAACCGCGGTCAGCTTTTCGAGATCCAGCCCCAGTACGCTGGCCATGCCTGAATCGGTCGCGTCAGCACAAGCCTGCATGGCTTCGCCGCGTTTCTGAACCAGCTTCAGGCCATCGGCGAAGGACAGGCCTCCGGCGTAGCAAACGGCGGTGTATTCACCCAGGCTGAGTCCCGCGGCGGCAATGATTTTTTTTGCCAGCTCGGGGTTCAACTCGTCATGCACACGTGCAGCAGCGACCCCCACGACAAACAGTGCCGGTTGGCTGTGAACGGTTTCGTTCAGCTTTTCAGCTGGACCGTCCGCACACAGGGATTTCAGGTCGTATCCCAGCACATCGCCTGCTTCTTCAAACAGTTCGTTGGCGAGGGGATATTCCGCGCACAACCATGTCCCCATGCCGGGCGTCTGAGCACCTTGGCCGGGAAACAGGATCGCTGGTTTTGTTGCGTCGAGACTCACAGCAGGTCGTACTCAGTTCAATTGGTGGCTGGAATTACTGGTCAGTCGATTCAACGACTGTGCGACCTTGGTAATAACCACATTTCGGACAAACGACGTGCGTCGGCACTGCGGTGCTGCACTGCGGGCAGTAGGTCACTTGACGTTTTTTCAAGTGATCGTGGGCGCGGCGTTTGCCGGTACGGCTGTTGGAGTGCTTGCGTTTTGGGACGGCCATGGCAGACAAGCCCGCGAACGGGCGATCTTGGAATGGGTGGTGTGGACGAATTTCAAACCGCGAAAGATAAGCATCGGACGTGGGTTTCGTCAACGCGTCCTGGACCCAAAAGTCCCGCTTTCAATGGCCTTTTGCTCCATTCGGGTCACGGGGTGGTTGGTTTGCACCAATTCGGAAAGAGTCTCTGATTCCTCCGAGATGTCCGAACCAAGGCCCTCCCCGGTTGCATACGATTGAATCAGATAGGATTCACGCCCCAGAAGTTGCTTCCCAGCACCGACGCCTTTTTCCCCCGAGCCCACACGTGACCAGCCCTGTGCCAAGTCCCGAGAAAATCACGATGGATGCCCCCGAAGCCCGCGATTTGCAGCAATTGATCGACAGCGGATGGTCTTCCAAAACGGTCAAGCACGAGATTCGAGACAATTTCTCTCGAATGTTGGCTCAGCGAGAGGAACTGTTTCCAGGAATCATCGGATACGAAGACACGGTCATCCCAGAAATCAGCCTGGCGCTGCTGGCCGGTCACGACATGTTGTTCATGGGCGAAAAGGGGCAAGCCAAAAGCCGGATCATGCGGCAGTTGGTGCAATTCCTAGATCCCTGGGTTCCCTACATCGATCACCCTGATTTGCCGATCCATGAGGATCCGCTGAACCCGATCACGTCGCTAGGCAAGCGTCTGGTCGCCGATCGCTCCCCAGAGGACATCCCGATCGGATGGTGGCACCGCAAGGAACGTTACGCGGAACGCTTGTCCCCGGGCACGAAATTCGCCGACATCATCGGCGAAATTGATCCGGCCAAGTTAACCGGTGGCGTCAGCATGAGCGCCGAAGAAGCCCTGTCGTTTGGTTTGATCCCACGGATGCACCGCGGAATTTTCGCGATGAACGAGCTGCCCGAACTGGATGATTTGGTCCAGGTCGGCCTGTTCAACATCCTCGAAGAACGCGATGTGCAAATCCGCGGTTACCCGATCCGGTTTGACTTGGACGTGATGATTTTGTTCTCGGCCAACCCCTCGACTTACAACCGATCGGGGAAAGTCATCCCGCAACTCAAGGACCGCATCGGGACCATCGTCCAGACTCACTACCCCAGCGAGCGGACGCAGGGGATCGAGATCCTGCAGCAGGAGGTCGGCGACGATTTGGGTGGAGATTACCCGGTGCATGTGCCGCTGTTCATGTACCAGATCATCGAAGAAATCACCCACCAGGCCCGGCAGAGCAAGTACATCGACCAAGCCTCGGGTGTGTCGGCACGGTTCTCATTGGCGAACTTTCGGACGATCGTGGCCTCGGCTCGCCAACGCGGGATTGTGCACGGCGAGAACCCCGCGGTGCCTCGAATCAGTGACCTCGGGCACCTCTACGCGAGCAGCCTCGGCAAGCTGGAATTGGATTTGATGGGCACGCATCAAATGTCTGAAAAGCAAGTGATCGATTCGGTGATTGCGGAAGCGATTCACACCGTTTTCGCCGAGTACATCGAGGAACACGGGCTGGCAGAAATCGCAGAGATCTTCCGCGGCGGCGTTCGCGTGGAGGTGGGAACGATGCTGCCCAGCAGCGAGTACGCGGAGCGTTTGCAGCATGTCCCGCCGGCCTGGGACCGAGCGTTTGAGGTCAACGCCAGTGAAAACGAAGCGATGCGAGCCTCGTGTGTGGAGTTTGTGTTGGCAGGACTCTATAGCATGGACAAAATCAGTCGCTCACAGCGGCACGGCAAGATCAGCTACGAGACTTGAGTGCCAAGGCGAGCCTCGGATGCCTGGGTTGCCGGCCGGGTGGCTTCTTCGCCCTCGGCCCAAACCCGGCGATTTTTCAGTGTGTCATTGCTCGGGTGCAATTCTCTGGCAATGACGTGATTGCGGTGACGTGGTACAAGGTCGGCTCTCCTAATTCTGACCACCGACGCCCCAGCCATTGAAGGGTGACTCGCCACGATGAACCAACACAGCCCGTCTTACGCCATCACGATCCGTTTGCGTTATTCCGATTCGCCTGGCGCGATGGGCAAGATCACCACGGCAATCGGCGAAGCGGATGGAGCCATTGGGGCGGTCGACATCGTCAACATTCGCGGCGGAAAAATCTCGCGTGACTTCACGGTCAACGCTCGCGACGTCGATCACGGCAAACGAATTGTCGAGCACCTGCGAACGGTGGAAGAGGTCGAGGTCGTGCACACCTCCGACCGAGTGTTCCTGATGCACCTCGGCGGAAAAATCGAAGTCTTGCCCAAGATGCCAATCAAGACTCGGGACGATTTGTCGATGGCTTACACGCCCGGCGTCGCTCGGGTTTGCAACGCGATCGCGGAAGATCCCGATTCGTCCTTCGCACTGACCATTCGCCACAACACCGTGGCGGTCGTCAGCGACGGCTCGGCGGTGCTGGGACTGGGCAACATCGGCCCCCGCGCTGCCATGCCAGTCATGGAAGGCAAAGCGATGCTGTTCAAAGAGTTCGCGAACGTCGACGCGTTTCCAATTTGCTTGGACACACAGGACACCGAAGCCATCATCGAGACGGTTCGACAATTGGCACCGACCTTTGGCGGCATCAACTTGGAAGACATCTCCGCGCCACGGTGCATTGAGATCGAGCAACGATTGGACAAAGAACTGGAAATCCCGGTCTTCCACGACGATCAACACGGCACGGCGATCGTGGTGCTGGCGGGATTGAAAAACAGCTTGCTTCGCGTCGGGAAAACACTTGCGGATGTCCGGATCGTGGTCAACGGCGCTGGTGCGGCCGGAACCGCGATTGTCAAGTTGCTGCTGATCTCTGGAGCGAAAGACATCGTCGTCTGCGATCGCGAAGGAGCGATCCACGCCGGCGAACCCAGCCAGCCCGATGATTCCAAGCAATGGATCGCGGACAACACCAACCCTCGCGGTGCATCCGGCAAGCTTTCTGAAGTGATTTTGGGAGCCGATGTGTTCGTTGGCGTTTCGGCGCCGAACGTTCTGCAAACCGAAGACGTGGCCAACATGGGCAAGGACCCGATCGTGTTCGCTCTCGCCAACCCTGATCCTGAAATCTTGCCTGCCAACGCGGCCCCACACGTTCGGATCATGGCAACGGGGCGCAGTGATTTCCCCAACCAGATCAACAACGTGCTGTGCTTCCCCGGGTTGTTCCGCGGGGTGCTGGACGTTCGCGCGACAACGATCAACAACGAGATGAAATTGGCTGCCGCGGAAGCCATCGCGGCAACCATTCCTGAGTCCGATCTGTTGGACGATTACGTGATCCCCAGCGTGTTTGATCGCCGGGTGGCAAAGGTCGTCGCCCAAGCGGTCGCGAAAGCTGCGGTGGAGACCGGAGTCGCTCGCCGGCGAAACAAGGCCGCCGAAGACATCCTGTAAGAGTCCTGGATCGCTCCGCCAATCCAAGGTGGTGCCGCGAGAGTCGACCTCGTTCAGGTCTCGCCTGGCGTCTCGTTCGAGACCTTCGAACAAAACGCGGCGGACTGCGGTGTCGCACGGCGGCCCCCGCCTGCTGAGACAGAATCGGGAGGCGGAGCCTCCAAGACAGTGTGTTCCCAGGCAGAGCCAGGGAACAAGAAATTCGAAACTGCACGACCTCTTTCTCGGTGGAGACCACCGAGCGACAGGTTGTTGGCTCGCGGATCAGCCGTCGGCTGGCAAGCGTCCCGGCTCGATGACAGGGAAATCGCTCTGCAGACCCTGACGCATGAACTCGACCAAGTCCGCTTTCTCTTGCTCGGTCAGGTTCAGCGGCTTCATCTTGTCGCTGAGGTACGGGTTGGCGTGGCCACCCTTGTTGTACCACTCAATGACTTCTTCCAGTGTCTCTTGGCTGCCGTCGTGCATGTAGGGACCGGAGTCGGCGACGTTTCGCATCGTGGGGGTTTTGAACGCACCACGATCTTTGTCGTCCTTGGTGATTTCAAATCGGCCCAGGTCAGGTTTTTCCGTTTCCATGCCCACACCCAAGTTGTGGAACTGTTCATCGGTGAAGTTGGCACCCGCGTGACAAGCGGTGCAGTTGGCTTTGCCGAACGTCAGTTCCATGCCGCGAATCGATGATTCGGTCATCGAATTCTTGGCGGCCTCTGCCTGGAGCTTCGCGTATTGCTCGGCCAATTCGGGTTCTTCGTCGAGGTATTCCAGGTCCTCCGCAAACGTCTTTTCAAACGCCGACAACGGGGCGTAGTAATCGTAAGGAGCCGGCCCCGTCACGATGGCACGTTCAAACGTTGCAAGTGCCTTGCCAACGTTGTCGATCGTCACGCCGTCATCGAAGACCTTGTCAAACTGTGCCTTGTAAATGGCGTTGTCGGCGAGCGTCTTCACGCAGACATCGTGTGTGTTGCCCATTTCGATGGGGTTGGCGATGGGTCCCACGGCTTGCTCTTCCAACGAAGCGGCGCGTCCATCATGGAATTGATGCTTGCTGAGAATGCGATTGAACGAGACCGGTGAGTTGCGGTTTCCGGTGAGGCCGCGGATGCCCACGCCGAATTGAGTGGGGGCACCCCAGCCGGTTTCGGCGGCGTGGCAAGTGGCACAGGAAATCGTGCCGTCGGCTGACAAACGCGGATCGAAATACAACTGACGGCCCAGCTCAATCTTGGCCCGCGTCATCGGATTGTCTTCTGGGATGTAAATGTTTCCCGCGGCGGCATCGAGGCCCTTGGGGAGCGTGACATCCAGTTCGGCGTGGTTTTTCGAGTCGGCCATGAAACGTTGGGCTTGTTCCAACGTCAGTGGGCCTTCGCCAGGGATTCCGGCCGTCAGGGTTGGGTCGCCAAGCGAAACGGTTTCCGCGGCAAAAACAGTGGGGCTGGTGGCAACCAAGGTCGCCGCGGCACACATCAAAATGCGCTGAATGGTCATGGTGAAATCAAGATTTGTAGGAAGGCATCGTTGAAACGAAGGATCGGGCGGACAGCGCCGGTCTCATTCCCCTCGCGTCCGTCGCGGCGGAGGAATCGATCAGAAGGCGGCACAAAACACGTCGTTTTCTCGCCTGAAGGCAGGAACATCATTTTAGCATCTCTGCCAGCAGGTGTGACTGAAATCAGACCGATTCGACACGATTCGAATCTCGATGCGGAACCGCATTTGCCAACCCTGGCCTCGAGACTCAGATCTCTGAAAAAAGAGACCGCTGGGGACGGTCCAGCAACCGGACGATTTTGCGTCCGGTCACGGACATCGGCATGTCCGCCAGCTCGTCAATCGAGGCCCAACGCCAAGGCTCCGGTAGCGGCCCGTGTTCCTCGTCCGAGTTGTCGCCTGCATTCTGCCTAGCCAAATCGGCGAGGTGAATGTGCAGCGTCATTCGATAGCGAGTGACCGCGTGTTTGATGGTTTTCAAACGCATTCCGATCGTCACGTCGCCACCGAGATGCTCGGCCAACCACGATTCCATGCCGATCACGTCCTCGGCTTCTGGTGGTCCAGCACGTGGGAAATCAATCATCCCGGCGAACCGGACGCCCTCGGGGATGGTGCGAACCAAGTACTTTTCAGCCTGTGAAATCACGACGGCGATTTCCGTGCGTGACTCGTATTGAACCTTGCTGATCTTGCCAGGGATTTCTGCTTGCAGTCCCAATTGGTTGGCGTGGCACATTGTCGCGACGGGGCACACATCGCATTTGGGCGTCTTAGGCGAGCAGATCAGTGCCCCCAATTCCATCGCGGCTTGGTTGAATCCTGCCGGGCCGTTGGTCCGATCGCCAGCCTTTTTTCGTGGCAGCATCTTTTCCGACAATTCCCACAATCGCGCCTGAGCGATCTTTTCCGTTGGCGGCGTGGTCAGTCCGATCCAGCGGCTGAAAACTCGCTGGGTGTTGCCTTCCAAAATGGGGAAGGCTTCATTGCGAGAAATCGACAGGATGGCTCCCGCGGTGTAGCGTCCAATCCCGGGAAGCGCCAGCACGTCTTCAAACGAATCGGGGAACTCCCCTTCGTGTTCCGCCGCCATCTTTTTCGCCGACGCATGCAACGACCTGGCCCGGCGGTAGTACCCCAGTCCTTCCCACATCCGCATCAATTGGTTCTCGTCAGCGTTGGCCAAATCACGAATGGTGGGGTAGGTGCTGAGGAACCGCTCGAAGTAGGGCAGCACGGTGGCCACCTGAGTTTGCTGGCACATGATCTCGCTGATCCAAACCCGGTACGGCGAGTGGTCACGTCGCCAGGGCAGGTCGCGTGCATTTTCTGAGAACCAGGTCAGCAGCCGCTTGCGCACTCGAGACCGCCAGTTGGAATCACGCCAATTGCCGGAATCGATCTGCGGGACTTCGGTATCGATGGTGCTGGATGAAGGTGAGGCGTTGAAAGGCGGGCGAGAACAATTCGTCAGTGGCAGGCCAGTGCATCCGCCACACACAACCTTTAGGTTGGACGATGGCACGACGGACTTCCAATTGCGTCGGTGCCAATGACGTTGGACGGACCTGGACCCCCGTCGGACCCAAAGTCGATGGCAGGATGATGCATCAGTTGGGCTCAGTCAGTTTGCCAAGTTTCGCGTCGGTTTCATACTCGACGTTACGGCGTCGATATCCGATGCGAATGGTTTGCCCGGGGTCTCGCGTGTTGATGACGGCTTGCAGGTCCGCGAATTTACGAATGGGTTCGCCGTTGGCTTGAATGATCACGTCGCTGGGGAGCAGGCCTGCAACCTCGGCGCCGCTGCCCTCGACGACACTTTGAATGATGCATTCATTGAAGGAATCGTTGCAGCGGACCCCCAAGAAGCCGCCGCGTTTGAATTCGATGTTCAACCCCGGCAGGGCTTGCCGCAAGGCGTCAACTCGCTCGGTTGAGAGATCGGTGCCATTGAGGGTCAGCGAAATGCGAATCGGTAGCTTCGCAATCGCATCGATCAATTCATCATTGAGCGGGACATAACGGAATTCCAAGTGATCGATCGAATCCAAATCACCGATGACCTTCATCGTTTCGAGATCGATCTCGCCGTACAGCAACGACAGCGTCTTCAGGTCCGGCATTTGGATCACGCCCTTCAGCACGCTTTGCCGAATCGCGGCCCCTTCGATGCGAGCGAACTCGACCTTGTCGATCCAGCGAAGCAGTTCCAACAGCGAATCATCACCGGTGTAGTCCTCCGTGATCTCGACAATGCGTTGCAGATTGGTGGTCGCGTTGTAGACAAATTCTTTGACACCGATCATCGCTCCCTGCATCGACAGCGTTTGAATGGTCTGTGCCCGTCGAACTTGGGTGATTTCCTCCACCGCCATGGTGGCTCGTTCACCGCGACTGCCGCCCATCGTGGACAGGGCCAGCAACGTTTCCCACGCATCGGGTTCGTTGGGATCAGGTTGAGCCAATTGGGGACGATCGGATTCGCCTTCGAGAATCGGGCGAGCCATTGCGATCGATTGCAAAATGCCGATCGCTCGCTGGGTGGTTTCCAAGTCGCCGCGCTCGAGGACCTGCAACAAAGGCTCGATCGCGACCGGGCCGGCCTTGAGCAAGGCCTCCGTAGCGTTCTCGCGACGCAAATAGGAATCGCTGGACAAGCTTTCAATTTGAGCAGCAACCCCCTCAGGTGGGGCCGCTTGAACGGTCGGAAAGAGCGCCAGGAGCAACCCAAAACCAGCAATTTTCGTGCTTTGGTGAATCAACGAAACAAAACGCATGGGGCCACAGGATGGGTGGGAGGGCCGCGAAAGGGCATGGTTGAGGTCAGGATGACACCTTTGCAGTGCGGGGCAGGGTGTCCCGGGTCGGACCGTCACCGTATTCTACCGGAAATCATGATGAACGCACGTGTCGATTGCGTCGAGTGCGGTCTGCTTGCTCTTGAGAATTGAACTCGAGCAGTGACTCCATTGCAACGCAAGCGTGTGGCCCTCCCCACAGGCCGCTGGAACGCAAACTGGTGTGTCATGGTCCATCCTCCCCATCGACTTGTCACTGGAGACTCCCCGGAATGTTGTCACGCGTGTTAGTTGTCGTTTGTTTGCTCACGTGCACCCTTGGCGTGCCGCTGGCCGGCTTGCCGGCCTCCAGTCTGCTGGCACAGGACGAGGTGGCGCAAACCTCGGGCACGGAGCCCTCGACACCTGAAAATCCACCCACTCAATCGGAGGTTCCCGCGGCGGAAGCGGAAGCAGCCGACGAATCCGAAGCCCCCACGCTGGAAAGCCTGCAAGCGGGAGTCGATGAGGCCCTGCTGGCCGGTCACAACGGCTGGATGCTGGTTTGCTGTGCCTTGGTGTTGTTCATGACCGCACCGGGACTGGCCATGTTCTATGGCGGTTTGGTGCGGCGCAAGAACGTGCTCAGCGTGATGATGCAGTGCATCTTCTTGATGGGAATGATGACGGTGCTGTGGGCGTTGTACGGGTACTCATTCGCATTCGGTGGATCCGGCGGTTGGTTCGGCAACACCGAGTACTTGTTCATGAACGGCGTCCAGCGGTACTGGGACGATGACTTGGGCAAAGCCATCACACCGATGGAAGGCTCGATGACCCGCCTGACTCACATGTTGTTCCAAGGCATGTTCTTCATCATCACGCCCGCACTGATTTGCGGTGCGTTTGCCGAGCGGATGAAATTCAGCGCGATGGTGATCTTTTCGATCCTGTGGGGAACCTTCATTTATTGCCCGCTGACCCACTGGGTTTGGGACGAAGGACCACTCTCGTACTTCGCGGGTGACAAAGCCTTGGCGGGCGGAGCACTGGACTTTGCCGGCGGCACGGTCGTGCACATCAGCAGTGGGATCTCGGCCTTGGTCGCGGCTTTGTTGATCGGTCCTCGGATGGGTTACCCACGCGAACCTTTACAACCGCACAACCTGACCTACACCGCACTGGGTGCGGCGATGTTGTGGGTGGGATGGTTCGGTTTCAACGCGGGCAGTGAACTCGCATCGGATGACTTGACCGCCAGCGCGTTTGCGGTGACCCACTTTTCGGCCGCGGCCGGCGCCGTTGCCTGGGTGACATTGGAATGGCTGGTGCTCGGAAAACCAACCGTCCTCGGTGCCAGCAGTGGTGCGGTCGCGGGATTGGTTTGCATCACTCCTGCCGCTGGATTCGTTCAGCCCATGCCAGCCTTGCTCATGGGTGCTTTGGCGGGCGGGATCTGTTACTGGGCGTGCTCGACGCTCAAGCACAAACTTCGTTACGACGACGCGTTGGACGCGTTTGGTGTTCACGGCGTGGGCGGAACCCTCGGTGCGATCTTGACCGGAGTTTTCGCAACTCGCGCGGCCTGGGACGTCAGCGACGGTGTGCCAATCGGATTGATTGAATCGGGCGGCGACTTCACGTTGGTCATCGGCCAAATCGTGGCTGTGCTGGTCACCTACGTGTTCGCCGGGCTGGGAAGTTTGATTCTTCTCAAGCTGATCGACATCTTCATCGGTTTGCGAGTTCCCGCCGAAAGCGAGCAACGCGGCTTGGACATTTCGGACCACGGCGAAGAAGGCTACCAGTTCGCCTGATTTTCGCTTCGAAGATCCCATTCAAAAACGCTCGAGCATTCCGGTGCTCGGGCGTTTTTCTTTGGGATTGCGAACGCTAAGCAGGTACGCAGGTGTCATCGGGTATGTGAGCCGTTGGCGTTCGCCACGGTTTTCACGCACAGCCCAGGCTAACGCCCAAACGGCTCACGTGGTTGTGCTTGATCATTCCAGCCGACCTGCTCAACCGAATGAATCACCAGGCGAAGTAAGGCCAGGGTCCCGGCGCATTCGCATGGGGTGGCATCTCAATGAAGCCATCGGTCAGGGCGAGCGTTGCCAAGTCACCAGATCCCTTGCCGAGCACGAGTTCCGCAACACCGGGCTGGATCATCCGGACACCTCGCATCCAGTGCAGCGGCAGAGTCTTGTCGCCGACTTCGTCGAGCATCACGTGAGGCGGGAATTCGGCCCAGTCGCGTAGGCCGGCGAATTTGCGAATCAGCGGCATCGCGAAACGGCGGGCGCCCATCGTGGCGCTGACAGGGTTGCCGGGCAGGCCCAGGATCAACGTGGCCCCGGTTGGGCTGCTCTGAATCGCACCCAAGATCGGTTTGCCAGGACGCAGCGGAAGTTTGTGAAAGACAATCTCGGCGCCGACTTCTTGCAATATCCGAGGCACATAGTCGTAGTCGCCCATCGAGACCCCACCGGTCATCAGTACCACGTCGTGATGCTCGATCGCCTGCAGCACAGACGCTCGGAGAACGCTTGGTTTGTCGACCGCATGCATCGGCGACACGCTATCGATCCAAGGTTGATTGGCCAGCAAGCCGATCAGCGCCGACGCGTTGCTGTTGCGAATCTTCCAAGGCGGAAGCGGCGTTTCGTTTTTCGATGAGGCGGATGCCAATTCGTCGCCGGTCGTCAGCACGGCGACACGAACCGGGCGGTGGACCTGCAATTGTTGAACGCCAAAGTTGGTCAACGCAGCCAGGCGTGGCGAGGTGAGTTCCAGGCCTGCGGGAATGGCAACGGATCTTGCAGTCAGATTTTCGCCCTGGCAGCGAATGTTGGCTCCCGGGGGAATCGAGCGGGCTCGTTCGGTCCAGCGAATTTGGCCCCGTGAGTTTGGGCCCCGTGAGTTGGAATCGTCCGTCGATGTGCCTGCCAGTTCTTCGGTGTGCTCTCGCTGGATGACTCGGTCGCAACCTTCGGGGACGATTGCTCCGGTGAAGATCCGGATGACGCCAGAGTCCGAACGCGAAGGAGGTGGCGAACCAGGGACGCTCTCGCCGGTCACCTCGATGACGCCGTCACGTTTCAAATCGGATTCGTAGATCGCGTACCCGTCCATCGCAGAAACATTGGCGGCGGGGCTGTCTCGGTCCGCCAAGATGGGTTCCGCCAGGATGCGGCGATGAACCGATTGCAGGGAGGCAAGCGACGATCCGAAGTCCACGCTCTGGACGTCCGTCGGAGTGATTCGCTGAGAGAGAGCCTGGATGGCTTGATCAGGTGAGTCGAACGCAAAAGGGGAAGTAGCGTTCATGGTGTTTCAATCAGGTGTTGTCGAAAGGAGGGCCCAGGTCAGCGGGCGTGTTGACGTTGCGAAGTCGTTCTCGCGAAATCGCAACGGTCCGGTGATCGTTCGAACGAAGGCTACGATACAGGCTGCGGTGATCGGATTCGACAACACGTTGGATCTGTTGGACGCAGCCAACGGGATAGATGCCCACCAACGGTTGCAGGCGTTCCCGATCCGCTTGTTGGGCCAGGACGATTTGTCGAGGCGATTCCCGCCAGGCACGAACCAAGGTCAACAGATCATCAACCAGCAAATTGGGCAGATCCACGGGCGTGAACAAGCAGCCGTCGTCGCCGTTGGACGCCGCGTGTTGCAGGGCAACCCACACCCCCATCGCTGGTCCCATGGCAGGTTGGGCATCGAACAAAGCGGGAACGGAGGATGGCAATCGAAGTTGTTCTCGATGGGCCTCCGAGGCCAAGCTGACCACCACCTCATCCGCACAAACTGATTGCAAACGCTGGAGACTGTGGGTCAGAAATGTTCCCCCGCTTGGATGCGGCAACAAAGCCTTCGGCGTCCCCATTCGCGAGGAAAGCCCGCCGGCAAGCAACACGCCGAGCAGTCGAGGAGGAGCGGCGTGGGGCATGGCGATCAGGTCACTTTGGAACGCAATTCACTTCGCAACGCGACGTTGGTAGTCGGGCCAGACTTCGTCGGAGAACTTTTCTTCGCCGAGCGTGATGGTCTCGTTGACGTTCAAATTGCCTTTGACGATGTGAGCGGAGTTCAAAGCGTAGAAGCCTGGAACGCTGGTCACAATGTCGGGCAGGCGTGTGGAGTAATCGATCGTGGCAAGCGCCGCGACATACTTGGCGCGAGCGATCTTGAAATCCAGGACTTGATCGCGAGAAAAATGGTCGTACATCTTCTCCAGCGTCGACAGGCATTTTTCTTGATAGTCCTCGTCAGACTCGTTCAACCCTTCGTGGTCGTCGGGCAAGTACTTGGGCAGATAGACCAAATGATTGCCGCCCAGTTGCTTTTCGGAGTTCACGATCGTCGACATTTCGATCACGGCGGTCAATGGAACCCACGTGTCGGTGATGTTCGTCACGTAGTACTCGCTGATCGGTTTCTTCATCAGCATCGAGGCGCAAACCACACCGAGGTACCGAATCCCACGGTGCTTTTGCTTTTCGTCGTCGGACAGTTGCGGCACCGTGTCAGCGATGACGGGCGACGCGATGGTGGAAACAACATTGTCGAAGTTTTGCACGCGCCCATCGCCGAAGTCGACTTCGAACTCACCGCTGTCGAGTTTGGTGACTCGTCGAGCAGGCGACGACACCAGCGTTTCGGCGCCGCGTTCTTTCAGCCAGCCAACCCACTTGTCCAAAATTGTTGCGTAGCCACCGGGAACATAGCCGAACATTTCGGTCTTCATGCCGCTGCGGCGGGCTTTGTACATCCGAGCGGTGTGAGCCCAAATGAAGGCCGCGGAGGTTTGCTTGTAGGCTTCGCCCAGCTTGGCTTGTAAAAGAGGTTGCCAGATCTTTTCAAAGACACCTTTGCCGGACCAACGCCGCAGCCACTTTTCAACGGACAGTTTTTCGAGTCGACGCCAGTTTTTGATTTTCGAGGCGTAGAAAATGGTGCCGCCGAGCCGCAGTTTTTGAATCAAGTTCAGCGGCGGGAATTTCAGAAACTCCGCCGTATTGCTCATCGAAATCAGTTGGCCGTCCGAATAGAACCCCGTCTTGGTTTCCACCCAGTCCATCTGCGATTCCAGCCCCAGGTCGGTCAGGAGGTCTCGCAGTTTGGTGTCGCTGAGCAGCGTGACGTGATAGAAGCGATCCCAGATCACGTCGCCCAGATTCCAGGCACTCGTGAGCCCACCAAACGTGGGCGCAGCTTCGGCAATCGTGACTTTTTGTCCACGATCGACGAGGTCACGAGCGACTTGCAACCCCATCACACCGCCACCGATGACCAACCAGCGGCTGCTGGGGGTTCCGTCGTGGTTGTGATGGGATGGGATGGCAGCCGAGGAAGCCACGTCGGAGGTCGGATTGGACGGGGGAGCAACCGACATCAATCAGGCTCCCTTGACGCGGTGCCGGCCCAACATCTTGAGCGTCAACCAAATGGTCTTGAAGACTTGCATTTTGCTGTCGCCACCCTTTTGGTCGTATCGCAAACGCAGGGGCGATTCGCCAAACACGCAGCCTTGTTTGCGAAGCTTCAGCAAGATGTCCGCCATGCACGAAAAGCCGGTCTCGCCAACGAAGTCGTCGCCGTAGTGCTCAAACGCATCTCGCAGTGCCGATGCTCGGTAGGCTCGGTATCCGGACGTGTAATCGCGAACACCACGCGTTGGAAACAACACCGTGAACAAAACGCGCACCCCGATGCTGAGGAAGTGACGCTCAACCGGCACGCCCACGACTCGCGAACCATTCTGAAATCGGGAGGCGATCACGCAGTCGCAGCCTTCGTGGACCGACTGCACCATGCGGTTGATCAATCCCGGTGGGTGAGTGTTGTCAGCGTCCATGGTGACGATGATGTCGCGCTCCCCGGCGCGGTCAACGGCTTCTTTCAGGCCGTCCCGAATGGTGACGCCGAGCCCTTGATTGACCTCGTGCCGCACCAAGTGAATCGGCATCTGAAACGACATCTGCGAGGCGATCTTCGCGGTGTCGTCCTTGCTGCCATCATCGACAATGACGACTTCATAGGGCAGTCCACTGTCTGCGAAGGCTTCGCCGATTCGTTCCAGCAATTCTGGCAGGGACTGCTCTTCGTTGTAGGCCGGCAGGGCCATGATGACTTTGGCCGGGCGGAATCGATTGGTGATCGGGGCCGCGGTCGACGCGGAGACAGCCGCGGGAAGGGGGGATTCGGAGCCGAGGGTGGGGTCAGTCATGCTGTCAATCAAGGAGAGGTGGGATGCCGATTGTGACGATGGGGCAGAAAAAGACGCGGGAATCGTTTGGAGGGACCGCATCGATTCGGCAGGCGTCAGTCTATTCCGATGTTTTGGCACGGCAACCGCGACCATGAACAGACACACCCTACCCGCAGAGCTACACCAAAGTACCCCGGGCCAATTTCGCGTTGGAAACGCTACAAAACAGGGCTCCTTCGTGCTGGGGTGGCAGTTTGACTCACGTCGGTGGGGACGGATCCTGCCAGGTGCTATGGGAGAATTTCGCGTGAAAAGCTACTCTGAACGGGTCGCAGGTC
The DNA here is from genome assembly GCF_056839225.1 of Rhodopirellula sp. UH5. Lineage (NCBI taxonomy): Bacteria > Pseudomonadati > Planctomycetota > Planctomycetia > Pirellulales > Pirellulaceae > Rhodopirellula > Rhodopirellula sp. UH5. Next base: position 7,130,371 of record NZ_CM166390.1, on the reverse strand, counting down.
ACTCCGGAGGGTTCCGTTGAACCAGAAACTGGCTGCGGGGCGGTCTGAGGCACCTGATCGTCGCCGCTTCAGCACCAGTTCTGGCCAGTGGCCGTTTGGGCGGTGGATTTGAATTTCATTGAATGATTGTGGCGGCGAGTGGCTTCACGGCGCATTTCGTGCTGCATGCTATCAGGGTGGAAGTGGATCCTGCCGTTGCCCGGCATCTGATGATGGAGGTGTCGACCGAGAATCCGCTGTTTGCTGATTCACTGAATTTACTCGCCGGCACCCGTCGGCATTGATGGAACGACGTCTCATGTCATTAGCCGGTCCGATGATCGATCTTCGCCGTTTCGCTGACCGTGAACACTTGTTGCTGGCGTCCTACGCGATGCACAGTTCCGACACGGCGGGGCGAATCCATCCCGAGGAACCGCACGCTTACCGCGGCCCCTACGGTCGCGACCGAGATCGCATTTTGCACAGCAGCGCGTTTCGGCGGTTGTCGGGCAAAATGCAGGTGTTCACGGGAGAGATGGGCACCTACCACCGAACCCGCCTGACTCACACGTTTGAAGTTGCCTCGGTGGCCAGGACGTTGGCGCGTGTGCTGCGATTGAATGAAGATCTGACTGAGGCGCTCGCGCTGATGCATGACATTGGGCACCCACCCTTTGGTCATTGCGGTGAGGATGTGCTGTCCGAGTGCATGCGTTCGGTTGGCGGATTCTCACACAACCAATTCGCACTGACGATCGTTCAAGAGTTGGAACAACGTTATCACGCGTTTCGCGGGCTGAACCTGTCCCAGGAGACTCTGGCCGGCCAGGACACCAGGGCGCACAAAGCAGAGGCCGCGGTCGGCATTGCACCGTTGTTGGAAGTCCAGATTGTGGATGCGGCGGACTCCATCGCCTACGACGCTCACGACATCGACGACGCCCTGCAAATGGGATTGCTATCAATTGATGCGTTGTCGGAACTGGCCATCGTCCGCCGAACACTGCAACGCGTCCGCGAGAAGGCAGGGCAGTTGCCGGTCGGCCCGCTGCGGCAATTGCTGGTGCACGAGCTGATTGACTTGCAAGTCGGCGACTTGCTGCATGTTTCGATCGAGCGTCTGCAGAACATCGAAGGCCTGTCCGCCGACGCCGCGTGCCAAGCCGGAATTCGTGTCGGGCATTCACCAACCATGGCGTCCGAACGTGCCGAGTTGGAGAGTTTCTTGTTCGAGGCGGTTTATCGGCACGCTCGTTTGATGCCGGTCCGCGAAGCTGCCGCCGATCGAGTGCACACCTTGTTCGCTGCCCTGAGGCGAAACCCTGAACGATTGCCGATGCGTTTTCGCCGTCGACTGGAGCACAAACCCAAAGAGCGGGTGGTCGGGGAGTACCTGGCGGGGATGACGGATCGATTCTGCGATCAACAATTCTTGGTGCTGCAACAATCCAAGAACGGCCCTCTGTCCGACTGGTGAGCCGCGAATGTCGCCTGCTGGTGCTCCGACTGGGGGATCAAACCGACAGGGCTTGGCGACTCCACCGTCCGATGAGCTGCCTCCCACCGGCCTGTTTGCATTGTCGGAGGCCACTTTTTGTCGGCTTTCTGACGCAAAACGCCGTGTTTTACGGTTCAAACGAACCCCCTGGGCGTTCCAGCGGTAGCATCTACACTGAAGCCTCTCTTTCCGTCCCCCGTTTTTGCTGAAGCGGCGTTTTGACCAACGTCGCACACACCATGGCACTGATTGTCCTGCGATTCATCTTTTTGCTGTGCGCCGGAGGCGTTTCAGCAATCATCAACACCTCCCTGCCCAGCGGCGGGTCAGAGGCAGTGCCGTGGTTGACGTTTGTCGCCATCATGGGACTGGCTGTGGGGATTGTGGTGCTGGACATCTATGTCCCGCGAAAACGGATCGACACGATCACCTCGGTTTACTTTGGGGTTCTGATCGGTGTTCTGCTGACGTTCATCCTGACGATCGCCGCGGCGCCGTTGATCGAGATGACCAGCAACCTGCGAGTGTTCCAATTGGTCGTCGGTTTGGTGCTGTGCTATGTCTGCACGTCCGTCCTGTTGCAGACCAAGGATGACTTTCGGTTTCTCATTCCTTATGTGGAATTTGTCCGTGAAGTCAAAGGGTTCAAACCGTTGGTGCTGGACACCAGTGTGGTCATCGACGGCCGAATCGCCGACTTGGTCGCCACGGGAGTTTTCGACAACCAACTGATCATGCCGCGGTTTGCCCTGAGCGAATTGCAGGCGATTGCGGACAGCAGTGACAAACTGCGTCGCACGCGTGGTCGACGCGGTCTGGACGTGCTCAACCGTTTGCGTGCTGACGAGAATGTGGACCTGCAGATCTTTGATCGCGAATTGCCAGAACTGGCGGGGCAAACGGTTGACTTGAAGTTAGTCCTGTTGGCCAAGCACCTGGAAGGCAAAGTCGTCACGGGTGACTACAACTTGAACAAAGTCGCCAAGGTCCAAGGCGTGCCGGTCATCAACCTCAACGAGATCAGCAATTCGTTGCGGCCGGTGTTCTTGCCTGATGAGTCGTTCCGATTGCGGATCATCAAACCCGGCGAAGGGCCTGAGCAAGGCATTGGTTACTTGGACGATGGCACGATGGTTGTCGTCGAAGGTGGCCGCCACAAGATCGGGCAAGAGATTGATGTGCGGGTGACCAGCACGCTGCAGACCAACGCTGGCAAAATGATTTTCACCAAGGTGGACGGCCGCTAAGGCTCGTTCGCAATCGGCCTGAGAAACAATCGCGTCGCGGCGACGGTCCATCGCGACGACCAAGGGATTCATCGCGAACTCCCACACGATCCATCTGAATGTGCTCTTAAGAAACAGACATGGCAAAAAAGAAAACCGCGCCCAAAGTATTTGAATACGTGGAGCCGATCGGTGATCGGGTGCTTGTTCGAAAAGACGAGCCCAAGCGAGAGACCCGAGGCGGGATCGCGCTTCCCGATGCAGCCGAGATCCCAACGATCACGGGACGCATCGTGACGATCAGCACCGTGGTCGAAAACGACGAGGAGCTGCCCCTGCGCCAGTACGACAAAATCCTGTTCCACCCCAAGAATGCGATCCCGGTGGATTTGGAACACGACAATCAGCTGTTCGTGGTTCCCGTGGATGACATCGTGGCGGTCTTCCGCCGCGACACGCCGGAAGAGTGAGCCCTGGCGGCCGCTTCAACGGTCCCTTCACCGGCAACGGCGATCCTTATGAAACCAGGCCTTCTGTGACGCTCATGAAGACATCCTCGAGCGTTGGGTCTCGGTCGTAAAACGATCGCATCTGAACCCCTTGAGCAATCAAGTGATTCAGCAATGTGGCCAGCCCTGCGTCGTCGGTTTCCAGCTCCGCGATCACGCGATCGGGACGCAGCTCCAGGTCTCGCAACGCGGGACTGCTTCGCAGGATGGAGATCCCCGCTTCTGCGTTTTCGGTGAAGGCAATTTCGACCGTGCGGTTGCGTCGGATCTTGCGATACACCTGATCAATCGGTCCGCTCATCAGCAGTTGACCTCGCTCGATGATTCCAATCGAGGTGCAGCAGTCGGCCAGTTCGGTCAGGATGTGACTGCTGATCAGGATCGTTTTTCCCATCCGGCGCAGCTCTTTCAGCAACGCCTTGACCTCCACCCTGGCTCTCGGGTCCAGCCCGCTGGCAGGTTCGTCCAAGATCAACACGGGTGGATCGTGGACCAGCGTCTTGGCCAAGCACAAACGCTGCTTCATCCCTCTCGACAAACCATTGACGAAATCGTCTCGTTTGTGCCCCAGGTCCAGCAGTTCGAGCACGTTGTCGATGATCGGTCCGCGTTGCGATCGGGCGATGCCGTAGGCGACCGCGAAGAAGTCCAAGAACTCCCACACCCGCATCCCGTCGTAGACGCCAAAGTTGTCGGGCATGTATCCAATCGCCCGACGGACTCCCATGGGATCGTTCATCACATCGCAACCTGCGACCTCGCCGCGTCCGCGAGTGGCTCGCAGCAACGTTGCCAAAAAACGAATCGTGGTGCTCTTGCCAGCCCCGTTGGGACCGATGAAACCAAACGTTTCTCCGGCATCAATTTGCAGGTCGATGGATTCGACCGCGGTGAAATCACCGTAGTCTTTGCCGAAGCCTTCCAAGGTGATCATGGCGTTTCCTTCGAGGTGTCTGATTCTTCGGTGTTGGGAGAGTTCGACCGTTCTTGTTCGCTCGCTCGCTTTTCTTCCTCGAGCTTCGTCGTGCGTGGCCGGAAGTCGTCGGCCAAATTTTCGTCTGGCTGCGGCGTGTGCAGCGGTGAGTATTCCAGGTGAGCCAAGACAATCGTGCCGGCGTTCACTTGGCTGCACTTGGGAGAGATTTCCAATCCGCCCCAAGCGGAGCTTTCGTCCGCGTCGGCTTGGTCAGGCGGGACACTAGCAAGCCGTCCTAGCAAGCGAGTGGAGCCCGGCGGAACGAATGAGCTCGTCAGGATTCGCTGCATGCACAGTCGGATTCCCGAATCGACTTCGGACGAGACTCGGATCTGTTCGGCGGGTTGATAGGACAACGAGGGCGATTCCCCTGCGCAACTCCTCCCAGCACAGCGATTTCGACGTTCGAGGTCGCGTTGTCTCCCGACGGGCGACGAATCACATAGACATCCGTCAGGTCCAAGTTGGAATCGTTGCGAAGCGTGCCTCCGTCTTCAGAGAGCGACAGCGGGCCGCCAACGGAAACCATTTGTTCGGTGTGCACTGCGGCGAAGGAATTGCTTCCTACCGCGATCCCGTCCAGTCTCGGTCCTGCATCAAAACCAAGTTGCAGTGTCAGTCCATCGGAACCGAACAAATTCGCGTTGCGTGAGTCAGTCCGCCGAGTGGTCAGCATGGTGATCGCCGCGTCAGGGTTTTCGAATTGAACCGAGTAGTTGCTGGCCAACGAGTTGTACAGTGCGATGGCACGAGTCAGATGCCCGCGATCGTGTTCCCGTGGGATTTCCAAAAACGCCAGTTCGTTTCGACTGCGTGCGAAGCCCATGTCCAGTTGCGCGGCACGCGCGACCAGGAAGGCTCCCACCAGTGCAATGGGAATCATCGCCAGCCATGCCCACTCAAGTCGCCCCATCCAACGGAAGACCGCGTAGTTGAGAGGAATGAGAACGATCAAATAGATCAGCAAGCTTTTCACAACCAATGACGAGTCGGGGATCGTGACTCCAATCCGTTCTTGCAGCGAATTTCGAAACGAGGTCAGCACAGGGCTGTCGTCTTTCCAGCCGCCGACGCCGCTGACCGGGTGCAGCAGAGTTTCTGACTCGAGTCGGTTTCGGTAGTCCCTGGGCGATCGAACGGAACCCCGTGGCGGTTCGTTGACGGATGTTGCGGGGGCGGGCGATGCGGTGGGTGTGCTCGGGGACGTCCCCAGTCGCATGTCGCGTGTGAACAGTCGAAAGCTGGAGTTGATCGATGGCGGCACATCTTCCAGCGTTATGCCCACCAGCTTCTGTTCGAAGGAGGGTTGATTGAGGACGGCTGCCATCTCTTCTTCGGAAACCGTGTCGATTTCATCCTCACTGAGGAACGGTCTTGGGACCATTGATTGGTAGGAGTTGACCGCCTGGCATCGTCGTGGTGGCCGAGCGAGCACGGCGCTGTTGAAGAAGCTGTCGTAGGACTTCCAAGCGGTCATCCATTCGCTCAGCAGGTCCACCCGACTTTGAACGATTCGCCCCCGCCCGATTCGGCGTTGATAGACCAAGTCGCCATCGCCCAGAGACGTGGCGTCGGAGGCGGGTTGGCCGGCAACCGCGACGGTGCTGTTGTCGCCGGACAGTCTGGCTTGGATCGCCGGGAGTGATTCGTCTGTGCGGACCTGATGCGACTTCAGAAAGGCAATCGCATTGTCGCTGTTGATTTCTTCATTGCCATCCGATTGGATCGGCAGCAGCGACTTCAGGTTTGCGTCCTCGATCGCGTCAGTTCCTGAGGGACCGTTGACGATCAGGATCCCGCCAAAGTGCACCCAGTCCACAATGGCGTTGCGTTGCCCGGGCGTCAGAGCAGACGATGTCAGATCGTCCCAGAAGAGAACCGCGGTCGAGGTCCAATCCAGCATCGTTTCGGAAAGTGGCAAGACGCCTTGCGTGGGGGGGATCACGATCCGGTAGTTTTCTCTCGGGCGATAGTATTCGTCGATCGCTCGCAGCGGCTCGACCCAGTCCGATGTCTGCAGGCGTGTGAATCGCTCGGATCGTTCGGTCAACACCACAAAGAAGAAGGACTGAGTTGGCAGGGCGGCAAAGGTGCTTGATCGCAGGGGCACGGAAGAACCGCTTTGCGACGAGATAAAGTCCCCATCAAGTTGAAGTCCTGCCAGCACCTTGCCCCCAGCTTCAGGAGCCAGGGCACGGGTTTCCAATTCCCGACGTTGGCCGCGTGGCAACACGGCAGGCCGGCGGACGCGGAAGGGCTTGCCGACCGTTCGAGCGGCAGCGTCCTCGAGGCTTTGTTCGATTTCGGCTTGCTCCAGCGTGTCAGCGAACGCGTCGACGGGGCGAGTGAGTTTCGTTTCCGTCTGGATCACGCCGCGTTCGTCTTCGCGGTTGCTCTTCAGTGCCACTCCCGCAGCAAACCAGTGCCCTGGCTTGATCGCTCCGTCCGTGGCACCTTTGGTTCCCGCGTCGGGTCGCGTCGCAGGAAAAGCCTTCGCGGAGCTGATCGTGAAGGGAGGCAGCTTCTGCTGTTCGACCTCATCTTTGAGATCAATGTCCTCGGTTTGGCGGCATCCATCGCAGCCAGCGAGCAGAGGCACCAGCATCAACCACGCAAACCACAGCCATGGGTTGGGGAGCGACGCTGGTTTCATCATGGAATCTCAATCGGAAAGGAAAGGATGTGGGGAGGCCTCAAGCGAGTCCTTCACCATCCCATCACCATATTGGATTCGATCGCGATGCGGGCTTGTTCGAGGTCGCAGCCAGTTTCCATTCGGTACAAACGGATTGCGTTGACCTTGTCGCCCGCTGATTTGCTCAGGCAATCGCGAGCTGTCATGCACGGGTCGAGCGTTCGGTCGGTCAGACCCAAAGCACCTTTGCTGATCACCCAAGAATCCCGAGGGCGTTTGGTGAGCCGCATCAGTTCATCTTCGGGGTACGCGTCATCCACCACTTCGCGAGCGGCGTCTTCATTTTCAGCCCAGGTGATGATGATGTGGGCGTCGGTTTCGATTTCGAACAAAGGCATGGTCGAGACGTTCGTTGGAGGAAAGGGCCGTGACGCAGCATGCGCTTGCTGGTCCTACATCCTAATCCACACCAGCACCGGGCTGTAGGTCCACCGCCAGCGATTCTCGTTTGCTCTTTGTGCCCCACCTCAGTCCCGACAGAGACGACGCGTTGGCGCCACGTCTCAACTCAGTCCCGATAGGGACGACATGTTGTCGCCACGTCTCAACTCAGTCCCGACAGGGACGACATGTTGTCGCCACGACTCACCTCAGTCCCGATCGGGACGACATGTTGTCGCCACGGGCGTCAGCCCGTGGAAACGAACTCCCCAACACCCACCAAGCCCGGAAGGGCAACGCCGTGAACGATTTTGAGGCCGCGATTTGTGGTGTTTTGCTGAACTGCCCTTGAAGTGTAAAAGCCGGATCCCCCTACCAACCAACTGAAACACTTCAGTCAGAAAGGAATCCGGCTGTGTCAAAGAAACTCGATTCTCACGAATCAAGCAAGGCCAAAGAACATGCTCGACAAAGGAAATCCAACCGAGCTAAGCGCAAGGTCAAGATCGAATCTCAGCGAGAGCGTTATCGGAAAGCCCAGACGCGCAACGCCAAAGAGTTCCGCAGTGCGATCGATTGGGTGCTGGGTGACGAGCAGGCAGTGCCGACGCAGGCCCACGGCAACACTGGCTGGAAGACAATGACTCTGATGATCCAAGCCTTGCTGTGGATCTTCTCTGACAAGGACAAGCTCAAGGATGCTTTTGATTCAGGCACCCGGCAATGCAAAAAGGTCCACGGGAGGATCGCATTTTCAAGTTACTCTGGACTGATCAAGGCGCTGGTTCGATGGACTCCCTGGTTGTCCGAGGTTTTGCTTACTCGGATTCACAAGCAAATCGAGGCAACCGCCGGCAAGCTTTGGAGGACGACTGGTTGGGTCGTCATGGCTGTCGATGGTTCTCGAAACACAACGCCGCGAACACTGAGTAACGAAAAAGCGTTTTGCGCTCCCAATCATGGTCACGGGACAACGGCTCGGTATCGAAAAAAGAAGACCAAAGGAATGCGCCGTCAGGCCATCGAGAAGAATCCACCGGCACCGCCAGTACCCCAGATTTGGATCACAAAGATTTGGCACGTTGCCACGCAACTGACTTGGTGCTGGAAACTTGGGCCTAGCAATGCGTCCGAACGAGCACACGTGCAAGAGATGCTAGAAAACGGCGAATTCCCGGGGAAAACGTTGTTTACCGGTGACGCGGGATTCGTTGGCTACGAATTTTGGAAGAGCATCATCGATGGGGGACACCACTTTCTCGTTCGCGTCGGCGCGAACGTCAACTTGCTGCATAGCCTCGGCTACGATGTCGAGCCTGGCGAAGACAACCTTGTTTACTGCTGGCCCAAGGACAAACGCCGTGAGGGCATGCGTCCCCTGAAGCTTCGCATGATTCAGATCCAACTCGGCCGCAAAGAGGCAGTTCTCTTAACGAGCGTTTTGGATGAGAAGAAGCTCACGGACGAGCAAGCACTGGTAATTTACAAGAGCCGCTGGGGAATCGAATTGGAATTTCGCAACCTAAAGCAAACGTATGGACGACGACAACTTCGCTGCCGCCAGAGCGTCCGGGCGTTGGTGGAGTTGCATTGGTCGATCCTCAGTATTCTGATCGTCAAGCTGTATGCCTTGAAAGTACACCTCGCGAAGAAACGTCGCCGGGGTGATCCGGTCGCGATGCCTGGTCGAATCAGCTTCGCAGGGGTGGTGCGTTCTTTCCAACGCATTCTTGAGAACCTCAACGAGACCGATCTCGAGGAACCGAGCTTATCGGAGATGCTGAGGGATGCGCTGATCGATGATTACGAACGCAAGTCGAGCAAGGAGGCGAGGTATAAACCGAACAAGAAAGACAAGCCTCGTTGCGGTCTCCCCAACGTCACTCGCGCCACGAAAGAAGATCGCGATCGACTTCAAAAACTGGGGTTTTGTACCGTCGCCTAAATCGTTCACGGCGTTGCCGGAAGGGGCGACAGGACTCAATCCGCCCGCACAACCTGCCGTCCCTCCGGGACTTCGCCAATTCGTTTCCCTCGATACCCATCGGCTGGCGCCGATGGCTACATCCTGTCGCCACTTCGTGGCTGTTGCGTAAGGGCATCTGATCGCCCCGATTTCGCGATCGAACTCCATTCCAATTGGACGACACCCAGTGCTCGCGACTCAACTCAGTCCCGCCGGCACCACCTGCTGTCCCTCCAGGGCTTCGCCGACTTGTCTCCCTCGATACACTCGCGTCCACCGCCAACGCCCCTCTCGCTTTGATTTTCACGTTGCCCGCTCATGACCGCAGATTTGCAGCCGTCCCACCCCCCTGAGCCTGCACAACTTCGCCGTGACGTGGGTCTGTTCGGCGCCATGATGATGGGACTGGGATCGATCATCGGCACCGGGGTCTTTGTCAGCATCGGAATCGCGGCGGGAATCACCGGCCCATCCGTCGTGTTTGCGATTCTCGTTGCCGCCTTGGTTGCCGCCTTCAATGGGCTCAGCAGCGCACAACTGGCGGCGGTGCATCCAGTCAGTGGCGGCACTTATGAGTACGGGTATCGCTGGCTGACACCATCGCTGGGCTTCACGGCCGGCTGGATGTTTCTGTGTGCCAAGTCCGCTTCAGCTGCGACCGCCGCGTTGGGCCTTGCCGGGTACGCCCTGCAACTCCTCGAAATCGATCGCGTGGGTTGGGTCGTGCCAGTGGCCGTTGGTGCGGTGCTTGCAACGACGTTGTTGTTGCTGGGCGGGATCCGGCGGTCCAATTGGACCAACATTGCCATCGTCAGCACGACGCTGATCGCGCTGGCCAGCTTCGTGATCGCAGGCTTGCCGGTCGCTTGGCGAGAAGGCTTCGCCAACATGACACCGCTGTTTACATCGGATCATCCCGCGACCGCAACGCGGCAGTTCCTGGAGGCTTGCGCGTTGATGTTCGTTGCCTACACGGGCTATGGCCGAATTGCGACACTCGGCGAAGAAGTCCAGACCCCACACCGGACGATTCCGCGAGCCATCATTGCCACGCTGCTGGTGTCTTCGCTGCTGTACGCAATCGTTGGAGGCGTCGCGGTCGCGGCAGTCGGAACAGGAACATTGAGTTCCACCTCTCAACCAACCTCGCCGCTGCAACTCGTTGCGAACCAATTGAATTCACCGCTGGTCGCCAAACTGGTTTCGATCGGCGCCGTGACCGCAATGCTCGGTGTGCTTCTCAACCTGATCCTCGGCCTATCAAGAGTTGTTTTCGCGATGGGCCGACGCGGTGACTTGCCTGGTGGTTTGGCGACGGTCTCGCACCAGAGTTCCACGCCATACGTCGCCGTCATCGCGGTGGGAATGGGCGTGGGATCACTTGCGCTGATCGGTGATGTCAAAACGACTTGGTCGTTCAGTGCCTTCACCGTGCTGGTCTACTACGCGCTGACCAACCTCGCAGCAACGCGTCTGACCGTGAACGAACGCCTGTTCCCTCCGATTGTCCCCTGGCTGGGCTTGGCCTCTTGCCTGGGTTTGGCGTTCTGGGTGCAACCCAAAATCTGGATCATCGGACTCGCTTTGGTCGCGATCGGCTTGGTGTTCCAACGATGGATGCAGCAACGGAGTGAATTGGCAGACTGATCGCTGGTCAATCAAGCGGATCATCGAAATCTCTTGCCTACGCTTTTGAAGCTGTGTTCATTTCGTTGATGGCCAAAGGCCTTTGGCAACCCCATTCGTAACGTACCCTCCATCCATGGGCGATGCCGTTGTCTATGATGTTCATGGAAGATGGCCAATCAAACCAATCGACAAGACGCAACTTCAAAACTTGCAACGCGTCCCAGTGCATCAACAGTCAATGATCCGACTGGTGTGTTACCGGAGGGTACGCGTCCTTCCTCCTACTCTCGTCTCAAAAGTTCCTTCCCAATGATTTCGAAGCCAAACTCAAGAGCGCAAAGAGCATGCTTCATTGCCCACCCAAGACAAGCAGAATGAAAACCAAGAGTCCTGAACGATCTTTGCGCCCTTGGGGGCAACCTTGATGCTCGCTCTGGTCGCCCTGCTGCCGATCCTGACCGTTGGCGTGTTGTTGGTCGGGCTGCGTTGGCCGGCTGCACGCGCGATGCCGGTCGCGTTTGTCTTGACCGCCGCGTTGTCGGCTTTGGTTTGGCAAGTCCCCGCTCTGCAGGTCGCGGCCGCATCGATCAAAGGCGTGATCATTGCAGTCAGTTTGCTGTTCATCGTTTTCGGCGCGATTCTGCTGCTGGAATCCTTGACGGTCAGCGGCGCGATCAGCACGATCCGCTCTTCGTTCAGCAACCTGTCGCCCGACGCTCGGGTTCAAGCCATCATCATCGCGTGGCTGTTCGGATCGTTCATCGAAGGAGCCGCCGGTTTCGGCACCCCGGCGGCCGTCTGCGTTCCGCTGTTGGTCGGGCTGGGATTCCCAGCCTTGGCCGCGGTCTTTTGCGGCATGATCATCCAAAGCACGCCGGTCTCGTTTGGCGCGGTCGGGACGCCGATCTTGGTCGGCGTCGACAAAGGTCTGTCCGGATCCGCCGCCGCTCAAACGCTGGCGGTTGAGCAGGGACTCGTCCCCTGGTCCGAATTCCTGCAACTCATCGCAATCAAAGTCGCGGTGCTGCACGCGACCGTCGGGTTGTTCATCCCGCTGATCATGGTTTGTGTGCTGACCAGAACCTTCGGTGCCAACCGTCTGTTTTCCGAGGGACTGGCTGTCTGGCGGTTCGCTTTGTTCGCCTCGCTTTCAATGACGGTCCCGTACGTGTTGACGGCGATCTTCCTGGGTCCGGAATTCCCCTCGCTGATCGGTGCCTTGGTCGGTTTGACGCTGGTGACGACGGCGGCCCGTCGTGGTTGGATGATGCCACGGGACGGCAAGGTGTGGACGTTCGCGGAATCGTCCACGTGGCCTCCGGAATGGACCGGGCGAGCGCCGGACGCAAAGACAGAGCGGGACACGCTTGCGTCTCCCAACGCGATGCGGGTCCTGCCACCCTGGTTGGCTTGGACGCCGTACTTGTTGGTTGCGGTGCTGCTGTTGCTCACCCGCTTGGTCGCCCCCGTGACGGAAGCGATTCGTTCGGTCGCCTGGAATTTCGATTCCATTCTTGGCTGTTCGTCCGTCAGCGTTCGGATCGAACCGCTGTATTTGCCAGGAACGATTTTCGTGGTGGTTTCGCTGCTGACGGTCGCGTTGCACCGGACACCAACCGCAGCCACTCGCTTGGCGTGGCGTCGCAGCTTTCGCATGATCGCTCGGGCATCGATCCCGTTGCTGTTTTCAGTGCCGATGGTTCAAGTCTTCATCCATTCCGACGGCGGTCGCGATGGAACACTGGACAAAATGCCGATCGTGCTCGCAACGCAAGCAGGTCAGTGGATGGGCGACGGATGGCCGCTGGTCGCGCCGCTCGTGGGTGGCCTGGGAGCCTTCATCGCCGGATCCAACACGTTCAGCAACATGATGTTTTCCGAGTTTCAATTTTCGGTCGCTCAACACATCGGCACGGATCCGACTTGGGGTGTGGCGTTGCAAGCGGTTGGAGGTGCTGCAGGCAACATGATCTGCGTTCACAATGTGGTCGCCGCCTGCGCCGTGGTCGGCTTGCTCGGACAAGAAGGCCTGGTGCTGCGCCGCACCCTTCCCGCGTTCCTGTATTACACGCTGTTCGCAGGGATCATCGGTTGGATCATCTCTTGATCGTGTGTCTGCGCTGACTCGAGGAAGGATCGCGGCGCGCGAGCATTCCATCTCTCGTCGATCGAACCCATTCGCCTGCCGAAAACCAGCCCGCTGGAGAGGCTATGATGCTGTGCTTCGGAGCGTTTCTATCTGTGGAGTTTCAACATGAGTCGATTTGCGTGGCTGGCCGGGGCCGTGATTTTATTCTGCGGTTTCAAAGCACCCCCAGCGGTGGCTGCCGATCCCAACGTTGACGTGGTGGTGTACGGAGCCACACCAGCGGGCATTGCCGCGGCGGTGGCTGCTGGTAAATCCGGGCAGTCGGTTCTGTTGATCGAACCGACCAACCGAATCGGTGGATTGGTCACCAGTGGTCTGTCGCACACCGATTTCCATTCGCTCGAAAGCCTCAGCGGGGCGTTCCTGGATTTTGCGAATCGTGTTGAAGCTCACTACATCGAAACCGATGGCCCGGACTCGCCGCAGGTGGAGGCTTCCTACCACGGCACATTCGGCGAACCCAAAGTCAACCTCGCTGTGTTCCACGCCTTGCTGGACGAACAACCCCGCGTGGAACGGATCCATCAACACGCTCTCTCGGCGTTGAAGCTCTCTGAATCTCAATCGCAGAAACGCATCGAATCGGCCACCTTGGTTGACCCACAAGGCAACACGCGGACGATTCGCGGCAGCGTCTTTGTCGACGGCAGTTACGAGGGCGACCTGATGGCGATGGCAGGAGTCGAGTGGCGGGCTGGTCGTGAAGGACGCGATGAACACGGCGAATCGCTGGCACCAGAAGCCGCAGACGATCAACTGCAAGCCTACAACTTTCGCTTCATCATGACCCAAGAGGAATCCAACCGCGTGACCCCTGTCGCTCCGCCTGGCTACCAGCGTGAAGACTTTGTGGGCGTGCTGGATGCGATCGCATCAAAGAAGATCGAACGTGTTTTCGACTACCCGAGCAAATGCATTTTCAAAGCCCACCTGCCCGTGTTGCCCGGTGGCAAATACGACATCAACGATGTCTCGCGAGGCTTGGTGCGGCTTTCATTGCCAGGCAAAAACCTCGGTTGGCCAGACGGCACCGCAGAAGAACGCCAAGCGATTTATGACGAGCACCTCCGAGATCAAGTCGGGCTGCTGTATTTCCTGCAAAACGACCCGGAGGTTCCCGAAGCGTTTCGCCAAGAAGCCAAGCAGTGGGGATGGTGCCGCGACGAATTTCTGGACACCAATCATCTGCCACCGCAACTGTATGTGCGAGAAGCTCGCCGCATGCAAGGAGTTTCCATCTACACGCAGACGGACAGCGAGTACGCAGAGGAAGGCACGCGTGCCAAATTCCACCGCGACTCGATCGCCATGGCGGACTACGGGAACAACTGCCACGGCACCCACCACGAAGGGCCCCGTTTCGGCGGCAAACATAGCGGCGAGTTCTACAATCCCGTGCCGCCGTATCAGATCCCCTACGGAGTCTTGCTCCCCAAAGAGATCGACAACTTGTTGGTACCGGGGGCCGTTTCATCCTCCCACGTCGGATTCTGTGCGTTGCGGCTGGAACCGGTCTGGATGTCGTTGGGACAAGCCGCCGGGCACGCTGCAGCCCTGGCCGTGCAGCAAGATCAACCGGTACAGCAAGTCGACGTCGCGAGCCTTCAAACTCAACTGCACGCCAATGGTTCTGCCACGATCTACGTCAGCGACGTGCTGCCTGATTCACCCGACTTTGCCGGCGTGCAGTGGTGGGGCGCCGCTGGAGGACTGTTGAAACTGTATCCCGAGGGAACACCACGCAAACCACGCGGCAAGAAACTGCACGGGCAATACACCGAGGCCGCACCAGGGCACGCTGTCGAACTTGACCAACCGCTCGACGCCAAACTGGAACAACGCTGGCGAGCGTTGGCCGAGTCGATGAGTGTGCCGCTCGCTGGTCTTCCGAAGGCCAACGGCACCACCACCCGAGGCGATTTCATCCGCGCCGCGGCAACGGCAGCACGTGAATAGCCAGCCGCCTCCCCACCAACATCCCCACCTAAGAAAGCACCATGAAGACACAACTCGGACTGCCCACCTTGCTGATCGCAATGGCTTCGCTCTTTTTCGCTGACGATGCCCGTGCCGATGATCCGGTGACGCTGAACCAAAAGGCCGATGGCTACCGAGGCATTTGGTACATGAACCAGCCCTCGGGCGATGAATACGTCTACAAGTACAGCGGTGGCCTGGGAACTTACTGTGCCAAGCACAAACCGTTTGCGATCCACTGCGAACAAGTCAACAAAACGTTCTTCTGCTTCGGAGGCGCGACGGCAGACGACAGCCGCAAGTTGCTGCACATGGTTTCTTACTACGATCACGAAACCAACACCGTTCCCCGCCCCACGATCCTGCTGGACAAGCAGACCGACGACGCGCATGACAACCCCGTGATTTCCGTCGACGACAAAGGACACATTTGGATCTTCTCGACCTCCCACGGTCAGTCACGCCCGTCCTACATTCACCGCAGCAAACGTCCCTACGACATCGCCGAGTTTGAACTGGTGGAGGCAACTCGCGCCGAGGAAGACGGTCGCACGCCGATCAACAACTTTTCCTACATGCAGATGTGGCACTCGGACAACGGCTTCCAAGGTTTTTTCACCCGCTACAACTACCCCGCTGCCCGCACCATTTGTTTCATGAGCAGTCCTGACGGTCGCCAGTGGAGTTCGTGGCAACGCCTGGCCGCGATTGGGCAAGGCCATTACCAAGTCAGTGGCGTCGGCGCCGCCAAAGCAGGCTCGATGTTCAACTATCACCCGCAAGGCAAAGGACTGAACTGGCGCACCAATCTGTACTACCTCGAAACAGCCGACAACGGAGACACCTGGCGAACGGCCGGCGGCGACGAACTGACGCTGCCGCTCAAGGAAGTCCACAACCAAGCACTGATCCACGATTACGAAGCGGAAGGTCTGAACGTGTACCTGAAAGACCTTCGCTATGACACCAACGACCATCCCGTGCTGCTGTACATCACCAGCAAGGGATACGAATCCGGCCCCAAGAACGATCCTCGCACCTGGATGCTGGCACGCTGGACAGGTAGCGAATGGAAACGCTCGCCCATCACCACATCGGACAACAACTACGACGCCGGCGAACTCTGGTTGCTGGCCAAAGACGACTGGCGAGTCGTCGGCCCAACCGAACCCGGACCGCAGCCCTACAACCCGGGCGGCGAAGTCGCGATGTGGAAGAGCGTCGACCAAGGCGCGACCTGGACCAAGAGGCGGCAAATGACCCAAGGCAGCGAGATGAACCACACCTACGTTCGCCGAGCCCTCAACGCGCACCCGGACTTCTTTGCCATCTGGGCGGATGGACACGGACGAAAACCGTCGCACTCCCACCTGTACTTTTCCAACGCAGCGGGCGACGTGTTCCAACTCCCACGGATCATGACGTCCGAGACAGCTCGACCAACACGTGTTGAGCTGAAGTAACGTCACGGCAAACACCCCAGCTGCAACAATCCAATATCACGCTGTCGCAGCATCAAGAAAAGATCGACAGAGCTCTCGCCACCGTGGAAGTCGTTACGGATGCCAAAGAGCGAAGGTGATCGCGAAGCGACTAACGCAAACACCATTCATCGACCCGGCCCAACTCAAAACACCGTGCCACTGATCGAAAGCGGCCGCCCAAAGCATCGTCACGAACCGGAACGCGGATAGAGCCCTCCGTCAGAGCAGGCACCAACGGACAAAACCACCAGGGAACGGTCGCCGGCTCGCCCTCACCGCAAAGCGGCTCGCCTTGAATGAGCATTTAGATCCAGGCTCGTAACTCGCTGACCCTAAATCCCGAATAGTTAGGCGACCCCAACGCTACCGGCCGCACCAATATCCAGGACGGCGTTTTGCATGGGCAACTGCAATGACAACGATACGATCATCGTTAACGCGAAAAACCATTTGAAACGGAAACTTGATGACACTACAGGATTGGTGCCGATCGTCAATGCTGAGGAACCGTTTGGGATCGTCCATGATTGACGCAACCGCTACATCAACTGCCACCAAAAAGTTGCGAGCAGCTCTCGAACTTCGTTCGGCGTACCATTCGGCGGACTCGGAAAGTTCAATTGTCGCATCAGGGTGAAAATCAACCTGCATCGCGGACAGCGTGTTGTTCAAACAACCGGGCGCGAATCGTTGACCAGCTTTCAGTTTCGACAGTTCCAGTGTCAATCTCATTGCTGCGGCGGTCGATCTCAGCAAGCCACTCAGGTGAAAGACGTGGTGGATGGTCGTCGGGAACCGACGAGGCCAAGTCGTCGATCAGTCGAAGACGGTCGTCGATCGGCAGTTGCGTAGCGTTTGCAAGAATGTCTTGATATTCAGACATGGCTAGGTCGCCTAACGGAAGTTCTTCACGACACCGCTTCTCTCCGAAGCCAACAAGCGTCGCAACTCCAAACAGTTTACCAAAGGATTGCCAGGTTGCCAAAGATGCGGTGTCCGCGTCGTTGCCAACCAAAATGCGTCAACGAAGCGAACGACGCGGCAAACCAAACAACGCTCCAACGACGAAGCCGCGGCTCTGCGCAAAAACCCTGTTAGTGGCCGCGGTTGCTAGATGAAGATGGTGCAGAAACTGTCGCCAGATTCCAGTTCCCAAAACGGTTTCGAGAAATTGGCAGTGCAGTTTTTGCAGAGGCTGATCCATTGTGGAGCTTGACCTTTGATGGAAGCCATCGCGTCGAATTTCATGATGTCACCGCCGCACGCTGGGCACGGGCCAACGGCGTTCGGCAAAGCAGTCGGGCCAGTGTGTTCGTGCCTGAGCAGATTCTAAAGCGGTTGATTCGCGGCAAGTTGAAACACAAACTGCGATCCGAATCGTTCTTTGATTCGATTCCAGGCGAAATCTGGAAGGGCCGCTTTGTCGTCGACAGCGAAGCGGTCGGCAAAGGGACTCGTTGCCTCGTCCACAACCAAATGCTGCCCTTCATCAATCGACATCCCCTGCCTGCTGAGGAGGAAATTGATCCAGTTACGTGTAAACGCGTCTTAACTGGATTCGACCGCATGTTCGCGCATCCAAAATATCGTGACCGTTTCGGTGGGGCTAATATTTAGCGTTCTGAGAGCATCGCAGAAAGCATCGGCGGCGGCGTTGTTCCAGTGATTCATCCAAGTGAAGAAGATGGATGCGTCTCGCACGAGCTGGGCGGGCCATTCGGTTTGATCGAGGAGCTTGAAGTGGCGATTGCTCGCGCTGACGAGGTGTTTCCAGCGAGTCGATGCGTCAGATTCGTCAAGGACGTTGATTGCGCGCTGGTCTGCATCAGCGATCGGTGGATCGTTGTGGAAGCAGCCGGGAATCACGGTGAAGTCTTGCTATCGCACATCGCCGACTGACAGCAGTGCAACAACAACGCCGATCCCGCTATGGTCGAGATGAACAAATTGTCCGAGCGTGATTTGCATGAGCATTGGATCAGCCAATGACCGACAACGGAAGTCTTTTACGACACCGCGCTGAACGAAGCGAAAAACGTGGCACCTGGGGCGTTTCTACCAATGCCAGCCCAAGTCGCCTACAATCGAGGGCGTGCCAAAGGCCCTTGCGGCAACCCCCTGCTGGGCGAACCGGTCGTGAAAAAGGAACACTGGAATGAATATACAACTACCAGACGATGCGATGCAGTTTATTGAGGGTCTCGTCACGTCCGGCGAATTTGAGTCGACAAGCGAGGCGATCACCGAAGGGGTTCGGCTATTGATGAGCCGACAACGATTGCGAGCCGATATCCAGAAGGGCATCAACGAACTCGATGCGGGACTGGGAATTGACGGCGACGAAGTGTTTTCAGAACTGCGAGCACGCGCCAAAGCGGCAGTTGAAGACGCCAGCTAGATGGCAAAGCTATTCATTTCGCCGACAGCGAAACAGGACTTGTCCGATATCTTTGATTTCATCGCGAGGGACAAACCGAGCGCGGCAGCGAATTGGATCGAGAAGATCGAAGAGAAGTGCAGGCTCATTTCGACGGTTCCAGATTTCGGTGAATTGCGGAACGAGTACGGTGCCGACATTCGCAGTAGCGTTGTTGGGCGTTATGTCATCTTTTACCGATTAATTCAGGACGGAATCGAAGTCGCGCGGGTCATTCCCGGTGATCGTGACATCAGATCGCTCTAGGGTCGCCCAACGAAAGTCTTTTGCGACACCGCCCTAAGCGAAGCGTTGGAGTTTGAATCATCAGAAGGTGCACCATTGCCAACGCGCGTTGCCTACCAACGAAGGTGTGCCGCAGTCCTAGCGTAAAACCCCTGTTGTGCGGCCTACGGTTCTGGGATCCCAAGATCACGGCAGATTTTACGTGCCAAGTGATCAGAAATCTCGCGATGACGCGGCACCGCTGACCGTGCACCAGTAGCGGGATTGCCCCACCAAGAATGGTTGCCGCCCTCACGCACTAAAACGCAGCCACTGTCGTTCAAATGTCGAATGAGGTCACGGCGTTTCACGGTTGAATTGCCACCTCTTCGTATGCTGCGCCAGCAGCCTTACGGGCATCCTCGCGGTTCATTTCGATGGCCTCTGAAAGGGCCTCGCGCAGGTTGTCGATCAGTTCGTCACGGGTCGCACCCTGCGAATTGACGCCGGGCACCTCCTCGATCCACCCGATCCACCATTCGCCGTCTTGGCGGATTACAGCGTTATAATTGGGGGTAAGCATCGGTATTCCTTGGAGGAGTCCGCACAAAGGAAGTTATTCACGACACCGCCTAAACGAACGAAGCGACATCTGAACTACGGGAGATTGTACCAATGCCAGCCCGCGTGCCCAACCAAGGAAGGTGCTCCAAAGGACATTGCGTAAAATCCCTGTTGGCCGACCCTGCGCTACGGATCAGCCACCACCGCAAAACGGTCAAGCAGCAACTGCAAGTCATCGAGAGCGGTGCAAACCTGCGGTTGCAGCTCAGGCCACGGTGCATCGGAATCATCGGTTAGCGGAACAGCATGTGTGCGAATGTGGTCGATAGTTGCACGAAGCGCATCGGCGATGCGACGGGCGAGCTCAGGTGATTCCTGCAGATGGCGGTCAAGTGAGATTCCGCCGCAGTAGCCGCTGATCGTCAGTTGCTCGACGACGTCCGGTTGGTCAGTATGCAAGTCGGCGACACGCGCGACCAGCCATCGGTACACGGCATTGCGGATGATCCACGTGTCCTCGCTGGTCGGCGCAATCGAGATTGTCACGGACATTAGTGATCTCTGGGTCGGCCAACGGAAGGTCTTTACGACACCGCCCTGAACGAAGCGAGCGATGCTTGAACTACGAGAGATTCTACCACCAGATGGAGGCTTGAACAAACGACAGCGGTGTGCCGCAGGCCTAGCGTAAAAACCATGTTAGACGCCGCGGGCCATCAGTAGTCGACGCCCAAGTGCCAGCGAACACCCACGGATTTCAAGCGAGTCAAAACGGTCTGAAATTCAGCAAGGTCGGATAGAACGCCTGCGAAATCCGGTATGGAATCTGGATTATCAGAAATGTGTTTGGCGATTGCGTTAACGGTTGCCAGCCCACTATCCGCGTCGAACCAAGTGGCAGGCGGTAACTCGATGTCAGCATCACCGCCCTCGTCCTCCATGAATGCGGCAGCTTCGGCAGGGTCGATGCTGAAGAAGTCCATCAGGCCCGCAACGCCGAGATCGGCCGCGATCGACGATAGTTTGTGTTCGGCAGCCGATAAAGCCTTGCCATTTACGAAGGGGTCGAAATCAGGGATTTCACGTTCGGTGACGATGTAGAGTGCTGCGCCCATGAATCACCAGTAATCTAGCGGCGTCTAACGGGGTTCTGGACGACAGGGTGTCGTCTAGGCTTGGAAATGGGGGAGAAAGGGTGTTGACTTTAGCTGAATGGGGCTCGGTCTGCAGCACTTGCGCGACCGGGCGTGGATGGCGTGACGCGGGGTTGCGTTCGCTGCTTCCGAGGCACGGGTGCAAAAGACGGTGTTTTTCACCCGTGCCTCGGTACCAGCGAAGGAAGCGGCCCCAAGCGGAGCGATCGTTTTTGATGGTGTTGACGGCGTAGACAGGTACGCAGGTGTCATCGGGTATGTGAGTCGCTTGGCGTTGGCCACGGTTCCTGCACTCAACCTAGGCCCACGCTGGACTGCGAAATGCTCTGTGTTGTGAAGCATTGTGGTTGCGCGAGTTTTCATCCCGGCAGGGATTCAAGACGGTAGCCGTCGGCAAGCGATCGCGCCACCGACGGACATGTCAATCCCACCTTCCCGTTCCGCCTCCCGCCGTGGCCGATGGCCACGGCGGGAGGCGGAGTATTTGGGGGTACGTTCGTTTTCCGGTGGTGCGCTGCGTTGCAGCGACCACCGGCTACCGTCTGACATCCCTACCGGGATGAAAACAGCCGGTCTCGCGATCCGGCCCCGAGCTATCAACGCAGACTCCTCCGGAGCCATCCATGCTCATCCCCTCAGATGTGCCTCCGCTTTCAAGCTCCGGGGTCAGGAGATGCTGGCGAGTTCCTGTTGCAGTACCGCCATCGTTTCTCGTTGGCGGTTTTCGACGAATCGGCGTGCCTCATCCGCCTTGGCTTTGGCCGCGTCCAAGTCATTTGCCATCTGCAAAACCGCCGGCACGATGCGGTTGCGATCCGTTTCCGAATCCAGATCGAACAACCAGTCCCCCAAGCCGATGTCCTCCCACATGTAGCCTTTGCTGGTTTGTTCCTCGAACCGACAAACGATCGCGGGGATGCCGTGACCGATGCACATGATCGGCGAATGCATTTCATTGCCGAACAACCCGGCGCTCTTCATGTAAACGCTGACCGCTTCCCCCGCCAGCCAATAGTTCGGACGCCAAACGACTCGCGACAGCACGTCCTGTGGCAATCGATCGATCAGCATCTCCTTGCCCACCGCCATCTGCGTTCGGTCTTCCGGGCACACCAAGACCTTGCGATCGGTTTCGCGAACGACTTGCACGATCGCTTCGCGAAGCTGCGCATGGTCGTGCTCCTTCATCGCTTCGTTGCGAGCGTGCTTGACGGGATCAAATTTCACATTGGGTTTGATGGTCCAGTACGGCGTGTAGCGCAGTCGCGGGATGCAGCATAGAAATTCCTGCGGTTTCAACTGGTTCTCTTCCAAAAAATGATCGGCAGCAGGCTCATCTCGCAAGTCACAGGCGAAGGCTCCGTCGGGACCGAATTCCATCACCGGCGACGAGGCACCGAGACTCTTCGCGAGAGCGAGCGATTTGCTATCGCGGAAGAACACAAACCGGGCATGACTCAATACTTCGACCGAACGAGCCATCGCGTCCTCGTTGCGAGCCCTGGTCGCGGAGGATTTCTTCATTGGGAAAGTGATCCCGTAGATGCCGTACGGCTTTCCCGTTTCCTCTCGCCATCGGATCAAGTCACGTTCGGCGACGATGGATGCTCCTGATCCGTGCAGTAGGAAATCGCATTCCCGGAAGGCTTGCTTCAATGCTTCGGATCGCGGCTTGGCAATCTTCAGTTTGGGAAATTCCTTTCGCAGCAATTCCTCCACGCCGTTGTCAACGTTGGACGGCCAAAGCGTGACCTCCACGTCGGGCAGGTGCTCGCGAAGGATGCTCAGCACGCCTGGCGTGTGAGCGATGTCGCCGATGTTGACGGTTTGCCAGGAGGATCGCAGCAAGACTCGTTTCGGCGGCTTGCCATCGTCGGCGGAGGCCAACGATGGCAACAGCGAACTGTTCAATCCCAGTGTTCCTGCGGCCATCCCCAGCTTGGCAGTGCCGCTCAGGAAAGCGCGTCGATCGAGGGCGGAAGATCGTTTTCCAAATTTTGAATGAGTCATGCAAACGTGCGATAAATGAGGCGGGGACGGGCAAGCAAACGTTTGTTCACGCCAGTCTTTGAGGTGGGAATGAGGGTTCCATCCTACTTCAGCCGCCAAGAATGCTGGGGGACATGGCGGAGCAGAGAATGACAAAATTCAAAAAATCCGATCGCTTTCATGTCATGATTGGATTCGAGCGGATAAGGAACTCATGCAAGCCAATTCTCAGGAGTTTTGAGTGGACGATTCAACACGCCATGCGACCCGATTGTGGACCTCGGCTCAGCCGGTGGTGGCTGCTTTCGTTGCGTCGGTGGTTCGAGATCGGCGTGACCGTGAAGACGTGCTGCAAGAGACAGCACTCGCGGTTTTGAACTCATTTGAATCCTACGATTCCTCGCAAGCGTTTCAGGGCTGGGCGATCGGCGTCGCTCGCAACCAAATCAGTTTGTACCTGCGCCGCCGACGACGGGACCGGCTGGTCTTCAGCGAGGAAACGATCGCGAATTTGCAGTCCACGTTTGAACAGTCCTCTCCCCCCGAAGAACTCGATCACCTGCCCACATGCCTCGATCAACTGCCCGGCCGTGCTCGAAAGATCTGCGAATTGCGATATCAAAAAGGACTCAAACCGATTGCGATCAGCGAACAAATCGGCATGACAGCGAACTCGGTCTCCAAAGCCTTGCAGCGGATTCGAGAGCAACTGCGTGAATGCATCGAAGACAAGTTCGTCTCCGAAGGAGCGAACGGATGAACAACCGCCACCCAACCTTGATCGACGGCTACCTGGATGAAACTCTGACGCCGGATCAACTGTCTGAACTGGAAAGCTGGATCAATGCGAATCCGGATCACGCCAAGCAGTTCGCTGACACGGTTCACTTTGACGAGCGAATGACGGCCGAATTGAGCTGGCAACAGTTCACCCAATCGGGACCTGATGAATCCAATCCCGCGGAGCCCACGTCCAGACCAGTCGCTCTCGCCACACATCGACGAAGTCAGCGACTCACGTGGGGCGTTGCCGCCATCGCGGCGACCGTGTTGCTGGTCACTGGATTGGTGATTCGGACCAAGGTCGATCCCTCGAAGTCTGGCCGACCAACCACCCCGTCCGTCGCACAGAATCCCTCTTCGCCGGCATCCCCCGACAACGAAATCGACACAACGTTCGCGACTCTGGTTCAGTCCATCGATGCCACCTGGGAAAGCGATCACGCGTCCCAATCCGGCGACCGGTTGAACGCTCGAACCATTCGTCTGCGATCCGGCATCGTTCAAGTTCAATTCGACAGCGGCGTCGAAGTCACGCTGGAGGGCCCGGCATCCTACGAACTGCAATCGATGGATCGGACCAAGTTGGCCTACGGACTTCTGTCCGCCACCGTGCCGCCGGGCGCAGAAGGTTTTCGAGTCGACACACCCTCGGCACAGGTCATCGACTTGGGAACCGCGTTTGGGATTGAACTGGAACGCGATGGACTGTCAAAGGTCTCCGTCTTTGACGGCGAAGTCGAGGTGGTCACGGACAAGGATCATCACAAGCGTTTGCTGACCGAGGGGCAGAGCGTCGAATTGTCTTCGGATGGCAGCATGAGCGACATCGCGTTCGACACCGGGCGTTTTGAAAAGTTGTGGCCGTTTGGGTCGGGAATCGTCAAATCAACCGGTGCCTTCCGTTTTGCTCCTCCTTGGCCGCGATTGGTCAACCGGATCCAAAGCGACCGTCGGATCTTTGTGTTGCCCGAGGGCTATGCGACTCGATTGCAGTCACCATGCTCCGTCGATCTCACGGTCCCCGGACGGTACACAAAAGCGGCGTTATTGTTGCCCGCAGAGGTTTCAACGGGTCACCGCGTTCGCTCGTTTTTATTGATGTTCAATCCGAAGATTCCGATCGACACCGAGAACAATCGCCAGCGTCCCACGATTCGCGACTTGGAATTGGTCGAAGGCAGCATCACGTTTCAACAGCCGATTCTCGGTGTGATTGTTGAAGACAAAACGCTGTTCGCAACGGATGGCCGATTCTCACTGCGGAGTGCAGCCAGCCTGCCGTTCGGACGAGGCCTGGAACTGGATGCGTCACGCATCAGCGATGTCATCACGCTCAGTGAAGACGGCCGAACAATCGATCTCAGTTTGATGTCATTTGGTCGACGAGGCGATCACGTCCGTGTGATTGTCGACGCGTCCATCCACTCGCGTTTTTCACGACGACCTTCGTCGTCCAAATCCTTGCCTCAGTTCTCATCGAGGAGTCAACCATGAAGACCGAAACCGAAAGCTTGGTTCAATCGGCAGAAGAACATCCCCAGCGACGTCGTTTCTTGTTGAAACTGCTCGCCGGCAGCACGGCGTTGCCGCTGATTTCGTCGGTCGCGTTCGCTCAAAAGCCAAATCGTTTGGACAAAGATGGCGAGCGTGACCCACAAGCCCGCCGTCGCGCGGGGGCAGGGTTGCAATTGGATCCGACCAAGATCGCAGCGAAGCTGATCAAGGACCACGACAAGGATGGTGACGGCGCACTCAATGAAAAAGAACTCGCGGCAGCTCTGACGGCTTTTCGCGAGGGTCGAACGCAAGGCATGCGTGGCCGCCAAGGCGAAGGGCGTGAACGCATGCGACCGGGTGCCGACGGCCAGCGAGCGATGCGAAATCAGGACAAGGGGGTTCAGCCCAAACGTCCCGGTGAATGATTCGCCACGACCGTTTGCTCCGCGTGGACGGATCCCTTCCTTTTCTCCACTTGCCACCATGCTTGCACGTGTCGCTATGAAACCATTCGTCATTCCTCTGTTGGTCACTTCGCTGAGCGTGCTGAGCACGTTTGAGTCGCAGGGTCAAGAGACTGCGGGAATCTCTCCGGAACAACTTGAGTTCTTTGAGAACCGAATTCGTCCGGTGCTGGTCCGCGAATGTTACGAGTGTCACTCGGCCGAGTCCGGCAAGACACGAGGTGGACTGAGACTGGACACCCGTGACGGGTTGATGCTCGGCGGTGAATCGGGTCCTTCGGTCGTTCCTGGGCACCCGGAAGACAGCCCCTTTTGGGACGCGGTGACGTACAACGGTTGGGAGATGCCACCACGAGGACAGTTGCCCGACGATGTGCTGGCGGATTTCAAACGTTGGATCGAAATGGGTCTGCCCGACCCTCGCGTTCGCGAATCGATCACGGTGGAAAGCAAGGTTGACTTGGAATCCGGACGGGAACACTGGGCATTTCAAAAGCCTCGTGAGCAAGAATTGCCCGAGGTTCAGCACACCCAATGGCCCAAGTCGGACGTGGACGTGCATGTGCTGGCAAAATTAGAAGGCAAGGGTTTGCAACCGGCGCTCGATGCCGACGCGGCAACCCTGTTGCGTCGCCTCTCGTTTGACTTGACCGGGTTGCCCCCCACTCCCGACGAAGTCCAATCCTTCCTCCGTGCAACAGCCAGGGATCGCGACGCGGCAATCGAATCCAAAGTCGACGAACTGCTCGACAGCCCCCGGTTTGGCGAACGCTGGGGTCGTCACTGGATGGACGTCGCTCGCTACGCGGAATCGTGTGGCAACAGCACCAACAACACGTATCCTCATGCGTGGCGCTATCGCGATTATGTGATCGATTCTTTCAACGCAGACACTCCCTACGATCGCTTCATCGCGGAACAGGTCGCCGGTGATTTGTTGCCCGTCAAAACAGATGAACAGTGGCAACGCAACTTGATCGCGACCGGTTTCTTGGCGATCGGAACGAAGAACCTCGTTGAACGCAATCCACGGCAAGTCCAAGCCGACATCGTTGACGAGCAAATTGACACCGTCACCAAAGCCTTCTTGGGTTTGACGGTCGCCTGCGCCCGTTGTCACGACCACAAATTGGATCCGATCCCAACGACGGACTACTACGCGATGGCGGGGATTTTCCAGAGCACCGACACGTACTATGGAACGGCCGAGGGGATCACGAACCGCAACGCATCAGATCTGTTGCAACTGCCGATCGCGGATGACATGGCTGCGGGCCGAGTGTATTCAACCGACGAGATCGAAGATCTGAACGAACGGATGCGGGACCTTCGTTCCCAAATGGCCGAAGCGGTTCGCGATCGGGAAAATCCATCGCAGCAGCAAACCGTGATTCGGCTGCGGGCTCAAGTCGCGTTGATCCAGGGAGTTTTGTCAGAGATTGATGATGACGGAACGCCGCGAACGTTGGCGATGGGAGTGCAAGAATCCGATTCATCCCAAGACGCCGCCGTCCTGGTTCGTGGCGAGGTGGAAACCCCAGCGCAACGTGTGCCACGCGGGTTTGTCCAAGTCCTACCGCACAGTGCAGACTTCTCGATCCCGGCCGATTCCAGTGGGCGAATCGAATTGGTTCAGTGGCTGACGTCAACCGAGAATCCGTTGACCGCACGTGTGATGGTCAATCGCATCTGGTTGCACCTGTTCGGCGAAGGTCTGGTCTCAACACCCAACAACTGGGGAATGACCGGGCAAGCCCCTTCCCATCCCGAGTTGCTCGATCACTTGGCCATCGAGTTTGCCAGGGACTGGTCCGTCAAGTCCATGATCCGCACCCTCGTTCTATCGCGAACCTATCAGATGAGTTCACGAATGAACGAGACCAACTACGAGGTCGATCCAGACAACCGATTGCTTTGGCGTGCCAGTCCGCGTCAGTTGGATGCGGAGTCCATGCGGGACGCGGTCCTCGCCATCGGCGGCGGGTTGAACCTAGAACGTCCGGTTGGATCGCCGATCGCTCGCTATGGCAACAACCGAATTGGGCGAACTCTTGACGCGTCGCTCTTGGACGGCCTGAACGATCGCCGGTCGGTGTACTTGCCCATCGTTCGTGACGCTGTGCCTCGTTCGCTGGCGCTGTTTGACTTTGCCGATCCGAGTCTTAGCAACGCGAAACGCGACGTGTCGAATGTTCCCACTCAAGCGTTGTACTTGATGAACGATGAATTCGTTTTGCAAAACGCGGAAGGACTCGGCCGACGCCTTTTGAAAGAACACAAGAACGTTCGTGACAGTGTCTCGGCAGCGTTTTTGGCGACGTACGGACGGCCTGCCACCGACTCAGAAATTCGAAGTTGCGTGAACTTCTTTCAAGAGTTCATGGGACCGGCTCGCAGCAAGTCGAATCGTTTTGTGCAAACGCAGCAACTCGCGATGACAGCATTCTGCCAAGCGTTGATCGCCTCGGCCGAATTCCGATGTCTGAACTGAAACCTTGTGGCATAGGCTTCCAGCCTGTGGGTACTCGTTCACAGGCTGGAAGCCTATGCCACATTGAATTGATGCACCGGGCGGCTTGCGCCGCTCCGCTAAGGAACCATTCCGAAACAACTTCGCGATTTCAAAAGATAGCGGAAGGGCGCGAGCCCTCCGGTGACACACCGGGCGGCTCGCGCCGCTCCGCTAAGAAGACTCGATCACTCCACTTCGCTCTCTCATCAGGTTCCGTCATGTCCGATTCAACCACCCTGTCGCGTCGCGGCGCACTCCAAGCCGTCAGCAGTGGATTCGGCTACCTCGCGTTTGCTGCGTTGGCGACGGAGCAAGCTCGAGCCAGCAGCCCGTTGGAAGTGAAAGAACCTCACTTTGAACCGAAAGCGAAACGGGTGATCTTTTTGTCCATGCGTGGCGCACCCTCACATGTCGACACGTTCGATCACAAACCACAACTCACGCGAGACTCCGGCAAGGTCGGCAAGTATGGTGGGACCGGACGGCTGTTGGGATCGCCTTGGGAATTCCGCCAGCGGGGCGAAAGCGGGTTGTGGATCTCGGATCTGTTCCCGGAACTTTCCAAGCAAGCCGATGAACTGTGTTTGCTGAGAGGCATGCATTGCGACCAACCCAACCACCCGCAAGCCACCACGCAGACTCACACGGGTAACTTTCAGTTCCCGCGACCATCGATGGGTGCTTGGACGCTGTATGGACTGGGAACCGAAAACGAGAACTTGCCTGGGTTCATCGTTTTGAATCCCTCGCCTGGTGACAGTGGCAATTACGCCAGCTCGTTCCTGCCGGCGATCTATCAAGGCACCAAGATGAAAGCGGGTGGACGAAGCCGCGGCGGGTTCGCTCAGAACATGATGCGATCAAACACGTCGAATCAACCCGGCCGATCCCGACGCGGGCTGCAATCCGGCATGGGCGGCGACCTCCGCCGGCGCTACGCGGAGTCACGGATGGGCATGTCCGGCGGCGCGGAAGCGCCGATGCAACAACGTCCCTTCGGCCGCCCCCTTCGCGATCAATTCACACAACGCGAAGACAGTGCGATCCCCAATTTGACAAACCGCATGTTGGATCCGGAATTGCAACGCATTCAGTTGGATTTGATCCAAAACCTGAATCAGAACAAACTCGATCGCGACGGTCATCAACCGCAAGTCGAAGGCATGATCGAGTCGTTTGAGTTGGCTTATCGCATGCAATCGGAAATGCCCGAGGCCGTCGACTTGTCCGATGAATCGCAGGACACGCTGGAACTGTACGGCATCAACGGTTCGGGGACCGACGACTTTGGTCGCCAGTGTTTGATGGCGAGACGTTTGGCGGAACGCGGCGTCCGCTTCATCGAATGCGTGAGCCCAGGTTGGGATCACCACCGAAACCTACGTGACGAACTGGACGATCACTGTTCGCAGATCGATCAACCCATCGCGGGCTTGCTGCAAGACCTCAAGCAACGTGGCTTGCTCGACGAAACGCTGGTGATTTGGGCCGGTGAATTCGGTCGCACGCCGCACGCCCAAAACGGGGATGGCCGCGACCACAACAACAAGGGCTACACCACCTGGATGGCGGGCGGCGGAGTTCGCGGCGGCTTCAGTTACGGCGCCACCGACGAACATGGGTATGAAGCGGTCGAAGGCAAGTCTCACATCCACGATTGGCACGCCACGATCCTCCACCTGTTGGGGTTGGATCATGAACAGCTGACGTACCGCTATGCCGGACGTGACTTCCGATTGACCGATGTTTATGGAAGTGTGATCCGCGACATCGTTGGCTGAACCGCCTGTCGATTTTGTCAGCCGGAACGTGATCGCGTCCGGTTCATCTCCGGCAAATGTGGGCTAGCGTTGGGCTGCGAAATGTTTGCTATTGGCGTTCTGATAACGGATGCAATTTCCCATCCGGCTTCTGCCTTTCTTCATCCCGGGAGGGATGTCAGATGGTAGCCGTCGGTAAGCGATCGCGCCACCGACGGACATGCAAATCCCGCCTCGCCACTCTCCATCCCGCGGTGGCAATGGCCACCGCGGGATGGAGAGTGCTTTTTTGGGGCTCGTTTTCCGGGGGTGCGCTGCTACGCAGCAACCCCCGGCTACCATCTGATATCCCTCCCGGGATGAAGACTTGCGCTAACGAAGAGGCTTCACGACACCAAATTTTCAGCAGTCCGGGCTAGCGTCCATCGGCTGATCGCCAAGCGATGAGCAGGTTGCTCATCCAAGCCGTTGGAAACCCAACATTCGTCCATGAACGGGTGCACGGAAGATGTCATGGATCACGGCGTCGACGTGACTTGGTTTCAAGTGATCCGGCAACACCGGCCCGATGAAGGGTTTGTTCTCTGGCGGTGCAAACATATCCGTTGAGCGAGCAGATTGCATGACAGCACGGTCCGTTGGATCGGGTCCCACCACGGGTTCCGATTCCAACTCAATCGTGCCCTCATTCAACCGCACTTGCTGGAGATCCAGTTTCGGCGGTGTCAGACAAGCCGCGTTTCGCGATTGATCGAGTTCAATTTCGAGGAGGTTGCCGTCGCGACCGAGCACCGGTTGGGTCGAAAACACATAAGCGACCACAATGCCATTTTCTTGATCGACATTGGCGATGAGGGCTGCTTTGTTGTCCCAGATTGCTCCCGGTCGTATGTCTTCCTTTTCGATCTGCACGAGTTTGGGATTGAACTCGAATCGAATCTCAGCTGCCCTGAGAGCGGGAGCGTCTTCGACTCGGATTGAGGCGACTGACTCTTGCTCTGGAGCGGGCCCCAAGGCGTCCAATGAAACACTTGCCATCAAGTGTCGACCTTCCAAGCGTTCGGTCGTCAACACGCGACATGTTTTGGCCATCCTGGCTCCCATGTATGTTTCCGAATGGAATCTTCTGTTCATCGCGAGTGCAATGAACGCCCAGTTCGTTGTTTTGAAAAGCGGTGCTTTCCATCCAACGCCGGGACTTCAATCGAAGAAGTAATCCAGGCTGAACATTTGTGTCAACGTCACCTAGCCTCACTCTGCAAGAATCAGCCGGCGCAGATTCGAGTTTCATTGACGGGGTTCACACCGCCCCAGGAGGATACTTGGCTGGGCAGCACCAAGCCGAGATTTGTGAAGTTGCGTCTACTTTGCTTGCTGGCCAACGGCCATATTCAATCTAAAACGTGTGGGTTGATGGTCGCCGTTGGCCAACGAAACCCACTGCAGAAACGCAATTTCAATACGCGTCCGCAAGGCACGAATGAGTACATTGCGTCAGTTCCACGCCGTCGAAAACATTTGCTCAAAACAGATTGCTTGCAAAGACTTCGTCCACCGCAGCGGTTTCATCTGAGTCGTCGTCGCTGGACCCAACGGGGGATCCCATCGCCGCCGTCTGTGCGGCCGCGACGCTTGACGCGGTAGAAGCAATCGGCGAGGTGGATGCTTCATCGACCAAGGGTTCGCCGCTGGCGGTTGAATCCGATGTCGCGGGGGTCGTGGACTCGGTGCCGCTGGAGGACGAAGTGGATGCCGCCACCACACTGGAACTGGCTGCAACGGAGCTTGCTGAACTGGCACTGGCGGTTGATTCCGCAAACGCATTGATGTCAGTGATCGCGTCTTTCCAGGTGTCGGAACCGACAGGCAACACCGAGGAAGTGTGCAGACGATTGAAGATGTACTGAGGAAGCAAACCCAGTTCGCGGAAGTTCTGATCGTCGAGCGTCGTGCCCTCGACCAGCGTGACGGTCAGCTCATTGACACCACTGTCCAGGTAAGCGACCGGTTGGGACTGAACAATTTCATATTCACCGGGTGCCAAATCCGTGAATTCGTAACTGCCGTCGGAATCAGTGGTTGTCTGCAATTCCGCCCCCGTGGAAGTGTTTGTCAGCGTGATCGTGACGCCCGGAATGGCTTCGCCAGTTCCAACAGCGTTGTCATTGTTGGCGTCCGCGTATACAAATCCAGAGATCGAGTCATCGCCCGTCGCAGCCGCGGTGATCGTGATCAAACCATCGGTCGAATCAGAACCGGACACGGGGGCGGGATCGACTGAGATTTGCCCTTCGTTCAACGTGACAAGTGTCAGGTCGAGCACGGTGGTGCTATCCAGCACCGCATCGCTGGCCACTGAAAATGGAAGTTCCACCAGACTGCCGGAGACGTCAGTCAGTTCACTGGAGGCTGAAACAAAGATGACCACTGTTCCTGCCGCATCGTCCACATTCGCTGTGACTTGGGTGTCGTTCCCGGTCCCCCAAACACTGCCGAAGTCGATGTCATCGGCATCGAGGTCCAACACCGACGTGTCGTAGCTCAGACGGATCTCCGCCGCACGCACTCCGGTTGCCGAGTCAATGTTCACAGGAACGGACACGATTGCATCGGGTGCAGAGGTGAGGTCGTCGGGGACGTTGACAGCCGCTAGCAACCGACGCCCTTCGAGCGATTGAATGGAAAGGCGACGGGATCGAAAAGGTTTCATCAGAGTTTGCCGGAGTCTTTCTGGATTGTTCACAGCCACGATCAAAGGTGGAACGACGCTTGTTCTCACCACCAGCTTGTCGGGCAATTCGCATCGACATCAATCAATCAGCGTGTCTCACACTGGTCTTTGCACCGCACTTGCAACGTTGTTCGTCTTCACCTGACGGTTTCCAACACCAATTCCTCAAAACCGGAATAACCGGATTGATCCGTCAGGACGGGGGTGCAAATGTCACACTCAACGATACCTCTGACGCACGAACTCACAAAAAATTTCTTAGAAAATTTCAAAAGCCCAGTGACGAAAATCATCGAATGACGTCTTAAACTCTCAGTGGGCTCGAATTGAGCACTACGTTTGTCGCCAGGGACCGCGTGACAATCCACACCTCAGCAGGGACGGCAGAATTGCTTTTCTATCGACTTCCGTCGAACAAGGTCCTCCATCGATGAAACCAGTTGTCCAGCGTCTTCTCGCTCGTCTGACTTCGAATCAATCCCGCCATTCCCGTCACAAGAACCGATATCTCGGATCCAGTGATCGACGATTGAAGGTGGAATCGCTGGAGTCACGTCGGGTGCTGGCTGCCACGATTGCTTCCTTTGCTCCCACTCCATCGGGCTTCACCGCCGAACTGAGTGAAGAAGTCAGCATCCCGCAACTCAGCCTTTACGACACCGAAGCAGGCGACGCCGGTGCGGCCGACGTGACATTGCAGGGTGCCACCACCGGCGAAGTGCGTGGTTCACTCGTTGTAAACGGCACAACCGTTACATTCATTGCCACCGATGGACCGCTCGCAGCGGACACTTACACGGCGACCCTTCGAAGTGCCAGTGACGGATTCACGGACCTCGCCGACGGAGAACTTCTGGATGGCGATGGCGACGGAACGGCGGGTGGCAACTACGTCACCACGTTCACGGTTGCCAGCCCCGCCTCGTTGGTCGTTGGTTTGCCTGACATCGTTCGCGGCCCCAGCCAAACGGTTCAGTTGCCGGTCGGCGGCAGCGGAACCGAGTTGCCCGCCGGATTGCCCATTCAACTCAGCAACGCCGATGGCGTGACCTCGGTGACGCTGACAATTCAGTACGACCCGGCCATGCTGGACATCTCCGGTGTCCAACTGGGCGAAGACGCCCCGACCGGAAGCCAAGTCGAAGCGAACCTGGACACCCCCGGTGTCGCCACGATCACCTTCTTCAGCCTGGAGGCAATGGATGCCGGCCAAGCGGACATCATCGATCTCATCGCCACCATTCCTGAGGACGCACCGTATGGCTCGACGGGAACACTGACGATCAGTTCCTTGGAAGTGAATGCCGGGGGCATGACCGCCACCGCGGACGACGCCATTCAAGTCGTGGCGTTTCCTGGCGACGTCAATGCAAACCGCCGCTACGACGCAGAAGACGCGCGTTTGGTTGCTCGAGTTGGAGTTGACCTGGACACCGGCTTCGTCATCACAGATGCAACCGGATCGGGCGAGGCCTTTGTGCCCTTCGCAGCAATCGACCCTGATTTGCTCGGTGATGTGACGGGACAAGACGGATTGAGCCCCTTGGACGCCAGCGACCTCCTGAGACGGGTCGTTGGTTTGTCGACGCCAAACATTCCTGACCTGCCGGATGCCCAAGCGCCGACAAGCATCAGCCTCTCCACCACCACCATCGCAGAAAATGTGGCAGTCGGGACTTCCGTGGGAACATTCTCCACGATGGACCCGGACTCCGGTGACACGCACACCTATGCCTTGGTTTCTGGAACCGGCAGCACCGACAACGGTTCGTTCACCATCTCAGGCAACACCTTGGTGACCGCGGAAGTGTTCGACGCATCCGTTCAAGACACCTACACCATTCGTGTTCAAACCACCGACTCGACCGGACGCACACTGGAGCGTGTCTTCACGCTCTCCGTCACCGATCAAAATGTCGCTCCCACGGCAATCTCGCTGAGCGACTCATCGATCGCTGAAAACGAAGCAACCAGCACAGCGGTGGGCGATTTGTCGACCACTGACAGCAACACCGGTGACACGTTCACCTACAGCATCGTTTCCATCGATGGCAGCACCACCGACACGACGTTCGCCATCTCCGGCAATTCGTTGGTCGCCACCGAAACGTTCGATTTCGAAACCAAGAGCAGTTATTCCGTCGTCGTTCGCACGACCGACCAAGGCGGGTTGTCATTCGATCAAACCTTCACGATCAATGTCGATGACATCAACGAGGCGCCCACCGCGATCGCTTTGAGCGACGATTCGATTGCCGATGATTCGGTTTCCGGGACCGTGGTTGGCTCCTTCACCACCACCGACGTGGATGCCTCCGACACGTTCACTTATTCGTTGGTTTCCGGCACGGGGGACACCGACAACGCTTCGTTCACCATCGTCGGCAATGAACTGCGAACCGCGACGACGATCGACTTTGACACGCAAAGCAGCTACAGCATTCGGATTCAGACGACGGATTCAGGCGGCGAAACGTTTGAGCAAGTCTTCACGATCGTTCAAAGCAACGAAGGGCCGACCGCGATCACACTCAGTGATTCCACCGTCGCTGAAAATGGATCGGCAGGAGACACCGTTGGCACATTCAGTTCCACCGACCCGACATCTGGCGACACATTCACTTACACCTTTGTGACCGGAGAAGGTGACGACAACAACGCGTTGTTCGCGATTTCGGGCGACGAATTGCAAGCCGCTGGATCGCTCGACGCCGAAACACAAGGCACGTTGACGATCCGAGTTCGCAGCACCGACTCAACCGGCGAATTCATCGAAGAAACCTTCACGATCACGGTCTCCAGCGTCAACGAAGCACCGACCACGATCTCCTTGTCCGGCACCCATGTCGCCACCGGCGAGCCAAGTGGCACGACGGTCGGAACCCTGGGTACCGACGACCCCGATGTTGGCGACACGATCACCTACACCTTGGTTTCCGGAACCGGCGACACCGACAACGCCTCCTTCACGATCTCCAATGGAGAACTGATCACCGCGTTTGCCGCCGACCAGTCATCGCAGTCTTCCTACTCGGTCCGAGTGCAGGCTCAAGATGCGGACGGTCTTTCCACCGAAGAGACCTTCACGATCACGATCACGTCCACGAACGTGGCCCCCACCGCGATCGCGATTGACAACAACGACGTGGAAGAAAACGCCGATGTCGGCACCACCGTTGGCACTCTCAGCACGACCGATGCCAACGCGATGGATTCGTTCATCTACACGTTGGTGAGCGGCACGGGTGACACCGACAACGCCTCCTTCGCGATTGACGGCAACGATTTGGTGACCGCCGCATCGCTGGACTTTGAAACGCAATCGTCTTACTCGGTTCGAATCCAAAGCACGGACCCGTTTGGTTTGTCGACCGTGGAAACCTTCGCGATCGCTGCCACGGACGTGAACGACGCGCCAACTGCGATCGCGATTGACAACGCCACGATCGCCGAAGACACCGCATCGGGAACAACCGTCGGTGCCTTCACCACAACAGACGACGATGCGTCGGACACATTCACGTACGCCTTGGTTGCGGGAGATGGTGACACTGACAACGCCGCCTTCACGATCAGTGGTGGCAATCTGGTGACGGCAACCACGTTCGATTTTGAAACACAGTCGTCCTACTCGATTCGAGTTCAGTCAACGGACTCCGCTGGCGCGACTTTCGAGCAAGTCCTCACGCTCACGGTGACCGACACCAATGAAGTCCCCACCGCAATTGCGTTGGACAACAGCAGCGTTTCGGAAGACGCCGCCTCCGGAACCACCGTGGGTGCCTTCAGCACGACCGACGCCGATGCGTCGGACACCTTCACCTACACCTTGGCCAGTGGCGATGGGGACACTGACAACGCCGCCTTCACGATCGACGGTGGAAACTTGGTGACGGCCACCACGTTCGACTTCGACACCCAGTCGTCTTATTCGATTCGAGTTCAAACCGAGGATTCTGCGGGAGCCACGTTTGAACAAGTCTTGACGATCACCATCACCGAAAGCGAAGCCAACGTCGCACCGACCGCGAATTCGATCGACAACACGGACATCGAGGAGCACGCCACCGTCGGAACCACCGTCGGAACGCTCAGCACCACCGACGCGAACGCTTTGGACACATTCACTTATGCCTTGGTCAGCGGCGATGGCGACACCGACAACGCCGCTTTCACCATCGATGGTAGCGACCTCGTCACGGCAACCTCCTTTGACTTCGAAACACAGTCCTCCTACTCAATACGGGTGCAAACCACTGACTCCGGTGGCGCCACGTTGGAGCAAACCCTGACCCTGTCAGTGACGGACTCCAACGACGCCCCCACATCACTGGCACTGGACAACTCGACGATCGCTGAAGACGTCGCATCGGGAACAACCGTCGGTGAACTCAGCACCACCGACGCGGATACTGGCGACACCTTCACCTACGAACTCGTCAGTGGCGATGGCGACACCGACAACGCTTCCTTCGTCATCGATGGCAGCAATCTGGTGACGGCGACCACCTTCGACTTCGACACCCAGTCGTCCTATTCGGTCCGAGTCAAATCCACGGATTCGAACGGCGCGACCATCACACAAGTCCTGACGATCACCGTCACCGACACCAGTGTGAACGCGGCTCCCACGGCGATCGCAATTGACAACAGCAGCATCGCAGAAGACATCGCTTCCGGATCCACGGTCGGTGAACTCAGCACCACCGACGCGGATGCCGGCGACACGTTCACATACGCTCTCGTCAGCGGCGATGGCGACACTGACAACGCTGCCTTCACCATCGACGGCAGCAACTTGGTAACAGCGACCACGTTTGACTTCGATACCCAAGCGTCTTATTCGGTTCGGATTCAAACAACCGATTCGGCCGGAGCCACCTTTGAGCAGGCTCTGACGATCACGATCACCGACGCCAGTGTGAACGCGACTCCCACCGCGATCGCGATTGACAACAGCAGCATCTCAGAAGACACCGAATCCGGATCCACGGTCGGTGAACTCAGCACCACCGATGCGGATGCCGGTGACACGTTCACATACGCTCTCGTCAGCGGCGATGGTGACACCGACAACGCTGCCTTCACCATCGACGGCAGCAACTTGGTGACGGCGACCACGTTTGACTTCGATACCCAAGCGTCTTATTCGGTTCGGATTCAAACAACCGATTCGGCTGGAGCCACCTTTGAGCAGGCTCTGACGATCACGATCACCGACGCCAGTGTGAACGCGACTCCCACCGCGATCGCGATTGACAACAGCAGCATCGCGGAAGACACCGCTTCCGGATCCACGGTCGGTGAACTCAGCACCACCGACGCGGATGCCGGTGACACGTTCACATACGCTCTCGTCAGCGGCGATGGCGACACCGACAACGCGGCCTTCACCATCGACGGCAGCAACTTGGTGACGGCGACCACGTTTGACTTCGATACCCAAGCGTCTTATTCGGTTCGGATTCAAACAACCGATTCGGCTGGAGCCACCTTTGAGCAGGCTCTGACGATCACGATCACCGACGCCAGTGTGAACGCGACTCCCACCGCGATCGCGATTGACAACAGCAGCATCGCAGAAGACACCGCATCCGGATCCACAGTCGGTGAACTCAGCACCACCGACGCGGATGCCGGTGACACGTTCACATACGCTCTCGTCAGCGGCGATGGCGACACCGACAACGCGGCCTTCACCATCGACGGCAGCAACT
Source organism: Rhodopirellula sp. UH5 (assembly GCF_056839225.1). NCBI lineage: Bacteria > Pseudomonadati > Planctomycetota > Planctomycetia > Pirellulales > Pirellulaceae > Rhodopirellula > Rhodopirellula sp. UH5. The sequence goes on along the minus strand of NZ_CM166390.1, from coordinate 7,092,087 downwards.
TGGTGACGGCGACCACGTTTGACTTCGATACCCAAGCGTCTTATTCGGTTCGGATTCAAACAACCGATTCGGCTGGAGCCACCTTTGAGCAGGCTCTGACGATCACGATCACCGACGCCAGTGTGAACGCGACTCCCACCGCGATCGCAATTGACAACAGCAGCATCGGAGAAGACACCGCATCCGGATCCACGGTCGGTGAACTCAGCACCACCGATGCGGATGCCGGTGACACCTTCACATACGCTCTCGTCAGCGGCGATGGCGACACCGACAACGCGGCCTTCACCATCGACGGCAGCAACTTGGTGACGGCGACCACGTTTGACTTCGATACCCAAGCGTCTTATTCGGTTCGGATTCAAACAACCGATTCGGCTGGAGCCACCTTTGAGCAGGCTCTGACGATCACGATCACCGACGCCAGTGTGAACGCGACTCCCACCGCGATCGCGATTGACAACAGCAGCATCTCAGAAGACACCGCGTCCGGATCCACGGTCGGTGAACTCAGCACCACCGACGCGGATGCCGGTGACACGTTCACATACGCTCTCGTCGGCGGCGATGGCGACACCGACAACGCGGCCTTCACCATCGACGGCAGCAATTTGGTGACGGCGAACACGTTGGACTTCGAAACTCAATCGTCCTACTCGGTTCGAATTCAAACAACCGATTCTGGCGGAGCCACTTTTGAGCAAGCTCTGACCATCACGATCACCAATGTGAACGAGGATCCCACCGCGGTTTCGATCAGCAGTAGCGTTATCACAGAAGAATCAGCCTCGGGCACCACGGTTGGAACATTTGGGACCGCTGACGTCGATGCATCGGACACCTTCACCTACACCTTGGTCGCTGGTGATGGAGACACCGACAACGCATCGTTCACTGTGGATGGTGAAAATCTGGTGACCGCAACGACGCTCGACATGGAAACTCAACCGTCCTACTCGATTCGAGTGCGAAGCACCGATGCCGGCGGTTCTTTCGTGGAGCAAACGTTCACAATCACCGTGACGGACACCAACGCAGCCCCCACCGCCATTTCGCTTGACGACACCGCGGTCGCGGAAAACGCAGCCATCGGCACGGTCGTGGGTGGTCTCAGCACCACCGACACCGATGTTTCCGACACGTTCACGTATTCTTTGGTCGGTGGTGTGGGTGACACTGACAATACCTTGTTTGCGATCGACGGAGACAACCTGGTGACCGCCGCGACCTTTGACTTTGAAACTCAATCGACGTACTCCGTTCGCATTCAAAGCACCGATGCAGTCGGAGCCACGGTCAGCCAATCCTTCCTGATCGGGGTCACTGATATCAACGAAGCCCCCACTGGATTGGCTTTGGCGTTCCCTGCCGTTGCCAGTGGTCAAGCCAGCGGGTTTCTGATCGGTGAACTGGGAGCGATCGACCAAGACGCCGGCGACACCTTCACGTTTGAATTCGCAGATGGTGATGGTGACCTCGACAACGATAAATTCACATTGATCGACGGGGCCTTGCGAACCGCTGAAGCAACCGATGATGCCATCCAAGCCCTCTACTCGATTCGCGTTCGCGTGACCGACTCCGATGGACTCACCTTCGAGGACACGGCGGATTTGATTGTCACCGAAGACAACGTTGCACCGACTGGCATCCTGCTGGACAACAGCACCGTCGCGGACGGTGCATTGAGCGGCACGACGGTCGGAAACTTGTCTGCCATCGACGCCAACGACTTCGACGACCACACGTTCGAATTGGTCGCCGGAACCGGTGGCAGCGACAACGCTTCGTTCACCATCGTCGACGGCGTTTTGCAAACCAACTTCGAGGCCGACGAATCGACTCAATCCAGCTACAGCATTCGTGTCTTGTCAACTGACCGGTACGGAGCGGCCGTGGAAGAAGTGCTCACGATCACCATTGAGACCACTGTGTGATCGTTGTCGTCCGCCCCACCCACGTTTGACTTCGGCCCAACGTGGGTGGTCGGATGATGAATTGAAACGGGACTGCGAGAGCATCATTCCGCTCGCCCCAGTGCTTTCGCGTGCATGCGAACGTCGCATCAGAACTGGAACGCAGCCCCGATGTTCAATCCGTGAGCAATGAAGCTGCTCGTCGTCAGTTCGTACGCCGGTTGATTGCTTCCCGTCGGTGCTTCCGGTGGGAACTGCGAGACGTTGCGATCGATCGCGTCGTCCACTCGAACGGCATCGGACCAAACCATCAGGCTGTATCCGATCGTCAATTTCATGTCGCGATGAACTTGAGTCGTCAAGTTCAATCCGATTTCGGGGAGCGCCATGAACGACGAATCGTCATAGCTCCCGATGTTGGTCGACTGGGCCAGCAAACCGCCCGCGAAAGTTGCTGACCCTCCGGCCGGAACGGTGTTGGTCGTTTGCCCCGCGATGGTTGTTTCGCCTCGATTGACTCCAAACGCGATCTTGGCGTGGGCGTCCCAGGTCGTCGCACCGACGCAGCGCTGAAACTGCAGGCCAATTTGAGCCCCATGGAATTGGTTGTCCGCTTCGAACTGATCAAACAGGTCCACGGTTGTGCCTGAGATGATTGGTCCTTGGGCTGCTGTGTACACCGAGGATTGATCGACCCGCAGCATTTCGTTCAGGTTGCCGTATCGATATCCCACCAGGAAATCCACACGTTGGCCTCGCATGGAAGACAACACTTGGCGGCGGTTGAACTCAAACGACGCCAACTCGCTTTCCGCTTGGACGTTGACAGACCCTGTCAGAAAATCGGGGTGAGCGATCAACATCGATGACTCGGCCCCCGCTTCGGTGTCAAACACAGGACGAGCCAACAAGCCTCGATTGCTTTGATAGGTCTCGTCGTCTTGGAAGATTCCCAGGCCGCTGAGTTCAAATCCGTTGCCACAATGGTCATCGCTCCATCCCAGCGTCACACGCAAACCGGACCGCATCGAATCCAGCACGTTGCTGTTTCCAAACAACGTCGTTGTTCCGGATTGCCCCAGCACGCCGGTGTCCTCTGGGTCGGTGCCAGCCGGACTGGTTGTCACCAAAGGTGGCAAGTCCATTCCATCGAGCGACCACAGCAAGTATTCCGCACGGACCCAAAATCGACGTGCCGATCGACGAGAGATGCATTGATCGCAATCACCACATCCGTCACACGAACGGATGCCGTGAAAGGGTTCCTCGTAAACCTCGTACTCGGGTGAATCGAAGTACTGGGGTGAATCAAACGAAACGCCTTCCACCACGGAGTCGGTCAGAACACTCCCGTTGAGGGAATCGGCGGGTGCAGCCTCAGTGCTCTTGCCGTTGATCGACTGGGGATACCAAGTCATCTTTTCAGTTGGCTTCGCCGCTTTGGCCCGACTCGACGCCCCGTTTGGACTTTGAGCCGAGACGTTCTGCGGTGCCAGCATGCACCCCAGAATCGCGAACCACGGTAGGAGTCGGACAATATTCATGAATGAATGGGACGCCGGGGGAGACCCGTCGTCGTTCAAGTTCAGAGATTCTGATTCAAAACAGCGGTGAATCGTGGCGGCCTGATCCGCCTCAACGCTTGGTCCCTCGAATGTTCAGAGAGACCGTGCGTGCGCACCTCGTGCCACGTCAACACTGCAACCATGCTGTACTACACACCAGCGAGCCTCGCCAACAAGAGAGTCTGGTGAAATTCCGACCGGAATCCGATCAACCGGCTCTCACTTTGAGTTTCCCGGGCAGGAAGGTCAGCCGCCTCCCAAGGTCATGCGTGGACACCCCCTTGTCACCTTTCGAATACAATCGCGGCGTCCCTCCTGCCACAGAGTGTCTCGGACCGAAATCGAAATTCGGTTTCGCGAATCGGTCCCCTGGTCTCTCCTCCCCGCCAGCACGTGCTCCATGATCTCGCTACCCAACTCGCTGCATCTCCGAAAACAGCTGATCGCGTTGCTCGTTGTTTCCTTTGCCTTGCACGCCACTGAATTGGTGCAATCCCAAGACACGCCCGAGGCCGATCTCGTCATCGCTGATTTCGAAGGCGACTCCTACGGCGACTGGATCACCCAAGGCGATGCATTCGGAACGGGCCCCGCCAGGGGAACCTTGCCGGGGCAAATGCAAGTGAGCGGGTACGAAGGCTCCGGATTGGTGAACTCGTTCCGAGGAGGCGACCGGGCAACCGGAACTCTGACGTCGCCACCGTTCGCCGTGGAACGCGATTACCTCACGTTTCTGATCGGAGGCGGTGGGCACGCCAACAAGACTTGCATGAACCTCCTGGTCGACGGACAAGTCGTTCAGACGATCACCGGTGAAAACACCCAATCCGGTGGCAGCGAAGCTCTCGCACCCGCGTTTTGGAATCTCAGCGAGCTTGCTGGCCAGACCGTCCAGCTCCAGATCGTTGATCAAGCGACCGCCGGGTGGGGACACATCAACGTCGACCACCTCGTTCAAACGGATACCAAACCCAACCTGCCCGAATGGGATCGTCGCGAGAAAGCGTTCGTCGTCACGGACACTTACCTGGTCATCCCCATCGAAAACGCGGGACGTGGCAAGGGACAAATCCAGCTCTTCGCAGATGACAAGGAAGTCCGTCGATACGATTTGACGATCGCCACGTCCGCGGAAACAACCGACTGGCACGCGTACTTCACAATCGACGCCTACCAAGGCCAGAACGCTCGGGTTGTTGCGACCAAGGTGACCGACAAAGGTTTCGCCGCGGTTCGACAGTCGAACAGCGTTCCCGGCGAAGGTGAGTTTTACCGAGAACCGCATCGACCGCAGTTTCACTTCACCCAAAAAGTAGGCTGGATCAATGACCCCAACGGCATGGTCTATCACGACGGAACGTGGCACTTCTTTTTCCAACACAACCCGGTTGCCTTGCCCTGGGGCAACATGACCTGGGGACACGCAACCAGCCAAGACCTGCTGCACTGGGAACAACAACCCAACAAGCTGTTTCCCAAAACTATGGCCACCGGCAATTGTTTTTCAGGCGGAGCCACGGTGGACAAACACAACACCAGTGGGTGGGGCGAAAACACACTGGTGGCGTTTCTCACGGACACCGGTTCCGGCGAAGCGGTGACGTACAGCAACGACGGCGGCAAGACGTTTCAGTGGTACGAAGGCAACCCGATCGTCAAGCACCAAGGCCGCGATCCTAAAGTCATCTGGTACACCTACGATGACGCCGACACCCCGCTGAATGAAGCGGCGAAAGAGCTTGGCGGTCACTGGGTGATGGTCGTTTACGACGAACATCCTGAACACGGACAAAACGCCGCTTTCTACACGTCCATCAACCTCAAGGATTGGACGCTGCAAAGCCACCTCCCCGGCTACTTTGAATGCACCGAGTTGTTCGAATTGCCCATTGATAGCGACCAAGCCAATTCGCGCTGGGTCGTGTTCGCGGCCGATGCCAAGTACGCCATCGGCTCATTTGATGGCAAAACCTTCACGCCGGAACACGTGGGCAAACACCAAGTCCACTGGGGCAACTACTACGCCTCCCAAACCTTCGACAACACGCCCGATGGCCGAAGGATTCAAATGGGCTGGCTGCGAATCAACGCGCCGGGGCCGTACAACCAACACTTCAGCTTCCCTCACGAACTGTCGCTGCGAACCACCGAGGACGGAGTTCGCATGTTTGCTCAACCAATCGATGAAATCGAAGCGTTGAGGTCCAATCGCCATCAGCTTCCGCCGCAAGACTTGACCGCCGACGAAGCGATCTCGCTTCCCGTCGGGTCCGATCTGCTCGACGTTCAATGCACGATTGAGATCGGAACCGCCTCCTCGTTGGAACTGACCGTTGCCGGCCGAACCATCCGGTACGACGCGAAGACACAAAATCTCAACGAAACGCCGCTGAAGCCGATCGATGGCAAGATCAGTGTGCGAGTCCTCGCCGATCGATCACTGACCGAAATCGTCGGCAACGAGGGCCGCGTCTTCATCAGCGGGCCGGGACCTGCGAGACAACCGTCCACCTCCATCACGGTCACGGCACGCGGCGGAACGGCCAAGCTTCTCAAGTTGGACGCCCATGAATTGCGATCCATCTGGAGCGACGCAGACGGTTCCCGTTGATCGCGATCGAGCACCCGCCCGCAACAATCACCGTCAGCGACGTTCAAACCAACCCGCGTTCGCGTTGGGACCCCAAAAAAAAGACCTCGCAAAACAAAACGCTTTGCGAGGTCTTTCATAGCAGCGGAGGACACGGGACTCGAACCCGCAATCCATTGCTGGACAACTGATTTCGAATCAGCCTGCTAGCCATTCGCTTATCCTCCGGGCTTGAACGTCATTCTGACAAAAGCCGTCATCCCGTCAAGTCATCGTGAGACGGGACTTCGACGTTGAACTCAAATTGTTGCTGTCCCGGCAGTTGTTGCCGGATCTTCGCCATCAAAGTGCTCTCTCGTGAGAGGCGATCCTCGATCTCAGCGGCTCGGGGGTGGTCCGAGGCCACTCGAATCTCATCGCCGGACAACTGCAGATTCACTTCGGATCCGGGTGCCAATCCCATGTCTCGCAGGAATTTCCCCAGAGTTTCACGGATTGCCTGCAGACCACCCTCGGATTCGTTCGCAGCCGAACCGCCTTCACTTGCGGTGGCGGCAAAAATGTCCGCAAACGAATCGCCCGATTCCTTGGACTCACGCAGATTCTCAACCACGTTCCCCGCTGATTCGATCCACTGCGAGGCAACCTGCCCCGTTGCTTGGACGGCGCGGATCGCCAACCCCGAATAGATCGGCAGCGACATCAGCGGTAGCAATAGAGATCGGTGAGCCATCAAAGCCAGTCTTTCAAGCGAGAGGGTGCGGAGACGTCACTCAGTGTTTGTGCTGAGTCTCGAAGCCGTATTCCTTCAACCAGCTTTCCCACTTGTGGGCTTCTTCGTGCGTTTTCAGTTGCAACGTCTTCCATTCGACGCAGCGGTACTTCAGATCGTCGTGACCGTTGTGAGCGTGACGCTGAGTCTCGCATTTCAGGGTCTTCAGAGTCTTTTCGATCGTGTCAGCCGCTTTTTTATCGTGAATGTGCTTGGCTTTCCATTCTTTGCAGCGATAGTTCACGGTTTCGGCAGCCGAAACTTCTGCGGCGGACGGAGTGGCCAGCGAAAAACCAGCGACCATCAATGACAACAAAACCAGACGAAACATGGGGTGGGAATCCTGGGTAGGGAACACAAGGAGGGAAGTTCACAATGTGTTGATTACCCCACAATCCGTCCTCAGGTCAAGCCAAACTCGTTGCAGGACATCTCCCCGGCTGCCAGTCGGCTGCCAACGCGAGATTCGAATGTCCAGCCGTGTCCAATGCTCTGCTGGCTCAACCGCAACGAAAGGTCGGGATCACTGCCCCCAACCGGCCACGCTGATCAGCATGTCGGTCAGTGCGCTGACAGGAGCCGAGGGCTCTGCGTAGCTCCACATGTTGCGAACCAAGTCGGTCATCAACATGCCGCCCAAGCTCATCACGCTGAGGATCAGCAGCAGTCCAACGGTTTGAAGCAAGGTGAACGGGACTTCGTATCCGCCCCGCATGCCTGCACCCGCTGCTGCGACGGTTGCGTTTTCGTCAATCAAGCCGTCGTCGGCGTCCATCGGGTCGCCCAACGCGTCGACTTCCGCGACGTCATCGTCCATTGCGAAACCGCTGTCGCCAGCATCGCCGAAAGCGTCGACCTGATCGGCAGCGTCGAAATCCACTTCTTCAATGTCGACCGCTCCGGAGTCGACCACTTCGATCACTTGCGAAGCACTCTCCTCGTTGCCATCGAGCTGCATGCCCGAGGCCGACAATTGGAATTCGTCGTCGCCTTTGAAATCGATCCCCGATCCCATTTCGCTGGCGGGAACCAAGCCACTTCCACTGCGACCGCTGCCTGTTCCGGAGCCTTCATTCAGCTCGGCACCCAAATCCAACGCGGAAATGCTGCTGCCAGCCAGATCCAAGGGCTCACTTTCCAGTGACAAACCACTGTCGGAAGGGCTCATCAAGTTGATGCCACTGTCGCCGGCGATGGAAATGTCGCTGCCTGCACCGCTGACCACCAAGTCATCGTCGTCATCCGCGATGATCAGATCGTCGTCATCAGCCAACGCGTCATCGACGCCGGACGAACCGCCTGATTCCACCGACATCAGCGAGCTGCCCAGCAAATCGCCGCTGCCCGATAGCAAACCGCTTCCGCCAGCATCGCCGGCCAACAAATCCAATTCACTCAAGACGTCACTGCCGGCGTGGCTTTTTGATTCGATGGCAGACGGGCTGCTGTCCAAATCGAGATCGCCCATCAATTCAAGGCTGCTGGCCTGTTCATCCGAGCCGATGTCACCGAGGTCCAGTTCCCCGTCGCTGTCTTCTCCGCCGATCCCCGACAAATCGGACTGACTTTGGGCTGGGGCACCGGGGGTGGTTCCTTTGACAGGTTCCAACGACAGGTCATCTGAATCGCTGTTCAGTTCCAAAGAACTCCCAAGGTTGAACTCGTCGCTATCACTGTCAGCTTGAGGCCCGGGGGTTGCGGATTCCAAGTCGATTTCCCCACTGTCGTGCGACAGGGCCGAACCGGACAGATTCAGATCATCCAGATCGATCTTCAATGGCGCGTCGCTATCAGCTTTTCCACCAGGCACGATGGTCACGTCGCTGCCGTCACCCGAATCACTGGCGATCAGGTTGACGTCGCTGCCGCCCGCAAGGGAATCGATGTCCAGATCCAACCCACTGTCGTCGCTGGCCGAGTTGTCGCCACCGATCACAGATCCAATCTTGGATCCGCCACCGTCAACCGCCAAGATCCCGGATCCCAGTCCGGACATATTGGGTAGTTCGTCCTTCAGACGCTCGATCTCTGCCTCGGGGAACTTCCAGCTGGAACCATCGCGAAAGCCCCGGACCTGACCTTGGCTGCGAAGATCAATCAGTTTGTCGGCGGGAATTCCGAGTTGTTTGGCGGCGTCTTCGAGAGACAAATAAGAGGCCATGGCAACGCTGAGATGAGGATAGGGGGCGTCGAAAGTAGTCGTTTTGATGTAGCTTCCCTGCCATCCCCATCTTAATGGCCGTCGCGGCGAATCGCCAACAGAAACAGGCCGTTCAGATGCAGAATTGCCGCCTCAACGTGGTTTCGCGTTCCCTTGCATGCGACGAATGTCGTCCGGCAGGGGTGCCGTGGCGTTGAGTTCCAATGAAAAATCGGCATCGATAGCGCGGCTGCTCACCAGTCGGATCTCGCCATCGGGACCCACATGATACACCGCCATCCACAGTTTTCCTGTGTTTACCAAACTAATTACCTGCGTTCCCGATTCATCCACATGGGAAAATCCGATTATTTCGCCTGAAGCCCCCACGTCGCGTCCCGGGCGAGCCTGAATGAGTGTGGGATTCCCCTCCAACGGGCGAGCCCCGTCCAGCAGAGCCTCGGGTTGGCGAATGACGGGAGATTCTTGCGCGAACGCGTCGTCAGCGGAGTCCGAGGCCAAGCCCAGCCCGATCAACACGCCGAGTCCAACGCAAATCATCGAGGCAACCAGGTTCGTACGCACAGCGACTTCTCCAGAAAAGGACCGTTGAGGGAAGGATTTCCCAAGCATTGGGGGGGAGTCCACACAGCTCGTTACCCACTCTAGAACAGCGACTCGGTTCCGGTCCAGATCGCTCGGTTGCATAGCGGATCGATCTTCCTGGCAGAGCGTCCCAATGCCTACTCTCTGCGATTCAACATCAGGCGATTCACCACCAGCAGTTCTGGCCGGATCGCACCGTCGCGAAAACCGAATGTTAAAAAATGCGGATTCGATGGAGTTCGCCGGTTGTAACGGTCGATCCTAGCGACGTGGTGTGTGCGATCGGCTGTGCCGTTCCGCGCCATGAATCGCCGTTCCGTCCGGAAGGAGTCCGATGAAGCCTCACGATTTCAACGTCCACGACACGCTTTCTCCCGCGGATCACTGGGGAGAACCGGTGGAGCCTCCGACGGAATTGCAGGGCGTCGGGCAGGCTGCCGGCAAAAACACTGCTGCGACGTCTTCGACGACGGAGTCAGTGAACCTGGTCGATTCGCCTTCGATGTTTTCCAAAGTCGTCACCGCCGTCGGTCCGATTGGATTGGGCTTGGCCCTTTCCGTGGCGTTCTACGGCGTCGTGTTCGGTGCCAATTGGGCTCCGCTGAATCGCTACTTCCTCGGACACCCCGTGGCGGTCGCTGCGGCAATCCTGTTCTGCGTCGCCGTCGCGATTCTCGCGGTTCGCGCCGTGCAGATCGCTCGGGATCGGCACCAATTGGAATTGTTGCGTGATGAAGACCTGCTGGCACACTCGACGAGTGCCGCGTCGACCTCCCCCGCACAACGATGGTTGCAAGAAAATGACGCTGGGGCGATCGCTCGTGTCTGGCGCAAATCGTTGCGTTCGCTTCCGTCTGCAACACGAAACTCGCTGCTGGTTCGCCGTCTCAACGAAGTGCTGGGACGCCAATCCCATCGCAGCGGGACCGGCGATCTGCCGCAAGATCTGCGAGAGCTTTCGGAGCGAGACGCGGATGCCGCGCACGATTCCTACGGCCTGATCCGGATCATTGTCTGGGCCATTCCGATGCTGGGATTCTTGGGGACGGTCATCGGGATCACCCAAACCCTCGGCGGTCTGGACTTCACCGACGGCACCGCCGCCGTGGATCGATTGAAAAGCGGACTGTATGTTGCCTTCGATACCACCGCCTTGGGTCTGGTGTTGTCGGTGCTGGCGATCTTCTTGCAGTTCCCCGTCGAACGCTCCCAACAAACCTTGCTGGCGGACGTCGACCAACGCGTTCGTGACTTGGTTTCGGAAGCTTTGCCCAGTGACGATGCGGGCGACAGCCAAACCGCCTTGGTCACCCAGTTGTGCGACGGCATTCGCGTCGCCGTGCAGGAGTCGCTGGCAACGCAAGCCAAACTGTGGCGAGAGACAATCGAAGAGGCCCAAGCCTCCTGGCGAACGCAGCACAACGAAGGCTCCGAGCAATTCCGCAAATTGATGCAGGCCTCCTTGCAACCCGCACTGACCAGCCACGCGGATCGAATCGAAGCCACCGTGTCCCGCTTGGACACGATCGGAAACGGCGTCAGCCAGACGTTGCAGGATCAAACCAAGGCCTGGAATGACGCGATGCACACCACCGCGGTGGAAGTCCAAACGCATCGACGCACATTGATGACACACACCGAAGCGATGACTGCGTTGGCCGCCCAACAAAGCCTGCAAACCAACCTCGACGCACCCGTCGTGGAATTGGATCCGGTGATGGGGGACGCGATGCGAACCTTGGCTCGCGCCGTTGATTCGTTGTCACAACGTTTGCCCGCCGCGAAGGTTCCTAGCGGCCGTGACGATTCCACCAACAACAGGCGTGCGGCATGAGTCGGCGACGCGCCTCGCTGTCTCCCTCGTTGTTCCCGTTCCTTGCGGTGCTGGTCTGCACGCTGGGTACCTTGATCCTGTTGTTGGCCCTGGTGGCCGAAAAAGCTCAGGACACCTCGGTCCCACAAGTTGCTCAGCAGGCGGGATCGGTCGCACCAGCGCTCGATGAACCAGTCGATGAAGATTCGTCGAACGGGAGCGGTGCGGACTCGCAGACAGACGCAGACGCTCGACCGGCCATGACAGCGGCTTCCGCCGACCAACTGCTTGAAGAAGAACAATTTCGCGTCGACCAATTGGTCGCTCACCGTGAAAAGCAAACGGGCAACGTGGAACGACGTCGGGATGAGTTGACGCAGATTCAAACGGCAACGCAAAAACTGCGTGAACGTTTGAAACAACTCAGCCAGGAAGTCGAGGCCGCCGTCACTCCCGACGAGGCAATCGAAGTCGACGAGCAAGCCATCGTGATGATGCGTGAAGAGATGGAAGCGTTGCGTCGCGAAATCGAAGAACTGGAACAAGTCAAATCCGGCGACAAACCGCGCGTTGTCATTGTGCCTCACCGCGGTCCCAATGGCACTGCTCGACGCCCCGTCTACGCCGAATGCGACGAACACGGGATCACGATTTGGCCCGAGGACACACGGATCACCTACACGCAATTGTTGGCGGGAGTTCAATCGGGATCACCGCGTAGCAATCCGTTGGATGCCGCGCTTCGAGTGGTGCGTCAGCACGCGATGCAAAACTATGGTGATTCCGTTCCGCCCTACCCTTTGTTGATCGTTCGCCCGGATGGGATTGAAACGTTCGTTGCCGCCCGAGCCGCGATGAAGGACTGGGATGACCAATACGGTTACGAATTGGTACCCGCCGAGGTTGATTTGGCGTTCCCCAAAGCGGACCGTGTCTTGAAGCCCAAGATTGAACTGGCGGTCCATGAAGCCGCCAATCGCAACCTCCATCAGTACATCGGCGGTTCCGGCAGTGGACGCGGTGACGGTGGCAACGGAACCGGCCGCGGCAGTTTGAGTGGCGGCTCGATGCTTGGCGGTGCTTCGCAACCATCGTCCGGTGGGGAATTTGCAAACGCAGACACTTACAGTGCCAAACCAAGCACCGGTTCCGCTCCGTTCCGCGGCAACGTCACGGACAACACGTTCAGTGGGCAGGCCGCTGGAGCCACCTCACAACTCGGCGATCCAAGTGGCACGTCGAAGCAACAGACTCGCAAACCGCTGCCCACCTTGTCGGCGCGATCCCTTGACCGGCAAGCCAGAGCGAATGGATTCTTGGCACCTCGTGATGCGGGGCCTCCGTTGCCCGCGGGCGGTTTGGCAGAGCCGATTCCTGGATCCAGCCAATCCAGCTTCGGTGCCGTCAATTCCCGGTCCGATGCCCTGAATGACTACTTGGCTCAAAAGGACAATCCACTGCTGGACGATGCCCCAGGCAATTCCAGCCTCCCTCCGTCCGGCGCGGCAGGCTCCATGAGCGATCCATCCGCCGATGGCTCGGATGGCGAGTCCAATGCGGACGAAAGCGATCCTGATTTCCGTGGTTCCAGCTCGCCCGTCAACGGCGAACAAATTGCGGGGATGCAACAAGCAAGCGGTGGTCAATCCGCCTCTGCGTCCGTTTCGCAGTCGTCGGCTTCGCCCCCATCCTCGAACCAAGCTCCCGATTCGGCGAATCAAGCACCGCCGAGTGTCAACATGCAGTCCCAGCAGCAGGCATCCAACACGGTTCGCCGTGAAGGCAAAGACTGGGCACTGCCGCGTTCGATGGCTGGGATCAATGGAACTCAAGTCGTCCGTCCAATCGCGATGGTCTGCTACCACGATCGATACGAACTCGTTCAAAACAACACGGTTGTCGCCACGTTCCCATTCGAAAATGATTCGGTCTACAACGCGACGCTGAAGTTAGCGACCGCCGTCCGCGACCGAGTGGACGGTTGGGGAGCCACGCTCCCCGGAGGCCGTTGGCAACCTCGACTGGATGTCTTGGTTGCGCCCCATGCCGATCAACGTTTCCATGAATTGCAAACGTTGATGCACGACAGCGGCGTTGAAATCACGCGGAGGGTTCGATGAGTCGACGCAGACGCACGACATTGGAACTCGGTCACGATGCCTTCTTGGACATTGTTGCCAACCTCGTTGGGATTTTGATCATCCTGGTGGTGGTGCTGGGAACCCAGACACAACGGATCACCCGTGCGTTGACGTCGCCCGACGAAATCGCTCAAAAACCTGGTGAGCTGGTTTCGCCCGAGGAACCGCTTCCGCCGCAACCCAAGCTGGCAAGCGATGCGCAGCTTTCACAACTGGCGCAAGTGGCCATGCGAGCCGCGTCGGCACAACGCGAATCCATGCGTCTGGAGAACATGGTCAAGCGCTATGACGCGGAATTGGAACAAACCAAACGTGAACGTGGTGCCCTGCTGGACCTGTTGACCTTGGCCGAAGAAGCCTGGGCTGAAAAGCAAAAGCAACTTGACCAAACCAAGGTCAAGGCAGCCAAACTCGGTCGCGAAATGCGAGAGGTCAGCTCCAGCCTGGCGGCATTGGCCGGCACCAAGGAACGGCTCGAAAACCAAGAGTCGCCCGTGGTCGCGGTGGAACACCTCCCGACCCCCATGGCCAAAACCGTCTTCGGCGATGAGATCCATTTGCGACTGAAGAACGACCGAGTCTCTGTCGTTCCGATCGAACCGCTGCTCAAAGCCATCAAAGAAGACTTTGGCCGTGTCATCCGTGGTTCACGAGACGGACGTTCCTCGTCCGCCGTCGGCCCCATTCGCGGGTACGTCGCGCACTACGCGATGGACAAATCCTCCGGGCGAGTCACCCAGGGTGGCAAGACTTCGATGGGCACCCGGGTTCAACTGGCAGGCATGGTCATCGAGCCACTCGAAGAACCACACGGGCAGCCGATTGATCAAGTCCTCTCATCCAGCCGATTGCTCGACGTCGAACTGGCAGGGCGAGACCCATCCAAAACGACCATCACGGTCTGGGTTTACCCCGAGAGTTTCGCCGCGTTTCGAACGTTGAAAGAACACTTGTACCGACGCGGCTTCGCAACCGCGGCTCGCCCCTTGCCATCCGATCGAGCGATCACGGGCGGTCCCAGTGGTTCTCGCTCGCAAGCTCAATGAGGTGGACTCCCCACTGCGTTGTTAGAAGTCGCGCCGTTTTCTGAGACCGCGCTTCGGCGGATTTCCACATGGCGCACCTCTCCCGAAACGAAGTTGGGGGAGTGGTCGAGCGACGCCGTTCAGGCGTACGTGAGGGTGAGGGCCGGGTATGGGAAGCGGCGCGCACTGCCCTCCCCCGGAAATCTCGCTCAACGCTCGCTTTCCGACCCCTCCCGCTGAGGACGTTCGAAAAACAAATGGTGGCTAGCGTCTGGGTTTCGCCCCGGATGGGGCCGTCGTGGGAGTTGGGGGCGTCCCTCGCTCACGCTTTTTGAAGTTGCGTTCTTTCCTCGAATGGCCAACGGCCAAATTCAATTCAAAACGTGTGAGTTGATGTTGGCCGTTGGCCAACCAATTCCCCTTCATTCTCGATCCCTGGGGCGATGCCCCAGGCTACGATGACGAAGGCCTTTGGCCAAGAAAACCGAATGCAAAAAGCGCAACTTCAAAATGCCAGAGCGAGGTCCGAGGGCAAGAAGCAGTCCAGAACCTCGGTTTCCGGATGTTCGATCAGTTGGTTGCTGGAGTGGAGCAAGATAATTCAAACGGTTGGAACTTGGCTTGGTTGCGATGAAGTTTGGCAATCCTGAACGGCCCGACGGAACAGTTGAGGACAACTGTTCTACTCGGATCCTCCAACGTGTCATGCCCAAAGGACTCGTTGCCTCGTCCACTACGACAGGGATTCCGTGCGTTGCTTAGCAACCGCTTTCCATTTCCGCCAACGTTTGCTTGACGACCTCGGCCGAATGGCGAAATGCCGCCTGTTCATCGTCGGACAAAGTTGGACGCAACACGCGAGTGATTCCCTGGCGTCCGATGACTGCCGGCAAAGACAGGCAAACGTCTTTCACGCCCAAGTATCCATTGACCAAAACACTGACCGGCAGGGTGTGTCGCAGGTCATAAACAATGCTGTCCAGGATGGTGATCGTCGCCATGGCGATCCCGTACGAGGTGTGTCCTTTCAGACGAAACACCTCGTATCCCATCGCTTTGGTTTCTTCGAACATTCGCCGGGACGTGTCGCTGGGGTAGAACCGTTCGCCACCTGTCATCGCGATGGATGATGCGGCAAATTGTGAATCACCGTGCTCGCCCAAGATGTACGCACGGATGTCTTCGGCGTGGATTTGCAATTCGGTCGACAACAACGCTCGATATCGAATGCTGTCCACCAACGTTCCTGTGCCGATGACGCGAGTGGAATCGAACCCTGTCAACCGGATGGTTTCGTAGGCCAAGGCGTCGACCGGGTTGCTGACCATCACAATGATCGCGTTGGGGCTCGCCTTGGCGAGCGCCGGCATCCATTCCCGAAGGATGGGCATGTTGTCCTGGCCCATTTGCAAACGTGTTTGACCGGGATACCGAAATGGAACCGAGGCGGTGAACACGATCACATCGGAATCTTTCGAATCTGCGATTTCCCCCGCCCAGATTTTCATGTTGCTGTTGACGAGCGCCGCGGCGTGCGTCAAATCCATCGCGTCCCCTTGGGCCTTCTCGCGTGAACGATTGAGCAGCAACAATTCGCTGGCCAGAGGATTGATCGTCAATCCAAATGCAATCGCGGACCCAACCCGTCCTGTGCCAACCAATGTGATCTTCATGCGATTCATCCTTTGCGATGTCCAGTTCGGTTCATTCTAAGCAGGCCTGCAGAGGTCTTCGGGTATGGGAGCCGTTTGGCGTTCGCCACGGTCCTCAAGCACAACCGGAGCGAACGCCCAAACGGCTCACATGGTCTCCCCCCATGATTCCTGCCGACCTGCTTCACGCCGCCAAGTCGCGTATCCGAACCAAGCCTTTCGTGCTCGGCAATGCCCCGCCGGACAGGGCCGGTTCCAACGGAGCGAATCCCCGGGCTTCCAACCACATGCGGGGAAGAAGACTGACCTTGGAACTGCGGGCAGAGAGCAGACAAATTGCAACCGAGAACGAAAAAAGGCCAGCAACCCGAAGATTGCTGGCCTCATTCGAACTCACGTGAACGTGAGAGATGATTTCAATTCGACCGACGGTCGAAGGTCGCTCTTCAGCAGCCACAGCCCGATGCAACTGGTGCGGCCGAACCGCATCCGCTGCATCCGCCACAACCAGCTCCGCCGTTTCCGGCAGCCGATCCACATCCGCTCGAAACGGGGACTTCAACCGTTTGAGGAACCATGATCGTCTTGGTGACTTCGACTTCTTTTTCAACTTGGACTGGCACGCAAACGGTGTAGTCTTCGGTCTTTTCTTCGTTGACTTGGTCCATCACGGTGACGGTGTAAGGGACTTCTTCGGTGACGGTGTCACACTCGGTGACGGTGTACTCACGAGTCTTGGCTTCAGGAACCATGACGGTGACTTCACGAGTCCGAGCTTCCGTTGTCATGGTCGTTTGAGGAACCATGCGAGTGCGAGTTTCGGCAACCATCGTGCACACTTCTTTCGAACGTGTACGAGTTTCGCTGGTGTAGCTGGTGCGTTGCTCTTTGCGAACACGTTGTTCGGTGCGGCACTTGGTGACTTGGTACTCTTGCGTGCGTTGTTCTTGACGGCAACGACGAACAGGGATCTGACGAGTGCGAACTTCACGTGTCATGCGAGTCACTGGAACCATACGAGTACGGGTTTCCAAGTGGCATTTGGTGACGTTGACCATGCGGGTCTTTGTTTCGTTGCGGTACTTGCAAACCGTCACAGGACGGGTGCGAGTTTCGGTGCGGCACTTGTTCACGGTGTACGTGTAAGGCTCTTCCGAACGTTCGCTGACGTACTCGGTGTAAGGAACTTCTTCGCTGACCAAGTTAGGAACCCAAACGCGTTTGGTGATCGTTTGAGTGCATCCGCCACAGCTGCTGCCACATCCGCAAGCGTCGGAGCATCCGCCGCACGATCCGCATCCACCACAGCTCGATCCACAACCGTTGCCGGCAGGAACTTCTTCGGTCACACACTGGAAGCTACCCATGTCTTTGCAGACAGTGCGGGTCTTGGTGACAGGAACGCGTTTGCAAACGGTACGCGAAGCGGTCAAGGTTTCCGTGTAAGGAACTTGAACGGTGTAGGTTTGCTCAACCGTTTCGGTGTAAGGCACGCGAACGGTGTAGGTTTGTCCAACTTGCTCGGTGGTTGGGACGCGAACGGTGTAGGTACGCTCGACGTTTTCCGTCACAGGAACGCAAACCGAGTAGTTCTTTTCGACCATTTCGGTGTAAGGAACGTTGACGGTGTAAGTGCGAGTCGCGGTTTCGGTGTAAGGAACCTGAACCGAGTAAGGCACTTCGACTTCGGTCGTGACAGGAACTTGAACCGTGTAGGTTTCTTCCACGGTGCTCGTCTTCGGAACCATCACGGTGTAAGTCTGTTCGACTTCATTCGTGACAGGAACTTGAACGCTGTATTCTTCGGTCTTGGTCGAGGGGACCATGACGGTGTAGTTCTCAGTCTTCACGACTTGGCGAGGAACTTGCTTGGTCACCATCCGAGTGCGAGTTTCAGTGCGAGGCACTGATTTCACAACGGTGTAGTTGCGTTGACGCGTTTCTTGCCGCATCTCCGTCACGGTGACCATCTGTTTTTCGGTAACCTGTTGAGGCACCATGATGGTTTGAGTCGTCATGGCAGGACCACAACCTTCGGCAACCGCGGCGTGAGCAACTGCAGCGTCAGCAGCAGGAGCACCTTCCGCAGGCGATGCTGAAACGACGGCACCACAACCACCACAGGCGGGAGCAGGAACAGGGGCGCCACAACATTGAGCGTTGGCGGTCGTGCCGTAAGCCATTGCGGTCAGTGCAATCGCGAACGAATAGAACAACTTCTTCACAGGGATACCTCAAGAGATTCGAAAAGAGCGATGGCCATGACAAACATGAACCCATCAGCTTGGACGGTTGGTTTTGCCGGAGCCCGAGTCGAACTCCACGTCGCAACTTATATAACTCGCACTCGGGGGGATCGAAATTGATTCCGATCAGGTAGTTCGAATCAAGTCCGGAAAGCTCGCCGGTCGCGTCATCCGCACCGGTTGTGACGATTCCCCGGACTCCGGAGGTGATCAACTCGGTGAACATCACAAAAAAACCCCGCCGGATTCAACCGACGGGGCTTTCGTTGTTCTCAAGGTTCGGATTCGAACTCAGCTGTTCCCGAGGATCATGTCGATCGCGTCACGGAACGCAGGGTATTCACTCTCGACCAAATCTTCGAGGCTGGCATCGAAGTCGAAGTCATTGACTCCGCCGAGCAATTGAACCGCGGTTCCACTCGCGTTGACTCGCAGGTGTTCGCCACTCACTTGTGCCGTTCGCACATCGCCATCTTCTTCGATGATGGTGAGCAACGCCGCGTCGTTGTTCCGATTCATGGCCAATTCCGCGTACTCGACGCCTTCAAAGCCGCTGCCGGCCAAGAACATCGATTGACCGCCACCACTGCCGAATGAAACAAATCCGCCTTCGCCATCTTCAACGCCTTCGGGAACACCGCTGCCGCCGTTGGTGTTGGTCGACAGAATCGAGCTGTTGCCTTGGCCGGCGTCACCCAAACTTGCGAACGCGAACGTTCCCACAGGTGAGGCTCCGCCTTCCGATCCGATTTCAATCGGGATGATCCCGTCCGCTGCCTCTCCGGCCGCAACCGCATTGTTAGGCAGGATGTAGATCACTTGGTAACTACCCGGTGCAACGTCCTCAAAGGTGTATTCACCGTCCAGGTTCGTCAGAACAACCAAGTCAACGTCTTCGCCGAGTTCATTGTCGCTGGCAGGTGAGACCAAGCGGACTGCGACACCACCCAAGGCGGTTTCACCAGAATCGCGAACCCCATTGCGGACTGGATCAGCACCGTGGTCGATCACATCCCGAATGTTGGTGATCGCATCAACGAACAACTGACCCGACACAACCGAGGGGCTGAAGTCATTGACGGTGACTTCGACTGTTGCGGTGTCCGTCGACTGACCATCGCTCAGTTGATAGGTGATCGTCACGGTACCGACAAAGTCCGTGTCGGGCGTGAAGACCAATTCGTTGTCGGCGTTGACAGTGACTGTTCCGTCAGCAGGCTGAGTTGGCACCGAAACCGTCGCGGTTTGGTTCTCGTTGGCTGGTCCGAGCGAGTCATTCGACAAGACGTCGATCGTCACCGCACGGTTGCGTACCGTGGTAGCGGTGTCGTTGCCGGCAACCGGAGCATCGTTCACTCCCGCCACAGAGATGCTGATCGTCCCCGTGTCAGTGGCACCTTGTGAGTTGGTGACTGTGTAAACCAGGGAATCGCTTCCGAAGTAGTCCGCGTCAGGCGTGTACGACAAGGTCGAGTTGGTCAGGTCCCCGGAAGTGCCGCTGACACTCGCGTTGCCATTGACAGGCGAGGTGCTGATCGAGATCGTCGCCGCGTCACCCGCGTCCAAGTTGATCAACGTCGACAGATCCAACGTGACCGTTCCGGCATCTTCGGTGGCCGACAACGAACCGTTGTTAGCAACCGGTGGCGAAACCACGTCGGTGACATTGACGGTGACCGTTGCGGTGGTCGTCAAGCTGCCATCGGTGACTTGGTAAGTGAACGAGTCCTGTCCGTTGAAATCAGCAACAGGTGTGTAACGAATCACGCCGTCGCCCAGGGCAGTGGCCGATCCATTGCTAGGATTGATTGCCACTGTGACGACCAATCCGGTGCTGTCGACATCAGCGACGTTGCCACTCAGGTCGATCTCAATGCTGTTGTCTTCCAGCACGGTGACAGTCCGGTCCGTCGCTGTGGGGGCATCGTTGACGGGCGTCACGTTGATCGTGATGGTGCCCTCATCGGACAACTGCGAGCCTTGCGTGCTGGTCGCACGGTAGACGATCGTCGCGGTGCCGTTGGCGTTCAGAACCGGAGTGAAGGTCAATGTTCCGTTGGCTGCAACCGCGGAAGTTCCAATCGCGTCGGTGCCGCTGACCTTGCTGAACGTGACCGTGTCGCTGCCTTCCAGGGTGACAAAGCTGCTCAGGTCGATGGTCAATGTCCCGGAATCTTCATCGACGGTTTCCGAACCGTTGCCGGCAACCGGAGCGTCCAAGACATCCTGAATGTCAATGTTCACAACGGCGGTCGAGGTACCACCCTGGCCATCGCTGATGGAGTAGGTGAACGAATCATCGCCATCGGAGACCGACCCCGTCGAGGTGTAGCTGATTCGCGTGCCATTCTCGGTGATCGTCGCAGTTCCAAAGGAAGGCGTCGTCACGGAGGTGATGGTCAACACACCGCTTTCGCCGGGACCGTCGAAATCATTCGCGAGCACATCCAGCGTGACCGTCGCACCTTCGTTGACAGGGAAATCATCCGAGGTGGCAGTCAAATCGGTGTTGTCAGCAGTGATATTGACGGTGATGACGCCGGTGTCACTGCCAACGTCATTGCTGGCCGTGTAGGTGATCGTCGTGGTGCCAAAGTCATCTTGAGCGGGGGTGAACAAGATTTGGTCGCCACTGAAGTCGACGCTTCCGTTGCCGCTCGTGATCACGGCGTTGTCCAGCGTGAACGTGCTGCCACCGGTGTTGATGGTGATCAGGTTGTCGGCGCTGAGGTCAGCGACCAAGACTTCACTGGTGGTCCCGCCACCGTTGTCTTCATCGATCGTGACGGTCTTGTCGGCTGCGTTGATACCGACTTGACTGTTCGAGACCGTCACCACCACGTTCGCAGTTGCGGTCAGGGCTCCGTCAGCCACGGTGTAGGTGAAGGAATCGGTTCCGGAATAACCAGCCGCAGCGGTGTAGCTGATCTCACCATTGGAGATGATGGCTGTTCCACCGTTGACGGTGGTGATCGTGGTCGCTGGGTCTTGCAACACCAAGTCAGCGATGTCCTCACCTGGTCCTGCGGAATCATTTGCCAAGACGTCGATCGAAACCGACTCGCCCTGTTCCACGTTGGCGGTGTCGTCGACCAAGGTCGGTGCATCGTTCACACCCGCGATGGTGGCCGCAATGGTGCCGGTGACCGTGTCGGTGCCGTCGCTGGCGGTGTAAACCAATTGATCGCCGGTTCCGAACGCGTCTGCGTCAGGCGTGTAAGTGACGATGCTGCCACTGAGAGTGAAGTCGCCTAGGTTTTCGGTTTCCGACGAGATGGCGTAGGTCGTTCCCGCGGGGTTGCCCGAGTTCAGCGTTGCCAGATCGATCGTCGTCGCAGCGTCGTCTTCGGTCAGGCTGAGGGTGCTGTTGGCAGCCGTCAATCCGGAGCTCACACCAGTGACATTCAGGATGAATCGCGATGATGCGTCCAACTGAATCATGTCATCCGGCACGCTTTCATTGCCGACTTCCGTGCCGTAAATCAGAACCTTGTCGCCCTCATCGGGCACGTCCAGGCTGACCGCCAACCCAGTGGTGGGTGCGACCGCGCGGACGGGAATGCTGAAGACGTCGTAAGCGAGAGCAGGATTGAACTCGGATCCCAACTCATCGGGAATGTTGTTCGTTGGGCCGAGGGCACCGATTTCGTCGAACAAGTCAACGGGCCCACTGCCCAAGTCTTGATTCAGTTCGAAGGAACCAAAGACGCGGTTCTTGCCGTAGATTTGGGCGTTGTCCGCATTGCGGCTGTTCAGTTCCAACGCTGCCAAGATAGGTGCGCTGTTGAACGAGCCGTCTGCGTTCTTGACGTCGACCTGCCCCACGTTGACCGGCCCTGCCGATCCAGACAACAGCACACTGACCTGCAATTGAGGAACATCGACGTTGATCAAATCCATGCCGCTGTAGGTGATGTCCAGCGTGAACGCTCCGCCACCGCTGGGTCCACCCGAGTTCGAGTCGGTATTCGCACTGATGTTGATGTCGTCGACCGAATCAACCAAAGGACTCAATTCAACAATCACTTCCGCCAGATTGGCCTCGGTCGCTGCATTGTTGGCTCCTAAGAAATCGAGCAAGTTCTTCGTGGTCGTCGTCCCTGAACCGTCCGCATAGGAGAAGGTGACCGTGTCGGTAGCACCAGCATCAGAGAAAATGGTGTTGTCAAACACGACCTGTTGCAGCTCACCGACGGCTGGTTCCAGCACACCCGACTGATCGGCGATGATGTCGGTCACAGCACGGAAGACACCCGTTTCCATCCGCGAGCGAAGGTCTTTGACGCCAACTTCCAGCTTGAAGACTTCGTTGACATCGACGTTGTAGGTCAGTTCGACGTTGTCGTCAGGCAGGACATCGGTTGCTCCGGTCGTGTTATCAACCAGCGTGTCATCCAGGTTACGAGCCGCCAACACGAACTCGACCAAGGGCATGTCCGCTTCGCCTTCGCCCCGGTTCAGAGCGTTGATCACGCTCAAGGCGTCCAAGGCTGTCACGCGATTGTCACCGGTCACATCGACAAAACCAGTGAATTCATCGCCTTCGGTCAGGGCTTCGCCTTCCCCACGGCTGTTGAGGTGATTGATCACCATCAAGGCGTCCAACGCCGTCACATATTTATTGTTGTCAACATCGTAGGCCCGCCAGTAATTGTGGGCGACCGCGTGAGTGCTCTCTTCCTGAGGAGCCGTGTCAACCACCGACGGAACGTCACCAGCCAGCAATTGTCGGGCTTCCAGCGATTCGCTGAGCAATCGACGCTTGTTGGAACGGTTAGCACGCGACCGGTCTTCGCTTCGCTTTCGTGATGACGACGGGCTCACGCTGCGAAGCAGTTGACGCAGATTTTTCATCTGTTTTCTCGGCAATTCGAATGGTTGGGCTGGGTCGATGTGATGGGTCTTCGCATTCGTCAAAACGCCCCGATATCGACGGGCATTTCAGCGATCCGCGCAAAGTTAGAACGGGCTCCCGCAAACCGCTTCCACGGCCGGGACCGCCAGCGTAATCCAAAAACTTTGGGCGGGTGCGAAATTTTGAAAAGCAAGTCCATCTTACCTAGCCCACCGTCTTTATCAATCTTTGCTTCAGTGGAGCGAACAAAAACGTGGGGCTGGTCGCGGTTGGACGGATTGTGCGGCCGAATAGTTCCAGTTTGACTCACCAAAAACCAAAAAATTGACGACAAGCGGCTCCACACCCCCTCGTCCATCCAATCGATTCTGATTGCCCGACCCTCACAACTCACAGCTCGCTGGTCCGCCACGGCACGGATCGAACGCCCCATCCACTCAAAAACTCCCCCTCGGATTCCAGGCGTTTCAAAGCGTCCCCTGAATCCAGCCCCGCACTTTTCGCCCCCCAAGTTTCGAAGCTGCCGGCAACATTCTGTGACCTACCCTTC
Organism: Rhodopirellula sp. UH5; assembly: GCF_056839225.1. Lineage (NCBI taxonomy): Bacteria > Pseudomonadati > Planctomycetota > Planctomycetia > Pirellulales > Pirellulaceae > Rhodopirellula > Rhodopirellula sp. UH5. The sequence continues at coordinate 7,068,216 of NZ_CM166390.1, read as the reverse complement.
AAAAACTCACTCCATGCCAGCCAATCGATCCGACCTATCTGATGTCACACCGTTCAACTTCGCCATTGAGTCCCACTCAAACGGATTCCGACGCTTTGGAATTGCCGACACCGGCGATCCAACCCTGCGAAGAACGTTTGGCTCTGTCGGCCTCGTTGATGGGAGCTTGGTTGGCAGATTGGGCGGATCCAATCCAACCCCTGCCAGCGTGTTCTGCCGATCAATGGGCGTCCCCCTCCACGGACGCTTCGGCCCCCACCGAAATCCCCATCGCGGCTGCGATTGTCCCTGCCCCCGCACTCGCGGAAAACGAATCCCCTGTTCTTGGTCCCTCGCTCCCGGACACTGCTCTCAATTCGCAGCCGAACGCTTCCCCGGGCAGTCTGCCCCCGACCAACGATACGGCACTCAATTTCAACACCCTCCTCGAAGGGCAGTCGGCGGGTTCGCTTTTTGAGCAAGCCCAATCACTTCGTCAAAACGGAGGACTGCTCGGCGAAAGCTCGTTCGGCAGCAACTGGGACGGCAGCGGCCAAACCATCGCAGTCATCGACAGTGGCATCGCCTACGACCACGTGGCGTTGGGCGGAGGCTACGGCCCCGGCTATCGGGTCGTCGGTGGCTATGACTTCGCCGAAAATGATGACAACCCGTACGATGACGCGCCTGCCGGATACCACGGGTCCCACGTCGCTGGGCTGATCGCTGGAAACGGCAACCTGGATTCGGGAGAGGCCTTCCAAGGACTCGCGCCCGGCGCTGACTTGGTCGGACTGCGCGTCTTTGACGACGCCGGCAACGGCAACCTGCAGTGGATCGAGTCCGCTCTGCAATGGGTGATTGAAAACCACGACACGTTCGAGAATCCGATCACCACCGTCAACATGTCGCTCGGCACCGAACTGACCGATGCCAATCGATTCGACGCAATGGGAATGCTGGAAGACGAACTGCAAACGCTCTATGAAGCCAACATCATGGTTTTCGCGGCAGCAGGCAACTCCTTCGGCACGATGGACCATGGCACCGCCGACGAGTTGATGTACCCCGCGTCCAGCCAATACGTCGTGGGCGTCGGATCCGTGGACGCCAATGATGTCCTGAGCAGTTTCTCCCAGCGTGAAGACGGCATCCTGGCCACCGGCGGACAAGCGATCCGAAGCAGCGTCCCCGAACATGTTTATGGCGCAGATGGATTTGTCAATGACTACGCGCTGCTCAGTGGCACCAGCATGGCCAGCCCTCAAATCGCGGGTGCGTCGGTCTTGGTTCGCCAAGCCATGACGGATGCAGGCATGTCGCCCACCGTCGATTCCATCCTGGCTCGACTGCAGGAGACCGCCGATCAACACACCGATCCAGTCACTGGAATGGAATACCAAACCCTGAATCTGGAAGCCGCGCTCGCGTTCTCAGTCTCAGAACCTGAACCCACCCCTTCCCCCGACCCAACTCCCAATCCGACACCGACACCGACTCCCGAGCCAGTCCCCACTCCAACGCCAGAACCCACACCAACGCCTCCCAGCGAGCCAGCGATCTCTTCGCTCAGCGAATACCAAGGCACCTCGGGATCCGATGAAGTTGTCTTGGACCTGCGAGACCTCTCCTCGATCACAAACGGTGGCGTCGACGGGAAAACACTGCTTTCCGATGCAAGCGGCAACTACACGCTCGATACAACGCAAACCATCGTCATTGACGGCGGTGCCGGTGGCGACGTGCTTCGAATCATGGGATCGGCCGAAGCCGAGAGCCTGCTCCTTCGCCCACCGACCAGCGAAGATGGGATCAGCCGTTTGACCTTCCTCGGCGGCGTCATCGAAATTCGCGGCTTTGAAAACATCACCTTCGTTGGCGGCGGCGGACTCGATCTGGCGACCATGTACGACAGCACCGGCGACGACGTGCTGACCGCCTCCAGCCAGACCGCTCGCATGTCCGGCGCTGGCTTTGAATTCCGCGTCGACAACGTTCCCAAACTCTTCGCCCACGCCACCTCCGGCGGTGACGACACCGCGCATTTGAACGATTCCGCCGGCGACGATCGCTTGGTCATCCGGCCACAATTCAGCTCGCTTCGCAACGACACACAGACGCAAGCCGTGTTTGGATTCGAACGCGTCTATGCTTATGCCGAAGCGGGTGGCCACGACACCGCCGACCTCGGGGATTCCGCCTCCGACGACGTGATGTCGATTTCACAAACCCGCGCGACGATCAGCAGCAGCGGCTATCGAGCCACCGCGATCGGCTTCGATGATGTCACCGCCAAAGCATCCGCTGGCGGCGATGACACCGTTCGAATTTATGTCACTCAACCCGGCGGCACCTGGCACACCACCGATTCACTGACCCAGTGGAACGGGGCCGACGGGACCTCGCGAATTGCTCGTGGGTTCGAACACAGCGAAACCTTTGAGCGAATTGAATCCGCCGCGCTATCGACGGACGAACCAGTGCCCGCAGGCGAACCGCTGTCCGCCGGCGATTCTCCGTCAGCAGCCAGCGTCTTGCCCAAACCGCTGGCCAACCCATTCGATGAAGACGCCCACCGCGACGCACTTCGCCGCATGTTTGAAACCCTCTGAGGTGGCGTGGCTCGTTCAGTGCCTTGTTTCGCCCACAAAATGTCGTGAGCGGCACCCAGCCTCCGAACCTGCGTGACGGCCCCCCGCTCTTCCAGGTGGCTGGATCCCACCAACAGATCGAGCGACTCGATTCAATTCGATACGGAAACCGACTTGCGTTCTCAACGGTCGCTTTGCAAAGTGATCCGGTCAAACAGAAGGCCAATCCGCGATCGAGCCCTCTCGATTTAAACACTTGTTTAAAACGACTGTTTAAATCATGATTGCGGCAACCGTTCTGCCCGAGACTCTCGTCCCGCTGCTTCATGACTGAATCCCCCGCTCCCGCAACGATCGACCCGACCCAACGTTTGCTGGCGGCCGCTGGCCCCGTCTTTGCCGAGCGAGGTTTCGATCGCGCGACGGTCCGAGAGATTGCCAACGTCGCTGATGTCAATGTGGCCGCGGTCAGCTATTACTTCGGTGACAAGATGGGCCTGTACCGCGCTGTCATCACCGCCATCCGGGAGAAACGCGAGCGTGCCTACCCGACGCCTGAAGTTGGCAAACAGACCCCACAACAGGATCTGGAACGGCTGATCCGCACCCTGCTCTCACGCATGCTCGCCGCCGACGAAACCGGTTGGGAAGCGATGTTGATGATGCGCGAGATGCAGACCCCAACGCCCGCCTTCGAAGGCATGATCCACGGGTATTTCCAACCGCTCTACGAAGCGCTTTGCAAAACCATCGAGTCCTTGCTGCCACCGCTTGATTCAAAGTCCGCGTGGCAAACCAGCGCCCTGGTGCCCCAGATGGCTCTCGGCGTGGTCGGCCAATGCCTTCACTACCGGATCGGGCGCCCCGTGATGGCACATTTGATCTCACCCAAATTGATTCAAACCCACTACGGGTTGGATTCATTGTGCAATCAGATCACCGCGTCCACGCTGGCAGCGTGTGGCGATCAAACTGTGATCGATCAATACAAGCTTCTCTTCCCATCGCCGCTCAACGAGCCTCACGATGTCTCTTGTCAACAATAACGAGTCGACGCCCACGATGACCGACGAAGAAACTTCCGCTGAGGCCAAAACCTCACTGGATTCGACATCGTCCGTGCCGGCGAAAACGGATCCGCCACGCTCGCCGTACGAATCCGGGATCGAAGTCGACTCGACTCGCCGGGACGACAACGTTGTCCAGCTCGTCGATTCGTCCAACACGATGCAGTGGGTGCTGTTCAACATCGGTGCGCCGCTGTTGCTGCTCGCCGTGGCCGGTGGCTTGGTCTACGCACTCGGGTCGGTCCAACCCTCGACCCGTCCGCCTGCCGACAACACACTCGCCGGACGACTCCAAGCCTTGCCGGCCGTGGATGTGGTTCCGATTCAGTCGCTCGCAGACAGCGGCCAGATCCTGCACCTGAACACCGACGGCACCGTCGTCCCGTTTCGCGAAGTCATTCTGGCAACTGAAGTCGCCGGCCGCATCGTCGAAAAGTCGCCGCAATGCGAAGCCGGCCAATACGTCACCGCTGGCACCGTGCTGATGCGGATTGATCCGACCGATTACGAACTCACCGTGCGTCGCTTGGAACAAACTCAGCAATCCGAATATGAAGCGATCAACGAAGTCGACCAGGAACTGATCAACGCGGCTCGTTTGTTAGAAATTGCCAACGCAGACATCGAGCTCCAAAGCCGCGAAGCCAAACGCCTGGATTCATTGCCAGAAGACTTTGCCGCCCGCCGCGACGTCGACGCGGCACGCCGAGGCGTCTTGCAAGCTGAACAGCAAAAGGTGACGGTCCAAAACCAAATTGATTTGCTGAAGAAACGACGCACGCGATTGGAACTGGCCGAACAGCTTGCTGCCACGCAACTCAAACAAGCCAGCATCGATCTGCAACGGACTGAAATCCGAGCCCCGATCGACGGGGTCATTGCCAGCGAACAAGCCGAACTGAACACATTCGTTTCCCGCGGCAATCCCGTCGTCACGATGGAAGACACTTCCAAGGTTGAAGTGGCCACCAGTCTGCGAACCGACCAACTGTACTGGGTGCTGAATCAGAAAACGACGCAATCCCCCATGGAAGAATTGAACGCACCCGCCAACGGCGCTCACCGCGGTTACAAGTTGCCGCCCACGGAAGTGAAGGTGCAATACCAACTGTCCGGGCGCGACGATGTGACGTATGTCTGGGATGGCCAGTTGACCGGCTATGACGGCATTGGGCTGGACGAACAAACTCGGACCGTCCCCGTTCGAGTGGTTGTCGACCAACCTCAGATGTTTGAAATCCAACGCCGAATTGACGATGAGTCGCTCGCCCCGACCACTTCCGAAAACGTCGTTTCGACCGGCCCCACCGCGCTCGTGCGTGGCATGTTCGTGCGTTTGCAATTGCAACTGCACCCCGCCGTGCCACTTGTCATCCTGCCGTCCGAAGCCCTCAAGCCGGGCAATCGGGTTTGGGAATTCATCCCCGACGATTCCGTTCTGGACCTTCCGGCAATCGACGAAAAAACCGCTAACGCCGAGGGTCCAAACTCGGAACAGACGGCCGAAACCGTCGCCGATTCAGAAACGAATCTCGCGGACAACGTCGCCAAGCAGGGCGACGACGAATCAGACGCACCACAGGCCGATTCGGAACTTGCCTTCGTGGCTGAAAATTGGTCCGCGGGACGCTTGGTGATTCGCCATGACGTTCGCCCCATCGATTTGTTGACGGCGGTCGGTGGAAGCTCCAATCAGTGGATCTGTGAAGTGCCGAACCAATCGGTCACCGGCAACAGCTTTGTGGTTGTCTCACCACTGGGCAGCATCGAAGCGGACACGTTCCCAGTTCGCGCCCCCAAGGGAAACCTGACGCCACCAATCGATGAAAAATCGGACGCGCCTTTGACCGCAGCAATCACCGATCTTTGACGCCGCCGAACCTGGACAGCGATCCATACTCCTCTGGAGTTTCGATCCCCTGAGAAAGCGATCGTCTTGACGACCACCGCTGCCGCTCACAAGCACCTCCCGCTGTGCAGCCAACCGACACTCTTCCGCCATTCCTTCCATTCAAAGAACCTTCGATGAAACGTGTCCTCGCTTGGGCCATCGAAAACGCGCCCGGCATGAATGTCATCATGCTGGCGTTGATGATTGTGGGTGCTTCCGCATTCGTCGGCATGCGTCGGGAAGTGTTCCCCGAATTCGAACTCGAAGTCGTGATGATTTCGGTGCCGTACCCCGGTGCCACCCCACAAGATACCGAAGAAGCGATCTGTCAAAAGATTGAAGAAGCCATTCGGTCCATCGACGGGATCAAGAAGGTCACCTCCATCGCCATGGAAGGCCGCGGCTATGTCTTGGCGGAACTGCAAAGCGATATTCAAGACGTCCAAAAGGTGATGTCGGAGATCGATCGCGAAGTCAACCGCATCCCAAGTTTCCCTGATCTCGCCGAAGATCCGGAGATCGAACAGATCACGTTCCGCGACACGGCCATCCGCCTAGGAATCATCGGACCTGATGACCGATCCCGGCGTGGGGAACTGAAACTTCGCGAAGTCGCCGAGTCCGTGCGAGACGAATTGTTGATGCTTCCCAGCGTCACGGTCGCCGAATTGATGGGAACACGCAACTATCAAATCGACGTGGAAATCCCCGAGGCAACTCTGCGTTCCTATGGCCTGACGCTGGACCAAGTCGCCTCCGAGATCCGGCAACACAACGTGGAATTGCCGGGTGGGCAGCTCAAATCATCCGGTCAAGAAATCCTGCTGCGTGCCAAGAACAAAGGCCGCGTCGGCCCCGAGATTGAACGCATCCCGCTGATCACTCGCCAAGACGGCGTCGTCCTGACGGTGGGCGATTTGGGCAGCGTTCGCGATGAATTCGAAGACGTCACGGCGGTGGCGGAGATCAACGGCGAACCCGCGATGGTCATCAATGTTCAACGCACCAAATCAGAGGACTTGCTGAACCTGGTCGACAATGTGCGGGGCTACGTCGCCCGCACCGAACCTCCCCCCGGATATCGATTTGTTCTATGGGGTGACACGTCGACCGACGTCCGAGACCGGATGGCATTGCTGCTTCGCAACGGTGTCCAAGGTCTGGGACTGGTGTTCTTGGTCCTGGCCCTGTTCTTGGAGGTCCGCCTGGCATTCTGGGTGGCTCTCGGGATTCCAATCTCCATCATGGGTGCCGGTGCCGCTCTCTCCTGGGGCGACCAAACACTCAACATGCTCTCCTTGTTTTCGTTCTTGATCGCTCTTGGGATCGTGGTCGATGACGCGATCGTGATCGGCGAAAACATCTACGCCCACCGGCAGATGGGCAAATCGCTGCACGACGCGGCGGTCGACGGGGCCACCGAAGTGTTGCCCAGCGTGGCGGCCTCGATCACCACGACCGTCATCGCCTTCGCCCCCATGTTCTTCGTGTCTGGGGTGATGGGCAAATTCATGGCGGTGATCCCGTTCGCCGTGATTGCGATGCTGCTGGTCTCGCTCTGGGAAAGCACGTTTGTGTTGCCATGTCACTTGGCCCACAGCCATTCAGGGTTCTTCCGAGTCGCGACGATCGTGACCTACCCGCTGCGTCCATTCATGCTGCTGTTGTTCTGGTTCAATTCGAAAGCCAGCACCGCGATGGAATGGTTCGCTGAAAAAGTTTATGTGCCCACGCTCCACTTCTGCTTGCTCAATCCAGTCCTCCCCATCGCCGTCGCCATCGCGTTGTTTGTCGGCACCATCGGCATGATTCGCGGGGGCGTCGTGACGACCGTGTTGTTCCCCAAATCGGACAACAACTACCTGCAAGCCTCCGTCGTCTTCCCCAACGGCACTCCTGCCACCGCAACCGAAGTTGCCACCCAGCGAATGGAACGAGCCCTTCAAAAGGTCAGCCAAGAGATCGCGTTGGAACGCGCCGCCAAAACGAAGGAGCCGCTCGAATCACTGTACCCGCTCCCAGAAGGTGACTATGTCGGCCCGGTCCGTTTCGCCTACCGCGAAGTCGGCTCGATCAGCAACACCGCCGGCCCGATGGGCGGGCAAGGATCCAGCGGCAGCAACGCCGGCCAGATCTTTGCCGAACTCCACGGCACCGAAATCCGTGACATTCACAGCGACCAACTGATCGCTCGTTGGCGACGTGAAGTGGGCGAAATCGCCGGCGTCGAACGAATCACCTACGGCAGCATCGGCACCGGCCCCGCCGGAACCCCCATTGAATTCAAATTGCTCGCCTCCAGTGAACACGTGGACGAGTTGCTGGCCGCAACCGAAGTCATGAAGCAAAAGGTCGGCACCTTCGCTGGTGTTTTCGACATCAGCGATGACAACACGCCGGGCAAGTGGGAATTCCAATTTCGCGTCAAAGACAGCGCCCTGGCGACCGGTGTCACGCCGACGGATCTCGGACAAACTGTTCGCAACACCTACTTCGGCGCCGAAGTCATGCGTCTGCAACGCGGTCGTCACGAAGTGAAGTTGATGGTCCGCTACCCACCGGAAGAACGCACGTCGCTCGTCAACTTCCGAGAGATTCGCGTCGGAGGTGCCGATGGCATGCAACGTCCCATCAGCGAATTGGCTGAGATCAATTTGCAACGAGGATTTTCTGAGATCAACCGCGTCGATCAACAACGCAGCATCACCATCTCGGCGGACCTTGATGAGACCACCGCCAACGCCGATTTGATCATCGCCAGCCTGCAAGAACAGATGGACGGCTTCAAAGCCCAATTCCCAAATGTTTCCCTTCGCTGGGAAGGTCAACAAGAACAAAGCCGGGAATCGGTGGGCAGCCTGATGGTCGGCTTCGCCATCGCGATTCTGTGCATGTTTGTCTTGCTGGTCCTTCAGTTCCGGTCGTACATGCAGCCGCTGTTGATCTTGGCGATCATTCCCTTTGGCATGATCGGTGCCGTCTGGGGACATGCACTTCTCGACCTGCCGCTGACGCTCTTCAGCATGTTTGGGCTGGTTGCTTTGGCGGGTGTCGTCGTCAATGACTCGATCGTTTTGATCGACTTCATCAACTCACGCGTCCGAGCGGGTGACGACCCCATCCAAGCCTTGCTGGAGTCGGGCCGTCGACGTTTCCGACCGATCATGCTGACCAGCATGACCACGATTGCGGGCTTGGTGCCATTGCTGACCGAGCGATCTTTCCAAGCTCAATTGCTGATCCCAATGGCCAGCAGTCTTGCCTTTGGGTTGATGCTCGCCACCGCCTTGGTGCTGCTGCTGATCCCCGTCTTGTACATGCTTTATCTCCTCACCCTCCAATCGCTGAACATCCCGTTCGTCGAAGTCGAGGAATAGACGCTACTGGTCTGTCATAGCTAAAAGTTAGGGTTGATCGTAGTGGACGAGGCCACGAGTCCTTGGATTTGACGCCAGTTCAGGACTCGTGGCCTCGTCCACTACCCTAAAAACAAGTCCTGACAGACCACTACCCAATCTGGGTGATCCGGAAGCCTGTTGGAAAGCTTGCTTCAACAGGCTTCCTTCCGCTACCAGAATCGCCAAAGATTCTCCTTGAGCCACTCTGTGAAGCCGTCACCGCGGAAGTAGCCCAAGGCCATGCCCAAAACTCCACCGGCAACGCCGCCGGCAAAAAATGCAACGACGGCCCATCCGGTGAACGCCAGCGAGACCGAGAATCCCAGCCCCGCACCGCCTACCGATCCCAGCAGTCCCCCTGCAATCAGGTTGACGACTGGGTCTTCGGTTCTCGCTGAGTTCCGCTTGGCGTTCAAATCGGAATCATCCCGATTCTGGTATGAGTCGGGTTCAATCATCCTGCGGTCCTGTCACCGTTGGTTTTCTGCTGCGACGCAACTGCGACGATCCCACAATCGTCAGCACGGATCCAATCAGCGAACACGCAATGTAGGACATGAACGAAACGTTCCATGCTGACCACGGTGAGTCGGATTCTCGACCCAGAGCCAGCAAGTCGCTGCTAATGGAGTCCAACTGGCTTCCTAGCTGATGGATTTCTTGGGCTGTCATCGTGTTTGAATCCGCTTGCGCAACGAAGGCCTCCAAGACGTCCATCCGATCTCGGACACGCTCTCTCGCATTCCCTAACTGCTGGCGTTGCCAAGCATGCATCTAGAGAAGAAGCAATCCAAGCACAAACACTGCGATTCCAAACCATTGCAGTCGGTTTCCATTCTTCATCCGCATCAATCGCTTTCGAAGAGAAGCCTCAACCTCTGACAAAACGGTGTCCTCGAGACAATCAGGATGAGGAGGGCGTCCCAAATGTTTCGGCTCATCCGACGGAAGGGTGCGTCCGAGGTTTTCAAGGCATGCACCGATGTCCGAATGTTCAACGATGGACGGCGTCCGTGTTGAAAACAACCCACCGGCATGGCGAGCATGCCGGTGGGCCGCGAAGCACCTTCGGCGCATCGGAGACCAAGCTATTCCTTGGCAAGTTGCTCCTCAGCAGAGCTTGCTTCCGCTTCACTTGGCAACTCAATTCGAACGCCTCGAAATGGTCTATTCAAACTTCGGGCATCGGAGAAATCCCTCCAAAAACCTGAAGTCAGGGTACCGCGCACGCTTCCGTCGGATGAGCCAATATAAACGTGTTCCTCGAGCTGCGTGATTCTTCCTCGCCAATTCTGAGCCTCGATCACCACCTCGAAACTCGCATCGGACTGGTTCATGCAAATCAGCCGAACCGAAATCTTCGTGCTCTCTGTGCCCTTCGTGGTGAAGAATATTCGCCGGCAAATGCACCACGAAGGACTCGAAGGGCACGAAGGTTCAGTGTGAACGTGAACATGTTGCCAACCGTCCGCGAACGTTATCCTTCGCGTTCGCTGCGTCTCTTCGTGGTGACACGAAGATCTGCATTCGACTCATCCCCCTACTCACGAGCCGGCGACATCAGATTCAAAGCACAAAACGACGAAGCCCGTCCTTGAGCCGTGTCACATTGAAGTTGATCAAAAGCCCCGTCCGGATTCCCGCCAACTTCATGTAAGTCAGCAATTGTGCCTCGTGAATTCCCTTCAATTTCTCGACACTCTTCAGTTCGAGAATGATGGAGCCCTCCACCAACAAATCGATCCGATAGCCACAATCCAACGCCACGTCTTTGTAGCGAACAGGCTGCGGGTGCTGGAGCTGAAACTGAATGGAGCTCTTACGGAGCTCATGGGCAAGGCATTGCTCATAGGCAGACTCCAGCAACCCAGGCCCCAATTCGCGATGCACTTCAATCGCGCACCCAATCACTCGGTGAGACAGTTCATCGAATTCCATCTTTCTCCCCCCTCAACGCACCGCCTCCCCACGCTTGAAACCACCCGACGTGGATGGATCGACGATTGATTCATCGTAGCAAATCTCAAAACCACGAAGGACGCGAAGAGCACGAAGTGGTGGCTCGGGTCTAATCCGTGATCACGATTTCACTTGCATCTTCAGGCTGGAGCAACTTCAGTTTCTGGGCCAGTTTGCCCGGGAAATACGGCGATTCATTGACGTCACCAGAAATCTTCTTGAGCTCATCGCTTTTCGACCGCAGATGCACGTGAAAGTGCTCTTTATCATCAACGGCGGCCGAACCACCCCATCCAGCGGTTCAGTGAGTCACCAAGGCCTGGTCATCACTGACAGGCCATCCCAACGCCCATTGCAAACGAAACTGAGCTTGGTTGTGAGCGGTGACCGCTTGCAGGTAAGCACGGCGTGCAGATTCCAATGCCTGGACCGCTTGCAGCACTTCAATCGGCAAACCCTCGCCATCTTGGATTCGTTCCGAATTGGATTGATAGGATCGTTCGGCGGTGGCGATCGCCTGCTGCGTCAAATCCATTTGCTGGCGACGGAATTCGACCTGACTTGCCGACTCGGAGATTTCCGCAGCGACCTGGTCCATCACACGAAGCTTCTCATACTTGGCTTGCTGAACCCGCGCGGACGTCCGATTGCGAGCAGCTCGTTCACCCAGTCCAAAGTTTCGAATCTCCCACGTGACCACGGCATCGAAGTCATAGCGACCGTCCACATCATTCAGGTCATTGCCCAAACCACCTCCAAAACCGCCAGTGCTGTACCCCAGCAAAACACTTGGAACAAACGGAGCGTACCGTTCGCGTTTGTAGGCTTCACAGGCGGCGGCGACCAACGACTGCGACTCTTTCAGTTCCGGCCGCGAAGCCAAACCGGTGCTGATCAGCGAGGCTTTGTCAGTTCCGGCGGCCATCAACTCCAATGGCACCACGGTGACATCCATGGGTAGAAGCGTCTCGCCCGAGTGCATGCTGATGGCTTGGGCAAGGCGTGCGGACGCAACCGCGACGCGTTCCTGCCCGCCCACCAATCGGCTGTCGATCAATCGGAGTTCCGTTTGCATGCGATCCGCATCCGCTTGCATCCCTTGCCCCGCTTCGGCGAAATCAGATGTGATTCGTGCAAGTTGCCTCACCCGTTCCCGAGACTCTTCCAACACGCGAGCATCCTGGTACGCCTCCAGCAATTCTGTGTAAGCGGTCGCAGCCCGCAACAGTTGCTGATTCAAAACACCCGCGGCGGCGTGCCCACGTGCCCAGGCCGTTTTCTCTGCGACCTTGGGCTGGAAGATTGCATCGGCCATGTGAAATTGAGCCACCAGCCCTGGTCGCGTGTTGGTGGTTCCCGCACCGGTGGCACCCGCTCCCAACCCGTACTGAAACGAATTCCGGTTGACGTCCACGATGTCACCGTTGCTGGATTGGTAATTGCCATCGTGGCGATGAAAGCTGAACCCGGCTTGAATGGATGGCAACCACAGTACCTTGGCCTGATCGAGCGCTGCATACGCTTCACGGGTTCGCCACTGTGCCAAGCCGACCGCGGGGTGCTGGGAGTCGATCATCGCCAGCGCCGTTGGAAGGTTCATCTGAACGGTTTGCGGCGAGACCATCGCCACACCGGATGTTTGTCCCATCGAATCAAGGACCACCGGTTCTGGAGTCAGCCCCACCAAACCGCTTTCGGGCACCTCCAACAAGGGTGCACTTTCATAGGCGGTCAACGAATGATCGCTGCTGCGGGCGCCGGATTCTTCCTCGAGAGGTTGCAACCGGTATCGTTTGCCGTCGATCGTCAGAACCGAGTCGGTCGTCGAAGCTTGATCGGCGGCGGGCTCACCGAAATCACGATGGGCCACCGGGCGAATCTCCGATTTGGCAAGCGTGGTTTCTTCCGTGGCCGCTTCAACACCGGAAACCACCGTGGCGGAACTCCCGGTGATTGCCGCTGGCAGAGGGGAACTCTGCACCGATTCCTGGTTCATGTGCCCCACACACCCGATCGCTGGAACGGTGCTCGAAAGGGCGATCAGCGTGTATAGGAACGAACGGGACATCCATGTTCTCCTGGTTCATCTGTTCGGAAGACAGCGTTCGTTCGCCTTGCTCAGCTCGTCCGGAACGCATCAGTTTCTACTTATGCACTTCGGCAGATGATGATCCAGATGGTAACGATTGAATGCCTTGGAATAGTCAGATCCTGTCCGCTGCGCATCGAAAACGCTCATTGCGCGAACTAGACTGCATCGACCGCTTGGCGAACCGCGCCCGGTCAGATCGATTCTTCCGATTCCCCCAAATATTCCAGCGGAGCCAAGGACGCCAGTCCTCGATTCACACAATGCCTCTCGCAATCCCGCCTCGACTCTCTCCTCCACTCGCGACAGTTGCGGTGCTGTGCTTCCTGACCGGTTGTTCCGACGCGAATCGCGTGGCCAAGAAAACTCAGCCGCAGCCGGCCACCCCGGTCAAAACGGTGGCCGTCACGCCCACCGAGGTCACACGGACCAGCGTTCAGCCCGCGACGGTTCACGCCTACTACCGAGCCGAACTCCGCTCGCAAGCGTCGGGCTATGTCGAATCGTTCACTGCGGACATCGGCGAATACGTCGAAGCAGGCACCGTCCTGGCCACCATTTCGGTTCCAGAGAAGCACCAACAACGGCGGGTGATCGAAGCCAGGATTGGTCGCTTGGAAGCCCAGGAAAAACAAGCTGCCGCAGGAGTCCGATTGGCAGAGGCGTCCAAACGCTCCGCACAAGCCAAGCTGGCTCAAGCCAAGTCGGAAGGCGCCGCCGTGGAAGCTTCCCTGGCCGCAGCCAACGCGGAATTCAATCGAACGGAAGACCTGGTCAATCGAGGCTCCTTGCAAAACCGGATGCTGGACGAGGCCCGGATGAAACGCGACAGCGAGTCGGCTCGCAAACAGGCGGTGGAGTCAGCCGTTGCCTCAGCACAAGCGGACGTCGAAGTCGCGTCCGCCAGGGTCGAGTCAGCACAAGCGGATCTCGAGACGGCACAAGCGGAAACCGAAGTCACGCGGCGCGAACGGGATGAAGTGGATGTCTGGATCGACTACGCCGAGATCAAGGCTCCGTTCTCGGGCATCGTCACAGAACGAAATATCGAACCAGGTGACTTGGTCCGCGCCGCCAGCGAAGTCGGACTTGGCAAGCCCCTGTTTGTTCTCTGTCAGATCGACCGAGTCCGCGTGCAAGTCCCCGTCCCCGAGAGAGATGCTCCCCTGGTGGATCCAGGTGATGAAGTCAGTCTCACGTTTCCATCATTCGCATCCGAACCTCCCCTGACCGCGCAGGTCACACGGCGCAGCGGAAGTCTCGATGCCCAATCACGAACCATGATGGTGGAAGTCGAAGTCGACAACACGGATGGCAAGCTGATCCCCGGGATGTTCGGACAAGCCTCGATCGAACTGACCACGCAGACCGCCGCCAACCTGCTGCCCGCCCAAGCGATTCGCTTCGACGAATCTGGCAACGCCTTTGTGTACGTGGTCGCCGGCGACGACACGATTTCGATCCAAGAAATCTCGACCGGAGTGGACGACGGCAACTTCATCGAGGTCCTCTCCGGTGTCGAGCCAGGCCAATCGGTCGTGGACGCTCACCTGAGCCGCTTCATCGACGGGCAAAAAGTCGCCGTCGTGGGGGCCACTCACTGATGTCGTTGATCCAATTTTCCCTTCGCAATCGATTTGCGGTTCTGGCTGCATCCATTGCCTTGTGTGTGCTCGGTGCAACCGTCATCCCGGGCATCACGATTGATATCCTCCCGGATTTCAAAAAGCCGGTTGTGGTCAGCTACTTCTCCTACCCTGGTCTGCCGACCTTGGACATGGAGAAATCGGTCACCTCACGTGTCGAACGTGCGCTCACGCTGGCGGGCAAGATCGAGCACCAAGAATCGAGAACGGTTCCTGGCGCCGCGGTGATCAAAGTCTTCTTCCAACCCGGTGCTGACCCAAGTTCGGCGATGAACGACATCGTCAACTTGGAAGCCAGCGATATGTTCCACCTGCCGCCGGGCATTGAGTGGCCGTTCACGCTGCGGAGCGAACCGTCCAACCTGCCTGTGGTGCTGGCAGCGATCTCCGGCGAGGGACTCAGTGAATCCGAGCTCTACTCGATCGGCTACTACGCAGTTCGCAACAAGATGGGCGGACTGAAAGGCGTGCAGATCCCGCACCCGTTTGGTGGCAAGTTCCGCCAGATGATGGTCTATGTCGATCCCGCTAAACTTCAGGCCTACCACATCAGCGCGACCAATGTGGTCGACGCGCTCAAGAAGTCAAACTTGGTGCTCGCAGGTGGCACCGCAACGATGGGTGGAACGGACTACCAAATTCACCCTCGGAATACCCTGCCTGATATCGAAGAAATCGCAGCGATTCCCATTGCCGTTCGCGACGATCGCCCGATTTTCATCCGCGACGTGGCAACCGTCAAAGACGACGCGGCGTTGCAATACAACATCGTTCGAGTCAACGGAAAACGCAGCGTCTACTGCCCACTGCTTCGAGAACCCGGGGAGAACACCATCGCGGTGGTGGACCGCATCTACGACGGGATCGCGGAAGAGATTCCCAAGATGAAAGAGCGTGGTGACATTCCAGAAGCGACCAGCGTGACGCTGGTCTCGGATCAATCCATTTACATCCGCAAAGCGATGTCGAATTTGATGTCGCAGATTGGTCTCGGTTCCGTGCTGGTCGCGCTCGTGGTGCTCATCTTCTTGCGACGCCTGCTTCCCACCGTGATCATCGTTTCGACCATTTTGCTGGCCATTTTGATTGGTGCCTTGGGATTCGCATTCTCCGGCCAAACCATCAACGTGATGACATTGGGGGGAATCGCACTGGCGATCGGCACGGTGGTCGACGCCGGAATCGTGGTCGTCGAAAACGTGATCCGTCACGGGCGAATGGGCAAATCCCCCATGGAGGCTGCACGCGATGGCACCCAGGAAGTTTCAGGCGCAATCCTCGCAGGAACCATCACGACCTTGGCCGTCTTCTTGCCTGCAATCTTCTTGACGGGAATGATCAAGTATCTGTTCGCTCCCCTCTCGTTGGCCGCCACCCTCACCATTGGCGCCTCCTACATTTTGGCGTTGACCGTTGTCCCCGCTTTTTGTGCGACCTTCGTCCGGGAACGTGTGCAAGCCAAAACGCAAGCGACGCAGCCAGACGATCAGCAGGCGTCTTCAACCAAGCCCTCGGGGCTGTATGGACGCTTGCTTTCAACCGCCATGCGATCACCCGCGTTGTCAGCGTTGATCATCATCATTGGGGTAGGCGGCTCGTTCTTTTTGCTGCCTCACATCGGAACAGAGCTGTTCCCGAATGTTGATTCGGGCAGCTTCGAAATCCGCCTGAAAACAGTCCCCGGAACCTCCTTGCAGAAAACCGAGGAATTGGTCGCCAAGATCGAGGAATCCATCCAACAAGTGATCCCTGAGGAATCCATCGACACCATCATCTCGAACATCGGTTTGCCGGTTGGAAAGGGAGCCGGATTCTCCACCGTCTTGAGTTCCAACTCGGGCCCAGACACAGCCTACTTGATCGTGAATCTGAAGCAGGAAAATCAGTCGGTCGACACTCAGACCTACATTGACACCTTGCGAGAAAAGCTGAACAACGAATGCCCGCTGGAACAGTTCCTGTTTGTTTCGGGTGGCATCGTCAACATGGCCCTCAACGAAGGTGTTCCCACTCCAATCAATGTCCAAATTTCCGCGGGCACACTGCAACAGTGTCGCGACGCAGCCGAACGAATCGTCAGGGAAATCTCTCCGATCGAAGGCACACGAGATGTCCAGATCGCCCAGTCGCTCGACTACCCCCAATTCGATGTGCAAGTCGATCGAACACGGGCAAAGTACTTGGGGGTCGATCAAGAACAAGTCGCGCAAACCGTGCTGACCGCGTTGGGATCCAGCGTGGGCTATTCACCGACCATTTGGATTGACCCGAAGAGCGGTGTCGACTTCTTCATGGGAGTTCAGTACGCGTCCAATCAGTTCCAATCGCTGGATGAGTTGCGGAACATGCCACTTTCGCTCGACACCCCCGACGGCCCCGTCACGATTCCGCTCTCAAACATTGCCACTGTCAATCGAGTCACGATTCCAGGCGAGATTGCCCACTACAACATTTCACGGGTCAACGACATCCATGTCAACGTCGCGGGGCGAGACCTGGGAAGCGTCGCGGCAGACATTGACGCCGTGCTGGCGGACATGGAATTCGAAAACGGGGTCTCCGTCGCTCTTCGCGGGCCGATTGAAAAGATGCGTGGGGGAATGAACATGCTGGGAACCGGACTCGCAGTGGCAACGCTGCTTGTTTACCTGGTTCTGATGGCCCAATTCCGATCGTTCCTCGATCCGCTGATCATCATGTTGTCCGTCCCGTTGGGGATCGGAGGTGTTTTGATTTCTCTTTATCTGACGGACACGTACCTCAACATCCAGTCCTTGATGGGCACGTTGATGATGATCGGTGTCGTCGTCAACAATTCGATTCTCCTGGTCGAATTCGCGAATCAACGACTTGCCACTGGGGTGACACCTCGAGAGGCCGCCCTGTCCGCGGCTCAAGTTCGCTTGCGCCCCATCCTGATGACCTCGTTGACGCTGGTCGCCTCGATGTTGCCGCTTTCGTTCCAACTGGCACCGGGAAATGAAGCCATGATTCCGCTCGCTCGTGCGTTGCTGGGCGGGATGGTGGTCTCAACGCTTCTGACGTTGATTCTCGTTCCTTGCGTCTATGTGTTGCTCCATCGCAAACAAACGGTTCCGGTCTAACGCATCCAGTCGAAAACGAGTGACATAGCGGAAGGGCGCGAGCCCTCCGGTTTCACACCGGGCGGCTTGCGCCACACCGCTTAAATCGTCACTCGTTGCTCACAGATTCACGCTCCAACAGCGCACGAAAAAAACCACCGACACGACTAAGTCGTGCCGGTGGTTTGTGTTCCGGACCTTGCTCTTGTCGAGAGCAATTTATCGACTGAGAACTTCGACCGAGGTTTCGATCAGATCGTCTTCGGCTTGCAGCGACGTGGTGTTGGGGTTGGTGATCGTGACCCAACCTTCGGCGTCGGGTTCCGCACGACTGATCGCCGATGCCAACGCGACGGACTCTTGTTGATCCAGTTGCATCGTTTCACCAGCGTTGTTGGCGAACGCGGCCGGTGGCAATGACGCGGCGGCTTCGATGCTGGCACAGCATCCCATCTCGCAGCCACCAACATCACAACCGGATTCACATCCCGCATCACAGCTTCCGCTGTCGCAGCAACCGGCGCTGCATCCCTTGCCACATCCGAAGATACCACGGGCACGGTGACGGCAATCGGGGCAGCAAGTGATGGCAGACCAATCGTAAGTGCAGACCGTCTTTTTCTTCTTGTCCGTGACCAGCTTTTTGACGGTGCGAACCTTGCCGCACTTCTTCAACGGGCCACATTCCCATGGGAAACGCAACGGTGGGATGCAAATGGTTTCGCATTCGACGTCGAAGCAAGTGACCTCCACTTCTTCTTTGTCAACTTCCACGTTGCAGCGTCCGGCTTGGCAGAAACAGCAGGCGGGTCCGAAAGCACTGGCGGTGCTCGAGAAGACAACCGAGGCGGTCAACGCGAAAAGTCCCAGGCAGGCGACACGACCGAATTGAATGGATCGGCTCATTTGAAATTCCTTTTTCAGTTCTGTGCGGTTGGTGTGCGGGGCTGGTGTTCAGCCCCGCACGTAGAATGCTTCTGTGATCAACGGTTTGCTTCTGGCAACTCAGAAGTCGACCATAAAACGAGTTCCGAAGATCAGGAAGTTCCCGGCTTCCACCGGTGCGTCGAGCGAATTGTTGCCATTGGCGGCCAATCCACTCTCGCTGATTTCACCCCATACCAAGTTGTTCTGAACCTTCGAGTAAGGTGTCCAGTGCCAGTTCAAACCAGCCGTGTAGAGATTGCCCACGCCGCCGTTGACACCACCATCGGTTAGATCGAGGTGGTCATATCGGAGAGCGACCTGCCATGCTCCCCAGCCATTGCCGCGACATCCGTTGCAGCGATCCACCAAGAAGAAATTCTCGTGGGGTGTCACGCGTGAGAGCGTTCCCGTCGACCGGTTGTAGGGCATGTGCTCGCCGGTCAAGAAGTACGATGCGTAGATGTAACCACCGTGGAAGAACAAATTGTCATCCACCCCCGCAGCCGGATCCTCCACCTGCATTGGAGTCATGATGTATTCCCCGGTGATTTGCAGCGAACCGAGGTTCAGGATGTTTTCAAACCCAATGTTTTGATACCAGTCTGCACCGTCGATGCGACCGGTGTTCAACCAACGTTGCGAGCTTCGTGCAAGGGGCCGAGTGCGGAACCGCCCTTCGTTGCTGTTGGTGTCGTTCGCTCCGGCATCGCCGTCCGGCTTGGCAACCGCACCAGCCAAACCCCAGTGCCAGTACCCACGTCCGCCGCTGGTGTCGTCGTACCAAGGCGATCCCCAAAGACGCGAGTATCCACCGGCTTGGGCCGAGTCACCAATGAAACGTCCATCCGTGTTGATGTTCTCGAGATTGTAAATCCCGTACGCCCAACCGATCGACTCTTCATTGTTGTGACCATACATGGTCAAACCAAACCGACGAGCGTCTTCGTTGAATGCTTCCACTGCCAAGGGGCGTTCGGCGAACACGTTGAAGCGAGAGCTGTTCAGGTGATCCAAACCGAGCGGCCGCTTCTGGTTGCCAAGCAACAACACCTGATTGTTGGGCAAATTCGACCAGCCAATGTAGGCGTCCTTGATCTCGGGAGTCTGCGGGTTGTTGAAGTCCACTTGCAAGCGATAACGCATGTTCTGAGGAACGTCCCCGGAAAGTTCCAGACGCAGACGCCGGAACCCAGTGATATTCTCGGGACTCTGATTGGGATCGCCGGCGACTCCACCGATCCGACCGCTTTCGATTTGGTTGATTCCCGGATCGGTGTTGGAGAACGACCAGTGATCGATGTGAACTCGCCCGCCAATTTTGAGCGTGGACTTCTTTTTCTTCGCCTTGGCCTCGGCCGCCAACTCGTCCTGATAGTCCGTCCACTCTTCATCGAGTGTATCAAGGGCATCCAAACGCGAAGCAAACGCTTCCAAACGATCTTCAAACGACTCGTCTTCAGCCAGAGCCTTTTGGTTCTGCTCATCCCTTGCCTGGGAACTGAGACCGGAGGGCTCCTGATCCACGTCGGCAGGCAGCGATTGCACTGAGCCTTCGATCAAGCTGTCTTGTGGACGCATCGGTGCGGCGCTGTATCGGCTGGACAGCATGCTGTCAAAACCATTCTGCGTTGGCTCTGTTTCAGGTGCAACGAGAACCGAATCGGTTCCGGCTTGGTTCGCAGGTGCCCACCATTCGTCGGCGTTTGCAATTGCTCCACCGCCGGTGACCAAGCAGACCAAAGCCGCAAGGGTTCGTCTGGCAACGCTTCCGCCGCGTCGCAAGGTTGATGATTCCATCGATTCAAGACTCCGTTCGTTTGATCAAAGCACCAACCAATCCATTGGTTGATGTCGCCTTACAGAGTTTTCATCGATCGTGTCGTGTCGATTGTGCGGCTGATGATCGCCGAGCAAGAGAATCTCGATATTTCTTAACAATCGTATTTACTGCATTCCGACTAATCGGCACAATCGCCCCTCCGCAGGGTGACAAATTCAGCGCCATTGTGTCTCCCAGAGAGCATTCACTTGCTCTTTCGGGAGAGCGTGCAGTAGTACGCTCCAACTTCACCGTTTGGAAGTTTGAAAACGGGAGCCAGCTGGTGGGAACCTTCCGCCAATTCGATCTCCATCGTCACGACCAGGTCATCTGATGCGACGCTCGTGCTCGCAATCGACTTCCCATCCACGCGCACCTCGGCGGACTTCACGGGGATCGCCCGGCCTGCTTGGGTTCGATAGGCGCGAGAAGAGCCGGGCACGTCTTGCCCAGGCGGTACAGCCGCTCCAATCGGAATCCCCGACTCTTCCGGCCAACGCCGCAACGCAATTTCAAACGTCCCTGCTTCATGCACTTGGATCGCCCAATGCCCTTGGTGCGTCAGTCGTTGCTTCGCCTTCTTCGGGAAAACAGCCGCTGCGGCACGGATCGCGGACTGATTCCATGGCGGAGCTTGTCCGATCCAGTCATGAGCCGTGAACGTGACCACGGGATGATCGGGATGACCGACGGTCATTTCGGTGGTTTGCGAGAACGTGGGTTCCAGCTCCGCCCACCAAGCATCGTAAAACGCACGCATCGAGGCCACTTGTTCGGGATGATCGCCCGCAACATTCTGTTCTTGCCCTGGGTCATTGGAAATGTTGTACAGCTCTGTGCCGTTGATCAAACGCCACTTGTCTTGCATCACGGATGACTGACGCCACTTGATCGGGTCGATCACACGCTGCGAATCGGTGATCAGCATGCGCTGCGTGAACGACGATTCTGGTTCGTCCTTCAACAGCGAAACAATCGAGGTGCCATCGAACTTGATTTGTTCGGGAGCGTCGACGTCACACAATTCCAACAGCGTCGGCACCACGTCCACCGCGTGACACAGCGTGTCATTGCTTCGAGCAGTGGCAAAGCCGCCTTCGGGATAGTGCATCACAAAGGGAACACGGTGGCCGCCTTCATACGGGCTGCCCTTTCGCCCACGCATCCCCGCGTTGTAGACCGATGCACCGCCCGCGGTTCCATTGTCGGTTGTGAAGATAAAAATGGTGTTGTCATGCACGCCCAACTCACGCAGCAGTTCGCGGGTCCGTCCGACGTTCTCGTCGATGTTGGTGATCATCCCCAAAAAAGTGGCCACGTTGTCGCTCATCTCGGGATAAAGGTCGATGTACTTCTGCGGGGCGTGCAATGGCCCGTGCGGTGCATTGGTTGCGATGTAAGCGAGAAACGGCTCGTCCGCTTCGACACAATCGCGAATGAATCGATTGCCTTGTTCAAAGAACACGTCGGTGCAGAAGCCTTCGGCTTTGACGGCTTCTCCATTGTGGAAATACGAACCGTCGAAGTACGCGTTGTCCCAGAAGTCAGGCGTTTGCCCGACGCCGCCGCCCCCGTGGCGATAGACCTCGGTGAACCCGTTGTCCTCGGCTCGGTAGGGATAGTTGTCGCCGAGGTGCCATTTGCCAAACATGCCCGTTTGGTAACCGGCATCACGGAAGATCTCACCGAAAGTCACCTCGTTGTCTCGCAACATCGAACGTCCGCTGATCGTGTGCCACACGCCGGTTCGGTTGGTCCAGTGCCCTGTCACAAACGCCGAACGGGTTGGTGAACAAGTCGGCGCGACGTGGTAGTCCGTCAACACAGACGACTCCGCTGCCAACGAATCAATGTTCGGTGTCAGAACAACGGTGTTCCCAGTGAACCCACAATCGCCGTAGCCTTGATCATCCGTGATGACGATCACCACGTTGGGACGATCTGCCGCCGAAACAGGTTCCACGAGCAGCCCTCCAGACCACGAACCAACGGACAGCAGGACCAAACAAAACAACCAACGTGACATAGAAGCAACTCAAACTGGAGGGATGAAACGAAGGGGAGACGCACCACAAGCATAGCTGAACCGTGCGGCCCGTCAGTGGAAGATCACGTCTTCGGACGGCAAGAATGCGACGTCTCGAAATTCACACTCTGAGCGTAGCAGTCACGCTAAACGGTGAAGTTGTTCCGACCCTGCCGAATTCGTCTTCGGAATCGGCTGGTATAAAGCGTCTTAAGCAGGTAGGCAGGTGTCATCGGTTATGTGAGCCAATCATTCTTGCTTACCTGCTTAGCGGAACGGCGCAAGCCGTCCGGTGCCGTGATACCGGAGAACTCGCACCCTGCCGCTAAACGACCGGAAAGCCAAAGCTAATTTTGAGGCTTTGCTTTCGATTCGGACTGCTTCGCCTGAACGTACTCATGGGAGATTTCGATCGCCTTCTGACGGTCTTCGTCACTGTCATCCCAGAATTCCTGGACAACCTCTTCCACGGCAGGGTAATGAGACCCATCGTCGCCCACGCGTTGGCGAAGTTGTGCCAAACGTTGCTTGAGGTCCGATGCGACTTCGGCGTACTCAGGATTGTCGATTTGGTTGACCACTTCCGTCGGATCGTTCACCAAATCGTAGAGTTCCCAACCGGGAGGCGTTTGCAGCTTCCCTTCGTAGTTGACGCCGTAGTAGTAAATCAACTTGTGAGTCTTGGTGCGAATCCCAACGTGACCGGGATTGTCATGGTGAGCCATGTGCATCCAGTAGCGGTAGTACGCCTCCTGCTTCCAACCCTCGGGTTCCTGACCGGTCTCGCAAATTCCGCGAAAGCTTTTGCCTTGCATGTACTCAGGGGTTTCCACGCCGGCGAACGCCAACATGGTGGGTCCGTAGTCCACGTTTTCCACGATCGCATTGCTGCGTGAACCGGCAGCAATCGACTTGGGGTAGCGAACCAAGAACGGCATCCGCTGCGACTCGTCGTACATCCATCGCTTGTCCATGTAGTCGTGCTCACCGAGCATGAACCCTTGATCCCCGGTGTAGATGATCACGGTGTTGTCCATTTGCCCGGTCTCTTCCAACTTTGCAAACAAACGAGCCAGGTTGTCGTCGACGCCTTTGACACAGCGAAGGTAGTGCTTCATGTAGATATTGTACGCCTCACGTTTGGCGTCTTCATCACTGAGCCACGAATCGACTTCATAGTGATCCACATAATTCCGACGCAGGTTGCGGCGTCCGATTGAGGTGCCGATGTAGGGCATCAATTCATCGTCTGCACCACGGGTCGCCAGGGAACCGAAGAGCGGCTGACTCCAAAGATTCTTGGGTTCTGGGATCGCGATTTCGGCCAGGTACTCTTCATAGCGTGGCGCGTACTCGAAGAAATCGTGTGGCGCCTTGTAGTGATGCATCAAGAAAAACGGCTTGTCATCTTCGCGAACTTCATCAAACCAGTTCAGTGTGATGTCAGTGATCGCATCCGTGCTGTGCATGCCTTCCTTCTTGATCAAGTTCTTCGGCCACGGCTTGTCACCTTGAACACGGAACTCAGGATCAAAGTACTTGCCTTGTCCAGGCAGCACACAGTAGTAGTCAAACGCAGCCGGTTCAGCTTTCAAGTGCCACTTGCCAATCATGGCGGTTTGATAACCAGCCTTCTTCATCTCTTTCGCAAGATGCTGATTCTTTGGTTCGATGCGGCCGTTCAGATCAAACACACCGTTGGTGTGGTTGTATTGCCCCGTCATGATGCAAGCGCGACTGGGTGTGCAGATCGAGTTCGTGCAGAATGCATTTTCAAACAACATGCCTTCCTTGGCCAAACGATCCAGGTTCGGCGTCGGATCCAGGTAGGCCAACCGACTGCCATACGCCCCCACCGCTTGGCTGGTGTGGTCATCCGACATGATAAACAGAATGTTGGGTCGCTCATCAGCAACCGCCCAGGGCGCCATCGCAATGGCAAGCATCCAAATCAGGGCACGTGACCCAATCGCAGTGTGTGACATATTCAGTTCATCTCGTGGTGGGGAGGGATGGTGGAGACGTCGACTTTTTGCTGAATGGCATGGGGGTTCTCGAATCACAGGCTAATGGTCTGTCAAGACTTTCGTCTTGGGGTAGTGGACGAGGCCACGAGTCCTGAACTGGCGTCAAATCCAAGGACTCGTGGCCTCGTCCACTACGATCACTCCAAACTTTTAGCTGCAACAGAACACTAGCAGCCTATGCGACAATATTCGCAGGCTGGAAGCCTATGCCACTGTTGGTTCCGACAACTTCAAGCGGTCAAACGTTTGAATGCTTCGATCGTGTTGCGAGCCGCAGTGTCCGAATCGGGCAACGCAAACGCTTCGGCACACAGGTACCCGTCGTAGTCGATGTCTTTGAGAGCCTGGATGATGGGCGCGTGGTTCATGTGCCCCATCCCAGCGGCTTGGCGATTGGAATCGACAAAGTGAATGTGCCCGACGTAGCCCTTGCCAGCACGGATGGCAGCGGCCAAGTCGGCTTCTTCGATGTTCATGTGGAACAAATCGGCCAACAGTTTGACGTTGTCCGTTTTCAATGTCTTGCAAAACTCGACGCCTTCCTCGACTGTGCGAAGCAAGTTGGTCTCGTAGCGGTTCAGTGGCTCGTAGAACAGCGGCACGTGATACTGGGTGGCGTAAAGCCCCAGTTCATCGAGCGATTCTCGCAAGAACCCCAAGGCTTGATCTCGCGAAACATCGCCGCCCCATTTGCCTTGCATGGATCCGATGATGGCGGGAGCGTTGTAGGCGCCACCGAAGTCGATCATTTGTTTGACGAAGTCACGAGCCTTCGAACGATGCTCCGCGTCGGGATGCGTCAGGCTGAGCCCATGCTTGACCATCCCAGCACCGGTGCCGACCGCTGCGACAACCAAGTCATGCTTTTGCAGCAGGCCTTTGAGTTCGGCCTCATCCACCGCGTCAGGCCCGGGGGCGAATATTTCGATCGCGTCAAAACCGAGCGCCGAGGCCTTTTCGCAAGCGTCTCGCAATCCGTCCCAGAAAACGAAGGGACCGCCGCGAGCTTCTTCGACCAGGCTGACCGTGATGGCAGATTGAAACGTCATGTTGTTTCTTTGTGAGAGAGTTTTGAGGGGAGATGGACTCGAAGTGGCATAGGCTGAACTCAGGAGGCGACCGGTTCGTCGTTGTTTTCGGGGCGGCCTTCGATGTAAAACCAATTGTGGATCGGTTTCAAAATTTCTTGGACTTCAGCAACCAAGACTTCGTCGATGGGCTCTTGCGCCCACTCAACCCACTGCGCGACTCGCTTTGGATTGGCCGACCCTGGAATGCAGGTCGCAAAATTTTCGTTGGCAATGCTGAACTGAAGTGCGATTTTCGCGATGTCACTGCCACGGTCCGCGCAGTGCTTGGCGGCGGCCGCAGCGACCTGGCGAACTTCGGGTGTGGCTTTGTGCCAAGGCGGCAATTCTGCGTTGGTCAACAGACGTGCCGAGAACGGAGCGCCGTTCATCAACCCCACTCCTTTCTCCTTGGCCAACGGCACCAAGTCCAACGCCATGTCGTTTTGCAACGTGTAGTGGTTGTAGGTCAGCAGGCAATCGATGTCCGTGTTTTCCATCACGTACTGGAACATCTTCATGGGGTAGCCGCTGACGCCAACGTAGCGGACCTTGCCCTTTTCGATTTCGCGACGGATCGCGGGAATGGTTTCTTCGACGATCTGCGACATCTCGACGAATTCCAAATCGTGACAGAGCACGATGTCGAGGTGGTCGACCTTCATTCGTTCGAGCGACGTGTCGATGCTTTCGGTGACGCGTCGGGCGCTGAAATCGAAGTGCTCGCCGGTGTAGCGTCCCAGTTTGGTGCCCAAGTAGTACTGATCACGCGGGAAATCTGGCAGGACGCGGCCGAGCATCATTTCGCTCATCCCGCGTCCATAGAATGCGGCGGTGTCAATGAAGTTCATCCCACTTTCGAGCGCCACTCGAACCGCTTGCAAACTCTCACCCAAATCGACGCTTCGGAACTCCTGTCCGATCGAAGACGCTCCAAAAGAGAGCGTCGTGAGTTCCATGTCCGTTTGGCCTAAACGTCGACGAGGCAGCATCGTGGCAGTTCTTGGGGTTGAATGGTGGGGATGGATTTCAGGGCAACAAGAATCAGCGAGTGTAACCTCGCGTTGCCACCGATGCCAACGCACCCGGACCCAAAGAAAACAGGCTTAGGGCTATAGACTTCAGCCCCTTTGCGACGAGAGATCCTCCCGTCGGTTTCCCATCATCAGCCCATGAAAAAAGGCCGGAGGTCGAGGCACGATTGACTCGTGCACCCACCTCCGGCCTTTGCCAGAACGATCGCGTTGAACGCGCCGCCCGTCACTCAACCTGTCGACTCAAACGCACTCGGCGGAATCGACGCAGGATGGAATCGTGATCAACGCAAGCTCGAACCAAACGCGGTCTTGAGCTTGCCAAGATACTGGTCCGCTCCATTGATTTCGCTCAGGATCTTTCGGCTGAGGTCCTCCACCGATTTATCAGCCTTGGCCAGCAACGATTGAGCTTGGTTCTGTTGAGCGAGCATCCACTCATTCAGTTCCAACATCTGCTCACGATGAGCTTCGTTGACCTTGGCGGCGACCTTGGCTTTGGACGCTTCCATTTGGCTGGCGATGGCCGTTTTCGCGGCGTCGTTGAAGACTTGCCCCAAGTTGGTGTTCAACTTCAGATCGATGTCTTCCCAAGTCCCGTTGAACTCGGCATCGATTTCAACTTGATCCACGTTGGCCAGGGACTGGTTCATTTGAATCGCCGCGGCGGAAGATCCCGCCTCACCTTGAACATCCAAACGCATGTTGACGCCGGTTTGCTTGCTGACCAAACGACCTTCGAGTTGTTCACCCCGACTGCTCAGCTGAACCCACACTTCACGAACGCCGCCTGCAATGGCAACGCCAACGTCTTTGCCGCGTCCCAAGTGAATCGGGTCCGCGTCCATTTGTGGCCAATGAAGTGTCAAACGATCCAGTTGCTCACCTTGTCGACGATCACGGATGTAGTCGACATCGACGGTCTCGGGACCTTCCAAACGCAAGCGAGCTCGAGTCGGATCGGCCAACAGCTCCGGTGTGGGCGTCATGTTTTCGACCACGCCGGTCAGCGTGAAGACCTTGCCATCGGCACGCATGGTGCCGCTGACGTCGCAGTGACGGATCATCAACTCAGGACGACGATTGCGTCCCAAGAAGTCATAGTCTTCGCCACGAACACGCTCGGTGTCCGGTGCAACGACGGTGTAATTGGCCAGCGTACGACCGCTGTCGAGATAATCTCGAAGTTGGGTGAGCGAACGCCGAATTTCAGCGCTGACCAAATCGACGCCGAAGTTCTTGGACTCACTCAGATCGCCTGGCACAAACGCATCGACTTTGTCGAGGTCGGCTTGCTTGGCACTTTCCAATCGAGCCAAATCGGCCTTCATTTGATCGGGCATCGCGTTCATCGCGTTTCGCAACGAGATCAACTGTTCACGAGCGGCTTCGGATTCCGCCAGCGTGCGTTGCAACTCCGGCCAATCCCGCAACGGGTTGTCGATGCCGCTGGCAGCTTCCCGAATGGTCTCGACGCGTTGTTCCAGTTCTTTGGTTTGTTGCACCAATCGTTCGTATTCGCTTTTCCAACGACGACGAATCTCTTCGCCCGT
This sequence comes from Rhodopirellula sp. UH5, assembly GCF_056839225.1. NCBI lineage: Bacteria > Pseudomonadati > Planctomycetota > Planctomycetia > Pirellulales > Pirellulaceae > Rhodopirellula > Rhodopirellula sp. UH5. The sequence continues at coordinate 7,040,060 of NZ_CM166390.1, read as the reverse complement.
GCGAACGGTCTCCAGATCTTTGCCGAGTGCTTCGGCGCGATCGCTGAGTCCATTCGTCGCTGATGAAAGCAAGTTCCCGATCATGGATGGACCGGAATCTTCCGTTTCCTCCGGTGCCTCTTCCAGGTGCCCGCTGGATTCCCGGGTGGTGCCGATTTGCAAACCAGCGATGCTGCCCTGGCGAATCACCCAGCGACGACGCAACAACGCATCGCCATCGATGACCAAGTTCACCGAGTCCGCTTGGAAAGCGTTCCGGAATTCCTTGTCATCTCGAGGATCGGCGACATGCACCGAATCGAATTGGATCTGCGGCGGGAACAAGCCCACGCGAGTCGCACCGATATCGGCTCGAGCTCCCGTCGAGGCTTCTAACCCGCGGACCGTGATGTAGCTGGCCATCGGGCCGAGGCCCCAAAACAGCAGCATCAAAATGGTCGCGACAACGATAAGCCGTGTCAGTAAGAATCTCCAACGAATCATGCTGCATCCTTGTCTTGCGAATCGCGCAATTGACGAAGCAAATAACTGAGCGCTTCATCGATTTTGTGTTGGTCGTCGTTCGTCGTAACCGGATCGGGTTGGCGTGAACCGCCAGACACCGATGCCATCGTGTTCGTATTGGAAGCCGTCTGCAGATTGGAATCTGCGTCGAGCACTTCGATGTGGGTGGTTTGCTTTCCATAAGAAGCATCCGAAGTCGACGCTTCATTCACGGCCAAGGCTCGTTTCGCGTTCGCGTTTTCGTCACGACCGGGCGTGATCTTGGCGAGCACGGGTTCGGCATCGTCCACGCGGCGAAAATCAAACACACGTCCAGAGTTGGCCTCGATCACTTCGTCGCTGCCCGACACGAACGCTGGTTCAGGCGAGAAGTGAGGCTGACGTGTCTGGGTGTGCGGGGGATCCACAGCGTGCGCTGTCGACGTTTCGCTGGACCGACGCTTGCGAACAGGCGTCACCAGCAACTCCTCTTCGAGATCCTCGTCTTCCCGCCCGTTGCCCGAGACCGCTTTGAAGAGCGGGTACGACACAGCGAAGGTGGGAACAAGCGAAGCCAGTCCAATCAGGAAACTTCCCATCACAACGGTGTTGTTCAAATCCGTCCAAGGCACCAAGGGCAAGTCCCAGGCTCGTGCCATGACTTGTGAGACGCCTTCTTGATCGAAGAACCACTGCGCCAGTTGCTCCGAAATCGGATCCAAACGCGGTGCCACCATCGTCACGCCGATCGCGGTCAAAGCGACCATCGCGTGATTGACACGCAACATCAAAACGCCAAACACCAACGCCACCGCCAGCAGGTTGCCGTGCGGGATCAGCCCGATGAGAAGTCCGAACGCCAATCCCCACGCGAGCTGAGAAGGATACTTCCTCCCCGCAATCGCTTTGCGAAGACTGCTGAGCAGCTTGATCGAAAACAGAATCATAAACCCGGACCACACGGCTGATCGATGGATGTAACAATTGGAATCCTCGTTAGCATCGGCATCTTGAGGACTGACATTTAGTACAACCGTCAAATTCGACGTGGCTAGGTCAATCGGAGACGCGGCGGAGCAGAACCGGCTTTGAAGAACCCGGCCACTCTATAGAGCCAATTGAGTTTCACGCGGTTTCTGCTTGCTTCGCAGATCCATGCAAAGGTGACTGAACTCCAAATGTTTGCGAGAGCATTTGCATCGATCTGCTACAATGAGTTTCCCGCCTGCCACCCTCCCGTCCCGCCCATCGCTGTGGTCTTGCTCTCCATGCGTTCTTCTTTGTTCTTCTTTGATTTTTCCCGGTGGACGGCTGTTTGCCTGTTCGGACTCGCCTGCTCCTTGGGACTGTCGGCACACGCGGATGAATCCCAGATCTCGTTCAATCGCGATATCCGGCCGATCCTGTCGGAGAACTGCTACTTCTGTCACGGCCCTGACGAAAACAACCAGCAATCCGGTTTGCGTTTGGATAGCCGTGAAGCAGCCATCGAATTTGCCGCCATCATTCCGGAAGACGTGGAAGGCAGCGAGTTGGTTGCCCGGATCGACCACGACGATCCAGACGCCGTCATGCCGCCGCCAGCTTCACACAAGACACTGACCGAAGAACAAAAGCAGTTGCTCAAGGACTGGATCGCGGAAGGCGCGATCTATGAAGACCATTGGTCCTTCACCCCCATCCGCCGGCCAGACATCCCCAACCTGAGCGAGTGGGACGAGACCGTGGTTTCGGATCCCGTCCATCCGGTCGATGCCTTCATTCGCGCCAGGTTGCTCGCGAAGGGACACGATCTTTCAGGGCCAGCTCGAGCAGACCGTCTGCTCCGACGGATGCACATGGACTTGGTCGGCCTGCCACCCACCTGGAAAGAAACCCAGGACTTCTTCCAGCGTTCTCAAACCTCGCAGGCATCCTCTGATGACCGGGCCGCGTTGATCGATCAGAAGCTGGACGAACTCTTCGCGAATCCTCACCACGGCGAACGCAGGGCGGCGTTCTGGTTGGACCTTGTTCGGTTCGCGGACACCGTTGGCTACCACGGGGACCAAAACCAGCACATCTTCCCTTACCGCGACTGGGTGATCGAAGCGTTCCAGAACAACATGCCGTTCGATGAATTCACCATCAAACAGCTTGCCGGAGATTTGCTTCCCAATCCCCAAACAGACGACTTGATCGCATCCGGATTCAATCGTCTGAACATGATGACTCGCGAAGGTGGTGCGCAACCGGGCGAGTACCTGTCCAAGTACGCGACCGATCGAGTGCGAACCGTTGGCATGGCCTGGATGGGACTGACGACCGGATGCGCCGAATGCCACGATCACAAATTTGATCCCTTCACGGCCAAGGACTTCTATTCCCTCGGTGCGTTCTTTGCCGACATCGAGCAATGGGGTGTCTACAGCGATTACGGTTACACCCCCAACCCGGACCTGAAGGGCTACAACAACAACTTCCCGTTCCCACCCGAAATCGAAGTCACCAGCCAAGCGTTGCTGCGGGAACAAACGCAAGCCAAGCAAGAACTCACCGAACTGGCTCGTTCGCAACACGAGGCATTGCCGGACGATCAGAAAACCGCCGCGAATCAATGGCTGGCGAACGTCCATGATTGGCTTGAACAAAACGCGGACGGATGGCAATCCATTGAGACGACCAACGTCCCGTCGACCGACAAGAAGCAACGAGCATGGAAACTGGATGCGAGTTCGACCTCGCCTGGATCTTTGTCGCCTCAGTCCATTCAAGTCAGCTTGCCGACCAAGCCGAACCAAACGCCGCTCGCGGTGGAAGTACGTTTCTACATCGAGGAATTGGAAACCGTTCCCGCGGACAAGTCGGCGGAGAACCAAGAGGATGAAAAGAAGCTCAAACGAACCACTGTCGCTGTTTCACTCGCACGAGCGAACCGCTGGATGCCTTCGTTCTCCAACACAGTGGCCCAGCAAAACGTGGCCTCGCGTTGGGCGGTTCCCGCGACCGATGCCGACGGGCACGCGGCCAAACAGCGACCGCATCAATTCATGATTGACCAGTCCAAGCACGCGGACGAACCGATGCAAGCCGTGTTTGAATTGTCCGCACCGCTGCAATTGAAAGACGGCCAATCATTGATCGCTGAGATCAAAGGGTTGCCCGCCGACATCGCGGCGACATTCGAAGCGTCACCGCTGATCCGATTGCGGCCGTTTGACCCAACCGAATTGGAAGCAATCCAAGTCTGCGACTCGGTCAGCCAACCCAACGCTTTGTTGAGCTGGATGATGTCCAACCCCAAACAAACCAAAGACGCCGGTGCCAAGAACCATTGGCGCGACCGCTACCTCGCCTGTCGGGATGGCCGAACGTGGACGATGGTCACGCAGGCCACCGAGCCGATCAAAATGCGGGTGCTACCGCGTGGTAACTGGCAAGACGAAACCGGAGAAGTCGTCCAACCGGCCACGCCCGAATTCTTAGGCCAATACGGAATCGACTCCGACAAGAATGCTGATGCCAACCACTCTGATTCGAAACGCTTGACTCGTTTGGACCTGGCTCGCTGGATCGTGCACCGCGACAACCCGTTGACGGCACGCGTCGTGGCCAACCGACTCTGGAAACAATTCTTCGGCGTTGGACTGACCATGGCTGTCGATGACCTCGGAACTCAAGGCGAGCCGCCATCCCATCCAGAACTGCTCGATTATCTCGCGATCGAACTGATCGAATCCGGTTGGGACCTGCGTCATGTGACTCGATTGATTCTGACCAGCCAAACCTACCAACAGGACAGCCGTGTTCGACCGGAACTGTCCGAGATCGATCCTGAAAATCGTCTGCTCGGCTACCACCCGCCGCGACGTTTAGAAGCCGAGATCATTCGGGACAATGCACTTGCCGTTTCTGGATTGTTGAACCTGGAAATCGGTGGTCCCTCGGTCAAACCCTATCAGCCCGGTGGCTACTATTCGAACTTGCAATTCCCCAACCGGACCTATCGCTCGACAACGGGTGACAACCAGTATCGCCGTGGCATTTACATGCACTGGCAGCGCACGTTCTTGCATCCGATGCTCGCGAACTTCGACGCCCCCAGTCGGGAGGACTGCGTCGCGATTCGGGCCAACGCGAACACGCCTCAACAAGCGTTGACGTTGCTCAACGACCCGACGTTCATCGAAGCGGCTAGCGAACTGGCGTGGAGCATGAACGAACAATCCGATTCCGATGACAATCGATTGCGAGCCATGATTCGTCGGTCCCTGCAACGCGAAGCGACCAGCGAAGAGATCGAGCGTCTGTCCGTCTTCCTGGACCAGCAACGCGAACTGTTCTTGGCTGACGAAGCCTTGTCAGTGGAATTGACCAGCGTTGGCCAATCCGCCGCACGTCATGGCAAATCGCTCACGCATCCCGAAAGAGCGGAATGGGCGGCTTGGACCGCCACAGCTCGAATCGTCTTGAATCTGCACGAAACAATCACCCGCTACTGAGTCACGCTGGAATCTCACCATGAACACATTCCCCTCCATTCAGCGGCGCAGCTTTCTCAAACGCGGCACCTACAGCGTCGGCATGGCCGCGCTCGGTTCGATGCTCGCCCGTGAAGGCCAAGCCAGCCAAACCGGTTCCCCTCAGCCACACTTTCCCGGCACGGCGAAAACGGTCATTCACCTCTGCATGGCCGGCGGCCCCAGCCACATGGAATCGCTGGATCCAAAACCGGAACTGGACAAGATCAACGACCAACCCTTCCCGGCATCAATGACCGACGGCCAGCAGTTGGCTCAGCTTCAAGGTTCGAAGTTGATCGCTCGAGGGTCGTTTTGCAAATTCAAAAAGTGGGGCCAATCGGGTCTTGAAATCAGCGAACTGTTTCCCAACATCGGATCGGTCGCCGACGACCTGTGCATCATTCGCTCCATGCACACCGAGCAAATCAACCATGACCCAGCTCATGCGTTCATGAACACGGGCTCGATTCAAAAGGGTCGCCCGAGCATGGGTTCGTGGCTCTTGTACGGACTGGGCGCGGAAACGGAGTCGCTGCCAGGTTTCATCGTCTTCACCAGCCAAGGACGTTACGGGGCTCAACCTGTTTCGGCGCGTCAGTGGAAAGCAGGCTTCCTGCCCAGTCGCTTCCAAGGCGTTCAATTTCAATCGCAAGGCGACGCCGTTCACTTCGTCCGCCCACCAGGTGGCATCACCGACACGACTCAGCGAGCCACGATCGAAGCGGTCAACGCGTTCAACCAAGCCTTGCTGGCCGATCGCGGCGATTCCGAAATCGCGACTCGGATCAGCCAGTACGAAATGGCATTCCGAATGCAAACGTCGGTTCCCGAACTGTCGGACATGTCGGACGAAACCCAAGAAACGTTGAACCTGTACGGGATCACGAAACCCGGCGATGGATCGTTTGCCAGCAACTGTTTGATGGCTCGACGGTTGGCCGAACGCGGCGTTCGTTTCATCCAGCTTTATCATCGTGCGTGGGATCACCACAGCAACCTCGAAGCCGGCATGAAGGACAGCGCAAAGGCAGTCGACCAAGCCTCAGGAGCTTTGATTCAAGATCTCAAGCGACGCGGCATGCTGGACGACACATTGGTGATTTGGGGCGGTGAATTTGGCCGCACTCCGATGAAACAAGGCTCCGGTCGCGATCACCACATCAACGCGTTCTCCCTGTGGATGGCCGGCGGTGGCGTCAAAGGCGGTATCTCCTACGGCAACTCCGACGAACTCGGCTACCGCTACCTGAAAGACGGCGAAGAGACCCACGTTCGCGACTTGCACGCGACGATGCTGCACACCTGCGGACTCGATCACATGAAACTGTCGGCGAAGTATCAGGGTCTCGATGTTCGCTTGACCGGCGTCGAACCCGCTCGTGTCTTGAAACCGATTCTGAAAAATGCTTGATCGAACGCCACCACCACGCGTGCTTTCCGTTGCATTGGTTTTCACGAGCCTGATTCTGCTGCTCGCCGGACCGGTGCTGGCCCAAGACGGCAACGTGCTGTTCCACCAAATGTTGAAAGACGGCCTATCGTTGACCGACGACGTCACGGCTCCCCTTCCGGCACCGACATTCCTGGGTTCATCGAACGACACCTTGCCCCCATCGGAAGTCGAGAAACGACTGCAGAAACTTGCTCGCGCTGGTGGTGTCAAGCGTTTCGTTCGCAACTCGGCCGTCGCTCCCATTGCGATCGACACGGACTCGATTTCCAATTCAGAAGGCCAACGCATCGGGCACCTGTTGGACGTCACCTTCATCGTGCACGCCCCGCTCGATTGGGTGCAAGATTCCGATGCGTTGAATTCATTGCTGGGAGTCGACGCGTCAGCGGATGAAACGGAGGACGCTGGTGCAGCGAGCCAAGTCAGCCCTGAGGAACTCGCCAAGCTTGGAATCGCCCCGACGGCGGAAACGGAATCGTTTGGCAGGATCAGCTTCCCGTTGCTCGATCGAGTCATGGTCGAGGGCGTGATCCATGCGGAAACGCAGCGTCACATCGAAGGTGCCCCAGGTGATTTTGTGACGGTTGCTTGGCACCTGGACCCACGGTTCGAAAATTCGTGGAGTCCCATCGAACGCGACGACCTGGGAAAAGAAACCACGGGCGACGCGAAACCTTACCGAGGTCTCGGCGGCCTGATCACGGCGACACGATTGCCGGCTGAGATTGCAGGCACGAAATCCGAGGCAACCATTGTCCAAGCCCGATTCGTGGTGCACGAACCGGTGGATTGGTTCGGCGGTCGCAATCAACTGCGAAGCAAACTGCCGCTGATCATCCAAGACCGAGTGCGTGACCTGCGCAGGAAACTCGCGGACAGTCACACGTCGTCACGGTAAGCAGGTACGCAGGACTGATCGGGTTGAATCTCGTGAGCCGTTTGGGTGTTAGCCTGGACCGCGACAAGTTTGGTTTTGTGGAGCGTATTCGTGGACAGTTTCTTGCCTGTTACCTCTCCTCCGACGAAGTTGGGGGAGAGGTGACTTGTTGATGCGAGGCAGAAACTTGCGCACACCAGAAACGCAACCACCCCAAAGATTGAACAGCCCAGCGATCGCCCCGGTTGTGAGTGGGAACCATGGCGAACGCCAAATGACTCAGTAAATCAACAGACCGCTCGCGCCCTTCCGCTCCTACTGACGAGGATACCTTGCGAACGCGCCGGGTTGTGATTGGGAGGCGAGACAATGCCGGAGGCATCGAAGCTCACAAGTACTTGGCCAGCTCATCGCCGCGAGTCGCTCTTGCGTCGACCTTAGCGGTCACTTCGGCGTCTTCCACCAGCAGCGGAGCGTGATGCGGTTTGACGCGAGCGTCGATGATCAGTGGCCCCCGACATCCCCAGTGTTTGTCCACCACCTGGACACCAACACCGTCGACATCCATCGCCGGATTGCTGCGAGTGAACGTCAGCCACAACCAATTGTTGAGCGTCGCTACGGCGAACTCGGAATCATCACACAGCGTGATCAGCGGCACGCCGGACAGGTCGCCCTGGCCTGCCAGACGCTCGGCCAAAGCTCTGACGTCCGCCTTCGATGAATCGCCAGTGAATGGTGTGGCGGAAACGGCAATCACACCGGGCATGACCAACCGCGGATCCGACATTCCATCGGGCAAGGACAAGCCCGCAGGGAGCTCCGTCGCCAGTTCTCGAATCGGTTGCCCCGTCGCTGCGACGACCACCTTGGAACCTTGATTCATCCCCGTGCCGCTGTAGTCGAGCGTGTCGATCGTGGTCTTGGTTTGAAAATGCAAATCGCGACGCCAGTCGACTCGGCGAAGGATGTGCTGCATGAACGGGCCAATGTCATGAATCTTGAGCGAGTCGTCCGGGTCGTCCGTGATCCACAGGTACTTCGCCAGCGACAATTGCCCGTTGCCCAAAATCGCATTGGCCTGTGTCAGCAACTCCTGCGGCTCCTTGACTCTTAAATAAGGCATGTAGCGTTCACTGCCGATCGCCAACAACAATGGATGCACGCCCGCCGCATCGACCGCATGAACGGCTTTCACACCCGGGATGACCGTCGGGATGATCGGATCGGTCAGTTCATGGATCAACTGGCCAAACGTCGTGTCTTCTTGCGGAGGGCGGCCAACAACCGTGAACGGCCAGATCGCGTCTTTGCGATGCCAAACGTGGTCGACTTTCATGAACGGGAACGGGTGCTGCAGCGAGTAGTACCCCAGGTGATCCCCGAACGGTCCTTCCGGCATCGTTGCGTTCGGATCAACTCGTCCCACGATCGCGAAATCAGCGTCGGCATACACCGGTGCATGCGAACCTCGAATCATGCGAACTCGTCGCCCGGAAAGAGCCCCCGCGAAGGTCAGCTCGGTCAGGCCCTCGGGAAGCGGCATCACGGCCGCCAGGCTCATCGCCGGAGAGCCACCGACGGTGACGGCAACTTGCAAGGACTCATTGCGATCCATTGCCTCGCGATGATGCACTCCGATGCCGCGGTGGATTTGGTAATGCAGTCCGACTTGGGCCTCGGGATCGTATTGGTTGCCTGCGAGCTGCACTCGGTACATGCCCAGGTTGACTCGCATCAGATTCTCGGGCGCGGTGGGGTCTGCCGAGAGAACTTGCGGCAACGTCACAAAGGAACCGCCGTCCATCGGCCAGGACTTCAGCCCCGGCAATTCACTGAGCCGGCACTGATTCGCTTGCACAGCCCCTCGGCGAGTGAACCGGGGCAGCATCGTCAGCGCCGTCATCGGCACGCCGGCGTATCGCAGCGGGCTCTTGGGCAGGGCGGATGGATCGAGCTTGACCTCGATCAATCGACGCACACGTTCAAGCGTGTCACGAAAGAGATAGCGGGCTTGATCCAACGACGCGAAAAGGTTCGACGCCATCGGGAACTTGCAGCCGCGAACGTTGGTGAACAGGATCGCAGGTCCGCCTCGCAAGTAAACGCGGCGCTGGATCTCAGCCATTTCCAGATTCGGATCGACTTCGTCTTCGACCGTGATCAGCCGACCTCCGGCGCGCAGATCCTCCACGACGTCTCGGGTGCTTCGATGTTTCAACGCTTCAGCTTTCAGTTGAGAACCAGAATTCCGATGACTCGCCCGAGCCCTCAGGTGATCACCCGAAAGCGTCAGCGGGAAGCAACTCCGAATCCGCTGGTCATTTGAATTCGTCTTCGAACGCCGCGAAGTCGTCACCGCCTTCGGCGACAAACTCCCCGCCGAAATCATCGCCCTCCGCAGGAACGGCCGCAAATTCATCCCCGTCGACCACTTCGATTTCTTCGGCGTCCGCCATCATTTCTTCTTCGCCTTCGGGCATGGCGGCGACGGCAGGTCGAGGCTTGCGGTTTTTGAATCCAACCACGGCCACCGCCAGAATCATCGTGAGCAAGAAAACGACCCAGCAAATGAAATAGATCATGGGAGACAGGTCAGCCGGAAAAGGAGGGGGTCGTGGAGCGAAACAAGAAAGCAGCCCCACATCCTAATTGCCACCGGTCGAGTCGGCAAATTTGACTCCCGCAATCGCTCCCAACCCACTTTCCACGCGTCATTCGCCGAACCGTTCAGCCGAACAACGCACCAGTGACAGCCCCCAGATGGGAGAGATCGACGAAGATCATGACTGCAAATCTGCTTGACGCGGAGTCGCGGCCGACGGCATGCCGTTGACACCAATCGACCCACGAAACAGGCAAACAGGAATGAGCGGGCAGAACCACGTGAACCGTTTGGGCGATGGCCCCGGTCGCACGTGGGAACAGTCCCGTTTGACAAAACAGCTCGAATGCCGAATGACTCCTGCCGACCTGCTTGGGTCGGCAATCCACTCAGTGGGTGTAACTCAGCCCGAAGTGGATGCCCTGCACGTAGAACGTGCTGTCTCGCATCGCCGATGACGGCAAGACATTGTTGGTGTCGTTGACGTTTCGGTCGAAGATCCCAGAGACCTGAATGGCGTCCGTCATGGCCATCAGGTGATAGCCGACCGTGACATCAAAGTGGTCGAATCGATGCCAGCCCAAGTTGACGTCGAATTCGGGAACCCAACCAAACGTGTCGCTGGTGAAGGTGCCTTCGTTGGTATCCGCGTCGACAAACAAACCACCCTCTTGCGCGGTGTCGGGAGGACCGACCGTAGTGCTGCCTTGACGATCCGCCGTGCGACGAACGTTGCCAAACGCGGCCTTGGCCAACCAATTGAAGCTCCAGCAACCTTCGCGATAGCGACCGGCCAGACCAAATTGGGCTCCGTGGAATTCGCTGGTCGCTTCAAAGGAATCACGAATCGAGATGTAGTTGCCCGCGTCGGTGCCCTCTGTCAGCGTTGAGCTGGACGCGATATTCAAACCTTCCGACAGCCGCATGTATTGGTAACCGTAGAGCACGTCGAACGTGGTTCCCAAACCGCCTCGCCAAAACTGACGCACCGAGATGTCACCACCGTGCAGTTCGCTGTAGGCATTGACGCCGACCGCACCAAAGCGACCGTTGATCGCAGGATCGGCCGGAGCATTGGGGAACACGACCACGTTGGAATCTTCTGCGTCGGTTGCGACGTTGAAGAACGGAATCGCGAGCACCTCAAAGTTTCGTTGATCGGCACCGAAGCTGTAGTTTTCATCGCCCGCGACCCAGCCTCGGAAGACCAGACTGCGGCACTGATGGCGGTCCAGCCACAAACCGAGCGTCAAACGTCCGCCTGCAGCAGCGTCTTTCAACACGGAATCATTCCCAGCCAAAACCGTCCCGGTATCGAGCGATCCAGTGTCCGGCGCGGTATCGGTCGTCACCAACGCTGGCAATCGATCGCCCTTGCGGAACATGATCATCAATTCCGCTGAACCAAACCAACGATTCGGATCGACACAAATCGCTCCACCAGGCCCACAAGAAGGCCCACACATGCCATCGCAGCCACCATAGCCACAACTGTCGCAGCCATACGATTCCAGCCCACAACCAGGACCTTCCAGCCCACAGCTGACGTCGAAACCACAACCGCAACCTTCCACGCCACACCCCGGGCCTTCCAGACCACAACCGGGACCGTGCAATGCCATGGGTGTGCCCGATCCGATGATCGTTTCACCCGAAAACGTGGGGTGTTCCATCACGGTGACCGTGCCAGATGCTTTGCGGATGACACGAGCCGGTCGCATGGAAGCACCACCAGCATTCGCATCGCGATCAATCGACATGGCCGAAACAGGCCGGACGATTTGGGCGTTGGCTGGCTGAGCGTTGGAGCCGGCTGTCGCGCCGAGCGTTCGCAACTTCAGTCCGCGAGGTTCTTCCAGAACTTGCAAACCGCTGTCCTCTGCGTCCGCAGGAACTGCCACGTCGTCATAACCGACTTCGTCAATCTGAATGCGACTGAGGTCCGAACTGGCGTCGGGATACAATTCCCAATCGCCCGTCATTGCCGAGTCACCGCCACGGACGGGTGCTTGATAGGTGTTGCGGTCCGGTTTCTTGACACGGACCTGTGCAGCCAACGGTGAGCATGCCAGGCATGCCACGAGGACCACACCGTGTTTCGCTAACCGGGGAAGTCGGCGCCAGATCAAAGAGTTCATGGGGTAGTTCGCTTGGATTCAATCGTCGGGGGTAGTCGCGAATCGAAGTGGCCGGCCCGCGTCTCGGCTGCATGTTGTCCACACGCCACCTCGCGCAACACCAGATGCCACGTGAACTGGTATCGGATGAGACGATCGTGGCGGTTGAGTCGTTTTGGCAAACTTTGCCGGTTAGGGCACGAATGCGGCCGGCCAGCAGTTTCACGCGGGCGAGGTTTCACGGAACAAACCCCGTCCATCCCGCGAAAAACCACCCGACCTCGGCTCAACGAGTTTGCTACCATGAATTCGCGGACCTCTCGGACTTTCTGTTCGCGCTCCTCATGCCCCACTCACCGCCGGAGTCCACCGATATGTGCTCACGTCGCAAATGCCGTCCGGTTTGTCTGTTTCAATCGCTCGCCAAAATGGGATGGATTGCGGTGGTTGCGGTGATGGGACTTTTGACAGCCTCGGCCCAGCCCGCCATCGCTTGCACGGTCATGCGACTGAATATTCACGGGCAATTGGTCATCGCACGCAATCACGACTGGCCGTTTGGGGAAGCCCTCGTGATCACCAATCTGCGCGGCATCGAGAAAACTTCGCTCGCGCCGATCAAACCCGCGACTTGGACCTCCAAGTACGGCAGTGTTTCGTTCTGCCAATTCGGCCGAGAGATTCCGTTTGCCGGGATGAACGAAAAAGGACTGACCGTGGACTTGTTGCGTTTGCCTCAAGCCACCTTTCCGGATCCCGTGAAAGTGGAAGCAGATCCCGATCTCACCGCGGTCAACGCAATCCAGTGGGTCCAGTATCAACTCGATACCGCCGAAACCGTCGCGGAAGTGGTCGACAGCCTCTCCACCGTCGTGCCCATCCCAATGCTACCGATGGTCGAAACCGTTCACTACTTTGTCACCGATGCACGCGGCGATGTCGCGGTCGTCGAATTCATCAACGGCAAAGCAGTCGTTCGGCACGGCGACGACTACTGCATGGACGACGGCAACCCCAAGACGCGAACCTGCGTGCTGGCAAACTCGTCGTGGGAAGACTCCCAAACCAACCAAGCCAACAACACCAGCCTGTTGCGATACGACCGGGGCATTCGCTTGGTCGAACTGGCAAATGACTTGGGCGATCAACAGGCTCCGATCGAATACGCCCACCGCTGCTTGCAAATCGTGGCGCAAGGCCCTCTGACTCAGTGGAATTTGGTCTATCTGCCGGAGCAGCGTCGGATTCATTTTCGAACCCAAACGTCGCCCCAACAACGATGGATCGATCTGGATGATCTGTCCTTCGAGTCCGATCAGCCCCCGCAAGCAATCGACATCGACCAAGACATTCAGGGCGATGTGGCGTCCCACATGAACGATGTCACTCACGCTGACAACGAACGGATCGTGAACCACGCGTTTGATCACTTTGTCCCCGCTGGCTTGCCGAGCCTGGTGATCAAACAGCTTCTGCTGGACTACCCGAGCAAGCTTCGGGGGCCGCAAACGGCACCCTGAGAGCCGGTTTCACTTCCGGAAATAAAGTTTCCTGGAAAATTTTCTCGATGGACCGAAACCCCGCCACAGGACCAATCGCTTCATTTATGAAGCTTAGCGAAACATTAATCGCACCTGAACGCGGCTAGCACGCACGCAATCCAGACGTCGATTTTCGCTGATTTGTCGCCCACCTCGGTTCATCAAACCTTCACCTAGAGCGTCGACGTTTCTTCACAGGGCTTTCATACAGTCCCGCCAAATCTTCAACGGCGGCTCATCAGCGACCCCGCTTCCCGTCGTTGCCCACCTCACAAAATTTGACGGAAGTTTACGAATGACTTGCCTGACGACCCGATTGAGTCGCCGATCCCCAGCCCAACCCTGCAAGAACCAAACCCCCGCCCGCCAAGCGACCTCACCCCGCGGATTCACGCTGGTTGAATTGCTGGTCGTGATCGCCATCATCGGCGTGTTGGTTGGCTTGCTCTTGCCAGCCGTTCAATCGGCTCGCGAAGCCGCCCGTCGCATGCAGTGCGGCAACAACCTCAAGCAAATTGGCTTGGGACTTCACGTGTATCACGACACGTTCAACAAATTCCCCTACGGCTGGGACAACCGCGGCATGACCTGGAGCGGACACATCCTGCCTCAGATCGAACAAGCCAACCTGTATCAAACCTTGATCTTTCAAGAGTCGGGCCTGGGCAACTGGGCCACCGACGACGGCCCCAACGAAGAGGCCTGCGAGACGGTCATCCCAACCTACCGTTGCCCCAGCATGGCGCTGCCACTGCACATGGATTACAACGGCATCCCACAACGCGTTCCCGCCAGTTACCGCGGTGTCGCCGGAACCTTGGCGACGTCGGATGACACCAGCACCGCTCTGCCCGACACGATCTCGTTGGAAAGCTTGGACCAAGACGGCATCTTCTACGCCTGCAGCAAAACCAAGTTCCGTGACATTCTGGACGGAACTTCGAACACGATCATGATCGGCGAAAGCTACAACAACCCCAAGTTCGTCAAAGACGGTCAGGGGATGGATTACTGGTACATCGGTGCCCCTCAAACAGACCCCTGCGGTTGCAACGGCGGAACGGGAGGCACGGAATTCTCGGAAGTCGCTGGCGTAACAATCACTCCCATCAACGCTATCAAACGAGCCCCATTGATGAGCGGCCGATTGATGGAACTGGCGTTTGGAAGCTACCACGTCGGTGGGGCCCATTTCTTGAAGTGCGATGGCTCGGTGGCATTCCTGACCGAATCGCTGGCAGAAGACGTCTACGACGCTCTTGGCTCGCGTGACGGCGGTGAAATCCCCGGCGAAATTTGATTCGCGACTCCTCTCCATCATTCCACCCAACACTTCTTTGAAACTTCCATGATCGTTCTGTACTCAGCAATCAAGCAAGCAGCCGCTCTAACCCTGGTCGGTTGCCTTACACTCACCTTGGCAACCAGCACCGGCTGTGGATCAGGTGACGACGCGGATTATGCCTCCATTGGACTGGTTCCGATCACGGGCACAGTCACTCTGGACGGGCAACCTCTCGAAGGCGCCGTCGTGATGTTCGAAGCCCCGGACACGACGTTTTCCTACGGCACCACCAACGCCGATGGCAACTATGAAATCAAATTCAACAGCGAAGTGATGGGCGTTCCACCCGGAGACAAAATTGTGCGAATCAGCACGACCGCGTCGACCGGTGAAGTGGACACCGAAGGCGCGGATGATGATGACGACGACGCAGCTGCTCGACGCAAAAAGAAGAAAAAACGCAATCCCAACGAACAGGTTCCCGAAGCCTACAACGAGGATTCGCAAATCAAGGCGACGATCAGCGACAGCCAAACGGTTTATGACTTCGCCCTGAAGGCCGATGGCTCGCCACTCTAAAGATTCGCTCGGCCAGTCGCCTGGCTGTGGCGAGCCAGACGTCTGATGATTGACTCAACGACAACGGGTGCTTCCCAATGGGAGCACCCGTTTTTCGTGCGCCGAAATGATTCGGCGTTCCCCTGGGCTGCTAAATCCTTTGGTTTGACACTGCTTTGGACGGCGCAGGTTTTGTCCCACGACTTCGCCCCAACCGGGGGCGGTCCGAGCGGGTTTTGAGGACTCTTTCTTAGGGCCGTCCCGCTGGGGCGTAGGACAGAACAAAAATCAACGTCGCATTCTCTGTGGCAACCCTCAAGTTTTAGCGGCCCAACGCTGTCCTAACCATGCAAAAGCGCTTTACGACGTTACTGCTCGAACCGCGTCGATCAAGGCTTGCGGCGAATCGTGCGAGTAGGTCACGTCTTGCGACTCTTTCGACGCGAGCGTTTTGACTTGCACCGTGCCGGCCTCCCATTCGTTGCCGCCCGCGACGAGTGCGACAGCGAATCCTTGCGAGTCCGCGTACTTGAGTTGTTGGCCGAGCTTCTTGGGCTCGGGGTAAACCTCGACGCCGATCCCCGCCGTGCGAAGCTGCGTTGCCAACTTCAAGTAATCGTCGCGGTGCCCCTTGTCGAAGAATGGAACGAACACAGCACACGGCTTGCTCACACCTGACAATCGGCCGAGGCTTTCCAGTGCGGCGAGCAAGCGGTCCAACCCAAGCGACGCTCCGATGCCGGGCAAGTGTTGCTTGGTGTACAGCCCCGCCAAGTTGTCGTAACGACCACCGCTGCAAACGCTGCCGATGCCAGGCAGGTCATCCAGCGTCGTTTCGAAGATCACCCCGGTGTAATAATCCAGCCCGCGAGCGATTGAGACATCGATCTTCAAGCGGTCCGGGCTGACACCGGATGCCAAGGCACCGCGATAGATTTGGGTCAATCGTTCAATGCCCGCGGCGGCGGTTTCGTTGCCGCCCGTGATCTCGGGCAACGATGCCAAAATGGATTCCGCATCGCCATCGCATTCTGCCAATCGCAACACCGCGTCGGCTTGCTCGGCCGTCACCCCCGCCGACTCAATCATCTCGTTGGCTGTTTTTTCACGGCCGATCTTTCCAAGCTTGTCCAGACTTCGCAGCACCGGTGTCGTCTTGTCACCCAGGCCCAACGATTCCAGCAACCCGGTCAAGATCGCCCGGTTGTTGATGCTGATCGTGAACGCGTCGATCCCAATCGCCCGCAGCAACGCATCGATCACACAAACCGCTTCGATGTCAGCGAGTTCCGACGTGGTGCCGATCGTGTCAAAGTCACACTGCACAAATTCGCGGTAGCGGCCTTCTTGCGGTTTCTCACCACGCCAAACCGGAGCGATGTGATAACGCTTGAACGGGGTTCCCAACGTGCCGATGTGCTGGGCGGCAAAGCGAGCCAACGGCACCGTCAAGTCAAATCGCATCCCAACCGCACGGCCGCCGTTGTCTTCAAACGAATAGAGCTGACGATCGGTTTCATCGCTGCCTTTGCCTGTCAGGATTTCCAGGTGTTCGAGCGTCGGTGTATCGATTGGAGCGAACCCGAAACTGCGAAACACTTCGCGAGCGGTTTGCATCAATTGTTCCCGCGGAATCATCACGGCGGGCAAGTAATCGCGGAATCCCTTCAGCGTGCGAGGTTGAATCATGGGGGTCGGTGAGTGGGAAGAAGGAAAGTGGAGGGTGTGAGTCGTAGCGGAAGTCGTCAAGACTTTCGATTTGCATCCAAATTTGCCGAAACTCTTGACGAGTTCCGCTACCCAACGACCGGGAGTCCCGTCGGCCGTCGACTGCGGATCGAGTCGATGTCCCGGTCGGCTCCTTCGGGAAACTGCGGGCCAAACAGGGCATCAGCGTACTCGTCGATTTGCTCCGGCGTTTCGAAGTACTTCTCGTAGCACCAGTCGTCCTCGAACTCACATTCCTTCGTGGTGTACTCACGACAGATTTGAGGCCGGGTGTCGTAGATGCCGCATCGATAATCGTCTTGCAAGTGCTTGCAAGTCGTGTGAACGAGCAAGTACCACGTGTCCTCGTCCACAAACACGGTGGCTCGATCGTGCAGCAAATACCACCGCATGAAGTCAAAATCTTTTCGCGTCACCGGCTCGTCGATCGGCAGCGCGAAGTAATGACAGCATTTCGCTGTGCAATGATCGCACAAATTCGCATCGGCGGGAAAATCGGATCGGCGACGGCCAGTGACCGAGGGCGGCGTGGCGACGGGCAACTTGGATGCGGTGGGCATGATTGGGTCGAATGTGATAATTTGCAAATTCGTCGGGCCAACAGTTTCCTCGCAAAAGCCTCCACATGGAAGTCGTCATCACCGCCTTGGGACCGGATCACTCCGGTTTGGCAGATCCGATCATTCACCACGTCACCGCGCGAGGGGCTCGGATTTCCGAAATCCAGATGTATGACCACGACGAGGAAGAACTTTTCGCGATGCTCTGCCGCCTGCAGTTCGACGCTGGCCCCGACCCGCAACGATTGTTCACGCAGTTGCAGGACGAAATGAAACAAATCGGCGAACACACCGGGTTGTCCATCCGGGCCTGGAGCCCCGACGCTCGTTCGAGTCGCCCACGATTGGCCGTGGCCTGCACCTATGTGGAGCACACACCACGAGCCGTTTTGGAGGCAGTTGCCTCCGGCCAAATAGCCGCCGAAGTGCCGGTGATCATCTCCAACCGAAAGAAACTCGGGTTTCTCGCGGACGAATTCGACTCTGACTTCCGGATGATCGGCGATGGCACGGGAGCGGTCGATGACGCCGCACTCCTGGCCACCCTGGATGAATACGACATCGACTACCTGATTCTCGCTCGCTACATGCGGATTCTGCCTGCCGACGCCTGCTGGCAATTCGCAGGCGGACGGATCATCAACCTTCACCACGGGTTGCTGCCTGGTTTCCCAGGATTCCGCCCGTATCACGACGCCCACAACGCCCGGATGCTGACGTTTGGGGCCACCTGCCATTTCATCATTCCCGAACTGGATGCTGGCAATCAAACGATCAACCAGCGAACGTTCTCAGTCGTTCCAGGCACTCCCCTGGACAAAATCATCGCTCAGGGCGAGTCCGAAAATGAACCGGCGTGTTTGGTCGAAGGCTTGCGCCGCGTGGTCGATCGCGAAGTCCACCTGCACTTTCACCGCGTCGTGCCCCGCAAGGATGTGGTGACCGCGGCCCAGAATGCCCAGTAGCTGGGATCCAGATTGAGAAGCTGGGGATCCAGATTGAGAAATTCTGGCCGACGCTGCGTTTTTTGCTGAAGCGGCGGCGATCCGGAGCGACCAACGCGGGTGAACCGTCTGATCGACTGGAGTGGCTCCCCCCGTCTAATCGCGCAAGACTGCCACAACGGGTGCAATAGGAATGAATTTCAATCGGGTTGGCCGCACGACCGGACCTGAACCAGATCGCCCCGAAGATTCTCCGCCCGGCGCGTCGATACCGTCGGCGTCTGATGCTCGCAGTGACCAGATGGCCCCTGTCACCCAGGGACAAACTGTCACGCCGTGGAGGCGTGACACCATCGGCATCAGACTCCCCGTTGGACGAAAGGATGTTGATGATCGGGTATTCTCTCGAAACGATCGATTTGCCGCTACTGCGTCGCCAAGTCGAAGACAAACTGTGCGAATTGGGACACCTTGAACCCCATCAGTTCCCGCTGACTCAGCGGGAAGTGGTTCGGCGAGGAGCCACCTGCGGCCTTTACTTCTGCTTGCACGGTCCCCGAAGCGTCAAACTCACCGCGATTGCTGACCTCAAAACCAAATCCATGGTTTATTACGGGGTCGACGGAGTCCGGTGTGAAACGGTTCCGATGGAAAACCTCACGAGAGCCGCTGCCTGAACCCGATAAACCAGAAACTGGTGAATCACGCCTCGGCTAACAAGCGTCTTGGCGGCCCCGCAGCATTGCGACGCGGCCGTTCAAGGCTCGATGAACCGAGATGACTCAGCGACGCCAAAACGCCCAGGTTCACGCACGATCGAAACAGTGGTTTCAGATCAAGGTTGAAAGCGGCGTTTTCGGCATAAAACGGCCGTACTTTCCGTTTCCTCGGTTGTGGGGTGCGGTGTTAGGTCGTTATGATTCGCGGCCTTCACCGCGACGAGTGTGGTATTTACTGCTGCTCGGACGCGACACTTCATTCCTCGACTTGGAGGATTTGGACCATGCAAACGATTGAATTGAAAGGGTTTACGGAGCGGCAATGGTAAAGTTATTGGTGCGTGATCGGGAAACGATTCAGGAGGCAGTCCGCCGGTTTAGAAAATTGGTCGAGCGAAGCGGTATCAAAAAAGAGATGCGTCGCCGCGAGTTCTACGAAAAGCCGAGCGAAACCAATCGCCGCGCCCGCCTGCGTGCCGAACGCCGCAACAAACGCACCCGCATGTTGTCCCGCTGATCGGCTGTCGCACGTCAAGTTGCGACCGTGCGAACAGAACCACCAGCGCCGAGTCACTCCGTTGTTAAAACGGAACCTGGCCGATGCCACAGGCCTGGACTGCTGAACCAGTCCGGGCACACCCCAGAAAAGTCCATGACTTTCTGAACGGGCGATTAGCTCAGTTGGCTAGAGCGCCTCGTTTACACCGAGGATGTCGGGGGTTCGAGTCCCTCATCGCCCATCAAGCTCCGCTTTTTAGCGGGGCTTTTTTCATGCGCCAACAACGCCACCCTGTAAGGTGCCACCCGCCACCCTGTAAGGTGCCACCCACCATTCACCCTGTAAGGTGCCACCCTGTAAGGTGCCACCCTGTAAGGTGCCACCCTGTAAGGTGCCACCCTGTAAGGTGCCACCCACCATCTGCATCTGAAGGAACGGCCGGTTCCACGCCAGATCCAGGCACCTGTCGCCCCTCCGGGGCTTGCTGAATGTGGCTTGCCTCAACTCCACGGGCTGACGCCCGTGGCCACTGCGTGTCGTCCCTTCGGGACTGAAGCAACTTCGTCTCCCGGATGGTGCGCCTCCCGGATGGTGGATGGCACCATCCAAAAAATCCTGCAAGGTGCCACCCACCATCTGCATCTGAAGGAACGGCCGGTTTCACGCCAGATCCAGGCACCTGCCGCCCCTCCGGGGCTTGCTGAATGTGGCTTGCCTCAACTCCACGGGCTGACGCCCGTGGCCACTGCGTGTCGTCCCTTCGGGACTGAAGCAACTTCGTCTCCCGGATGGTGCGCCTCCCGGATGGTGGGTGGCACCATCCAGAAAATCCTGTGGGTGGCACCATCCAGAAAATCGCTCCGAGCAGTGGATTCACTCCCGACACGCTCAATTCGACTTTGCTTTTTCCAGCATGGCCTGCACTCGCTGCTGCTCCTTCGCCAGTGCCGCTGGCGGAATTGGCATCGGCTGGAAATCGGGCGATGGGCGAAGGGTCTCGCCACTTGGAATTTCTCGCCAACGTAGGTTGCGATACCAAACCGGCTGACCGTGGTCCTGGAGCCAAAGCTCGCCGCCACGGCCAGTGAGATCGCCACCCCGGATCGCCAACAACTCCACCATCTCGGCCCACTTTGGATCCGTGTAGTCAAAGTCCAGAACCTTTTGCCCGTTGAGCCAATGCTGAATCACGGTTCCCTGGCAGACCACCCTCCCTCGATTCCATTCGCCCACGGGACGTGTTGCATCTCTGGACGGCGCCATGCAGAAGAACAACGAAGCCGCGGATTGCCGTGGGTTCTCTCCGTAGGGACTGTCCACGTTATCAAGCACCTGATATTCGACTTGACCGGGCCGGTAATAGATGCCGCTGTTGCAAGCCTTGGAAACTTTCCAATCGAACCGTAGCTCGAAGTCATCCGGAACGGATTGGTGCTTGTAAGTGAGTGGTCCACCGCCAGCAGCACGAAAGAAAGCCCGGTTTTCGATTCGCCAGTTGCCACTGTGCTCCCAACCGTCGAACGTTTTGCCATCAAACAACTCAACAAAGCCCTGGCGATCATCGGCTTGCTTGGCTTGGCCACCGGCCTCCAAAGGAGGTGCGGCAGCCACAGGGTTGCCTGCGGCGTTCAAAAGCGAGCATGCCAAAACGCTCGCCATCCAGAACATCCCATCGGTCAACACGAGTTTCCGACGGAGTTGATTCGAGCACGTCACGGCAAATCCTAGGCTACAAAGGGAGAGACACAAAAACGTCCTCCACTTTATCAGCCCGCGAAAGCTGCGGGGAATCGGAACAACCACAAACGCCAACGACAAGGATCGGCTTCCACGGCATGGCCACGAAGGCGATGGACGGCGAACCGTCCGCGATGCCCTGCGGCATCCGTGGCACAGTGTCCCAGGACCATCGCTCGACTGCAGCGTCAAACCTGGCGATGATGCGTGCCGCTCACGCGGCTCGCAACAGGACCCGACTGCGGGGGACTTGGTCGAGCGATTCCCCACCGTAGCGAGCCAGCGTTCCATTGGCGACTTCGTAGCCATGCCGAAACAGCAGGCTGAACTCTTGGTGGTTCAACCGGCGAAGGGTCGTCTCAATTCTGGAGACGCGATCGACTTCTTCGTCCGTGAGCGAGGGCTGCTCCGTCCAATGAGATTCGCGAATTCCGGAAGTGCTGGCGGCAGCATCCGCGGGTTGATGGGCACGCAGCGTTGACCGCTTGCTCTTCAGGCCGAGTCGCAGGTAGGCGCCGCTGCCGGGGTTTTTCTTGAAGTGATCAATCAGCATCCGAGCACGCAGGCTGCGGACTTGATCGGTGGCCACATCGACCAGTCGCATCGAGGCCTTGAGGTACCCGGGACGCCACTTGGATCGACGCGATTCACTGCCCAGTGGTCGCGAGGCATCGCAGACGATCAGGAAATCGGTGCCGTCGACCAAACCAGTGCCCGGCTTGAACAAGGCTTCCACACCGAGGTTGTCGTACACGCCACCATCCCAAAGGTGAAGCCGTTTGTACTTGGCCGGGATGGAATGCCATTCATCGTTTCGCATTTCTTGCCAGCGATGGTGCTTGGCCTTCACAATCAACGGGCCGATCAAACCAGGCACGGCGGCGGAAGCTGCCAGTGCGTGTGAGAGCCGAAACTTGGGATCCACTATGTACTTGGTTTGATAGTCGCCCATCAAATCACGCTGGAACCGCCAGTTCTTTCCCGTTTGATAACAAGTCGCGTTGATCAACCAGCGAGGCGATTCGGGCAGGTCGGCCAAGTCACCTTGAATTTGCCAGCGGCGTTCCAGCTCGTCGCCCAAAACTGCGGCGCGACCACTGAGAATTTGCCAGGGGAACATCAACGACTTGATCACATAGGATCGCTGCAGGTTTTGGGTGGTCAGCAGACGCAGGATTTTTGGGACGACTTCGTGAAGATACTCCTCGCTGCTTGGCCAGCGATTGTTCGTTGCAGAAAACACCAGCCCTGCGGCGAGGCTGCCGCCAGAAACGCTGGAAATCATCTGGACGTTTCCCAGCAAGCCTTCGCGTGCGAGTCGCGCAAGAACACCCAAGTGAAACACGGTGGCGCGAACGCCACCACCAGAGAAAGCCAGGGCGATTTTCATCTTGGTTTGCGAGTGGATATCCGGGAAGTCGAGGCGGAATGGCTCGGTGAGATTACCGGGAAGCGAGGCTTCATCGCCACGGCAATCCGTCGGATTCGAGGGGCGAGGGAATGTGGCTAGTTGCGGAAATCGCACGAAAAAAGGGCACCCATCGAAATGGATGCCCTGGGTGGGGGTTGCCCGAACTTCACATCGTTCGGTTCGCAGAGGACGATCACAGGCTGGACGCCTATGCCACATCAGAGGCCAAGCGACTCGAGCGTCGGTGCCAAGGCGTCGGCCCAGATCTCGTAGCCCTTTTCGGACAGGTGCAGGTAATCAGGCATGATCGCGGGATCGATCGTGCCGTCTTCGTTGAGGAAGTGATCGCCCAAGTCGACGTAAACAATGTTCTCGCCATCGGCCATCTTCGCGATCCGATCGTTGACGGCGATGTTGTTCAGCCGCATCAAGTCCATCTTGGTTTTGCCTCGCGGCATGATGGCTTGCAACACGATCTTGGTTTCCGGCAATTTCTCTTGCAGGATCGACAAGATTTCTTCCACGCCTTCCGCGATCTGGGTTGGGTCCTGCATGAAGTGACCGGTGTTGTTGGTGCCGATCATCAGCACGGCGACTTCCGGTTGAATTTTGCCGAGGTTGCCATGTGTGAGCCGCCACACGATGTGCTCGGTGCGATCGCCTCCGATGCCCAAGTTGATCGTGTCGAACGGGGCGTAATTGTCTTCCCAGACTTTCTTGCCACGGCCTTCCCAGCCTTGGGTGATCGAATCGCCGATGAAGGCCAATTTGGGCTTCGCTGTTTTCGCCAGCCTGGACATTGCCATGTTACGCTTTTGCCAGCCCGGTTCATCGCCACGCGTGGCGGGAATGACGGCTGTGTTGACGTCATACAAATCACGCAGGTCGACGTAACGTTTTTTCAAGCCGGCCAAAATTTCGGCGTATTCTGGTTCGCCGTGGACGGACTTCAATTCGAGGGGGTCCGTTTCCAAATCGAACAAGTTCCATTCGCGGCTTCGCGGGAAGAACATCAGCTTGTAGCGCTCGGTTCGCACGCCATCGTGAACGGGGACCATGTGCACAGCCGCGTTCTCGTAGTACGCGTAGTACACCGCATCCCGCCAAGTCGAGGATGCACGGCAGCCATCGTTCATCATCGACACCATGCTGCGTCCCTGGATGGCCTCGGGGATTTCTGCTCCGGCGGCCTCCAAAAAGGTGGGCGCGTAGTCGATGTTCTGGATCGGCGCGGTGCTCTGGGTGCCAGGTTCGATCACGCCGGGCCAGCGAATCAGGAACGGCATGCGAAGCGATTCTTCAAACATCCAGCGTTTGTCGTACCAACCATGTTCGCCGAGGTAGAACCCTTGGTCGCTGCTGTAGATCACGATCGTGTTTTCGGCGAGGCCTGATTCATCGAGGTAGGCCAGCAATTCACCAACGCTGTCGTCGACCGCCTGAACGGTACCGAGATAATCCTTGATGTAGCGTTGATACTTCCATTTGGTGACGTCTTTGCTGGACAGTTTGCCAGCTTTCATGTCAGCGATGAACTTCTGGTTCTCGGGCTCGTAAGCGGCGTCCCACGCGGCTTTTTGCTCCTCGTTCATGCGGCCATATTCCGCGTTGCCCAGACGTGGCAAGAATTGTTCAGGGAACAAACTCTCGCCATGGAACTTCATGTCGTGCCCCCAATAGAAATGGTTTTCCAGCGACATCTCGCTTTCGTGCAGCAACTTGGAGCGGCCCGCATAATCGTCGAACAACGTTTCTGGTTCGGCGACCTCCACACCCTTGTACAAATCAAAGTGACGTGGTGGAGGCGACCAGTTTCGGTGAGGAGCTTTGTGCTGGCACATCAACACGAACGGCTGGTCTTCGTCGCGATCGTTCTGCAACCAATTCAACGTGTTCTCGGTGATGATGTCGGTGACGTAACCGGTGTATCGTTTACGTGATCCATCCATCTGGATGAAGTCAGGGTTGTAGTAATTGCCTTGTCCGGGCAGGATTTCCCAGTGATTGAAACCGACAGGATCGGTGCCCAAGTGCCACTTGCCGATCAGCGCGGTTTGGTAGCCGACGTCCTGCAGCAGTTTGGGAAACGTGACTTGCGAGCCATCAAAGCGGTTGCCGTTGCGAAGGAAACCGTTGATGTGGCTGTGCTTGCCCGTCAGGATGCAGGCTCGCGAAGGGCCACAGATCGAATTGGCACAGAACGAATTGTGGAACACGGCGCCTTCGTTGGCAATTCGATTCAGATTCGGCGTTTGATTGATTTTGGATCCATACGCGCCGATGGCTTGCAATGCATGGTCATCGGAAAACACAAAGACGATGTTGGGCCGCTTGGCTTTGCCGGGCTCATCGGCGGAGGTCGCGAGAGGCTGAATCCCCCCGAGCAACGCGGATGCGAGGAGGGCAAACGCGACGTGGCGTTGTGTCCAGCGAGGAACGTGGCGAGAAACCAGGAGTTGATTCATGGTGATGCCGGAGTCAGAGGTGGGAAGGTCGGTTGGAAGCGGCTAGTTTAAACCGAAACCGATTCTCTGTTGTGGCGCCGTCAGGTGTTTCTCGTTCATCCATTGGGTGAATCAAGCCCAACGGAACTGACATTCACACCGGAACCTGATGAAGTGAAAATCTGGATCGATGCTGATGCGGCACCGCGAGACGTCAAGGACGTTGTGTTCCGTGCCGCAAAACGTTTGGACGTGGTAACGATTTTGGTCGCGAACGCCCCGGTGGGAGTGCCTGCCAACGCGACGACCGTTCGGTCGGTGGTGGTTCGCGAGGGAGCCGATCAAGCGGATCGGTACATCGTCCACCACGGTGAAAAAGGGGATTTGGCGGTGACAGCGGACCTGCCCCTGGCGGGATTGCTGGTCGAAAAAGGTCTGTTTGTGATCGATCCCCGCGGCGAAGAGTATTCTCCCGCGACCATCACCAGTCGCCTTTCGATGCGAAATTTCATGGACGATCTTCGCGGTGCGGGGGTCGAAACCGGCGGCAGCGCCCCTTATGGCCCCAAGGACAAAAAGGCGTTTGCGTCCACGTTCGATCGGTTGCTCACCAAGGCTCTGCGGAGGGCTCAAACGCCCTCGGAGTGAGCGGTTCGCGTTGAACTGCAGGAGCGATTATCCTGCGACGGCCCAATCTGTTCTCGACCGTTGCGTTTCTGGCGGACCTACCGCGCTCGGTGCAGACGGATTGCATGTGCCTGGCGATCGTTGTCCGCAAACCTCAATCGAGTGAGTTCATTGAGATCTACCAATTGTTTGGGTCGGCTGATGCTGACCATTTCGGTGGCGTGTCTCGCCGTCGTTGCTCACGGCCAAGACATTCGTGGAGTGGCCCCCGTCGTGGGGCTTCGCACCCATTCTCCCACCGACGTGTTGCTGACCGGAGCAACGCTGGTGGCCAATCCCGATCACTACCTGAAAGACCTGGGGTCGGAGGATTCAGCCAAGGACTCGGATGAGAACGCGTCCACGGGCGATGTTCTGATCCGCGCTGGTCGCATTGTCGCGGTGAGTGATTCGATCGAACCACCACCTGGGTGTCGCGTCGTGGATTGCTCGGGCAAGACCATTTACGCCGGATGGATCAACGCTTGGCAAGAGGTTCCCAGTGACTCATTGACCTCAGGCGATGACTATTGGAATGCAAATATCGTGGCCAATCGCAAGGTTCGCGATTTGTCGAGCGTTCCAGATGCCGGCAAGCTTCGCAGCCAAGGGTTCACGACGACGGTGCTGGCACCAAAAGGACGCATCCTTGGCGGGCAGCCTTCGGTGTGGTCGCTGAATGAATCCAAGGACGACCCCGACAACTCGCACGCAGGGCCGCAACGCATTGCGGATCTGAAATGGATGACGGCCGCGCTGTCCGTGCCACGCGGAAACGATTCCGGGGAACGATATCCCAACTCACCGATGGGCGCGGTGGCACTGCTTCGCCAGTCGCTGTACGACGCGCAGTGGTACCGTGATGCGTCAGCGGCCCATGACGCGAATCCGTCGTTGCCGCAACCGGATCACAGCGAAACGTTGCAGACATTGCATCAGGCGTTGGTTGGATCGACGTTCGTGTTTGATTGCCCGAACGAACGAATGGCACTGCGAGCTCAGAAGATTGCGAACGAGTTCTCGCTGCGATCCATCGTCCGCGGGTCCGGCCGAGAGTACCGCGAGGCGGCAGCGATCGCGGCTCTGGATCGTGTGCTGTTGTTGCCGTTGGATTTTCCAGAGGCCCCCGACGTGGCGACGCCCGAGTCCGCTCGTGAAGTGGACCTGGTCAACCTGATGGATTGGAAGTTCGCTCCCACGAACCCAGCCGAAATGGTTCGCCAAGGCGCGACCATTTGTTTGACCACCGATCGGCTGGATGATCCGGGCAAGTTCCTGGCTCGCTTGCGAACGGCAGTCAAACGAGGGTTGTCACGTCGCGACGCCATCGCCGCGCTCACCACCACACCGGCTGGAATGCTGGGGCTGGAGCGGTCGCATGGCCGCATCGCCGCCGGGATGTCTGCGAATTTGATTGTCGCGAGTGGCGATCTGTTTGAAAAAGACACGAAGGTTTGGAAGGTCCTGGTCGACGGCCAAGAGTTCGTTGTCAACGAGGAGCCCGAGACCAAAGTGGCGTCGCTGGTCGGCTCGTGGAAGCTTCGGATGCCGGCGGATTCGGCAACCCAAGTGAAGCTCGCGATCACACAAAAAGACGGCCGCTTGTCGGCAGATTTGATTGGCACCACCCCCAAGGAAGAGACGGACGAAGAAGTGCTCGAAGGCGAGAAAGAAAACCTGAAGGAGTCGAGCGACGAATCGGTTGATGGCGACACCGCCAGCAGCAAAACGGACGACGAAGAGTCGGACACTGAAAGCGAGTCCGATGCCTCAGACGAAACGAAATCGGAAGAGGAAGGCTCGAAAGAGAACAAGGACGAGGAACCCAAGGAGCAGACCAGCAAGCAAAAACTGAAGAAGATCGTTCAACGATTGGATCAGTTCGCTGGCCAGATCACTTGCGAGGATTCGGAAGACGCTTTGTGCCAGGCTCTCGGATTGCCCGAAGGCACGCACCGAGTGGTGATTCGTTCGGGTGCCAAATCGTTGGAGAAGGTATCCGAATCCGAGCCGCTGTCGATCGAGTTCTATCCGATCGGGAAGCCAGCCCGGCGTTTTGAGACCAGTTGGGTTGAACCCGAAACGGACTCCGACAAGACACCCGAAGAAGAGTCAACGGATGAAAAGGCGTCTGACGACGAGGCCCCTGAAGACAAGGACGTCGAAAGCGAGGACTCTGACGATTCAAAGGATGCGGATGGCGAACAACCTCCAGAAGGTGAGGTGGCATCGGCAGAGCCCGAGCAGGCCCCCGAAGAATCCGCGGCGGACGAACCTGTTGTTGAAGAACTGCAAGTTGTTCGTCCTCTCGGGGTTTATGGGCGAAGCGAACCGGTCGCTCCCGTGACGCGAGTCTTATTTCAAGGGGCTTTGGTTTGGACCTGTGAGGATCGCGACGACCTCCGAGTCCCGGAAACACCGATGGATGTGCTGGTTGAAAACGGCCGAATCGTCACCGTCGACGAACACATCACGGTGCCGACGGGGGAAGACTGCACGATCATCGATGCATCGGGCAAACACATCACTCCGGGTCTGATCGATTGCCACTCGCACGCGGCGACTGACGGGGGCATCAATGAATCCGGACAAGTCGTCACGTCGGAAGTTCGCGTCGGTGACTTCATCGACAACACCGACATCACGATCTATCGGCAGTTGGCCGGTGGGGTGACGACCGCGAATATCCTGCACGGCTCTGCGAATCCGATCGGAGGCCAAAACCAAGTGGTGAAGTTCCGTTGGGGAGATTCGATGGATGACTTCCGGTTCCAAGACGCTCCGCTGGGGATCAAGTTCGCACTCGGCGAAAACGTCAAGCGAAACACGTCGCGTTACCCCAACACGCGAATGGGAGTCGAGCAATTGCTCCGCGACCAATTCCTGGCGGCCCGCGAGTATGCCGGGGCGCATCGTCGCTGGAGTTCGGGGCAACGCGACACGTTGCCGCCACGAGTGGATTTGCAGCTGCAAACGCTGGTGGAGATTCAGGATGGCAAGCGTTGGATTCACTGTCACAGTTATCGCCAGGACGAGATCATGGCGACGCTGGATGTGCTTGATGAATTCGGGATTCGGATTGGATCGTTGCAGCACATCTTGGAAGGCTACAAAGTGGCTGACCGGATGGTGGAGCACGGTGCAATGGCATCCTCCTTCGCAGATTGGTGGGCCTACAAGTTCGAGGTCTACGATGCGATTCCTTACAACGGTGTTTTGATGCACAACAAAGGCATCGTGGTTTCTTACAACAGCGATGATGCTGAGATGGGACGGCACCTCAACACTGAGGCTGGCAAAGCCATCAAGTATGGCGGCGTGCCACCAACGGAAGCGTTGAAGTTCGTCACGCTGAATCCGGCCAAACAACTTCGGATCGAAGACCGTGTGGGTTCGATCGAAGTCGGCAAAGAGGCGGACTTGGTCGTTTGGAGTGGCCCCCCGATGTCGACGACTTCGCGTTGCGAACAGACATGGATCGACGGTCGTCCGATGTTCCGGTTGGAGGACGAGGCGAAACTGCGTGCTCGCGACGAGGCCTGGCGAAACGAACTGATTCAGGAATTGCTTGATGGCAAGCCGAAGACCGATTCGGAAGAACCGTCCAAGGACGACGACGAGAAAGCATTGGCAGACCACCAAACGATGGAACTGAAGGAGGAGGAACGCTGGCTGCGTTACGACGAGTTCTGCAATTCTCGCGGTGCTCAACAAAGTGTTCAACAAAACGCCCGGCAAGCTGCCCAACAAGCGGCGAAGTCACAACGATCGGCGAAGTCACAACGATCGGAGGAAGTCCAATGAGCCATTCCATGAACAAGAATTGCATGAACAACCGGTCATTTTCGACGTTGCTCGTTGTCGCGTTCGCGGTGGTCTGCAGCCAGACAGGCTGGCAAGTCAACCTCCGGGCGCATGACATCGTTCCTGGTTCGCCCCAAAAGCAACCCATCGTGATCCGCAATACCACGCTGCACTTGGGCAACGGATCGATCGTATCCAATGGCTCGATTCTGTTTGAGGACGGAATGATCAGCGAAGTCGGCGATTCAGTCCGGCTACCCGATTCGGCTCGCGTGATCGATGGAAAGGGCAAACACGTGTACCCAGGTTTGATCGACTCGTACACCGACATCGGACTGCGAGAAATCACGGCGGTGGATGTGACGGTCGACAATGTCGAACGTGGCGAACTGAATCCGAATGTTCGTTCCTGGGTCGCGTTCAATCCGGACAGTGAACTGATTCCGGTGGCACGAGCGGGCGGCGTGATGTTGGCGCACGTGGTTCCGGGCGGACGTTTGTTGCAAGGGCAATCCGGCGTGATGCAGCTCGATGGTTGGTCGTACCAAGACATGTTGGTCAAAGGCCCGGCCGGTTTGTGCGTGAATTGGGAATCCGTGATGCCTCGCGGCGGTGATTCCAAGGACAAGGCCAAACGTTATGACGAACAGATTCAGGAACTGGATGATTTGCTCGAACGAGCCCGCCGGTATGGTGAATCGATTGCGGCGGACGACAGCGGTTCCACGGATTTGCGATTGGAAAGCTTGATTCCAGTGATTCGTGGTGAGCGTCCTGTGTTCGTTCAAGCGGATCGTTTGGGCGCGATCGAATCAGCGATTTCGTTCTTCACGTCGCGACGGATTCCGATGGTGTTGTGTGGCGGTGCCGACGCGATGCACTGCGTCGATCGCTTGGCCGCTCACGATATCCCGGTGATCTTGATCGCCACGTATCGCTTGCCACGCCGGCGTTCAGACCCCGTCGATGCACTGTATTCATTGCCAGCTCAACTCCGTGAGTCCGGCGTGCGTTTCGCAATTGCTGGAGAGGGTGCGGGCTATCCCGGTGGTGCGTCGAATCTTCGCAACCTGGCCTATCAGGCGGGTGTTGCGGTCGCGCATGGTTTGCCACATGAAGAAGCCGTCCGAGCCATCACGCAGTCTCCCGCCGAGATCCTAGGCGTGGCAGATCTGGTCGGGACATTGGCAGCAAAGCATCATGCGACGCTGATCATTGCCGATGGCGACGTCTTCGAATCAGGCACGCGAGTGGTGGATGCCTATGTGCAAGGTCGCCAAGTCGACTTGGGAAACAAGCACAAGCAGTTGTACCGCAAGTACGAACAGTTGCCCTGACGCATCGTGTGTCATGAGAACGAATTGACCTTGCTTCACTCGCCGCGTTCCAGGCTGTTGATTGACTCAGCCGGTACGCGATTGCGTCCGGTTCGTCTCCGGTAACCGTGCGTTAACGCTGGGCTGCAACATGTTTGGAGTTGTGGCGTTCATTTTGGTTCTGTCCCACACCCCAACGGGGCTTTGCAATCTTGGTCCCGCCGTAACCCAGGGCGTTGCCTGGGCTGATAAAAATGAAATCAACCAGGCGGTTTGGGCGGTTTCCGACGAATGGTATTGATACGGCGTTTGTCGTTATTGAAAAAGTTAAAGTGCAAATTGACAATTGTAAAATGCCGGAATGCGTGGATGAAATCGCATCAATTTGCATTTTTCAATTGTCAATTTAGCTTTTTCAATGAGTTGCATTCGGTTCGCACACTTACCACCCTGCCAACATTTCCATCAGCCCAGGCGTTGCCCTGGGCTGTTATAGGGCCGCCCCCGTTGGGGCGAAGTCGTGGAACAGAACTTGCGCAAATCGATACGCTCCACAACATCAAACGTTTCGCAGCCCAGCGTTGCCCCAGGCAAAGTGGTGGGTTGATATACTGGCTCGCTGCGCCAGCAGGAGAGTGTTTCGATTCACTCACTTGCGAATTGGGCTGGTTCTTTCGCGATGATTGTCAACACAGTGAAACGGGACGGTGATGGAATGAAAAAGATGCTTTTGGCGGGAATCGCCTGTTTCCTGATGTCGTGTGAATTCAGTTGGGCTGAGACACCAACGTTTTCAGAAACTGACTGGCCCTGGTGGCGCGGTGCCGATCGTCAGGGACACGGCGTCGGCGATCAAGATCCTCCGACACAGTGGAGTGATTCGGACGATGGCACACGGAACATCATCTGGAAGACCCCGCTTCCCGATCGTGGTCATGGTTCACCGATTCTGCTGGGCGATCGGGTTTACCTGCAAGTCGCCGACAAGGCTCGAAACTCGCAATTGCTGGTGTGCCTGAACCGCGATTCAGGGGAACTGGTTTGGGAAGCCGTGGTGCATGAAGGTGAATTCGACACCGTCGACCAACGCGAACCCAACACCAGAGCTTCCTGGGCATCCTGCACTCCCGCGACGGACGGGGAACGTGTGTTTGTCAATTTCTACTCGAACAAAGCCGTCTACACGTCGGCGGTGAGCTTGGACGGCGAACTGCTGTGGCAGCAAAAGCTTTGTCGGTACCAGATTCACCAGGGATACGGTTCTTCGCCCACGGTTTATGACGACCTTGTGATCGCGTCGGCGGACAACAAAGCAGGTGGGCAAGTGGTGGCGATGGACCGCGTCACCGGAAACGTGGTTTGGCGTCATCAGCGTCCGAAAGAACCGAACTACCCTTCCCCTGTGGTTTTGTCCGTGGCCGGGAAAGATCAGTTGGTTCTGACGGGGTGCGATTTGGTCACCAGTTTGGATCCGAAAACCGGAACAGTGAACTGGGAGATCGAGGGGGCGACCACCGAGTGCGTCACGACCACCGTGACCGATGGCAAGCACGTCTTCACATCGGGTGGTTACCCGCAGAGTCACATTTCCGCCGTGGTGGCGGATGGATCGGGCGAGATCGCTTGGGAAGTTGGCACCCGGGTTTACGTGCCTTCGATGTTGCACCAAGACGGGAACTTGTTCATGACGCTGGACGCCGGGGTTGCGATGTGCGTTGATTGCGAAACGGGCGAGACGAAGTGGAAATCACGCTTGGGCGGTGATTTCACATCGTCACCGGTGCTGGTCAACGAACGCATCTATGCCGTCAATGAAGAAGGCACCTGCTTCATCTTCGCGGCCGACAGCGAATCGTTCGAGTTGATTGCAGAGAACAAACTCGGGGATTCCGTGATGGCCACCCCGGCCATCAGTGGCGGACGCATTTACTTGCGAGTCGGTGTGCAAGAAGGTGACCAACGCCAAGAGTACTTGTACTGCATTGGCGAGTGATCACCTGCCCGTGTCATTCCGCAGCGGGTTGATACTGTGCCGGCAATTCGTGGCCGTCTTGCGGTAGGAATCGCAGCACCGAACGCGGTGGATCAGAAATACTGTCGGGACATTGATGCATCACCCAGGTGACGCCGTTGGGGCCTTGGACCGTGTCCCCGTCTTCGAACGGTTCTTCGCTTTCGATCAGGTGACAAGTGATCAGGCGAAGCAGTTCGTCGATGTCATTGAAGTCGTAGGCTTCAGCGAGGAACAAGGCTTCGATGTCCGGCAGATCCAGTTGGTTGTTGCCAACCGTGTCCATGGCCGCGAATCCATCGTCCAAGCTGTAGAGTCGAACGTTGGCCCACAAATCCAAGGGTGGAAAGTCGTTGTCCTCCGATTCTTGGATGACCTGGTTCATTCCTTCCAGGCTGCGGATCGTTTCGCCGGCAGGGTTGAAGTAGGCGATGGCCTGAGGCAGCTCGGTCAGTGCCGCGGCGACTTCGGTGATCAGCGCGAGTTCATCAAACGGTTCGTACGCTTCGGGCGTCAGCGGCGCGTCGTCTTCGTCGGTTTTGAGGATGTAACTGCTGCGGATTCGCAGAAACGCAGTGTGCTGGGGGACCTCTTCTTTGCCCTCGTCCCAGACCCACAGTTGCTCGAGGGCACGCTGCAGTGACCCCGGAAAGGTATTGGGTCCAAACGAACCGTTGGACCACGCTTGGCGAACGTGGGAATCAGGATCATCGATTTGCATGTCGTCTGGCCAGGGTTGGTCGACGAGGTCGATCGCCAGATGACCGGGCGTTTCTTCGTCCATGTCCATGATCAATGACGGTCCCGCGATCGCCCAGTCCGCTGTGGCGGGCAAGGGATCCGACGGTTCGTATTCATCGATTGCGGCAGCAATTTTACGCATCGACACGCGTTCGCGCAGCAAAACAACGACGCACTGGGTGTAGAAGCCTTGGGGCATCCGAGAGAACCTTAGAAGGAGCAAAATCCGTTTGGCAACACAAGAAGTGCGGTGAGTACAGATCACCACTGAGAAGCTCTTGTGTTGAGCGTGTGTTCAACACGCCAACGATGGATCAACCGACCAGTTTAAACCGCCAGTTGGCCCGTCGAAAGCCGGGCGCGGCTTGCCGAGGGATCGGAATGACGGGCTTTTTGAGTCCGCCTGCCGGCTTGCTTTTGAGCGTCGAACCGGCTTGGGGGAGTGTCGGAACAGGCGAGATCGCCCATCTCGACGCCAAGCGGAGTGGATCGTAAGGTGTGGGCCACTTCTCTGACGTCCCCGCCTCACTCTTGCCCCCCAGAATGCCTTGATCACGCCTCCGCACCAGCGACGTCCGGCGGCGATGGCATTCATCCTGTTGACATTGTTGATCGACATTTTGGCAATCGGAATCATCATTCCGGTGTTGCCCGAATTGATCAAACAGTTTGTGGGCGGCGACACATCACGAGCCAGTTTTTACGTCGGCGTGATTGGCGCGACGTATTCGCTGATGCAATTCTTCTTTGCTCCTGTGTTGGGCGCTCTTTCCGATCGATTCGGACGGCGTCCGGTGATTTTGGCGTCTCTGTTTGGCTTGGGCGTCGACTTCATCGTGACCGGGTTGGCACCTTCGGTGGGATGGTTGTTTGTCGGGCGAATTGTCGCCGGGGTGATGGGGGCCAGCTTCTCGACCGCGAATGCTTACATCGCTGACGTTTCAACGCAAGAAACCCGGGCTCGCAACTTTGGGTTGGTCGGCATGATGTTTGGGCTGGGGTTCATCATTGGGCCCGCACTGGGTGGCGTGCTGGGCGGCGTGCACATTCGATTGCCGTTCTTCGTGGCAGCGGGATTGTCGTTGGTCAATTGGTTGTACGGGTACTTTGTCTTGCCCGAGTCGTTGCCACCTGAAAAACGAGGCTCGATTTCACTCGCCGCAATGAACCCGCTCGGAACGATCTCGCGACTTCGGAATTACCCGATGATCGCCGGACTGGCCGTCGCATTCATGTTTTCCTCGTTGGCTCAGCGTGGCTTGGAAAACGTTTGGGTGTTGTCGATGGGGTATCGTTTCGGATGGAACGAGGTCACCAACGGCTTGACGTTGGCGTTGGTCGGTTTGATGGCGGCGATCGTCCAAGGCGGCTTGGTACGTCCCATGATCAAACGCTTGGGGGAACGGCGGACGGCAGTGATGGGAACCTGTGTTTCGTGCATCGCGTTCTTAGGATACGGATTGGCATCGCAGGGATGGATGATCCCTTGCATCGTCGTGTTTGGTTCATTGGCAGGGTTGGCGGGACCCGCGATTCAAAGTTTGGTGGCGGGTCGAGTCAATCCCGAAGAACAAGGCAAGGTGCAAGGCGCGCTGACGTCCCTGATCAGTTTGACCAACATCCCGGCACCGCTGTTGTTCACCAGCGGTTTGCTGGGTTACTTCACATCAGAGAACGCACCGTTTGAGTTCCCTGGTGCTCCGTTTGTGTTCGGGTCGGCATTGTTGGCAATCGCGGTGGTGATCTTGATCCGGGTGTTCGTCAAATTTCCTGCCAGCCAGGATCCCGCGGTCGATCCAAGTGCGGCAGACACGCAGGATGGGAACACGCCCGAATCCGACGACGGCTCGACCTCCGATTCATCGCCTGCATTGGAGCCTGCCTGATGCGGGTGATCGTCACTGGCTGCAGTGGATTTTTGGGCGGAGAAATTGTTCGCCAGTTGTTGCGACGTGACTGGGAAGTTGTCGGGCTGTCGCGTCGCGAAACCCCTGATTTGGTTCGCGCGGGGATGACGCACCACCGCGGCGATTTACTGGACAACGGTTACTTGGACCGGGTGATCGCAGACGCCGACGTGGTGATTCACACCGCGGCCGTCGCTGGGGTCTGGGGAACCTGGCAGCACTACTTTGACAACAACGTCGTGGCGTCACGAAATTTATTGCGAGCCTGCCAGGAAGCTCGCGTTTCGCAGCTAATCTACACGAGCAGTCCCAGCGTCACGTTTGATGGCAGAGATCAGCGTGACGTCGATGAATCGGAACCGTATCCGACGTCCTGGATGTGCCATTACCCGCACACCAAGTCGATTGCCGAACAGGAAATTTTGGCGGCGGATCAGCTGGGTGGGATGCGAACGGTTGCGCTGCGCCCGCATTTGATCTGGGGACCCAATGACCCGCACTTGATCCCTCGTGTTTTACAGCGTGCTCGCAGCGGACGGTTGCGAATCATTGGCGACGGCAGCAATGTGATTGACACGGTTCACGTGATCAACGCCGCCGCGGCTCACCTGGACGCGATCGATGCCTTGCGAGAGCGGCCTGAAGTGGCGGCAGGGCGAGCGTACTTTGTCACGCAGGACGAGCCTGTCAATTGCTGGGATTGGATCGCGAAATTGTGTCGGGTTCATGGCGTCGATCCGCCGACCAAGTCGATCTCCTTCGCGGCCGCGTACCGGATCGGTGCAATGTTGGAAACCGTGTATCGATGGACAGGACGAACCAGCGAACCACCAATGACTCGCTTTGTCGCTTCGCAGCTCGCGAAAGATCACTCGTTTGACATCACCGCCGCCAAAGAACGGCTCGGCTATCAGCCCCGCCTCAACATGGACGCGGGGCTGCAGACATTGATGGGCGACACCGCTGTTACCAACGCCCCGTCCACTGGTCAGTGACCACGATTCGTTTGGCTTCGTCACTGATCCCATACGCCAGGTTGGGTTGGTTCAGTTCCAAGAACACCGTGTACTTTTGGTGCACAGCGTCGCTGAAGACCACCGGGGCGTGAGTCAAACGCAGGAAGTGAACAGGGGCACCGTTCCAACGTTTGGTGAACACACCGGCTTCCAGGGTGGGTTCCCGGGCGAGTCCATAGTGCGATTGGATCGTCGTCACCAAACGCGAAGGGTCTCCCGTGAAGCCATGCAACGAAATCCGTTGGACCGAACCAGAACGATCAAAGTAGTACGTCAGCGTGCCAGCCAAATCGGTGGTTTGGGTGCCGGTGACGATCGGCACTCGCAGCCCCTCGAGTTGCAGATCCGCTAGCACGGTCGAGACTCGCGAAAACCGATTCAGTACCGCTTGGGTCGTCAAGTCGAAACGCAAAACCTCTCGCAAGTCGGCGACGTTGTTTCCCGCCAGCGACGGTGTTTCGTCTGTGGCGGGGATCGCACCGAGCTTCTTGGCGATTTCAGGTTCGTAGCGGTAACGCTGGGATGAGACCCCACGAAGCGTTTCGACTTGGTGGTGCGAGTGAACCGGGTAGCGGTCCGAATCGGGGGAGTGGGTGACGCCGCCAATCGGTGCTTCACCAGATCCCCAACCCGTGCCAGAAATTCCTTCCCCCCGAAAGACATTGGTGACGGAACCCGCGGCACTGCGTCCCCAATCGGTTTCCGAAGCGACGTAAGGGCCTCCCGCGGCGACGGCGAGCACCGTGATTTTGCCCAAGCGAGTGACAAGCATGACGAAAGAACCTGCGAAGGAGTTGGGAGGAGATGGCGTGTCGTGAAAGGAACACCCTTCGTCCGTATCGGTTCCCTGGCCAGCAAAGTCGCCCTGTTTTCAATCTCCTCGCAGAACCGGAAAGAACGAGGCAACCGGTGCATTCGTTAGCCCACGAACAAGCGATCCTGCCCCACCATTGCCTCGAGTCCAGATCCCAGACACTTTCGCGGGACAGTCAGGCGACAATCTGTCCAGCGACCGGAATCCGGAGTGGTCGGCAGATGCTGATCGGATATCTTGTCGGCATCATGCCTTCCAACGACGACATCGAATCGCAGAACGACGACCTGGCCAACACGCTGGATGGCAAGTTGGAGGCTGCCCACTCCGACACGGACGCCATCCCTTTCGACAGCAATCGATTGAATGACATCGGTCGAGATGAAATTGATCGGGATGACGACGACGGCGAAGAGGATGACGCAGAAAGCTTCGAACTCGAACCGTTGCCCAGCGATGCGTTGTCCGGTCGACGAATGGTGATCGTCGGGCGATTGGGAGGAATGAACCGTCGCGAAGCCACGAACTTGCTGCGTTCGTATGGCGCGGTGGTGGTCGAAAGCGAGGCGTCGTCGGTGGACTGCATCGTGATTGGAGCCGAAGAATCCCCCCTGGCCGAAGCCGAGCTGATCGAACGAGCGACAGAGCGGCGAGGGGACGACGCGGATGTCGAGATCTTGCACGAGACCGATTTGTGGCAACAACTCGGATTGGTGGATGCGGAGCAATCCATCCGCCAACTTCACACGCCAGCCATGTTGGCTCAATTATTGGGCGTTTCCGTGCGAGTCATTCGCCGCTGGCATCGCCGCGGACTGATTCGTCCCGTGCGGACGCTGCACAAACTGCCGTACTTTGATTTTCAAGAAGTCGCCACTGCGCGACGGTTGGCGGCGTGGGTTGCATCGGGGGCCAGTCCCGAGGCCATTGAACGGCGAATCATGCAGTGGGTGGAAGTCGTTCCCAACTTGAGGCGTCCCTTGGATCAGTTGTCCATCTTGGTCGAAGGCAAACACGTTTTGCTTCGTCAGGGCGAAGGACTGATCGAACCAGGAGGTCAATTGCGATTCGATTTCGACGCGTTGGAGGGTGCCGATGAGTCAGCAGCGGAAGTCCCGATGGACACTTCCATCCTGCCGTTTTCGCGCCGGGTCAATCGATCGCCGATGAATTTGGTATCAGGTCATCGGATCCGATATCGGCTCGAACGTCGTCGCCTACCGCCGGGCTGAGCACCAACGGAACCGAGACCGCAACCGGACATGATTCGATGCAGTTCCCGCCCGCCGAAGATCTGGTGGACGACGAGGATGACTTGTTGCTGTCAGCGTACCAGGCGGAAGATTCCGGAGAACTTGAATTCGCGATCGATTGCTACCACGCCGTGTTGGCTCGGGATGGAGCTCGGTCGGACATCCATTTCCAGATTGGCGAGTTGCTGTACCGAATCGGGGAAACCATCGCCGCGCGAGAACGCTACTACGCGGCGTTGGAGGTCGACCCCGATTTTGTCGAAGCCCGCTCGAGTTTGGCGGGGGTTTTGGCAGAAACCGGCCAGCCCGAGTTGGCGGTCGCGGCCTATCGAGGTGCGTTGGCACTGCACGATGACTACCCCGACGTGCACTACAACTTGGCCCGGATCCTCGAAGACCTGCACCGCAGCGTGGAAGCAGAGCATCATTGGCGGCGATTCCTGCAGCTTTCGCCGGGCAGCCCCTGGGCGGACGAGGCCCATGCCCGGCTGGAAGAACTGCGTCAATCCGAACAATCGGACTTCTGATTGGACGCTGAGTCCCAGTTGCGAACGTGTTTCTGATCATGCAGAAAGCTGGTCTGAAGAAAGGTGAATCCGTGGTGCGACGGATTAGAATGGGGACGCTTCTCATTCGTCATCTTCGCCAACCCTCGGATTTCCCGAATGGCTGACCGTTTTTTCGATCGCTTCCTCGTCGCCATTTTTGCCGCTGGCTGGATCTTTGTCAGCTTGGGATCGCTCAGCGTTGTCGCTCAAGAGACCGTGGAGGAGAGCGAATCGGTTCGACTGCCACCCGATCCGGTGGTGGTGCAATTGAAGTTGAAAGCCACCGGCGGACCGGAAGCACTCGGTCGCAGCCTGGACGCATTGGCACGCATTCGGGCTTGGTCGGCAGTGGATGAACTGTTGAGGCCGCTCGCCAACAACGCCCCCGCGGCCGATCGCGCCGCGCGAATCGCTTCCCAAATCGGCTCCGACCAGCGTCTTCGCATATCGTCCGCGACGGAAGTTTCCGACGAAGCCAAGACGGCTCTCGACGGGATCTTTGAAGCTCGTGCCAAAACGCTTCGCGACCCGAGCAGGTTGCAGGCGGCGATCAAGAAGTTGACCTCGGCCAGCGACGACGAAAAACTCTCGGCCTATCGCACCTTGTTCCGAGCTGGCGAGTACGCGTCCGCGGCATTGATTGGCGACATCGTTCGAACCACGGATTTGAATCAGCGACGGGAAGACTTGCGAGTGTTGTTGAAGATCGATCGTGACGCCGGCATCGCTGGCCTTCGCCGCGT
Organism: Rhodopirellula sp. UH5; assembly: GCF_056839225.1. NCBI lineage: Bacteria > Pseudomonadati > Planctomycetota > Planctomycetia > Pirellulales > Pirellulaceae > Rhodopirellula > Rhodopirellula sp. UH5. The sequence goes on along the minus strand of NZ_CM166390.1, from coordinate 6,999,778 downwards.
TGCATTGTATGGAACCGATTCGGCTCGCTCGAAGGCGTTCGATGCACTGGCGATGTCGGGTTTGCAAGAAGTCCAAGTCGATCTACTCGCACGACGACTGGAAGCGGCGTCGAAGACGGATCCGGAGACGCGAGAGCCTGCCCTGCGAGTCATGCGGTTGGCGCTGCACGATGCGATGAACGAATCCATTGGCAGCCAACATGATTTTGGTGATGTCTCGGTTTGGGCGATCAATGCCAAACGCGACGGTGTGGTTCCAACACAAGCGGCGACCTGGGTGGTGGCATTTCGAAACGCAGCCGATGCGGCAGCGCGACTGAGCCGAGTCGGTGACGAAGATTCCAGCAGCGTGGTCCAACAACTGACCGCCCAGTTGGCATACCGAGTCGCAAACGACCCTGATTGGGGAGACGCCAAGAATCGCGATGAATTCATCCAAAGCTTCTTCGGAAAAACGGCCGCCGAAGAGGTTTTGGCCGCGTGGGCGTTGCCAGTGCTGGAGAACAGCGTTGAAACCGACAACGATCCGGCGGCGGTTGGTGTGTTGCGATTGATTGACGGAGAACTCAGCCGTGGTTTGGCGGCGGGTTTGCTGCGGCGAGGTGCCGACCCGAGTGTGTTGATCGAAACAGTGGATCACCCCAGTGCCACGGTACGCTATGAAGCCGCTGCCACGATCGCGCGGTTGCTGACGGCTGACCCCAAGCTGACATTCGCTGGGATGTCACGCGTTCAGGATCGTTGGCTGCAAATGGCGACGCTCGGGGAGCAAGGCGTCGCGATCATTTTGGAGAATCGCCCCGAGATCATTTCCTCTTGGCAACGAATCATGGCGGGGGCGGGATTCCAACCCAAACTTGTTTCGTCAGTCGCTTCCCTGGAGCGAATGTTGTCGCTCGGCGATGACGTCCGGCTGGTCGTTTCGAAAGAACAGCCGCGAGACGCATCGGCGATTGAGATGATCGATGTGGTTCGGCGAATGCGAGTGGGGCGTGATGTTCCGCTGTTGATCTATTCGCCCGCACCGATGATTGAGACCCCCGAAGTGATCGAAGAAGAAATCGATCAACGCACCGAATCACAGAAAGAGTTTGACGCCAATTTGCCCGACCAATTCGGCGTTCGCGGCGGGATCGATTCACTCGACATCGCGATCGAAGCCAGCCTCATCCATGGGGCAGTGCATCGCGACTGGACGAAACGACGTGGTTTGGATCTGCAGCTGATTGGCCAAACCCGCTGGGCGGATGAATCGCTGCGGGCGGGTCTGATTCGTTCCATGCCACGGCCGCGGTCCGCCGCAGGATTGTACGAGATCCTGTTGGACAGTCGCCGGCGTGCTCACCTGCCAACGCTTTCGCCAAGCGATCGGGTGCGCTATCGCCTGTTGGCTCTGGACGCGATCGCAATGACCACCGAAGAGTGACGGATCACGGGGCCGATTTGGCATCCCGTGAAGCCCCGTCACTTCACTGTCCTGTCACTTCACCGTGTCGCGTAAGCGCGAGGTGAAGTCGGGGAACGCCGCCCGGACGCGAGTCCAGTTGGGGATCGATGGGTTGCCACTGGGATCCTCCGCGAAGATCTCACCGGCTTGCGTGACACATTGGGCGAACGCTTCGATGGCCATTTCTTCAGAGTGACGATCGTAGGCCAGCGAGTTGACTCGCGCGTCAGCGGCGTACTGGCGAATGCAGTCTTGAGCGATCCGCAGGAACGAGGCTCGCAGGGTCACAAACGTTGACTCACCAAACACGATGCCCTGGCTAGCCAAGGTTCGGTAGATCGTGGTCAGAATGTCGAGCGCCATTTTGATCAAGCCGCTGGAGGGCTGATCAACCGCAAGCGTTTGGTGCTTGTGCTCATAGAGGCGAGCCAGGTCGACTTGGCAAACACGTTTGTGAGATGTGTTGCGGTAGACGTCCGCGAGGGTCCCCACTTCCAATCCCCAATCGCTGGCCACTCGGTTGGTACGGGCCAAGTTGCGGGTCAGGGAGAATTCGCCCGAGAGCGGGTACCGGAAGTTCCCCAGGAATCGCACAAATTGATTCTCGGGAAAACATTGCATCAAGGCTCGCAGCAAAGGAGCCACCAACAGCCGCACCACGCGGCCGTGCATTCGATCCGTGACCCGCGCGTAGTAGGCCTTGCAGAACTCAAAATCGAGCCCCGGGTGCACCATCGGCAGGCACAGTCGCGAGAGCAGTTGACGGTCGTAATCGACGATGTCGCAGTCATGCAGCACAAACGTTTCAATGTCTGGATCATCCAACAGGAACCCAAACGCGGTCCAGACACTGCGGCCTTTGCCAGGAACGGAGACATCGATGCCGGAGTCAATCAGTTCGTTGTAGAGACCTTGAACGTCGGGGCCGTCCGTCCAAAGGACTTTGGCACGGTCGCCCAGAGGGGCGATTTTGGCACAGGTTTCGTCGAAATCACTTTGATTCGGAGCGACCCCCAGGCTGACGACGATGGAGGCGATGTAATCGGCTTGGGCCAATTCTCGAACGATCACATCGAAAGGTTCGGCTCGCATATCCGATGCGGTGACGGGCAACACGAGGCCGATCGCATGATCTTCAGTCGATTCGCGAAGCATCGACTCCAAGTGGTCCAGCTTGGCCGAACGAAGATCGTGGATCGTCGTGATCATGTCGTGTTGATAAAAGTCTGGCATGCCAACCTTTTCTGTCATCGAGAATCGTGTGTTTTCGGCACCAATGCCGCAATGTCAGCAGTCTGAACGAATGTGATGCGATCGGCAACGAGTGCAAATTTTTCGCAGGGGCTGGAACGCTCGTTCCAATTGTGCGGGATGTGCCCTTTTCAGATTGGTGAAAGGGGAAAGAATCCGTGCAGAACTGCAGCTCGCCACGATCCTCACTGTACGTTTGAATGGTTCTGGTTCGTACCAGAGCAAAGCCCCCCAAACGTACGGATAACGCAGCAACCCAATGCTCGTCTCGGATCTCATCGCAATCAGTGTGTCCACGCTGTCACCGTCTTCGGTGATTGGTGCGGATCTGTATTGCCGGGTGGGATCCACCGAGGAAGCGAAGCTTTATCGAGGTGCGAACTACCCGATGAAGTCCCAGGATCTGAACAAATTGAAGTCACGAGGGGTGACCAAGCTGTTCATTGAAAGGGAGGGACGTTCCAGCTACCAAGAATACCTCCGCGACATGGCGGCGGGTGGTGGTGATGAATCGGTCACCAATTCGCAGCGTTCCGCGGCGCTCAACGAGGTCGTGCTGGATGTGCTGAAATGCAGCTTTGCCGGTCACGACGAAGACACCACGGTCAGTGCCGCCAGCGAGCTAGGCGGATTGGCAGCCAAATTGGTTTCACGCGATGACTTTGCCGCAGGCGACCTATTTCGCGTATTGCATCACGACTACGCCACCTTCACACACAGTGCCAACGTCGCGTTGTACGCCGGAATGTTGGCGGATGAACTGGGCATGAACCAGCGTGAGGTCGAATTGGTGGTCGCGGGCGGGTTGTTGCATGACCTTGGAAAGCTCGAGATCCCCGATCAGATTCTGACAAAACCAGGACGCTTGGACGAAGACGAGTTTGCAATCATCAAGAAGCACCCCGGGGATGGCTTCCGGCAATTGGCTCTTCGCGATGATTTGACGTTTGGTCAACTGATGATGGTGTACCAGCACCATGAACGACTCGATGGCGGTGGCTATCCCGTCGGCAGTGCCGGCGACGAAATTCACCCCTGGGGGCGTTTGTGTGCGGTCGTCGATATCTACGAAGCGGTGACCAGTCAGCGTCCCTATCGAACACCGATGTCACGCGAAGACGCGTGTAACCTGATTCGTCGCGAAAGCGGCAAGGCCCTTGACCCGGAGATGGTGGAATGTTGGATTTCGATTATCCAAAGCACTATGCCGAAGTAGTCCGGGCGACCGATTGGGAAATCGATCTCCCAGAGGCTTGGTCAGACTTCTTTCATGAGTCCGGCGTGGCCGCGGTGAATTACTGCGACCAAAGACAGGCTCAACGCCGCATCGTGCGAACGTGCGGGGTGATGTACTTCGAAAAAGCGCTGCCGAGTTTGCCTCGTGCGTTTCATCCCATCGGGGTCTTCACGCGAGACTTCTCAAAGAATGCGTGCGGAATCGTCACGCCTTTCGAGTTGTTTCCGCAGGAAGAGGTGCGATTGATCTTGCCCACGTTTTGGCTGCAGCTGCGTGTGGTCCGAGCGCGTCGTCATCAATCCAAGTGCTACGAAATCGGAATGAGGCTGTTGCACCGCAACAGCCCTTCGCGAGAAGCCTTCGTGGTCGGTGGACGATTCACAGAAGCCCGTCCAGCCTGATTCGGCAGTGCCCGCACCTCGGTTGGTGCGATTCCGGCACCGCCGTGCTTTGCCATCATCGGGAAACTGATTCGGGATAGCTTCAGGACTTGGTGCGTTCGCCGGTCCACCAGGAAGACGAACTGTCCGACGATCCGTCCGAGCTGGACCGGGTCGCTTCATCGTGAACCAAACTGCCGATCGCTTCCGCTTCGCTGACAACCGCTTGCATTTCGCGGTCCTCTGCGTCCAGCCACTGATTCCGAGCGGCTTCCGCAGCAGCTTCCTCCGCATCAATGTGACCGTCGGCGGGTTCGCGTTGGAACCACGCCCAACCGATGGCATCCGGTGAGCTGACTTCCTCGACCACTTCACGTTCGATTTCAGGCTCAGGTTCCGGTCGCCGTTCGGGACGCTGGATGATCAGCTCAGGACGACGCACGCGTCGATTTTGCCGGGCCACATCTTGGAACTTGTAGTGGAACTTGGACTTGGGTTTGACTGGACGCCGGTCTTCCACCACCAATTCGATCGGCTTGGGGGCAGGTTTGACCACTGGGGGCGCCACAACGACGACGGGTTCCGGTTTGGGGGCCTCCACGACGATCGGAAGTGGCTCGGGAGTTGGCTCGGGTTCTGGTTCCGGAGCCACTTCTTCCATTTCCATTTCCGGTTCTTCTTCGACGTACTCTTCTTCGTATTCGTACTCTTCCTCGTAGGCCTCTTCCACTGGCGGTGGCAAGATTTGGGCTCGTCCGGGAGTTCCCTGGGCGGGCATCTGCCGCACCTCCACTCCGATTTGGTGGAAGATATCAACGATGTGGTCGTGACAGGTGAACATCATGACTTGATGCCCCAGTTCAGCGAACGTCTTCAGAGTGCGAGCGGCGTGTTCGGCGCGTGCCCCGTCAAAGTTGACGAGCACATCATCCAGCACCAATGGCAACATCACGCCACGGCGAGCGTAGGCAGCCGCGAGAGACAATCGCAGAGCGATGAAGACCGCTTCCCCGGTTCCCCGACTGAGGACTTCCAACGGCAATGAGTTGCCTTCGGCATCATCAATCTTCAGTTGATTGGACCCCAGCGGCGTCCAGATGCGAACGTATTTGCCGTCGGTCAGTTGGTTCAGGAACGACGAAGCTTCGCGAAGGGTTTCCGGTTGGCGTTCATTTTCGACCGTGCCGCAGACATCCTCCAGCAGGCAACTGGCCATCGACAGAGTTTGCCAACGACGTGCGAGTTGGTCGAGTTGACGTTCGATGCAACCCAATTCCAAGCGTGCGGTCATCAACCGATCATCGTCGCCAAGTTGTTTCATCGACTGGGCCAACTCGCCCTGCGCGGTTTGCAGTGTCGCGATACGGGCCTCCGTCTCGGTCATCCGAGCGGTCAAAGCATCCCAGCGTCGTTCCAAATCGGTTGACTTGACACCCTCGATTTCACGAGCGACATCGTCGTATTCGACGCTGTTGCCAACCATCGAGCGGACCTGTTGGTCGATCGATTTGAATTGCGAGTTGTATTCGACCAGCAACGATTTCCGGTCGACGATCTCATAGAATTGCTCCGGTGTCGCCACACCGCACTTGGCCCACAAAGCGCGACGCTGTTGTTCGGCCCGTTCGATGGCACGTGAATGCCCGAGTTGTTGCTTCTTCAGCTGCAGGTCGTGCTCCTTGAGCTGACGACGCTGTTTGACCCAGTGTTGCTGGCGAGCGACTTCTTCGTGCAAGTGATTGAGTTGATCCAAGGGATTGGATCGCATCGTCACCGGACGTTTATTGCGATTCGACTCCGTCTCGCTGGACCGGTTGTCGTCACGGCGATCACGATTTCGATTGCGTTTTTCGTTGCGACTCTTCTTGGGATTCTTTCGCTGAGAACGAGCGTAGGATTCACTGTAGTCGTCCTCTTCGACGTCTTCGTACTCGTTCGATTCGTAATTGTCCGTGTACTCGGAATCGTATTCCTTCGACGGATCAGCCGATTCGGATTCGCCATCCGCCATTGCGGTCAACGCGTGCTGGGTGGCATCGATCGCTTCGAGATAAAGCGTTTCAATTCGCTTTGCGAGCGATTGACGTTCGCGTTGACGTTGGTTGCGTTCCTCTTTCAGTTCGATCAACCGGCGCATGCTGGTTTGCAAGGCTTCGTAGCCATCTCCCAGAACGCGGACACTTTTGGGGGACAACGTCGTTGACAACCCCAAGCGATCCAATGTCGCCGTCCATTCGCGACGAGCGGCCTTCAGACCTTCGGCCGCCTTCTGAGCGCGTTTGTAAGCGGCTTGGTAGGACTGGTGAGCCGCTTCGTGAGCGTGGTAGAGCGGCATCGATTCGTCGAGTTCCCCAAGCAAGACTTCGGATTCTCGCAAGCGAGCTTCCAGCGACTCATTGCTGACCGACAGCGATGAATCCAAGTCTTCGCGTTCCGTTTCGATCTCGCGAAGTTGACGTCGAACGGAATCGATTTGACGTTCGCAGTCGTCCAAGTCACGGGCGGTATTGCGTTGACCTTTCTCGCGTGAAAGGTAGTAAACCAACAGGGCCATCGCACCGAACATGATGCACAGCATGCCCTGGGTCGGATTCGGCTCAGCGACAAACGTCGTGATTTGAAACACGTTGAACATGCCATACAGCAGCAACATGCCGCCGGCGATGAATGGCAACGACAGCAACCACAGCCGATCAATCGGCACGGCTTCATCGGTGGTCAGTTCCACCGATTCGCGTTCGAGGTCTTTGTGGTGACGTTTCAGCTTTTCCAGATGCTGGCCAAGCTGAATTCGTTGGCGAAGCGTGGCAATGTTGTCGTTTTCGCGGCGGATCGCTTGTTGCAAATCCGTCGCGTGGGCGCGCTGCAAGACTTCCTGCAGTTGGTCGTGTAGTTTCTCTTTGCGGACCTTGTGTGTTTTGCCTTCGTCGCGAGCTTGTTTGAGCAAGAACAATTGTTCTTTGACGTGCTTGGCTGGCGCTGACAACGCGGAAAGAGTCGAACGCGACAAGTCAGGCAGATCGCCGTCGTCACCTTCCCCCAGTCGCAAACGTTCGTCTTCTTCGATGCCCAGTCGATCCGCATCTGCGTCGACTTGGTTGCGAGCCTTTTCGACTTGGTTGTCGAGCCGATCGATCTGTTCTTCCAGGGCTTCGATCCAAGTGGCCTGTTGCGACGCCGCCTCGATGCGACCTTGCAAGTCGAACAATCGCTTGTTGATCGGAAGCTGCTCGGATTTGTCTCGCAATCCACGGCGTTTGGTTTTGATCTCTTCGAGTTTGGTACGACGCTCCTCGAGCATCGCTTCGATTTGAACAAGCTGCCCCGGGGCTTCGTCGGGAAGGGCGGCTTCGCCTTCAATGGCATCGATTTCGCCGCGAATTTGATCGCGTTCTTGCCATTTTTCGTAGACGCTGGTCGCGATTTCGACGCAGCGGGCTTCGCGTTCCCAGGCGATCATGCGGCCGCGAAGCGTTTCGATCTCTTGGCTTTGCGTGCGGCGCTGAGTCGCCAGCTCACTCCAGCGGCGGGTGCTGCCACTCAATCGCTGAATCTCGTCACGCAGCTTTTCACGGCGCGACATCATCGATGCGAGTTTGCCGATCGCGGCTTCGTTGTCGTCGGATTCCGATTCGCGTTTGCCGACTGCTTCGCTGCGTCCGGCGCGAAGACTGCGCAGCACATCGACCAACGAGACTCGATCCAATCCGCTGCTGAGTTTGTAAAGTTCGTCGGCCGCGGAGGTGTCATCCAGCGTCGACAATTCTTGCAATTCGCGAATGCCGATTGCGAACACATTGGTGAAAATGGGTTCGTCGATTTGCCCCAACAACATGCCCAGGCGATGTTGTCCTTGGGCCAACCCGTCCGAGCCCATGACGGTCAGTCGGCCGGTCACATCGGAGTCCGTCAGTTGACTGTGTCGGCGGACTTCGTAGCCGCCCCCAGGGCCAGTGACTCGAATCGCACCGCCGGGAGTCCCGCCGTGGATGGGTGGCAAGTATTTCTGCCGGCGTTCTTCGGTGAAGCCATACAGCATCGCTCGCAGAAACTGCATGAGCGTCGTCTTGCCGGCTTCGTTTGGGCCGTAGAACAGCGTCATGCCTTCGGGCAAGGAGTCGACCGACAAACCGGTCCAGACGCCAAAACCGTCGATTTGGATGTCTTTGATCTTCATGATTTCCGTCCCCAAGAGGGTTTGCCACCGCGAAGCAATTCGACGCCCATCAAAGTGGCGTCCGCAAGAATTGATTCGCGTTGGTCGGCGGGCACGTCCCCCAACAAGGACGACGCGGTGCTGGACAGGTCCGTGTGTTCTTCCGTGAATGGCATCAAATCCAACCGGTCGCCGGGTAACGAGGGTCCGGCGGAATCATCGGCAGTGGTGCTGCGAACGCGAGCACCGGCAAATTTCTTGCTGGCTCGCAAGAAGTCACCGAGGATGGTGTCTTCGTCTTGCCAAGATTTCGGGTAGTTGTGCGGCGGACGCACGGTCAACCGAGTGGTCCAAGCCGCCGGGTTGGTGGTGCCATGGTCGCGGCGCAAATTGCGAAGCAATTCGGTGGGGTCGCCGACGGAGGGCAACACTTCAGCGTTGTCCAGCGTGACTTCCCAAGAGATCAAAAGGTGACGCCCACCGTGTTCGTTGGTCAGCGTGCCAATCTTTTGTCCCAACAGATTCCGAAGGCTGCCGGCGGAACGAATTTCGTCGGAGTCAATCGCGACGTTCAGGTAACGGAATCGATCCGTTTCGACACGGCGGATGCGAGCGGTGTGCTCGGCGTCGACATCGACGACAACGTAGCCGTGAGGTCCGGATTCGTCGCTGTTGCGACCTTGAGGTGATCCAGGGGCGACAGCTCCGGCGGGAGCACCGCCTTCGATTTCGGTGTGGTTGTGTGGTCCACCGAGAGCCCAGTAGTCCATGCGGGCCCCGGACAGGGCACTTGCGTCAGCGATCCCATGCCCGATTCCGACCGTGAATTCGTCGGTGGTTTCGGTTTGGAATCCCGCGACATGCAAGGTGGATCGGCCTTCGCTGCTGCGTCCGATGATCGAACAAACCGTTCGCCCGGCGCGCTGATGCGGGATCGCGACGGCGCGATCGCGTGGGAACAGGGTCACATTGGGCGGCAACGGAACCGCTTCGGGCCATTGCTTGGGATCGTCCGCGATTCCGGCGGCCCAGTAGACCGCTGTGTTGGCGGCATGCAGCTTTTCAAATCCATCCAGCAACAACGACATGCCGTGCGGACCAGCCGCGACGGGATGCAGCAAGTCGCCAGACAGGACTAAAAAATCAATGTTTTCGGCCAGTGCGGCTTCGAAGACTGCCGCGGCGGCGTCTCGAGGAGCAGTCGCCATCGCTGCCCGCAATTGCGGCGGCAGATGGTCGAGGTCACCCAGCGGGGTTTCCAGGTGAAAGTCGCTGGCATGAACGAATCGAAATGATTCTCCGGACATCGTTTCCTCCTTGAAACGGCAATTTTCGGCCGCGCAGGCCAATCCTGGTCCTACGCTCGCGTGAAACTGTAGCGAAACATCGCAGATCCTGCAAAATCAATTTGCGGGAAACTCGCGGAATCCCTCGATCGGCATTTCGACCGAGTACAGCGATTTTCTCGCGGTGACGTACATGGTTTTGAATTCCGGACCGCCAAACGTCACGTTCGCAGGGATCTCAGGAAACGCAACGATCCCACGTGCTTCACCCTTGGGCGAGAAAATCTGGATTCCCAAATGAGTCGTGAGGTAAAGGTTTCCCTCCACGTCGATGGCCATCCCGTCACCACCGCGAGCGGATTCGCCCTCGACCTGCTTCACGGTGCAGAGAACTCGCGGGGAACCAATTTTGCCAGGTCCCAAAACGTCGTAGGCCAGCATCTCGGCTTGCATCGATGGGATCACGTAAAGCGTTTTGCCGTCGGGCGACAATCCAATCCCGTTGGGGGCGTTGATGTCGCCGGTCAAACGAGTGACCTGCGGATCGGTCTCAAAATTCGCGACGTAGTAAACACAGCGTTCGGTTTGCGGCCAAGGTTCCGGAGCCCGGTACTGCGGGTCGGTGAAATAAAGTCCGCCGTGGTGGTCGACGACCAAGTCGTTGCAGGCGTTGAAGCGTTTGCCAGCAAAGGAATCCGCCAGCACGATGCGGTGGGGAGAGTCGCCAGACAGATCGTGCATCACCACGGCACCGTCCATTTCGCAGGCCAACAACTGGGTGCTCGACAGCGGCCACAAACCGTTGGCGTGATTGGATTGATCGGTTAGCAGTGACAGTTCGCCGGTCTTGGAAAGACGATGAATGGCGGTGTTGGGGATGTCCGTGAAATACAGCGTCCCGTCGTCCGACGCGGCGGGACCTTCGGTGAACTGGAAACCGGTGTGGACTTGTTGGATCGGACCGGTGGGCTGGATCGTTTGGCCAGCCGCCGAGGAATAGAGGCTAACGATCGAGGCAAACAACAAAGCAAAACGCGAATTCATGGAGGCGCCATCGGGGTGGGACGAGGTGGGGTGGCAACGCCGCCATTGTAGATCAACCCGAGATGGGAAAGCGAAGCCGAGTACCATCTTGCAGTTCGGTACTCGCAAGCTGTAAATCGGCGCGGCCCTCGCCGAGATCACCACTCCCAAACCGGTCGCCCGGTGGTCCCCCACCGAGACGAGCACTGCTTTCGGCATGGACTTTCTCGCGCATTCGCCCTCACCGAAATTCGATCGATCGGCTGAGGTGGTGCTCACGGTGGGGACCACCGTGAGCCAGGTTCTGCTGCAGCAGCTTCAGCGAGTCCGGACTAACCTCGCTGGCAGGTGCGCCGCATCCGATCCGCGGCGGCTTCGATGTGATGACGCTGGTGGACGGATTGGCGTCCGGTTTCGCCCAACCCCGTTCGTCGGTCGGGATCGTTCTTCAGTCCGATCAAATCGCTGACCAACGCGTCCGTGTCTTCGGGATGGAACAACAAACCGCCGCCCGTCGAACGAACCACTTCCGTGAACGCACCATGATCGGGCTGGACGACGGGAACACCGCAGGCCATCGCTTCCAACAAAAACAATCCCTTGGGATCTTCGTAAGGTGCCGGGACGCTGAGCACATCCATTTGCCGCAGCAGATTGATTTTCGTTGGTTGATCGGGGCTGTCGTGCACCACAAATCGATCTGACAGGCCAGCCGCGGCGACGCGAGATTGCAATTCCTCGAGGTAGGCACGGTTGTGTTCCCCCAGCCATCCGGCCGCGTGCAACGTGACGTTGGCGTGCTCGGGCATCGCGCCGATTCGAAGGAAGGCATCGACCAGGTGGTGCAGACCTTTTTCCGGTGCTAGGCGTGCCAGGTATCCGATGCGGAATTCGTTTTCCTGTTTGCTGGGTGCCTCGGCGAGGCGGTCACTTGATTCAGGGCGGTCAAACGGTGCCAGGTCAATCGACAGCGGGTGCACGTCAAAACGCTCGGGCGGGATGCCCAGCAACGCTCCCATTTTGTCGCGATAGAACTCGCTGTGCGAAACAAACACGTCGACCTGTTCGGCCAGTTCCGAGCACAACACGATGGCTTGGGCTCGCGCGTCATGGGGCAAGTGATCCAAGAAGATGTCGTCGCCTTGCAGAGTCACGACCAAACGCGTGTCAGGCAACCGCCGGCGGATTGTTGGGATCGCACCTCCGATCAACAGGTTGCTGAAGATGATCGCGTCGGGCTGGATGTCTTTGACCAACCAATCCACCAACCGACTGACTTCTTCGAACTGCCTTCCATGTTCGCCTCGCAGCATCGACAGCGTCAGGGCGCCCAGTTTAGCGGGGTCCGTTTTGACTGCTCTGCGAGTCAGCATGCGGATCAGGCCGGGGTGATCCATCCATGACCGAGTCCAACGCGGCAACCACCGCAGCCAAGGCATTTGCTGCAACAGATAGACATGGATGCCACCAAAGAAAACTTGTTGGGACGCGATGGTGGCTTCGTCGGTCCGGATCGGCGTGTAGACCGGTTGAAGAAGAACGTCGTCTCCGCCAGCACGCATCGCTTTGGCGATCGCGTTGTCATGCATGCAACTGCCACAGTACATCCCTGCGGCACCGGCGGTTAAGAAGACGATTTTCAATCGACTGACTCAAAGTCTTCGAAGTCGTCCAAGTCGTCGTCCAGTCCCTCTTCGCTGTCATCTCCAGCGGTGTTCAGGCCGAACTCGGCACTGATCTCGTCGTCGATTTCGATTTCGTAGTCGTCCTCAAGCTCTTCTTCGAAGTCGTCATCAAAATCATCGTCGAAATCGTCTTCATCGATGTCGTCAAATTCATCAACGTCGTCATCGATGTCGTCGAGGTCATCGCCGACGCCGGGGGTGTCATCAGCGTCCGCGCTATCATCCTGGTCATCGGAATCGTCTTCTTCTTCCGCCATGGTGGGGCTGACGCTTGGAATCGCGATCGTCGGGATCTTCCCCGATGCGGGTGCCAAACCTGGATTCACCGAGGTGCCAGGCAAAAGGGTGCCGGGCAGGAGAAGCGGATCGGTTGCGTCGAGTCCCAAATTCACGGGAGCAACAGGATCAGCAACGGGGGCGGTCAGGGTGGCAGGCATGAACAGATTGTGAATGCGGGTGTGGGGGATGGAAGTTTGAGAAACTGGGGGATTCTCGCAGTCCGCAACGGTTTGGTGAACCGTGGGGGTTTCAAGGATTCCATCGAGGATCGGGTCGACGTGGGGTCGATCATTTTGCTAACTGGCACAGCATTCACAAGCCGACAAGCCGGAATTGTTTTCGGAAATTCGCTGACAGAACACTTTCTGAATCAGGTTTTCCGGTCAATGACGTTGATTCGGCCCACTCAATACCGGGTGAACAACCGCGATGAATCGCATTTTTCAAGACGAATCGGCAGAAAACTCTTTGGATCCCAATTTGCGAACTTCTGCAGGTGAACTTCTTTCGCGGCGGAAAATTTTAGCGGCAGCCATGCTGCGGATGACCGCGGGAGTGGCCATTGTGGGGGCGGGAACCACGGGATGTGCCTCGCGGCGGTACGGACATTTGCTCGCCAGCGACGAGAAAGACATGGTTGGCAGCCACGAAGCAGGGGCCGCGACCTGGAATCCGCTGGTCGATGAAGCCGTTGCGAAGATCTTGGGACGTTGCCCACCACCCAACGAAGCGGTCGTCTTCCCGGGACAATTTGCCGCCAATGGAACCCCGGCCCAGATGGCCAGCCACTCGTCTGGGGCCATGGAAACGATGGTGGATCCCGCCACGGGTGAGACCATCATCGGATCTCAGGTCGCGGTTCCAAACGCCGGTCCATTGGTGCAGGGGCCGGCCAAAGTTTGTTTCATTGGAATCGAAAATAAAAGCGCCGAGGAATTGGTCGACTTCAAGGACCAGCTCTACGAACGCATCGATTCGCAAATCAACTCCGGAAGCTCGTTCCGAAGCATCAGCCGCCGAATGGTCGATGCGGCGTTGGTGGAGACTCGTCTCCGTCCCGATTCGTTGTTCCTGCCACAGAACCGAAGCGCGTTCGCCGCAGCTTTGGGACGGCAGGGAGCTCCGGTCGACTACCTGCTGTACGCGACCATCACGTCGGGAACGACCGATCGCAACAAGTCGACTCAACGGGATTACTTGCTGACGTTGGAAATGGTCAATTTGCAATCGGGGGACTACATCAAAGAGTCGTCCAAGATCCGCAAGGGCTATCACAACACGCGAGCGGGCAAGTGGTGGAACTTTGGCTTATTCGATCAAGCCGACGGATGATCTCAGCGAACGACTTTCGAGCGTTCCTGTTGTTCGCTGCGTTGTTGCCGACAACGCTGGCAGGTTGCGCTACAAAACTCGCGCACATCGACACGGCTCGCAATGCGTTCGCCGCTGGCGATCCAGACACCGCTCGGGAAGCGTTGTCAAAGGTCGCCCAGGGACGCGGGCGATTTGCCACGCCGGCCAAGTTGGATTTGGCGATGGTCGATCTGGCGGTCGGCGATGCAACGTCCGCCGAGAAAACACTGCGTGAACTACGGGATGAGTTTGACTCGTCATTGAAGGTCGCTCCGCTGCACGAAGCGGCGGCGATGGTGACCGACGACACCGCTCGGAAGTTCCGTCCGGCGGGCTACGAGCAGGTCATGATCCGCACAATGTTGGCGATGTGTTCTCTGGTTCGCGATGGCGATGACGCGGAAAGTTACATCAATCAAGCCGCGATGTTGCAAACAAAATTGCAACAGGAACATGACGAACGACGCAGCAGTGTGTTCGGTGAGGCCGTCGCGGACACGCTGACCGCGAATCCGCACCAAGAGTTGGCGTTGGCGCCGTATCTGCGAGGTGTGTTGCGGGAAGAGAACCTGCATGATCTTGATGACGCTCGTCGTAACTACCGATTGGTCAGTGCGATTCGTCCAAGTTTTCTGCCGGCTGCCGATGACTTAAAACGCGCGACCGAAGGCATGCACAGCCAACCAGGACACGGTGCGTTGTATGTGTTTGCGTTGGTCGGTCGCGGACCGGTGTTGGAGGCGGTTGATGCCCCGGCAACGACCGCGGCGATGACCGTCGCCAACGCATTGATGCTGAACCAAGACAACAAGGAAGACGACGTCGCCACATTGCCCAAGATCACCTCGGTCAAAGTCCCCCGTGTTGTGATTCCGCCCAGCGATGTTGCTTCGGTGACAGTGGCCAGCTACATCCCGACGGGGCCGGACACGTTGCCACTGTATGAACTGCACGGTGCAACTCAACCGTTGACGGATGTGGCCGGGATGGTGCAGCAACAGGTCGATGCGGAAATGCCATGGACCATCGCTCGCGGCATCATTCGGCAGGGAGGCAAGGAACTGGCGGTCGCCTCCGCTCGCAAAAACCTTGGTTTGACCGGACCGGCCGGAACCATGTTCCAGTTCGCGACCTCGACCGCTTGGACGGCGACAGAAACCGCCGACACCCGGTGCTGGGGTTTGCTGCCGCGAGAGATTCAGGTTCTGCGAGCCGAATTGCCGGCGGGGGATCACACGGTCGAATTTGCACCGGTTCGCTACGACGGCCAACCGATTGCCTCGCCCAGCCAAGTGGCACTGCGAATCCACAACGCGAAGAACACGTACGTGTTGGTCGTCGCCCCGACCCAGCAGATCTACGTCGTGACCGCCGCGAATCGATGAGCTGATGGACGTGGATCGCTTCGCTGATCTCACGTCTCGGCCTGCTTCGCTGGTCAACATGGGATCGGCAGAGCAATCCACGACAATTTCGGTCGTGGCACTCAGCCCCCTGAACTCGACAATTTCCTGGGCTGCGACGATCGGGGTTCTTTCGCTAAGTTGTGGGGAAATAGAGTTGTCCATTTTCCCGCACCCCACTGACCACGATGCTCGATCGCAAATTCATCCTGCAAAACGCCCAGCTTGTCGCCGAAAATTCCGCCAAGCGAGGCGTTTCCGTCGACGTCGACGCGATCTGCCGTCTCGAAGCCGAGCGGATGGAAGCGCTGAAGCAAGCCGAGGAACTCAATCGGCAGGCCAACGAAGTCAGCAAGCAGATCAAATCTGCCAAAGACAATGACGAGCGTCAGGAGTTGATTTCCAAAGGTCGCAGCCTTCGCGAGCAAAAGGATGCCGCCGGTGCCCAGCAAGATCGCTTGGAAGCCGAGATCCTCGAGCTGCAAACCATCCTGCCGAACATGACTCACCCTGACGTGCCCGAGGGTGGCGAGCACGATGCGAACGAAATCGGCCGTGGCAAAACGCCGGTGCCGAAGTTGGATTTTCAACCGCTGGACCATTTGCAGCTGGGCGAAAAACACGACTTATTCGACTTCGAAGGCGGCGCCCGTGTTGCTGGTTCGGGGTTTTACTTCTTGCGAAATGCGGCCGTGCGTTTGGATTTGGCCCTGCAACAATTCGCGATTTCGCACTTGGCCGGCAAAGGCTTCACCCCCGTTTCAACGCCCGACCTGGCGCTGACCAGTGTTCTGCAAGGAACCGGGTTCAACCCGCGTGGCCCGGAAACGCAGATCTACAGCATCGAAAACACGGAACTGAATTTGGTCGCGACGGCGGAAATCCCCTTGGGCGGGATGCTCAGCGGACAAGTTCTCGCCAGCGAAGAATTGCCGCTTCGGTATTGCGGCTTGAGTCATTGCTTTCGAACCGAAGCCGGTGCGGCCGGACGAGCCAGCAAGGGGCTGTACCGCGTTCACCAATTCACCAAAGTCGAAATGTTCGCGTTCACATCGCCCGATCAGAGCACGGCGATGCACGAAGAGATGCGTGAACTGGAATGCGAAATCTTTGACGCGTTGGAGGTGCCCTACCGAGTGATCGACACCGCAACCGGTGACTTGGGCGGCCCCGCGTATCGCAAGTATGACTTGGAAGCTTGGATGCCCGGACGTGGCGAATCAGGTGATTGGGGGGAAGTGACCAGTACCAGCAACTGCACCGATTATCAGGCTCGTCGTTTGAATGTTCGATCGAAAACAACCGGCCAGAAAGGGACGGACTTTGTCCACACTCTCAACGGCACCGCCATTGCGACCGGACGCGCGATGATTGCCATTCTGGAAAATCATCAACGTGCCGACGGAACGATCAATGTGCCCAAGACATTGCGGCCATGGGTCGGCTGCGATGTGTTGGAATGCGTGAGCGAGTGATGTGTCTGCCCATCGTGATGCCAAACGGAACCTGCCGACGAAGACCTGCCCGGTCTGCCGGAGGGAGTTCGCCTGGCGAAAAAAATGGGCTCGCGATTGGGAGCAGGTCCGGTATTGCAGCCAGGCTTGCCGGAAAAAGGCTCCCACGCTGGGAACCAATCCATGAGTTGTCGGGTACAATTGAATGGACACCCTGAACTGAAATGCGGGGTTGTTGCCGCGAACGGGTAACAACCCGTTCTCAAACCGTTTCTCCCTCGACAAACCTGCGCCATGAGCCAACGGACCGCTGACGAAATTCTGGATGCCTCGTACCTGGAAGTTCGAGCCAAAGTTTTGGAACTGGCGGCGGTGCTGGACCGACTGGACCGTGCTCCGGGAGGCAAGGATCCTTCACCGCGTCGCGATCAGCTCACGCATGCGATGGAAATGTTGCTCGCTGAGGATCCCGACCGAGCCGCCAAGGTTCAGCATTGGTTCTCTCGCCAGTACGACCCTGATTGGAAGACCAACCTCGGTGTGGGAACGCCGAGTTCGAAGTGAGCCCAACGGCCACTGACTGACATCGCTCCCTTGCCCTCCTAAAAACACTCCGACCCACTGACCAGCAACATGGACTTCATCGACCCGCACATTCACATGGTCAGCCGCGTGACGGACGACTATGAAACGCTCGCTCGGATGGGATGCGTTGCCGTCAGCGAACCGGCCTTTTGGGCTGGCTTTGACCGTGGCACGGTCGACGGTTTTCGCGATTACTTTGAACAATTGACCGCGGTGGAACCCAAACGTGCGGCTCAGTTTGGCATCCAGCATTACTGTTGGCTGTGCATCAACGCCAAAGAAGCCGAGAACGTTTCGCTGTCTCGCGAAGTCATCTCGATGATTCCCGAGTTCCTCGATCGCCCCGGTGTGCTGGGGATCGGCGAGATCGGACTGAACAAGAACACCAAGAACGAAGCGACGGTGTTCCTCGAACACATGGAGTTGGCGATCAAGTACGACCAGCCGATCTTGATCCACACGCCGCACTTGGAAGACAAGTACCAAGGCACGCGAATGATCTTGGACATGCTCTGTGACGATTCACGCATCAATCCAGATCGAGTGTTGGTCGACCACGTCGAAGAACACACCGTCAGCGAAGTGCTCGATCGAGGTTTCTGGGCCGGGATGACGCTTTATCCGGTCACCAAGTGCACGCCTGATCGCGCTGCCGATATGATTGAACGCCATGCGGGTGAGCGATTGTTGGCCAACTCGGCTGGCGATTGGGGCATCAGCAAACCGACCGCCGTGCCCGATTTGATTTACACGATGCGACGTCGCGGAATGGACGAAGCCTTGATTCGCAAGGTCGTGCATGACAACCCGGTCGAGTTCTTTTCGAAAAGCAAACAGTTTCACTACACGCCTCGGTGATTGAATTTCGTGAGCGAGCCAAGCAGCAGCGAATCCACGCTCACGCTGACCACACCGATTCAGTATTTGCCAGGCGTGGGCCCCGCGCGAGCAACCAAGCTTCGCAAGTTGGGACTGCGAATCGCTCGCGACATCCTGTTTCTGTTTCCACGGAATCACGCCTTCCCACCTCCGCCGACCCAAGTGGCGGATTTGTCGGAGGGCCAACCGGCGACCTTCATCGGGACGATTACCGACGCCGAGTTGGTTTCTCGCACGCCCGGCAAATCGATCTTTGCCGCGATTGTCGAAAATGATTCGGGCGCGGTTCGAATCGTGTTCTTCAATCAACCGTTTCGCGCCGAACAATTGACCTTTGAAACGAAGGTGCGAATCAGTGGCACGCCCAAGTTGGCGGGACTGCGGTGGGAGTTCACGCATCCTCAATACGAAGTCGTTCAGGAAGGCGAGTTGCCAGACGAGGATGCGCCGGGCGGATTGATCCTGCCCAATTACCCGCTGACTGAAGGCGTCAAGCAATCCGATCTGCGGCGTTTGGCTCGTCCGCTGGTCCAGGAACTGTCCGCTCAATTGACCGAGGTGTTGCCTGAACGGTTGCGATCCGATGCTGCCAAACGATTGAACGCAGCGGGGATGGAATTGCCCGACGTGCTGCCTGGTATTTCGGAGGCCTTGCGAGGCATCCACTTGCCGGAAAGCGAAGCGGACCTGTCTGCGGCCCAAACTCGGTTGGTGTTCCAAGAGCTGCTGGTGATGCAGTTGGCACTGGCGATGCGACGCCGGTCGCTGACCAGCGAACTGCGAGCACCCTCATTGGAGTGCTCTGCCACGGTTCGCAATCGAATTTTGCGGCGATTCCCGTTTGAACTGACCGGCGATCAACGCCGGGTGATGGACGTGATCGCAGCCGACATGGCACGCCAGTTTCCGATGAACCGATTGCTGCAAGGCGACGTCGGCAGCGGCAAAACCGTCGTCGCCATTTTCGCGATGCTGGTCGCCGTCGCGGGAGAACACCAAGCCACCTTGATGGCCCCGACGGAAGTGCTGGCGAGGCAGCACCACGCGACGCTTCAGCGGATGCTGGCGGACAGTCGCGTGCGGATCGGTTTGCTGTGCGGATCACTCGGTGCGGCCGAGCGACGTGACACGGTCGAGAAAATCCGGACCGGTGAATTGGACATCGTGATCGGCACGCAAGCCTTGCTGTATGGTGTCGAGTTCCATCGACTGGGGCTGTGCGTGATCGATGAACAGCACAAATTTGGTGTCAAACAACGCGTGACGCTTCGCGATGGCGGCGTTGACCCGCACTATCTGGTGATGTCTGCCACGCCGATCCCACGCAGCGTGGCGATGACGCAGTTTGGCGATGTGGACCTGAGCACGCTGCGAGAGAAACCGGCCGGTCGTGGTGCTGTGCACACGTACTTGGCCGGTGACAGCTGGCGTGATCGCTGGTGGTCATTCGTCAAAGAACGCGTGGCAGAAGGACGGCAAGCCTTTGTGGTGGCCCCGCGAGTGGGACCAGAAGTCGAATCGGCGGACGAAGAGTTGTCGGAAGTCATCGATGCGACGGAACCGCCTGCGGAAGACATCACGTCGGTGCACTCAACCTATGAACAACTTCGCACGGGCCCGCTGAAAGGTTTGCGCGTCGGGTTGCTGCATGGCCGCATGCCCTCGGATGAAAAGCAACGTGTGATGGAGCTGTTCGCAGAAGGTGAGCTGGATGTGTTGGTCAGCACCACCGTGATCGAAGTTGGGATCGATGTTCCCAATGCAACCGTGATGGCGATCTTGGGTGGCAATCGATTTGGGCTGGCTCAGTTGCACCAGCTTCGCGGGCGGGTCAGTCGCGGCACTCATGCGGGGCACGTTTGCGTGTTTGTCGATGGTGACAAACCACCGCAAGAAGACGAACGATTGAAAGTCTTTGAGCAAACACTCGATGGGTTCGAATTGGCTGAAGCGGACTTTCGCTTGCGGGGCCCTGGAGACGTGTTGGGCCAACGTCAAAGCGGCGACGCTCGATTGAGAATCGCGGACTTGCACCGCGATGTCGAGATTCTGCAAGTCGCTCGCGAGATGGCGCAGGACTGGATCGACCAAGACCCCGAAATGGAATCGGAAGGCCTGGAAGATCTCAAATCCCAAGTGCTCCGCCGCTACGGCAATCACCTCGACCTCAGCGACGGTGCCTGAACCGAGACCGGTGCATCGAAATGCGTGGGATGCTGTTGCCTCAATCGCCGGCGTTTCCCAGCGGAACGAACTGCACCGCGTCAGCGATGACATAACCATCGGAATCGTCATTGCGGATTTCCACGATCGCATTCGCGCCGAACTCGAATTCACCCAGCTTGGCTCGCCCGCCAGACTTCGCATCGCGTTGGTTCACGCGAACCTCGTGTTGCTGACCGGCGGCGTCTGTGATCTTCACCAACGTGTTGCTGGCTCGGTTGGAATGCACCGGCCACAGCAAGTTCACCAGGTAGCGTCCCGGTTGTTTCAACGGAGCCCGATAGATCACGACGCAATCGCCCTTGCTGGCGTCACTGTCGTGCAAGTAGTCGATCCCAACTCGATTGCCAGTCGAACTGCTGGGGATCCAACTGCCTGCCGTTTTCGCTTGTGAGTTGTCGACAACAATCCCGTCGAGGGACTTCGGATCGATTCCCGGCTTGGGCTTGGGACCGACGTAAGCCAGAACTTGTTTGTCTTCCACCAAACGCTTTGCCAATCGTTCGTAGTCAACCTTCTGAACCGCGACTTGGTCGTCGATCGCCATGGCGGCTGCGGTTGCGGAAGTTTGACCGAGCACCATGAACACGGGCTCCATCCGGATTGATCCGAACGCAATGTGCGAAGCGGACAAACAAACCGGCACCAACAAGTTGGAGACCTCGCGTTGCTTGGGAACCAACGATCGGTAGCTGATGCCGTACGGTGGGAAACCGCCGACCTGCACGTCTCCTTCATTCCGCACGTGACCGCTTTCATCGACGTAGCGTTGTTGATGGTGCGAATCCATCGTGTAGGCCGCCAATCCGATCGGGTCTTCGATCGGCAGACCTTGGCAATTTTTCTGCGTCATCACGTACTCGCCGACCATTCGCCGGGCCTCGCGAATGTAGAGTTGCTCTTGCCAGCCATTGCCCTCTTGAAACTCGTCCTTGCACATCCCCCACCGAGCGACTTGTTTGCGCACGTTTTCGGGCATGCGGGGGTGATTGGCCAGAGTCCACATCAACCCTTGTTGATACAGTCGATGCTCGGCAACAATTTTTTCGCGTTCTTCGTAGCTAGCTTCGGGGTAGTCGTAATTCTGGCCGATGAAGTCCGTCGAGAATCCCAATCGGTTGTTGGTGTCCGTCTTGCGATTGGGCATGCCAGAATTGATCCACGGAGCCGCGTTTTCGCCGGCCTCGTAGTTGCGAAGCAACAGCTCGTACCAAAGCGGTTGATAACCATCGGGCTTGTGAAACGGGATGCGATTCTGCGGATGATCGGTCAAGCACATCCGAAAACAGTACGCTTGCACGCGATGATCTGCGGCACCTTCTTCTCCGGGCCCATTGGGATCGATGTGCGGGAGCAATCCGCTGCTCGGGTCTCCGGGAACGACGTAGGGATCAATGCCTTTTCGCAGTTGGTGGTAGATCCCCATCTTGGTCTGCACACCGTTGAGCGTTTCGCCGTATTGCTCGTTGGCTTCCCGGCCAATCGTGTAGCTCACCCCGGCGGCGGCCAACAGATCGCCTTCGTAGGTCGCGTCAATGAACATCCGCGCCCGGTACGTTTCACCCGACTCCATCCGAATCGCAATGATCCGGGCCGGCAAACTGCGGGTCGTCATCACCGAGGACCGATCCAACCGTTTGCCGTAGTCGACCCGGAGGCCGTCTCGCTCAATCCAATCTTGATAGACCGCCAACGCGACACTGGGTTCAAACGTCCACATCGCGGATTCACCCGCTGCGGTTCTGGATTGGCCACCGCCTCGGTACTCCTCCTCACGCTGCCAATTCCAAGCGGAGGGATCCTCGTAGTGGGCCGCAATGTCTTCGTAAAATTCGCGAGCGATCCCACCGATGGCGGCTTTGTTGCCAATGTCGGTTTGCCCCAGACCACCCGTTGTGAGTCCACCGACGCGTTGGCTTGGTTCAATCACGATCACCGATTTGCCCATTCGGTGTGCTTGCACCGCGGCAGCGATTCCAGCGGACGTTCCGCCATAGACCACCAAGTCCACGGGTTCCGGATCCACAGCGCGAGCGGGCATCGACCAACCGACCAGTAACAACAGCATCACTGCCACAGCAAGGTTTTGTCTTGGTGTCAAACTCATGTAAATCTCCATCAAAGGCGGGGCATCGGGGAAGGTGCAAGGCACGGCATTCACGAACGAAATTCGATCAACGGTGCGTGCTGAATCGGAATCGGGTTCCGATTGTCATGGGTTGCGATTCAAAGAAGTGGATTCTGGTTCTGGGCGAGGTTCCCATGCGTCATAGTGTTTGGCGGATTGCCCCGACCAAAAGGGCGATGATCCCCACAACGGAACCGTCGTCAACATCGATTCCCAGGCCCCCAATTCGCGAAACAGTTCGCGGAAACGGGTTGGTTCTTGGGTCGACAAGTCGTTGCTTTCCGAGACGTCGGTGGCAACCTCAAACAACTCGGCGGGTCGATGCGAGGGACGCAGCAATTTGTCCGTGCCATCCAAAATCGCGGTTTGCCCCTGCAGTCGCCAGTACAAACGACGCTTGGGCGGTTCGCTGCCGTCAACCAAATGTGCGGTCATGTCGATGCCGTCATGCGTTCCGGCCAAGCGATTCATTCGTTTTCGATTCGACGCGTCCTCGTGCGACATGGGAGCGGACAACGCCAACGGCTGAGCCCCCGCAGCGGAACAAAACGTCGGCAGCAAATCCAATGAACTGATCACGCCGTCATAGCGTGTGCCGGCAGGAAACTTGGCCGGCCAAGTCCAGATCATCGGAACGCGAATGCCGCCTTCTCGCATCGATCCTTTCACACCACGAAGCGGCCCATTCCAACTGGCGTTGGTGGTTGCGCCACCGTTGTCGGAAAGGAAAACCAGCAACGTGTTCTCCCACTGCCCGGTTGCTTCCAAGTGCTTGCGAATTCGCCCCACACCGCGGTCGAGGGCGAACATCATCGCGGCGTAGGTTCGGCGTTTTTGATTCTTGATGTTCGCAAAGCGTGCCAAGTCCGCTTCCGTGGCGTGCATCGGTGTGTGAGGTGCGTTGTAGGAGAAGAAAACGAACCAAGGCTGGTCGGGCTCCGCAGCTTCGTGCTGGTCGATGAATCGCAACCCTTCATCGGTGAAGAAGTCCGTCAGGTACTCGCTGGAAAAATCCTCCACCCGCTGACCGTTCCGT
The DNA here is from genome assembly GCF_056839225.1 of Rhodopirellula sp. UH5. Lineage (NCBI taxonomy): Bacteria > Pseudomonadati > Planctomycetota > Planctomycetia > Pirellulales > Pirellulaceae > Rhodopirellula > Rhodopirellula sp. UH5. Next base: position 6,975,973 of record NZ_CM166390.1, on the reverse strand, counting down.
TCGATGACGTGATTCATCGTCGCTGGGAAGTAGTGATGACCGCCGGTGAGCATGCCACAGAAATGGTCGAAGCCGCGGCGATTGGGATGATGCATTTCCCCCATCCCCAAGTGCCACTTCCCGATCAATGCGGTCGCGTAGCCGGACGCCCCGAGGTGATCACCGAGCGTTTTTTCGCTGGCAGGCAACCCCAGCAACTCCGGCCGAGTCGCATAGTTTGCATCGGAGGCATTCAAATTGCCTTCATAGCCAAACCGTCGTGGGTCACGACCAGTCAACAGGCCCGCTCGCGAGGGCGAACACACGGCGCTGGCCACGTAAGCTTGCGAACACAACACCCCGGACTCAGCGAGCCGATCCAGGTTCGGAGTTTGCAGAGTTTGGCTGCCCATGCAACCCATGTCACCGTATCCCATGTCGTCCGCCAAAATCACAATGATGTTGGGCCGGGTCGCTTCCGCGGCAACCGAGGCACCTCCCACCAAGATGACCAGCAACAAGCAAACGAGACGAGGAATCACAGCGAAAATCGACACTGGCATCATTCAGGCAGGGCGGGCGGGATTCGGAAGGCATGAAGGCGGGGCAAGACACAGTGTATTTGACACGGGTGCAGGTACCCAAGATGCTAGCGACTCCAGCGACGAAGAACGTGAAAAACATCCATCCCCACCCGCCGTCGCTCCACAAGTGTTCACACTCAGTTCAGCCCCCCTGCATTCCCACCGCAATTCGAATTCCCACCGCGTTTGGACGCATCTTCCCCACCCACTCATTCAACCAAAATGCCAAAGCCAACCTTTTTCATGAGGGCTGCTGCAGCCCTTTTCTGCTGCGTCTTCCTGGCACCTTCATTCGCCGCAGCGGAAACTCCCGACCAGCCAAACATCCTGTTCATTTTGGCCGATGACCTGGCTTGGTCCGACCTGGGTTGCTACGGGCATCCCTGGCACGACACGCCGCACCTGGACGAACTGGCGTCCGAAGGTGCCCGCTTCACAGAAGCCTACGCGTCCGCCCCGATCTGCTCCGCATCCCGCGCATCAATCTTGACCGGCAAGACGCCTGCACGTTTGCACTTTGAGTTCGTCACCAAGGACGCTGCGGGCCAACAGAAGATCGACTTCCCGACGCCGTTGTCAGCACCTCCGCTGACGTTGAACCTGCCGCTTGAAGAGCGAACGATCGCCGAGTGCTTGAAAGACGAAGGTTACCAAACGGCGTTCTTCGGCAAGTGGCATGTCAGTTCGCACCATGAGCGCTACCTCGGTTGGAGTCCCACGCACGGGCCCAAGAAGCAAGGCTTCGAGGTGGCGGAGGAAGACTACGGGGCGCACCCATACAACTGGAAACGCTCGCCCGTCGAAACGATCACCGACGTAGGCAGCTTTGCTTCCGATTCGATGGTCGACCGAGTCGGTGCCTTCCTTCGAAAGAAACACGATCACCCGTACTTCGCAATGGCGTCCTCGTTCTACGTCCACACACCCGTCCGCACGCCTTGCCAATGGCTGCGAAAGAAGTACGACGCTCGGGTGCCTTCGAATTCGAAGAAGCGCAAGAACCGAATCGAGTACGCTGCCTTCGTGGAGACGTTTGATCACCATGTCGGGCAGATCCTCGATTCACTCGAGGCATCCGGCGAAGCCGATCGGACCATTGTGGTTTTCTATTCCGACAACGGGGGGCATCCGGAGTACACCGCCAACGCGCCGCTACGTGGCTCCAAATGGAACTTGTACGAGGGTGGCATCCGCGTGCCGATGATCGTTCGTTGGCCCGGCGTCGTCCAAGCAGAAACAGAAATCGAACGTCCGGTCATCGGGGTCGACTTGCTGCCCACGATGGTTGATTGGGCAGGCGGCGATCCACCGAAGTGTGACGGTCAAAGCGTCGCTGGCTGGATGAATGCCAATCCTCAATCAGCCGAGCAAGAACGCTCGTTGATTTGGCACTTCCCGTATTACCATCCGGAGAAAGGGTTTGCCAAAGCCCCCGACAACATCGGCATCGATGACTTTGCGACCAGCCGGACTCGCCCTCAGTCCGCCATCCGTCGCGGCCAGTACAAGCTGCTGCAATTCGCCGAAGACAATCGCGTTGAGCTTTACGATCTTGCGAGCGACATCGGTGAACAGAAGGACCTATCCGCTCAGCGATCCGATCTTGCCGCCAAATTGCAACATGAATTGCAACAAACACTCACACGGCAGGATGCTCGACAACCAACGGTGAGATGATTCCTTGACCGTTGCCACTGGCCTTTCGTGGCGATGTCAAACCTTGCGGGCATTGCAGGTTCTGGGTGCGGAGAAAATTGAACAGTGGGCGAGTCCCGATTATCCCGATTGATCCGAGTATCCCCAACACTTCCAGGATGCTCGATATGCGATTGTGTTTCACAGCGACAACTGTTTTTCTCGCGCTGTATTCGACCGTGGTTCACGCCGATCACCCCAGCCGGAAATCTCTGGCCGACAAGCATGCCCCGGCCGGCATCATGGGCGATCACTTGCACGACAAGGGCGAGTGGATGGTCGAGTACAAGTACATGGTCATGTCCATGGAAGACAATCGCATCGGTGAAACCACCATCAGCGACCAAGATGCGATCGGGCCGGCGGGACCTCCCGGTGGCATTGTGGTCGATGGTATCCAAACCAACGGCGGGGCCACACCGACTCAGATGACCATGGAAATGCACATGGCCCACATCATGTACGGGGCGTCGGATGACATCACGCTGTACACGATGTTGATGATGCCCGCGCTGACCATGGATCACATTCGCGGGGACGGAAACCCGGCAGGTCGCGGTGGCGAATTCACGACTCACAACAGTGGCTTCGGCGACACCTCCCTCGGTGCCTTGCTGCGGCTCTACAGCACCGACTCCCAAGACCTGCTCTTCAACCTCGGATGCTCGGTTCCGACCGGTGACATCTATCGCGAATCAACCGCACCGACCAACGGCATGATGTCGCAACCACTGCCTTACCCCATGCGGCTCGGCAGCGGTACCTTCAACGCTCGTCCCGGCGTGACGTGGAAGTACTTTCGCGATTGGTGGAGCGGTGGTGTCCAGTTCCAAACCGATTTGCCGATCGGCCGCAACTATCGCGGGTACAGCGTCAGCGACGAGTTCCGTTTGAATTCCTGGACCAGCGTTCTGTTGACCGACAATTGGTCCGTTTCCCTCCGCGGCGAACACCTCTGGCGAACGGATTACGACGGATCCGATCCCACGGCCGACAATCTGGTGATCTCCACCAACGTGGAGGAGTTCCGTGGCGGTTACTGGTACAACCTCGGCATCGGCACCCAGGTGATGGCTCGCGGTCACTACTTCAACTTCGAGTTCGTCCCCACCATCGCTCAAGACCTGGATGGGATCCAATTGGAAACCGATTACTCGGTCATTGCCAGCTGGTCCAAGGCCTGGTGAGCAGACGCTAACCAAGTCGCTCCTCATTCGGCCGGCTTCCGGCCGAGGAACAAGTAATACGGTGCCTTCAGCAGCGGCATGTAGGGAACGCTTCCCAGTCGCTCGTCGCAACGTTCCATTTCAAATTGCCGGTTCAACATGGCCAGATGGTCGCTGGACAAGGAAACATTGTCCGACGCAAACCAGAGCGACCAAAACGTCCGCCGCAACCAACCATGTTGGCGACTCGTCGAAGCAGCATGCTTTCGCGAAACGTGAAAGTCGGTCACCGCAATCCGACCACCGGGTTTGAGAATCCGCCGGGCGATCAAGATCGACTCGAACCAGTCCGGAATCATCGTCAGCGAATACGAAAACGTGACGACGTCCACGCTGTTTTCCGGCAGCTCGAATTTGGTCGCGTCAGCGTGATGCAGCGTCACGTTGTTCAGCCTGCGTTCCTCCACTCGTTCGGCCGCGACCTTCAGCAGTGATGGCGACAGGTCCACCAAGTGGATTTTCGACAGAGACTTGGACTGTTCTTCGGCGGAAAACAGATTGTGTCCCGTCCCGGCACCGAAATCGACCCACACGCCCTCGGCGGGGAAGTCCACCCAAGACATCAATTCCGATCGACCGTGCAAGAGTCGGGCGCGAAACGAATCGTAGTGAGATGCTTGGCCTTCATAGAAACTCTCCAGTCGTTCACCGTGTGTCGTGCCGCGAACGGGACGAAATAACAGATGCCAAAGTACCTTGAGATCATCGAAACGCGACTTCGTTTGAGCGATCTCACTCATGCTGCCACACCAGTTGCCCCGACTGCTTCCGTTGTCACTGCTGTGTCATCGGACAGTCGACCAAACAGATCGGCAATGTAGAAACTGCCATAGGTGTGAACACGGTCCCGAGCATGCAACGAGGTCGCCAACTCGTCGTGATAGTGAAGCAGATCACCCAACTGAACGGCGCTGCCTTCATGTTGCAACATCAAAGGGTTGACGAAATCGACCGCCAGTGCGGCGCTCCGCCATAGCACTCGCGCGTCGGACGTGGCGCGGTTCAGAATGCTTTGCCACTCCGACACCAACAATTCGGGATGACGGTCGTACAGCCAATCCATGTGATCGAGCAACACAAAGCGAGAAATCGGTTGATCGTGCCCGGTCAAGAACCCCTCGACCGTGTTGGTGTGCGTGTGAACGCGATCCACCAAACCGCCCTTCAGTCGTTCGAAGTTTTGTTCCTTGAGGTATTCCGGGCAACAATCGGGTGTGTAACTGCCCGTCAAGTAAACCCGCCAAAAGTAGTTGTCACGCAGCGGCAACGTTTTGAAAACGGCTTCGATTCGGTCCTGGATAAAGCCACCAATCCCGCCAGGATAACATCGGTCCAATTGGTTGCGTTGGCTGCGTGGCACACCCAGCATTGCAAGCGTGGTGTCACGTCGCAGAGCCCAGCGAAGTGGTTTGCTCCACAGCAACCCGTTGATATCCCGCTGTTGGTAGACCTCGCGTTGACGATCGACGGATTCCGCCTGCAGCAATTCGCCGATCGCTTCTTTCAATCCCGCCGGACGCTTCAAATAGCCATTGACCAACCAAGCGAACAATCCCGAGGTGCCGCGAAAGTAAAAGCTTTTCCGGCGAGAGGTTCCATCAAAGAAGTCCAGACGTCGGTCCCAAATCCCACGTGCTTCCGCGGTCAGCGAACTGCGAATGTGATTGTGATAGAGCGACTGCCAATCGGCATGAAATCCGCGTCCAAACACATCAAAGAAGTCATCGTAGTTCAGCGTGCGAATGGCGGCACACTTCAGTTCCAGCAGTGCGTTCTGAAGTGGGTTCATATCCACCGCGTGCACCGAACGGGGTGACTGCAACGCATAGTCCAATGCATTGCAACCGGCGGAGGTGATCACCAGCACCGAATCATCGGCCCCCAGCGAAAGTGCTTGACGATCAATGCGAGGGTCCTCCCAGCACGTGTTGTAGACGAGGTTCTTTTGGTGAACGACCCTGAAACACTTGTTGCCAAGCCAATTTGCGACCATGCGAAGTTGTCTTTCAATCAGAGTTGGAGTTTGGTTGTGTGTCACGCATCACGCCGCGTAAACACGGGATGCCGTTCCGGCGCTCGCCGCAACGAGTTCTCGTTCGTCCAGGCTGGTTGCCTTTTTCACTGGGATTTCTTTGCGAAGGGGCCCGCGTTGAGAGGGAAGGCGAAGAATCAGGTCTTCGTCATAGCGGCGGACCAAATGCAATTGACCATCGTGACGCTCCACCAACCCGGTGCAGTTCTCGATCCAGTCACCGGTGTTGCAGTACCACATCGAATCGCCGGTCACGATGTCGGGCGTGTGGATGTGTCCGCAGATCACACCGTCGCAATCCTGTTCTTTGGCGTGGTGCAGAAGTTTGTTTTCGAAGCCACTCACAAAGCGAATCCAACGTTTGACGCGGTCCTTTAAAACCGCACACTGACCGTGAGGATTGCAATCTCGGTGCTGCCAAATTTTGTGATACCAACGGTTCAAACTCAAACAAACGTCGTACAAAGCGGTCGACCCCTTGGACAACCACTGAGCGTTGAGTTCAACACAGTCAAAGAGGTCGCCGTGCGTGATCAAGAACTTCCATCCAGCACTCGTTTCCAACACAAATTCATTTGCGACTTCAAACCGGGGCAAGGTGGCCAAACAACCCGCTCGAAACGCTGGGTTTCGCAGAAAGGCATCGTGATTGCCAGCGACGTAGCGAATCGCAGTTCCCTGTTGTGCGAGTTGGATCAGATGGGCAATGATTTCATCGCATGCATTCGACCAATGCCAACCCGTGTTGATCTTCCACCCGTCGATGAAGTCACCAACCAAGTAGAGTGAGTCGGGTTGAAACTCACGCAGGAACGCGAGGAACTCTTCGGCTCGCGAGTGCTTCGATCCCAGGTGCACGTCGCTCACCAAGAGGGTCCGAACCGGCGTGGGGGCGGGCCGCTGCATACCAACTTCCTTGGCTTGGAAGGAATGGAAACGGCCGCCTCCTGGTCAAAAGAAATTCATCCTTGACCCCGGGAGTGCAATCCAATGCTGAACGACCATCGCTTTGAACTTGAATTCGAGCGAAGGGTACCAATCCAGTGTGACGTTCTCGTTAACGGCTGATGCGGGTTGCAAAAATTTTCCTGAACCGCACCGTCACGTCGGTTTGAAAGGTCATCGAGCGCATGCTCGTGTCGCAACCGAGAGAACCGCACAGGCAAAAAAAATCGCTCGATGTGAGACACATCGAGCGATCAAGTCGTAGTTCGGCTTTGAGAGACGCGGCTTAGAATCGCGTCTGATACTGGAAGTAGAAGAAGTCGGCGTCCAAGTTTTGAACCCCGGCCGTCGTGCTGTAGTACTTGCCTGAATTGAAGTGTGAGTACCCGATCAAGGCGCTGTTGCGTGGGTTCAATGCGACTTGGAACAACACATCAATCTCGTGTCCGAGTTCACGATCGCCCGCTGCGTTCCCTGGATTCGACGGGTTCATCACCACGTTGAACGGCGTGGTTTTCTCGTCCAACATGAAGTAGTGATACCACAGAATCAACTTGACCTTCTCACCAAAGAAGGGCGTGATGAACTGAGCGTTGATGTCGTGGATGTTACGACGACCAAACAAGTCCATGAATCCCAAGTACTTGTGAGCCAGAGGGAACATGTGATCGAAACCATCGCCACCGCGAAGATCGTCGTCACCGCCCGAAGCGTAGTCGTACCACATCCAAAACGTTGGCTTCCAATCGCTCGTCATCGCGACCTGACGCCCCAGACCTCCGGTGAAGAAACCGGCGCTGTGGTCCGTTCCATCACTGTTGGTCCCGAACTGCGTGCCGCCTTCGTACTCGTACAGCCAATTGGAACCCGTCTTGCCCACGATGCGACTGCCAATTGTGTGGTAGTCAAAATCGCCCGCGTCATCGTTGAAACCAAGGTAGTAGTTTTCCCACTGCCCCAACCAAGTGTCTTTCCGTGTCATGTAGACGCCAAAGAAATCCACATCGGTGTTGGTGGCGTCCCAACGATCATCGTAGGCGGCGGTCCGTCGGACAGGATTCGTGTAGAACGCCTCCAAAGAACCATCTTGATTGGCGTAGGTCGCACGCACACCGTCAAACGTGCGACGGGTGTTGGCCCAATCCAATGGTGAGATCAATCGCTGAGCTCCCATCAACAACTCTTGACGTCCCCCGCGGACCGACAAGTTGTCCGTCAGCTGAGCTTCGAGGAACAGGTTCTGGGCTTCCCCGCGGTTCTCTTCGATTGGCCGGCTGGCGAAGGTCTCGCCACCGGAATCAGCGTACAAGTACTCCCCGTAGAACCGGACGTTCTCGGAAAGATGCCAGTTGGCGAACATGCGATAGCGAGTCAGCCAAAAGTTGTCGTCGTTGCCGGTGATCCCCAAGCCGCGGTGGTTGTTTTCGCTGTGGTAGCGAACCCGTGCTTCCCCACCCACGTCCAACGTTCCGTCCAACAATCCTTTCAGCGAATCACCAAAGAACGAAGGACCGTCGTAACAAGGATCGTCCAGGTAGCTGAAGTCGTTGGCGTAGAAGACGCCTTGGTAGGCACCTTTCATTTTCGCCGTCGCGGCTTCTTTCTTTTTCTTCGTGCAGCATCCATTTGCACAGCAAGTGCAGGGCGCTGAGTAGGAAAGGTCAGCGTCCGAGTAGGCAGACGAGTCCAAAACCGGTTCTGCGATCGACGACTGCGATTCCACAATCGAAGAAGCTGCGGGCGATTCGTTCGGAGCGGTTGGGGACGGACCGGGATCCGTGAGCGCCCCCGAACCCTGTTGAAAGACCAGGACTTCCACCTGCTCGAGACCGGAAGTGTCTTGCGCATGAAGGGGAGTCGTAAAGGCCGCGGTTGAGAACGCGATCGCGATCGCACCCACAAGACGGCGTTTCCAGTGGCGTTGGGACATTGAGTTGTATCTCCATCATGGAGTTGATTGAAAGTTCGGATCATCCGGATCGTGCACTGGATCGTCCTCGATTCTTCCGCCTGGAGAAAAAGGAACGGCAATGAATTCAGAGATGATTCGGAATCAAAATCCGGGCCTGCAGAACGATCCTTTTTGGCTATCGGCGCATTCAAAGTGACGCTGCATCCACAAAGCCCGGGTGGCTCAAGATGCACCCTCGTCGGACATGCTCAATCGGCGCAACGCTCAAACTCCCAGATGTCGAGCGTCCGACCAGCGCAGCCGACGCCTCGTCGAGAACGACCGAATCCTGATGCTTTCAAAGGGTTCAAGAATCGACATTCTCCGAGTTGTCATGTGACTCTCAGGCAGGTGTCGACAACACCCCCACATCGACTGCCTAATCAACAGGCATACCACCCGTTGGGGTGCTCAACAATTTGGCATCCCCAACCATCGACAAAATTTCCAATGCGTGACGCAGCTCCCGAAAGGAAATGAAGCAACCTTTATTCGCGCACACAGGCGGCTCCTTCAACCGTACCAACACAGACGCATTTCTCACCCCTGTCCGTGGCATGACGGTTGCGAACCGTAAAACCTGCATCACCGACGCCACTTTATTGCACACCGTTATCAGCTCTCTTCTCGACGGATAGTTTTCCTCATGCCTTTTTGCCCTTCCGGCTTTTGCCTTGAATCGGAAAGCACCCCGTTCATTTCATCGGATTCGTCCTCGTCCACTCGAAGCGGACAAACTCAGGAACAACAGGCTCCCCGCCCCCAACGCGCCACCGGATCGATGCGAGCCATCGCTGCCGTCAGGGTCAATCCGTTCCTGTTGTTCGGCTGCCTTGCACTGACTGGACTGATGACCGGTTGCAGTGATTCCACGGTCACACTGGCCGATCTCGAAGCCGCCGCATCCAAGGTCGACATCAGCAAAATTGAAGTCAGTGTCGATCCTTCAGCCGCCGCTGAGATGCTGGATTTGGAGAAGTCGGACCTGACCTTCGGGTTCATCAAACTGACCGATTGTGCCCCCTTGGTGATCGCGAAGGAGATGGGCTACTTCGATGATGAAGGCCTGAACGTGACGCTCGAAACCCAGTCAAACTGGAAGATCCTGCTCGACAACGTCATCAACGGGCAACTCGACGGAGCTCACATGCTGGCCGGCCAGCCCATCGGTGCCACGATCGGTGTTGGAACCAAGTCGCCGATCGTGACCGCCTACAGCCTGGATTACAACGGCAATGGGATCACGGTCAGCAACGAAGTCTGGGCCCAGATGCAGGAGAATGACCCGGCTCTCAACAGCCCAACCCCCAAGCACCCCATCAGCGCAGCAAGCCTGAAGCCAATCGTTGACGAGTACCTGCAGGATGCCGGTGAACCGTTCCCAATGGGAATGGTGTTCCCCGTCAGCACACACAACTACGAGATTCGATATTGGTTGGCCGCGTCGGGGATCCATCCTGGCATGTACACAGAATCCGACCTCAAAGGCTTCACCGACGCGCAAGTCAAATTGTCGACGGTTCCACCACCCAATATGCCACAGAACCTGGAGGCGGACATCGTCAAAGGTTACTGCGTTGGCGAGCCTTGGAATCAAAAGGCGGTCGTGACAGGTATCGGGGTCCCGGTCACCACCAACTACGACATCTGGAAGAACAACCCGGAAAAGGTGTTCGGCGTCGCGGAATCCTGGGCGGAGGAACATCCACAAACTCACCTGGCTGTGATCAAGGCATTGATTCGAGCCGGCAAATGGCTGGATGCCACCGACGCCACAGGCAAACTGATCAACCGAGAGGAAGCCGTCGACATCCTCAGCAGCAAGGACTATGTCGGAGCGGAAAAGGAAGTGATCAGCAACTCGATGATGGGCACGTTCGTCTTTCAATCCACCGATGTTCGCGAAATGCCGGACTTCAACGTGTTCTTCAAACACGAAGCCAGCTACCCGCACTACAGCGACGCAATTTGGTTCCTGACTCAAATGCGACGCTGGGGACAAATCACTGAATCGAAACCGGCCAGCTGGTATGCCGAGGTAGCCAAACAGGTCTACCGTCCCGAAATCTACCGCCAGGCCGCTGAACTGTTGATCAGCGAGGGCAAGCTGGATCCGAACGAGATCCCGGCTCCTGACTACGACGGCTACCGCGCGGTCACCACCGAATTCATCGATGGCAACCAGTACGACGCCAAAGACCCGATTGGCTACATCAACAGTTTCGACATTGGCAACAAGGACGACGAGTCCCTGGCCAAGAAATAGCCGCGACCACCGGGGTCGTTTGACCCTGGTTCCTGTTCCTTCTTGTCTTCTATCTCCCACCTTTTCTGGACGTATCCCCTGATGAACTGGCGTGGCAATCTTCTCCGTTTTTGCGATGTGGCCGGACTTCCAATTCTCGAACCGTTTGTTCGCTTGGCAGCAGGTGAGGACAAACGCGAACAGTGCATCGGGATCGCAAAGTTCATTCTGCTACCCATCGCTGCAGTTTGCGTGTTCTTGATGTTGTGGGCGGGGGCTGCCTCCACGGTGGTGACTGACAGCGCTAAACTTCCCAGCCCCCAAGCGACTTGGTCGGCGGGCAAACAGCTGATCGCGATGCACTACGACCAACGTGCCGCTGACAAAGCTGCCAAGCAAGAGAAGTTGACCGAAGCTGTTCAGCTCGTCGCCGAAGCCAACGCTTACACCGCCGCGGCAGCCACCGCATCGGGTGAGACACAAACATTGCTCGTAGACAAATCGACCGCGTTGAAGAAACGCGCCCTCGCCGCAGCCAACTTCACCCCATCAAGCGCCCCGACTTTCATCGACCAGATCTGGACCAGTGTCAAAACCGTCTTCTTCGGTTTTTTCTTGGCCACGATCGTTGCCGTGCCGGTCGGCGTTCTTTGCGGGATGAGTCCTTGGTTCAATGCGGCGGTGACCCCGTTCATTCAAATTTTCAAACCGGTCAGCCCACTGGCTTGGTTGCCTTTGGCGTTCATCGTCATCATGTGGTACTACGCTGGTTACTCCAGCGGCGAAACGTTTTTCAACAAAGCGTTTCTGATCTCAGCGTCAACCGTCTGCCTGTGCTCGCTGTGGCCCACGTTGGTGAACACCACGCTTGGCGTTGCCAGTGTCGACAAGGATTTCATCAATGTCGCTGACGTGCTTCGTCTTTCATGGTGGCAACGTCTGACCAAGATCATCTTGCCCGCCAGTTTGCCACTGATGTTCGCTGGCATGCGAATCAGCTTGGGGGTGGGTTGGATGGTTTTGATTGCCGCCGACATGCTCGCTCAAAACCCTGGCCTCGGAAAGTTCGTCTGGGATGAATTCCAAAACGGCAGTGAGCTGACCTACGCACGAATCGCCTTCAGTGTGATCGTGATCGGAATGATCGGATTGGTCTTGGATCGCATCATGATCTTCTTCCGCAACCTGGTCAGCTTCGGCAACCCTTCCCCCGTTTGATCGTGGATGTCACGGCTTCTCTTCCTTCCTCATCCAGCGGTGCAACCATGAGCACAGTTCTCGAAACGACGCCCAAGTCCAACCGACGAGTCGTCTCGTCCGCTCCCAAGCCCATCGTGCAAATGCGTGGCGTTTGCAAGGGGTACGGCAGTGGTGTGACACGAAACGAAGTCCTGCAGAACATCAACCTCAACATTCGCGAAGGCGAGTTTTTGGCAGTGGTGGGCTTCAGCGGCAGTGGCAAAACGACGTTCACGCAGTTGTTGGCCGGATTGATCGCTCCTGACCAAGGCACGATCACGATGGATGACGAGCCGATCAAGGGCCCATCCCCCGACCGCGGCATGGTGTTCCAGAATTATTCGCTGCTGCCATGGCTGACTGTCCGAGGGAACATCGCCTTGTCGGTCAACGCGGTTTTCAAAGGATGGTCGCGAGAACAACGACGCGAACACGTCGAAAAGTTCATCGACATGGTGGGACTCAGCCACGCGGCGCATCGAAGGCCTCACGAGTTGTCCGGCGGGATGCGCCAACGAACCAGTCTGGCAAGGACCTTGGCATTGAAACCGAAAGTTCTGCTGCTTGACGAACCGCTCTCCGCATTGGACGCACTGACACGCGGTCAACTCGGTGACGAGATCCTGAAGATCTGGGGCGAGGAAAAACAGACGTGCGTGATGATCACCAACGATGTGGACGAAGCGATCATGGTCGCCGACCGAATCGTGCCGTTGAACCCTGGCCCGAACGCTTCGCTTGGTCCCGTGTTCACCGTGGGCATCGATCGACCTCGGAACAAAACCGAACTCAACGACAACGATGAGTTCAAAGGATTGCGGAACGCCGTCACGAACTACTTGGTCGCAGTACGTCAAAAGGCCCGTCGCGATGAGTTGGCGGCCAACCCGACCCAAGCCTTCCACTTGCCTGACATTGAGCCCTCTGATTTGTCGCGTCCCTCGCGGGCGGTCTTCAACACAGGTCCTCAATAGGCGTCCCCATTTCGAACGCGTTGGCAAACCTGCCTCGCGTTTTGACGGCCCGTCTTTCAGACGCGTGAATCCCCAACACCTTCCACCTTCCAACACAGTGCACCGAACATGCGTGGCTACGTTGAAATGTTCCGTCTCGGCAAAACTTACGACACCCACAATGGGCCCGTCGTGATTGTCGAGGAATTTGATCTCAACCTTGAAAAAGGAGAGTACGTCTCGCTGCTTGGCCACTCCGGTTGTGGCAAGAGCACCGTGCTCACCATGGTCGCCGGACTCAACCCCATCACCAGCGGTGGCGTTGCCATTGACGGACGCGAAATCGACGGCCCGGGTCCCGATCGCGGCGTCGTGTTCCAGTCGCCATGTTTGATGCCCTGGATGACAGCTCTTGAAAACGTGATGCTCGGGGTGAACCAGGTCTATCTGCAAGCCAGCAAAAAGGACCGTCGTGACTTGGCATCGTACTATCTCAACCTGGTCGGGCTGGGCAGCAACCTGCACAAGCGAGCCAAGGACCTCAGCCAAGGCATGCAGCAACGTGTTGGGATTGCCAGAGCGTTTGCACTGCGTCCCAAAATGCTGCTGCTCGATGAGCCGTTTGGCATGCTGGATTCGCTCACGCGGATGGAACTCCAAGAGATCCTTCTCGAGATCTTGATCCGCGACAAAGTCACCACGGTGATGGTCACCCACGATGTCGACGAAGCGCTCTTCATGAGCGATCGCGTGGTGATGATGACCAACGGCCCTCGGGCCAAAGTTGGTGCGATCTTCAGCTTGCCGTTCGACCGCCCTCGGGTTCGCGCCGATGTGCTCGATCATCCCGAGTACTACGACTTTCGCGGCAAGATGATTCAGTTCCTGGAAGACCAGGACCACAAGAAGCTCAAAGCGGACGCGGAGAAACGTGCGACGGCCCAAGCAGCAGAACTCGCAACCGCCGATGCCACCTAAAGGGTTGCCAACATGACTTCAATCTCGATCTCAGAACCATCCAACGCCACCATCACTTTGCGTCACTCATTGCCACCGCTTGCCGTTTCCGATCCGTGCTATCTGCAAGGCGTTCATGTCTGCGATGTCATTGCCCCGGGCGACTTTTCTTCCGATTGCGATGCCAATGCGTTGCCGATCGCAAAGCGATGCCTTGAAGAGGCTGACGCGGTGGTGGTGCAAGAACCATCGTTGTTGCCCTCGGAGGCAGCCGCAGCGATGGCGATACCCGTTCATTGCGGAGGCGTCATTCAGTCCGTCATTGTCTTGTTCGCGAAATTGCCGTCTGAGTCCCTTCCCGATCCAGTCGGCGTGTTCGAAGTCTGGCGTCCCGTCGGTAAATACGATGAAGTCGCACTGCGAGAAGGCTACTACGGCAAACTCGAGCGATTCCAAAACGTCAGTTCCTTTGTGCGTTTTGAAAAGGGCAACGGACTTCCCGGCGTCGTTTGGGAACAGAGCCGAGCACTCGCGCAAGACGACCTCGCCAACCACATGGGTTTCCTGCGGGCGGCGGGCGCGTCCGCGGATTTGCTCAACTCGGCAGTTGGGCTGCCCGTCTTCGCCGACCAATACCTTTCCACCGCCGTCCTGATTCAATCCAAACGCTCCCCGATGGCTCGTGCGATCGAAGTTTGGAACGTCGACGGCAACGAATGTGAATTGACCAGCCAAGCGTATGGGGAAGTCGAACAAGCCTTTCGACTCCCGCCTGCCACACGAATTCCATTGATGACCGGAATCCTCGGATTGGTGGCCGAGCATCAACGTGTTGTGTTGCTCGAGGACATGGAAGCGTTGCTGCTCACTCGTCCTGCTGATCGCGCGTTGCCATGCCCAACCGCTGGACTCGCCATCCCATTTTTTGAGGGCTCCGACCTCAGCTCCATCACCGTTTTGATGTTCTGATTCTTATGTCCAGTCTTCTCCCCACCGAATCGAACTTCGCTCCACCCGTCGGCGCCGTGCCCACGACGGGATTGCCCCTGGACGGACAAGGCGACTCGTTTGATTTGGTCAGCATGCTGCTGAACGAACAGCAAACGTTGACCGCCGTGGAGGACTTCGCGGCGGCACATGAATCCGGCCTTGCCGAAGAACAGATGGTGGCCCCACCGGCGGGTCAGCCCGCTCAGGCTCGTTACTATTCCAAGCTGATGCCCGCCAGCCCACCGGGTCCAGGACAACAACTCGCCTTTGACGTCAACCTTGACACCTGCAGTGGCTGCAAGGCCTGCGTGGTGGCCTGTCACACGATGAACGGTTTGGACGAAACCGAAAGTTGGCGTCGGGTTGGCACGCTGGTCATCGGTGAAACCGATGACGACTCCGCCACTGAAACAGCGACGATCCCGGCCGCGATTGGTGTGCAACACATCACCACGGCCTGTCACCACTGCGAGGACCCAGGTTGCCTCAACGGTTGCCCAGTCAAGGCCTACGACAAAGACCCCGAAACAGGAATCGTTCGACACCTCGACGATCAATGCATTGGGTGCAAGTACTGCACGATGATGTGTCCCTACGAAGTCCCCAAGTACAGCAAACGTCTGGGCATCGTTCGCAAGTGTGACATGTGCCAGCAAAGGCTCGCGACCGGCGAAGCTCCTGCGTGCGTGCAATCCTGCCCGAACGAAGCGATCGCGATTCGAGTCGTTGATCAACAGATTCCAGGTACAAACCCTGAGGATCGCTTGGTCAGCGGCGCCCCCCTTTCATCGATCACACGTCCCACCACCATATTCCGCAGCAAAGACCCAAGCAAACGATTGCAGGGCCACGCCCAAGACCATGGGATTGATCGCCCCGCTGAAGATCACTGGCCGCTGGCTGCCCTGTTGATTGCCACTCAAGTCGGCGTGGGCATGCTGTTGACCGAACGCGTGCTGGCGGCGATCGGATGGTTGGCCGGTTCCGCCATGCCAACGGAGACGACTCGCTGGACAGCCACAGTTGCCTTGGTGATCTCCATGGTGGGGATGAACTTGGCTCCACTGCACCTCGGACAACCGCTGCGATCCTGGCGCATCTTCCTGGGACTCCGAACATCGTGGCTCAGCCGCGAAGCCGTGTTGCTGGGCAAATTCGTGGGGATCCTGACCTTGGCCGTCGTCACGATGTGGTTGCCTGCGGTCGCTCAATACCTGCCGACCTGGGTTTCCATTCCCGCCTGGGTCCCCGGCATGATGTTGCTGGGAGCCATTGTCTTTGGCATCGCCGGTTTGTTGAGCAGCGGCATGATCTACATCGCCACGAAACGCATCCTTTGGCGTTTTGATCGCACGATGATCCGGTTCCTGGGTACCGCAGCGATCGGAGGCATGTCCACCAGCGCGTTGGTGATCGCCGCGACCACGCAACAACGAACCTCTGTCACTCTCTTGCTCGGCCTGACGACGTTGGCGCTGAGCGCGAAACTGGCTTGGGAAAAAAGCATCTTGCTCCGCCGCCAGCCGGGCAACACCGACGACCCTTGGGATCGACGGAGCCAACGACTGGTCCGCCATCACCTGGCCAAGTGGAGTCTGGGACGACTCGCGCTAGGTTGGACCAGTGTGACGCTGCTGGTCCTTTCAGCCGCCTTGGCACTCGCGGGCTCCATGACATTGGTTGTGGCCTGCACACTGGCCGCCACGTTGCTGCTCGTCACTGGCGAGTTCATCGAACGATTGATTTACTTTTCAAGTGTTGTTACCGATCGCATGCCGGGGACCCTCCGATGAGCATCTCAGCCAAAGACCTCCCACGAGGCAACTCAAAAGGTCTCCAACTCCCCACGCTGTTGCAACGGCGGACGGGCCCGATGACTCGCGAGTTGATCTTGCGCCCAGGCGATCACGGCTTGGGGATGACGCATGACTCGATGACCGCGGACACGACCACGACCGCCACCTGTGGCTACTGCGCCACCGGCTGCGGGTTGCGATTGCATTTGAAAGACGGGGAGGCCGTCGGCCTGACTCCCGAAACAACCTACCCGGTCAATCTGGGAATGGCTTGCCCCAAAGGTTGGGAAGCCCTGCGTGTCTTGGATTCTCCCGAGCGTGCCACGCAACCGTTGCTTCGTGACCCAAATGGCAAACTGTCATCGATCCCGTGGGACGATGCGTTCACCACCTTTTGCGATCGCATGAAAAAGGTCCAAGCCGAACACGGGACCGAATCCGTCGCTTTTTTGTCCACCGGACAAATTGCCAGCGAAGAAATGGCCTTCCTCGGTGCCCTGGCACGCTTTGGCATGGGCATGCGTCACTGCGATGGGAACACGCGTCAGTGCATGGCCACCGCGGTCACGGCTTACAAAGAGTCCTTCGGGTTTGATGCCCCGCCTTATACCTACGACGATTTCGAACAAAGCGATTGTTTGGTTTTCATCGGAGCCAACCCCTGCATTGGCCATCCAATCATGTGGGAACGAGTGCTTCGCAATCCCAACAATCCCGAAATCATCGTCATTGACCCGCGTCGGACCGAAACGGCTGCTGCCGCCACTCAGCACTTGCAAGTGCGGCCTAAAAATGACTTGGCTCTGCTGTACGCGATCACGAACGAGTTGATCGCGAGAGACTTTGTCGATCATGACTTTGTCCAAAACCACACCCAGGGTTTCGAAGCACTTCAACAACACGTCGCCCAATTCGATCTGGCAACCGTTTGCGAACAAGCGGGCCTGGCCGTGGAAGACGTGTCACATGCGGTGGAAGCGATCGGACGTGGCCGCGCCGTTTCACTTTGGTGGACCATGGGGGTCAACCAAAGCTACCAAGGGACACGGACCGCCCAAGCGATCATCAACATCGCTCTGATCACCGGAAACATCGGACGCCCAGGAACGGGTGCCAACAGCATCACTGGGCAATGCAACGCGATGGGATCGCGATTGTGGAGCAACACAACCAACCTGTTCGGACACCATTCCTTCTCTGACGAAGCCGATCGCAACAAGGTCGCCGAAGCACTCCAGATCCCCGTCGAACAGATTCCAACAACATCCAGTTGGAAATACGACCGCATCATCGAAGGAATCCGCAACGGCGAAATCAAAGGCCTGTGGGTCGTCGCCACCAATCCAGCGCACAGCTGGATCGATCAAGAGGACGTTCGCGAACTGTTTGCGAAACTGGACTTCCTGGTCGTCCAAGACATGTACGAAACGACCGAGACTTGCTCCCATGCGGATTTGATTTTGCCGTCGGCGGGTTGGGGAGAAAAAGAAGGCACGTTCATTAACAGTGAACGTCGCTACGGATTGCTCAAAAAAGTTCGCCACGCTCCCGGTCAAGCCCTCGCCGACTTTCAGATCTTTCGAGGGATCGCACACCGCTGGGGACTTGGCGAGATGTTCGCCGACTGGTCTTCGCCGGAAGCGGTGTTTCAGATCATGCAGCGAGCCAGTCGAGATCAACCCTGTGACATTTCAGGCATCCAGGGCTACGAACAACTCGATCGTTGCGGCGGCATTCAGTGGCCATGGTCAGCCGATCACGCCAGCGGCGGTTTTGAACCGGAACAGCAGCGCCGCCTGTTTGCCGATGGCCAGTTCTTCCACGACGACAACCGAGCTCGCCTGATTGTCGATGAAATCACACCGATGCCTGAGCCGGCCGACGCCCATTACCCCGTCGTGTTGCTCACCGGTCGAGGCACGGTCAGTCAGTGGCACACGCAAACCCGAACACGGCAAAGCCCACTGCTTCGGTCGCTGTATCCCAACCAACCGTACGTCGAGATGCACCCCCGCGACGCGGCGGAACTGGACGTCGAACACGGCGATCTCGTTCGTGTTCGATCTCGACGCGGCCATGCCGATGTGACCGCGTGCTTGACCCACTCGGTCCAGCCTGGACAAGCCTTCATGCCGATGCATTACGAGTGCACCAACCGGCTCACCCTTTCTCACTTTGACCCACACAGTGGCCAACCCAGCTACAAGGATTGTGCGGTCCGAATCGATCCCGTTTTGACGAGCGACCATGACTGATCAACAGGACTCCAAACCGTTTTCGGACGAACAACAGCAATACCTCGCTGGCTTCACCTTCGGTGCCGATGTGGCTCGCGCCGTCCAAGGACTGCCCGTTGTCTCAGGCTCCGGCGGAAAAGGCACGACACTGGCGATCGGCGGAAAACCAACGACGGTTGATGGCGAGGCAATGCCCTCGGGTCCCGACCGATTTGCCTTCGAAGCTCAATCGGCGGTCCTTGCATCCGGCAAAAAGCTGTCGAAAGAGGAACAAGCCAAACGCGAGAAAAACCCACTGGATCTCTGGGACGAAATGCAAGCTCGCTGTGAGGCGGGTGAGTTCCCCAAGGGCACCGATGTGTTCCTGCAAAAGTTCCACGGGCTGTTCTTTGTCGCCCCGGCGCAAGACAGCTTCATGTGCCGGTTGCGACTTCCCGGCGGTCAAATCCAAGCCTGGCAATTGCGGGGACTGGCCGATCTGGCGGACCAATCGGCGGGTCCGTACCTGGACCTGACCACACGCGGCAACGTGCAGTTGCGAGAGATCCCCGCCGATCAAGCCATGAACATTTTATTCGGGACTCGTGAACTGAACATCGTGCCGCTGGGCAGCGGCGGCGACAACATTCGCAACTGCACCAGCAGCGCCATGTCCGGCTTGGATGCCGATGAACTGATCGAGACTCTGCCGCTCGCCAAACGCATGCACCACTACATCCTCAACCATCGTGAGATGTACGGGTTGCCTCGAAAATTCAACATCGCTTTCGAAGGCGGTGGACGAATCGCGTCCCTGGAAGACACCAACGACATCGGCTTCAAAGCCGTTCGCGTGCTCGATGAAAACGCGTCGGATGACTTGCCCGCGGGCGTCTATTTCCAGCTTTGTCTGGGTGGCATCACCGGTCACAAAGACTTTGCTCGCTACACCGGCGTGTTGCTTCGTGAAAGTGAATGTGTTGCCGTCGCTGCCGCGATCGTTCGAGTCTTCATTCGCACGGGTGACCGGACCGACCGCAAAAAAGCTCGCCTGAAGTACGTGCTCGACGAGATGGGATTTGAGAAATTCATCGCGGAGGTCGAGGCACAAATGGGCCAGACGTTGACCAAGGTCGACGTGAATCGGTTGACCGTCCAAGACATCGAGGACCGCAGTGCTCATGTCGGTGTGTTCCCTCAGAAACAACCCGGTTTGAATTCCATTGGGGTCGTCTTTCCCGTTGGCCGCATGACAACCGACCAAGCTCGTGCTCTCGCGGATTTGTCACTCCGCTACTCCAACGGCGACATTCGTTTGACCGTCTGGCAAAACCTGATCCTGACCAACATCGCCGACGATGATTTACCAGCCGTCCAAGCCGGAATTCGCGAGTGTGGACTCGACTACGAAGCCAACTCGATTCGCGCCGGATTGGTCGCCTGCACCGGTAGCGCGGGTTGCAAATTCGCGGGAGCACCGACCAAGGCCAACGCGATGGAGATCGCCGAACACGTGGAAAGCATGTTGACACTGGACCAACCCATCAACATTCACTTGACCGGCTGTCACCACAGCTGTGCTCAGCACTACATCGGCGACATCGGACTGATCGCCTGCCAAGTCGAAGTCGGCGAGGACATGGTCGATGGCTATCACGTCTGCCTCGGTGGGGGTTGGGGATCACGCCAAGGCATCGCTCGCGAAATCTATTCGTCGATCCCATTCACAAATGTCCCCGCCTTGGTCACCGGCATTCTGTCGAGCTACCAACAACACCGACTCGACGCCAACGAGTCCTTCAATCAATTCGCAACCCGGCTGAGTGATGAAGAACTGAAGGGCTTGGTGGAACTGCCCACCGAATCGTCCGTCGTCTGCTAATTCGTGAATTCACGCCACGCGAAAACCGTTTTTCGCTAACACGGCACCGACCTCATCCAGCTTCCAACCACCTTTCGATTCATTCCCAGGATTGATCCCGATGACCAGCTTCATCCCAGAGACCGCCCCCTTCAACGAACAACAACGAGCCTGGCTAAATGGTTTCTTGGCGGGCTGGACCGGGATCACAGAGTCCGTTGATGGGAACGCAGCCACCGCGATGGCTGCCGGACTGCCCTCCGCTGACACGAATGTCGAAGAGGAAGAAGACTTCCCCTGGCATGATGACTCACTGCCCATTGTCGACCGAATGGAACTCGCCGATGGCAAACCACTGGACCGAAAGCTGATGGCTGCAATGGCTCAGCTGAATTGCGGTTCCTGCGGTTACCTCTGCCAAACGTACAGCGAAGCGATCGCGTCGGGCGACGAAAAAAATGTTTCTCTCTGCAGTCCTGGCGGTAAAGAAACGAAACAGATGATCAAAAAGCTCTTGGCGGAAGCGGGTGACAGCGTCCAACCATCCAGCAATGGCAACGGTTCGAATGGCTCCGAGCTGAATGGTGCCGCCGCCAACGGAGCCGCCGCATGGTCTCGCAAGAATCCTTATTCCGCCAACTTGATCGAGTCCCGACCACTCAACCAAGAAGGCTCCGCAAAAGACACCCGGCACGTCGCAATTGACTTGGTCGGGTCAGGAATCAAGTACGAAGTCGGAGACGCCCTGGGAGTCTACCCGACCAACTGCAGTGACTTGTGCATGCAAATTGTGGATCGTTTGGCAACGGACTCGCACGTCAAAGTGGCGACGCCACAAGGCAACACGAAAACTCTGCTGGAAGCACTGCACGAGGATTGCTGCTTGAAGGATCCAACCGACGAACTGCTGGAACTGCTGGTCGGACGCACCCCCAACGCAGACGCTCAAGCAACTCTCAACCACTTGCTCGCCGAAGGGGTTCCCGACGGTTTTGATGTCCTGGACGTCTTGGAGGTCGCCGGGGAATCAACCATCACCGCGACGGAATTCCTGGAATGCCTCGATCCTCTGAACCCTCGCCTGTATTCCATCGCCAGCAGCATGAAGGCGGTCGGTGATCAAGTTCATCTGACGGTTGGCAAGGTCGTCTACGAACGCGAAGGGCGTGTGCGAAAAGGTGTCGCCAGCACCATGTTGGCCGACCGAGTCAACTGCGGCGAAAGCATGCGAGTCTTCGTGCAGCCCAACCACGGTGGTTTCACCGTTCCGGAAAAAGATGCCACCCCCATGATCATGGTTGGCCCCGGAACCGGGATAGCTCCCTTTGTGGCCTTCATCCAAGAACGGGCCGCTCGCAAAGCTTCCGGTGACAACTGGTTGTTCTTTGGTGATCAACACGAAGCGTACGACTTCCTGTATGAATCCGAACTGACCGAGCACGTGCACTCGGGCGTGCTCTCACGACTGGACACCGCATTCAGCCGCGACGGCGACACGAAGGTTTATGTCCAAGACAAAATGCGAGAGAACGCGGCGGAACTTTGGGCATGGTTGAACCGTGGTGCCCACTTTTACGTTTGCGGCGACGCCACCCGGATGGCCGCCGATGTCGACCGAGCCTTGCTGCAGATCATCACTCAAGAAGGCGGCATGTCAGAAGACGAAGGCAAGGCCTACTTGAAAACCATGACGTCCGAGAAACGATACGTCCGCGATGTTTATTGATCGTCGGTGTCAGCCGACGGCTGTTAGGCCCGGTTATTCGACGTAAGTCTCACTGTGGCGATCCAGGGACGACTCATTGAACAAGCTAAATTGACAATTGTAAATTGTAAACTTCTGAGCTGAACAATCGATTTCGGTAGCGCGGTGAATTGACACCGCCTTCGAAACGCACTGCCCGCCTAACAACACAATATCGAGTGGCGAAGGGTTCTGATATCGAAGCTTTTGATTCGCGAACTCAATCACCAAACCAATTTCATCTTTGCAATTGTCAATTTAACTTTTTCAATCCCCACGCTCCCCAAACGCCCTCTCACCTAAACCTTGCGAAGCAGGTGCATTCCCTCGCGACCGCGATAGGTCAACAGCAACGCGCCGACCGATCCGCGAGCGTCGACGACGGTTTCGAAGAACTCGTTTTCGCCGGGCCACGGGAACGCGAAAAAGAGGTCAAAGTCTTCGATCTCCAATCCGATCTCGTCGTAGATGTCACCCTCTTCGGTGTCGACGTTGCGTACCTCGCGAGCGATCTCGGACAACTCATCGACGCCGCGTGGCACAAAGCTTCCACAGTGGATCTGAGCGTTGTTGCGAAGCGAATCAGCGACCTTCTGAGCCTCCGCCACCAATCGGGGTTCGATCTCGATCCCGACGGCTTCCATCCCTCGCAAGGACGCCAGCATCGCGCCAACGGCGAACCCGGCACCGAGTTCGCAAAAACGATTGCCCGCCAACAAGTGATTTTGATCGATCCAAGTCATCGCTTGATCGAGCAAATGAAAATCGCAAGTGACGAAGTTTTCAATCACGGTTTCGTCCGCCAACATGAACGCTTCGATGGCGTCGTTGGCGGAGTCGATCAAGTGCTCCGCTGAATCATGATACGGGAGTTTTTTGATCGAATCCGGAATCTCAATTTCCTGCCACGCCATCGCATCGCTCCTGTTGCAAACTCGGTGGCGTTCAAAGAACTCGGATGCGTTGACCGTCATCACTCAGCGCAAACATCGGGGGTTCGTGCCCCGCGACAACCTGGTGCACTTGTTCGACGGTGATCGATTTCCCGGACTCGTTGGCTTTTGAGACCAGTTCTTCGACGGGGGCGAAACCGTCTGCGTCCAACGTCAAACCGATGGATTGCGGTTCGTGCCGCAGAATGAAGGTCAGGTACTTGCTGATTCGCGTGAGTCGTTTGTTCATTCCGCCCAGTCTAAACACGAATGGTCCATTCGTCGCCGGGGGAAATCCGGGCGGAGCACATTATCGGTCCTTCCGGGCTGGTTGTGGCGACGTCAACGATGCCGGGACGTTCACCCCGTGCCGCGTAGCGGTGCCGCAGGCGAGTCGCTCAGATCGTTGTAGTGGTGAGCAGTGCGTTCGACCGTGAAGCGAATTTGCTCTTCGCTGTGTTCGCTGGTGATGAAGAACCGCAGACGTGCCGCGGACTCATCCACCGCGGGGTACAAGATCGGCTGAACGTTGATCCCATCCTTCTTCAATCGATTGCTCAATCGCAGTGCGACGAGGCTGTTCCCCGTGATCACAGGAACCACCGGGGTCCCGCCACTGTCGCCGGTGTCCAAGCCTGCCTCACGGCATAGATTCAAGAACAGTTCGCTATTTTGACGCAGCCGATGAACTCGCTGGGGCTCGCGTTCCAGCACTTCCAAGGAAGCAATCGCGGCGGCAACTTGCCCAGGAGGCATGCCCACGCTGAACACAAACCCAGGGGCCGTGTAACGCAGCAATTCCACCAAGGCTTCACTGCCCGCGATGTATCCACCGCACGAGGAGGCTGATTTACTGAGCGTGCCCATCCAGATGTCGACATCGCGAGCGTCGAAATCGAAGTGCTCCGCGATCCCATGACCGGTCTCGCCCATGGTTCCGAAGCTGTGAGCTTCATCGACCATCAGCATTGCCCGGTGACGCTTTTTCACCTCGACGAACTTCGGCACATCGGCGAAATCGCCGTCCATGCTGTAGACGCCTTCGATGATGATCAGCGTTCGACGGTACTGACCACGCAAAGCGGTCAGCATTTTGTCGAGCGCTTCGTAATCGTTGTGCGGGAACGGACGTCGTTTGGCACCCGACAACAATGCGCCTTGCACGATGCTGTTGTGCGAAAGTGCATCGTGCAGAATCAAATCGCCGGGACCAACCAGGTGCCCGATCGTGGTTTCGTTGGTGGAGTGACCGCCGACCATCGTGATGGAACTGTCGACCCCGACCCATTTCGCAATTTTGCGTTCGAGTTCGCCGTGAATCGGTTTCTCACCGCTGACCAAACGACTGGCTGAGACGCTGGTCCCATACTTTGCGATCGCATCCGAGGCGGCTTTGGAAACCTCGGGATGACCGCTCAGGCCCAAGTAGTTGTAACTGGCAAAACTGATCAACGTTTTGCCATCGACAATCGTTTTGTCGCCGACCACGCAGTCATGAACGGTGAAGTACGGGTTGGGCACACCCGTCAATTGCATTTGCCGCATCGTCGATTTCAAACGACGGTACTCAGCAAACTGCGTGACGTCGTCTTCCGGTTCGACCTGAGGCGTTTGCATGACACGAGCGAGCGGACCTTCGCCGTCCGTGCTGGCTTCGCCGTTGGCATTTGTGTTGACGAGGTCATCGTCACCATCTCGCTGCGTGTCGCCTCGCCCCGCCAAAAACTGCTCGGCGCGTCCGAGTGCACCGGCGGGCAAGTAACGTTCCACCGCCGTCGCGATTTGGCCGATCGTTTCGATTTCGTCCAGCACCTGTTCGGGGAACCGGCCCCCGAAAGTGCGTTCCAAGTTCCTGGCAATCTCGAGTCGTTCCAAACTATCGAGCCCCAAGTCCAGGACGATGTTGGTGTCGGGATGAATCGATCCTGCCCGTTCACCAGCGATCGCTCGGACGTGCGACACAATCGCTTCCGCAACCACGGGATCAGCGACCGAATCCAAACCGCCTGCGTCCGATGCGGCAGCGGCCTTCATCATGGTTTCGCCAGCCAAACCGGCGTTCTGAAGCGAAGACTCTTCGCCCCGAATCCACTGGGCGATGACCTTCAATTCTTTGTCGCGAACCGCATGCAAGCAGGCGTGACGTTGGATTTTCCCGCTGCTGGTTTTGGGCACCGAACTGTTTCGAACCAAATAAATCGCGTCAGGCGGTAGATCGTGATCTTCGGTCACCGCTCGGCGGATCGACTGCAAATGGTCGTCCCAATCCAAGTCTCGCTTGCGAACCGTTTCGGCCACAATGATCAGCTTTTCGCGTCCCGTCTCCGTTTCGTCACTGTCCGCGTTCATCGCGAACGCGGCGACGGACCCCGCCTGCACGACGTCGCTGGCGTGTTCCACGGTCGCTTCGATGTCCTGTGGATAACGATTGACGCCACGGACGATGATCATGTCTTTCAGGCGGCCGGACACATACAACTGCCCGCCGTACAAGAATCCAAGGTCGCCCGTTCGCAGGAACGGGCCTTCACCTTCCGAAGTCATGGCGGCAAAAGTTTTGGTCGATTGCTCGCGACGCTGCCAATAACCACGACCGACCGAAGGACTCTGAACCCAGATCTCGCCGATCGCATCGGGCGGCAGCGTTTGCCGCGTGTCAGGGTCCACAATCAGCACACGCTCGCTGGGCAAGACTCGGCCGCAACCAACCAGTTCTCGCGTTGCCCGTTTCGACGATCCGATCACCGTCTCCGCGTCGGTGCCAGGTTGCTCATCCTTGGCTGGGGACACCTCCACGGCGGGACGAACCGCCTTTTCATCCAGTGCAGGCCCGTCAAATTGCTGCAGAATGGGACGCGGGGCAATCGGACCACCAGTGACGATCAACGTCGTTTCCGCCATGCCGTAACACGGCAGGTGGGAACTGTGCCGGAATCCGTATTTTCCAAAACGTTGTGTGAATGCATCCAGCGTCGAGGAACGAACCGGCTCAGCCCCATTGAAGGCGATTTCCCAAGACGACAGGTCGATGCCTTCGAGTTCTTCGTCGCGAATTTTGTCGACACACAATTGATAAGCAAAGTTGGGGCCGCCGCTGATCGTGACCTGATGCCGCGAGATCGTTTGCAGCCAACGACTCGGTCGCTGCAGGAACGCCATCGGGCTCATCAAAATGTTGTGGCGTCCGACAAACATCGGCATCAACACGCCGCCGACCAATCCCATGTCGTGGTAAGTCGGTAACCAAGACGCACCAATGATCGTCGATTGCGGTTCGAAACCGTGCAGAATCAACTCGCTGTTGGCGATCAGATTGGCCTGCGTCAGCATCACCCCCTTGGGCGATCCCGTCGAACCGGATGTGTATTGCAACACACCCAGCGCTTCGTTGCGAAGTTTGGGGCACCGCCAATGGGTTGCGTCACGTTTGCTGGGGACGTCGGTTCCCAGCAACTGCACGCCAACCAAGTCTTCGTGCAGTTCGTTGCCCGACAACTGATCCACCACCGACCGAGTGGACAGAGCCCACCGCGCATCAGCGTCGACGACAATCGAACGAATCCGAGAAGCCTTGCGGTTTCGACGCGGCGGATACGCCGGAACGGCAATCGCACCGGCCGCGTGGGTCGCGAACAATCCGATGACGAAATCCAGCCCCGGCGGGTAAAGCAGCAACACCCGGTCACCCGCACGGATGCCACAACGACCTTGCAGGTACCCGGCCAGTCCGCGGACCTCTTCCCACAATTCAGCGTAGGACAGCGTCTGGTCCGAGCCTTCCCCGTCGGTGAACGTGAAGGCGGGCGCATTCGGGCGCACCTGCACCCAGTGCCGCAAAACCGAGACAAAATGGTCGCGAGGAGGCGTTTCGTTTTTGAAATACTGTTGGAGGTCCACCAAATTCAACCTGTTGCAATGATGCCGTCGCAGAACAATCTCGTTCTCTCTTGACCGCACTCTTGGACGCTCCATGAACAGTCATTCGGTGCGGGGAGGCAATCAGTCATTGCCGCAATGATGCACCAACGGGGCTGATCGGCCAAGGGTGACCCCACACAGACGCTCCGGGCCATCCATGAGAGGGGGCCAAATTCACTGAGTTTCTCAGTTTGGATGTCAGTCCGCACGGCATCTCAAGATCGAGTTGCTACCCCGCTATGATGGCGTATTCGAGGTGTTCAACGCCACCTGACATTGGCGAAAAACAACCACGTTGTCTGCTAAGCGACCTTTCCGCTACACCAGACACCGCCTGCTCGCCTTTTTCCGATCCAACTTTCCCTTTGCAGATGAGTTTGCCAAACATGAAGGATTCCTACGATTGCGTGGTGATTGGTGGAGGCCCCGCCGGCTGTACTGCTGCTTCGATTGTCGCTGAATCCGGTGCCAGCACCCTGTTGATCGAACGAGATCCGGTGCCCCGGTTCCACGTCGGCGAATCGCTGATGCCAGAGTGCTACTGGCCACTGGAACGACTCGGTTTGATCGATCAAGTCAAACGATCAGGATGGCAGACCAAGAAAAGCGTCCAATTTGTCACTCACACGGGCAAAGAATCTGCCCCCTTCTTTTTTCGCGAACATGATGAACGGGAGTGCAGCACAACCTGGCAAGTCGAACGCAGCGAATTTGACAAAATGCTGTTTGACCGAGCCTCCGAACTGGGTGCCGACTGCCTCGACCAGACCCGATTGGTCGACGTCCACACCGAACCCGGCGAAAGCCCCGATCAACCGGTGGCCCGTGCCGTGGTCGTCCGAACCGCCGATGGCACCGAACGCACGATTCGCTGCCAAGTCGTCGTCGATGCGACGGGCCAACAGTCGTTCATGGCCGGAAAACTGGGGCTTCGAGAGATCAATCCGGATCTGAAGAAGGCTGCGATCTGGACGTATTACCGCGATGCGGTGCGGGGAGAAGGCGACAACGACGGCGCCACCATCATTCTGTACACCAAGTCGCGAGACTCATGGTTCTGGTTCATCCCACAATCCCGGGGAGTCACCAGTGTCGGATGCGTCGGTGACAACGACTTCCTGCTCAAGGGCCGTGGGACGCCCGAACAAGTTTTCGAGGAAGAACTGGCCCTGTGCCCTGGCCTGCAGCCACGACTGGCCAATGCCACTCGCGTGGCCAAGATCACCACGGCCAAAGAATTCAGCTACATGACCCGCCGCCACGCCGGCCCCGGCTGGGTGCTGATCGGTGACGCACTGGGTTTCATCGACCCGGTCTACTCTTCCGGAGTGTATTTCGCACTGGAAATGGGCGTGCGGGCCGGTGACGCAATCGTGGACGGTTTGAAAAAAGACGACCTGTCCGCCGAGCAACTTGGAAACTGGACCGAGGATTTTAAAGAAGGTGCGTCAAGGATTCGCGAACTCGTGCACGCTTTTTACAACAAAGATTTCAGCATCGGTCGATTCATGAAAGAACATCCCGAATACCGCGGCAATGTGACGGACTTGCTGATTGGGCGGGTCTTCCACGAAGATGCAGGCAAAATGTTCCCAGCCCTCGATCGTTCCATCGAAATGGCCCGGGCCAACGCCACGTCCAAATCGGATTCCATGGCTGACACCAAACCCATGTCGACTTAATGCCTCCATCTGAAACTGACACTGCCTCGCTCCTTCGCCCCGATGATTCCGGCCAATTGCCGCTGGAGTCCGTGATCGCCCATGATTTGGCGGGTCGCTACGAAGGCTTGATCTTCGACTGCGACGGAACGCTCACCAATTCGATGCCGCTGCACTACCTGGCGTGGCACGAAACGATGACGCGTCACGGGATCGAATTTCCTGAACCACGGTTCTACGCCATGGGGGGGATGCCCAGCGAAAAGATCATCGAGGTGCTGAGCTCGGAACAAGGGGTGACGATCGACGTCGACTTGGCGACCGAGGAAAAGGAAGCAGCTTTCATCGCTCGCATCCCCGAAGTCGAGCGTCTCGCCCACGTCATCGAAATCGCCGAACGCCACCTCCACCGCATCGCCATGTCCGTGGCCAGCGGCGGCATGCGAGACATCGTCGCGGATCAACTGCGAACCATCGGCGTCGCAGATTGGTTCCCCGTGTTGGTCGGCAGTGAAGACACGGAACTGCACAAACCGGAACCCGATGTGTTCTTGTGTGCTGCGGAACGAATGGGCATCGATCCAAAACGCTGCCTCGTCTTTGAAGACAGCCCACTGGGTTTCGAAGCGGCTCAACGAGCCGGCATGGACTGGGTGGACGTTCGCATCAACGCCTGACCACTTCGACGGTCATCCATTTCAGACGTCGTCCCGTTTCAGCCATCGGCCCGAACGCTCAACGACGTCGCGTGTCGAGGCGTCCATGGTCACAGTGCGGGCATCGCAATTTGCCAGCCCCTTTGCAGGTTGGGCAGCGTTTCTTTTTGACAACGGGGGCGTACACGTCGCCGGAGATCCGGGATGAGGAGACGACCTCCCGCTTGCGATAGCTCTGGGCTCCGTTCACACAGTTCGGACAATCTTGGTAGGCAGTGCCCATGCAAGCCACGCACCAGGTGTTTTCGATCATCAGTGATTCGCTCGGCCCAGTGCCATCAGCAACGTCGCTGAACAATCCATTTCCTGACTTCACGCCCCAGACAAACACCGGCACCACAGACGCTTTTGGATCGAATCGTTTCTCCAACGGCAGATCCTCGACACTGGTCAACGAGGTCGTCCGCACATTGCGATTGAACCAGGACCGAATCATCCGCGCACCAAAGGCTCGCCCACCGGTTTCCAATTCGTTCTTTGACATGGCAAAGACAATCCCGTGGACGGCTTTGTCGTCGCCCATCAATGGTCCGCCTCGGTTACCACCCGTGGTTTCGTTGGAAACGTTTTGGACACCCTGACGATTCGGTTCGGTCGACACGCTCCCCAGAAATTCCTGCACACCTTCTTTGACTAGATTTTGCCCCGGGTCATAGCCGTAGAGTTTCAACTCAGAGGCCACACCGGGCGTGTCATCGGCGATGCAAAGCGGCGTCAGGTCCAAACCCGGAACGTGCAGCGCAGCCAACTCGGCATCCGATGAACCGGCGCGATGAGGTGTGATCCGAAACCGCGTGACCGATCCGACGGTCGTGTTGGTGCGGATCACGATCCCATTCCGCGCCGAAATCTTCGGGGCGGTCATCAAGCAATTCTTGCAGGTCAGTGTCTTGAAGATGCCGTGTTGATACGAACCCACGGTCAGCATCTTGGGGCCATCGGATTCTGTGTTGGTGATCACGTCGGTGGATGTCAGCACCATCCCGGGAGACACGACAAAGCCCGTCCCGATTGCCACCAACTCCATGAACACGCTGGGACTGTCCAGTCCCTCGATCTTGCGGTTTCCTGCGCCAGCCTCAATCGGAAGATCAAAATCCAGTGTGTAATACAGACTTTCCTTCAGATTCGGTTTGGACGTGCTGACGTCAGCGGACGCCAACGTGACCAGCAATTCGCTGCGAAGTCGCGGTGCCAACTCGATCAAACCTGACCGCTGAGAATCAGTTTGAGCCAGCAATTGCATGTTGTGTTCCAGCACCGCCGACACCACGTTGGAGGATTGGACCCCCGCGATGAACGACGATGCCGCTGGATTGGCTTCTTGCTGCTTGAGCGCCACCACACCCAAGTTGTTCCGAGCCGATGCCAAGGTCATTGAGTGGCGCCCCGCCATGACTTCTTGTTGAGCTTCGATGCGTTTGATCGCTTGCAACAACAACCGCTTGGAGAGCTCCAAGTTGTTCTCACCCTCGGAAAGACCAACGCCCGCCCAAATTCCTGCGTAGGGGCTTTCGGGGATCGCCTTGTGAATTTCCAGCAACAGTCGACTGACGGCCCCCGGACGTTCATACATGCCGGGCAGATGTTGGCGAATCATCTGAAACTGCTTCGCATCACGTTCGTTGTACCAAATCTGCATCGCCTGCAATCGCGACTCAGCGGTGAGGCTGTCCAGAGGAACCTCCACCGGCGATCGATTGCCTTCCATCTGCAGATAGAGCTTCGAATCATCGATTCGGAGCAACTCGGCATTCACGCTCGATCCCGCCGTGCTGTGCCACGTCACGGTTCCTTGAGATTGCCCCACCGAAGACCAGCCCAGCGTCATCAACGCTGAAAGAACGGCCAAACAAGCGATTTGGAACGGTTGCAAACACATATCAACTGCCTCGTCAGGAGGGCACCGGAAAGCAAGCCACGCCCATTGCCGCGGGCACCCACTTGGAATTCAAATCGTTTTGCCTGGAAACATCGGTCCGGGAACCCCGCCAGGAATCTCTATCAGGGGGACAAGCTACCCTCCCAAGCGAATTTTGCCAAATTGTGTTACCAAATTTTTCGCAAACGGACTCCCAACTCCGCTCGCCGCAGCGGCCAAGTCGCCTGTCCCAACCGCTCCGCGGCGGGACGAATGACCGTGGCTCGCACGCCCAAGAAGTCGATGGACTAAAATCCTGACATGAGCAAGCCACCTGCGACCCGTTCGGCCCCAACTGACTGCCCCTCTCGATGGTCGTCCTCGGCGTCGTGGGTGCGGCCGATTGCTGTGTTGGCGGCGATGGTGGTTGCGATCTCGACCGGGCGATCGGCGAAATCCGATGCTGCTGACCCCACTCCGGTTTCCGCCCCCAGAATCCAGACGTTCTTGCAAGCTCATTGCCGGGACTGCCACGCCGACGGAGCATCCGAAGGTGGTCTCGACCTGGACACACTCGGTCAAACAATCACGGGAGCGGCTGATTTGGCCGCCTGGGTCCGCATTCACGATCGCGTCCAATCGGGCGAAATGCCGCCGCCAGATGCCACCACACTCAACGCGTCCGACCGCTCCGATTTCACAACCGCGTTGGCTGCGCCGCTGACGCAATATCACGCCGCCGAAAAAGGCACGGTCCTACGACGACTCAATCGCCGCGAATACGAGAACACGCTCAACGATTTGTTCGGCACCGCCCTCGAACTCGAATCACTGCTGCCCGCCGACGGACGCAGCCATGAATTCGACAACGTGGGAGAAACACTGGGGATCTCGATGGTCCACCTGGAACGCTACCTCGATGCCGCTGACCTGGTGCTGGACACCGCGATTGCGAAGACAGCCGAATCGCCTGAAACGCACACCATCGACACCCACTACGCCGAAACACGCGAAGCCGAAACACATCTGGGCAAGGTGTGGAAACAACTCGACGATGGTTCGGTCGTGTTCTACCAAGACTTCGGCTACCCCGATGGCATGCTTCGCACCACCAGCATCCCAGAATCCGGACGCTACCGAATTTCGATCACCGGGTACGCTCACCAAACGGACGAGAAGATTCCGTTTTATGTTGGTGCAAAAAGCTTCGCACGCGGGAGCGAACGGCCGACGCTGGGTTACTTCGACATGCCGCCGCTCGGTCCAAACGGCGAGATGACCACCATCGAATTGACCGCGCATCTGGAATATCGCTACATGCTGAACATCATTCCGTATGGCTTGGTGGTTCGCGATTACCACATTCGCAATGAAGGCGTGGACGGGTACACCGGGCCTGGTCTAGCGATCGCGAAGGTGCGTGTCGAAGGTCCCCTGCACGAGGAATTTCCTTCGCGTGGGCATCGTTTGATCTTCGACGGCTGGCAACGCAACGAGATCATGCCCAACCCGCCATCGAAGCGAGAAAAGTCGTGGTACAAACCCGAGTTCGAACTGACCAGCGACAACATCGCCGAGTCCTTGCGAGGCACGTTGCAACGAGTTGCCTCAACCGCCATGAGGCGTCCGGTCACCGACCAGGAGTTGCTGCCGTACATCGATCTGTTCCATGTGGAGCAGGAACGCGACGCGTCCACCGAAGAAGCCTTGCGAACTGCCGTCGCGGCAATCCTTTGCTCGCCAGACTTCCTGTACTTGCGTGAACCCGCCGGCGAACTGGACGACCATGCACTTGCGACTCGGTTGTCATATCTTTTCCATCGCACCACACCGGACGCAGACTTGCTGCGAGCCGCGGAACAACACGAACTGACCCGCTCGACGGAATCATTGCTGCAGCACGCGAAACGATTGGTCGACGATCCCCGGTTCGAACGATTCGTGGTGGACTTCACCGACGCTTGGCTGAACCTGCGAGACATTGACCAAACCAGCCCCGATCAACAACTGTTCCCCGAGTACGACACGTACCTGCGTGATAGCACGCTGGAAGAAACGCGTCGATTCTTTGCGACCTTGATTCGCGAAAATTTGCCGGTGACGAATTTGGTGAAGTCCGATTTCGCCATGCTGAACCAGCGTCTGGCCGATCACTACGGAATCGCAGGAGTCGACCATGCCGAGATCCGCCGTGTGCCACTGCCAGAGGATTCCGTCCGCGGCGGATTGCTCAGCCAAGCCAGCGTGCTGAAGGTGACCGCCAACGGCACCAACACCTCGCCAGTCGTTCGCGGCGTGTGGGTGACCGAACGCTTGCTCGGCGTGCACCCCGCCCCGCCTCCGCCAGGCATTTCCGGTGTCGAACCCGATATTCGTGGGGCCGCAACACTTCGTCAGCTTCTCGATCAACACCGCAACGAAGACTCTTGTCGCGCCTGCCACGCGTTGATTGACCCGCCCGGGTTCGCACTCGAGAGTTTCAATCCCATTGGCGGCTGGCGCGAACGTTACCGCAGCCTCGGCGAAGGCGAACGAGTCGACCTGCACATCAACAACCGACGGGTACAATATCGGTTGGGGCTGCCGGTTGATTCCAGCGGAGCGTTTCCTTCGGGTGAGTCCTTCGACGGTTTTGAAGCGTTTCGAGAATGCCTGCTAAAAGATCCCGATCAGCTCGCGAGATCATTGATCACCAAGTGGTTGACGTTTGCGACCGGTCGCGAGATGGGGTTCTCGGATCGCGCCGAGATTGAATCCCTGACACGTCAATCTGCTCAGCGGGGACATCGCCTTCGCACCATGTTGGCCTTGGTCGTCGCCAGCGAAATCTTTCGAACCAAGTGACCATCGCATTCTCGCCAATCCCAACGCCGCCCACGTCATTCCCCAAGAAAACACCATGTTGATTCCGTCTCGGCCGATGTCTCGACGACGCTTGCTGCGATCCGCGGGTGGTGCTGCGTTGGCATTGCCGTTTCTGGAAGCGATGGGACCCTCGCTCGGCCAACGAGTCTTGGGCAATGATCCAGCCTCGGGTGTGGAATCGACGCCCAAACGGTTCGTCGCCATCTGCGCCTCCTTGGGTTTTCACGGCGGGCACTTGTTTCCTGATTCCACCGGCCGGGACTATGCAACCACGCCGTACTTGGAAAAGGTCCAGCAGCACCGGGAAGACTTCAGCCTGTTCTCCGGACTCTCTCACCCCGAACAAAATGGCAACAACGGGCACGCTTCAGAACTGACTTGGTTGACAGCGGCACGGCGTCCTGGATTGGCAGGTTTCCGCAACACGATCTCGCTCGATCAACTGATTGCGAATCAAATTGGGCTGAAGACACGCTTTCCGTTTTTGGCACTGACGACAGGTGGCCAATCGCTGTCGTGGACATCCAGCGGCGTCGAGATTCCCGCTCAGCATTCGCCTGCCAAACTTTTTGCAGCGATGTTCGTCGATGGCAAACCGCACGAAGTCGAGTCGGACCTCGATCGCCTTCGTCGTGGACGCAGCGTGCTCGACACGGTCGGCGCACGGGCCGATTCGCTCAAACGCGAACTCGGAATTCGCGACCAACAGAAACTGGACGAATACTTGCTCTCCGTCCGTGACCTAGAATCACGCCTGCAGCAGTCCGAGGGCTGGGTCCGGCGTCCCAAACCGGCTGTCGACGAACAACCACTGTCCGACATCAACGACAAAGCCCTCGCGATTGAGCGGCAGAAATTGATGTACCGGACGATTGCACTGGCCCTGCAGACCGATTCCACTCGAACCATCACCTTCCAATTGGCCGGTCTGAATTCGGTCCCTCAAATCCCGGGGGTCCAAAGTGACTGGCACGGGTTGTCGCATCATGGAAAAGATCCCGAGAAGATCGCCGAATTGAAGCGAATCGAAGCGGCGGAATGGGAGGCCTTTGGTGAGTTCCTCGACCAACTGAAATCCATCCAAGAAAACGGTCAACCGCTGCTCGATCACACCGCCGTGATGTTTGGATCCAACCTGGGCAACGCCAGCGCCCACGACTGGCGAAACCTTCCCATCTTGCTCGCCGGCGGCGGTTACCGACACGGTGAGTACGTGGCCCATGACGCGGCCGACAACACGCCGCTGTGCAACCTGTACGTCGACCTCGCTCAACGCATGGGCGTCGAGATCGACACCTTTGGATCCAGCACCGCGGCCGGCATCACCGGCCTGGAATCCACCCTGTAGGGGACGAGACAACGTAGTGGACGAAGCAATGAGCCCCTTGCGTGGGGAAGGACTCGTTGCCTCGTCCACTACGGTTCACCTCCTCGGGAACTCAGCGACCAAGGTTCTTGTTCATGTTGGTCTTGTACTGTTCCACACCGGGTTGCCCGTAGGGATTGATGCCCAGCAAGCGACCTTCGATCACAGTTGCGATCATCAGCATTTGGAACAACTGCCCCAGCACGTGCGTGTCGATCTGAGGCAAGATGATGTCGGTCGTGGGACGCCCATCAGCGTGCAATGCATCGTTGGTTCCCTTGATCGCCGCCGCCATGATTTCTGGCAACGTTTTTTCAGCGATGTCGTTCAGCGTGTCTTGATTGCGTTGCGAGTGACCGACAGCCAACGAATCCGTCCGCTGCGATTCCACGATCACATTGTTGAAGACTTTGTCGTTGCGACCTTGTTGGTGCTGCTGGTGACGGCTGTGCAAATCGCGCGTGTTCAGTGTTGTCAGCGGCGTGACCCCCTTGCCATCTTTGCCATTGGATTCGGCCAGCAACTGGTCGTACCACATTCCCACCGACTCCAGCGCCTTGCTCCAAACGCTCATCACGCGAATCGATTTGTCGCGGTGTTGTGACAGCAGGTGGTTCAC
Organism: Rhodopirellula sp. UH5; assembly: GCF_056839225.1. Lineage (NCBI taxonomy): Bacteria > Pseudomonadati > Planctomycetota > Planctomycetia > Pirellulales > Pirellulaceae > Rhodopirellula > Rhodopirellula sp. UH5. The sequence goes on along the minus strand of NZ_CM166390.1, from coordinate 6,939,622 downwards.
GGCCACGTATTGCATCACCACGTTGTCAGCATAGTCCGCGGTCTTGAAGTGCTCGTTCATTGCCACAGCACCTTCGAGCAACTTCATGCAGTCCAAACCGAGGAACGCAGCAGGGACCAATCCAACGGGCGACAGGACGCTGAAGCGGCCGCCAACTCCATCGGGCACGGTGAAGATTTCATCGCAACCAATGGCGGTTGCCAAATCGTGCAGTTTGCCGCTTTCGCCGGTCACCGGAACGACCAAACGCGACAACCATTCCTCGGACTCAGCCCCCAGTTCCGATTCCAAATTGGCCAGAAACTGACGGAACGCGACGGCGGTTTCCATCGTTCCACCACTCTTGCTGATCACAATGATCGCATGCCGTTTTTCGGCGTCGCTGTCCCCGTAACCGCCTGCTTGCACGCGTTGCAGCAGCGAGTCCGAAGCGTCGTTGTCGACGTTGTTGCCCTCGAAATACATCCGAGGTTTGCTGCCTCGAGCGGCGCGGCTCATTTCGTTGTGATACGGATCGCAACAGGCTTCCATCATCGCGCGAGCGCCCATGTAGGACCCGCCAATGCCCAAAACCACGGCTGCGTCAATTTGATCATGCAGCCCGTTGGCGACCTTGAAAATCCGTCCCAGCTCCGAGGCTTCGCGTTCTTTCGAGTAGGCCTCCAACATTTCTTCCGGCAACCAAAAGAAGCGTGCATCCAGTGGCTGCTTGTCAGCGGGGATGTCGCCCGATTCGTATTGCTTTTGATCGGTTTCGACCATCTCAGTGCGAAGGGTTTCCATCTGGCCCTTCAAAGAATCGATTTGCGACTGTGTGATCCCGTAGTCGTCGTTGATCGATCCGGAAGCGTCGAAACGGAGCAAGCTCATGATGGGGTCCGTGAAGAAAAGGGGAGAGGAATCTCAATGGTTGAACAGGATGAAATGACACCGCAGTGCCCACGAGCGACGATGATACTGGATCGCCCGTCGCTGGGCAGGGTGCGAGAGATTCGCAGCCCGTCGCACGTGATCATGGCTGACGCGAAAAGAAAACGCTTGCGAGCACCCTGCGCCGAGAAGTAACATGGACAGCAGGCGGAGAAACAATCGCGAATGCGATGTGAGTCTGCCGCCACTTATCTTTTGGCAATTGCCTTTCATTTATTCTGGCGAGTCACTTCGAGATGATTCACTACACATGTGATCGATGTCGACAAGAAATTGACCCCACACAAAGCTCTCGATACACCATTGCGATCGAGGTACAAAAGTTGGAAGAGGAATGGAACGACGACGAAGCCGTGGATCACTTGGACGCTCTGCACCAAGCGATCGAGGCAGATGAAGCAGAAGATGAACTGGTCGAAATGATCGACCACGATCCTGCGTTGCCTCGCAACGAAAGCGACCCGGGGTGCTTTGCGGACGCGACCATCGAACTGCACGACGCTCCCATTTCAACCGGCGAAGTTGTCACGCAAACGTTCGACTTGTGCGAATCGTGCTACCGTCGCTACCGCAGCAACCCGCTGGGCCGCGAACGCAATCTCAAAATGCACTTCAGCAACAACTGAAACAGGTGGCGGTTTTGCTCCACTCCCAAATGGGTGCTTCGAAAAACCGCGTGAACAACAAGTGACGTAGCGGAAGGGCGCGAGCCCTCCGGTTCCTCACCGGCCGACTTGCGCAGCACCGCTAAGCAGGCAGGTGTCATCGGGTATGTGAGCCGCTTGGCGTTCGCCACGGTTCCCACGCACAACCGGGGCGAACGCCCCAACGGCTCACGGGATGAACCCAATCGTTCCTGCCTACCTGCTAAATGGGTCGTCGCTCCCGCCCGTGGCAGGCGTGGTCGACTCGGATGGCAACACGTTTGACATGCCATCAGGGATTAACTCGGTGTCGACAACCAACCCCGTTAATTCAGACAGCGAGGATGGCAGGTCGCGGTCCATGCCAAGCTCATCGACCAACTCTCGCCGCTGCTTCGCAAGCTCTTGCATGCGTTGCTCACACTGAGCCATCCGGTTTTCAAGTTTGAGCAACTCCGTTTGATAACGCTGGATCACTTCCCGTGGGAACGCACTGCTGCCGCGTTGGCGAGTCAACTGATTCGACACCCGTTCCAATTCCGCCACCAAGTGTTTTCGCAGATTCAGCAACCCTTCCAACGTGCGGTCGGTGTCGTTGAGTTCACGTCGATTTCCCAAAATGCTTTGCAGCATTTCGAGTTGCCCTTTCTCCCACTTGGCTTCGGCGACCCACCGTTCCAGGGTGCCCAAGGAGATCTCACCCCAGCGATTGGGGTCGTCCGCTGTATGCTGTTCCGTGGTCACGATTTCGCGAGATGCACCATCCGGCAGATTGACTCTCAGTCGGTGCCACGCGTCCGTTTTCTCAATCTCGATGTCCTGGTCTTCCAACGCCTGCCACTCGTACGGTGCCGGTGGCAAAGGGATCTCCAAGATCACGGTTCGATCATCTCCTGAACGGTTCAAAATGTCGTACTGCGTCTCGCGTTGATGCCGGCTCTGGATCGTGATCAGATGCAACTTCGGGTCAATCTGAATCGATTGCTGCTCGGAGGTGGTTTCGACTGGATGCGTCGTGACGCGAACGCCACCATCCATCGCATAACCCACCAATCGTTTGACAGACGGTGCCAAGTCGGGAAGCACAAACTCGCCGAGGATCGATCGCATTTGCTCGCCAGCCAAAACACTGCCGGGGCCCGACGGTAGCAGTGCGGGAGTGTTGTTTACGATCTCGAGGCACAACAGCGTTGCCGTTGGATGATAGGACTGGCGATAAACGGACACGTCGTTGACCGACACCGGATCGATCAGCGTGTCCAACAAAGCCGTCTTGCCGTTCTCCAAACCAACCGATTCAAACTGCAACTCCAAGGTGCTGCCGGCGGGGGCGTCCGTGGTTTCGTTCAACACCTGATTCAGCGAATCCCCGTAACCGGAGTCGCTTGCGAACAAATCCACCGATGCGTTGCCGCTGGCACGACCCGGCATTGCTCCAAACGCGCCACCTCCCATGCCACCTCCCATGCCACCTCCCATGTCCATTCCCATGTCCATTCCCATGTCCATTCCCATCATGTCCATGCCACCATCCATACCGATCGTCTCTTCGGGGATCCCTGGTCCTGCGAAATCGAGGTCGTCATAGGCTCGTCCCAACGATTCGCTGAACCGTGGCGCCATTGCAACTTGTCTTGATGGGCGTTGCAGTGATTCCAATCTGGCTCGCAGGACCGAGCGTAAATCCATCGTGAACAGGACAGGGCTGCCGTCGATCAAGCTCAACTCGACGCCTTCCCAATCAATCCCCGAAGTGTTTTCAACGATGCTGCGATGAATCAGCTGATCGCCTTCGATCCGGTAGCTGACTTTCCACATCGGGACCGAACGCATCAGACCAACCGTGACCTCTCGTTCCGGGCCATCCCCGAACCGAAACTCGACCGCATGGGTGGCCAATTCCGCCGGGCGGGACTCCTGCTCCAACGCCTCCCGCAATCGTGACTGAAAGCCCTGGTCCAAGGCATCAATCGAAGCGAAGTCATCCACCCACATCGAACTCAGGCCCGTTCCGGTCAACACCGTCATGACTTCACGCTCGAGTCGTTGCTCATCGACGATCTCAGTGCGTTGCTCCACTGCGACCAGCGTGCCTTCGACCTTCTTGCCCGAATGCTCCGTCGCGACGATGCGTTGGCCTTTCATCGACACCAACAGATCACCCAGCGTCCGTGTATTCGGCAGTGTCTTGGTGGGTTGCACCGGGTCCGGCGGCGACACCATTCGAATCTCACTCGCCGCCGAGGGGTCCAGAATGCGCGACACCCGAACCGCTTCGTTCAGTTCAAATTCGCCCACCTCCACACGGAAGACACCGGGACCACGGATCGTGCCGCGATACTCGAACCAGCCTTTCCCGGCGGCATGCAGCGTGACCGACCGAAGCGACAATTCGAGCTTTGGAATCTCTTGCTCGGCCGGTCTTTCGACCGATCGTTTGGGAGGTCGCTCATTCAACTCTTGAGCCGACAGCGGAAACGCAACAAGACACATCCACGAACCCAACAGGGCTCGCTTCCCAAAGAAGCCATACATGACTGATTTCCAGAAGAGTCGTAGAGAAGCCCGGACCGCGTCGGCGAGCGCCAACACACCCCACCTCGATTCTAAACCGAGGCAAGCAGCGAAACGCCAACAGCACAACGAATCAGAATCGATTTTCTTGGGACTTCTTCGTTCGGAAATCAGCGTCAGCCGTTCGACTTGGACGCCGCTTCGCGTTTCAGTTCTTGGAACCGAGCCCGCATGGCCGCCAGCCGATCGGCATGAGCGGGATCGCTGACCAAATCATTTTCCTCATGCGGGTCTTCCGCAATGTGGAACAACTGCTCGCGATCGAATTCAGGCCAGTAGAAATACTTCCAGTCTTTTTGCACCAAGGCTTCCGAGGTCGGAATGAAATTCTTGTCGCGAATCGTGGGGTGCTCGTAAAAGAACTCGTCACGCCAATCGCCTTGCTCGGCGTCGCTGGCACCATACAAAACCGACATATCGCGGCCCTGCATGGAATCGGGCACGTCCGCACCAACGGCATTCAGAATCGTCGGAGCCAAATCAACACTCAACGTGAAATCATCATTGGTCGAACCATGTTTGTCCGCTGACATCCGCGGGTCGCGAATGATCAACGGCACGCGAATGCTTTCTTGGTGGGGGTACCATTTGTCCGCCAACCCATGCTCCGCGTGGTAGTAACCGTTGTCGGTGGTGAAGATGACCAACGTGTTGTCGAGCACGCCCTGCTCTTCCAGCTCTTTCAAAATCCGGCCACAGGTCGAGTCGACTTCCGTCGCCAGTCGGTAGTAGTTCTTCATCATGATCTGATACTTCTCCGGCGTGTCGAAACGCCAGTGATAGCGATTGCGTCCCTCGTTGCCTTCATTGGCGACGAATTTCGGCAAGCGATGAAAGGACTCGTCCGTCGCATTGGCCGGCACAGGAATCTCAACGTCCTGATAGAGCTGCATGCTTTCAGGTTGCGGCAAGAACTGCTGCGGATGTCCATCCTCGGCGTGCGTCGCAAAGAAGGCCACGGTCAAACAAAAGGGCTGATCCTTGGGGCGATTGCCGAGGAACTCCAGGGCATCGTTTTCATTTCGCTGCGTGACATGAACCTTTGATCCATCGGGCATCTTGAACCAGTGCCTGCCGTAATAAGAACGGCCAAAATCGAATTTCTCACCAGGGAATTTTCCGTTGTGCCATTTGCCAACGTGCCCGACGTAGTACCCGCTGTCTCGCAAGACACCAGGATAGGTTTGTTGCCAAGGTGTTTCGAAAGGCTTGAAGCCATCGCAACCATGCGACGACATCCATTGCCCGGTGAACAAACAAGCTCGACTGACTCCACAGATCGACGTCGTCACACAGTTCTGAGTGAATCGCATTCCCTCACCCGCCAACGCATCCAGCGTCGGCGTCTGCACCACCGGATTGCCAGCGACCCCCAGCGTGTCGTGACGCCAATCATCGGCGTACAGAACGACCACGTTCATCGGGGAATCCGAGGCATTTCCGGACGCAACCGTGGCTTTCGCGGAAGCATCCGGGGCATTTTCAGCAGCGAAGGCCTGGCTTCCAACGAATAAAGCGGCAAAAACGCTCAGGCAAAACGCTGGCGAAACGAGGCGGAACCAAACCTTTCGGAACCAACTTGCAATCATGATGTTTCAAACAGGAGGGAGTTTTCTTGGTGGGTGAAGACCACAGCTGTGGTCGGCCCAGATAGAGTAGCAGCTTTTCACAACAAAACTGCACTTTTGCGGCGATAACTTCCATGCGTCTCCAGTCCACTTTGCGATTCCCATTGGCCCGCCTGTTTCTCGTTTTCCTGGGCTCGGTCCTGGGTGTTTCCTCGTCGCTGGCGGAGACAAAACCGCATCCGAACGTCCTGATTCTGTATGCCGACGACCTCGGTTACGGCGACCTGAATGTGCAGAACGCCGACTCAAAAATACCCACGCCTCATCTGGATCAATTGGCTCGCCAGGGCATGCGTTTCACCGACGGTCATTCGTCCTCGGGAATCTGCACGCCCAGCCGATACGCGTTGCTGACCGGCCGCCATCACTGGCGTGACTTCCATGGCATCGTCAATGCGTTTGGCCAATCCGTTTTTGAACCCGAACAACTGACGCTGGCCGAGATGTTTCAACAACACGGTTACCAAACCGCTGCGATTGGAAAGTGGCACCTGGGATGGGACTGGGACGCGATCAAAAAACCCGACGCCAAACCGTTTGGCAACGGCCGAAAAAAGGGCTGGGGCCCCGAAGCGTTTGATTGGTCCCAATCAATTCCGGACGGCCCCCTGGCTCACGGATTCGATTCTTACTTCGGCGACACCGTGATCAACTTCCCTCCGTACTGCTGGATCGAAGACGACAAGGTCGTGAAAGCTCCCGACACGATCATGGACACCTCGAAGTGGAAACCGATCAAAGAAGGCAACTGGGAATGCCGTCCCGGTCCCATGACATCGGACTGGGATCCGTATCAAAACATCCCGACCACCACCGAACGTGGTGTGCAGTTCATCCGCTCACAGAGTGAAACCGACCAACCGTTCTTTCTGTACTTTGCGTTCCCAGCGCCCCACGCTCCGATCATCCCCAACGACGAGTTCGATGGACGATCCGGCGCGGGCCCCTACGGCGACTACGTCTGCGAAACCGATGATGCCTGCGGCAAACTGCTTCGTGCGTTGAAAGAATCGGGCCAAAGCGAGAACACGATCGTGATTTTCTCCGCCGACAACGGGCCCGAGAAATACGCTTACGTTCGCGACGAAAAATTCGACCACTGGTCGTCGCACCCTTTCCGTGGATTGAAACGCGATCTCTACGAAGGCGGCCACCACGTCCCATTTGTCGTTCATTGGCCAGGCCTCACCGCCGCGGGAGCAACTTGCGACGCATTGGTATCACAGGTCGACGTGTTCGCGACCATGGCGGAAATGCTCGGTCATTCAATCCCGGATGGACAAGCCAAAGACTCACGCAGTTTGATACCGCTCTTGAAAGACTCCCGGCAAACTCATCGTCAATCGCTGGTACAAAACACTCGCGTTGATGAATACGCGTTGCGAGACGGCAAGTGGTTGTTGATCGATGCCAAAAGCGGCTACGTCAGTGGGCGAAACAAGGGCTGGGAATCTCGCCGCCAGATCCCCGCGGACGACAAGCAACCGCATGAACTGTACGACTTGTCGGTCGACATCGGCCAACGAGACAACGTCGCCGGTGAACATCCCGAAGTGGTCGAGCGAATGAAATCACTGCTTCAAACGATTCGCGAAGACGGCTATCCGGAATAGCATTGGCCCAGCGAGCCAACCGCCGTTTCACTCAGCGAGTTGGCGCAGCTTGTCTTGGGCCGCACCGGAATCGATCGCGTCCGCTGCCAATTGCACGCCTTCCGCGAGAGACGAGGCTCGCCCAACGAGACACAGAGCCGCGGCACAACCTGCCAGCACCGTGTCGCGTTGCGGCCCGGGACTGCCAGTGAAGAGGCTGCGAATGATCTCGGCTGATTCCGACGGGTCGGCAGCGGCCAGAGCGTTTTGATGCACGGGGGTCAAACCAAAATCAGCCGGCGTCCAAGTGTGGTTCTGCTGAGTGCCGGAGGCCACTTCGATGCACGAGGTTGCACCGTCGAGCGACACTTCGTCTTGCCCATCTTCGGCGTGCAAGACATAGCTCCGCTGCGTGTCCAGTTCCGCGAGCGCCGCTGCAATCTTGGCTTGAGTCTCAGGAGCCGCGGTTCCGAGCAATTGATGCGTCGCACCAGCGGGATTGCAAAGCGGTCCGAGCAAGTTGAACAGTGTCGGCACAGCAAGCTGGCGACGAACCGACACCACGTGCCGCATCGCCGGGTGCAACTTGGCCGCGAAACAAAAACAGATGCCGACATCGTTGAGGCGGCGCGATACCTGATCGGGTTCGGATTCAATTTTGACACCCAAGCATTCCAGCACATCCGCCGACCCCGTCTTGCTGGTCGCGCGGCGATTGCCATGTTTGGCCACCGCGACGCCACATGCGGAAGCCAAGATCGCAACCGCAGTGGAAATATTGAAGGTCCCCGATCCGCTGCCGCCGGTGCCACACGTGTCCAGCAACACGTCGTGGTCATGATCAATTCGAGTCATGTGCTTCCGCATCGCTCGGGCCGCCCCGACCAGTTCGCTGACCGCCTCGCCCTTGTCACGCAGCGCCAGCAAAAGTTGGCCGACCGCATCTTCGTTTGCCGCACCTTGCAGCATCGCATCGATCAAGGCACCGGTTTGCTCCGCCGACAAATCATTGCCACCGCGAGCGTGGTCAATGGCATCCGAAAAGGTGAGCGAAGGATCAGTCGAAAAATCAGTCATCAGCCTGGCAAAACAAGAGCATCAAAGCGTGCTTTCGCAACGCGACTTGGGAGGGAATGCCCAAGTGTAGTCTGCCGCCACGATTCGAAGCGAGCCAGCCTGATTCCAGAGAAACCGGCGTCACTCCCTGAGCCTTTGCACACGACGCTGGATTTCTTCACGATTGATTGGGCGCGTCTCCGCCGGAAACACGTGAGAACTCCGGTACCAATCTGGTGAGTGAGACTCGGCAGTGGAAAAGATTTTTCCCACGTTGCCTCATCGTACCCATTCCCACTCCGCTCCGACGCGATTTGCAGAGAGAATCCGGCCAGGGTCTCGCCCGGCCACCTGGAAGATCCTAGACTGATTGTTATGGCTAGAAAGATCATCATCGACTGCGACCCTGGAATCGACGACGCCATTGCTTTGACGATGGCTCTGTTTGATCCTCGACTCGACGTTGTCGCGATCACACCGACCGCGGGAACTGTCGACGCCGCTCAGGCGAACATCAATGCAATGGGAATCGTCACCCTGTTGGACCCTGCCCGGTACCCGCAACTGGGAACAGCGATCGCGCCCAGTGATCCACCGATGCAGGACGACAGTCATCTGAACGGGCCAGATGGTTTAGGGGGTTTCAACTTTCCTTCCGCAACTCGTCAAAACGATCATTCCAGTGACAAGTTGATGGCCGACTTGATTCGCCGGCATCCAGACGAAATCACGATCGTCTGCTTGGGACCGCTGACCAACCTGGCACGTCTTTGCAGAATGGACCCGGCCGTCCTGCCCTTGATCGACAAGGTCATCATCAGCGGGGGAGCGGTCTCGCATTGCGGCAACGCGACCGCGGTGTCCGAGATGAACTTCTTCTTTGATCCCTCCAGCGCCAAACAAGTCCTGGCTTCGGCGACGACCAAGAGTTTGGTTCCATTGGATGTGACCGACGCGGTCACCTTTGGGGTGGACTTGCTCGAAAAGCTGCCGCCCATCAGCACGCGTGCGGGAGCCTTGCTCCACAAAATCTTGCCCTACAAATTCCGTGTCTCGCACCAAAAACTGGGTCGCGAAGTCATTCCATTGCAAGACGCCACCACGTTGATCTCCGTCATCGAACCCGAGATGTTCCAGTGGGATGAGATGGCTGGCGACGTGGAAGTCAACGGCGACCTGACGCGTGGCATGACCGTGTTCGATCGCCGCTTGCGTCCAGAATGGAGTGTCAACATGGAAGTGGCTCGGCGAGCCAGCACGTCCGATGTTCGAGATGCGATCGTGCGAGGCATTCGCTACGCCGGCCAACAAACCCGCTAGGCAAACATCCACCCATGGAATGGATGCTGATGTCCTTGGTGTCCGCTGCTTTGCTCGGGGTCTATGACCTGGCAAAAAAGCTGGCGGCTCGCGACAACGCTGTGCCGATGGTTCTGTTCGCCAGCGCCTGTGTCGCCACGTCCATTTGGGGCCCGTTGTTGATCGTCCAACAATTTGCGGGCGACGCCTTTCCAATTGAGTTTCTCAATGTTCAGCCTCTGACCTGGACCGACCATGGCAAACTCCTGGCCAAAAGCGTGCTGGTCGGAGCCTCGTGGACTCTGGCATTGTTCGCGCTCAAACATTTGCCGCTGTCCATTGCCGCGCCGATCCGGTCGACCAGTCCGGTGTGGACGATTGCCATCGCAATTGGTGTTCTGGGCGAAAGGCCGACCCACCTGCAGTGGACCGGCATCGCAATCGTGGTCGCTTCGTTTTGGCTGTTCTCCACGCTGGGCAAATCCGAAGGCATCGGCTTTGCGACCAATCGCTGGGTCGGCTGCATGTTGTTGGCCACGCTGCTGGGCTCCTTCAGCTCGATTTACGACAAATACCTGCTTCAAGGAGGCCGTTACAGTCCCGCGACGGTTCAGGCCTGGTTCACGATTTACATGCTTCCTGTGATGACACCCCTGGCTCTGCATTGGTGGATCTTCCAGCGTGGGAAGGCAACACCCTCAGAAGAAATTTCTCCGACCGCCCCGGTGGGCTCAAATGCCGGCAATCTCTCGGCGGAATTGAATTCCCTAAAAAATTCTGAAAAGGAGGAGACAAAACACTCCCCCGGGGCCCCTTTCTCAAAGGGAACCATCCACACTCGGGCTGCGTCTCAATTCGAGTTCCGAACGGCGGTTTGGTGCATCAGCCCTCTGCTATTGGCGGCGGACATGGTCTATTTCACCGCGATGGCGAACCCCGAAGCCTTGGTTTCTGTCATTTCGACGCTGCGGAGATGCAGCGTCGTTGTCGCGTTAGTATTGGGCGCATCACGATTGGGTGAGGTGAATCTTCGTCGAAAAGCATTTTGTGTGGCGGGCATCCTAGTGGGTGCAGCCATGATTCTGTTGGGAAAGTAGACCCTACGATCACCATGATCGGTACATTCACCCCCCCTGTTATTTTTTAGCGTTCGACGAAACTGCAATCCTGAGTCAAGATAGACTTTGACGCTTAATGTAAAGCGTCCCAGCAACCCACCTGTCAGTTGCTGGTTTACGTTTGGTGACATGGAAGCCGCCGCGACGGTTAAGAATGGTATGCCTGCAACCACACGCTACGAACCTGTTCCGACGATCACTTATCTCGGAGAGCAATCCAGCCAATGCGATCCTAAATTGGTATCGCGTTACGATGAACTGACGCGTCGTCGTAAGATGAACTGGACCGGCCACTACAACCTTCGCCGGATGTTGGGCCGTGGCGGACAAGGCGAGGTCTACTTGACCGAGCACCGAGGCACCGACGGATTCACCGTTCCCGTTGCCATGAAGATCTTCTCGCCCGAGCGATTCCCGGACGCTCGGTCGTACGACGAAGCGATGCAACGAATCGCCTCGATCGCCGCTCGGATCGCTCTGATCCAGCACGACAATCTGCTCGACGTTCAAAACTTTTTTGAACGCGATCGCATCCGCGTGATGCTGATGGAATGGGTCGACGGATACGATCTCCGGCAACTGGTCATGCCGAAGTGCCTGGAATTGCTGCGTGATCACATCACGCCCAAGCGGTGGAAATACATCAACGATGTGATCATCACCGAAGGCCCCGAGCAATCTCGTTTCAAACCCGGCGTCGCCGTCGCCATCGTTCGCGAATGCTTGGCTGCTTTGGCGGCGCTGCACCGCGACGGCATCGTTCACGGGGATGTCAAACCCGCCAACATCATGCTGAAACGCAGTGGGCACGCGAAACTGATCGACATGGGATCGTCAATCGATTATCGCAACCCACCCAAGGATCGCGAATGCACGCCGTTGTATGCTGCTCCGGAAGTGCTCGACAACCTCGATGCAACGCCCCGCAGCGACTTGGCCAGCGTCGGCTACGTGTTGGTGGAACTGTTGTCCGGGTTCAACCCTTTCAACAACACCAAAAACCTGGGCGAATTGCTGCAAGCCAAACGCGAACTGCCAATGAATCTGGAACGGATTCTGCCCGAGGAAGTTCTGCGGAACGCGTTGTTGATGAATTTTTTACGCGGACTGATTGCCCCCGATCCAACCCTGCGATTCATTAGCGCTGAAGCAGCAGAACACGTGGAACAGGGTGCAGCGGCATTCCATCGCCAGCTCATCATTGGCAATATGTCGACAGAATACGACAATGACATTCGTTTGTGGTTGGAAGAGCTTCGCCGGTTGGAAAACGACTGACGGCTTCCGACCTTTCGGACCGCCTCCAACCAACCCCAAGACAGACTTCATGGACAATGCCCATTTGAGGCTGGCCGTTGACGCGGCGCGCGCCGGAGCCGCTGAATTGATGTCACGACGCATTGATCGCGTCGTGAGCGAGAAAGCTCCCAAAGACCTTGTCACCGACGCTGATCTCGCATCGCAAAAAGCGATCCGCGAAATGCTGACCCAGGCCTACCCGGAATACGCATTTGTTGGCGAAGAAGAGGGTGAAAACGATCCGCCCGCCAACGTCCGTGCTGGGGATCCAGACGCTCCCCCGTGCTGGGTCGTGGACCCGCTGGATGGAACGATCAACTTCGTTCATCGACTGCAGAGCTTTGCGGTTTCCATCGGACTGTACGCCGCTGGCAAAATGCGACTGGGTGTGATCTACGATCCCACGCGAGATGAAATGTTCACCGCAATCGATGGACAAGGCGCCCATTGCAACGGGCAAAAAATGTCCGCCAGCGGATGCACGGCGATGGACGAAAGCCTGGTTGCCTGCAGCTTTCGAGCGGGCGTGACGGCGGATTCCCCCGAGGTCACTCGGTTCGTGAAGGTGCTCGAAAAGTGTCGTTCGTTGCGACGCTTGGGTTCGTGCGCCCTCAACATGTGCTACGTCGCTGATGGACGACTCGATGGGTACTGGGCCACCAACGTCGCGGCCTGGGATTCCGCTGCCGGAACCGTCATCGCTCGTGAATCAGGTGCCGTCTTGGAAGGCTATGGCGGCGCGGAATTTGATGATTGGAACCCCAAGTTCTGCGTGTCGGCCACACCGGAACTGCAGTCGCTTCTGACCCAACAATTGAGCGACACATGATCATCGACCCCAATGATGTTTCCATCAGCTCGGTCTATGAATCCATGGTCGCGCTGATCACACCTCGGCCGATTGCCTGGGTTTCGACTCTTTCACCCGACGGTGTCGCGAACCTTGCTCCGTACAGTTTCTTTGGCGGTGTGGGTGCCAACCCGCCGACGGTGATGTTCTGTCCGGTCAATCGATTGGACGGAACCGCCAAGGACACGCTCGCCAATGTTCGCGCGAACGGCCAGTTCGTGGTGAACGTGGTCACGGAGGAATTTGCGGAATCCATGAAAGAAACGGCGGCGGACGTGCGGCCCGATGAAGACGAATTCGTCTTGACCGGTCTGCAAAAGGCACCTTCAGTCAAAGTCGATGTGCCTCGCGTGGCCGATGTTGTCGCCGCGATGGAATGTGAAATGTTGACCTCCATGCAATTGGGGCCCGGGCGGGGAGGTGCCAACTTGGTTGTCGGTCGCATCGTTTCTTTCTACGTCGCAGATTCCGTGACTGGCACGAATGGATTGCCAGATCCTGAAAGAATTTTCACGATCGGTCGAATGGGTGGTCCGAGATACACACGGACTCGGGACCGCTTCGAATGAAGCCCTTGGAGGTCCACGAGGGCGTTTCCTTGCGTGCTGCCCGACTCGTCGAGGTGAATCATCACGAAAACCATTCCATCATGCTCCAAGTCTATTGGTTTGGAGCATGGTGGCGTTGGTAGTAAGATAGATCATCCCGCCCACCCAACCTTCCTCCTGCCTGGGTTCCTCGATGATCTGGAACGTCTTCGCGTCCTGTCGCACCTTTGGATGGATCGCTGCCACGCTGTTCCTCGCAAGCTCCGTGTTGGCCGACGAACCAACCCAACCCGCCAAGATCGATTTCGGCCGCGACATTCGTCCAATTCTCTCGGACAATTGCTTCGCCTGCCATGGACCGGACGAGCACGACCGAAAAGCCGGGGTGCGATTGGATTCGGCCGAAGGAATCGCGGATATCATCGATCAAGATGACTGGCAGGAAAGCTTGCTGATCGAGCGGGTCTCAACCGACGATTCCGACATGATCATGCCGCCAACGGATTTCCACAAACCGTTGTCGCCCGAGCAAATCAAACTGCTCAAGCAATGGGTCTCCGAAGGAGCCGTTTACGCCTCGCACTGGGCGTTCACGCCACCTCGCCGTCACGAACTGCCCTCGAACATCGACCAAGACGACGAAGCAGCTGGCAGAGATCGAATTGACCAATGGATCGATGTCGAACTGCAATCCATGGGACTGTCCTCGGCAGGAACCGCCGATCGCAGGACCCTTGCCCGCCGCGCTTCGCTCGACCTGACCGGATTGCCTCCGACCCTGGAACGAGTCGAGGCTTTTGTCGCTGATCCATCCCCGGAAGCCTACGAAAATTACATCGAGGAACTGCTCGCTTCGCCTGACTACGGCGAACACATGGCTCGGTTTTGGTTGGACCTGGTCCGTTATGGCGACACCCACGGCTTGCACCTGGACAACTACCGCGAAATGTGGCCGTATCGCGACTGGGTGATCGATGCCTTCAATCAAAACCTGTCGTTTGATCAATTCATCACACGGCAACTCGCGGGCGATTTGTTGCCCGAAACCGACGAAGCGGAATCACTGAGCAACAAGATCGCCAGCGGTTTCAATCGGCTGAATGTGACGACCAACGAAGGTGGTTCCATCTACGACGAAGTCTTCGCTCGCAACGTCATCGATCGCACCGATTCGTTCGGCACGATTTTCCTTGGATTGACCACTGGATGCTCCGTCTGTCACGACCACAAATTCGACCCGATCTCCCAAAAAGATTACTTCGCGCTGTCGGCATTCTTCAATTCGCTGGACGGGCGAGCGATGGACGGCAACAAGAAAGATCATGCCCCTGTGATCCGTGTTCCCTCCGAAGAACAATCGGCTGAACTGTCGCAAATCGCATCCGACATCGCCGACCTGGATCGAGAAATGGCAGGTCCACTCCTGGAAGTGGATGCCGCTCAACTTCAATGGCAACAATCGCTGGCATCGACCGAAGAATCGGTTCACGCGAATCTGATGCCCGCGGAAGTCACCACGAAGAACAAAGGCAAATTCAAACAGAACGAGGATGGCACCGTCGAATGGGACGGCACGCCGCCGGCCAAAGAAGTGATGCAAATTGTCTCGCCTCTGCCAGCGGGCACATGGCAAATGCTGCAATTGCACGCGATCACTGATGAAGAACATCCACGCGTTGGCACGGCGTCCAACCAGAACGCAGTGCTCAGCGAGATCAAAATTGAAACTCGCCCCGACGATCAATCAGACTGGGTCGAAATCCCAATCCGTTCGGCAACCGCCACGCGAGCGCAAGACAGCGACAGTTTCACAGTGGACAAAGCGATCGACGGAAAGATCGATGCCACCACCGGTTGGGCTGTCGGCGGTCACGAAGCGACGGGCGACCGGACGGCTTGGTTCGTGATCCCCGCTACCGAAGTCCCCGTCTCAGAAAACGAGAGCGGCCAAATCCGAGTTTCGCTGCACTACGAGTCCGTGCACGTTTCTCACATGCTTCGCAAGGTTGCTCTCTCACTGCATTCTTCCGCGAACCAAGTGCCAGCGGACCAGCGAATCGTCTTGGGTGAATCGCATTTGATCGGCCCGCTTCCCATCGAGAACGTTGGCAAGGGCCTGAACGAAACTTTCGCAGGCGAGGACCAAAACAAATTGGATCCCACCCAAGCAATCACGCTCGAAGACAGCGAACATCAATGGCAACCTCGTGCGGACATCGTTTCGATTCTTGCCAACGAATTGCCCACCCTGGATGACTCACCGAGCGTGTCGGTGGTTCATCAACTCATCCGTTCGCCATCGGATCAATCGGTTGAGTTGATGCTGGGCACGGACGAGGGCAGCGTCCTGTTCCTCAACGGCAAAGAAATCGCCAAACAAAAACTCGGCAAACGCAAAGACAACGAGTTCCAACCTCTGAGCAACCGTCACACCCTGGCGTTGAAAAAGGGTGACAATCACTTGTTCATCCGACACGTCAACCGCAGCGGGCCTGCGACATTGACGTTTGCAATCGACTCGCCCAGCGTGCAGTTTGCCGAACCGTTGACGGAACGATTGGCCTCTCTACCCGCCCCAACTGACAACGAAGAGTCGCCGAGTTTGGATTGGCGAGCCGCGCGAGCGTTCTACCGCGAAGTGGTTTGTGATCACCCCCGCTGGATCGCGCTCAATGACATGCGTGACGGCATGCGGGCGATGCAAGACAAGATCAAAGGCCAAATCCCCACGACGTTGGTTTGGAAAGAAACGGCCACCCCGCGTGACGCGTTCATCTTGGAACGTGGGCTGTATGATTCTCCCGGTGAAAAGGTGGAGCGAGCTGTGCCTGGCTTCCTGCCTGAATTCCCCGAAGGTGCTCCCAACGACCGTTTGGGACTATCCCAGTGGTTGCTTCGCGAGGACCATCCGCTGACCGCGCGCGTTGCCGTCAATCGATTTTGGCAACAACTGTTTGGGCATGGTTTGGTCAAAAGCAGTGAAGACTTCGGTAGCCAAGGGCACCTGCCTTCGCACCCTGAATTGCTAGATGAATTGGCAATCGATTTTCGCGAGAGCGGATGGGACGTGAAGGAGATGATGAAGCGATTGGTGATGACCGAGACTTATCGCCGTGACGCGACAGCGACCAGCCAAATGCTGGCGGTGGACCCCAGCAATCGCTACTTCGCACGTGGCCCGAGATTTCGACTGGATGCGGAAACGCTCCGCGATCAAATGCTTTCTGTTTCCGGGTTGCTGGTCACCACGCGAGGTGGACCGAGCGTCAAACCACCTCAGCCCGCTGGGCTTTGGGAAGCGGTGGGTTACACAGACAGTGACACGGCCAACTTTGTGCCCGACGAAGGCGAAAAAACGGTTCGCCGGAGCGTCTACACGTTTTGGAAACGGACCAGCGCCCCGGCCGTGATGTCGACCTTCGACGCCCCCAGTCGCGAATCCTGCACCGCGCGTCGCGAACGAACCAACACGCCCATGCAAGCCTTGCTGTTGCTCAATGAAACGCAAGCGGTGGCGGCAGCTCGAGCCATGGCGGACGAGATCACCGCCTCGCCGACTCCCGATCCATCGGACTGGGAAGCGATCTCACGCAAGCGACTTCAGTCGGCTTTCCAACGCGTGACCCTCCGGCCGATCGAAACCAACGAACTGCGGTCGCTCGAACGCTTGTTGGCGGATTTAACCGAACACTATTCGGTCCAACTCGAGGAAGCCCGGCTGTTGGTCGGAGCCCCCGATCCTGAATTGGCCGCATGGACCGTCGTGATGAACACCCTTTTGAACCTGGACGAGGTGGTTTGCAAATGAGTCGCTCTGAATTTCCCTGCGAAGACTGGAACTCGCTGACGCAATCACCATTGATGTCGTCCGTCCTGCAGCAACGCATGCAACACCTGACCCGCCGGTCGTTGTTTTCAAGCGCCGCGGCGGGACTCGGTGCCGCCGCCCTGGCCTCGATGCCAGGGATGGCTCGCGCCGTCGACAGCCAACCAGTTTCGCTGGACGCGCCTCCCGCCGGCCCCTCAGGCACCGGCGTCCCCGGGCAACCTGGATTGCCACACCACGAACCGGCCGCCAAACGAGCCATCTACTTGTTCATGTCGGGTGCCCCCAGCCAAATGGACATGTGGGATCACAAACCACAGATGGCCGATTGGTTTGACAAAGACTTGCCCGAATCCATTCGGCAGGGACAACGCTTGACGACGATGACGAGCGGCCAGTCCCGCTTTCCGATCGCACCGAGCATTTATCAATTCAGCCCGCACGGTGCCAACGGCACGATGGCCAGCGAACTGATCCCGCACATGGCCAAGAAGGTCGACGAGATCGCCCTGGTCAAATCGATGTACACCGAGGCGATCAATCACGATCCCGCGATCACTTACATCTGCACCGGCAATCAGTTGCCCGGCAAAGCGTCCTTGGGATCGTGGCTGAGCTACGGGCTGGGGACCGAAAACGAAGACCTGCCTGCGTTCCTGGTGATGACCGCGTCATGGACCGGGCGCAAACAAGCCCAAGCGCTTTACAACCGCCTCTGGGGAAGCGGGTACCTGCCCAGCAAGTACCAAGGCGTCGCACTGCGAAGTGCAGGTGATCCCGTGCTCTATCTTTCCAACCCCGCCGGCATCGATCCCGGTGTCAGACGTCGGATGCTCGACACACTGGAAGAACTCAATCGCAACACGCTCGACCGCTGGCATGATCCTGAAACCGAAGCCCGGATCGCACAGTACGAAATGGCGTTCAAGATGCAAACCAGCGTTCCTGAACTCACCGACTTGAGCGATGAACCGCAACACGTGCTCGATCTCTACGGTCCCGACGTCACCAACCCCGGCACCTTTGCGAACTGTTGCTTGATGGCACGCCGGATGGCCGAGCGGGGTGTTCGCTTCACTCAAATTTTCCATCGCGGCTGGGACCAACACGGGGCCTTGCCGAAGGATCTGCCCAACCAATGCCGCGACACCGACCAACCTTCCGCGGGCCTGCTCACCGACCTGAAACAACGCGGACTGCTCGATGACACATTGGTGGTCTGGGGCGGCGAATTTGGCCGCACCATTTATTGCCAAGGTGCGTTGACCAAAACCAACTATGGCCGAGACCACCACCCGAAGTGTTTCTCGATCTGGATGGCCGGCGCCGGAATCAAGCAAGGCGTGGTGCACGGTGAGACGGACGAGTTCAGCTACAACATTGTTCGCGACGGAGTTCACATCCGCGATCTGAACGCCACGATTCTGAATCAGATGGGAATCGATCACGAACGATTCACCTACCCGTTCCAAGGGCTGGACCAGCGTTTGACGGGCGTGGAAGAAGCTCGCGTCGTTCGCGAATTACTCGCGTAGGGAGCATTCGGGAAGTCAGCCCCTGGCACCTTTGCCAGGAAGGCCCCTCGGGTGCGGTGCACCAATGGCACGCAACACTTGTTTCCCGAGCAATGCTCTGAGTCTACGAAAAAACGAAGCTCGTCGAACAGGTCGGCGGCTTCGCTGATTCAAATGGGTGGTCGCTTTTCGAAGTCGATCGTTGGATGAGACAATCCGTTTAAATTCGGAATTTGTCACCGCGTAAGCAGAGGAATCCACTCAAAACGGATGCGGTGGAAAGCAGCATCCACTGGAATTTTGTCAGGTGAAGGAAGTAAAGTTTGAACTCCCACCAACAGTCCCAGAAGTAATCGACGATTGAAAAGGCGAGCAGGAAAGCGTCCATGGCGGAACTCTCGATTGCATGTGTTTCACGGGAGACGTGTTACCAAACCTAGTTCGAGGAGCTTGAGTCGTCGGACAGTTCCCTGGACTGCGAAGCAGAAACCCTCAGATGCGAGATTCCCGCAAGGCTCGATCGCTAAAACCGGCACAAAACGACACCGAAGAGAGGGTACCGAACAAAATTTTCGGCGACCCCTCAGACCGGCCTTGCAAGCAAACCGAGCATAGATATACTCCACCCCATCACAGCGGAGATGAGAGTCTCTTCCTTTCACTGTGAGCCTTGGAAGAAGATTGAAAGTCGTTTTTTGAACGCTTTGATCTCCCTCTGCGAGGCGCGGTAGCTCAATTGGTTAGAGCCCCGGACTGTCGATCCGGAGGTTGCGGGTTCGATTCCCGTCCGCGTCGCTTCAAAAAAAGCCCAGCTGTTTCAGCTGGGCTTTTTTTATGCGCGGCTGGAATTGCCTCCGCCCCCACCCGTAGCCGGATTCGCCAAGAATTCGGTTGAGGAGGAGGACAATCCAGGTGGATCACTCCGAACTCGATCAGAACTTGCTGATGACTTTGAGAACGGATTTGAGTTGCTCGTTCTCGGTGGTGTCCCATGCGACACTCGCGTTGGACTTCAGCTTCATGACCGCATCCCTGGTTCTCTGCTGCAGATTTCCCAAGGTGGTGTGACGCGTCAGCACCAACTCATTTGAATCCAACTGGAACTGCACCCATTGGGCGTCACGTTCCTGAACGGTTTCTTCTGTGGTGAACCTTTGGTAGTTCGAACGACGCTGCATTGCGGGTGTCTTCCGCTGCAGTTCTGGAGTTGCCAACTCAGCGATCATTTCGTCTTCCCCGTCGATCACCTTCGGATCGGCACGTCGACTGATGTCATCGTCGCGATCCCCCAGGTCCGCACCGGTTTCGGCGTCTGGGTTAGCAGCCAATGGATTGTCGACCCGGTAGTCTCGGTCTGGGTCGTAATCGTCCGCGTCATAGATGGAGTCATCGGAATAGGGCAGCGTTGCCGAAAGCGTTTGGATTTCACGTTCACTGATTCGGGCACCCAAGTCGCGTCCGGTGCCGAGTCGGCCCGCAGCCGAAGCAATGGCACCCTCCACTCCGTCTTCCACGGCATCGGCCATGTTGGCCTCTTCCGCAGGCGTCTCATCGACGTAGTCATCCACCCGGTAATTATCGACATCGATCGGGGGACGGGCGGCAGTCCATTCATCATCGCTGCCGGGATCATCCACGCCGGCGGGAGTCTCGGTATCGAATCGTTCCAATCCATTGGATTGAACGGTTTGTTGGTCTTCTGATCGATCGACACTTTCGGTCGCTGACGCCTTGGGTGGACGTGTCCGTCGCAACTCTTCGGCGAGCTGTTCCCCGACTTCCTTTGGATCCGGCAACGGCTCCTCCGAGTGACGCTCGGGGGATTGCTGTTGCGATCCCGCTTGATGTCGTTCGGAATTGACTTGCGACGATTCCGTCACAGGATTGCCCGATTGCTCAGCCTGTTGCCCACGCAATTTCCAGCCAAACGATTCCAAGGACTGAATCACCTCGGTCGACTGCCGCACCAATTGCTCAAACTCAGCAACCTGTTGCGGGTCCTTCGTGCGTTGAACGGATTCGGAGGCAAGCTTGCGAACCAAGCTCGCGTCACTCCAAATCACGCCGGCCAATCCCCAGTCGCTGATACGATTGGTCTCGCTCTTTTCGAGCCCCGAGAGGTTCCGTTGCGTATCGACTCGCTCGACGGCACGCGAATCTTGCGCGGAAACGTTATCGAGCCCAGCGGTTGCCATGCCTGCCACCAGGAACGCCGCCAGAGTGGATCGCCGCCAACTTCGCGATGATTGCGTTGGCGAAGATGAAACGACAAGGCCACGAGCATTTTTCAGCAGGCTGCCATCAACATGAGGTTGCAATTTGCGTGAACGAGACATGGAAAAGTCCTTTGTTTGGCTAGATCGAGCGGGGAGACGAGACTCGAGTTTGGCTTCACCCTTCGTTCGCCCACTGCGGCAGCTGAGACAACAAAGTGCCTGGTGGGCTCCATTGCATCGTAAGCCAAACGGTCAGTGGTTTGGGGAGGAAGCTCAAAACGAGCGAGTGACGGGTATGCAGGAATCGTGCCAGGAAACCGCAGTTGTCACTCAACGCCCCAAACAAGCGACTTCGTCGACACGGACGGTGCCCAACGGCCAGTCCAACCACTCGCTCCATTCCGCCAAACGACCGCGAATCATCCATGTTGCCTGTTCACAGCACATGCACACTGGTTCCGGCATGCCAGATTGATCGGCTGGGACCAAATCCGCGGGAAGAAAGAGACTCGGGAACTGCAATCCAACTTGCCATCAGCGCAAAATACAAGGCGAAGGGAACGTGATGGCTGGTCGCTCGCTGGGCAGTCGCTCTCGAGCTCGTCAGCCGGCATTGAATTTGCGGCTTGCTTCGCTAGACGATTGAACCACTTCACTGCCAGAAAGAAAGGACGTCGACTGTGATCGCTTTTCCAACCAAACCGCAACTGATTGAACTCTTGGAGCACGAACAGGGGGAATGCGTTTCCATTTTGATGGGCACCTACCAGTCAGGTCGCGACACCAACCAGAACTCCATTCGGTTCAGAAACTTGGTCCGACAGGCATCCGATGAAGCGCGCAAGCAGAACAGCCCGCTGCTTCCCAAACTGGAAGAACTGGCAAATCTTTCTCGCAACTCAACGTTCTGGCAACATCAAGCCGCTGGGTTGGCGATCTACGTCAGCGAGAATTTCGAAGAGCGAGTCTTGTTGAGCCATGACCCCGGGGAGTCCGTCTCGATCGGCCCGGAGTTCAACGTGCGCCCGATCGCCAGCGTCGCATGCGGCGAAACAAACCTGATGACACTGGCTCTCTCTTGGGAGCGTGCTCGTTTGTTCCGATCCAATGGTCACACGACGATGGAGATCGAAGACGAAATCTTCCCGCTGACGATGGACGAGTTGGTGACCGCTCGCGACCCTGAAAAGCAACTTCAGTATTCGTCGCACGAATCCTTCGGAGGTGGCGGTTCTGAAACCGTGATGTACCACGGGCATGGCAACGGGGAAGACAAAATCAAGGCGGATCGACGTGCGTACCTCTCTCGTGTCGGTGAGCACGTCTCGAAACGTCTCTACAACACCGACCAACAACTCGTTGTGATCGCAACGGAAGAGGTGGCTGGCCACTTTGATGCAGCAACCGAATCGCTTGAACTGGCCCAGTGCATTCATGTCAGTCCAGATGGATTGACGGACTCCCAACTGGACGCACGCATCACCGCTTTTGCAAAAGAGCACAATCAACACAACGACGACGTGATTGTGAACCGATTGGGCTCGGCGATGGCGGACAACCAAGGTTCCGATGACTTGAAGGAGGTGGTGCTGGCTGCCACGGAGGGCCGAGTGGACACCTTGCTGCTCGGACAAGACCAACCAATCCTTGGACGATGCGATGCAACCAGCCACCAGGTCACTCTCGATGAGGAAGGGAACGATCTGCTCAACACTGCCGTTCGTCATACCCTGAAGTCAGGCGGAACGGTCCGTCGGCTGCAGGACAATTCTTCCACTCACCCGCTGGCCGCCGTTTTCCGCTATTGAGCGGAGTCCGAGATGCGACCGGACTGGTCTCGGCATCGGAGCGGTATGAACCGCTCCGTGTGTTCCCGAGATGCCGTTCGGAGATGCCCAATCGATACTTGGACGATTTCGCAGCCCTCACTGGTGCACGTCTGATCGCGGGAACCTCGATGTCGTCCGGATCAAAGTCACTTGGTTGAAGACCTTGGCAACCCAATGAGATTGCACGAGTCGCATGGCAACATCCTCCGCTCAATCCACCAAATCGGATTCACAGGACGTTCGCGCGTGTTTGATGACGAAGCGACTTTCAATGGGAATCCGGTCACTTCGAGAACGACCAATCAAGGATCAATCAAGGATCAATCTTCCGACGACGTCTCTTTGAAACCGGGGTCCAGGGCACCATCTGGCTGGGACTGGTGGACGAATACGGCGAAGCCAGCGCCGCCTTTCGAGCTGCACCTGCTCATGACGATGCGGTTGTTTTCGTCGCTGACTTCTTGGCACCACTGAACGATTCCTTGGCAATGCACGGCGAAACCAACCTGACAACTCCTGCCGACACAGGAACCGTGGACGCCTTTCTGGGACTGGTTTGGTACCCGTTCGGAAACCGAAAACATCTCAACGAGCCCAATTCGCTCCGCTGCTACCGGTTGCGGCACCGACCAGCTTCTCGGTTGACTTGGTACGGTAAGGCGATCCGATTTTACCGGCATAACCCTCCGTTCTTGCCTCAGGCAACCGGTCCTTGCCGTGTTCGACAATCGTTTGATCCGATTTTGACACCACGCCGCCCATGCCGAGCCACATTTGTTGGTGATACTCGGAAACCCCGGACTCTCGCGTGCGCGGTCCACTCATCCATCGGGCGTCACATTCCTTTTGCGATGTGACTCATGCTTAGCGATGCCACTCTCGACGTCCAGATCGCTTCCACCCCGCTTCGGATGATTTCCGCTGGGGCAGATGGGGAGATCCTCGTCGATGATGGTGGATTCGAATGGCGCATTCTCAACCAAGCCAGCCCCGAACGCGTCCAACAGATCACGCTGCAGTCCAGCCTGTTCCCACTGGTCAATCACCCGTGCATTCGGTCGGTGATTCCGTCGCACGCTGACAACGGCGTCTTGGAACTCAAGCTCACCATCCCTGATGGACTGGACCCGATCAAGGATCGGCTTTCCAACCGAGCGAGTGAACTAGGACTTCTGGCGAGACTTCGCATCTCGACCCAACTGGTGGACGCTTGCGCCGAGGCCCATCGCGTCGGTTTGTATCAAGGTGGATTTCATGCTTCCACGATTCTGGTGTCCGTTGCCAACGAAAAATCCGACGCATCCATCCACATCGATTTCACTGCGACCGATTGCACGGATGAAGATCGAAACACAGATCACTCCATCGAAGGTGATCTGAACGGCCTGCGAGATTTGTTGGCGTGGTTGCTGGATGATATCTCCGACACCGAACTCCCGGGTGAAGTTTCCAAGTATCTCCGCGGTCGACAACGAGCCATCCTCAAGCAGTGGCTACACAAGTCGGACGACCAACCTGCGCCTTCGCTCGGCCAATGGAAGTCCGTCTTTGCCCCCGTCGCAATCGAGGTAGAGAACGATGCGTCGGTCGACACCACCGGGGTGATCCAAGCCCCATTCATGCCCATCGGAACAGGCAGCACCAGTCGGTGGACCAAGGATGCTGCTGGCGGCATTCGAGTCACGGAGGTTCCCCAGCAATTGGGACGCTTTCAAATTCAAGAGTTGATTGGCGAAGGTGGCATGGGTTCGGTGTACCGAGCCATTGATCTTTCCAACAATGAAACAATCGCGATCAAAGTCCTGCGAAACGCCGGAAAGGACGTTGCGCATGCGATCCGGCGGTTTCGCAAAGAAGCCCGTTTGCTCGGCAACGTCCAAAATGACCACATCACTCAGTTCATCGATGTGGGTGAGGACGCCGGCCTGCACTACTTTGCGATGGAGTTCGTCGATGGAATCGACTTGAAGACATGGCTCGAGGAGCGGCCGGGATTGACTGAATCAGAAGCCCTTCAAATCGCAGCGGATTTGTCGCGAGCCTTGGTGGACGCTCACTCGCAAGAAGTCATCCATCGTGACATCAAACCAGAGAACATCCTGCTGAAGCGAAGGCCAGAAGTGACATCGCAACCAAGCGATGTCCCCCTGGTACAACGCCCCTTCAGTGACTTCACTCTCAAATTGACGGACTTTGGGATTGCGAGACACGTCCATCAATCCCAATCCATGGAAGTGACCCAGGCGGGTTCGGTCGTTGGCACGCCCAAGTACATGTCACCCGAACAGTGCAAGTCGTCTGACGAATTGGATCCCACCACCGACGTTTACTCGATCGGCATCACCTTGTTCGAGCTGCTGACCGGGAGCGTTCCCTATCAAGCCGATGAATTCATGAAGCTTGCCGCAATGCACTGCTTCGATCCGATCCCATCCGTTCAGAAACGCAACGCGACGATCAGCGAATCAGCCAACCGAATTGTTCAACGAGCATTGGCAAAGGACCCGACTCAGCGTTACGGCGATGCATCCCAACTGCTGACGGACCTCCAGCGATTGCTGCGAGGCGATCCCGCCGACGTGCAAGCTCACCCTCGTCTACCCGCTGACCACACTGAAAAGAAGCTTTGGGAGAAGACCGCGTCCTGGCAACTTGAAAGTGACGCCCCCTCTTTGTGGCCGCTCGTATCAAACACCGAGCGTCTCAATGAAGCCATCGGATTGCCGGCAGTCGACTACCGAACCGAGAAGGACCCCAAACTCGGACTGCGAAAGTTCGGTTCCTTCTCGCTCAGTGGCGTCAAGGTTTCGTGGGAGGAGCACCCGTTCGAATGGATCGAAGGACAACGAATGGGCATTCTTCGCGAATTCGACTCGGGGCCTTTCAGGTGGTTCATGAGTGTCGTCACCCTCGAACCACATCCCAATGGCGGAACCCGCCTTTCTCACCAAATCAAAATTGAGCCACGCAATTTCCTGGGACGTGTTCTGACGACCGTCGAGGCGGACTGGAAGGGATTCCGAAATCTCGACAAGGTTTATCGGCGAATGGATCGTTCGCTGCGAGGCAAATTGACAACCAAGCAAGGCAGTGACGCGTTCACCGACACACCGAAGATGACGCGTTCACAGTTGCTCCGCCTGAACCAGAGACTGAACCAGCTGAAGGAAGCGGGCGTGCGTCCTGAAGTTGCCAATTGCTTGGGACAAGTCGTCCGGGAATGGTCCCCGCAAGAGCTCGGCTCACTACGTCCACTGGTGATCGCCGATCGACTCAAGATCCCAAGCAGCGAGATGATCGACGCTTGTCTTTTGGCAGCCGACGCGGGGATCCTGAACCTCCACTGGGACGTCCTCTGCCCAACCTGCCGAGTCTCGGCCAACAACACGCAACAGCTCGCCGAGATTGAATCCCACACGCACTGCGAAACCTGTGACATGGACTTCCAATCGAACTTGGCCGGTGCAATCGAGATGGTGTTTCAAACCCATCCTGAAATCCGCCAAGTCAACACGGGACAGTACTGCATCGGTGGTCCGGAACACTCACCTCACGTGGTCGTTCAACTTCGCATCGAAGCCGGTGAATGCTTGCAGTTGCCGATAGACTTGCCCCCAGGAGACTACCTCCTTCGAGGACCGCGCATTCCGAACACGCAGAGCCTTCGTGTCCAATCGACCTCGGCTCCTTCCACTTGGGACGGAGAACTCTCCCGTCTAGGAACCAGCCACTACATCCCCAAACTCCGTGCTGGCCGCCAGGTGCTGACACTGCACAACGATTTGGAAACGCTTCAAGTCATCCGGATCGAACGCATGATCCCTCGCGGCGATGTGGTGACCGCCGCGGCCGCGGCAGCGAATCCAATGTTCCGAAAACTTTTTCCTCACCAACAATTTGCGGGCAACAACCCAATCCTCACCGAAACGATGACGTTCTTGGCGACATCCATCAACAACATCGACGAACTGTACGCTTCGCTGGGAGACTCCGAGGCCTATTCGGCAGTGCATGGGCACCATGCGATTTTGGAACGATGCGTTGCAGGGTCAGGGGGCACACTCGTCAAAACAATCGGTGAAAAATCGTTGGCTTCATTTGCGACTCGCGAGAACGCAATCATCGCAGCGGAGCGCATTCGGGCTGAGTGGATGGAATCGAAACTCGCAGAGGTGTGGCTGGGAATCGGCGTGCACAGCGGCCCCACCTTGATGACGACTCAAAACAATCAACTGGACTATTTCGGCAGCACAGTACGCGCCGTCACGATGCTTCCCGAACTTGCCGGCAATGCGACCTTGCTGACCGAGCCCATTTATGCGGATCGCAGTTTGGCAGATCGCCTGCCCACACTGAACGACGAAATCGAGTCGGTGGATCTACCTGGGAGCCCAGAAACTCGAATCAAACGCCTTGCCTTCCCTCTTGCAGGTAGCTTGTCATGATCACTCCCTCACAACCTCAAAGTCAGTGGGTGCTGACGGAGTACGGCAGCGGGAACCAGCAGCGTCGCACGATCAAGGTTCCCAACCGAATCGCAACCGTCGGACGCACCGACGATGCGGACGTGTGCATTGCCGTGTCATCCGTATCCAAACAACATGCAAAAATCTGGGTCGACGAGGATGGGTTGCACGTCGAGGATCTGGGCAGCACCAATGGGACCCATCACAACGGCCGTCCGGTGCGAGAGGCATCGTTGGTGGAAGGTGATTTGTTGCAGTTCGCCAATGCCGTTTTCCGTGTGGGATGCCAGCAAGAAGAGTTACCAGATGGAACGCTGGAAGAAGGCCTGATCCCATGGGCACAAACGCTGCTGACGTTCGAGCGTTTGCTATCGCAACGAGCGGTGGTGCCGCATTATCAACCCATCATCACGATGGATCGGTTGTCCACCCCAGGTTACGAGGTTCTCGCGCGAAGCGACTTGCCTGAACTCAAGAGCCCCGCCGCGATGTTCGAAATCGCGGAGCGTTTGGGTCAGAATGCAGCACTCAGCGAAATAATGCGTGAGGAGGCGTCGCGGTTGTTGATGACCGCGAATAAAACCGATTCCAAAATCTTCCTCAACACGCACCCGGATGAACTCGCAACCGAACGTCTGCTCACGTCCCTTGCCGAACTTCGTGACCGGTACCCTTCCCTCGCATTTGTGATTGAAATCCACGAAGGTGCGGTCACCGAAGTCGAACAGATGCGTTCACTTCGCGAGCAATTGGCGCATCTCGGCATGCAGCTTTCCTATGACGACTTTGGCGCGGGACAGGGACGCCTGTTGGAGTTGGTGGAAGTGCCGCCAGACATACTCAAGTTCGACATGCAGCTGATCCGAGACATTGACCAAGCGTCAGCGAGCCGGCAAGACCTGTTGAGATCACTCATCCGAATTGCCCAAGACACGGGATCCATCACGCTGGCCGAAGGGGTTGAAACGGAAGCCGAGCACGAAACCTGCGTCCAACTTGGATTTGAACTTGGACAAGGTTTTCTGTACGGGCGTCCGGCGACCGTTGACCATGTCCACTGATCAATCTCGAGATCGACGACCAACCCCGTCAAATAGATCAATCAACATGTCTTTTATGACACTGGACGATTGAGTCGATCGTCTATGATTGGCGGTGGATTGGGTGGTCTCTGGCTGCCCTTTTTCCATGTCGGATCGCGAGGAATCGCCTCGCTCGCAAGACCTGATTTGTTGGACGAAGATGCCAAAGCAGAAAGCGGTCGCTCTCCTCATCGAAACGTCCAACGCTTACGCGCGAGGCCTGCTCGGTGGAATCGCCTCGTATATCCACGAGCATGACCTTTGGTCGATCTACTTGGTCGAACAAGAACGAGGGGCAGCGCCCCCATCTTGGCTGGATGACTGGGAGGGGGATGGAGTGATTGCCCGGATCGAAAATGAAGAAATCGCCTCCTCGATTCGCCAACTGAAGATCCCGGTCGTGGATGTCAGTGCCGCCCGCCGGATCCCCAACATCCCGTGGGTCGAAACCAATGACGTTGCCATTGGCGAATTGGCCTACCAACATTTTCGCGAACGCGGCTTTGAGCACTTCGCTTTTTGTGGCGAATCGAGATTCAATTGGTCAGTGCTCCGCCGCCAAGCCTTCGAAGCTCGCGTCAAAGAAGACGGGTTCGAATGCCTCTCGTTTGATTTTGATGTGGACGATCAACGTCCTCGATCCCTGAAACGAGAACGCGAACGGTTGGCGGAGTGGGTCTTGTCGCTCCAACATCCCATTGGAGTCTTGGCGTGTTACGACATCATGGCTCAAAAGATTTTGGATATCTGTCGTTTGCACGGCATCAAAGTCCCCAGTGAACTCGCGTTGCTGGGCGTGGACAATGACGAGTTGCTCTGCGACTTGTGCACGCCACCGTTGTCCAGCGTCGTCCCTGCGGCCCATCAAACAGGCCGTGAAGCGGCAGGACTGTTGGATGCGATGATGCGGGGCGAGGAGGTCGGTGCAGAACCGCATTTGATTGAACCCCTGGGCGTGGCGACTCGGCAATCAACCGACGTGCTGGCCATCAAAGACCCTGAGATTGCCGCCGCAGTACGCTTCATTCGTGACCACTGCTGCGACGGCATCAACGTGCAAGACGTCGTTAAAAAAGTCCCCCTCTCGCGACGCGTGTTTGAAAGCCGTTTCCTGGCTTTGATGGGACGCACCCCTCACCAAGAGATCACGCGGCGGCGTATCGAACGGGTGCGTTATTTGTTGATCGAAACCGACCTGACTCTCGTGCAAATCTCTCGCCGAACAGGTTTCCAAAACCACGAATACATGAGCGTCGCGTTCCGACGCGTCATGGGACATCCACCGGCCACCTACCGACGCAAGTTCCGAAAGATCTAATCGGCATTTTTCTGGCGGCACCAAGTCCGCAATCTCAGCATTTTCGATCGTTCTGCGTTCAGCAGACTGTTGATTTAGTCAGCCGGAACGCGATAGCGTCCGGTTCGTCTCCGGTAACCGCGGGCTAGCGTCCGTCGGCTGATCGTTCGAACTGCGAAACGTTTTAAATCAACACGCTGCTAGGGTCTCTGATATTTGAAGAACGATAGGGCGAGCAAATTTGCGCACGCGAATTGTCAAACCCACAAGCGGCTCGCTCGATCAAAAACGCGGAGAGGCGGAGGAGCGGAGATCGCGGAAGATATCAGTCGGCCGCATGACTCCGCGACCTCCGCTCCTCAGTTCACTCCACGTTTCAACGCTCTGGTTTCGCAAGCCCATCCAAGCGACCATCTCGCAACAGCGTGGTGACCGCGAGACAAGTTGCGAATTCCAGATCAGGGTGATTCGATGGTGATCGCCACGAAGATCGGAGAACTACTGTCGTCGCCTTTGATCAGCTCGATGCTTTGCAACGCATCTTGCCGTTTCGGCGTCAGCTTCAGGTAACGAACCTGTTGGCCACGAACATCGAATGCGAATTCAGACTTTGGCACATCCACTCGGCGGATGTAGTCTGCGAAATGCACCCCATTGAGAAGCTTGTGATCTTCCACTTCTCCATCGGCATAGTTCAGACGAATGGTTGCGGTGTGCGATCCCTCTGCCCCAAACGGGAATCCCCAACCGCTGACCGCCCCCAGAACATGGATCGCGGAAGCGTTCGCGTTGCAGACGATTGGCACCTGCTTTGGCATCGACGGTGGCTTGCTGCCTTGTGGCCCATGCAACAAAATCACATTGGGAACGCGCCCTTCTTGCGGATCGACCAAGGTGAACGGCACCCCGTTGTGTTCCTTCGGCCCCCAATCTGAAAAGAGGATTCGGTCAGGGCCGTTGTCACCGTTGCTGAACATGCCTTTTGTGCTGACCGCCGTTGCGATTCCCGAAAATGACAAAGGCGTGTACTTGCCACGAGCCGTCAAAAACTCGAGCAAGTTCGTCATCTCTTCCTGTTTGATTTGGCTCTCAAATCCTTCTGGCATCAGCGATTGGCTGGAAGCATTCAATTGTTCAATCTCTTCTCGCAGAACCGTGTGACGTTTGGCTTGGGCATCAATCAATTCAATCGAAGTTCGCGACTCGCCACCAAGCATGCCTGTGATCACCTGCCCTTCGGTCGTCAGCACGGCGAACGTTCGGAAGTTGCCTTCCACACTTTGGTTGGGATCCAAGATGTGCGTCAGCAGTTCCTGCTTCGGATGAACCGCCATGCCGGTCAAGTCGGGCCCCACATCGGCTCCTTCGCCGCTGTGGCGATGGCAATTGGCACAATGCTTCTTGAAGACCTGTGCTCCCAGCGTCGCATTGCCTTTCGCCTGTGCAACCGGCAACCACTCGTGCAGCAAGGCCACACGGTTCGCCGTTGGCACGCCACCGGAAGACTTCAACAACTTCTGAGCTCGCTCCTTGATCGACTTGTCAGGGTGATTGCTCAACGCCTGACGCTGGTCGAGTGAGAGGTCTGACATTCGCAATTCACCGGATTCGACGCTGTCAATCAATTCCAACGTCGTGTTGGGACGCGACAACAACACGCGAATGATGGATCCGCGAACCGAAGGGGTTGAGGCCGCGGTTTGCTCGATCAAAGCACCACCAAGCTCTTCACTCCGGCTGGACTTGAGAGCTTCCAAGATTCCCGAGGTCGTGGTGGGTGATGTTTGCGGACCAATGCTTTCCAGCAGATCGAACACCACGTCGTCTTCGCTCGGCTGCATCGCGACCAATTGGCGAGCGGAGCTGATTCGGTCTCTGTCGCTGAGGGAATCGTCTTGGACCAACTCGATCAACTGCTCGGCCAGCTCCGCGACCTTTTCAGTCAGTGCATCGGTGCCCCACTTTTCAGACAGCTGAACGAGCTGGCTCTGCTGGTCCACGGAGACTTGTTCGAACAGGCTGACCAACCGAGATTCTGCGGCTTCGGGAAGCTCGACACTGTGATCACTTGGCCATCCCTTCGCGAGTCCTGCCAACACACCTGAGGCATTTCCATCGGCGGTCTTGGCGACCGCTTGAATCAATCGTTGCAGCGCATCGGCATCAGGTTGTGAACGGGCAAAGTGCTCACTGATCACGTTCAGACGCCCCCGAATCGAACGCGACAAATCCCCCTCAGGTGCGGATGCCAACACGGCTGGCAAAGCGTCGCCACCATGCATAGCAGTGGCACTGGTCCACGCATCGAGCAACCACCGGTCGTCACCGAGACGCGTCATCGTTTGCACCAGTGCCCCGACAACCGCACCGGTGGTTGGCGAGCTGGGTTCGGCCAGCTTCAACAGCGCCGCCAATTGGACTTGAGCATTGGCATCGTTCAGCACACCTGATTCGATCAATTGCTGAATGTCCTCTTCGGAACTTCCGAGCACGCTCACCGCCGAGCGACGAACACCCGCACTGGGGTGTTGCAGAGCTTCGTGAACGGCAGTGTCGATGGTCGCGTCTCCATTGCCAACCAATCCCAAACCTTCCAGCGTCCAAAGTGCGTGAATCGCACCCGGAGTCAAACCAATCGCATCCTGTTCCTGATCCGCCATCAAATTCAACAAAGCGGACACGGTGGCATCATCGAGATGCCCCAATTGAACCAACAAACGCTGGGCTTGCGATCGAACCGGCATGGCCGAATGGCTCAAAGCGGCCACCAAGCCGGGCACATCGTCCGAGCTCAAACGGGGAACGGAAACGGTTTCGGGTGCCTCTCCATCGGTGACCAAGCGATAGACACGACCGTGTTTTTTGTCTCGCAGGTCGGTCTCGTAAGCGTTGCCCTGGCCCGTTTCAAAGCCGTGAGGTGTCGGGTTGTGTTGGACGATGTAGTTGTACCAATCCAACACCCAAACAAACCCGTCCGGTCCCGTCTCGGCCATGATCGGTGCCGCCCACTCATCGTCACTGGCGACCAAGTTGAACGGGCTGGTGCTTTTGAATCCGGCTCCGTCTGGCGTCAACACAAACGTGCCGACCAAGTGACCGGTCGGGCCGCACACAAACGCGGTTCGATTCCACCAGGCTTGTGGGTACTGACGAGCGGTGTAGACGCCGTGACCTGCCGCAGCGGTGTAACCACCATGCTGGTCAACCTGGCGGATGTTTGGCGTGATCGGATCAAACAGGTGCGTGTCCGAAATCATCTGCAACGTTTGGGGTGACCAACCGCGAACCTGTTCGTAATAGCGGTTGGGAATTGCCAGGAAGTTGCTGGGGTTGCGGTTGGCAGTGGACCCAAACACCAGACCTTCCTCGGTGAATCCCAGCCCCCAAGTGTTGTTGTTGGTGGCCCGCATGAACTCCAGCTTCTCGACTCGCAACGTGTGATCGGAGAAGTCGTTTCCAGCGGTCGATCCGGCGATTGCGTTGGCTTCCCCGTTGGGATCTGCGTCGATTTTGAACCTCCAGAATCCCTGGCGGAACCCTTGTTGGCGTTCCCCATTGATGACCGGACGAGACGCGTTGTAGCCCTGCATCCCCCAGATCCAGTTGTCCAATCCGTAGCGGAAGTTGCTGACGCCACCATGCGTGTCGCCCAGTGCCCAACCGGTGATCAGAGATTGACGGAAGTCAGCTTTGTCGTCGCCATCAACGTCCTTCAAGAAAACCGTTTCTTGGCCGTCCTGCACGATGACACCACCGCGATAGCACACCAACGTGGTGGGAATGCTGAGTTCCTCGGCGAACAGGGTGAACTTGTCGGCCACGCCGTCTTGATCGGTGTCTTCGCAAATCCGGATGCGGTCGCGGCCCTTGCCTTGGGGCTGCAATTCATTGGGGTAGTCCATCGTTTCGCAAACCCACAAACGCCCCCGCTCGTCCCAAGTCATCGCGATCGGTTTGCCCCCCATGTCCGCTTCCGAGGCCCACAGTTCCATGTGCATGCCTTGGGGATTGGTGTAGCGTTTGATCGACTCTTTCGGCGGGAGAGGATCCTGCATCAGTGTTTTCAGTTCGCCCTGTTCACCCCACTTTTCGCCGGCGGTGTAGTTCGGAATTTTGGCGCCGACATCGGTGAACGAGAACGGTTTTTCGCCTTTGGGGAGCGAGGTCATTTCGGGGACCGGGAAGGCTGCCGCATCGGCAAACTCACCGGCCTGTTGGGGATCCTTCTTGGCGACCCAGCGGATACCACGTTCGACCAGATTCAGAAATCCGGGGTTGGTCCAGGTGCGAGTGTCGTGCCCCCAAGCGGTGTAGAAGACTCGTCCGGTGCCCTGGTCGCGAACCCACGTCCATGGTTCTCGCCCGCTTGAATCGACTCGGTATTCCAACACCGTCCGATTTGATTCATTGTGAAGGTGGTGAACGTAGGTTTCGTCCCAACTTTCAAAACCGCTGTAACCACGCATCAACTCGTGACCGGGTTCGGCGGGAGTCGTTCGGAACACCCCCGTCCCGTGACGCTGAAACTGAGCTCCCATCAAGGCCACGATCTCTGGGTTGTTGCGAAAGCAGTACGTCGCACAATGAAGCGGAACAAATCCGCCGCCGTCTTCGACGTATTGCAACAATGCGTCGGCGTGTGCTTTTTCGATTTCATCGATGTTGGCGTACAGCACCAAGGCGTCGTATGCGTTCAGCTGGTCCAGATTCAGCACCGACATGTCGTCGGTGTAGGTCAAATCAATTCCATTGCGTTGCATGACCGGCTGCAACTCATCAAACCGCGGTTTGGGTTGATGGTGTCCGTTGTCACCCAAGAACAACACGTTGAGTCGATGGTCCTCGGCGGACGCGTTCTCAGCGTGCCACGCGAAAGTGAACGTCCAAGACGTCAAGAAGACGAGGGCAAGCAGCAAGGTGTTCTTCATAGGGTTGGGACGACAAAGAATGCCGTGATACGAAGTGTTCGGGGGAGGCGTGACGCGGTTGCGTCCATGGCGAGCGCGCGAAACAAGGCGACCAAAGCCATTGCCATCCAATCAACGACTGGATGCTAAACCTAGAACCGCAAGCAACAATGAGGAAACACGCTCGCGGCATGTGATATTTCACCACTGGCTGAAAGCGTCTGTGTTGGGCAAAGCCCTTTGCTCAATTTGCAAACAAATCCGCCAGCGTCTTGGCCCAGGTATCCCAATCCTCGGCGGCGGCTTCGAAATCCACCCGCATCCATCGCACCGGCTCTTCCGGCAAGACGGCGGGCGGGAAGTTGGAATCTTTGCTGATCGGCAATTGGCTGCTGCGTCCCATCGCCAAACGGTCTTCGATCTCGGGGGTCATCAAAAAATCAGCGAGCTTGCCTGCCGCGATCGGATGAGGGGCATCCTTGAGGATCGCCAGCGTGTTTGGAATCCGAAGGGTCCCTGGCTGCTCGGGCTGTTGGTCCGGGTAAATGATTTCGACGGGGTACCCCAAATCCTTTTCGATGATCGCGTCATCGGTGTCGGTCAGTCCCCAAGCCACCTTGCCGGACGAAACGGCTTGTGCGACTTGCTTGTTTCCAGACAGCACCACCGCATTGTCATGGATCTGTTGCAGCAATTCCAATGTCGCTTCCCGCCCCATGATCTCCCTCAGCACGGCAAAATGAGTGGCGGTGGTCCCAAACAAAGGGCGAGCCATCGCACAGTTCTGCGCCCACTTGGGGTCCGCCAATTCATCCACGCGAGTCGGGCGTTCATCAGCATCCACAATCATTTCCGTGTTGATCAACAACACCCGAGCGCGAGCCGCAAACCCGCACCAAGTTCCATCACTGGCGACCATGTCCTGCGGCCACGTCGACGGGACTTGCCAATCATGCGGTTCCAAGATGCCGAGCTTCTGCAGACGGACCGTGTGCATGATTTCGTTGTTCCAAAACAGATCACAACGGGGGGCATCGGCCTCCGCGATCAATTGATTGGCCAGCCCGACGGTTTTGGTGGATTCAATGTCGAACTTGCCCACCACACCGATCTCGTTGTCGGCCGATCGTTCGAAGGCCGCCAAAATTGGCGAAGCAAATTCCTCGTCGAGCGCCGAATACACGACCACGTCGGATTCGCTACGAGACACACAACCGGAACAAAGCATCAGCCCCGCCACCAGGAAACCCCGGCTCAGGGCAGAAAACGAGGCAGCAGGGGCATCGACAGTTTTCAATGACATGGCGGGCCGAGTACGCTGGAGGAATGATGGACAAACGATTGCAGACTCAATTATGGCGTGTGCTGTTCGCGATGGCGATCGGTGGGATCGTTTCGTTCCCCCTCCCAACTCTCTTTGCGGACGAAAGTTCCGATTCCAAGGCTGGATGGCTGACTCGTGAAAGCCAGCACTTGCGATTGACCAGCGACGTCGACGACCCGGCCTTGCTGGACGATTTGGTGCGATCCTTTGACGACGCGGTCCCTCAGTGGCTGGCGTTTTGGAACGTGCCTGAATCCCAAGCCGCTCAGTGGAAGATCCAAGCCTACTTGATGCAGAACGTGGACGCGTTTCGGCAATCAGGAGCCGTGCCCGATTACCTGCCACGATTTGAACACGGTTACGCGACGCCCAACACCATTTGGATCCGGTACCAAGACACGCCCTACTACAATCGGCACTTGGTGCTGCACGAAGGCATCCACTCACTCGCGATTGAATTGTTCGGGGCTGGTGGCCCGAGTTGGTACATGGAAGGCACCGCTGAACTGCTGGCCCTGCACCGTGATCGCGTGCCCGCGCCGTCGCGGAAACCTCGCTTAGGAGTTCCCGGCAACGCGGGTGTGCTGGCTCAATCGATGGATGCTTTCACCATCAACCAACTGCCTCGCAACCGTTTGGACACACCGGGCTGGGGCCGCTACAAAATGGTGGCTCGCCAGCGTGAAGCGGGAACACAGCCCACACTGAAAAGTGTTTTGAAACTTCCCACCCAACTGAACGGCAAAGTCGAAGCCTACACCTGGTGCTGGGCCGCCGCGTCGTTGTTCACACAAGCCCCCGAATCACGAGACGCCTTTTTGAAAGCGGCTCGCCGGGGCTCGGATCAGACCGAGGCATTCACCTCGGAGTTTTATCGAGACGTTGCCGCAGAATGGCCGGTCCTGTCAGCGCGTTGGCGATTGATGCTCCACGACTTGGACTATGGGTTCGACTGGTCGCGTCACCAAGTGCAGCTCTCCACCGCCGACCCGCGAGCCAACGGATCGGTGATCCAAATGAACGTGACGCCCGACCAGTCCTGGCAATCCGTTGGTGTGTGGTTCCCCCAGGGTGCCAAGCTACGATTCGCTGCGGAAGGTCGCTGCCACGTCACCCCGGATTGGATCAGCGAACCAGCCGGCATCACGCTGGAATACAACCGCGGTTCTCCGCTTGGACAACTGCAAGTCTGCGT
Organism: Rhodopirellula sp. UH5; assembly: GCF_056839225.1. Lineage (NCBI taxonomy): Bacteria > Pseudomonadati > Planctomycetota > Planctomycetia > Pirellulales > Pirellulaceae > Rhodopirellula > Rhodopirellula sp. UH5. The sequence continues at coordinate 6,902,428 of NZ_CM166390.1, read as the reverse complement.
ACTCCCGATCGCGACACCCGCCGGCAAGACGATTCCGCCATTGGACATTCGCCCGGTCATCCCCCGAGCCGACGTGGCCGCTTTCACGGCATCCCCATCCTCGACGAAAGCCCCCCCCGTCACCGGATCGCAACTCGTCGAGATCACCGAACCTTCGTGGGTGCTGTTGAGAATCAATCTCCCCGCCGGTCACTCCCCGGTCGAGGCCACCAACACCCCGCAAGAAGCCTACCAAGTCCAAATCACACCGAGTCGGTGAGAGCTAGCTTCTAGCTTCTAGCTTCTAGCTTCTAGCTTCTAGCTCGTACTCGTACTCGTACTCGTACTCGTACTCGGCATCAGCATCGGCATCAGCATCGGCATCAGCATCAGCATCAGCATCAGCATCAGCATCAGCATCAGCATCAGCAATCAGCAATCAGCAATCAGCAATCAGCAATCAGCAATCAGCAATCAGCAATCGGCAATCGGCAATCGGCAATCGAAGATCCCAACCGCGGAGCGGCAACAGATCGTCACGGCACGTTCCCAACTGTCGTCGCTCCGCGACTGCGTGAATCGCGAGACGCACGGATGACCTTGGGTTGAAACCCAAGGCTGGCGGCTATCGTCGCTCCGCGACTGGACGTGCGTGTTCCCGCCCCCCCTCGGCCACCCATCAATCCCGCATGGTGGCTGATTCCGCATGGTGGCTGGCACCTACCGGAACGTCGATCTCACACATCTGAATTCTGGCGAATCCAGCCACGATGTGTCGGTAGGCCATGTCTCACATGGCACCCCAGCCGATGCTTTGGAACAAAGCGAGGCGTCCCCCCGCGTCTCACCACCCGATTCCCCATTTGCACTGTCCAATTTGCAAATTGCCATCTCCCCCTGCACTCACACCCCCGCGTCCCACAATTCACCCAGCCGCAATTGTCACGCTGTCCAGCAACCGTCGCATCTCCGCCACCGCTTCTCGCATCCCGACCATCACGGATCGACTGACGATGCTGTGTCCAATGTTCAGCTCCGCCATGCCTTCGATCGCGGCGACCGGTCGGACGTTCACGTAATTCAAACCGTGCCCCGCGTGCAAACGCATGCCGGCATCACGAATCATCTTGCCTGTGTCGGCCAAACGTCCGAGTTCGTGTTCGACGGCGGCTCCCTTGGCCAAAGCATACGGCCCGGTGTGCAATTCGACCGCGTCCACTTTTAAATTCGCAGCCGCTTCGATTTGATTCGGTTCGGGATCCAGGAACAGGCTCGTTGCGATGCCGGCATCCTTCAGCGTTTGAATGGCGTCAGCGATTCGGCCAGTGTCACCAGCGACGTCCAAGCCACCCTCGGTCGTCACCTCTTCGCGACTCTCGGGGACCAACAACGCCCAATCCGGTTGCACGCGACAACAAATCGCCAAGACATCCGCGGCACATGCCAGTTCAAAATTCGTACGCACTTGAACCGTCTTCACAAACAGTTCGACATCCCGGTCGGAGATGTGACGCCGGTCTTCTCGCAGGTGAAACGTGATCCCGTCGGCGCCGCCCTGTTCCGCCAAGGCAGCTGCGATGATGGGATCGGGTTCCTGCCCTCGACGAGCTTGACGAAGCGTGGCGACATGATCGACGTTGACACCAAGATCGATGAAGTGCGGCATGAGTGGAATAAAAAAATGAAATGAGGGGAAGGGAAGTCGTCATCGTTCGGAAATCGAACCATCAGCCAATGGGCGCTAGTGGTCTGTCACAGCTAAAAGTCAGGGTTGATCGTAGTGGACGAGGCCACGAGTCCTTGGATTTGACGCCAGTTCAGGACTCGTGGCCTCGTCCACTACCCTAAAAACAAGTCCTGACAGACCACTGGCCCACGGTTGCCGAATACGAAACGGACGCCGGCGCGTTCCGGCTGATCAACAGTCCGATAAGACACCATGCAGCCAAATGAGTTCGGAGGCGATGTCGCCGGCCAGGTCACTTCGACCGGCCGATTCGGGCAGCACCGACCAAGCGTACGTTTCGACTTCCAAGTGCCCGGTGAATTGCAGCGGTTGTCGGCGTTTGGCGGGGTCCGTCAACTCGACGAGGCTCTTCAAGGTGTCCAGAACATCGCCACGGGTGGTCTCAAGGTGCCCAAACTGCTCGGCGAAAATTGGCACATGGAAATGGATCATCCATCGCTTGTCCCCCGCGTAGCGACTGGGATTCGTTTCCATCTCCGCCAACACGGCGGGCAAGTCCTCTTCCAACACGAACTTCCCGGATGCCGTGACGCGACCGGTTTGGTGCAGGTAGCGGTCTTCGGCAAACGAGCGCAATTGAGTCAGGGTTGCTTCGCGATCGGTGTCCGCGATTCGGCTCCAGTCCACCACAATGGCACTGCTGACCTGAACCTTGCCGACCACAATCCCGGCCTTGGCGTAGGCCGCCAAGACATCGTGTTGAGACTCACCCATCACCGCAGAATGACAAACATCATGGCAAACGCCGATGTACCGTCGGTGTGTCGCATCAGGCAATTGCTTTTCGAACCACTCGATCACTTTCGCGGCGGTGTCCAAGATGCAACCGGGCTCAGGCTCGATCGCCAACACAATTCGTTTGCCCGTCCGGTCTTCCAAACGCCGCAGATCTTCCGCCATCCGCCGCAGGTTGGTTCCCGCATGGTGCAGTTGGTCATCGGTGACTTGGACCCGATTGCCTTCTTCGTCCGTGTTTTGCGGCCAACCGATCGGCAGCGTGCTGATCGTACCCAGGTTGGTGTCCGCGGGCAAAATCTCAGCCAAAATTTTCGCCAGGTCACGGGTGTAGCCGATCCGCGAGTCTTCCCACCAAGTCGGCGAATACACCGCGTGCTTGACGACGTCTTGATGGAAGTTGTCGTGTGGGAATCCGTTGAAGGTGTAGGCGAGCAAGCGAGCCTTCTTCATCGCGGCGGTCAGTGGTTCCAATCCGTTGCGTCGCAGGTCGGTCGTGGCTTCCGATGACAACCACAATCCAATGCCCAGCGGCGGAGCGGTGCTGACGATGGTCGCGAAATTCTTTCCCGTTTGGATCTTGGGCGAACCGCTCTCATCCGAATATTGGGAATCGAGGATTCGTCGGCGAACTTCCGCCGAAATGGATTCCAAGTTGCTCGTCACCCCGGGGACATCCGCACCCGCATGAATGTTGGTGCAGTACCCCACCGTCCAGCGAATGGGCGAGCTCGAATCATCAGCAGGGCTGGCTCCGTTTGCTCCGTTAGCCTCTGGGCCGGCGTTTGATTTTTCGATGACCGCAGTGACGTCGGGAAAACCGTTGGGCGATGATGTCATGCTTGGCGAAGGTCCAGTTTGCTCGGGGGGGCGTCAGGCGGTGCGTCTCGTTGCAGTCAGTTCACCATCGAAATCCCAATCCAATGACGAACTGTCCTGCAAAGGTTAAGCTGCGTGACAAGATTTGTCGCCCCAGGTCAGTGCGGCAACCCGGTCTTTTTGATCTTCCATTTGCTTCCATTTTGTCACGCCAAACGAATGCCACACATCACGGCCGAAATCATTTCCATTGGCGATGAAATGATCACCGGAGCCCGCCTGGACACCAACACCCAGTGGCTCAGCCAGCGTCTGGGGGAACTGGGCGTGGACGTTCAATTTCATTCCACGGTTGGCGACACGCTCTCGCACAACACCGATGTGTTTCGGATCGCAGCCCGCCGGGCCGACATCGTCGTTGCGACGGGTGGATTGGGCCCCACACGTGATGACTTGACCCGGGAAGCGATCGCGGAATCCCTCGGGCTGCCACTGCAATTGCACGAACCTTCGCTGGAGTTCATCCGGTCCATGTTTCAGCGTCGCGGGCGAGAAATGCCCGAACGCAACAGTTGCCAAGCGATGTTTCCGCTCGGTGCCACGCCTATCCACAACCCTCAGGGAACCGCTCCCGGGATCGACATCATCGCACCTCGCGAGGATGGCACGCAGTCTCGCATCTTCGCACTCCCCGGCGTGCCAGCGGAAATGAAAACGATGTTCGACGAGACGGTCGCGGCCGCCGTTCTGGCGTCCAATGGGCAACGTCAACACATCGCTCACCACATCATGAAGTTCTTTGGCATCGGCGAAAGCGACATGGAACAACGGTTGGGCGACATGATCGCTCGCGACCGTCAACCACGTGTTGGAATCACCGTCAGCGCAGCAACGATCTCCTTGCGAATCGTCGCGACGGGCGACTCCCCGGAGGAATGCGAATCGGCGATCGCCAAAACTCGCGCCGAGATCCTCGACCAAGCCGGCGAGTTCTACTTTGGTGACGGGGAAACGTTCGAGCAACATCACGCCGTCATCCGTCATCTCAACGAAGTCGGCCAGCGATTGCTGCTGGTCGAACTCGGCCGCGCCGCTCCACTGGGCGACTGGTTTGCCGCCGTCTCGGACGAACCTGGCTTCACCGCCGACGTCCCCGCATTCGTCGGTGGAATCTCACTCGCCGATGTCGAGGATCTGCGACAATGGACAGGGATGCCCCAGGACGCTTCCGCAGAAAGCTGTTTGACCGCTCTCCAAAAACGTTTGTCGGCCGACTGGGTGTTGCTCGTCGACGAGTATCCCAGCCTGCACCGAACCAGCGATCATCCATTGCCCGGAAGCGATGTGACCTTCACTGTTGCCGCCCCCGATGGAACCTTCCCGTCGCAGACGCAACACCTCGGGGCTCATCCCAGCATCTTGCACGCCCGCGTCGCCAAAGCGGGTTTGTTCTGGTTACGAAAGTGTTTTGCCGCCGCCACGTCAGGAGTCTGAAACCATGATCCGATCCCAAGCCTTGTTGCTCACTTGTTTGACAGCCACGTCTTTCGCAGCGTTGAACAGTTGCCTGCCTGTGGCCACCGCGCAAGCTCCCACCGAGATCACCACCGAACCCGCCTCCCCCAAAGCGGACCCCTCCGATCGCGAATTGCGTTTGGCCAAGTACCTCAGCGGAGCCACGTTCACAGGCCACTTCACCGTCGACGGCAAAGAAGACCGAGCCCTCAAGCCCGAGTCGTACACGATCAAGTCGTGCGAGAAACTTCCCGAGCCCGACATGTACTCGATGAAAGTCGCAATCCAATACGGTGACACCGACGGCGAGTTCCCCATGCAGCTCAAAATTCTGTGGGCCGACCGGACTCCCGTCATCACCATGGATTCCGTTTGGATCCCCGGACTGGGAACCTTCTCGTCTCGCGTCCTGATCCACGACGGACGTTACGCTGGGACTTGGCAACACGACGCCAAAGGTGGCCACCTGTTCGGGAAGATCACACCGGCTGAAAAGCACTGATGGATTGATCCCGCGTCGCAATGGTTGAGGGTGGACGAATGGTTCCGCCCGAAACGGACTCTTTCCGTCAACGATGCCCGCGTCTCGAAGCCCGGATTTGCTTCCGGATGTCTCGTTCCGGAGTACCGACGAGCAGAATTTGCGGGGAAAGAGGCTGGCCGATAGCGAATTTCCATGGTTCGATTTTGGTGGAGGCCAATTGAACGCGGCATCAGAGCATCTATGATCTCCTTGTCGATGGCGGTCTATAGGCTTGGCTGTCGCCCCAAATCCCACCCACAGCAACTCGCCTCCGCAGGCTCCCTGCCTGCATCGTCAACGCATTTGACAAGCTCGTCCTTCATCAGCCCGAGCGATTCGCCCGATGCGTGGTGCGATTGAAAACCGACGTTTGACAGCCGCGACCATTGGCTCGCACCAACCGTCGGTTTCGAACGACGCCCCGCCTCGTTTCCTCCCACCTATTTGCAAAGCCACTGTGACCTACATCGGATATTTGACACGCGCGTGTCTCGTTCTTTCGTTTGTCTGTTCTCTTTCCGTCCAGGCGGAAGATTCCTTTGAAAACTTGTTCAACGGAAAAGACCTTTCTGGATGGGCCGGGAACGACTCCTTTTGGTCGGTCCGCGATGGAGTCATTCATGGCGAAACCACGAAAGAGAATCCAACCAAGGGCAACACGTTCTTGGTGTGGCAAGGCGGAGAGGTCGGCGACTTTGTCTTCAAAACCAAAGTCCGTTTTCGCGGCAACAACAGCGGCGTGCAATATCGCAGCGAACTGATTGATCCCAAAGACTTTGTCGTCAAAGGCTATCAAGCAGACCTGCACGAATCGCCCGACTTCTTTGGAATGCTCTACGCGGAAAAATGGCGTGGCATCGTCGCCAAACGATTCCAAAAGGTCGAAGTCGGTGCGGATGGCAAACCCAAGGTGGTCGGCGAGGTCGGTGACCGCTCGCAAAAGCTGGTCGATTGGGAATGGAACGAATTGACCATCATCGCGGTGGGCGATCGGCAAATTCACCAGGTCAACGGCGTCACGACGATGGACCTGACCGACAATCACCCGGAAGCTCGCCGCAGCGGAATTCTAGCGTTGCAGTTGCACGCCGGACCTTCGATGACTTGTGAGTTCAAAGACGTTCAACTTCAAAAGCTGGATCCCGCGAACGCCAAGTCCGTGTTGAACTCCTACGTGCAAAGTGGAGCTGCCTCCAAAGGCCAGAACGCCAAAAAACCTTCTGCTGCGACCGCGTTTGATTGGGTTGCCAAGTCACCAACACCAAAATGGATTTGGCGTCAGGATCAGCCCTCGTCCAACGACCCGCTCTATCTGCGGCATCAGTTCGAATTCATGCCCGAGGGATCCAAAGAAGCCATTCGCTCGGCCCGCTTGTATGCCACCTGCGACAACGAAGCGACCGTTTGGATCAACGGGAAGTCCGTCGGTGATTGTCCCGATTGGAAGTATCCGATCAAAGAACTGGATGCTCGTCAGTTTGTCCGAGCAGGCAAGAACCAAATCGCAGTGAAAGCCGGCAACCGAGGTGGCGTGGCGGCTTTCGTTTTCAAACTCGAAGTCGAAACCGAGGATGGAACCGTTCATCAAGTCATCTCGAGCCCGAACTGGAAACTGGCCAACGCAGCCACCGGTGATTGGAAGACCGCCGCTTACGATGATTCCAAGTGGAACGTTGCCGCCAAGTCGCTGGGCGATTTTGGAAAATCACCATGGGGAAAACCGGGAGTTGGAACGGACCAGGCATCCGGGGACACTTCTTTCAGTGCCGACGAAGTCACGGTGCCCAATGGATTCAAGGTCGAACTCGTTTATCAAGTTCCCAAAGTCCGCCAAGGAAGCTGGGTCTCGTTGACGACCGACGATCAAGGTCGCTTGTACGCCAGCGATCAAGGCGAAGCGGGTTTGTATCGAATCACGCTCGATGAAAGCTCTTCCAACGCAACCGGCGAATCAAGCGTCCAGGTCGAGAAGATGCCGGTGAAGATCTCGGGCGCTCAAGGCATGGCTTGGCACGACGGTGCCTTGTATTTCAATCGCGGAAGCAGCCCGATGTATCGCGTCACGGACTCCACCGGCGACGGGTTGCTCGATCATGCCGAGGAATTGTTTGGCACGCATGGTGGCGGAGAGCACGGGAACCACGCGGTGATTCCAACCGAAGACGGCGACGCTCTCTATGTCGCCGCGGGCAACCACACGAATCTGCCGGACGAGTCCATTATCGCTGGATCACGCATTCCGACTTGGAACGAAGACCTGCTGCTGCCGCGCGAATGGGACGCCAACGGACACGCTCGCGGTCGACTCGCACCCGGCGGCTGGATCACCCGGTTCGATCCGAAGACGAACAAACATGAAGTCATCTCGATGGGGTATCGCAACCAATACGACATCGCACTGAACCGTGCCGGTGATCTGTTCACGTATGACGCCGACATGGAATGGGACCTCGGTTCGCCATGGTACCGCCCGACGCGAATCAATCACGCCGTCAGCGGATCGGACTACGGATGGCGAAGTGGTTCCGGGAAATGGCCGGAGTACTACGAGGACAGCTTGCCAGCGGTCTTGAACATCGGTCCCGGCAGCCCGACCGGTGTGGTCGGCGGCCAAGGAGCCAAGTTCCCCGCCAAGTATCAAGACGCGATCTATGCACTCGATTGGACCTTCGGAACGATCTACGCGATTCACTTGGAACCCAATGGGGCTGGCTGGAAAGCTCACCAAGAAGCGTTTTGTTACGGAGCACCTTTGCCCGTGACCGATGCCATCGTGGGCAAAGACGGTGCGTTGTACTTCACCGTTGGTGGACGTGGCACCCAGTCCGCTCTGTTCCGAATCACGTACGCAGGCGACGACTCGACCGAACCCGTTTCAGCTGCGATTCCCGGTGAAGAAGCTCGCCAGCAACGCCGAAGTTTGGAAGTCTTCCACGGGAAAGAGCACGCGGACGCAGTCGCCAAAGCATGGCCCCATCTTTCGAGCAACGATCGTTGGCTTCGATACGCGGCACGAATCGCCGTCGAGTCACAACCGACTGAGCAATGGGCCAACAAAGTCTTCGACGAATCCAACACGCAGGCCCGGATCACCGCCGCCGTCGCTCTGGCACGTCGAGGGGATGAATCCCATCGATCCGACTTGGTGAACGCGTTGTTGGAAATGAACCCCAGCGAATTGCCCGAACCGCAACTGCTCGGACTGCTGCGAGCCTACGCGTTGACCTTCATTCGACTCGGCGAACCAATCGCAGAAGAACGCGAACGGGTCATCGAAGAGCTCGATGCATTGCTTCCGAACAAAAGCAAAGACGTGAACACGGAACTGGTTCGCTTGCTGGTCTATCTGGAATCACCCACGGTGATCGACAAAGCAATCGCCATGATGACGAACGCGAAACCCACGCCTCCGGCTTGGGTGGAAAACGTTGATTTCCAACGCAACCAACGTTACGGTTCGCGAGTCGTGAAGATGCTTGAGAACCAACCGCCTTCTCATGAAATCAACTACGCTTTCATGCTGCGAAACCTGCGTGATGGTTGGACAATGGAAAACCTTCGGGCGTACATCCAGTTCATCAATCAAGCCGCAAAATACAGCGGCGGGAACAGCTACGGCAAGTTCCTCGCGAACCTGCGAGACGAAGTGTTGGGGCATCTCAGCAACGCACAGCGGGAAGAACTTTCCGACATCAGCGGCGAAGACTTCAACCCTGTCCCCGACTTTGAAATCACCGCTCCCAAGGGACCAGGCAAAAAATGGACCTTGGCAGAAGCGAACAAGCACACCGGCGGTGCCTTGCGTCAGGCCAATTATGAAAGCGGCCGCAACCTTTTCCACGCCGCACAGTGTGCCTCTTGTCACCGGTTCGATGGACTCGGTGGCGACATCGGTCCCGACCTGACAACGGTGAAGAATAAATTCAACGCCAACTACTTGCTCGAATCCATCATCGAACCCAGCAAAGTCATCAGCGATCAATACGGATCCAAGGTGGTGCTGCTGGAAGACGGCCGTGTGCTGACCGGACTGATGATTGAAAACGAAGATCAGATCGAGATCCATCCGGTCAGCAAGGTCGGCGAAACGGTGAAACCAGTCGTCGTGGAACCGGACGAAGTCATCTCAGCCAAAGACTCGCCGATCTCGCAGATGCCGACTGACATGTTGAATTCGTTGAACGCAGAAGAAGTTCGTGATTTGATCGCGTACTTGCTGTCCGGTGGTGACCCCAAAGCCAAGGTGTACGGGAAATAGTGATGAGCAAAATCACGAATTGTTTGACCGGACTGGCGATCACGGTTTTCTTCGGTGCTGCGATTGCAACCGCGAAGGAAGTAGAACGCCAACCCGACATCGTGGTTTTTCTGGCGGACGATTTGTCCGCCTCGGACCTGGCGTTGTACGGTGGCACCAACATCGAAACGCCCTTCCTCGATCAATTGGCTGAGGAAGGGATGACATTCGACCGTGCCTTCGTGGCCAGCCCGTCGTGTGCCCCCAGTCGGGCCGCGTTGTTGACAGGGTTGATGCCCGCACGAAATGGCGCGGAGGAAAACCACACGTACCCCCGCGAGGATGTGCTGAAACTGCCCGTCGTCTTGAATGAACTGGGCTATCAGACAGTCGCATTCGGAAAAGTGGCTCACTCTCGCAGTGCACCGGCCTATCAGTTCGACACCCACGATCGAGCCCAAGACATTCCCGCGGTTCGAAAGAACGTGCGAGCCTTCCTGGAGAACCGCAACGATCCGCGACCGCTGGCATTGTTCGTTGGAGTCTCCAACCCGCACGTTCCATGGCCAAGTGAATCCACCGTGGACCCGCAATCGATGACGTTGCCGGTGAAGTTGCTCGACACACCACAGACTCGAGTCCAGCGATCTCGCTATTTGCAGGAAGTCAAGGACTTGGACGCCTACCTCGGTGAACTACGGCAACTGGTTGAGGAGCACGTTTCCAAGGACCGTTTGTTCTTGTTCTCTAGCGACCACGGGGCTCAGTTCCCATTCGGCAAATGGACGCTCTACGACGAAGGCATCCGGATCCCCCTCATCGTTTCTCGCGACGGAATGATCGAACCTGGTTCACGGACGGACGCGATGGTCAGTTGGGTCGACATCTTGCCGACCTTGATCGAGGTCGGTGGCGGTGAAGTGCCCGAAGGAATTGATGGAAAGTCATTCGCCGGAGTGTTGCAGGATCCATCCAAGAGTCATCGGGATCGAATCTTCACGACGCACAGCGGCGACAGAATGATGAACGTCTACCTGAGTCGTAGCGTTCGAACCGAACAGTACAAGTTGATCTGGAACTCGCATCCCGAGTTTGCGTTCACGACGCACATCGATTTGTTGCTGCGGGCCACTTCAGGCGACTATTTCAAGGAATGGATCGAGGCCGCAAAGAGTGACCCACACGCCGCCGAAGTTGTCGCAAGCCATCACGGCCGTCCTGAGTTCGAACTGTTCGATCTGACCAACGACCCGAACGAGACCAAGAACGTGGCGAACGAACCAGAACTGACGAAGGTTCGATCACGTTTGCTATATAAACTGCAAGATTGGATGCGAACTCAAGGCGACCAACTGACGGTCTTTCACAAACCGCTCATGCTGGACGCTCCCGAAACATGGGTTCCTCGCAAACCATAAACAGGTCGGCAGAAAAGAGCGGGCACAACGATGTGAGCCGTTTGGGCGTTCGCCCCGGTTGGACGTGGGAGCAACACCGCTTTCCAAAACTGTCCAGATGCCGAAAGACTCCTGCCGACCTGCCTCAAACCTCCCGACCGGCTTGAGTCGCGATCGAAATTCACTGCCCCTGCGACAACGACTGGGTGCAAGATCCCAACAAGATGAACACGAGCATTCGTTCCAAGCGAAAAAGAACTCTACGATCTCCAAGTAGACCCGGATGATCAAAACGATCTCGCCGCCCAGGACGCTGACAAAGTCCAACGTCTGTCAAACATCATCGACGATTGGCTCGAGAGCACGCCCGTCATCGGAAAGTGATCTCATTGAACCGTTTTGGATGACGACCACGTTGACCTAGGAGGCCGAGCAGCATTCTGACACCGCTTTTCGGCAGATTTCCACATGGTGCACCTCTCCCGGAACGAAGTTTGGGGAGAGCGATATACTAGGTCGAGCGACGCCGTTCAGGCGTACGCGAGGGTGTCGACCTAGTCGGCAATGAGGTTTTAACGCATGTAGAATGGGCACTCTTGCCTTTTTGTACCCCACATCTTCTGGGAGCCGTTTGCGTTGTAATTACAGGCGTTTTGAAGCCAAACATCCCTTGCCCAAGAACCATTAAGCAGGTACGCAGGTGTCATCGGGTATGTGAGCCGTTGGCGTTAGCCACGGTTTTCACGCACAACCGGGGCTAACGCCCAAACGGCTCACATGATCGTGCTTGATCATTCCTGCCGACCTGCTTCGTGTTCGATCAGCGAAGATTAGTGTTCCCTTGGCCGCTCTGGCGGAACACTAATCCACTCTGATCGGACACTAATCTTTGGTGTTTCGAGATGTGGGGTATAAAAAGGCACTCTTGCCCGTCCGAGTTGCGGATGTCGGCCAAGAGTGGCCAACCGACAGCAAAACCGACAAGCTCATTGCCAACGGGCGAGGTTCGCAAGCTGTTGAGAGCATGGCACTTCAAAACGGCACGAATCTCCCCAGCCAGACCTCGTCGATTTCGCGAGGTCGGCTTTACCAGAGAAGCCTTGGCGCTGCCTCAGGCGATGATCTCGTTGACCACCCGGGCGGGCTCGACTCCGGTCAACTTTTGTTCCAGTCCTTGAAACGGGAACGTGAGTTGTTTGTGGTCGACGCCCAGCAGATGAAGCATCGTGGCATGCAGGTCACGAACATGGACGGGGTCGGCGACAACGTTGTAGCTGAATTCATCGGTTGCACCGTGCCGTATCCCGCCTTTGACTCCGCCGCCTGCCAGCAAAGCGGTGAAGCACCTCGGGTGGTGATCGCGACCGTAGGTGTCCATGTCCAACTTGCCCTGACCATAGACCGTTCGCCCGAATTCACCAGCGAAAACAACCAAGGTGTCGTCCAGCAAACCGCGCTGCTCAAGATCCTTCAGCAGGGCGGTGGTTGGCTGGTCAACGTCTTGGCATTGTCCCGGCAGGTTGGCCGGCAACTTGGAATGGTGATCCCAACCGCGATGAAACAACTGGATGAAGCGAACATCGCGTTCCGCCATCCGACGGGCCAGCAAACAGTTGCGGGCGTAAGACCCCGGGTTGTTCACTTCTTCGCCGTACATCGCCAGTGTCTCAGGAGACTCGTCGGAGATGTCCGTCAGTTCGGGGACCGATGTTTGCATCCGAAACGCCATCTCTTGTTGAGCGATGGTCGTCTCAATTTCGGGATCCCCGATCTCCCCAAAGTGCTTGCGATTGAGGTCGCCCAGCGAATCGAGCATGCGTCGCCGAATCGCTGGATCGATGCCGCTGGGGTTGGATAGAAACAGGACCGGATCGCCCGACGTTTGGAAGCTGGTGCCCTGGTGCTTGGACGGCAAAAAACCACTGCCCCAGAGACGAGAGTACAACGCTTGCACGTTGACCTTGCCGCTCCAGTAAGCCGATGGCATCACGATGTAGTCTGGCAAGTCCTTGTTGAGCGTTCCCAATCCGTAGCTCAACCAGGCCCCCATGCTTGGTTTGCCTGGCAGTTCCGTTCCGGTGCAGAACGCGGTTTTGCCCGGGTCGTGATTGATCGATTCGGTGTGCATCGAATCGATGAAGCACAGCTTGTCGACTTGCGTCGAAAGGTGCGGCAACAGATTGCTCATCCACATGCCGCTTTCGCCTTGCTGCGAAAAACCAAAGCGACTGGGGACGATCAGTTGCTCTTTGCCACGCGTCATGGCGGTCACGCGTTGGCCTTGGCTAACCGATGGCGGCAACGGTTGATTGAACTGCTTGACCAGTTCCGGCTTGTAGTCGAACAAGTCGATTTGGCTGGGAGCTCCCGCCATGAAAAGAAAGATGACGCGTTTCGCTTTGGGTGCAAAATGGCACCCCGCCGGGATATCGTATGGTGCACCGGACGCGGCGTTTGGGACCGCTGCGTTTGCGAACTTTGGTCCCAGAACCAACGATGCAAGCGCCGTTGTCCCCAATCCCATGCCGGCACTGGCCAAGAACCGACGACGATTTTCGCTTGTCGAGCTGTTGTGGTGATGCATGGCGATTCAATCTTTGGTCTTGGTGATATCGAGGTTGTAAAGCGTGTTGCACAGCACCGTCCAAGCGGCGAGTTCGACTTTGTCCTGAGGTTCGTCGATGGACACTCCCTCGCACAAATCTTCGACCAAATCGGGTGAGCTGGCATACTCGTCACGCAGATCATCCAGCAGTGTTTGCAGAACGTTCACTTCCGTTGAATCAGGGAGTTTGGAGGTGACCGTTTCGTAGGCAAACGCAATACGATTTTCGGCGGGTTCCACCAAAACGGACTGCGCCAATTGCCGGGCGGCCCGAAGGTATTCGCTCTCGTTGAGCAGCAGCAAAGCTTGTGTTGGCGTGTTCGTTCTTTCGCGACGCGCGATGCACGCGTCACGATTGGGTGCGTTGAGGATGGTCATTTGCGGTGGTGGCATCGCACGTTTCCAAAACGTGTAAATGCTACGGCGATAAATCGATTCACCTTGATCAGCGCGGAAACGTTCCCCCGTCATCGAAACCGCTTTCCACAACCCGTCCGGCTGCGGTGGTTTAACGCTCGCCCCATGCATTCGAGTGGACAACAATCCGCTCGAAAACAGAATCTGGTCGCGGATCATTTCGGCATCGAGCCGATAGCGGGGGCCGCGACTGAGCAATCGATTGTCTGCGTCCGCTTGGAACTGCTCCGGCGTGGCTCGCGAAGATTGACGATACGTTTTGCTCATCACGATTCGCTTGAGCAAGGCTTTGACATCCCATCCCGAGTCGACAAACGACACCGCCAATTCATCCAGCAATTCAGGGTGGCTGGGGACCTCGCCCTGGTTGCCAAAGTCCTCGGACGTTTTGACCAACCCGACGCCGAAAAAGAGTTGCCAAAACCGGTTCACTGCCACGCGTGCGGTCAGCGGGTTTTCGGGAGCCACCATCCAATTGGCCAGATCCATGCGGGATGGCGAATCCGCTTCCGTCTCCAGTGGTGGAAGGAAGCCGGGAACCCCGCGTTGGACTTCTTCCCCAGGGGCATCGTACTGACCTCGCACCAGAACGAATGTCTTTCGAACCTCATCGCGTTCCTTCATCACCATCACTTTGTCGACACCATGTTCGACCGAGTTTCTTTCGCGTTGAAGCTTGGCCTGCTGCTTCTGCAACTTCTCCAGCGGCGACTTCAACTGATCGAGTTCGTTTTGGAGCGAGTCTTTGAGAGCGTCCCACGCTCGAATTGTCTTCGCGCGAGCCTCTTCCTCAGGCGTCACAGCTTCCACCACATCGCTTTTCGCCAACTCGTCGTCGGACGCTTCCTCCTCGGGTTGAATCTCTTTGATTTGTTGCAACTGCTTGGTGACTTGGTTCACTCGCTTGCTACGAGGAGCAATTTGCTGTTCGAGTGCGGCCAAATCCGCATCCATTTGATCCAACTTGGATTGCTGAGCATCGGTGGGGAATCGCACGAAAGGCGCTTGAAAACCATCCACGACTTGTCGCGGGTTGGTTTCGGGCTCGGCATCGATGTTGTTGAAAAACGCGTATAGTGAGAAGAAATCCTTCTGCGTGATCGGATCAAACTTGTGATCGTGGCATTGTGCGCACTGAACCGTCAGACCCATGAACGCGGTGCCGACAGCGGTAACGCGATCCAACACGTTCTTGACGTGGCTTTCCTCGGGCAAAGCGGTTCCACGATCAATGATCAGGTGCAGCCGATTGAATCCCGACGCGACGAACTGGTCCCGGGTCGGTTGCGGGTGCAAATCGCCAGCGATCTGGTCTCGAACAAATTGATCGTACGGAAGGTTTTCGTTGAACGACTGAATCACCCAATCCCGATAAGCGACGTGGTTGCGATAGAAATCTTTGTGCATCCCGTTGGTGTCAGCGAATCGCACCAGATCCAACCAGTGGCGGGCGATGTGCTCTCCAAACTGCGGACTTGAGAGAAGGTCATCCACCAATTCTTCCCAGGCCAACTCGGGGGAATGGGCGTAGTCCGATTCGAACTGGCGGATCGCTTCTCGGCGGGGTGGCAAACCGGTCAGGTCGAATGTCAACCGTCGCAACAGAGTTCTCGCATTGGCTTCTTCCGAAGGCAGACGCTGCAGTGACTCCAGCTTTCGAAGAACGAATCGATCCACCGCCTGAGTGCTCCACTCCGCATCGCTCGTGATCGGTGGCAGCGGATGTTCGGGGGCACGGAATGCCCAGAAGTCTTCGTAAACGGCTCCGCTTTCGATCCATCGCCGAATCAGTTCCGTTTCTTCTTCGTTGAACGGCTTCAAGTGTGAATCCGGCGGCGGCATCAACATCGATTCGTCATCGCTGGTGATCCGGTGCCAGACCTCACTCTCTTCGACCGCTTGTGGTTCGATCGCGTTTCCGATGGCCCCCTCATCCCCATCGGGCTGGTCCAACCGCAAACCGGCTTCTCGTGAACCGGCATCTGGACCGTGGCAGGCAAAGCATCGGTTCGAAAGCAACGGCCGGATGTCGCGACTGAACGAAACCGATGGCTCGCTTGTAGCCGAGCCAGGGCCGGCGTTCTCCGTTGGGCGAGCGATGTCCTCGGCATGCGAACGCGAATGCAGGAGCGAACAGACGATGAATGAGCAGAGAGCCACAGCCAGCATCAAAACTCGTTGCAACCGCGTCTCGCGTGCAAACACGGATGGGAAGCGGCCCCGGTGGAATGGCATAGATGATGACCAGCGTTCGGCGGCGGGATAGTTGGCAGGATTCAATCAGTGTAGATCGAATGGGATCACTTGCTAGCACAGCAGCAAGCCACAATGGACGCCAGACTGGCACGATGCGGCAGTGATTGCCCTCGATTTTGTCCGAAAAGGCCATCCTTTTCTTGGAATCGCTGCAATGTCACGCTAGAACGTTCAACGGTTGTTTGTCACAAAGTGACTCAGCCAATCATCATGATCCATTGGCAGGTCGTTTGCCAAATCCCCCCACACCTTGCCCATCCGGCCGCAACACTGGCTGCCGATCCCACCAGGACAAACTCCATGAAACGACTTCCTCTTCCTTTGCTCGCTCTCGCGATGTGCTTCTGTGCGAGCCATTCTGCTGAGGCGGGTGAACTCGACCCTCAGCAGCATGCGTGGCATGCAAAGTACAAAGACCAAGCGAATGCTCCTTTGCCCGAGGAGATGCTGCTCAACACAGACCCCGAGCCGGATCTGTCGAAAGGTTTCACCTCGTTGTTCAATGGCAAGGACCTGAGTGGCTGGACTCCGAAGGGAGGCACCTGCAAGTTCACGGTGCAAGACGGGATCCTTGTTGGCCAAGTCGTTCCAGGTTCCAACAGCACCTATTTGTCGACCGAACGAGATGACTTCGACGACTTTATTTTCACCTGCGACATGAAGTGGGAAGAGTCCTGCAACAGCGGTGTGATGTTCCGTGCTCAATCCAAGCCAGGCAAAAACGAAACTGAAACGGTGTTTGGCCCTCAGGCAGAGATGGAGGGATTCAGTCAAGATCGCCATTGGTCGGGTGGCATCTATGGACAAAGCTGCGGCGGTTACTTTTACCCGCTGTGGTTGAAAGAGCACCAGGCAGCGAGAGCGGCCACCAAGGAAGACATTTGGAATCGCGTGACGATTTCTGCCCAGGGCAACGTCGTCAAAACCTGGATCAATGGTGTGCCAGCCGCCCACTGGATCGACGACGGATCCTACCCCAAAGGCTTCTTCGGCCTGCAGGTTCACAAAGGTGCAAAAGGCACCGTGCTGTGGAAGAACCTCCGAGTGAAAGAACTGGCGAACAAGCCCGCTGCGTCGGCAAACACCAGTGCATCGAAGCGTCCCAACGTGCTGTTCATCCTGGCCGATGACCTGGGATGGAGCGACACGACTCTGTTTGGAACGACGAAGCTCTATCAAACTCCGAACATCGAACGGCTTGCGAAACGCGGGATGACTTTCACGCGAGCTTACTCGTCCAGTCCGCTTTGTTCGCCAACACGGGCGAGTGTTTTGACCGGACTCAGCCCAGCACGGCACGGCATCACTTCGCCGACCTGCCACTTGCCGAAGGTCGTTTTGGAACCCCAAGAGACCGCGAAAGGGCCCCCCAACAAGTTCTCGACCGTCCCCGAATCGGTGACACGACTGGACACCAAGTATTACACGCTCGCCGAGATGTTCCAGGACAACGGTTATGCCACCGGTCACTTCGGAAAATGGCACTTGGGACCGGAACCCTACTCACCGCTGGAACATGGTTTTGCCGTCGATGTCCCACACCATCCCGGCCCCGGTCCTGCGGGCAGCTACGTCGCACCGTGGAAGTTCAAGGACTTTGATCACGATCCGATGATTCCGAATGAGCACCTCGAGGACCGGATGGCGAAAGAAGCGGTCCGGTTTCTCGAGCAGCACGCGGATGAGCCTTTCTTTCTGAACTACTGGATGTTCAGTGTTCACGCGCCGTTTGACGCCAAGAAAGAGTTGATCGAAGAGTATCGAGATCGCGTCGATCCGAACGATCCTCAACGCTGCCCGACCTACGCCGCAATGATCGAAAGCATGGACGATGCGATCGGCACCTTGCTGGACACGTTGGATCGCCTCGAAATCGCCGACGAAACCATCATCGTGTTCGCGTCGGACAACGGCGGCAACATGTACAACGAAGTCGATGCCACGACCGCGACCAGCAACGCTCCGTTGCGAGGCGGCAAAGCGACGATGTATGAGGGCGGCGTGCGTGGACCGGCGATCGTTGTCCAGCCCGGTGTGGTGAACGCCGGATCGCGAAGCGATGCGATCATTCAAAGCATCGATTTCTACCCGACTCTCCTGGAGATGCTGTCGATCGACGCTCAGCCAAACCAACGCTTCGATGGTGTCAGCATCGTTCCCGCTTTGCAGGGGAAGCCACTGCAGCGAGACGCCATTTTCACCTACTTCCCTCATGATCCTCCCGTGCCGAATTGGATCCCGCCTTCGGTCAGCGTGCATCAGGGCAATTGGAAGCTCATTCGCATTTTCCATGGTGGCCCAAACGGTTCGCATCGATACAAACTTTTCAACTTGAAGAACGATCTCGGTGAACGAACGAACCTGGCGGCAAAAAATCCCGATCGAGTCCAGCAAATGGATACGCTGATCGAGCAACATCTGGTTGAAACCAATGCCGTCAGACCGCTGATCAATCCAAAATTCGATCCCGCCCGATACAACCTCGCCGCGGAAGGCAAAGGCGTTCTGAAACGCACCGGCAACACACCGAAGAGGACCAAACCGCGAGTTCACCGAAAACCGGTCGCCGGTTGGTTGCCCGGTGGGACGTGTGACCTTTCCGTTTCCAACAGTGTGCTGCAAGTCGAAAGCACCGGCGGTGACCCGCACTTGAGTTTCTCGCTTCCCGAAGTGGTGAAGGCATCTCCGATGACGTTCACTGTTGAAATGCAATCGAATTCTTCGGGCAGTGGGCAAATCTTCTGGAAAGAGATCGGCCTTCCCTACAATGCGGTGCGAAGCCAGGTGTTTGATGTGACTCATAATGAAAACGTCCACACCTATTCCATCCAACTTTCGCCGAAGGGCCCGGTACAAGGCGTCCGAATCGATCCATCGAATGGCCCCGGCCAAATCGAAATCCGGCAAATGCGTTTGCTCAACGGCGACGGCGACACCATCCAAGAATGGACCTTCGGAGCCGCAAGTCACTGACCCCGTACGATGGTCTTCCAAGACCGTCGAAAAAAAACGCAGCGTCCTTTGCCCCACTGGTCGGGCTTAGAAGCCCAACCTACGAAAACGGCCAGTCTAGGAAGCCCAACTTACAAAATCGCTTGGACGCCCAACCGACAGAGTATCTGGTTTGCGTTGCCACCCGACGTCGCCTGCCAGATTGCAGTACAGTAGCCACAAGAATTCCTGCTTCCGCCAGTCACTGTCTTTGGGAGTATCACGTGAGCGAATCCTTTCACCTGGACGCTCCGCCCGGCTTTCGCGGACTGCATCCTGATTTGCCGGTTCGAATTTACCACCGGCACCTTCCACATTGGCGGCAGGCGGGAGCGACCTATGCGATTACCTTTCGACTTGCCGACTCCATTCCGCAAGGTCAACTTCGCAGCCTTCAGCGTTGGCGAGAAATGTGGGAACGATCCCACCAGGAGCCGCGGACCGAATCGGACTGGGACCTCCTGGCGAGAGAAATCACGCACCGCACCGAAGCGTGGCTGGACCAAGGGTACGGCCAATGCGTGTTTCAACATGTCGGCTTGGCGAACGAGATGGCCAAGTCAATGCAGCACTTTCAAGACCAACGTTACCTGACGTCTTGCTATTGTGTGATGCAAAACCATGTTCATCTGGTCATGAAGCCGCTGGGTAATTATGCATTGGAAGACCTGCTGCGCGACATCAAGGGGTTTGTCAGCCGAAAGGTCAATCGTGAACTCGGTTTGGAAGGGCCGCTATGGGAGCAAGAAAGCCACGACCGAATCATCCGCGATGAAGAGCATCTTTATCGCCTCGTTCAGTACATCGGCAACAACCCGATGAAAGCTGGTTATGCGGAAGATCAATGGGTTCGATGGGTGCACCCGGACTGGGAATCACTGGGATGGGGCTTCCGCGATTCGTGAAATGAACAATGAAGTCCAAGACTGCTCCAAGGCAACGCAAAAAATGTACGATGGCCTTCCCGGGCCGTCGACGTCGCCCCGTACGATGGTCTTCCAAGACCGTCGAACTGTACGTTGGTCTTCCAAGACCGTCGGAAAAAAACGCAGCGTCCTTTGCCCCACTGGTCGGGCTTAGAAGCCCAACCTACGAAAACGGCCAGTCTAGGAAGCCCAACCTACGTAATTGAGCCGGAAGGCCGCCCCACAAGACACCACCTCCTCCAATCGCAATCAACTTCCAGAGACAACGGACATGAACTTTCGAAACGTGCGAGGGATGTTTTGCTTGATGGCAGTCGCCTGTTTGGGCGTGGCTGGCAATCCCTTGATGGCATCCGAACGACCAAACTTCCTTGTCATTCTCGCTGACGACCTTGGGTTCTCGGATCCCGGATGCTACGGCGGTGAAATCGAGACTCCCAACTTGGATGCACTGGCGGCGGGCGGCTTGCGGTACACCCAGTTCTACAACACGGCGAGGTGCTGGCCGACACGAGCCGCCGTGATGACGGGGTACTACCCACAACAAGTGCGTCGCGACAGCATGCCAGGGGCGACGCGGCAATATGGCGGCGGTGGAACACGTCCCGAGTGGGCTCAGACGTTGGCGGAATACCTTCGTCCAGCCGGGTATCGAACCTATCACTCTGGCAAATGGCACATCGATGGAAAGCCGACCGACAACGGATTCGATCTCTCCGACGAAGCCACCCGAAGCCCAGGATTCTTTGACTCCATCCGCAAACAGAACCGAGATCCGAAATTCTACCGGACGACCGCGACCGCTCAGCACGCGATTGAATGCTTGCAAGACCACGCGGAGGAACATTCCGATCAGCCGTTCTTTCACTTCCTCGCATTTCATGCCCCTCACTTCCCGCTGCATGCGTTGCCGGAAGACATCGAGCGATACCGCGACCGCTACATCGCAGGTTGGGAGGCATTGCGGAAAGAACGCAAGCAACGACAGCGTGAACTCGGCTTGAACGTTGGTGCTCTGTCTCCGATCGAGCAAGAAGTAGGTCCGCCCTATGCCTTCCCCGACCAACTCAAAGTGCTCGGCGAAGGAGAGGTCACTCGCCCGTTGCCATGGGATGAAATGAGCGAAGAGCAACAACAATTCCAAGCGACCAAGATGGCCATCCACGCGGCCATGGTGGACCGCATGGATCAAGAGATCGGGCGCGTGCTCGCTCAGCTCAAAGAAATGGGCGAATTCGAAAACACCTGGATCTGTTTTCTGTCCGACAACGGTGCCAGCGCTGAGATCATGGTCCGAGGCGAAGGCCACGATCCTTCTGCGTCACCCGGATCGGCCGCGACCTATTTGTGCTTGGGCCCCGGATTCAGCAGCGCCGCGAACACTCCTTTTCGTCGGCACAAGACCTGGGTACACGAAGGAGGGACGTCCACGCCGTTCATCGTTCATTGGCCCGAGGGAATCAACGCGAAGAACGAACTGCGAACCAACCTTGGGCATGCCATCGACATTACGCCGACCGTGTTGGATCTCGCCCAAGTCGAGCTGGACGAGACCGGTGGCCCACCGATGAGCGGCCGAAGTTTGAAGCCGTCCTTCGACGATAGCGATGCTGCAATTCATAACGAATTGTGGTTCTATCACGAAGGCAACTGGGCTCTGCGGCAAGGTGATTGGAAGATCATTCACTCCAACATCTCTCGCCCCTTTCCCTGGCTGCGTTCCGAAACCGCGGCCAACGAGTCCCAAGAAGATGGCAACTGGCAACTCTATCACTTGGCGGGCGACCGAGCCGAACAAAACGACTTGGCGGCCAAACACCCTGAACGAGTCCGACAGATGGCGGATCGCTGGTGGGAATTGCGAGACCAGTTTTTGCGTGATTCGATGACGGGCAATCAGCCAAGTCCTTGATCAGCAAACGGAGTTGGCGACCACCACTCACGAACAATCGGAACGGCAGCGAGCCTTGGAACCGGTTTCCAAGGGGATCCACCCACCCAGTCTGGAGGCTGGGCGTCCCATCCAACCATCGATGCCGCGATGAAGTCCATCGACAATCGTTGTACACTGCTAGTTCACCCCCATTCACCGCAGAGAAAGTTTGAGCGAGAAAGAATATGAGCGTCGCAACCCAACACACCTTGCTTCCCGAAGTTCAATCGTTCCTGGATCAATCGCCCCTGGCGAGCTTTGTGGGCGGAAAAGCCTTCCCGAGCGAGCAAGGAAACGTGATCGCAACGATCGATCCAGGCTCGGGCGATCAGCTCGCTGAGATTCATGATCTGAGTGCGGCCGAGATTGACCGTGCGGTTGAAATTGCCAACGAAGCCTTCCCGGCTTGGGCGGGATTGTCCCAAGCAGAACGCAGCGGCATCCTGTTGAAACTCGCCGATGCGGTGGAAAGTCACAAAGCGATCATCGCGCAGATTGAGGCCCTCGATGCCGGCAAGATCGAAGCCCAAGCCGCGGGCGATGTGCAAAACTTCGTCGACACGCTGCGTTACTTCGTTGGGTTGTCTGACAAAGTCGAGAAACGCACGAAGTTGGACGTGCCCGGCCACGATGCCCACACGGTCAAACAACCTTGGGGTGCCTGTGCATTCATCTTCCCATGGAACTTCCCGTTCTTGTTGATCGGCTGGGGAATCTCGCCTGCGTTGGCCGCCGGCAACACCGTCGTGATCAAACCCGCTGAAGACACATCGCTGTCGGCGATCTACTTGGCTCAATTGGCCAAGGAAGTCGGTGTGCCCGATGGCGTGATCAACGTGGTCACCGGTCGTGGTGCGACGGCGGGTGCCGCCCTGACCAACAACGCCGAAATCAAACGCATGTCCTTCACCGGTTCGCCCGAAGTCGGCCGCTTGGTCGGCGAGTCATGCGGACGCAACTTGGTGCCGGTCAAATTGGAACTGGGGGGCAAAGGCGCTGCGGTTGTCTTCGATGATGTGGATGTCAAAGCCACCGCTCAAGCGTTGGTCGGTGCGATCACATTCCACACCGGTCAAGTCTGCTGCGATGCAACGCGTTGGTTGATCCACGAAGACATCTACGATGAATTCGTTGCGGAGTGCAAGCAGTTGATGGAGAAAGTTCGCATCGGTCACCCACTGGACCCCAACAGTGACATGGGCCCGGTTGTGAATCCGAAACAACGCGAGCGTGTTCTCGGGTATCAAGAAAAAGGCACCGCTGGCGGTGCTCAGTGCTTGTGCGGTGGTGGTCCCGCGACGGTCGACGGATTGAACGGGAACTATGTCAAACCAACTCTGTTGGCTGGACCGCTGGACAACGTCGCCGCTCGCGAAGAAATCTTTGGCCCCGTGGCATACCTGGCAAAGTTTTCCGATGAAGCCGATGCGATCGCGAAAGCCAACGACACCGACTATGGATTGGCCAACAGTGTCTGGACCACCGACACCGAACGCGCCAACCGGGTCGCTGAGGCGATGATCGCTGGCAACAGTTGGATCAACGCTCACAATGTGTTCGCGCACGGTGTCCCTTACGGCGGCGTCAAGAAGAGCGGCATGGGCGGCGGCGTGCTTTCGCCTGAAACGCTGATGGACTACTACCGCAGCACGTCGGTTGTCCGACCTCTGTAATCTCCTCCGCTGACCTTCTGATTGATCCTTCACCGACGGAAATAGAATGAGCCATTCGCGAGATGTCCAGCATCCACGGGACCGAATCATGCAAACGATGGATCGGATCTATCGTTACCGCATGACGACGACTTCGGGTGGCAATCTGTCGATCCGAGACAGCGAGGGCAACATTTGGATCACGCCGGCGAGAGTCGACAAAGGCAACCTGACTCGGAACGACATTATCTGCGTCCGCGCCGATGGATCCGTCGATGGCCCGCACCCGCCATCCTCGGAGTTTCCGTTTCACAAAGCGATCTACGAAGCCCGGCCGGATGTGAAGGCGATCGTGCACGCTCACCCGGTCGCCCTGGTCGCTTTCAGCATCTGCCGCGGGACCCCCGACACTCGGTTGTTCCATCAAGCACACAGTGTTTGCGGCAAAGTCGGATTCGCACCTTATGCTTGTCCAGGAACGGAAGCACTCGGGGCCAGCATTGCGAAGCAGTTCGAAGACGGATGCGACAGCGTGATCTTGGAAAACCACGGCGTCGTCGTTGCCGGTCAAGATTTCGCGTCGGCGTTCCAACGATTCGAAGCGTTCGAATTCGCGGGCAAGACGCTGATCAAAGCCAAACAGATTGGCGAAGTTCGATACCTCGACGATTCCCAACTGGATCAAGCCGCCCATCGAAGCGTTGACTTCATTAGCTACCAACCGCCCGCCGCCACCACGCAAGAGCAAGAACTACGTCGGCAACTCTGCGAGTTTGTGCGTCGGGGATGCCGGCAGCGTTTGTTGATCAGCACCGAAGGCAGTTTTTCAGCTCGTTTGAAAGACGATTCATTCTTGATCACGCCAACGCAGCGAGACCGTGAGTTGTTGCGAGCCGAGGACTTTGTGCTGGTCAAAGGCGAATTTCGTGAATACGGAAAACTGGCCAGTCGAGCCGCCAATGCTCACCGCGCAATCTACGAAAGGCACCCTCACGTGCAAGCGATCGTGTTCGCTCATCCGGTCAACGCAACAGCATTCAGCGTCACCAGTGTTCCCTTGGATGTTCGAACCATCCCTGAAAGCTACGTCTTCCTACGCGACGTGGCTCGTGCTCCCTATGGTGTTCAGTATTCAGGCGATGGATCGGTTGCCGATTACGTGTGCAGTCGTAACCCGGCCGCGATCCTTGAAAACGACGGCGTGCTAGTCACCGGAACAACAGTCTTGGATGCGTTTGATCGCTTGGAAGTGCTCGAATCGACCGCCGAAGCGGTGATCAACGCAAAAGCGATCGGCGATGTCTCGGTGATGCAGCAAGACGTCATCGACGAGCTGTGCGAAGAATTCAATTTGGCGTGAAGCCGAATCACGTTACGCCTCGGCTTTCATCCAACTGAGACCGTCGACTGATCGCCCAACCAGTGATGCAAGCGAAGATGGTTGAAAAGGCTGGTTCTACTCGATGCTGAGTGCGGCGGTGTCGAGCAACCAGGTTTCAATCGCTTCGTAGACTTGCTCGCGTTCATCTTCGATCAACAACGAGTGTCGAAGTCCTTCGAAGCAGACATGGTGGCAAGATCGGCCGGCTTTCTCAATGAACTCGTCGGTCGTGTCCGAATCGCACAGCTCATCGTCTGCTCCCGTCAGCACCAACAACTTGACGTTCAACTTTTTCGCGTGATCCGTCAACCAAATGCCATGGCTGAGCAATTGGCTGCCGATTCCAATCGAGAGTTTTTCGTGAATCAAATCGTCGTCCGCGAGTTCGCGTCGCGCCTCCGCGTCCTGAGTCAACTGCGTCGGCTCAATTGTCGCCGACAGACGAATGTGCGGGATGAGTTTGCCGGTCAGCCACGCCGCGAAGGCTTGCGGACGTGTGGGTGGATTGGGCGGCAGGATCATTGGGTTGGTGACAATCGCTCGCTTGACGTATTCGTGATCGCGGCCGAGAAGATGATTCAGAACGAAGTTTCCTCCCATGCTGTGCCCGAGCAACACGAGTTCGGCTCGCGGGAATTGCTGCGCCGCGAATTCGAAAGCAACTGCAATGTCATCGACCAGCGTGTCAAAACTGGGTGCGTCGCCGCGGGCGCCAGGACTCTGTCCGTGACCGTGTTGGTCGTAAACGACCACCCCTCGATCCAGAGCCGTCATCCGTTTGGCAAAGTCTTCGTAGCAACCGGAGTGTTCGCCCAATCCGTGCACGAGCACGAACGCGATCTCTGCTGATGAAGGTCCAGATCGGCGACAGTGCAGTTGACGTCCGTCGGGGGTGCTGAGTGTTGATTCTTCGATTTCAATTGCCATGAAACGGGTGTTGGAAGGTTGCCATTCGGTTTGACGAGATCTTGTTACTTTTTCTCGCGATCAATGAACTTGCAGAACCGACTGAGTGCTCCCCCGGCGGTTTTCTCCTCATGCAAAAACGCGAGTTTGGATTCCTCAAACTTGTCAAAGAAGCTGTCCCAGCTGATCGTGGACAAGTTGTCGTTGCGGCTGCCGTGAGGAAAATCGATTCGCAACAATCCGATTCCATCCTCGGAATCGGCAGTCGCTTCCACCGTTGCGGGCACACCACCTCGTTCGTGGACCCAATTTCGGATGGAATCGTGATCGGTCGTTGCATTTGCCATGAGTTTTCCTCGGAGGTGTGATTTGGGAGAGCCTTCAGCAGTGCACTCAAATGTCTCATTCGATAAAGTCTCATATGATCGATGCACGGCTTGATAACCAGAGGAAGCAACACGCGTGCCAAATCCCCGACCTGGGCGCAGCGTTTGCAAGGTAGCTGGCATGCTCCTGCCCCGTCCCCTTCAATGAAGCGTTGCCGGCAAGCGTCTTTTGTCTCAGCGAAGAATTTGCTCCCACCCGAGCGCGGCTCGTAACCTCCTCCGATTGGAATCCACCTTGAGCGACAACTTGATCACCGGAAGCCTTCCCGAGGAAACTTTGGAAGAGTTGCGTCAAGCCAAGAAAATCTTGGAACATCACGGGATCGCGGATCGGTTGACCGAGATGATCGGAACGCCAGTCACGGCCTCACTGAAGATGCTGCCCGACAGTGTCGAGTCAGCCGTTCATTCCGCCATCGAAAAGTCATTGCACGTCGCACTCGACGTCGCTTTGCGAACATTGGGAACCGACAAGGATCCGTCGAGCCCGAACGCTCGAGGCAAACCCAAACTGCTGACCCACAAATTGCTGGCGGGACTCAGCGGTGCCGCGGGCGGCGCACTCGGCGGCGCGACCGTCGCGGCGGAACTGCCCGTCTCGACGGTGCTGATTCTGCGAAGCGTCGCTGACATCGCTCGCAGTGAGGGGGAAGATCTTTCGGAGGTGGAAGCACGCCTGGCATGCTTGGAAGTCTTTGCTCTCGATCCTGGTCAGTCCTCCGACATCGACGACGAGACCGAAATCGGGTACTTCGCAGTGAGAGCCGCGATGGCGAAGCAAATCCAAGACGCGTCAAAGTACATCCTCAAGAATGGGATCAAGGATTCTGCCGCACCGCCGCTCGTACGATTGGTGACGCAAATTGGGAAGCGTTTTGGCGTTGTCGTCAGCGAAAAGGTGGCGGCGCAAGCGATCCCCATCATCGGAGCGGTCGGCGGTGCGCTGATCAACAGCTACTTCATCGATCACTATCAAGACCTCGCCCGCGCCCACTTCACGATCCGCCGTCTCGAACGAACTTATGGCGAACCGCTTGTCCGTGAAACCTATGGGCAAATGAAACTTCGTCAACGGCCACGCCGTGTTATCGGGCGGAACACTTGATTCGCCCGCTGGCTCTCGCCAAAGAGAGCAGTCCCGTTTCCAACGGTTGGTCGACGATTGACCAACGAAGAGCATTTCACGTCAATTGACGTGTCCATGCGAGGAGACTGACCGTGGCTGGCGTTGCCCAGATGAAAATTCGGTCAAGAGTTCAGCAGGAGAACCGAGAAGTTTTAAAGACGAAGCTCTCTTCAACGGTGACACGTCCTGCTCTCACGGGGGTGGGTGATATTTTGGAACGTCCATGGACGTTCCACCGATCGCCGATGAGAGAGACACGTTGTATCAAGACCCATTTGACAAACCCGCGTCCAGCATCCCACCAACAAGCGGCATCGATTCGACGGCTGATGCCCGCGGCGTAGGAATCACAGACGAAACGGCCGCCCCGATCCACGCAAGCTTTTGGAAAAAGATTTTGATCGGCGCCGTGGTCACGCCGGTGGTTGTGGGAGGCATGTACAGGAAATTCGTCGTTCGCAACGCGGACCTGAAGCTCGACCTCGACCCGCTGATGGTCGGACTGATCCTGTCGCTCTCCGCTGTCGCCGGAGGTTTTCTTGGCGCGCTGTTGGCATGGAAAGACCGTGTGGAACATCGCCTTGCGAACAACTTGCCGGTCAGCTTTCCCTCTCGTTTCCTATTCGGTTATGGAATTTGGTCCGTGATTCTGGCATGGGCTCCGATGGCATTTTTGGGGACCATCGTCGCTTTGATGCTTTCGCTATCGAATTGATTCGAACGCACAAAGTGTGACATTGCCCCGAAGAAAGCGTCCTTTGAAACAGGGGCGTGAACCGTTTGACCGCGTGACACGGATGGTTGAGGCCTTTTCTTATCAAAGGTCGTTCCATGATCCTGTCTTCCGTTGCTCTGCCGAAACGGCACTCCCGCGTTGATTCGCAGCAGCACCCCCAGCCACGAAAACGCTGGCGTGAGAGTCCGCCGAAATCCGACTCCTCTGCCAACCCAGAACCTCCGCAGACCGGTGAGGCGAATGTCACCGACGGGTCCATTCCAGCAAGAATTCGTACCTGGAGCCGTCAAACTCTGAATGAAATGCCTTCCTGGTTGGTCAGCTTGGTTGCGCACCTGGCCGTGCTGCTGGGTCTGGCACTGATCAGCCGTTCTGCTCACCAAACCGACCGCATTGAATTGCAGTTTCGACAATCGGACGATCCCGTCGCGGATGAACTGGTCGAATTTTCAATCGCCTCGGTGGCGCCCCTGGATGCACTCGAAACCTCAATCGAAGAGGACCAGGTCGACATTGAGGCACTGGATTCATTTGCTCTGATCGAGATCAGTGACGAAATGTTCTCGGCGGTGCCGAAATTGGACGCGGACCTTTTCGATCCGACAGTTTCCTCGACAAGTTCCGTGGCCAAGCCAGAGAACATGTTCGAAGGACGTCGCGGCGCAATGAAACAGAAATTGCTAAGGAGATATGGTGGCGATCAAGCGACCGAAGATGCGGTCTCGGCAGGCTTGGTTTGGCTCAAACGGCAACAGCTCCGCAATGGAAGTTGGAGCTTGCACGGGCCGTACGCCAACGGTGCTCGAGGGGAGAACCAAACCAGCGCCACCGCAATGGCAATGCTGGCCTTCATGGGTGCCGGAAGCACTCACCGCGGTGGCCCCTATCAAAAAGAACTGCTCCGAGCAGCACGTTGGCTGGTCGCAAAACAAGACAGGCAAGGGTTCCTGGCGGGATCGGAAATGGGGCACGAACGGATGTATTCGCAGGCCCAAGCGACCATCGCACTGTGTGAGTTGTATGCGATGACCGGTGATTCATGGATTCGTCCCTACGCACAATCGGCCTGCGATTTCGCAGTTGCCTCCCAGTCACCCCAAGGCGGTTGGCGGTATCAACCTCGGATGGACAGCGACACGTCGGTCACAGGTTGGTTCGTGATGGGACTGAAGAGCGGTGATGCCGGCGGCCTGGAAGTGGACCCATACATTTGGCCGAAGATCGAACGCTACTTCGATTCGGTTAGCCAAGGGTACACAGGCGGCTATTCCTACATGCCGAACCTCGCCGCCAGTCCCGCGATGACCGCCGAAGGCGTTTTGTGTCATCAGTATCTCGGTCGTCCACGCACCATGCCGGGGATGGCACAAAGCTTGGACACGTTGGTGCAAAACCATCCCGTCAAGGCAAACGAAGCCGACGTCTACTATTGGTACTACGCGACTCAGGCGTTGCACCACTATGGAGGACCGCTGTGGAACCAGTGGAATGAGGAGATGAAGGCCACGTTGCCCGCTCGCCAAGAAAAACGGGGTCGTGAGCACGGAAGCTGGTCGCCGACCGGAGACGCTTGGGGTGGCTACGCCGGTCGCCTGTACACGACGTGTTTGTCGATCTATTGCTTGGAAGTTTACTACCGCCACCTGCCGCTGTATGACCATGCGGAAGTCGACTGACTCAGAGGTCAGACGGCTTCCTTGCATCGCAGATTCCAGTGCATCAACTTCACTCACCTTCTCAATTCCCGCCGCTACTGAAGGCTAGAGAACTGGAACTCGTCGAGAGCTTCCGTTGGCACCACCATCCGCCGAAAGCCTTGACAACATTCGCTACGAACTGCCTCGAAACACCAA
The DNA here is from genome assembly GCF_056839225.1 of Rhodopirellula sp. UH5. Lineage (NCBI taxonomy): Bacteria > Pseudomonadati > Planctomycetota > Planctomycetia > Pirellulales > Pirellulaceae > Rhodopirellula > Rhodopirellula sp. UH5. The sequence continues at coordinate 6,872,308 of NZ_CM166390.1, read as the reverse complement.
ACTGCGGCGGCGAACTCGAATGCAGAGCGAACCGAGCCCCCTGATCACTTGCCTTCCGCGATGCAGTACAGCGATTGGTCGCTACGCAGATAGAGCTTTTGTTCGGAGACCGCAGGGGACGCATTGAAATCGGTTTTGTCGGATTCAAAGATGTTCTGGGCGATGGGACGAAAGGAATCGCCTGGGCGATAGACCAGCGTGCCGCTACGACGGGTCACGACATAGATGTAGTCACCGATGAGGACAGGCGAAGCGTAGACCGGGCGACCACTTTCCAAGTTGTTGACTCGTTCGCGGTAGATGACCTCGCCATCGTCGGCCGAAGTGCAGTACGCAATTCCGCGGTCATCGATCCAATACAGCTTTTTCTCATGCAACAACGGTGTGGCAACGTAAGAACTGGATCGATTCGTCCAACGAACGTGGGAATCCGTCACGTCATCGTCCCCGCCCGCTCGGACTGCGATGCTTCCAGACGCTCGGTAGCCACCAAAGCTGTAGACGGTGTCGCCATCAACAATGACCGAAGGGGTGACGTTGCCGGTCATGGGAGACTCTGCAAACCATTTCAATTTGCCCGTTGCAGGATTCAACGACCAAATTTCGCCGGGCACACTGATGACCAACTCCGACTCGCCTCCCTCGGTTGGCACGATCCGCGGTGTTCCGTAAGTCAGTTCCAACATCCCAGCTTCTTGACGCCAAACTTCTTTGCCGGTGCCTTTGTCCAGCGCATAAATGGACTTGGATTCTTCTGCCGCATTCACGATGACCAAGTTCTCGAACAAGACCAAACTGGCCGCTGATCCCCAGCGGCGATTGCTCGATTCCTTGCCAACGTCCACGCTCCAAAGCGTTTGCCCGTTGAGATCGAGGCAGTGAACGCCTCCCTTCCCCAGAAAGACAAAGACATTCTGCCCGTCGGTCACCGGCGTGTTGCTCGCGTAGCCATGCTCGGTGATGTATCCCTGGTAGCCGTCTTCGCGATAGTCGACTGGAAAATCGACCGCCCAAAGTTGTTCGCCACTGTTCTTGTCAAAGCTCAACACCTGGCGTTTCGTAGTGTCATCGCCAGCGACATAACAAGTCACGATGACTCGATCACCGACAACGATGGGACTCGAGGATCCACCGCCCGGCAAATCGACCTTCCAAGCCAAGTGATTTGCGTCGTCCCAGTTTGTCGGAACCACCTCGACCGAGTGCGCCGATCCGCCTGGGCCCAGAAATTCGGGCCAGTCACCAGCTGACGACAGGGACACCGTGGCGAGCGAACACAAGCAAACAAAAATGAATCGAAACATCATGAAGGTGGGTGCTATGAAGGAATGGATTGGACAATCGCGGAAAACTTGCAGTGACTTTCGCTGAAGAGGAATGCGACATCCATCAACAAATCGGGACATCAAAAACGAAGCAACAAGCCTGTTTTCGTGACTCGAAGAGCCATTCAAGCCCCTGAGCGGCATTTCCCGCCCCCGAAACGTGACATTTCGCGAAGAATACCACACCTAAAAGAAAGACGGGTCGCTCTTCAGAAACCGACGCGTCCTCGCACCTCCAATTCTTCTCTTCAAAACCCGCACAGGTGTCGCGATGGCAAAATTCTGGAATCGTTGGATCGGAGGCCCCCAATCGTCACGCAAGAACCGTCGGCGGCGAACTTCACAGCGACGTCGCTTGCGATCCGAGACGCTGGAGACCAGAAAACTGCTCGCGGCTAATCTGTTCCACAACGATGTCTTCCCCGAAGACGTCAATGAAGACGGTCAGGTCTCTGCGATTGACGCGTTGGCCATCATCAATCAGATGAACAGCGACAGCGCAAGTGGCTTGAGTTCGCAGTTGCAGGGCGCTGACAGCGAAGGGCAGCGGGTCGAAAACTCACGCCCATCCCGAGGCCGAATGACCGATGTCAACAACGATGGCCGAGACACGGCGCTCGATGCACTGTTGGTGATCAATCGACTCAACCGAGACCGGGATGCCAACAACAAAATTGACCGTCCGGATGAAGTCCCCGAAACACCAAACAACACCGATTCGGTTTCCGACGAAGTTCGTTCCATCGATGGGACGGGCAACAACATCGAGAACCCCGAATTGGGATCCACCAACACGGAGTTGTTGCGAGCCACCGAGAACGACTACGCCGATGGCATTTCAGAACCCAGCGGAGAAGACCGGCCAAGTGCTCGTGAGATCAGCAACACCTTGGCCGCCGCCGACCCTGAGGGAACCACGAATGACCGCGATTTGACTTCCTTTGTCTACGCATGGGGACAGTTCATCGACCACGACATCGACTTGTCATTGACACAGGATACGGAGGGAGAGTCGTTTGACATTGAAGTGCCAGAGGGCGACGCGTACTTTGATCCATTCAGCACTGGTGAAGCCACGATTGACCTGACAAGATCCGTGATGGCGGACGGAACCGGAACATCGGCCGACAATCCAGCCGAACAGGTCAATGCCATCACAGCTTGGATTGATGGGTCACAGGTTTATGGCAGCGATCAAGAGACCGCGGACTCCCTGCGTGAATTTGTTGGCGGTCGTCTCCTGATCACAGAGGATGGCTTGTTACCAACCGACGAGAATGAGGGCTTGTTGGCAGGAGACATTCGTGCCGCCGAAAATGTCATCCTGACATCGATGCAGGCCCTGTTCGTCCGCGAACACAATCGATTGGCCGACGAGATTTCGGCGGAGAATCCTTCCCTCAGTGACGAGGAAATTTACCAAGAGGCCCGTGCGACCGTGATCGCAGAAATGCAGTCGATCACCCTCAACGAATATCTTCCCGCCTTGCTGGGCGAAGATGCGATTTCGGAATACAGCGGGTATGACTCGGCCGTGGATCCCTCGATCGCCAATGAGTTCTCTACCGCCGCGTTCCGATTTGGTCACACGACGCTGAACGATGAGTTCCGATTTGTCGACAATGATGGCAATGAGATCGCGGAATCGATTGCACTGGCTGACGCGTTCTTCCAGCCTGAGTTATTGGAGGACACCGGGATCGACCCGCTGTTGAAATACGCTGCCTCGTCACTGTCACAAGAAGTGGACTTGGAAGTGGTCGATAGCCTGCGGAATTTTCTGTTCGGTCCTCCCGGTGCCGGTGGCTTCGATCTGGTCTCGCTGAATATCCAACGAGGACGAGATCACGGCCTGGCAGATTTCAACTCCACCCGAGAAGCCTACGGGCTGGAAGCGGTGGAATCGTTTGACCAAATCACCAGCGACGCTGACGTCGCCGCCAACTTGGAAGCCTTGTATGGGGACGTCAACAACATCGACCTGTGGGTCGGGTTGCTGGCGGAAGACCACACCGAAGATGGTTCGCTCGGCGAAACTGCAACGGCTGTCATCTCGGACCAATTCGAGCGACTTCGCGATGGCGACCGGTTCTGGTACGAGAACACGATGACGGATCGCGAAGTACGCGAAATCGAAAACACTTCATTGGGTGACATCATTGCGAGAAACACGAACGTCAATTCATTGCAGGAAAACGTGTTCTTCTTCTCGCCGACAATCACCGGCACGGTGGTCGCTGAGCAAACGTCAACGCAGGTAGAAAACAACGCCCGGGAGCGTCCTGATCGACTGAACTCATCCAGCATTGTTCCTGATGGAGATGTGGAATTGCTAGCGCGTGATCAGTCCCACAATGCGATGGGCCAAGACGATCGTCGCGGCAACAATCGAGCGGAACCGATGGTTGGCGTGGCAGTGGAATTGCTCGATCGCAATGGTGACGTGGTGGACATTGCGACCACGGACGAACAAGGAAACTATCGTTTCACTGACTTTGACCATTCCGGTTCGTACACCGTTCGAATGAGTTCGTCGGACGGCTACACTGTGCTCGGAAGCAATTCGTTGGAGGCCCAGATCAGCAATGGTGAAGAATCGCTTCGAGACATGGACTTCACGGTGCTGGTCTAGCAACACGTGAAGTCTGGAGAACACGCGTCATTCCTGTGACAACGTTCCACGACGCCGCCCGAACTGCAATCGCCCTGCATCATTCTCGATCCAGCCGAGCACTCACCGAACAGTCAGTGCTGTTCGATAAGGCTCAGGGAGGTTTGTCGAATTTGGTCAATCCGGGAACTCAACGAAGAGGCTTTGCCAGAGACCTTCCGGCAGGCCTCTTCGTGCAGCACCAGGGCTTCCATGAGATCGAACCATGGCGATGGACTGCTCAGTTGGTTCTGACGCTGCAGTTCGTCGAGCTGCCTTTCTAAAGACAGCGTCGATCGCTTCAAAGCTTGTTGAGCGAGCTCGAAATCACCTTGAAAATGGTAGGCCAATGCCAGAGGTGCATCCACCATGTATTGGGCTGGCCACCGTGAATCCGCTCCCGCTTCGAGGAACAAATCAACGGCCGATTCAAAGGCTCCTGCGCAACTCCGCCAGCCCCGTGATGAATTGACAAACGCACAAGGGAGAACTATCGGGTGGTCGAAGCCGGCCAAGGTAGTCACGTTGCCGACGCTCATCAGGCGACCCCGGATTCGCTGGCTGGGCCGGTGGCCCAAATTGACGTTCCCACAACCAGAAATGAGCCAGGTCAGCGTTTGCGTCTTCATCAATGGAATCATCGACTGAATCTCCCACCATCAAGCCCCGAATCAATAGCCAATCAGGTTCCTCCGACTCTTTCATCAACTGGACTTGGTATTGCTCTACCAACCGCTGGTATTCTTCCGGATGCCCCGTGAATCGAAACAACGCCGGGACGCCCCACCACTGAGGCTGATTGGTGCGAGCACCATTTGCGAGCGCAATCGCATAGTCCTCCGCGGCTTCCGGCCAAAGATGCAAGCGAGCGTAAAGCTGGGCTCGCTGTACCCGCGGCAAGTAGTAGCTGGGCTGAATTTCCACGGCGGCATCGTAGTCGCGGGCGGCCTCGCTCCATTGGCCCGCATTGAGATGGGCATGGCCACTGGCGACAAGCTCATTGGCCTGGGTTAAGTGAGTGGCAAACAGCTCGACCTCCTGCTTGGCAGTGATCGCCTCCGCTTTGGCGACCATCGCGCCGCGCAACGCTTCGTCCTTCGCATTTCGTTCTTGAATTGCCTGGGACATTTGCCAAAGACTCGCCGCTGTGCCCAAAACCATGGTGCATCCGACCACCGTCGCGGTGCCAATCACCACTCGATTCCGGCGAGCAAATTTCTGGAATTGATAGAACTTGCTCGGTGGTCTCGCGGTGACCGTTTCGCCCTGCAGGTAGTGCCGGATGTCTTCCGCCAAGGAGGCAGCGGAATCGTATCTGCGAGTCCGATCCTTTTCCAATGCTTTCATCACAATCCAGTCCAAGTCACCACGCAGGTCAGAACTTAAACTTCGTGATTGAGAAGGGCCAATCCCGCCGGACTGAATCCCCAAGCTCCGGATGCGTTCGGCGGTCAAGGTTGACAGCCGCGTGCTGGGCCGCGGCGGTTCTTCTTCCCGAATGATTCGCCGCATCTCGTCCAACCCCGCGGAGTCCAGTCGACCACGATCAAAGGGCGTTGCCCCCACCAGCAATTCGTACAGCAGCACACCCAGCGAATAAATATCGCTGCGAGTGTCCACGTCGAGACCGCTCATCTCGGCTTGTTCGGGACTCATGTAGAGCGGCGTTCCAATCATCGAGAAAAAACGCGTGTACACGGTTTTCTCCGTCAGCTTCTGCCCCAGCGCCTTGGCGACCCCGAAGTCGATCACTTTCGCGACCGCTTTTCCGTCGTGCAGAGTCACCATGACGTTGGATGGTTTGATGTCTCGATGAATCACACCTTTTTGATGGGCGTGATGGACGGCGGAACACACGTCGATCATCAGATTCAGACGATCGCGCACATCCAATTGCTTTTCGTCACAGAACTCGGTGATGGGTAACCCACGCACCAATTCCATGACGAAATAGGGGCGGTGGTCCGCGGTCACCCCCGCGTCGAATACCTGAGCGATGTTGGGGTGATTCATCAATGCGACAGCCTGGCGTTCGGCTTCGAACCGAGCGATGACTTCTTTGGAACCGATCCCGGGCTTGACGATTTTCAAGGCAACACGGCGACGCACCGGTTGCTCTTGTTCGGCGACAAAGACCAAACCGAATCCACCTTCGCCAATTTGTTCCCTCAGTTTGTAAGTGCCAATTTGCATCCCGATGTGATCGACGGACTCATCCATCAGTTCACTGGCCAGGGACGGCCGACTACGGTCAGCCCCGATGGGATGATCCAACAATGCCGCGGGTTGCTCATGGGCGGCGAGCAAGCCTTCCACCGATCGTCGAAGATTCAGATCCTCGCCGCAGGCAGAGTCCAAGTAGGCCAATCGGTCGTCGAGATTTTCTTCCTCAATCGCCTGCAAAAAGATCGCTCGTTCAGTCGGGTTGGTCATGACACAATCGTAGCCTCCAGGTGTGTTCTCGGCTTCTAGCCTGGGACGATTTTGTACTTCCCTGGCAGAATGCCTGTCCATTCTCACCATTGAAATCTCCGCACTGAGATGAATCAGTCACGGGCGGGGCGGAGGCAGGATCTGTCCCAGTTGCTCTGGCGTGAGGATCGACGAAAGCTCTTTATCGAAGTCATCCGGGCAAAGAAGGAGGAAGCCAATCAAGAAGAATTGAAATGGCCTCAAAGTGTCCGATCCTGCCGCTCATGGTCAAGTCTCGAGCAGCAGAGTTGGCCACGACACATCATTGAGGACGTTCGGGTCGTTGGTTGGGACGAGCTTCACCGCCGGCTTCCATTGGATTGGGTCCTTGAGGTGGCCGAGCACTTCGCAACTGAGTTTCCTGTTCGTCCGTCAGAATCGCGGCCAAGCGTCGGGTGACTTCGGCCTGCAACGCGGCAAGTTGTCGAGACTGACGTTCAGTCAGGTTCAGCGACTGTGCCACGGGATCCGGCAAGACTTGTCCGGGCTCGGTGGGAGGCCCGTGTTGACCACCGTGTTCCCCCTGCGGTGGTTGCCCTGGATTTCCAGGTCCTGCGTTGCCGTTCATGGGGTTGCCGTTCATGGGTGGCGGACCACCGCGTCCGAACTGGTTGCCGCGACTCTGGCTTTGCATCGCAATCAGCAGTTCCGATTTGGTGACGCTGCCGTCCTGGTTGGCGTCCGCCGTTGTGAACAGCTGCAAAATCATTTCGGTGGGAGGGCCACCGCGTCCGGGTGGTTGGGCCACGAGCAGATTGGGAAGACAGAATGTCCCGGCGACGGCGATGCACTGGAGTGTTCGAATCACGTTTCAACCTCAGAAGAGAAAAGAGACGACCAATCGCGAGCATGCTTGGAAGAAAATCCAACAACCAATTGCCCAGAGACCAGTCAGGTTGGAAGGGGACAAACCCACTTGAAATGCACGTTCCCTGCGACAGGAGCGATCAAAAAAGAGTCTGCCGAGAACCCAATGCGCCGCCAACAGCCATGGGGTGACACGCTTTCTGAACTTTATCTGAGGAAAGGTGCGATTCCAAAAATCATCGGGAATTCGTTGGTGCTTTTCAAAAACAGGGGCAAGAGTTGGAGTGTCCTACACCGACATCGGTGATGCGTCCATCTGTTGTGACGCCCATTTGAAGCCTCTCGTTTGAAAGACACCATGCCATGAATCTTTCTGGTCTCAGCTCCGCTGTCAGCAGCCAAACATCATCGACTCAATCGAATCGCCAAGGCCCTCCTCCGCCGAATGAAGAGCAGCTGTCCAGCGCGCTCGAAACGGTCGGCGTGGACGACACGACCGCCACGAAGGTGCTGGCTCAAATCGACGACGCGATTGCCGAGTTGAAATCGGAATCGTCGGTTGGCAACAACCCGCAAGCGTTCCGCTCTGCAGTGGAAGAAGTCTTGGACGCCAACGGGATCGATTCCGCAGAAGTCGAACAAGCCCTGAGAGCCAATGGCCCATCCGGTACAAGTGAAGCCGCTGGAGCGAGCGGCCCTGCCCGTGGCGGACGCCCCCATGGGCCGCCGCCCCCACCACCCGAAGACGAAACCACCACCAGTTCTCTCGAATCGGCATTGCTTTCTGCAGGTGTCGATGAGTCATCAACCGATGAATTGGTGAGCCAGATCATTGACTCCTTGGAAGAACTCGCGGTTGAATCCGATGGAAACGCATCCACGGACCAAATTCGCGCGGCGCTGACCAGCGTGCTGGAAGAAAATGGTGTCGACGCCGACGCATTTGCTCAGGCCATCGCAGGCGATATCAACGAAGCCGGTCTCGTCATTGATCAATACGCCTGAGCGACGAAGGCATGTCGGTTCAGCTACAATGGCCCCGATGAATCCAGACATCACGCGAATCCTGACGGCCATCGACGAAGGCGATCCCAACGCGACAGGGGATCTGTTGCCCTTGGTCTATGACGAATTGCGGCGATTGGCCTCGAGCCGAATGAATCATGAAAAACCCGGGCACACCCTGCAGCCAACGGCACTGGTTCACGAAGCTTTCTTGCGACTCGTCGGTGGCAACGATCCGCAGCGTTGGGACGGTCGAGGCCACTTCTTTGCCGCCGCCGCAGAAGCGATGCGGCGGATCCTGATTGAAAACGCTCGCAGCAAGGGACGCACCAAGCGGGGTGGGAATCTTGTTCGTCGTGAACTGGACAACGATGTCGCTTCCGTTGACACGCAAGACATCGATGAACTGTTGACCTTGGACGATGCGCTGAACAAATTGTCCGAGGAAGATCCCGCGCTGGCGAAGCTGGTCGAACTTCGCTACTTCACTGGGCTGACGATCGAAGAGACCGCTGAGATCCTCGGTGTGTCTGCCCGCACCACCAAACGCAATTGGGCCTACGCAAGAGCGTGGCTGCAACGCGAGATGAACCCGGGCTGAGAACCAGTCACGCCCGTTGCCGCAGCCTCACTCTTCTCGCAGGAAAACTTCCAAATCGCTTCCGATGGAACCGACTGCCGCGACACCGGTGCCATCCGCTGAAACGGCCAGCGATTGCACATAGCCTCTGCCGACCGGAAACCGGTGCAAGCGAGCATTGCGTTGAAAGTCCCAGACATCGATTTTGGCGCTCCCACCCGTGATCAAGCAACGGCTGTCCGAAGTGAAACGCATCGACCAAAGAATCTCATTGCCGATCAATGGCATGAGTTCACGGAAGGTCTTCAAATCCCAAACTCGCACGTTGTAACTGTCACCCACCGCCAACCACGCCCCGTCTGCCGAGAACGCGGCGGATTGCCCGGAACTCCAAGAGCGATTCAAAGGCCGTTCGCTGATTGTCTGCCCGGTATTCACATCCGTGGTGATCAATCGGTGCCCATCCGTTGCCAGCAATGTTTTTTCATCGTCTGAGATATGAACCGCTTTCAGGGCACCTTGGAACCCGCCGATCATCGCGACCTCGCGTCCAGACTTCACCTCCCAGCAACGAGCGACTTTGCCGGCCCCGCCTGAAATTGCCCAGCGACCTGATCGCGAAACTTCAATGCAATTGACTTCTTTGGTGTGCCCGGCGAACTGACCCTTTGGTCGCATCAACCCCTCCGCCGAGACAGAGAAGATTGAGATGTGGCCGGTTTGCCCTCCCGCAATCAATCGCGATCCATCCGGTGTGAACGTGCAGGCCGTCACTGCTTGCAGGATTTCTAGTTTGGTTTGTTCGGCAACGATGCTTTGGTGTTGGATGTCAAACAGCGTGATCGTTCGGTCAGGACGCCCTCCCGCCAGAAACCGTGTGTTTGGGCCAAAGGCGAGTGACTTGATGCCCCAACGCAAATCTGTGAACCTTGCTTTCGCGACCAGGTTCGTCGGCAACTCATGCGACGGATTCGCGGATCCAGGCGTGCGGGCGTTGGACGCGACCGGGCCGCGCCTCTCCGAGGGAGACATCGCACGCGAGGCACCGCTTTTCAGACGAGGCGACGATTGGGATGGAACATTTGACAGATGCGTTGAGGGCGAGTTCGTCCCATTGGAACGATCCACCGCGTGCGCTTCAATCAAACCGAGATCCACGCAAGCATCGGAGAACATTTCTTTGAAGACATCGCGTTTGATAGTGCCGCCGCTGATCTGCAACGAGCTGAAAACGCGTGCCACGCGAGAAGCATTCTTCAGGCGGTTCAGAAATTCATCGGCCTGCAGCCCGAACTCACACGCGACTTGTTGCAGGTCAATGTCTTGGATGAACCGAGCCGCCATGGCCGACACGGATTCGCCGCTGCGGCTGATCGTTGTGATCCCCAGTTCATCCAGTGCATCGGCAAATCGCTTGGCATCCCGGTCGATGATCTGGTCCAGTTCGCTCGCTTGACGATACAGAGCCAGAATGTCATCCGCATCGTCGAAGGCGGATCGGTTGGCTTGAACCGCCGGGCCAACTTCATCTCGTTTGGCGATCATTCCCGCGTAGTGACAAGACATGCACGACACGCCGTTGGTCACTGTTCGATCAGGCTGTTTCGGGTCACTGACGATTTGCGTGGGGCCCTGGTCGATGCGTTGTCCCTTTTCATCCGTCAGCAGATAGCCTTGCAAGCCGTTGGGCAGAGTGAAAATGATTTCGCCGCCGTCATGTCGAAAAGAATTCCGGCCCTGGTTGGGACCAAGCGGGTACTCAAACAGATTTTGAAAGCCCGTGTTGCTGGCAAAGTCGTAGCTCTTCCAGTACGAGCCATAGGGTGACTTGTGCCATTCGATCAAACGGTTGTTCTGCGAGACACCGGATCGATTGAACGCCGCTCGGATGGCCATTTCCTGATTGATATTGGCTTGCACGTTGACGCGCAGCATGTGCTCCAGATCCGCATCGGTTGGAGGCAGATTCAGCACGCTGTGATACAGCGGCGGCTTGGATGCGGCGAAGACAAACCAATCGACTCGCACGAATGGCATCTTGGTTTGTGTCCGGTCGGAACACGACAGCGCATGCGGAGTGGACAGACGAAGGAAGTACGGGTTGGCATCTTCGATCGATTGCCAAATCGTCTGGGTCCAGTGAACCTTTCGAATGTCGAGGCGAAAGACCGTGCGGGCAGGATCAATCGCTTCGGGAATGATCAAGTCCGCGTTCCACGACAGGCTGTTCAGCAATTTGGCAAACGCGTTGCGATAGGTCTGCAATTCATCTTCGCTGACGCCCGCGTTGTACAAATGGGTCAACGTGAAATAACGCATGAACCGTTGCGACCGCTCAGGTTGCTGCTGAAGATCTCCATCGATCCATTCAATGATTTGTTCATTGGTTACGAAGGGACGCGATGGTTCGTCGGTGAATGTCGGGGCCCCCGCAGCAATCCACTGTTCGATCACCTGGGTGTCACGCGGGCTCAATCGTGGTTCTTCATCGACCGGAGGCATCACGCTGTCATCCTCCGCGTGGATACGTTCCAACAACAACGAATCAGTGCCAGGTTCCGCAATCGTTTTCGCGAGCTTGGCCAGGTTCACGACAAAGTTGAATCCACCCTCGCTGGTTCCATCTTCGCCATGACAACGATGGCAGGCATCCCTCAACAGCACCTCGGTTCGCTCCGCCAATTCTTTCGGTGAAAAGTTCAATGCCTCCGTTGCGGCTGAACTCGGTTCAACGGCATTCATCTCGGCCGTATGGATCTCGCCCGGCTTCGCATTTGGTTTGGATGCCATCTCCTTCAAATAGACTTGATCCTTTTCGCTCAATTTCGCAACCGGAATGCTGATGATCTTTCCGTCAGGACGTTCCAGGACCACCTTGGTTCCGTGAACGAGCACCAACTTGGCTTCGATGCGATATTCCCCTGATGAGTCCGTCCACTCACGTGCCTGCAGCGCGGACGGTGCCAGGAACGCAAACACGAGCAAGAACAACAAGATTCGCATGGCATCCGAACAATTGAATGAAGAGACAGACAGAAACCTGGGGCAGTTTGCAAGCAACATCCCCCGCCTCACAACGCCCCAAAGGCAAGCGTCACCTCCAAGTATATCGCAGCACACACCACCAAGGTATTTCTCCATATGGTGCCAGCCACCTTCATTTGACTTTGCTGCGGCGATGCATAGGATGCTTTTGTCTTGCCAATCCCTTTGGAGAGCAGAGCGATGCCGCGGCCTCAGCGATGTGAGCAGTTTGATCCAAACGAAGTGGGAATCGTGCACGTGGTACAGCGATGTGTGCGACGCGCCTTCCTCGCAGGGGTCGACCAAGCGACTGGCAAGGATCACTCGTTCCGCAAAGAATGGATCCGCAGGCGGATGGAAGCCCTGGCTTCGGTGTTCGCGGTCGACGTTCTTTCGTACGCGGTGCTGAGCAATCACATGCATCAGATTCTCCGCAATCGCCCCGATGTCTGTGCTCAGTGGAGCGACGAGGAAGTCGCAATTCGCTGGCTGCGGGTCTTCCCCGGCAGACGCCTCGAAGAACACCTGGCCGAGCCGACTGAAAACGATGTTCAGATGCTGGTTCGCAACAAGGAACGTCTGGCCGACGTCCGCCACCGCCTGTCCGATATATCTTGGTTCATGCGAGCCCTGGCTGAACCGATTGCTCGAATGGCAAACAAACAAGACGAATGCACCGGTAGGTTTTGGGAGGGACGCTTCAAAGCACAAAAAATCGTCGATGAGGCAGGGTTGCTCGCGTGCAGCATGTACGTCGATCTGAACCCGGTCCGGGCAGCGATGACGGCAAGTCCCGAGACCAGCCCGCACACCAGTGCCTACGACCGAATCGAAGCTCGCAAGGGCGAACGAATCGCTTCGGCGGCCTTTGATCTGAAACCGATCCCGACAGAAGAAGCCGGACGAGAAATTCGAGAGACGCCGGTCGAGGTTCTTCAGCAAAAACGAAAAGCCAAACGACGCAATCCAACCGGGAAACGCATCCGACGAGACGAATGGTTGAGTCCACTGACGCTGAACGAAACCAAACTGTCCACCGAACCGCAAGTCCACACGAAGGGGCTCCGCAGCAGCGATCGCGGATTCTTGAACATCCGCTGGAGCGACTACAAACGGTTGTTGGACTGGACAGCGGCGCAGTCCGTCGCCGTTCGAGTCGCTGAGCTGCCAGCGCGTCTCGCTCAAACGCTGTCGGAGGTCGGAATCGACGCTTCGATGTGGCGAGACTTGGTGTGGGACTGGCAGAAGTACTTTGGCAAAACCAGCTGCATCGGTCGTCCTGAATCGATGAAAGCGGATGCCGAACGAACCGGCCGCCACCACCACCGAGGCCAGGTCCAAGCCGCAGCCTGCTTCGGTTGAGCAGGCCCGAAGCGATCGCCGGCCTTCACCGTGGTGAATGAGACGACGGAACAGTTGGGGACAACGGTTCGACTCTGATGCGCTCATTCCACCAGAATCACGAGGTCGACACCTCTCGGCAGACGATCGTTCCCGCGAATGCTCGTTGAAACCATGGGAGTCGTTCCCAATCAGCCATTGAAAACGCCGGAAGTCTCGCGACGCCAAAACCAACAAGGTGGCTGGCACCTTATAGAAACAATCCACAAAGTGCCTGGCACCCTATAAAAAAGCCGTCTAGAGAAGAGCATCCAGGCCGCTGCCAGATTTGGCTGAACAGAACCGAAGCAATCGCAGGCCTTCATCGCGGCTCATGAGGCGACGGAACAGTTGGGGACAACTGTTCTACTCTGATGCGCTCACTCAACCGCAAACGCGAGCAGAGAAATCAGAAGGTGGCTGGCACCTTATAAGAAGTGATAATTGATTGGGGGTTTCCGTGCGTCGCCATCTTTGGTCGTCGGGCGAGAAAGAAGCTCACCGGCCGCATCCAACATCTCTTGGGTGGAATGATAGTCTTCCGAAAATCGCTGCTTCTTCCACTCTTGTTGAATAGCCGCGTCGTTTGCACCAAAATGCCCGGCGTTGCTCAGGATGTAACGCAGGCCGAATGCCAGCGTGACACCTACAAGCCAGAGGAACCATCGTTCGAATCGTCTGCGGCGAACACGATCAGACATTGGGGGCAATTGAATGAGAGTTGCACCACAGAAAGGGGCCGGTACCTGACTGGGTATCATTGCGGAAAAGTTTTTTTTGCCGACAGAGGGCCTCTGTCGGCTACGTGGTTGTTCAGGGTGCTTGGATCTTGAACAGGAACTCTTTTCCACGAACGAAGATCGCGCCTTTGGAGACGGCAGGGCATGCGGAGGTCGCCATCTCTGGCACGTCGTTGGTCGCGATGATCTCGGGTTCTCGTTGAGCCTTCACGACTGTTCCCAGTCCACTTTGGTTGAAGAAGTACAGACGATCGCCAGCGAGAATCGGTGACGCCAAGTAGTCGCCGGAAATACGTTTCTTCCAAAGTTCCTGACCGTTGTTCACATCGATGCACGACAACACACCGTTGTCGGTGACCTGAAAGATGAGTCCATCGTGCTCAATCGCTTTGGCGAAACGAGGGTTGCCGCGTTCACGCACCCATTCGACGTGCGAGTCGGTGACGTCGCCTTGGGTGGACTCATCCAGCCGGACCGCGACAAGCTGCGCCCCACGGGAACCGGTGTTGATGATCGCGAGCTTCTTTTCTGGCAACCACAACGGTCGGATGCCTGCGTTGTAGCTCTTGTGTCGCAGCGTCCAGAGTTCTTTGCCGGTTTCCAGATCGTAGCTCTGCATCGCTCGAGCACCGACGGACAGGACTTGCGTTTGCTCGCCAACTTGGACAATCGCGGGTGTGCAGTAGGCTTTCCGCAGATCGCCGTCACGCAGTGGCTTGCCGTCATCACCGAGATCTTCATAGTCGGTGCTGCGATCGGTCCGCCACAGCGTTTTTCCGGTTTGCGCATCGAGTGCCGTCGTGTATTGCTGGTCGACGCCGTCAAAGGTCAGCACCAATTTGTCACCATACAAAACGGGCGACGAACCTGGTCCCCGAAAATGCTGGCACGGCAAATCGCGTCGTTGCCAAATCACCTCAGCGGTCTCGGCATCCAGCTTCGCGGTTCCATAGCTGCCGAAGTGAACGTAAACGGCCCCTGGCCCCAGCACACAACTCGGTGCCGCGTAATTGTTGAATCCGACAGCACCTCCAAGCTCTTCCACCTCCTCGTTCTCAAACAGCAATCGGTCGTGGAGGATCTCGCCAGTTTGCTCATCGATCGCGATGACAAATTGCTGCTTCCCATCCGAGGTTGCTGTCGTCAGCCAAATCTTGCCCTCACCGATCACCGGCGACGAGTGACCTTCATCGTGCAAAGGAGCCTTCCAAGCAACGTTCTTGGTATCCGTCCAGTGAATCGGAAGCGGATCGGCATCCGCGTCAGCGACAACGCCATCCAGGGTCGGTCCATGTCGATCGGGCCACTGCGCCGAACCTTTCGGTGCCGAAATGACGAGCGACGCGGCGAAGACGATCGCAAAGAGAAAATTCAAAATCAATCGAGTCATGACGGTCGCTTGCTCGAGACGCGGTGGGCAGAGGGAGGGAGGATCAACGCCAACATTGTAATCGACGTTTGACGCGAAGAGGATGTCGAGCGGCCTGCTCTCCACGGCAATCGCTCCCGAAACGCTTGACGGGCTTCGCATCGAAATGCTTCACCGCGTCACCGACGCGATTTCGCTCGGAAACGGGGAATTGAATTCCGTTCCCGGAAACGGTCGCCTGCCTCGTGAAAGAAGCGTCAACCGAGAATTACTGTTGCTTCAACCTGTCCGTCGAAAATCCAGTTTCCGTGGCCAAGGCATGCAGTTCCTCATCCTTGAGCGCACGATCATAAACGACCAAGCCCGCGATTCGCCCTCCGAAGAAGTTCCCCCATTCGTGATTGCGATCGACAGCCCCGACGGTGAATGCTTCTCCATCCGTGCCACCATCAAAAAGTCCTTTCTGGTAGCGGAATGGATTTGCGAGTGCCAGCGAATCCAAGTTGCCGTTGACGAACACGCATGAGTGCTGACCGTCGTATCGCATGGCAATGCACACCCACTGATTTTGCGGGATGACGGTGGCGCCAGTGCTGTAGGTGGTGCAGTATTCTCGTCCCGGGGTGGGGCCGCCAACGGCCGACACATGCCCGTGAACTCGGTTGCGAATCGGGTGTCGAACCAGCACACCCTCCTCCTCCTCCAAGTATGCCGCCTTGGCTCCGTCAACGAACAGGCAATACTGGCGTTTGCGACGAGTCTCTCCCCAAACACCCGCGATCGCCTGCCAACTTTCTGTTGACTGACGCTTGATCCAGGCCACCACTGTCACTTCCGCCTCCGGCCCATGAATGTTCAGACGTCCCAGTTTTTCGCGAGGAATGCTGAACCACTGGCCTCGTTTGAGCTCCGCAGCATAGGGACCAAAGATCCCATCCTCGACGCGTTTGATCGGGCCATGTTGCTCAACCAGTTCGAAATTTCCACCCCGCCGCCGAGTCCCTGCGTCTTCCTGGAAATCCCAAAATGCAATTTGTCCTGGGAGTGCAGGTAGCGAACGGGACTGGGCCGCCGGGACGGTTCCCGTCTCGCCCCCCTCGTCCGCATGCACTGAATGGAAAGCGACAATAGGCAGCAAGCTAAACGCCAATGCGAACAGGCGAAGCAGAGCTTTGGAAACGTCGTGGGTTGAACTCTTCATCAGACAAATCAATTGGAGTTGGCCAACGTCACCGAAACCGATTCGGCACGCATTCTTTGAGCCAAACGATCGTAACACGCGTCGCCGCAGTGCGTGCCCCAGTGCCCGTTCACGTTCGACAACAAACGAAAACAGGGTGGCTGGCACCATTCAGGCAAAGGGAAACGCCAGGCCGGACTCCTGTCTGATAAAATCTGCCCGCACTGCGAACCGACATGCCAACCGGGAGACACCTTGATGATCAACGCACTCTGTCTGATTCTGACGCTTCATGTTGTTGGGCCACCCGTCGTTGAGGACTTGAACGTTCTGGACGGCGGGAACCCCAACGGTCCAACTTGGATCGATTGGAACGATCCCGGACTGATGTTGGTGCATCATCTCAATGGCTTGACCCGCGAATGTTTGGCATCGCGTGAAGACGAAGTCAGCAAACTGAATACGGCGGAGGAATGGAAGGCTCGCCAAATCAAGGTTCGGCAGACGCTCGATCAAATCCTCGGACCTTGGCCCAGTCGATCGCCACTGAATCCTCGAGTCACAGGCACACTGCGGAAAGACGGCTATCGAGTTGAAAAGATCGTCTTTGAGTCGATGCCCAATTTTTACGTGACGGGAGCACTCTTCATCCCGGAGGGACTCAAAGAACCGCGGCCTGCCATCTTGAAAGTCATTGGACACTCTGCGTCTGCTTTCCGACGAGACCTCTATCAAAACGTCATCCTGAACCTGGTTCAAAAGGGGTTTGTGGTGTTCGCGATCGATCCGCTGGGACAAGGCGAACGGCTGCAATACTTTGATCCGAAAACCGGGAAGTCGACGGTGGGTTCCGCCACCAGAGAACACTCGCATGCTGGCGTGCAGTGCTTTTTGACGGGACGATCGATTGCTCGCTACTTCATCTGGGACGGCATCCGTGCGATCGACTACCTGACAACTCGGCCCGAAGTCGATCCAAATCGCATCGGTGTCACGGGATTGTCGGGAGGTGGCACGCAAAGCAGTTACATCGGGGCGGTGGACGAACGGGTTCTCGCCGTCGCACCGACCGGCTTCATCACCAGCATCAGTCGCCTACTGGGATCGATCGGGCCGCAAGATGCCGAACAAGTCTTCTATCACGGGCCGATGCTGGGAATCGATCATGCCGATTTGCTGGAAGTCCGGGCTCCCAAACCGACGTTGCAAGTCACCACGACGCGAGACTTCTTCAGTATTCAGGGGGCTCGTGAAACGGCCGCCGAAGTGCGTCGGGCCTTTCAAATCCTCGGTCATCCCGAGCGATTTGATCAAGTCGAAGATGACTTCGGACACGGATTCACGAAGCAGAACAACGAATCCACCTACGAGTTCTTCCAGACGTTTCTGGACCTGCCTGGCAGCGTGGAAGAACAATCTTATCCGTTTTTGACGGAGGCGGAATTGACTGTCACGGAAACCGGTCAGGTTTCCACGGCGTTCGAAAGTGAGAACGTTTTCAGCATCAATCGGCGGGAGGCCAAACCGCTGCTGGAGAGACTGAAAGAGAGCCGGCGAGATTTGGACCAGCATCTCCCGCAGGCGTTGAGCGAAGCGACAAGGTTGTCCGGCTATCGCAACCCCGAGGCGGCAGTGGCTCCGGTCTTCCGCGGCCAATACCAACGCGAAGGTTACCGAGTTGAGAAATGGGGAGTGCCGGGTGAAGGCGAAACTATCATTCCGACGTTGGTGTTTGCTCCCGATGAACCCGGCACTCGGCCGGCGATCATCTACGTGCACGGCGAGGGCAAGACGACGGATGCCGCCGCGGGTGGAAAGATCGAAGAACTGGTGCGTCGCGGGTACGTGGTCGCGGCACCGGACCTGCTCGGATACGGCGAGACAACGTACAAGTTCCGGCAAGGGCACGCTCCCGTGCAACCATTCTTCAATGCGTTGATGTCCGGCCGAAGCGTGGCGGGAATCAACGCGGGAGACGCCGTACGCGTCATGAATTTTTTGCAGGACCGTGACGACGTGAAACCAGACCAAATCGGTGCCATCGCGATTGGTGATGTGGGGCCGGCGTTGTTACACGCGGCGGCGTTTGAACAGCAAATCCAATGGTTGGTGCTCGCGGATTCTCTGATGGATTACCAAGGCATCGTCAATCATGAACTGTATGACGTGAACGCCAACTCGTTGGTCGCTGGAGCTTTGACCGCCTACGACTTGCCCGATTTACTGGTGAGCATCACGCCACGACGTGTCGCGGTTGTGCAACCGCGAACGCACCAGCAAGAAACGGCCACAAGCGATCAGATCGCATCATCACTGGGCTTTGTCCAGAAACATGCGAAAGATCGGTTGCGCGTTGAAACGGAAGCAACCGATCTTTTGGAATTGGTCCAGTGGTGTGTCGCTCCCTGATGGTTGACTGAACGAACGCCACTAGTGGTCTGTCAGGACTTGTTTTTAGGGTAGTGGACGAGGCCACGAGTCCTGAACTGGCGTAAAACCCAAGGACTCGTGGCCTCGTCCACTACGATCGACCCTAACTTTTAACTTTGACGGACCACTAGAACTCTCTTGCGATCAATCCTGCGTCGTCAGGAAGACTTGGTGGACGCCAGCGCTGATGGAATCAGACAGGGTCACCGAGAGAGTATGCGGGCCTGCCGGTATCGTTGCTTCCATGACATGACCACGCCGTTCGCCCGGTGCGACATCGAAGGTGTGCGTCTCATCATTCAGGTGGAGCGTTGCGGTTCCGCCGCGATGATCTTTGTCGGTCAGGATCAATTCGACTTCGTAGCGTTTCTCCTCCGGAGCGTCCAACAACCAGAAGCCAGTGGAGTTCTTCGCCCAGGGACGACCGCTGGAGTGTCGCCAATCTTGCCGTGTCAAAACCGTTTGCGGTTCATGCTCGGTGCCGATGACGATCCGAGGCGGTGCGTAGTTGTCAGGACGAGTCGAGGAAACATCATCGAACCACTTGGAATAAGCCTCTTTGAGCCGCTGAACGATCTCAGGATGTTTGTCGGCAAGATCGTTTTGCTGCTTGGGATCCTCTTCCAAGTTGTACAGTTCGAACTTGGGTTCGCCTTCAAAGCGTTCTTTGCCAAAGCCACTGGGGTGAACCAATTTCCACGGATGTTCGTGCATCGCAAAGTGATGGAATTTCTGAGGAACGTTGCCTCGGTGAGTTTGAAAGGCAATCGATCGCGTTTCCCACTGGGAGTCGTCCATTTCGCCGGTCAGCAATGGTAGGAAACTCTTGCCATCGAGTGCGGGCGATTCCGGAACCGCGACTCCACAAGCATCGAGCAACGTCGGCATCAAATCGATGTGAGCCAACATCACGTCCGACGTATCACCCGGTTCCACTTTCGCTGGCCAATGAAACAACAATGGAGAACGAATGCCGCCGTCATCCACCTGTGTTTTGCTGCCTCGCATGTTGCCGACAAAGCGACGCGAATTGGGACCGTTGTCATTGAGGTAAAGCACAATCGTATTTTCGCGAATTCCGAGTTTGTCGAGTGATGCGAAAAGTTTGCCGACGTTTTGATCGATGTTGGTGATCATGGCAGAGATCCGAGCCAGTTTATCGAACTCAGCCACGCGGCGTTTGGCGGGAAGTTTGTTCACCAGGATCGGCGAGAAATCGATTTGCTTGTACTCTTGATAAAGTTCCTCCGGCACATCATGGAACGGGCCGTGCGGTGCGTTGGTCGCGATGTACGTGAAGAAGGGCTTGTTCGAGTCGGTTTGTTCGCGAGCGAAGTCAATCGCAGCGTCGAAGAAGATGTCGGTGCAGTAACCTTCCATTGCCACTTCGTCGCCGTTGTGAACCAGCGTTGGGTCGGTGTACTTGCCTTCGGCTCCAATGGGATCCGAAGGCTGCCCGATACCGCCGCCACGGTGAATCAAGCTCTCGTCGAAACCTTGGTCCATGGGCCGCATGGGGTAGTTGTCGCCCAGGTGCCATTTGCCAAAGATGCCGGTTTGGTAGCCCGCTTCGCTGAGCCGTTCTGCCAGCGTGACTTCGTCCGGATCCATCATCGCTCGACCAACATACGTGTCGATGCAACGCGTTCGGTAGTTGTATCGCCCCGTCATCAGACTGGCTCGAGTCGGGGCACACACGTTGCTGACATAGAACCGGCTCAAGTAGCCGCTCTGCGTTCGCATTTGATCCAGCGAAGGCGTGCGAATGATCGGGTTGCCCATGAACCCGTAGTCACCGACTCCCTGGTCATCGCTCATGATCACGATCACATTGGGACGATCTGCTGGGTTGGAATCGGCCGCTGAAGCCGCCGGAGATGGCAGGACCGAGCAAGCCAACAACACGACGCTTGCGGAGGCCAAAAGAGAGATGGTTTTCATATGGGGACCTGGTGAAAATCAAAGGTGGGAGGCGTTGTTCAGAAGGGCGTCGAGTTCAGCGACTGCGGCCATCGTCGACGATCTGTTTCATGCGTTTCTGCAACCGCTGAACGATGTCAGGATGGTCTTGGTAAACGTTGCTGGTCTCGGCGGGGTCGTTTTTCAGGTTGTAAAGTTGACCAGTCGGGCCACCGGGCTGCGGCGGGATGCGTGATGGTTTGGAAAAGCCCCCTGACCCCAGTCCGGTGATCCATTTCCAATCGCCTTCGCGAATGGTCATCGTGGATTTGCTTCCAGCTCGCATCACGAATTCGGTTCTCTTTGTGCCTTGCTGGAATGGCTGTTGAAGCAACGCCGGCAAAAAACTGTGGCTGTCCGGTCCAGCGTCCCGGGGAAGCTCCGCCTTCCAGATATCTGCAAACGTGGCCATCAAATCGGTGAAGCAAACCAGATGATCCGTGCTGCTAGATGCGTTGGCGTGACCTGGCCAGCGAACGATGAACGGCATCCGGTGCCCAGCCTCCCAGGCGTCGGCTTTCATTCCTCGAAAACCGCCGGCCGAATCATGCTGGAATCGTTCCGTGTCGTTCTCGTACCAGACCGGCCCGTTGTCCGAAGTAAAGATAACGATCGTGTCTCGTTCCATGTCCTGCTGTTTCAGCGCATCCAGCACGCGTCCGATTTCGTGATCGACCATCATCACAAAATCGCCGTACGATCCCACTTGGCTCTTGCCAGCAAATTCAGGACTGGGCAACCAAGGTGTGTGGGGAGCGGGATAAGCGAGATAAAGCATCAATGGCGTCGCATCATCAGCGTTCGGATGAGCTTCGATCGTGTCGATCGCCAAGTCCGTGAAGTGTGGCAAAACATCGGACAGTTCCAGATCCGGAGCAATGCCGCCGGCTCGCCAGAACGCACCTTGAATCGGCGACCATCCTTCGCTGTCGTTGGCCTCGATGCGATCCGTCGGCGGATGCACCGCTTTCCGATCGTTGATGTAGAAGTAAGGCGGAATGTCGGTGGAGGCTCGGATGCCAAAGAAATGGTCAAAGCCGCGGTCCACGGGGCCACCCAACAACGGACGGTCGTAGGTTTCGTTGGCACGTTCTTCAAATCCCAGGTGCCACTTTCCAATCATCGTGGAACGATACCCCTGCGATTTCGCAAGCGATGCCAGCGTGACTTGATCGGGTTCGACCAAAGGTTCACGTGGCCAAACGCTGACGTTGGTCCGAAACGGATAACGTCCCGTCATCAGCCCATACCGTGACATGTGACACAGAGGTCCCGGTGCGTGGGCGTTGGTGAATCGCATCCCATCGCGAGCAAGCGAATCGATGTTCGGCGTTTCGATCTTGGAGTCGGGATTGAAACATCCCGGGTCTCCATACCCCATGTCGTCCACCAAAATCACAACGACATTGGGACGTTCGGCAGCAAAGAGAGCCGACGAAACGAATGCAAACAAAAGCGTGAGGAAGAAGCGATGCACGGGATTGGTAGGTGGGAGGGAGGGAAGGTCTGCGATCCAAATGAGCCGTTTGGGCATTAGCCCCGGTTCCAAGCTGCAATCGCGGGTGACGCCGAGCCATCGATCAACAACCGAGAACTCGACGATCCCGACTTAGAAGCTAGAAGCTTCAATCGCTTCTTTCAAAGCTTCGATTGTTGGCGGTGACGGTTTGACGCTGCCGGGACGTTTGCCACCGGCGATGTCCAGCGGTGTCCAATCACGTTTGTTCTTGTGGTTCCAAACATTGGGATCCGCGCCGACCGAAGTCAGCTTTCGAACCGCGGTCGGAAAGGTTCGCAGCGCGGCGCCGTGCATCGCGGTTTCTCGGTTGCGATCGACGACATTGGGATCGATCCCGAGATCAACCAGCATCTCGATCGCGCGGTCGACCTCTTCCGGCGTGCCCGGTTCTTCACCCACCGCGATCACCCCGACTCCTGCCGCAGCCATCAACGCGGTGGTTCCATCGTCATTGGTGATCGTGGGGTCGGCTCCGAGTTCCAGCAACAAATGCATCAGCTCAACGTCAGCACCGCGAGCGGCCAACAAGAACGGCGTGGCGCCCTTGGGATTGAGGCGTTGGCCACGTGACTTGCCGTTTTTCAGTTGCAGATTCACGTCGGCACCTAATTCCACCATTTGGCGGACAAAGTCCAAACTGTGAATGGATCCCGTGATGCGAGGTGCCGGGTCGCCTTCTGGGTTGTCGCCCAATTCCGTTTTGCGAACCCAAGTGATCGCGTGCAGTGGAGCGTATCCGCTGCGTTGGTCGTTCGGATCGGCACCGCGACGGACCAAATCGCAAGCCAACTGAAGGTGCCCGCTTTCCATCGCGAACATCATCGCCGACATTCCGTTCCGCGGATTTCGGCCGCCGCTGCGTTTTGGTTTCGCGACGGTGTTGACGTCCAAACCCGAGTCGAGCAAACGCATCACCACCGCCGATTGTCCGTGTCGTGCCGCGAACATGAGTGCTGACAACCCGGACTGCTTCAGTGTTGTTTCAACGTTGCATCCCGCATCGATCAATGCGTCGACGGCATCCAGGTTGCTGGCCGCGGAGGCCCACATCAACGCGGTTTGCCCACGGGCTTCTTTGTCTTCCATGTCAGCTCCGGACTTGATCAGCGACCTGACCACATTCGCGTTGCCCTGCCGCGCCGCCAACATCAACGGCGATTCGCCGCCGCGTCGAGCCGCGTTTGGATCGGCCCCCGCGTCCAAAAAGGCTCGCACTGCTCTGAGATTGCCATACTCACACGCCAGGCTCAGTGGCGTGACCTCGTACAGCGTTCTCGCATCCACGTCCGCACCGGCAGCGACCAGTGCCGCGATACTGCGAGCGTGATTGTGGTAGGCCGCCCAGTGCAACGCCGTCATCCCATCGGGTTGAGACGCATCGACGTCCACTCGATCGCCAGCCAACGATTCTCGAACCAAATCCCAACGTTGCTGTTCCGCCGCGGCAACCCACTGGTGATCGAGTGCTGATTCCTCGACGCCAGCAACCGCGGCCGCATCCCGATCGGATGGATCCGCCGCGACGACGCCAAGACAAACCAGGAGCGATCCAACGATCGGAAAAATCATTCGCAACATCACAGTGTCACCGGATCAAAGAGGTCATCGACCGTTCCCGTGCTGTCCGCGAACGATTCCAAAGGCACACCAACTTTGTTGAGCAACGTCAGGTGCAGGTTCGACAGTGGCTCAGGGTCTTTGAACCGAAGGTGACGGTTGCCACGCATGTTTTCGGCGGCACCACCAGCCACCAAGATCGGCAGATTGCTGTGGTCGTGCGCGTCCGGATCGCCCATGCCACTCCCGTACATGTAGAGCGAATGATCGAGCAATGTTCCGTCGCCTTCGGGGACTTCGTTCATCCGCTTGAGGAAGTCAGCGAACAAGGAAACATGGAACTGGTTGATCTTGGCAACCTTGGCCAGTTTTTCCGGATTGCGACCGTGGTGAGTCACGGGGTGATGAGGATCAGGCACGCCGATCTCAGGATACGTTCGCGTACTGGCCTCGCGAGCCAATTGGAAGGAAACGACTCGAGTGATGTCGCCTTGGAAAGCGAGCAACTGCAGGTCGAACATCAGCTTCGCGTGATCGGCGTACGCGGTCGGCACACCCACGGGACGATCCAAATCGGGCAGCGGATTCACCTCGCTGTTTTGTTCCGCCAACTGAATCCGGCGTTCGACTTCGCGAATGCTTTCGAGGTAGCCATCGATCTTGTTGCGATCCGAGGCACCCACGCGATTCTTGATCCGCTTGATTTCCAAGTTGATCGAATCCAGCAAGCTGGCTCGTTTCTGCATCGCGGCGCGTCGTTGTTCAGGCGTCCCGCCTTCGCCAAACAAGCTTTCAAACACGATTCGCGGGTGAGCTTCGGATGGCAACGGCTGCGTCGGAGAAGCCCAAGACAAACTGTTCTGGTACACGCACGCGTAACCGTTGTCGCACTGGCCGACGGTGGACAGCAGGTCCATCGACAGTTCCAAAGAAGGTAACTGGGTGGTGGAACCGATCTTCCGAGCCGCGACTTGATCGACCGTGGTCCCGTTGTAGTAGTCGCTGCTTTCGGTTCGCTTGGCTCGCGCCGCACTCAAAAACGCCGAGTTCGATGTCGCGTGGGAACCGGGATATGCGTTTTGCAAATCCGTGTTGGAGATCACGGTCAAGTGATCCTTCACGTCTTCCAGTGGCGACAAACTGGACGGCAAATCGTCCAGCGTTTCGCCTTCGGGAGTCCATTCGGCCGGGTTGTATCCCATCGGTATGTAGATGTAACCGATGCGTTTGAGGCGACTGGGGGCGGCTGCCGTTGCCGCGGTTGCGGTCATCGCCGGGATCATCGCGTCCAGCAGTGGCAACGCGACGGCGGCACCGGTGCCTCGCAGCAACGTTCGACGGGAAAGATGGGATCGTTTCATCGAGCTTCCAGTTTAGAAGTGGGCAGCGTGACGGATCATCGGGATGAGTGGCGGTTGTTCGGTTCAGACGCGATTTCTCGGTACCGAAACGGCTCGCTCAGAACGATGCCGTTGACCAGAGAAGCCAGCGTGTAGTTGGACTGCGCCGCACCACGAACGATGCGGCGAATCGCCGGTCCATCGTGTGGCTCAACAACTCGCCCGAGTGCGTATGTCATTAGTTTCTCAGAGACGGTTTGAGCAAAGATGTCCGGGCGAGCGACGATGCCGGCTTCCAGTTCATCGACCGATTGCAACTCGGTACCATCTGGGAGTTGGCCCGACGAATCGACATCCAGCGTGCCTTCAAATTGTCGCCAACGCCCGACCGCGTCAAAGTTTTCGAGTGCGAACCCAAGCGGATCGATCAAGTCATGGCAACTCGCACAAGTCGGATTGGCTCGGTGCATGGCCAGCCTTTCCCGGACGGTCATCGCCGCGAGCGTGTCTTTCTCTTTCAAATTGGGAACGTTCGGCGGTGGTGGAGGAGCGGGAGTTCCGAAGATGTTTTCCATCACCCAGTTGCCGCGAATCGTTGGCGAAGTTCGTGTGGCGTACGAGGTGACCATCAGAATGCTGCCGTGCCGCAAGATGCCGCCCCGGTGCGACTCCGGTGAAACTTTGACGCGGCGGAAATGGCTTCCGGCGACGCCTCGGATCCCGTAATGCGTGGCCAAACGTTCGTTCAAAAAGGTGTCTTGCGAAGCGATCAAATCGGTGACGCTTCGATCGTTCGTCAATACATCCTGAAACAACAACTGAGTCTCGCGTTGAAAAGATTGCCGAAGGTTGTCGTCGAAGTCGGGGAACAAACGCAGGTCAGGCGTGATCGAATCCAAGTTGCGTAACTGCAGCCACTGCGAAGCGAAATTCGTGACGAGCGAATTGGCACGAGGATCACCCAGCATTCTTGCGACTTGTCCGGCCAGCACGTCATCGTTTCGCAATTGCTTGGCGTCGGCGAGGTCCAACAATTCTTCGTCGGGCAAACTGCTCCACAAGAACGACGCCAATCGAGACGCCAACTCATGATCCTTGACGGCGACAACATTCTTTTCTTGTGTTGCCGAGGCATCCGGATCAACGGATTCAATCCGGAACAGGAAGTTTGGGTTGACGAGCAACGCGGTGAGAGCGGACTCGATGCCCTCATCAAAGTTGCCGGCTGAGAAACCGTCATCAAAAAAATCCATCAACAACGCCAGTTCCTCATCCGTGGCGGGACGGCGATAGGCTCGGCGAGCCAACCGTGTGAGGATCTTTTGGGCTTCGTCCCGGTCGTCGTTTTCGCCGGGCCAGTTCTCGCCGAAAATGGCTTGGCGGCTGATAGTGTTGCCGGGACCGTCAGGAGCAAACGGTCCCACGATCGAAACCTGATAGATCGCTGGCGTCAGTCGTGGATGGCGGTGTCGATTGAAGTTGGCATCGAAGGGCTGTCGTTTGCCCTCGGTCAGCGACGAGAAGGTCTTCGGAAACGTGACTCCAATCGAATGCCGGCCGGCGTCGAAGTGCAGACGCTGCTTCAGGTGAGAATCCGAATGCGTGTAATCGGGACCGCCGTACTTGCCGGTCTTCTTGGGTGGATACACCTTGAACTGGTGCACTCGAGCACGATCGACCAGCACATCGATTTCGTGTTCGCGATGCAAACCCTCGACTTGTTCGTCTCGGTCGCGAGTCAACTTCAACTCGATTTCGTACTCGCCCGCTTGCGGGAAGTGTTGATCGAACAACACGCCGCCGCGGGTTCCAAACGGCAAGCCTTCAACATGCTTTTCTTGCGAACGGTCGGCCGGCAACCGAATCGTCACTCCGGCGGGGCCGTTTCCCAAGCCTCCGACGGCCACGCGAGCGATTTTTTGCGCGGCCGACACGTAGCGGTTCAGGTGAGTCGGAGAGAGTTCCTCGACGGTGATGTTGTCAAAACCGTGACTGGATTCGTCTTTGGGAAGGTAGTCCGATGCATCAATGGTCACCGCCAGCAAATCACGGATCGCGTTCTGATACTCCACGCGGGTCATCCGCCGCATCGCTCCCACTCGGCCCGGTCGTGGGAACTGCTGGGCGTGATGATTGAGAACAGAAACCAACGAAACTGTCACTTGAGAGTAGGTTGCTTCGTCGGGTTGGCCGTAATCTGGCGGCGGCATCTGCCGGGTGTTGATGCGTCGAAGGATCTTTTCCCACTCCGCCGTCGCAAAGTCAGGATGCGTGAACTGATCGGCACCGAAATCAAACGCCTGCAAATCCAATCCCGCTTCGGCATCGTTTCCCGTGTGACAATCCAGACATTGACCGGAAACGAATTTGCGAATCGCGGAAAGATCGTCTGAAACAACTTGATTCGCTTGCGGCGCGGGTGGTTGAACAGGATCGTTCCCAGCCTCGGCAGTTCCGGCTGTGCTGACCTGAGTCGTCAGCCACTCGCTAGGCAATGTCTCGGCGGATGCGACTTCACCGCGTAACAACTGAGCCGCTCGGCCGACGATCTTGAGGTAGTGATCGCTGGGCAAGCCTTCGTAGGTCACGAATTTTGCGTCGCGTCCTTGGGGTGGATCGCTGGTGCACTTGAAGATGGCGGTGGCTTCATCAACTTCGTCAAACATTGCGACGTACAGCATCTCGGCCCCGGCCTTCTTCGCCGCGATGATTTGCGACCAAAGGAATTGGCCTTTCAGTCGCGGGATGTCATCCAGGGGTGCTTCTCCGTTGCGAAGATTGAACCAGCTGAAACCGGGGAAGACGACGGGCAAGTAACCTTGGCCGTTGGCACCGCATTCTTGTTGATCAGGTTTCCAAGTTTGCTCGCCGTGTCGTTGGGCTTGCGCTGGAGTGCGATAGCGTCCGGGCGTCCATGGGCTGATCACATCCGCCATTTCAAAGATTGATCGAACCGCCGGATCGGTCACGCAGTCTCGGTTGAGTTCTCGCCAGCCGGTCGGGACCCCCAGCATGATGCTGCAACCGGCTCTTTTCAGTTGGGCGATCAGCGTTTTGCAATCATCCAGCGTGTAAGCACCGGGCTGGTGCCGTTCGGCGAACCCGACACCCCAAATCGCGACGAGGGGCATGCCGTTGTGATGCAGGTAAGCGTCGCTGCTGGTGATCGCTTCTTCGTTGACCAGACGAGTCCAGTCTTGTTGAACGACGTCGAGTTCTCCTTCTCGAAGCCCCGACAAGTCATACATCACCGCGAAGGCCCGCCCGTTCTCTTCGGAGCCGCGACGACAGTGATTCAAAATCGCGGTTCGATTCGCGAGACTGGCGGGAGATCTCAGCGAAGTTGCGAAGCGTTGGACAAAGGCACCATCGATTCCGTACTCACGCATCCATTGAAAGTGACGGCGAACGGTTTGTTCGTTGGCGCTGCTGAACACTTCCGCGACGCTGCCGTCGGAATGCCGGAACTTGGTGGCAAAGCGTTCTTCCGGTGAGTACTCCGACATGTCCGGCCAAAGGTCGACCGTGACATTGACCGGACCAAGTGGCTTTTTCGAGTCGCGTCCCCAATGTCGCCAACCAAGTCCGGCGCCGTCTCCCTCGCAGTTGAACCAGCCTTGGTAGCCGCACATCACCTTGCCGGTCAGCGTGCTGCAATCGACCGCTTCGGTACGTTCGGATTGTTCCGGCGAATCGTCCCCCAACACGGGATCGACGAACCCGAATATCAACGCGGCGGCAACGACAAAGGCGGGACGAAGCAAAGGAGTTCTCTTGGGAAGGATCCAAAAGGATGAGACGAGAACGGGAATGGCCGGGGAGTTGCCGGATGCATTCTGCTCGCCGGTTTTCGGGCAAGAGTGTGACCGCTGTCACGACCAAAAGTTCACGGTCCATCGTACTCGATCAGCGAGCCGAACGCACCCGGAAAGGGGCGACGTCACCCCTTGCCCTCGCCTCGCGGGACTCCGTTTTCCTTTGCGCGCGACTGCTTCGATCGCCCCACGCCTGGTTTTCTCGGATGCGGAGCAGGTTGGCAGCAGTCTTTCGGCAACGGAACCGTTTTGAAAACCTCACGCTTCCGTCGGAAAACCGGGACGAAGGTTGGACCGCGAAAACTGGACGGGTCACACAGACAATGTGGCGTCGGTTTTGGTTCTGTCCCACGCCCCAATGGGCTGGCCCCTACGGAGAGCACTCGAAGAACACTAGGACCGCCCCGTTGGGCAACGCCGTGAACGATTTAGGCGACGGTACAAAACCCCAGTTTTTGAAGTCGATCGCGATCTTCTTTCGTGGCGCGAGTGACGTTGGGGAGACCGCAACGAGGCTTGTCTTTCTTGTTCGGTTTATACCTCGCCTCCTTGCTCGACTTGCGTTCGTAATCATCGATCAGCGCATCCCTCAGCATCTCCGATAAGCTCGGTTCCTCGAGATCGGTCTCGTTGAGGTTCTCAAGAATGCGTTGGAAAGAACGCACCACCCCTGCGAAGCTGATTCGACCAGGCATCGCGACCGGATCACCCCGGCGACGTTTCTTCGCGAGGTGTACTTTCAAGGCATACAGCTTGACGATCAGAATACTGAGGATCGACCAATGCAACTCCACCAACGCCCGGACGCTCTGGCGGCAGCGAAGTTGTCGTCGTCCATACGTTTGCTTTAGGTTGCGAAATTCCAATTCGATTCCCCAGCGGCTCTTGTAAATTACCAGTGCTTGCTCGTCCGTGAGCTTCTTCTCATCCAAAACGCTCGTTAAGAGAACTGCCTCTTTGCGGCCGAGTTGGATCTGAATCATGCGAAGCTTCAGGGGACGCATGCCCTCACGGCGTTTGTCCTTGGGCCAGCAGTAAACAAGGTTGTCTTCGCCAGGCTCGACATCGTAGCCGAGGCTATGCAGCAAGTTGACGTTCGCGCCGACGCGAACGAGAAAGTGGTGTCCCCCATCGATGATGCTCTTCCAAAATTCGTAGCCAACGAATCCCGCGTCACCGGTAAACAACGTTTTCCCCGGGAATTCGCCGTTTTCTAGCATCTCTTGCACGTGTGCTCGTTCGGACGCATTGCTAGGCCCAAGTTTCCAGCACCAAGTCAGTTGCGTGGCAACGTGCCAAATCTTTGTGATCCAAATCTGGGGTACTGGCGGTGCCGGTGGATTCTTCTCGATGGCCTGACGGCGCATTCCTTTGGTCTTCTTTTTTCGATACCGAGCCGTTGTCCCGTGACCATGATTGGGAGCGCAAAACGCTTTTTCGTTACTCAGTGTTCGCGGCGTTGTGTTTCGAGAACCATCGACAGCCATGACGACCCAACCAGTCGTCCTCCAAAGCTTGCCGGCGGTTGCCTCGATTTGCTTGTGAATCCGAGTAAGCAAAACCTCGGACAACCAGGGAGTCCATCGAACCAGCGCCTTGATCAGTCCAGAGTAACTTGAAAATGCGATCCTCCCGTGGACCTTTTTGCATTGCCGGGTGCCTGAATCAAAAGCATCCTTGAGCTTGTCCTTGTCAGAGAAGATCCACAGCAAGGCTTGGATCATCAGAGTCATTGTCTTCCAGCCAGTGTTGCCGTGGGCCTGCGTCGGCACTGCCTGCTCGTCACCCAGCACCCAATCGATCGCACTGCGGAACTCTTTGGCGTTGCGCGTCTGGGCTTTCCGATAACGCTCTCGCTGAGATTCGATCTTGACCTTGCGCTTAGCTCGGTTGGATTTCCTTTGTCGAGCATGTTCTTTGGCCTTGCTTGATTCGTGAGAATCGAGTTTCTTTGACACAGCCGGATTCCTTTCTGACTGAAGTGTTTCAGTTGGTTGGTAGGGGGATCCGGCTTTTACACTTCAAGGGCAGTTCAGCAAAACACCACAAATCGCGGCCTCAAAATCGTTCACGGCGTTGCCCGTTGGGGCTTTGCAATCTTGGTCCCGCCGTAACCCAGGGCGTTGCCCTGGGCTTTCATAGGTCTGCCCCTTTGGGGCGAATGTTCAGCGAAAGCTAATGGATGCCAAACGCATCCGACCAGGAGTTCATTGATCCTGCGACATGCACATCGACTCCCGATTCGGTGACCTCGGCCGCGCTAAAGACAACGACGGTTTGACCGGCGATCTCGGTTTGTCCTTCCAGTTCGACGTGCAGACTGATCCGGTTGTCTGAATCAAACGGAGGCACTGCATCCAGATCATTCAGGTCCAAGTCAAAACCATCGACCCTGAGTGTATCTTCCCAAATACTTTCCATTCGTGAATCGCAGATCCAATCCAGACCTTCGCCGCCATCCATTCGCGAGATTGCAGAGCCTCCATCGAGAGCACGCCTTCGCGACGTCGGTTCTTCTTCCCGCGGCAATTCTTTTTGTTCACGGAGCCGAGAAATCTTCCCCGCCTGCGGTGACCGCCTTCTAAACTGGGGGGCACGCGACTCAAGCTCTGCGCTGCAATCGACTGAACTCGTTCGTCTTTGTCACAAACGGATTGAATTGCCATGCCTAGGTACAGACATCTGTTTTTCCCGATCGCCTTCGCGTGCTTTCTGCTAGGCTGCGAGCGAGTTCCGCCAGCTCCGCCGGTGGATATCTCTGAATACGAAGCTCAGTACTATCTCTGGCGTGGCAGCGCCGAACAGCAGTTGGATGAGCTCAGCTCTTGGATTTGGGGAGACAACGAGCTGAGGGTAGAACTAGGTAAGCAAACCGACGAACGCCATGTTCGATTTTTACACACCCAGATTCAGCAAGACATGCATTGTGCTGCACTGCTTGCGAAGACGCAGCTTGGATCCGATGAGCTTCGTGAGGCAGTGAACCAATCGAGCTCACCCGTTCAAACTCAAGTGCTCTGGGTCAAATGGTTCGCCGAACGCGACCCGGATGGAGTCTCGCATCCAATCACAAGGTCGCCAACCGACCGCTTGATCATCTCGAGGATCGATGAAGGCCGGAGGAGATACCAAGGAAACAGGTAAACGGATTTGATTCGGCAACCAAACGTGTCACCGGAAAACTCCATGACCTCCTTCGGCGAGAGGGATGACAGGTTGTGTTTTCGGTGCTGTTCAGGAAGAAATGTTGCATCTGCTCTCAGACTGCCGATCGCAAAGATTGGTTGGCACAGTCGAACGCTCAGCGGTTCAAGTCATCATCGGCTCCCGCTTGCCGGCTTTCGAATCAACGACAGCGGTTCACGGCGGGGACCGCCGTTCTAAGCAGGTCGGCAGGAATGATCGGGTAGAACCTCACGTAGGCGAGTCTCTCTGAAACTCGCAAATGACAGCGTCTCGAAGAGACGCCGCTACGTGATCAAGCCCAATGACTCCCGCTCACGTGCTTGCAGGTTGTCGAGCGTCCGAACCTGTAGCTCGGTGGTACCCCACAGAGTCCAGCCTGAATTCACTGCGAATGGCCAACGCTGTTTCTAAAAATCGCTACGGCAAAGCAGCGTGGTTGGACGACTAGTCGTCCAGTGGCATGACTTCCGATTTTCGGATGTGGACGATGCTGCCCGGGTCGTGTTGCTGGAATGCGAAGTGGCCGGGGCCGTAGGTCTTTTCAAAGTCCATGTATTCGTACAGCTCGTTGCCATCGACGGTGATCTTGATGCGAGTCATGTCGCGTCCGCGCCAGTTGTCGTCTTTGACTTCGATCTCGTAGGTGAACCAGGTGTCTGGTTTGACCAGTTCCGGGTAAACGTGGCAGAAACCGTACAGCGAACCGGTGCGGATTGGGTCGCTGTGCGTGCTGTCGACTTGGGCTTCGTAACCATCCATGAAACCGGGTTTGCGTGTCGTGCGAAAGTAAACTCCCGAGTTGCCGCCGTCATTGATTTTGACTTCCGCGCGGTAGCGGAAATTCTTGTACGGGCCCGATGTGTTGACCAACATCGACACACCACCAGTGCCTTTGATCACGCCATCGACCACTTCCCATTTGCTGTCGTCTCGCCCGACTTTCTCCCAGCCTTCCAGCGATTCACCATCGAACAGAGTTGTCCACTTGGCCGACTCGTCGCCTTTCGCGTCGTCTTCCCCTGAAACGCTGAGGCCTGCAAAAGAGACGCACAGTGCGAGAGCGAGCCCCATCGGATAGCGGAGCGAATGAACAAGGTTCTTCATGTTGTTTCTCTGATGTGACTGAGTTGGATAGGCGACTTGCCTGAGACACGTTGTCGAGCAGGCCGATGTCGAACGATTAAAACTACCGCGGTTGCGTTTGTCCATAGACTGGCGGGCGAACGCGAGGCAGACATGCGAGATTCATTCGGGAAAGTGTTGATTCCGAGGGCTCTTGGCGGTACTTGGGGACAACCGGGGCTAACGCCCAAACGGCTCACATGTTTTTCCCCGAAGCTTGCTGACAAGCAACTTCGCGATGTTCCGTTGGATTTTTTGTCAGACGCAGATTCCGACAGATCTTCCGCGGACATGCGAGCAGCAATTTCAGTCGTTGGCCGGTGGCTCAGTGACTTTTTCCAATGGTTTGCCGCAGCAGCGAAATTCCGGTTCGCAGCCCTCGCAGTCACAGCCCTTGGTCACATGAATCTCCATCTGGCAGTTCACGCATCGATACATGTCGCCGACTTGAGGTGAGTCTTTTGAAACGGACATAGAGGTCTCCTTGGAGAAAGTGTTTCGATCCTGATCGATTCTCGACCAGCTTTTCGAAAGACACCCCAGCGATTTCCGCGCCAAGCAGATGTTCAGGGTGTCCGCCTCGTGATCAATGAGCGTCGCCATGAAGCCAAAATCCGAGCTTGCCGAAAGCGTGCGGCAGAGCGAACGGCGTCTTGGTTCACCGTTTGCACGGACTGCCTGGTTCAAGAGCCCTTTCGTTCACGATTGCTTTCAAAGGATTGGAGATGAGTACCGATCACAACGCCCCCATCGAACAAATCATCCATCAGATCGATGAAGTCGCCGAGAACAACGAACAAGTGAAATTCGGCCAGGTCATGGACGCTGTTGGACGAAAGTCGTTCGCCTCGTTGCTGCTGATTGTGGGCGCGATCATGGTGTTGCCTGGCCCCGCAGATATTCCGGGCGTCCCCGTGTTGCTGGGTTTGCTGGTGGTCATCCTGTGCGGCCAAATGCTGGCTGATGCCGACCACGTTTGGATCCCTGGTTGGATGGAACGATGGGAGATCGGTCAAAGCAAAGTCCAGAAAATGTTGGACTGGTTGCGGAAGCCTGCTTCCTGGATCGACAGCATGACCGCTCAGCGATGGACTTGGATGATGAATCACGCCACGATCAGCACGCTGGCGGTGGCCGCGATTCTGGTGGCGATGAGCACGCCGGTTTTGGAATTCATTCCATTCAGCGCCAACTTGGCCGGAGGAGCCATCTTCGCGTTCGCGTTGTCAATCTTGGCTCGCGATGGTTTGCTGGCGGGAGTTGCTGTCTGCATCGCGCTGGCCACGTT
Organism: Rhodopirellula sp. UH5; assembly: GCF_056839225.1. Taxonomy (NCBI): domain Bacteria; kingdom Pseudomonadati; phylum Planctomycetota; class Planctomycetia; order Pirellulales; family Pirellulaceae; genus Rhodopirellula; species Rhodopirellula sp. UH5. The sequence goes on along the minus strand of NZ_CM166390.1, from coordinate 6,837,560 downwards.
TGGCTTGGTGGGATACCAGTTGCTTGGGTGAGTCACCTTTGCCAGCCTAGTGGTCTGTCAAAGTTAAAAGTCAGGGTTGTTCGTAGTGGACGAGGCCACGAGTCCTTGGTTTTGACGCCAGTTCAGGACTCGTCGCCTCGTCCACTACCCTAAAAACAAGTCGAGACAGACTACTACCACGCCGTGGCGTCTGGGCACTGGCCACGCTGATTCACTCGTCCTCCGGCCGGAACCACCTTCGCAGAAAAAGTTTGCTTTCTTTTTGCCGCTGATGTCGATCGTCGACAGACGAAATCGACTATCTAAGAGTCACCGCCAAATCCACTGGGTTGGGAAGGTGATTCATTCGGTTCACGTGAACATTTTTCGAGTGAAGCAAACATCCCGAGGGAGGAACATCAATGCGAGTCATAGTGATGGTGAAGGCGTCCGAAAGTTCAGAAGCGGGGAAGATGCCCGACGAAAAACTGCTAACCGACATGGGGAACTTCAACGAAAAGCTGGTCGAAGCCGGGATCATGAAAGCCGGTGAAGGATTGAAGCCGAGCTCCCAGGGAGTTCGCGTCCACTTTCAAGGAAGCGACCGAACGGTAACGGACGGACCATTCGCGGAAACGAAAGAACTGATCGCTGGCTATTGGATCTGGGAAGTCAGTTCGATGAGCGAAGCGATCGATTGGGTGCGGCGTTGTCCGAATCCGATGATGGAAGACTCGGACATTGAGATTCGTCCGATCTTTGAGATGGCAGATTTCGGCGACGAGATGACGCCGGAGTTGCGAAAGCAGGAAGCTGCCATTGAGCGAAAAACGCAAAACGACGCGGAAGCCGACGTACGACGAATGGTTCATCAATGGAACACGGCTTTGGAAGCTCGCGACTACGATGGTTTGGTTGCCAACTACACCGAAACCTCTGTGCTGTACGGGGGCATTCCACCGTACCAGACCGTTGGGGCACAGAACATTCGCAAGCTTTGGGAAGGTTGCTTGCCGCACTTTCCTGAATTCAAATCGGTTCACCAAAATCTGACGTTCGAGGTCGGCGACGATGTCGCTTTCCTTCATGGCTTGCATCAATTCCAAACCTCTCCGGCGGATCATCCTGCCGGGCAATCCTGGATGAGAGTGACGACTTGTTTTCGGAAAATGCACGGGCAGTGGAAGGTGTTGCACGAACACGTGTCGTTGCCCTTCAATCCGATGACCAATGAGGCATGGAAGATCAAAGATCCCGCTGTTTTGGACGAGCCCTCGTATGGTGCAGATGCCTGCACTTGAGAACCGACGATCGTGACGCACCGAGTCCGTGTTGCGATGGTTTGAATGGTTGTTTTTGTTTGCCCACCTCCTTCAACATTGAGTCTGTTTATGTTTGCCAAACCACAATCCGAGCACCAATGGCTCGAGCAAATCCTCGGCGAATGGGAATTCGACCACGACTGCAAAATGCCGGATGGTTCCAGCACGACCACGCACGGCAAAATGTCCTGCCGATCGCTGGGAGGCATGTGGGTGATCTGCGAGAGCGGCGGTGAATCTGCCGAAGGCGAACCTTGGTCGTCAATCATGACGCTGGGGTTTGACACAGCGGACGGTCACTACGTCGGGACCTTTGTAGGATCCATGATGTCGAACATTTGGCCGTACGAAGGCTGCTTGGACGAGTCCGGCCAAAAGTTGCTGCTGAGCTCGCGTGGTCCTGCTTTCGACGGGGCAGGAAAAGCGAACTATCGAGACACGATTCACATCCTCGATAAAGACACGTGGATGATGACCAGCGAACTGCAAGACGAAAACGGTCAGTGGGTTGAGTTCATGAGTGGCAAGCACACACGTTGCTAGCGGGTTGTTGACTTGACGCACACACATTCAAGCGAAGTGAGAGAATGACATGAAATACATGTTGATGATTTACGGGGCGGAGCAAGGTTGGACGGAAGACGAGCGTGAACGCTGCATGCTGGATTCGATGGGGATCTGCGATGAGTTGGCGGTGGAGGGCAAATGGCTGGATTCTTCGCCGCTTCATTCCGTCACCACGGCAACCAGTGTTCGTGTGAGAGAAGGCAAGTGCGAAGTGACGGACGGTCCGTTCGCAGAGACGACCGAGCAGTTGGGTGGGTACTACATCATCGATGTGCCCTCGCGCGACGAAGCGGTCGCGATCGCGAGTCGGTTGCCACCAGCAAAGAAGGGAACCGTTGAGATTCGTCCCTTGCTGCCAGTTCCAATGCCGATGCCATCGTTGAGCGAGGATCTGATTTCGCTGCGAACGAAGGAGACCAATACCGGGAAAGACTACATCGTTCTGCTTTACGCTGCCGAAGGAGCCTGGCCACCGGAAGAACACTCCGCTGCGTTGGAGGAATCCATTCGTCTGTGCCATGAACTGCACGAACAAGGCTGCTATCGAGATGCGGCACCGTTGCAGTCGCCGACGACCGCGACATGCGTGCGGGTGCGCGGCGGCATTCAGGAGGTTGTCGACGGCCCATTTCCGGAAACCAAGGAACAACTCGGCGGCTACTTCTTGATCCACGTCGGGGATCTGGATCAAGCGATCGCGGTCGCGTCAAAGATCCCGGGGGCCAGACGAGGCACGGCGGAGATTCGGCCACTGTTTCCGCTGCCGGTGCCACATCGGTCAGGTTGAGTTCGGCTCGTTGCGACAGTTCAAGCGTGCGTGGTGGGACGAGTGATCGAAGGCGGTTATGAGAGTTGTGTGTGGGAACCGGGGTCTATCGCCCAATGGCACTTGCTTTAGAACCAATCGAGGGGATTTTGTTAGCGAAACGGCGCAAATCGTCTGGTAAATCGTGGGTGTTTTCCGGCGTGTCACCGGACGGCTCGCGCCGTTCCGCTACAAAGTAGATCGCATTCGGCTATCGCCCAACGGCTGATGTAGGCGTTGATTCTCGGATGCGTGATCAACTGCCGAGGGCGCCTTTTAGGATTGCCAGCTTCTGACTCAAGAATCTTTGTTCCGGGGCATTCATTGCTAGCGAGAGTGCTTGTTCGAACGCTTGAATGGCGTCTTCAGGCTTGCCCATCCTTCGCAGCAATTCGCCTCGCGCGGAGTGGGCCAAGTAGTGATCGCGAAGATGGCCGGCATCGAGAATTGCTTCGATTTGCTGCAAGCCTTCCGCTGGCGTGTCTCGCATTGCAATGGCGACGGCGCGATTGAGTTCGACGACCGGCGAGGGCTGGATTCGCAGCAACACGTCGTACAGCGCAACGATCTGTGACCAGTCGGTCTCACTGGCTCGTACGGCTTCGGCATGCACGGCCGAGATTGCTGCCTGAATCGTGTAGGTTCCAATCCGCCGAGTACGGAGCGAACTCTGCAACAACTGACTGCCTTCTTCGATCAAGTTCCGGTCCCACAAAGAACGATCTTGATCCTCCAGCAAAACGATGTCGCCGTCTTCATTCACTCGTGCGTTGCGACGCGACTCGTGCAACAACATCAACGCGAGCAAACCTGCGACTTCGGGATCGGGCAGGAGTTCCAACAACAGCCGAGCCAACCGGATGGCTTCCGCTGACAGATCGGCTCGCAGCAGCGTGTCGCCGCTCGAGGCGGAATAGCCTTCGTTGAACACCAAATAAATGACGGACAACACCGCGTCCAAACGCGAAGGCAGCTCGGACAGTGTCGGGATCGAAAATGGGATCCCCGCGTCGCGAATTTTGGCTTTGCCACGGACGATCCGCTGAGCCAACGCGGACGGAGCGGTTAAGAACGCTCGCGCGATCTCCTCGGTCGTCATCCCACAAACTTCTCGCAAGGTCAGCGGGACCTGGACTTTTTGGTCGATCGCAGGGTGGCAGCACGCGAAGATGAGTCTCAATCGATCGTCCTGAATGTCCTGCTCGGCGACCGCATGGTTGGCGGATTCAATTTGGTCGATTCGCCGAACCAGTTCCGGTTGCAAATCATCGAAGCGTCGTCGGCGGCGAATGCGATCGACTGCCTTGAAACGCCCCGTCGATATCAACCAAGCCGCTGGGTTGTCCGGAATTCCATCGTGGCCCCACTTCTCCATCGCGGCGGCGAAGGCGTCGTGCATCGCTTCTTCCGCCAAGTCAAAATCGCCCAAAACCCGAACCAGCGTCGCGAAAACTTTTCTCGACTCGGTTCGGTAGATGCGATCGATTTGGTTGGAGACTGCTTGGGCGGAGCTCATCGGCGGCGGGACTTGCCGTCCTTCCGGTGTCACGGGGCAAAGCGATGAGCATAGTCCAAACGCGTGTTTCAACGCGAGATCGTCCGCGGGCTTGAAACCTCATCGCAGCCAGTTGTTTCCTAGAAGATTCGACTACGGGTTGGTCTCAACTGGTTCGCGATCGATGCTGGCGTCGATATTTCCTGCCGCACGGTCGATTGCGTTGGCGGCACCGTCAGCAGCATCTTTGGTTGTCTCGACGAGGGACGATGTGTCTTGCTTCATTTTATCCGTGTCGACTCGAACCGATGGATCGCCATCGTCCGATGTGAATCGCAACCAACCAACGACCGCCATCAGCAGAACGATTGCGACAACAAAAATGAGGGCACGCATGGGATTTCTCTTGGTGAGGTAGAATGGCTGGCCGCCGAGGCTTTCTCGGTGGCCGATTTTGATTCAGTTTGGAATGCGACGTGACGACGGACCGCCACGCTCGAGGTTCGATGCCAATGCAAGTGGCATACCAGCATCCGAATCCGCGGATGCGATCGATTCCGTTCCGAGGAAGTGACGCGGTTGCAAAGACGTGGCACGAGAATTGCCATCTCCAATCCGGCTCGAGAAAATTGGCTCCGGTTGAGTCGTGCGATGTTTGATTCGCTGCACCGGACAGTTGCTCAGCGTTTGATCGTCATTGAAGGGCGTGAGATGGGACAGACTGCGTTGTTGGATGGAATGGAAGATAAGGCGGCTGAACCGTCGCAAGTCGCCAAGTCAGGAATGGGGGCCATCGTCCACGACGACGGAGTTGCGTTCCGAGTCTGGGCACCCAACGCGGATCGCGTGAGCGTGGTCGGCACGTTCAACGCTTGGCAGGCAGACGCCACGCCGCTGAAGCGAGAAGAGCACGGGACTTGGTACGTCGACGTTGCCAAGGCGAAAGCGGGTGACGAATATAAATACAGAATCACCCGAGGCGACAAATCCTTTGATCGCATTGACCCGTACGCCCGCGAAGTCACCAACTCCATCGGCAACGCGGTCGTCTACGAAGACACATTCGATTGGAAGCATCCGACCTTTCACCGGCCGGCACAGAATGAGTTGGTGATCTACGAGATGCACATCGGAACGTTTCATCGAGACGATCCCGATCAACCGGGGACGTTCTCCGATGCGGTTGCGAAGTTCAAGCATCTCAAAGAGCTCGGAATCAACGCGATCCAGATCATGCCAGTCGCCGAGTTCGCTGGCGATTTGTCGTGGGGATACAACCCAGCGCACATCTTCGCGGTTGAGCAGGCTTATGGTGGTCCGGACGCGTTGAAAGCGTTCGTCGACGCAGCACATCAAGCTGGTTTTGCGGTGATCATCGACGTCGTCTACAACCACTTTGGCCCCAGCGATTTGGATTTGTGGCAGTTCGACGGTTGGAGTGAGAACGACAAGGGCGGCATCTACTTCTATCAAGACCATCGCTCCAACACGCCTTGGGGCGACACGCGACCCGACTACGGTCGTGGCGAAGTTCGCCAGTTCATCCACGACAACGCAATGATGTGGATGCGGAAATACCATGCTGATGGTTTGCGGTATGACATGACCGCCTACATTCGCACGGTCTCCGGTATCGGCAACGACGACATCGCGGAAGGCTGGGGATTGATGCAGTGGATCAACCGCGATTTGCGAAACGAGTTCCCGGGGTGTTACTTGATCGCGGAAGATTTGCAGACCAACAACTGGTTGACCAAGACGGAAGATCAAGGCGGTGCGGGCTTCACAACCCAGTGGGACGCGGCCTTTGTCCACCCGATCCGTACCGCGGTGCAAGAGATCGACGATGCACATCGAGACATGTGGGCGGTGCGAGACGCGTTGTGTCATCGATACAACGGCGACGCTTTCCAACGAGTCGTGTACAGCGAATCGCATGATGAAGTCGCCAACGGCAAGTCTCGCGTTCCCAGCGAGATCGATGCGGAGGATCCTGAAAGCCGGTTTGCAAAGAAACGAACAATCCTGGCAGCAGCTTTGGCTCTGACTGCACCGGGAGTTCCGATGTTGTTTCAAGGCCAAGAGATGTTGGAAGACGACTGGTTCGAAGACACAGATCCGCTCGAGTGGGAACGGACTCGCCGCCTTCGAGGAATCAAACGTCTGTTCCGTGATCTCATTCAATTGCGATTGAACAAAGACGGTTTTTCAAAAGGATTGACGGGGCAACACATCGTGATGCATCACGTCAATGAAAATGACAAGGTCGTCGCGTTCGTACGGCGGGCTGAGGATCCTCAAGACGACGTTTTGGTGCTGGCCAACTTTGCCAATCGTTCTTGGGATCAATACGAAATCGGTTTTCCCGATTCAGGGGATTGGCAATTGAAACTGAACACCGATTGGTCGGGCTACGATCAAGACTTCGACGATCACCCGGTTGAACATGTCGATGCGACGGACCAACCGTACGACGGTCTGGGTGCGAGAGCCGAAGTTTCGTTCGGTGCCTACGCGGTTTTGATCTACACGCGCTGAGCTATCCCGGCAGATCGGCTTCGTGCCGCGTTTTCTGGCGTGGTGTCCGGCTGGGTTTCGGAACCAGGAACCTTTCACGAAGAAATGAAATGTCGGGGAAGGTTGCGCGACGTTGAGGAACGTGGTTCAGGCGGACGCGAGGGAAAGGGCCCTTGCAGGGACGCTGGGTGGTGCCTCGCTCACCGGCTTGTTGATTCACCGGCTTGTCGATTGAGTCGTCAACGAGGTTTCAACGCATGTAGGATGGGCACTCTTGCCCCGTCACAGTTGCGGATGTCGGCCAAGAGAGGCCAACCGACAGCAAAATCGACACCCCGTCACGCTTCGGGTTTCCATTGTCTGGCTTGCTGGAACGGGGGGAAACCGCTGACGTTGCCCAAAATGGGGAGCGTCGATAGACTGTCGCTGCACCGCCCGAACACACCATTCGGGCCGTGTTCCGCCTTGCCAACTCGACCATGGTTTCACTCCATCTGTCGCGTTGGTTTGCATTCGCTGGCTCCTTTTGCCAAGCCGAACGCTGTGCCCATCCAACGCACAAGCCGCACTCGCGCCCATAGCTCAGCTGGATAGAGCAACGGACTTCTAATCCGTAGGTCGGTGGTTCGAATCCACCTGGGCGTGCTTCTTGCGCTTGGATTTCTCTCTCTCCGTGGTGTCATGGCGGCTCGCCTCGCTCGCCCGACGCTTCTGATCTGGCTCTCACAACCATTCCAGACCGCAAAATCGGAATTTGTTCCTTGGCGATCCTGGCACCTCAGGTCTCCCCGAACAGGATTCCTTTTTCCTCTCTTGAGAGGGGAAGGTAGGTTTGCGTGCGACCGCATATCTGCCGGTCAGCCTGTCATCCGTGGATGATTTGCGTTCGACGGTTTCTTGGCGAATCGGTCCCGCGTGAATCGAGACACTCAATGGAAAGCGCACCCAATCCTTGCCCGTTCGCAAAACCACGATTCTCGCCACAACTCACCAAACACTGAAGAACATCGCGGTCGAGAGTTTGATTGCTTCTTGGTTGATGCACGATGGCTGGCAGGTTTTTAGGCCGATGCTGGACCATGCGCACAAAACAGATCTATTGATTTCAGACGGCCCCCATTTCCATCGCATTCAAGTGAAAACGTTCGAGAAAAAAAAGGGACAGGAATTCACCAACTGCTGGTCTCCTTGCCCGGTCGATTACGTCGTCTTCATGGTTCGCAATGGCAACTGGGGCGTGATCACGCCCGGCTTCACTGAAAAGCGAAGGCCGATCGATCACAAGGAACACCGCAAATTCGAGAAGAAGAAGCGTGACTTCTTGTGTGCGTTTCATCAGATCTGACCGGATGGGGGCGATCTGGTTGTGAAGGTTGTTTTTCGATGCCTGGCGCCATTCGAGTTTCCACAGGCAGTGGCCCCGTCGAATCGCCAGAAGGCTCCCTGCCCGAAACCCCGAGATTGACTAGCATGGTGCACCGAGAGTTGTTCACGGGAATCCAAAATGACGCCCGTTGCCAGTCAAATCCATTGCCCTCCAAAGATATTTATCGTGCCGTACACCCGATTTTTCATCTGCTCCGTCTTTGCGTTACTCGCCGGAATTCCAATCAATGGAATGGCCCACGAAGGTCACGACCATGGCGATGCCGCCGAGACATCCACGGAATCCGCCGCTGCGTTTGACCCAACCGCTCCAACGAACAAGTTCCAAGCGAACGGCAAAACGTATCGTTGGGAACACCGGGCTGATCTTGGCAAGCAATCCGAAGCCATGTTCAACGCCGCAAAAGGCGGGCTGCACAACAACGCCGACCGGGATTTGCTGACGGGTGAGATCGTGACCGTGGTCGCCAAGCACGGGCTGGTGACGCTTGATCCCAAGTTGAAAGAATGGACGTTGGTCGACGACCAAAACGCCGTGTTCTCCGGCGGCATGAACGCTCACGGAACCGACTGTTTCGTACTGGACGGCGAATCGCACTGGGCATTTGCATCCACGAACACCCAACAAGTGTTCGTGACCAAACGCGGGAAAGTTCTTGCGACTCTGTCTCAGCCCAAGGGAGACGAATTCGACAACCCAACGGTCAACGAATACTTCCAGGCCGGCGGACGATTCACTCCTTGTGATGTCGTCTTTCTACCTGAAGCAAAACGATTGGTGGTTGTCATCGGTTACGCTCCTGGCGACTTTGCGTTGTCAGCCGAATTGGTGGACGGCCAGTGGCAATGGGGCGGCCCGGCATGGGGCGGACGAGAAGGCAACGGTGGCATGCTGAACACCGGCCATGGTGTGCAAGTTGCCACCGAAGGCGGGCGTGAAATCGTTGAAATTGCTTCTCGTTCTCACGGACGCATTTTCTCGTTCACACCCAATGGAGCACAAATCCGAACACCGGGTGCTGACAAGGATTACTTCATCCAACTGCCCAAGGGTTCGAACCCTTGCAACCTCTTCAATGTGGGCGACAACATGTTTTTGCCGCTGTTGAACTCACTGCCCAAGACCAATGGATCGGCGCCCGTGTTGGTGTTGGAAAACGGCAAGCCAGCCGGTGCCCTGGTGCCTGCGACCTACGACACGTTGAACTTGATGCAGCACATGCACGGTTTCTGCCCTGTCGAAATCGATGGCAAACTGTTCGGCATTGTCTTGTCATGGCGTAACGGTGGCGAGAATGCAAATGGCAAACCCAACGACGGTCAAATCGCGATTTTCGAAGCCGTCGAAGAGTAAGTCTGTCCTCTTGGCAGTGGACGTTTTCGTATCGCAGTCGCGGATTTGATGGATCGATGTCATGACCAGCTACCAACCGATTTTGATCTGGTTGCTGTTTGCGTTGATCTCAATTCCGCTGGCGGGGGTGGCTTGGAGTGCTCGCAAACAGTCGCGTCAACTGATGGCGACGACCGACTTCACTCCCAAGACAACTTACGAAGGTCCGTTGGTCGAAGATGATGATGGGACCCGTTCGCAAACCCTCACCGTATCGACGGTGACGTCAATTTCGGCCTGGCAAGTCGTTCGGCTGGGGCCGTTCGCCATCGTGGTGCACGCCCGGGAGTGGGCGGCCAATGCGGTTCTGCTGGCGATCGTTCTGATGGGAATTGGTTTGGCTGGGTTGCTGCACTTCCCCACCCAATCCCCCTAGTGGTTCGTCACGACTTATTTTTAGGGTAGTGGATGAGCTTTTAGGGTAGTGGACGAGGCCACGAGTCCTGAACTGGCGTCAAATCCAAGGACTCGTGACCTCGTCCACTACGATCAACCCTCACTTTTAGCTGTGACAGCTTTCCGAAGCGGCCAGCGCCCAAAATCTCGAGTGATCCAGCCTGACAAGGAAGCGTCAGTCAGCAAGCGTCTGGCATTGAGCAGGTCAGCAAGAGTCATTCGGCATTTGAGATATTTTGGTACGCGTTGTGGCTCCCACGTACAACCGGGGCTAACGCCCAAACGGCTCACATGATTAAGCCCGATCATTCCTGCCGTCCGGTACTAGTGGTCTGTCAAGACTTGTTTTTAGGGTAGTGGACGAGCTTTTAGGGTAGTGGACGAGCTTTTAGGGTAGTGGACGAGGCCACGAGTCCCGAACTGGCGTCAAATCCAAGGACTCGTGGCCTCGTCCACTACGATCAACCCTCACTTTTAGCTGTGACAGACCACTAGGATCATGTTTTAGCGAAACGGCTCCCACCTTCCCCTTGGATGTTCTCATGCAAAGAAGACACTTCCTTTCGATCTCTGCCATGACGGCCGCTGCCTCGGTGACCGGTTGTGGTTCAGGCGAGGTGACGAAGCCGATTGTTGCTTCAGCGGAGCGAGTGGCATCGGAGGTCGAAGAAGCCGTCGAAGAAACTTCGACCGAAAACTTGGAACGCTATCGCGTTGCCTTGCGAGGCTACGAAATCGTGTCGGGAATGATTGGCCCACGAGTGTTCTTCTTGCCATATCCTGGGATGCGAATTCTTTCCGTGGTGATCGTGGCCACCACGGTTTCTGCGAAGTTGGCGATCAAGTACATCGACACCGAATTGATTCAGCGACAGTTTGAAGAAGAGCTGACCGACGAAGAACGCTCGCTGGTCGAGTCCGATGGCCACGTCCGATTTGAAACTGAAAGCGGTGTCTCAGAGACGGTCATGCTGGGACCGAGCGAGTACGTCTGAGTTCCATTCATCGACCACCGGAAATCCCTGAGCTCAGCATCGGAGCCAATCTTGAAAGCCCCCCGCCCCACCATCACTCTCTGGTTCAATGTTCTGCTGATTTTGTACTCGGCGGGGACGGGGTTCATCACGTTCGCGTTTTCGGACAAAGCCCAGAACGTTCCCATCCAAGGCTTGGTGCTCACATCGTTGATCGATTTTGTTCGCTACCTGATCATGATGTTCATTTCCGCATGGTTCATTCGCGAATTCTGGAATCGCTTGGTCGCGGATTTGTTCACCGTGCGTCTGATCGCCTATCGCGAGGCCATCACCATGGTCGTCCTCTTGGGTTTGTTCGGTTTGTGATCGAACAACCATGGATTGCCGACTGGCAATTTGACTCGTCCCAGTCGGGGCAATAAGATCCTGTGATCGCTTCCCTTTCGTGACCATGGTCGACGGAGTGCCTTCGGCGAACTTTCCAGTCCATTTGTTTGTTGGAGAATTCAGCCATGCACCTTTCTGTCGGTATCCCTGAGCTCATCGCGCCCTTCGTTCTCGGGCTTCTTTCACTGCTTTTGCGGTGGCGTCGGAGCAAGCATCTGCAAACGGCGGCGATTGCCTTTGCCTGTTCCTGCGGTGCGACCTTGCTATCGCCTGCGGACCTTGCATCAACGTTGATCTTCACCATCGCGTTCTTTCTGTGTTTCCAACTTGGCACGCGTTCCAAGCATCCGGTGAAAACAGACGAGACGATGGAAAAGGACGTCGACCAATCACAATCGAGCTGGACGAATCCGCTTCGATTGGGAGCCGTGGTGGCTGCTCTTGGAGTCGCCTTCTTCGCATTCGGACAAATGCAACTCTGGCAGCAGGCCACCGAACCGCTGGCCCATCACGTTTTCCGAGCATGGGCAGCCAGTTGGATTGGAACCATGCTGCTTGTACTGTCAGCTACTTGGTGGGGCTACCATTTCGCGAGCCGACAAGTGCTGGTTAAGAAAGACGTCTCCAGTTGACCGCAATGGGGCAACGCGTGAGAAACGAATGACGCAACGGACGAGGCGACGAGCTGTTGATTGCTCGCAGTTCTTTTACGCCGGAGGCGTTGCAGCAGGTAGCCGGCGGTCGAGCGAAGCGAACACCGCCGGAGACGCGGTGAAAGACTCCCTGGCCGACCCCGAAGGTGGTCGCACATCGGCCAGATTGAATTCTGCGACGCCCTATCGGGGTCGAAACGCGATGGTGTCTTCCCATGATCCGTAGGTGCGCTACGCGACCTACGGCTACCGTCTTAAATCCCTCACGGGATAGGATTCTCACTTGTGGGCAATCGACACCTTGCTGATTTGTCCACTAAACACTCGCCAGTTGTTCTTCACACGTTTACCTCCCATTACCGTCCAACGGAACCCACATGAGTTCATCTCCCAATCCAGACGACTACCTGGGGCATTGCGAGGACATTGATGCTGACCATCCAGACATCATCGAGCGCGCCCAAAAGTTGGCGGGTGCGTCGATCGAAGAGACCGCGAAAAACTGCTTTGAGTTTGTGCGTGATTCGATCCAGCACACGGGAGACGAAGAGCGAAATCCGGTGACGTGCCGAGCTTCGGATGTGCTGTGGCATGGGATCGGATACTGCTACGCCAAGAGCCATTTGCTGTGTGCCTTGTTGCGTGCCAATCAGATTCCCGCGGGGCTTTGTTATCAGCGTCTCTCCATCGACGGCGACGGAGCTCCGTTTTGCTTGCACGGGCTCAACGCGGTCCATTTGCCCGACCATGGTTGGTATCGGATCGACGCTCGCGGAAACAAACCCGGTGTGGACGCTCAATTCATTCCTCCCCGAGAACAGTTGGCGTTTGCAACTGACATGGCAGGAGAACGGGACCTGGATGAGATTTGGCAGACGCCACATCCTGCCGTGATCGAATGCCTGCGGAGACATGAAGACTGGCTGGAATTGTCGCAAGATTTGCCCGATCAAGATTTGCCCGATATCGAAGAACGGTGAATGGCGTGCTGGAAACAGTACAATGGACGGTGCGGTCTTCGTTTCGGCGGTTGCAAAGATTGAGCCTGAACGACGTCGACGGCATTCGGATTTCATTTCAAACGTCCAAACTGAGCGGGGATTCCACATGCCAAACCCTTTCAAAACACGTGTGCAGTGCATCGCATTCCTTGGTGTCTGTGTGGCGGTCGGTTTCAGTTGTGCTGCCTCGATAGCAGTCGCGGAAATCTTCATGCCTGAGAACGCAGCCGGGCAACAAGGCGTGGCCACTTTCTATCGGACTTTCACACCGATGGCGGTCGTGTGGACCTTGCTTGGCATTTGGGCACACGCGTGCATGCCTCCTCGCGTTTGCGGACCGGATGACACGGAATCGAGAGAGGGGGCCGGCCCCTTGCCGCAAACCGCAACGCGCTGATGGCCCGCACTGGCTTGCTTCAGGGGATCTGAACGGACTCCTTGGATTTCAATTGATTGATTTGGCGGTGGATGGAGATACTCTGAACAGCCATGCTTCGAATTCGGCTGTGTGCCGCCTCTGTTGGAACCGCACCCTAAAGCCGACGAAAAGCATCCCGCCAATTACTGTCGTCCCGCATCGCCCTGAGAGAATGGCATCATGAAGTGTTTGTTTGATCTGATGACCCGAGCCGTCATCGTCACGTTCTGCGTGAGCCTTGCGTCCAACTCGATTTTGGCCCAAGACACTCCTGAGAAGGCCGCTCAGCCTGAGACAAAGAAGACGACGGACGACACAGACGAGGTCACCGTCAAAGTGCAAGGGACGTTCGAGTCGACTCAAAGCTGGGAACTGAGCCACGGGTTGGATCAGTTTGGTGAACTTGAAATCAAGAAAATCCTTCCGCATGGCACCGAAGTCAAAGAAGGCCAGACCGTCATTTGGTTCGACACCGAATCGATCGACAAAAAACTGTCCGCCGCCGAGATTGACATTCGCTTGGCCAGAATTGCTGCCGACGACGAACAGTTTGCTCATGATCAATTCGTTGCCGCTCAAAAACTCGATCGCCAAGATGCAGAGCGGGCACGTCAGGCTGCCAAGCAGGCCTATGACAACTACATGCAATTCGATCGCGATCGAAAAATCAAAAGTGCTGAATTCGACATCAAGATGTCCCAAGCCTCACTGGACAACGCGGCCGAGGAACTGAAGCAACTTCAGCAAATGTACGACGCCGACGACTTGACCGAGGAATCCGAGGAGATCGTTCTCAAACGCGCCAAGCAGTCCGTCGAGTCCGCTCAGTTTCGATTGGAAAGCACCGAGATTCGTTCCAATCGAACCCTGAAACAATCCATTCCTGCCGAAGAAGCGCGAACCGAGGCCACCTGGGAACGCGCCCAAATGGCGTACGAGAAAACCCTTCGCAATCTCGAGAGTGCGAAAAAGAAACGCGACCTGGAACGCCGCAAGGCCGCGGATGCCTTGTCCGAAAAGGAAACGGACTTCGAAGAACTCCGCGAACAACGCAAGTCGATTGTCATCCAGGCTCCCGGCAAAGGGATCCTGCTGTATGGAGAACTGAATCGAGGCGCACTCAATGCCAAGCCGAGCCCGATCAAGGTGGGGTCGAAAGTCTCCACCGATCAGGTCATCGCCACCGTGGTTCAGCCAAACAAGATGCGAGTTCGCTTGACGCTGAGCGAGGCTGATCTGGCCGGCATTCAAGTGGGCGACTCATGCGTTATCAAGCCAGCGATTGCCCCGAAGGAGGAGGTCAAGGGCAGCATTGATTCGATCGCATCGGTGCCGTTCATGGGAACGAAGTTTGATGCAACAGTGAAGATCACAGGCAAATTGCCCGAAGCGGTGAAACCGACGATGACCGCGACCGTTGAATTGACGAAATGATCGTGATCATCCTCGGGAAAATGCTATGAATATCAAGCAAACGGATCGCCCGGTCGCGACGACCAGGATTGCTCTGCGGGTTCGCCTTTTGTCGCTTCGCGTCGTCTTGATGCTGAGTGCCTTTTGTCTGCTAGTACACAGCGAGACATTGCCAGCGGAAGACGTGGCTGCGGTGAAGCCCTTTGATTTGTCACGCACTCCGGTGCCGCCAGAAATCGACGCCCCCACCGAATCGGAAATCCGCGCCGCGATCGTTCGCGGGGTGCAGTTCATGCTCGATGACCAGAACCCGAACGGTTCCTGGGGATCACCCACGCGGACGAAAGGCCTGAACATTTACGCCCCGACGCCCGGAGCCCACCATGCGTTCCGAGCCGCGACCACGTCGCTGGGAATCGCGGGGTTGATCGACACACTGGAACACCTGCCTGAGAACACACCGGAAAAAAATCTACGGGCGCAAGTCCGCGATTCAGTCGAACGAGCTGAGACGTGGCTGTACCGCGAATTACCGAAATTACGACGAGCAGATGGTTCGGCCATGTACAACGTCTGGGGTCATGGCTATTCGATCCAAGCACTCGTGCGGTTGCATGGTTGGCACAAAGGCGATGCGGATCGCCAAGCGAGCATCGTCAGCCTGATCGAAGACCAATTCGAAATGCTGCAGCGTTACGAATCGGTCGACGGCGGCTGGGGCTATTACGACTTCCGCTACCAAGCCGACCAACCAACCTCCTCGTCGACCAGCTTTGTCAACGGTGCCGTGTTGGTGGCACTCAAGGAAGCCGATTCCATCGGGGTGACTCCGCCAAAACGCATGGTGGATCGCGCCGTCGCAGCTTTGGGCCGACAACAGAAACCCGACTTCAGCTACTTGTACAGCGAAGACTCTCAGTACCGACCGATGCGAGAGATCAACCGCCCCGGCGGGAGTCTCGGTCGGTCCCAGTGCTGCAATGCAGCAATGCGATTGTGGGGCGATTCCCAAATCACCGACGACGTCGTGAAGGTCTGGCTGTGTCGACTCTATCTGCGCAACGGCTGGCTCGACATCGGCCGCAAGCGGCCGGTTCCCCACGAAGCTTGGATGCAGGTGGCTGGCTACTTCTACTACTTTGGTCACTACTACGCCGCAGTGGGAATGGACTTGTTGCCCGAAGAGGAACGTGCGCCGTATCAGTCGATGTTGGCCAAGCTGATGCTCGACCGTCAAGAATCCGATGGCTCGTGGTGGGACTACCCGCTGTACGACTACCATCAACCGTATGGCACCGGGTTTGTCCTGATGACGCTGGACGCCTGCTTGCCGTGAACGCGAAAAAGCCCAAGCGTTCGACCACGAGAAAGTTCAAACGCAGTGGAGGAGGCGACCGGCGCGTTCTCACCCCTCTGCGACTCCGCGTCTCTCCGCCTCTGCGTCCCATTTCAATCGCGATCGCATCAGTCCTCTCGATGCGTTGAAGCTGGCACGCAAACAGTGGAGAACAACTGTTCAAAGCAGGTACGCAGGAGTCATGGGGTATGTGAGCCGTTGGCGTTCGCCACGGTTTTCACGCACAACCGGGGCTAACGCCCAAACGACTCACATGGTTGTGCTTGATCATTCCTGCCGACTTTTGTTCCGTGTGCGAAACCCAACGCTTCAGCGCCCGCCTCCACCCAATCCAAACTCAAACAGTTCGAAACAGACCTTGGGTCGGTACCTTGCGAGACGGAACAGTTGAGGACAACTGTTCTACTCTGACGATGCCGGAGCCGCTTGTTCCGGCCCACTGGCATTCTCGCGCATCCGGCTGTGATAACATGGTTGCCCCACCTTGAAACGGGCCACGCCAGACTCTCTCCCAGAACGCCACCATGAAGAGAATGTTGTCCGGGATCCTCCTTGCGATCCTTCCTGCCGCAACGGTTTCCCTCGCCAAACCACCGATCCCAACGCCCCGCGAAACGCCGGTGGTGGGCGACATGGACCACTACTTCCTCGAGTCCATGTACGACCTCAAGGAGTCGGACGCTGGGTTGCAACACGTGGTCGATTCACCTGCGTTTCGTGAGTTGGTGGCGAAGCATGACCTCAAGCTTCTGGGCGGCCCCATGTTGGGCTGCGTCACCGATCACAGTGCCCGGATCTGGGTCCGGACAACGCAACCCGCCAGCGTGCAAGTCGTGATGGATGGGCAGTCCAGCGAGGTCGTCCAAACCTCGGCGGAGATGGACTACTCGGCACTCCTGGACCTCGAAAATCTGCAGCCTTCGACGTCGTACACCTACGACGTTTTGGTCGATGGACAAAGCGTGTTCGCCGACCAGCAACCAACCTTCCAGACTTATCCGTCCAAGGACGAGAAGGCAACGTTCAGCGTCGCGTTTGGCGGCGGAGCCCGCTACAACCCGCCGAAGGAAAAGATCTGGGATGTGATTGCGGGGCGTTCGCCGGAAGCGATCCTGTTGCTCGGTGACAATGTCTACATCGACCAACCCAAGTCGCGCACGAAGCAGCGTGTGCACTACTACCGTCGGCAACTGCGACCTGAGTTTCAACGCCTGACCGCGTCGACGTCGGTGTACGCGGTCTACGACGATCACGATTTGGGCGTGGATGACTCCTCGGGTGGCCCCCGCAAATTCAAACCGAGTTGGAAATTCGAATCCTGGAAAGTCTTCCGTGAAAACTGGAACAACCCATCGTACGGGGGCGGCGATGAACTTCCCGGTTGCTGGTTTGATTTCTCGATTGGGGACGTCGACTTCTTCATGCTCGACAATCGCTACTATCGATCGTTTGAAGACGGGACGATGCTGGGCCCGGAACAAAAGGAATGGTTGTTGGCGAAGTTGAAAGCATCGGATGCCACGTTCAAAGTTCTCGCTTCAGGGACGCTGTGGACGGAGCACGCTGACAAAGGCGGGAAAGATTCTTGGTGGGGCGTGAAGGAAGAACGCAACGAAATCTTTGACTTCATCGACCAAGAGAAAATCGGCGGCGTGATTCTGCTGTCGGCTGATCGACACCGCACCGACGTGTACAAGATCGAGCGTCCCAACGGCTACGACTTGTTCGAGTTCGAGACGTCGAAGATGACGAACGATCACACGCATCCCACCAAAGAAAAAGCCGTCTTCTCTTACAACGAAGGCAACTTCTTTGGGATGTTGCGATTTGATTTGGAGAAGGCCGATCCAGAAATGACGTTCCAGTGCATCACGATGGAAGACCAACAGGTCTACGAGATGACCTTGAAACGCAGCCAACTGCAGGCGGCAGAGTGACGCGACGAAATTCGATCGTTTCAATCGGTCTCGTCAATTGAGTCGTCCACAACGTTTCAACGAATGTAGGATGGGTACTCTTGCCCGTCAGAGTGGCGGACGTCGGCCAAGAGTGGCCAACCGACAGCAAATTCCACAAACCGGTCAGCGAGGCCCACGCGGCATGCCCGACGCCGGCCCCGTCCGGGGCGAGGATCGCCGCCATGATGCACGTTCGGTACGCACCCCGTCATCGCCTCCACCGTCCAGATTTTGAAATTTACAATTTACAATTTCACTTTTTCAATCCATCCCCCATCGCATCCCTCGCCACCTGTCGCCGCTCCGCGGCTTGTCGAGCGAGATCGTGACACCCAAGACCTCGGGTTGAAAACCCGAGGCTAACAACTGTCACCGCTCCGCGGTTGCTAGAACACCGAACCCCCACATCCAGTCGCGGAGCGACGGAAGACGAAAGCCTTGGGTTTTCAACCCAAGGTCACACACCAACGACACACAAGTCCTCAAGTCGCGGAGCGAAGACAGTTGATTGCAGCCCCGCCACCGAACGACCCACCGGTTCGCATCCTCGTACGATGGGCTTCCAAGCCCGTCGAATCGAAACCCCAACGCGTCACGGCTCGTCGATTGAGTCGTCCACGACGTTCTAACGAATGTAGGATGGGTACTCTTGCCCGTCAGAGTGGCGGACGTCGGCCAAGAGTGGCCAACCGACAGCAAATTCCACAAACCGGTCAGCAAGGCCCGCGCGGCATACCCGACGCCGGCCCCATCCGGGGCGACCGTCCGTGGTCCGCCATCAGTCTCGGGGCTCCCGCCCCGAGCTAAGGAAGCCGGCCCCATCCGGGGCGAGGATCGCCGCCATGATGCTCCTTCGGTACGAGCCCCGTCATCGCCTCCACCGTCCAGATTTTGAAATTTACAATTTACAATTTCACTTTTTCAATCCATCCCCCATCGCATCCCTCACCACCTGTCGCCGCTCCGCGGCTTGTCGAGCGAAATCGTGACACCCAAGACCTCGGGTTGAAAACCCGAGGCTATCAACTGTCACCGCTCCGCGGTTGTTAAAACACCGAACACCCACAACCAGTCGCGGAGCGACGGAAGCCGGAAGCCTTGGGTTTTCAACCCAAGGTCACACACCAACGACACACAAGTCCTCAAGTCGCGGAGCGACGACAGTTGTTCGCCCCGTCGCCGAATGATCCCCGGTTTGTGCCGGTCGTTGGTCTGCTTTTTATTTCAGATCGAACGAAACCACTTGTGTCCGCTTGATCTCAGCAGCAACACGTACAGCATCGCGAACAGATAGAAACCGATGAAGGTGCCGCTGACGATCATCGCTTGCTCGTCGGCGTTGCCGCTTTCCATGTCCACGATCAACAGGACCACAAAGGGTTGGCCGATGAGAAGCGGAATCAGCCCAAAGATCCAGGCCCATTGGCGGCTCAACAGTGTGAGTAAAAGCAGTGTCCAACCGACGGCGAGACTGAGCACCAGCGTGATCATCCCTTGGGACAAATCCATCCAGATACCGGCGATTTTGAAAAGCACATTGGCGACCGCGATCGTGAACGCCATCCCCAGAATCTGCCGGATGTTGCGTTGGCCGGTCGGAGGAGTCTTCCCTCGATAAATGGGACGCCGAAACCATTGCCAAATTAGAAATGGCCCCAAGCATGAAAGGCCGGCCACAAGCATCAACTGCGTCGCGATCGATGGCATGGACAGCCACGCCAATGCAATCACGATCGCATCGACGAGCAGGAAGCACCCCACGCCCATTTGACAACGTCGTGTACGCCTTCTGGAACGGCCTTCGGCAGGCACATGAATCAGCGAGCACCAAGTGCCCAACGCAACCCAACTCGCGGTGAGTCCACCAAGTGAACATGCCAGAAACAACTGGTTCTCGTCCGCTAAATCCTTGAGATTCTGCAACCCGCCGAAGCTTGCCGCAACAATTGAGAGAACGACCGACCAAACCAAGCACCATCCCAACAGCACCCCATCGACTTGATCCTCCTCCGGCAACGAGTCATTCATTCCAAACTCTGCTCGCGAAGAGACTCGATCGATTGAAACTGAAGTGGCAATTCACCGTCACGACGGTCGGCCATTTGCTGCAAGATCCGCGGGTCGGTTTGCGCCGACTGGAAACGAACTTCGCCAGATCCAAACAAGAAGTGGACACCGCCGGGATGGCGACTGCCGACCGAACCCACTGCTGACGCCGGTGGTTTGGCAAAGCGATCGTCGACGGTTTGGATTCCCCCACCGACATTCCGCAGCGTGGCGCGGGTCCCGCTCAACCATCCCAGATCATCGAGTGGCAACAACTTCTCTGAAACGAAGGCGGTGTTCGCCAATCCATCCGTCACATCGTCACGCGTGATCGCGACGTTGAGAAGGAAGACGCCATGGTCGCTCTCATCGATGGATTTTTCAGTCGGATGGTGCAACCCAACATAACTGCTGGCGTTGTCCGGCGTTCTCGCGGCAGATGGACACTGAACATGCGGGACACTCAATGCCAACACAGGCCGATTGGCCTCGTCGTAAACACTGACCGAACGAAGGATGCGATCACCAATGACGGGTTGGTCCATCAAGTCCATCAACCGCCCTAACCAATTGTGATGGTTCCCCACCGCGGTGCTGGCGATTGGTCCGGCGATCCCATCGTTTGGATCCAAGACCGTTCCCACGGGAAAGTGCATCCAACGATCGTGATAGCTTTGGATTGCCAAACCAATCGGGAGCATTTTCGATTGGCAGGACGCACGCCGGGACGTTTCGCGAATCGATTGGAGCGCCGGAGTGAGCATCCCAACCAGGACCCCGATGATCGCGATCGTGACCAGCAATTCGACCAAGGTGAAGCCGTGCTTTGTGCTGCCGAAACAAGCGAGAGGTTTTGACTGGCGAACGTTCATGAGTTGCCTCGTTGTAGACGTCGGATCGACATGCCAGGCTGGTTGTTGCGAACCAAAGTGGCTTCGATTTGGTTGGGTGGTTCACTGGAGGTGATGACTTTCACATCGATCCAAACTCCGGCGTCTTCGTCAACAGGCAGCCGAAGGTCGAATTCGAGCTCGTCGCCCAGCGTCTGAGCGGTCCGGATCGCGGATTCGAGCAACGCGACGGATTGATGATGCAGGTCATGTCGTCGTGATTGGGTGGCTCGTCCTCCCGTCGCGATGGCGAACGTTCCAACCAACAAGGCCAGCGCGAGCACCAACCCCATGGCGGCTAAACCGCGGCGAATTGGCAAAGGATGTCGGCGATGAATCCGGCGACGGGCGTGTGTCAAAATCAAGGGGACATCCTCGGGGCAGCCAGGATTTGAATCGGTTGAGTGGGACGATCAGGCAGTGCAACGGTTAGCTCGACGAGCGATGTTTCTCGATCGGAATCGGTGTCGTCTTGCGAAAGTGGCTGCAACCGGAGCTCGACCTGAGAACTTTCGTTGATCAGGTAGCGGTCGGATGCTTTCAACGAATCTTCAGTGGATTGGCCAATGGACTCAACGGTGCGAGCGAAAGCGGGTTCGGAACCGAAGTCGTACACGATTCGTGAATTAGAATCGCTGAAGTCGAGGATCAACTGCGCCCCCTCCACTTCGACTTGGTTGGCATCCGCAACATCCCGCCGGATGTCATTCGCCAATCGTCGAATCTCTTGCCGGTCGAGCGCGGCCGTCGTTGCGTGCTGGCTGCTGGTGCGCATCAACGACACCAACCCCAGCGTCCCGCCCAACATGGCGATGACGAGGGCCAGCGTGACCAGCGTTTCAATCAGGGTGAAGCCGTGTCGTTGATTCATTCGTTCGGCTCCATTCGCCACATATGATGCTGCAGCGTTTGCGAATGGACGGTGGTTTGGATCGTCAAATGCAAACCGTCTCGGGAATCCGTTTCAAAGGGCTCCATTTGGATCTGAACACTGGAATCCGGGTCACGTTGCTCGACGACGCCCGCCAGGTCGTCGTAGGGAATCAATGACAGTCGTTGGGCTTCATTTTCAATGGCAAGCTGGCGTTCCAGACGATCGGTGGAGACACGATCGAACGCTCGTCCACTGTGATGCATTTGCACCGCGAACCCAGTCGAAATGGCGAGGAACGCAACCCCAGCCATGGTTTCCATCAACGTGAAACCATGGTGTGCGTTCGTGCGTGATCGGTTGGAAGAAGCCGCTCTCATTCGTTCAACTGAGTGCTTGGGTGAGGGTGGTCAGAAACAAAAACACAGCCATGATGTGGGCCATCACGTAGACTCCCACCAAGACGGTCCCCAGCGGGACCAACCACGACATGCGAAGTTTCCATCGTAACGATCGACGACGCGTGAGATTGTCAACCAATTGATTGATCGCGGAGGGCAGATGATGGTTGCCGGCGGCGCTGGTCAGCCATGTTTGCTCTTTTGAAGTGACCACTCGCGAACGGTGGAGAGCATCCGGCAAGGTGGTGCCATTTTCGATCAACCGGGATGCCTTGCGGCATCGATTCCGAATCCAAGGAACCCGAGAGGATTGCGACGCAAGCGACAGCAACTCAGGTTCAGCGTGCCCCGCACGAATGCCGATGGCCAGCGACCGCAGAATTTCGCAACGCCAGCGTTCGATCGCGTCTTTCCCAAACCAAGGGATCCAGCGGATCAACCAGGTCGGTTGCCAACGAATCAGGATCGCCATCAAGAACCAGACCGAAAGAACGATCATCATCGTCTCGTAGACCGTCGTGATCGTTTGTAGCACACCACCGAAACTCGATCGCGTACTGACGAACTCGTCCCCAAATTCATCAAACAGTTCGATCAAGTTTGACCGAAACAAGCTTCCCATGCCCCATGCCAAGAACATGGTGGCAAGCAAGTAAATGAATTGTTCGGCAATGATGGGGGCGGACGCCGGAGTGGTGGCGTCGATGTCTTCGAATCGCGACGTTTCTTTCGCGGACGCGGCAGTCGATTGCGGCTGGGCATGCTGGATCGCCGCCAGCGTGTCGGCGGAAACCGGCAGTTTGGATCGCCGGACGGCTTTGACCAGTGACTCGCCTCGCATCAATCGGGCAGAGAATGATTTGGCTTGGCAGGCGATGCGGCTGGTCGAACCATTGGCGAGCGATTCTGCCAAGACGGGGTAGGACGCGCGTGTGCCCGCCGCCAATCGCATCCAACGATTCAGCGATTCCGCTTCGTCAAGGTAAGTCCAACGCCGGGCAACCAACAGCGTCCCCATCAGCATGGCCAACAACACGAAGGTGACGGGATGAGGCGCTGAAATTGCCAACGCCACCACGCAAGCCAACCAAAACAACCATTCAAAGAACGCAAAAATACGAACCGTTTTCGGGCGGAATTGCGAGGCTGGTTTTGCGATCAGATTCCGCTTGATGGTCCGCAAGGTCGCAGCGAACAGTCCGCAGACGATGGCAATGCCGATGAAAATGAATTGATGTGACACTGCTTCTCACCACCATCCAAAGTAGGTCAGGCCTTCGATCACCGAGACAATGGCTGTGTTCGCAGCCAAAATCGCGAAACCCGCCGTCAACACTGCCCCAATCAGTCCGATCCGAAACAGATGTCTGACACTGCGTTGGGATCTGGACTCAATCAGAGAATGACTGTCCGAGGCCGCCTGATACCACATGCGGATGGTTTCCTCCCGCGACAATTGACCTTGTCCGAGTGCCGTCACGGCTGCCAACGGATGATCCTTGATCGGAGGGTGACTCAGGGCATGTTCCCAAGACTGTCCGGCATCGAGCCGCAGAGCCGAATGAGCGGCCCAGTTTTGAAGCGGAGTGAAGCGTGCTTCCTGGGAGGCAAATCGAAACGCGTCCCCGTAGGTTTGCGACCCAACCACGGACCGGTAAATCGATTCGCAAAAATCCGCCAGAGCAATCGTTTGTATCGCTCGTCCGACACCAGGGATCTTCGCCGCAACCACTGAAGGGAAAACGGGCAAACGACCTTGCAAAGAAAGCAGAACCAACAACCATCCCGCCAATGCGATCACCGCCGCCCCCGCATAGATCCACATCAGGGTGTACATCCAAGTGACCACGAATTCTTCCTCTTCCCAACCGACGTAGTAGACCGCTCCTTCGCAAATCTGTGCGACCGCGAAAAGTAGAAACGCTCCGACTGCCAACGCCGCCAGCAGGTACAGCAGGCTGAGTGTGGCAGCTCGAGCGAGGCTGGAACGCCCGTTGTCACGGATGGCAGCCCAGGTCTCCACTTCGGCTTGGTCGGCAATGCTCCAGGGATTCATCGGGGAACCTCCCCGATGGCATGGAGCAGTGGCGAAATCGCAGCCTGCAACAAAACAATGATGATGGCAATCATCAGGATCCAAGCGATCCAGTGAGGAACGTTCTGCAGCCACCAAGTTTGCTGTTGATTCGCTCTTTGTTCGTGCAGTTCACTGAGTTTGCGCAAGTCATGGGCGATCGCTTGCGGATCGCGTTTTCCAGCCACCAAGTCCACGACGCACTCCTTGATCGGAGCGGGAGCCTGCTGAGGAATCTCGAGCGAGTGCTCGGAGGTAGCGCCGCGGCGAACGTTGGTGGCGACGGCCTTCCAGCCTCCCGGTGCTCCCGAAGCAGCGACTTCTGCGGCGCACTCGATCGCTCGAGCAGTGTCGATTTTCGCGTCAGGGATCTCGATTTGAATGGCCAACCATCGACAGAACGTCGCCAGAACACGAGAGGGCTGGGCTCGTCGAATCGAACGTCTGATTCCCCAGTGAATCCAAACGGCAAAGCACGCCAGGATACAAATCACAACCACGGCGGCGAGGGCGTAGTTCTGCGCAAATGTCTGGCAGATTTCTGTGACGGAAGGAGCAAAGGGCGATGGAATGGGTTCCGATTCCGAAATCGCTATCAAGATCCACGGCAACACGAAGAACGCCACGACCGAGGCGACCAACATGTTGAGAAGCGGGTTGATCGCAGCCAACCAAACGTGTCGTCGTTGGTCGTCGCGTTGCCGAATCAAGCGAACCGTTTCGTGAATGGGCTGCGTCGATCCCGTTTCCGCCATGATTTGCATGGCGATTCGAATCGGCGTTTGGTAGGGCAACGACAGCGAAGCCATCGCGACCGAAGGAGACTGACCTTGCTCGATTCGCGCACGAACAAAATCCGCTGCTCGACCGAGACGCCCGAGCGCCACGTCATTCAATCCAGCCAAGCCTGAGACGAGCGAACGTCCGGAGTTGGCCATCGCGGAAACTTCCTCCAACAACATCGCGAGCGACTCGTCGTTGAGTTGGATCGAGTCGGCGGTGGAGGCAGGCGTTGGAGCGGGGCCGCTGTTCATGAACGGTGTCCCAAAACGCGGAACACTTCTTCTCGATCCGTCACCCCCGCTTCGATCAAGCGTTCGGCTTGGGCTCGCAGGGAATCGATGCCCGCGTCTTCGATGATTCGATCCAGCTCGGATGCGGGAAGCTGATTGGCCAACGCGTCGAAGATGGCCGATCCACATTGGGAATCGTTCAGGTCCACGATTTGAGCGATCGGAATCCGCCCGGCGTAGCCCGCTCCGTGACACTGATGGCAATCACGGTTTGCGTCGGCATGGCAGGCATCACATCGTCGCCGCAGCAGGCGTTGGCACATCACGCCACGCAGTCCACTTTGAATCGCGAACGTTGGCAGGTTCATTTGCACCAACCGACGCAAAGTTCCTCCCACGGTTCCCGCATGAATCGACGAGAAACAAAGGTGACCTGTCATCGACGCTGCCAGCACAGCCTCGGCGGTTTCCACGTCGCGGATTTCGCTGACCAGCAACACCTCCGCGTCCTGGCGAACAGCGGCCCGCATGGCGGACGCCAACGTCAAACCGCTGCTGGACTGCAGTTGGCTTTGACTGATCGAGTCGATCACCGATTCGATCGGGTCTTCGATCGTCAACACACTGCGTCGGAAGTCCCCGCTGGCGATGTGTGACAGGCAAGCGTACAGAGTCGTCGTCTTCCCGCTTCCCGCAGGACCGGCCACCAACAACCAACCGTCGCGAGCGTTGCAAATTGTTTGCAGACGACTCCGTGTGTTTTCATCGAGCCCAAGTTCATGCAATTGCCGAACGTTTTCGCGGTCTTCCATGATTCGAATGGCAGCCCGATTGCCATGCACGGTCGGGAAGACTCCCAGTCGCATTTCACGTTCGGTGTCGCTTGCGTTGCGATCTGCGTCACCACTTCGCCATCGCAGCGGACCTTCTTGGGGCACGCCCATTCGATAGGACGGCAATCCCGCGAGCGCCATCAGTCGTGCCACCGGATCGCTTTCTTCGCTTCTCGGAAACGACTCGACCGTTTGCAGAACGCCATCGATTCGAAAGGAGATCTCCCATGACTCCGCGCGAGGCTGAAGGTGCACGTCGCTGGCACCGCGCTGAATCGCGGAGGTCAAGCAGTTCTGGATCACTTCGGTGGCGAAGTTCGGATCCATGGGGGACAGACGAGACGCGGGGCTGATCACCGATGAAAGTTCTCCTGCGAAAATCTTGGGCACGAAACCGCCACGCGCCGCGGAACGTTAGACTAGCGGATTCCCCCGAGGGAAGTATGCGATGAGCCTAAAAAGTTTCGAACAAAACGACAGGCTGGAAGCCGATCCCACTTTCTATCTGTGCGAGGATGACATGACGCGATCACAACGTCGAAACGGATTCACGCTGTTGGAGTTGCTTGTTGTGACGGGCGTCATCGGGATCTTGATCGCGCTGTTGTTGCCAGCGGTGCAAGCGGCACGAGAGGCAGCCAGACGGATGAGTTGTTCCAACAATTTCGGTCAGATCGCTTTGGGCGTGGCGCAGTACCACGATGCGTTCGGGCATCTGCCGCCGCATGGAACGGGGACCTTCAACAACGCCAATGATCCGCTGACAACGAATCAGTTTCGATTGAGCTTCTTAGTTTCCATCACACCCTTCGTTGGCCAGGTTCCTCTCTGGGAAGCGATCAACGAAAGCCATGAGGGTGATCCGCCGCAGGGTGACAGCAATGAGGGAGAGAACTACTACTCTGGATATGACTATGACGAGATGGAGTTCTACGACGAGATGGACTTCGGAGACCTGGGCGAGGGCGAAGTGCGACACACCTACCCGCCCATGGGCCCCGCACCTTCCATCTCCGCCTACGAACCGTGGCGGAATGAGGTGGGGACATTTCGTTGTCCGTCCGATCCGGGAATAGGACTCCCTGCACTCGGACGCACGAACTACGCCGCGTGTCTTGGCGACGCGATCCAAGGGTTGGACGAAGGCTTGTGGATACACGACGGAACCGCTTGGTCACCCAGTGGCAAATTGCAAATGGAAGCGACCGGTCGCGGCATGTTCGTGCCACGCATGATCACCTCTTACGACGACGTGAGGGACGGATTGTCCTCGACGATCATGTTGGGTGAGATCTGCACCGACTTGGGCGACAAAGACATCCGAACGTTTCCTTCGTTGAACAATGGTTGGGGCGGTGGCGTGCTGGATGACGCGGGGATGTGCAGGTCACAGCAAGATGTAGACCGGCCCATGTTTTGGGATGTTTCAGCGGGTTCGGCTCAGCTTTCATCCAACCAAGCTCAGGGGCGTGGTTTCCGCTGGGCCGACGCACTGCCGTTGATGACTGGATTCAACACAACGCTGCCTCCCAATGCAGCACTCTGTTTTGGAGGGGACGAAACCACGATTGGAACATTGACGATGAGCAGCCGTCACCAGGGTGGCGCGCATGTCGCGATGGCGGACGGCGCGATCAAGTTCATCACCGACTCGATCGACGCCGGTTACGAAATCCCCTCGGTCATTCTTGGCGGAGAAGGCGAGCAGGCTCCAGGGAATCCCAGCAACTTTGGATTGTGGGGTGCACTCGGCACTCGCGATCAAGGTGAATTGATTGACACTGGTTTTTATTGACACTGATTTTTGACGCAAGAGATGAACTGACGAGTCAACGCGTCGAGAAGCCAGAAGGCCATCGGCCAACCCAATCCTGTTTCTTTCCATCGCAGGGGCAATGTCCCTGACGATTCTCCGCCTTTGCGTCCAATTTCAATCGCAATCGCATTAAGCCTTTCGAAGCTTCGAAGCTGGCACGCAAACAGTTGGGGACAACTGTTCTACTCTGAACTGCCGGAGCGGCACCGAAGCGGCTTGATCGTGGCACTCTAAAGCTGGTCGGTTTGGAAGGTGTCGCCTTGGTTCAGGTCGCCGGTTTGCAGGCCCTTGGTGAACCAACGCAGACGCTGTTCGCTGGTGCCGTGGTTGAACGTTTCGGGTTGGACATAACCTCGACTGCGTTTTTGCAGCGTGTCGTCGCCGATGGCGCGCGCGGCCGTCATCGCTTCTTCGATGTCACCGTCTTCGATGATGCGGTATTTCTTTTCCGCATGGTGCAGCATCACGCCGGCGAAGAAGTCCGCTTGCAGTTCCAACTTGACTGAATACTTGTTGTATTCCACTTCCGGAACCCGTTGCCGAATTTGATCCAGTTGATCGGTGTAGCCAAGCAGGTTTTGGACGTGGTGGCCGACTTCGTGAGCGACCACATACGCTTGGGCAAAATCCCCCGGTGCACCGAGTTGGCGAGCGAGCTGGCCAAAGAAAGAGGTGTCCAGGTAAACCTTTTCATCCGCCGGGCAATAGAACGGTCCCGTGCCGCTGCTGGCCATGCCGCATCCACTGTTGACTTGGTCTTTGAACAGCACCAGTGTCGGTTTCTTGTATTCGCGGCCGGCCTGGGCAAACAGATCCGTCCAGACGTCTTCGGTATCGGCGAAGACGGTGCTGACAAATTCACCGGCTTCGATTTCTTGCGGTGTCAGCTCGACCTCGCCACCAGCACCACCCGGGGCAGGTTGCTGGGCGGCTTGTTGCAGGAACTGCTGAGGGTTGCCGCCCAGCAAGCCGATGATGATCGCGATCACGATCACGCCGATCCCACCGCCAACGACCGCGCCACCGCCACTGGTCCGACGATCTTCCACATTGTCACTTTGTCGTCGTCCACGCCAACGCATGCCGCACCTGTTGTTTGATTCGTTTTTTAGAAAAGAGCTGGGCGTCGACCCGAACGGGGACGCCGTTCAAATTGTCACACAATTGTTCAGGTGAGAAAAGCGTCGGGGGGCGAAGTGTGGCCCGGATTGAAAATCATCCGTCCGGCTGCGAACCAGCTCGGAGGTGATGGTCCAAGTCTATGAAATGGGGGTCAGCGGAAACGCCCACTTTGCGTTGGATTGTCGCAAAAGCGGTTGTGACCTAGGTTTGGCGTGAGAATCAGCTTTTGGGTGGTCAAATGAGACACATTGCCCCCTCAGCTGGCTGTTCCTGGATCGCGAATGGGCACCTTCACGGTAAGATGAACAGCCTCATCAGCCCTCTTTTCAATTCGCCAATATGCCATCTTCTTCGTTGCTGATCCGTTTGCCCGCCTTGTCCGTTGTGGATTTGGTCGGTGCAGACGCCACCGCGATCCTGCACAACTTGACCACCAACGATGTCAAAAAGCTGACCTCTGAAAGTCCGAACCGCTTCGGATTGGAGACGTTCATCACGAATGTTCGCGGCAAGTGCTTGGGCCACGTCGTCGCCTTTGCCACTGAAAACGGGTACCGAATGATCGGATCCCCTGGCGTCATCGCAACCGCGGATAGCGCCAGCAGCATGCGGCAATCGCAAGCCATCGCCGAGCACGCCGACCGCTACACGATCCGCGAAGACGCGGCGCCGGTGATTCGCGACGAAGACCTGGCCGCTTGGATGGTCATCGATGGCAACGAAGAACCGGCCCAGACGACTCCGTCGCCACGCATGACGACCCAAGACGGCATCGATTCGTATCGCTTGCCTTGGGTGAAGTCCGGCACGTTGTTCTTGCTGCCCGTGGAAACCGCCCCGGAACACCCCTCGGTGATTGCCGAACGATTGGGAGTGGAGTCCGATTCGTTGGTTGCGGGGGACGAAAACGATTTCCACGCTCATCGTCTTGCGGCCGGGTTCCCTTGGTTTGGAATCGATCTGACGGACGCTCATTTGCCTCAGGAAGCCGACCGAGAGACGCAAACGATCAGCTTCACCAAAGGCTGTTACTTAGGGCAGGAAACGGTCGCTCGCTTGGACGCACTGGGGCAAGTTCAAAAGAAACTGGTGCGTTGGAAGCTGTCTGGATTGCCAGCGGGGACCCAGCCCGAGGCGGACGACAAACTTCGTGCTCAAGACGCGGCCGCGGATGCCAAACCGGTGGGGCGAATCACCAGTGTGGGACGCATCAACGATCAAGGGGAAGGTTTGGCCATGGGATATGCTCGCCGCAGCCACTTTGAGGCGGGATCCGTTTTGGCGGGTTCGAGATTGGCGGAAGATGTGGGCGAAGTGACCTACACCGCAGAAGTGTTGCCGCCAGTGCGAGGAGAATCGCCAGAATGAACGATTTGACGCTCGAAGAGTTCGCCGATTTGCTGGAACTCGTTCGGCAAGGCGACGACGATGCCACCGCCGTTCTATGGGAACGCTACTTCCAACCCCTCGTTCGGCTGGCAGGAACCAGATTGCCCAAGAACCTTCGGCGGTCTGGCGACGAAGAAGACATTGCGCTTTCGGCGTTCCATAGTTTCATTGCGGGGGTTCGGCGAGAAAAGTTCCCTGATTTGTCAGGCCCGGATAATCTCTGGGGACTGCTGATCACGTTGACCAGTCGCAAGGTGAACGCTCATTTGCGTCGTCAAACGCGACAAAAACGGGGTGGCGGCCAGGTTCGAGGTGAGTCAGTCTTTCTGGACGCTTCGGGGGATTCCGGTCGTGCAGGGTTGGAGCAGTTCGCCGGACGAGGCGAATCCGACAACGCCCCGCCCGACTTGAGACTGGAGCTGGCCGAGGCATGTGAGAAATTATTGGATGATCTACCGGACGAGCAATTGCGGGAAATCGCAGTGATGCGAATGGACGGTTTTTTGGTAGATGAGATCGCGACCAAACTGGGCGTGAGCAAGCGAGCGGTCGAACGACGCCTGCAATTGATACGAAAAACATGGACGGAAGCGGCGGAGTCCGTGCCGGACCAAACATAGAAGCGTTGCCAAGCTCCTCGCACACACGCTTCGATCAGAGCACACTACGGAAGTGATTCCCGATGAATTTGAGTGATCTGCCTGCCCGCGAATTAGCCCGCCTCGACGCGGTGTGCTTGGAATATGAGTCCGCTCTTCGGCAAATCGCGGATGGAGAACCAGCAACCTCCGATTTGGTCAGCATTCAATCGCTTGTCGAACGACATGGCGGTGAGCACGCCGATCTGCTGCGTTCCGAATTGGAAGCGATTCGAGCCGAGATCGACGGGAACCTGGGTATCCACGGTGATTCAGGGGAGCTGACGCAGGTCCTGGCGTCTTCCAATGACACGCCGTCGCAGAACCTGGCATTGCTGAACACACCCGCCCTGGAAGCGAACGGGACCTCCAACGGCTTTGGATCGCCTGCCTCGGCGGAAGAACGCGTCCAAAAGGCCTTGGCGAAGGCATCGTCCAACGACCCGATCGATTCGCTGCCGCCGATGGGCACCGAAATCGGCCCGTACCGCTTGGATGGAGTTCTGGGACGTGGCGGGATGGGCGTGGTGTACCGTGCCACCGACACCCGACTGGAACGCAGCGTCGCCGTCAAAATGCTCTCGACCAACGGGCATCCCACCTTGGTCGAAAGATTCCAACGCGAGGCCAAGGCCGTGGCTTCGTTGACCCACCCCAACATCGTCGAACTGTTCGATGTCGGGGTGCACGATGGGATGCCCTACGCCGTGATGGAGCATCTGCGTGGCGAGACACTGATGCGACGGATGGAACAGCGGCGAACGGATGTGGCACCGGTCACCACGCAAATGGTCCGGGTCTGGGGCAGGCAACTGGCCGAAGCCCTGGCAACCTCTCACGCGGCCGGAGTGATTCACCGCGATTTGAAACCCGAAAACGTGATGTTGGTTGGACGTCGCAGTGGTTCTCCCACGCCGTCAGCAGCGACCACCAACACGATCAGCAGTCATTCCCTGGCGACACAGCCTTCGAGCGAAAACTCCTTGCCATCGGTCAAACTCTTTGACTTTGGGTTGTCGCGTGTCGGTCGCGCTGTGTTTGGCCCTGGGGAATCGGATCCTGAGAATCAACACGACGACGCCAGCAATGACGAAGATGACGCGAAAACCCGTGCGGGCATGATCCTGGGGACGCCAGGTTACATGGCGCCCGAACAGGCTCGCGGCGAAACGGTCACGCCTGCCGCGGACGTGTTCTCGCTCGGGTGCGTGTTGTTCGAAGCGTTCTACGGACGCCCCGCCTTCACCGGAAAATCACCGGCCAGCCGTTACGCAGCGGTTTTGGAGAAGACTCCCTTGCCTGATCCTGGCCGCCGTCGCGACGACATCGCGCTGGCAGATTTGATCATGGCGATGATGCGAAAAACTCCTGCAGAACGTCCCACTGCGGCGACGGTGGTCACTGCGCTTTCGAGTGGCGGTGCAACCATGCCGCCTCAGGAGGGCGAGACGCTGGCATTGCCAATGGACGGCGTGTCGCTCACGCAGCCGATTCATATGGCTGGCGGCATTTCTCGTCGTCGGTTCGCTGAAATGGTCGGCGGAAGTTTCGCGGGCGCGTTGGTTGGGATGTCTGGACTGAGCGGCAACTGGAGCAAGTTGAACCAGATTCGCTCGATTGGCGTGCTCAGCTTCACTCCCGCCACACAACCTGAATCGACCGCGCAGGTTGATCCTCAACCCGCCGGCGGACGCATGCTGCAACGCGGTGAACTGTTGGCTGGCTTGGTCGCCAATGAACTGAGCCGCTTGGAAGGGTTGTCGGTACCCAAGTATGTGCCGATGACCGCCAGCTTCCCCGATCAATATCGCGATGCGGCATCGAGACTCGAAGTGGATGCCTTGGTCGCCGGCACCTTCACCGAGGCAACGGGCGCTCAAGGCGGTGTGATGGATGTCAATGTCCAAATCATTTGTGCCGAAACCGGCACGCAGATTTGGGGCAAAGTCATTCGCACCACCGCGGGCGACAACCTGATCGAACAAACCGACCTCGCCCGGCAAGTCGCGACCGCGATCAATCGGAGCTTGCTCGAACATCCCGGCGAATCCAAACCGCGTGACCCGGGCGCCTTCACCTGTTTGCTCAAAGGACGAACTCAAGCCGACCCGGACAGCATCGACGGAATGCGTTCGGCACTGAAGTGCTTCGACAGTGCGCTTCGAGAAGACCCCAATTACGCACCCGCACACGCGGGAAAAGGCCTGACATCGTTGACCCTGGCAGGCCGCGT
Organism: Rhodopirellula sp. UH5; assembly: GCF_056839225.1. NCBI lineage: Bacteria > Pseudomonadati > Planctomycetota > Planctomycetia > Pirellulales > Pirellulaceae > Rhodopirellula > Rhodopirellula sp. UH5. The sequence goes on along the minus strand of NZ_CM166390.1, from coordinate 6,804,210 downwards.
TGGCGACGAAGAGGCTCAAGAGTTGATCATCCAAGCCCGGCAATCCGTTCAGATCGCATTGGAAATCGATACATCAAACGTGGAAGCTCGCTTGGCGTCGGCGATGTTGATGTATCAGAGTCTCGGCGATCTGATGCCAGCTCGCGATATTCTGCGTGGTTTGGCGAACGAGACGAGAAACTCATGGCAAGTGCACCACCAACTCGGCTGGGTCGAATTGATGTTGTACGAGGAGATGGCCGGTGTTCGTTCCCTTCGCATTGCCGCGTCGATGCACCCTTCTTCCAAGTTGTTGCAGTCGGACTTGGCACGTGCCCAGTGGTTCATTGCAAACAAGACTCGCGCGGTCAATGAAGCCAAGGCCGTGATGCCCAAGAGCGACGGGGACAAAATCGGTCCCGAGAGTTTCACTCGTGGTCTGCTGATTGATTTATACGAACACAGCAGCGACTTCAAATCCGCGGCGGACTTGGATCCAGAACTCAAGTGGACTGCAACCGACGGTGCTGATCGCTACTGGGAACAACGCGAGACGCGTTTGCAAACGCTCCCGTATGGTCCCTACGGGCCTTCCTTGAACGAAACCATTCTGCAGCTCCGCCGCACCGATGTTCCAACGCGAGAACCGGCCGAGCAACGATTGGCGAGACTGCTTCAAACCCGCAGCCCGATGCTGCCGTTGCTGTTGATCAAACACCCGCAATTCGATTCCATGCGGACGCTGCCAGCGGCTGGTGAAGCGTTCCCGGTGCTGAACCCACGCAACATCTGAACCGTGATTCAGGACTGGAAACAGGCTCCATTCCTGCTTCCTGCTGCAACAACAGCTCATTCCGTGGCCTCGGCGGCTTCCGCCAGAGCGTTTTGGAACCAGCGTTTCAGTCGCGTGGCGATGGGAGCTTGATGCCAACCGAAATGGGCTTCCAAACGCATCCCTGCTGGCACGCGTTGGGCCTCGGTTGCCGACAGTTTCAGGACGCCTCGAAAATGCGGTTGCAGCAATCGCATCGCATCGATCGTTGCCTCTCCTAAACGATCATCACTCGAGGATACCGCCGAGGACTCATCCTTCATGCGAACCGCCAGTGGTCCCCCGTGAGTGGCGGCCAACGATGCGTTGGGCACTCGGTCGGATGCTCGTGGCTGAAGTTGATCGAGCGTGCCCCAAAACGTCTGCCGTCCAGCCGAAACCAACCGCACCGGTTCCCCGATTTGCTGTCGAACGTCTTCGACCTGAGACTGATTGATCACCGCCAAGACTTCTTTGTCCGTCGGCGTCGCAACCACCATCAGCACATCACCTTCGTTCACGTACGTGTTGAGTTTTGACAGCAAATCCTCGGCGATCACGCATCCCGATTGAACGGCCCGAACCTGCAACTGATCGGACTGCTTTCGAAGCGTTTGCAGTTTGTCCGAGATCGCTTGGCGATTGTCCAACAAAATCAGCCGCTCGGATTCCTCTCGTGACTCGATCGCTTTGCGAAGCCGGATGTCATTTTGCTGCTGTGCAATTTCCAACTCCGCGACTCGCTGCAGCAGCTCGCGGTTCTCGATGACCGCCAACCGGTCGCCCGCCTGAACCTGGTCTCCCGCATTCACCAACAGTTCCACCAGGAACCCTTCCGCACCGACTCGCACGGCCGACTCCGGGCGATACTGAACCACCACCGGAACTCGAACCGATGAGGGCACTGGCATCGCGACCAACATCCATCCGAGCATCCCCACTGCCAACGAACCGAGCCCCGCGCCGCGGCACACCTGAAGCGGGTGCGTGCGCCACAGCGTCCGCATCGATTGCAGCCAAGTCACAAACGGTTTGCCCCACCACATCCATCCTCCCAACACCGACAGCAAAACCCCTGCACCACCGAGCATTGTCGACGCCGCGATGCCCAGCGACACGCAGACGAGCACCCGCCAAGCGACCGCGCACCATCCGTAAACGAACACGGCCGTCCGTCGCCAACCCGTGTGGGAGCGAACCCAAGTGGCATCCCCCAAAAACCAACGCCGCAAGAACTGGCGCACCGATTGGTTGGCTTCGGTGGCCAAGTTGGGAACGTCCATCCCATCCGAAAGCATGAAGTAGCCATCGAATCGCATCAGCACGTTGGCATTGAACAGAACCGTCGAAAGTCCCGCCGTGAGAATCACATGGTGACACCACCAGCGGATCATCTCGCTCTCACAGAACACCCATCCCACGATCGCAAAGGAAGCAACAACGCCTTCGACAAACATGCCTGCCGAAGCAACTCCGATTCGCGACCAACGCGACGACAATCGCCAACAACTGGAGACATCAACGTAGGCCAGCGGTGTCATCAGCACCCAAACCACACCGGCTTCTCGCACCGTCCCGCCCGCGCGGTGACAGGCAATCGCATGCCCCAGCTCATGCACCAGTTTCAGCCCGATCGCCGTGAGCAACAACCAAGCCCAGTTGGACGGATCAAAGATCGACGCCGCCCCGGCAAGAAATTCCGACCACCGCGTCGTCAGCCCAAACAACGCCGCGACGATGAACAACACCCCGACCACCAACATCGACGTTGAGAACAGAAACCCCAGAGCGCGTGAAAGCGGCAACAGCAACTTCGCCGCACCCGGAACCGGTGTTTTGATCCAAAAAGGATTCCACCGCATCAGTGATTGGGCCTTGGATTCGCTGGAATTTGACGTCTGACCGGAACGCCCCCTGCGAGGTGGCGGTGCATCGGCAAAGTGAGCCAATCGATGATCGATCAGCCAGCGAGCGATCGACTCACATTGGGAAGACGAGGGAGCAGCACGTCCCATCTTCGCGGTGACCAACCCGCAGGCTTGCGCGATCGTACGATGCCCGTCGAGCGCAGACAGAAACGTGTACTCGGGCAGTCCCACGCGAAAGAATTCATGTGTGGCGGGAATTTCAATCCGATAGATCGGCTCCCCCGTTTCGCGGACGGGCCAGACCTTCACGTCACTCGCGATGCGAATCGGTTGTTGCTGCCAGTCGATGGTTCCGGGGTCACGCTGCGTCATCAGACACCCAACCAGCGAAGCAGCAAGTTCCACGGACGATGAAAGACGATCCATCCGATCGGACGCTTGTTCCCATAGATCGTCGCGCGGCCCTTCATACCGGGTCGCAGCAAACCGTCTTGATCATCCACTGTGACCTCGGCCAGAAACACATTCTCAGAATCACGCAGGGTCGCCGCAGGGTGAATTCGCGTGATCGCACCGTGCATGACTCGGTCTGGCATCGCATGCGTGTGGATCTGCGTTCGCATTCCAGCACCAACGTAGGCGATGTCTTTTTCAGGGACTTCGATCTCGACCTTCATCGCACCGACCGGCGCGATTTCAAACAATGTTTCACCGCGAGTCAGGGGAGCGCCTTCGGATTGCTTCCAATCACCACTGACGATGATCCCATCGATCGGGCTGCGGATTTCCAGGTTGTTTTTGCGATGGTTCAGCAGTTCCGTTTGCGTCTTCAACCGATCGGCTTCGAACGCCGCAATCTGGCTCTTGCCAAAGTCGTGTGTCGCCATCGACCCGCGTCGTTCCTGGTCGGCTTGGCCGTGCAACGCTCGCAACCCAGCCAGCTCGTATTCCAATTCGCGAGGGTTGATCTTCGCCAATAATTCGCCAGCCTTGACGGTGTCACCCGGACGCACCAAGCACTCCTGCAGCGGGCCATCAAAAGGAGCGGCGATGAAGCGTCGTTGGACCGGTTGCAATTGCACGTTCGTGCGAATGTTGTGGTGAGCGGGCAGGAACATCAACAGGATGACCGCTGCGACGACACACACGGTGGCCCGTTGCCAGGTGGCACGGAACGAGCGAATCCCACGCACCAAGGACGCTTCCACACCGGTGGGCTGCAGTCGCTGAATGCTTTGAAGTTTGCTGCTTAACAACGGACCGAACGCTTCCAAAATCGAAGCCGCAGAGGGTTCATGCGGGTCCAGCACCAACAACACACCAAGATTCTCACCCGCCGTGTCGGCCAACGGGCAAGCCATCAAATTCCCGGATCCGATCGTCTTCAGCCATTGTCGCATCGCCATCGTGCCGGGCGACGATGCCACCTCGGTCGCGGCGACTTGGCTCAGTCCGTCTCCCAAACAAGCTTCTTCCGCGGCGGCCAGAGCTTCTCGCTGCTGTGTTTCCCCGTGCGATGAAGATGAAGACGATTCGACCGCGAATTTGCCACCGTTGCAAGCGTGATCGCTGATGCACTTCAATCCAGCACCAGGACGATTTCGCCAGCACAAAACAGCGCCCTCGGCCTGCAACCACTGGCTCAACAAACGCGTGGCGATGGAGCCCGCTTCTTCGAATTCGTGACACCTGTCGAGCGTGGATTGCAGCTCAATCGCCGCCGCCAAAGTTTCGGCGCGACGCTGCAAATCGTGATGCGAGTCACGATCGAGCGAGTCGGGGGAATGGGTCGTGGCAGGGAACACGTGCTAGCGCACCGCAGGCGAAAGGGAAAGCGGTGCGTCGCTGACTCGGGTCCGTTTCGATTCGATCGATCGCGCCGACGCTTCCAAATCCAACCAGCAAACCACTCCACTGCGTAGGTCTCTGCTTTCGTTGTCCAAGACCACTCGAACGCGGACCGTTCCCGACTCGGCGTTGGCAACCGGCGAAATGTGTTCGAGCGTTCCCAGCACTGCGCGGCGAGCCCCACCGACGCGAACAACAACGGTTTGCCCTTCGGACAAGCGATCGACCCGTCGCAACGGGACGGAAAAGATGGCTTTCAGGCGATCGAGTTGCACCAATTGCAACAGCACCGGATCGGTTGGCGAAACAAACTCCCCCGCTTCCTTGGCAAACGAGACCACGACCCCATCCGCTGGTGCCTGAATCCGTCGTTGTTCCAACTGACAGATCACACGCTGGTGTTCCAACGCTCGAACGCTCAACTCCTCCGTGACGCTTTGCAATCTCGCCAAGGCTTGTCGGTGATCGTTTTCGGCGCGTTCCAGCTCGCGTGGCGTGGCATTGCCTTGCGTGAACAACCGGCGATAGCTTTGGACTTGTTGTTCACGAATGCCCACTTCGGCTTCCGCGGCCGTCTTGCCGCCAACGGCATCTTTCGCCGCTCGTGACACCTCCAGTGTTTTGCGCAACAACGCGTCCTCCAGTTGAGCCAACAGCTGACCTTCCTTGACCTCGTCGCCTTCACGAACTTTCAGTTCGGTGATCACGCCCATCTCGGATGAGGAGACGCTGATCCGGCGATAGGGTTCGGTGAAGGCTTCGTACTCATCCGCTGACACGGTGTTCACGTAGCCGGTCCCCAGGGCTCCTGAATCCAACCAGCCCAAGCACTGCACACTCACCAAGACGCAAAGCGTCGCTATCCATTTGTGGTTCATTGTCCTGCATCCAATGCATGAAGTTGTGGGGCCGGATCACGGTTTGATTGAGCCTTGCGAACCAATCCGCGATCGCGTTCGTCCGCTTCCAGCAATTGCCGTCGGGCCGCAGCGGCCCGTTTGGCTTGCCGCTGTTGGATCGAGGCGATCTGGGAATCCACGGAAAGTGTTTCCATTTGGTCAGTCGCGATGGCACGCCGAATCGCTCGACCAACCCACGGGGCGGATTGGCTGACCAAATCATCTTCGGCCGACAAAAATGGCCGGCAACTGCCCGAGTCACCGCAGCGAGCACAACGGCCGATCAGCTGCCGATCGACACGTGCCGAACGATGGTGCTCCGCCACGATCACGTGCAATCCGCCTTTGGCTGCCACATCGGGATGCAGCCGAATGTCCGTTCCGCGACCGGCCAAGTTGGTCGCGACCGTGATCGCGTGTGGTTGGCCCGCACGGGCGATCACCTCGGCTTCCTCGGTGTTTTGCAAGCCGTTGAGCAACTCACAGGAGAGGCCTTGCCGACGAATTTCCTCCGCAACGCAGTGGCTGGTCGCGATGTCCAGCGTGCCGACCAGAACGCAACGCCCCGCGTCGGTCATTCGGCGAGCTTCCCGGGCGATGGCAGCCACCTTTTCCTTGAACGTGTTGGTCACGTGGGTTGGGTGAACCACTCGTTGAGACGGCAGGCGAGGTGGCACCGTTTGCACATGCAAGCCATAGACCGACTTCAGCTCTTCCCGACAATCCCCCGCGGTTCCAGTGACTCCCGCCAAGTAGTCATACGAACGATAGAAACGCTGCCGGGTGATCTTCGCCAGTGCTTCGCTTTCACGCTGGATCGGCAACTCTTCTTTGGCCTCGATCGCTTGTTGCAAACCGCCGGACCAGGTTCGATCTTCAAATATTCGGCCCGTGGATTGATCGACGATCCGAACGGATTGTTCGTCGATCACATAGTCCATTTCGCGACGGAGCGAATGCTTGGCCTGCAACGACAACTCGACGTATTCGTGCCAAGGCCGCCGCAGCGAAGCATCCGACCAATCTTCCAATGATTGGTAGGCGAGATCCAATCCCATGTCTGTCAGCTCAATCAGTTGACCGGTTGTTCGAAAGTCAGCCCCTTCCCGGAGTGATTCCGCGACTGAGCGGGCATGTCGATGGACCGCGGCGTCCTCCGCCTCACCCGGCCGAGTGCCTGACAGCAACAAAGGTGACAATGCGTCATCAATCAGGACATGATCGATCTCGTCGACCAAAGCGACCGCGAGCCCACGTTGCAATCGTGCGTTGGTGGACGTCGTCGCACTCAGTCGGTTCAAGAGACCGGTGCCGGGACGCTGGCGAGCGGCCGTGTCCATGGCCAACTGGTCGCGAAGGTAGTCAAATCCAAACGCGTGCCCCGGCCCATAGGTCACATCGGCACGATACGCCGCCTGGCTCTGTTCCGGTGAGACGTCTTCGGGCAAGCAACGGGACTCGACGCCCAGCAACGCCCACGTTTCACGCAGCTCCTCATGATCCCGCTTGGCCAAGTACGCGTTGGGCGTTGCCACATGCACTCCTCGCCCCGGCAACGCGGCGATCAACGAAGCCACAAACAAAGCGTACGTTTTGCCTTCGCCGGTCTGCATTTCAGCAACGCCGCCGCGACGAGACATCCAGCCAGCCGAAACGATCAACCCAGCCCGCAATTGGACTTCAAACAATTCAATGCCGTGGGTTTGCTCCACGGCATCAAAGGCCAACACCAACGCGTCGACCAAACACTGTTCCCAGATCGCATCGTGTTGTCGCGATTTGCCGCGTGGATCACTGGCCAAATGTTGCACAAGACGAGTTCGCTGTGTCTGCCATCGACACGCCAAATCGCCGCGTGAACACTTCCGTCGTTCACTCAACTGGTCGCCGACGACTTGCAGAATCGTTTCGATTTCCATCGCTGGTCGTCCGGGCAACCAAGAGTGACCGGAGGCCGAAGTCAAAGCAGATCGCCAGTGGGTGGCCGCATTGAGAACGCTCATGGCAGGCTCCATTCCGGAACTGTTGGCAGCGTGAGTTGTTCGCCATCAATCATCCCGCCAAACGGTTCTGGCTCCGCTGGAATGAGCGTCGGTGTGTTGCTCAGAACGGGAGAAACATCCGCCACATCACACACCAACAGCACGCCCATGGCTTTGCGAAGCATGACCCATGAGAGAGCATGTGCAACTTGAGCTCGAACGAGACCACGTTCTTCGTCGGCCAAACGCTCTTGTGCATCGAGCAAATTCTCGATCAGCAAAATCGCGTTTTCATTCGGATCCGGCAGGTGAATCCAACGTTGCCGCAGGTATTCCACTTCGCGGGTCGCGGCGACGGTCGAATGTTGCTTGGCAATCAGCTCATTGAACAACGTTTGTGTTTCGCGAACGGCGATTTCGACTTCGGTGATCGCCGCTTCGGTGGTCTGCTGGAACTCGGCATACGAACGCGTCCATTCCCAGCGGTTGCGTCGCAAACGAGCTTGGTTGGCACGGTTTCCCCAAGGACGTTCAAAGATCAAACCCGCGGAGTAGGTCGGACGCCCTTCGCTGAACTGGCGGCCAATGGCGCCCACCGTGTTTCGACTGGTGTCCAACCCCGAAACATACGAACTGAGCAGCAAGTCCAATTGCGGCAACACTTGGTTGCGAGCGGCACCGACGCGTGTCGAAACCGCATGCATTTGTTGCAGGCTCTGCACAATGTCAGGACGATTGTCGAGGGCGGTCAGCGTCGCGTCACGCGTGCTCAACTCGATCGACTGCATCAACGGTCGCTCGACCGGCACCATTTCGAACTGCGCGAACTGGACGAATTGGCGGTCACCGGTCAGCAATCGCAACTTGGATTGCGCGTTGCGAATCCGAGTTTCGATGCGGACCAAATCCGCCTGACGTTTCGCCACCGCAACATTGGCACGCAAGATTTGCCGCTGTTGAGAATCGACCGCGCCGCGAGCATTGAGTACCGATTGCATTTCCACCGCACTGGCCAACAAGCGATGGCGTTGCAACCATTCGGCACGGGCTTGGTAAAGTTCCCAGTACGCAGTGGTGACATCGACAAGGTGCGTCTGGATTTCTTCACGCACTTCGCTGTTGGTGATCTGCGCATCAATCTTGGCCAGGATCACGCGAGTCCGATTGACCGCTTTGCCATGATCCCGAAGCAGCGGTTGCGAGAAGTTCAACTCCAACCGCGAGGTGCCTTGCGGGTTGGGTGTCAGGAAGGTGGAGTTATTGCTTTGAAAGCCACCACGCTGCACCACTTCCAGATTCCCGCCGCTGGTCAGCTTTTTGCGAACACCGGCCGAAGAGGCAAACAGATTGTCACGGAAACGATCGGATTGGTCACCGGTGGTCAGTTCGCTGCCGACCGGATCGTTTGTGTCCGTGTAATTTGCATCCAAGAAAGTCAGGGGGTCGAACTGCGCGTCAGCGATCACGATGTCCGTCATCGAGATCTGTGGTTCGGTCAGCAGGCTGCGGATGTAGGGTGAAGCGACCAGAGCCGTCTGAGCCAATCCCGACGCATCAACCGCAGTGTGTTGTTCGGCCAAACCCAGCGGACGCGAGACGTCGGCGTCCCACCACACGACTTGAGGATCGAGCTGGCTGACTTCACCACTGAGCGGTGCATAATTGGACAACGCAGGAGAATTACGGAACCAGCAATTCGCGTCGCCTTCGGCGGGCACTTCGCTCTCCAGAACTCGGTCCCGGTAAGGGTCCACTTGGTTCGCGTACGGACCGCTCGGAATCGCATCCGGGATCGGCAACTGAACCGTCACGTGAGAGCGATACGGATTCGGCTTGCTTTCGATGGAATGCTGGTTGGCAGAAATTGACTCGGCTGCATGAGACTCCGTGGAATGATCCAACGGTTCAACCGGCATCTCCCCCTTCAGCGTGACCTGACTCGATCCCGCGATCAAACCCAGCACCCCGATGGCACAAACCCACCTGCGGCTGACCGCAAGTGAATCGCGCAGCGCCCCGCAAAGTTTGCAAAGACGCAATCCTTCGTGGGGACCGTCGGTGGGTTTCACGCGTTGTTTCATTGAGTTGCTGAGGCAAGTTCGGTCTGGAATGGCAAATCGGTATGACTCCAGACACCTGTTCCTTGGTGTGATCGACCGAACCCGTGGAACTAATTCAGGTGCAACGATGCATTTATCCTGCACGACCGGCCCCGCGGATGAAACGAACGTTGCAAACCGCACATCTTCACCAGGCCAGAAAGAAAACTTGGTTTACCCAACCTGTTTTCGCGGCCTCCTGTTGTTTTGTCGCCTACGTTTCGGCGGACGACCGGCCCACACCAATGGGTTGTACCGTGAGCAAACCTGTGTCGAAGCTGTTGTCCCTTGTTCGAACACAGATGTGCGAGGGATCCAATGTCAAAATGGACGAAACACTGGTGGCAGCATTGCTGCTTGAGGGTGGATCACGTCGTGACATTGGCGCAGCATTCCGTTTGGTCTCGCGGCCCAGCGTCTCACGGCAAGCGATCCCCCAATGTCAGCACGCTCGAACCCATGGTGCTGTTCAGTGCCACGCCGATCGATCCCGCGATGATGGACGGGGCCTCCTTGGGGGAAGCGTCTGCCACCGCAACGGTGATGGAAATCCCCTTGGATTCGGAAACCGAAGCTCAACAGAGCACCACCTCATCGAGCGTTCAAAACCCCGAGGAACAGTCGGCCTCTGTCACCGGTGAACTCATCGTCATTGATGCGCTGACACCGGACCTGGAGGCGTTGCTGGAAGACCTGCGTCTGCATCGCGAGGGCAGCGAAGTGATTGTCCTGGACGCGGATCGAGATGGGATCGCGCAGATCACTGAGATTTTGGAATCACGCACCGGCATCCGTTCGTTGCAAATCATTTCGCACGCGGAAGATGCCTCCGTTCGACTGGGAAACCTGTGGCTTGGGGCGGACAACCTGGATGCCCACGCGGGTCAGATCGCATCTTGGCAGCACGCCCTGACATCGGATGCGGACATCCTTTTTTATGGCTGCGATCTGGCCGCCGATGCCTCGGGCAGAACGCTAGTCGACTCCATCGCGGCACTGACGGGCGCGGATGTGGCCGCCAGCGATGACGACACCGGACACGCTCGTTACAACGCGGACTGGGACCTGGAATATGCGACCGGGATCATTGACAGCGATGTCGTTGTCAGTGAAGCGTTCCAAGAGACCTGGGGTCACAAGCTGGCCACGATCACAGTCACCACGTGGATTGACGAGTCCAACGACAATGGCGAAATGTCGTTGAGAGAGGCCATCACATTGGCCAATGCGGGTGCCGGCGGGGACACAATCGTTTTCGACGCATCCCTGGACACATCGACGGTCTTCCAACTCACCCGTCATCAATCGGAAGATGACGTCAATTCCTATGGCGACCTCGATATCCTGAAGGATGTCACCATCGTCGGGCATGGGATCAACAACACGATCATTGACGGGGGAGAACTCAGCCGAATCTTTGACGTTCGTGGAGGCACGTTGACAATCTCGGATGTGACCTTGCAAGGCGGACGTTCTGGTTCCAACTCGGGCGGTGGCATTCAAGTCAACGCCTCGACCGGACTGATCGTGGATCGAGCTCTGCTGACGAACAACTCCGGGGTCGACGGTGGAGCAATCAGCAACTACGGAACCATTGAACTGACCGACGTTTCCATCATCGACAACGGTGGCATCGCCGGGCAAAGCACCAACACCGGCGGCGGGATCCAAAACCGCGGAACCGCCCACTTGAACCGTGTGACCTTGTCTGGCAATGTGGCAACCGTTGGTGGTGCTATCTTCGTTGAGGCAGATGCCACGCTGACATCGTTGACCAACGTCACCATCAGTGGCAACACGGGCACCAACGTCGGTGGCGGAATCTACACGAAGGCAGTCACGAACGTTGTTCATTCGACGATCACGCTCAACACCTCCACCGTCGGTGGGGGGATCTTTGTTGAGTCGGGCACCACAACCGTTGCCAATTCGATTGTCACTGGCAACACGGGAATCAACGCGAGTCCTGATGTCCAGGGGACATTCACTTCCAGCGGTGGCAACCTGATTGGAAATCTCGGATCGGCATCCGGGTTTGGCGGCGACGACCTCATCGGCCAAAACGCGGATTTGGGGACGCTCGCCAACAACGGCGGCTATGTCCAAACACACAAATTGCAAGGCAGCAGCGCGGCGATCGATGCTGGCCAACCAGAGAATGAAGTTGGCGAAGACGCACGCGGGTACAGTTCGCTGGACGGACGACTCGACAGCGGATCCTATCAAGCCCAGGCTGGCGTGATCGATCGTATCTTCTGGATCGACAGTGGAACCGATGAGATTCGTTCATCCAAACTGGATGGGACCGATGTCCAAACGGTCCGCAGTGGATTGTCAACGCCAGACGAACTGTTCGTGGATTCCGTCAATCAACACATCTATTTTTCAGAACCGAATAGCGATCGCATTCGCCGTGTCAACTTCGACGGCACAGGACTGGTGAATGTTCTCACGGGATTGGATGAGCCTCGAGGGATGGCGATTGATCTCGCCAACGACAAGATCTATTGGGTGGAAGACGGTGACGCCTACAATGCCGTCAAACGCTCGGACCTGGATGGCGGGAATACGGAAACACTTGCGTTGGTGACGGCGGGCTTTAACCTGACCAAACCAGACGACATCAAACTGGACCTCGTCAACGGCCATATCTATTGGAGTGACGAGCTGACAAAAAAGGTCGAACGCATGGACTTGGACGGGTCCAATCGCATCACTCTTTTCACCCAGGCTGGCTTTGGCAACGCAGTCAATGGTTTGGCTCTCGACATCGCCAATGACACGCTCTATTACACCGTCGCCGGAACTGACAATGAAATATGGCGTGCCGATCTCGACGGGACGAATCGCAGTGCCTTGATTGATTCCGGCCTGACTCACCCCGACGGGTTGACGATCGATCACGTCAACCAAAAGTTGTACTGGACCGATTCCAACTCGCCTGGGATCTCCATGTCTGATCTGGATGGCAACAATGTCACCAGTCTCGGAATCACAGGTTTGGGCACGCCGCGTGGGATCTCACTGGGAGCCTCGCAAACCAACCAAGCTCCCATTTCAATTGGGTTTCAACCCAATGAATTGGTCGAGAACACAAACACCGTGGCGGGCCTGAGTGTGGGTCAGTTGTCAGCCATCGATGCGGATGAAAACGAAACCTTCACCTACACCGTCGCGGGTGGCCCGGACGCCGCAAAGTTCACGATCGGTGGCGGAAATTCAGATGAATTGATTTTGACCGACGGGGTGTTGGATTACGAAAACCAATCGTCGTACTCCCTCGTTGTGAACGTCGCTGATTCCGAGGGAAACATCACGTCGCAAACCCTCACGCTGCGTGTTCAAAACCAAGCCGAACTCGACGGCCTTTGGTTCAGCACGGACAAGGATGTCAGCGAGTCAGGTGTCACAGGTTTGCCCAACTGGGGAAATGACCAAACGATTCAAATCAGTGACCCTGGATTGACTCTGGGGAACAGCACCAGCGGCTCGGCATCCACTTCCGGTTTCCGTTTAGAAAACTTCATCTCGGAAACGAATGTTTCCATTGCCGGGATGCATGCCGTTTGGTCCGGGTTGAGCGTCGGTTCGGGGACCAACAGCTTTGAGTTGCTGGCAGGCGACCTGATCTTTGCGATTGACAAGAGCGGCATCGATTTTTCGAGTGCCACGGAACCCGACAAGGAATTTGACAGCGAAGACGTGATTGTGTTTCGTGCGTCCACGCCAGGGGATTATTCCTCCGGAGACTTCTTTCTCTTGCTCGAAGATCCTCTGGGAGGAGATGACATCCAAGGGATTTCGCTGGTCGAAAGTGTCGGTGGCGTCACGGTTGGGGACACCACTCTCAGCCAAGGAACCTTCCTGTTCACCCGGTCGGGTAGCGAAGACGATCGAGTCTACACCTACACCGCAGACACAGTCGGCGAATCAAACACATCCGGTACCGAAGCAATCCTGATCGAAGGAGATGACTCCGTCGAAAACAACAACGGCGGCAACTTGGACTTCAACGAAGAAATCGCTGGGCTGCATCTCGTTGAGTCCAACACAACGATTGGCGGCGTCGCCGTCAACGCCGGCGATCTCCTGATTTCCGTTCATGCAGGTGGAGAATCGTCGACCACCATCGGTGGAGTGACCGGGACAAACCAAGACGTCTTTCGGTTGACCATGACGTCCACCCGAATTGGCGGCAATGCATCCGTCGCTTCCGTGGAATTGCTGTTCGATGGCACGGACATTGGACTGAACCAATTCGACGATCAAGAAATCAACTCACTCACCTTCGTGGAGGGAACCTCCGCCAATTCGCCGATTAGCTCGATCGCTGACAGCGACACCGATTCCAACGAAGTCGATGAAGATGCTGACATCGGCGACACGGTCGGCGTCCAGGCCTTCGCCGCCGACACGGATGGCGAAACGGTGACATACAGCTTGGTGAGTGATCCCGATTCTAAGTTCACGATCAACTCGGCAACCGGAATCGTCACACTGGCTGCCACACTGGACTACTCCACCGCATCCGAGCACAGCTTCACGGTCCGCGCCACCAGCACGGATTCATCGTTCACCGAAGAAACCTTCACGGTGGATGTCATCCAGGCCAACGCTGCTCCTTCCTTCAATATCACGACGGTGTTGGGATCCATTTCGGAAGACGCTGACCTAACCGGTGGCGTGCATGTGGCCAACGTCGTGCTCACCGATGATGGACAAGGAACCAACACATTCAATTTGTTTGGTGCCCACGCCGCCTTCTTTGAACTGCGTGATTCAAACACGAAGTTGTACCTAAAGGAGAGCGTGGAACTCGATTTTGACACTCAAAGCGTCTTAAATCTCTTTGTGTCGGTGGACGACGCAACCGTTGGTTCCAGTCCGGACGATACCGACCCGTTTTCGCTCACGGTCACCGATGTGAACTCCGCCCCGGTCGTTTCGCTGAGCCAGAGCGGCGACTCGTTGCCAGAATCCACCGCCACCGGTTCACGCATCAAGATGGCCGACATCATCCTCACCGATGATGGAACCGGCACGAACACGCTGTCGCTGTCAGGCACCGACGCCGGCCTGTTCGAAATCGACGGAACCGAATTGTTCTGGACCGGTGACTCAGCCCTCGACTTCGAATCAAAACCCGCCCTGAACGTGACCGTCAATGTCGACGACACCGCGCTGGGCGCGGGCATCGACTCATCGACCAACTTCACGTTGACCGTCACCGATGTCAACGAAGCACCCACGCTCAGTCTGTCCAACCTCGTCACAACCATCAGCGAAGGACAAGACACCTCGTCCGGAATGAAGGTCGCCGACATCACGATCACCGATGATGCCCTCGGTACCGAAACGTTGTCCCTGTCCGGTGCGGATGCCGCGTTGTTCCGAATCGATGGCACCGAGGTCTGGTTGATCGACAACGCCACACTCGACTACGACAGCAACAGCGTCCTCGATGTCACCGTTTCCGTTGACGACAACACCGTCGGATCCACGCCGGACGACAGCCAAGCGTTCTCGATCAACGTCACCGATGTGAACTCCGCCCCGGTCGTTTCGCTGAGCCAGAGCGGCGACTCGTTGCCGGAATCCACCGCCACCGGTTCGCGCATCAAGATGGCCGACATCATCCTCACCGATGATGGAACCGGCACGAACACGCTGTCGCTGTCAGGCACCGACGCCGGCCTGTTCGAAATCGACGGAACCGAATTGTTCTGGACCGGTGACTCAGCCCTCGACTTCGAATCAAAACCCGCCCTGAACGTGACCGTCAATGTCGACGACACCGCGCTGGGCGCGGGCATCGACTCATCGACCAACTTCACGTTGACCGTCACCGACGTCAATGAAGCCCCCACGCTCGGTCTGGCCAATCAAGTCACCACGATCAGCGAAGGTGCGGACCTGTCCTCCGGCATGAAGGTCGCTGACATCGTCGTCACGGATGATGCCTTAGGCACCGAAACGCTTGCGCTAGTCGGAGCCGATGCCGCCTTGTTCCGCATTGATGGCACAGAGCTCTGGTTGGTCAACGACGCCGCACTGGACTTCGATAGCAATCCGACGCTGGACGTGACGGTCGAAGTCTACGACGCGAGCTTGTCCGCCAGTGCTCTGGATAGCGTCGCTCATTCGATGTCCGTGACAGACGTGAACTCGTCGCCAACGGTGAGCCTGAGCCAAGCAGGAACGTCGCTTGCAGAAGACACCTCAACAGGCACACGAATCAAGATGGCGGACATCACCGTCACCGACGATGGCACGGGAACGAATGAGCTGTCTTTGTCAGGCGACGACGCGGCTTTGTTTGAGATCGATGGTAACGAATTGTTTCTGAAGAGCGGCACAAGCCTCGATTTCGAGACCGCATCGACGCTCGATGTGACAGTCAATGTAGACGACTCCTCGCTCGGCGCCGGAATCGATTCCTCGACAGACTTCACGTTGACCGTCACCGATGTCAACGAAGCCCCCACGCTCAGTCTGTCCAACCTCGTCACCACCATCAGCGAAGGACAAGACACCTCGTCCGGAATGAAGGTCGCCGACATCACGATCACCGATGATGCCCTCGGCACCGAAACATTGTCGCTGTCCGGTGCGGATGCAGGCCTGTTCCGAATCGATGGCACCGAGGTCTGGTTGATCGACAACGCCACGCTCGACTTTGACAGCAACAGCGTCCTCGACGTCACCGTTTCCGTTGATGACAACACCGTCGGTTCCACACCGGACGACAGCCAAGCGTTTTCGATCAACGTCACCGACGTGAACTCCGCCCCGGTCGTGACGCTCAGCCAGAGTGGCGACTCGTTGCCAGAATCCACCGCCACCGGTTCACGCATCAAGATGGCCGACATCATCCTCACCGATGATGGAACCGGCACGAACACGCTGTCTCTGTCAGGCACCGACGCCGGCCTGTTTGAAATCGAC
The DNA here is from genome assembly GCF_056839225.1 of Rhodopirellula sp. UH5. Taxonomy (NCBI): domain Bacteria; kingdom Pseudomonadati; phylum Planctomycetota; class Planctomycetia; order Pirellulales; family Pirellulaceae; genus Rhodopirellula; species Rhodopirellula sp. UH5. The sequence continues at coordinate 6,787,779 of NZ_CM166390.1, read as the reverse complement.
GGCACCGAATTGTTCTGGACCGGTGACTCGGCCCTCGACTACGAATCAAAACCCGCCTTGAACGTGACCGTCAATGTCAACGACACCTCGCTGGGTTCTGGCATCGATTCATCCACCAACTTCACTCTGACCGTCACTGATGTCAACGAAGCACCCACGCTCGGTCTGTCCAACCTGGTCACAACGATCAGCGAGGGACAAGACACTTCGTCCGGTATGAAAGTCGCCGACGTCACGATCACCGATGACGCCCTCGGCACCGAAACATTGTCGCTGTCCGGTGCGGATGCCGCGTTGTTCCGAATCGATGGCACCGAGGTCTGGTTGATCGACAACGCCACGCTCGACTTTGACACCAACAGCGTCCTCGACGTCACCGTTTCCGTGGACGACAACACGGTGGGTGGCACGCCCGACGACAGCCAAGCGTTCTCGATCAACGTCACCGATGTGAACTCCGCCCCGGTCGTGACGCTCAGCCAGAGCGGCGACTCGTTGCCAGAATCCACCGCCACCGGTTCACGCATCAAGATGGCCGACATCATCCTCACCGATGATGGAACCGGCACGAACACACTGTCGCTGTCAGGCACCGACGCCGGCCTGTTCGAAATCGACGGAACCGAATTGTTCTGGACCGGTGACTCGGCCCTCGACTTCGAATCAAAAGCCGCCCTGAACGTGACCGTCAATGTCAACGACACCTCGCTGGGCGCGGGCATCGATTCATCCACCAACTTCACTCTGACCGTCACTGACGTCAACGAAGCCCCCAGCTTCACCTTGGATTCTCCTCTGACCTTGGTGACCGAAGACGAGGATTTGTCGAGCGGGCTCAAAGTAGCGGACTTGTTGATCACAGACGATGCGATCGGATCTGAAACCTTTTCACTCCGTGGCGATGATGCCGCGTTGTTTGAAGTGATTGGAACAGAACTGAGACTCAAAGCGGGAGTCGCACTCGACGCCATCACGAACCCAAACTTGGACGTGACCATCGACCTGGATGACGCCAGCCTGGGTGGTGGTCCGGAAGACACGCAAACGCTGCAGATCCAAGTCACCACCACGAACACACCACCGACGCTCAACAACTGGCAAAACAGTTCGTTTGTCGGCCAGACCATGGAGATACCTGCCTCCGTGTTTGCGGGGCTATCCGACGACGTGGATGGTCAAACGCTGACGGCTCACCTTCATTCAGGACCATCCATTGGCACCTTGGACCTGCGCACCAACGGCGGATTCACCTTCACGCCGCCTCCTGGATTCATTGGTTCCATCACCTTTGAATGGACGTCGCACGACGGACGCCAACACAGTGCTGCTGCGACGGCCACCCTGACCTTCCTCCCCATTCCCACCATCCCGACGCCTCCTGCACCACCATCGCCGGATGATGGGTCAGGGTCCAATTCGGATGCGTCTGATAGCGACCAAACGGATTCCGAATCCGATTCCGATAGCAAAGACGATTCCGAAGACAGTTCCAGCGATTCGGAATCCGAATCCAATTCCGAAGCGGAATCAACCGACGTCCCAGTCGGCATTCCCAATGCTGTCACCGGCCCGGATGGAAGCGGGCAACCAGGATCCCAATCGGCTGGTGCCGAAGAGACATCGTCGGAACTCGAACGCATGAACGCCAGTGTCAACGAGGCACGGCTAGCGAACGAGGCTGCTGAACGCGAGCACGAATTCGCGAGCACGCAACTTGCACTGGGCCACTCGAGCGGACGCATCCAACGTTTGGATCTGGATTTCGACTTTGGCTCCGATGGTGCCACCATGACATCCATTGATTACGCCCTGATGAGCCAACCGGGTGAGATGTGGGACCAACTGGACAACTACCAACAAAAGGTCAACTCACAAATCAATGGTGACTTGATCGTGGTGGGCACCGCCGGTGCAGCCGCCTCCAGTGTGACCGTGGGTGTCGTTGCCTGGGCACTGCGAAGTGGATTGCTGTTATCAGGTTTGATCGCCCACATGCCCGCCTGGAGTGCCGTGGACCCGTTGTTGATCATGCAAGGGTTCTCTGGAAACGGTGACGGAGAAACTCTCGAAGAACTCATGGACCGCCACGATAAAGCGATGACAGACGAATGATGAGCCTCTATCAGCGTATCCCGATTCGCATTCGGATTTCACTCGGTCTGGTCGGTCTGATGGCTGGCAGTCTGCTGGTTGCCAGTGCCGCCGGTTTCTTCCCCAATGAACAGGAAGAAATCCTGCACGGCCGTGCGAGGTTGTGCGAGTCGTTGGCGATCAGCGGCACCGCCATGGCCAGTCATGGGCAAGTCGATTCGTTGCGGGTCACCCTGGAATCGGTCGTTCACCGAGACCCGCAGATCAACTCGATTGGCTTGGTTTCCAGTGAAGGACAACTGCTTGTCTCTGCCGGGGAACACGACGACTTCTGGGACGAAAGCCTCGAAGACGACGTCAATCAGATGCGTGTCCCGGTGTTTCGCTACGGCAAGCAGTGGGGCGAACTGCAGGTTGCGTTTGCCTCCACCGGCGGTCTGTTTGGTCTGAACTACTGGGCCCCCGCTTGGTTGTTGATCGTTCTGATCCCCGCCTGCCTGATTCAGTTTTCGTTCTTCCTGAAGAAGACGCTGGAAAGCCTGGATCCCTCCGGTGCCGTCCCCACCCACGTTGAAAACGCATTGGACACGATCACGGTCGGATTGGTCCTGCTCAATTCACGAGGCCGAATCCTGTTCACCAACCGGCGTCTGAACCAATTGCTCTCGCAAGAACCCACGGAGATGATGGGCAAAAAGATCGACGACCTGGAATGGCAAGCGCTCGCCGACAGCAATGAATTGTTGCCCTGGGAAGAAGCCAAGCAGAACGATGATTCGGTCATGGATCGAATCCTTCAATACGACAACAGCGGTCGCATGCTGACGTTCAGCGTCAACTGCACCCCGATCGCAGGCCAAGGTTACCTGGTCACCTTCGAAGACATCACTCTGATCGAAGAAAACAAAGTCGCACTGGCAAAAGCCCGTGACGCCGCGGAAAACGCCAACGCGGCCAAGAGTGACTTCCTGGCCAACATGAGTCACGAGATTCGCACGCCGCTCAACGCCGTCCTCGGTTTCACCGATGTGCTGCGCCGTGGGTTGGTTTCCAGCGGTGATGAAGCGGTTGACCACCTGAACATGATCCACCGCTCCGGCGCCCACCTGCTGGAACTGATCAACGACATCTTGGATCTGTCCAAGATCGAATCGGGACACCTGCAAGTCGAATCGATCGACACCAACCTCGACGACATCGTCACCGATGTTGCCAACACCTTGAAGGTCAAAGCCGATGAGCAAGGCCTGGAACTGAAAGTCGATTTCCGGACCGCCATCCCGCGAACGATCCAGTCCGACCCGACCCGACTGCGCCAGGTCGTCACCAACTTGGTCGGCAATGCGATCAAGTTCACCGAAAGCGGTTCCGTCTCCATTGTGACCTCCTTGCTGAAGACACCTTCGAACTCCATCGAAGGCTTCGACCCCATCATTCGAGTCGACATCATCGACACGGGGATCGGAATGACGCCGAATCAACAAGCCAAAATCTTTGACTCGTTTGTGCAGGCCGACAGCTCCACGACGCGCAAGTTCGGCGGCACCGGGCTGGGGCTTTCCATCAGCCGCCGGTTGGCCGAAGCCATGGGCGGAGCGTTGACGGTGCACAGCGAAGTTGGCATCGGCAGCACCTTCCGCGTCGAAATCCCAACCAGCGTCGCCAATCTACAGGACATGATCAGCCCCGAAGAATTGGCTCGCTTGGCACAAGAGAAATCGGCCGGTGAAGTCAGTTCCGAATTGCTGCGTTTGCCTTCCAAACGCGTCCTGGTCGTCGACGACGGGGAAGCCAACCGCCGCTTGATCGAGTTGGTGCTCAAACGGGCCGGTGCGGTGGTGTTGACCGCCGAACACGGACAAGAAGCCCTCGAGATGATCGAACAAGGCCATCAAGCCAGCGATCCGTACGCACTCGTGTTGATGGACATGCAAATGCCGGTCCTGGACGGGTACTCCGCCACTCGACAACTGCGAGCACAAGAGGACAAAACTCCCGTCATTGCCCTGACCGGGAACGCCATGCGTGGTGACCGTGAAAAATGCATCGATGCCGGTTGCGACGACTTCCTCACCAAACCCGTCAACCTGGACGAGTTGCTGCAAATGGTTTCGGAGTACCTCGGCCCGGTCGACCCAGGAACCTTGACCAACGCCAATGTTCTGTCTTCCCCCAATGTCCTCTCCCCTGAAACAACGTCTCGCTTGGCTCACAGCGGGCTGAGTGGCATCGCATCGCTGCCGTTGACACCAGTCACTCCCGCCACCACCACACTCTCATCGTCCGCGATTGTGCCGACCTTGCCGATGGACGACGAAGACTTCCGCGCCATCGCCGGCGACTTTGTCTCGCGTCTGCAAGCACGCTTGGACGGCATTGAACGGGCCATCGAAGAGGCCAAGTTCGATATCGTTCACGGCGAAGCCCACTGGCTCAAAGGTGCCGGGGGAACGGTTGGCCTGGACGTTTTCACTCAACCCGCACGCACGTTGGAACAAGCCGCCAAGGATGAATCGGCCGGCAACGCCCAATCGATCCTTCAACAAATCCGCAAATTGCACAGTCGGATCATGATCCCGGGAATGGACACGCTGTCCCCACCCGACGCAGACGGCTTGACCGACGCGTCCCACGCTCCCCTGGATCCGATGCAAATCGTCAATCCGATTCACTGCACCCTGCCCCTGGAAGACCCTGATTTCCATGCCATCGTCTCGGACTTCATCGTGCGACTCGATGCACGATTGAAGGACATGCGATCAGAATTGCACTCCGAACGATTTGAGGAATTGGGACTCAGCGCTCACTGGCTGAAGGGAGCCGGCGGAACAGTCGGCTATGGCGACTTGACCCAACCATCACGGGAATTGATTGATGCCGCACTGGCGTCCAATTTCGACGAATGCGAGTCCTGTCTGTCACAAATCGAGGCCGTGCGTCGCCGCATGATTCTTCCAGGCCCCGTGCCACACACCGTTTGATCCCACGAACCGGAAGTTCCCCAGGCATCAGCGCCTTCGCACACTCGTTTCCCTGCACCGCTGCAACCGTTGTAACCGCACAGGTCGGTCGGGGGGCAAAAAGCAATCCGCGACATTTTCAATCGCTTGATCGTTCGCTGCACGCCGTGAGGCATGTTTAGGAACGACATCTGTTTCACCACGTTTTGAAACCGCTTCCTTCGGAACAAACTCAATGCATGCTCCTAGCACCTCCACCGACACCGCCATCTTCAGCGCGCCGGTTGTCCCAGGAAGTCATGGTGTTCTCCCGCAAGGAAACTCAGCCAAGCCTGTCGCGGCGTTGCCCGGCAAGGTCATGATTGTGGACGATGAGATCGCCAATGTCCTGGTCGTGAAGAAGTACCTGGAACGAGCCGGCTACCGCGACTTTGAAACCACGACCGATTCCACGTCGGCGTTTCGGATCCTCGAAACCAGCATGCCAGATGTGCTGTTGCTCGACATCAACATGCCCAACGTCGATGGCATCCAAGTCTTGGAGCGGGTTCGACAAGACCCCCGTTTCAAACACCTGCCCGTGTTGATCCTCACCGCCAACACCGACGAACGAATCAAATTGGTGTGCTTGGAATTGGGCGCGACCGACTTTTTGCTCAAACCCGTCGACCCAATGGATTTGACGCCTCGCGTTCGCAACTCACTGCAAAACAAAAACTTCCAAGACCGACTGCAACACCACGCCGCTGAACTCGAACTCAAAGTCGAACAACGCACCCGGGAACTCGAAGCCTCCCGTCGCGAAGTCATTTACTGCTTGGCTCGCGCCGCCGAAATGCGTGACAACGACACCGGCAACCATGTGATCCGAGTGGGACGCTTCGCCGGAATCATCGCCGCCGGAATGGGATTGCCCGATTGGTTTGTTCGCGACATCGAAATGGCCGCGCAGCTGCACGACGTGGGCAAGATCGCCATCCCCGATGCGATCCTGTTGAAGCCAGGCAAACTTGAACCAGAAGAGTTCGATGTGATCCAAAATCACGTCAAATTCGGGCACCAAATCATCCAGCCCCACACCAGCACCGATGCTCGCCGGATGCGAACCCACGTCGAACTCGGCGCCGACATGCTCAGCAACGGCAGCGCGCTCATGCGACTGGCCGCCAGCATCGCGCAAACCCACCACGAGAAATTTGACGGTTCGGGATACCCGCTCGGATTGGCCGGAAACGATATCCCACTCGAAGGCCGAATCACCGCCGTCGCCGATGTGTTCGACGCACTCTCCGCCGAACGGCCCTACAAAAAAGCCATGCCCCGCGAAAAGTGCTTCTCCATCCTGGAAGAAGGCCGCGGCACCCACTTCGATCCCGACGTCTTGGACGCCTTCTTCGAATGCACCAAAGAGATCGTTCGCGTGCAGCTCGACTACATGGATCACTGCGAACCCACGCCCGCGACCACCACGGCCCAACCCACGACCACGGCCCCGCCCAGCAACAACGAAGCCTAAGCAGGTCGGCAGGAATGATCGGGCATCATCATGTGAGCCGTTTGGGCGTTCGCCCCGGTTGGACGTGGGAGCAACGACGCTTACCCAAACAGTCCAAATGCCGAAAGACTCCTGCCTACCTGCCTAACAAGCTTCGCCCCGGCTTTTCCACTCGCTGCACAGGGGCAATCCTCCCGTCCTAACCCGCCGCGTCAGCAAGATCGCTCGACCGACTTCGCTAGCGTTTGTACACCGTGTTGGCTGATGCTATCCCAACCCGAATGCGTCAGCGAGGGACCAGGCCCCCTGCAGGGCATCCCACGGCCACCGACACAACTAGCGTTCGTTCCAAACGCGAACAAAGAACCCCGCGTCCAGTTTCCGGCCTGCCTGATCTGGCAACCGCAATCGCCCGGTCTCGAACTGGAGCGTCCCTCCTGGTCGGACCACGCTCGGAATTCTCTCCGCCAAGTACGTCTGCACATCGACCTGAGTCACGTCCGGCGAATGCCCCGTGATCAGCAATCGAAACGCATCCGGTTCCAGCAACTTCAGGCTGTCGTCGATCAACGGCCACACATCGCGAGCCAATCGCCACGCCTTGCCGCTGGGACCGTGCCCGTACGCCGGCGGGTCCATCACAATCGTGTGATAGCGATTTTCGCGGCGGACTTCTCGAGCGGTGAACTTGACCGCATCATCGACCAAGAACCGGATCGGTGGATCCTCCCATCTATTCACCTTGGCCGCGTCGCGAGCCGATTGCACGTTCGGTTTGGCCGCGTCCACATGAGCGACCGCGAAGCCCGCCGACACCAGCGCCATCGTGGACGCCCCCGTGTAAGCGAACAAATTCAGAGCCTTCGGGCGATCGTCGGCCGAGATCTCTGGCAACGCATGCGTTCGCAGCCAATCCCAATTGGACTGTTGTTCCGGGAAGACGCCGATGTGCCCAGCGGGAGTCGGCGCGACCGGCATCCGGAATCCGCCACACTCCACGCTGCGTCCCGGTGTCCACTCCACCCGATGATTCCAACGTTTTTCATTTTCGTCGAAACGGCTGGCCACCACCTTCCACCGCGCTCGTTGCCTGCTGGCGTGACCCTCCGCGGCGGGCGAAGGTCGATCGATCAATCGACCTGCAACCCGTTCCAATTTCCGCCCGGCACCAAAATCAACCAGCTCGTACCGATCATCCGTGCGGCCACCAGCCATCCCCGAGGGAGGTGATTCAGTCGAGCGAGAGGGATCCGAAAAGTTCATGGCGAGCAGTGTATCCCCAACCTCCCGCCTCGTGTCCCCAGGGCAAATCAATTGTTCACTCCCAACCCGACCGCGTCAGCGAGGGACCGGTCATCCTGCGGAGATTCCCGCGCTCACCCACCAACCATCCCCCATCCGGCAATCGACTCTTGTCACACCGCGGCGCGGAAGTTAATCTTTCCGCCACGAAGCCCCTGATTCCGCCGCGAGTCCCACTCGCAGCGGAATCAGGCCCTTCGGGCGATTAGCTCAGTTGGTTAGAGCGCTGCTTTCACACGGCATCGAGAAACCATCGAAATTGCTTGCTTTTAGGCACTTCCACTCTGAGAATGCACGTATCAGTGCACGATTCCAGAGGGAACCTATGCCACGCAAACCAAAACCCTACTTCCGCAAGCAAACCAAAACCTGGTACTTCTCCACCGGCGGAAAGCAATTCAATCTCGGTAAAGACCGTGAAGCCGCGTTCACGAAATTCTACGAGATGATGGCCGATCAAGAGTGCCTGACGGTTTCGTCTGACACGCTCTACGATCTGTCCCAAGCCTATCTCGACTGGGTGCAAGCGAACCGCAAAGCCAACACCTACGACAAGCACAAGCACTATCTTGCCAGCTTCATTGGCAGTGTTGGCAAGCGGCTCAAACCGGTGGGACTCAAGCCGTTTCACTTGACCCAGTGGACGAACAAGGACAGTTGGAATTCCAGCAGCCGCCACGATGCCATTTCGATCGTCGGCCGAATGTTGAACTGGGCCGTCCGTGAAGGCCACCTCTCGTCTAATCCGATTGCCGGCATCAAGAAGCCGAAGATGAAGCGGCGAGAAATCGTCTACACAGCCGAACAGTGGATCCAGATCAAAGCTCATGCGACTGGTCCGCTGATTGATTTGATCGATTTTCTATGGAGCACAGGATGCCGCCCAAAAGAAGCACGCACCATGGAAGCCCGGCATGTGCACGAAGACCTCGTCATCTTTCCCCCGATCGAGTCCAAAGGTGAGGCCGATTCCCGCGTCATTTTCATGGCACCAGAGGCGAAAAACATCGCTCAAAGGTTAATCAAGCTTCATCCGACAGGGCCGATTTTTCTGAATAGCCGCGGAAATGCGTGGACGAAAGACGCCGTGGTTTGCAGGCTTAGGAGGATTAGCCGAAAAGTTGGTTTCCGAGTAATCGCATACGGCGCCCGGCACAGTTACGCAACGAATGCGTTGATCCGATCCGTGGATACGGTGTCACTTTCCCATTTGATGGGGCACAAGGACACGCGGATGATCAACAACTACGCTCATCTCAGCCAAAACACGAAATTTTTATTGCAGCAGGCGATCGCGGCCCAGGGTAGCTGATCGACAGCTTAACGTTGGTTGCTGAGCATCTTGATCCAGTCACAGACCTCCGATCTGTATCGGAGAAGGCTTTGGCGGTTAAATGGAAAACGTTCTGACGTCTACCAGCGGTAAAAACTCGTCCCAAAGAAAAAGGCTTGATCGCAACAACTTGCAGCCTTCGCTAGCAATCCGCTTGTGATCTAGATCCCACCTGTAGATCTGAAGCCGAATTACAAGCGAACGATACTATTCGAGTTGCCGGGTTGATGCGTCGGCCATTCCTCCAATCGCCTCTAGCAAGTCCAGCTCGATTGAATCTGTAGTGAACCGAACCGCACCGTCGGCGGTCACAATATTTAGACCACCAGTATGATGGCTGCCTGGCGTTTCGAAATGAGGCTTGTTTGGTGATCTGCAACCGTCACCGCATAGAGAAAAGTGTGTTGAGACTCCGCCTGTGGCCCAACCATCGTGACTGGTCGTTTCGTAATCTCCGTCATCGAGACGCTGAAGCTCTCCAAGCATTACTGTTTGGGACAAACCATCTAGGATCTCAGAGAACTTCGTTCCGTGATTCATTTTGTAGAAGATGCCTTTGAATTCAGAAAAGGTTCGTCCTTGGTAGTCCGTCTGCCAGAGTTCGTGAGAGCCGCAGTTGTGGTAACCATTCGTCGAGCCTAGGCAGGCACCATAGTCATTTCCGCCAGAAAGCCAACCGCGGAACATGATTGTGGGATTGTCTACCGAACTGCGTCTCGAGGGGCAGTAAAGAATTGGAAGGTCCAGCCGAGCAACCGATTCGTTTCCCACAACACTCGTCGAAAAATCCCACTTCTCGTATGCAGACGCTAGCTCAACGTGGGGCAGCAACGCCAGGATCCAGCTTGTCCCATGATGCCCGTCTCCTTGGGCAGCTTCATGCCAAATATTTGCTGCAGGTAAAATCGTTGCGGACCCGCAAACTGGCACGAGATGAATCTCTCGGGTCATAACGACGGGAGGCGGCAGCGACTTGAATGCGGTCTGGTAGTTATGCAGGCCCAATGCGAGTTGACGCAGGTTGTTTTGGCAACTTGAACGGCGCATTGCCTCACGTGCGGATTGAACCGCAGGTACGGTGATCGCCACTAAGACACCGATGATGCTTATCACCACCAATAGTTCAACAAGAGTGAATGCGTGTTTGGCTCGTAGCTGCGACCGGCATTTGTAATGACTCACTCTTCCTCCCCTCAGGTTGTCACTGCTTGAACAGCCATTCAAGGTACTTATTCGAAGGCTGCCTGACAACTTGAAAACTGTTGTGGCCAACGTTCTCCAGAATGGTCAACTTAGCTTTTCCGTTTGCGGCCAAGGCCGCGTCGACCATTTCCTGCGATTGCTCGGGAGGAACGACGCCATCGTTTTCACCGTGGATAGCCCAGACGGGAGTGCGGGCGATCGCGTCCGCCGCGCTCGGATCACCACCGCCGGCGACGGCAATGCAGCCGGCGAATCGATCCGGCATCTCCGCTAGGTAGTGCCAACAACCGTAGGCTCCCATCGAGTATCCCACCAGATAGATCCGAGACTCGTCGACCGCTTCTGATTCGACCAGTTCCATGATGATCCCAAGCACCGCACTTTGAATATCGAGCGGACCGCTCGATCGCCAATTTAGATTCTCAGGGCATTGCGGGGCGATCACGTAACAAGGCTGCGACGACTGGAATGATGGTTCGACGAGGAAGGTGCCCAAGGTGCTCAATTGAGCACGGCAATCGTTGCCCCGTTCCCCCGACCCGTGCAGCACGATAATCAGCGGCGCTTTTTGGGCTGCTTGCAAATCGGGCCGGAAAAGCAGGTAGGGCAGAGTGGCCTTTGCTTGTCCAGGTGCAGCAAAGCCCTTCGTTTCGTAACGGGACGCCTTCTGCTCGATACGCCAGTCGGCCAGCGATTGCTGACCGGATTCCCACAGACCGGGCGCGAACCAAAGAACAACATCCGCAGCGAGCCAGACCAGAAACAGTTTTAGGAACAATCTTCTGCGTCCATCGCTGGCCTCGCAAGTCGCACTAATTGCATCGGCGTCGCTATTCATCGGCAGCACCAAACAACTTTCGGATCCAGTCGTTTGTTTCAATCAATTCGGACGCATCCTTACCGGTCGCAACGCCGACGACAATTCGGTCCCGCACAGCAATAAAAGTCGGTGCGGCGATGAAGGGTTCTTCGGTGTCCTCCCAAGTGATCACAAATTCATCGCCCGCACCAATCGGCATCGGCGAAACCTCGTTCGGCATGACGGTCCATCGGCCCTCCGCTACGGAAATACCGATCACGCTCAATGCATCGCGTTGGCCTGCGTTCCGAGATTCCCACTCTGCCGCCACCTCGCGGCAATGCTCACAATCTGGCCTTAGCATCACAACTAATGCATCGCCCGTCGCAGGCATGGCTTCGGCAAATTTCTCGTCACAGAGTAGCGGAAACCACATCCCGATCAGGTTATCGCCAAACCACGTCGGAATTTCGTTAGGGCTACTGATCCGCTCAATCTGCCACATCGTCCCACCAGCGGCGAGCAAACCAGCGGTAACTGCAATGCCAGCCGGCATAAACAAGTGGCGTCGCAGAAGATTAAAGCCTTCGCGAAGTTGATGCTGTCCCAGCCCGCGACTGCAAAGCAGCAGCCCAACTACCGCCAGGTCGACGATCAAAGGCACACCCTTCGGTGTTCGTGCCCCGAAACAGCCGCAGTCGGCTTGAGTCAACCACGCCCACGCAGCGATGCAAGCAAGCGCGGAAAACACCAGCAAAGCAAAACGATGGGCAAAGCGTGGCGGTGCCATCGCGATCAATACTGCGGCGAACACCTCAAACCCAACCGCAAGCGAAAGCCGCACCGGCGATGCGAGCAAACCGCCCGACCCCAGAACCGCTGACGCACCAAGCATTTTCAACGCAGCAGTCAGCATCAGAAGAACGCTTAGGCAGATCCGCCCCGCATCGAAAAGCATTGCTTTGAAACCTGCCCATGTTCTGAACGTTTATTTCAGGATCTGCCGTCCGCCAAGGTTACCGTATATTTGCAACTATCGCGATGACAACGAACCCGCACGAACGCGTGTCGCAGGAAGACAACGCGTGTCGCGAACTTGATTGAACGTTCTCGCAGGCACCGGACAGGGCGACCGACACGTCGAACTCACCGGAGCGATTTAGTCGATTGCCCCAAACTGCGTGTTGCTGGCTTGTGACATCGGTTTTCTTCGGAGGCACCGGAACAAAGCCCTTCAAGCCAATAATCAGCGTTTTGGCACGCCCCACACCTCAGCGAGAATTCCCAGCGGTTGACCGAACTGCACCTCGTGCAATAGACTGCCGTAGCAGCAGCGATTCCAGAAGCGGCCCTCCTTCAGGATTGCTCTTGCTAAAGATGTCGTTTGGGCATTTGGGTGCGAAAGTGGGAGCATCCAATCGGTTCGGTCTTCTATAGGTTTTAGTTGCTCTTACAGTAAAAAATTATGTCGCACTCGAAAAAATCAAAGGTTCTGTGCTTGGCCCTGGGAATATGCGCCGCTGTATTGTGGAAAGCGGCGATTTCCGCACAAGAGTCACCACAAAGATGCGAGCCCCCGAAGACCTATCCTACAGGCCCTGACCCCGCGGGTGAATGTTGGTTCAATCCTATTTTGCAAGATTGTGGAATGGCGCCCGGCGCAGATGAACACTGCGGGGATTTTGTCGACCAAAATTTTGACGAAGGTACATGTGTTGACTCGGTGTATAATAACTCCTGTTCGACGACCGATGACGAAGGGGAACCGATTGAAGAGAATTTAACCATCATTACAGGAATCGAAACATGTTACGGAGACGGGGACGGCGGGTGCGAATGTGTTTATTATCTTCCAGTACCGCCTAGGACGCGTGTCGAAACGGTTCAAGGCTGCCGTACGATCGAACTGGGCGTAGCGTCAAGCGGTTTCCAAGCGGAGTCAAAAGCCTTTGTTGCGCTGATTTCTTTGTAAAGCCATCAGGACGAAGTGGAATGCGGTCCATGCCCCTACGCAGGGTTACAGGAGGTGCACAACTTGTTTCTGCATGTAAAAGTTAATGGCGTTGACTGCATTACCAGTGGGTGTGTATGGATAAAAAGCCTTCAGTCCTCGATTCTAGTCCATGCTTTACAGCTTGCTTGGCACAGCCTGCCTAGCGGTTGCATTGGCACTTCAAATGCAGTCCCGGAGTTCTTTCGTAGGTATGCACGCTTTCTCATCTAAAAACGTTTGCTCAAGATTCGAGCCTCCTGGGCGGGTCACGATTCCGCTCGGGGTGGTCCTATCGGCGATTCTATTTGTTGGACCGTCTGCTTGCGCGGAGGCCCCCGTGGGAATCGAGCAAACTTGGTCCAACTGGAGAGTCTTGCCTGCGACTGCTGATGTTTTACTGCTCCGGTATTCTCGTTCTCCCACGGAGCCAGTTTCCCCTTCTGAATTCGAGGCCCTTTTGGCTGCGAAAAACCTTATGGTTGCGGACGAGAGGGACGAGTTTCTGCGATCGCTTGACAAGGACCTGGCGCCAAACGAAAGCACGATGTCATCGACTAGGCTGCTTCTAAGGGGAGCAAGCGTGAAGGTGGTTGACAAGCATGACTCAGGTAGTCTTAGTTCACTCAGAACTGGCGACACTGATATCCTTTCGACTGACCTTAAGAGTCCAGAAAGCAGTAATTCCCAGATAGCTTTGTACCCAAGCGGAGGTCTTGGTCTGCGATCCCTGAAAATAAGTGACTTGTCTTTCGTTCTTTCGCAACGTAATTCCCGGCTTATTAAAATCCGAGAAAACACGTCATCCAGTTCGTATATCGTAGGGGACTTAAGGGAAGTGGTGGGTGGCACCGTTTCTGAAGCCGTGGTTTCGATTGAGCGAGATACTGCACTCGTGGCTAGCTACAGAGCCACGGTTCGTTCGGATGAAGGTGACGAAGGTTCAGTTCCGTTTTTTCGCCGGTTGATCTTCCAAGAGAACCTAGTGGACGATAGCCGAGAGTCGCCTCTGCCCCAGTTATTTGTAAAGGCTGATTTTCGCAAGGATGTGTTAACCATGCTAACGGTGAATTTGATTAGCTCCTCGGTTATTGATGGACTTATTGAACCGGAGTCATTTTCGGTTCCGGTTGATGAGGGGGCGGTTGTCGTAGACAGCAGGGAAAGCCTCTCAAGACCTAAGGTGTATGTTGCCAGCCGTGGCGATTCCGATGTTATCAAGCAGGCTGATCGAATGGCTGAGCCTACAGTAAATGTTATTGAAAGACCCGCGGCCAGAAGATTATTCCTCCCTTTGTCCGCTGGAGTTGGAGCTGCTCTCTTAGCCGCTTTCCTTTTTCTGGGTCGCAAGAGAAGTGAATAAGATTGCTGGGCCGGCATGGCATCGCTGGCTTTTCTGTATTGTTTTTGTTGTATTCGCTACTTTCGTGACGCTGGCCTTCCCCATCCGGGGTTCGCGAGAATGCGATCCTTTGATTGGGACTGAAGACCGGGCTGTTACGATTTACAGATTGCTTCAACCCGATTCAACCCTCTCGGAAACCTGCTTTACTTTTCCGTTGACACTGCGGGATGCAGGCTGCCCTGCTCGAAAGCTCAAGTATATGGGAATGAGCTGCAGCTGCGCGTCAGTTTATGCTGATCAACAGAAGCTATCGAAAGGTGACGCAGTTGTTGTAACTCCTGCTGAGCAGCGGAAAATTACAATGCTGTTGCCTGCAGTCGATCGCCCTACGGTTCGTTCGGTCAGTGTCGTGCTGCAGGATTCTGAAAGGTCGAATATTGTCTTGAAGTCCTCTTTGGTGCTCGTTGCGCCAATCTCAGTTTCGCCAGATGTTATTGACGAGATCGTGTTTGACGAAACAGGGCAATGCGGGACTTTCTCGTTAGATGCCAAGGTTACATCGGTTTCGAAGCTTGCGATTGGGGAGTTTAGCATTAATATTTCTGACGAGAGTGTTCACCTAATGAAATTGGAGTCAATTCGAAGTCAAGGTCTTAACGGAGATGCTCTAGTCTCTGAGACTTGGAGGTTAGCTTTCAAAATATCTGACGTCAAATCTAAGCCAGTTTCTTTTTATATTTCGCTGGTCAGCCACGAGGGGGTGGAGTTGGGTAAGGCAAAGGCTCTATTGAGGATTGACAAGGCACTGGAACGCCTGTGACTTTAGTCTTCGAGCGATGTTCGGAAATGGACCTCAGGTTCTGCTTGTCCGCGCTCGAGCTGAGCAAACGGCCCCAGTTGAGCTGGTTCAGCGGGAATCGGAAATCGACCGATGGATGGAAACGTAGCCTGATGGCGTCCTTCGCCTCGTGATTTAAGCATCCACTTTGGAAGTTTTTTCGCTTTTTGGCGTAGTCCCAGAGGGAAAGGTGACAGTCATCGACTCGCGAAAGCCGCCTGCCTTTCGGCCTCTAGGGCGATACAGTGTTGGTGCTCGGTGTTGAAGCGGCGACGCGCCGCTTTCTGTGTTAGCTCGGGATCTTTATCGCTGGCGATTTCGGTCACATCTATATCGTTATGCTTTCAACTCTGATGTAATTCAAAGTAGTCTTACGCATGTTGGGACAAATGGGAGGCGCCCCACGAACCTCTTTGATGCAGAATGTCAATGTTTCGACTTCATCCAGATAGGGTAGACTAACCTAAACGTCTAGGCGAAGATCAGAAGTCTCATCTTTATCACCGTTTAGCAGGTTGTTGACGGTTCGCTCTCCTGCGCGTTTGAGAAGTCTGATTGAATCGAAAACACTTCTCCCTTCGAAACTTGAAAATTTGCCTTGCATTGCTGCTCGGGGCACACACCATGCTGTTGGCGTACAGCGGGTGGTGGCAAAGTCCAACGCTGAATGAGCCTGGTCACTTAGTCGCCGGGTCGCACCACTGGAAGACCGGGGATTTTTCGCTGTACCGTGTCAATCCGCCACTAATTCGCTTGGTGGCCTCGGTTCCCGCTACGTTTCAGGGCTACGAAGAGGATTGGTTGGTTAACCAGGAGCATGTGGGCGGTCGACCGGTATTCGGCCTGGCCGAAGATTTCGTTAAAGCCAATGGGAGCCGTTCGCTGCTCTATTTCCGCCTGGCTCGTTGGTCGCTCATCCCGTTCAGCCTGTTGGGTGCCTGGGTTTGCTTCGCTTGGGCGAAAGATCTTTTTGGCGATCTGGCCGGACTGATGGCGGCGACGCTTTGGTGTTTCTCGCCGGTAGTGCTGGGACATGCCTGTATGATTGCACCGGATGCACACGCGACGTCGCTTGGGCTTTCTGCTTGCTATACGTTTTGGCGGTGGTTGACAACACCTTCTTGGCGGCAGGCCATCCTGACAGGTTTCGTGCTTGGCTTGGCCGAGTTATCGAAGACGACGATGATCCTGTTCTATCCGCTTTGGCCGATACTGTGGATCGCGTATCGGTGGAGTGAACGACCGTCGATGACGTTCCGTCGATGGCGTGATGAACCCGGGATGTTGATTCTGCGCATGTTGATCGGGCTGTACGTTCTCAACCTCGGCTACTTGGGCGAAGGTAGCTTTGCCCAGTTGAAAGACTTCCGATTCGTCAGCGACATGCTTACCGGCGACGATGATAACGTCGGTATCGGCGGCAACCGGTTTGCCGATACCTGGCTCGGCGAAGTGCCGGTTCCTCTTCCAGCCAATTACGTCATCGGCATTGATGTGCAGCAGCGAGATTTTGAAAATTTCAGTCGGCCATCATACTTGCGTGGTGAATATCAGGCAAAAGGTTGGTGGTACTACTACGCATACGCGATCTTGGTGAAGGCTCCGCTGGGGACGCTCGGTCTGATTCTGATGGCTTTGATGGGCTCGTTGTTCGGTTGTGGTCCGCGAGCCGACCGGCGGGATTTGCTTATCTTGCTGGCTCCGGCGGTGATCATCTTCGTGGTAGCCAGCTCAAAGTTCGGGTTCAGCCACCATAGCCGATACATTCTACCATGCGTCCCGTTCGTTTTCATTTGGATCGGCGGTCTGTCACGCCACGTCGTTTCGCTTTGGGAGACGGCCTCGGCAATCTGGCGACGACGAACCGTGCTGGTATCAATCAGCCATCGTCGTTGGCGGTCTACTGCGATAGGCTTCATTTCGATTTGCCTACTTAGCTGGACGACTGCCAGCAGCTTAGCGGTCTATCCCCATAGTATTTCGCACTTCAATGAACTGGCGGGTGGTCCGAAAAACGGGCCATCGCACTTGCTCAACAGCAACATCGATTGGGGGCAGGATCTACTGTTCCTCGAAGAGTGGATTCAAGATGAGGGCCACTCGCTAAAAACGCCAGTTCATCTTGCGTTTTACAACTACTACAACCCGTTTGATTTGGGAATCGAAGACATCGAGCCCTGGCCGTTCCGCCGTGACGACTCAAACGAACAATTGGTGCCCGACGGACTTTACGCGGTCAGCGTTAATCTGCTTTACGAATTTCCCTGGCCCGTTCGCGACCGCGATGGGCGGCGTTACTTCATTGACAACCGCCCTATGGCTTACCTGCGAAGCCAAGAACCGGTCGGCTGGGCTGGGTACTCAATTCGCATCTTTTCGGCTCAGCAGGTTCGCGATGCCTACGCCGCACCAACACAGCCACGACTTTGGTTAGGGTTCGATCGCGATCGGTGAATGAAACCTGGTACGTGAACTTCGTTATGTTGTTGTTGGGGTTCGATAACGTCTGAACCCGATGCCCATCATGACCAACCCGGCTAAGCATGCGGCTATGCGAGCAACTGAAGTCGTTGAAAAAGGGTAGTTTGATCCAGTCTGGGTAAGATGCCTAACTGACGGCACGAATGCTGACCTGATGCGCTGCCTCTCTCCGGAGTCCATCGTGACGTACTGCTGCTTTTCAACCTTATCGACGACCCACACATCGGGTTCGTTAAAACACTGTTCCGAACTATCCGTTGAATTTGCTGGAGTTTCACCGTCTGTTTGAGCGGACGCAACGTCGACAAATCGTATCGGTGCCTCCTTCGATTGGCCGTTGACGATTGTCCAGCCTGCCGGATTATTGCTCTCGTCGTAATTGATTTCGATGCACACGTCACCGAACATCGGTGGGAGCGGGCGGCCGTATTCGAACTCGATGGACTCGTCCGCAGTGATAACTTTTCCGTAGTAGCAGCGGATCAGCCCGCCTGCGTCCAAGTCAATCCAAAATCGCCGGATGTATCGATCGTCATCGGGATGGACCTCCTCGAATACTTCGCACTTGTGACCGGCGACGAATTGATCTGACGCAACTTGTTGCAGGTTGGTGATGTCGACATCGAATGGTTCGATGTCGATGCGTCCGAGAGACAACAACGCTGCGGATTGGTGCAGGGAGTCGATTTGGTCTGTTGGATCAAACTCTGGTGAAAGCCTTGCCCACGAAGCGGGATCGTCGAGAAGATTGGAGCGACGAACGGCTTTTGAAAGCCCATGGTCGCCGCAGTCTAGGAAATCGATTGACTCATTTGCTTTGATCCAGCGTTGGAAGGTTTTGACGTTCCGCTGCCGAGGTTGACGATTAGCGAAGCCATTGGCGATCGCTGTCGCAAAATCGGATGGTGCTTCTGGCATATTGAGCATGTATGGCCGGAACTGGACGACCGAGGCTTCATCGCCGCGCGCAAACGCTAAGTTCATTCGCGCCGGATCGTCGTCAATGCGTTGTGAAGCAAAGTAGGTTTGATCTGTGGCGACTTCGACGCGGCGTTCGAAATCGCTATCTGCGAAGCTTCGGACAAACTCGCTTGCACTCTGTCTGCTCCAGGTAATATGCTCGCCAATGGCTTGCTGGGAGCGGGCTTGCAGTAGCTCGATGGTTGATGGCTTGATCCTCTCGCGGTTGGTTCGCATAGCGGTGGCTTCGATCTCCGACGGAGTAATTGCCTCGACGATCACGGGTTCGGACTTCGCACTGTCCATTCGATATCGCAAACGTCGAAAAGCGGCTGTTGATTGCGGTTCTTCAGAAACATCCATCTGGCCGGAACGCGCATGCTGAATACTCAGTTGTGTGAATTCTGCCGCTCCATCGGGCAGGCTCCAGATGGGCCAGCCGTTGACCGATGCGGTGACTGCTTCACCGCTACGAGAGACGCTGACCGTGTTCCATTGCCCAGCTCGGATCGCAAAGCTGCCTGTGAGGTCGAGAGGTTCGTCCTGAGCGGTTGTTCGCGGAACGATCTGGTCGGGGCGAGCGACGCAAAGGCGATGTGACGATACTGGTTCGCTCAAACCACCGGAGTCCAAGATGAGATAAACCGGTTCAGCCAATGTGGCTTCGAAGACCAAATCGAAGTCCTGGCGTTCTTTGAAACTCAATTTTAGGTTAGTCGCCATTGCGTTGGACGATGGGGCCTGTGACTGGGGACTTGTTGTCTCGCCTTCTACTAAGGGTGTGGCAGAAAGCCCCTCACCCCCAGCCCCTCTCCCCGAAGCGGGGCGAGGGGAGCCAGATCTTTGGATAGGTTCTAAAGCTGCAGGGGAATTGATGGGCTGATAGGTTAGCGTTGCTTGATTGATCGGTCGTGATTTGGTGAGCAGCCAGCGATACATCGCGGGGTCGCGATAGGCGTAGTTCCAAGTATCATGCCCCGGTCGGTCGTACTCGGTGACTCGGTAGTCACAGCCCGCGGAATGCAACGCCGCGTTTAGCGATCGGTTTTGCTTGACGACGCCCGGATTGTCGCCTCCGTTGTAAAACAACCAAATCGGTAGTTTCTTTTCCCGCAATACATCAACGGTTGCGTTGGTATCGCCGTACGACGTCGCGGCGACAGAAACCACGGCCGCGAACCGATCGACATTGTCCCCGAGCATTTGAAACAGACCGGCACCGCCGGAAGAAACTCCCGACAAATACACTCGGTCGTCATCGCATTGGTAATCACTCAGCACGGTATTTAGAACTTCGAGCGCAATCGATGGATCGGGCTCACGCGACCATGAACCGCCTTCGGCACACTGCGGAGCGACCGCCAGAAACGGAAAGTCCCGCTGCATTTCCCAAACCGGTCGGCCGAAGTTGTTCGAAATTTGCAGCAGTCCATCCTCGCCGTTTTCTCCATGGCCGTTAAGGAAGAAGAAGACCGGATAGCCATCGCAGTCCGGTGGCGGATCGACGTGCGGAACGAAGACGATGTACCGATGCTCGGTCCCGTTGTCGTCAATCAACACTCGACGAACAAATCCGCGATCGTCTAGCTTGCGTTCATCCAAGAAACGAACGATGCGATCTTGCGTCAGCCAACTGGCAAGTCCCAACGCGTAGATCACGACACCGGCAATGATTGCGTTGCGTTTCCACCGCTTCATGGGCCGGCTCCTGATGCTGGCTCGCTCGTCTGCAAGCTGTCGTTACGAATACCAAGCTTCTGAAATAGTCCGAGTTTGTCGATGTTAGGAATTGGGTCGAGAGGATTGGCTCCTTCGGCTGGAATGGTGTTGTGGAAATCAATTTGGTCGTCGATAAATCGAACGCTTCCATCGGCCATCAAGAAGTTTGCTCCGCCGCCGAGGTGGTAGCTACCAAAGCCGTTCCTCGCCGTGTGTGGCCGGCTCACGGTCAGCCCGTTCTGGCGAGTCACTAATGTCGGGGGCTGGCCTGTCATCTCGGACGTGGTCGACTGGGGCAATTCGTTGATCCGCCACCAGACTCGCCCCAGGCACATCCCGCCGTCTCCGACGCCAACGCCTCGAATGTTGGCGGTCCCAACCCAGCTTGCGCCACCCTGATACCACGCTCGCTCTCCCACCGCGATCGTTTGGCTCACTCCGTCGACGATCTGGCGTCGATGAACTCGGCTGGCCGGATAGAACAGACCGTTGTTCCGTCCGGTGGCTTTCTGGAATTGCTTGGACCATTGGTTCGGCGGAGCCAAATAGAACGGGTGCTGCAGTTCAAAGTAACCAGCACTTCCAACGTAGCTGGACGCGCCGGCATACACACTACCGGAACCTCGATCGAGCGATCGCTGATATCGCGGCAATGGCGCGGAATCCATCGCTTCGCCCAGGCGGTCGCTGGCGCAGCGAAACTCGCCGACGTGGAAACGCAGCATGTTCGCTCTTGCCGGATCACGAATCGCCACCGGCAAGTCGCCGCTATCAATCTGCAGTGACTCATGTAATTCCGGATGCCCTAGATCGGACAACAACAGGGCTGACCAGGCGTACGATGGTTCATTCCATCCCCACGTTTCCGCTCCGTCGGAGTCAATGGTGTAGCCCGATGGAGCATAACCGCTCGGCATCGATAGGTGTCTTTCGTGATAGGCGTCCATTGCCACACCGATTTGACGCAGATTGTTCTGGCAACCCCAATTTCTGGCCGACTCACGCACGCTCAATAATTGCGGCAAGAAGAGGCCGACCACCAAACAGGCCGCACCGCATAGAAAGAACACCTCGGTCAGCCCAACACCGCGACGTAGCATCTCACGACTCCGAGGCGACATCGGTCGCGGCTGGCTGTTTGTTCTTTCCATGCAACCGGCGAATCACCGCACGTCCTATCAGGAACACTAGCAGGACATCGAAGATGACGATGACGACCGTCAGCCAGTTCATCGGCGAACCGATCAATCCGGCGATCCACGCCCAACGCTCGCGACCGGATCGACCGTTCTCCAGCCGGATAAACTCCTCTGGCGATAACGCCGCATCTTTGTCTTGGTCATAGTCATCGAAGACCACTTGTTCGCCCTGCTGAGCTTGCGGCGGAATCCAGCGTGCGTATTCCTCGAAGGTAAGCATTGCGTCGCCATCCGCGTCACGTTTGGCAAATATCACCTGCGGGATCGGCTCGTCCTTAGAAAGAAATTCATTTAGATCCAAGCTGCCGTTTCGATCCCGATCCAGCACGCGAAAGTAACGTTTCTCCTGGGTCTGAACGAACGATGACTCGCCATGACGCGACGCGAACTCGTCCTCGCTAAGCCGTGAATCCCGTGATTTGTCCAGCCTTGCAAAGCCACGTTCTTCCGGCGGCAGGCCACGAATACGTCGTTCTTCGGCCGCCTCCTCGTCAGTCGCTGTAAACTCATTTAAAGACAGCGAGCCATTTTCATCTTGATCGTGCAATTGGAACGTCCGCCGAGCGTGCGGCTCCCACTTCTTGCCAATCGCGTTGGCCAGAAACTCCGCTTGGCTGAGCGATCCATCGCCGTCTTCGTCTTTCTCCCCAAACTTAACTCGAATGTCATCCTTTGAAACGGAGAATTCATCCAACGACAACGTTCCGCTATCGTCAAAGTCGTGTGAGCGGAAAAAGATGCGATCCCACTTCTCGCCAGGATTGCCGAGGTTCTTAGCGACGTGCTCGTCAAGCGTCACGATCCCATCGCCATCGGCGTCTCGCCGGGAAAAATCGATGCGAGGGTCTTTATCGTCGATAATGAACTCTTCACGTGTTGTGATCCCGTCGCGATCCAGGTCGTGCCCGCGAAAGTTCAGTCGCCGCCATTCTTCGTACTGAGTGCCCACAACACCGGCAAGTTGTTCTTCCAATGTCAACTCGCCATCTTTATTTGCGTCTCGTTGAACGAAGAGCATCCGCCGGTCACCATCGGGTATGGAATATTCGTTCATCGACAACACGCCATCGTAATCGGTGTCTCTGCTATCGAAGTGCAATCGCCTCCATTTCTCATGTGGTTTGCCGCGGCTGTCGCCGATCTGTTCTGCGAGCGTCAAGGTTCCACTGCCATCGACGTCCCGAATCGCAAACTCGATTTGAGGTGTTTTCTCACTCAGGCGATTGATCTCTGTCTGTTCAAGTTGCTTGTCGCCATCACCGTCAAGAATGCTAAATAGTTGCTCAGCATGCTCCGGCGTTTTGCCTTCGCCAGCCAGCACGACTGTGAGCTCACGCGCCGTCACCAGGTTGTCGCGGTCGAGGTCGTAGGTTGCGAGGAGACGTTGCTCTTTTGGAAGTTTACTCAAGACGCGTCGGCGCGTGGCTTCCGTCTCAAGTTTATCGAACTCATCAATGGATAATTTTCGATTGCGATCTACATCGAACACCGAGAACTGACTTCTGCGTGAGCTCTCCCAAGACTTCCCGATGTCTTTGACAATGAACTCTTCCAGCGATAACTCCCCATCTCGATTAGAATCACGATATTGAAACTGAATACGAGGAAAGTCCCACAGGTTCGCACGATCTGCGTACTCACCTTCGTTGAGCGAGCCATCCTTGTCGCGATCCAGCACCGCGAACATCTCTTCTGCATATCGCTTATTCACTCCCTCTTTGTTGCCGATAAATTGCTCTCGGCTAAGTTCCCCATCTTCGTCCTTGTCTTCCCGTTTAAAGTCCTCACGGCGCATCACCTGTCGCTCTTCTTCCGTCCAATTTGCCGCTGCTAAGAACTCGTCAACGGTTAATTTCGCATCTCCGTTCAGGTCTTTTCGCTCAAACTCGGAGTCACTCCTTTCACGCATTTTGCCAATCGAACCACCCGAAAACTCCTCTTTGTCAAGAGAATCGTTGTTATCAAGGTCCTTCAACTGGAACACTTTCGAACGGCTGACCTGCTGCTGGGCGAAAGCCTCTCTGCTAGCGGGTATGAAAGCAAGCATGATCGCCGCGAAATACTGCAAGCGAGTAACCAGACGCGACTGAAGCCAACCGTGCGACATCTACGTTAACCTGTTGTACAAGGGAGAAATGGCCCACTATCGCTGCGGCAAACGGACTTGCCATCCAGCAGTGCCCTCGCGCCCCCCCATTGAACCAAAACCAACGGCCCGCTGCAGCTGCCTCGAGGCTTTTCTTTCGATTTACTTCAGCAAGTTTTCGCAGGTGAATCGTCATTCAGAAAATGCAAACGCGTTCGGACGCAGATGCTGATTTCTCGTCACCGCTCTTCAACGGACTGAAACCGTAAGCGATTCCCTCTCAAAGAACCCCTGCCAGCTGTATCTCGGAATGGACCAGCACGCAAATGCAATTTCCATTTCGCTGCGAGTTCAAGATGGAAACGTCTGACTTCGACCACCGGTCTCAACTCAGGTGGAGCGTTGCGTCGAATTCTTCAACAAGCTCCACAAGCAGACGTTCAAAGAAGATGAATATGTCGCCGTCGTCGAAGCCTGCGGCGTGAACGATTGGTTGCTTGTGTAGTTGCTGCAGTATGGTTGTGCTAAGGCGGTACTCATTCAACTTCGAAGAAGCTCGAGGTCACAACCGATCACCGTGATCTCCCATTCGCTTGCAATGTTGCTCTGACCAACTGCAATCGTATCCCGAGAGAGGTGACGGTCACCGAGGTAAGTCAAATTGGATTCCGTCATGATCGCGAGCTCCCGAGTTGCCAAACGCAATCCACGGTACAATCGCTTTTCGTCGTTGAGAAAGCCGCCACTTGTTCTTGGGATCGTTAATGTCAAAGAGTGCGCAACGCGAGTTCGAGCGTTTTGGAGAACTGCTCGAAGACCTGCCGCGTGGCCAATTTGCGAAACACGTCGGGCAGCCGCCGAGCAATTACTTCGAGCATCCTGCGTATGTTGCTTCGACCCCGTCGATGCGAATGGACGTGAAGCACAACCACGAATCGAAGTTGTTTTTGGGGGTGGTTGGTGGTCAAGTTGTCACCGGCAAACGACAAGCGGATGGCAGGATACCGCGGTGGGTTCATGGTGGTGTTCCGATCGGTGTGGCCGACGACCGCCATCACTTCCTTTTGGCCGGCAGCCGCGGCGGAAAGGGACGTGCGTTTCTCAACAACAATCTCTTCCTGGCTCCGAAGTCGACCTCCAATCTGGTTCTCGACCCCAAAGGCGACTTGGCGGCTGAGACTGCGGGCTATCGAGCGGAAGTACTCGGGCAAGACGTTGGTGTGATCGATCCGTTCGGGTGCTCCGGGTCTGGTACAAGCCGTTATCGGATCGGCTTCAACGTCATCGAGGAGTTGTTGCGTTCCGATCGCCAGGTTCTGACCGCGGATGCGATGCAGATCAGTGAAGCACTGGTGATTGAGAATGAATCAGCGAAAGATCCTCACTGGGATGCGGGTGCCAAGGACTTCATTGCTTGTCTTTGTGTCCACGTTGCAACGCATCCGAATTACGAGGGGCAGCGTGACCTTGTCACGGTTTGGGAACTGATGGCATCGGCGACCAAGCCAGATCCCAACGATCCGCATGCGTACGCACTGGAAACTGAGATGCTCGAATCCGATGCAGGCGGAGGCTATGTTCGCGCCGGGGCAAACGCGTTCTATTCGAGAACTGGCGATGAGTTTTCGAGCATGGTTTCGGGGACGCGGCGTCATTTGTCATTCATCGGCATTGAAGCGGTTCGAAACGTGCTGCGAGGACCGTCGGTCAATCCGCGGCAGTTGAAGAATGGTTCGCTCACGCTTTACGTTTCGATCCCGGCGATGCGAGACAAGGCGATGAAAGGATTCAAGCGTTTGGTTGTTCAAACTTGCCTTTCCGCTTGTGAGGCCGAGACGGTAGCCACGGGCAACCAGACCGTTTTTTACTTGGATGAATTCCACAGTCTTGGGCGTCTGGAATGCATCGAGATCGCAATCGCACAGTTTGCTGGTTTGGGCGTGAAGCTGGCGATCATCCTGCAGGACATTTCGCAGATTCAAGCCCTGTATCCAAAGTCATGGCAGACATTCCTGGGCAATGCGGGAACGTTTCAAACCTTTGCTGGATTCGACGAGGCTTCACTGACCTACATCAGCAAACGATTGGGCGAAGCCCTGACGTCCACGCCATCGAGTCATCAACCCAGTCGAGAGCAGGTTATGCAAGACGCCGCCACGGGGACTTCGTGGGCGATTGGAAACAAGCCGCTGATGACTCCCAATGAGATCGAGATGTTCTTTGCTCGGGACGATCCCAAGTTGCGGCAGTTGGTCCTTCGACCCGGCTATCGGCCAATGGTATTGCAGCGATGCTTTTACGACAAAAGCGAATTCATCAAAGATCGCTTGGGACGTCACACGTTGTCCCGTTGATTGGCCTTATTAATGAACGATGAGCTGAAAATCAGGTTTCGAGTGAGCCAGCGGGTCAGGACGAACGTTCCGACAGCCACCTTCGCTACGCAGAAGAAGACTGCACAGATGAAGCTCACGCCAATAAAAAGAAACGCGATCCAAGACGAACAGAAAAGAAGCAAGTAGCCGATCAGCACACTTTGTGGCGACTGCAGAGGACGGATCATGATTGGGCAATGCTCTTGCCAAAGCTGAAAGCCATTGTCATCCGATGCATCCAGGATGAGCAGTCCGGCCACCCAGCCAATCACAATGATCAGCCAAGCATACTCACTCGCAACCTCTGCCAAATCTTTTCGAGTGGCCTTCTCGGTCGCGGCAGAACTCGCGTATGGGTTCACTGGTCCCTGCTTTCCTCGTCCTCGCTGAAAGCGATGAAAAGATGTGCCACCGCATCTTGGAGACCAAGCGTGAATGGCAGTGAAAATTCTTTGACGGTGTCGTGCCCGAACTCGATCAGCTGTGCCGCGGTGAAGTGACCACCCTCGACCAGGAAGTCGTACTGTCCCCAGAACAACAGCGATTGCTCGACAACGATTGCGTTCCCAAGTCGGTCGGTCAGGGTTCGGCTTTTGTGGGTCAACCAGAACTCGGTTTTCTTTTCTGTCCAATACATGATCAACCCTAGCAAACTTGCGCAATGCCGCGCAAGCTTTAAGTTTGACGTGATGTGTTGAAGAGGACTTCGCTCTTTGATTCCGGATGCCTCCCTGCATTTGCAGGTACTCAATGACTTCGGCCGGCAGAGCCTTTGTTTCTCCTTCCGGCGGTGCGTTCAAATTGCTTGCGTATTGGCCGCTCCCGTGCGGGCCGAGTGTTGGGAAGTTTGCGGATATCAACGTTCCGTTTAGCGACGCTGCGTCGCGCTGCACCGCGTACGGCTCGGGACCCGGACGGTGTGAGCGTCAAGTGCCGTTCGGATAGCGTTTGCTTCAAGCGATCACGCACGACCGTCGCAAAGCTGGCGTGGATCTTCGGCACATGATGCGATCGTTTGAACGCTTCTTTCAAATTGACACGTGGCCGTTGGGCCCTTCTTGCGAAGATGCGTGCAATCCGTGGGATCTTGCAGCGTTTGCGATGGCTCATCAAGTTTCTCCGGCTGTAGGAAAGCTAAAAGTGACGGTGTTGGCGGCTGGGTAACTGCGTGGGTTCATGGCGGCGTTCATCCAAGAACCGATCGAGATCTTCTTCGCTAACCCGCCGGCAAGATCCGATTTGGTAGGATGGAAGGTCCCCCTTCGCGATCAAGGAATAGGCCAAGCTGGCGCTGATCTTCAGTCGTTGAGAAACTTCTTTGACCGTGAGAAGCATGCTCATCTCCTGCTCATCTGAGAAAGATCGAGGTCCATCGCGATGTTTCCTAGGAAGTGTCGGCCGGCATCTGTTTCCGGCTGTGTGAGTGAGATCGCCGCGTTTAGGACCACCGTCAAAGACTCACCTTGTGTGAGCGGGAGTGTCGCGACCGGTAGTGTTCTTAGGCGGTGGGGGCCAGAAGGATGCAGTTGCGGCGTATTGCCCGATCCGCCGACGATTACAAATTCCAGCTTTCGGGCATGACGGAAATGACACTTCGGCCAGATGCGAGGCTGCCCACCGGGCCGCGTCGTCGAGACATATTCGGAGTAACTTTCGGCTTCGAGATCAGACCGGATGGCGATCTTGATCTGAGTCGGTCGACCGCGAAAACGACGTGTGATTCGGACACCGTTGGAGTAAAACCAAGAGCGAAAGCCAATGGCATTGCTGGTAAAGAGGAACGTCAGCCGTTTTGAAAAGAAGAGTCCCGAAAAGCAACGCGGCATGAAATACCAGATTAGCGGTGAGGTCACGAGCGAGACAATCATGTATCCGAAAAGACCAATTGCGCCCCACACAATGACATCTTCTCCGGTCAATCCTCTGGCCGATGGCAAGGCGTTCCAAACCCAAAACAAGACGCCAAGGTGCATCAGAGGAAGGACCAATCGTGTCAATTGATAGCCGCGTTCAACTGCTCGCCAATCCACCACTCGGGTCGACACGTAAGCCTCTCCTCGTTCAGCGTCAAAGTAGAGCGCCGGCGAGGTTGGCAGTCCTGGATCAACCATTCGTCTCATCATCAGAGTGCCTTGAGTGAATTGAGTATGTCACGGAGAAAATCGGCACGTTGTCGATCGACCGAGACGTTCCCTCGGCCGACGAGGACGAGTACCGACACGGCCAAGTAAACCGCGTCCTAATAAAACTCAGGAAGCTCTGGCCTCGAGGTCAGGTCATTGTTGATGACGAATTGACCGGGCTCGAACCCGGCGCGTTCGATGATTTCCTTCCATCGCCAGACTTCGTCCTGTGCGACGTAGTACAGCGCCAGGTTGCCGCCGTGTTCGCGGTAACGGGTTAAGGACTCGAGCATCCGATACCCCTCTTTGGATTTTGTCGGTTGATCCGTTTCGGATTCGACCAAATCACTCAGCAACACGGTGAGCGTCCGCGTTTTCTCAGTCACGTCCGGCATCGTGTTGACGTAGTCGATGGTCTTGCGCGTGGCGATGTAGACCGGGGACTGATTGGGCACCGAACTATCTTTTAGAAACGCCGCCATCGCTTCGGGTGATTTGAAACGGTGCCGCAGTTCTTCTGGACTTCCCTCGAAAAGGACCACTTGAGCGTGACCGCTCATTTGCGACAAAACAATCTTGCAGTCACCTCCGATGGTTTGCTCGCCGAACGACTCGATCAAACCGAGTACCATCGGATAGGCTCGCTCGCCGAAGTCTTGGGAAAAGCTTCCGCTCAAATCGATGGAAATGACCAAACAGGCTTCCAACGGTTTCGGTGCGAACATTGGACGAGAAGCCGATTCGGTTTTCTTGACGCAGCCGCTCGCGCCCAACAAGCTCGCGAAGATGGCTGGTAAGATGATGAACATTGACATCGGGTGGGTCGATCGCATCGGGATCTCCTTTGAATTAAACGTGATCGGGGTGGTAATAGGACTGATGGAACGCAGCAAATGCTGCGATGCCGGCGGCGTACATGCAGGTGCAGACAACTGGAACGTAGGCCGGTGCATCGCTCCAGCCATTGTTGCGGGCCGCTAGGGCGATAAAGAACACGAAGGCGTCGGCGATCAAAATCGTGCTCGCGACAATGGCATAAAAACCAAAGGCGAACGGACGCGTCTTGCGATAGCCCATCACCGGCCCAACACCTTTGAATTCGCTAATGACACGTATCCAAATGACGGTCACGGCGAGAAACAAAAGGCAACTGGCGACATGGCTCAAATCCAGATTCTCGATGCTTTGATAGTCCCGTAAAAATTCGGCGCCAGGAACTGCCCGGTGCAGTCGCGTTCGCATGATGGGCAGTAGTTCCCGAATGCCCTGCGCCGCGATGGAAATTCCCAGCGTGCCAAACGACGGGATGACGATGGCATTGACCAAATAGAATTTGACAACTTCGCCGGCTGGCTTTTTCTTTTTGATCGGCTTGGGCATGGCGATCACATCTTCGTTCCCATCGTCACGCGGCAGGGCATCATCGAACGTGTCAATGTCATCGCTGACAAAATTTCGATCTAACAAGGGTCTACGCTCCTAGGTGGGAGGTTTCGAGGCCGCCCGCCACGATGGCGAGCACGGGGTGCTTCATTCGCAGTCTTTCGTAGGCCTGCTGCAGTCCGTAAAGGATCTCTTCAGGGGTTGGATCCCCTTCCTGCTTGACCGAGCGAATAAACACTTGCACGGCGTTGTCATGGTGAACGCACTTGCCCATGCCATCCGCCTTGAGCATCTTTTGCCGTTCGAGCTGGGCATGTCGCTTAGCAATGCCCTTCATCGCCTCGGCGTCGATCTGGCCGCGGCCTGAACAGGTACGAGTTGGAGCGGCTGGTCCTGACTTAACATCATTCGCCGTTCCTACGCTAACGTCTGAGACGTCAGACCGGCCCGACGCTTCGATCCTTTCAGGATTGAACTTGGTAGAAGGCGAGTGAGCCTTGATAATGGATTCGGCGACTTTGATCGTGATGATCTCACCATTGTGAGCACGCTTGATCGCTTCATAGCTCGCTGCTTCAGGAACCTTCGGTTCGCTGAGTAGTTTGATGGCTTCGGCGACGAAAAGTGCGGCGAGCCTAGGATTGGTGAGCAGCGTTCGACCAAACCTGAGGAAAGCATTTCGGCAGCGGTATTGCTGGCTACGACTCACACCCGTTTCTTCATACATCTCTTCGATCTGGTCGCCGCGTGCCATGTCTGGCGTCGCCAATATGAAAACGTGAATCATCATGCCGATTATCAACATGGATTGCGCTTTCAAGTGACGGATGCAGTCAACCGCCCGAACCGCGATTATTTGTTGTTGGTGCGGCGTAGCCCGAGCCAGGCACTCCCTCAGTTCGTCGTCGCCGACGCGACAGAGCGAGTCAATCAAACGACTCGAAAGCATCTCCGCGTCGATCCGTGCGCAAAGTTGTTTACAAAGGTCTTTCATCATTCGATCCCAATTCAATAACTAGAAAGTGCAGAAGCACCCGAACAAACCGGCGCTAAGTCCAACAAAGACAATGGTCCAAAACACGTTTTCAACTCGAATGTTCGGTTGGTCGTTGGTCTCAGGCGTTTCGTCACATGCCGATGTCGTCGGCGCGCGTGCTTGATCGTGAGGACGAGCAGAAGGAGCCTGCCCGGCGGGACGTCCGCGGGTCGAAAAATTCACCGAGTACAATTCATCGTCGCGAGTGATCATGGTTGATCGTCTCCCCCGGCGAAGGCTGCTTTGAGAATCAACTCGAAGAGCTGGGAATCCTGAGTCGAGAAAGTAGAATGCTCGTTGGATTGACCGAGTTGTTGAAAGAAACTCTCGTCGGCGGTGCCAGCAGATCCGGTATAGAGCGCCACGACCCGTCGGTGCTTTCCGGACTCTCGCGCCCACGTCCGAACATCGTCGAGCAGCGTGTCCTCGACGACTTGATCTTTGCCGGACACTTCGTGGGTTGAGACATCCCCGATGACGACAAGACATTCTCGTGGCGCGTCTGGGAATGCCCGCATCCTCGTCATGGACGATCGGACTGCTGCCTCAATGTTCGCCGTTCCCCCAGCTGCATCGAGGCGATCAACTAGATTTTGCACGCGTTTGATCGAGACGCCGTTATCGTCTTTGTCCGGAAGAACTGGTTCGATTGGCAATTCGACTAGTTTGAGATCGCGGTATGCCACAATGCCGATCGACACTTCACTGAGGACGTGAGGCAGCGTTCGCATCAACGAAGCAATCGTGGACTGCAAACTCAAAATTGCTTCACTCATTGAACCGGTGCAATCCAAGCAGATGTCAATACGCAAAGATTTCGCCGCTCTAGCCTTGGAAATGATGCTCTGGAGCTCATTGATTTCTTTGTCCTTATCGCGAAGTTGGCTCTCGCTGTTTGCCAGAGCGTCATTCGTCTGCTGTTGAGCATCCTCGGCCGCTTGCAGTGACTCCAACATGGCCAACAATTCCGCTGCCGTGCGTTCGCGTTCGCCATCTCGTTGACTCGACATCTGGGCAGCTCGACTGGCTGCGTCATCGAGGCTCGCTTGTTGCATAACCATCAGGTTTTGCAAAAGCTCTTGATCGACCTTGGTCGCCATCGCTCGCACACCCTGATTCACCATAAA
Organism: Rhodopirellula sp. UH5; assembly: GCF_056839225.1. Taxonomy (NCBI): domain Bacteria; kingdom Pseudomonadati; phylum Planctomycetota; class Planctomycetia; order Pirellulales; family Pirellulaceae; genus Rhodopirellula; species Rhodopirellula sp. UH5. The sequence continues at coordinate 6,755,934 of NZ_CM166390.1, read as the reverse complement.
GATGAACAGGAGCAACAAAAAGATGAGCACGCAATTCATCATGAGGTCGCCAAACCCCGTTGCGTCATTCTGCATGCGTTTACGTTTTTCTCTACTACGCATCGTTCTCTCCTTCATTCCGTAGTGGGAACATGTCGAGCTGAGCATCGAGCTCATCAATGAACTGATCGACCCTTGCCTGCGCAACGCTGATCAAACCGAACAACAACACGGAACCAAAGAATGCGGCGGTCAACGTTGTCGAAATGGCGACAGCCATGGACGGCAGGGATTCGCCGATCGCCGTCCCTACCGCCTGAACATCGGTGACATCCGCCGCACCAATCCCAATCGCGTTGAGCATTCCGATCATGCCGATGCAGGTTCCAACGAGACCCATCGATGGCAACGTGCTTGCAATCAAGGTCAGCGGATGAAGTTCACGTGTAAGTGACCCCTCCAAGCTGTTTAGAATGCTTTGATGGCCCGTCTCGCGTCCGCGGATTGACTTCAATGCGAGCGTCTTGATGGCTTGCAGTGCGATGGGATTATCAATTTCGTCGTGAGCGACAATTTCGTGCACATTCATCTTCGCGCAGAGCCAAAGCACTTGCTCAGATCGTCCAATGTGATGACGAAGCCTCGACAACCACGTCCAAACTTTCAGGACGCCGCCGACCGCCACGAAGATCAAGTAAGCATTCATCGCGGTACTGGTATATCCAGTCAATATTCCAACGATGCCGAAGACGGCGTATAAGGCAGCGACAAGAATCCACTTGCTCGCGCCGCTTGTCGTATTAACGTCGAGCAACCGTCCTGGATCTTGATGAGGGGGTGTACGCGGAGCGCTCATTTTGCCACCTCCACCGTCTCGATCGGAGCGTCAGTTTGTTTGTCGACTTGAGATATGCGGGGGATGACCGCACGTTCGAGTAACGCTAGCAAACGTTCCTCACGCTCTTGCTCCTGCAGGCGGAGGAGAGTGTTTTGTCTTTGGATCACAAGTGCCGATCCAGGTTCGCGATGAACGAGAACGAAGAACAGAACCGCAACGAAAGAACACGACACGCAAACGACCACCGAAGCAATCTTCCAAAAGCTTTCCCGGCGTTGTTGTTCCTTTCCCGCCTCGAAACCTTCAACCTTTCCGATCTTCAGGCCTCTCGCTTCGCCCATCTCCTCGGCCAGCTCGATCTTCTGAGCCGCCTCTTTCTCTGCTTCGCTGCGACCTTTTATTTCCCCATAGATAGCCCCCTGCTCCTGCCCTTTTCGAAACTCGTCGGCGGCGGCCTTGGCGTAGCCGGTTGCTTCGCCCTGTTTGAAGCCTGCCTGATGTCCTTTCAGTTCACCTTCGATCATCCCGGTTTGGTGCCCCAGCTTGCGGGCAATCTCTTTTTGCTCATTAACATCCTCCATCGCGGCGTTACGTCCGCTCGCCTCGCCGGCTTGGAAGCCTTCTTGCCGCGCCGCTTGAACGACGGACTGCTGAGAGAGAAGTGTTTGCGTGGTCGCGGTCGCCGAGGCCGTTTGCTGCGTCATTTGCAACTCACGTCGATGCCGGGCTTCGGCTTCTTGTTGCTTTCTCGCGGCTTGTGGATCTGGACAACCGGCGATCGTAGTGATGACGCTGATTAGCAACGCATTCCATGCGATGCTGTGGTTCTGTTTATTGTTCATGATCGTTATGTGACTTTCAGCAAGGGCATATCGCTAGCGAGTCGGTTCAAGTACCGATTTGAAATAGGAACAGGGCAATAGGAATGAGGCTGGCGGGTCTAGCCCGTGCCATTCCGAGTGATGCTGATCGGTGGCGGCCGATCGCAGTCGCGACAGCTAGTGACGTATGTCATCACGCACCTCGTTCTTCAAAGAGCCTGCCGCAGTACTCGCAGCGGACGCGAGGGTTCGAGCGTGCGATTCGCAGTTTAAACGGCAAAGCACATTTGCACTCCCAAAGCTTGAGCTTCGTCGGTGCCGTCTTCGCCGGTGTGTTTAGTATCGGTGCGAGCTGAGGCACTGATACGCCGTATTCCTCTAGTAGAGCAACGAACGGGCTGTCTGGGATGATCCCCAAGGAGTAGCCACGCTCATCGACAAGCAAGCCCATTTGCTCAGCTTTCTTGCGAAAAACGACCGTGTGATAGCGTCCGCCTTTATTGCGGCCGCACTGAACGTGTTCCCAGTGATGGATGCATTCGTGTGCAAGGGTACGCAATACCTCGATCCACCCCTCGGGCGATTGCAAGCCGCGATTGAGGTGATTGATGTCGATCGCGATTTCATGGTTTAAACCAAAACCATTGCGGCTCAAACGGTAATGACCACACGCCCCACGCAGCTTTAGAAAGCAAAGTGCCGGATCACCGATCTTCAAGTTGAAGCGGTCCACGATGCGAGGCAACCAAAGCTGTAGCTCCTGGCTTACGGCAGCGAACTCCCAATCGCTATGAGCTTGGTGTTCGAGCAGTTGCCCGTTGATGACATGGTCTTCGCTCTGACGGATTTCGTCTCCACATGATCCCCACCGCAACATGGTCAGCCTCCCCTGGTGGCTGTATGTGTTCGAGTTGGGGCCTCTTGCCGTCTCTCAAAGTGTTGCCGTGATCGCAGCGGCTTTGAGATCGATCAATCCGATCGACAGATACACTCTAGCGGATTGGTTATTCATGTCAACGCGAATCACCAACAAATTTAATTGGGGGTGGCGACCAGAAGGTTTGCACTTCTTTTGGCTTGCCAAGCGGTAGCATTGTCGCGAATGCTATGTCCTTCGCCTTGTAAGGTGTTTTCAGTCCCAACCTTACCTCGGTGCCGTCAAGCTCGACTTTGCGATCGGCATCACGGTAAGCCCGAACCAAATCGACGTAGCGCTGCTTTTTCGCTTTGCCCGTGAAATCTGCTGGGCTGCACAGTGAAGCCGCTGCAAACTGATCGGTCAGGTCCTGATCCGTAATGGTTTCCTGCTTCGCCAGATCGGGGAATAATCGCCTGGCCATGTCGAACACGACACTTAGTTTGGCATCGCTTTCAGCGTCCGCTTTTCTTTTGGCGAGAATCGCTTCGGCTTCATCAATGTGCTCTGCTGGTAGAGTCGCGATCGCGTGCTTGACCGCGGGCCAATCCATCGGGGCGGTGTCGATGACCGGAACAGCTCCTTCCACCTTCGACTTTTGCGACTTAGACTGTCGGGGCTTTGACCGCTTACGGTCTTTTTTGGGTACTCCATCCTTTGGCACCTTGGCATCCTGTCTACGATGCCGCTTCTCTCCCCCCTCCGGCTCATCCGGTTGTTCTGCATCGCCTGCCGACCCTATATCATGTCGCTCGGGTTCGTCAAATTTCGGATCGGAGCGATAAGCTCGGACGAAATCGTCAAACGCTTTCCAGTGTTGTGCCGGCGCACGTTCTGGGTACCAAGCTAGGTCTTGAAAGAGAGATTTGCACGCTGATTTTTCAAGCGGATCATCATCGTCGGTCCAGTGCAATTCGTCCTGTTTAGCCCAATCGACTGTTTGTGACTGAGCGTTCAAAAGTGAATCGGTAGATAGTTGAACAGCGACAGAGCCGTAAGGCGGTACTGACAAAAGCGTCGAATCACCGTTCTCAATCGAGCGTGCATTCTTGACCGCGAACAGTGCAATGGCTTCGGAGACTGCCTTGCGCGTAACCAGAGACAAATTTCGGAAAGCACGGGGCCTTCCGGAATCTAGAAAAAGCACATCTTTTGAAAATGCAAACGAAAGAGCGTTCGCCGAGAAACCGCGCAGTCTAGACGCGACTAACAAATACGTCGTTTCACAAGCGCACTTCTGAACGAGTTCATGTCCCACAGACTCAAGCTTTTTTTGGAAGCCAACGGCGTTATCGCCTAGTGGGGCATCGACTGGCTGCTTGACGAAGAAGCGACCGTGAAGCGGTGCGACACTCAACTCAATAGCGACTTCGACCGGAGGCAGCGACGTGGTGCCTTGATCGTTGGTTTCAATTGACCGTTGATCCTGGGCCGGATTGATTCGTACAGCCGCCTCCTCGTTCTCACAATCGTCAGGCATTAAATGGCACGATGACTGATAGTAGAACGGATCAACTCAAACATGTCTTCGTAAATCATCATGAAGCGGTGGAGCGTAGTCTCGCTGTACTCATAATTAAGGATCTGGTCCGGACGGTTTTCAACGCCTCTTATTTGCTTTCCCCGAAGTATGCCACCGTTCAGGTTGAAAATAAGATGATGAACGACTGGAATCCTGTCCTCGTGGCTGATGCGGATGAGGTTAATGCCGATTGTATCGGTAAAGCCGAGACCATCAGTCTGTTCCCGTAGGGGGCGAGTGTTTTCGAAGTAACCCTCGTGATTGTCTTGAACACTTTCATATTCCTGGAAAGTTGCTCGCCCGGGGCCAACCTGGAACATGGATTCAGGGAAGTAGTCATCCACACCATGCTGTGTAAAATATTTCGAAATTTCGCGAGTCCAGAGCCTCGCGTCTGGATCGTCATGGCAATTTGCGAACTGCCACGGAAAGGGGCGATCCAAGCTGGTAAGAGGGTTGGTCAGAGTGGGCACCGGCAACTGTGCTACGTGCAGTTGCCGTGGGTTGGTGACGACGTCCACATAGTCTAAAGCCTTCGTGTATTTGAGACCGTACTTTGCGAAAGAACGGGCGTAGCGAAGATGTCCGACATTGACCATGACGATGGCGAGCGATTCTCGTTTTAGTGATGCGGAAGCGAAGTAAGAGCGACATGCTTGCACTAAGTACTCTCGAATTCTCCGGGGCGACTTCCCCTCGAAAATGATTTGCATGCATTGATCGGCGACCGAATTCGCGACAGTGTCCGTTCCACGGAAATCTGCTGCTTGACCGAACCAGACGTGCTTATGGACTCCTGAAAAATCGAATTCCCCACCCTTCGTCAAGTCATCAGTGCTTATGAAATCTTTGCGACAACGCCGGGAATATCGGGTGTATAAGAAACCGCGGTCGATGCCACCAAAAGGTTCGATTGCCCATAAATGTCCCGTCTGCGACGGGTCAAAGAAAGCAGCAACTCCGGTTTTGAGAGCAACGCGACGATTGAAATCAAATGATGAAAATGGCATCTTAAACTCGTTCAGGAAAGAGACTGAAAAGCTAAGTGAGACATCCAAATCAGACGCAATGTCTACCGAGCGAACATTGACTAGGGCAGTTGAAAAGGGACTCCTGAAACAAACGAGAACACGTTATTCTTGGAACATTCCACTGCGAAAGGTTACCATCCCTGACTTGGTTTTGCGATCAATGGTCTGGCGTCCGTGGTTGAATCAAATTTCAAAATCGGGCAGCATCGCCCCCAATGAAGCGAGTTTTCCCGATTCAGCGCCAGTATTCGTCGCTCGACGCGTTATCTTTGACGGCACTGCGCTCCATGGATTTGAGCTCGCAAGTAAGTGTAACTTCTTCCTTTACGGCATGCCCTTCCGCTGAAACCACTTTCGGCAGAAGCCCAGAAAAGCCGCCTCTGGGTGGCGAGGCGGTTCGGCACCTGAGAGTGAGATCCAGTCCCGCCACTGATTTTCGAGCTCGCGCACGTCCCAGCCGGGCGCGGCCAGTCTCGCCTCGTGGTACACGTCGTCTTTCAGCTTGCGAATGGGATCATTTTTCGACTGCCCCCCGGTACTCGAGGGAATCGTTCCACGGTTTGTAAACACGACAATGTCGCGGTCGCCCTCCTCCAGCGTGACCGCGTAGTCGGGCATGTGGTTGGCCACCTGGTCACGCTCGACCACTTTTTTGAGCGCGCGTTTGAATTCTTTGCGTGTGCTGTTGGATCCGGTCTTCTTTCGCAGAAGGTCGAGGCCAATCCGCCACTGGGACTTGCGGCCGCAATGCTTCCGGGCGAGTTCGTAGATGCGACGTTCCAAAGGACGTCTGAGCCTGAAGAAATCACGATGAAGCGTGAGTACCTCTTTGGATTTGACGGCCTGATACACCCAGTCGCTGACCTTGATTTCGATCTCTTGCATCCGGCCGTCGCGGCCTTCGCGAACAATCTCGTAATGCTCGATCAATCCGAAGCCGCGGGTGATCTCCTTTTCGCCCGTCAAGATGTTCGTGGTGATCCGGGTTCCGACTAATCGTTCGAGTGCCGACTTGAGTAGGTCGTACCCGCGGCCGGACGTCTCACGGTTGGTGGCCGTCAATAGTTCAATGGCCTGGAAGCGGAGCACCGAGTGAACCTCCCTGCCCTCGTTCATCGCGGCAACGAGTTGGCTGATCGCGAAGATTAAGATGTCACGGTCGAAGACCGTGGCAAGGCCTTCGGCGCCGGGACGGACTTCCAGCCAATCGCCATTGTGATCGTAGCGGCGGAACTTGTGATCCGGTTTGGTGGACAGGCTAAAGATCGGATGCTCCATCCCGGCCATATCACCCTTGGGCGCGGCATCAACGACATCGCAAATGAAGAAGTCCCCAATCGGGTGCCGCTCTGGCAAGAGCGCCTGAGGTTCGATCGCGGCGGAAGAAGAATCGGTCATTCTTCATCAAACGTCATTTCAGACACTGTGTCAATCGTTTCGTCACTTCTCCCACCCGAAACGTCATTTCACCCACTTGTAGCTGCGCATCGTCACATCAAACACCGAAGTGGCTACAACGTCATTTCACACACCTTGCCACGTCACTTCACCCGCCTTCGAACGTCATTTCACCCACCGAGCCTGAAATTTCTCGGATTGATTCCAAGGGGTTGACGGGCAATTCAAACGGCCTAACACCTACTTAACACATATTAAACACCCACCCCATCGCGAAACGCGGACTAGTCATCCACGAATTACCTGACCATCAATCGAAGTCGGCAATTGGAAAATGAGCCGACGGACTGCTGTATCGGATTGCGGTTGAAGAGCATGCCGCCACCTTTGCACCGGTCGCCGGACCGTGAATGAACTGCCCGCCCCTCCTCCGCTGTTGCGGAGCCGTGTTACTCATGACCGTCCCGCATGGTCCCGTTGCCTCTTGGTGTGCGTCCTTCAACGCAACCAATGAAAGGAACCCATCATGGGACAGGATGAAATTACAACCGCAACTTTGGTGATGAATTGCGACGAGGCGACTGATCGCATCAACGATCAATCGCAAATGTCGCCACCAATCAAGTTGTGGACTGCTTCGTTTAATAACTTGCCGATTAATTCTGGTTCGGGATACTCTCGATCCATGGCCTCATCACGTTCAGATGAACTCGACCGTTTCAAACGCATCGATCTTGTTGCGTACGCCGGTCAGCGGGGTTACGTCGTCGATCGACGAGCCAGTAGTCGGAACAGCATCGTGATGCGTCATGCCAACGGAGACAAAATCGGCGTCGGTAAAACACCCGCTGGCACGTTCGTGTACTACAACTTCAAAGGTGATGATTCCGGAACGATCATCGACTTGGTGCAGACCCTCGATGGTGGATCGCTTGGAGATGTTCGCAAGACCCTTCGCAATTTCGACGGGTCAGTCGCGATGCATGCCCCCTCCCCCACTCTTCCTTTCAAGCTGCAGCCTTCCCAACACGACGCCTCCCGTGTTTTGGCGGGATGGATGAATACGAAACCAATCGGAGCAAAGGGGCATCCCTATCTCGCCGAATTTCGAGGGATTTCAGTGGATGTGCAGCACGATCCGATCTTCAAGGGACGCATTCACATCGATGCACGTGGCAATGCGGTATTCCCCCACTACAACCAATCTGGTTTGTGCGGGTACGAACTCAAAAATGGAAACGCCTCGGGAACCACGTTTACGGGTTTCAGCCCGGGCGGAGTCAAAGGTCTGGCGTGCTCTCGGCCTCGGCCCGATGACCGCGAGATGATCGTTTGCGAGACGGCGATCGATATGCTCAGCGTCGCGACACTCGAGGGCGCACACGGGAAACGCTTCTTCAGTACCGCTGGGCAGATCAGCCCAATGCAAGCGGAATGCTTGCGATCAGCGGCCGACAAAATGCCCCGTACAGATTCTCGGATTTTGCTGGCACTGGACCATGATCAGGGCGGGCAGATGATTGCGGCTCGAATACGCGAAGCGTTGGGTTCGATGTCGCTGCCGATTATCGAGCACTACCCACCCAATAAAGGCAGTGACTGGAATGATATTCTGCTAGATCGTCGCAAATGCGATGGTACGACGCTACAGCTCGGCTGATCATCTCATCGCTGCTTGTGCGATCAATCGTGATTGCGAACCCAAGTCGATCCGATGCCAAGGTTCTACGACTTGCCGTGAATGCGATCGAGCGTCTTTGCGATTAGTCGTCGATGCGACGATACAGCGAATCGCATCGGCTGATCGTCGTGTGCCCGCAAGCACGGTCAATCGTCTCGACTGAAAAACGACGGGCTGGCGACGTGGTGTTACGATTTTTCGTTTATGCGATTCGGTGTTTGTACGGTTTCAAGACGACACGTTGATACGTTTGACCGTGAATGCGACGAAGCGTTTGCGCACGGATGCGATCGCCTCAGAAATGTCGTCCCGGAAGAGAGGAAGGGGGCTCAGACGCGCCAGATTCTTTTTCAACTGCCCCCGCCGAGCGATTCTTCTTTTTCGATGTTCGTTTTCGCGTGGGAAGGTTGTCGTTTGTCGAGGTGAAGATCGATCGTAAAAGCCCGTTCAGTTCATCAATGCTACCGCGAAGGCGGCGGATTTTCTGAAGCAATTCTCGGTGTTCAGAATCGAACATGTCAGAACAGTCGCCCTAAAGCCGGTGCCAGCGGTGGTTCGACGTGACTGAATCGTTCATCAATGTCAGCAGATTTTGACGAGGCCATCACGATCGCCGCTAACCGAGATGGGGCGAGGGGTCTGCCTTGGCGTCGGAAAGAATGGATCGGCAAGCCGCTCGGCAGAAGTCCTTCGCCAGCATTCCAGCGATCATCACGCCCGACCGATCTCCAACAGCGATCGAGAACGAGGGCGCGAACCCGCCTTTTTCGAGCCACTGTTGCAGATTGTGTGCATGCTCTTTGGCCGCATCGTTCATGCCATGTGATTGCGCTTCAAGCATTGCAGCAAAGGTTTCTTCCGGATCTATGATGCGGATAGTGCGATTTTCTGGGCCTGCGTGTCAACCATTTTGTTGGTTGGGCGATCGGTTCCTTTCGGTTGACTGACTTTTTCACGCAGCTTCCCGCCTTGCCCGCATCGCCGCAAGGGTTTTCCTGCCAGAGCATCGCTTCGCTTGTCTTCGGAAAATCGCTCCGCGAAGACCCTTGCCCCGACGCCGGCGAACCAGGCGGGGGTTCGCTTGCATGGTCAATCAACAGAAAGGAACGACACCATGAACAACAACATCTCAACCACAAACGCAGAGCGAGGCGATCGAAAACAAAATCCGCTAACGAGTGGCGACCTGCGAAACTTCAGCGGCGATCTCGAACGGTTCCGATATGCACTCAATCGAAACGTCATCTACACGCCCGGCGTGCAATACGTGGCCGAGAAAGGGGAGGCGTACTGGCTGATCGACGCGATCGCATCCTGGATCGGTAGTGAACCATTCAACGAAGCTGTCGCGAAAGACGACCGGATCGGCGAGATGCATTTTTGGACGCTCCGACGGATCCAAGGCAACGCCGCCACACTGGAAGCGAAGGCGGATAGCCCCGAGAAACCATTCATTGTCCAAGACATCGAGTTTACCGACTTTCCGCTCGACAAGATTGACATTTGGGCCGGGTTCGATGGAAAGCACTGGACGCTCTATCTACCGAGCGAGCACTAACCAACTGGCGTTGCGGGCGTCGGCGGTTTCTCGTTGACGCTCGCATCGATTCCGTGCCAAAACGGCATCAAACAACAATCAATTGATAGAAAGGGCAGTCCCATGACACGCAGTTTAGAGACCGCCGCCGAAAGGTAGGGCGGCATGGCAAAGAAAAAACACGGCAACAAGCCGAAACGAGACATCTACCGGGAGGTTACCGATCGCATCATCGGCTATTTGGAACAAGGGACTGCCCCGTGGAAGAACCCGATCCGTGGCGGCACCGGAGATGGGTGGCCGAAGAACCTTGAAAGCGGAAAACGGTATCGCGGGATCAATGTTCTCTTGCTGGGGATGCGATCCTTTGAAGCCGGATTCAGTTCGGATTACTGGATGACGTACCGGCAGGCACAAGCCAAGAATGGCCAGGTCAAGAAAGGTGAAAAGGGCTCACTGGTCACGTTCTGGAAAATGTACGCCACCCGAGACAAAGCAACCGGTGAACCGATTGAGATCCCCATGCTCAAACACTACACGGCGTTCAACGTCGAACAAATAGACGGCATCGAGATCCCTGATGCGCCGCATGACTTGTCTGATGCGGAACCGTTTGAACCAATCATCGAGGCCGAACGGATCGTTGCCGGATACCAGGACAAGCCGAGTATCGAACATGACGGCGGAAACCGAGCTTTCTATCGACCTAGCACCGATGGCGTTCACATGCCAAAACCAGAGAAATTCGAGTCACCAGAAAATTACTATTCCGTTTTGTTCCATGAACTGACCCACTCAAGCGGCCACAGTAGCCGACTGAACCGAGGCTTGGACACGGAGTTGGCGCCATTCGGATCGCCAGACTACAGCCGTGAAGAACTGATTGCCGAGATGGGAGCCGCGTTTCTTTGTGCCGCCAGTGGCATTAGTCGGCCCACCATTGAACAGTCCGCGTCCTATCTGCAGAGTTGGATCGACGTGCTCAAGGGCGATAGCAAACTTGTCATTGGTGCAGCCGGAGCAGCCCAAAAAGCTGTCGATCACATCCTGGGTGAAACTTTCCAGGACGCTGCCAATGTCGCCCCGACAAAAAACAAGCCGGTGACAACAGAATCGATCGTCGCCGCGGGGACCGATACCAATTCTGCTCAGCTCGATCTGTTTTGAACGCGGTGATGGGACGTTCCGGCCAAGTCATTCCCTTTCGTTGTCAATTGACTATCAGGATACGCTGCCACGCTCGCGATCTCGTCAGCAAGGGGCCGTGTTGTCGCTTCGCTTCTGCCCGCACCAAAACCCCTTGCTGACGAGATCCCGATCGTGGCTGGGACGCGGACCATGGTCAACCAACAAAGAAAGGAAAAAGCCATGACACAAACAAACAACAATCAACCCGCCAGCACCGTTCGAACCGGAGCACTCAAAGGCGTCATCTGGAAGAACGCAGGCAAAGACGGCAAACCTGATCGCTACTCGGTTAACTATGTCCGAGCCTACAAAACGGCCGAAGGTCAGTGGAAAGACACCAGTAGTTTCAGTGAAGTTGACAATCTGAAACTGGGCTACCTGATCCCGAAGGTGAATGACCGGATCGCGGAGCTCAAAGCCAGCGACCGTGAACAAGAGCAAAGCAACGATGCAGAGGAGGAGGGCCAATAGGCCATTCTCCCATTACGGGGCACGGCGACACGACGCATCGTATCGTCGTGTCGTTCATTGCAACGCGAAACCTGCAAACAATCAGCGGCTTGGCTTCACTCGAATCGAGTTTGTCCCAAATTTGGGACGAGCTTCTCGCTGTGCCTCAACTGCAGTCGGACCAACCCAATGCACGAGTCGCAGCCGTCCCAAATTTGGGACGTGACCCTTCATGCTGCCTGAGCCGTTTCCACGTTGATCTTCATGATCTCTGCACTGGATTCGGGTCTTCGTCGCCCGCGAGGGTCGGCCTCCTCGAGCCAACGCACGGACGCCATCCCAAACAGTGTTGCCAATTCTCGCAGATTGCGACCTTCGATCGTGATCAGCGTTCGGGAGGCGGCGAATACAGTGAGCTTGATCTGGCCCGCGTCGCGACTTTCGATCTCGCGAACATCGGAATAGGAATAGCTCAACCAACGACCGTCATTGAGTCGCAGCTGGAACATCATCGGCGGCATCTCTGCGGGAAGTGCCGACGCGTAGGGTGGTGTCTCAGTGTTCTGCGTAGAGACTGGAACCGATCGCAAGGTAGGTCCGCCTTGGCTGTTTTGAAATGCTCTGGACGCTTGGGACATGACTAGATGCTCCTTCGAACATGTGGCGTTAGACGACGATCGTTGCGTTGGTGAACACGGCGATCTGGGGACTGCGGTGGGCGTTGACGGTTCATGGCATTCGATCTCAGCCATGTTCGGACGCGACTACGGAACGCTTCGAAGTGACGCCGGTGACTCGATCGCTGACGCATCGGGAGATTAGTCTGTGGAGTAGGGGACTCGCTCCGTTTTGTCTTGGTGGGACCCTGCGGTTGCTGGCCAACGAGTTCTGTTGCTGACATCTGTTGGCCGCTGCGTTCAATCGCTCGTCTGACCTTGGATTTGTCGTCGACGTAGATCACCACATCTTCGCTACCGCGTGACGCAGTCACGTACAGCGTTTTGGCGTTGATCGCGGGCAGGGAAGTCGCACCCATCGCAGAGATTACCACGTCCCTGTCTTTGCCCTGACTGGCATGGCTCGTGATGACATATCCAAGGTCCAAATGCCCGTAGTCCCTGGAGACAACCTGGCCGCCCTTCAAAACAAGGTTTCCGCTCGAGTCAAAGCCTTTGACTTCGTCCAGTCGCCCATTGCTCAAGCGGGTTTGTCCGTTCTTGGTTGTTCCACCCAGGCTAAAACGGATCTTGTCGCCAGCGGCAAGTCGAACCTCGTCTTCGCGGTAAACCTCGAATCGATCAGGTGTCGCGATTGGAAGCTTCTTGCGGTCACCATTGCCTATCGAGATCAACTCGACTTCATTTTCGACTGCCCCCGCGACGCGGTAGCGTTCGCCTCGTTGGATGCCCCCGCGTGCATTCTGGTGAAATTGAACAATCGCCCCGGCTTGCTCCGCGTAGGTGGCGGCTTCACGCTTTTGGGCTTCTGTCAGGTTCATTGATTGCAGCTGAAGGAAGGGGCGTTCCTGCTCGGCAAGCTTGCCTCGCTCGCGAAGCGATCGTCGAATTTCCCTGGTCGCGGCGGCGGCTTCCGCATGCGTAGGAGCCACGACCAGTGTTGACTTGCCCTTGTCCATTGCCGAAAGGAATCCTGCTGCCAAGACTTCATGTTTGTTGTCGGCGTCGATCTCTTGGATCTTCCCCATCGCATCGAGCATGTCAAACCCGGCCAGCAGTCCGGACTTGCCGGAACGCTCGTCGATTTCGTGTCCACGACTGATCGATTCCACGGCTTTGCGATACTGGCCCTTCTGGCGTTGGATGACTTCCACGCGGGCAATGTTCAAGCCGGCTTCTCTTTCGAGCAGCCGCATCGCTTCCCCTCGGCGTGGCGACGCGTGCTGCCGTGTGTCACCAGAGAGCACCACGCGGGCATTCTGCTCTTTGGCGATATCGAAAACGGCATTGAGTGACCGCACGTCCATCAATCCCGCTTCATCGATCCAAATCACTTGGTCGCGGACCTCGGGATGCAACTTGGTGTTCCGGATCAAATGCTCGACCGTTTGCGTTTGTTGGAACCCTTTACTTTGCAGGACTTCCTTCGCGCCCGTGCTGGGTGCGAACGTAAACAGTTTCTTGTCGTTCTGCGCAATCGCATCGGCAGCCTCCTGCATGAGCGACGACTTACCCGTGCCCGCGCCACCCGTGACAGCCATCACGGTATCGCGGCTCGTCAGGACATGATTGACGGCCGCTTTTTGTTGCTCGTTCAGCCAGTCGCGATCAAATCGATGTTCTTGCTTCCCAATTGCTTGCCTGGTTCCGCGTCCATCGCGTGCGAAATCGATCAAACGTTTTTCAGCATCAAGCACTTCTTGGGTCGTGACGAACGACCGGGATGCACCATCCTGGTCGAGGCTTCGCTGAATGATTGGTTGTCGATCGAGTGTTCGTTCAATCTCTTCAGGTGTGAACGTCAGCCCATGCTCCAATGCGGTTGCAACGACCTGATGCCGCTCCACGGTAGAATGACGGAACAGGTGATGATCGAGAGCGTATTCGACCGAGACGTTCGCCTCGCAATGCTCTTCACCGCCATTGCCTTGGACGCTTAGCGTTGCCAATCGTTCGAACGCCTTGCGTTCCTCATCGTTCAAACGCGATGACCATTCGTCCCGTAATCGTTCGACTGACGTGCCAAGTTCCTTCTTCTCGCGAGTCTGTTTGCCGAGCGTTGCCTTCTTTGCCGCGTCATGGACGCCTTTGGCTCGAGCGGCTGCCTCGACCTGCTGGGTTCGTTTGCTGAACTTTTCAATCGTCTTGCGATCCAATCCATCGATCTCCCAGCCCGCTTTGATGCGTCCTGATTGGGCAAAGCGAGTAGGGCTCACGGCGTAACCAAGTTGATCACGCAGCCGCCGAGCAAGTCGCGATTCGAACTTGGCCTGAAGACTGGCTCGCTGGCGAACGATCTCCTCCATCTGCCCCGCGTAGTGCTTGCCGTCTTGATGGGTCCAATTGATGACAAAAGCATGGATGTGCAAATGCGGATCCGCTTTGCCATCGACTGGGCGAGACGTTGTGTGGAGGAAATCAGCGTAGATCAATTCACCGGTGGTCGACTTCTGCTCGCTGCTGTGATGTTCGCCGTGCCGGACACGGCGTTGCATCAACGGTTCGACGTCTTTGGTCATTGTCTCGCGAACCGCATCACGCAAAGCGTCCACCAATCGTTCGTCTACGTTGATCGCCCACGCGAGGGAGACCGACTTTGGGACGGAAAATGTCAGATCCATCCCCGGACGACGGTCCTTGCGATTGCGCTGTGTCAGTGATCTGCCGGTGTTCGGATGTTGGCCTTGAAGCAGTGCGGAAAACTGATCTTTGGTCACATCCGTGCCACGACCTAATCCCAGTGTCTCGGCTCCTTTGCCGTGCCATTGACCATTGATCTCTTGGCCGAGGTAGTAGTCACCCTGAGTGAGCACCTGGTCAAAATATTGACGCGTCGCAGCGATGTTTTTGCTCTGTGTCGCGATCAGCATGATGCACCCGATGACGTTCCAGGATGGGCGTCAGTATGGAAGAAAAAATTAGATAGGCTTGTCCCCTAAGCACTGCTTAGGCATTAAACCGTGACACGAAAAAAACGCAAATGCAACGCGTCACTGCGACTCTATCCACAGAGCACTCCATGCGAGATAATTTCAGCTTTCGCGATCATGAGAACCATCAATGAACCCACGAAACGAACCAACACTCAACGGAACGACAATAGCTACTTGGGCTGCCACTGGTGTCGGTTGGATCGCCACAGTGATTGGCTTCTTTATCACAAGCGGAATTGCGAGCTACGCCTGCTACCAATCCGATCAGGCTGGTCAAACCGCTGCGGAAGCAAACAAACTCGCTTGGGATGCGATGCAACAAAACAAAATGCTGCAACGCGACAATCAAATGTTTGCACACAGGATGCAAGAATACGAAATTTCGCTGACCACGCCCCGACTGTCGCTGCTGCGGTTCAAAAGGCTTTCTGCTACCCGGTACATCGCGACGATCCAAAACGACGGGCAACGACAGGCGGTTATCTTTGGCGCTCAACTTCATCCCGGCCATGAAGAACCAAAGGTCGGGTCTATGGACGAGCGTCCAACGGTACCGGAATCGATGAAAGTTCCGACTATCAAAATCCCATTTGCCAATCCAAATGAGCTGAGCGTCGAGCTGCCGATCCCAGCCGTTGTCGATGCTGGCGATATCGTATCCGTTGAGATCACCTTCACAGTCGAATTTACCGAGGGGAGCATTCACATCGACCAAGGGATTGGACAGCCGTTGTGGGCGGGCCGATACCAAATTCAAAAGACACTCAATCTCCTTCCAGGAGATGCCCCGCCAACCGAAGGCGAATTGGACGATATCTTCGGTTTTCCGCCGCCTCCCGCTCAAAGGTTCGATCGGTAAAATGCTACGTTGATCAGGACCCGAAAACTCGCTAAACAGGATCTGCAGCAACCGATTCGAAGGAACGAGCCACGATGGCATTGAAGAAATCCGAACTCTATTCGTCGCTCTGGGCGTCCTGCGACGAACTGCGGGGCGGCATGGACGCGAGCCAGTACAAAGACTACGTCCTCGTGCTGCTGTTCCTGAAATACATCTCCGACAAATACGCCGGCCAGCCCTAGGCACCGATCACGATCCCCGATGGGGCCAGCTTTGCCGACATGACGCGGCTGAAGGGGGCGACGGATGTCGGCGATCAGATCAACGAGAAGATCATCGCGCCGCTTGTTGCCGCTAACGATCAACTCGACCGATCTGACTTTCCTGACTTTGATGACGCCAGCAAATTGGGCGATGGGAAAGAGAAATCGGAACGGCTGACTAAACTGATCGCAATTTTCGAGAGTAGGGCACTCGACTTTTCCATGAACCGCGCCGATGGCGGTGACATTCTGGGCGATGCCTACGAATACCTGATGCGGCACAGCTTTTAGCCGGCCGGATTCGTTTCTCGTAAATTTTCCCTGTCATCAGTCCGTTCAGTTTCGACTGCACCAAAGGTCATATTCAATGAGTGTTGAGCGAATTCGACAAAGGTTCGAGCAGTTGGCAAACGATGCGATGCCAATCAGAGGCTCCAAGAATCTCGTTCGTGGCGGCCAAATGTTTGCAGACCGCAACGTGGTCGATTCCGCTTTGCTCACCAAGTGGCAAACGTCCGTCGAGACACTGCTGGCAAGCGTGTTTGGGGAGTCATCCCCCACAACTGTTCGTTTCGGCGTGGAGTGCAAACGCTCCCACTTTGAAGACTTCGAGCGTCAAGAAGCCGTTCTTCTCTCTGCGAAGGAACAATTTGAGGGTGGTTTTTTGTTCGACGTTCGGAATCTAGTTCACGCTTCGGTGTTTTCCGACGAGCTTGAGCAGGCGGAGCATTTTCTCGAAAGCAATTACAAAGTTCCTGCTGCAGTCATTGCGGGCACAGTGCTCGAAACCACTCTCCGAGAATTGTGCGAACAGCATCCGGAAACCACCGTCGGTAAGGCTGACACAATGATCAGCGACATTGCGAAGCAGGGCATGGTCAACAAAATGATGGTTGATCAGCTTCGTGCCTGGATGAAGATCAGAAATTCCGCAGCCCACGGAAAGCCGGACGAATTTGCAGAAAGCGATGTTGCTCGCATGATTCAAGGCATTCGCGACTTTGTCACATGGCACATGACCTGACGACGCCAGGTCGATTGCTATGCCGCAAAATTGATCCGATAAGCGGTGCTCTTGTGTTCACCGTCTTCTGCGAAAGTACGATTTATGCCCGTGGTTATCCGTGTCCGCAGCCCATTCCCTACGATCGGAGATCGTAGGGAATGGGCTGCGGACAGTCAAACTGCTTGCTTTTGCAGCAAAAAGTGTGTATTTTTTGCTGCAAAAGGAGGCTCGTACAGATGCCACAAACCATTGCTGCTAAAGCACTTTCGAGAATTTACGGGAAGGGGAGGGGTTGGGCCTTCTCTCAGGCTGACTTCGCTGATTTGGCGGGTGGCAAAACCATCAACTCAGTGTTTCGTCGACTGGCGGAAGAGGAGACGATTCGGCGAGTTCAAACCGGACTGTACGATTACCCGCGTTACAGCGAATTGCTGGACCGGACTCTTGGGCCGGATATTTTCCAGGTTGCCAGTGCCCTTGCCCGGAAATTTAAGTGGGAGATTCAGCCTGATGGAGCGTCGGCGCTCAATCTGATGGGGCTATCTACGCAGGTTCCTGCCCAATACCTGTTTCATTCCGATGGCCCGACTCGGGAGTACCAGATCAACAGAACAAAACTTCGTTTCAAACGAGTGGCAACCCGCGAAATGAAGTTTAAGCAGCCCGAAAGTGCGGTCATTGTCCATGGCCTGAAATCGCTCGGTCCCGACCACATCAATGACAAAACGATTGCCAAGGTTCGCGATTGGTTGCCTGAGGCCAAACGTAGGCAGGTGCTGCGGGACACCCAAACCGTGACCCAATGGGTTCGCGCTGCCATTCGAGAAATCTGTAAGGAGCCAGTTCATGGATAAAGTAGCTGGCCTATCAGCGAGACAGCGAAGCGAACTTTTCGAGGAATCGGCAAGCCTGCGAAACCTTCAAACGGCGATCATTGAAAAGGACTTTTGGGTTTGCTGGCTGCTGAAAAAGTTATTCAACGCGCGGGAACTGAAAGGCAAAATGGTCTTCAAAGGCGGCACCTCGCTATCGAAGGTTCACGGTCTGATCGAACGTTTCTCGGAGGACATTGACCTCGTACTTGCTTGGGGATTGATTGGATACGGGGAGGAGGGCGTTGATCCTTGGCAAGAGATGCCGTCAGCCAACCAACAGAACCGCTTCAACGCCACCTTCAATGAGAAAGCGGCGAAATACATTCGCGAAACGCTCTGCCCGCTCGTCGAAAAGATCACGTCGTCAGTCGATGGTATTGAATGTGTCATCCCCGATGACCCGCATGTGATCGAAGTTCATTATCCAGCTGCGTTCGGATCGACCGCGTTCATGCCCGAGGTGAAGCTGGAAATTGGTCCGCTCGCCTCGTGGGTGCCCCAAGGCAATCACATCGTCCGCCCGTATGCTGCCGAAGACTTCCCGCAGGTCTTCGATGATCCCGATTGTCCGGTGGTCGCGATCACCGCCGAACGGACGTTTTGGGAAAAGGCAACGATCCTGCATCAACAAGCTCACCGCGCTGAAGACAAGCCGATGCCGTCGCGATACTCACGGCACTACTACGACCTGTTTCAAATGACCAGCAGCAACGTCGCCACAAACGCGATTGCCGATCTCTCGCTGCTTGACGACGTGGTGAAGTTCAAGCAGCGTTTCTATCGAAGTCCGTGGGCAAGCTACGAAACGGCAAAGCCGGGATCGTTTCGGTTAATGCCGACCGCAGCAGGTGATCTGGTTTTGCGGAAGGATTACAACGCAATGCGTCCCATGTTCTTCTCTGATCCACCCACGTGGGGCGATATAATCGCAGGACTGCATGTTCTCGAAAATCAAATCAATACAATAGCAAAGGATAAAGCTGAATGAATTCGGGTGAGCTGGATTTAATCAGAGACGCCGACATCAAGATTCTTCAGCTAGTGCCTCCGGAACGATTTTGTGCCGCTTGAAGACCTCATTTCCCCCAGACCCTCAAGCAGCCAGAAGCGTGCCCTGATAGGTCCACTTATATGGCCTTGCCAGCGTGCTGTTGTAGTATTCGATGAAAGCCAGGATTCGATCTTCCAGATGCTCGATCGATGTGAAGCTCATTCGCCTCAGCAGTTTTCGACGTAGCGTTCCAAACCAGATTTCAATTTGGTTGAGCCATGAGCAATGGCGAGGTGTGAAGATAAATCGAATCCGATGAGACGGATCACTGAGAAATTCGCGACGACTGGCTGTCGACTGCAATATCCCTTTGCGGCCCTTGAGCCCAAGGTCGTCCTCAAAGCCGATCATCGTAGCGATCATCCTCACCAGTGTTTCACTGCAGTGAGTATTTAGATTGTCCATCACGAACCGGTAGGTTGCGTCTACACCACCTAGGCTGATTACATTGTTGATGTTTTCGAGCATGTCCAGTTCGCCACGCGTGTCTCGAAGAAGCGGTGCCCAGATCTGTCCCGTTGCAACGTGGAGATTGCCAAAGAGTCCTGTTGTTCCATGGCGTTGGTACTTGTATTCCAGGCGAGCGACATCGTGACGGCGAACCGGTGTGCAGGCCAATCGATAGCGGACTGGGGCATCCTGTCAATCGACTTTGGGTGTGATAATGTATCTTACGGAAAATTGGATTAGCCCAGCATCAAAGTAGACATGCATCCGTAATGGGGTTATGCCCCGTGCATTTGTCGGTTTCGGGTAGCAGATCCCATTTCGGAAATTGAATTATGGACTGGGTTTTTGGAAAGCTTCCGTGATTCTGCTCAGGCGTTCACTGTCGATGGATGCCGGTCATATGGGATCGAATGGCGGTTGAGCAAAGCGACTTTATGAATCGATTGGCTGCTTGCCAAGGTTATCAAGATAGCCCTCAACCGTCATGCGCTTACCGCCTACGAATTCAAGCAGCACTTGATCTTCACGCAACTTAGCAATGTGGCTCGCATCTTCCTTCAGCCGAGTCTCAATATCACGGTATTCGAGTGTTATTGGTCCCAATTCAATTGGCTCGCCAAATAAGTCAAAAGTCAGGCTCGAAAATACTTGTCTTAAACCAGGGCATTCGAATCGCTTCGATTTATTTGGAAGTGATTTGCGATCTACTGCAGCCAGCGCAAGGCTCGGATCGTCGTCCAGGAAAAAGATGTGAGATGTGTGTCTTCTTTTTCGGTCGAATGTCAACCAATGAAGTACATCTATATCCGATAGGTCGCAATCGAGGTCCAGTGGGGGATTCAACTTGTAGTGATAGGCAAGTTCGCGGGACTTACTTAGCATCTCAAGTGCGTGTCCGATGTGCGTCAACTGGCCGGGCACCGGCACTGGAATACTCGGAAGCTGAACATTGTCCTTTGTAATTATGGTTTGCACGGAGTCGCAATCACCAAGTTTTCTGAAGAAAGCGAGCGTCGCATCGAAATGTGGAAGGTCGAGAATGCGGTGACTATTCCATTTCGCGAGCGAACAGTTCCATTGCGTCGTCGGAACGCTGCTACTGCCAAGCTTCCAGATTCCGTTCACTGTGATCGGATGCGATTCAGATGTTTCGATTCGAACTTCTGTCGTTCCACCCGAGACTCGGGTTTCGGTCAGGTCTATCGAGGCAACTGGTCGGCGGCTTTCAAAACCAACGATCTTGATAGAAAACCCTGTGTCTGGCCGGCGTCTTAGCGAGATTCGGCCGATACCCATCTCTTCCATTAATTTCGATCCGCTGACCTCCGCGTTGAACTCGACCGAATTTTCTCTCTGTTCAAACCGACGGAGGGTCTCCGCGTCTTGCTGCGACATCTTCAACGCTAATTTGACGGGCTCCTTCGGTGTGAAATTCAAACGCAAATACTCTCCCGTTGAAGCAACGTTGAGCTCAAATCGATTGTCGAGCGAACTGTATTCGTTTCGAGCTCTCCGCAGGGCCGCCTCTACACTGCTTGGGTGTAGCTCTTTCATGAATTCAAGGTGTTGATTGAAGTGCGATTCGAAATCTTCGAGATCGTCAAGATTCTGTGACACAGGAAGACGAATGGTGACTTCTTTTTGCCACCGCCACTTGCGACTCAGCTCCCTTGCATGTTCCTGGAGAAACGTCCAGTAAGTTTTCGCGTTCACAACGTCTACATGGAATAGGTAGATAGGGTAGCGGCGTTTGTCGACATGGTCCACGAGATTTTCGACCTCGATCGCACACGAGATGAAATCGCCCTTCTTACTCTTCTTTACCTTTTCCGTTCCACGGACTTGCACACCGAATTCAAAACCTGAGTGTCGTTCGTCACGGAATACCTCAAATTTCAGATCAACCCCGTAGTCGCGGTTCTGTTCCTGATGCACCCAATGATCAGGTGCGCGCGACAACGCTATTTTGACCGCTCGATCACCGATTTCATGTTCCCGCCTTCGCTTTGCCATGTATTAGGTTTAACGCTTCTTTCGGCCCAATCAAGGGGGATAGGTTAGGGCCTCCGTCGAATTCCGATTGCTGGCCATGGCGGTCAAAACCGAAAAAGTGAGAGAGGATAGTCACTTGGTATGCGAATTGGGCTCGATCTCAATATTTAACTGTCTGAGGCGGGTTGCCCTCAGCTGTTGAGATCTCGCTCGATTAGCGCTCTGAGCAAGTCAGCAATCTGAATTCCGCGTTTGGCACAACTGACCTTCAGTTCGGTGTGAAGCGACGGATCGATGTCGATAGTTAGGCGTTTCTGTTTGACGACTGGCTTCTCCGCGATGGCCGGCTCTCGCGTCTCGACCCACTTGTCGAGTTCGGCTTTTGGTTTGGGGCGAGCTGTCATCGTGATTTTCTTGTTCATTGGATCCTTCTCAATTCATTGACAAATTTCGTAATTTCCTTCGCGGCTTTCGATCGTTTTTGATCCAAAACCGTCGTTCCGCTTGCGGCGCTCTCGGCGAAGGCCACTCGTTGTCCGATGTCGCTTTTCAGGATCGGCACGTCAAGTTCCACCAACGCCTCTCGCACGTCCCTTCCAATTGCCGTGTTGGCGATCTTTCGATTCAAAGCCAAGCAGCATTTGATTTCGGGGTTAAACACCTGTGCCTCGCGAACCAAGTCAACCGTTTCGGCTGCAGCCCAAACGTCCATTGGTGATGGTTGCAGCGGAATGACCACAATGTCTGCGGCCAGGATGATCGATCTCGCCAATTCGGTGACTCGCGGCGGACCGTCGATCACAACGTCGTCGTAGTCTTGGGCGAGGCTCTCGATCTCTTTGTGGAGGGTCGCTTTTGCCATCCCGACGACTGTGAAATCAGCCGTCTCGCGATGGTTCGACCACCCAAGCGAGCTGCCCTGCGGATCCGCATCGATCAGCAGTACACGCCGTCCTCGGTTGGAGAGCTCGGCGGCGGTGTGGATGGAAAGCGTTGTCTTGCCGACACCACCTTTTTGGTTCAGGAATGCATAAATCATGTTCGTCGTATTTCTGTGCATGAGGCTGCGCGTTGTTACGACTTTACGTTACAGGACTTTTCCACGACGCGCAACAGTTTTCTGTATCACCATGTCGACGTGATTCATTGCTTGCGCTCGCGCGCTCGCCGTGGCAGTCTGCCACGCGATGTTGCCAGACTTTCAACTTGTCCATGCGATGCAAAGCGGATGCACTGCAGATTTCAACGAAGCCATGCGAAGAGGCGCGACCATGCGTGCTCGCGATCTCAATGGTCGGTGCTTGTTGGAAGTTGCTCTGCGACAGGGGCGTCCCGATCTCGCTCGGCGACTCTTGAGCTTGGGAGCCGATCCGAACGAGGCAATCGGAAAGAAGGGCGATCATCTGATTCATCTTGCCGCCCGGACTGGTGACATCGGATTCTTAGCTGTTTTGCTCGAAGCGGAAGTAAGCCCAGATTGTCGAGGAAACCTCCGACGCACCGCACTTCATCACGTTACCAAAGGCAAATTTGAGTTCATGGTGAACATGCTGCTGGAGAACGGTGCCAATCCCGATGCGGTTGATGCCCGTGGCGATACTCCTTTGCACTTGGCGGCGGAGG
Source organism: Rhodopirellula sp. UH5 (assembly GCF_056839225.1). Lineage (NCBI taxonomy): Bacteria > Pseudomonadati > Planctomycetota > Planctomycetia > Pirellulales > Pirellulaceae > Rhodopirellula > Rhodopirellula sp. UH5. Next base: position 6,732,862 of record NZ_CM166390.1, on the reverse strand, counting down.
TAAACAGTCTGTCAATCATCAAGCTGCTGCTCAGGTACAACGCAGATGCCTCAATCACCAACAATCAGCTTTACACTCCAGTCCACAACGCGGCGGCGGCCGGGAATACCGAAGTCGCGAGGTTGTTGCTCGAACACGAGCAGGCAATCAGGCCACAGCATGAATCAGCCGAGCTTGCCAGGCGTGTTCTCCGGGTAGCCGAACTTCACGGCCAGGATAAAACACGGCTCGCCCTTACAGAACGTTTGGCCGGTCCCGCTTTGGAACTTCATTAGCCGAGGTTCGGACTACTTGTTGAAGCGAGTTGGAGGTGTTCACGCAAAGGGCAAGCGAAGTCCATTCGCGAAACGCGCACGCTTCCCGCGAGGAACAGTCCGATATCGTGCGCTCCCTGAATCCGGATTCGCATAGAATCCGTCAAAAAAGCGGGTTTGCGAGTCGGGAAGCTCGGCCGGGAGTGCTGCTGATCTAGGCGGGCACGTGGGGAACGGCATTGCGTCGCTGCCTGGCGGTTCGTGCAGCGGCGGCCCGTCCGGCTAGTAAGAGAGCCCATCTTTCAAGTGCTGTCTCAGGAAGTTGCTGGCTGCCGCCAACTGCTCTGCAGGAACAGTGGCTCCCAGGTCCGCCGCAATTTTCTCTAGGCAGCGATCTGGAGCATGAAGCTCCCTTTCCGTGCACCGAATCAGCTTGCTAGGATCAATTTCATTGATGTCCCGCCAGGCTTCCGAAAGTTTACGGTGCCGAACCTGTGTAGCTGCCGTTGGACTGGAGGGCAAGCTTCTTGGTTTCGTGGACTCAACGAGCAAAAGCATTGGTGCGTTCCATGCGGCGAGCACTTCCCGCCACATGATTGGCAGGCACTCGTGGTAGGCAGCCAGTAACGTGCGGTGTCGGTTCTTTATCGCAGTGCAGCGACGGCTAGCCCATTGCCGTAGCAGTGCCACGCGATGATCGAAATGAGTCGAAGGTTCCCACCAGACCGAATCGTAGAGGTGTCCAATGGTCCGGTTCAACCCGGGCGCCACGGATTGGGCAATCAGCGGTGAACCAATGCGTTCAGCACGCCGGTTTTCCCCGACAGGGATTCCCAGCAGGTGAATCGCCGATGCCACCGCCATTGTTAATTGATCATTGTTCCCAGCAATCGCTACGAACTGCTTTCCCACTGGCGCATTGCAAAGCCAGTCAGCGTCTGGGAAGAACTCGTCCGGGTTCTCGGAACTGCGGATCGTGCTGCGTCCTGCACGATGTCCAGCGAGCCATTTGGCGGGCACGTAGACGCCGCCCGGGTATGTGTGGTGCATCTCGCCTAGGCGATGGTCGATGCAGTGCCCTCTTCCCCATTGCTCAGGTGAATTGATGTGTTCGTAAACTTGCTCGATTGTCGAACGTCCACGCAATCCATAGGCGAATGCGGAGTGGACATTGAATGGCCGGTACACCTCGGGATTCACGTGAATCGGCAGCTGAACCTCTTTGTGCAAATGCTTTCCGCCTAGGTAAATGATCTCCCAGTCGGCAGGTAAAGCAGCAAAGAACGTTTGAGCACGCTCCGCAAATTCAGGTACAAACGCGACATCGTCTTCAAAGATCAGGATCGAATCGAGGCCATCGTTCAGTGCGTCTTCTAGCACGCGGTAGTGAGACCGGAAACAGCCCCAGCTACCCGCAGGCGGCTTCGCTTGGTATCCAGGAGGCGGCTTTACCATTTTGCCGTCAATCGCTCGCATGACGCTGGGAGGAGCGAACGGCCAAGGCGAGGGCAGTTGGCTGTAAAAAGCTTCCAAGCGATCTCTGCTACGTGCCAGGCTAATTACCACCACGCGGTCAAAAAAATCGGCTAGCTCTTGCATCTCGTCACTCATCCATTTGCCAATGTGTAAAGTTTGGTCGCGTCATCTGGGCAACACTGCATTGATCGCACGCACGGGCTGTATCGCGAGAGCGTGGCTCGGCGCCAGCTTTCCGTGGCGTCCTTTTTAGCACCGCCAAAAGCCGCTCCGTTACGATTGCTCGCCTTCCAGGCGGTAAGTGCTTGCTTACCCAAATATTAAAATATCAAAGGACTTCAATTTTGAGCGAAACGAACATGGGTGCGGAAAATCGAAGAATCTGTTGGCTCGCATCGTATCCCAAGTCTGGAAACACGTGGACACGAGCGTTCTTGCGCGCATACCAAGTCGATGCTCGTAGCCCCATAAACCCAAATGACATCGGGAAAATCTCTCGTTCTGAAAGTCGCCGCAGGTATTTTGGATTGGTTTCCGGAATTGAGGAATCTAGTCTAGATGAAGCTGCTATTCGAAGTTACCGACGGGATGTACAGGAGTTGATTGCGAAAGAAATTGGAGACTTTCAAGTCGCCAAGACACACAATGCGACAGTCTCGCCTTTTGGGGAACGATTGATTTTCCCGGAATTTACTCGGTGCGCGGTTTATCTCGTCCGAAACCCTGTGGACGTTGTCGATTCTCTTGCGGACCACAACGGATTGTCGATCAAAGACGCAATCAAGCTGATGAATGACCCGGGCCATCAGATTGGAGGGCCAGGAGATCCATTCGTGACGCAATTTCTAGGGACTTGGTCTGACCACGTCCGGTCCTGGACTCAGCAAGATTCCTTTCCGGTTTTGATTGTTCGCTACGAGGACCTAAAGCAAAATGCGATTGCCGTGTTCACTCAGGTTCTCAGGTTCATCGGTTGGCCAGTGGATCATCAACGAATTGCCAGAGCGAATGAATACTGTTCATTTGAGCATCTTCAGGAGTTTGAGATGCGAAACGGCTTCGGTGAGCTAAGCGATCGTTCGGTGAGCGGAAAATTTTTTCGTGAAGGAAGGGTAGGAACGGGAAAGAAACGCTTGACTTCCGAGCAGGCAGAGCAGATAAACGCTCACCATGAAGCTGTGATTCAGCAATTGAAGTATTGCTAGTTTTACACATGGGCGTGGGAACTGGCGAAACCGGGCAGTGATGCAGTACTGACAAGGGCACATATCAGTTGGCGAGCATCCGCAGTTTGCGGGCTTTGCGTGTCGCCATCTTTTTCGCTCATTCAGTTTGTGGCTGTCGATCATCACCTGAACAGAATGACTCCATCAGACACGGGCATAGAAGATGTCAAAGCGGGGCAGGAAATCGCGAATTGGTGGTCAGCGAATCTTTCGTCGGCGACATCGGATGCCACGAGTTGAGTCACTCGAACGAAGAGTGCTGCTTGCCGCCGACATTGCAGCAGTGCCTGATGAGCTCTCGGTTCAGCGAGAGGTCGCCACCATTTCGAGCCCGAGTTTATCGACTAGCTCAGAAGCATTTAGTCCAAATGTAACCTTCGCATCCGCTTCACCGTTTGAGCCAAGCGAGGTTGCTGCTGAATTGCCAAGTGGCCCCCTGCCACTTCCGAAGCGTTCTGTTCTAAACCCGAATGATGGAGGAATGCAATCTTCAGAAATTCGCGGCTCGTACACGCCGACCGCATCACCAAGTAGGTCGCCTTCAGGCAGTCCCAGTTCGTCAGGTAGCCCGAGTTCGTCGAGTAGTTCGAGTTCGTCGAGCAGTTCGAGTTCGTCGAGCAGTTCGAGTTCGTCAAGCAGCTCGAGTTCGTCAAGCAGCTCGAGTTCGTCAAGCAGCTCGAGTTCGTCAAGCAGCTCGAGCTCGTCAAGCAGTTCGAGCTCGTCCGTGCCGATGCCGCTTGGAGATCTGGACACCGAAGCGGAAGAGCCGCACTTGATTTACTGCGAAGACACTGAGGAGCAAGGTAGTGTCGAAATTGATATCCCAGCTGCATTCGGAGGTGGAAATGTCGATATTGAAATTTCTGGCTCCGCGATTCGTGGTACCGATTATTCGCTCGGAACGAATATTGGGATAACGTCGAGCTTTAGCGGCGATATATGGACGCTTAGTCTACCGGCTGGGCCCGCTTCCTTTGTGATTTACGTCACCGCGTTGCAGGACGGATCTGAGCCGGGTGGGACTAACGAATCTGCAACCGAGAACGTCACGTTTGCATGGGCACCTGGTCAGAATATTCCCGGGATCGACCTGCAAGGGTCAGGCTCTGTGTCGATCGTTGACGAAGATGAATCGCTCGAGCTAACAACGCCAGTCAGCTACACCTCGGAACTGGGGCCACCTGCTGGCGTATTTAGCCTGAAGCCAAGCGATTCAGGCAACACGGTCAACACGACCATCTACTGGGAAGTGAACACAAATGATGTTGAGAGCGACGAATTCTATCAAGCCATACTAGGCGTCGATTACACATTGACCGACGACGATCCCACGACACTCATTTTCAATGAGACGTATTCAGGGTCTGGGATTTTCCGATCAAACGCGAGATCGATCGCGTGTGATGATGACTTTCAATTGCTCGTTCACGCGATCAATGATCGTTTGCTCGAAGGCATCGAGACAGTCGATGTTCGGGCCCATATACCCATTTTAAGCGACCCATCAGAGAACGAATACACCTCTGAAGAAACAGTGCAGATCAAGGAAAACTACCACGACAGCGAAGTAAGGGAAGACAAGTACGGCTGCTCGTGTTCGTGTCCAACATGCCCAGATGGAGTGCCAGTCAGTACCGATGGCGCTCAGGCGGTTGCGACATTTCAACCGTCCGCAGGCACGATTGAAATCACAACTTCGTATCAGGGAGGGGCGCAGCCTGTTTTTGATATCGGCTTCACCGTTCCGAATGACACAGCTGTTCCATATAGCGTTGACGTGTTTTTTCAGATCATCGAAGCCGACCAGAGAGACGATGGTTCGCTGAAATCGCTAGGGCGAAAGCCGGTTGATGCCAATGCGGTTGTCACCGCCTCGTTCAACTTGGCTGTGCCGGTAGGTGCTTCGCCGGGCGACACACTTTGGTTCAGAAGACAAACAGACTTAACAGCTCATTTGGATTCCTGGACTCGTGGCTCGGGCGATACGAAGGATGGGTCGAATGGAATCACTCAGCAGATTATCCCGATCGAGATTTTAGCGCACCCAAATTACCCACCGACTTGGCCTGGTGGAGCACCCCTGGAAACCGATGATATGGTCAGCGGTTGGGTCGGACGGGTGAATCATGGTGCGACTGACCGTCGTGCAAGCTCGCTCGGAGAGAACCAAGCGCCAGGCTCGTCGATAGCGTCCCTCGAACGAATGATACTCGGCTATGACTCGATGGTTGCAGATTCGTCTGGCGGGCAGCCCTCCGGTGGAAAGGTGAAGTTTGAGAACGGATCCATGCTTTTCAATGCCTCTGGCGCTTCGTATTGGTTTCAGGGAAATTCGGGGTCTGCTCCAGGTATTCAGGACACGCTCTCTGGTGGGACGCTGACTGATCGATATGGAAACACGCGAGAGTTCAACGCTAACGGTGACTTGGTTGCTCGAACTGATTCAGCGGGGAATGCAATTTCCTATTCCTACAACAGTGATGGGACTGTCGCTGAAATAACGGATCACCGAGGCCTGAAAACCTCGTTTTCCTATGGTGTCAATGCAGTGTCCGGCCGCAACACAGTTTCGATTGAAACCGTCACTTCAACCTCCGACTCCACGCTGAATCGCCATATCCAGATGGAGTACCTCCCCTACACAGCGAGCACCCCAGGTGAATTGTCAATCGTCTTCGACGATCCTGACGGTGCAGGCTCTCGGAAGTCCAGAGAAGAGGTCTTTACCTATGACAATGAGGGAAGAGTTACCAGCCTCTCTGTTGGCGAAGTCGGTGCAGCTTCCCATACGACAAGCATGGCCTACAACTCATTGGACGGGCGTCTGTCATCCATTAGCTACCCCGATGGTTCTAGCTTGACATTCAACCTTTCTCGCCAGCAGAATGGGCTCATTGGCAAGGACTATGCTGGCGGGACGATCCTGGCCAGTGACCCGCGTGCAATTCGCGTCACTTCGGCTGGCAGTGGGAACGAGAACCCAATCCCCAATTATGCGATCTCGACATGGAAGCGGTCTGTCTCGAGTGACCCGCAACGGTCGATTTCTCAATTCGATCATCGTGGACGTTTGCTGCGGACATGGGACCCGAAACAGGTTGAGGCTCTTGGGTTAACCAGTGTCGGCACTCTCGGTGACACCGAGATCTCATTGCTTCAAGCGAATGTGGACTTGAGCACGGAATTCACTCGCACACCCACGAGCTGGGATGAACTTGGTAAGGTCACCGGTAACGATTGGGGAGAGGTTCTTTCTGTCTCAACGCCGGACCCTGATAAAACGTTGCTCAATGGTGTTTTGCAGAGCAACGGCCCGGCGGGGCGCCAATCCACTTCCTACACCTACAGCAACAACAACCCTGTCAGTTCCTCGATGCCGGAAAGCACGTCCGCGTCGTGGACCTGGAACGACACCTTCGATGTGATGACTTCATCGACGGATGCCACTGGCAACACGTATCATCAGCAGGTGGATGCATCCGGTCGCGTGACCCAGATGCAGTGGAAGCAAAATGCTTCTTTGGGCCAAAACCCGACTCGTCCGCTCGATGTAAGCGTTGATACTTATGTCTCCGCAATCGACGCTCTGCGGATCATGAACTACATCAGTGCAAACGGTGAGACTCGGACTCCCGTTGGCGGTGGTGGGACATCTTTCTACGACGTTGATGGTGACGGTTGGGTCACCTCGGTCGATGCGGCCCTCGTTATTCGCTATCTCGAGAATCCCGGCGTTGGCAACGAGGTTGATCCAGAGCCCGAAATCATTGGGCAGGTCGATCTCACCTACGTTAGCACTGCTGGCCTCCCAACATACTTGGTCTCGCAGCGTGTGATTGACACGGGGCGATCCTCGGGTGATACCGTCGTCGACTACGAGTACTACAACACGCCCAGTGACCCGGCCCGGCATGCCAAGTTAAAAACCGTGACCGAGTCGGATGGCACGGCGATTGAGGCGGTCACCGAATACAGCTACGACGACCGCGGCAACTTGAGTGAGTTGTCCGATCCCTCCGGACGCGTTACGAAGTATTATTACGACTCCCGTGACCGGATGATTGCGCAGCAGTCATCGGATCCAGATGGTGCCGGATCTCTTCTTCCAGTGCTCGTGCGCTATGACTACGACGTCTTCGGGAATGCTATCGCAAGTGAGCAGATCAATTCCTTTGTGGAGGGAGGGCAGCTCTTGGTCACCTCGCTGACGGAGAGTTCGACTTACGATGCGGGAAACCGCCTGACGGCTCACTACACTCAGAATCCGAGTGTCACTTGGTACCTCTACAAAGACGGGAGCGGAGACATCGTTCGCACCCAGAGCAAAGTAACCGCTTTGGCTGGAACCACGCTGACGGCAGCGGATCTAGAAGCTTACGGTGGAAGCAACGATGCGATCCCCAATACGCCTGTGACGTCGGTCAGCTACCAAGGTCTCAAAACCACGATCGATTACTACTCGACAGCGAACGTGATCACGGTTTCTGAGACCGACATGACCGCCGCCAGTCCATCGACAACGACTCGGACGACGAAAACAACGCTTGACCGCCTTGGGCAGGTTGTCAAAACGGTCAGCCCCGATCCGGTGAGCGGACTGACAACCACCGGCTCGGATCAGAGAGAGGGCGGTGGCTTCGTTACTTCCTTCGAGTACGACAATCTAGGTAATCTCGTTGGGGTCGTTGATGGGCTCAACAACGAATCCAGTTTCTCCTACGACGATCTCAATCGCCTCGTCAAAACGTCCACTCCAAACCCGGTTTCCGGCAGCCCATACGAGACAACGGTTAGCTACACGCCCAATGCGATTGGCTGGGACATTGAGACGACTGACCCTTCGGGCATTTCCGTCGTGGCTCAACTCGATGCGATGGGGCGTCAGCGTACGATCATCGGCGACATCCCGACCAGCAATGTTCGTTATTGGAACGATGGTAACGTTCGGAGCGTTACCGATGCCGAAGGCAATTTTACGAGCTACGACTACGACGACCGCGGCCGACTGACGGAAGTGGAGTCGCTGGATCTACGTCGCTCCGTCTGGGCACCGACCACCAGCTACAGCTACACCGTTGATTCGTTGGTGGATTCGATCACTGACCCATTGGGGCGAGCGACCACGTTTGAATACGACGATGGTGGCAGGCTGGTCAAATCGATTCAGCCGGATCCAGATGGTGCAGGTGCGTTGGTTTCAGCTTTCACCGAGTACGGATTGGACAGCCTCGGGAATGTTCATTCGGTGGAAGATGCCTTTGGACAGGTCACTTCGTTGGATCTCGATTCTTGGTATCGCCCGACGACAACGACCGATCCGGCTTCGGGCGCCACTGATTCCCAGTACGATGTGTTTGGTAACGTCACGTCGGTCACTGATCCGCTCGGGAATGTCACCAACTTCACCTTCAATCACCTCAATCAGTTGGTGACGGAGGGCAAGGTCTACAGCGGTGGCACCGAAAGCCGATCTTATTCCTACGATGGTGTTGGTAACTTACGGTCACTGACGGATCGCAACGGACGCGTCACCGAATACGTCTACGACAATCGATACCGATTGGAGACGGAGACGTGGAAGACTGGCGGAACGACCGATCGGACGTTCGATTATGCTTACGATACATCCGACCGCCTGATTTCGATTGATGACAGTGACGTTCTCGCCACCGATTTTGAGTTCGCTTACGACGACCGGTCGCAGCTCGTGGCTGAAAGCCAATTGATCGGCTTGGTCGGGACCGCGATCAACTTCAATCGTGAATTTGACAATCGAGGCAATCGCATTGAACTGGGGGCCAATTTCGGGGGAACGCTTTCAGGCGGCGTGATCTCCGGTGGCGTGGGCGACTTCGAAAATGGCTATGAATACGATTACCTGAATCGGTTGACGTCGATCGTTCAGCAATCGCAGTCCGGCGGGCATGCTGTTGCTCCTAAACTGGCTGAATTCGACTACAGCCGCGCGTCTCAACTGACGGACTTGCACCGCTACTCCGCAACGACTGCTGGCTCATCGGATTTGGAGGTGCACAGCCGGATGGCGTATGATGACGCAGGTCGGCTCAGCAGTTTGACTCATGGATCGTCAGCGATCTCCTACGGTGAGAACTGGGGCGGGACGTCGACACTCCCCTCCTCGCTTGGCAGTTCTGATCTGCTGGCCGCTTACACGTTCCAGTATGACGCGGACAACCGCTTGACGCAGTTCAATTCTTATCGCGATGGCACCTCGACCGCCTATGGCTACGACGTGCGTGATCAGCTGACCTCGGCTTCAAGCACGGCGATCAGCGAGCTGTCTCAGCCGTTTGGGCTTGCGACTGCAGAGTCCTACGACTTCGATGCCGGCGGGAATCGCAAATCCAGTGGTGGTGCGTCGCAGTCGGCTGCCAACACGCATAATCAACTGCAGAGCGACGGAACGTACAACTACACATACGACGATGAGGGCAACACGCTCAGTCGAACGTTGATCAGCACGGGCGAGGTGACCCTGTACGAATGGGACCACCGCAATCGCTTGGCATCGATCACCGAGAAGACATCGTCCGTGGGCAGCGTGACGCAGAAGATCGAATACGTTTACGATGCCTTTGACAATCGCGTTGGCAAACGGCTGGACAGCGACGGGGACGGGGATTTCGACCGTGACGAAGCGTTTGCCTGGACGGAAGGACAGACGGTCCTGCGTGCGGTCGACTCTGATGGCGAGGCGGCGAGCGAGACGTTCACGCTTTCCAGCCGCTACCTGTACGGCGAGATGGTGGACCAGTTGTTGGCCGACGAGCAGTATGACGATGGAGCTGGCCCGGAGATCTCAACGACGACCGCGGCTGCAACGTCCGGTGAGACCTTCTGGGCATTGACCGATCACCTGGGCAGCGTACGTGACTTGGTGGACAACAACGGCGAGATCCGCCAGCACGTCGCTTACGACAGCTTCGGCAATCGAATCGTTGAGCAGGATTACGACGCTTCAGGAACCGCAATCTCCAGCAGTCACCCCGATGCGATCGATGAGCTGTTCGGCTACACGGGCCGCGACTGGGACGCCGACGCGGGCTTGCAAAACAACCGAGCCCGTTGGTACGACCCGGCAACGGGCCGCTGGCTCAGCCAAGACCCTATCGGCTTCGCAGCCGGTGATGCGAACTTGTATCGGTATGTGGGGAATGCGCCAACGAATTCTACCGATCCAAGCGGCCTTGCTGATCCGCGCGTTGTCGGCGGGCACACTGTTGTTGGCACAGGTCACCATCTTGTGCCGGTAGAAGTTTGGGAAGAGTTCGGATTCTCACAAGAGGTTTACGAGTTTTTGGATAGCGACTACGCGAGGATCGAAACACCGAACGGCCACAACTACACCGCTCACGGCGAGCTGACAGGGTATTCCGGTTACATTCGGGCAGAGATGCGCGGTGAGCTACGCAAATACATGGGAGGACGAACGAGTGGCAAGCTATCGGTGCACGAACAAATGGCCTTCGCAAAACAGTTTGTTGACAAAGTGAAATTCGGTAACTGCAGTAAAGCGTTTATCAAGGAGTTCAACAAGCACGCGAAAGAAGGACCGGATGCAGTGCTTGAGTGGTGGAATCGTCGAGGGCATAAACTTCCTTGGTATGACGATGTTCCCGAAGTCAAAATAACTGGAATTGCAGTTCGCACTCCCTCTCAGTTTCGGAAGTGGGTTGGAAAGCGAGCTCGTACGATCTTGCCCTTCATCGGTGCAGTCGCGGTGTACAACACTGCCAGAGCAAATGGAAATTCACCCGCTGAAGCCGGGATGATCGCCGGCCTTGAAGAGGTTAATCCGTGTCCTGTCGGCTACGAAGAGTTTCACGATGCAGGAATGGCGTATCAGAATCTCGCCAACCGAGCGCTTGAAACGAACAGAACACGATTCGAAGCAATTCTTGGAATACAAAATGGCGGAAACATACCGATACATGCTGGCACCCGTCCCGGCGGAGTCAGCGACAACGTGAGACCAAAGAGATAATGCCGTGACTCGAATGAATGTGTTTCTCCCTTATCGCCTCGGGGAGAATTGGGGCTACTTAGATAAATCGGGACAAATCGTAATTCAAGCAAGGTTTGAATCCACAGGAAAAGTCGACGGTGGCAACCCTTATGGGATTCGCGATGACGGTATCGCGATACTGTCATTGTCGGGAGAAGAATTAAGCTTTGTTCCAAATGCTTGGTCAATGAACCCTTTTTCGCAGGGACTGCTTGCGATTCATCGTGACGACAAAGTTGGGTACTGCAATCAGCGCGGAGAAGTTGTAATAGCGCCACAGTTCGAGGTTGCAACAACTTTCGGAAAAGTATCAGCAACAGCATGCGTCGGAACAGCGGACGCAGAAAGATGGGGACGCTTGAGCCCGCAGGGCAAATGGCACGAAGAACCACGCTACGCATTCCTACGCGACCTTGCCAATATTGGGAGGTTCAGTGGCGGAAGGCTCGTCGACTCGGACAAGTACGTCGTCGTTGATGAGTTAGGTAGGCGTACGATCGAAGAAGAGTTTCTAGACGTCAGGTTGGAATCAGAAGGACTGATTCCGGTTCGATACACGAAATCAAGAAAGATGGGGTGGATCGACATACAAGGGAATCGTGTCTGCGCAGATAGATTTGATGATCTTGGTGGTTACTTCACGAGCGGCATGATTGCAGCGAAGGTAAACGATCACTGGGGCGTGGTTGATGTCCAAGGAAATTGGGTATTTGAAGCGACGTTTTCGTTTATCGGGCACCGGTCATCAGGATTGTGGTCAGCCGTAATCAAGGGTGATTATCGCGGTGACTTTGGTATGCCTTGTGATGAGCTTCAAGGATTTGTGGACGATAAGGGGGCTGTCGCAATCCCACCTAAATTTATGCGCGTCCACGATTTCAAGAGTGATCGCTCATTAGTCTACTTTCCGCGTTCCAACGACGCTTCCATCCGAACGCCAATACCGTTTGGCTACGTCGATCCACAAGGGACAATTGTTTGGCAAGAAGAATCGGGAGGAGGAAAAGGTGTCGGACACCGAAATGCCTAATTAGGCAAGCAGGAGGTGGTATTCTTCTTGGCGAAAGTTGGCTGATGCCAACCACCGTTCGATTGCGATCAACTTCAGCCGTGGATTTAACAATCGCGGCAACCGCATCGAATTTGGGGGGCAATTGGGGTGGAACGCTCTCGGGAGGCGTGATCTCCGGTGGCGTGGACGACTTCGAAAATGGCTATGAATACGATTACCTGAATCGGTTGACCTCGATCGTTCAGCAATCGCAGTCCGGCGGGCATGCTGTTGATCCCAAGCTGGCTGAATTCGACTACAACCGCGCGTCTCAATTGACGGACTTGCACCGCTACTCCGCAACGACTGCTGGCTCATCGGATTTGGAAGTGCACAGCCGGATGGCGTATGATGACGCAGGTCGGCTCAGCAGTTTGACTCATGGATCGTCAGCGATCTCCTCCGGTGAGAACTGGGGCGGGACGTCGACACTCCCCTCCTCGCTTGGCAGTTCTGGTTTGCTGGCCGCTTACACGTTCCAGTACGACGCGGACAATCGCTTGACGCAGTTCTCTTCTTATCGTGATGGCACCTCGACCGCTTACGGCTACGACGTGCGTGATCAGCTGACCTCGGCTTCAAGCACAGCGATCAGCGGGCTGTCTCAGCCGTTTGGGCTTGCGAGTGCAGAGTCCTACGACTTCGATGCCGGCGGGAATCGCAAATCCAGTGGCGGTGCGTCGCAGTCGTCTGCCAACACGCATAATCAACTGCAGAGCGACGGAACGTACAACTACACCTACGACGATGAAGGCAACACGCTCAGTCGAACGTCGATCAGCACGGGCGAGGTGACCCTGTACGAATGGGACCATCGCAATCGCTTGGAATCGATCACCGAGAAGACGTCGTCCGTGGGCAGCGTGACGCAGAAGATCGAGTACGTTTACGATGCCTTTGACAATCGCGTCGGCAAACGCCTGGACAGCGACGGGGATGGCGATTTTGATCGTGACGAAGCGTTTGTCTGGACGGAGGGACAGACGGTGCTGCGTGCGGTCGACTCTGACGGAGAGGCGGCGAGCGAGACGTTCACACTGTCTAGTCGCTACCTGTACGGCGAGATGGTGGACCAGTTGCTGGCCGACGAGCAGTATGACGATGGAGCAGGACCCGAGATCTCAACGACGACCGCGGCTGCAACGTCCGGTGAGACCTACTGGGCGTTGAACGATCACCTGGGCAGCGTGCGTGACTTGGTGGACAACAGCGGCGAAATCCGCCAGCACGTCGCCTATGACAGCTTCGGCAACCGAATCGTTGAGCAGGATTACGACGCTTCAGGAACCGCAATCTCCAGCAGTCACCCCGATGCGATTGACGCACTGTTCGGCTACACGGGTCGCGACTGGGACGCTGACGCGGATCTGCAGAACAACCGAGCCCGTTGGTACGACCCGGCAACGGGCCGATGGCTCAGCAATGACCCTATCGGCTTCGCGGCGGGGGATGCGAATCTGTATCGGTATGTTGGGAACGGGCCAACCAATGCAATTGACCCGAGTGGTCTAGCCGAGGATGACCCAAGATGGTGGGGTGACACGTATTGGTTTCAAGTATGGGGTTGGTGGGGGCCTCACCGCTGGGCGATTAACAGAGTAACGGGATACCATTCGGCGGAAAACCTCGCAATAGAACTCGATCGCCAACTGCGGGCGAATGATCGCGTCGCGGGCGTTAACGGTTGTGACACAAATGGCAATGGTGTCATCGATCCATTGGAAAGACTCGACAGTCTTGATCGCTTGAACCGAAGCAAACGACTTTCGGCGGCAGAGTCAGCTCGAGTGAAAACGTTGGCTGAGTCAGCCATCGAAGGAAATGCGGCGATGTTGGGAGGTGGTCTTGTTGGTTCTGTTTCCAGGCGAACAAGCCACCGAATTCTTGCCCAGGTCGATCATCTAGATGAACTGGATAATCTTGGAACCCACGTTGCATCTGGCAAACCATCGCAAAGAGTTACCGCAGTTCCGCACACCTACGTCAACCCAGGGCATCACGTTCCAGGAACTCCAACGTACGTTGCGGGCAAGAGCGTATTGCCAACAAATCACGTCCAGTTATTCGCTCGAAGTGTCGGGGTCCGAAACCAGCAAGGTAAGATTCTTCGTTGGGCCCGAGAGCAACGCGGTAACCAGACGATCTATCATCGTTTTGAACCACACTCGAGCGGTGAGTATCACTGGAGCGGTTCAACTTGCGGTGTCGATAGCCGAGGAACGAACCGAGCAATCGCCTTACGCGATGTTCCCGTTCGGGAAATTGGGCGTCAAACACCAAACGGAGGCTGGGCGATTCAAGAATGATTCAGGATTTCAAATTCACGACTCCGACAGTCACTGTTAACGCTTCTCCAAGAGCGGAAAGCAAGGTGCCCTATGGTTCCGTCCTTCTTCTGGTTGGTGGAAAGAATCTGTTTCGTTGGCCTAGCAATCATCCGTTTTACTTCGAGTCGATACTCGATGTATTAAACGAACTAGCAAACGCACCGGAGGCTTCGCCCGATGGAGCCACGCGTCTCCAACGGTTGTCAACTACAGAATGTCTTGACGGTGCATCCTTTGAAATCGTGTCTAATGGAGACACGATTCAAATTCAAAGAGAGATTTGGCCTGATTGGGGCGACATCGCTGTTTCTGAATCTGATTGGACCGCCGCCACTGCAAAGAGGGATGACATGCGTAATGCGTCGTCAGAGTTCGCCAGGTATCTAACTGAGTTAGATTCAACAGAAATCGTTTAAGGGTAGCCAACACGATCGGAAGCGACCGCGGCGATGGCAGGAAGCCATCGCAACGATCGGGCCGGAAGCCCGCCACGCTGGACGACCGCGCACACCCCGAACGCACCGGAGCGGTAGCGACAGCGACGACAGGATGTCGTCGCGGGTCCTCTGGCACGATGCCCGCCGCTTTGGGCTTAGAGCGCACTCGCCGAAGGCAGGCGGGCCCGGATGGCCCGCCAATGACGTGGCGCGGCGGCACGATGCCGCCCGGAGGAACGCGACACGAAGGGCAGCTAAAGAAAAAACGGTTGAAACTCCGATGGATTCGACCAATGCGAAGATGGTTGAATCACCGATCAATCGCCCAACGTCGCGTGTAGCCGGGTCGTAGCGACCAAGCGTAGGGAAGGCGCGGCGACGAGGAACGAGGAGCGGAGACCGCACCGCAGCGCCCGAGCGGAGACCGGGCGTCGAGAGGAGGGAGCTCGCGCAGCCATGGATGGCGCAGCGCACGACCGACGAACCAAGGCAGGATGCCGATAAAGACTGTATGAGGCAGGAGGCCGAGTTCCGCCCTAGAGTGCGGTAGCGACCGCGAACGAGCCTAAGCGAGTGAGCCGGGAGCGGTGGACCACCAGTGGACTTGCAAGGCGGCGGCGGAGTAACGCAGCGACAGCGAGCACACGCAGTCCGTCCGCGAGTGACGATCAGAACCACGCCCCGCGGACCGCGCACCGGCGCTACGGGTAACGTCTACATCGAAGTGAACCCAAACCGCCCAACCCGACCTTGCCAACAGATTCTTCTTTTTAGCTGCTGCGAGAACGGCTTGCGGCTCTTGACAACCAGGCGAAGGTGTCGCGTCATCAAGAAACGGCCCGTGCCTTTCTTGATGTTCGCACCGCAGCCGGACCACTGCGGGTAAACGTCGCCCCTGCTTTTTCACGTCCTCCAAGGCGTCACGGCTACCGCTGCGCGCTGACCGGATCACCTTCAATGGAACCCAAACCGATGACCACGAAAACTTTCACTCAAAGACTTCTTGATTCACCGCTGGCAACCGTCGCCGACTACTACACCCGGCACCTGAACGACAACGCCCATCCTTTCCTTTCAAAGAATTGCCTCTCAGCCGATGATTCGCTACGCGTTGGATTTGCTGACCGAACACTCGGCAAGCAGATTCCGGCGAAACAACTCAAGCTCGGCCGCGACATCCGAGCGAGGCTCAAACAAGTCGGCATCCTCAAAGCATCCGGCCACGAATCCCTACGCGGCTTCGTCACCGTGCCGCTAACCGACCGCGAAGGAAACACGACAGGCATCTACGGTCTGCGCATCGACAACAAAGGTAAGGACCAACCGCAACTGACTTTCGGCAACGGCATCTTCAACGCCACAGCGCTGACGCCCTTCAATGAAATCATCCTCTGTGACAGTCTCCTCGATGCGTGGACCTTCCACGCTGCCGGTCATGCCAATGCCATCGCAGCCGAAGGCCAGCAGCTAAACAAAGAATACTTAGCAAACGTCAAATACATCTTGCTTGCGGACGTTTCACTTGATGAATCTTCCTTCGATGGAATCGAGCTGATGCGCATTCACTTTCCCGAAGAAACAACCGTCAACCAATACGCGATTCAAAACCGAACGGTTGACGATGCGTTGGGAAAGCGCATCCGTGCCGCTTCGGTCATTGAATGTGGCGCGGGCTTGCAACCTGTGAACAAGCCAACCACGAAAGACGAGCAGCTAATGAAAGAAACGCCAACGGCATCACCAACGCCTGCGCCGATCGACGACATCCAGGTTGAGCATAGCAAAGCCAACGGGGAAATCACACTGCGCATCGAAACCCGTCGCTGCCGAGTCCGCGGCGTGGAACGCAATACGACCACCGGCGTGATGAAAATCAACTTGATGATCTTCAACGAGCGAAACGAACGCGTCCACGTCGATAAAGGGAAGATTGCTGATTTTCAAAAAGGCCTTAAAAAGAGACTTCGTGACGGTACCGAAAAGCTCCGCGATGAAGAGAATGCAATGAAACGCTACTATGAACGACAGGCCAGTCTCGCGGCATTTGCGTTTTTAGGAAACAGCAAGGGATTTCAAGAGGCTCAAGACGCGATAGCCAATTCCGTGTTTGATGAATTGGAAGTATTGAGCAAACAACGCTCAGATGGCGCGCTTGCATGCACCGAGAATTGGCTCGGCGATGGTTGGCTTGGGTGGACTGTTGATTTTTTCAATCCAGCAAGCGATGCCGCGTCGTTAGCGCAGCTTGAGTACATGCTACATGTTATCGGTGGTGGAAATCCTTACGGCGAAACTCCCTCTCAAGAAAACGCTCGCCAACATCACGAAATAACTGGTACTCCGCTAATTAGCCTCGGAGCAGGTCCCAAATTTTAGAACAATACACATCACACCAATTTTGACTAATTCATGAAGATTGAACTGTATCAAACAGAGAATCGAGGAAGCAATCTGATTCGTCTCGGAAATTTTGTTGATGAGAGAGGCGGTTCATGGTGCCCCAGCGATCCTAGAACGGCGAGAGCACTTAACTGTGAACTTGTCCACGGCACACAGTTTGTGGATTTTCCTGGCACCTTTTCGGCAGTTGGACCAATAGTATCAAATCGCATTTTCGAAGAATTTAAAGGTTTTTCCATACATCCATCATTGGATTGGATAAGAACTGTTGTGGACGGTCATAAGTTGCCTTTGGAGCAGCGTGTATTCTGGGTTGGGCATTTCGATTACGATGAATTGCCCATTGTTACCGTACCGGATCCAGAGGATGAGTTTTTCGGTCCGCGTCGATTGGCAACGAATGCTCAAATTGATTCAAAAATGGACTTTGTTGTCGATAGCGACACACAGGTCCTATTTTCCTCGTCTTTAAAGAACCACTTGACCAAGTTTCTTTCGCCGGAAGTTCATTTCGTTGAATTAGGAAGGGGATGGTGACACGAGCGACAAAAGCAGCTTTGTGAATTGGCGAATATTTCATTATCGCTGATGAACTGAACATTTTTTGCGGCAGAACGTTTTTAGGCGGCCAGTGTGTGCTCTGCAGGCCTTGTTCACTCCCACATTTCGCTCCGCTCTTGCCTAACTTTGCTGCACATGCCATCTTGTTCCTCATTTTGCTCTATCAGCTTTGCTCGAAGCGCAGCTGCTGCCCGCAACACATTCTAACCAGCCACTTTCAACATCGCGCTTCGCGTCACCGACGGTCGACCGCGAACCCGAAGACGACCAAGGCCCGTTACGCGTTCGAGAATACTGTTGGTCGCTTCGATCCCGCCACGCATCTGATAACGCTCGGTGGGAGCTTCGCGTAGGGTCAGACGCGGGGTTCGGGTTTCAAACGGTAGCGATTGGCCCCGACGGTGAACCGATCTCTCAAACGCCCTGGAATGACGGAGAGGCAGGGCAAACAATACGCTGAGAATGAAGGAGATGCTTTGATGCCAGATCAGATCTTAGCTTGCGTAAGAACGAGTTCTGACACTCCCGATCTTATTGATCTTAATCGCCGTTTTCGATGGGCAAGTTTGCGAGTGTTTAGCGAGGTGAAATTGGAGGTTTCCGGACGCCATACGAGTCGAAGAATTTTTGTGGTCGGTGACAGTCATGGCGTGTACAACGGGTGTCTTGGTCCACCACCGCAACCGCTGATACGACGTGGCAAGAAGATGCCACCGGTCCGAACATCAAGTGAGCTACATATCGCTGGAAGTCGAGTTGGACGAAGTGAATTCGCATCGTTCTTGAAGTCGCTGTGCGGGAAAATGTCCTGTGTTTTTGCACTCTGTATGGAAAGCGAATCTGTCGAAACAGGGATTCGATTGGCCGCGAAAGAAGCGACAGAAATTTCGTTGACTGAGGCGGTTAACGACTGGCCCCATTTGATAACAGACGAACGAAAGCAAGTCGTGATTCAAGGCGATGAAATCTAGCGTTGCGAAGCAACTTCGGAGATGCTAGGAAGCCATCTCAACTCCCGGCTGGATGCGGGCCACTCTGGGCGACCACGCATCTTTGCGGGGACGCTTCGCGTGGGGTCAGACTCGGGGTTCGGGATTCAAACGGTAGGGAAAGGCTTTGCTGGGGGGAGACTTCACCGGCGCCAGGCCATGTGTTCGGTGTTTCAAGGGTCGGTAGCATAAATCTGCAGACGCGTTACCAAATACGCCCACGACAATCGATACCGATTGGAGACGGAGACGTGGAAGACTGGCGGAACGACTGATCGGACGTTCGATTATGCTTACGATACATCCGATCGCCTGATTTCGATTGATGACAGTGACTCTTTCGCCACTGATTTTGAGTTCGCTTACGACGACCGGTCGCAGCTCATTCCGGAAAGCCAATTGATCGGCTTGCTTGGGACCGCGATCTCCTACTGTGAGAATTGGGGCGGGACGTCGACACTCCCCTCCTCGCTTGGCAGTTCTGATTTGCTGGCCGCTTACACGTTCCAGTATGACGCGGACAATCGCTTGACGCAGTTCTCTTCTTATCGTGATGGCACCTCAACCGCTTACGGCTACGACGTGCGTGATCAGCTGACGGGGAGAATGCCTCTCGCAAGCAGCACATCATCAATTCAATACCCTTTGTCCCCGGCCAATCGGACTGAAACCATCGGCTCAGAACGCTCGTTGCCGCAAATGACTTCTGCGTCGAGGACCTCGTCGAGATACATCGACTCGTGATTTTGTCCGGGCGCCAATACAGCGGCAAGTGGATTGCCGTTCCCATCGCAGAGAAAGTGGATTTTTGTACCGAAAAGTGCCGTTTCGTGGTGTGTCGGAAATGGACTACCAGCCGTGCCAACGGTCTTTCATTACCAAGCAAAGCGTGCAATCTTGTGGGAGACTCTTTGTAAGGCAGTGACGTTCCAAAAGCGCCTTCGCCAAACCGACGAACTCGCCGTAGCTCATCCCGGCGGTCGGAGGAAGCTCCGACTTTATCTTCGCAACGTCGACGCGTTTCAGCTTCCGATCAACATTGCGTGCATGCTCATCACTCGGGATTTGAGTACTCCAACGAATCTCTAATCTCTCGATTGCGTCCAGGAATTCAGCAATATTGTTGTCCGTGGTTGAAGATTTCCAGGCGGAATCGTCACAAGTGCCGTCAATTTCTGCGTCGTACACCTTCAGTCCTTGGGTTGGGGAGACATGCGAACGCCTCAATGTTACCACGAGCATTTCGGGGCCCGCCAAACACTCTGGAACAGTGATTTTGTGTCAATTCAGCTGGATTGTCTAAGCGGCACTGCCAGCGTTTTGTCGGCACCCAACAAAACGAATGTGGTTTATCGGATGCCTGCCTTAGTTTTCAAAACCGAGCTTCGCAGAGTGTCCCCCTCCAGGCAGAAGGGTAATTTGTGCACGAAATGTGCACGTTTCCCATGGAGAACAGGCCCATATCGTGCACTTCCTGGAATCCGAATTCGCATAAAACCCAGTGAATACGAGGGTTTGCGGGTGGAGCGGCTCGACTGGGGGTGCAGGGAATTCGTGACCAACGCCTCTATCCGCGGCGTACCGGTCAAGCGGAATGTCGACGGAAGCGATTTGGAGTGCAGGCGTTGAATTGCCAG
The DNA here is from genome assembly GCF_056839225.1 of Rhodopirellula sp. UH5. Lineage (NCBI taxonomy): Bacteria > Pseudomonadati > Planctomycetota > Planctomycetia > Pirellulales > Pirellulaceae > Rhodopirellula > Rhodopirellula sp. UH5. Next base: position 6,712,478 of record NZ_CM166390.1, on the reverse strand, counting down.
CTCTTGCCGAGCAACTTCGGGTGATCCGTTCGTCACCTGCGAGATCCGCTCAACCCTATCTTGCGTCGATCTTCGGCGAGTTTTATAGTGCACGATTCAATGCACGAAACGAATGTAAATCGTGCAATTCCGTGCGAAACGTGCACGGGGTGGAAACGCAAAAACACCGTAAATTACGGTGCGGGCGATTAGCTCAGTTGGTTAGAGCGCTGCTTTCACACGGCAGAGGTCACAGATTCGAATTCTGTATCGCCCATTTCGGCAGCTTGCCGAATACCTCGTAAATCACCGGTCGAAACGCCGCTCAGGCGTTACCAGCTCAGTCAGGCTGCGCGACTCACTTTCAGCATTTACGGTACAGCGTACCGCAAACGATTGGAACTGAATCGCATGCCAAGACAAAAAGCAAAGCTCCCCAAGTACCTCTACCACGTCTCGGGCCAAGCCCGAGTCTATCTCGATGGACGGTACTTCTACCTCGGCACACACGACTCGCCCGAGAGTCACGCCCGGTACTTCGCCCTCTGCAAGGAGTACCAAAAACACGGCTGCGAGATGCCCGATCACTGCTCGACCCATCCGAGCGAGGACGCGCCCATCACGGTGAGCTGCGTCACCGCAGACTACCTCGAGTTTGCGCAGGTGAAGTATGCCAAGTCGCCAGGAGACTACTCAAAACATGAAAGCCTCTGCGACCTTCTCGATGACGAATACGGAGACCTGCCGGCGGTCGAATTCGGGCCGAGACGGCTCTCCGAAATACGTGACTTGCTCGTGGCCACCAAGAACCGCCGTGGCCGGCACAACACACGCCACTACATCAACCAGCAAGTTCAGACCATCGTGCAAGTTTTCAAACGAGCTGTCGCGAGAGAACTGGTTCCAGTCGAAGTCTGGACAGCACTGAAGGCGTTGGACTCGCTGCGAGAAGGCGAGACCGTGGCAAATGAATCCACCGACCGAGAACCGGTGGGGATTGAGGCTGTACGACAGACCGCCGAGCACCTTTCACCGGTCCTCAAGACCATGGTGCGGATCCAAGCGGCAACCGGCATGCGCCCCAGCGAAGTGCTCCGGATGCGTCCAATCGACATCGACAAACGAGCGGACGGTGTGTGGGTCTACCGTCCGAATGAGCACAAAACGAAACGGCACGGCAAGAAGAAACAGGTGCCAATCGTCGGTGACGCCCAAGTGGCTCTTGAGCCCTACCTGGATCGGGAGCCAACGGAATACTGTTTCAAACCGGAGGAATCCGCTCGTTGGTATCAGGAACAAAAATCCGCCAAGCGAAAAACACCGGCCAACCAAGGCGATCGCCCCGGTTACAACAAGCGCACCCGTGCGGGTGAATCGAAACCACGTCAGTACTCCCCGAAGTTCGACAAGGACTCCTATCGCCGAGCAATTGTCCGTGCGGCCAAAAAGGCCGGGGCGGAACACTGGACGCCGTATCAACTCCGGCACACCGCCGCGACTGTGATCCGGGAAGCACTCGGGATCGAAGGAGCCCAAGCTCTGCTCGGGCACTCCAAACGTCAGATGACCGAGCACTACGCGAAGGAGTCCCTCGACAAGGCGATCGAAGCAGCGAAGGCCGGTCCCAAAATCTAGGCTCGCCATTCCAGGTGGACCGACCATAGGCTCGTACCCTCTCGAGTCACTTTGGCGAAGCGATGAATCGGCCAGCGGTAAACGCCGCCGGCTGAATGCTTCCAAGCTTCCTTGCTCGTTGGGATGGGGGACGAAAATTGCAGGAACAATCTGTGGTCACAGCGTATCAGCGATCACAACTCGCACTTGCCAGGGCTGCAAAACGCAGACAGTTGGCGCTGGGCTAGCCAGGACAATGTCCGTCTGGACCTACCGTTACCCCTCGAACAGGAATGCGAATCCCGGACGTGATATTGATTGATACGCAATCCAGCCCGGTCCTGCCGGGGCCCGGTCCCCGGCACTCCGCAGCAGACGCGAAGGGTATCGAGAACTGAGTCGCCGGCAATTACAGAAGTGCCGAACGGCCATGTCCGTCGCACGACTGTTGCTGAGCGAGGCGTACAGGATTCGTTTTCAAAGAAGCTGAAGAATTGTGCATGACGTCTGATTGCTACGCCCAAGTGACTACGCAGAACCCTCTGCTATAGAGCATCGGGCTCGCCAAGGACGGTGTGAACGGAAATGAAATTGTCTTTTCAAAAAACGTACCTTGAGTCATCTGTTGCATGCGTTTTGATGTGACCTTCTGTTTCTTTCATTCACCGGAGGTCACTATGCCACATGGCAACAAGAACAAGGCATTTAAATCGCAAGCTGCCAACCCCATGAAACTCCTCACCGAGGAGCTCATCCAGTTCAAGGAAGTGCCGCCGCTGCTCCAGGACCGAGTTCATGTCTCCACGGTCTGGCGCTGGGCCACGCGAGGGTTAAAGAACTGCAAGCTGGAAACCGTGAGTATCGGCGGCAAAAGAGTCACCAGCGTTCAGGCAGTCAACCGTTTTCTGGAAAAGACATCGAGTCGCTGAGGAAGCTGTTTGGATCATGCAGAGATGCATTGGCCGCATTGAGGGTCCCGCACTCTCGTGCCTGCCCAGTGATGCGGAAACATGTGCGACGTCCGTCGCTGGTCGTTTGATCGGAAAACAGGATTTGCAGCCGAGGGGATACAGTTCGAGCATCTTTTGCAATTGCCGGGGGTATGCCGTCGCGACATGACGCCTTGGCCCTATTTCTACAAGTACTTTCGATGTCACGATCTGTACTACGGCTACTTCGACGAACGACGCAACTGCGAGAAGCAACAGCCTATGGTGACTCATTTCCTCGAAACTTTCTTTGAACGTCTGGGCGACAACTACGCTCGCTGCAAAGTTTGCTTGGACGCAGTCCTCAGGCTGGGACTCACTCCTAGGCAATTGACGCTTCGGACGAACCCGGCCAATCGCAAGGGCTATCTGTTGGGTGAACGGGACCGACATGAAATCGAACGAGATCCGCCTAGTGTCTGTGATGCGGACCTCCCAAGTTGTGCTGAGGAGGCATTTGGTTCCAACAGCCTGGTGATTGCTGTGCAGACCGCAACGGGGAGAATCCCTTACGCATCACCGAACGGATCTGTGAAGAAGCGGTCGTCCGGGGACTGAGCCCCGGCAGAAAGAGGTTGGGCGAGGAACTGGCCGTTTGCTTGACGGTCTTTCTTGGCTTTGCGTTGGACGGCAGCTTGCGGACGCGCTGACTGCCGTCCCCACCCTTTTTTAGATGGCGACGACTGCAGACTCTGGCTTCCTCTTCGCCTTCGCCCAGACGCCCGCTCTCACAAAGTTTGCAAATGTCCGCAGGTGCGGACACTCAGGGGATCAACGCTTTCTGTCACCTGATCAGTCAGGGCATCGGATCCACTGGAGTTGGGTCTCGGCGTTGATCGGTGCCCTGACGCATTGAGGAAATGCAATGACACGCAAGGAACAAGCTCGACGCAACCGCTATGAACAACCGTCGATTCCCACACTGCTCTTGCACTACCAATCGTTCTTTCGTCGGATCCACCCGAACTGCTCTGAAGTTCGGCCTTTGAAAAGTGACTTGTTCAATCAACTGGTCCGGTCTATCAGGAAGCACGGGTTGATGCGTCCGGTTTTGATTGACGAAGGCATGAGCTTGCTGGATGGACGTGCTCGCTTGGGTGCATTGCTGGTCCTCGGTATCGAACCAGAGCCCAGCATGTTTCGTGTCACAAAGCGCTCGCCAACAGTGGTCACGGAAAGGAACCTCGAACGACGGAAGCGAATTCGCGAAGCACAGCGAAGGAAGAAGCGTAGTGAAGCGGAGAAGGTACAACCGGCCGCCCAGGCCGCCACGGCGGATTCGAATTCAGTTCACACAGATTCACCGTCGAGAAAGAAGCCGGGTTCCAACCGTGCGTCTTCGAAACAGAAACGCCGTAAAAAGGTCCGCAGGTCCGCTTTGTTGAACCCCCGACCCGAGAACGCTGAAGAGACGCGGCGGAGTGAGTCGGCTGTTGGGGAAGCTTGGAACGAGACTGGAAAAGAGAGTCAACTCGCAGGAACTCGTTTGACTAACGAGGAGGTCGATCTGTTCAGAAAGCTTCTGGTGTTCCAGTTGAATGAAGAACAAGCCAATGATGACTCCAGCACCCCCTACGTTCGTTTGCTACTCTGGGACTACCTGGAGGCTTGCCGACGTAATCCGAGAGCCCACCGCTCTGGATACGAATATCAGCCCAGCATCCGCCGCCTCGCAATGTACTGCCAGTGCGATGAAAAGACGCTCCGCAATCTTGAGCTGCGTCCAAATCAGAGAGTCGATCTCGAGATTGTTTCGATCATCTTGCTATTGTCAGCACACCTGATGCCTGGCTCGGAAGATCACCGACACAACTTAATGGCTGATCGCATCATCGTTGCGGACCAGCGGTTGCACGAGCCAGAGGATACTCGTGGGCTTCTCTCAGCTCGGCTAGCAAGAATTAGGCCGCGTTAGCAAAAGTCCGCAGAAAACGTGCTCGGACGCGGCAGGCGAAGGGGGTAAAATCAGACTCAATAATACCCCTGAAAATGCCCCTCGTTTGGGCTCCGGTGCGGATGGACGCTCCAGCATAGGGGTGGAAATCCTGGATTCCCGGGGGGAAAGTGGAGGGGCGGTCCGCACCCTGACAGCACGGTCAGCAGGTGTTGTCTGCCGCAATTCACGTGGTTTCCGAGATAGATGTCCCGATATGAAAAAGTCCGCGGGGGATAAAACCGGCTGTTTGAACCTCAAGTGCGAAAATCACGGTTTCCAACGCTTGGGCTTCCTCCTCGTGGCATAACCTGCTTGATTCGGACTCACTCCGCGTTCGATTGTCGGTTCGTCCGCAACGGAGAGCGGCCATTTCACAAATGGTCCGGTAGCTAAAAAAAGAGCGTCAATCCAAATCGGATTGACGCTCGCTACTGTCTCGGCGCAGCCCTCACCGATGCTCCAGCTGAAGCTTGAGTTTTTCGATGAGTTCGCTGGCCTGTCGAATCGAAAGCCGAGATGGTGAATCAACACCAAAGTCCGCTTGAACCTGAGTTCCCAAGCGGACGTTTGCTTTCGATGCGATCGCATGAATTGCTCGAAGCTGTGCGTCCGTTGCCTTTCTCTGATGGGAAGGCGACGTTCGATTTGGCGACGGTTCGCGAGTACCGCAACTCGCGTTTCTGCCTGGCTCAGGCTCTGGAAGCAGCAACGGATCATTGCCTCTTTGCAAATTCAGCTGCCTTGAGATTTCTCGCTGACAAAGCGTGAAAGAGTTTCGAATGCGTTCAGTCAGCCTGGCTGAGTCGGGCCTGTCTGTCAGGTCGACTTCGATCTGGCAAGTTGCTCCCAAACTTCCGAAGTTTGGCTGCCCAATCTTTTGCGTCAGGCCAACAACAATGCGTGTCGTCATTGCAGGTTCCTGTGGTTGGAATGAGAATTCTGGGGATGGAGTAACCAATGGCAATGCAGCCATTCGATCTCGGCCTCAATCGCGTCCGAGCGGATCGCGAAGGGACCGAGCACAGGGCCGCCGACCGGTGAGAGGTCCGCGGTCCACTGGCCATTCTTCGTGGGTTCGACGTGGGAGCCTCGTTCAATATGAACGTGCCCTAACTGCTGCAAATCCAACGACTCGTCGTAGATCATTCGCAGCTCACCTTGTCGCCCCACGACGATCTCGGTGGAAGCTCGCATCAGCGTGATCGTCTCAGGATGCTTCGGCGTGGACGCTCGGTCATCCAGCCTTCCAGTGACGCTTCCACCCGCGACAGCTCATTGGCAACGCGTTGACGCATTTCCGACTGTTCTCGTAACTGCTGAGGCATCACGCCGCCGACGATGCGACGAGCATCCGCCACCAGGCGGTCCAGTTGGTTATCCGATCGAATGTTCAATCGCTGGAAACGGTCCAGAAACTCCGTCAGGTTGGTCACTGCGGTGTCACGGAACACTTTGGGGGAACCCTCGCCGTCGCCACGAAGTCTTTCGCCGAGATGAGTGACCAGCTGTTCGAGTTCATCGGCGAACGCTTGCTCGGCGAGCTTCACTGCTTCATCGAAACGACGCTGCACCCTGCTGCATTCGCTGTAGTACAACTGCGGGCTGACCTGCAGCAGATACTCCGGTGGATTGCAGCTGGGGTAATCCCACTCAATCCCAAACAGACGATGCAGGTTCACCTCGTAGTCAGCTGGATCGAACAGATCGCCCAACCGCTCGCGAGCTTGATCGATCAGTTCGTCGAAGTGCAGCTCCAGTTGCTCGACCGCTTCATTCAGTTCGGCTCGCACCGAAGTCATGAACACGTCGAACGTGGGCACATCGACTCGCTTGATCAACCGCATGCCAGGTTCGGTGTAAGGCAACGTGTTGGCCTTCCAGTGATCAGCGGCCTGCTTGCGGACAGCGGTCGCAGCACGGAATGCCGGGTGACTGGTGTCCAATAGCTTCTTCGAGGCGGAGACCGATTTGGAATCGGCATCGAACGTTCCGGCCGCTTGCCGGGTTTGATCGCTGCTCAGCGTCTTGCGGACGCTAGGCCAATGGATCCTCAACCGCACGGCCGTGGTCTCGGCTTGCAAGCGTTCGCTGACGCTGGCCATGGGGTTGGTGGTCGAGACTGGCTGGGAATCAACCGGTTGGGTTTGCATCGAAATTGACATGAGGTCTTCCTCTTCAAGTGTGGATGAAATGAAACGAAAACACCCCACCGACCAAATGGCCGATGGGGTGTCGAAAGTTCAGAAATGCTCCAGTTTGGACGGACGCACTGGATCAGGAGATGCCAGGTGCAGCTTGCTCGCTGCGTGGCGATCGATTGGGATCCTCGATCTTTGCCCTGGTCGCCTCCGGTGGAGAAAAAGCTTCGTCAAGCAATGCTTCGCAGACAGCTTGGCTTCCGATTGGTTCAGGTCGTGGCCAAAGCAGAAATAGGATAACGACCAATGGAAGGACACATGCCAGCAACAACGAGGAGGCTTCAAGTGCAGATGCCAGCAGTGTGTGTTTACGTTCCCGTTCATCCCATTCGCGGCGATCAGCCTCCAGTTGGTCGCGTTGTCGTCCGACTTCCGCGCGTTCAGTCTGCATCTCCTGTTGCAGTTTCAACCATTGGGCGTCAGTCAAATCACGACCAGACGGCCCGCATCCAACGAACGCATTAAACAGACTCATCACCAGGGGAAGCGTTATCCAAAAACGTATCTGGCTTCGAGGGCGTCGCATGCTGATGATCCCGGTGTGAGAAAAGAAAAAACAGGGCTTGCAAACTGCCGAGTTGCTGCCGAAGGCGGAGCACAAGCAAACACGCTATAGCGAGGGCAAGTGACAGCAGTATGCAAACAATCAAAATTGGAAACATCGAGAGATTCCTTTTTGGCTGAGGGAATTGAATTCAATCAACTCTCGCCGGGGATCGGTCCCCGGCGTCGTGGAGAGTCAGTTGACCGAAGGTGCAGTCCGCACTCGACGGCCTTGGGCTGAATGGTTGGTGGCTGTCTGGAACAACCCCGAATGGTCCGATGACAAACACCTTCCGTTGGCCCACTGACGCAGTCGCTCCACAGAATCAGAAGACGTCGTCGCCACGGGAACCACGTTTTTGGCTGCTTCCATCAAAGAGACGTCCAGCAACGCAGCGAGCCGGCAACAAGACTTGATCTCGGCACCCGTCCACTGATCGTCCACGGGAATCGTTTCGTCGTCAGCGATTCCGAAGTGCGTTCGATGCAGTCGCCAGATCTCGTCCTTCTGAGTCCTCCCGGGGAGATCCAAGAAGAACACACCGTCAAACCGTTCGGCTCGGCTGAATTCGGGCGGCAGGCGCTTCACGTCGTTGGCTGTGCAAACGACGAAAACATCGGACTCGTGGTCATTCAGCCAAGTCAGAAACGTCCCCATCATTCGGGACGACACACCGCTGTCATTCGCTGATCCAGTCGCTCCAGAGAATGCCTTTTCGACTTCGTCGATCATCAACACGCAGGGGGCCATGGCATCGACGGTTCGGAGTGCCTGGCGAGTCCGTTCTTCGGACTGGCCGACAAGCGAGCCCATCAAGCTGCCAACATCCAGGGTCAGCACCGGTCGTCCGACTTCGGTGCCGAGACACTTGCAAAACTCCGACTTGCCGCAGCCTGGTGGAGACAGCAGCATCACGCCGCGAGCGCGAGCCCGCCCCTCGGAATCAGAACGCATCAGTGCTCGACGAGTGAACGCTTTGAGCGACGAGAGTCCGCCAAGCGAATCGAAGCCGTTGCCGCCTCGGTGAAGCGTCAGCAGCCCAGAGCTTTTGAGTGTCTGCGTCTTGATCTCCCAGATCGCGTCGGGTTCCAAACGCTGATGACGCACCAGAGAAAGCGAAAACGCGTTCTCAGCTTCGAGTCGTGTCAGCCCGGAAGCGGCATCCAAGACAGCGGACATCTGGTCATCCGCAGGACGTTCGGCCTCATCGACCGCCACACCGCGTGCGATGTCGTGGAGCTGGCGACGGCACGGCCTCGAATGCTCGACAACCATGAAAAGTGTCGCCAGTTCCACCGGCAAGTCGACGACGGGCGACAGGATTACCAGCAAGTTGCGAGTCATCTTACCAGCCACCACCGCATGATGGACCGCTTGCACGATCTCAGCGGACTGGAGGAACCGATGGAAGTTCCGCAGGATCAAGACATGCGTCCCCTCCTGTTCGTTGCTTTGAAACGCGTGAATCGCCCCCAGCGGATCGTCACCATCAGGGATGGAAGGGCTCATCCCGCGATCAACGTCCCAGATTGACATTCGCCATTCCTCTGCATCGCAGAGACGTGCCAGTTCCGAGATTGCATCTTCGTGTTCGTGCGAGTGGATGTAGGTGCCGCTGAAGCAAGCGTCAACGAGTTCTCGCATCCGTGTTGTGAGTGACATGAGCGTCGCTCCTGATTGAAGGGTTGAGTGGATACAAAAAGAAGGCCCTATCAGCGTCAGTGCTGCCGGGCTTGTGTGTTGAGGTTGGATTCGTGGCTTTGGTGGAACTCCGATTTCATACGCTCGCTTTGCCGAGAACCCAAGGCATGTTCCAAAAACTCACTGGCTTGGCGACAGGAACTGCCGGCAAAGCCTTCCGTTTCGATCTTCGTTGAGCCATCGGGCGCAACGATCACTTGAATGATCTTCATCGCTCAAGCTCCCACGTTGACGGATAGCTGGATGTTTCCGCCCTCAAGCGAACGCTCGGTGACGGAGTAGCCCTTGCGTCGAGCCTCCAGCTTGGTCTTCTCGACGGCGTAAGCCTGCAAGAACTGATCGAGCTCTTTCTGGTTGCCCCAGTGCCCCTGATAGTTGTCGAATTTCGACTCGCCCGTCGTCAGGTCAAAGACGACCGGGTATCGCCACTTGGCAAGCTGAACTGCCAGACCCGAGACGGTCTGGCTGAACAGCTTCACCTCTCCTTCGACGGGATCGTCCAATCCCAGTCGATCGCAAGCCTTCCGGACCGCTGCCGCGTCCCGGACCTGCGTCGCAATCTGAACCACGTGAGACATGCGTCAATCTCCCTGCGTACAAAAGTGCTGGTGGCAACGCTGCCACCTTCACCTCTATGTAGCGCAAATGGTCTGCAAATTTAGTGCATGGTGTAATGTTGCAGTGATGTCCTGTCATTGAACGCCAGGGATGCCGTTTTGGGCGCCCAGCTAGGACTGCCATTTCACTGAATTTTGAGCATTTTGCCCTCCGTCAGAGCACTGAAAAAGATTTACACGGGGTCGAGGGGCGTTTGGGTGCGGAAAAGACGGGGAAAAGGGTCGGTTTGTGTGTGTTTTTTGTGCTCTTCCGTATACACGGGTATAAGTGTTGTGTGTTTGGTAGGTTTGGCTGCGACGATTCCGGCCCTCTTCCGCCCGGGACTGGCCCCCGGCTTCCAGCATCCGTGATCCGTTAGTCCTAGGAAGGATCAAGTCGTCGTTTCACCTCGCTCTGGATTTCGCGAATCCGTTTGGACGCTTCACCTGCGGACTTAGTCAATGCCTTGAGATCCTCAATCGCGAGTTCGCATTGTTCAGCCGCTTTGTCTAAATCACGGGCTTTGATACGAACAGCATCAGACGAACGTGCTTTCGCGGCAAATTCAGTTAGCAAATCGGTGAGGGATGATGTGTTTTGGACCACCTGGGTGATCATCTGTGTCGGTCGAATCTGTTTTTGAGTGTCCGGTCGATCGGACTGCTCGGCGTTCCACGCGGTGATGGCCCTGCTGAACTCCGCGCTCGACCACCCTTCACGAACCGACTTTTTGAGTAGCATGCGACGAGCAGAATTGAGTTTCCGAGTTTTGGAGTGCTTTAATTTTCCCAGCTTCAGAACGTGGGTCCATGAGAACCCCGCTGATATGGGACCAGAGCGTCTCCGCTTTTGAGAATTTTGTGGCGTCGCGGCCAATGTGTTCCTTGCGAGTTGCAAGATGTACCGACGAAGCTCAGTAGACAAGCTTCCAAGCGCGAGTAGACTCGCCGCAGTTGAGTGGTCGCCAATTGCAAATCGCAAGTCGGCAATCACTTCTTTCTGTGTTGCCGACGAAGCTGGTTGGCTTTCAACAAGAGCAAAAGAATCAGACGCAATGTCGAGCGCGTTCTCAATTTTTTTTACCGGCGATGGTTCTTTCAGCATTGCTTTCCATCTGGAAGCGCGTTCGCTCACTTTCAGGGGCATATCTCAAGTGGTGGTTTGGGGCTTGAAAAACGGGAACACCGGATCCACCGCATGCAGTTCGTCACGCTTCGGATGCTGAGTGGATCTGGCCGTGTCAACAGATTGTGCTGGATGGCGGGTTCCGGTTCCACGGGGTCTTGCTTCCAGCAAACGGATGTGGCATGGCGGGACACTGCAAGAATCATCTTTTTTTGCGCGAACCCTCGTGACGTCAACGCGTCTATCTCTCCGAACACCCAAGTCACATCCATCGACGAGCGAGTAACGAGCTTTCTGATGTCAACGAATATCCATTCCAGTCGACTCGAACAGAAACACGAAGGCAGTCTTTTCGCCTCGCTGGCAGTCCATTGCGAGCCGTCGAATTGCAATGCCCCGGCGTTCCCACGTCTGATGTGACACTCGCTTTCAAAAGCGAACGACTTCTTCATGAAGGCTCGGTGTCACACGGACAGCGAGCCTTTTTTCGTGTCCGCATCGAACGGGCAACCCCAACAACGAACCCAATTTGGGCTGGTAGCTGAGACGCCGGGCTTGCCCTATTGGCTAACGCGGGCGGCGGTCGGAGGAACCGCAGACGAGGATTCGAGCGTCTCCCGGCCCACTGAAAAGGAAGATATGCGCCGACAGCAAACGCTGCGGCGACGGAAGCAACACAACATCGGATACAGGTGCAGATGGAAGCACGCCTGGTTTGGGACCAGGAGGCTCTCGGTTCGACTCCGAGGTGTCCGACTTTTGAAACGACAGATGGTAGTCGAGGGCTGGTTGTCCAGGCCTTGCTGATAACGAGGTTGTGCCGAGTTCGATCCTCGGGGCTACCACTCAGGAAGTTTGAAGAGAGAAGGGTGAAGAGTGAAATGGTTGTGCCGCTGTGTGCATTCAAACTTCACCCTTCACATTTCAAACTTCCGCAGGCGTCCTTATAAGGCGACGGTCGCGGGTTCAATTCCCGCCACGCCGACTGAAACGAAACAACGACGACACATGGGATTGTGGCAGACAAGGTAATGCATCGGACTCTTAATCCGAGCGATGTGAGTTCGATTCTCACCGATCCCACTTGGAAATAGCAACTAGCTATTAGCCGTTTGCGATTAGCTCCAGCACTGGAAAGCTAGTTGCCAAGAGCTAACCGCTAAATGCTACTCCAGCACTGATGGTCTAACGGCAAGACTCCTCCGTCGTAACGAGGTGATGCGGGTTCGATTCCGGCTCGGTGCTCTTGAACGCTTCGGCGTATTGATCTTTGACAGTTTGGTAGTGATGCATTTTTGCGCCCATGATGTAGCGGTAGCCTGCTGCCTTGCCATGGCGGAAGTGTGGGTTCGACTCCCACTGGGCGCTTTGCAAAAGTCGGAAGGATGAAGCGAGAAGTGTGAAATAGCTCGCTTCGTTTCACACTTCATCCTTCCGAATTCAAATATTCATCGTGTCCTTGGCCGAGCGGCAGAGGTGCTGGGCTTCCAACTCAGATAGGCGGGTTCAATTCCCGCAGGGCACTCTTCATTGTCGAAAACTGTCTCCGGCGCGTAGTCGCGACGTGAGCCTTTGAAGCTCGCAGATCGGGTTCAATTCCCGGACGGAGTGCTTTGCAAGTTTGAGTTACGCCGGAATAGCAGTTGTTGGTCGCTGCACCTGACTCTGGCTGTGTTTTTCGCCGAGGGGGTCGTTCATTGGTTCGATTCCAGTCTCCGGTGCTGTTTGAATCCATAATCCATGGGGGAGCCGTTGGTGGCTCGGACTGACTGTTAATCAGTTTGCCGCTGGTTCGATTCCAGCCTATGGAGCTGTGGCCGTCCTGTATTGGTTTCAGGAACTTCGCTGTGAACGAAGTCCATGTCGGTTCAATTCCGATCGGTCACACTCGCGTCAAGATTTTCGGTGGCAAGTTCCTCTGGGAAGGAAGCTTGATTGTCTATCAAGTCGCTGCGGGTTCGACTCCCGTTGCCATCGCTTTCAATTCGCCGCATTCAACTACTGGCTAGGTCGGCTGTCTTTCTAACAGCAGGAGGGAGATCGATACTCCCATGCGGTACTCGCTTCGACCGAAGCAACAAAACGGCGTGGTAGATTCTGTTGGCAGAATCGTCTGGTTTTCATCCAGGAGTCCGCGGGTTCGATTCCCGCTCACGTCACTTGGCTAGCTTTTGGCTGTTAGCCAATTAGCGATTAGCTTTCTGCCACCGGGTTTTGCCAAGCAGGCACGCAGGATTGATTGGGTTTCAACTTGTGAGCCGTTTGGGCGTCAGCCCCGGTTTTGCTTGGGAACCGTGGCTAACGCCAAACGGCTCACATACACGATGACACCTACGTATCTGCTTAACGACTAACCCGCTAAGTGCTAACACGCTATTCCTGGAAGTCACCCGGCCGGATGAGGACACTGTCTTGAAAACAGCTGCGGGTCAAACCGTTGTGGGTTCGAGTCCCACGGCTTCCGCTTGTTTGACGAAAACTTGGGAGCGTTTCCACACGGGAGGTTGTAACCCTTCTGCCTTTAATTGTGTGGTAGTCGGCGAGAGGTGCGATTCCTTGCGTTCCCACTTCAAACACGTCCTTGGTGTAACGGTAGCACTGCTGATTCCAAACCAGTAAGTCAGGGTTCAAATCCTTGGGGACGTGCTCTCCGGATCGACAAACACAGTCCTGTGGTCCAACGGCTACGACACGTGTTTTACACGCAGGAAACGATGGTTCGATTCCATCCGGGACTACTGCCGGCGTCGTGGTGACGCTGGCCCGCACTTAACCATGGAGAACGACGATGTCCAGAAACACGAAGTACGTGCAATGTGCGATGAGACGCAGCATCGCCGGCGGATTAGAGCAGATGACTTCGTTCATTCCGCGAGAATTTGCCAAGGTCGGCCGAGTGCTGAGACTTCGGGACGACAGCGTTGGTTGGGTCGACGGCTGGGTGGTCGAAAGCGTCGGTGACGTAGTTGTCGAAGGCGACCAACTTCCTGACTCGCACAAGGCGATCAAAAACCATCGCAAGTCGACGGGCGACAGTGCTCCGCGACTGCATGCGTAGCACGGAAGGAAGCTTGAAGAGTGAAACTCCCGAGGCGAACCATTTTCGCTATCCACTCATCACTCTTCTTGCTTCATTCATGGGGCGCTCGTCCAACGGGAAGACGTCTGTTTTGCAAGCAGAAAATCGGGGTTCGATTCCCCGGCGCTCCACTCATTCACAAACGCTGAGGTAGGCCAACGGCGAGCCGCTTGTCTTAGGAACAAGTGCTTGCGGGTTCGACTCCCGCCCTCAGTACTGATTCAACATGCTGTGGTACGCAAACCGGCAAAGCGGCGAATTTCAAACGTTCGTGTTTGAGGGTTCGACTCCCTCCCGCAGTACTTCGATCTAAACATAGCCAAGTGGTGGAACCGGTAGACACGCGACACTCAGAATGTCGTGCCATTTCTGGCGTGCGAGTTCAACTCTCGCCTTGGCTACTTCGCGATTCAGTTGCGACAACGACGCGGATGGGCCAGTGCCCAACTGAGCCTCATAAGCTCGGGCCGCCGGGTGCGACCCCCGGATCCGCTACTGAAATAGCTTTTCGCTCAGGAGGAAAAGCTAACGGCTAACAGCTAATCGCTTCCTCAACGATCGCGTGGTCCAGCGGCTAAGACGCCTGCGTGACAAGCAGGAGACCGATGGTTCGATTCCATCCGTGATCACTGAAACGACAAGGTCTGTAAGTGTTGCGGCAGCACGCGTCTGTGGTATGGACGAAGACCGGGTTCAATTCCCGGACGGACCTCTGAGTGACGTTTGAAACAAATGGGCTGGCATGTTCCAAGGGGGCGACTGATCCTTGCAAGATCGGTGAGAAGGGTTCGATTCCCTTCCGGTCCACTCATTAACGGAAGGGCAATCCGATGGGCGACGGTATCCGGTTGCTAGCCGGACGAGCATCTTGATGGTGCCTTGAGGGTTCGACTCCCTCTCCTTCCGCTTGATTGAAAGGGCTCGATGGTGAAACGGACATCATCTCTGGCTTCTAACCAGAAGTTCCGGGTTTGATTCCTGGTCGGGCTACTGCCGATATTCGCAGTCACGTTGGCTGCCGGCATCCATTCGCTTGTTTGACACTTTTGAAAGGCAATGTCATGAGCATGCGTCAGATTGAGCGTCAATTCACGCGGATTGGTGCTCGAGCAAACGTTCATCCGCCGATAGTTCGGCGTTGGGGAACGGCTCTCCGTGAAAAAGTTTCGATCGACATCGGCAACGACGCCGAGGGCGAGTTCTTCGACATCTCGATTCAGCCACCACAGTTGGCCGAAACGCAGGTGATCGACGTTCAGCCTTCAATGCGGCACCTGCTGCTGATGTCGCGACAAGACGACGGAAAGCACAAGTTCTTGTGCGGACACGACGAGCGACATTGGTTCGTTGCTGCTGTTCCTGAATTGGCAGCCGTTTCATCTGTGAAGACAGCTTTCGACGCGCTCAAGCCGGTTGCGGTGCGAGCACTTGAGAACCGTCTTGGCGTGAAGCCGCGAAAGCGGAATTGTCGACGCAATGAAGCGATCATCCGTCAGGGCGAGTGGTTCTTCGTCCCGGTCGAAAACCCGGCGTTGGTCGATGAGCGTCTCGTTCTACGCAGCGAGCCGATCG
The DNA here is from genome assembly GCF_056839225.1 of Rhodopirellula sp. UH5. NCBI lineage: Bacteria > Pseudomonadati > Planctomycetota > Planctomycetia > Pirellulales > Pirellulaceae > Rhodopirellula > Rhodopirellula sp. UH5. Next base: position 6,697,144 of record NZ_CM166390.1, on the reverse strand, counting down.
CACGTGGTGGTGGAAAGCCGCACATTTGCGAAGAAGTGGTTCGGCAGGGTGGACAACTGGTTTACATCAGTAACCAGCACCCGAACGGATTGACCGAAGGACAGCGAATGCGATTGATCAGTCGTAAGCCTGAACTTCGTCACCTGCACTGGGTCGCTCAACGTAGAAACCCAAGCGTGTTCGTTCGCGGACGAGTTCGCCATCCGGATCACAAGACAATCATCTTGAACGGTTGGCACCAAGTCCTGATGAACACTGAAAACGAGTCGATCGCAATGCGACATGTCGCATTCATCGACTGAAGTTCGGTCCCGCACTTCGGTGCGGGGCCATTTTCCAAGCCGACGTGGCTCGATGCAGAAAGGCACCGCTCTTGGTCGTGTTTCTTTCATGGCTCGCTCATGCTGGTGCGAACCCAGTCGTCGGCTCTTGTGACTATGAATGAAGAAAACAACCAACTGACTCGCGGGTGTGCTGGACAGCATGGCAGTCTTCGAAACTGTCGGACCAGGTTCAATTCCTGGCGAGAACACTGCAGTTGACGATCGAGACCTCAAACACGGAGCAGACCCATGCGATACGAACACAACGTCGAGCAATACGACGAAGACCACTGCTTTCGAGCCGATGAGTAAACGCCGCCGCGGCTACCCATCCGAAACCAACGTCAAACGCGGAGTCCGAATCATCCAAGGCAAGCAACTCGAGGAAAAACTCGGCCGCAACGACCTGTGTCCATGCGGCAGCGGTCAGCGGTTCAAACGTTGTTGCCTTCGATCGGGGCGTCTGTGATGGCGTCAATCGCGATGACTACTGGCGGAGTAAATAGTCTGTAGCCTTGAGTCTCTAGCAATCAGGAATCGCTGCGAAGCGATTTGAGTAGCCCATACGTTCCCTTCGATGTCTCGACGACTTTGTCGTTGAGCGTTTTGGCGACATCGGCTGGCAGATACTCGAGCCGCCCAGCGATGTTGAGCTGATATTCCACTTCGCGTGCAGACGCGAACGCCATGTCGAGGAACCTGACGAAGTCTGCTTGCGATTGTCGAGCGCAACCCTCGACGATGTTGGATGCGATCGAAACGGCGGCTCGACGAAGTTGCGATGTCAGCCCGAACATTTCCTCGCGTGGAAATGTCTTGGTTGCACGGTACACATCCAACACCAATTCATCGGCCAGCTCAAATGCACGCAATTTCCTGTGATCACGCATTCCATTCCCCTGTCTTCCTAGAGACTAAAGACTAATCCCTAAAGACTACCTCAACGCTGGAGCCAGATGGCCAGGCAACCGGCTGCAACCCGGTTTAAGTGGGTTCGACTCCCACCAGCGTTTCTGACTGATCGACTGCAGGCTCGGACTACATATTGTCAATGTGAAACATCTGAGTTGTCCCTTCGTCGATCCGTCTTCAACCAAACCACGGCGACTGCCGGTTCGGACTACATCCACCAACGATAGCGTCCAGCGAGTCTGGGGATCGTGGAAACACGATCGGTAGGTTCGACTCCTACACGTTTGTGATCTGAATCAACACTTCGTCGCCGCGTTTACAGCACACGATTGACTGCCAGATTGGACTACATCACCTCGACTGTCGTGGGTTCGAGTCCCACCGAAGCGATCCTCGCGTTCGCTTCGTAGCTCAGTGGGTAGAGCATCGAATTTGTCTGATCGACCCACTTCGTCAATCGCGTTTTCCCCAATCGTCTCGAGAGATCGAACTATGCGTGTTTTACATTCCTGTTTTGCCATTCCGACCGGCCGCGAGTAGTCCAACTCGCTCCCCAACAGAGAACACACATGCACAATTCACTCTTTCAACGATTGCGGAACCATGAAAACCACAACCGAATCCCGATCCAAAACCGTGACCACCGTCGCGGCCCGGATCGCTGGCGAAGACATCGCCAAAGGTGACTACGTCACCATCCTCAGCGAGATCATCGAGCTTCCGTCCTACCTCTGGGACTGCTCAGGAATCTCGCAACCCATCGACGAACTCGTACGACTTCGCTACCTGCCAAGCGCAGCCGGCGAACCGCACAAAGTCGTCGCCGTTTGCTTGCCGTTCGTTTACGCGAAGCGACCCAAGGGAAACCTGATCGCTTTCGACACACGACAGCAACAACTCGTCCGTCTCGACCGAGACAACGGCCGTTCCCTTTGGAAACAAATGGGAAAGACCACCAAGAAGAAAACGAAATAGAAAGCGCACACGATCGACTGCCGATTCGGAGTACATCGATGAAGTGAGAAGAGTGATGGGTGAAGAGTGAAAGTTAGTCGCGGAGCTTCTTGACGATTGATGTCAAGATTGCGACCAGCTCGTCGCACTCCTCCATCATCGGCTGGAGTCGGTCCGTGGGAACGACATCCGTTTCTGCAAGCAGCCGTAGCCAATACAGCGTCTCGCGTGCCTCCTTGCAGGCAATGTTGTACTTCAGCCGGAAGTCCTTCCGACTTTGGCTCGCTTGCCCTTCCTCCACATTCGCACCGATTGACGTGCCTGACCGAATCAGCTGCCGGCTCAGCGTTTGAGCAACACCCGCCTGGTCTTCCAAGGACTGGCAGAGTTTCACAATCCGCTTTGCAAACGCGAACGTCCGGTCAGGCAAGTCAGTCTTCATCCCCAACAGACTACCGAATCTGCATCACTACCGCACGCTTCTCCATTTCACACTTCACTCCTCACCATTCAAACTTCTCCCGTGGCCAACAAGTCTCTATTCCAAAGCATCACCAGCGTCCTGCCACGAGCGACTGTTGTCAACGAAGCAGGCGGCCCTGCGTACAAGTTGTCAGCGAAGCACGCGCTCGCCCAAATGGCGGCGACGGGCACGTTCGGTAACGTCTACTACGCGTCCGCGCAAAACCAACTCGACGCGATGCGAAAGCTGATCGACGAGATCGACGACAACGAATTCCTGGCAAAGCTGGCAGTCTACTCACGTGAGCGTGCTTACATGAAGGACATGCCCGCAGCGCTGCTGGTCGTACTGTCGACGCGAGACACCAAGCTCATGCACCAAGTCTTCGACCGAGTCGCCGATAACGGCCGCGTTCTGCGCACCGTTTTCCAAATGACTCGTTCCGGACAGTTCGGTCGTAAGGGACTGTCGTCTTCGCTGCAGCGTGCGTTCCAACGTTGGCTGAACGATGCGTCTGTTGGCAAGTTGCTCTCAGCTTCGATCGGAAAAGATCCAAGCCTGCGAGACATCTTGCGAATGGCACGTCCGACGCCGAAGGATGACGCGCGTCGAGCGTTGTTCGGATGGTTGACCGACAAGCCAGTCGAGAAGTGGGCACCAGCTACGGCTGACAACCTGCCATCGACGGTTCAGTCACTGGTCGCTTACCGAGCAGCCGACACGGCCGAAACCCAAACGCTGATCGCCGGCGACCTGCAAGTTCGATGGGACTTGCTAGCCGACGCAGCCAAGGGTCCGCTCGTTTGGAAGGCGATTGCCCGACAAATGGGTCCGCAAGCACTGCGAATGAACCTCAACACGCTTTTGCGTCACGACGTGTTCAAGAAGCCCAAGGCGAACGGAGCACTTCGTAGCCTCGGATTCGCGGGAACCGACAACGCGATGATTGACTACGTGGCTGGCCAACTGGCTGACCGCGACGCGATCGCTCGCAGCCGTCAGTTCCCGTACCAGTTCCTGGCGGCTTACATGAACGCATCGGACGAGGTTCCAAGCAAGATCAAGACGGCGTTGCATGACGCTGCCGAGATCGCGTGCGGAAACGTACCGACGCTGCCTGGACCGGTCATCATCGGACTCGACACGTCTGGTTCGATGGGATGTCCAGTTACTGGCAATCGGGGCACGGGCAACCGTGCGGGTCGTTCGGGAAGAGGGGTCGGAACGTCAAAGATGCGATGCGTCGATGTTGCGGCTCTGTTCGCAGCAGCGATCCTGCGTCGCAACCCAGACAGCGTCGTGATTCCATTCGATACGCAAGCTTACAAGGCCAAGGTCGATCCAAGCGATTCGATCCTGTCACTGTCAGCACGCTTGTCGAAGTACGGAGGCGGAGGAACGGACTGTTCGTTGCCATTTGTCGAAGCCAACACACGCTACGCGAAGCAAGCCTTCGCAGGCATCGTGCTGGTCAGCGACAACCAGAGTTGGATTTCAAATGGCGTTTCGCAAGTCGGTACCTTTCACACTTCACCCTTCACTCGTCAAACTTCAACGATGACGCAGTGGGAGAAGTTCAAGAAGACCCAGCGTGGACTCGGCGTTGCCGATCCAAAGCTAGTCTGCATCGACATTCAACCCTACGGAACCACGCAAGCACCCGAGCGAGACGACATCCTGAACATCGGCGGCTTCAGTGACGCCGTGTTCAACGTCGTCGCATCGTTCCTCGAAAATGACGCATCCCGCTTCGTCCGCGAAGTGGAATCCGTCGAACTGTAAGTCGAAAGACGAACTGAAAACCGAAACGCCCGCGGAGGAACTTTCTCCGCGGGCGTTTGTTTTACCGTCAGTTACAACTCGACAAAAAATCGTCGTTCTTCAGCCGCTCATACGAAAACAAGATCAGCAGCAAGCACATCGGCTTTCTGCATTGCAATCCGACCACGATGCAGCCGGCTATCGCGATCGAGTTCGACGACGCAAGCTAAAACCGCAAGGGTCGGCAAGATCGCGACGCCCTCCTCGCCGTGATCGCACCTTGCATCCGCTGAGGTTGCTCGTCACACACGCCAACCAATTCCACCTCAGGATGATCGTGCGCCATGCGCAGCAGCTCGCTCATGTGCAAGTGGTCGAAGTTGATTCTGCCGATTCGCAATGGCTTGGTCATCGTTCTAAAAATCCGTGCTAGGGTCGCTCAGTTCGATCGGCTTGATCCAGATGTTTCGGTAGAGCACTTCGTGACCCTCACACTGCAATTTGATGCCACCGGGAGTGTCCGTGATTCCAAATCCGTTGTCGTTACCACCGTCGATTCCGGAATTGGCACCGCCCCAAACTTTGTTGATCTGCTGATTGAGATGAACTTTTTCACCATTGAAGTACATCGTCACCATCGGCTTCTCGGAAAGCGTGCCCTGTTCAAATCGAGCCGCCCGAAATTGGATGTCGTAAGCATTCCATTTGCCGAGCCCGTTGTAGGCATGATAGGGCGAGGGCGTTTCGTTGATCACAGCACCAAGCCCATGCTTGGTCTTGTCGCCATCCAGAATCTGAATCTCGTAGCGGTTCTGCAGGTAAACGCCGCTATTGCCACCCGCATTCGGAATCAGAAACTCGACGTGCAAACGAAAGTCACGAAATTTCTGCTTGGTCACGATGTCGGCGGTTCCGTACTTGCCCCCTGCCGCGGCTGGATCATCAGTCATGATCGCCGCTCCATCGTCCACCGGATCCTCGACCACCTTCCATTTGATTGGCAGTGAAGAACTGAACCGAGGGCCTTCCCAGTAAGTCCATTTCTCGTCCAGCATTTCTCGCGACCCATCAAGGATCAGCTCTGCCCCCACGATCGCCCGGGCACCGACACCAATCGCATCGTCACTCCTGGAAACCGCCGGCGCAAGAAACCCGACCCAGAAAACACACCATGAAGTGAAGCAGAGAAGACGCATCAGCAGGCTCTTGAACGAGAAATAACGGGCTAGCGACAATCGATCACTATAGCCCATTTCTCCACCGGCATCGTTTCGTCCTTGCCCCAGTGACTTCAGACGCGCCCGATCAGCATTGACGTTCATCCAATGAATCCGCCTGAGCCGCGTCGTCCGGTGTTTCGTACCCAGTGTTGTTTCGTACCCAAGTGTTCTCGACAATCGTATTGCTTGGCACGAATCGCGGGTCGTCAGAAGCGGTGCTAGCTACGATGAAGGATAAACTGGCGGACGCTAACTTCACTGGTCGTATCGTCATCGTCTAATTTCAAACAAGCCAACGATCACGAGATTGAATCATGAAGATCAAAACGCAGGTCGGTGACGTGCTGCAGACTCCCGCCGACGTTCTGATCTCCACGGCGAACCCATGGCTAAATCTGTCGGGCGGTGTCAACGGAGCGATCTTTTCCGCGGTTGGACCAGTCATTCAAGGCGAATTGCATTTGCACCTGAAAAACCTCGGCGTGTCTGCTGTCCCCGCCGGAACGGTGGTTCAGAGCCAGTCCGGCGGACTGCCGTTTCGTTGCATCCTACACGCGGTTGCGATTGATCCGTTCTATGATTCATCGGTTGACCTTGTGCGTGGAACACTTACCAAAGCACTGGACATGGCGGTTGATCTGGGAGCCAAGGCGGTTTCCGCACCAACGCTCGCGACTGGCTATGGCCCGATGTCGATTGCTGAGTTTGGCAAGGCATTGTCTCCGCTCGCGAATGAACGACGCTTTGACTCGTTGGCATTGACGGTCGTCGTTCGTTCGAAGGATGACCGATCGGAGCTCGACCAGGCGTTAATTTTTTTCAGCGATTCACGGATGGTCGAGTGAAGTACGGTTTTCTCTTCCTTCTGCTGGCCATTGGAATCACCGGCACCGCGTTGCGGGCCGGGCCGTGGGCATGGGTGCTGCTCTATCCCGCGTTCTCATTCGGAGTTGTCGCCGCGGCGTATCTCTTTTCAGCACCAAGTGTCTTCAGGAAACGGTTTGATGGACGGAGGTCACCGCTTGGAACATCAAGAACTACCGGTGCGTGCCAATGTTGGATGGTACGGGTGCGACCGCCAAAGAACTCCGCGAGCTAGCCAACGAAATTCAGCAAATGCCCAAACCGGTGCTGATTCATTGCGCCCAAGGCCACGGAAGAACAGGCCTGGTAGCGTCAGCGGTGCTTCTCGTGTCAGGAGCAGCGCAAACAGCGTCCGACGCGATCGCAATGGTCCAAGCCGTGAGGCCAGGAATCGAATTGAACGCCACTCAAAGATCCATCTTGGAGCAAGTCCAATGACCCGCAACGCCATCACCGGATGCATTCTGGGAACCGCTGTTGGCGACGCACTCGGCTTGCCATACGAAGGCGTTTCCAAGCAGCGTGCTCCAAAGTTGCTTGGGCCGCCCGACCGGTACCGGTTCTTTTTCCGGCGTGGCATGATCTCGGACGATACCGAACACACCTGCATGGTGGCTCAATCGCTGATCGAAGCTAACGGCGATGTGGATCGATTCGCACGTCTCTTCGCGAGTCGACTGCGATGGTGGATTCTGGCTTTGCCGGCGGGCGTCGGGAAAGCAACGGCGCGTGCGGGCATCAAGCTTTGGTTGGGTGCAACGCCCGCTACCTCCGGCGTCTTCTCGGCAGGCAATGGACCGGCGATGCGAGCCGCGATCTTCGGCGCGGCGATCGACGACGTGCCGCAGATGCTCGAATTCGTGCGTGTTTCCTCTCGTGTCACACACAGTGATCCGAAAGCCGAGTTCGGTGCGATCGCGGTGGCGTTTGCCGCTCGACACTCTCGCGTTCACAAACAGGTCGATGCGAACCTGTGGCTGTCCGATGTTGTCAATGCAGTGGGTGACGACGGTTCGGAGTTGACCAATCTCCTGCGTCGATCCGTCGATAGCGTTTCGGCTGGCGAATCAACCAAGTCGTTTGCCGATTCGCTTGGGCTATCCAAGGGCATCACCGGCTACACCTACCACACCGTCCCGGTCGTCATTCACGCTTGGTTGTCGCACTCGGAAGACTTCCTACAAGCGGTCACCGCCATCATCGAATGCGGCGGCGATGCCGATACGACCGCGGCAATCGTGGGCGGGATCGTGGGTGCCGGTGTCGGGGAAGCCGGCATCCCGTCCAATTGGATCAACGGCATTTGGGAATACCCACGAAGCATCGCCTGGATGCGATCACTTGGTGAAAGCCTAGCCGTAGTGGATCTTGTCAAAGATCCCAGTGTGGAAGGATCTATAACAAGATCCACTACAAGAGCTCCACGTATCAATCCGATCGCGGTGTTGTTTCGCAATCTGCTCTTCTTACTCATCGTCCTCTTCCACGGTTTCCGCCGACTCGCACCGCCTTACTGAAACGAAGAATTTGGGCCCATGAATCTCGACCGCGATTCCATCGAAGCGAACCTTCGCCTGCATGTCGATCGACTTGCCGGGTTGATCGGTCCGCGCACGCTCACAAAGCCGAAGACGATCGAAGCGACAATCGGATACATCGAAGGCCAGTGGTCCGCGATGGGCTATTCCAATGATCGCGAATGCTACGACGCACTCGGCGACGAAGCCACCAACCTGATCGTCGAGCAACCTGGAAGCAAACGGGCTGACGAAATCATTTTGCTCGGTGCCCACTATGACACGGTCGCAACCACACCCGGAGCCGACGACAACGCCTCGGCCGTGGCCGTCTTACTGGAAGTCAGCCGGTTGCTGCGCGAGCACACCGGCCGGCGGACCGCACGCTACGTCGCGTTCGCTTGCGAGGAGCCGCCGTACTTCAACGTCGATGCGATGGGCAGCCAACACCACGCTCGCGAGTCACGCCAACGCGGCGACAAGATCGTCGGCATGTTGTGCCTGGAAATGGTGGGCTACTACGCGTTGCACAAAGGCTCGCAGATCGTCCCACCCACGATCCCCCAGTTCCTGCATCGCTTCTTCCCGCAACGCGGCAATTTCCTGGCCGCCGTCGGCAACATGCCGTCCTGGAAACTCAACTGGCAATTCCGGCGAGGCTTCAAACGCGGCACCCGCCGGATGCCCCTGTTCTCGATCTGCCTGCCCGAAAAGATCAACGAAATCCGTCTCAGTGACAACAGTTCGTTCTGGGACCAGGGCTATCCCGCCCTGATGCTGACCGACACCAGTTTCCTCCGCAATCCAAACTATCACCAATCCACCGACACCCCCGAAACGCTCGACTACCCCCGCATGACCGAAGTTACCCTCGGCGTGGCCTCGGCGATGCGAAGGTTGCTGCATTGAACACGCGATCGTCGTGCAAGTGGTCAAACTACCTCCAACTCAACTCGGACTTCAAATAGTTCACAGTCGCCATGCAACCGCTTGAGAACAAACGCACCAAGATTCAATCGGGGATCGCCCGTGCGCGTTTGCTCCTCAAACGCGATTTGGCTTGGTTGCCCGGCTACCCGATGAGGATGACAAAGATCGAAGGCGAACCCGAAAATCCTTGTCCCTGGCAATCCGATTCGATGACGCCTGAAAACGATTCCACGAGCTGGTCGATTGACGGGGAACACCTACGGCGGGCTCAAATGACGGTCACCAAGCTGCGTCATCGGTTTCCTCGTGCGCTTCCGAAAATTGTGGATGATGCCGATGATTGGCTAAGACGCATCGACTTTCTGTTGGGCTTGCTGAAAGGGTTCGTTCACCACGGCCAGACTTTCGGCAGTGACGATGTTCTTCAAAGCGGAGTATTGCCGGCGCGTTGGACGAACTTAGCCGGTCGGATGAAATCCACGCATCCACAGCTCGCGAGCCTGCTGGATGCGGTCACGTTCCAAACGCTATCCGACCAGCGAACTTGCGATCTCGATTCATTAGTGTGGATTGAGCAGCATGCTGCCGAGCTCACGTTGCTCAGCAGTGTCAACCGCGAACAACCGCTCCAACTTCCGATTCGCATCCTGACCGTACGAGAGAATCTCCCGTCGGAATTGTTGAAGGTTCTCGTTCGGTGTTTGACTGATCCCTTGATTTGCACCTGCCGGTGGAAGCGACCGCACGCTCGGCTGCGTCAGTTGTGCGAAACCACACTGAAGGCAGCGAAACAAGTCGAGGTCGTTTTCCCGAAGGATTCGTCCGAAGAATCACTCGCCCATTTAGTCACGACCACTTTCCTCGAAGTTTGTGCCGATCGTCCAAAACAACAACGCGACCGTTTTGGCCTGCTCAATCAACTCCTGACGCCTGAGCTGGTTGACGTCGTCGCTGAGACTCAGGCGAAGATCGTCGCCGGTGAAGAAGAATTGTCGAAACGATTGCGGCGGTTGCAACCTCGGCATGGCCAAGGTCCGCAGCCGGAGTTCAGTTACCGTGACTTAAAGCGAAAAGTCGCAGCAACTTCGGAGATCGACCGCGTCCGAATCGCGACCATCACTGCGTTGGGAAATTGCCTGCAGTTGCAAAAGACGTTCAGTCCGACGGAATCGAGACTTTGGATTGATTTCTTGACTGGATTCCCGACTGACCATGTCGCACTGTCGATACGTCTGATTGCCAAATGGTGCCACAGCTGGAACTACAAGGCTGATCATCGGAGAAACTTCATTCGAGTCATCATATTGGTTTCGGCATTGATTCGGCGACGTGGAATCCCCCAGTCAATGCTGAAACATTGGTACCACCATGTCGACGAGAAACGTGCGTACAACGAATTCGTCGTGGATACAGCAGACGAATTAGCGGATCAGCCCAAGCTGGAAATTCGCACGGTGCGTCTGTTGGAAAAGGTTGCCTATGACCTTCAATTGGATATCGGATCCGAATTGATTTCGTCACTTGTGGAATTCGCACAAGCGACCGACAACGAGGACATGTCATGCTCACTCATCGAGCACTTGACGCGGAAACCCGACACGACCTACACCGCGATTAATTTGCGACTCGCGTATCACTTTGGCGACTCGGTTGACGTCATCTCCGATGTCTTGCTCTCGTTGGACAACCATCCCGATCTGACGGAGTTAGCGACACAGTTGAAGCCGCTTGCCGACGATAAAGATCTGAAACGGATGATTGCACGGCGCTTGGCTGACAACGATGGGAAGGTTCTATCGAGGATTGCTGCAACGACGGCAATTCTCCATAACCTGAAACAGCCAATCCCGAAGTGCGAGCGGTTTGATCAGACTGCGGATTGGGTGAATCGGTATCCGAGCGAATTCCATTCGGCTCTCGAGTCACTCGGCCAAGCAGCCGCTGACGCACCCCGAATCGCGGAAAGCGTGTTGGGCAAAGCGTTTCCATCCCCGGAAAAACTGAACCAACAGATCGACGCCCTTGAATCGAAACTTACCGAGAGTGCGGCAAAGCGGAATGACAATGCGCAGCGGGATCACCCCGCGGAGCCGTTCGATACTGCGCAGCCCATTGACGAAGACCGCATGCGTGGTCGTCTGACGAACCTTCGGCGAAGGAGAACGCAGGTGCCGTCCGTGTCGCTGGCGCGGCGTGAAAAGCTGATCGAGAAGTTGAGGAAGCGAACGGAGCTTGAACTTCTTCAACAGTACGCAGCGACGTCTCGATTGCACGCCGCCGCAGCGATGCAACGACGTTTCAGCCTAAAGACGTTTCCGGATGAATGGCTCAGCCCGCCGTTTGATCGCGTGCTCCGCGAAATCAATGGCTTGGATAGTCCCATGCAAGACTTGGGCATCCGGCTTTTGTTTGAGACTTCGGAACGAACCACTCGGAGCTTTGACGAAGAGCCCCGAAACCTAGTGTTTCGCCAGCGTATGGAAGCCACGGGAGTGCGGATGGAGCCTTGGTTGAGCGATCAAGTCAGACAGTCCGCAACCACCGCCGATGGTTTCCCCTATCAATTGGCCTTCACTCGCGATGTCATCGACTTCCTTCTGATGGGTTTTCATTTCGACACCTGCTTGTCGCCCGATTCGTTCAACTTTTTCAGTACCGTTGCCAATGCGGTCGATTTGAACAAACGCGTCGTTTATGCAAAAACGGATACGGGGAAAGTTATCGGCCGCTGCTTGTTTGCGTTGAATGATTCTGGCGAAGTCCTCACCTACTATCGCTACTCGCACAATCCTCGAGATGGCTTCGCAGAAGCGGTGGATCAATTTGCAGAGCAACTTGCTTCGCAGATGCAGACTTCAATCGCGACTGGCGGCAAGGTTTCCAAGTTGGTCGCGAAGGATTGGTACGATGACGGACCCTGGCAAACGAATTCAAATTGGCTCGGTGATGACGGGTTGCTCGCAAGGCTGACGAAAGACGGGGGTGACGCAAGTCTGCTGCCTGTGTTGTTGGAGGAGGTAGGCAGAGATTTCTTGAAACGCCGCGTAACTGAGTTGGCAATCAATACACGTGTTCGCGAAAAGCCCCAATTCCTACAGTCGTTGCTGGATGAATTTGAAAACGAATTGAGCGTCAGGCACAAGTTCACAATCGGAGTCAACGTCGATTCCATCGCCATCAGCCATCAACTGCTTTCACAGTTGCGATGGTCGGAGATTGTCGGCTTGGTCAATCGGCATCAATGCAACGAGTGCGATGTTTTCCACGGAATCGCAGAGTATTCACGCGTCTTCCGTGTCCTGAGCAATTTCCATCCGACGCTTGCCCTGCGAGCGATACGGGCATCACGCCCCTCATTCATCAAAGATGACACCAGCGACCCCAACCGAACTCGTCGTAATGCCCTGGCCCACGTACACCGACTGCTGGGACGCGAGCATTTGGCGGCCAAGCTGAGTGCGAAGTAGAAGACTGGTGTGATTGGAAATGGATCTCATCCTTCATTCGTGAGCCGATGGCATTCCGCCGACTTCGCGGCGTTCAGTTCGATGAAGCCTTTCCATTGGTCCGGGACGTCGTCCTCGTAGAAGATCGCTTCGGTGGGATCTCCTAAAGTAGAACGGTGGTCTCCACCGTGTGAAATCGAATCACGGTGGAGGACCACCGTGCCACCAAGGAAGTGAGAAAGCGAGTTTGGAACCGATCGGCCGGATGGTTGGTTGCTGCGCGAGTGGAAATCAGGTGACGAGCGAGCCGCCGAAATCCTGTTTGATCGCTACGCCATGCGTTTGGTTGCTTTGGTCGCCAGCCGCCTGAATCGAAGCGACCAAACCTCGATTGATCCAAACGATGTCGTTCAATCGGCAATGGCCAGCTTCTTCGACGCCGCCAGACACAGTCGCATCGAAGTCAGTCGCAGTGTTTCGCTGTGGCGTCTGCTCGCGACGTTCGCTCGTCGCAAGATGGCCCGTTCGATTGAACGGCAATCAGCGTTCAAGCGTGGAGGTGATCAGGTACGTGTCTCTCTCTATATAGCGTCCAAACACAAATTTTCGGCAACCACGAATCGGAATCCGAAGATGAGGCGGATGCATTCCTGCTGACGTTGAAAGCAGAATTACCGGACGATCTATTTGTGATCATCGAGGAAATCTTGGCCGGCCAAACGCATCGAGAGCTTGCTGGGTCGTCAGGCATCGACGAGCGAACCGTCCGTCGTCGCCTTTCGCGCGTTCGCGAACGACTGGCCCCAAACGTCGCCAGCACGAACGAAACGGCACACGCGGCAGTCAGTCCGCCGACGTTGCCGAGTGAACTACAACGAGTTCGTGCTCGGCAAATTGATCGGTAGCGGTGGTTTCGGCAAAGTCTATCGTGCGAGCATGCAAGCCGATGGCGGAACGTTCGCCGTCAAATACCTTCAGAAAGCGTTCTGGCAGAACGAAGCGGCTCGCGGATCGTTCCTGAGCGAGATTTACCTCGCCTCGCAAATCAACCATTCAGGCGTCATCCGCTACCTCAGTTACGGCGAATCGCCGCACAGTGGCCCGTATGTCATCAGCGAGTGGATTGATGGGCATTCACTACAGGACGTTGCCGACGTGACGCCGAATCAGATCGTCCATTGGCTCCGGCAAATCTGCGATGCCATCGGGGCCGTGCATCACGCCGGACTTTTCCACGGTGACCTCACGCCGAGCAACCTTCTGGTCGATGCAAACGATCGAATCACAATCACCGACTTTGGTTTTTCACAAGCATCTGCGGATTCGTCATCGCAAGTACTGGGAGGAACTCCGTGCTTCGCTACGCCCGAGCAAATCGACCCAGCGTTTGGTTCGATCGGCCCCAAGACCGACATCTACGCGATTGGCGGTCTCCTTCATTGGCTCACCTTCCGAAGGCCACCCAACTCCGGCGTGAGCCTCGATGAATCGCTGGCGTCAACGCTCTCGAATAGCGTGTATTGAAGCAGTTGTCTTCCTCGGCCGGCCACTTGGCTGACCGCGACGCGATCGCTCGCAGCCGTCAGTTCCCGTACCAGTTCCTGGCCGCCTACATGAACACATCGGACGAGGTTCCAGCCAAGATCAAGACGGCGCTACATGACGCTGCCGAGATCGCGTGCGGAAACGTGCCCACGCTTCCGGGACCAGTCATCATCGGACTCGACACGTCAGGTTCGATGGGATGTGCCGTTACGGGCAACCGGGGCACGGGCAACCGTGCGGGTCGTTCGGGAAGAGGGGGCGGAACGTCGAAGATGCGATGCGTCGATGTTGCGGCACTGTTCGCAGCAGCGATCCTGCGTCGCAACCCAGACAGCGTCGTGATTCCGTTCGATACGCGAGCCTACAAGGCAAAGGTCGATCCAAGCGATTCGATCCTCAGCCTGTCAGCACGCTTGTCGAAGTACGGAGGCGGAGGAACGGACTGTTCGTTGCCATTTGTCGAAGCCAACACACGCTACGCGAAGCAAGCCTTCGCAGGCATCGTGCTGGTCAGCGACAACCAGAGTTGGATTTCAAATGGCGTTTCGCAAGTCGGTACCTTTCACACTTCACCCTTCACTCGTCAAACTTCAACGATGACGCAGTGGGAGAAGTTCAAGAAGACCCAGCGCGGACACGGCGTTGCCGATCCAAAGCTAGTCTGCATTGACATCCAACCCTACGGAACCACGCAAGCACCCGAGCGAGACGACATCCTCAACATCGGCGGCTTCAGTGACGCCGTGTTCAACGTCGTCGCATCGTTCCTAGAAAACGACGCATCCCGCTTCGTCCGCGAAGTCGAATCCGTCGAACTGTAAGTCGAAAGACGAACAAAACCGAAACGCCCGCGGAGGAGCAATCCCCTGCGGGCGTTTTTTGTTTCCTCTGAGGACGCTGTACTGAACCGATGCGTGGCGATAGTGTCTCAGTTGGCTATGAGAATCACATCCATCGAATCGAAAATGCTTGCCGAAATACGGTATCTGAATGCAGGTCGTGGACCTGGCGACTTCTACAACGACGTCATCCCGGTTCATCGCGGATTCGTTGATGTATTGCCCGAGGGCACGTCTGCGATTGTCGTCACGGCCGACCTTCAAGGACGCGAGACCTTCGAGTCGGCTGGCGGACAACCGCTGCGGCTTCTAGGTGAAGTCCTTCCGGCGATTCTGCGAGCGGATGTACTCCCCTGTCTTGGTCTGCCAAAGGGAGACATCGGTGTTTTGCTTGCTGGTGATTTCTACACCGTCCCGGCACTCGACAAACGCGGCGGCAGCGGCGACGTACGGCCCGTCTGGGACGCGTTCGCCTCTGGGTTCGACTGGGTTGTCGGCGTCGCTGGAAACCACGACACGTTCGCGGACGGGGCGAACCGGCCGAGCTTCACTGGCTCGGTTCACTTCCTAGACAACGACCACGTTACGATCGGCGGCGTTTCGATCACCGGACTGAGCGGTATCACTGGAAACCCAAGACGTCCATGGCGACGCACCGAAGACGACTATGTCGAGACGCTGGGCATGCTCTTGTGCGAGGAGCCAGCGATCACACTCATGCACGATGGACCGGACGCTCCAGAGCGTGGATTCCGTGGATCACCACGAATCCGAGAAGTCCTTGAAGAACAGGGTCCAGGGCAATACGAGAACACGCTTGTTGTCAGGGGCCATTCACACTGGCCGGAACCGCTCGCCGAACTCTCATGCGAAACACAAGTTCTCAATGTGGACGCGAGAGTCGTTATCTTGACTGAGAACGAAACGTGAACCCAACCATCATCAATCAACAATGACAATCGCCTGCATCGACGTCGGCTACACCGAGTCCGAAACTGATCCAACGACAGCGATCGCTGCCTGCGTTGTCATCAACGACTGGAGCGATGCAACATCATTGAGCGAATTCGTCGTCAATGTCGATGCCGTCGAAGACTATCAGCCTGGTCAGTTCTATATTCGTGAATTGCCGTGTATCAAAGCGGTCCTTAGCGAACTTCCAAGTCCTCCAACGCACATCGTCATTGATGGTTACGTCTGGTTGGACGACCTGGACCATCCTGGCCTCGGTAAATACCTTCACGATGTTCTAAATAAAACGACTCCCGTGATCGGCGTCGCCAAGAATCCATTCAAGCGATCACTGCACGCTCACGAGCTACAGCGAGGCGGAAGTACTCGACCGCTATACATCACATCTGCCGGCATTCCTGTCGCCCAGGCGGCTAGCAAGATCGCTGCCATGCACGGCCCCCATCGGTTTCCAACCATCCTCAAGCGAGTCGACCGCCTCAGCCGAGGAGAACAACCGGTATGAATGATGTGCTCAAACGCTTCGCCGACTTTCCGTGGGTCGAAATCGCTCCTGGGGCGAGAGAAAAGCGTTTCAATGCTCCAAACCAGACAGTCCGCTTAGTTCAGTTCTCACCGCCATTTCAAGAGACCGAACCCTGCACCAAGGCACATGTCGGTTTTGTCGTCAACGGCGAGTTTGCAATCGAGTTCACCGATTCACACGTAGTCTTTCGCGAGGGTGACGCACTTTCGATTCCTGCTGGTCCTGCCACCGCCCACCGAGCGATCATCACGCAAGAGGTAACGCTATTCATGGTCGAACCGAAATAGGGCGGAGACGACAGTATCCGTCTGCATACGGGACTAGTTCAACGTGTCGACCAGCTCGACGGGCAAGCGTCCCGGTGCGGGCCAGGCTGCTCCGTATCCATGGTGTTGACGTGATTGCAGCCACGTAGCGGGTTTGGTAAGGTTTTGCAGGCTATTGCTGCGTCGAACCGGGAGGAATGGAGTAAACGTGACGAAGCTCAACGAATACCTCACGATCAAAGAAGCAGCGGAGTTCCTTGGAGTTTCGCAGAACACCCTTCGTAACTGGGGTAGATCCGGAAAGCTAAAAGAGCGTCGACATCCATTGAACGGATATCGTCTCTATTCGCCGGAAGAACTGAAGAAACTTCTTGATGCTGCGGACACTCACGCAAAGGGATCACGAAAACCGCGGTAGCAACTTGTCGTAGGGCATGGTCGAGTGAAAAAGATAGACAAGAAACAGCTTACCGAAACCGATATCCGCACGAAATTCATCACACCAGCAATCAAGGGCGGCGGTTGGGATCTGATGACACAGATCCGTGAAGAATTTTACTTCACCGATGGTCCGATCCTTTTCAAAGGTAAGAAGGGAAACAAGCAGCCCGTTCGCGGCAAGGCCAAGAAAGTTGACTACATTCTTTATTTCAAGCCCGACATTCCTCTGGCTGTCGTTGAGGCGAAAGACAATAAACACCGCTTGTGCGACGGCATGGACCAAGCACTTGAGTATGCGGATTTGCTTGACATCCCCTTCGTCTTTACCTCCAACGGAGACGGGTTTCGCTTCCACGACAAAACTCTGACCGGTAGCGAGCTAGAGAAAGACCTAGGGCTCGATGAATTTCCGTCGCCCGAGCATTTGTTTCACCGCTACTGTGCTTGGAAAAAAATCCCGAAGAGCAAATCGCTCCTCGTGTCTCAGGACTACTACGTCGACCCTGACGGCAAACGCGCTCGTTACTATCAAACGAATGCCATCAACCGAACCTTGGAAGCGGTCGCGAAAGGGCAGGACCGGATTCTCTTGACGATGGCAACGGGGACCGGCAAGACCTTTTGCGCGTTCCAGATCATTTGGCGTCTTTGGAAAGCTGGGACGAAGAAGCGAATTCTCTTCCTCGCGGATCGCAATGTTCTCGTAGATCAAACGATGGTTAACGATTTCAAGCCATTCAAAGGAGCAATGGCGAAGCTCAGCAAAAAGTCCAAGACAATCGAGCGATCCGACGGAACCAAAGAAGTACTTGAGTTGGCCGTCGATACGAAGCGAGGCATCGTCGACACATCGTACGAGATCTACTTGTCGCTCTATCAAGCGATCACTGGCCCAGATGAATCGAAGAAGCTTTATAAGCAATTCTCGGAAGACTTCTTCGACCTCATTGTGATCGACGAATGTCACCGCGGCAGTGCCGATGAAGACTCGGAATGGCGTGAAATTCTCGCTTACTTCTCATCAGCGACTCAGATCGGTCTAACCGCGACACCCAAAGAAACAAAGCGAATTTCCAATTCCGAGTACTTTGGCACGGAAGTCTATAAGTATTCCTTGAAGCAGGGGATCGCTGACGGCTTCCTCGCTCCGTACCGCGTTATTCGCGTGAATTTTGACAAAGACGACTTTTGGCGACCTGAAAAAGGGAAGAAGGACGCGAAAGGAAAAGATGTTCCAGATCGCGTCTACAACAAGAAGGATTGGGACAAAAACATCGTCATGACCCGACGCAATGAGGAAGTCGCAAGGCGGGTCGTAGAGTTCCTTCGCAAAACGAGTCCCTACGACAAAACCATCATCTTCTGCGAGGACATTGATCATGCGGAACGAATGCGGGGCATGGTTGCCAATGAGGCAAGCGAATTTGTCGTCGAGGACTCGAAATACATCATGCGCATCACAGGCGACAACCCAGTTGGAAAGCGTCAGTTAGACAACTTCATCCATCCCGAAGAACGGTATCCTGTCATCGCTGTCACATCACGATTGATGAGCACGGGAGTCGATGCAAAGACGTGCAAGTTGATCGTTCTGGATCGGGCGATTGAATCAATGACAGAGTTCAAGCAAATCATCGGTCGAGGGACTCGTATCGACGAAGACTACGATAAAACGTTCTTCACCATCATCGACTTCCGAAATGCCACCAAAAAGTTTGCCGACAAGGACTTTGACGGCGACCCGGTGCAGATTTACGAACCGCGTGATGGCGACGATATCCTCCCAGATGGAGACCCGGAGAACGAGCACCTCGACGACACAGAAATCGAAGACGATGACGAGTCGCTAGCTCGACCCGACGACTTGGACTTTCCGATGGTTGCCGAAGACGGCGAAGGCTATGAGTCATCCAAGGTCGTTGTCAACGATGTCCCGTTCACGATAACAACAGAACAAGTCAGTCACTACGACGATTCTGGGAAATTGATCACGGAATCCTTGCGAGACTACACACGGCGCGCGGTGACTGGCAAATACAAGACACTCGACGATTTCCTAAACGACTGGACCGTGAGCGAACAAAAAACGGCGATCATTTCTGAGTTGGAAAAGGAAGGCGTTGAGTTTCGAGCACTCGCCAAAGCGGTCGGGAAAGAATTCGATCCATTTGACTTGGTCTGCCACGTGGCGTTCGACCGGCCGGCACTCACGCGGAAAGAACGGGCAAACAATGTCCAGAAGCGAGATTACTTCGGCCAGTATGGGGACCAGGCCCGCGCCGTTCTGGAGGCACTGCTCATGAAGTATGCCAACCAGGGGATTAAGGCGATCGAAGACATTGACGTTCTTCGCGTACAGCCTTTTGATGAGATGGGTTCGTTGGTCGAACTTATCCAACTATTCGGTGGAAGGGATGGATATGACAAAGCGATCCGTGACCTTGCCGCTCTCATTTACGAACTTGCAGCTTAGGGACGGGTTGTCTTTTTATGTCGTTATCTTCAACCGTCAAGGCAATTCAGGACATCATGCGCAAGGATGTCGGCGTCGACGGCGATGCGCAGCGAATCAGTCAACTGGCCTGGATGCTATTTCTGAAATTTCTTGACGACCGCGAATTGGAGATGGAGGTCAAGGAACGAGGTTTTAAGTCACCGATTCCGGAGAGATTGCGTTGGCGAAATTGGGCCACCGACAATGAAGGAATCACCGGTGACGCTCTTTCTGACTTCGTCAACAACGAACTATTCCCCGTTCTGCAAGGCAAAGCGAATGGGATGAAGGCAGTTGCTCCTGAAACTATGGGCGCGGTAGTCCGAGGAGTTTTTGAAGACTCCTACAACTACATGAAAAGCGGAACACTGCTCCGCCAAGTAATCAACAAAATCCAAACTGGTTTTAGTCTCAATGACATGAAGGCTCGGCACGCGTTGGGAAACGTCTACGAGCAAATACTGAAGGACCTGCAGTCGGCAGGGAATTCTGGGGAGTATTACACTCCTCGTGCGGTCACTGAATTCATGATTGATCGGCTCGATCCGCAACTTGGCGAAACAATCTTTGATCCGGCATGTGGAACTGGCGGCTTCCTTACTTGTGCGATTGAACAGGTTCGTAAGAAACACGTGAAGAAGGCTTCCGATGAACGCAAGTTGCAAAAGTCAATCAGGGGTGTAGAAAAGAAAGCACTGCCGCATCTTTTGTGCACGACAAACATGCTGATCCATGGCGTTGATGTCCCCCACCAGATCAAACACGACAACACGTTGGCGAAGCCTTATAAAGAAATCCGAGCGCAACACCGGGTCGATGTCATTCCGACCAATCCTCCTTTCGGAGGCATGGAGGAAGATGGGATCGAGCAGAACTTCCCCAGCGCATACCGCACGCGAGAAACAGCCGATTTGTTCCTGGTGTACATCATGGCAATGCTCAAGCCGATGGGTCGCGCCGGAATTGTCTTGCCTGATGGAACGTTGTTTGGTGAAGGCGTTAAGACTCGAATCAAGGAAAAACTCCTGGACGAGTGCAATCTTCATACGATCGTTCGTCTTCCTAACGGGGTCTTCAATCCCTATACAGGCATCAAAACCAACTTATTGTTTTTCACGAAGATCGAGAAAGATGCCAAGGGTTCAACCAAGGATGTTTGGTACTACGAGCATCCCTACCCTTGTGGAATCAAAAGCTACAACAAAACGAAACCGATTGATTTCAAAGAATTCGCACCCGAACAAGAGTGGTGGGGTAAACCAGACGCCAGGGGCGGATTCAAAGGTCGCAAAGCGAATGATTTTGCGTGGAAGGTGCCAGTCGAGGAGATTATCGAGAATGGCTACAACCTTGACATCAAGAACCCGCACAGCACCGACACGGGCCCCGGCGATCCCGACGAACTGTTGGCTGAACTGGAGTCAATCCGCACCGCCAGCCGCGAAACACTGGTCCAACTCAAAAGTGAACTCGCCGCCGCGTTGACCGCATCGGACGGTGGGAAATAGCCGTGGCCGATAACACTCAACTCACAACGCCAGCTCAGTTCACCGAACTGCTTAGCACCATTCAGATCGTCGACGGGCGACTGGCAAGCCACGCATCCCGAGCGGTCAACATTAGCCTGACGGCCCGCAACTGGCTGATCGGTTACTACATCCACCAGTACGAACAAAACGGCGAAGACCGAGCCACTTACGGCGACAAATTGCTCAATCGGCTCTCCAAAGAGCTGGGGGAAGCGGGCGGCAGCCGTTCCGAAGCGAGGGAACTACGACGCTATCGGAAGTTCTATCAGTCCTATCCGCGAATTCGGGAGTCACTGTCTCCCGAATTTCGCAAGCTACTGCCAGTCAATGACTTAGGGCCTGGCGAGCCAATTCGGGAGACACAGTCTCCCATTTCTGACGATCCAAATCAAGTTTCCGCGTCCGACATCATCACCAAGCTGGCCTTCAGTCACATCGCTGAACTGATGGCTCTCGACACCCCCGAAAAACGCGAATTCTACGCCTCCCAGTGCATCTCTGGAGTCTGGTCCGTCCGCGAACTTCGGCGACAGATCGCCAGCCTGCTTTACGAACGCAGCGAACTGTCTGCCGACAAACAGAAACTGGATCAACTCACCGCATCCACCGCCGAAACTCAGCCATCGGCACTCGTCATTCGCGACCCGTACATTTTCGAGTTCCTCGGCCTGCGTCCCACTGAGGTCATGAGCGAATCCGATCTGGAAGCTCAGCTTCTGGACAAGCTGCAAGATTTTCTGCTGGAGCTTGGTGAAGGCTTTTGCTTCGAGTCCCGTCAAAAGCGAATCCTGATCGGCGCCACCCACAACTTCATCGACCTGGTCTTCTACCACCGCATCCTCAAGTGCCACGTGCTGGTCGAGCTGAAATTGGAGTCATTCAGTCACGAAAACATCGGCCAGTTGAACACGTACGTCAGTTGGTACGACCGCAATGTTCGCGGCGAAGACGACAATCCGCCGGTCGGCATCTTGCTTTGCACCGAGCGTAACCAATCACTGGTCGAGTACGCGCTGGCGGGCATGGACAATTCGCTGTTTGTCTCGCGTTACCAATTACAACTGCCCAGCAAAGAAACCCTGCAAGCCCAACTCGAAACCGAGCGTCAGCGATTGGAAGCCGACCACCGTGGAGGTCAGTCATGAGCAAGCGCCTCCGCGACACCGCGACGAATCGTAAGCCATCCACACCATCCAAGAAGCGCACCGCCACCAAGTCGTCATCCAAATCTTCCTCGAAGTCAGCTCGCCCGTGGGAGTCGCCGGCATGGGAGGAAGCGGTCCGCCAGACTCCCGGCTTAAAGCCGTTCTTCGACAACCTTGAGTCGTTTGTGGAGTTGCCGGAGGGAGTAGAGAAGCTGCGTGGCCTAACTCTTGGCTTGGCGTTTCAAGGCAAGCTACCGGATTCGGACGCCGTTCCCTACGAACAGTGGGAAGCCAAAACAGTTGCCGACATCGCTACCACAATTCACCCAGGCGCGGCTTGCGGAAAGCAACACATTCAAGAAGGCGGTTACGTCCATCTCCGTACTCATAATATCGCTACAGACGGCAAGCTGAATTTTGACCTCATTATACGAGTCAATCCTGACAAGATCGAACCCAAAAAAGCGCACCTGAAGAAGGGTGACGTGATCTTCAATAACACGAACAGTCAGGAACTTGTCGGAAAGACGGCTTTGGTCGATCAAGATTACGACTATGCGTTCAGCAATCATTTAACGTTAATTCGATTGAAGGAGGACGTTGATCCGAGTTTTCTAGTTGGTTATTTTCAGTACCTTTTAAAAACTCAATTCTTCTTCAATCTATGCAACCGATGGATCGGCCAGGCTGGAATCAATACAAAAGTCCTTAAGGAAATCCAAGTTCCACTTCCTCCCATAGCCGAACAGCGGCGGATCGTGTCGAAGGTGGAGGGACTGATGTCGTTGTGCGATACGTTGGAAGACGCGCGGCGGGCGCGAGAGAGTGTGCGAGAGCGAGCCAGCCGCAGCGTGCTGGCGAGCCTGACCAGCGCGCCCCGTTCTTTAGAACGCCGTGAAGACCGTGAGCGCCCCTCAGCAGAATCCACGGACAAAAAACCGTCGTCCGCTGCCGAGCCGCTCACACAGCCCACCGCCACCGGCGAAGCAAGTGAGCCGCACTCCACCAGCCGCGGTTATCAAGTCAGCACCGAGGAAACGCTGGCAAGTAGCTGGCAGCGTCTGAGCGATCACTTCGAGGTCCTGCTCGACCAGCCCGAAACGATTCCCCACCTCCGCCAGTCCATCCTCCAGCTCGCCGTCCAAGGCAAACTCGTCCCCCAAGACCCGTCGGACGGACTCGTTGAACAACAAATTTATGCAGCTCAACAAAAACAGACGGAGTTGTTTGAGCAGAGAAAGGGCAACCAGCGGTGGAGCTTTGAACCAATCGAAGCCTCGCACGAGCCTTTCCGAATCCCGCGAACGTGGAACTGGGCGCGAGTCGTAGATGTCGTTCAAAGAGTGACGGTTGGCCACGTTGGTTCGATGAAGAATGAGTACGTAAGCAACGGAGTTCCGTTTCTTCGCAGCCAGAACGTCCGAGTCAACAGATACGATTCGCTCGGACTCGTACATATTCCCAAAGACTTTCACGAACAGTTATCGAAATCTAGGCTGGAACCAAACGATGTCGTCGTTGTCCGTAGCGGCGCAAATGTTGGGATGACGTGCGTAATTCCTGAGTCCCTTTCCGATGCCAACTGCTCCGATTTGGTCATTATAAAACAACCCATTGCAATAGTTCCTGCATTTCTAGGCTACTACCTTAATCTGACATCAAAAAGGAATACTGACGAACAAGTTGTGGGCGTAGCACTTCCGCATTTCAATACACAGTCAGTTGCTGCGCTACCCGTGCCGTTGCCTCCGCTCGCCGAACAAAAGCGGATCGTGTCGAAGGTATCCGCCCTTTTGTCTCAGTGCGACGAGTTGTCCGCGCGATTGCGTTCCCGTCAGTCCTCCACTGACGCCCTCCTTACCGCCCTCATCCATCAAATTCTGGGAACCGAACAGGAAACAGAAATGGCAGCTTCAAAAACAAAGTCATCGAAAGCTACGGATTCGATACACACGGATCAGTTGAGGTCTGCTAAAGAACCCGTTTCATCGTCAACGGATCTTGTCAAACTCTTTGCAAAGAAGGGCGATCAGACGACGCCGGACCGACTCCTGTCAGCCAGCAGGCTCGCTGAAGACGTTGACTTGTTTTTTCAGCTTCTACGTGAATCGCGCGATGGCGGTGCACTTGATTTCTCTGAAGGGCTTAACCAGCCGATACGGAGAGTCAAATGAGGCTAATCCGACTTGCAATCAAGAGTCCATTTAAGAATTTGAACGGATTTGAAATCGACTTTTCGCCAGACGAAGACGCCACCATTGTGATTGGGCGAAACGGTGCGGCAAAAAGCAACTTCCTCGAATCTCTTGTTGCCATCTTTACGACAATTGACTTAGATGATTCATCGGATTTCGCTTACGAAATCGAATATCGCATCAAATCCCAAGTCGTTGCGTTGAGCTGTCAGGAAGATGGAAAGCCAAAGGCAACGCTGGATGGTAAGCGGCTCGCGAAGAAAAAGCTGGTAGAGGAATATATTCCGCGATACCTCGTCGCCTACTATTCGGGTGAGAGCGATCGTTTTAAAAAGCTGTTCTACAAGCATGACGATCAGGCGCTTGATAAAACGCTGAACAAGAAAGCAAATGAACTCAACGATCCAACTCGATTGGAGTTTCGCCGATTCGTCTATGCGAGACCCGAGCATGGTTTGTTTTCTTTGCTTGCGTTCTATTTCTCAAAGGATGACGCGGTTCAGCAGTTCTTAAAGGAACAACCTCGCATCACTGGTTTTGATTCCGTCCTACTTGTCGTTCACAAACCAATCTGGGCGCGGAAGGGTACGACAGCGGATGATTTCTGGGGCGCCACCGGACCTGTAAGAGTCTTGCTTGATCGCTTTTTGAGCCATTCACTCGGCGCTTTCGTCGGCTCTGAACGCGTGAGAATTGGTGTCAAAAAGTACGAAACTCGAGAGCTAATCTATCTGTACATCCCGGATTCAGAAGCCCTCGCGGAGCTCGCGGCTGAATACTCCAACGACCCAAGGGACTTGTTTCAAGCATTGGATACGATGCGGCTAAGCGATCTTTTAGAGTCATTTCGAGTTCGAGTGAACGTGCTTGGCGCAGACAACGCGATTCACACTCGAGAATTGAGCGAAGGCGAACAACAGCTTTTGACAGTTCTCGGCCTGATGCGATTTACCATGAACGATCATTCGCTCTATCTGCTCGACGAACCTGACACTCACCTCAACCCAACGTGGTCAGTCAACTACATGCTCTATCTAGCTGAGCTTGCTGGCCTGTTTGAAAACAGTCATACGCTGATCTCAACTCATGATCCTTTACTGGTGTCAGGGCTGCGCAAGGAGCAGATACGTGTTCTTTCTCGAAATCAAGCCGGACAAGTCTCTGCCCAACAACCCGAAGACGATCCAAGAGGAACCGGAGTCGCGAACGTGCTCACGAGTGAGTTGTACGGACTGGAGAGCCAGCTCGATCCATATAGTTTGGAAATCCTGAAAGAGATGTACCAGCTCTCCCAGCAGAAGAAGACCAAAAAGCGAGATAAACGGCTCGCCGAACTACGAGCCGAAGTCCCTGCTTTGGAAATCCTTGAAACATCGCCAGACCCCTATCGAAATATCGCGATGCAGGCATACGAGATGGCACTCGACAAAGTGCTCAATTCCAGCGAGGAGACTACAAAACGATCGAGGATTGTAGAGGCATTGGCCAACCGACTTTACGAAGAAGCCGAAGGGGCAGTCGAGTGATTCACATAGATTTAGACGACCTTGAGAACTTAGACGACTGGGTGGATAACGCTAAGAAGCTCACAGAAGATCTAGTAGCGAAGGATGCAAACAAGCGTTCGGAGTTCATCGAAGAGAAACGCATTGAAACGTGGGGAGCAAGCGATCTTCGCGAAGCATTAAGCAAGCTAGTTGGGCACAAGTGCTGGTACACCGAAGTTGGACTGGAAGGGGCTGACCCCCACGTTGACCACTTTCGACCGAAAGGCGCTGTCCGCGAGGTAGATGAGAATCTCAAGAAAACAGGGAAGTCAACGGACGGGTATTGGTGGCTTGCCTTTGAGCTAGAGAACTATCGTCTCACGTGCCAACATGCCAACGTCCGACGGATTGACGAGACCACCGACGGGGGCAAGTGGGACTATTTTCCAATCGAAGGCAATCGAGCACCTGAGAAAACGCCAACACCGCAGATAAATGAATGCAAGTTGATTTTGGATCCCGCATCTCCGACGGATGTGCAGCTGCTCTGGTTCGATTCCGACGGTTCCCCGAGTTGCTCGAGCGTGAAACGACAGCCAAATGACCTCGATCAACGACGAGTCGAAGCTACGATCTGGCTCTATCACCTTAAAAAGAAGGAGATCAAATCGGCGAGGGCGAAGGCGATGCGAGATATTGAGAAGGAGGTGAAGAACGCGAATGTTCAGTTCCAGCTTTGGAACCGTGATGGAGCGAATCCTAATCAACAAGCGAAGAACGTTTTCGACAAACACATTGCAGCAATTTGCAAAATGATTCACAAGAAAGAGAATTTCGCAGGAGCAAAACGTTGCATGCTCAAAATACTCTTCGCGAAGAATCCGGACTTTGCATGGATCGAGGAGTTTGTGCCGTGTTAGCGGGAGACGAGTCTAACGCCCACCATACACGTGCCGTGCATATCGAGCAAAGGTTGGCAGCGATAGATGAGCAGACGCTGGAAGCGTTGGAGTCGTCGATCGGAATGGGAGGATAGCAACATTGATCGCAATGGGGGCAATTGTGGGCTGGCTGGCCGTTTTAGTCGGCACGGTGTTAGTTTTCGTGCTGGGCATGCTGCCACTGGTGGTGTGTGTTGCCTATTGGCGTCGGCTGCAGTCACAGAAGACTCGCCAGAACCCTCTGACGCGGACACTGTTACGAAGCCCTGGTCATTCACTGCGCAAAAAGATTGATGAGCTCGATATCGAAGTGGATTCAATACTTACCGCATGGATGCTGCTCCCTGCACTCATCTGTGTAGCACACTTGTCGGATTCTTATTTTCGAGGAACACCCGAAAACGCCGGACGAGTCGTTGCAGGCATTGTCGCTGCCGTTGGCATTTCGCTCGTGATTGGTCGCACGCTTATCAAAAGACTCGAAGAGCTTCGCCAGTTTAAGCTTGGGCTGGAGGGTGAACTGGCGACTGGCCAAGAGCTGGACCAGTTGATGCTGGACGGTTGTCGAGTTTTCCATGACATCCCATTTCCATACGGCAACATTGACCATGTCGTGGTCAGCTGCAGCGGCGTATTCACGGTCAATACGAAGATGCGAGGCAAACCGAAAGAAGGCGAGGGTAAGGCGGAGGTCGTTGTGGATCACGAAAAAGACGAGATTCGATTCCCTGACTTCAAATGGCGAATTCCCAATAAGCAGCTTGAGACGGAATCCCGTTGGCTCTCGCAACATTTGTCAGCGGCGATGGGCGAGACCGTTGAAGCCGAGCCAATCTTGGCTCTTCCTGGCTGGTTCGTCGCCAACCGAATCGGCCGCGGCAAGGTGTTTGTGATCAACCCGGTCAAACCCAAGCGATTCTTCGTCCAGTCACGTCAGGTATTTTCAGATACGCGCGTCAGCCAACTGGCCCATCATTTGGAACAGCTATGCCGCGACGTGCAGCCGTCGTTTCGCGAAGATCCGAGATGGGACCAGCAAACCTAGGAGAGATCCTATGACATCCACTTGCGTTTAGCTCGACTATTCCGAATGCGAAGTTTAAGAGGTACTCGATGTGATCGAGCTGTTTGCATTACCTAGGACCCGTTCGGAAACAACTTCGGGATTTCAACACGGCACAACATAGTTGAATTTGCTGAGGCTTGAGTCCCGCTGAGTCGGTTCGTTGTTTTTGAATGCTTTCTCTACCTTGATTCCAGATTGATAGACTTTGCGAGCCAACTCGCAGACAACCCTCAAGCCGGTGCGAGTGCAGACTTTCGAAATCAGCGTCTGCATCCATGGGAGTGATTCGATGAGCCGTCCGCTGATCGCTCGTGTGAGATGACAGAACAGGCGATGGTCGATCGGGTTGTATTTGCTGCAATACGGAGGCAGGTGAGCGACGCGAATTGGGATTCCAAGGGTGACCGCCACGCGGTGCAGACGTTCGCGATAAAGCGGAACGCGGTAGCCGTTGCTGCCACCACAGTCGGCCAAGAGCAGCATTCCCCCGGCATCGGCGTAACGGGTTCGTCCCATTCGATGCCACCACCGGCGAACCGCATCAGCAGCTAACTCACCGGTGTCAGCGCCCGTCGCCAAATATACAAACGCTTCGTTGGCAACTGTATCGTAGACGCCGTAGGGAATTGCTTTTGGATCGCTGCTGTAGGTCCCGAAGTCATGGTCAAAAGCATGAAGCGATCCATCCGTCCAAGCGCGTCCGCTGCGGGAAAACTGACCGATTAACTCCTTCTTTTTCGTGTCCACGCTCAGGATTGGCCAACCGAGTCGTTCGTATTCCTGGCGAAGGTGCTGCAACCGGTCGAACTGTGACTGGCGAAACTCGCTGGCACCCAAAGGAATGTCTTTGGAAATCTTGCGACGGCCCAGCTTCAGGTTTCTACGAAGGATATTAGCGATCACGCCCGGTGAGAGCGAAAACCCAAGTCGATCGATGGCCGAGGCAATCACTCGCAGCCCGATGTTGGTCCAGACTTGACCGTCGCGGACCGGCGATCCAGCTGTTTGCGTCTTGACTTCAGCTTCAATCGCCTCAACGACCCCCGGCTGGCTTTTGCTAGCAAATGGACGGCCTCCCCTTTTTTACGGACTCGTCCTTGGGCCTCATCATGGGGCAAGTGTTGCAAGTCACGCTTGCCCTGCGTGATCGTATCGGGATGACAATCGAACAACTCGGCGATGTAAGCGATCCCACCATGCCCTAACTTGCTCGCTTCAATGGCCGCATACCGTCGTCGGTCCTTCTCGCTGAGCGATTCGTACAAGTTCCGCATTTGCGTTTCTACATCGAATCCGTAAACATTCTTCATCGCTGGCCTCCGTGAAAAGTGACGAGATCAGTTTACACGTTTCCCGAAGTTGTTTCCGAACGGGTCCCTAATGCAATTGTCGTCGGTGCGTGTTGCAAGAAATCTACCGAGCTCGGACATGCAGGCCATCACACCAGAGCACATGGGAAGCGCGATTGAATCGACACGCACTGGAGCATCCCCGAAGACAGTTGAGAGGAGTACTCTTTGTGATGCCTCTGCTTTTTGGGCGGTAGGGTAAATCAAGGTGGCTTGGCTGGCACCGAAGCCAAGTGCGTACGCGCACATTTGAAATCGGTCGTTTCGGGATTCATTTCCAAAGCTGCATTTGTATTTTGCGTCGAGGATCCAGCGTTGGTTACCGTTCACAAGGAGTGTGTCGGCCCTCATCAGCCGATAGGACTCGTCAGATCCATTGGCATCGTCCCAATGTCGGATGGACTCGCTTCGCGGCGCTACATGCCACCCTGTCTCGGTGGATAGCTCGCGGCACATCTTGCAGATCGCGTTTTCCCAAAGGAGAGCCAATGAGATGGTAAAGGTGTCACCGCCCCAACCGTGCGTTGGGCCGAAGGTCGCGCCCGTCAAAATCAGTCTCGCCAATTGCAGTGCTGGGCGGTAACCGGCAGGTGGAGCCGACATGCTGGACTGGATGATGTATTCACGATCTTCCGTGGAACGAGAAATACCAGACCAGAAATGTCGTAGGTTTTGGAATGAGGCAAGCTGTTCGCTCCCCAACTCACCGACGAACAACAGGATTCGATCCAATGCTGCTGCGAGCATTTGATTTGTCGGCGTGTTGATGCTCCGCCCGCGAACGGTCTGAGGAATCGCCGGAAGTCGCCAAGGTCGCTGGGCCAATCGACGACTCAGAATGCGTCCGCGAAGTTCGGGTGATTCCGTATCGAACCGGACGAATCCCATTCGCATATGGCAGCGGGTGACGATTTCGAGTTCCCGCAAGAAAAGGCCGGCGAGTACTGACTGGTACGATGCACTCTGTGAAACGTTCCCGTCTTGCTCCCAAAATTGAAGGTCCGGAAATTCGCCCAAATAGACCAGCCAATCAAGCAGCACCAATCCTGCCACTTTGGTCCGAATCAAGACTTGTCGGCCGCTGGGCAAACGAATGACGCCAACTCGTTCTCGCCCTCGGATCTCAACTTGGCCACGATGCTCGTGCACACGCAGCATTCGGTCTTCATGGTGACGAAGGAGTGTCGCGTAATCCTGGCCGAGGCTTTCAATTGAACCACGCCAAGCAACCGGATCCAGCGAACCTTCTTCGTCACAAACGATTGGATTGGCGGCAGCGTGGTTTGGAGCTTCCGCGAATAGAATCATAGTCAAAGACCCTCGCCGCTTTCCGGAGCTTGGGTATAATCCAACGGGGCCACATGAGCGTCTACCGAAACGCACTGGAGCAACGTGCTTTCAATCTGGGATTCGAGTACG
The DNA here is from genome assembly GCF_056839225.1 of Rhodopirellula sp. UH5. NCBI lineage: Bacteria > Pseudomonadati > Planctomycetota > Planctomycetia > Pirellulales > Pirellulaceae > Rhodopirellula > Rhodopirellula sp. UH5. The sequence goes on along the minus strand of NZ_CM166390.1, from coordinate 6,666,540 downwards.
CGATCTGGTCGACCGAACTGCATGGTGCAAAGCTCACGAACGTACGGCAGGACGCTGTACCGCACGATCCGTCGCAAGGCCGCTGCAATGAGCGGCTTGTCTTCAGATGCCTGGCTCTCGTTCCCAGCAGTTTGGACCATGAACAATGCGTGACCGATTTGCTGTTCAGGTGCGATACCGCGCTCCTCAAGCATCTGGTTGCATGCTTTCAAAGCTCCGCTTGAGAATCCCGATGGATTATTGCCCGTGCGACTCAGCCACGAATGCAGAACGCTGTAGTCCGGAAGCAGGTCGAGCCAGAGAAATCGTCGCCGTAACGCCAGATCCATTCTGCCGATGGATCGATCGGCACTGTTCATCGTGCCAATGATGTAGACATTGCTTGGGAATCGAAACTTGCGTCCCGAGAGTAACCGAACGCTCCGCCCACGGTACTCGAGCAACTGAAGCAGTTCACCCAGTACGGCCGCCGTATCGCAACGATTGATTTCGTCAAGCACAAGGACATGGCGGGTGTTCGGCCGATAGCGACTGAGAGAATCGATCCATTCAAGAAAGCAGCCAAGCTTCGGCTCGAACTTCAGTACGCCGTCGACAGTGAAAGGCTTGATGCCCTCGAAAAAATCCTCGTACGACCAATTGGCATGCATGAATATTGTCGAGTGATCACCCTGTTCACGCCCGTCGCGCGCCGCGGCAAAGTATCGAGAAAACATGCCGGCGATGTACGTTTTGCTTGTTCCGGGGGGCCCGGTCAGGATGACTTGCTGTTTAGTCAGAAGTGCGTCTTCAATTTCTCTCAGCTTGTCTAGCGGTAGCGCGGAACGCTGGCTCAATTCACTCAGTGTCTGCGGGGCATCTTCGTCGAGCCCTTCGAGCTCATCGTTGCCGACGGCAACTGGAGGATCGGTATTCCAAGTCCCTGTGCGGGCTGCTTGAAAGAATGGCCAAACCCAATCAAAGAATTCACCGATCTCATTGGCGAGAGCATCTGCGAGACCGGGCAGGTCCTCGATCCTATACCGTTGGATGATGTTAATTGGCTGCTCAGCCGAGATCTCAGGATCGGATTGCCCCAATTGCGCAGCGAAGACTCTCGCATCGACGCCATCCGAGTCATCAGGATCCATTGGTCGAACCAGAGTTCCCTCGGGAGCCGTCAGCAGGTACTCCTTGATCGGAATAGTGTTCGCAATGAGAGCGGCGCGAAGGTTATCGATGTATTCTTGGCAGTCATTGCCAAACGCGAATCCGAACTCAAACCGCCTCGAATCGGCTAGCAAGCTGAAAAACAGCTGGCAACTCTTGATCTTTGAACCGGACGCTGGGTCATAGAAGGCAGCCCAATAATGATCGTGGTAGCCACCTTGCCCGTAATCATTCTTCTTCAGAATGGAGATATTGCGATTGGTTGCGGCAACCTCGGGATCAAGTCTTGCGATCGGATCCGAGCGAAGCGATTCAACCAACACACGAGTCGGGTCACGCAGAGTCTGCTCGTAACGTGACTTGTTGGTTGAGTGCCAATCACCGTCACTGGTGTGCCGTGGCAGCTCCAATAGAAAATCGACCGAATCTTGCGTGTAGTAGTCAGAAGGCTGCGTTTCGCTAGCGTCGTCTTCCTCGATCTCTTGTTCTGCCTCAGCAAGCTCTTTGGCCGCAGCATCTTGCTTGATGCTCGCCGCAAGCGACTCGACTTCTGGATTTGACAAAGGAACGGAGCGGTAGTACGACGATAGATCGGGCGAATCTTTCGCCGTTTTTAGACGCTGCTCTTCCAGAGAAATGTAGACTGTCTTGACACCGGATTTCGTAATTGGAATGGAGGCGATGGCGGGAATCGCAAGGTTTTGAGGCAATGCCCAGACGTGAATTCTGCATTCGGCAACCTGGAAATAGCAAAAAAGAAAGACTGCGGGTTGGTCTGACGCAAGCTCGCTCAACTCATCGAGTTGCCCAGGCGGCATATTCGTCCAGAACCCTTGACCAACCCGGGCATTCCGATTCAGGACGATGCCATTACCCCATGCGTAACGCGAACCACGTTGCTTCACGAGAGTCGTCCCGTAAGCCTGAAGCCTTTGACAAACAATCTCCTGCATCATTCGGCCTGCATTTCTTTTGGCCTTTTCATCGAGTTCAGGGGCTTCGAATGCAACTTCCACGGACTCGATTTGCGATAAGACCTTCGCTGCCAGTTCGTCTGAATTCATCGGCAATCCTTGGTATTGAGAAGATCGTGCTCATGATCTCACGCCTGGCTTCCAATCACAACAGGGTCGGCCGCCCACGCCATCCGCCGCACGCTCGACAGCTGGGCCGCAGCGATGGAGACTGTGAAGAATGCCGATTTAATTGAGCACACGTGGTGATCAGAACAAGAGTTGTTCTTGGTGATCCGGGGCAGCTTCTTCTTCGTCGATCTCGGTGGTGGAGTCTTTGGCTTTCAGGCGTTCGATGAACGCTTCGATTTCGTTCTCGTAGGGGAACCAGTGGAACATGAGTTGGGTGTTCACTTCATCCGTGTTGGTGTTGAACCACTCGCATCGTTTTCGCATGTCCTGGAACATCGCACGCCACTGTTTCTCTTTCTTGACGGCTTCGGACTCGGACATCACTTCGATGTGTTCCACCTTCAGGCGGAATGGGCATCCCGACTGCAGTTGATTTCGTCGTCGTGCGATATTGGTGGATCGGCCGATCTTCACGAATCGTCTGCCGAGGAACTCGCAGGTGATGAAGTAGACGCCCGAGTTTGACAAGATGAGGTGCTTCCGGTCTTGAAGGTGATCGAACTGGCCGCGAAGAAAACGGATCCCTGGACAAGGAATCGATTCGTTCTGCTTGCGGAACGGTGCAGTCAGGTAGCGACAGACACTGTAATCCATCGCGTGTCTCTTTCACGCCCCTGCGTCCGCGTCACTGTCCTGGAGGAGACTGCCCGCGAAATCTCGGACGTATTGACTGGAATGGTTTGATTCGATCAGCACTTCCGTGACAAGCCGGTGCCAAGTTTTGGACGTCTGGCAGTCCTTGAACAACCTTGTTGGATACAAGCCAGACGGTTTGGTTGCGGGTTGGAGAGCGTCAAAAATCCCCGGCTCTAGCTTGTCGAGCCAAACGAGCAGGATCAGTGTCCCGATCGCAAAGTACGGACGCTCCGTCTCTTCGGGTGGGCGAGTTTGCATGCACCAGCAAAGAAACTTCAGCGCCGCATGTGAAGTCTTGTCGCCAAGTTTCATCGCACTCTCAACGAGCTGAATGATCGTCGAATCTTCCCCGGTAAAATAGCCTTGGTTCGCGGGTTCGCTCGCTGCGCGAAGCAACGCGGCGCACGCGAACAGACGCATCCAATGGCCTCGATCGCCGGTCGATCCAGGCGACCAACTTGGATCTTCCGGTTCCGACCACCGGATCAGCTCGAGAACCTCTTTCGGTTCCCACTGCATCGGGGCGAGAATTTTGCCGCTCTTGATCGCTGCAAGTTGCTCAAGGTGCTCGTCAAAATCCGCTCCGTAGTCCGCGGCGGCGATCTCACGAAGCATCGATTCATCCACGATTGAAAAGACAATCCGCAGCAGATCGTCGCTGGAGGCTTCGAGTTGATCCAAGGATTGGTTTGACACTTCTTCGACGCATTTCCGGCGGAAACAAAACGGACGGGTATCGACAACGAAACGAGACAGCTGAAGCGCCCAAAGGGTTCGTGTCCGTTCGGTAGTGCGGTCGCGATTGTCGATACGACACCATCCCAGGCGATTGCCCGCCCAGACGACTACCCGCAGCGAGCCTGCCTGTTCAAGAATTTGCTTAGTGCAGGCGTTCACTTTGCCTGCACTCGGGTGACAGAAATCGTGCGATCACTTCCGGCGATCACCTTGTCGTGATCAGTTTGGGGCAGCGGGATTGTCCAAACGCAATCCCGGTGCATGCCTCGCAAACGACGCAGTTCAACACGTCCTGCTTTGAGCTGGTTTGTCGCTCGTGGTGAGAATGGTGATTCCCATCGTTTGATAACACCACAACGTTCTGTTGTTGAGTGACAAAGTCAACGTAACCGGCATGTTCGTTTCATCGAAAATTCCGATTCGGCTCCGCGCATCTTTGCGAGATGTTGATTGCCTCGCAGCCATCTACAATCTCATCCCGCTTTCAGACAGGAACATTGGGCTGGCTTGACATCATGACTGACGAATTGAACGTGACTTCGGAACCTGTTTGCATCCAAGTGGAAGCCACTGATTGCTTGAACTATGCGTCTTGGCAGAATTCGGTCCCGCTGGTGAAGTCATTGCAGGTCCGAAACCGAACCGGCGAAGCGATTCAAGATGTCAGACTGTCGGTCGCTTCGTCACCGAGCTTTATCCGCCCCAAGCAGTGGGTGCTTGATCGACTGGATGCCAATTCCGAAAACGTGCTTCGTGATCGCGACGTGCAATTGGATGCAGACTACTTGAACGGTCTGAACGAAGCCGAACGTGGTGTCCTGAGGTTCACGCTCTGTCATGGTGAGAAAGTCATTGGGACGGCGGAGAAAGCAATTCGCGTTTTGGCCCGAGACGAGTGGGGAGGCTTGAATTCAGGAGGCGAGTTGCTGGCGGCGTTTGTGATGCCGAACGATCCCGCCATCGCGAAGGTGCTGAAGATTGCCAGCGATGTGTTAGCGAAACACGGCTACGACTCAGCACTCGATGGTTACCAGAGCCGTGACCCGCGACGTGCATACATGCTTGTCGCGTCCCTGTGGTCGGCGGTCGCGTCTCGCTCGTTGACTTATGCGAACCCGCCACGAAGTTTCGAATTGGTTGGCCAGAAAACTCGTCGTCCCGCCACGGTGATGACGGATGGCTTGGCCACATGCATGGACAGCACGCTGCTGTTCGCCGCCGCAATTGAAGCGGTCGGATTGAATCCCGTCGTGGTGATGGTGGAAGGTCACTGTTTCGTCGGCGCGTGGCTGATCGAAAAAACACTTGGGCATGTGATCGAGCGAGATTGCAGTGAGATCCGAAAAGCAATCGCCGCTCGTGAACTGATCACCTTTGAGACCACGCTCGTTACCGGACGTCCGCCAGCCCGATTTGAAGATGCGGTCAAAACAGCAACGGCAGCGACCAGCGAGGCAAAAGAAGACGCTTACCTCGCGACAATCGACATCGGGCGTGCGCGAATGAGCCAAATTCGTCCGCTCGCTTCGCATCAAGCCGCGGCGAACAACGCGGAAGAACCTCAAGAAGAACGTGGACCGCTTCCGTTGCCCGCCGCTCCCGCGATCGCCGATCTCGCAATGGAAGTGGCGGATGAGACGCCTGCCACGCCTGAAGGTCGCATAGACCGTTGGCAACGCAAATTGCTGGACCTCTCGCTTCGCAATCGGCTGTTGAATTTCAAGCCGAACAAGCAATCGGTACCAATCCTTTGCCCTGACATCTCCTTGCTCGAGGATCGCTTGGCAGATGGCAAGAAGCTGCGGTTGCTTTCGCTGCCGAAGCAAAACCCGCTCGGCGAACGTGACGCGGAAACTCATCGCCAGCGAACCAGCCAGGATCTGGACGTCGAGTTTGCACGCCAGGCTTTGAATCGTGACGAAGTATCTTGCTCCCTCACCGAGGATGAACTGTCGAAGCGACTGACCACGCTCTATCGCAACGTCCGGAATGATCTCTCCGAAGGAGGTTCGAACACGCTGTTTTTGGCAGTTGGATTCTTGCGATGGAAGCAGAAACCGGAAGAGTCCAAGACCTACCGGGCACCGTTGTTGCTGGTGCCTGTCAAACTGACTCGAAAAAGTGCGTTGTCGCCGTATTACCTGGCGTTGCACGAAGACGATGTCCGGTTCAACGCGACCTTGATTCAGTTGCTGAAAAAGGACTTCGATCGAGACTTGTCGTTCTTTGAGTCAGATCTTCCTCGCGACGAGAGCGGCGTCGATGTTCCGAAGATCCTTGCCACGATGCGTCGAGAAGTTCGCGATATTCCTGGCTTTGAAGTCGTCGATGAATCGGCATTGGGAACGTTCTCGTTCGCGAAGTATTTGATGTGGAAGGACTTGGTTGATCGCATCGAAGCGCTGAAGCAAAACCGAGTCGTCCGCCACTTGATCGACAGCCCCGACCAGGCGTTTGAATCCGCGTCGGGTTCGATCCCAAGTCCTGGGGAGATCGACGTTCGGTTTGCTCCCAAAGACATCTATCACCCGCTCCCAGCCGATTCGTCGCAGTTGGCCGCCGTGATGGCAGCCTCCGAGGGGCAGGACTTTGTTCTGGTAGGACCGCCGGGAACGGGAAAAAGCCAGACAATCGCCAACGTGATTTCGCAGTGCTTGGCAGTTGGCAAAACCGTGTTGTTCGTTGCGGAGAAGACAGCCGCCCTCGATGTGGTTTACAGAAGGCTGAAAGAACATGGGTTGGGCGATTGCTGTCTTGAGCTGCATAGCAACAAGGCCGAACGCCGGAAATTCCTCGACCAATTGAATTCGGCATGGCAAAACAACCGGCGAGTCGACGAGAACGATTGGCTCACCATCAGTGAGCGTCTGAAAATCCGCCGAGACGAATTGAACGCCTACGTTGCCTCCATTCACCAGACGCATCCCAACGGCTGGTCCGCATTCGAGGCGATGGGCACATGTGTGAAAGGTGGCGACCAACCAACGCCGCCTTTGGATTGGGCCGACAACGTGCAGCACGATCGCGACGCCTATCAAAACCTAGCCCGCATCGTCGATTCACTGGCACTCACCTACGGCGCGATCGATCCCGCATCCGCGTTGCCGATGGTGAAGAAGACGCAGTGGTCAGCCTCATGGGAGCAAACGCTGCTTGTTCAGTGTGGGCAGCTGCAGAGTGTCGCGAGTGGTTTGAGAGACGCATTGCAAGCCTTTGCCAAAGCGATCGGCATTGGACCGAAGCTGGATTGTTCGTTGGCGGAAATGGATGGTTTAAATCGGTTGGCAAGGTCCTTGGTCGATTGTGCCGGCGAGGATGTTCGCATGCTGTTCCACAAGCAATTTGCGAAATTCCCCGCGGCCAAAGCCAAATTGGCATCCGCGATCGAAGCCTACCATGACGCGATGCAGTCCATGGACGCGGACTACGCTGATTCGCTCGATACAGTTCCGATTGACGAGATCGACCAAAACTGGCGTCAAGCGGTTTCAGCATTCTTTCCGATGTCATGGTTCGCCAAGCGAAAGGTGACTCGTCTGTTGCAGACATACGCATCGAGTGGTGTCGCCAATCCGGAAACGGATATCGCGGGCGTTCGATCGGTCCGGCAGCAATTGACGACCATCGCGGCCAGTCCGCTCGCTAATCAGACAAGCCACTGGAATGGCACTGAAACCGACACGTCCAAGCTAGAAGCTCAGGTGGCAAAGGCCAGCGAACTTCGCTCTTCGATTGTCGCCATCGGAAAGCTGCTGAACGCGACGAACGAAATTTCAAAAGCAGTTCATCCGTCTATCAATGGAGAGAACGTTGAAGCACCTCCGTTCGTGGCTGCCGCGCAATTCCAGAAAGCGACGCAAGCATTTCTAGTTGGTATCAAAGCGTTTTCAGATGCCTCCGGGGCGATGCCTCTGTCGAAAGAGACCACGGGAATCGTCGAAGCCGCAATCGCCGCCGCGCAGGGCGTTGAAACGAATCGAAGTGGCCTGCAACGTTGGACGTCGTGGTGTGAGGTAAAGAAGGAGGCGAAGACAGCAGGGCTCGCTTCTTTCGTAACCGCCCTGGAGCAAGGCGAATTGAACGCGTCCGACTTAGTCGACCGTTTTCGGCTAGCCTACGCGAAGTGGTGGATTCGGGGCGTGATCGACCGGGACGATGTCCTGCGCTCGTTCCAACGCTTCAAGCATGAAGATGCGATCGCTGACTTTCGGGAATTGGATGAGCAGGCCCGAGCGGCAGCATCAACGCGTGCCAAACAGGCGATCTCCCACAACTTGCCTGTCGAAGGCATTCCCAAGAAAAGTGAACTAGGGCTGCTACGTCATCAAATCGGATTGACTCGTCCCAGCAAGTCGATTCGCGAGGTGATTAGTGCGATGCCGGAAGCTTTCGGGAAGCTTGCACCGTGTTTGCTCATGTCGCCGCTTTCGATCGCACAGTACCTGCCGTCGGACCAGGCCTTGTTTGACGTCGTCATCTTTGATGAAGCGTCCCAGATCACGACGTGGGACGCGATCGGTGCGATCGCTCGCGGCCGACAAACGATCATCGTGGGCGACCCCAAGCAACTGCCGCCGACAAACTTCTTTGGTCGAACCGACGATGATGAAACCAATGACGATATCGAAGATCACGAGAAAGACCTCGAAAGCATCCTGGACGAAGCGAAGGCATCGGGACTGCCAACACTCCAGTTGAACTGGCACTACCGCAGTCGCCATGAATCCTTGATCGCGTTTTCGAACTGGAACTACTACGGCAACAACTTGGTCACGTTTCCCGCGGCGGAATCGGAGGATCGGGGCGTCTCGTTCGTCCACCTTCCCGATGCGGTCTACGATCGTGGCAAGAGCCGCACCAATCGCAAAGAAGCAGAAGCGATTGTTCGCGATGCCGTCGAGAGGATGAAACGCAATCTCAGTCTGCCGGAAGAGAAGCGATTGACGTTTGGTGTGATCACGTTCAACTCTCAGCAACAGTCGCTGATCCAAGACTTGTTCGATCAAGCCCAGCGAGATTGCCCCGAGTTGGATTGGTACTTTGCCGACGAACGGATTGAGCCGACCGTGGTGAAGAATCTCGAGAACGTCCAAGGCGACGAGCGTGATGTGATGTTGTTTTCGATCACGTTTGGTCGCGACATCTCCGGCAAGAGCATCCCCCTGACCTTTGGTGCGTTGAATCGTGACGGTGGCGAGAGGCGATTGAACGTGGCTGTTACAAGGGCACGACAGGAACTGGTCGTCTTCTCGTCCTTCAAGGCTGACGAACTCAATGCGGAACGATCCAAAGCTCGAGGCGTGAGCGACCTGAAAGCGTTCCTGGAATACGCCGAGAAAGGTCCCGAAGCAATCGCGGCACGGATCGAAGGGAGTGTCGGTGGATTCGATTCGCCCTTCGAGGAGGCTGTTGCGGAGGCGTTGCAAGACAAGGGATGGCAAGTCGTGCCGCAAGTCGGCGTGTCTGGATTTCGCGTCGACCTGGGCATTCGACATCCCGACAAACCAGGTGCGTTTCTGTCCGGCGTCGAGTGCGATGGGGCGACCTATCATCGCAGTGCGGTGGCCCGCGACCGTGACAAGACTCGGCAAATGGTGCTGGAGAACCTTGGTTGGAACATCTTGCGAGTTTGGTCGCCCGATTGGTGGTACGACGCGAAATCGGCAACCGAAACGCTTGACCAACAATTGTCTGAGTTGTTGGAACAGTCGCGAAGCGAAGAAGCCGGGATTTCCAAGCCAGAAATCGAAACCCCACAAGAAGTGCCTGACGAAGCAGAACCTGCTAACGCGCCCTCCCAGCCGGCCCCGGCCGATGAAGAGTCATCGGCAAGCTCCGCCGCGAACAACGATTCCAATGCCAACTATGCTCGCGTCCAGTTACCGGACGCATTTGGCAACCAAGATCGGTTTTACGACTCGTCCTACGATGACGAACTGAAGCAGATGGCGATGGAAGTCTTGAAACAAGAAGCCCCCATTCGCGATGATGTTCTCGCCAAACAGATTGCCCGGGCACATGGATTCGCAAGAACGGGAGCCAACATCCGAAACCGCATCCTGGAACTGCTCGGGGACGTGGTCGCAACCGACGAATCGACCGGCCGCTTCCTCTGGTCCAGCGAAGAGCCACAGACGGTCGTGAATTTTCGGTTCGCCAAATCTGACGATGACCGACGCAGCGTCGATGAGATCTCCATTGCCGAGCTTTCCGGTTTGATCCATCAGCAGCGAGAGCTCTTGGCGGAAGACGATCCCGCTATCGCATTGGCTCGCAGTATCGGTCTGGCACGCTTGTCTCAATCCGCCCGAGATCGAATTGAGGAAGCGATTCGAAAAGTCTGCGAGGATTGATTGACGCACGGACTGGCCATCATCGTCGACGCTGTCGCGAGCGTTTGACTCGAGACATCGTCCGAGCGTCGCATCGCAGACCGATCATGAAGTGGCGGGCGTTGTTTTGGCATCCTTTTCTTCGGCGTACCTTCGCATCATCAGCGATGCGACATTGCTGTGGATCATGATCGAAAGTGTGATGGTGGTGAGGACGATTCCAGCGAGTCGATTGGCGATGGGATCCTCCAGTCCATGACTGATCGCGTAGCTCAGGTAGTAGAGTGATCCGATTCCGCGAATGCCAAACAGAGAGATCAGGATCTTTTGCGAGAAGCGGATGTCTTTGAGCGCCAGTGCGAGCAGCACGCCGATTGGTCGGAACAGGAAAAACACGAGCATCGCGATCCACCAGTCGCTCGCCATGGTCCAATGGGAGGTCGCGAGGGCGCCCACCAACACGACAACGGCGACTTCGATGATGTGTCCGAACTGGTCGTTCACTTCGGTCACCGTGTGCATCAGCTTGTCAGGCTGCTCGTCATCAGATTGCCGGTCCGCGTACCGTCGCATCGCAACGCCCGCAGCAAAGACAGCCAGGAAACCATAGGCGTGAAGCAACAGTGCCGCTCCATAGCTCAGCCCGATCAGTCCCAGCGTCAACGCTTCTTCGCAGGCGGCGGGCGAGTTGGCTTGCCGTTTGATCCACACTGCCGCGCGGCTGACCGAGTAACCGCTTATCCAACCCACACCAAGTCCTGCTGTAGTTGCCCACAAAAGATCCACCGTGATCCATCGCCAACCATATTCGCCGAGTTCATGGTGCCCAAGCAGTCCCAGGCCAAGCATGATGAATGGAAAAGCGGCACCATCATTGAGCCCCGCTTCGCCGGTGAGCGCGTATCGCAGTCGATCGGTGTCTTGATGATCTTTGACTTGCACGTCACTGGCCAGGACAGGATCCGTTGGTGCGAGAACGGCTCCCAGCAAGATGGCGGCTCCCAAGGGCAAGTCCAGCAACATCGTTCCCACGATGGCGACGCCGGTGATCGTGACGATCATTGTCACGGATGCCAGTGGAATGGGTGCCCTCAGGTAGTGCTTCCACTGTGGCTTGAGTTGCAATCCGGCGGTGAGCAAACTGATCAAGACAGCGACTTCGGTCACTGATTCCACCACTTTGACATGTTTGATCAACTCGAAATCGAGCAATCCCAGGCCCCACGGTCCGATCGCCGCACCGATCGCCAGGAAGATCGCGGGCATCGATACCGGCCAACGTCGCAGCGGCCCCCGGCCCAACGCAGCGAGCAGAAAGATCAGGCCCAATAGAAGCGACCATGCGGTCACCGGTTCAAGTTTCATGGTGGCATCTTTGTCTTCCTGCACTGGCATGGAGATCCAGTTGCAGTGGGCGCTGTCCATGGGAAGAGATCGCCGATTCCGCTTGATGGGCACTCCAGAAACCGGCGTGAAGTTCCCCTGAGAGCGTTCCGTGCTTTGCAGTCGCATCCACCCACACGAGTCACCGCAGCAACGCCTCGGTCACTCATGGGGTCGTTCCGATCTTGCCCGCGCTCGCGCCGCTCAGTTTCGGGCGCGATAGCCATAGGCATGTTGGATGTAGGCTCGATCGGCTGCGTAGTCGCCGTCGTACTCCTCGCGAAGATGTCGATCGACGTTGTCGTTCCAATTGGGATGCTCAGCGCCCAAACGGTGCTGGGCCGTGTAGCCGAACCGGAAGGCTTGTTCTCGGTTTTCAAAGGCATCGTCCGAGCCAGACATTTGTTTCAGCGTGTCATCGACATCTTGGTCCATGTCGCGTGACGAGTCGGAACCAAAGTCCGCTTTGGTTTGTTCCCAGTCATTGGCGAACGCTTTTTTGATGCGTTCCCAGGTGCTCAGATCGTCGTCGGTGTAGGTGTATGCTTGCTTAGCCATCAGTGAATCCTTGTGGAATGGGGATCGGTTGCTTGAGCAGCAGATTGCGTTGCCCAAGAGATCTCGTTTTCCAGGACCAAGTAGCAAACGCTGGGCCGATTGAGAGGTTGGCTTCTCTTCCCAAGCCGAATTCACACGATGCTGCAAGCAAGCAACGCCCACTTAAGCGATGCATTTTGGGAAGGGCCGCGAGTCGCGGACGATCAACGCGACGTTACAGAAGCGGCGAAAGTTGACATTTCGCATTCGATCCTGCCGTCGGTGTTGGATACCAACCACTTGAACTGGCAAGTATTGCCACGGGGATTCTGTCTATTGCGAGCTATCGCAGGTTCAATTTGACAATCGTTCACAGCCCAATGATGTTCGTCATCCGTGGTTGCATGGGGTTGTCAACGGATGAAACTGGTTGGCGATTTCGCATCGGCAGCGAATCATGTCAATGACGCTCGATCAAGTCCTGAGGGTTGACGTTGGCCGTGTCGGGGTTTTCCGTCACTAGGTACTTGCTTGGTCGCTATAGCGAATCTTCGAATTGGCAGTTAAGCTGTTTGCATGAACCGTGTTCTTTCACTACTGCTGATTCCCCTTTTCGTGCTCGGGCAATGCTTGCCTCATTCGCACGCGGGTAGCGGCGTGGCTGAATCGGACGGTCATACTTTGCGGCCGCATGTGCATATGCACGGTCACGCCCATGACGACCATCATGAGCATGACGGTGAAGGCGATACGGCATCGCCAAACGACTTGCTTTCGCCAGCTGCCGAACACGATTCGGATGCCGTCTATTTGGCTGCTTCGGGTCATTCGCTGACGCGAACTTCGGGGGTGATCGGGCTTGAGTTCCACTCGGTAGACTGGGTCGCGTTTTCAGATCCGCTTCCCGTCGCCCTTCGACCAAGATGGCGCACCAGTGATCCGCCGGATCGCTATCGGACGCTGCCAATCTATCTTCTCACGGCCTCTCTTCGGCTGTAGCGGACGCCTGCACACACTCGTTGACTGTGTTGCACCCGCCTCTCCATAGCGAAACTCACTGAGAGTTTCGATCCACCACGTCGGCCCAGCCGAAAGTCTCTCCGGATTTTCGCTGCCGGTCTGTGCTGCCCGCTGAGAATCCGTCGAGAACGAACCCCACAATGAAACACATCACATCCGTTCTGAAAGCCCTGGTCGGGCCAGGGATCATCATCGCTGTTGTCGCCGCGATTTGGTTCTTCCGAGCAGAATTGTTCGGTAGTAGAGAGTTGAGCGAAACGCCGACTGCTAGCTCGTCGGGCGAGTCTGCCGAGAAGCAAACGGTGCTTGAGATCAGCGAGCAAGCAAGGAAAAACCTTGGCTTGTCGTCCGCTCCCGCGAAGCCGCAAGCGTACTGGCGATCAGTCACGATTCCTGGTGTCGTGGCGGATCGGCCGGGATTGTCGGATCGTGGTGTGACATCGCCCGCTGTTGGCATTGTGACCGCGATTCACGCGTTTCCGGGCGATACGATGGGGCCGGGCGATGCCTTGTTCACGCTTCGATTGTTCAGCGAATACTTGCAGAGCACGCAGACGCAGCTCTTCAAGGCGAATCAAGAAACGGGCATCATCCAGGAACAGATCGACCGCTTGTCTGGAGCCGTTCGCACTGGTGCGGTGTCCAAGGCGAAGATGATCGAACTGCAAGCAGACATGAGCCGTCAACAAGCGATCATTCAATCCTCTCGGCAGGATTTGCTGACGCGAGGCCTGCGTCCTGAACAGATTGATCTCGTTCAACAACAAGGGCAGTTCGTCTCAACGATCGAAGTCACCGCTCCTCCACCATTGGCTGGACAAGTCGCTTCATCCGGCGAACCCAGTAACCCCGTTCAGCAAGCGAGTCTGATCACAGATTCCGTCTCACCGAGCGAAATTGCCTATGAGGTTCAAGAGTTGAGCGTGGAGATGGGTCAGCAGGTGCAGGCCGGCCAGTTGCTTGCCAAGTTATCGAACCATCAATCGCTGTACGTGGTCGGACACGCCTTCAAACGCGAAGCGTCGTTTTTGGAGAAGGCGGCGGCGGAGAATCGTCCCGTCGAGATCGAGTTTGCGGAGGATAAAGCCGGCGATTGGCCCATGATCGAGCAAACGTTTCATATTCGGCATCTATCGAATTCGATCGATCCTGCTAGCCGCACATTTGACTTCTTTGTCCCTTTGTCGAATCATTCGCACGCCTACACGAAATCGGGCAATCAGTTCTTGGTTTGGCGATTCCGTCCTGGCCAACGAGCAAGGATTCGCGTTCCGGTGGAACAATTTGAAAATGTCATCGTTGTGCCCGCTGAAGCCGTGGTTCGGGAAGGCCCTGAGGCGTATGTGTTCCGTCAAAACGGCGACCTCTTCAAACGGTTTCCGGTTCATGTCCTGCACGAAGACCGTCAGTCAATAGTGATCGCCAACGACGGCAGCATTCCACGTGGGAGCTACTTGGCCCAGAGTTCCGCCGCATCGTTGAACCGAGTCTTGAAATCGCAAACAGCCAGCGGCGAGCAGCCCGGCCTCCACGTCCATCCGGACGGCACTGTTCACGCCGCACACTGAGAATTCAACATGCTCGATTCTATTATTAGTTTCTCATTGCGTTACCGCATGCTGGTCGTCGTGATCAGTTTGGTCGTGCTGGTCTACGGCTCGTACCTTGCGACGCAAATGTCGATCGACGTCTTCCCAGACCTCGACCGGCCTCGCGTAGTCATCATCACCGAAGCACCGGGCTTGGCGACCGAAGAAGTCGAAACGCTGGTCACTCAGCCGATCGAAATCGCATTGATGGGTGCCAACGGAGTGCAAGCCGTTCGCAGTCAGTCGACATCAGGTTTGAACATCATCTTTGTCGAGTTCGATTGGTCGACCGAGATCCGTGCAGCTCGCCAAACCGTGCAAGAACGACTGACAACACTCGAAGGAATCTTGCCAGCGGGAATTCAGCCTCAGATGACACCGCCCTCCTCGATCATGGGCCAGATCGTCGTCGCAGGCATCTATCGACAAGACGGTCCCGATGGCGGAAAGCTTGCTCAAGTCGGAACGACCAATCTGATGGCGGAAATGACCGTGGCCGATGGTCAAACGCCGCACATCGAAGTTTGGCGACCAGGCGATCGACACGATTTTGCAACGTGGGAGAAACTTGCGCCGAAATCGGTTGACTGGTCGGCGGCAGAGGAACCGAACGTCGGGACGGCGACGATTGAGATCGACGGACGAACTTATGAAGCCAACTTTTATTCCGACGCCAAGCAACAACTTGAACTGCGTACGATCGCCGATTGGATCATCCGGCCTCGCCTATTAAAAACAACCGGCGTCGCGGAAGTCTTCATGCAGGGCGGCGATCGAAAACAGTATCAAATCCTGATCGATCCCACTGCACTGCTGGAATACGACATCACGGTGCAGAATGTCGAGAAAGCACTGCGGGAAAGCAACATCAACACGAGCGGCGGATTCGCCGTGACGGGCGAGACGGAGCGTCCGATTCGTGTGCTTGGGCGACTCGGGCCGCAACCGAGAGTCGTCATTGAAGACCTCAAAAAGGTTCCCGTCGGCAGCAACCCCAAACGCTCCGTGTTGCTCGAACAGGTCGCTCGAGTCACCGAGGGACCTCAATTGAAGCGTGGCGACGGAAGCGTCAACGGACGGCCAGGGATCGTGTTCACGACGGTCAAGCAACCGCATGTTGATACGCGAAAACTGACCGACGACGTTGCGGCGGCGTTTGCGGAGGTCGAAGCGTCGTTGCCAGCCGACATCATCGTCAACAGCGAATTATTTCGTTTGAAGAACTTCATTGACCGTGGAATCTTCAACGTTGCGGAAGCACTTGTGATCGGTGCGGTGCTGGTCATCATCGTCTTGTTTCTATTCCTGCTGAACTTTCGTACGACGTTCATCACGCTCACCGCCATTCCGCTGTCGCTTGTGTTGACCACGCTCGTCTTCCGTCTGGTCGGAATCCTCAGCGGCAGCGAACTGTCGATCAACGTCATGACGCTCGGCGGTATCGCCGTTGCCATGGGTGAATTGGTCGACGACGCGATTGTCGATGTTGAAAACATTTTCCGACGTCTTAAGCAGAACAACACCCTACCAACCGAAGGGCAAAAGCCGTCGATTGTCATTGTCTTTGAAGCCAGCAGAGAGATTCGCAGCTCGATCGTTTTCGGCACCGCGGTTGTCATCCTTTCGTTTCTGCCGCTCTTCGCACTCTCGGGCGTGGAAGGCCGTTTGTTCACACCACTCGGGTTTGCGTACATCGTTTCGATACTTGCATCGTTCGTCGTGTCGATGACCGTCACGCCGGTGCTTTCGTATTACTTGCTGCCCAAGTCAGGTGCGACCCACCGTGAAGGCGATGGGTTCTTGCTACGCGGGCTAAAGAACCTCGTCACGCCGCTGATACGACTTAGCATGGCGATGCCTCGCACGCTGCTGCTCCTGACCTGGATCGCCGTTGCGCTCGCGGCTTGGCAAATGTCCAAATTGGGCAGAAACTTCTTGCCGCCTTTTGACGAAGGCAGCATCCAAGTGAACGTGACGCTTCCGCCTGGTTCGTCGCTGGATGCGTCGAACCAAGTTTCGCGTTCGATCGACGCGGTCTTTCAGTCGATGCAAAAGACCGATGAAAGGCCCGACGGAGAGATTCTGTATTTCGTTCGTCGAACCGGTCGGGCCGAGATGGACGAACACGCGTCGCCAGTGAATTTCGGCGAATACATTCTCAGCATGAATCCGGATTCCGAGACCAATCGCGAAGACATCCTGGCCGAGTTGTTGGAGAAGATCAGCGATGAAGCACCGGGCGTGGACATTGAAGTCGAACAACCGCTTGCCCACTTGATCAGCCACATGGTTTCGGGGGTCTACGCTCAAATTGCGATCAAAATTCACGGGGATGATCTCGACACTCTTGGCCGAGTCGCCGAGCAAGTCAAAAACTCGATCCAAGACATTCCTGGCATCACGCCGCCGATTGTCGAGCCAATTCGCGAAACGGCTGAGTTGCATATCGAATTGCGTGCGGACGACTTGGCCCTGCACGGATTGACGCGAGAGTATGTCGCCAACGTGTTGCAAACGGCTTTGCAAGGCGAGGTGGTCTCGCAAGTACTCGAAGGCCAACGGCGCTTTGATCTGCTTGTTCGCTTGGAAGAGGAGTATCGGGCGGACTATGCCAATCTCGGGCGTCTTCGCATTGACTTGCCGCATCAAGCCGACGAAACCGAACGCGGGCAGATTGCACTGCGAGAGGTCGCAGACATCGGTGAAGGCACCGGGCCAAACTCCGTCAATCGGGAAAACGCCCGCCGACGGATCGTAATCCGCTGCAACACGCAGGGCCGCGATCTTGCCAGTGCGGTGGGTGAAATCAAACAACGAGTCGGCGATGAAGTGCAAATGCCGGTCGGCTACTTCATCGAGTATGGCGGGCAGTTTGAAAGCCAGCAGCGTGCGACTCAGCTAATCGTCGTGCTGGCTGGCATCTCCATCGTTGGCATGTTCGTGGTGCTAATGCTGCTGTTCCCATCGGTTCGGATCGTCTTGCAAGTTCTCAACGCCCTGCCGACTGCTTTTATCGGCGGTGTGCTGGCTTTGGTCATCACGCAGCAAAGCCTCACGGTCGCCAGCTTGGTTGGCTTCATCTCGCTTGGTGGGATCGCGGTTCGCAATGGGATCCTTTTGGTAACGCACTATTTCCACTTGATGAAAGAGGAAAACGAAGACTTCTCGCAAGCGATGATCATTCGCGGAAGTCTCGAACGACTCGCACCCGTGTTGATGACGGCACTTACCGCCGGCATTGGACTGATCCCATTGGTTCTAGGTGGTCAAGAACCTGGACGTGAGATTCTGTACCCGGTGGCAACGGTCATCCTTGGTGGATTGACCACGTCAACGTTCTGCGAATTCCTGATTCACCCCGGACTGTTTTGGAAGTTCAGCGGCCGAGACGCCGCAAGGCTTGCCGAGCAAGAGACAGAGGAGGACGAACTAGCAATGATTTGATCCACACACCCGACTGGTACGACAAAACTCTCACTTCCTATCCAAAGAACAATTCCATGAAGATTCAAAACACATTCGCCTCGCTGCTCACCGTCGCTTGCCTTTTCGGCTTCGGCGGTTGCAAGCAAGAAACCGCATCAACAACACCAACGCCAAGTGTCGAAACAGAGGCCGACGGTCACGAACACGCCGAAGGCGATGAAAAGGATCACAGTGTTGCCGGTCATGGCCATGGCACTGGCCCTCACGACGGCACGATCGCCGACTGGGGCGGCGGGAAATTCCACGTCGAATTCACAGTCGATCACGACAAGACTCAAGCAACGGTGTATGTGTTAGGTGGCGATGAAAAGACACCCGTCCCAATTGACGCAGAAACCATCGAGCTGAATATCGTCGATCCAGAAATGACGGTGACCCTGAATGCTTCGCCGGAAGAAAACGACCCCGACGGCAAAGCATCACGATTCATCGGCACGCATGAAAAGCTTGTTGTCGTTCAAGAGTACGAAGGAAGCATGACAGGTGTGATTGATGGCACACCGTACTCAGGCGACTTCAAAGAAGAAGCTCACGACCGTGAATAGGCTGCACTCTTTCAACCAGGACTAAGCGAATGTGGTTGATCGTCAAAGCGTTGATTTCAGCTGCGGTGATAGTCGCCGTGGCCGAGTTGTCGTCTCGGCTGCCTCGTTTGGGTGCGTTATTGCTGACACTGCCGACCATCAGCATTCTCGCGTTCATCATGGCTTGGAACAAAGACCACGACATGATCGCGATCAGCAAACTCGCTCGCGAGACGTTGGTGCTGGTGCCACTCGGATTGCCGTTTTTTGTGCCGCTGGCAATGTCCTCAAAAACAGGACTATCGTTCTGGCCAAGCTTTGGTCTGGGCGTCGTATTGGCAACGCTGACGATCGGAGCATGGTTCCGTTTTGGCCCGCAGGTTTCACCGTAAAATCGCGTAATTGTCGTCGGTTTACCAACTAAAACGAGGGCTTGTTGATGGAGCCTGCTACTTGCCGGCGGCAGCGACTGGTTTGATCGCGAGTGTGGGCAGAGCAGGTACTAATCAAGCCTTGCGCCAGACGCTCTGGATGGTTGTTCGTCGTTCAGGTTGGGCAACCGACGGTTCGTTCGATTTGAGCGAGGGTGCTGGCAAGGGTGGCTTTGGTGCGGGCCACTTGGACTTGCAGGGCGAGCAATTCGCGGTAGGTGGCGACGAGGTCGGTGAAGTCGGCTTTCTCGTTCTGATAGTCGGCCGTGCTGATCGTGAGTGTTTGTTCGGTCCGTGGAATCAGCCGTGTACGCAACAGTTCAAGTTGTTCGATCGCGGCGTAGGCGGCGGCGACTTGGCGGCGGAGCGTTCCACGCAGACGGTCGCGTTCAGCTTCTCGGCGTAGCGTCGCGCTGCTGCGGTTATGGGCTGCTTCACTGATGCCCGCGTTGATCTTGTCTCGCCAAATCGGAAGCGTCACGCCGATCGAGAAGTTGATGTTGTCGTGGCCATTCGCAACGGGGCTGAGGACGTTGTGATCGTCGCTGACAATCGAGTATCCAAGACCAAGTTGAAAGTCGGGGTACTGCTGCAAACAGGCGAGGGACTCTTTGGCTCGGTCGCGGGCGATTTCGGCGGCAAGTCCTTGCAGAGTTGGATTGCATTGCTCCGCTTGGGCGACAAGTTGTTCGATTTGCGGGGCCGCTTCATCGACCTCGAGTTCATCGGCCGCCACAGGCATGTAGTTCATTGGCATCCGAACGAGGGCACCAAGATCGGCTCGGGCTTGTTCGCGTTGTCGGCGTAGAGCAATCAGTTGTTCGGCCAGACGATCGCCTTCGAGTTCCGCACGAAGCACATCCTGTTGACTGCCACCTGTTCGGTAGCGGGCTTCGGATACCGCGATGAGGTCTTCGACGATCTCGGTGTTGTCATCGACGATCCGCAACAATTCGGCGGCGAGCCAAAGTTCGTAGTAAGCCAAGCGAACGGCTTCGGTGATTTCGATTTGCCGTCGTGCGACTTCTGCGCGAGCAACTTGGACTTCGCGGTATGCGACCTGCCCACGAGCGTCTAGCTTCTCCGGCCAGGGAACCTTTTGGCTGAGTGAGAACTGGTGACCGATGCGTCCGCCCGCCGTTTGAAGGGCTTGGTCATGAATGGGCCAGAACGTGTTGCCCACGACGGGATCTTCGAGCGAGGTGGCTTGCGGAATGCGATGCGATGCGGCGGCGACCTTTTGTCGAGCAGCGGCAATTGACGGATGAGATGCAACGGCCGTGGCGATCAGTTCGTCGAGCGTCACGGGAGTTCCCGGATCGGTTGATTCGACTTCGACGCCATCCAAAAACCCTGCGAAGGTGTTTTCAGTCGCTACGTCTGACTGCTCGTCGCCGTTTAGAAACTCGATGTCATCATTGTTGCTTTGCTCAGATGACACGACTGCGTCCTGATCATCCAATTCGGAATCATCCTGATGGGTTCGGAATCCCACCAGCATTGCATCGGTGGTTTTCTCGACGCCCTGACCATGCCCCGAAGTCTCCTGAATGACGTCGCCTTTACTGCGGGACTCGATCGAAGCATACGAGTTCGGCGTCGGCAGGGCGGGTTTGGATACAATGGCTTCGCGTGCCGTTCGGCACCCAGGCAGTGTGAGCAACAGGACGACCAGCAACTTTCGGTTCCTGCACGAATCAGTTCCGCTGCTGTTGCTCGACGCTGGCCCATTCGTGTTGCACCCAAGATTCCGTTGGTAACGATGTTTCCTCTTGCACTCTTTTCGGCATCGAGCGATAATGTGCATACCTTATTAGGGTATGTTTCCTCCGGTCGTTCCGAATGAATCTCGCAACAATCCACATTGCCGTTACAGCTTGCCTGATCGTCAGCACGACGATTCAGCCGATGGCTGCGCTGACGATGTTTGGCGACTGTGCGGACAAGGTTTGCGAGCAAACGCAGAACTGTCCGGGTTGTGGCTGCTGTGAGGTGCAATCAGCGAGCGATCGCTGCTGTTGCTGCACGCATGAAACAAAGCCCTCCGAGGAGCATAGACGGCAGCCCGAAAAGAGCATCGAAGCTCTGGTGGCAGCGGGGGCTTATCCGACGGTATCGCAGTGTACTTGCGGTGTATCCACGCCACCGATGGACCGAACGGATCACCGCGAACAAATCGTACGCGAGCTCGTGAATCGTCTTTCGATGCTGGACTTTGTCGTCCTAGACGAAACGCCCCTGGCGTTCGATCGGCCTCAAGCGATCGACGATTCTTTCGGAAGTCGGGCTGATTTCTCTCAGCGTTTTCTCTGCGTTTGGCGGATCTAACGAAGTTCGTTGGGGAGCGTGCGCGCTCACCAAAACGAATCTTCAACGGCCCCCCAAACCTTCTGACGGAACTGTTTCCGTCGTCCTACAGAGAGAACTTCCATGCGCTATCATGCAATTCCTGCAGCTCTGATGCTGCTTCTTACTGCAACCATTACCGGTTGTGCTGAAACGGACCAGACTACAACGGCACCGTCGGTGACGGCCCCAGTTGAGGCGACGCCGATGAGCTTTGCCAATTCCGAATGCCCCATCATGGGCGGCGAGCCGACCGAAGAACTGACGGCCGAATACGACGGCAAAACGATCGGATTCTGCTGCGAAGGTTGCCCGGAAAAGTGGGCTGCGTTGAGCGACGAAGAGAAGGCGGAGAAGTTCGCCAAAGTCGACGCTCACGCCGGGCACGACCACGATGCCGAAGGGCACGATCACTCAGAACACGCCTCCGAATAGTCAGGCTTCTCACGCAGCCCGCGGACAAAACCGACGGCAGCATCGCTTCTCGCATGCTGTCGTCGGCTGCTTCGCTAGGTGGAGTGATCCATGAGTGAAAACAAATCCAAACATACCGAAACGCCACTGGCGGAAGCGTCCGCAACCGGTGCGTCCGAACGAGTCGGCAGCGACGAAACATCGCCAAAGGCGAGCGTTGATGTTGCGTCCAAGGTGCGACTTCGCGACCGCCTATCCGCCCTCAAATGGCTTGGCCGGACGGTTACGCATGCCGGTGTCTTGTTGGCTGTGTTCGTGTTGGGCATTGCACTTGTTGGCTTGGCCCAGAGGCAGGGCTGGATTCGCAACGGCGATATGGTCGCGACAAGCGACGATGCCGGTTCCAACAATGGAGAAACGATTTATACGTGTCCAATGCATCCGCAGATTCGGCAGGACGAGCCGGGAAATTGCCCGATTTGTGCGATGAAGTTGGTGCCGGTTGCTGACTCGGCGAAGCCCTCTGTCGCGAACGCCGACGCCGGGGATGACCGCTATATCTGTCCGATGATGTGTACTCCGCCATCGAGTGAACCGGGACGTTGTCCGGTTTGCGCAATGGAGCTGGTCAAAGCAACCGGCGGTGGTGGCGGCGATGGATTGTCAGTGACGATCGAACCGGCCGCTCGCCGCTTGATTGGAATTCAAACCGCAACCGCCGAACTCGGTCCCGTCTCGCAAACCATTCGCACGATCGGATCAGTCGACTATGACGAGAGCAAGTTGGCAACGATCTCCGCCTACGTAGGTGGTCGCATCGAGAAGCTCTACGCCAACTACGTCGGTGTGCCGGTTGAAGAGAACGATGACCTCGCGTTGATCTACAGTCCCGATTTGTATTCAGCCCAAGTTGAATACCTGACCGCTGTGCAAGGAAGCGAACTGAAACGACTGGGTGGTTCATCCAACATGGGTGAACTCTCGAAACAAAAGCTGATCGAACTTGGTTTGACTGAGGACCAAGTCGCCGAGCTTCGTTCACGCGGGAAAGCTGAAAGCCGGATTCGTGTTCGCTCGCCGATTAAAGGCACCGTGATCGAGAAGCACGCCGTTGAGGGTGACTATATCAAGACGGGCGACAAGATCTATCGCATCGCCAATCTGTCGACGGTGTGGTTGATGCTCGATCTATTTCCGGACGATGCCGCTCGCATTCGTTTCGGACAACAGGTTGAAGCGGAAGTCTCATCGTTACCCGGCGAAGTCTTCACGGGACGGGTTGCCTTCATCGACCCGACCGTGAATTCCAAGACCCGCACCGTTCAAATTCGGGTCGAAATGCTGAACCCGGATGCGGAACTAAAGCCGGGCGACTACGCGACCGCACGCGTCTACGTTCCAGCCATTCGCCAAGATCGAATCTACGATCCGGTGCTCGCAGGAAAGTACATCAGCCCAATGCACCCGCAGGTCATCCGCGAGCAACCGGGCGATTGCCCCATCTGTGGCATGGATTTGATTCCCACGTCGAAGCTCGGTTATGCCAGCGAGCCATTGCCGAAACAGCAAGTTGTCACGGTTCCCCGCGATGCCGTGTTGATGACGGGCGAGAACAGTGTCGTGTATGTCGAAACGGATCCTGGTCGTTTTGAAATTCGCCGAGTGACGGTGGGACCGATGACGGACGATCGGGCGGTCATCTTGGAAGGCATGTCGTCGGGCGAAACGGTTGCAACGAATGGCAACTTCCTGATTGATTCGCAGATGCAGCTCGCCGGGAATCCTTCGCTGATGGACCCAAGCAAAGCGGCCAGCTATCCGCCTGGACCTCTGGAACTGCCTGACAACGAACCGATCGCATTGACCGGCGAGAGTGCCGAGCAATTTGACCGAGCTTATGCCGCCTACTTTGCAATTCAGAAAGCTCTGGCCGCCGACCAAAGTCCTCCGCCGCTGGAGATGAACAAGCTCGATGAATCGCTGGGCATGCTGACGAGATTGGCGGACGTTCCCGATGAGGCGCAAAGTCATCTGCAAAG
The DNA here is from genome assembly GCF_056839225.1 of Rhodopirellula sp. UH5. Lineage (NCBI taxonomy): Bacteria > Pseudomonadati > Planctomycetota > Planctomycetia > Pirellulales > Pirellulaceae > Rhodopirellula > Rhodopirellula sp. UH5. The sequence continues at coordinate 6,642,771 of NZ_CM166390.1, read as the reverse complement.
TGCCAAGCGATCCCTAGCACGAATGCAAGGTTCGCTGGAGCAGGTCCGGAAATCCTTCCGGCCGCTCAGCCATTCGCTGCTCCGTGCGGCGACCATCGCTCGCGGCAAGCAGACAGCAACGAAGTTGGTTCACATGTACTGCCCAATGGTTCCCGGTGGTGGTGGCGATTGGATGCAACCTGAAGACGAGCTGGTCAATCCGTATTGGGGCAGCGAAATGCTTTCCTGTGGTGAAGTAGTGGGGGAGATGGGAGTGAAGGAGATGGGAGTGGGGAGTGGCCAGACTGGTAGTGATGCGCTGCAAGGAGAATTGAAATGAATGAGCGAGTACGGTCACATCGCGATTTGATCGTTTTTCAAAAATCGTTTGCTGCCGGAAAACGCATCTTTGAATTGTCGAAGTCGTTTCCCCGTGAGGAGATGTATTCGTTGACGGATCAGGTACGTCGTTCGTCACGGAGTGTGAGTGCCAATGTTGCAGAGGCATGGCGAAAGCGACGCTACGAAAAGCACTTCTGTAGCACGATGAATATTGCGGAGGCAGAAGCTGCCGAAACGCAGGTTTGGATTGAGTACGCTGCTGCGCACAGCTATCTCGATACGGACACGACGAAACAGGCGATCGAGTTCTACGACGAGATTTTGCGGATGATTGTCGCGATGATTCACGGCTCGTCGAAGTGGTGCGTCGACTTTAAGGCGGGAGTGAAGGAGTCGGGAGTGAAGGAGAATGGGGAGACCTACAACATCGAGAATGACTATCCCTTACTCGATCAACAACTTCTCCTAGCTCCCAGCCCCCCTTCTCCCACCTCGGAGCGAAGCGATGCTTAGAGGCATCATTCGCTTTTGCGTCAAAGAGCCTTGGTTGGTCGTCCTGCTGACGATCGGCGTCACTGTCTTTGGTTGGATCAGCTACAACCGTGTTCCGATTGACGCGATTCCAAACATTGGCGAGAACCAAGTCATCGTGCTGACACCTTGGCCGGGACGTTCGCCGAAAGACATCGAAGATCAAGTCACCTACCCGCTAAGCGTTTCGCTGCTGGCGGTGCCGGGAGCCGAATCGGTTCGCGGCAAGAGCATGTTCGGATACAGCTTCGTTCAAGTCACGTTCAAGGACAGTGTCGACTTCTACTGGGCACGCAGCCGGGTTTCCGAACAACTCGGCTCCGCCGCCTCGCAGCTTCCAGACGGCGTTGTGCCCCAGCTTGGGCCCGACGCGACCGGGCTTGGACAAGTCTTCTACTACGTCTTGGTGCCGCCCAAGGATGGCATGAGTCTGGCTGACCTACGGAGTCTGCAGGATTTCGTTATCAAGTACGACTTGCAGGCCGTCGAGGGTGTCAGCGAAGTCGCTTCCATCGGAGGTTACGTTCGCCAATATCAAATTGAAGTCGACCCAGACAAACTTCGTTTTCATGGCATCCCGCTCGACCAAGTCGTGACGGCCATACGCGGAAGCAATCTCGATGTCGGAGCCAAGACCGTCGAAACCGGCGGTATGGAATTCATCGTTCGCGGCAAGGGGTTTCTCGGCAGCGACGGTGACACCGAAAAGGCCATCCGAGACATCGAGCAAGCCGTCATTCTGCAGCGAGAAGGCGTGCCAGTCAGAGTTCGCGACATTGCTGCCGTGCAACTCGGGCCAGACTTTCGCCGTGGGGCACTCGATTACAACGGAGCCGAGGCGGTCGGTGGCGTCGTCGTGATGCGATACGGCGAGAATCCTCGAGCGGTCATCGAACGAGTGAAAGAAAAGATCACTCAAATCGAACCGTCGCTCGAAGGCGTCACCATCAAGGGCATCTACGATCGCACCAGCCTGATCGACGAAACGGTGGCGACACTTTCCACCGCACTGCGGGATGAAATCCTGATCACGGCGGTCGTCATTTTGCTGTTCCTGTTGCACATCCGCAGCAGCTTCATCGTCGCGGTCACGCTTCCGATTGCCGTCTTGCTGTCGTTCATCGCGATGAACGTGTTTGGCGTCGGGGCGAACATCATGTCTCTGGCGGGGATTGCAATCGCGATTGGGACGATGGTCGACATGGCAATCATCGTCAGCGAGAACATCTATCAACACTTGGCGGAATGGGAATCGGGAGTTGGGAGTGAAGGAGTTGGGAGTGAAGGAGTTGGGAGTGAAGGAGGTGGGAGTGAAGGAGGTGGGAGTGAAGGAGGTGGGAGTGAAGGAGGTGGGGGTGAAGGAGGTGGGAGTGAAGGAGGTGGGAGTGAAGGAGGTGGGAGTAAAGGAGGTGGGAGTGAAGGAGGTGGGAGTACGGTCCTTGCTACTCCCGACTCCCCTACTCCCGACTCCCAGCTTCCCCGCTCGCGTAGCGACGTCATCTACGATGCGGCGGTGGAAGTTGCGCCCGCCGTGCTTACCGCTGTCACGACAACCATCGTCAGCTTCCTGCCTGTGTTTTTCCTAACGGGGCGAGACTACAAGCTGTTCGCGCCACTGGCGATGACCAAGACGTTTGCCATATCAGCGGCGTTGATTGCGGCTGTGACGATCGTTCCCACGCTTTGCCAATTGCTGCTTCGCAGTGCGAACTATCGAAAGCAAACCGCGTTGATAGCGGCGATTGCGGGTGCCGCATTGTTCGGCCTGACCGCCTTTTTTGTCTGGGGGCATCACGTCGTCGATGAGTTTGATTTGCCGCTATCGGCAGTCACAGCAACGGCAGCAATGCTCGGCGCGGTAGCGGGTTGGATGTTGACTCGTGAACGCGTCCGACCAACGGATGAAAACATTGTCAGTCGGTCGATCGTTTGGGTCTATCGACCAACGCTCTCGCTGTTCCTGCGGCACAAATCCGCCTTTTTGCTATTGCCATCGTTCATCGTCCTGATGGGACTTGGCGGATGGTTCGGACTTCCATTTGTCGTCGCTCCGTTTGAGCGAGTCGTCCAGAAACTCGGCGTCCGCCCCAACGAATTGCCCGGCTACGTCGACCTCAAGCACACCTTCACCGGGCTTCAGACCGACGACTGGATCGCACTGGACGAGGGCAGTTGGTTCTACATGCCAACGCTCTACCCGGCGGCCAGCTTCAGTCAGTCGATGCAGATGCTGCAAACGCAGGACGTGTTGATCGGCCAAATCCCAGAGGTCAAGGATGTTCTGGGCAAGATCGGCCGGATTGATTCGGCCCTCGATCCTGCCCCCGCCGCGATGGTCGAAACCTACGTCATGCTTCGACCCCGCGAAGAATGGCGGCCCGGCGTGACGGCTCGTGATGTCTGGGATGAAATCAACCGCGTTGCGACGCTGCCGGGAGTGACGCCCGCTTCGCCACTTCAACCCATCGAGGGCCGCGTCGTGATGTTGCAAAGCGGCATCAAAGCCCCGATGGCGATTCGTATCTACGGCGACGATCTGCAAACACTCGCCGATGCAGCGATGCAGGTATCCGAACATCTCAAGCAATCGCCTTACGTCAACTCAGGAACGGTCAATCCTGACATCGTTCTTGGGAAGCCGTACATCGAATTCACCGTCGATCGTGAAGCCGCATCGCGGCACGGCATGTCGGCTCAGATGGTGAACCAAGTCATCGAGACTGCACTCGGCGGGATGAACCTGATCAATACGGTCGAAGGTCGAGAGCGTTATCCCGTCCGCTTGCGTTACAACCGCGATCTGCGTGAGCGAGTCGAACAACTCGATCGTTTGCCAGTGGTTACGCATAGTGGAGCCGTGGTTCCACTGGGTGAATTGGCAAAGCTAGAAACGACGTGGGGACCGGGTGCGATCAACAGCGAGAACGCTCGTTTGATCGCTCACGTTTCCTTTTCCTCTAACGGGGCGACCGGAGATTTGGAATCCGTCGCCGCTATTGAACAAACATTGCTCGAAGCTCAGGCGTTGCCCGAGGGAAACGCCAATCGACTTTCGCTTCCACCAGGCTACTCACTCGAAGCCGTCGGAAGTTTCCGCAATCAAATCGAAGCCAACAATCGGCTGATGTGGTTGGTGCCGCTGGTCATCGTTATCAACTTGTTGGTCATCTACCTGCAATTTCGTCACGTTCCGATCACGCTGGCCGTGTTCGCTGGAATCCCGGTCGCTTTTGGCGGCGGCATGATTCTTCTGGCGATCTACGGGGCCGAAATGAACACCGCGATTTGGGTCGGGTTTATCGCCCTCTTCGGCATCGCAGTCGACGACGGCGTTGTGATCGCCACCTATCTCGATCAAGTCTTCACGCGACGACGACTGAACACAGTCGCTGACATTCGAGCCGCAACGATTGACGCGGGCGTCAGGCGAATTCGGCCGTGCTTGATGACCACCGCAACCACTCTGGTCGCACTCGTTCCCGTTCTGATGGCGACCGGCCGAGGTGCTGACGTCGCCCGAGCGATGGCTCTGCCCGTTTTCGGTGGCATGGCGGTCGAAATCGTCACTCTGTTTGTGGTGCCCGTCGTCTACTGCGGCTTCAAAGAGTTCAAGATGAATTTCGGTCTAGCTGATCATCATTGGGCGGGCACCGAAGACACGCCTCGGGAAGAGATTTCTCATGCAGCGTAATTCATTGAATCAATTCGCATTCCTGGCACACGACGGACGTGTGCCAAATCTTTCTGCTTCAGGAGAGCAAGAATGAACGCAACTACCTTTCCATTGCTGGCCCATCCAACGTTGGTGGTACTGCTAGCGTTGGCTAGTCTTCCGACGACCCTGATTGCCCAGCAAGCAGTACCGCATGCGGGCAACCACCAACACGCGCAACGTCAGACGTCGACCACCGGTCCGCACAAAGGGCCCCTCAAAGCGGTCGGCAACCTACAAGCAGAAACGCTTGTCACCCCTGCCGGATTGAAGGTCTACCTCTACGATCTGGGCGGCCAACCCGTTTCTGTTCAACAGAGTCGTGGTGTGGCTCGTCTCTCTGTTGAAGGCAACGCCAAACGGTATCGTTACGACTTGTTCCCCAGCGAGGACAACGCACTCAAAGCTGATGTTGATCTGTCCCGCGTCGTTGGTCGGCAACTGACGGTCGACATTCAACTTGTCGGTGCGGCCCGCGACACCCTCGCTTACCAAGATGTGACGGTTCTTTCGCCGGCGCAATCCGAACTGGACGCGGTCGCGATCGCACGACAAAAGGTCTGCGTCGTCAGCGGGAAGCCACTCGGTAGCATGGGCAATCCCGTCGCCGTGCAAGTCGCAGGGCAACGATTGTTCGTTTGCTGTGCTGGATGCGTTGACGCCTTGAAAGCCAATCCTGAAAAGTTCACCCAAGCCAGGCCGAAAGTCGAAGTCGTCAAGTTCACCGAATCAGACGCGGCACTCATCACCAAGCAAGCGGTCTGCCCCGTGATGGACGAACCGCTCGGCGGAATGGGCCAACCGATCAAACTCTTGGTCGGTGGAAAACCGTTGTTCCTGTGCTGCAAAGGCTGCATCAAGAAGGTTCAATCCGAACCTGAAAAGTATCTGGCGATGGTCTATCGAGATGGGGAGAAGGGGAGTGAGAGAGTCAGGGGAAACGTCGTACCAGCAGGCACTGACGCGGTCCGACCAGACGTGTTTAAAGTGTCCGATGCGGATAAGCCGTTCATTGCGGCACAGAAAAAATGCCCCGTCATGGACGAACCACTCGACGCTATGGGTGGCCCCTACAAAGTCAACGCCGATGGCAAAGCAATCTACATCTGCTGTCCAGGTTGCGCGAAAAAGATCGCCGCAGAGCCGCAGAAGTATCTGGCTGTTCTGAAATCGCAAGGAGTCGATGCTCCAGCGATTCGCTGAGCGAAGGGAAGGAATCTGGGAGCAGAGCAACTCCCAACTCATTCCCAGTCTCAATCCACGCGGGGGTGGTGTCCTGACCGATGCGTTGTCTTTGGCAGCGTTGAAGCGGCACGCCACCCCTGCCTTCTTTCCCCTGCTTCGACAAAACAATGAAATACCGAACCTTCGCTGCCATGATTGCGACCTCCTCCGTCGTAATGCTCGGGCTCATGTACCTGAACACCTACTCGCTGGATCACGTCTTCTGGAGCGAAACACGTTTCTACATGGCGATTTTAATGGGAGCGACGATGGCAACTGTCATGCTTGCGTTCATGTTTGGGATGTACAAAAACAAGAAAGCGAACATCGGCATTTTTGTTGGCAGCGCGATCGTATTCGCGACGTCGTTGTTTCTCGTCCGCAGTCAGCAAACGGTGGACGACGTGTCTTGGATGAAGGCAATGATCCCGCATCACTCCATCGCAATCCTGACCAGTGAGCGGGCGAACATCTCAGACCCACGTGTTCGCAAACTGGCTGACGAAATCATCGAAGCACAGAGAAAAGAAATCGCCGAGATGAAACAGTTGATCGCGGAACTTGAGGGATAAGCAGAGAGACTATCGACTGTACTTTTGAAAGACAGTCATCAGCTCCTCCAGTTTCGCATCCACTTCGGTCCCGTCGCCGGTGGTCATCACATTCCGAATGCAAGTCTTCAGATGGTTCTCGAGGACCAAGCGGCCGACTTTGTCGAGCGCACCGGTCGCCGCCGAGATTTGCATCAGGGTGTCGACGCAATCAGCGTCTTCGTCGATCATTCGCTCGACCGCCGCTACCTGACCGGCGATCCGGCGGAGTCGGTGGGCGAGCTTCTTTTTCTCGTCTTCGGAGAGCATTCGTGGAGACTTCGGTTGGGCTTGCCGCGATAGTTCGCCTATTTTAGCGGGCGATTGCCATCAACGTCAGTCTGCTTCACATCATCATCTTCGGGGCGGCTTCATACTTCGACGGATCCCCGAATCGCCGAACAATCTCAGCAAACACGGCTCCCTTTTCAACTTCTTGGTCGCTGTTCATCACCAAGTCGTAGAGGTCATCGGGCAGAACACGCAGCACCGTCATCAATCCTTTCACACTCATCGGGTAGTTCGCTCGCATCCCCCGAACTTCCTTGCGACTCCAGATGGCCTTCATGAAGTCACCGGACATTTCCATGCCTTGCATTTTTTGCGGATAGCCCGGAACGTCGAACTTGGCCGAGCGTGAAGCGTCGACTTGGGGGCGGCTGCTGAGATTCGCGAGGTACTGATCGACCGATGCGTCATCTCGAATTCGCGGTCCGACCTGTTTGACCATGTGGTTCATCATGTGATGGACCATGTGGCAATGAAAGATCCAGTCGCCGGGATTGTTGGCGATGAGCTCGAAGCATGAGGCTTGGGCGACACCGACCAATTCGTTGTTGCGGGGAACCCAGGCACTTTTGGGAATGCGAGCCCCTTCGTGACCGGTCACCCAAAAGGTGTGTCCGTGCAAGTGGACTGGGTGGTGTTGCATCGGGGAGAAATTCAACAGTCGCACACGAACACGTTCGCCGTGTTTGCAGACCAGCGGCGTCGTGTAGGGGCCACTCTTGCCGTTGATCGTGTGCCAGTTCCAATCCATCGCCCACGAATCGCTGATCGTGTGCGTCGGTGGAATGTGAAAGTTCTGAAACAGCAATCCGAAATCGCGATCGACAGGCGGGCCGAAGACTTTCTTGGGATGGACAATGAACCAACCTACCTGACCAAACGCTTCTTGCATCGCTACGTGCGAGTGATAGAAGAACGTGCCCTCTTCATGGATGTCAAACTCAAAAACTTTCGTCTTGCCCGGCTTGATGGGATTCTGAGTCAGTGTGGCAGCTCCGTCATACTGAACGGGAAGCTCGAAACCGTGCCAATGCATGAAGGTATCTTCGGGCAACTCGTTGGTCACGATGATGCGCACACGATCGCCTTGAGTGACTTCGATCGTCGGGCCGGGCATGCTGCCGTTGTAGCCGTAGACGTTCATCTTCACGCCGGGATGAAACTCTTGTTCAACCGCCATCGGCACGAGTTCAAACACCTTCACCCCGCCGTCCATCTTGTACGGCAGCTTCGGAACGTCGGGAGCCTCAAACGGTGCAGGGCCATCGGAAGCCTTGCGAAATCCCGGAACCAGCTTGCCGATGTAGTAATCCGAATCCGGATCAAGTCCGCGACTGGGTTTGAACCGCGAGAATCCGTCGTATTCGGAGTTGAGGGTGGGGGAGTCAGGGAGAGTGGGAGACGGGGAGTTGAGAATGGGGTGCTGTGCGGCGGCGTTGCCGCCGAGCAGGTTGGAGACGAAGCCCGTCGCTGCGGCAATGGAGCCAGCTTTCAAGAATCCGCGTCGTTGTTCGGTGTTCGACATGTTCAAGTTCTCTCAACAAATTGATCGTGTTCCGATTAGCCATGAAGCGAAAGCCACGCGACTCCTCTTCTCCCTGACTCCCCATCTCCCAACTTTCTCACCTCGGCTTCGCAACCGCGTCGATGTGCCCCGGCGGAGTTGGACCAGGTGCCGCCATCAATCCGCCGTGCAGTAGGTAGCCTCGGACGAGTACTTCGTTGGTGCGGACTTGCTCAAGATGCTGCACACGAGTGAGACGCGAGTCGAAGTAGTCCATCTGTGCGTCCAACACGGTCGGCCAATCAACGCGGTTTGCCTTGTAGCTTTCGAGCAACTCTTGATAAGCCAATCTTGCCTCGGGGATGATGACGCGATCGTATTCGGTCGCGATTTGCAATGCCGTCAGATACTGTTGGTAGACGTTGGCCATCTGCTGCCCTAGCATCAACTCCGTGCGGCGAATCTCTTCCTGTTGCCGGCGATAGTCCAACTGGGCTTGCCGAATCGTGCCTTGGTTGCGATCGAACACGGGCAGCTCGATCGACACGCCCGCGGCAGCGGTTGTTTCTTTCGCCTCGAAGTTGTATCCCGCTCCGCCCTCGGCAACGATATCGGGAACCCACTCAACTCGTTCGCGGCTTAGCGTGACGCGATCCGCTGCCAACTTCGCCCGGGCGGCAGCAAGTTCTGGGCTTTCCGTCAGCACCAAAGACATCGCCTCTTGATAAGAAAGCGGTTCACCTTGTGGCATCAGGTCGCCAGATACGACACCGTCGGTCAAGTCGACACCCACGATCGCAACCAACCGCCGAAACGATTCTCGGTAGTGATTCTCTGCGGACAGCACGTCCAGCCTCGCCCGCTGTAGTGCAATGCTCGACTTGCGGACTTGTGGTCGTGTTGCTTGGCCTTGGTTGTAAAGCTCGCGAGCAGTGACAGCACTGTCTTCGGCTGTCTTGAGCAGTTCCTTTCGGAGCTCAACGATCTCGCGAGCGGCCAATGCGCGAAAGAAGTGGATACGAACGTCATTGCAGACACGGAACTGTTGAGCCATCGCGAGGTGTTCGGAGACATGAGCACGACGCATGTATTTCTCACGACTCAGCTTCAACTTGCCGGCAGTGACGAAACGTTGTGTTACCGTCATTCCCTGAAACTCGCCGGGGGAATCCTTGTCGCCTTCGACATCAACTCCGATCTGTTCGCCGATGTAGTTCAGCGTCGGGTTGGGGTACAAACCAGCCTGCAATGCCTTGGCGGTCTGTGCTGAGATCTGCAGTCGAGCTTGACGGATCGTGGGATTGTTCTGAGCCGCCAGTGTCAAGAAATCTTCTAGCCGATACCCTTGGACTTCGGTTTCCATTGGGAACTGTTCGGCGATCATTTCTCCGTCGACGTAGACGGGAGCCGGTGTGCCACCAAAGTCACTGCCGTCGATGCGAGCACCGGGGAACAACGGCCCGCTGGGATCGAGCTGCTCCAGTCCATAAGGTGCCGATGGCATTGGCGGTGGAGGCGTGAACGTGCGACCAATTGCCGAAGCCGGGCTATCCACCGAAGGCATTTGAGCACTGGCGGCGGTACAAAACATTCCGGCAGTCGCAATGACTGATAGTCCGGACTTGAACAAAAACGATCGCACTGAAGTGACTCCTTTGATCTGAGCAGCGGCATCTCGGCTTGCCTTTCAGATCGGCAAGATACCTGCATGGGGTATCTTTGCATCGGACTATCTCGAACCCATTTTCGGAGAGGGGGTCCAATTGTGCGGTTTGCTGAGCCTATGCGGTGGTTGCAAATCGACCAATCGGCACGATGTGATCTGGGCTGCCCGCAATCTCACTGCAATCGCAATCACCGACGCATCATTCACACTCTTCGCGGACGCAGCAATCATGGAGGATCACAGCATGCAACAGATCAGAGTCAGCGAACCGCCGCTCCATGATCCTCACTGTGTTTGAAGTCGGACAAGAGATGGCGGTCATGAGGGGGCAACACTACATGCCCAGCGAACGAATGCTGGTTGCGAAGGCCGCGTCGGAGTTGGATGAGACGGAGCAGGCGAGTGCCTTGATTGACGCCTCGGGTGTGGCTGTTGGTTCTCCGTTCGATCTCGCTCCGCCGTGCATCGTTTGGAGGAGGGGCCGACGGCGGTGCTGGGCTCCAATCGGAGGGCACTGAGATCGGTGCTGATCCGGCTACTCGGAGGCCGGTCAAACGCGGATCGTTTGCGGTACGACTACCGTTTATCGGTAAAATACCGCGAATAGTACCGCAATCAACGCCGTTGGTTGCAATTTGCTTTGCACCTGATATGATGAAAAACGCCACGAAAGTGGGGGTTTTCGCGCAAAAAACGTGATTTGCGTAAGGGCAAAAATTCGATTTCACACGGCAGAGGTCACAGATTCGAACTTTGCATCGCCCACTTGGATGCCTTCCCAAGCCTGTTCAAAAGCAATTTTGGCCAGGCTTTTTGTATGCCCGGACGCCTCTGCCCCACTCGTTCCCAGGCTCCTGCCTGGGAATGCAATGTCTTGGAGGCTCCCGCCTCCCACCACGACGAACGCCCCAACTGAAACACCATTCCGATCACTCATCGCCAATCAGGTCAGCAGCAGTCTTTCGGCAGTTGAACTGTTTGGGGAAACAATCACCACAGGTCGTTGATCAGGAAGAATACTAGTCGTGCGGCACAGTATGCCCCGATGGAAGCCAAGAGTCCCACCTTGAAACCGCCACGCCAGATTTTGATCGCTCCCCAAAAGCAGATCACGGAGAGAACGGTGAAGATCGGCCAGCGAACCAGGGCCCTGTAATTGTCGGGGTAAATCAGCGGTGCGTCTCAAGCGAACGCGGTGTACCAGAAATAGGCTGTCAACCATAACCCACTGGCGATTCCCGCTAACCCACCCAAGCCGAACACGACCACCGGAATCGTTCTCCATCTCGCAAGACGCCGGAATCGCGATGGGGCAACACTGTCGGTGGTGAGTGGCGGGGTGTACGGCGAGTTCAGCTCAGGATCCATGAGTTTCAACCGGACAACGATGATGATTGGAAGAGACGATCAAACAGGTTGCATATCGCCGGTGATAGATTCCCGTGACCGCCCAGGAATCCACTGGGACAGAGATAGCCACGAAGTGGCGACAGATTGTAGCCGTCGGCGTGAGCCGATGGAAACCATGAGCAACGTTTCCGGGAAGTCCCGAAGGGACGGCAGGTCGCACACGACTCCTGTCACCCCTTCAGGGCTTTGGTGTTGCTCGCGATTTCGAATCCACGGGCTCGCGCCCGTGGCGACAACCTGCCGTCCCGTTGGGACTGTGGTAGCCATGAAGTGGCGACAGATTGTCGCCGTCGGCGTGAGCCGATGGAAACCGTGAGCAACGTTTACGGGAAGTCCCGAAGGGACGGCAGGTCGCACACGACTCCTGTCACCCTTTCAGGGCTTTGGTGCTGCTCGCGATTTCGAATCCACGGGCTCGCGCCCGTGGCGACAATGTGCCGTCCCGTTGGGACTGAGATAGCCACGAAGTGGCGACAGGTTTTAGCCGTCGGCGTGAGCCGGTGGAAACCGTGAGCAACGTTTCCGGGAAGTCCCGAAGGGACGGCAGGTCGCACACGACTCCTGTCACCCTTTCAGGGCTTTGGTGCTGCTCGCGATTTCGAATCCACGGGCTCGCGCCCGTGGCGACAATGTGCCGTCCCGTTGGGACTGAGATAGCCACGAAGTGGCGACAGGTTTTAGCCGTCGGCGTGAGCCGGTGGAAACCGTGAGCAACGTTTCCGGGAAGTCCCGAAGGGACGGCAGGTCGCACACGACTCCTGTCACCCCTTCAGGTCTTTGGTGCTGCTCGCGATTTCGAATCCACGGGCTCGCGCCCGTAGCGACAATGTGCCGTCCCGTTGGGACTGAGATAGCCACGAAGTGGCGACAGATTGTCGCCGTCGGCGTGAGCCGATGGAAATCTTCATTCCTTGTTCGCGTCGTCCTTTTTCGAGGGTGCGTCGTTGAGGCCCTCCGAGTCAGCCGCTTCCTGTTTTCGGAACGCTTCGAACTCGTCTCGCATCTTTTCGGTATCTTTGCGGAGTTCGGTATGTGACTTTCGCAATTCAATGACCTCGGCTGGTAGGCATCAGCGTCTCGGTAAATTCCACCAGTTCTGAAGCCGTGTTGAATGCTCGAATCGACTGGACATGCAACACTCGACCGTTCTCGATCCACGCGATTTCTCCATTCCCATGAATCATCGCAGTGCCAGCATCGACCATCAACTGTTGCCAACCCGGAATCTCTCGCAACGGACCATAATCCTGCGACACGGAACTGCAGTCAACGAAATGAGTAGCCGTCGGTGAGCGATAACGCCACCGACGGATCTGTAGCCCGCGTCGCCATTTTCCATCCCGCCGTGGCCGATGGCCACGGCGGGATGGAGAATTTTTTTGGGAGACTGTTTCCGGGGGTGTGCTGCTACGCAGCGACCTCCGGCTACCATCTGACATCCCTACCGGGATGAAGAAAGGCAGAAGTCGGAAGGAAAATTGCATCCGTTGTTGGAGTGCCAACATCAAAGATTTAGCAGTCCAGGCTAACGCCCAAACGGCTCATAGGGTTGTGCTCGATTCCTCTTGCCGACCTGCTTGGGTCGAATCACGCGAGCAATTCTGGGAAGTTGCCGGTGGCTCCTGCGAAGCGATCGGTTTCCATCCCCAGTTGTTGCAACATCGTGACAAAGACGCGTGTCAGCGGTTGGTCTTCTTGCTTGATTTCTTTCGTGTACGGCTCGGGGCCGCCTCGCCAAGCACCGCTGATCGGATCGGCTCCGGCATAGTTCAGATACCGCCCGTGTTGGAACCCCAGGTTGCGACCTCCGGCGAGGACCAGCGGGTAATTGCGTGACAGGTGAAAGGCGCTCGACGCGGAACCAAACAACAGCAACGAGTTGTCAAGCATGGATCCGGTGCCGGCTGGTTCGGGAGTTTCTTTCAGTCGGGTTGTGAACCGGGCAAACTCTTCATTGAGGAATCGGCAGTACTTCCCCAGGTTTTTCCAGCCACCGGGGTTCTTTGTGTCGTGTGTCAACTTGTGTGCGAGATTGAACCCAACCGCCCGCGCCAATCGATCGCTGACCCCCGCGCCGTTCTCACGTCCGATCTGATAGGTCGCGACGCGAGTCGAATCGGTTTTGAAGGCGAGATAGATCATGTCCAACATGGTCTGCACGTACAGTCTCGGCGAATCAGGCGAGATATCCGCTTCGATCTTTGCGCGGTCAACGGTGGGCAGTGGTCGATTGACCCACTCCTTTGCTTTCCGAACGCGAATCTCTGCTTCACGTACCGAGTCCAGGTACTCGTCAAAGCGAAGCTTGTCATTGGACGACAGCATTCCACGCAGATCGCTTGCGTCTTCCAGCATCTCATCCAAAGCACTTTCATTCTTCGCCAACCGGCGAGCCGCGTCGGCGTTGCTTTTGACGAATAGCATGTCAAAGATGCGTTTCGGGCTTTGCTCCGAGGGAATCGCTCGACCAGTCCGGCTGAACGAAAGAGTCTGAGCAGCACGCGGTGTTCCGATTCCACCATCGGTCGACATCACAAGGGATGAAAAACGCGTTTGGTCTCCGATGTACTCGGCGTAAACCTGATCCAGAGAAATGGAGTTCTGGTACGCTCCCTCGCGGCGAATCTTCGCGGCAGTGAGGAATTGATCGGCATTGCGATGACCATGAACCTTGCGGGCTTCCGGGTGTGAAAACCCCGAGAGCACGGTCAGGTCGTCACGCAGCGGCTCGAAGACGTCGGTGCACTTGGTGAAAGTGAACTCCGTTCCTCCGCCATGCGGAAACCACGACCAGTCTTGGTAAGCGGGGTCTTCCCGCAGCGGCATCGGGACACCGTCGGGGAAATAGATGCAGGCGAGGCGTTTGGGATTCGTGTTGCCGTCTGAGTTCGCTGCCAAACGAGGCATGCTGGAACTCAACAGCGGGAGTGCCAACGCGGTCCCGGATCCTCGAAGGAACCGGCGACGATCAAGTTGATTGAGATTCAATGTCATCTGTCGTACTCCCTCGACGAATCGAAACGGAACGCAGTGAACCCTTCGCAGGATCCAATGCCCATCATCATTGTAACGCTTGACTATTTGGTTTGGAAAAGCTCGCTCGTCACCAAACACATCACCATCGTTTTGAGCCCATCACCGGATTCACGCACTCGCCCGGCAATTTGCCTGATTTCAGCCCGGTCGCCAAAATCCAGTTGCCGGCCCAAAGCGAACGACGCCATTTTCTCAACCGTTGCCTTCGCAAATTGATCGTGGCGTTTCTGAAGGAGGTGTTGTTTGAGCCCCTGCATCCCATCAAGGCGATCCTCGTTGGGTAGGTCGCTTGTGGCATCAACGACCTTCCCGTTGATTTGATCACGCCAGCGTCCCAGGGCGTCGTAGTTCTCAAAGGCGATTCCCCACGGATCAATTTTTTGATGACACGACATGCACGCGGCTTGATTGCGATGGTCTTCAATCCGTTCTTTCAGAGTCATCTTTGCGATTTTTGGATCGGTGAGATCGATCTCCGGAACGGCTGGCGGAGGAGGCGGTGGCGGGTCATTGAGAAGGTTCGTCAACAGCCAAACGCCACGCTTCACGGGGTGGGAATCTTCGCCATCGGAATTCATCGTGAGCAAACCGGCCTGGGTCAGCAGGCCGCCGCGATTTCGTCCAGCGGGCAAGTTCACGCGACGGAAATGATTGCCTTCGATTTCGGGGATCCCATAGTGCTTGCCAAGACGCTCGTTGACGACCAGGTAATCCGAGTCGATCAAATCCAGCACGCTTGAGTCTCGACGGAGCATGTCAGCAAACAGCTCGATGGGTTCCCGCTTCATCGATTCCAACAGTGCTTGATCGAGACCATCGTCACCTCGGGTCGGGTTCAGGTATTCCAGCGGCTGCATTCTCAGCCACTGCCCGACAAAGTGCTTGGCAAAACGTGCGGCTCGTGGATCGGCCAACATTCGTTCGGCCTGCCGACGCAGAACGTCGTGATCAGTGAGCTGGCCTGACGAAGCGAGTTGCAGCAACGTTTCGTCGGGCAGGCTACACCAAAAAAAGAGCGATAGGCGAGTCGCCACTTCGTTTTGAGACAGTTGATCCGTCTGCGGAACTTGCGATGCATCCTGCTCACCAGGTAGCACATACAGGAACTTTGGCGAGGTGAGAATCGTTGCGAGAACCTCCACGATTGCTTCCTGAAAATCGTCGCTGCTGGACCGCAAGCGTTGGAACAAGTGCAGCTTGCGATCGATGTCACGTGTGGTGGGTGTTCGCCGCCAGGCACGCGACATGAAATCTGAAATGATCTCTCGCGCGTAGGTGGATTCGTCGTGCGAATTCTCACTTTCAATGAACACTCTGCGGTGGGACCGAGGTGGCCACTCATCGTAAACGGGTGCGGCAATTTCCACGTGGTCGATCAGAATCGCGTCGCTCCCTGTCTCCCGTCCGTCCTGCCTGACCGTGCTGTTCGTGAACCGAATGTATTCCGACGGGTTCGGTTGAGCCCCGAGTTTAAACTCGCCGCGATAGGTGTTGCGGTGCTCAATCTCACTGAGGGGAACATCCCATTGGTAGATTTCCGGTTCCCCGAAGGGAGCTTTGATTGAAACATCCTGTTGACTCAACCGCTTGATCGACCGCCCTTGGTCGGTCGCTTGAAAGCCGAAGTGGAGTTGTAAGCTTGGAACTCGCTGGCCTGCATCCTCGGCGCGCGACGCTCGAATACGAACACGCATCGTTCCTTCGTCGGGCAACCGGTCACCAAGTTCAACGGTGAGTGCTTGGCGGCTCCCTGGCTGCACAACCGCGAAATGGGAACCTGGCTCTGGCATCGGTTGGTAGGTGTCGCTGTGCTTGAACGCATAAATTGCTTTGCGGTAGCTCCATTTGACCTCGGCTCTCAGTCCTGTCGAAAGATCCAGGTAATGTGACCTGTCCGCAGGAGACTGGAACTTCTCATTCAGACGTTCGATCTGCTCGGCCAATTTGTCTGGCATGTCCTCGAACTTCTTCTTGATCGATTCGACATCGCGGTCCAATCCCTTCGTTTCTCTTTCAAAGGCTTCCTTCATCGGGATCGCCCAATGGATCTCTGGCGGTCGATCACCTCGGACCGTGACTCGACGCAAGGCCTCCAGAGCAAGCTGGTGATAGGTCTCCACCTGCTTGACAGACATGTGCAGCGACTCGGCATTGTTTTCAAAGGCGTCGTCCTCACTGGCTTCCGCCGGGAGATCGCCCGCGAATGTCCAGGGCACACCCAGCAAGTCTTGAAGTGCGTGGTTGTACTCGTAACGTGTCAGCCGTCGAAACGAAGAGTGATTGCCGCTGGCCCGACGCAGTTGTTCGGCCGTTTGAATCTCAGTGGAAAGCCAATCCACCATTAGCGTTCGCTGCGAGTCGGTGAGTTCACTGGATTCCGGTGGCGGCATCTCCCCCTTGCTGAGCGCGGAGTACACCTCCAGCCACCAAGCGATGTCTTCGCCGTCGACCAAGTCGGGGTCAAGTTGGTCTGCTCGAAAGTTGCCTTCGACGCTGTCCCCACTGTGGCAATCAAAACACGCCTGCTCCATAAGAGGCTTGATCGATTTCTCATAGCGCTGCAGGCTAGGTCGAGGGTTCGTGTTGCCTGCATCCGAAGTTCGTTCGATGGCACCGACTTCGTTTTCACCGCGTGCTTTTTCGTTCAACACAAACTGCGAGCAGGCAGGCCGCTGCGCAACAAGGTTCAGCGTCAAAAGCACAATCACGCCAAGACACCGAGATCCTGTCCAGTGCTCTGCGAAGGATGGAGCGGCAAATCGATGTGGGAGCATGGTCGCTAGGGGAGGGAGCAGCGGCTACTTCGGGGGATCCCTCACTGTACCAAACCCAACTGACTCACGCCAAACAGATTCGCTTCCAGGGGTTCGGCCCCCTTTCAAATGCTTCCGGTCGTCGGCATGACCACAAAGGATGTTCGGCAGCTCGGCGAACGCTCCTGGTCCACCATTTCACCGTTGAATCAACGCCCCCATGAATCAGCGTCCCGAGAGCGCCGGAACTTCGCCGGAACCTGTTTGTGATCACAACGGGAATCCCGTTCCGCATCCCGCCGTGGCCGAGTGCCACGGCGGGATGCGGAGTGTTTGGGGGTGTGCTCGTTTTCCGGTGGTGCGCTGCGTTGCAGCGACCACCGGCTACCGTCTGACATCCCACCCGAGATGATGAAAGACAGAAGCCGGAAGAAAACTTGCAGCCCTAATGGCAGCGGCAACACCAAACGTTCGGCAGTCCTGCGAACGCCCAAACGGCTCGCATGGTTCTGCCGGATCAATCCTGACGACCTACTCAGTCGATATGCGTGACGACCACGTAGTAGGCCCCCAGCTCACCTTCTTCGATCTCGAAAATCGGGGCGAGTCGGTATGAACCCTGCTTGAGTTCCGTGACAAAGCTGACTTCTTCGGCGTCTTCCGCCACGGGTTGACGATCAAGATCTTGATCGTCGATCCGGAGGACCGCGTGGGTCGCGCCGATCGCGTTGCCAGGCACATTGCGAAAGGCTCGCGCTGGGCCGGGCACATTTTCGCCAGGCGGAAGAGCGGCGTTGATCGCGACGCCAGATTCAGCCGGCCAGCGACGAAGCGACACCTGATATTTCCCGTCTTGGACGACTTTCACGGCCCAGTGCCCCAAGTGTTTCAGCTTGTCTCCTTGGGGCGTTTTGCGATCGGCCTCGCGGATCGATCCCTGATGCCAGGGAGGGTAGACCTCCTGGATCCAGTCGTGGGCAGTCAAGCTCACGACCGGGTGTTCAGGGTGCCCGAGAAAGATCTCGGTTGTTTGTGCGAAGGTCGGTTTCAGTTCGGCCCACCATTGTTCGTAGAACTCTCGCATCTCAGCGACGATCTCTGGATGCTTGTCGGCAATGTTGTGCTTCTGTCCGGGATCGGAAGCAACGTTGTACAGTTCCTTCCGATTGACCAGACGATACTTGCCCGTCATCACCGACGAACCACGCCACTTGATCGGGTCGCGGACGCGCTGCGAATCGCTGATCACAAAGCGTTTGGGCCATTTCACTTGCTTGGTTGGGTCAAGCAAAGCGGCAAGCGAAACACCATCGAACTTCACTCCCTCTGGCTTCTTCACTCCCGTCATCTCAAGCAGCGTCGGGACAACATCCACCGCGTGCGTCAATTCAGCGACGTCATGTTGTTTCGT
This sequence comes from Rhodopirellula sp. UH5, assembly GCF_056839225.1. Taxonomy (NCBI): domain Bacteria; kingdom Pseudomonadati; phylum Planctomycetota; class Planctomycetia; order Pirellulales; family Pirellulaceae; genus Rhodopirellula; species Rhodopirellula sp. UH5. Next base: position 6,624,325 of record NZ_CM166390.1, on the reverse strand, counting down.
CAGTCCCCCATCCGGCCAATGCACAAAGAACGGGACGCGGTGCCCGCCTTCGTAAGGACTTCCTTTGCCAGCTTTCATGCCAGCGTTGTAGACTTTCGCGCCGCTGGCGGTTCCGTTGTCGGTGGTGAAGATAAAAATGGTGTTGTCTTCCACCCCGAGGTCTTTGAGCAATTGCCGAGTCTTGCCAACGTTGTCATCGATGTTGGTAATCATCCCATAGAAAGCAGCGATGTTCTCGGATTGCCCGTCGTACATCTCCAGATACTTTGGCGGGCAGTGCAGCGGTTTGTGCGGTGCGTTGGTCGAGATGTAGGCAAGAAACGGCTTCTCTTGTTTCGCACACTTGCTGATAAACCCATTGGCTTGCTCGAAAAAGACGTCCGTGCAGAAGCCTTTCGCGGGAACGATTTCACCGTTGTGAAAATAGGAACCGTCAAAGTAGGCGTTGTCCCAAAGGTCGGGTGTTTGGCCGATCCCGCCTCCACCGTGTCGATAGACCTCGGTGAAGCCACGATCTTCGGGACGATACGGGTAGTTGTCACCCAGGTGCCACTTGCCAAACATCCCCGTTTCGTAGCCAGAGTCGGCGAACATCTGCCCCACGGTGACTTCGTTCTCACGCAGCATCGATCGGCCCATGATCGTGTGCCAGACACCAGTGCGATTGGTCCAGTGTCCGGTCAGAAACGAACATCGGGTGGGCGAACAGGTCGGCGCGACATGGTAGTCGCTCAGTCCGGAGCTTTCTGACGCCAGACGATCGATGTGGGGAGTCTTGATGATCGGATTTCCCGTGCAGCCAAGGTCGCCGTAGCCCTGGTCGTCGGAAATGACAATGACCACATTGGGAGATTCAGCGGCGGCGGAGAGGGCGTTCGCTGCGATCACCATCGCGAGGAAGGCGAGGCAAGCGGAATGGATCTTTCTCATGAGTTGCTCGGTTTGGCTGGGGATTGCGTGTCAAACAGTGGGAGCAAGTTTATCCGAAGCAGGCCGGCAGGAGTCTTTCGGCATGGAACTGTTTTGCTAAGACGCTGTCGCTCCCACGTACAACCGGGGCGAACTCCCACCCAAGCCAAACACGACCACCGGAATCGTTCTCTACCTTGCAAGACGCCGGAATCGCGATGGGGCAACGCTGTCGGTGGCGAGGGGCGGGGTGCACGGCGAGTCCAGCTCAGGATCCATGAGTTTCAATCGGACAACGGTGGTGGTTGGCAGAGACGATCAAACAGGTTGCATGCCGACAAAAATCCGGAACCCCCGTCCTCCGCGAATGACATGATTTATCGCATTCCTACGACCGTCAAAGATGTGCGAGTTCAAAGTAGGCGACCCTGGAACTTGGATCAACAATCAACAGGATTGGCTCAGCACCACCGCGGCCAAACCGCAGTGCATCAGCGGGTATTCCAGACGAATCGTACCAAGAAGGGATTCCTTCCAAACGCATTGGCTCGTCACGTTGTGTCAGTGAAAGTCCGTGAGACTTGACAATGGGCGTTAGGTCTTCAAAGTCTGAAAAACGAAATCGAAAGGAGTGAGAAAAATCGATGCCCTGCTGCGTGTAGTGCTGGATGCCCGTGAATGGTGAAGGATCGCTATCAACGACGGTTTTGAACCACCGTTCCGCCTCATCCGGTGCAGATTCGCCGGACTCCATCGCAAGCATGACCCAAAGGCCCCCGCAGGCAAGCAGACCAACGGCCGCACCGCCGAAAATCGCGGCGATGCAGTACCCGACCCACTGGCGTTCGCGGTCAATCCGGTCTCGGTTGAACAACCTCATGTCACCAAGTCGTTGATCACTCGGATTCACTTCGCGTTGCGGTGCCACTCACAAACGTGACCCACGTTCCGTCTTCGGCGAGCATTCGAGATTGGATGGAGAGTTCCTTTTCGGATTTGAACTCATAGATGTCTTCAAACTTGGTTGTCGTTCCATCCGACATGAAATTGGGCCCCTCCGCTTCCAACGTCAAGATCTTGCCCGTGGAGTCGACTTGACCTTCATAGTGCCACATCATGGAGGTGACCGAGTCGATCCAAGTGCCCACGTACTTCTGTTTGGTTTCATCGAAGCCGATCGTTTGGATGCCATGCATTGGCGTTCCCGCGTAGTCGCCTTCCATGGTGTTGGTCAGCCAAAAACCGCCGAGCATGCGGGATGTCATTTTGCCTTCGGATTGAACTGGCGGTTGGTCGGGTCCCATGCTTGATTCCGACTTGGTCGTCCAGACGCCTGAAAATTGTTGCAGCCATTGGTGCTCTTGCGTCGGTTTGGGCATCGCCGGTTGCTCTTGCGCAGCCGCGTCTCCAATGAACCACCAAGCGACTGCCAGCGTCAGCAGCGGAAGTGATTTTTGCATGTTTCGGTTCCTGGTCCGTGAAAGGTTTCGATGACTGCGTTTCATTCTGATCGAAAGCGATGGTCAGAATCGACAAAACGCAGGGAATTCTGAATGTGGCTGGCACCTTGCGGTAGTGCCGTTGGTCGGTTCCGTTCCAACCAAGCGTACAGCTCCTTCCGCTTTTTCGCGATCGGCGTGACGCGTTTGGGAAGGCGTTTCAGCCCGATCGATGGATCGCCTTCCCGGTCATCGAGATCTGGCACGGACGACTTTCGTCGGGTCCACCTCAACTGGAAGACAGCAACTTCCTCGGCCAGGAATGTCGCAACAGACTTTCGAGCGGAACCGTGGCGACCCCGATCGATTCGGACGCGCACGAATCAGGCGGCCAGCCGCATCGGTTGGGTTCCAGTGCGGTTCTGGGTGATCAGGTGCCAGGCATCCGTTTTGTGGGTATGTTTCTATGGATCTGAAAATCGTTTCCCCATCTGATTCGCCTGACTTCATGACCATTCAGCTGATAGTGACTCACGCGGGCGGAGCCCACAAAGACGATTTCCTTGCCTGCAGCCTGCTGGCGCATTTGCATGGGGTTCCGATTCAGCGACGCGATCCAACCGAGGAGGACTTGGCCAATCCAGCGGTCTGTGTCGTTGATGTCGGTGGGGTGCATGATCCGCAACAGAAGAACTTTGACCATCACCAGTTCCCCCGCGATGCCCCGCCACTTTGTGCCCTGTCGCTGGTGCTCCAGGACATCGGGCTCTACGAAGACGCCCTGTCCTTTTGTGCTTGGCTTCGTCCAGCGGAATGGCTGGACACGTTGGGGCCCAACGAAACAGCCAAGTTGATGGAGATTCCGCGTGCGGCGTTGGGATCGCTCAATTCGCCGCTCGACATGACGCTGCTGAATCGATTTGCGAGCCACACGGAACTTGATTCAGAAAGTCCTGTCTACCAAGTCATGTGCATGGTGGGGGAGGACATTGTCAACTACTTGCGGACATTGCGTGAACGGCTGGACTACTTGAAGGAGCACGTTCAGTACTGGACGATTGAAACCGATGAGGAGCCGATCCAAGCCTTGTTCTTGGAACAAAGGGACGCGATTTCAGAGGACCCTTCGTTTGGAATATACGCGTTCATCGAGAGCGAAGGAAAGGAAAATGAGATCCAGGCAACGGTCTCCCCGGATCGGCGAGGCGATGGGTACGGACTGTCGCGTTACAACGACAGTCAACGCTTGGATTTTTCGCAAATTGAATCGCACGAAGACGTTCGCTTTGCGCACAAGCGAGGCTTTGTCGCCAAGGTCTCCACGAAGGACCCGGCGCAGCTCAAGGAACTGTTGAAACTCGCCGTGGTCAGAGTGGTCAGCTGAAAATGTGATGCCCCCTCACCCTCGCCCTCTCCCCCATGAAGCATGTGGGAGAGGGGACCTGCGCTTTCTCGGCTTCATTCCTTGTTCGCGTCGTCCTTGTTCGAGGGTGCGTCGTTGAGGGCCTCCGAATCAGCCGCTTCCTGTTTTCGGAACGCTTCGAACTCGTCTCGCATCTTTTCGGTCTCCTTGCGGAGTTCGGCGAGTGACTTTCGCAATTCGACGACCTCGGCCGGGGCGGCGGGCGCTGTCTCATTCAGGCTCTTGATCGCTCGATCGGCAGACTGTTTGATGCGGTAATTGGACGAACCAGCGTAGGAATCCAAGATCGCACTGGCACGTCGATCCCCTAGGGATCCCAACGCTCCGATCATGGCGGCTTGAACCGTGGTCTTGGGATGATCCAGTTGCGACACGAGGTAGTCAAAGCACTCCGCTTCCATTTCAGTGCCCTTGCTGAGTTTCGCCAGGGTGCTGACGGCGCGAGACATCCCGCGTGAATTCATGTCGCCACCACGTGCCTGCATCATTTCCAGCAGCGGTGCCGCGTAATACGGATCGTTCTGGCGGCCCATTGCGCTGATGGCGGCCAACGCCAATTCGTCTTGGAACGACTCGACGTTCAGTAGCTCGACCAACTTCGCTTGGGTCGTTTCGCCATGGAACTTTGCGAGGGCTGCGACCGCAGAGGCTTGGATCGCCGGGTTGGTTTCTGTTTCCAAAACCAACATCGCGGTTTCCAGCGTGCCGGGTTCAAAGGGCCGCAGCATGGCACCGACCACTTCCGAGCGAACGCGAGCATCGCTTTGATCTTTCCAGCTTGCTCGGAGAACCTCGTAGGCTTCGTCCGATTCATGGTCGGCCAACGCTTTCGCAGCCGCGATACGAACTCCAAAGAACGCGTCTTCGTTCAGCCGCTTCGACAGCAGTTCGACCGAGGCCTTGGTCTTCCGCTTGGCCAGGGAAGCGACAGCCAGCAAACGTCCCATCATGTCGTCTTCGCGTTCGACCTGCGCGGCGATCAATTCATTGGATTTGTCGAACTCCACCTCCGCGAGCACGGTGTACTCCGGATCAAAGCGAACGATCGATGGCTGGGCAGGCAAGGCGACGTAGAAGTCTTCCTCCTCTTCCTGAACCAGAATTTCATGGTCGATGACTTGGTCGCCAACCACGAACCGCAGCTTGGTCGGGAATTGGTACAGCAACACATCGTCGCTGATCGGCTGGGTTTGACGAATCGTGACTTTCGCCAGTTTCTGCTGGGGCATCCAGCGATAGGTGATTTTCAGGTCGGGGTGTCGAGGGTGATAGATCCACTGGTCGAAAAATCGATCCATCGGGCGACCGGATTGTTCCTCGATGACTTGCCGAAGATCATCCGACACGACGCTGGTCAGCCCATGCTTTTCCAAGTAGGTGCGGATGCACTGACGATACAGGTCTTCGCCGAGCTGGCTCCGCAACATGTGCAGCACCCAAGCACCCTTGGGGTAGGCCCGGTAATCAAACTGCTGCATCGGGTCGGTGTATTCCTTGTAGACAATCGGCTTGGTGTCCTTGTCGTTCGTCAAGATCCGACCGGTCGCATCGTTGTGCAAGCGATACAACATCGCGTCACGACCGAACTTGTGGCCTTCGTAGAGGTGCGTGTAGTAGGTTGCGAAGCCTTCGTTCAACCACAGATGGCTCCAGTCCTTGCACGTCACGTAATCGCCAAACCACTGGTGGGCCATTTCATGTGCGTCGAGGGAACGTGTCGACCGGATGTTTTCCGTCGCCTTGGAAAAGATGGTGCCGTCGGTCAGCGTCGTCATCGTCGTGTTTTCCATGCCTCCCGCGGTGAAGTCCGCGATGGTCACTTGATCGTATTTGACCCAAGGGAAAGCCATGCCGATCTCTTCTTCAAAGAACGCCATGATGTCCGGGGTGTCCACGAAACTGTTCGGGGCGTGTTCCGCCAAAGTGGGTTGGGTGTAGAAACCCAAGGGGACATTGCGATGTTGTTTTTCAAACTTGGTCAGATGCCCGGCGACCAAGCACATGAGGTAGTTGACATGCGGTTTCTCTTGCAGCCATCGAACCGCCTTCAACCCCGACGCATCGATTCGTTCGCCCATCCGTTTGCCGTTGCTGAGCACGGTCATGTCGGCTGGAACGTGGCAGATGATTTCCGTTGACGATCGCTCGTTGGGGTAATCAAAACACGGGAACCAATGCCGGGCTTCGTGGGCTTCCCCCTGGGTCCAAATGTGAGCGTCCGACTCCGGATAGCCCATGTCTGCGGTCCGAAAATAAAGCCCCGCATTGGGCTGGGCGGAGTAATCGATCTCAACGCGAAACTGTTTGCCAACCGGCAATGGCGTTTCAAAAGCGATCTGCAGGCTATCGCGGGTGGAAACAAAGTCAGCCACCTTGCCGCCGTCACATCGAACTTCTTTGACCTGCAGGTCGATCGCATCCAACCGCAACACGGAGACAGGTTTGGCGATCGGTTTCGCTGTGATCGAGCTGGTCCCCGAGACCGTTTTGGCTTCCCAATCCGGCGTCACATCCAGTTTGATATGCAGCACGTCGACTTGTCGGACCGGTGCGTATTGGTACCGCCCCGTCAGCGTGAGCCCCAGCGGCAAACGAGCTTGTGCGTGAGCCTCGGCACAGTATCGGCAGATCACTTCTTCGGCATGGATCTGGCCAGCCCCGATCAGCAGCCCCAGAATTGTCAGCAGCGTTTTCATATCGTGATTTCAGTGAGAACAAGAGAAAGAATGGCAGGTTGTGTTTCTAGAGTAACCAACGGCGAGCAGGGCTTCATCACTCACTCGCATCAATCGGATGAGGCGAATCATCGCGATCGAGTGAGCACCAGGCACCGGATTCCCCCACGGTGGTGTCGCAAGAGGATTGATGACGTGATGCAGCCGAAGCTCGGGAAAACTCTTTCCAACCGGCGGAGATAAACGACGGTCCGATTCGGATGCTCCTCGTACCGGTATAGAAAAGATCCGCCAGTGCGGATGCAAGGCCAGGGGGTCTGTCAGGACTTGTTTTTAGGGTAGTGGACGAGGCCACGAGTCCTGAACTGGCGTCGGATCCAAGGACTCGTGGCCTCGTCCACTACGATCAACCCTAACTTTCAGCTGTGACAGACCACGAGGGGGACTTGACAGGGTGGTTGAAGCAGATGCCCTTCCAAAGCAGATAGTGCGGCTTTCAAACACCTTGCTTGTCACTTCTTGCGAATCCTGCCCGCCCAGGAGGTCGTGCAGTTTTATTTCACTTTCCTTTGGGAGGGTGAAATGCTGTCCATGCAACGCATAAGCCCCCCGCCTAAAAGCGGGCTCAAAGAACGGCGCGACCTCAACAGAGGAATGGATTCGTTGCCTCATCCACTACGAAATGCTGGCAACAGGCACACGTGACCTACTCCGACGCCAACCAAGTTTCAATTGCCTGAAGAGCGGCTTCGGGTGTTCGGTGGGTCAGTGGGAAGCCACCGTAGAAGACTTGCAGGTTGGCACCCGCTGCGAACAGTTCTTCCAGCTCTTGGCGGCATTGATCGGCATCATCAAAGTAGATGCGATCACCAAGACGAAAGTAGGACTCGACCACGCCGAATCGGACGGGTTTCGTTTGGCTGGCTTGGCGGATTTGTTGGATGAGTTTTTGCAGGTTGAATTTGGCTCCGCCTCGGTTGTCCATCGTGAACCCTGGGGTTGAGTAGGGATTCACGGCGGTCCAGATTGGCGGACGCGTTGTGCTGGCGGGTTTGACGGTCGCCAACGCGACGATGTGCGTGTAGACACGATTGGAAGGCAGGCCTCGCTCATGGCATGTCCGAGCCAATGTTTCCATGTAATCGTGAATCGCCAGGTAACACAGTTGACGAAATTTCTCGTCCCTCGAAATCCCTTCCTTCTTTGCCGCTTTTACTAAGCGTTCTTCGTCCCAGCCGCGCCAGTGCAAGGACGCGTTCCCAAGCTGCTTGCCGAGGAACGAGCGGTCCATTTCGATCCCCTTGGCCGAGCGAGGAGCCTCCGCTCGCACGACGCCGTTTTCGCGATTGATCAGATGCCGCAAGAGTGGATCGCCGAAGTCAGGGAGATGGGCTTCCCAAGCGACATTGATGCCGGCGAAAAGATGCTCTTGGTTCTCGCTTCGCCATCGTTTCAACCGAGCGACCAACGGCGTGAGCACGCCTTCGTCCAGTTGCGATGAAGCGAAGTCTGCAAACGCTGGTGAACCGAAAGCGGGAATCGCGGGAGCGGGCGAGCACCACGGCCCCCAGTTGAACCAAGGACGCGGGATGCGATCGGGTAGCTCGTCGCCCACCGGAAAACGATCCCACTCACGCATCTCAGGATGTTGCCAAAAGAGAACGGCGGGCTGGTCCTCAGCGGACAACGTGTCGTCTGCTCCCCATCCATAACAGGAATCGAGATGCAAGAAGACGGGGATGCCGGTGCGTTCCGCAAGATCCAGTGCCTGCTCAACGTCTTTTCGAATCACATCGGAGGAGCGTGAAAGGATGCGAAGTTGCTGGACACCATAAGCCACCATCCGTTTCGAGGAGGCTGGCATCGGGTCGAATCGACGTGCCATCGAGCGAACATTGGCCTCGACATCTCGACCGGGGCCTTGGTCCGGCCCACCGCCTTCCAGAACGATGTACTGGATGTCAGCGGCCGACGATTCCGCCGCGTTCGATATCGCAAACGCTAGCAGCAACACCCCAAGCGTTCGCGCCGCCAACCAGCTGACGTTCCCAATCCAATTCGTTTTCGCATGCATGCCCCAATGCTAGTCAGAGGCGATCACCCGTGGTAGTCAGCCACAGGCAGTCCCCCTGGCGTCGAACACGATCGTCACTTCGTCTTCTTGTCTGTTTTTTCGACCAGCCAGATGTTTCGGAATTTCACTTTGGAACCATGTTCCTGCAGCACGATCGGCGAGGTTGGTTCCTCGGGGAAAGCGGCGTACTTGTTGCGACGCAGTGAGAGTTTGAAGTCATCGTGAATCAACTTTCCATTGAGCCGCACGGTGACACGCGCGGCACCGTTTTCCGTCATGAAGCCGTTCTTGCCGATCTCGGCGGCTTGGTATTCCAGGTCCACCGTTTGCCACTCGCCGGGGCCGAGTGCAGCGTTCACGTCAGGGGCCCGGATTTGATAGATCGCGCCGCAGTCACCCAGACCGGGGCGTTCTTTGTCGGCGCTGTGGAGGACTTGCAGCTCGTACAACGGTCCGAAGAAGATTCCGCTGTTCCCGCTGCCTTCCTCGGGCAATTGAAACTCCAGGTGCAATCGATAATCGCCGAACGTTTGCTTCGTGCAAAGAAACTGCTTGCGTCGCTTGCCGTCCAATTCAAACGCGATTTCCATCGCATCGCCGTCCACCATTTTCCATTGCACTTCCTGTTGGTTGTCGTTGGGATTGACCCATTGCCACGAGAACGGTTTCCAGGCATCGAACCCCGAACCGTCGAACAGCACGACGGCGTCCGCAGGTGGTTCTTGTCCCAGCGTTGATGTGGAGGCGTTGTCCGAGGAAACCGCCGATCCAGTTGCGGTCACGAGGATGCCGGTCAACAGAAACAGACGAACAAACATGCTTCTTGAAATCATCTTCATGTCCTTGAGAGGTGTGATCTCTTCGGTCAACGTTTCATTGGCAAACCTCACTTATTTGAGGATGGGCCCCACGATTTCTTTCCCGTTGGTGGTGCCGATTTGAAAGTGATGGACGCCGACCTTTTGGCCGTCGCGGTAGGTCCACACGACTTGTTTGTCTCGTGTCACTTCCATGAGTTTGGGTGCGTCCACGTCGGCTCGGCCGCCCGCGTAGCTGGTGATGACGACGTTCCCATTGGGCAACACTTGGGCTCCGCAGGGGTCCTGCAGCCATGCACCGGGAAGGTCTTCGTTGGTCAACGTCCAGATGACTTTGCCACTGGCGTCGAAGTCAACGACTCGGTTCCCGTTCGTGCAGCAAACCAGGGTTTGGCCGTCACCGTGACGGATCGCGGTGAAAGGCCACGAGTGAATTTTGTGCTCGGAATCGCCAGACACGGTCGTGTCCAGTTTACCGAGAAGCTTGCCCTTGTCGTCGTAGTGAAAGACGGCGAAATCCAAGAGATGAGGCACCAGGTAGGTTCCATCGGAAAGCTTGCGAGCCATCCGAGTCTGCATGTGATGGTTCTTCTTCTGGCAGGCCAGCGGGAACTCCAAAATCACTTCGCCGGTGGAGCTGAGTTCCAGCAACCGGGGCTGGTCGCCTGCTTCCGTGATCACAAACGTGCCATCCTCGGTTGGATGAGCGCTGTTGACCTCGCTCTGGGTGCCTTTCCAGATCAGGGTTTCTTTCCCGTCAGGAGCGATGCGGACGACTGCCCCACCTCGGTGACGTTTGGATTTGTTCAACGTCAAAATGATCGCGCCATCGTCGAGCACATAACCATCGCGAGAAGCGGATGGGTACGTCCAATTTGCCTTGCCGTCGGCGCCCATCAGGTAGGTCTTTTGACCGCAAGCAAGGAAGCTGTGGGTGATGTCCTGAGCCTTGGCAGCGTTGCCAGCGACGGAGCAACCGAGCACGCAGCACAGGAGTGCGATCAATCGATGGGGATGGTTCATGTGGGTTCAATCGAGGGAGAGGGTTTGGCGGGAGGACGCTTCCGAGAACAGCGGCAGGCGAAGGAACAGGTCGCGATCGTGGCCTTCAGGCCAGTCAAACGCCAAGCATCGAAAGCCCACCAGTCTATCCCAGACAAACGCCCCAAGTGGCGATCCTCACAATTTCTCGCGGAGGAGCGTTTCATCGTGTTGTCCCGTTGGGACCGGGCGTGCAAACACCAGCCACGAAGTGGTGACCGGTTGTCCGAGCGAGCGGGCACCAGCCACGAAGTGGTGACAGGATGTAGCCATTGGCGCGAGCCAATGGATATTGCGACAAACGAAATGGCGAAGTCCCGAAGGGACGGCAGGTCGTGCGATCCTGTCACCCCGTTGGGGCTTGGCGTGTTGGGTGGGGGCCTTGGGCCCACGAGCTGACGCTCGTGGCTACAGCATGTCGTCCCGTTGGGACTGAGGAAGGACGCGACGTGGCGACGTGTTGCACGAGCGCGCACCAGCCACGACGTGGCGATAGGATGGAGGCATCGGCCTCAGCCCGTGGATCCCCCTGTCAGACAAGAAGGTTGGTCATGTCGACGTTCACGAATCTGTTGTTCCATCTGATCTACAGCACGAAGTATCGCAAGCCTGCGATTCGGTCCGAATGGCAGGATGAACTGCATGGGTACATGGGCGGGATTGTCCGGGACCAGAAAGGGACGTTGCTAAGGATTGGCGGAGTCGATGATCACATTCACATGCTCGCGAAATTGAGCCCCACCATCGCCATCTCGGACGTGTTGCGCACGATCAAATCGAATTCGTCGAAATGGATCAACGAGCGATCGGACGTCCACCGAAAATTTGAATGGCAATCCGGGTACGCCGCGTTTTCCGTCAGTGAATCTCAAGCCCCAGCCGTCGCCGACTACATCGCGAATCAGGCGGAACATCATCGCAAGAAAACGTTCGAAGACGAGCTCCTCTCGATCTTGAAGCGGCACCGCATCGAATACGACCCACGGTATGTTTTCGAACGCGAAATCATCGCGTGATCTGTTCGCCGGCCCAGCCACGACGTGGCGACAGGTTGTCGCCATTGGCGCGAGCCAATGGATATTGGGCGAAACGAGATGGCGAAGTCCCGAAGGGATGGCAGGTCATGCGATCCTGTCACCCCGTTGGGGCTTGGCGCGGTGGGTGGGGGTCCTTGGGTCCACGAGCTGACGCTCGTGGCTACAGCATGTCGTCCCGTTGGGACTGGGCGTGATGGCGACAACCTGTCGTCTCGTTGGGACTGGGCGTGCGAGCACCAGCCACGAAGTGGCGACAGGATGTTGCCATTGGCGCGAGCCAATGGATATTGGGCGAAACGAGATGGCAGAAGTCCCGAAGGGACGGCAGGTCGTACGATCCTGTCGTCCCGTTGGGACTTGGCGCGGTGGGTGGGGGTCCTTGGGTCCACGAGCTGACGCTCGTGGCTACAGCATGTCGTCCCGTTGGGACTGGGCGTGCGCGACGTGGCGACGTGTTGCCCGAGCGGGCACCAGCCACGACGTGGCCGCGGATTGTGGCATTGGCGTGGTTGCGGTGGGTGTGGCACACTGGGCATTGTGCACACCACCCTCGGATGATCGGAGAACCACGCGTCATGATGAATCCCGTCGACCTCATTGGTGACATTCACGGGCATGCCACGGAGTTGAAGCGACTGTTGATTTCGATGGGATACGAACGGGCTGGGCTTGGGTTTCGACATCCGGATCGAAAGGTTGTTTTTCTGGGGGACTTCGTCGATCGAGGACCGGAGATCGCTGAGGTAATCACGATCGCCCGGGCAATGGTCGACGCGGGCGATGCGTTCGCCGTGATGGGCAATCATGAGTACAACGCGATCGCGTTTCATACGTCCTTGCCCAACAAACCCAACCAGTGGTTTCGCGAACACTCCGACAAAAACCGGAAGCAACATCAGGCGACGTTGGACCAGTTATCGCCCGGCGAATTGAAGGATGCGATCGCTTGGTTTCAAACGCTTCCCGTGACATTGGAACGGGATGGGTTCCGAGTGGTCCATGCGGCTTGGCGGGACCAGCCAATCTCGGTGATCGACCGGGCTCTGCAATCGCGGGGGCGTTTCACCCCAGAGTTCCTGGCCGAATCAGAGCGGCCTGGCAGCGAACTGCATGCGGCGATCGAGGAGGTGATGAAGGGACCGGAACTGAAACTGCCGGCCGGGCACAAGATCGTGGACAAGGCTGGTCACTCGCGGGACACGGTGCGGGTGAAGTGGTACGAACCGCCGGACGGGAGGACTTACCGGGACTATCACTTTGGGTCCGATGACGTGCCGGATCTGGCGATTGACCCGGTGCTGCTAACAGGCATGACGGGCTACCCAACGGAAGCCCCACCCGTTTTTGTGGGACACTACTGGCTGACGGGCACGCCATTGCCACTGGCCGCGAATGTGGCCTGCACGGATTACAGTGTCGCCAAAGGAGGCAAACTGGTCGCGTATCAGTGGGATGGCGAACCAACACTGTCAGCGGATAAGTTTCAGTGGACTGAAAATGGTTGTGATGCCCCCTCACCTTAACTCTCTCCCACTCTCCACTCGGGAGAGGAAACCAAAGGCTTGCAGACGCTGATGCTGGACTGGATCAAGGTGGCCGGGAAGCTGGCATATGACCGACCGACTCGCGAACGATTGCTGGGCTATCGGCCGGTTGTGATTTGCTTGATCCAATCGCTCGAGCGGGAGGCGTTCTTGTTCGTCCAGCCGGCCGCCAGTCGCGAGGCTTGGATGCCACCGCAAGAAGGGATTGAACCCAACGGTTCGGTGGAACGAGCCACGTCGCAGTGCTTGGACGTTGAACTGGGGATCAGCCGGAAACAAATGCATTTTCGTCGCTCCGTTTGGCTGGGACGAAAGGCGATCCCGGAACGACAAGGCAGCCGCGATGTGGAGTTTTCGATTCGGCCGATGCAGGGCAAGGCTTACTACGGATCGCTCTGCAAGGTCGCCGAAGACACGCCGATCACCTGCAACCCGGCGGAGGTGTCGGCGTTTGAATGGATGACGTTGGACCAAGTTCGCAATCGGTTGTCATCCAATTCGGATCGCAAAGCGGAACTGTTGCGTGTGCTCTTTGACAAGCTCGCTCGAATAGAGCTGTGAAGAGGTGGACCGTCCGGAAATCCGCTGACACACAGCATCGATCAACGGCACGACCTCAACAACCGAAGGAGAGTGAGGGCGATTGAAAACGGTGATTGGACCATGGCAAGTTGACAAAGCTTAATTCATCCGCCGACGAAACAGCCATCCGGCGGAGGTCAGCGTGACGGCCGCGATCAGGGCCATCGGCCAGAACTGATCGATCAACAAATGGAATGGAGTGCCTTCGAGGAACGTGCCCCGCACCACCACCATGAAGTAACGCAGCGGGTCGAGGTAGGTCAACGTTTGCACCAACGGTGGCATGTTCGCAATCGGGGTTGAGAATCCCGAGAGGATGATCGCAGGAACAAGAAACAAGAACGCGCCCAGCAAGGCTTGTTGTTGGGTCACAGCCAGCGAGGAGATCATCAGGCCGATGCCGATCACGGCCAGCACAAACAGCACGACACCGCAGTAGAGCGTCAACAGGCTGCCGTGAAAGGGAACTTCGAACCACAGGATGGTTGCCACGATGATCACGGTGGCTTCGGCGATGCCGATGATGAATCCCGGTGTCGCTTTGCCAACCAGAATTTCCCAGGGGCGATAGGGCGTGACCAACAACTGGTCGAACGTGCCTTGTTCTCGCTCCCGTGCCACCGACAGAGCGGTGACCAGCAACGTGACAACCAGCGTCAACAACCCCACGATGCCCGGCACAATGAACCAACGACTTTGTAGATTCGGGTTGTACCACGAGCGCACTTCCAGTTTGGCGGGTGCGCCGCTGAATCCGTGCTCAGTCGCCCAAGCCGCGTTGAACCGCTGGACGATCTGCCGAGCGTACCCCAGCGTGATCAGGGCCGTGTTGGAATCACGCCCGTCGAGAATGACTTGGATGGTACCCTGGCCATCTCGGTGAATGTCGCGACTGAAGGTGCGTCCGATGTGCAACACCACCAACGCTTGGCGGCTATCGACCAACGGAGCGATCTGGCGATCTTCCGTGATCGTGGCCACTCGCCGAAAGTTGCCGGAACCTTCAAATCGGGCCACCAATTCGCGTGAGGCCTCCCCGGAACTCTCGTTGTAAACCGCCAGTGGCACGTCGGTCACATCGAACGTTGCCGCATACCCGAACACCAACAACTGAATGATCGGCGGGGCGATGATCACGAACCGACTGCGGGGATCCTTCAGCAGAGCCAGGAACTCCTTTTGAATCAATGCGATCAGGTGGAACATGGGCAAGCCTGCTAGTGGAGTCGCTTGGGAGAGAGCTTGACCGTCAGACCGAGAAAGACGATTGCCATGATTGCCAGTGCGGCCGAATTGGGCAGAATGACGCTCCAAACGTCGCCAGCCAGAAAGGTCGTCTTCAAAAGAGTGACGTAGTAGCGGGCTGGGATCAGGTGCGTCAGCCACTGGATCGGCCAAGGCATGCTGCCAATGTCAAAGATGAACCCCGACAAAATGAAGGCGGGCAAAAACGTGGTCAGGATCGCGACTTGCCCCGCCACAAACTGGACTCGCGTCACCGTCGAAATGAACAGTCCCATACCGAGAGCGGTCAACAAGAACAGCGTGGAAGTCATCAGCAAAACCCACAGGGAACCACGCAGCGGCACGTCGAACAGCCACACTCCCATCGCGACCGAGAGCGTCAGCCCGCCCATCCCGAGCACGAAGTACGGCAGAATCTTTCCGAGCAGCACTTCCAGCATGGAGACCGGCGTCACCATCATGGCTTCCATCGTGCCGCGTTCCCATTCTCTGGCCATCAACATCGCGGTCAGCAACGAACCGATCAGCGTCATCACCAGAGCGATGACACCGGGGACGAGGTAGTTTCGGCTGCGGACATTGGCGTTGAACCAAATCCGTTGCTGCAACACGACCGGTTCCACCAACGTTGCCCCTTGCGCCGTCACGCGGTGTTCCAGCCATTTGCCGTGCACGGCGGTGACATACCCCTCAACGATTCGAGCGGTGTTCGCATCGACACCGTTGACCGCCAGTTGCATGGTGGCCCCGCCAGGCCGTCGCAACTTCGAAGAAAAGTCTTCACGCAGATGCAAGATCGCGTCGACACGGCGTTCCATCATCGCTTGCCGCGCCGCGGGCATCCCGTGGAGATACACCGGGCTGAAGTACAGAGAGTGCTCCAACTCGGCGCAGAAGCTGGTCGTGTCCGGCGTCGTTCGCTCAATCACCAACGCGATCGGCACATGTTCTGCATCCAGCGAAACGCCGTAGCCAAACATCAGCAACAAGATCACCGGCAGCACAAACGCGATCGCCAGGGAACTGGGATCTCGCCAGACCTGCAAAAACTCTTTCCGAACGAGCCCCCGCAGTCGCATCCACGATCCGCCACGTCGAGTTGCCATGGTCAAGCCTCGCTGTGGGGAATGTGGGATGACGTGGCGAACAACACGTCTTCACCCTCCTGGCAGGAGGGTCCAGCAGTTTTGAAGTGCTGTGCCAGGAACGTCTTGAGAACCCCGCCCGCGGCGCGGGAGGGGTCGGAAAGCGAGCGTTCAGCGAGATTTCCGGGGGAGGGCAATCCACACCGCTTCCCATGCTCGGCCCCCTCCCTCGCGTACGCCTGAACGGCGTCGCTCGACCTCCCCCAAAACTTCGTTTCGGGAGAGGTTCTCAAATGCTGAAACCCGCTAAAACGCGGCCTCGATGAACGGCACGACCTGCATGCGGCAGCGTCTGACCGTGTCGGTATGAGGAGTAAGAATTTGCGAGACGCGAAAAATTTCTGAGCGAGAACGCAGCACGTCCTCGTTGCACGAAGGGTTTCAGTCATGATTTGCCCGCTCTGAATAGAGGCGTGCCTTCCAGGGCGTGATGACCGATGACGGCACCCGCGGCACTCCAGCCCTGGTGACGGGTTCCTCCAGCGGTGAACCGTTGACCGTGCACGTATTCGGGAAAACTCCACGGTTCGCCATCCATTTCCAAGGCATTGGCTCGATGGATTCCCAGCAGATACCTCCGTGCCTCGTCCTGCTTGCCTCGGGCCGCCAGGTCGGCCACATAGAACCCCGTGACCATGGGCCAGAGACCACCGTTGTGATACTCGTGCGGTTGATTCTTGAACGTGTATGAGAAACTCATCTGCAAATCACGCCAGTCCTCATCCACCGGCTGGATCACGGGATAAAAAGCGGGCATCAATGACATGTCATCGGGAACGACGCCTTCATCGATGAGGAACGCATCCACGCGGGCACGCTGCTGATCGTCGGCCACGTCCAGCAACGAAACGAGCACGTTGGCCAAGGAGTCAAACCGGTAGCCGTATCCCTGCGGTGAAAAAAACGACATCCAGTGGTGATTAGCACAGTGATCGCAGGCTGCGGCCTTGCCTTTGCGGTAGAGCACTTCGTGGTACACATCATCGGGAAGCTCGTTCCCATCGTCGAACCAATAGTTGTCACGAATCACATGTTTGAGGTGAGTCGTTTTTTCTTCCAAGACGTGATCCGACGATCCGTGCAAATGACGATGGACCGCACACAGGTCTTGCTGAGCTTGCAAGTAAAGCAGTTGATCGTAGAGCACATAGCCGTGGTGAATGTACTCGTCCGCCCAATCGCCGGTTTGAGGCACGTACAACAGCCCACGGTTATTGAATTCCCAGGCACCGAGGAGGAATCGCACGCGTTCCATGACCGGCAGCATGTCGTTGAGGAAGTCGTCATCGCCAGTGGCGTGCCAGTATTGGCAACAACCGATGAGGAACCACAGGTCCGCATCCACCCGCCCCGTTGTACCGCCATAGCTGACACGACCTGCCGCGGTGTCCACGTTGCTCGGAATCTCACCTTGCGGCCCCTGGTGGTGAGCCAAGGTCACCAACGTGTGGCGCAAAGTGCCCACCAACTCACGGTCCCCCGTCATCAAGGCGGCAAGCCCCATGATCACTCCGTCCCGCGCCCACACTCGACGGTAATTGTCACGCAGCGAGGGACTGGCCAGAAACCCATCTTCGCTGCTGCACTCGCGCAACAACGCGATCGCGCGGTCGTAACCGTCACTGAGAAGTGCTTCGTTCGTCTGTTGCTCGTTCATGATCGTGATCCTGCTGCGGCGGTTCCAAGTGAAATCTCGCTCATTGGAGATTCAATCAACTGAATGAAGGCCTCTTCCATGGTCGGATTGGGATTGGACTGGTTCGCTGATTGATGTTTGATTTCGGCGGGGGCGCCGAGCGCTAGGATTTCGCCCGACATCATGATGGCCATGCGGTCGCAGTACTCGGCTTCTTCCATGAAGTGCGTCGTGACCAACACCGTGACACCGGATGCGGCCAGCGAATTGATGCGATGCCAAAACTCTCGCCGGGTCAGCGGATCAACGCCGGACGTTGGCTCATCCAGAAACAGAATCTCGGGTTCATGCATCAACGCACAAGCCAACGACAAGCGTTGCTTGTAGCCCAGTGGCAGGCCGCCGCTGTTGTCGCCCGCGATCGCCTGCAGCTCGAACTCATGCGTGGCCCATTCCATTCGTTCCCGTCGACGACGGCCACGCAATCCGTACGCACTGCTGAAGAATCGCAGGTTGTCGGCGACACTGAGCGTGCCATACAGCGAAAACTTTTGAGACATGTAGCCGATCTTCGCACGAGCGGTCGCGGCGGCTTTGCGAACGTCGAACCCTGCGACTTGCAAGGTTCCGCCCGTGGCAGGGAGCAAGCCACAAAGCATCCGAAACAACGTCGTCTTGCCCGCCCCATTGGCACCCAGCAAGCCAAAGACTTCGCCGGGCGCGACATCAAACGTCACTCGCTTGACCGCATAGAAATCGCCGAACTGACGCTCGACTTCCTGAACCTTGATCAGCGGCTCAGGGACATTCGCCTTCGACTTCTCTCCGGATGGGTCGAGTAAAATGAGGGGAGGCCTCTTTGATGGAACCTCGACTGCCGAGGAACGTTCGCGGCGTTCATGAAGCATCGCTATGAAACCGTCTTCAAATCGTGGCGGAACCGCGGTGATGGATGCATTGGGATCATTGGGAAACCACTTTTCGGCGGACGCATCCACGTTGCCTTCCACAATCAAGCGGACGGAGTCACCTTGGATCACCGCGTCGGTCACGCCTGCTTGGCCAGCCAACTGCTCTTGGACGTCACGGTTTTTGCGCCGCGGGATTTGCACTTGAAAGGCACGCCCGGTCAAAGGCTCGCTGAACTGAGTGGGCGGTCCCTGTCCCAGCAGTTGCCCTTCGTCCAGCATGATCACTTCGTCACAACGTTCGGCTTCATCCAAGTAGGCCGTGCTGAGCAGCACCGTGGTGCCCTCTTCACGCACGAAGCGTTCGACGATCGTCCAAAGTTCTCGCCGTGAGACAGGATCGACGCCGACGGTGGGTTCATCCAACAAGAGCAGTTGCGGTGGATGAATCAACGTGCAGGCCAAACCGAGTTTTTGCTTCATGCCGCCGGACAATTTCCCCGCCAGTCGGTTGGTGAACGGGGCCAGACCGGTCATGTGCATCAACTCGGTGAATCGCGTCGGTCGAACGTCGAGCGGAACCCCTTGAAGATCGGCGTACAGATCCAAGTTTTCCTGGACCGTTAAATCCTCGTACAGACCGAACCGCTGTGGCATGTAGCCCACCGTGACTTGGACCTGCAATGATTGCCGGGCAGCATCGAGTCCCAGCACGGTGACCGTTCCACGATCCGCCTGCAGAATCCCGGTGGCCAGTCGCATCACCGTGGTTTTGCCGGCACCATCGGGCCCAATCAGTCCGGTGATCTTTCCTGTGGCGACACTGAACTGCAAATCACGCAGCGCTGTGACGGTCCGCTTTCCCGCCTGGAAGTTCTTTGTCACATCGTTCAAATGCAAGGCGACGTCGCCACGGTTGGGCGACGAAACAACGAGTCCTTCGCTGCTCATGGTCGCGTCACAATGCTCGTGCCATCGGGCTCCACTTCGTTGGCTTCGTCGACCGTTTGGTTGAGCGGGATCTTGACCGTCGCGGGCATCCCCAGCCGCAATTCATTGTCGGGATTTTTGACGAAGACACGAACTTGATAGACCAACTTGGTCCGCAGTTCACTCGTTTCGACGGGCTTGGGGGTGAACTCGGCTGACGGTGAGATGAACCCGATCCATCCCGGGTAACCTTTGTCTGGAAAGCTGTCCGTGACAACGGTGGCGGTCATGCCTTCGGCAATCTTGCCCAGGTCGGACTCCGATACATAGGCTCGCACCCAAAGGGGATCGTTGAGTGCCATCGTGAAGACCGGCTTCAGCGGTGATGCCATGTCGCCCACTTCCAGGATTCGGGTCTGGATAACACCGACAGACGGCGCGTATAGCGACGCATCATCCAAATCATGTTCTGCCTGTGCCAGTTCGGCTTCATAGCGTTTGAGCGTCGCCTTGGCTTCGGCGATGTCCTCCTCTCGAGGACCAGCGAGGACCAAGTCCGCCACCGCTTGCAGCGATCGGATGCTGGCTTGAATCGAATTGTATTCCGCCAGGGCATCGTCGACTTCTTGTTGCGAGGCCGCGTTGGATTTCAGAAGTTTGCGAAGCCGTGCGATGGTGCGTTCTTTGTCGACCGCGGTTGCCTGGGCTTCCTCGACATCCGCAAGCGCCTTGGCAATTTCTTCCTTTCGCGACCCCGCTTCGAGTCGGGCGACGACCTGCTTCTGCGCGTCGACGATGGCCTGGGCGCGAGCAACGGCATGGCCCAGTCGCTCGGTGTTCAACTTGGCCAGCAACTGACCGGTGGTGACACGGTCGCCCTCTTCGACCTTCAGTTCCGCGATTCGCTCGCTCCCGTTGATTGCCAACTCCACTTGGCGAACATCAACGTTGCCGTACAGAACGAGTTCGCTGGTCCCCTGATGATCCTGCCCAGAACGCCAGTACCAATAGCCTGCTGCAATGCCACTGAGCACACCGGCGAAGAGGATGGAACGAATGAGTTTTGGCATGTTCTTGGGTCCCAGATTACGAGTCGTCATCGGAACCATGAAGCTCGATGGAAAGGCACTCGAGGTCGGATTGGCGTTTGCCCCACCTCTTTTCGAGTTCCGCAATCTTTATACCGGGACCTGGGCTCAGCGGCCAAACAAGCGGCGATGAACCTCTCGTCCGCTCCCATCCCCCGTAAAACGTGTGCCCAATCGCGCACCAAGCTTGGTTGCCAATCGCGGACGCCGTGTCGGTCAAAAAGTCGATGAGCGCGCGGTCAGTGTGTCCATTCCGCACACAGACGGTTCGCGTTTGTCGTCCTTGCTCCCGTCCTGGTCTCGCGAATCGCTGCCGTTCTGCGTCCGCTATCGGAGCGTCCCTTGACTCAGCGAACGCCTTCGCTTTCAGACGACGCGTTTGGATTTCAGATGGCCCGCTCTTCCAGTGCTTCCCCAACCGATGTCGAACTGCAAATCTTGCGTGTGCTGTGGGAACACGGTGCCTGCGGTGTGGGTGTGATTCACGAGCACCTGTCTCGTGAACGAGGCACCAACTACTCGACCACCATGAAAATGTTGTCGGTCATGTTGGGCAAAGGCCTGGTCAAGCGAGACGAAACACAACGTCCCCATTTGTATCGAGCGGCTTGGAGTCGCGAGCGAATGGGCAAGGGCTTGCTAAAAGATTTGGCGACCAAGGTGTTTGAAGGATCCGTGTCGAGCTTGGTTCTCAACGCACTTTCGAACAGCAAGGCAAGCCAAAGCGACATCGAAGAGATCCGTCAGATCCTCACTGAAATGGAGAAACGCAGCGATGAATAGTTGGATGGAATCCACTTGGGCAACACAACTGGGATGGGTGTTGCTCAACAGCGTTTGGCAATTTGCATTGATCGCGATCGGCATTGCCGCGATCCGAACTTTGCTGCCGGTCTCAGCGAGACAACGCCATCATTTGGCTTGTTTGGGAATGCTGGCGATGGGGCTGTGTCCGTTGGCAACATGGCACACCCTGTCGAGGTCAATCGACTCTGCGACCATGATGAGCAACCTGCCAATCCGCTTGAGTTTCGAGTCGAGCTGGCATCTGCAGGTGTTGGTGCCCGCCTGGCTCGTTGGGATCGCGATCTTTTCGACACGACCAATCTTGGGTTGGTGGTCGCAGAGAAAACTGTTGAGCGAAGCAACGAGCGATATCCCAGATCATTTGGCTGAATCGATTGCCCGAGCATTGAACCGAGTCGGTCTTCAACGCGCGGTGCAGTTGCCGGATGGGCTGGCATGATGATTGATCCGGTTGGCGGCGTTGCCGACCTTTCACCACATGATGACACATCGTTCCGATTCAGCCTGTTGATTGAGTCAGCCGGAACGCGATCGCATCCGGTTCGTCTCCGGCAACCGTGGACCAATGCCCACCGGCTGAACGCTGCATCTGCGAAACGAATTCACTCAACCGGCTGGATGGCGACGGGTTACTGCGAGAGTGGAGCAAACTCGAGTTCGCCGTCGACGTCCGCATCGCTGGTCGGGCCGGCGTGATTGCCTTGGGCGTCTTGCGTGTTGAGGTAGTCGCTCAGGCTGGCGTCTTGGTCCGCCGGAATGTTGTCCGGCTCCACGAGTCCTCCCACTTGTGACCTCTCGTTTGCCAATCGCATCCAGCCGACACTGCCGGGAGGAATCATGGCGTCGTGAACCATGGCCATGGGTTTGGCGGTGACGTACTCGGGGTTGCGGCAGGCACGGTTGCATCCGGAACAACGTTCGCACGGACGGCTGCCTCGCCAAAACATCAGCTCATCCAAACAGCTTCGCGACGCGACGAAAACGCGATCACCGGGTTGGATCTGATAGTTCGTCGCCGTGTTTCCCATTTGAACGATTTCGCGGTAACAAACCGGCAAGGTGACGCGGCATTCACAGGGATCGGTTGGCCGAGCCAACAGGATTTGGCACGGATTGGCGCTGGACGTCAAACCGCCCGCTGACACGATCGCATCGAGCACGGTTTCTGAGCCGGACAGCGGATACGCCCCCGGGGCGTTGACTTCACCCAGCACATAAAAGCGATCGACTGGTTCGAGAAGCCGAACGTTGACTGCGATGGCGTCGCAATCCTCGGGCAGCGGTTCTGGCCGGTTCGATTCCGAACCTTGTTCGCTGGCTGCTTGTTCGCTACGTAATTGTTGGCAGTCAGATTCCTGCTGACGAATCTGGTGAGCGATTTGTTGCTCGATGAGTGATTCCGCCTGCTCGAGATCGCGGCCGGCGACGATAACGCGTCCGTAAGGCCCCAGGTCCAAGGTTCCGTCCGCCAAGACGACTTGGTCGGCCGGCAATCGCAGATCGCGTTCCAGATTGATGGGCTCGATCAACAGTGCGTCACCCGGCTGCAAGGCTCGCGGTGGCAAGACTTGCTTGGCATTCTCTCGAGCGATTCCGCCGGGGATTCGAGAGGCGTTGAGCACCTCCTTTGCTTCGCTGGTGAGCGTCGCGCCGGACGGATACAGCGATAGCCCCAGCGTGCTGCAACCGGTGCTGGCCATTGCGAGCAAGCAACCAAGCGTGAACAGAATCTGATGACCAGAACAACTCATCCTATTACCTCTTGCCGTGGAATCCTTTCCCTACGAACAATCGGCTCAAAGAACAGAACTGGCGTGACTGATTCACGAAGACCGTGGTGATCATCACAACCCGCAAACCTCGCCGCGGTTCAACGTTCACGCGAATCAATCAGCGTTTTCGAACGCAAGCAGACTTAAGCAGGTCGGCAGGAATGATCGGGTAGAACCATGTGAGCCGTTTGGGCGTTAGCCCCGGTTGGACGTGGAAGCAACCACGCTTGCCAAGACATTTCAAATGCCGAAAGACTCCTGCCGACCTGCTTAAAATCCGCCGTCCATGCCATCGACGGCGCCGGCGGTGATTCCCGTCAGAATCAATCGCTGGCCTTCGCGAAGAAGGAATCGAGCCGTTTCTTCGCGGAATGTTTCGACAGGACGCAGTCGCACGATCGGACTTTGAGTGGATCCCATCACGGCCACGACCAGCGTCCGGTCGCGAAGCAGTTCCGAGACGCTGAGGATCGCGGAAGTGGGAAGAAGCGAGCGAAGAGCGTACTCTTGTGCCAATTGGGTAAAGTTTGCTGCGATGTCGCGATAGTCACCCGTCGCAATCAACGCGTTCAAATCCAATCGCCCGCTCCGCAAGTACACCTTGCCATCCGCTTGCACGAGCGCGTTGTCCGACCCCAGCCAGAACTCATCCAGCACGACGACTCCTTGGCCAAGGATGCCTTTGGCTTCGCCCACATCGAACGACTGATTGGCCAGCGAGATCGGGCCGAGAAAACGCGAGGCAGCAAGCAACCCAGGCACGGCCGCACCGCGAGTATCGCCCAGCTTGAATTCAAAGCGTCCGGACAAATCATCGATGGATTGAATGGATTTCCCACGCAGTGAAATCTCGCCAGAAATTTCACCGCTGGCCAGTGAACTGGATCGACCAAGCTGATCCGTCAACCGAACGATGTCCATTCGCCGGGTCTTCCAGTGGCTGGTCAGGTCGACACCGCCAGAGCGGCCCGACGAAAGTAGCAAACCGCCTTCCAATTGCCCTCCTCCAACGCGGGAACGCACGGAGGGAAAGTCGACGCTCCATTTGGATGATGGAAAATCCGCGGTCGCAACGATCGAACTGTGAGCGTTGCCAGCGGGAAGGCCGTAGATGTCCAGGTCTCGTCCATCGACGTTACCTCGCACCCGCATCGACTCGGTGTGTCCGGTGACGGTTGTCTTGCCAGACACTCGTCCAGCAAAGCTGTTCGCGGTCTCGCCAATGAACCACAGTCCGCGTTTCAAATCCACGCGGGATGCCACCAATCGCGTGTCGAATCGCGGGTGAATCCGTCCGTCGCCATCAACTAAATAAACCAGTCCATGCAGGCTGACGGAACCGTCCGCGTAGTCGCCTCTGAGAGACTGAATCCGGAGCACGTCGTTTTCAATTCGGCCAGCCAATCGAAGTTTTCTTGAAAGCGGCTGAGCACGATACTTGAGCTGCGACAGCTCGAGATCGATCGTTGTGTCCGGAATCGTTGTGTCTGGAATCACAGTGCCTGGTATCACTCTGCCAAGTCCGCTTGGTGATGCGAAGTTGACCGAGACATTGCCGGTTGCCTTTCCGGTCAGCCCCATCTTTCGACGTGCCAACAAATCAACCAACGCGTCCAACGACACGCCATCGAACTTCAGTTGGGAAGCTTGGAGCCGTGCGGGCAAATCATTCCACTGATCCGAAGCGATCAGTTGTGCGGTGGAGTTGCCTTGGACGGTTCCGCCGAAGAGGTCGCCGTTTAAATCGAACTGGAATTCACCTTGGTTGGCGGAAACGTTCGCGGTCAAATCACCGATCGAAGCATCGCCCAGCATGATGGACGAAGCAATCAACTCCGCCGACCCGCGATGCGCAACCGGATCGGTGAGTTGCTTCAAAGGGACTTTCCAATCGATCACGCCGGACAGCGTCGATGCGATTTTGAGTTCAATGGAGTCTGAAACAGGAAGTCGTAGCTCAGGTCGAATGTCGCGAAAATTGAGATCCACGACGAGGTCTTCTTGATCACGGCGAGGCACGGTTGCTTGGCCGGAGACTTGTCCGCCAAACAGAGTGGCGGTCAGCGATGTCAATTCAAAAGCGGTCTCAGTGAATTGATATTCGGACTCGACACGATGCACCTTGAAGCGTGAGGGGAGCTCAGAGCTTTGTCGCCGCGGAGTGAGAGCGAAGTTGGTTGGCGTGAAGCGGACATCGTGCTCGAACGAGCCGAGATCGACGCCCACGACTTGGATCGATGGAGACGCCAGTGCCCCAGCGATGTTCCATTGCAGTTGTTCCGCCCGGTCGCTCAGTTCGCCTTGCCCTTGGATTCGAAAATCAAGTTTGCCCTGAACGAGTCCTTCTTGTTCGGATGATTCAGAGGCGGCGATCCATTCGGACACCTGCCCGATCGGAAGGTCGTCCGCGGCCACCTCAAAGGAGAACGGTCCATTGCCGGTCAGCGGAAGATCCGCTTGGCCGATCATTCGAACGGCGGAGGGATTGGACGTCGGCGTTGTTTGTAAATCGATCTTGTCGGCTCGCAGACGACCGTCTCGCATGACCACTTTGCCGACCTTCAAATCCGCCGGCGGCAATCCACCAAGTTCCAGGGCGTCGGCTTGAAAGGTTCCCTCCAAGTCGTAGCTGGCGATGTCGTCGATACGGTGGATGGGAGCTCGAAACTGCACGACTCCGGATAGCTCACCATCCTTCGGGAGCATCGGCTCGTAGGACGGGAACAACGAGGCAACCAGTTTTGTGATGGGGGCGAGCGAGATGTCGTCCACCTTCAACTTTGCGGACACGTCACCTTGGGGGACCAATTCAAGTGATCCGCTTCCTGTGAACTCGCCTTTCGTTGGATCGTTGGAAGTCTCGCCTGATTCGACGGTCGAGCCGGTCAATGAACTTAGCGTCGCAACGCCATCGCGATAGCGGACCGTGGTTCGCAGATCGAGAAATTCGAAACGGTCGACGACCAAGCGTGAACTGCTCAGTGTTCCATCGAAACGGTAGGCGGCCCCGTCGGTGAGGGAGGTCCATGGAACGCCGACTTCAAACTGCACCGTCACGTTGCCTTCCAACGGGATGCCAAGATCGATCCCGATGGATTTCAGTCGCTCGGACAGTTTGGCGACATCGATCTCACGAAACTCCCATCGGCTTTCCCAATAGCGATCCGCGGGGGCCGCGTTTTCTTGACGTGCAGGTGGCTGACGTGCAGGTGGCTGGACTGCGGGGGGTTGCTGGGCTGAAAGTTGTGCGGCAAAGGCAAGCGACGAAAACACCGTGACGACGCCAATGACGATGCACGTGCGCAATCGTCCGGCCGAACTGAGGCGGCACATGGCGGGCGGCGGATCGAGGCGATTCCCGGACACTTTGGCTCCATCTTTCGTAGTTCATGCCATTTTGAACCGCAGCCTACAAAAAGTTCGCCGCCGGATGCCAACGGAATCTGGCGGATTCGAGCGGATCTGAGACGCCAGCATCTGCCGCGATTGGATGCCGTCCAGTCCGCCTGCCACGGGGCAAATCATGGGCCCAACGGTGCTTTCCGGACAGGCATTTCTCATGCATTGCTGTCCGAGAAGTGTAGAAACCTGGCCAATGTTGCGGGGTTCCACTCAATGTCCGAGCGGCATCGTTCGGCCCAAGTCGGGATCACCGACGGCTGATGGACGCCGTTTGGATGCGGCAAAGGGCAGTTTTGTATCGATCCAAACATCGCATCACCAACCGGCCGCCGACTTCCCTAAACTTTCTGTCGTGGCCCGATGGGCTCGCGGTGCAACGAAGCACCCGTGATTTCTTTTCGAACAGTCTTTTCCCAGGATTCCTACCGATGACCGGTTTTCAACGTTACTTGGTCGTTCTTTTGTCGCTCGCGTTGTGCGACTCCATTGTCGATGCCGAAGACTGGAGTCGCTTTCGCGGACCGAACGGATCGGGAGTCGCAACCAGCAGTGAACCGGTTCCGGTTCGCTGGAGCCCAACGCAGAACGTGCAGTGGAAGGTGGCTCTTCCCGGAGCAGGCGTCTCCAGCCCCATCGTGGTCGGCGATCGAGTCTTTGTGACCTGCTACTCCGGTTACGGGCTCGATCGAGCCAATCCTGGCGACATCACTGATCTGAAACGACATCTCGTTTGCATCGACGCCAAGTCAGGCGAAATGATTTGGGAGAAATCGATCGATGCGGTTCAGCCCGAGGATCCCTACACGGGTGCAGGCGTGCCTTCGCACGGTTACGCCTCTCACTCACCGGTGTCGGATGGTGAAAACGTGTACGTGTTCTTTGGAAAGACCGGTGCGTTCGCGTTTGATTTCGATGGCAACCAATTGTGGCACACCCCACTGGGAACCGAATCCGATCCGCACCGTTGGGGTTCTGCGTCCAGTCCGATCCTGTTGGACGACAAAGTGATCGTGACCGCGTCTTCAGAAAGCCAAGCGCTCGTGGCCCTCGACAAAACGACAGGCAAACAACTTTGGCGTCAGGAAGCCAAGGGCTTGGATAATTTGTGGGGCACACCGGCGCTCGCGAAAACGGAAAACGATGAGCTGGAACTGGTCGTGGGAGTCCCCGGCGAGATCTGGGGAATCAACCCTGACAACGGCAAACTTCGCTGGTTCGCTCAGGCGGGTGAATCGGACCAAGCCAACACCAGCGCGATCGTGGACAAAGGCGTTGTGATTGTCGTGGGCGGTCGAGGCAGCGGATCGATGGCGGTTCAACCGGGAGGCCAAGGGGACGTGACCGATTCCCATGTGGTGTGGACCGGTTCCGACGCAGGCCGATTCGCGACGCCGGTTGCATACAATGGCTATGTTTATTCGGTCGCGAGCGACGTGCTCTCCCGCACGAACACAGAGACCGGCGAAATGGAAGATCGAGTTCGCTTGTCAGGTGGAAGCCGCAGTTCAAGCGGTGGACGCGGAGGCTCGGACTACGCGTCGCCGATCGTGGCGGACGGGAAGTTCTATTACGTCAAAGGCAACGGCGACATGTTTGTGGTTGATGTGCAGGATGAACTGAAGCAACTCGCGGTCAATCGCACCACGACCGAGACAGAGTCATTCAGCGGATCACCCGCGTTGAGCAACGGCAAGTTGTTCGTCCGATCGAACAAGCATCTGTACTGCGTCGTTGCCGGTCCCTTCGATGAATCGGCCGATCCGGCCCCCGCCACCGAAGCAGCCGACTCCAATGAGACCGCACAGCGCGGCGATCGAGGCCGTGGTGGCCCAGAAGGACGTGGCGGTCCCGGTGGTTTTGGACGCGGCGGGTTCGGCAACCGAGGTGGTGGCGGTGATCGTGGTCGAGGCGGCGGACGCGGAGGCCCGGGCGGTCAACGCGAAGACAGCCGTCCCGATCGCCCTCAGCGACCGCCGTTGGAAGAAGCCACCAACAACTAAACCGTCCCTGGGCGGTGCCCAAGGCTATGATGTTCATGGCCTTGGGCCAATCAAACCAATCGACAAAACGCAACTCGGTCGGCCCAGCGGCATCACGGCGTGATCCCTCGCTGGGCACCCACCCAGTGATCGTGAAATGGTGTGTTTTGAACTTGACTCGTAACCAGGAACCCAATCGATGAAACGCAAGACAGCCAACCAATTCGACCAACGTCTCCTCGATCTTTATGACGATTTCGCCCACGGGCGACTGACTCGGCGTGACTACATGAAGGGATTGGCCGCATTCGCGGTTGGCGGCGTCACGGTCGAAGCACTCGAAGAAAGCCTTTCGCCGAACTACGCCTGGGCCGAGCAAGTTCCCGCGACGGACCCGCGAATCAAAACGGAAACGATCACGTATGACTCGCCTCAAGGCGGCGGGCAGATCAGTGGTCTGCTGGCGCGTCCGGCGACCGGCAACAAGTTCCCAAGTGTCTTGGTGATTCACGAGAACCGGGGACTCAATCCGTACATCGCCGATGTCACGCGTCGCTTGGCTGTCGCAGGTTTTCTGGCCTTTGCTCCGGATGCTCTGTCACCGCTGGGCGGCTACCCCGGCAACGACGACGATGGACGTGCGATGCAGGCTCGCCGCGACCGTGGCGAGATGACGGAAGACTTCATTGCCGCGGCCAAGCTGCTCGACACGCACAAGCTTTCGACAGGGAAAGTTGGTGCGGTTGGGTTCTGTTTTGGGGGAGGCGTGGTCAATCAACTGGCCGTCCGCTTGCCCGACGTGCTCGACGCTGGGGTGCCGTTCTACGGCAGCCAACCGGACGCCGCCGACGTGGCCAAGATCAAGACGCCATTGTCGATTCAAAACGCGGAGCTTGACCGCCGCATCATGGCCGGCGCAGAAGCTTTCAACGAAGCCCTGGCAGCCAACGAGGTGCCTCACGAGTCACACGTTTACCCCGGCGTCAATCATGGTTTTCACAACGACACGACCCCTCGTTACGACGAAGCCGCCGCCGAACTGGCTTGGAAACGAACGCTGGCATGGTTCAACCAACATCTGAAGGCGTGATGGCACAAGAAGTGAGTCGTTTGGGCGTCGGTCCAACGACAAGGTACCAGCCACCTTCCGAATCCCCGTACGACGGTCTTCCAAGACCGTCGACCACCACGACATCACAACCCGAACGCGTCAGCGAGGGACCACACGGCATCCCCCCACGACGGCCCCGTCCGGGGCGACCGTTTGTTTCTCGGCATTGGTCTCGGGGCTTCCGCCCCGAGCTAAGTGCGACGGCCCCTCCGGGCAACGCCGTGAACGATTTTGAGGCCGCGATTTGTGGTGTTTTGCTGAACTGCCCTTGAAGTGTAAAAGCCGGATCCCCCTACCAACCAACTGAAACACTTCAGTCAGAAAGGAATCCGGCTGTGTCAAAGAAACTCGATTCTCACGAATCAAGCAAGGCCAAAGAACATGCTCGACAAAGGAAATCCAACCGAGCTAAGCGCAAGGTCAAGATCGAATCTCAGCGAGAGCGTTATCGGAAAGCCCAGACGCGCAACGCCAAAGAGTTCCGCAGTGCGATCGATTGGGTGCTGGGTGACGAGCAGGCAGTGCCGACGCAGGCCCACGGCAACACTGGCTGGAAGACAATGACTCTGATGATCCAAGCCTTGCTGTGGATCTTCTCTGACAAGGACAAGCTCAAGGATGCTTTTGATTCAGGCACCCGGCAATGCAAAAAGGTCCACGGGAGGATCGCATTTTCAAGTTACTCTGGACTGATCAAGGCGCTGGTTCGATGGACTCCCTGGTTGTCCGAGGTTTTGCTTACTCGGATTCACAAGCAAATCGAGGCAACCGCCGGCAAGCTTTGGAGGACGACTGGTTGGGTCGTCATGGCTGTCGATGGTTCTCGAAACACAACGCCGCGAACACTGAGTAACGAAAAAGCGTTTTGCGCTCCCAATCATGGTCACGGGACAACGGCTCGGTATCGAAAAAAGAAGACCAAAGGAATGCGCCGTCAGGCCATCGAGAAGAATCCACCGGCACCGCCAGTACCCCAGATTTGGATCACAAAGATTTGGCACGTTGCCACGCAACTGACTTGGTGCTGGAAACTTGGGCCTAGCAATGCGTCCGAACGAGCACACGTGCAAGAGATGCTAGAAAACGGCGAATTCCCGGGGAAAACGTTGTTTACCGGTGACGCGGGATTCGTTGGCTACGAATTTTGGAAGAGCATCATCGATGGGGGACACCACTTTCTCGTTCGCGTCGGCGCGAACGTCAACTTGCTGCATAGCCTCGGCTACGATGTCGAGCCTGGCGAAGACAACCTTGTTTACTGCTGGCCCAAGGACAAACGCCGTGAGGGCATGCGTCCCCTGAAGCTTCGCATGATTCAGATCCAACTCGGCCGCAAAGAGGCAGTTCTCTTAACGAGCGTTTTGGATGAGAAGAAGCTCACGGACGAGCAAGCACTGGTAATTTACAAGAGCCGCTGGGGAATCGAATTGGAATTTCGCAACCTAAAGCAAACGTATGGACGACGACAACTTCGCTGCCGCCAGAGCGTCCGGGCGTTGGTGGAGTTGCATTGGTCGATCCTCAGTATTCTGATCGTCAAGCTGTATGCCTTGAAAGTACACCTCGCGAAGAAACGTCGCCGGGGTGATCCGGTCGCGATGCCTGGTCGAATCAGCTTCGCAGGGGTGGTGCGTTCTTTCCAACGCATTCTTGAGAACCTCAACGAGACCGATCTCGAGGAACCGAGCTTATCGGAGATGCTGAGGGATGCGCTGATCGATGATTACGAACGCAAGTCGAGCAAGGAGGCGAGGTATAAACCGAACAAGAAAGACAAGCCTCGTTGCGGTCTCCCCAACGTCACTCGCGCCACGAAAGAAGATCGCGATCGACTTCAAAAACTGGGGTTTTGTACCGTCGCCTAAATCGTTCACGGCGTTGCCCTCCGGGGCGAGGGCGTGGAACCAAGCTCGCCTGTGTGGCTTGCTTGAAGCGTCGCCATCAGCGGACAAAAAAAACGACTCCGGAAAGCCTGGCTTTCCGAAGTCGTTTGGGGTGCTCGTCGTTCGCAGAATTGTTGTGCTCAGTGCGGTTCGTTCGAGGACGAATTATCGCGAGGCAACTGGTTGCGTGTAGATCGCGTGCTTGGCGTTGCCACCGGCTCGCAAGTAAGCCACCAAGTCAGCGATCTCTTCGGCCGTCAGGGTGTCCAACAAACCGTTGGGCATCATGCTGACCTGGGATTCTCGCGTTTGGATGACGCTTTCGCGGTCCACTTGAGCCAACGACGATGGGTCCAACATGTTGGTCATCACGTTCAAGACTTGGCCGTGCATGTTGATCACGCGGCCGGTGATGATGTCACCGTCTTCGGTCAAGAACTGAGTGGAGCCATACTGATCGCTGATGACTTTGCTGGGTTCGATGATCGAAACCAACATGTCATGCGGGCTGTACTTGCCACCGGCACTGGTCAAATCAGGACCGAGGATGCCGCCCTGCAGCCCCATGCGGTGACACTTGTAGCAGGTCGCGGCTGCGAACATGGCTTTGCCGTTCGCAAAGTCAGGACGATGACTCTCATCGCTGACGACATCGACCAGATCCTCGACCTTCCATTCCTTGACGAATTCACGAGGTGGCCCGGCGGGAGCCTCGTCCGTTTGCTTTGGCTTCGCAAGCACTTCGACGAGTGATTTTTTGTCCGCATCGGACAAGCCATCGACCGTGACCTTTTTGATGTTGTCCAAGAAACCGCCGAACGACATGCCACCTCGAGCGGTTGCCATTTCATTGAACCACGCCAAGTACTGGCGACGCAGATCCATGTTCCAGCCTTCTTTGGCCGCTCGCAACGCCATCGCGTAGTGAATCTGGCTCTCTTGGCTGGGCGAATCTTCCAGAGCAGCCACAACGGCGGCGGTCGAACCGGGCACGTTGAGGTAAATCGCCATGATTGCCAATTCGCGGTCCAGCGAATCGACGCCCGAGGGGAACTGACCTTGGATCTTGCCGATCAACACGTCGCGTTGAGCCGCATCGAAGTCACCCAACCGCATCGCGACCAAACCAGCCGCACGCAGGAAGTCGATCTTTTGACTGGCGGTGAGCGTCTCGAGGTCAATCGAAGCCAACGCTTTGACCGCATCGGCTTGATCGGCTTTGGCACCGGTGCGAGCCAAAGCGACGACGCCGAGAATCTTGGCTTCACTGTCAGTCTGGCTCAGCACGGTTGCTTTCCAAGCCGCAGGCGAACGGTGTTCCAAAGCAATCCGAGCGGCGAAACGAATCGCACGGTCGTCGTGGCTCAGGTTTTCGATTGCCAACTGAATCGCGTCCTCTGCACTGACGGACAGATCTTCGTCATCCACGTGCAGTGCTTCGATGCTTTGACGCAGTTCACGAAGCTGCTTGGCTTCGTCTGACAAAGCAATGACCTCTTCCGCTGCGTTGGCGGCGGCGATGTCACCGGTGTACTTGATCCGGTACAGACCACTTTGCGTGCCTCGTCCGCCAATCGCAAAGTACAACGCGCCATCGGGGTGAATCACCAAATCGGTCACGGGCAGGGGAGCAGCGGTGGCGAAGGTTTCGTAGGTGCCGCTGTAGCTGGATCCGTCTTCGGTCAAATGAACCGCGTGGATGTTGCCGTAGCTCCAATCGGAAATGAACAGAGCGTTTTCGTACTTCTTTGGGAACTTGGCTCCGTAACCGAACACGATGCCGGTTGGCGAACCAGGGCCGATATCCACGGCGGAACCGAACGAGTCCGGGTAGTAGGCAGGCCATTTGCCGGTGCCGTTTCGCCATCCGAATTCGGAACCGCTGATCACGTGATTGATTCGTGTGGGACGGTACCAAGGTGTGCCGACGTCCCATTCCATGTCGGCGTCGTATGTGAACAGCTCGCCTTGACGGTTCAGGGCGATGTCATAGGGGTTTCGGAAACCGGTCGCGATCAATTCCACTTCGCTGCCATCCGGGTTCAGCGAGCAGATGAATCCACCGGGTGCCATGCGGCTGGCGTTGTGACCGCGAGCATCGGGCATGCGACCGAGCAGGTGATCCTCTTCCCAAACCTTGGGCACTCGCGAGTGAGCGATTTTCTCAGGCAGGTTGGTGTTGTTGCCTGCGACCATGACGATGCGTTTGCCATCGGGCGTCACGAGCAACGCGTGCGGGCCGTGCTCACTGCCGCCATTGAGCGGAATGATGTGTTCCTTTTTATCGTACTGATCGTCGCCATCGGTGTCGGTCAAACGCCACAGTCCACAGGGCTGGTCCCGAGCGTTGACGTTGGCGTAGAGCGAACCGAAAGCGCACAGCAACCCTTGGGCACCGACGAAATCGATCTCGAGTTTTTCGACCTTGGCTTCGCCCGAGCTCATGTCGATCCGGAACAGCCCGCCGGATTGGTCGCAGGCAATCAATCGGCCTTTGGGATCAACGGTCAGGCTGACCCACGAGCCTTCTGAGTCCGCGGCGACTTCGTGCAGCAATTCCACTTCGAAGCCCTCGGGGACTTTGAATTGCTCGGGGGGAGTGACGCCCAAACCGGCGGCCGAAACGGTTGAAAGTGAAAGTTGGCCCAATCCGAGCACGCCACACAGGGCGCCCAGCTGGACGATGGACGACGTGACCGAGCGAAGAAGCCGGGGCAACGAGTTTCCCGCGTGCGTGCTCGCAAAACCGCGGGCTGACGTGGAAGAACGGAGGGATTTCATGGGCGAAACATCTGCCGGGGGGAAGGGGGAGGGTGGGCGCGGTCACAGACCGCTTCCGCGAGCCGCCGCTCTCCAAGACCGCTCGCTGGGGAACGCTCGTTGGCAGGCTGCTCGCGAAAGTCCATATATTAACCGGCAGCCAACGGTATCGCCAACCAACACGCCAAAGATCTTCCCCGCCCCGGATGGGCCAGCGTGGAGGATGCGGTTTGTCCTCGCTTGCGTGTCGGGTTGTTGCTGGGGCGACGGTCTTGGAAGACCATCGCACGGGGGGATGCGGGATTGAGAGAGGAAATTGAAAAAGTCAAATTGACAATTGGAAAATCGGAGCGGATCTGGAAGGTGGGTGGCACCTTACGGATGCACTGCAATCCTCGCCCCGGATGGGGCCGGCGCACTTAGCTCGGGGTGGAAGCCCCGAGACTGGTGCCAGAAATCAAACGGTCGCCCCGGATGGGGCCGGCGTGGAGTTGGGGGCGTCCCTCGCTCACGCGTCGGGTTGTGATTGGCGGATGCAGAAGGATCTGGAAGGTGGGTGGCACCTTACGGCTCTAGGATCTGGAAGGTGGGTGGCACCTTACGGGCACTCTTAGCTCGGGGTGGAAGCCCCGAGACCGGTGCCAGGAATCAAACGGTCGCCCCGGATGGGGCCGGCGTGGAATTGGGGGCGTCCCTCGCTCACGCGTCGGGTTGTGATTGGCGGATGCAGAAGGTGGGTGGCACCTTACGGCTGCACCTTACGGCTTTACGGCTGCCTTACGGCTGCACCCGGGCAAGACGCCAGCACGTGTCCCAGCGAAGTGCCCCGAACAGGGGTTCACCTCCGGGTTTGGGCTCGACACGCCGACCGGTGGCTTGATACAGGCCATCTGGAGCGTGGTTTTTGCCACGCGTTCTCATTTGTTTGGTGTTGGTGTCTGCCATGAATACTTGGATCGGTATCCCATTTCTGTCCGCCTTTATGTTTGTCATGGGAGGCATTCTGGTTGGGCATTTGCTCTGGTATCGCGACCGCAGTCGCGACGTGAACGCCATCAAAGATGCAGAGAAAAAGTACGCGAAAGCCAAAGCGGTGGCTCGCAGTCGCAAGCATCACTTCCTGGGCCTGCAAGGCGACGTCGATTCGCTGCAATCCAGCCGTGACGAGCTGCAGGCCGAAAACGATCAACTGCGTCAATGGTTGAAAGACCAAAAGCAATTGACCCAGGGTGCCGAAACCGAACTGGGGCATCTGCGAGCCGAACACAGCCGCTTTGAGTTGGCCACCCAAGACGCCGAAAAAGCTCGCGATGCGGTCCACGAATCGCTGCAACAAGCCGAGCAAGAAATCGAGTCGCTGCGTTCTGCTCTGGCAGACAACGAAACTCGATTCGAAGAATCGGCTGCCAAGATGCGTGAGCTCGCCGAAACCGCCAATGCCACCGGCGACGAGTTGGCCAACCGTGAGAAGCAACAGGAATTCCTGAAGCAAGCCAACGAGCAACTGAAAACGCAAAACGAAGAACTGCAAAGTCAGATTGAAGTGACCCGCGGCGAAGTCTTTGCGGCCAACGAAGCACTCAGCTCGCTGCAGCAACAACAAACCACGTTGCAATCCGAACAACAGCACACCCACAGCCAGTTCCAGCAAATCCAAGCGGACCTGATCGCAGCCAATGAAGAAATCGATTCGCTGACCCAAGCCAACGAATCGCTGATTCAACGCATCGAAGAATCGATCACCCAACGCGACGCCGCGATTCTGCAACGCGATCAATTTGCAGCGGAACGCGAAAACGTTGCCAACGACTACGACGAAACCGGACTGCGATTCGCCGAACTGCAAACTGAATACGAACACCTTCGATCCCAACACGAAGCTGCGATCCAGGCGGCAACTCGTCACGAAGCAACCGTTCAAACGGTCCGCGAAGAATTGGAAGCTCGCACCGAAGAGGTCAGCGAACTCAAAACGGCTCGCACCCAACTGCAATCCACGCTTCAAGAACACGAACTGAAATTGCAAGCGTTGCAAGGCGAACGCGAAGAACTGGCGGAAGAACTCGACGAGCGAACGCTTCGCATTCAAGAGGCAATTGACGGCCGCGTGATCGCCGAAACGGCGTTGTCCGAGCTCGAAAAACGACTGGACCTGACCTTTGAAGACCTGAATTCCAAACTGGAAGACACGGCCTCGCAACTCGCCAGCACCGAAACCAGTCTGACCGAAACTCAGTCGCGGTTGACGTCCACCGAGGCCAAACTTTCCACCACCGAATCGGAACTGAAACAAACCCAAACGGAATTGGGTTCTGTTCAAGCCAATTGGAGCGACAGCCAATCTCTGCTGGCGGAATCGGAATCCAAGCTTTCGTCGGCCCATCAAAAGCTGACCGCTGCCGAATCGCAACTCGAGCAAACCCAAGCCGAATTGACGACGACGACATCGCGATTGGAAACCACCGAATCGTCACTGGCGGCTGCCATCGTTCAACGCGATCGACACGAGACAACGCTGCAGGAAATTCACGCTTCGACGGAACAACTGCGAAATGAAGCCAAGCAGCTCGAAGCTACCATCGAGTCCAAGGACAAAGCGATCGAGCAACTGCGAACGGACCTGCAAGAACAGCAAAGTGCTGTGACCCGTCACCGGGCGGAAATTGAACGTCTGGAATCCGTGCGTCCCGAGTTTGAAAAACTGAAGCAAACCGTAGCGGAACGCACCCACGAAACCACACGTTTGAATCAACAGTTCAAACAGCAGCAGCAACGCGAAACGCAGTTGCAAAAGGAAGTCGACGAACGCAACCAACAAGTGCAATCGCTACGTCGTTCCCAAGAACAATTCGAAGCTCGGATCAATGAGCAAACCTCGCTGGTGCAACGCTTGACGCAAGAACTGAAGTCCACCAAGGACTCACTGCAAACCGCTCGCCAGCACGAACCCCGTGTGGCGACCATGCAGGCTCAGGTCACCGATTTGACCGCGGAACTCAAACGGGTTTCCAGCGAACTCGACCAAAGCCTCGATGCCAACGCCGAAATGCAAGAACGCATGCGAGTGCTCGAAGGCAAGTTGCACGAGAGTGCGGCGATCATGCGAGACCTCCGTCGCAAACGGGCTCACGTTCCTGTCTTGGATTCGAACGAGAACCAACGCCGCGCCGCCTAGCGTTGCAGGAATCCGTCTCGGGGCTTCCGCCCCGAGCGATGGAAGCCGGCCCCTTCCGGGGCGAAGATCATGAGCCGCACCTGTCGCATTTCGTTCCTCGCTCACCGGCCTGTTGATCGAATCCCAACCCGAAGCGTGAGCGAGGGATCGCGTGCCATTGCAACGAGCCTGTGGGTCCCTCGCTCACGCATCGGGTTGTGAACTCGAGCAAATCAACCAGCCGTCACGGTTGGTCGATTTGGCTGTAGGTTGGCCACTCTTGGCCGACATCCGCAACTCTGACGGGCAAGAGTGCTCATCCCACATGCGTTGAAACGTCGTTGACGACTCAATCAACAAGCCGGTCAGCGAGGCACCAACGCACCCTCCATGATCACATCAGCATTTCTTCGCGAATTTTGGTGAGGTAGGCCAGCATGGGACGTGGGCGGCCTTTGGCGTCGATCACGCCCGCGTGCGGGGTCAGGTGAGCGTGTTGGTCTGACCATCCATCCCACACCACCGCGTGAACGATTTGCTTGGATAGCAACGTTTGGATCAGTGGCTGCACAAATTCAAATTGAGCTTTGGCCCAGGCATCGGGGTCATCACTGATGTCTGGCGACAGCGGACGCGTTTGGATGGGCAATCGTGCTGACGCGTCTTTGCCGGGTGCACCGGCCACCGACAGCTGCACCATCAGGGGAGCATTCAGTGTCGCCCAGCGGTCAATGATTTGGCCGAACTCGACCGCCGATCGTGGATGCGTGTCACCGTCTTCGAAACCGAATCGGAAATTCAAGCCGATTCCGGCCAGCCCCAAGCCACTTCGTAGCAGAGCGTCGGCGAAATGCAGCGGGCTGATTCCCTGCTCATCCCGAGCCAGGTATTCGCCGCAGGGCTGATCCAACGACATCAACACGGGCGTGTTGGGATCGCAGCGGCGGATGGTTTGCAGGATCCCGATGGAGAACCGCATGA
Organism: Rhodopirellula sp. UH5; assembly: GCF_056839225.1. Taxonomy (NCBI): domain Bacteria; kingdom Pseudomonadati; phylum Planctomycetota; class Planctomycetia; order Pirellulales; family Pirellulaceae; genus Rhodopirellula; species Rhodopirellula sp. UH5. The sequence continues at coordinate 6,585,982 of NZ_CM166390.1, read as the reverse complement.
CTTGTTCGTCATCGAACCCCAGCGGGCCGGCCACGTTCAACCCCGAGGCGGCGTTCCAAAGGTTCACGCGACCGCGAAAATGCTCGACCGTTTTTTCGACAAAGCTGATCGTCGTCGACATCAGTTTGTCAAAGTCATCGTCCAACAGCGTCAACCAATCCGGGAGCAACCCTTTGCGGTAATCAATCACGGGGCCACCGATCACACGCAGTCCCATTTGAGAACACGCCGTCAGGGCTTCGTCGACGGGTTCGTAATTGGGACGACCGGAATCCGTTTCGATCTCGCCCCAATTGATCCGAACCGCGGCCGCATTGAACGCACGCGTGATCGTGGTTTGTTCATCGATCGAATTGCCCGCGCGACCCGACTGGATGTCGGGCGTGACTTCGGTGGCGGGCAGTGGCGGCAAGACTCCGACGGCCAACATCGTGCACAACCGGTTTTCACGACTGCGCCGATACGCGACGGACTGACTCGCGAACAAATCGCCGAGTTCATTCGACGCCAGCTCCAACGCCTCAATGGCCTCCATCGCCGCTTCGACGCACGAGGGGCTTTCGGGGGCACACTGGCTGGCATCCAAGAACCGCTTGGTGCCTCGTGTCAGCAAATCATCGAAGCGATCGCTGAGCACCAACCCGCCGCGCTGCCACACATCGGCTTGCACTCGCACGCGGTAGCAGCTTCCTCGCGCCAATTCGACAAACAGTCGGTGGGGGTTGGCCAGGCAACGCAGGCTGCAGGTGCTGAGTTGGCGGTAGCCGATCGAGGGAATCGGGCAAGTCAGGAACAGTTTGGCGGACGTGTCGACACCACGGGTCAGGGTGAAGCGTCCGTTGGAATAAACGTTCCGAGACTGCCACGGCACACCTTCGATGCCGCACAGATACGCATCTTCCCAACGAGTCGATTCAAAGAACTCGTTCGCTGCGTCAGGGACATCAAAATGCATTTGCCCCATGGCAACCAGCGATTCAAAGACCGAACAAAATTTTATCGGGAAACGTCCGAAACGTCGCTCAGGACCATCCTGGCAACTGAGACGGTGTGACATTCCCGTGTCGCCACACCATCCTTCAGTCCCGACGCTCGTTCGAGTGATCAAAGACGCAAAATTTCAAGCGTCTGTGACAATCGAAGGACCGTCCGCGAATCCTTGCGAGCGAGAATCCAAACCAAGTGTCTGGCCCAAGTCTCGTTCTCAAGGAAATCCCGCACACACCGTGTGAACAACCACCTTTTTCCAACTCGGCGGAAACAACCGAGTCGATCTCAAAAGGGGGCCGGGTGGGATGGATTGGCACGCGACCCGAGCCACTCCGCCGGCTTTCGCCTTGCGCAATCATGGTAGTCGGTTCGTCCGGCCGCTGCGAGATGGCTGGTTCCGAGCACAAGAGCGTCCGACGGGGGGCGAATCACCCGTTGGGCCCCGCCAGGAAAGGTCCTCACTCTGCACCATCGCTTTCAATCGCTATCGCGTGTACCCTGTTTCGCTCGTTTTTTGAATTGCACCTTCTGAGAAGCAACACGCATGGACTGGATCGCGGAAGACCAACTCGGATCGCTCGGATTGCTGATGGGCGAGGCGGTGGAGCGTCTCGTCGATTCACACGATCAGGGTTTCGATTCCCGTGCAGCCATGCTGACGGTGAAGACTCCCACCCTGACCCAGGGCGACAACGGCGTTCGCTTTGATTTCCAGGTGGTAGGCAATCGAGAAAAGCAACAAACCGTTGCTCTCGAGATCGTTCCCCAAGTCGACGAGGACGATCCGGGAGGGGTCGGGGAATTGACCAGCGAGTGCCAATGCGGATGCGTGGCGTTCCTGCGAGACCAATCGTGCCCGCACACGTTGGCCGCGGCTTGGTGGTTGCAAGAACAAATCGCTCGGCGAAGCGGCAACGGCCAACTGATCGAATTCCTCGGTGGCCTGAAAGCCGATGCGGTCGCAGCCGGCAAGCAGTTCGTCGATGAACTGTTGCGACGAGCCAAAAATTCGCGTCCCCCATTGGCCGAAGACGCCGAGCCGACCCGATTGCAGTGGCGGGTTCGCGTCAACATGGCATCGCAAACGGCTCCGCTGACGATCACGCCGTTCGAACAGAAACAACGCAAAGGCGGCAAGGGTTGGACCAAGGGCCGCGAGGTCCGCAGCTTCGACCTGCTCGATCAGAACCTGCTGACCGATCCTCTGGACAGCAAAATCGCGTCGTTGACGTCGGTGCCCACCCACGGCGTTCACGATGACAACTACGCCATCTTCGAAGCCCTACGAATGCTGGCAGGCCACGAGAACGTCGCGTGGGACGATCAAAACGCGTTGCCGGTGGAAATCTTCTGCAGCCAACTGCTGTTGACGCTGCAGCCGGTCGAAGTCGAAAAGTCCAACAAACCCAAAGCATCCAAGAGCCAATCGGACAGCGAAGCCCCGGCGAAGAAAACGCCTGCCAAAAAAGCAAAGAAGCGCTCGGGCAAATCGGCCAACGAACTGCTGGACAACGTGACCACCACGCTGACCATGCCAGAATCCGAACCGGAGCCCGTCCGCAGCGTTGTCCCCACTGACACGATGATCGTTGACGACCTGATCGCGGACGATGAAAAGGTCGAGGTTCAGTTTCAACCACGATTGTCGGTCGACGGAATCGACATCGATGTGCAGAAATGCGAAACCGTGGTCGGCGGATTGAGCCCGGTGGAACCGGCGATCATTTTGGCCGATGCCGAGGACGACCGAATCGTGCTGTGCACGCTGGCGGACCCGGCCGCGATTGGAATCATTCAGTTCTTGCTTCGCGGTGACTACCGCGACACGTTGCTCGATCACGCCACGGCATCGCGTTTGGCGCTGGCCGCAGGTTCGATCGATTCGCTGATCCGAGTGGAATTGCCTCCGCAACTGGCTGGCCCCATTGTGCCGGCACCGTGTGAGTTGGTGCTGCAAATGCGTCCTCGTCCCGGTGCGGGATTGAAGGTTTCACTGCGGGTGCACGAGTCCCGACTGCGTGATTCGTTGGTGCCCGGGGACGCTCCCGAGTTGGTGCCGTGCTTGGCCGAAACCGGTCCGATCCGTCTGCAACGCGACTTGAAAGCCGAACTCGAAACCGCTGAAAAAACGATCCAACGTTTTGGGCTCAACCGACTGTCTCACGAGAGCACGATGGAGTGGGTCGCCCTGACCGATCACGCCGCCTTGGATTTGCTAGGTCGTTTGCACGATGCTGGCGATGAAGCCCCACGGATTGTTTGGCCCGAAGGCGAAACGTTCCGCGTGCGTGGCGAGATCACGCCGAAATCGTTGCGAATCAAAATCGATGACTCGCCGGATTGGTTCGGCATGACCGGCACCGTGACCGTCGACGGTGTCGACGTGCCGCTGCAAGATTTGTTGACTGCCGTCCGCGAAGATCGGCAACTCGTTCGAGTTGGCGATCGCCGATTTGCAAAAATCAGCGAAGCGTTCCGCAAGCGTCTGACGCAGTTGGGCGACACGCTGGTCAGCGAAAAGGGGCAACTGCGTTTGGCGGGTGCCGCCGTGCCGTTGGCTCGAGACGTGCTGGGCGACGACGTGACGCTGGAAACGACCGCGACCTGGCACCAAGCGATTGAACGACTTGATTCGCTTCAGGATTGGGCACCCGATCGCCCCGAAGGCTTGGACGCCACCCTGCGTGATTATCAGTTGGATGGTTACCGGTGGCTCGCCCGCCTGAGTCGCTGGGGAGTCGGCGGCGTCCTGGCCGACGACATGGGTCTGGGGAAAACGGTCCAGACGCTGGGCATCTTGGTGGAACGTGGCCCCACGGGTCCCGCGTTGGTCGTGGCACCGACCAGTGTCGGTGAAAACTGGGTGCGAGAAGCCGAGAAGTTCACGCCCGCGTTGACCGGCAAACTCTACCGTGATTGCGACCGCGACGAAGTCATCAAAACCTCAGGGCCCAACGACCTGTTGATCGTCAGCTATCAACTGCTGCAACGCGATGCAAAACGATTTGCTTCGCGAGCCTGGCACACGCTGGTGCTCGACGAAGCTCAGTTCATCAAGAATTCGCAGACCAAGACATCGCAAGCGATCCGAACGCTCCAAGCCGATTGGCGTCTGGGACTGTCCGGCACGCCGCTGGAAAATCACCTGGGCGAATTGTGGAGTCTGTTCCGGACACTGAGCCCCGGGTTGCTCGGTTCTTGGCAACGATTCCGAAGTCGTTTCGCGGAACCGATCGAGCGCCACAACGACGCGGATCGCCGCGAATCGCTCGCTCGCTTGGTGCGTCCGTTTGTGCTGCGTCGAACCAAGGACAAGGTGCTGAAAGAATTGCCGCCGCGCACCGAGATCACGCTTCGTGCGGAATTGTCCGCTCCCGAACGCAAGCTCTACGAAGACGCTCGCTTGGCTGCTCTGGCGGAACTCACCGCCGGTGGTGGTGCTCCATCGCACGAAGGTCGACGCCGTATTCAGACGCTGTCGTGGCTGACTCGACTGCGCCAACTCGCCTGTCACCCCTCCCTGGTCGAACCCAGCTGGAAGGGCACTTCGTCCAAGCTGCAACTGTTCTTGTCGCTGGTGGAAGAACTTCGTGAAGGCGATCACCGGGCACTCGTGTTCAGCCAATTCGTCAAACACCTCAGTGTCGTGCGAGCAGCCCTAGACGAACGTGGGATCTCCTACCAGTACCTCGACGGGGCCACGCCATCACACGAGCGGCAACGCCGCGTCGATGCGTTCCAAAATGGCGAAGGCGATCTGTTCTTGATCTCGCTGAAAGCCGGTGGAACGGGTCTGAACTTGACCGCCGCGGATTACGTGTTGCACCTCGACCCATGGTGGAACCCTGCGGTGGAAGACCAAGCGACTGACCGGGCTCACCGCATCGGACAAGAACGCGCGGTCACCGTCTATCGCTTGGTCGCCGAGCGAACGATCGAGGAGCAAATCCTTCAGCTCCACGCCGACAAACGCGAATTGGTGGCGGGCATTTTGGATGGCACCGATGCGGCTGCGAAATTGCAAACCCAGGATTTGATCGATCTGATCAAAGCCGAAATGAGCTGATCAAGGCCTGCTCGGGGCTTCCGCCCCGAGCGAACGGGGCGGCCCCATCCGAGACGATCGTGGACGGACACAATTCAAAGTCGGCCGGACCGAAACGCTAAGCAGGTGTCATCGGGCATGTGAGCCGTTTGGGCGTTCGCCCCGGTTGGACGTGGGGGCAACAACGCTTCCCGAAACAGTCCCAATGACGAAAGACTCCTGCCGACCTGCTTAACGCTGGGCTGCAAAATGTTTGGTGTGATGGAACGCATTCGTGTGCGCAAGTTTTCATCCCGGTAGGGATTTCAGATGGTTGCCGTCGGTAAGCGATCGCGCCACCGACGGACCTGTAGCCCGCGCCGCCACTCTCCATCCCGCCGTGGCCGATGGCCACGGCGGGATGGAGAGTGTTTTTTGGGACGCTCGTTTTCCGGGGGTACGCTGCTACGCAGCAACCCCCGGCTACCATCTGACATCCCTACCGGGATGAAGAAAGACAGCAAGCCGGAAGAAAAATTGCATTCGCTATCCGAACGCCAACACCAAACATTTCGCAGTCCAGGCAAACACCCAAACACCCAAACGGCTCACAAGGTGAGCCCCAATCATTCCTGCGTACCTGCTTAGCGGAGTTCCGGCAGCAATCGCCGTCTTTCTCAGCCGTCGGTCTTGGCGGGGATCAGATTCACGACCGTTTCGATGACTTCGCCGATCGTCATGACTCGCGCGTATCGGTCGCGAAGCGTGGCCAGCGTCGCGTTGTGCAGCTCCGGCGTCACGGTCGCACAGCAATCGTCGACAAGGGTCACGAGGTATCCCAAATCGCATGCGTCCCGAACGGTCGTTTCGACACATTCGTTGGTGTAGACACCGACCACAAACAGGGATTCGATGCCCATGTTCTTGAGCACGTAATGCAGGTTCGTGGAACTGAACACGCCACTGGCGGTTTTGTTGATGACGATTTCGTCGCGTTCGGGCAACGGCGCAACTTCCGTCAAGAACTCGGCCTCATGCGAACCGGGGGCCGCCAACAGATCCAAGCGTTTGTGACCTTTGCCACGATCTCGTCCGTCCTGAGTGAGCGACTGAATGCGAGTGTGGATGACCTCGAGGTTGCGACGCCGAAACGCTTCTTGCAGCCGCCGCACGTTGGGCAACACCGTTTCACTCAGCCGATCGAAGTAGTACTTCTGGCTCTCGTCTGAAACGCCGTGGTTGTTTCCTTCGGCAAAGACACCGCACCCCGGAGCCGCGTCGAGATACTGCAAGTCGATGCACAGCAACGCCGTGTGCCGCCCCACCAAAAACTCGCCGTGGGCAGGGTTGTCGACAAATGATTCGTGGTAGATTTCGCGAAGTGGATCGGGGTGTTCTTCGTGCGGTGCAAATTCGTTCATGGTGCGCTTTCAATGCGTTCAATCGGTGGTGCCGGACTACTCGGCAGATGGCCCAGCCATTTCAGCGAGCGAGTGGAGCAGCACATTGGCTCCGGCTTCGATGTCCTGCCAGGCGGTCCATTCCGCGGGCGAGTGACTTTGCCCAGACTTGCTGGGGACAAAGATCATCCCCACGGGAATCATTCTTCCCATGATTTGGGCGTCGTGGGCAGCCCCACTGGGCATGATTTCATACTCAAGTTGCAATTTCTCGGTCTGCTGCTGAATTGCCTTCACGATCGAAACGCCACACGTGACCGGACTGATCAAGCTCTTCTGTTCAAACTCGAACATCAAACTTCGCCGACGAGCGATTGCCGAGAGCGCCTTCCGAAATGCATCGGCCAACTCCTCCAGCACCTCCATGGAGGTGTCACGCACGTCCAAGGCGAATTCCACCAAGCCGGGCACCGTGTTGGTGGCCCCAGGAAGAATCTGAGCTTTCCCGATCGTTGCCCGACTTCGGTCGCTGCCGTTCTCTTCCAAAATTCGTGGGATCTCATGCGCGAAATCGGCCAACCCCATGAACGCATCGTGCCGCATGTCCATTGGCGTGGTTCCTGCGTGGTTGGCTTCGCCTTTGAGCCGCACGGACCAAGTGAACAGTCCCGTGATTTGGTCGACGACCCCCACGGATTTCTGCAGCCGATCCAGCACGGGCCCTTGCTCGATGTGCATTTCCAAGTAGCAGTGCAGGGCCTCTGGATCTCTCGCCGCATCCAACGCCGCGACGGGGTCGTAACCATGGCGAGCCATTTCATCCTGCAACGGAACGCCATTCATGTCGGTCATCGTCGCGATCATTTCCGGGTTGATTTGGCCGCAGACAGATTGCGATCCGAACATCCCGCCGAAGCGACCTTCCTCGTCACTGAAAGCAATCAGTTCGATCGTGCGTTCGAGCTGGACACCGGATTCCTTCAAGCAACGCAGGCATTCCAAACCTGCGACCACGCCCAGCGTCCCATCCAATGCCCCGGCACAAGGAACGGTGTCGATATGAGACCCCACCAAGACTCGCGGCAAATCGGTTTTTCCAGCGAGGGTCGCCGAAATATTCGCGGCCCCATCCATCGCGTTTGGCAATCCCGCGGCCTGGATCCGGTCGATCAGCCAACGTTTGCCCTCGATGTCGGCGTCCGTGAACGCCATCCGGTAGATGCCATGGTCTTCTGAATTCCGGCCGATCTGCGAGAGTTCCAGGATATCGGCTTTGATCCGTTCCAGATTCACTTGCATGGCAATCAATCCACTGCCGGCAAAGGCAGACCCTCAACGTACTGGCCTTGAAGCATGTGCAATTGCAAGACGTGATTCATGACGATGTCATTGCGACGCGCGATCGTGCCATCGCTTTCTTTCCAGGCATCGTCGATGAACTGCATCAACTTGCCGTGCTCAAAGAAGCCCAACGAGGCGACGCGCGAAGGTGTCAGCCAATGATCAATCATCTCTTGCACGGCGGCGCGTTTCACCGGGTCGGTGTGAGCTGGCGGTGCCATGAAGGCAAACTTTTTGCGTTCGTACAGTTCCCGCGGCAACACATTGACCATCGCCTCGCGGAGCACCCATTTTTCAACCCCATTGCGGATGCGAATGTTCGGCGGAATCGTGGTGGCGTACTCCGCGACATGGTGATCCAGGAACGCCGGACGGGCTTCCATGCTGTTGGCCATGTCCATCCGGTCACCGCCCCAGGTCAGAATCTGACCTTCCAACATCGTTTTGCTCCACGTGTACTGTGACACGTCCAAACGATGGCGACCGCGAACTTGAGCGGGATCGATGGCACGGGCGACTTCGCCGACCGGGTCGTACTCCCGCAAGAGATCGGTGAGCGAGGACGACAGGATCGGCTCAAATCGTTTCAGCACCATCATCCAGGGTTGGATCCAAGACGGTGTGAACCCGCACAGGTCTTGCCAAGCACTGTGCTGCAGATCTTCTTCGGCCAAGATGGCACCGGCGAAGATGCCGCCTTCATCGTCGCGGCCCAGCCAATCTCGTTTGAAGAACGGGTAGCCACCGAACAGTTCATCGCTGCCTTCCCCGGTGATCACGGCTTTGTAATTGCAAGCTCGAACGCGGCGGCTCATGTGCCATTTTGCAACCGCCAACGTGTTGTAGAAAGTTCGCTCGGCATGCCACGTGGCTCGTTCGAAAGCCGGGCCATAGAGTTCCTTTTCCGTGAGTCGCAGCAACTCTTGTTCGGCACCGGTGCTTTCCGCCATCCGTTTGGCGATGTTCGATTCGTCGTACTCATCACTGTCGAAGGCGATTGTGAAGGCTTTGACAGGCGACTGCTGCAGCGTGTTGGCCAGCCCCAAAATGGAACAACTGTCGATCCCGCCCGACAAATAACATCCAACGGGCACGTCCGCTTCCAAGCGCGTCGCGACGGCGTCGATCAAGCGATCCTGAACACCTTGGATGAACGGTTCGGGATCCGCGTTCTCGTCATGCGATTCGGGGAATTCAAAATCCCACCAACGCTTCGTTTGCACCTCCAGTGAGTCACCGTTTTTCTGAACCACCAGCATGTGCCCAGGCAGCAACGCTTCGACGCCTTCAAAGGCAGTGGATCCCGGCACCATGACCTGCATCATTTGGTGAACGGCGGCCTTGGGACACATCCGAGGTTCGATGTCAGGATGCTGCAGGATCGATTTGACCTCGGATCCCCAAACGATGCCGTTGTCATTGACCGCGTAATACAGCGGCTTCACACCAAATCGATCTCGAATCAGAACCAAACGTTCCTTGCGGTCATCGTAAAGCACCACAGCAAATTCGCCGCGAAGGTGATCGACCATGGCGAGATCGTGCTTCAGATACAGTGGCAGCGTGATCGCACTGTCGCTTTTTCCGTTGCACTTGTATTTCTCACAGGCCAGCGACGTTCGAATGCGTTTGTAATCGTACAGCTCGCCGTTGACCGTGACCGCGTAGTCACCATCGTCGGTTTCAATCGGCTGATGACCACACGCCAAACCAATGATCGACAATCGGGTGTGCCCCATCGCCAGCCCGCGTTCCTGAAACAAACGGCTGCCGCGCTCGTCAGGACCGCGGTGGTCCAAAACCTCGAGCATCGGGTCAAGCGCAAAACGCAATTCGCGTTCGTTGGTACGGGATGGATTCCAAAATCCGGTGATGCCACACATAAATGGTGTTGGTGATTCGTAGAGATGGATGAATAGAAAGAAGTGTACGACCGCGAATTCAGATGCCGCTGATCCGATCGGTTCGATCCAAAACGGCCGCCAACAAAGCTTGCCGAACAAATACCGCGCCAGCCGCCTGGGCGAAGTAAAGATTGTGGTCAGTTTCGTCCAAGTCCTCGCTCAACTCAGCGTTGCGAGCGAGCGGGTGCATGATCACGGCGCCGGGCTTGAAAGGACTGCTCGCATCCAAGCTGTATCGTGAGTCGAGATTGCGATAACTGTCGCCCAAAAACGCGATCGAGTTCACATAGACGACATCCAATTCGGGCAGGACCTCTTGGACATCGTTGGTGATTTCAATGGGAATGGGTGATTGCTCGATCGGTTCCGTCAAATCCAAACCGACCGGGTCGGCCATCTCGCTGATCAACGTGATCTTGCTGACCGCGCCCGCGAACATCAGCGACAATCGCAAGAAACTCTTCACCGCTCGCATCGATCCCGGCGTGCCGATGATTCCCAGGTGCACTCGTTTTTCCGGTGGGCAATGTTCGGAATGCAGTTCGGGTCGCCACTTCAGCAACGCATACCAATCGATCAACGCTTGAGTGGGATGGTGCCCCGAACCGTTGCCCGCGTTGATCAACGGCCTTTTCAAGTTCTTGCGAATCTCATCCAGGCTGTCCGTGTCCGGGTGACGCATGATGACCACGTCCCCGTAGGTGTTGAACATCTCCCCGATGTCCGCCAGGGATTCTCCCTTGGCAATGCCAGTGACCTGACCATCGGGCACGGATAGAACTTTTCCATCCAGTCGCTGCACCGCGCTTTCAAACGACAACCGTGTTCGGGTGCTGGGTTCGAAGAACGCCGTGATGGCGATCTTGCCGTCCAGCGGCTTGTCCATTTCAACGTTGCGGGACTCCAAGAGAGCCGCCAACTGAGCAATCGCCAAAATGGTGCGTCGGTCAAACTGACGCGGGTTCAGAATCGATTGCCCCGCGAGCGACTTGAGCGTCTCGCGGTCAATGACCCCGTCGAACGCGTCCAGCAACGACAGCGGCGACAACTTCTGTCCCTTGGAGTTGGTCGCCGTTGCACTCAGTGCTTCGGACACTTGTTGGTTAGAAAGTGAATTCATTGGATTACCAGATTTGCTTGTCTCGCAGGTCGATCCACAAAAATCCGATCAGCACCGCCACGCCGAGCACACAAAGCACCAGACTGCCAATCACTAGAAACTGAAAGAAGAAAACCGAAAACATCAGCTCAGTCATCCGCCAGAGTATCGAATTCGAAGTTGTCTGGCCAAAAGAAGCAGCAGACGGCAAACGTGATCCCTGAAACCGCCGCCCCAATCAACGATGCCGTGAACCAACCGATTTGGAAATACGCCACCAAACCCAATGCACTCCCCAGGACCATCGAGGCACACGCCGCGATGGGACTGGCCGAACGAAAATACAACCCACACAACACCGGCCAAATGCAACTGCCAACCAACGGCCCGGCAAAGAACAGGACCGTCGCCAGCGACCCCACGTTCGGATACGCGGCCACCCAGGCGATCGCCCCCAACCCAATGATAGCAACGGCTGACCACCTGCGTTTGGAGGGATCGGAGGCATGTTTGTTTGTGACGCGTCGCTGAATCGGTTCGGCGATGTCATTGACGATCAAATCTGATGTCGCGGCCAGCAAACTATCGATGCTGGAAGCCAGCGAGCAAAAAACGACGACAAAAACGAGCAATGCACCGCCGGTCCCCAGCAGGGTTGCAGCAACCAATGGTCCTGCGGTGTCCGGTTCGCTGATTCCAATCCCCAGTGCGGGCGCGGCAAGCCCCAAAAACCCGGCCACGATGGGGACGGGCAACCAGAGCACGCCGCCCAGTGCATAGGCCTTTGGACCGACACCTTCACGCATCGCAAACGCGCGACTCCACCACACGTTGCTGTGAAAAATTTCACCCAATCCAAACAGCAAGTTATTGAAAAGTGCCATCAACGCCGCCGGAAAGAACGCCGACAACAGCATCGGACGCTCGTTGCTGAGCTGTTCATGCACCTCTTGGATTTCGACCTGGGTCAAGACCGCAACCGCAACCACGACCAATCCAGCCAAGATGATCAGACTCTGAATGAAGTCGGTTCCGATCACCGCGTACATGCCACCGAACAAGGTGTACGCCACGCACACCAGCACAACGACGGACATCCCAACCTCGTAGGGAATGCCTGACAATACATTCAGAAGTTTCCCCCCCGCCATCGACATGGAAACCAACCAAGTCACCGCGTAGAACAACGAGATGATCAAGAACGGGACCGTGCCCAACCACCCGTAGCGACGACGCATGAATTCGACCGCCGTGTACCCCTTGGGCATCAATTTTCGAATGCGACCGCTCATCGGAGCGAAAGCGAACAACCCAAAGCTCGCGGTGGAATACGCCAACATCCCCCAAATCCCAAGCTGCAACGCGTACTGCGGCGCCAGCATCGTCGTGTTGGAAGTGATCCAGGTTGCGACCGCCGTCGCGGTTCCCATCGCCAGGCCCACGTTGCGACCGGCCACCGCGAAACCGTCGTACGACTTGGCTTGCCGGCCCCACCACCAACCCAGTGCAATCCACAACACTCCAAACATTGCCAGCAGGATGTATCCCGCTTCGGCACTGAGAATCGCTCCGCTTGCTGCCAACATCAGGCTATTCATGATCGGGTTCCTTGCACGATCACAACGACCACGGCCAAGAAAACAAGAGCGCCGATGACGAGCAGCACCATCGCCTGCCAAACCGGCCAGTGCAGAACCTGCACCGTTGCAGGCACTTCCGAGCGTGCAATCAATTCGCCTTCTGCATCCAACGCCTCGACGTGATAGCGATACATTCCATCGGGCAGCCCCGAGACAAACGCGATCGGCAGTGTCCCCTCATAGACGACACGCTGAGCGGAATCCGCCATCCCAACCGACGGCTCAAGCGTCCCCGAATCCTGGCCATCCAGTGAACCGGAACGGACCGTTGCGCCGTCGCTTGGATCCAGCTCATAGACTCGAAAGGAACCCAGCGATTCGCTGGCATTCGTCACATCCCAGGTCAACTGGAAGTAACCTTCGCGAGCGACCAGGGGCTGTTCAAGAAGGCTTGGTTGAAATGCGACCGAGATGGTGGAATCAAAACCATCCGACGGTTCTTGACCGGCAACAGGCGAGGCCTGAACCAGAAAAATCCACCCGATGACCGACAGAAAAGCGGTGAAAAACGGGCGAAAAAACGATCTGCCTCCAGGGCAACAGATAATTCATTTCCGTCGGTGTGATGCGAGCAGTCCCAAATGCCTTGGCCGGTTCGCGTTGAGAACATTTCAAACGCAAAGCGTATCAGATGGCCTGTTTCGAAGAAACCGCCACCGTCCTCAAGGATCGCATCCACCCCAAAAAATTCATCTGTGTCCAACGCGAAATCGCACCCCAACGTCGAGCACGAAAAGGCGTCTCGGACAAACTTGGTTGCTAGCTTCAGGGCGACTGAAACATGCTGGCTTCCCAGATGAAGTTCCCATTCTTCAAACGCACTCTCGGTGGGATCACCGCCAAGACTTCCGCACCACCCACCGTGTCGCCTGCGGAGACAAACTGCGTTTCTTCGCCGAAACGAATGATGGCACGTGTTTTTCCCACGTCGGCGAATCCGAGCACGACGTATTCGGACGCCTTGGTCGGCTTCACAACCGTGGACGGTGCCGATTGGTCGATGTGAAAGGGGTCCTTGCGATCAGGGAACGGCGGAACAAACCGAATCGCCTGGTTCCCCGGAACAGTCTTCAAGCCCTGGTCGCGAATCCCCAGATCCGACTTCGTTTTCTGGTCTTGCATCGCGACACGCCGAATCGTGTCGATCGATTCGGGATCGACTCCACACCCCGGCAGCACCACGATCTTCACGAACAACAACACGAACGCGATTGCCCATTTCAAACGAGTCGAACGCGGCTTGACCGACTTTTTCGACATGGTTTTCTTGTTGGTCTGGCTTTCCTGGGAGATCGACTCCCGTGTCAAACGTTGCTCCGCCATCACGGTTGCTCCAACGGATGAATGTGCACCGGTGGGTAAATCGATGGTGTTCCCAGCATGTGGGTGGCCGAATCACCGGCTCGCAATGGTTCATTGACGGTCGACTCTTCCAACATCATTCCATTGGAATGAAACATGACCGAATCGGAGGGCACGGCCTCGGAGGTCGCCGCCCCCGAAGGCACGGAGTCAAATTCGTACAGAGGCATCATTTGCCCGGGCACCACCGGAGCGGGATTCATCAATCCGGGATAGGCGAACTCCATCGGTGCAATGCCTTCCCCACCCAACATTTGAAGTTCGTTTGTGCCACCATTCAGACGCACTCGGGGATGGTGGTTGGGACAATTCAAATCGTAACATTCGGGAGACTGCGGGCACACAGAAGCGTACGGGATCGAATCCAACTGACGAGTGGCGACGCACTGGGCTTGTCGTGACCGTTCGTTCCCATGGTCGTAGGGTGAAATGATTTCGGGTTTCAAAAAGACGATCAGTTCGCTTTCTCGCACCTGGGTGTCGTGGCTGCGAAATAGTTTGCCGATGTATTTGAGATCCCTCAGGTAGGGCACGCCGCTGACGTCTTCGATGATTCGTTTTTGCCGCAAACCACCCAACGTGAACATGTGGCCGTTGGCGACCCGCACGGTGGTTTCTGCGGTGCGACTGTCGATCACCGGGTTGTTTTCAATCTCGCCCACTTGGACGCTGTATTCGGGCTGAACCTTCAATTCGATCGTGTTGTCGTTGCTGATCCGCGGGGTCACCTTGAGGATGATCCCGGCGTCTTTGAATTCGACCTGGGCGAAGACGACATTGCTTCCTTCAGCAGGCTGGGCGGCGACAATCGGGATCTGCTGAACGATTTTGATCGACGCTTCCCGGCGATCAATCGCGGTGATCGATGGATCGGCCAACAGCTTGGCTTCATCACTGCTGTCCAAAGCGCTGAGCAGGAAGCTGGTGTCAAAGTTGTCCGTCAAGGTTCGAATGCCCATCGTGGTGGCGCCACCGGAACCAAGCGTGCCAAAGGTCACCGCTTGCTCCACGTTGCCAGCAAAATCAGCGAGCGCCGATTCATCGGTGGTGTTCAACCGAAAACCGCGTCCCCAATTGACCCCCAGCATTTCGAGCTCTTCCAAACTGACGTCGTAGATCAACGCTGTGATTCGAACCTGAGCACGCGGCACATCCAGTTGCTTGAAGGCTTGCGATGCCAAGTCCAACTGCGCGCGATTGCCTTTGATCATGATGCGGTTTTCCGCTTCATAGACCGCCACGATCGTGCCTTCCCCGAGTGCCTCCTGAAGTGACTCACGCATCTCCGAGGCTTCGGTGAACTGAGGCGTCAAATAGATCAACTCCGTCGCCAGCGTGTCATAAACACTTGGTGCCCTCGCTCCTTGACGATCGGTGGAGGCCCCGCCGCCCGAGGTTTCGCCCCCGGTTCTGCTACGTGGCATCGCCGCTTCCGGTGACATCGCAGTCAACATTTCTTGCACGCGGTTGATGTTGGTCTTGTTGTCGACGACCAGCATCGCCCCCCGTCCAACCGCTTGGATTCGGCCGCGATCGGACAACAGCAACTGCGCCGCGGAGATCGTGGCACTCATCTCGTTCTCATCCGCGGTTTGAAAACGCAATGTTCGTGACTCGAACTCCGGACTTCCTGTGCCCACTTCATCCAGCGGCAACACCACCAAACTGTTTCCCGCGGCGATGTAACCGTAGCCGGACGAGGTCAAAATCGCGGACAGCACGTCCCGCAGAGGAGCGTCCTTGAAGACTCCCGAGACATCGCCGGTCACCTTCTCACCGGCCACGATATTGATGTTCCAGAGATCCGAGAGCAGGAAAACCACTTCTTGCAGTGACGTTTTGCGAAACGTGATGCTGCCTCGCTGCAACAGAACTTCCTCAATCGCCAGGGGAGGCCCGGTCAACGAAACGGAACTTCGGGGTGTGAGTGTCTCGGCAACGCCGTCGGACTCAACACTGGATTCGGTGTCAGGCGAATCAGTGGAGGAGGTCGCTCCCAAAGCAGGACCTGCCATCGTACTTGTCGCCGTCGTCATGCTGGCTTCGACGTTGGTAGCAACCGTTGTCTCAGCCGCGGTCAACGTCGAACCGCTCCATGTCATCCCGAGCATCGTCAACGACACGCCGATGCCCAACGAGGCTGATTGAATCAATCCCACAAGCGCGCGTCGAGTTCTCACACAACGGAAGGTCATCGGACTCGCGAGCGAATCGCTCGGAGTTGAAATGACAGGTTCAGCTTGTGACGCGGAGCCTTCCTTGGCCATGCGTTGATTCCTAATGGTGAAAATGGTGTGAGCCGACGTGGCGTCGGCTCACTTCAGCCGCATTCTTGTGCTGGTTGCGACCAGATCGTCTTCTTCGAGCACGGAACGCTGCAGGCCATACAACGAGATCCGCAGTTTCAAACCAATCCATTTGTCGTTTGAGCCTGCAGGCTCCAAGGCCAAACTCTCGACCGTCATCAACCACCGCTGGCGGTTGATTTTCTCCGTCACTTCCATCACCGCATCCAACGAGCCATCCGCGACCAAAGTCAACGAGTGCGAATGCAGCTCAAAGTCCGATTCCATGTCCATCTCTGGCAACCGTCGATTGTGCGGGTTGTCTCCTCGACTGGCCCATCGACGCCGCTGCCCATCGTCAATTTCCAAACTACGCAACGTCGCGTTTCCCTGTCGAACGATACCGATCACGGTGTCGCGAACCTGTTGAATTCGGTCTGGCGTGGTGGAACGCTCCAACAGTTGCTGGCGTTCATCCGCCAGTGTCGTTTCGATTCGTTGCAACCGCACATCACGCGACTGCAGCGTGTCAAATTCTTCTTCCAGCTTTGACAGTTCACGCTGACCAGCACGAAGCTCCCTGTACTCATCGACCAGTGGCTTTCCGATCACTATCAATGCAAGGAAACTTCCAGCCGCGACGATCCCCCGGATTAGCCGGTCATTCGGTTTATTCATGGGATGCCCCTTGACCCAGATCCGTCGCGGAACGATCGGGACGCATCCCCAACCGAATCTGAAAATTCAAACCGTCATCGTCCGCGCTGGCGGTCGTCCCCAGCAACGCGACTTGGTCGATTTCAGGCACACGTCGGACGTAGCTGATCACGTCATAAATGTCGTTTTCCTGCGCCGTCCATCCTTCCAAATGAATTTGCCGATCGGAATCCAACACCATCGATCGCAAACGGGTTTGAGCGGGCAAGCACTGCGCCATTTGCGTGACCAGCTGCTCGACCTGTGGCGAGAACGTTTTGGATTCAATCGTTTGCAAATGCGTGACGATTTCCCGCATCTCACGCACGCCGGCCATTCGGACTTGGGTTTGCCGCATTTGCGTTTCGACAAACTCTCGTTTTTGCAGCTGCCGATCGGCGCGGGACCGCTCGTTGGCCACCATCGCAAACCCGAACAACAACAAACACGCGGCCGCCGCGACGGGCCAAGCGGTCCCCGTCATTCGTCGCAAAAACGATTTGCCACGATCCCGCCGGATCTCTTGCAGCAAATCAGGTTTGGGCATCTCGTGGTTGCTGATCAACGGCAACACCGCTGCCATCACAGCGACCGTGTCACTCGCCGCCAACGGTACGTCACAAGCGATTTTGTCATGGTCGTCATCGGAAACGTTCTTGTACCGATCAATCTTCCATGACGCGGAACTCAAATCGATGGCGGACACGGAGAGCTTGGAATCATTCGCGAAGTGGCGGACAACAGGATTCACTTTGTCGACGCCGCCCCCGACAAACAGTTGATCCAACTGGTGGTCGGACATCCCGCGATGACGCTGACAAAATCGCTGCAATCGCTCGAGGTGATGATCGATCACATCCGCGAACTCACTGCCATCTCGGGTCGCTGCCGGACGATAGTCCAACAACAATCGTCCCTCGAATGAAATCCCCACTTCCCACGACTGACCAAACGAATCGGCAATCAACACAGGTGCGTGTCGGTCCAACCCCAACCACCCCGTCAGTCGGGCCAAGCTGACCAACGAAGGTTCCAACCAAGCGATCTCGACATCGCACATTCGAAACACTTCGTACAGATTTTTCAGACGCACTCGGTTGCCCACCGCTGTCAGTGCGTGCTCCATCCCCGGACCGATTGTCTCGCGCGTGTGCCCCGTGACTTTCCCGCCCGGCCCCAACTGCAAATAGCGAGGGATGCGTCCCGCCAGGGCGGACAGATCGCGGTCCACATCTTCCACCGTCCCCACCGAAATTCGCGTGACGCAGAAGTCTCCGCTGAGCGAGATGGCCACTGGATCATCACCAATTTGATGGCGCTGTTTCAAAGTCGCCAGCGCTTCCGCCATTTCAGCCCAACGCCCACTGTTGATCCAACCTTTGGAATCGGAACAGCGGATTTGATCGACGATCATTTCGTCGGCGGGTTCGTTCAGTTGCATCGCCTCGGCCGAGTGACTGGCGATGCACAACATCAATCGATCGTCTTCAATTCGCAACGCGACACGTCGATCGTTCGACGGTCCGTTCGCCGATCGCCCCAAGGGCCACCGCCGAGCACGTTCGTTCAATTTGGTTGCAGAGCGATTCATATGCTCGTGCCAACGGCATTCACGCCAGGAAGACTGAGCCTAAAACCGCACCAGGTGGAAAGATTCCACCTGCTTTCGGTTGACCGACCAGGTCTTGGCCGCATTACCGAACAGAACGGCAGCCTCGTGTTGGCAAAGTGTTACGATAACAACAGTCGATTCAATTGCTTGGCTGGTAACATCCCTGCCTCCACCGGGCATCTCCATGATCTGAAATCGGACCATCTCCTCATGACTTCTTCTCTTCCCATCGGTTCGAAATCGAGCGGCGACGCTGTGGTTTGCATGAACCAACCTTCGAACCGTCGTCGCCATCTTTTCGGACGACCGCAAACTCGCGTCGCTGTGCTGTTGATCGCCAGCTTGCTTTTCAGCTTGTTCGCTGCCCCCTCTGCCTCGGCCCAGAACGGATCGTTCCTGGAAAGCTTGTTCCGATCGATCGCCGAACAGAAGCTGCAAGAGGAAATGTCGAAACGCGAAGCGGATCGTGGAGGACGACCGCCCGCCCCCGCACCTCGCCCGGCACCACGGCCTGGAGAATTCCCCGCCGGCCCCCTCGGCCCAGCCACGCCTGGAAACCGCCCCCCACCGTCTTCGAACCATCCCCGCGACGACCATCGCCACGATGGGCCGCAGACGATTCGCACGTCCTCCCGAGAGGTTCGACAGTTCGCCGAACAGTTGATTCAGATGGATCGTGAATTGGCGGAACTCAAGGAAGCCCTCCAAGCCTTGTCGCGACGTGACGCTGGCGTTCGTGCTTTGCTGCCGGAGACCTATCAGGTTCAAGCCCTCACGCGAACCGTGCTTCATCAATGCGATGGAGCCAACTCGCTCGCGCCACTGCATGATCCCTATCGCAGTTTGGACCAACGTTGGCGGGAACTTTCTTTCCAAGTTCGCTCGTTGCCGAATCGTTCCGATCAACTGCGAGCGATTGTTGCCAGTTGTGATCAAACCGGCCGCCAGTTGTCACGCCAAATGGGAATCGAAGCCCAATTTGATCGCCATGGTTTGCACGATCAAATGCTCATCGCCGCGACTTACATGCAAGCTCTGCTGGATGACGTCGAGACCGCTCGGGTGCCATCGGATCAGGCGCGCGACTTGGTGCACCGAGGCCGATTGCTTCGCGAAGTGATCCTGGAAGAAGCTGACCGGGCGGAGACGGTTCAGTACGACGTGATCGTCAGCCGCTTCACTGATTTCGTGGCTCGCTGGCAAGACTACGCCAATGAATTGGCCTCCCTCCGCGACCCGGTGCTGGACCGTCGTCTGGCTCGCATCGCTCAATGCGGCGACCAAACCTACGCTTTGTTGTGGATGCCACCGCCGTCTCGTCCGACGTTGCCTGGTGGTGGTTCACGGCAAGACGAACTGTCCCCTCGGACACGACAAGCTCTGCTGTCCGAAGCCGCGTCGCTAGAAGGATCCGCCGAGTACTTTCGAGCTGACTTGAAACGCTACGCACGGTACCTGACGCCAGACTCTTACGAGCGAGAGGTTCTTCGGGGCACGGACCGACTTTACGAACTGGCCAAAAAGCTGCACGAGGACTTGGATCGCCGCCAGCCGTTGGATCGATTGCAACGCACCGTGTCCGAACTGGCAGAGACCTGGGAAGATCTGGCAAATGAGATCGGTCACATTGACTCGCATGGTCTGACCGGTCGCCGCGCCGATGCGATCCGACAGCGATTTGAGCAAATGCTGCCAATGGTCGGTTCCTTGTCCGCCGCTTTGCTGCCGACTCGCTAATCGACGTTTGTGTTTTCCTGTTCTCATTCGCCTCCATTTCAGTCTGACTCGCGCCCATGAGCCACCGTTCCGTTCGCTGCCCGCAGTGCAAAACCACCGCCAACGTTCCCGCGTCGGTGGTGACCGCTCGCTGCCCCTCCTGCAGCCATGTGTTCAGCGTGGACTCAGCCCAAGTCGTGGAGGCACCGCAGACGACACCCGCGAAACCGAAGAAAAACAAGTCTTCCTCGGCGAGTGGTGACCTGAACGTGCCGCTTCTCGCGGGGGTACTGGGAGGCGTGTTGATGTTCGCAATGGTTGGCGTGTTGGCCGTGATGTTGACGTCGGATTCCGAATCGTCCGATTCCTCCCCCCCCAACGATTCCCAGGCATCGGATGCGGCACCGTCAGAGAGTGACCAACCGGTCCTCGTCGTGCTCAGCGAAGCCGAACTCGCGGCGCTCCCGATCGCGAATGTTCCCGAAAGCAAACGCCGTTTGATTTACGATCAAATCCGAGCCTCGGCCCGGACGACGCTCGAGGCCCCGCTGCTGGTTCCTGACGGAAATCCTCTGCGAGCTTCCCTGGAAAAGAACCAACAGGCCATCCACGACAACTCGATGCGGCAGTTGGCCGCGTTGCACGATGTGCCACTGAACGACATGGCATTGATCACCGCCGAAGGCGATGCCAAAAACTGGGACCCCAGCCCACGCAGTCACGCTCGACGCAATGGCGAGCGACTCTATCCCGAGGAACGCAGTCGGGGCTGGAAGGGAAAGAGCAAAGGCAATTAGAAATGGTCGGCAACAACCGCTCAGCGCAACCGGCCGATTGTGTTTCACGAATTGTCTTTCGCGAACCTTTGAACTCGCATCTGCCAAGAACGCAAATACACTGAGCGACGACCGATGGAACGTCATCAGGAAATGTCTCGGCGGCACGTTCCTGAGTGGCCACTCTCGCAACGGATTCGACTCTTAGCACCACGGATTGATGGCGAAACGAAAACCGGATCTCGATTCTCTCTCAGACGAGCAATTGCTCGATCTGCGGATGTGTGACCTGGGTGTCACAATCGCCAATTCGCCGCTGAAGAAACGGATCGAGCAACTCAATGCCGAACTGGCTGACCGCGATCTCCGATTCACTCCCCACTGTTGGTTAAGTGAGGATTGGTTCTCACCCGATGAAATCCCTGGGATCGCCATTCCGTTTTACTTGGCGCATCCCCGACTGATGCGACTGGAACGAAAACAGTTGCTGGAGGTCGAAGGTGGCACTCACGAATGGTGCATGAAGATTTTGCGGCACGAGGCTGGGCATGCGATCGACACCGCATTCCGGTTGCGACGCAAGGCCATCTACCGCAACACATTCGGCAAAACCTCGCTGCCTTACCCAGAATACTATCAGCCCAAACCGTCGAGCCGCGATCACGTTTTGCACCTCGACATGTGGTACGCTCAAGTCCACCCTTTGGAGGACTTTGCCGAGACATTCGCAGTCTGGCTGCGTCCCGGTTCACGCTGGCGAACTCGCTACAAAGACTGGCCAGCGATCGAAAAGTTGAAGATGGTGAACGAACTCATGACGTCGCTACAGGGCAAGAAGCCGCCGGTGCAATGCCGAGCGACCTTGGATCCGATCAGCCGCATTCGCAGAACCTTGCGGACGCACTACGAGCGGAAACGCCAGCACTACGGGTTGGATCTCCCCAGCGTTTACGACAATGATTTGCGGCGTCTCTTTTCGTCCGACGATGGCCATCGCCGCAATGTCACCGCGGCCGCATTCCTCAGCCGCATCCGCACTGAACTGCGTGGCTCGGTCGCGAAATGGACCGGTGAATACGCCTACACAATCGATCAAGTCATCCAGGAAATGATCGAACGCTGCCGCGAACTGCAACTTCGTCTGGGAGCCTCGCCGGAAGATACCAAACGGGATGCGATGATCTTGGTCGCCGTCCGCACGACGAACTTCCTGCACGAAGGGGGTCACCGTGCTGCGGTCTAGAGCAAGTGAACCCGGCTCCCAATTCTTGGGCCACCCCAACCGCCTCGTCGAGGGTTCAGCATCGGATCCAGCGCGTAAACCTCCCCGGCTCGAAGCAGGGAGACCCTCCCCAAGGGAGGATGAAGCGAGGGGAGGCCCGAGCATGAGCTCGGCAACCGCCCTCACCGCAGGAGACCACAGATGAGCAAATTGCGTGTGCTGGTGTTGGTCCGCGAAGGCAATGTTCCTCCCGATTCACTGGAAGGCTTCACCGACAAAGAATCCGACCCTTGGAAAGCCGAATACGATGTCTGCGAGACCCTCCGTGGACTCGGGCATGAGGTGCTGCCGCTGGGGATCTTTGATGACCTGGCCCCCATTCGTGCGGCCCTGCAGAACTTCCAACCCGACATCACTTACATGTTGTTGGAAGAGTTCTACGGTGTGGTCACCTACGATTTCGCCGTGATCAGTTATCTGGAATTGATGCAGCAACCGTACAGCGGCTGCAACCCGCGTGGATTGATGCTCAGCAAAGACAAAGCATTGTCGAAAAAGTTGCTGATGTACCACCGAATCCCGACCCCGCGTTTCGCGGTGTTCCCCAATGGCCGAGCCGTCCGACGCCCTAAGAAGCTGGAATTCCCGCTCTTTGTGAAGTCCACCATCGAGGACGCGTCCTTCGGAATCGCCCAAGCCTCGATCGTTCACAACGACGAAGCCCTCGCCGAACGAGTCACCTTCCTGCACGAGAAAACGGGCGGCGACGTGATCGTGGAACAGTACATCGAAGGCCGTGAACTGTACGTCGGTGTGATGGGCAACACACGTTTGGTCACGTTCCCCGCATGGGAAATGGACTTTGGCAAAATGCCGGACGAGTCGGCGCGAATCGCCACCAGCCGAGTGAAGTGGGACCGCAAATACCAAGAGAAACATGACATCACCTGCCACGCCGCGGAAGGCTTGACCGACACCCAACAAAAGCACATCGCCAAGCTCTGCAAACGAGTTTACCGAGCGCTTCACATGAGTGGATACGCTCGCATGGATTTGCGGATGACACCTTCCGGCGAGGTCCACGTGATCGAAGCCAACGCGAATCCCAACATCGAATACGGGGAAGACTTCGCCGAGTCAGCCGCCGCAGCAGGCATCCCGTACGAGTCGTTGATCCAGCGCATTCTCAACCTCGGTCTCAGCTACCGAGCCGCCTGGATGGGCTGAGCCTGGGCTGATAAAGATGAAATCAACCAGGCGGTTTGGGCGGTTTCCGACGAATGGTATTGATACGGTGTTTGTCGCGATTGAAAAAGTGAAAGTGCAAATTGACAATTGTAAAATGCTGGAATGCGTGGATGAGATCGCATCAATTTGCATTTTTTAATTGTCAATTCAACTTTTTCAATGAGTTGCATTCGGTTCGCACACTTACCACCCTGCCAACCTATTCATCAGCCCAGGGTGAGCCCCTGATCCGTCGGCGAGACCCTGAAATCGTCCCCGGTGGCCTTTTCCAAGCTTGCCTAACCAGACCCTCCTGGATGCAGATGGATTCTGGTGCCCATTGTTCCGATGGGAACCATTGGATGGATCGGATCACCGCCAACGCACGTCGCTCGACGGGCCAAGCCAGGAAGGGTCTCAGGCAATGCCTCTGAAGAAGCTGTGGAATTCTCTGCGTGGAGTCACTTCTCAACCGAAGGTGACTTCCGAGGCAACCCCTGCGGTCACCTCGCCGGACGCTGACGCACCACCCCAACCGGTCGTGCGTTCCAAGTCAGCCAAGAAGCTCGCTGCGAAAGCATCGGCTGCTGTGGCACAACCGGTCGCCGCCCCGACGGTGCCAGTCACCGCTCCAGCACCGGCTCCCACCGCGAAAGCGAAACCCGCCGCCACGTCGCGAGGCGTGCTGTCGATGCTGTCTCGTGGTGAGCACGATGGGCTGGTCAAAATGCTGACCAAGCAACAGCCAGCCAGCGTGTTGGAAATCGGCGTCGGTGATGGCTCGCGCACACCCGCGGTGGTGCATGCCTTGGCCGAAGCCAACCCGGCGCTGAAGTACGCGGTGATCGACCAGTTTGAGATGGTGGGCGGCACGCTAAAACTTCGGGACTTCCACGGTCAATTGGCTGGGCTCGCGATTCGTCCATCGATCATCCCTGAATCCGCCGCTCGCGGTGTGGTGACGGTCCTGCATCGATTGGGAATGATGGACGCCGTGATCCTCGATCCATCGCTGGACGCTGAAACCTTGCTTGGGCTCGAAGCCGTGCTGAGCAAGGTCTCTTACGCTGACACGATGATCCTGCGTCAAACCAACGGCAAATGGCAAGCCACGGCTTCGAACTCGCCCACGTTGCGAGCCACTCGCCGAGCCGCCTGAATCTCGGCCGCTTGATTCTCGAAACTCGCTCCCGGCGAGGGTCACTTCCCCGGCTCGATCAACGAGTCAGGGCGGTGTCATCCAGCGTCGGATTCTTGGTCTGGCCCGGCTGCGTTCGCGCGGCTTGATCGAACTCATTGGCCCACCAATCGGCGGACTTGGCCTGGGTCCAGCGCCCGGCCTCAGGCAGTGATTCGAGTGCCGCGGTGCAATCGGCCACGGACTTGAAACGCTTGGATGCGGAACGGTCCAAGCATTTCATCAAGATATCTTGCAGCTCGTTTGGCAACGAACGATTGAGCCGATCCTGGGGCCGCGGGGGGACCTGTTCGAGCTGTTTCAAACACAGATCGATGACCGAGTCACCTTCGAAGATCGGGCGTCCAGTCAGCAACGCGTAGCCGACCGAACCGATCGAATAAATGTCCGCGCGAGGCGACGCCGAAGCCGGGTCGCGAATCGTTTCGGGTGCCATGTAAAGCGGGGTGCCGGTCATCGAATCGGCGCGGGTCATGCCTTCGTGCAGCGTCAAACTGGAATCGCCTCCCAGGTCTTTGACCAACCCAAAATCCAACACCTTGATATGGTCCCAAAGCCCACCGTGGGCACTGACCAGAATGTTGGCTGGTTTGATGTCGCGGTGAATCAGCCCTGTGCTGTGGGCTTCCGCGATCGAACCACAAATCTGCAACAAAAAGTGGACGGTTCGCTCCGGCGATTGAGGCCCGTAGTAATCGATCAATTGCTGAAGTGAAATCCCATCGATGTATTCCATCACATAATAAAACGTCCCCTCGGGATCGATGACATCCCCGATTCGCGAATTGCCAATCTGGGATTCTCCCGTCGCGGCACTGCACTGTCCAAAGTCGTAGATCGCGATGGTATTGGGGTGACGCAGCGTTGATGTCAGCTGGACTTCGCGATGAAAGCGGGCCACCGAACGCGCCGACAATCGCTCGCCCTCGAGCACCTTGATCGCAACATCACGACGCAAATACTCGTGGCGTCCTCGGTAGACCGACCCCATCCCGCCGACCCCCAACAGTTCCAAGATTCGGTACTGACCGATCTGACGGCCATCCCCCTCCTCTTTCAACTGCCTCTGTTTGCGAACCGCTCGGTGCCGCGAATAAGCAATCAAACTCAATGCCATTCCGACGGAGATCACCCCACCGGCCAGCGTCGAGATCAGAACCCCGCGCAGGATCCTGGCTGGTTGATACGCCTCGGCCACATCGATCTCGGTCGCGACGGCCAAGTCAAATTCGGGCAACCACTTCCAAGCCCCCACCACCGTCGCCCCGCGATAGTTTCGATAGCCTTCCAGATCCATCCCGTCGGCGCGCCGGGTCGCCTGATCCGCCATCCGCGTCAAAGGCAATTTCTGGGCCGGTGTTGAGTTCATCTCGCCGGCAAGAATGTCCGATCCTGGGTCACGCACTTGATAGTTCAGCACGCTGCGTTCGGGGAAACCCTTTTGAGCCAATTGGACTTCAAACCGACTGGTCGACAACATCCGGCCTTGGCCATCCATTGCATAGGACTCATCCGTTTCACCAGATCGAGTGATTTGCAACAGATCACTGAATCGATCGTCTGCTTCCATCATCCACCCGAACGCGCCGATGCATTGGTTGCGGTCCATCAAGGGCGACATCGAAACCATGATTGCGGTCTCATTGTCGTGGCCCTTCAACCGCTGAGGTTTCGCCAGTGTCGGATGACCTCCGATCAATCGCTCTTGGTTGACTTTGGAATACTCGATCGTCAGCCCCACCATCTCGTCCAGACTGCTGGCCACGATGCCTCCACTGCGATCCATCAACACCCAGTGAACCGTCCCGATCAGCGGCGGAATGGTCGTCAACAGATCCCGCTGGATGGACTCGCGTGCGTCGGGGGACGGCGGGTCCTCGCCACGCAGCAACTGCAAACTGAGCTGACGGACGCGTTCGTCGTGAGCGTAGCGTTCCGATTCGCCTAGCAAATCGGAAAACATCATTTCCAGCGAATTCACGTTGGCAGCCAGAACCGACTGCATGGAATGAGCGACCAAGTTCTCGGTCGCTCGCTGAATGGCCGAGGCCAAGATCGCCCCGGCAAAGCACGCGGCCAACAAGATCACCAGCAGAGAAACCCCCGTCGCAACGCGACGACGAGTGAACCAAGGCACGTCCCGCGACAATTGCTGCGGGTGATTTCCCGAATGCGGTCCATTGGCCCCATCAGTGCTGTTTCCAAACATAGACGAGAGCGTCTTCGCACCCCCGGCTACCCACGGACGACCGTGCCCATTGGCCAGCGCCCCGTCCACGGACCGGCCGTTCGAATGCGGCGTGTCAACGGATTTCGGGTCACCTGGCATGGAGCATGCATCGGTTCGCTCAGGAACCGATCTCGTGGAATCAAAGAAGTGGGGTCAGGGCCCCACCACTCTAGTCTTCCTCTCGCAATTTCGCGAGCGAGGAAAGGTCTTCCAGCGTCGATGTGTCACCCACCAATTCGCGGCCAGCGGCCACATCCCGCAACAACCGTCGCATGATTTTGCCGCTGCGAGTCTTGGGCAATGCCGCCGTGAACCGAATGTCATCGGGCTGAGCCAATGCACCGATTTGTTTCCGCACATGCAGCTTCAATTCCTTGCGGAATTCATCGTCGTGACCGCGATCGTTGGAAGTCACGAAGGCTGCGATGGCCTGGCCCTTCAAGTCGTGGGGACGCCCCACCACAGCAGCTTCACACACGTCCGGATGAGAAACCAAGGCCGACTCGACTTCGATCGTGCTCAGACGGTGCCCAGAAACATTGATCACATCGTCGATGCGTCCCATGATCCAGTAGTACCCATCGGTGTCACAACGCGCGTTGTCGCCCGTCAGATACTTGCCCGGGACATCGGTCCAGTACTGCTCAACAAATCGTTCTTCGTCGCCGTAGATCCCACGCAGCATCCCAGGCCAGGGTTGAGCGATGCAGAGCTTGCCGCCGTGTTCGCTGTCAACCGAGTTGCCCAGTTCATCCACAATGCTGGGCACAACGCCCGGCAACGGCCGGGTGCAGGACCCCGGTTTGGTGGGTGTGATCCCTGGCAGAGGACTCATCATGATGCCGCCGGTTTCGGTCTGCCACCACGTGTCGACGATCGGGCATTTCTCGCCGCCAATTTTCTTGTGGTACCACATCCAAGCCTCGGGGTTGATGCCTTCCCCAACGCTTCCCAGCAATCGCAGGCTGGACAAATCGTGCTTGTCGACGTGTTCGTCGCCCCACTTGATGAAGGCCCGAACGGCGGTCGGTGCGGTGTACAGCACGCTGACTTTGTGCCGCTCAACAATGTCCCAGAACCGATCTTCGGCGGGGAAATTGGGGGCTCCTTCGTACATCAAGCACGTCGCCCCAGCCGACAACGGCCCGTACACGACGTAGCTGTGCCCCGTGATCCAGCCGCAATCAGCGGTGCACCAGTAAACGTCGTCTTCGCGATGGTCAAACACCCACTGGAATGTCCGCTTCGCCCACAAGTTGTATCCCGCGGTGGTGTGCAGGATGCCTTTGGGTTTCCCGGTGCTGCCGGAGGTGTACAGGATGAACAGCGGTGTTTCGCTGTCGAGCGGCTGAGCTGGCATCTCGCCCGGCTGATTCTCCACGACGTCGTGCCACCACAAGTCGCGACCTTCCTGCATGGGTGCCTCTTCCCCGGTGCGTCGCAGCACCAAGCATTTTTCAACCGTGGGCGATTTCTCGAGCGCTTCATCGACCGTCACCTTGAGGGGCAGCACTTTCCCGCGGCGATACAGCCCATCCGAGGTGATGACCAGCTTGGCGGAGGCATCGTTGTTTCGATCCGCAATCGACTCCGCACTGAATCCCGCAAAGATCACCGAGTGAATCGCTCCGATTCGTGCACAGGCCAGCATGGCGACCGCGAGTTCAGGCGTCATCGGCATGTAGATGCTGACGACGTCGCCAAGGCCGATGCCCAATTGCGTCAACCCTTCGGCACACTTTGCGACCTCGGTCTGCAATTCCGCATAGGTCAGCGTCCGTTGATCACACGGCTGGCCGTCTTCCATCGGCTCGCCTTCCCAAATGATGGCGGTCCGATCACCGCGGCCGGCGGCCACGTGAGCGTCGACGCTGTTGTAACAAGCGTTGGTTTTGCCACCGACAAACCACTTCGCATGAGGGGGTTGCCAATCACACACCGTGTCAAACGGTTCGAACCAATGCAAATGCTCCAGTGCTTCCGCTCGCCAAAATTCGTCGGGGTTGGCGCGAGCGGCGGCGGCCAACTTCTCGTATTGTTCTTCGGTCGAAATCACCGCTTGGGATGTGAACTCGGCCGGAGGATGAAACAGGCGATCTTCGATCAATACGTGATCAATCGACCCCGACGCATCTGCTGGCTGGGATGGATTGGAATTGGATTCAGACGCGGACGCGGTGGGCATGGGTCAGGAAGGGGGCAATCGAGGACGGGGGAGGGAAACACGTCAGCCCTTAGTTTAGTGGGAATCGCTTCCGTTGTGGTGGAGGCGTCCCCAGACCAATTCGCTACGATACAACACGATCGAATCACAAAGACCCCAATACGCTGTTGTCTGCCGCACTCACGGCCCAAAACCACGTTTTGATTTTTGTGTTGGATTCCCTGTTTGTCTCCTCCCAACGCTCGATGATTGCCCCCATGGACTGGACCACGATTGATGCCTGCCGCACCTGCACCGAGTTGCCTCGCCCAGTCGAAATTCGCGGCTGGATCCGAACACGACGCGACAGCAAAGGCGGTTTCAGCTTCTTGGAAGTCAACGACGGCACGTCCCTGGGAAACCTGCAGGTCGTTGCCCCCGCCGAACTGGACAACTACGCCGAAGAGATTCAAAAGCTGACGGCCGGCTGCAGCGTGGTCGTTCAAGGTGAGCTGGTTGAATCCCCCGCCAAAGGCCAATCGACCGAAATGCACGCCAGCTCCGTTCGTGTCGTCGGATGGTGCGATGGAGAAACCTACCCGCTGCAAAAGAAACGGCACTCCTTCGAAAAGCTCCGCGAGTGGTCGCACCTGCGAGCTCGGACGAACACCCTGGGCGCTGTGATGCGGGTTCGCAATCGGATCAGCCAATCGATCCACCGCTTCTTCGACGACGAAGGCTTCAACTACCTGCACACACCGATCATCACGGCCAGTGACTGCGAAGGTGCCGGCGAAATGTTTCGTGTCACGACGCTGAACCTGGAAAAACTGGCTGGTTCGAATCGCCCCTTCGACACCAAACAAGATTTCTTCCAAAAGCCAACCCACCTGACCGTCAGCGGCCAATTGGAAGCCGAGACCTACGCGACGGCACTGTCTCGTGTGTACACCTTCGGCCCCACCTTCCGGGCCGAAAACAGCAACACGTCGCGGCACCTGGCCGAGTTTTGGATGGTCGAACCCGAAGCCGCGTTTTATGATCTCCAGGACAACATGCGTTTGGCGGAACGTTTTCTCAAACGCGTCTTCTCAGATTGCCTCTCGCACTGTGGCGAAGACATGGAATTCTTCAACGAGCGCATCGAAAAGGGCAAGATCGATCAACTGCAGTCCGTGATCGAAAAACCGTTCGAACACATGACCTACACCGACGCGGTCGAGCGTTTGCTCGCTTGCGATGAAAAATTTGAATACCCGGTCGAGTGGGGAACGGACCTGCAAGCCGAACACGAGCGTTACTTGACCAGCGTGGTCGGCGGCCCAGTCATCCTGACGGACTACCCTTCCTCGATCAAACCGTTTTATATGCGAGTCAGCGAGGACGGAAAAACGGTCGCCGCGATGGATGTGTTGGTCCCCGGCGTCGGCGAAATCATCGGCGGCTCCCAACGCGAAGAACGACTCGATGTGCTGCAGCGCCGCATGGCCGAAGGCGGCTTGGACGAATCCGAATACTGGTGGTACGTCGACCTGCGTCGATACGGCACCGTGCCGCATGCTGGTTTCGGCTTGGGACTGGAACGCGCCGTCCAGTACGTCACCGGCATGGCCAACATTCGCGACGTCATCCCATTCCCGCGCACACCCGGCAACGCCGAATTCTGATGTCCAGTGCCGTCTGCCGATTGGCACCTTCCCCGACGGGAGCACAACACCTCGGCAACGCGAGAACATTCCTGATCGCGTACTGGAGTGCTCGGTCCCAAAACGCTCGCTTGATGCTGCGGATCGAGGACATCGATTCGCCTCGCATCAAGCCCTGGGCAACCACACAAGCCATCACGGACCTGAACTGGCTGGGGATGGACTGGGACGGTGACCCGATCATCCAAACCGAGCGTTCGACGCTGTACGATCAAGCCCGCAACCAGTTGATGGAAGCAGGCCGTGTGTACCCGTGCACCTGCACTCGCCGCGACATCGAAGCCGCCGCTTCAGCCCCGCATGAAAGCACCGCCTCGGGATGGACGCCCGATGCCCCGGTCTATCCCGGCACCTGTGCGGGCTGGAAAAACGGTGACCCGTTGCCGGAAGACAAACCGTTCTGCTTTCGCTTTCGAATGCACGCGAAGCCCGATCGTTTCTTTGATCGAGTCCACGGCGAAGTCACCTGCGATCCCATTCGAGACATCGGCGACTTTCCCATCACACGAAAAGCCGAAACAGCAGCAGACTGCTTGGCGGCGTATCAACTCGCGGTCGTAATCGATGACATCGACGCAGGGGTCACGGAAGTGGTTCGCGGCGACGACTTGATCCTCAGCACCTTTCGACAGCTTCAACTCTACGAAGCACTGGGACATTCCCCACCCAGCCACGCGCACGTGCCACTGGTCACCGGCACCGACGGTCGCCGGCTCGCCAAACGTCACGGCGACACACGTCTGTCACATTTTCGCGAACAAGGCATGACACCTGAAACGATCGTCCGCTGGGCCGCGAAAACATCGGGACTGTGCCCCGATTCGGATGACTCGCTGAAAGACATGACGCTCGATCAAATTCACCAAAAACTGATCGGTCAATTCGACTGGGTTCACATCCGTCGTCAACCAACCGTCGTCGATGACTTCGGTTCAGCCATCGACTGATCCCTGCACGAGTTGTCGAGTGGTCTGTCACAGCCAAAAGTGAGGGTTGATCGTAGTGGACGAGGCCACGAGTCCTTGGATTTGACGCCAGTTCAGGACTCGTGGCCTCGTCCACGACCCTAAAAACAAGTCCTGACAGACGGCTAGGCTTGAACGGAGACGACCACACGCCCACGATGATCGCTACCGTGCCAATTCTTGGCGGTCTCGATCACGTCGTCCAGCTTGATCTCGTTGATCATCGTTTCCAGCTTGCCGAGGTCCAAATCGCGGACCAAACGCTGCCAGGCTTCCGAGCGTCGAGGCTGCTTGCACTGGACACTGTCGATGCCAGCCAACGTCACCCCACGCAGGATGAACGGAGCCACGGTGGCGGGAAAATCCATTCCACCGGCCAGCCCGCACGCGGTCACGACGCCGTCGTACTTGGTCGACGCACAAAGGTTCGCCAGCGTGTGACTGCCGACGACATCGACCGCGCCCGCCCAACGCTCTTTGCCAAGCGGTTTGCCGGGCTGCGAAAAATCGGATCGCGGCAGGACTTCGTCGGCCCCCAGCTCTTTCAAATAGCCCGCTGTTTCCGGGCGTCCCGATACCGCAGCGACCTCGTACCCCAATTTCGATAGCAAGCTGATCGCAACGCTGCCGACACCTCCGCCCGCACCGGTCACCAAGATCGGGCCTTGCTCAGGCGTGACACCGCCTCGTTCCAATGCCATCACGCACAGCATCGCAGTGAAACCTGCCGTCCCGATCGCCATCGATTGACGCAGTGACAACCCTTCTGGCAACGGCACCAACCAATCCCCGGGCACACGTGCCAATTCTGTATACCCGCCCCAGTGGGCTTCGCCAATTCCGTAGCCGGTCACCAAGACCTCTTGCCCGACTTGGTAGCGTTCATCGTCGCTGGATTCGATCACCCCAGCCAAATCGATCCCTGGCACCATTGGGAACGATCGAATCACCGGCACTTCTCCGGTGATCGCAAGCACATCCTTGTAGTTGAAGCTGGACCAATGCACTCGAATGGTCACGTCTCCCTCGGGCAACTGTTGCTCATCGATTTCCTGCAACATTGCGGTCAAGTCCTTGTCGTTCTTCGTGACCAAGACGCCTCGCATGGCTGTGTTCCTGTGGTTGTGGGGGAGATGATCACAAACTCTAGCAATGCAGATTCTCCCCCGACATCCGCCGATCCCCAACCCGGCACGATCCATAGAGCCCTTTCGCCATCCGATCGCGTCTCACCCTGAAAAACACGGCGTTTTCTGTTTTCTTGCGTCCGCTCGAATAGAAGCCGCCCACCGGCTGGAATACGATGCCTCGTCTCGCTTCCCCACCCCATCTTCCCCAGATGAATCTCATGCGTTTGCCAGCTTTCGCACCCCACTTGCTTCTCGCCAGTTGCGTCGTGATCGGACATTCCTTCGTTCATGCCGACGAAGCGTCTCCCCAAACACCAACGCAATGGGACGTCACCGAGCTTCGTTTCCAAGTCGACTCGCTGGCAGACAATCCCGTCGACACACCGTTCTCCGCGACCTTCGAAAGCGAATCCGGCCAAGCGATCAGCATTCCCGGTTTTTATGACGGAGACCAAACCTATTGCATCCGTTTCACACCTCCTGCTTCAGGCCAGTGGACCTACACAACCGCATCGACGACCAATGCACTCAACAACCAATCCGGAAAACTGACCGTCTCGCCCGCGACCGACGAACGCCGTGGCGGAATCGAACTTGATCCCAACAACGACCGCCAGTTCCAATTTCAAAACGGAGACCGCTATTACCCGATCGCCTTTGAATGCGATTGGTTGTTCGCACTCGACGCTGAAAACGCCAACGACATTCCCAAGACGCGGCAGTTCGTCGACACGCTGGCCGAAAACGGATTCAACCAAGTCGTCCTGAACGTGTTTGCTTACGACGTCAAATGGGCCAAGGACGATCGTCTGGATTCCAAGTACGAATACGGCAGCCCCAACGTCTATCCATTTGCCGGCGACAACGAATCACCTGATCATTCGAAGCTCAACATCGAGTACTTCCAACGACTCGACCGAGTGATCGAATACCTCGATCAAAAGGGCATCGCCGCTCACCTGATGGTCTACGTCTGGAACAAACGTGTGAACTGGCCGCAAGCCAACTCGGACGCCGACAACCGCTACTTCGATTACGTCGTCCGCCGGTACCAAGCCTACCCCAACCTGATTTGGGACATCTCCAAAGAAGCTCTCGGGTACGGGCACAACGACGTCAACTACATCCACGGCCGCATCAAGCGTCTGCGTGAGTTGGATGCCTACCAACGTTTGATCACCGTGCATGACTACGGCTACTGCCGACGCTTCGCCGACAAAATTGATTTTGTTTCGGTTCAGCTTTGGCAATCCGAGCTCTACCACGTGATGCGAGAAGTCTGCAAAAACATCCCCGGCAAACCGATCCTCAACATCGAACACGGCGGCTACGAAAAAGGCCCCTACGTCGTCTTCAACGGCAACTACACATCACCGGAAGTCTGCCTCGAACGAGCCTACCAGTGCGTCTTCGCCGGCACATTTCCGACCCATTACTGGCAAGGCGCCGCGTGGAATGTCATCGTTCCCGACATCACCGAACTCGAACCCGAAAATCGCCCGCGATTGGACTACTACCGCCACCTACAAACTCTGGTCGAAAAGTACGACCTTGGCAATTTGATCGCCGGTGACAAACGCAGCAACGCTGGCTTCTGCCTCCACAACGACAAGGGCCAAGTCCTCTACTACGTCCCCAAAGAAAATGACTTCTTGGGACTGCGACTGCCCAGCGAAGTCCGCGGGCAAACGATGAACTTGACCTGGTTCAATCCCTTCGACGGCACGTTCAGTGAAACGACCCAGCAGAAGATCGAACAATGGCCGGCGGTGAAAGTCCCTGGCGGAGATGGTTTCCGAATCTTGATCCTGAACCATCCCGTCGCCAGCGAGTGAATCACCCTACACGGCCACAGGAACCCGTTGCAGGAACTCGAGCGTCGCACTGGCGAACTCTTCCGGGTTGTCTTGCGGAACCCAGTGCGAGCAGTCCTTCATCGGATGCAGTTCCGCATGAGGCATGTCCTTCACCAATTGCTCCGCCGTGCTGATCGGCTGCCATTTGTCATCTTCGCCCCACAGCAGTAGCGTCGGTTGCTGCATCTGGCCCAGACGACTGGTCAGTGGAGTGGTGTGGTTCGTGTTCAAGCTCGCCGCGTTGCGAACCAAGCTCACGATTCCGTCACGTTCTTGGTAGGGCGTCACGATGCCTTCCTTGAACTCTTCGGTGAGTCGTTCTGGACGCGACAAACCGAACTGGAAGCTCTCGACCAACTTCTCGGTCATCTCTTCCGGTTTCATCTTCGCGTTGCGTGGGTGCCCCATCGCGAGCATCTCATCCACGGGCCAGCTGTCGTAAGCGACGCTGTTGGACAACACCATCGATCGCACCAGTTCGGGCTTTCGGTCGGCCAGGATCAGTGCCACGCCGCCACCAATGTCGTGAGCAACGAAGTGGGCACTTTCGACGTCCAAGTGTTCCAGGAAACGCTCGACGAAGTTGGCCTGGAACTCAATCGAACGATCAAACTGGTCGCGGCGATCGGAGTAACCATAACCGATCATGTCCGGCGCGATGACTCGGTAATGCTGAGCCAGCGTGTCGATCACATCGTGGAACAAAAACGACCAGGTTGGGATGCCATGCAACAACAGGATGGGCTCGCCCTCGCCCACGTCGGTGTAAGCGACGTCCAGCGGTTCATGGATCACGCCATCGAGCGAGATGGTTTGTTGACGTTTTCGAAATTCTTGAATATTCATCGGAGTCTCCATCAAAAGGGAAACGCACATCGTTTTTGAATGCGTGTTCAAAAACAAAATGCACAGCGATGATTCAAGTCCGCCATGCGTTCGATCCATTCACTGTCGCATCAGCGACTGCGAATCAATTCCGTCAGCGTCGCCAGCGTTTGCTTCGCGGCAACCGCATCGCCACTGACGCGAGCCTGCAACAACGCCCCATCGCCCAACGCGACGGTGAGCCGAGCCAACGATTTCGCGGACGGTTTGGTTGCGATCACACCTGATCTCATCGCTTGTTGATAAGTCTTGGCAAACTCATTCACCAAACGTTGGGTCGAGTTTGCCATCCGATCCGCAATGGCCGCATTTCTTGCGCCAATCTCACCGCCCGTGTTGACCAACAAACATCCGCGATGATCAGGCGCCTTCGCATCCGCTTCCCATCGAGCCAACACATTCGCGATTCGGTCCAATGGTTCGCCCTCCCCGCGAAGCAACTCGATCACCTCCTTGACGCGGTGATCGATGTAGCACTGAATGGCTTTCTCAAAGATGGCCGCCTTGTCACCGAACGCATTCACCAAACTTTGGCGGCCTTCGCCTGTCGCGGCTTCCATTTCGCGAAAGCTGGTTTGGTTGTATCCCAATCGCCAGAACACATCGACGATCGCCAACAGAGTCTCCGCGCGGTCAAACTTGCGTGGCCGACCGATCGGTCGCGGGGAATCGTGTTCAGCAGCCATGGAGCGGGTCAGAGCCTGAATGCGGCAGGGGGTGAAGGAAGCGATCAGCTTAAACGATCCTCCTCTTCCGTCACTCTCAATTCGCGAATTCAACCTCCTGAACGCAGAGCTGTCGGTTGGCCACTCTTGGCCGACATCCACCACTCTGACGGGTAAGAGTGCCCATCCTACATGCGTTGAAATCTAGTGGTCCGTCAAAGTTAAAAGTTAGGGTTGATCGTAGTGGACGAGGCCACGAGTCCTTGGATTTGACGCCGGTTCAGGACTCGTGGCCTCGTCCACTACCCTAAAAACAAGTCCTGACAGACCACTAGTCCCCCAACGACGGCCCCGTCCGGGGCAAAGTACGCCGAGCTTCCAAGCCCGTCGAATGGAAACCGGACGCGTCAGCGAGGCCGATTCGGCATGCCCGACGCCAGCCCCTCCAACACCTCCACCGCCCAGATTTTGAAATTGACAATTGTCAATTTCACTTTTTCAATCGATCCCCCATCGCATCCCTCCCCACCTGTCGCCGCTCCGCGGCTGGTTGAGCAAGGGGCGTGACACCCGAACACACACAAAGTCGCGGAGCGACGGAAGCCGGAAGCCTTGGGTTTTCAACCCAAGGTCATCCGCCAACGACAAAAGTCCCCAAGTCGCGGAGCGACGACAGTTGTTTGCCGCCCATCGCCGCGAGATCCCCGGCTCGCAATTCCGTACGATGGTCTTCCAAGACCGTCGAATGAAAACCCGATGCGTCAGCCAGCCACCTCACCAAATCCAGCGTGTTCCAACCATGCCGCTTTGGAACGTGGAGTCACTGTTCAGGTTGCCTTGGTAAGCCAGCGTGAACTGACCGCCGAGCACAAAGCCCCAATCCAGTTGCGTGCCGATCGACAACCAATCGCGTCCCGTGTTGGCACTTTGCACCAAGAACTCGGTGGGCGCGACGGCTTGCACCTCATGGATCCCCGATTGCTGGTCATCCAAGAACTCGTGCAACCACCCGAAACGAAGCTGCGTGGTGGCTGGGCCAAGCCCGGTTTGGTTGGTTCCCGCCAACGAAACTCCCACCATGCTCCGCAGCGATTCACCATCCACATCGCGGGATGTCAGAACGAACTCAGAGTCCCCCGTTTCCGTTTCGCCGTCCGCGTCCGCTTGCACACCCTGCAGCGAAACAAACGACAACCACAACCAATTTTGGCCACGGTGAACCGTTCCAATCTCAACCGCCCCGAACTGAGCCGTTCCGTCCGATTCGCCGTCGGCGGAAGTCCCGGGTTCCAGAGACGACATCCCACGATGGATCGAATGGTCTTGGAACCCATACCCGCCAGCACCATAGCCATACAACCATTCGCCGACGTACTGCACCGTTCCACCAAAGCGATACGAATCCGTGTCCGCGCCTTGGCCGAGCGTATTCATGTCCGTGTCGGCAGCCCCCAGTTGTGCAAAGCCATGCGCTCCCAAACCCGACGCGGCCAGATACCCCGTCCCTAGCTCAATCCCGCCCACCTTTCGGCGATAGCCTTCCGCCATGCAACCCTCGACGCTGGTGTCCAGCGTCATCCCATAGCCACGAACCCACGGCGACCAATGACCGCTCGAATCGAGGTCCGTTTGTTGCAACAGCACTCGGTCACGAATCCCGCTCAAGCTGTTGTGAACTTCGTTGATCTCTGCATCCACCAATGACGGGTAGATCGCCCCCGCCAATTGCCCCACCGCTTGACTGACTCCCAGCGAGGAACTGCTGCGCAGGTTGCCAATCGCAGACATCTGAGTCACGGTTCCTGCCGTCCTCAGGCGATCGATCTCCGTCACGGCCCCCAGCTGCCCGCAGCCTCCCATCACCGAGGTGAAGGATTCCCCATTGTCCTGAATCAACAACGTCAGATCATTTGGGTTCGAGTTGATGATCGCTTCCAGGAATGGATTCGAAGACAACTGAAACACCTCCGCTGGATTGGTCAACGCTCCAGCCAAACCACCCGTCGCACTGAACACTGTGAAGGTGTCTCCGATGGAATAGTTGGAACCAACAAAGTTGGGCGTCAACGTCGCATCGGTCACGGTCCCGTTCCCAATGACTCGCACCAAATCGTTTGGCGATCCGGCACCATTCACATCGACCTGGAGCGTTGCATCCGTCGCGTCCAAGTCCCCATTGATGATCAACTCCCCGACGCTGCCCGCGGCACTGCTGTCGCCCGGCGCGATCGTCCCTGCCGCTTGGATGTTGGCAGTGATTTGATCTGCGTTTCCGATCAAGGTGGCCGCGGCGGACATCTCGATGTCAGGCGACAATCCGTCGCCGTTGATTTGCAACTCACTAAAGTCGACGGTCCCGCCAGTCACTGAGATGGGACCAAGGCCAATCCGATCGATGATCACTGCGGCCACATTCTGATTGGTGAACGAGACGTTGTCCGTGATCTCGGGCAGGTCCGTCGCCAACGCGATCGTTCCGCCACCGGGGATGTTGAACACAATCCGGTCGCCCGCAGTGGCATTGGAAATCGCTTCGCGAAGTGAACCGGTCCCGGTGTCATTCAGATTCACGACTTCAATGTCCTCCGCCTGAATCGCCACCGGTGCCGCGAACGCCAAGCATCCCACGACCAACCCCCGCAGGATGCTTCGTCGCAAGCGACGTGAACAGGTTGACAAACAGACAGGGGTTGAGCGGGTCATTTTGCACATTCCGGTGGTTCCTTTCGTAGGGGTCACACGCTTCATCGGCATCAGTTTGATTTCGACGACAACAAGACCCGCTCAACCTGAACATGCCTCAAGAGTGGTGGCAGTCCCTCCCAAACAACCCGCAAACTCAACCTCATCCACACAGCTACGACGCCGCCTCTGCACCAGACCGTGTGAAACATATTAAACGCGGAGAGGCGGAGGAGCGGAGCCTCGCGGAGAGAGGTCACCGATCAACCTGGTTTGGGTCCGCCGTGGCGTTTGACGATGCTGGCCGTCAATCAATTGTGATTTAAAAAAATGGATGCGCATGCCAACATCCAATTTCATCAAACCCAAATGAGACCAAGCAGGCGAGGAACTTCGATCGCTGCACCAATGACCACATCAGTCAAATTCATTTGATTCCATCTCAATCACCACCAGCTCAGCACCCTCTTCCCCCCAATCTCCGCGAAACTCCGCTCCTCCGCCACTCCGCGTTTCAACATTCGCATCAATCAATCACACCACGTTCCCATGGATCGGCCGTCAAAAACCCCAACCCACCCTTCGGAAAGACTGCAATGTTTGCAGCGGGGCGACTGGGCCGAATCGTCGCCCACTAACGGTCACGCAATGACCACCTTCCAAATCAGCGGGCCATTTTAAACGCGGAGAAACGGAGGAGCGGAGCTTCGCGGAGAGAGGTCAGCGATCAACCTGGTTTGGGTCCGCCGTAACGGTTGACGATGCGATGCAAGCCGTCAATCAACTTTGCTTCGTGAAAATTGATCAGCAATCCAACATTCAGTTTCATCAAACGCAGATATGACAGAGTCTGCGTTTTGTCGATGGGATGGATTTGAGTCTTCGCTTTCAATTCAACGACAACCAAGCCTTCCACCAAGAGATCAGCACGAAAAGCACAAGGTTCATGCAGATCGTCGTAGTCAATCGCGACAGGCTTCTCTTCCACAACCGCCAAGCCTCGCTTCCGAAGTTCGTATGCCAGACAACGTCGATAGACATGCTCCAAGAGCCCTGGACCAAGTCGGCGATGAACTTCAATGGCTGCACCAATGATTACATCAGTCACTTCATTTGGTTCCATCTCAATCTCCAACAGCGTGACATTTTCACGTTCCATTCTCCGCGATGCTCCGCTCCTCCGCCACTCCGCGTTTCAATCTTCACATCGATCCACCTCGCCCCGTCGTAATTGATCGGTCGTCAAAGATTCCAACCCACCCTTCGGAAAGACGGCAATGTTTGCATCGGGGTGACCGGGCCGAATCGTCATCCGTTAACGGTCACGCAATGACCACCTTCCAAATCAGCGGGCTATTTTAAACGCGGAGAAACGGAGGAGCGGAGCTTCGCGGAGAGAGGTCACCGATCAATCTGGTTTGGGTCCGCCGTAGCGGTTGACGATGCTGGCCATCAATCAATTGTGATTTAAAAATATGGATGTGCATGCCAACATCCAATTTCATCAAACCCAAATGAGACCAAGCCGGCGATGAACTTCGATCGCTGCACCAATGACCACATCAGTCAACTTCATTTGATTCCATCTCAATCACCACCAGCTCAGTACACTCTTCCCCCCAATCTCCGCGATACTCCGCTCCTCCGCCTCTCCGCGTTTCAATCTTCTCATCGATCAACCCCGCCCCGTCGAAATTGATCGGCTGTCAAAGATCCCAACCAAACTTTCGGAAAAACCCGGATCCCATCGTCATTCAAACACTTGCATCGGTCAGACGGGTCAAGACTTTCAGCACCGCCTCGACACTCGACAAGTTCGCAGTTTCGGTTTGGGTGTGATAGGACGACGTCGGCAACTGCAGCGTCGTTCCGGAGACATCCCCGCTGGTCGCGTCGATCAACCGTCCGAGCTCGGTTCGGCCGATCGAGATTTGCTTTTCACGAGTCTTGTTCAGCTCGCTCACGTACTCGTCTTTGAAGCGATGTGTCACCTTCAGTTGATCACAGACCCGCTTGAGTTCCCCCGTGACGGCTGGCTCAAACTCGGCCACCGAGTCACGATTCCGAAGCACCACTTCTTGAGCGTTCAAGTCATCGGGCGTTGGAAACGGACTGGTGTCCAACACGACCAAACGCTGCGTCTTCAAATCAAATCGCTGGAACCACTCCGCAACGTATCGATAGCTCCGCCCGCATTCTTCGCCGGCCGTGAAGAACGCTGTGCCGCGAAAACCGCGGCGGATCATCTCAATCAAAATCGCGACGGACACGACGTTGTCGAGCTGGGCTGAGATTTGACCATCTTCTTCCCGCAATCGATCGACGAATGAAATGGGCGTCCCAGGTTGCAAAAAGTCCAGCCCATCGATGTCGAAGATCAAATTCTTGCGACGCGGGCAAATGAAGGATTCCGTGATCGTGCCTTGTCCGAGATAAGATCCCGCGTAGGGCGTGTGAGCCTGCACGCGTTGGCCGCGAAAACGGCCGGCGATCAGTTCCATGAACTGTTCTGAAATCGAATCGCCGTTCAGTTCCCCACGGTTCCCGGCAATGAACGCCGCGTACTGAAATTCGCGAGGCCCGGTGCACAGCAATCCATGACGGTCGACGTGCGCCGAGAGGTAATTGCTCTCTGGATCACTGCCTTGAGCGACCAGCAGCCCGTGATAACGAGTGATCACCACCGGAAACTCTTCCAACTCGCGTCGCAGCACGCGAAAGAAGGCGTCTTCCACGCCGACGACCGAGGGTTCGCGAATGAGTGCCCGAAGCAGATGCAGGAAACCTTGAAGCGAGTCGTGGGAGCGTTTCATGAGCGGACTGACGGAAGCGGGTGCAGACTCCCGATCGAGAGCCCACAACACCTGGTGGAACGAGTGTTTGGACAATGCGTATATGCCGTTCCAGCCAACCGCACAATGGCACCTTCGAAAGAAAGCTGGCCGCCGGTTTCAACGTGTCTCCCACCAATCCGCGTAGGGTGTATTCCTCACCAGTTGACGGTTGTGATCGGTGTCGTCGTCCCACCAAGTCGGCCCGCGTTCTCCGAGTTGGATCTTCGCCTCGTTGACCGCATCGCGAGCCATCTGCATCGCGTCTTCATCCCCCGATGCTTTCGCAGACTTCACGTCGCGTCTCGCTTTCATCAATTCGCGAACGTATTGCTGGCGTTCCGTCTCGCTCAAGTTCGGATTGGTGCACCGCCACAATCGTTGCTGGTGAACAAAGTATCGACCGTCAGGTGTCATCGGGTACTTCACAGCCAGCCCCTCACGCACTCGCAACCGCGATGGCTCCGCACTGATCACAAAGACAATCCGAGCCCGTCATTTCGCTGACGCCAAAGTGCTCACGGAGCAATTCCCACCGGCACCTGGACGACTCGGCAAACTCCACCATCTCGCGGAGTGCCACCTGGCGATCCTCGGATCTCACCCGAGTGGCTTCCTCCAGTCGATCAGCCACACGGTGCTCGAGGTCTTTGGCAATCAAACGCCATCGACCTCGTCCGGCGGGAGCAACGATGCCGCGAGACGACAACAATTGAAAACAGTTCTTCAACGTGACGCGGCCAAGCGGACTGATCGGGGCCAGCTTCGACAAAGCCACCTCGCCGTCTTTGCCAATCTCGTTGGCGCCGCGAACCAATGTGTGATGGGCCGTCATGATCTTGCTCGCTTCCATCATCCCGCCGGCAAACATCTTCCGCAGGTCCACATCGGACGGATCATACAGCAGCGTGCAACGCGATCGCTTGCCGTCTCGCCCAGCTCGCCCCATCTCCTGGTAGTACGATTCCAACGAACCCGGCAACTCAGCATGGATGACTTGGCGGAGGTCCTGTTTGTCGATGCCCAACCCAAACGCATTGGTGGCAAACATCACTCTCGGGCATCCATTCATGAACTCTTCTTGGGCATCGGCTCGATCGGCCTTTCGCATTTTGCCGTGGTAGCACAATCCACCGAAGGAATTCGCCAACTGGTCAGCCGTCTTGGTCGTTCCGCAATAAACAATCGCTGGCTCGGTGCGTTCCAGCATGCCTTCGATCTCGAGGGCGCGATGCAATTGCTTCAACTTGTCCTCCGCCGAGTAGCAACGAACGACTTCGATCCGCAAGTTGGGCCGATCGATTCCGGTTCAAACAATGGTTGGGTCGTTCAAACGCAGTGAGCATCGCACCTCATCCAGCGTTCGTTCGGATGCGGTTGCGGTGAGTGCGGCCAGCGGCGGATTCCCCAATCGCTCGCGGATGGATGGCAAACACAAGTAGTCCGGACGGAAGTCGTGCCCCCATTGGCTGACACAGTGAGCCTCATCGACCACCATCAACCCAACTCCCACACCGGCGAGCAATTCGCAGATGTCGGTTTTCTGCAATCGTTCCGGTGTGGTGAGAACGAACTTGACATCTCCCGCTGAGATCTTTGAACGAGCGGACTCGATTTGTTTTGCCGTCCGGGTGCTGTTGAGCACCACGGTTGGCTGACCAGCCTCCTTCAGATGTTCCGCCTGATCTTTGGCGAGCGAAATCAGCGGGCTGACCACCAACGTCACTCCTTCGCGAAGAATGCCAGGCAGTTGGTAACACAGGCTTTTGCCGGCCCCGGTTGGCATCAACACAATCGTGTCTTTGCCAGCCACAATCGACTCGCAGGCCTCGCATTGTCCATGGCGAAAAGATTGAAACCCGAAGTGACGGTCGAGGTGAGCGTGAAGATCCATCGTAGAACAGTCGTGGAGCTGGCGGCGATTGGAACGCCGACGAGCGGCACATGGTGAGCCAACTTCGCAAAGCCCGTGCCAACTCCCCGGCAGCCGACGGTTCCTTTTCTTAGATGAACCATGTCGCCACCTGTTCCTCCCGCGAAGCAACGCGTGAACAATAAGTGACGTAGCGGAAGGGCGCGAGCCCTCCGGTTCCTCACCGGGCGGCTTGCGCCACACCGCTAACATCGTCACTCATTGTTCACGCGTTGCTAACCTGTCTGCAGAGCGTTGACGGCAGCAGCAAGGCTGCTGCGAAAAAACTCGTACGACACAGCGCACCACCTGCTGCCTCCTGAAACCGGTTCACCCATGACGGAATCCTCCTCCCGCGACCAACGCATCTTGATTTGCGGAGCCACGGGCTACGTCGGAGGGCGGCTGGCAAGACGGTTGCTGGAAGAGGGCTTCCAAGTGACTTGCCTGGTTCGCAGCCCCGAAAAACTGACCAAGTTTTCTTGGGGACAGCACGAGCGTCTCACCGTCGTCCAAGGCGAACTGGAAGACACCGAGGCCACCGGGCGAGCTCTCGAGAACATCGATGTGGCATACTACCTCGTGCATTCGATGCAGTCCGCCAAAGGTGAATACGCGCAGCGAGACCGTGAACTAGCGACCGGTTTTCGCGACACCGCCCAGGAATCTTCGTGTCGAAGAATCATCTACCTCGGTGGCCTGGGCGAGTTGGGAGCCGATCTTTCCGAACATCTCGACAGCCGACACGAAGTCGGTGAAATCCTGCAATCCGGCCGGGTGCCCACCACCGTCTTCCGAGCCGCGATGATCATCGGTTCCGGCTCCGCATCCTTTGAAACGCTGCGTTACCTCGTGGAACGCTTGCCGATCATGGTGACGCCGAAGTGGGTCAAAACCGAAACCCAGCCCGTTGCGATTCGTGACGTCCTTCGCTACCTCGTCGCTTGTTTGGATGTGGAAGAAACGGCTGGCAAAACCTTGGACATTGGCGGCCCCGATGTCATGTCGTATCGCAATGTCATGCAGGTGATGGCGGAGAAACTGAAGCTGCGCCGACGCATCATCTTTCCGGTTCCTGTCTTGACGCCCTACCTCAGCAGTTTGTGGATCGGCTTGGTCACGCCTGTCAGCAGCAGCATCGCCCGACCACTGGCCGAGGGACTGAAAAACCGAACCGTCTGCCGGAACGACGACGCCGTGCGATTGATGCCGGGTGAATGCCTGGGAATTGAAGCCGCGATCGAAGCGGCGTTGGGCAAAAC
Organism: Rhodopirellula sp. UH5; assembly: GCF_056839225.1. Taxonomy (NCBI): domain Bacteria; kingdom Pseudomonadati; phylum Planctomycetota; class Planctomycetia; order Pirellulales; family Pirellulaceae; genus Rhodopirellula; species Rhodopirellula sp. UH5. Next base: position 6,541,223 of record NZ_CM166390.1, on the reverse strand, counting down.
TCAGCAAGGCGATATCGAAACACGTTGGTCCACCGCAGGTAAAATCCCGGGCGACCCAGACTGGTCCGGAGGAACAACGTTGACCGACCGCCGCGAAATCTCGGTCCAAGGTTCCGTGGAGCAAACCTTTGCCGAGATTCGATCGATCGGCGGAGCCAACGGATACTGGGGTGCCGGTTTCCTCTGGCGAATTCGCGGTTGGATGGATCAAGCGATCGGCGGGCCCGGACTCCGACGTGGCCGCCGCCACCCTCGTGATTTGCATTACGGGGAAGCCGTTGACTTCTGGCGAGTCACCAAACTGGTTCCCAACGAACGCCTGACCTTGCGAGCCGAGATGAAGCTGCCCGGCGAAGCAGAACTGGACTTCCAATTGGAACCATCCTCCGCAGAAACAACGCAGGTGGTCATGACGGCCAGATTCCGCCCCAAGGGCTTACTGGGACTTGCCTATTGGTACGCGGTCTTGCCGCTGCACAGCCTTGTCTTCCCGGTCATGCTTCGCGGGATCGCGAAGAGCGTCCAGCGGTAGGCTCCCGTGTTGAACGAGCTCGCTTCGATTGAACGAGTGGTCTGTCAAATCTAAAAGTTAGGGTTGGTCGTAGTGGACGAGGCCACGAGTCCTTGGATTTGACACCAGTTCAGGACTCGTGGCCTCGTCCACTCCCCTCAAAACAAGTCCTGACAGACCACTAGCCAGCCATCTATGGTTCATCGGCTGACGATTCGCTTTCCGATCTGTCGCCATCAACCAGCGCAGACAAAAGGCAATCCGATGTCCCGTCGAAAAATCATGACTGTCGCAACGATCGCCGTTCTGGTCACCGGCGGAGTGTTTCTGCTGAGCCGAACCACACGAGCGGGATACGAATCGGCGGAATACAAAGTCATTGAGTCCGACGGCGAGTTTGAAGTCCGCGAATATCCCGATCTGATGCTGGTCGCAACGAAGACCAAGATCGATGCGGAAGGCCGAGACGGCAGCTTCATGAAGCTCTTTCGCTACATCTCGGGAGCCAACGAAGCCGAGCAAAAGATTTCCATGACGACGCCAGTCTTCATGGAAAACGACCAAGCCGATTCCGAAGTCCAAATGGGATTTGTGATGCCCAAGGAAGTCGCGGTCGAAGGCGTCCCCTCGCCAACCGGCCCCGACGTCGATGTCCGCAAACGCGCTGGCGGGCGTTTCGCCGTGATCCGATTCCCCGGCAAGTTGGACAAAAAGCTCGCCAAGGAATCCGAAGCCAAACTACGAACCTGGATGGAAACCAAGGGCCTGACCGCGGCCGTCGACGAAGACACTGAGTCGAACAAAACCAGCGGAGTCGAAGCCGCCTCCTACGATCCGCCCTTCACTCCCGCTCCCCTACGTCGCAACGAAGTCCTGATTCGGTTGAAGTAGAGCCGACCGGATCGGCCGTGCTTGTCGGGCTCGTTGGCTAATAGCGGAACTCAAACATGCCACCGACACCACCACTTTCGCTCATGTAGGGAAGGATTTGCGTGTTACGATCCGACAACTCCGTTCGGTCAATCGCGGCTGCGGCGGCGTAAGCCATCCACCATCCCAGTGCAACTTGAGACGGATAGTGAGCGTCGTCATTGACACGCGAAAGCGGCCCAAGAAACGATCCCGCATAGAAGCTGGCTTTGAGCAGAGGACGGTCCGTCATCTTGGCCGCGTTGATGAACGGCAAAGCGGACATAAACGCATGCCCGCTCACGCCATTGTTGTCTTGAAATGGGAGCCAACGCGATCCGCGATCAAGTTCGCCGGGGCGTGAACCACCCGTTAACCGTTGAGCCAAGATCAACGGCGGTGCACCAACCAAAAACGAACGCATCGATCGTTCACCCCAACGCCCTGTTGTGACCAACATCGGCGAGTCCTCAAAGTACTCTCCCGCTGCCCAAGCGGTCGCGAAAACCGGAAGCGAATACAGACCGTTGCCGAGCTCCTTGTCTGCGTGCAAGAATTCGGACCAATCATCACTGGTTGCACCTCTGACGCTGGTTTGAAAGTGCCTGTGCAATTGATCGTCCAATTGAGTGTTGGCAACCGCTGCACCAAGGAAGAATCCTCCCGTCAAGAATCGGAATGTCTCGAGGTCGTAGTAGTTTTGGTGATCCAGTTGGATTCGCTGCCACAGCGAGGAACGATCCCACTCGACGGAACGGACGACCTCCGGTGCTGGCGGGAAAACCGTCTCCGTTGAAAACGATGTGTCCAACCAATTCGCCGGATGCGAAACCAAGCGTGTCGGTGGAAGGTCACTCGCGAACAACGGGTATTCCGCACGACTCGGCCCTGAGCCAAGCACGGTGAAGACCAGGCAAATGCTCGTCAGCAATCGTCGTTGCGACAAGAGGAAAACGAGGGAAAGCTTCACGTGAATATCCGCTTGGAGGAATCGGCTGACACCTCCCTACTTACTAACCGCTTAGTTTTTCAAGCAACCCAATCTGACTCGCAAAACCGGGATTGCCAAAAAACTAATTCCTTCGTATCTTGTTTTGCATCACCCCACACGGACGTGGTCACTCAACATGCAAAACACCCATTCGATCACTCACCGCCCAACGCCACTTCCACAAAGTGGCTTCACGATCCTTGAGCTGATGATCGTTGTTTCGATCCTGGGTGCATTGGCGGCAATCTTGTTGCCAGCGATGGGGTCCGCACGCGAGGCCGCGCGGCGAGTGCAGTGCACGAATCATTTGCGTGAAATCGGTCTCGCGCTTCACGGCCATCACGCAGCCCAAAAGCAGCTTCCCGTTGGCTGGACGTTTGACCCCAGCACCACGTCTGCGTTTGGTTGGGTCGTGCCTTTGCTGCCCTTCATCGAAGAAGATGCACTCGCCGTTCAGATCGATATGAAACGGTCGTTGGATGACTCTCGACACGAACTCGCCCGATCCACGTCGCTGCCCTGGATGCTTTGTCCGTCCGACATCACTGAACCCTCCTTCACACTCTTCGAGGGCCATGAAGACGACTCCATCGAGAGCGACTCGGCCTCGCTGAGCAGCGAAGAATCGGTTCCTTTGATGCAGTTGCCAACCGCCAATTACGTGGGCATCTTTGGCACCATCGAAGCGGATGACTCCACCCCAGCACCGGTTGGCGATGGCGCATTTCTTGAGAACCGGGCAACGCGATTTCGCGACTTCCTTCGAGGGACATCCCACACAATCATCGTGGGCGAACGCACGATGGCGCAGGTCCCATCCACTTGGATTGGTGTCAGCCTGGCTGGCGAAGATGCTGCGGCCCGCGTGGTTGGTTCGGCCTTGGAAGGCATCAACAATCCACTGGCAGACGAATGCGATCTTTCCAGTCGTCACCCTGGCGGAGCAAACTTTTTGTGGGGCGACGGCCATGTCACGTTTGTGACCGAGAACGTCGACCTACGCGAATATCACCGCTGGGCCAAACTTCGCGAGTAGCAATTCATTTCGGTTTGCAAGCGAACGTCTTGCCACTTCCAACTCAAAACTTCACGTCACTCTTCCGCGTTCCTCACTGAAATACCCACTGATGCCACGATCGAAAAAGCGAGTTGAGCTGACCAAATGCGAAGCTGAAGTGATGGATGTTGTCTGGGACAAAGGCAGCGTCACAGTCAACGATGTCGTCGACACCATCGATCGCGAACTCGCCTACACAACGGTGCTGACAACGATGAAGATCTTGGAAGACAAAAAGATCGTCCGCCGTGGGAAGAAGATCGGCCGCGCGTTCACCTACACACCCAAAGTCTCGCGAGAGCAAGTCCAGGAAGGCATGGTGAAATCGCTCGCCGACCAGTTGTTTGGTGGATCCATTCGCTCTCTCGTATTGAATCTACTTGAATCCGATGCGGTATCGCCGGATGACATTGAAGCGGTCAAGAAAGCCGCCGCCAAACTCGGGGACTCGTGATGGATCTTCGATTTGCATTGGAAGTCGGAAGCACGTTGTGCTTGCAAATCTCGATTGTCATTGCGATGACTGCCGCGTTGCAGCGCTGGGTCGTGGACGCACGCTGGGGATGTCGACTCTGGACAACTTGCTTTCTTTGCATCATCGGATTGGTTGCCGCGGCACTGTTGCTTCCCCACCGTCGATTGTTTCACTTCCCCGTCACGCTATCGCGTGAATCGATGCTTGAAATTGTGGTCTGGCAAACCCGAATCGCGATCGCATTGTTGAGTGTGTGGACCGTTGGAGCGGTCTGGTCCATCGTGCAGCGGTGCTGGCTATGCATCGGCTTGCTACAGTTTCTAAGACATGAATGCGATCCAATCGATGCCGCAGAACTACTCCAGGCAACCGATATCTCGTCAAACGAGTGCCAACCGCTTTCGATCTGTGTCTCCGACAAAATCCAAGGCCCGTTCTGCTGGCAGTTGCACCGCCCCGTGGTCGTGCTGCCGTCGTTCATGATCAACGATCATCATGCTGGAGACGCGACCCTACGGCACGTTTTGCTTCACGAACTCGAGCACTTGCGTACCCAGCACCCGATGCAGCACTTCCTGCAAGGCATTTGCTCGACGCTCTTTTGGTTCCATCCAATGGTTCGGTCCGCGGCACACAAGGCTGAATTGGCACGCGAGTTCTTGTGCGACGAAGTTGCAGCCACCACGATCGGAAAGTTTAGCGCCTACCTGAGGACCCTGGCCAAAGTTGCCGAGCAATGCCGTCGCCAGCCCTGCAATGGTGCTCCCAAGGGAACGCTTGCCTTTGGAAACGATGACAGCACTTTGATTCGCCGCAGCAAACGTTTGGTGATGCTGGCGGAGAACAAACCGGCTCGAGCTCATTGGCGGGCGATCATGGCACTCACCACCATCTTGCTCTGCGCAACGCTCGTGCAACAAGTCTGGTTGCCGACCAATGTGATGGCTTCACAGCGAAGCGACTGGTCCCCGTGGCCAAGCTGGACAGCGAAAGCACTGCATCAATTCAACTTGCAGGTCCGAGACTTCGAGTCCTTTGAAGATCGCGTGCAAATGCACGAATTGTTGACGGAAGAAGACTGAACGAAAGCTGAAACGTCGCGGAAGGACTCCCAGGGTTCTCCTCTCTCTATCCAGCACGCCGACTCAGACGACAGCTCAGATGCTTCCCAAACTCAACTACTAAGCCTTTACGATTTCCACTTGCGGTCCTCGCAATCGAACCAGGACAATCTCCTCGCCTCAACTACTAAACCCTCAGTACAAAGGAGTGCACGGATGCACGAGATCGAAACCACACAAACGCCATTCGCTGACACCGCCAGGATGGGCGTGAAAGCGCCCCCGACGCCGTCGATCACATTGATTTTGCCGGCCTACAATGAAGCGGAAGTGATCGCCGAAGCAATCATGGAAGCCGATTCGGCTTTGTCTTCGATCACCAGCCAATACGAAATCATCGTTGTCGATGACGGCAGTCATGACGCGACCGCTGAAACGGTTCGGGAGTTCGCAAAGTCCCTTCCCTCATTGCGACTGGTCCAGCACCCACGCAATCAAGGTTACGGTGCGGCCATTCGAACCGGTTTCTCCGAAGCAAAGTGTGACCTGGTTGTCTTCACCGATGCGGACTGTCAATTCGATCTGACCGAACTGGATCGGTTCGTTTTGCTATCGGAACGCTACGACATTGTTTGTGGCTATCGCATCGACCGGAAAGATTCGTCGCTGCGATGTCTCTACTCAAGAGTCTACAACCTGCTGGTTCGAGCGATGTTGAACACCGGGGTCCGCGACGTCGATTGCGCACTCAAAATGTTTCATCGCGACGTCGCCAAGAAGTTGCGTCTCACCGGAGACGGGTTCCTTGTCAATTCGGAGATGCTGACCCAAGCAAAACGTTTCGGTCACAGCGTTGTTGAAGTCGGTGTCTCGCACCGGCCACGCATGCTCGGTGAAAGCACGGTCTCGATCAAGCACATTCCAACGGTACTCGCGTCTTTGGTGCGTTACTGGTGGAACGAAGTCCAGTTCCCGGTCCCGGAGCACGTCGATTGCCAAGAGCCGAAAGCGACATCAGCCAGTTGCTTTGGTCTGAACCCAAAGTGGTTGCAAATTGGACTGTTGTTCCTTGCAGCCATGTTCATGTTCGCCAACCTGGGGTACCCGCTGATTGACCGCGACGAAACCAGGTACGCTGAAATCCCAAGAGAAATGATCGCGACCGGCAACTGGGTTTTGCCCCAACTCAATTTCGAGACCTATTGCGACAAGCCGCCGCTTCTGTACTGGCTGTGTGCAATCAGTTTCAAGTTGTTCGGAATCAGCGAGGTTTCCGCCCGTTTGGTTCCCGCCTTTGCCGCGATCTGCACGTTGGCATCCACCATGTTCTTTGGCTCACGACTCTTCGGGCGAACTGTCGGACTGCACGCGGGCGTCGTCCTCTTGCTCTCGGTCGGGTTTGCTTTCACGAGTCGCTACCTGTTGCTCGACGGCGTATTGGCATTGTTTGTCTCGCTGTCACTTTTCGCCGCGTTGGAGGCGATTCGAAATCCCACTTCGACCGGTGCTGCGGGAACTTTGCAACTCAGGTGGTGGATCCTATCGGGCGTTTGCATTGGCTTGGCGTTTCTGACCAAAGGACCGATCGCGATCGTGCTTTGGCTTCCCCCGGTGCTGGCAATGACTTGGGTTTCCGAAGCTCATGCTCGCCCTGCTTGGTGGCACTACGGAGTGCTCGGTGGCGTGGCATCGATGATCGCCGCCCCATGGTTTCTGCTGGTGCACTTCGAAGACCCAACTTTTTTGAACGAGTTCTTCTACCGGCACAACATCGCCCGGTTCGCTGGCGAGTTCCATCCCAAGCCCATCTGGTATTTCCTACCTGTCCTGCTGATCGCCGGTCACCCGTGGTCGTTCCTGACGATCCCCTACGCCAAGTTTTTGATGGGGCGTGATGAACGGTCTCGCCGCCAACGACCTCCAGCCATCGGGTACCTGTTGCTGTGGAGTGGTTGGTGCTTCGTGTTCTTTTCCATGTCGAGCTGCAAATTACCCACCTATCTTTTGCCAGCTGCTCCGGCACTGGCGTTGATGGTCGGCCACTACCTGCACACCGTTCTTGGCGATGCAAGCCATCCGCAAAAGCACTTCTTTGCTCGATTCTGGTCCGCACGTTCGGCAACCGCGTCCACATGCTTTGCTGGCGTCGCATTCGTGGTGTATACGATGATCTACACGGACGACGCCACCGCCGTGCTGTTCGCTTGGGCCATGCTGTGGGCGGCTCTGCTGATTTCATCATTGGTGCTGATGGCGGATCGACATCAAGCCCGAATCGCTTGGGGAACGTCCGCCGTGGTCGCCTTCCTGTTTGCGGTCATGGTCATGCATCAGATGGTGCCTGCTTACAGCCGATCCCAGACCCTCTTTGGAGAATCCTCGCCATTGGCGAACCAACTTGGTGTCGACGAATCCACACCGATCGCCACCATTGAGCACGAGTTTTCAGAAGTGCCCTTCTATCTCAACCGAGCGAACATCGCTCACTTCGCCCGCCTGAGTGATCGAGGAATCAAACGGTTCCTGGTTCGAAACTCGGATTGCATTTTGATTGTTGATTCGCACATCGCCATCGAATCTCTGCGAGATCAATTGCCCGCCAAAAGCAAGATCGCTCCGCTCCTTCAACGTGGGCCAGCAGCACTCTACCGCGTTAGCGCCGTCCCGATTGTGGACCAAGTTGCTCAACGAGCAACGCTGGCAAGATGAGGCGTCTTCTGACGAAACTCAAACGCTGGATTCGACTCCGCCCCATTCAGCCATGCGTGTACGGCCCTGGCGATCGATCGGACGTCGCAGTGGTGATTTCCATGGCGGAGCAACTAGAAGCACAGCAACGATAAGGATCGGGCATCACCATGTGAGCCGTGTGAGCGTTCGCCTGGACGGCGAAATGTTTGGTCTTGTGACGCACTGTCGTTGCGCAATTTTTCATCCCGGCAGGGATTCCAGATGGTAGCCGTCGGTAAGCGATCGCGCCACCGACGGACATGCCCCCACGCCACCACTCACCATCCCGCCGTGGCCGATGGCCACGGCGGGATGGTGAGTTTTTTGGAGCGTTCGTTTTCCGGGGGTACGCTGCGACGCAGCAACCCCCGGCTACCACTTGTGGTGATGGCTAATTCGGTCTTGAAGAATATTCTGTCATGTCTCCAGTTCGTCGACTTCAATCTTTGATGCTTCAATCTCACTCGCCAATAGATCGACCTCGGCTTCCAGGTCGTGGTACAGCTCGATTTCTTGGCCCAGCGATTCGACCGCAACGGTCAGGTGATACTTGGCTTCGTCCAACGGGCTGACGCTGTGTCCTTGATGGCCAACGACCGCAATACAGAACGACGCGGGTAGTTGGTCGGCAGGCATTCTGCACCAGTCTTTTTGAAGTGTTCCCGCGGTGCGATTGCTGGCTGTTAGCTTGCCGGCTCCTGCGTGTTCCCCAACGACCCAATCGAATCGCTCACGGTCAGTGGACACGCTTCCGCTTGCTTCCTTGACCAACCTTGCGGCAAATTCATCTGCGGACTCGCCCGCGTAGTTGGTCCGCCAATCCAGCCAAACGGAAAGATAGCCACGGCGATCACGCCGGGTTCGCCGTGACGCGGCCGAATAGGAAAGGCATACTTCAATCAGTACTTCACCAGCGTTGCCCGGCTTGCGAAGTCGATCGGGAAGGTTGACTTGGTAAACGTCGACTTGCTTCGCTTTGATCTTTTGCAGTTCCGGCGTGATCATCGTGACGCGGAAGTCGGTGTTCTGCATTGCACGATCGTGGTCTGGCAAGCCGTATCCCAAGTGACGCACTGCTTCAATTTGTTCTTGTCGCGATCCGAAGAATGCCCAGTCTGGCCAACGAGCCGACAGAGCAATCAACGCTCGATAGAGCAGCGTGGATTCTCTGGGGAAGGCCGCCTGCAATTGAGCAGCCAATCGAGTCACTTTCGGGGCGGCGAATGATGTTCCCACTTGATCACGATCGGTCGACGGTCCCGCCGTGTGCAGATTGCATCGCACGAGTTCTGGATAGACCGACTTGGCGATCGGATTGTTCGAGATGTCGTTGCTGGGGTTGCGAACAAAGTCGCCACCGAATTCCACGACATCAGGCTTCACCACACCAAATACGCCTCGCCCTGTTCGAGAAAACGCCGAGGGACGCTGAGGAGCATCGGCGAAACTGCTCCAGGTGGATGATCGATACACGTCGCGTGATATGGAACCCACTGTCAGAGCTTGCAAGCTCTGGCCGGGGTTCGCAACGCGGCACGAATCCATCAGCAGATAGCTTGGATAGTCACGTCCGGCCGCCAGATGCTGTTTGATCCCCAAACGCATTCGCCCCGTTGCATCGGGATGGATGTTGCCGACGCTTTGAATGAACAACACATCATGCCGATCCGACAACGCATCGATCTTGGCTGCCCATGCCGACATGTGACGCAACCGGCAAACACTCGGGCTGCAAATCGACTGGTTGTAGATCCTCGTGCCACGATGCCCATAGCGAAAGTGATCGACGATCTCGCTGAGCATGTCGTAAATGGCTCGGTCGTCGGGCAGCGCATTTTGCTTGTTCAACACTCGGGCGTTTTGAATCCAAAACTCAGCTTGTTGGGTTCCAGTGCTAGGGATGTTATCGCCAAACAGGACGACGCCGGCGATGCGTGTTCCGTGCCCCGATGGTGTCACGTAGTCGGCGACGTCAGCGGGAGAATTCCCGAAAAAGCAACGGGATTCGGATGAGTCGACGGCCGCCTTGAGGAGCCGATGGTTTTCCTGTATTCCGCTGTCAACTACGCATATCGCGGCCGCATCTGATGGCGGCGGAGAAATGACAACCGGGTTGGTCGATCCAGTTGATGTCGACGACGGTGACACGGGAAGCTCTGCTACTTCCGCTTCTTCGACATCGAATAGATAGGGATAGTTGAAAACGAAGTCACGGAGCCCGACACCGGGAAGTCGAATGCGTGCGGTGAATTCATCTGGTACGTCTGTATCCGGTTCTTTGGTGCTGGGGTCGATGTAGCCGTCATAGGCTTCAACAAATCTCTCGATCTGCCCAATGCGTTCTGTTCGCACCTCGTCCCATCGGTCGTAGGCTTTCATTCGTTCCGAACGATGCCGAGCCTGATGCTTTTCTTCCGTCTCGCTCTTCCGTATTTCTGTCAAGCGAGGTTCATAGCCACCGTTGCACGAGATGCCGGCGTTTATCCACAACGTTTCATCATCACCAATCTCACCCCAACGCTCGTACAACGTCGGCGAGAGAATCTGCTTTAAACGCTGATCTCCTCCACTTACCGAAGCATCATAGATCCTCGCTGCAACGCCGCCTCCTCGTTCAAGACGGTCTCCTGGTTTGAGACGGCTAAGCTTTTCGATCGCTCCTTGAAGTTCGGCAAAATCTATGTCGTGTGACGCGACAATGACAAAGCCATCTTCTTCTTGGCAGATGACTTCGAAACCTAAAGATCGCCGTAGCTCATCCAAATCGCGGTTTTCGGGATCAAGCTGTATTAAGATCGGTTTTCCGGCTGGCAACGCAGGGGTGGTTTCCGAACGGAGTTCTTCGTCTTTCGCCCAAATCGCCTTTATTTGCTCGATGGACCGCGAGAGCGCGTTGCAGTGCGAGCCAGAGTTGGCCTTGTTTTCTTTCTCCCGATCCGGCGTCGGTGGAAACTGATTTTCGGGAGCTTGGTACGAACCGCTGGTTCGCTTGACCAGCTGAAGATGTGGGAAATCCGTCTCAGACATTGTTTGCGAAACTAAAGAGAGTCGATTGCGTTGTCCGCCAACGCTTGTTCGAGGTCACTCTTTTCGATCCTTGATCGCTCATCGAGGATCGCAAGCTTTGCGGCGTCACGAGACAGCTTCACAACCTTTGCGGCAGAAGCTCCCACCATGGTTGATGCCAAGTCTACCCAATTGATCTTGGGATCGACATCCATCGAGCAGAGAGTTTGACGGAGCAGTCGTTCAATTTCATCTTCGCTCGGCGGTGGAACTTCGAATGCTTCGTCAAACCGCCGGAAGATGGCGGCATCCAATTTGTCAGCCACGTTCGTCGTCGCAACAAACAACCCCGGAGATTCGTATTCATCTAAGAGCAGAAGCATCGTGTTGACAATCCGCGATGCCTCGCCGATGTCGTTCGTTTGATGTCGAGAACGGGCGACGAAATCACATTCGTCCAACAGAAGCACGCACGGGTTTGCGGCACTGGCATCGAATACGTTTCTTAGGTTTGACGACGATTCCCCAAAATAGGATGACACCAGCGAATCAAACCGCACCTTCATCAGCGGCAACCCAAGGTTCCAGGCCAGCCGTTTCGCCCCGAGTGTTTTTCCGCATCCGGGCGGGCCGTACAGTAAAATCTTCTTCCGCGGCGCCATTCCGTGCTTCGCCAAACGATGTCGAGCAGCATATTCCTTTTCAATTCGGGCGAACCGCGATTCGACTTCCGGGGGCAACACCATATGGTGCTCGAGTTGATCCCTCGGAATGATGGTTGCAAGCGGATCGCGGTAGCGTCTGCTACGTGGCAGTTCGGTTAGGCTTCCGATGTCTTGTGAAGTTTCATCGGGATCGTCGCTGCCTTCACGACGAACGGCCGTCTCTGATTTCAGAAGTCCGTCCAATTCCTCCGCAAGACGCGTATGTCCGACACGCTTCTCGTCACGCACGATTTGGAACGCGATGCGGTCCAGATCGTCGTTGCTTCGCGCGGCGATGGCTCGAATTAGCTTGCGAAGGGTTTGGGACTTCATGGTGAACGGCTTTCAGCTCAACTCCATCTGCGATTGAAATGACCTCGGCATCTAGTGGAGATACCGGAAATGCGCCAGCCTCGCAATGAAAGCTGGGCAAGTTGGGCAGACGTCCTGCAACGAAAGAACCGCACGCGGACGGAAAATATCGGCCGGTCGCGGAAGTTTGCCGCCACTGTCAGTCTAATCGTTGGGCAAACCGGTTGGGGAGTCGGCGGGAGTGTGTCCTCTACGATTGCGATCCGTTAAGTGTTTTCCCAGCCTTACGCTGTCTCGCCCAATTGGGGTGATGGCGATTTGACGAGTGCTTTGTATGTGGCAGGCGAGGACGGGGACGCTCGCGGGCAGTGGGTCGAAGTGGGATGGGGGATTCTTTGCTAGGGTCAGACGCGAGCTTTGGGCTTTCGTTCCACGCTGCACCGGTGGCCGACTTCGGTGTAGTTAGTTCTGGTCAGCCACGGCGGAACGATGCTCCCAGTCTCGTCTCCTGCTTCCGATTCGCCCACGATTCTCCATTGAAATCGGGCGGGGAGCGGCGAAGCTTTGGTCGCTGGACTGCGGGCGGATCTGGGCCTGCAGGGGACGAAAGATTTTTTTTGCAAATCGGTGTCGGGCAGCGAGGGGAAATGGCGGGGGTCAGGTAGAGGACTTCCCCGACCGTCAATCGAGAACAAGCATGAACGACACCGAACCTGACCTTCCGCCCGTTGAATCGATGGATCCACGCCCGCAGCCAAAGCCCCTGTTTCATTTCTGGCGTTGCTTCTGGCTGACATTTCTTGTGGTGTCGCTGGGTTATGCTTGGCATTGCTTCTACGTTCCCGCAAACGAGATCGCTTGGGCAAAGGACTACGCCTCGGCGAAGCAGCAAGCAGCCAAGGCTGACAAACCGATTCTGCTCTATTTCACTGCCAACTGGTGTGTTCCCTGCCGGGTCATGAAGCGTCAAGTTTGGGCCGATTCGGAGGTGAAGGAATTGGTCAATGCGGAGTTCGTCCCCGTGGCGATTGACGTGGGCGATCCGGAAAACGCGGAGGTCATGGCGGCTTACGCCGTTCAAGGTCCGCCAGTCACCATCGTTTGCGACTCACAAGGGAATGTGTTGGATTGGCGAGCAGGACGAATCAGCCAACCGGTCTTCCTCGAATTGCTTGATTCTTCGCATTCGTAACGCGTGAACAACAAGTGACGATGTTAGCGGTGTGGCGCAAGCCGCCCGGTGAGGAACCGGAGGGCTCGCGTCTTTCCGCCACGTCACTTGTTGTTCACGTGGTCCTTAGCTGAGCGGCGGTTCAAGCAGGTCCCGGCCATCGTTCACGGTTGGCTTTCGCCAAAGTAAGTCGCCAAAACGTTCTCCCACTCAGGGCTCGACGTCTGGCGTAGCAAAATCCGATTGATCGGTTCTCGCAATTCACTGTCACTCGGCAGTGCGATGGCATAACTCTGGCGTTCAAACGTGATCGGCAGCACAAAGGCCTCGCCAGGATAGTTCTGATGAGTCTGGTATCTCAGAATGGGAGCGTCGTAGACCACTGCGTCACACTGGCCAGCCACCAAGCGCTGCAGCGCCGTTTCAACATCTGGGTGATTGGCGGAATTGATATGCCGAGCCCGAAGATAGTCCGCTGAAGTCGATCCTTCCACGGTCGCAACCTTCGCCCGAGAAAGATCGGCTGGGCCTTCGATCTGGGAGCGCAGTTCCGTCAATGTCAGCGCGGACGTCACCGCCGCGGTGAATCCAGCGATGATGAACAGCCCTGCAAACATCCAAATCAAACCAATCAAACGCCCCCCCAGGGTACGCGGAACCTTGTCCCCGTAGCCAACCGTGGTCAGAGTCACAGCAGCCCACCACATGCCGGCCGCGATCCCCTTGACCCAACCCTTGTCGAATTGCTCTCGGTTGTGCCTTCGCTCGAACAGGTAAATGCCAACGGCGCTGACCAGCATGGCCAGCACCAACCCCGCCAAGATGCGAAAAAAGGTTCTCGACAAGATCGCGTCCAAGATGCCCGACCATCCCGAACCGCGTGGCCGCGATCCAACCGCGATCCCCAATCCCGAGGTATGAAAGGAGTGGGTGAAGTCCATCCGTTTTTCGCGTTCGTAGTTCACCGTGATCGCCGCGACGGCCATGTCCACCTCACCAGATTCGACGGCCTGCAACATCTCCGGCAAAGAAAACCTTCGTAGTTCCACTTCAATCTCATGGCCGGATTCGATTTCCAACTCAGCCTTGATGTCGCGCAGCAGATCCATGCTGATCCCAACCCACTGGCCGTCCTCATTGAGCATTGCAAACGGTGGCACCTCCCGCGTCGCCACCACCAATTGATCGGGCACGCTCAGCCGGACTGCGCCGTCATCTTTGTTTTCTCCCAGCGTCCCATCCTGAGCCCAGCAGGAAATCGCCCACAACGAAAGAAGCAGTCCTCCCGTCAAGCTTCGACTTCCAATTGAGTGTTGCATGCTCCATTCTTTCCACTGGGTGACCGAGGACGGCGAGTGACATCATCGAAATTGTACAGGGCCCAAGTCGACGGAGCGTTTGAGATGACAACTCTGCGGCACGCCGCAAAACACTGGTTTGCTACGACTTCAGCAACCGATCGATCATGGCGATCAACTTCTGGCTGTCCAGCGGTTTGGTGGTGTAGTCGGTGCACCCGGCTGCCAAGCACTCGTCGCGATCGCTCTTCATCGCATTCGCGGTCAACGCAATGATCGGCAGCTCACAGCCTCGTCGACGCAGCTCGGCGGCGGCTTCGTAACCATCCATGACCGGCATTTGCATGTCCATCACAATCAGATCAATCTCGGATTTTGGGTGCCCGAAGACTGTGTCGATTGCCTCTTGCCCGTTGGTGGCGGTGGTGACATTCCCACCCGCCTTCTCGATGAAGTGCTGAGCGAGATAGCGGATGTCCCGACGATCATCGACGACCAAGACATTCGCAGAAATCTGGATCTCCTCCTTGACCTTTTCCGCCGAGACATCGATCAACAGATTCGGCACAACCAGCCGTCCAGAGGAAACAGCTTCGATCGTCAGCGTGAATTTGCTGCCTCGTCCATAGATGCTTTCGACCGCGACGTCCCCACCCAGCGCGTGGGCCAACCGTCGACAGATTGCCAGTCCCAATCCAGTCCCGCCAAAGGAACGCGTCGAAGTGCTGTCCGCCTGCACGAAGGGTTCAAACAGTGACATCTGGTCTTCCGGTTTGATCCCGATGCCCGTGTCAACCACTTGAAAAATCAACCGGCAAGTGCTGGCCGAGGGCCGTTTCGATGAGAATGGATCTTGCGGTTTCCCCACTCCGGCACTGTCGTCGAGGCCTTCATAGCGAACGAGGATTTTGACTTCCCCCGAGTCCGTGAACTTGATCGCGTTGCCGACCAGATTGAGAAGGATCTGTCGGAGCCTCACGGCGTCGGTTTCAATCAAATCGGGGATCGGCCCATCGAACTCGATCTTCAGCGGCAGGTGTTTCTCGGACGCTCGAACATCCATCAAAGATCGCACCTCTGCCAACAAACCGTCTGGTCGCACCCGTTCGGTCTCGAGCTGCATTTTCCCGGAATCAATTTTGGACAAGTCCAAAATGTCGTTGATGATGTTCAGCAGAAAATTGCCGTTGCGACGGATCGTTTCGACCACCTGAATGTTGTCAGGGTCCTTCAAATGATCCTTCAATATGTCAGCGTGCCCCAAAATCGCAGCCATCGGCGTGCGGATTTCATGCGACATGTTCGCGAGGAATTCGCCTCGGGACCGGTTGGCATTCTCGGCCACCACCTTGGCCTGCTTGAGCGACTGCTCAAACGCTTTGCGATCGTCCACGTCAATGACATAGCCGGTGTATCCCACGAACGCACCTTCGGAATCAAAACGCGGCCGACCGACATCAACGGCCCAACGGTAGCTGCCATCGGCCCTTCGCAATCGGAACTCCGAGAAGAAAGGCTTGTGCGCTTTCGCCGCCGTCAAAAATTCTTCCCCGGCACGTTCGTGATCCTCCGGATGGGTCGCATTGGTCCAACCAAGCCCCATGCCTTCCACTCGCGTTTGCCCCGTCGTGTCGTACCAACTCTTTGACAGGAACGTGCACATGTGATTCTCGTCGGTGACCCACAGCATCGCCGGCGAAGCATCCGCGATCTCTCGAAAATAGCGTTCACTTTCGCGGAGCAAGTCCACCGATTGTTGCCGTTGCGTGTTGTTGTAGAAGTGACAAACCACGCCATGACGATTGTCCGGCAAAACTATCCGCTCGATCGACCAATCATAAGCCTCCGTCTCGTTCGTATCGACTCGCTGTTCGACCAACGGGGGCGCAGCGTAGGGCTCGCCGGTGTCGAGGGTGTGCCGGAACAACTTGACCACTTCATCGGCGAATGCCTTCGGCCAGATCACGTTCATCACTTCGGCAAATGGTCTGCCGATCAATGGATCCACATTGATGAACACGCTGCGTGCTCCGGCACTGACGTAGCGCACGCAAAGATCGGCGTCGACAACGTACAATCCCTGCGGGTTCTCGGTGATCAATCGCTGAAACGTTTCGTGCGACTGACGCAATTCCATTTCGGCGGCCTTGCGTTTTGTGATGTCCCACTGCAACCCGGTGTAGCGAAGGGTTTTGCCGGACTTTGACTTGACCGGTTCACCGACGGCCACCAACCATCGCTCGCCATGCTTGGGGTGGCTGATCCGAAACTCACTCCGGAACGGGAGATTCTGCTCGATCGCTGCCGTCCACTGCTGGGCAATTTGCTCACGTTCTGATTCCACGATCGAAGCGAACATCGCCGACTCGCTGGGCTGGACGTCCTTTCCGAATCCATGCAACTGACGGAAGGCGTTGGACCAGTACACATGTGTCTTGCTCCATTCCCAAGCCGCCATCCCGCCCGCTTGAATCGCCATGTCCAATCGGCGGGCTTCGCGACGCAGATTGGTCTGCACTCGATCCTTTTCGAGCAGCAGGTCACGCACCTCAAATTGCCGCATCCGATCACGCAATTTGGCTCGCACGGTGTTGATGAAGACCGCGATCCGGAGCGGTCGATTGATCAACGTGACATGTTCAAGCGAGAGAATCCGCTTCAACAGTTTCGAATCGGGGTCGCCCGCTTGCAGCAGGACCAAGATTGGCACCTCCGACCACTTCGGTTGCTGATCCAGGGAAACCTTCAACTGAGCAATGGCGGCGTCGGTCAGGTGTTCCTGCGCGATCAGAGCAATGCCCGCACCTTCCAAGATGGTCTTGGCGAATGAATCGATCGTTTCACAGCAACAAACCGCGACCTCATTCTCCTTCAGAATCCGGGCGCACAGCTTGGCATCCTGCGGCGTCGGTGCATATGCAACGACGCGTTGGTTGTTGCTGTCTTGTTCCGCGACAGAATCGGCCATTTCGTCTGCGATGACTGCTTTGCGAAGTGACTCCATTAGCTCGAATGACCCTCCCTGTCGATCAAGGAGTCCTTCTCGCCATCGAACTCAGGAACTCCAGTCAGAATCCCGCGGAACATTCTCAGTGGAGGACCAATCTCGACGCCGTGATGGCTGAGTTTGAACTCGCGGATCGTTCGTTCATGTCGCCCGGTACGTTTCTTGATGACCGAAATGGCCTGCCGAATCTCCCCCTGGGCCTCGAAATAGCGAAACAGCACCACCGAATCCGCCAGGTAGCTGGCGTCCACCGGCGTTCCCATTGCTTGCCCCAACATCCCGTGTTGAGCGACGACCACCAATGTCAGGATCCCGCGTTTACCAAGGTACTGAAGCAACTCGTGCATTTGGATGATGAGGAATTTCTCGTGCGGCATCGAGTTCAGGTAGCCATTGATGCTGTCAATCGCAACGATCCCAACCCGGCGGCCTTGGTCATCCAGTTGAACAGAGTCCCGAACCAAGCACGCAAATTCGCTGGGTGTGATTTCACCAGGAACCAGATTGACAATTTGAATCAGCCCGTCGTCCACATGCTGTTGGAAAGCGAAACCCAAGCCTTCGGCGCGGACAAACAACGACTGCATGCTTTCCTCAAATTGAAACAGCACGGCTCGCTCGTTCCGTTCCGCCGCCGCCACCGCGAACTGCAACGCCATCGACGATTTGCCAACTCCCGCCGGGCCCAGCAACAGAGCACTCGTGCCGGCGTTCAAACCACCGCCGAGCAACTCATCGAATTCTGCGTTGCCACTATCGATCAAATGCGTGTCAGTGGCCTTGGTCAGTTGATCGCATGTTTCACGCGGAAAGACCTTCAATCCGCCTCGCACAATCCGCAAATCATGTGCGCCACCAAGGAAGCTGCTGCCACGATGTTTCAAGATCCGCAATCGGCGTCGTTCACCGCCGTAGTCCGACAGCAAGTGTTCCAGCCGGATGACTCCGTGGGCGATGCTTTGCAAATGCTGGTCGTCCAGCCCGGAATAGTCGTCCAACAAAAGCACCGTGCACCCGCGGCCTACAAAGAACTGTTTGAGAGCGAGAATTTGTCGGCGATAACGCAGTGAACCTTGCGACAACAAACGCATCTCGGACAGTGAGTCAAAGACGACTCGCGTGGGTTGCAGTTCTTTGACGCGTTCCAAAACCCCATCGACCGTCGTGCTGAGTTCGATCTCGGATGGCTCGAACATTGTGTACTGCAGACGGGAATCCTCGGTCGCCTTGGTATCGATCAACTCGTAGATGTCGATGTTGTCGAGCGACCAGCCATGCGACGCTGCAACGCCCTCCAGCTCTTGTTTGGTTTCCGAGAGTGTCACGTACAGCCCGGTCTCGCCCTTGCGGGCGCCCTCCAACAGAAACTGCAGTGCAAGGGTCGTTTTGCCCGTGCCGGGCATGCCTTCAACAAGGTACAGCCGATCGGCGGTCAGTCCCCCGTGCAAGATGTCATCCAGTGGCGGGTTGCCCGTGCTGATCTTCGTCGGAAGGTTCTGCGTTGTCATGTCGTCCATTGCCTTTGCGTTCGACCGCGTCAGATTTCGGCTGTGTGAATTGGGCGATCGATTCCATCATACGATTCGCGTTGATCGGTCCTGAAGGATCGTCGATGCATTCTGCTTCCAAGCAAGCGAATGTCATTGCGATCGTCGACAACGAGCAAATGGCAACGTACCACATCCAGAATCAAGCTTCATGGTCACTTGAGGTGGGGAACGCGATGAAAAGCGAGTCGCCAGTCAACGCTGTCCGTCGGTGGTTGGCTCCAAGCCATCGGGTTCAAAGCCGATCGTGGGATTGGATGCGGAAAATCGCGTGAAGCTTGTCCGCTGCAATGGGCCCCCGGTATACACGCTGAGCGGCGACCTCGGTAACTCAGTGGATCCCGCCACAGCCCCCGTTTCTTCACAAAGATTTGCTCGCAAGCAACCGTCTCGTTTAGAGATCCATTTCCCGGTCGTGACGACACGTCCGTCTTTGCTGCGGTGAACCGACCTCGCAGCCCAGGCGATGGATTGGCTCGATTGACAATCCCCCACTGGCGACGACGCCCCCGGCAGACAAATCCCATTCATTCTCAAATCAGCGTCCTCACTGATTCGGCTCTGTGGCACGGATCCGGAATGGCCCACGACGAAACCGCGAAAAGTTGACCACCACCCCCTGCAGAGCTATGCTGATTCGGCACCAATCGACTCCGCTCCACGAGCTCAGTAGGTCGGCAGGAGTCTTTCGGCATTTGGACTGTTTCGGTGAGCGTTGTTGCTCCCACGTACAACCGGGACGAACGCCCAAACGGCTCACATGATGATGCCCGATCATTCCAGCCTCCGTGCTTAGCGGAGGACGGAAGGCACCTGCGATCCCTGCTGATCAGACCGAGGATCTTTCAATCCATCTGTCGGAAATTCCGAGGCGAGACGATGAACCATGCATCGATTTTAGGACTACGCCTTGCCGTCTTCCTTGCAACCGCTGGATTGGCGAGTTCTCTACCAGCCGAAACCCAGACCTTTTCAATCTCGCGGGCGACCTACACTTCCACCAAGGCGCGATTCGAATGTGACGTGGAATTGAAGGAGGACGATGACGCAACGCTGTCCCTCACGATTCCCCAGAGCGAACAAGAGGTGGTCGAAGCATCGATCCAGTCAAACGTTCCGATCCTGATCACGACGACTGCAGTTGCGAACTCCGGCTCGAACAAGATCGAAGTGAAGGTCATGGGTCATAGCGGCCGACCAGCCACTGTGACTTACTTGCGTCCTCTTGAACTGTCCGATGCAGTCCGTGTGCGACATGAGATCGACCTCACACCGGGCCAGCCCACTCGCTTGAGTAGCTTTCTAACGATTCAAGACTGGTCAGCGTCCGACGCCTCTTGGTCCAAAGCCGATTTCCTTGTTGATGGTGAAGGACTCTTGTTCGAGTTTCCTGTGACCATGCAACCAAAGCAGCACTTCAGCGCTCCGATTGGAAACTTGCAGGCCTACCAGATTGGCTTGCATGAACTGGGCGATTCCATTGTCGCGATCGATGAGAACTCGGCCTACTCAGTTGGCCACCTCAGCAACCGAGGGAAGCACACGATCCCCGGTGGCACTGTCCAAGTGTTCGCAAAAGACCGTTTGCTTTACACGACCCAAATTGACCGGTCGATCGCCCCGCTTCTCCTCTCCAGCAACGGTGCAATCGAAAAGGGTGGGATGATTCGACTTCAAGCCATCCCCACCAGCCAAGTGGCGGTGGGGTCCGTTTTGGAAACGGAGCGTTGGCATGAAGCGGTCTCGCTGTCAGAGGGTCTCCTGACAGTTCGAACTCATCAGGCCACGGTCGTCACGATCCACAACCGGACGCCCACTCAGATCCAGGCCTACCTTCCCGAGGCATCGACTCCCGTTCAGATCACCGCGGGCGTGAAACAGGAATTCGCCACGGATACCACGGCCAACACTCCCAACCTCGAGGCGGATCTGGCGGATCTCAATGCTGAGACACTCAAACTTCATGTCGAGCACCTGGGCGATCTCCAAATTCACAGCCAAGACGCTTCGGCTGAAACATTGAGCGCAGCTCGCCAGCAACTCACCCGTATCCAAGCCCACGACTCGAGAATGACAGCCCGAGCCAAATCGAAAGAGGTGATTCAGAAACGACTGGATGAACTGTCCGGCGAATCACCAGACCCGGTTTTGGCTGCCAAACTTTACAGACGGCTGGGAACACTCCAAGAGGAAATTGAGCAGGAGCGTTCGGATCGAGCCGCGAGCGTGCGTAAGTTGTTGGAGGTTTTGTTTCCAACTCATGCTTCACCGGCTCCTCCAGACGCAACGCGTCCCCCTGCCCCGCCAAATCGCCCCAACCCGCCGATGGCAACGATCGGAATGGCACCAGGATCGATGGAGAGTCCCGTCGAGGCTGATCCAGAATCGGCGGAGGAACCTTCGGGTGTCACTCCAGTGGATGCTCCCGGCACCACCATTGAGCCTGGCGACTTGCCGGCGCCCGCCGCAAACACATCGAACTGAAATCTTGCGGGATCCAAGTCGCGCCCCGTTGTGCATCGAGCCGCACCAAAGCGTTGCGACCGTTTCAATCCGTGCAGCTTCCCAATTTAGGTCGGGTTGAGCCGGTTTTCTTGAAAATGACGCCCGTCCACGGAGGGTGTCGCCCCCCATCGTGACGATGAAGTCAAAACGATTCTGCCGACAGGACCCTTTTTGCGGGTCCCCTCTGGTTGGCACTTCGGTGAGGAAGATTCAACCGTGATGAATTGGTCAGGGAGGACCTATCTGATGTGGACTGCAAACTCGACGTTTCGAGCGTTCTTGGTCGCGTTGATACTCGGCCAAACCATCCTGTCTCCGCTTGCCACAGCCAAGAATCCATTGGCACGGTTGAAGCGATTGATCACCGAAACCAAATACCACGGGACGGAGCCGCAACTGGGAGAAGACGGGGCGATGGAGTGCCTGGCCGAACACATCGACTGGGTGGAACATCACATCGACACCTACGGTTCGGTCGTTGCCAAACAACCGGACATCTGGGGCGAGGCGAGGTTGACGAAACACCGTGACGAATACGAGCGGATGATGTTTCGAGAAATCGACGAATTTGACTACACGATCAACGCGGCAATCAAGCAGACCGACAGTTCTTTCCTGGCCCAAGCGATTGCTCTGTCGAATGCCGCCTCAGGTACCACGGTCACCGCAACAGATCCCGACCCAGCCAATCGGTCATCGAGTGCTGCGAACGCGCAGCTAGTGAGCGCCCCTGGATTCTCGGCGACACCAAGCGGATTTGGAATTGTCGCCTCGAAGGCAGAGGTAAAACCAGGGATCAACCTCGAGCCAACAGTTCTGCTTGATCAGCGGTCGCGTTACCTCAAACATCTGCATGAACTTCGCCGCATCAACGAGGGCGATGACACGAGTGACTCTCCCGGCTACTCGCTCAACCTGGTGCGACTGCCCGTGTCGATTCTGCCGGGCAAAATCACTCGCCAAGGATTTGGCGCCGAGATCACCGTGACGGCCCAACCGGTCATCAGCGACGACCTCTTGCCAACCACGTTTCAAAACCTGGTCGTCAACGACGTGGTCGATTTCCTGGGGCTTCCCATGGTTCGCCTGACCGAACGTCTCGATGCCTTTCAGGCGAAGTTAAGCCTGCCCGCAGCTCGCAGCACCATCTCGCATCTTGACGATTTGTACCATCGTTATCAGGGCAACAACAACGAGTTTGAAAAGTCCTTCATTCATGACGCTCATCCCTACGTTGCTGAGTTTTTAGATAACGAACTCGCGGTGGAAAAATTGATCGTCGCGATCAACAGTGTGAACATTCCACGTTTCACCGGCACAAATCAGCAGGTCCCGAATGCGCAGGGCCCGAATGCTGTTGTCCAAATGCAAGCATCTTCACCGCTTGCCGATGAGACTCCATTCGATTTCCGATTGGAGTCAATGCCCAAAATGATGGAATTCGAACAGGGCCTTGATCAATCCATTGCGCAGACACTTGAGATGACTCGTTCAACGCAAACTCCGAATGGTCAGATGACCAATCAACCCAGCGCCATTGTTGAAGCGGCCATGTCGGCAAGAAAGGCCATCGCCAAATCCTCAAACATCACACTGCGACCGGGAGTTTCGTTGCCGAATGAAGAGAAAGTCACTCAACAAAAACTTTTTGCAAACTTCATTGACGCTCTCAATAACAAGAACATCGACGCGGTCAGCAAGCACCTGTGGGCTTTGGCTGATTTCGATGAGGGCCAAGTGATCTACGGAGTGGCTCAGGAGGCATTGAAAACACTGGCGAAGGGAGCCGAAGGCGTCCAATCCCCCGCCCCTTCCGGTCGAGCACGGCGTGCAGTCAATCCGCTCAACCCCTCGTCCATCGAACGGGTCATGGGCATTGAAAACATGGTGATGACCGCCGAATTCTTCAGCGAAGCCTACTACGGAACCTACATCCGCTGGGCGGGTGGACCGAAGAAGACGACTGGCCAACCCTGCCAAGAAACCCGGGTCGATTTGCTGGACGCTCGCCGGTTTTTGAACGCGGAAGTTCAAGCGGCCTACGAACTGCTCTGCGATCCCCGCCACTTGCATCTTTACGCGGAACTGGCCTCGCCGAATTCCCAATTGGCCAGCCAAATTCGCAGCGGCCACTTCGACGGCGATGCAGCGGGTGGACTCTCGGTCGAAGGTTATCGCAACTACTTCTTCCAGAAACTGCACGGACACCCATCCCACATCGACCAGTCTGAATTCGCTGGCCATGTGACGTCAGACGGGATGCTGATGAGCCCTCCGGTCCAGTTGCAACGGGACATGTCGGACAAGATCGCCTCCGCGAAAACGAGCGTTGAAGCGTTGGCTTGGGCTGTCGTGGTCGAATCCGCTTTGCTCAATGAACGGCTCAATCGCGACGTTCGCAAGTTAGCGAATGCCAAGGAGGTTTACAGCCTGCAGACGGATCAGGAAGAGTGGTTCTTCCTTCCCGACACCGTGATGAAAACTGGCTTGGGACTGGAAGAACTTCAAACGTCGTTTCAATCAGCCAACGAGGTATTCAAAGAATACGTTCGCGTCCGTTGGCCGATCCACGTCTTCGCCGTCGACCCGATCGCCCAAGATCAAAACGTCGCGGATGTTTCCCAGCGTCGGCGCGAGCTTCAATTTGCGATGGCCCTGGGATTCGCCACCGGGCAAATTGGAGCCAACTCGCTGACCCAATTCTCACGCGAGATGGAAACCCAAATTGAAACCGTTTCGCTCAATCGCACGATCGTCGGTTTTGGCCACGGTCGCGACACGTTTGGCTGGCGTTTCTACCCTCGTGTCCAGGCGTTGGAAACACCAGGGACTCTGGGTGCCCTCCGAGAGACGTTCATGGGCGCGTCCCGAGATTACGATTTGAGAAACCGGAAGATCGAACCGGGCCAACGCGAGTGTGTCGCGGTTGTCTTGATGCCGTCGTTTGTTCCCTACGCGGA
This sequence comes from Rhodopirellula sp. UH5, assembly GCF_056839225.1. Taxonomy (NCBI): domain Bacteria; kingdom Pseudomonadati; phylum Planctomycetota; class Planctomycetia; order Pirellulales; family Pirellulaceae; genus Rhodopirellula; species Rhodopirellula sp. UH5. The sequence continues at coordinate 6,516,979 of NZ_CM166390.1, read as the reverse complement.
TTTTGACATTCGAACCAATTGGTTCAAACTCACCAACCCAAAGAATTCCGCGTTGACCATGAAGGACAGCCTGAAACTCAGCCGAGCGATCACGGCGATGCGGAACTCACGAGCCAATTGCTCGGAGTGCCAACACCTGTACCGCGAAGGCGAACTGCGCCGCTTGCTCAAACGCGTCGATCAACTCGATCGTGAACTGCCGTTGCAGACTCAGCGTTCGCTGGTGCCGTATGAAAACACGCTCGGCGGGTTCGAGATGTTCAACACCGGGGTCACTGATTTGTCACCGGAACTGATTGGCTGGTACGGCGCTCCGGGGATCAATCTGTCCTCGGAGGCTGGCAACTGTGGTTGCTCGATCGGGTGCATCGAGGGCACCGACAAACTCGAATGCAAAGACGCCAAAACTTGTGCCACGCTGGCGACTTCGCTCGACAACTTGAACAACTCGCTCTCCACGCCAAGCCTCGCCGCTTGCGAGGGCAAAGGAACCACCCTGTTCTTGGTCGGTGACAACTTCAGTGTGCACGACACAAAGGTCCTGGCCGGTGGACTTTGCATCCCGCACGTCCGCCTGATCAGCCGCGAATTGATGCAAGTCACCATCCCGCACTGCGTCAACACGGTGGAACTCTGTGAGAACGGGGAAACGAACACCTACGTTTCCGTTTACATCGCCACGCCCTACGGCGTGACCAATCACTTGCATGTCCCGGTGATGGGCCAGCACAAACCGACGGTCGCGTGCCCGCCCGTTGCTGCCTCTCGCAACTCCATCCGACCGTCCTCCCTGGTCCGTGATGTGGCATCCAATCCGAACCGACGCGATGCCGCAGCAGTGACGACGAACCATCGACCGGATCCCGTCGCCGATCCATTCCGGTTTGCTTCCTCGCGAAACTCGATGCCTGTGCAACAGGCGTCCATGCTGGTTGCCGCGCCGCAGACCGCGGCGGATCCCACCGAAACAATCGCATCCACCTTTTCGCTTCTCAGCTTCTCGACCAATGCGGATGCCACTGCCATGAAGGAGTTGATGACGATCTCCAATCAATTGTCCGAGATGGAGAGCGACATCAGTCAGCTCACGACACTGACAAATGGGGCAGCATCGCTTGCGAACCAGCCTCCTCAAGTCAACGTCCATGTGAACGTCAGCGAAAACGAGTCACGTCGTTGGAAGGAAAATCAAAATGAGTTGGGTGAACTGCCGGGTTTGAAACGCCTGCGGACCGCCGTCCGCGAGCAATGGCGAAACTGCCGAGATCAACTGCCCGGCAACTGATCACTTCGATCCCACCCGGCCGGCCGTTCGGCCTTGGAAACCAACCGCTCCCGCGGGGCATCCGTGGGTGCCGGCATGGAGAAAGTGGTAGGACGCAACGCTGCGACGGCTTCCAGCAAGCAGTGCAACTTCTCGCGTGCAATTCATTGCACGCGCAAGCACAAAGTTGCAGCCTCCGTGCCGATCCATGCCGGCTCGTCCAGGCCCCAATGGTGGTGGCAATCCATTTGCATCACGCGGTTCGGGGCCATGAAAGGGACGTTTGGCTGGGCGAATCGCGAGAAGATTCGCGAACTGGTACACCAAGGTCCTGGCGGCGATACGCCGGTTGGCACAACTCGTGCAACGGTGACTCTTCCAAGATCACCTCGGGTCTTGCCCAGGCGTTTCACAGACCACCCAACCAGGAACCAAAATGTCACGACTCACCTCCACCCTCTCGCTTGTCACCGCCCTGTTGTCCGGTGGCATCTACGACACGGCATCCGCCAACCCCATCTCCAGCGTCACACGCAACGAAACCCCCATCATCCAGCCGATCCAATCCAACGACGAAAACCGTCGCATCATGATGGACGCTCGCATCGCGATGGGCATGGAACTGAAACGGAAGTGAGCCGGTTCGAAAACCGCCACAAGCATGGCGTGCAGCGATCAAAGCGATCTCCAAAACACGTCGTCAGATTGGACACCGTTCCAATGAACTGGGTGCAGTCTCACATTCACCCGTTCGCTATCATTGGGAAGATCGGAGTTCTTTCCGAGCCCTTCCAACGACCTGCGAAAACCTTCAAAAGCACGACATGTCAACCAACCCTGCTCAACAGTTTTATGATCGAATCAGTCACGCCTACGATTTGATTGCCGATGGTGGTGAACATGTTGCTCGCGAAAGAGGCCTGGAGCTACTTGCCCCGCAAGCCGCCGAATCCGTTCTCGAAATCGGGTTTGGGACAGGGCATTCACTGCTCACGATCGCCGAGGCTGTTGGTCCCGAAGGCAACGTGACAGGGATTGATATTTCACCAGGTATGAAAGATGTCGCGGCCAAGCGGATCGACAAAGCTGGCTTGACCGACCGGGTGCAACTGATCGTGGCGGAGGCCCCACCCCTGCCGTTTGAGGATGACACGTTTGACGCGGTCACCATGAGCTTCACCTTGGAATTGTTTGCGGCAGAACAAATCCCGGCGGTCCTCGCGGAATGCCGCCGAGTCTTGAAACCAGGCGGACGATTGGGCGTTGTCAGCATGGCGACCGTGCCAGAGAGCGACCGCGAAAGTGTGCTGGAGAAAACCTATGTTTGGATGCACACCCACTTTCCTCACATCGTGGATTGCCAACCCATTCCACTCGAAACGCTAGTCGAATCCGCCGGCTTTGAAATCGCCAACCAAGAACGCGTGGATCTGTTCACCATGCCGGTCGCAATCGTGGTTGGACTCAACCGATAAGGACCACGTGAACAACAAGTGCCGTAGCGGAAGGGCGCGAGCCCTCCGGTTCCTCACCGGGCGGCTTGCGCCACACCGCTAACATCGTCACTTGTTGTTCACGCCTTGCTAAGCGGTCGGTCGATGGACTGGCGATCATCGAATCGCATGAAATCACAACCCGAATGCGTGAACGAGGAACCACATCGTTTCTCTCGCTCACCGGATGGTTGATTCCCCGGACGACGACCATGCAGAACCCACCTAGCCACGCTCACTTGTCAACCAAACAGTAGGAGACCGAGCCTCAAGGGCAACCAGAATCACTGTGTCCTTTCCTACCAGGAAACACCGCGCCACTAAGCGTCGCAATACGTCATAACAGGGGCGTAGAATCTCATTGTTTGCCGGTCCCAATGCGGATAGCTTTCACGAAGACTTTTCAGTCATCGGCGTTCGCCGAAGGTTATCTGACCTAGCAATTGAAAGACATGCACAGGGATGCGTTCGCATCCGTCCAAGTGCCTCTTCATCAGTCAACAATTGCCCGACTGCTATTCTTTGAGCTCATTCAAGCAGGGGACCAGTATGACGTACTTCAAACAACGGCGCGGTTTTACATTGGTGGAACTTCTTGTCGTCATCGCAATCATCGGCGTCCTCGTCGGATTGCTTTTGCCTGCGGTCCAAGCCGCTCGTGAAGCCGCGCGGCGAATGAGTTGCAGCAACAACTTCAAGCAGATGGGTTTGGCGATTCACAACTACCACTCCGCTTTCAATCAGATGCCGACACACGGGGCCGGAACGAATCCTGAGCCACCAGATGCGTGGTACAAGTCGTCCACCACAGGCAACCGCAGACGTTTGAGCGCGTTGGTTCCAATGTTGCCTTACATTGAACAGCAAGGTCTGTGGGAACAGATTTCGAACCCGAGCACGCAACGAACCGATGGCGGAGTTCAGTCGCCGCCCTGGCCAGCGATGGGGCCGACCCCTGATCAGATTCAGTACACGCCCTGGGTCAATGAAATCCCGACTTTTCGCTGCCCAAGCGATCCCGGTCGCGGGTTGCCTGCGTTGGGGCGGACCAACTACGGCGCGTGTTTAGGTGATTCGATTTGGCAGCTTCACTACGGTCCCTACAACAACAATCGTTCAGCCATCACGTCGGGTCGAGCGAGGCAAGCCCGAGCTGCACACCGCGGTTTTTTCATGCCATTGCAAGACTCGAAATTTCGCGACACGCTCGATGGTCTGTCCAACACCATCGCGATGGGCGAGATGATCACTGCGCTGCAAGACGGTGACAAGCGGGGCAACAGCGTCGCGACCAACGGAGGCAACTCAGGTCCATTCGGCCTCGCCGCCCTGCGTCTCAACCCCAACATTTGCACCGACAACGGCTACGTCGATCCAGCCCGTCCGCAATTCTGGTTGCCGGAGTGGCAGCAACAGAATCGGCGTAATTTTGCTCGTGGTCATCGTTGGGCTGACTATCTGCCACTCATGTCGGGCGTCCTTACGATCTTGCCTCCTAACCGAGAAGCATGTGGTCGGTACAACGCTTTGGGGACAACCTTGGTAGCAACCGTCTCCAGCCGACACCAAGGTGGTGCGCACGTCTTGATGGGCGATGGGGCCGTTCGCTTCATCACGGATTCAATCGAAGCAGGCAATTCAAATGCACAGAATATTTGGCAAAACAATCTGCCCGGCTCGGCAAGTCCCTACGGACTATGGGGCGCCCTCGGAACGCGAGCTTCCAAGGAAACGACGGAAGAGTTTTGATGACTGACCGAGGCGACTTTTCTTCTGCCTATCGAACTTCAGGACGGTGGGCTGACACACCCACATTGAAACAACCAACTCAAACGAGAATCAACCAATGAAATCAATCTTGAAATGTCTCCTGGTGATGCTGGCCGCCTGTGTTCTCTCAGGCTGCGGCGGATCCGACCAAAATGAATTGGCCACCGACGGTGCTACCGCCGACGATCTAGCCAAGTACGAGGCTGAACTGGCCGCGACCAATTCGGACGCGGGCTATGAAGAAACCGTGCCCGCGGAATAGTCCGCTAAATCTCCAGGTCATCGTCTGTGATTGATTCCAGGCGATGCTTCCGGCGGTAGTGCCCGGGAGGAACCCCCGTCAGTTTTTTGAAGAACTTCGCCATGTGTTCGTCATAGTTGAACCCGGTGAGCCTGGCGATCTTCTTCAGTGGCTGTGAGGTGGTCTCGAGCAACTCTTTGATTCTCGCCAGTCGGATCGATGCAATCAGATCCGAGGGCGATTGATCGAGATAGGTTCGCATTCGCCGTTCGAGGGAACGTCTGGACATCGGCACCGCATCCGCCACATCCTGCACCGAAACCCCGCGACAAGCGTTTTCACGAATGAAGCGGTAGGCCTTGGTGAATTCAGCGTCATCCACCGGGATCGAATCGGTTGAACCACGCACGACAATTCTCCGAGCGGGAACCAAGGTGATGTCGGCCAGAACGGCTTCGCCAGCCATCATGGTGTTCAGCATCGCCGCTGCCTCGTAGCCGATTTGATGCGTATTGGGTTCAACGCTTGTCAGCGGTGGAGAACACAAGGGACAGATCACGTCATCGTTGTCGACACCGACCACAGCAATCTCATCGGGGACATGAATTTGGCAGGCGTGGCAGGCATTCAACAACTGTTGCGCTCGAACGTCGTTGCAGGCCAAGACGCCGATGGGCTTTTTAAGAGATTTCAGCCAACGCACCAGACCTTGCTCGTCGAGCATTCCGCTTTGCTCCGCATCGAAGGTGGTTGCGTGAACTGGCCCCGGTGATTCGTAGGCAACCACATCGTGCCCCAAGGAACGCACATACTTCCGCATCTCGGAAAGCCGACGATCGGAATAGTTCGCTCCGCCAAAACCGCAGAATCCAAACTGCGAGTAGCCACGATCTCGCAGATGATCGACGGCAAGCCTCACCACCGAAACAGGGTCGGTATCAAAGCCGGGGAACTTCCCCGCAGATCGCCAGCAACGCAGATCGATGACGGGAATTCCCAAGTCCTCGATGGCATGAACCATCTTCGGAGTCTCAGCTCGAACGAGCACGCCGTCCCCGTGCCACCTGGAAAGCCAAGAGGGTGGATCCGCATTGATTGCCATTTCTTGGTGCCGGAGAGACCAGTCCTCCTGCTCCTGTGCATAGGCAGCAATCCCCCGCAGAAGCCCTCGGCCATAGGCTCGAGATGACTCAACGAGCAGTGCAACAAGCTTGGTATCCGTTGGACCTGTCGCCATGGGTGTCGCACTTGTTCCAGTGAAAGACGCAAAGTGAATGGTGCATCCACCTCAAACGCGGATATCCCGGCACTATACTGCTTGAAGGGAACTGTCGCAAACAATCAATCGCCGCGGGATCGTTCCTGTGACCGAGACGCGAACACCAGCAATCACCCATCGCTCCATCGAGAATCTGTCCTTGTCAGCCCTTGCCAAACTCTTTCGATGCAACAGCTCACGCAGGATACGCAACCGGGTTGGACCATCGCCAATTGAAACACCCCTGCGGCTTGCCTCGTTTGCCTTCGGCTTGCTCACGCTCAGCAGCATCGCAGCCGTACGACTGGATGCCGCTGAGCAGCCGAACATCATCTTCATCTTCGCCGATGATTGGGGCTACGGGGACCTGGGCATACACGGCAGTTCCTTTTGTCAAACCCCGCACCTGGACCAGATGGCAAAGGAAGGAACGGACTTCGCGAACTTCACCGTGAACAGTCCGGTCTGTTCGCCCAGTCGCGTTGCTGTGATGACCGGACAGTTTCCGGCTCGGCACTGTGTGCACCAACACTTTCAAAGTGTGAAAGCGCACATCAATCGCGGGATGCCCGATTGGGTCGATCCACAGGCTCCCATGCTTCCTCGAATGCTGAAGAACGCGGGTTATCACACGGGCCACTTTGGAAAGTGGCACCTGGGCACCGTTGCTGACTCGCCGACCGAAGACGCTTACGGCTACGACCGCTTCGCGACATTCAATGGCTCGAGAAAGAACGAAATCTCAAAGGGCGGACTGGCGTCGGTGGACCATGCCGAAGCGTTCATCCGGGAATTCAAAGACGCCCCCTTCTTCATCAACCTCTGGCTTCACGAGGCGCATACCCCACACTTGCCTCAGAAACCATTCCTTGAAAAGTTCCAGCACTTGAACGACGCCGAACAGGTTTATGCGTCCATCATCGCCGAAGCGGATGCGGGTGTCGGACGAATCCTCGCGTTGCTGAAGGAAGTCGGCCTTGATGACAAAACGCTTGTGGTTTTCTCCACCGACAACGGTCCGGAGCATTCCACCGATGAAAAAGATCACAAAGGCCAAGGACTGGGAAAGTACTATTCCGTCGGACAAACAGGTGGGCTCAAAGGCGAGAAGCGTTCATTGTTTGCAGGAGGAATCCGAGTCCCGTTCATCGTGCGTTGGCCCGGCGTGGTTCCTGCCGGAAAGACAGACAGGACCTCCGTTCTGACGGCAGTTGATCTGCTGCCAACCTTTTTGGATGCCGCAGGGGTGGCGTTGCCAGAGGGATACCAACCGGATGGTCAAAGCGTGCTCTCCGCTTGGAAGGGACAGTCGTTCGAAAGAACCCAACCCATTTTCTGGGAATGGAGAGGGGGCGACTCACAAGAATACACCTGGCCGTCGATCGGCATTCGAGACGGCCAATGGAAGATGCTCGTCAACCAAGCGAAGAAGATGACGGAACTCTACGATCTGGAAAGTGACTGGGCCGAGCAACGCAATGTCGCGGCGGAGTATCCTGACGTCGTTGATCAGTTGTCCCAAAAAATCGACGCTTGGAAAAACACACTGCCCATCGCTCCCAGCGAAAACAGCCTGTCGAAGGCGCGAAAGAAGTTCCAAAAGTGAATCACATGACAAAGCTGAGTTCTTTCCAACCCTGCATCCTGATTTTGTTGACGCTTTCGATGGCAGCCGGCAATGGCTCTGCCGCCGAACCTACGGCCGACTTCTATGTGTCGCCCGAAGGTCGTGACAACTGGTCCGGCACGCTCGCGGAGCCAAACGACTCCCAAACCGATGGCCCATTCGCCACGCTTCCACGAGCTCGTGACGCAATCCGCACCTCAGGCAGCAACCCTGCAGGCGATGCCTTGGTTCTGATTCGCGGCGGCACGTACCGCCTGACCGAAACGGTGGTCTTTGGGCTTCAGGATTCAGGGACCCCCAATCGCAAAGTCACCTACGCGGCTTACCCAGGCGAAACGCCGGTGTTTAGTGCCGGCCAAGCAATCACGGGTTGGCAACCAGTCACGACGCCCCCGCCCGGTCTGCCAGAAAAAGCCCTTGGCAAGGTGCAGGTGGCGGATGTCTCCGCCCGGTTCTACACACTCTTCGATGCAGAGGGCATGCTCCCAAGAGCCCGATCGAAAGGGTTCATTCCGTTGAAGGGCGGCAGTCGCAACGAGCTGCATTTTCCAGCAGGTCGCCTGAAGAACTGGACCAATGTCGAAGACATCGAGATCGTTGTTCGTCCGCATCATGCATGGATTGTGAACATCCTGCCGCTGGAATCCGTGAACGAGAAGAAGCAGATCGCCCGAACGTCGATCGACGCGACCTATGCGATGACCCCGCTTCATTTTCTCAAAACAACCCACTCGTGCTGGGTAGAAAATGCCCTGGAGGAACTCGACGAGCCAGGCGAATGGGCTCTCAACACCCAAACTGGCAAACTTTATCTTTGGCCGCGAAACGACTCGCCAATTTTGGCCCCAAGACTGAAGGAACTGATCCGCATCGAAGGCAAGATTGACAAAGAAGGCCCGCGAGACATTCCAGTGACGAACCTTTGCTTGCGCGGCCTGACTTTCATGCACGGCGAAAGCGATCGAATCGCCAGTGACGATGCGGGATTGCAGCACGACTGGGACATGCACGACAAAGCCAATGCGCTGGTCCGGTTGCGAGGAACCGAGCACTGCAAAATCGAGCAGTGCCACTTTGCCCACAGTGGAGGCACTGCCATCCGTGTCGATTTACACGGCCAACACAACACGATTGCTGGCAACGTGATCGAGCACATGGGCGGTGCCGGCATTCTGTTGTGCGGTTACGGTCCCGGCACCAAAGATGTCAATCGCGAAAACCTGGTCTTCAACAACCACATTCATCACACCGGTCGAATCCATTCGCACTCGCCCGGGATCATGCTTTGGCAAAGCGGTGAGAATCGTGTCGCGAACAACCTGGTCCACAACACCCCCTACACCGGGATCATCCTCTCCGGTTGCATGACGGACTTCTTCCGACGCCAAGGCAGAGAACTCGGACGGACCATCCGTCGGCATGAAATCGCATCCCTGCCGAGGCAACCCAAACTGCAGGACGTGCTTCCCTACCTGCACACACACGACAACACCATTGAACTCAACGAGATTCATCACGCGATGGAGATGCTCGGCGACGGCAACGCCATCTACATTCGCGGGGCAGGTTCAGGAAACGTGATCCGCCGCAACTTCGTTCATCACCTCGTTGCCCCGATGATCATGCAAGCCGCGATTCGCACCGACGGCGGGCAACGCGACACGCTGATCGCAGAGAACCTGATCTACAAGTGCACCTCGCAGGGCATCCTGATGAAGTTGAACACACGTGTTGAAAACAACATCGTGGCCGACATCATCGCTCCGCCTCGAGGTTACTACCTCTCGGTTCGTGAAGGCCCACTCACGGGGGCGACGATCCAGCGAAACATTTTCTACTCGTCCTCGGAAACCTGCACGTTCATTGATGAACTGCCACCTGGCAAAGGCCGAACGAGCGAGGATCGGCGAGGCAGGGCTTTGGCTCGTTCCAAAGACGCGGACGCCGATCACAACATCTACTTCTGCGCCAGCGACCCTGCCCTGAGCGAGCAAATGTTGGACAAGCAAAGGCAAGACGGTGTCGACACGCAGAGCCTGGCCGTTGATCCGTTGTTTGTTGATCCCGCCAACGGCGACTTCCGACTGAGTCCCGATTCCCCGGCACTGCGTCTTGGCTTCGTGCCTTGGGACGTTTCAAAGGCCGGACTTGTAGATAAAGAAACCGTTCCTCAATGAATCCTTCTTAGCCTAGCGGCGCCAACCGCCCGGCACGTCACCGGAGGGCTCGCGCTCTGCCGCTATCAATTGCTTCTCCGACATCAGCACCGAACGACCGCACATGCTCACACCAACCTCACCGAGAAACGCTTCGATGATTCGCTTCCTAGCACTTCTTCTTGCGACAGCGATTGTTTGCGGAACGCTTTGTACTCCCGCGTCCGCTCAACAAGACGAACCAAAAGAAACCAACAACGCCGAAGCGTCCCCCAACATCGTCTTCCTGTTCGCGGACGACCAATCGACCTACTCCGTTGGCTGCTACGGGAACGAAGACGTCCTGACACCCAACATGGATCAACTCGCCCGTGACGGGGTGCTGTTCGACAAGCACTACAACACCACCGCGATCTGCATGGCCAGTCGGGCCAACGTGTTCACAGGAATGTACGAGTACAAAACCGGCTGCAATTTCGAACACGGCAACATGCACCAAGACGTGTGGGCCCAATCGTATCCCGTCCTCCTTCGCGAAGCGGGTTACCTCACCGCCTTTGCCGGCAAGTTCGGATTGGTCGTGGATGGCAAAGGTTTGTGTGAAGACGACTTCGACTTCTGGGGCGGCGGGCCAGGCCAAACGAGCTACGCGACTGCACAGAACGAGTCGATGCGGAAGTATGCCAAGCAGTATCCCCACTCGACACTTTCTTACGCAGCCTTCGGGAAAGACGTCATTCGAGAAGCGGCGAAGCAAGACCAACCGTTCTGTTTGTCGATCAGTTTCAAAGCACCTCACAAGCCGGCGACCCCGGACCCACGGTTCAATCACGTCTACGCAGGAAAACAGTTCACCAAACCATTGAACTTTGGACGGGAATACAGCGAGCACCTCGCACCACAAAGCAAACTCGGTCGGCAATTCCCACGCTTCACCGAGTGGGACTATGACGATGACTACGACGGAGAAATGGCCAAGTACCATCAACAGGTTTATGCCATCGACGTCGCTCTCGGGATGATTCGAGACGAACTGAAAGCTCAAGGTGTGGCGGACAACACCGTTGTGATCTACACCAGCGACAACGGTTACATCTGCGGCTCACACGGCTACGGTTCCAAGGTGTTGCCGATGGAAGAATCGTCCCGCGTTCCGCTGATGGTCTACGACCCACGCAGTCCGCTCAATGGACAACAAGTCCGCTGCAAGCAATTGACCGGCAACATCGATTTCGCTCCCACCATGCTGGAACTAGCCGGACTTCCAATCCCATCCAACATGGACGGCAAAAGCCTGCTGGGACTGCTGCAAGATCCAGAAGATGGTGGCCACGAACAAATGTCGTTCATCAACGTGTTCGGCCCGCTGCCCACTCACAGCCTGAGTTGCCTGACGAAGCAATACAGATACACGTACTGGTGGTACGGCGACGAGCGGATGGAACCCTCCGAGGAATTGTTCGACACGCAAAACGACCCGTTGGAACTGGTCAACCTAGCCAACGAACCAGCAAGCGTGGACGTGCTGGAGGCGATGCGAACCCGATACGACCAAGAGCTCGCGAAGTGGAAATCGCAGGCGGTGGAGTACAACGACTACCAACGACATAGCACGCTGTTCGACCGAAACATTTCGGTTCAGGACAAGCAACCGTTCATGAGCAAAAAGGCCAAACGAAAGAAGAAATGAAACGACGGTCGTAAACCACGCACCCATGTCATCTCACCCCGGAGACGCCCCACCGTGATCCGACTTCCTATTCCAGGAACCATCCTGCTCGTTGCCAGCCACTGGTTCCTTTTGCCATCCCTGGCCGATGCCGCTCCTCCAGCCCAAACAGTGGCTGCGACGCGGCTGATGCAAAAGTTCGACAAGAACGACAACGGAACCTGGGAACAGAACGAAAATTCGCGTGCCTGGAATCGCTATCGAAAGCTCGATTCCAATCAGGACCAGAAACTTTCGATCGATGAACTGAGCCAAGAACAGACGGCTTCCCTGGACACCGGAGGAGAACGCAAACTCGATCTCGTTTACAAAACGGTTGGGCAAAAGGATCTCTTGCTGGACCTCTACTACCCCGCCAAAGGGAACTCCAGTGAACTGCAAACCGACGAACGGCCTGCCGATGAACGCAGCCCCGTGATCGTGTACACGCATGGAGGCGGATGGGCCGCTGGCAGCAAACAGGGCGCCGCCAAGGGTTCGTTCAAAACCGTGTTTGACCAACTGCTCGATCGCGGATTCGCAGTGGCCTCCGTGAACTATCGGCTGTGCAAACCAAACAGTGGCGTCACGATGCGAGACTGCGTGATCGACTCCAAAGACGCGGTGCGTTATTTGGCCAAGAACGGCGAAACGCTTCGCTTGGATGCCACCAAGTTCTTCGTCATGGGCGATTCCGCCGGCGGGCAGATCGCACAAATGCTGTTGCTGACCTCGCCAGAAACGCTTCCAGGGGACGAAGCGTTGGCGGGAACGCCTTACCAAATGCTGGCAGGAGTCTCCTGGTACGGGCCCAGTGATTTTGAAAAGACCGAACTGTTCAATCACGACGACCGAGCGGACTTCCGCGATCGATTCGGCCCTCGCATTCTGGGTTCGAACCCATCGGCGGCAAACAAACTGCAACGCTACCGTGAAATGAGCCCCGTCAACTACCTGAGTTCAGACAGCCGGCCGCTGCTGATGATCCAGGGCGACAAAGACACGACCATCCCGGTCAAGCATGCCTACCACATGAAGCAGAAAGCGGACGCGGTCGAAGCACCGGTGGAAGTCATGATCATTCAAAACGCAGGGCACAACTGGCGAAAAGTCGACGCGGACATCGACCCCTCTCGCGAAGCCATCATCGAGCGCACCGTGCAGTTCTTCCTCGAACACCTGCCGTCGTGAAGTGATCGGTAAATCCCACGCAAGCCAACACGTCCCTCTCGAACTCTTGATGTCCCGTCCCCTTCTCCCATCGAATGCCCCCATGATTCGAACTGCACTGATGCTTCCGACGATGCTGCTCGCGGCGCTCGCCGGATCGCCGTCCATCGAAGCTGCCGAGCCCAACATCGTGGTCTTTGTCGCTGACGACATGGGCTGGGGCGACTCCGCCACCTACGGTCACGAACTGATTCAAACGCCCAATCTCGATCGTCTGGCGTCTCAAGGCGTGAAGTTCACGCAGTGCTATTCTGCGTGCGGAGTCTGCTCGCCATCCCGGTCCGCGATTTTGACTGGACGGACGCCTTATCGAAACGGCGTCTATCGGCACTTGTCAGGCAATCATGAAGCCCACCTGCGTGCCAGCGAGATCACCTTCCCGGAGCGATTGAAAGAGGTGGGTTACGAAACATGCCACGTCGGAAAATGGCACTTGCTCTCGAGGCAGCAATTCAACAATCCTGAATTCCCGCATCCCGGCGATCATGGATTCGATCATTGGATGTGCACGCAAAACAACGCCAGCCCCAGCCACAAGAACCCCGACAACTTCGTTCGCAACGGCGAACCAGTCGGCAAGCTCGAAGGGTACTCAGCCCAGTTGGTTGCCACCGAAGCAGCACGCTGGCTGAAAGAGATTCACGATCCTGCCAAACCATTCGCCATGACGGTGTGGGTGCACGAACCCCATTCGCCCATCGCAACCGATTCGCGGTTTCAGGACTTGTACAAGGGACACGAAGACAGCAAGTACATGGGCAACATCACCCAGATGGATCACGCCTTGGGAATGGTGATGGACGCACTCGACGCACAAGGTGTGAGCGACAACACGCTGCTGTTCTTCACTTCCGACAATGGGCCCGTCCCTGCGTTTGGCGGATCGTCGGGTGGACTGCGAGGCAACAAACGCAGCGACCACGAAGGAGGCATCCGAGTCCCCGGTGTTGTTCGTTGGCCGGGACACATCCCACCAGGAACCGTCAGTGACGTCCCGGTGGTCGGCACGGACATCTTCGCCACGGTGTTGGACATCACCGGCATCCCACTGCCCGACGACCGCACGATTGACGGTGTCAGCATGCTGCCCGCCTTCGACGGCACCCCGGTTGAAAGGAAGATCCCGCTGTTCTGGCGAACTCATGTTTCGCCTCCTGGCGATCGCGTGGCACTCCGCATCGGTGACTGGAAATTGGTCGGCGACGAGACACTGACGAAGTTCCAACTCTACGAAATTCAAAAGGACTGGAAGGAAGAACACGACTTGGCCGCCGCCATGCCAGAGAAAACGGCAGCAATGAAAGACGAACTGATGAAGGTCTGGCGGGGAATTGAATCCGAAGGCCCTGACCACTGGTGGAAGAACGAACGACAAAAACCGGCGCGAGGTGGAACAGTCAACTACTGAATCATTCGAACCACTTCTGCCCATTAACACACAAGAACAAACATCCCCATGAAATTCCCACCGACATTACCGCTGTTGATCGCGCTCCTTCTGATGGCGACGCCCGCGATGGCGAAGACCGAACAAGTCGCCATGCCTGGCGCCACCGCGGAGGTTTACAAGACCGCTTCCGGCGACGATCTGTTCATCTACCGTTTTGACCCAGAAGGTCACGCCCCCGCGAAAGACAAGCGACCGGCGGCGGTGTTCTTCTTTGGAGGCGGATGGAACGGCGGCAAGGTGAGTCAATTGGCACCGCAAAGTCGCTACTTGGCCTCTCGCGGTATCGTTGCTTTCGTGGCCGATTACCGCGTCAAGAGTCGCCAGAAGGTCACGCCCGACGCGTGCGTGGAAGACGGCAAGTCAGCAATCCGCTGGGTCCGTCAAAACTCGCAGCGATTGGGTATCGATCCTGAGCAAATCATTGCGGGCGGCGGTTCCGCGGGCGGGCACGTGGCCGCGGCAGCCGGTTTCTGCGAAGGCTTTGAAGCGGAAGGAGAAGATCATTCCGTCTCTTCCAAACCGAACGCGTTGGTCTTGTTCAACCCGGTTTACGACAACGCGAAAGAGGGTGGGTATGGCTACGATCGGATCCAAGCGTGGTTCCCCGCGATCTCGCCCGCTCACAACATCACGCCGGATGATCCGCCGGCGATCGTGTTTCTGGGCACCAAAGACCAACACGTTCCTGTCGCCACCGCGAAAGCCTTTCGCGACAAGATGATCGCGGCGGGCATCCCAACAGAACTCCAATTGTACGAAGGCCAACCGCACGGGTTCTTCAATCCCAAACGAGGCGGTTTCTACGACACGCTGGCCAAGACCGATCAATTCCTCGCGAAGCTTGGATACCTCACCGGACCAGTCGACCATCAACGGATCGAGGCACTCAATGTCAAATGACCCACCCGCCATGCGGTACCGTTCGCCAAGTCACCTGATGCGTCTCGCAATCGTCGCCGGATGCTTTCTGTTGTCGTATCCCGCCACTGCGATGGCCGATCTGTCGGTCGCATCGCCGTTCACCGACAACGCGGTGCTGCAACAAAAGATGCTGGTTCCGGTTTGGGGATCGGCTGATCCTGGGACGGCGATCACGGTGGAGTTTGATGGACAAAAACAGCGGTCTGTCGCCAATGCCGATGGAACCTGGAAAGTTCAACTGGACCCGATGCCTGCCAGTGCAGAACCACAAACACTGCAGGTCTCCAGCTCCACCTCCACGGTTTCGTTCACCAATGTTGTCGTTGGAGAGGTCTGGATTTGTTCCGGGCAATCCAACATGCAATTCTCAACCGCAGCGGTTCCTGAAATCCAATCTTTGGCCGCCAGCTCAGAGAACATTCGATGCTTCGAAGTGAAACGAACCGTCGCGATGACCGAGCAAGATCGCTTGGAAGGCAAATGGACGGAGCAACCGCCCAACAGCGCCGTCGCGTTTTCGTTTGCTCACTTCTTGGAACAAGCCGGCGACGTTCCGGTGGGCATCATTCTGTCGTGCTGGGGGAGCTCATCGATCGAAGCTTGGATGCCGCGAGAGATGTCCGACACCGTGCCGCATTTCAAGACGATGATGGAAGAGTTCGATGCGGACACGGACACCCAAGATCGGATCGCTTCCATTCTGAATGGCAAGAAACCCTGGAGCCGAGCCGACGACATCTTCCTGCGTCGCCAATCGAACATTCTCTACAACGCGATGATTCATCCGTTGGTGCCTTACGCTTGCCGAGGGCTGGTGTGGTACCAAGGCGAACGGAACACCCAGTCGATGTTTGGGATGTCAAAGGAACCTTGGTTTTCGCGCCACTCGGGGATCCTGAAATATGGCCCCACCTTGAAGGCATGGATCAAGCGCTACCGAAAGGAGTGGGGCAACGAGGACATGCATTTCCTGGTCGTGATGTTGCCCGGCTATTTCAAACCGCTGCCGACAGGCCCGCAAATGGGCCCCGAACATCCGAGCACTCACTCGTGGGCGTGGATGCGAGAGTCGCAGTTGCAGTCACTGGAACTGCCTCACACTTCCGTCGTCAACACCATCGACTTGGGTGATCTCAAAAACATTCATCCCAAGGACAAACTGCCCATCGGCCAGCGACTGGCACTGCTGGCGGCTCGCGAGACATTGGGCCAGACCATCGAGGCAGAGGGTCCCAAAATGCAACGCGTCGAAGTGCTGGACGATCGGTTGGTGGTCCACTTCGAACATGCCGGCGGCCTGCGGACTCTCGATGGAAACGCCCCCACCGGATTTTGGTTGTCAGACGATTCACAAAAATGGGTTCCCGCAACCGCTGAACTGCGGGGTCAAACCGTGGTGCTGAGTTCATCTGAACTGACGCACCCGCTCTATGTTCGCTACGCATTCGCGGGCAAACCCAAAGTGAACCTGGTCAACGCCGCCGAACTTCCCGCTTACCCCTTCCGCACCGACTCTTTCCAGCCGTGACCTCATCCCGGTCCAAGCAAATGCCTCTCATGAATTCATCTCCGGTCCCTCTTTGCGCTGCCGCATTGGTGCTGCTGATTGCCAGCGTCACATCCGTCGCAGCGGAGCGTCCACCCAACGTCGTTCTGATTTTTGTTGACGACCTCGGCTACGGGGACCTGGGATGCTATGGAGCAACGAAACTTTCGACACCGAATATCGATCAACTTGCCGCGGAAGGACGACGGTTCACCGACGCCCACTCCGCATCCGCGGTCTGCACGCCTTCGCGGTACGGGCTGCTCACCGGCCAGTACCCACTTCGCGCGATGGGCGGTCAAGGAGTCTGGGGCCCGCTGCCAACGACCTCCGGTTTGATCATCGACACGAACACGCAGACGATCGGAAAGGTCTTCAAGGACAAAGGCTACGCAACAGCCTGTCTCGGGAAATGGCACCTGGGATTCAAAGAAGAACCGAACGATTGGCAAGTGCCACTGCGGCCGGGACCTCAGGACGTCGGGTTTGATCACTACTTTGGTGTTCCCTTGGTCAACAGCGGCAGCCCCTACGTCTATGTCAACGATGACAGCATCTTCGGATACGATCCAAACGATCCGTTGGTGTACGGAGGCAAACCCGTGTCCCCCACGCCCACGTTTCCTGCAGAAGCGTCCATCAAGAGCCCCAACCGATTCAGCGGTGCTCTCAAGGCTCACGAAATCTACGACGACGAGAAAACAGGCACGCTCCTGACGGAACGCGCGGTGAAGTGGATCAGTGAAAAGAAAGACGATCCGTTCTTTCTGTATTTCGCCACTCCCAACATTCATCACCCATTCACCCCGGCGCCCCGTTTCAAGGGCACCAGCCAGTGCGGCCTCTACGGCGATTTTGTCCATGAGTTGGACTGGATGGTCGGCGAGATCGTGAATTCGCTCGAAGACAATGGCCTGACTGACAACACGCTGGTTCTCTTCACCAGCGACAACGGTGCCATGCTCAACCGAGCAGGACGCGATGCAATCCAAGCCGGTCATCAACCCAATGGCGAATTGCTGGGGTTCAAGTTCGGCGTCTGGGAAGGCGGACACCGAGTTCCCTTGATCGCGAAATGGCCGGGCAAAATCAAAGCGGGAACTCAGTCCGATCAACTGATCAGCCAAGTCGACCTGTTTGCCACGTTTTCGGCACTGACCGAGCAGGAGATGCCATCGTCGGAGCAGAAAGACAGCATCAACATGTTGCCTGCGTTGCTGGAGGAACCGAGCGAACCCTTGCGGACGGAGTTGGTCCTCGCACCACGCCAGCCACGCAACTTGGCCGTTCGCAAAGGCAAGTGGCTGTACATCGGCGCCCGTGGCAGCGGCGGATTCAACGGTTCCAAACCCCAGCATCACGCTTGGGGAGGTCCCGCCGCGGTTCAGTTCTCTGGCCATAAAAACAGCGACATTGAAAACGGTCGCCTCAAGAAGGATGCTCCGCCCGCTCAGCTATACGATTTGGAAAAGGACCGATCACAGACCACCAATGTCTATCGGGAACATCCCGAGGTCGTGGAAGAAATGAAAACGCTATTGGAGTCCTATCGTCCCAAGAAAGGATCCCAAGGCACGCGGTCAAAGAAACCGTCGCGCAAGAAGAAACCCCAAGCCGCAAAGCAACCTCCGTCCCCCACCGCATCCGTCTCGCCGGCAGGTCGCGGAACTACAGCGGGAACGACCAAGCCCAACTTCGTCGTCATTTTCGCGGATGATCTCGGTTATGGTGACATCCGTTGCTACGATTCATCGGGTGTGAAGACGCCTCAACTCGATGCACTCGCCGAAGAAGGTTTTCGCAGCACGGACTTTTTCGTCCCTGCCAACGTGTGCAGTCCTTCTCGCGCCGCTCTGCTGACCGGACGCTACCCGATGCGATGTGGCATGCCCGTGGCCCGCAACGAAAACGTCGCGAAATACCAGAACTACAGTTTTGCCCCGGAGGAGCTCACGATCCCCGAACTGCTGCATCCGGCTGGCTACCGTTCGTTGATGGTGGGCAAGTGGCACTTGGGCATGGAAGTGGAAGGTTCGCACCCGCTCGACGCCGGTTTCGATGAATACCTTGGAATCCCCAGCAACTACGAACCACGGCGAGGCAAGAATCACAACACCCTGTATCGCGGCAAAGCGGTGGAGCAAGAAAACGTTCCCTGCGAAGTGCTGACGAAACGCTACACCGATGAAGTCATCGAGTTCATCGATCGACAACAAGACGATCCGTTCTTCATCTATGTATCGCATCACATCGTGCACAACCCGTTGCGTCCCAGCAAAGACTTTGTTGGCACATCTGACAAAGGCAAGTACGGCGACTTCGTCAAAGAACTGGATCACAGCACCGGCCGAATCATGCAAGCGATTCGCGATGCCGGGATCGACGAGAACACGTTGGTGGTGTTCACATCCGACAACGGCCCCACGCGAAATGGATCCGCCGGCGGATTGAACGGTGGCAAGTACTGCACGATGGAAGGCGGCCACCGCGTGCCGGGGATCTTCCGTTGGCCAAGCAAGATCGCACCCAACCAAGTTTCGGACGTCACGCTGACCAGCATGGATCTGCTGCCGCTGTTCTGTGGACTCGCCGGAGTTCAGCCACCGGATGATCGCAAGCTGGATGGCAAGAACATCCTGCCGATCCTGATGGGCAAAGACAACCAATCACCGCACCCATTTCTCTGCTACTACAACGGCACCAATCTGCAAGCCGTCCGAGAAGGCAACTGGAAACTGCATCTTCCCCGCACGACGGACGACCAACCCTTCTGGTCGAAGAAGCCCGACAAAACGAAAGGCTTTGTGACACTCAAAAAGCCACAGCTGTTCAACCTGGATCGCGACGTGAACGAAAAGCAAAACGTCGCGGATCGTCATCCCGAGATCGTCGCCCGCCTGCAAAGCCAAGCCGAACGGATTCGAAACGAACTCGGTGATGTTCACACGACCGGAACCGATCAACGAAACATCAATCTGGTTGCCCCGCAGGAACGCTGAACCGTTGCCCGACTCAGCCGCAACCAAATTCACCTCACTCGTAAAAACACCTTGAAAACCGACATGCAAAAACTCTTTCTCCCTGCTCTCCTCGTGATGCTGGCAAGCTCGGTCTACGCCGATTCGCCCGCTGCACCGACTGTCGTTGTCACGCATTCGGCCGTCGAGGGCATTGGTGCCGAACCCGGTGTCATGCGTCGCGACCCGAGCGACATCATCCAAGTCGATGACCTCTTCTACGTGTGGTATTCGAAAGGAAAGATCTCACCGGGATACGATGCCACGATCTGGTACGCGACGTCGAAGGACGGTCACCAGTGGACCGAAAAAGGCATGGCCCTCGCGAAAGGGGAACCCGGCAGTTGGGAAGGAGCCAGTGTCTTCACGCCCAACATTCTGGTCGCTGAAGGACGCTATTGGTTGTTCTACACCGGGACATCCAAGAAGTATGGCAAAGGCTTTCAACCCGATTCGAAAATCGGCATCGCGGTTTCCGATTCACCCGACGGTCCTTGGGAGCGTCTGGCAACCAATCCGGCGCTGTCCAACAGCGAAAACCGGGATGACTTCGACAGTCACCTGGTCGACGATGCTTGCTTGATCGTCCGAGACGGAAAGGTTTGGTTCTACTACAAAGGCCGCCAACTGGGCAAAGGCCCCGGCCAAACCCAAATGGGGTTGGCGATCGCTGACAAACCAGAGGGTCCCTACGTGCGTCACCAAGCCAACCCGGTGATCCCTGGCAACCACGAAGTCTTGGTGTGGCCTCAAGGCAAAGGCGTGGCCGCGATGATCGGCACGACAGGCCCGAAAGCAATCACCAATTCAATCCTGTATGCCGAAGACGGAATTCACTTCACCAAAACTCACCCATTGAAAAACGGTCCATGGGCAGGCGGCGCCTATCGGCCGGAAGCGTTCACGCAAAGCGGCAAAGGCAAACTCCCGGATTGGGGCGTCGAAATTGGAAGACCAAAAGGCAAGCAACGCGGTGGGCTGCCATTCATTCAACGGTTCGATGTCACGGAGAAAAACTGAGATGAAGAACACAACTTTCACAACGTTTGCAGGTTTGGTGGTAGCAGCCATGAGTCTCTTTCCTGAATCAGCCACCGCGGTGGACGGGTTCGCCGATGATGTGGCGTTCATGAAAGCACACACCGATGTGGTTCTGCTGCATCACGGTGACGCTGCCGTCGCCGTGGCGCCGGCCTACCAAGGCCGAGTGATGACCAGCACGTTTGATCGCAACACGGGCCCAAGCTTTGGCTGGATCAACCGTCCCGTCATCGAACAAGGTTTCCTTTCGGACGACGAGAGGAAAGGCAAACTCGAAGAGCACATTTACATCTTTGGCGGTGAAGAACGTTTCTGGCTCGGTCCCGAAGGTGGGCAGTATGGACTGTTCTTCGATCCCGGAACCCAATTCGAGTTCTCGGACTGGACAACGCCTCCGGCGATCGACACCGAGACCTACGAACTGGTCGAGCAAACAGACGTCTCCGCCAAATTCAGTCACTCAGCCAAACTGACCAACCACAGTGGCACGAAATTCAACGTCGGTATCGAGCGCACAATCAAGCTGCTCAGCCCCCAAGAAGCCGCTGACCAATTGCAGGTTGAGTTGGGTGACAATCTTCGCGTCGTGGGTTACGAAACCGACAATCGAATCACCAACACGGGCGAGAATCCCTGGAAGAGCGAAACGGGTTTGCTCTCGATTTGGATCCTCGGCATGTACAACCCTTCGCCCACAACAACCGTCGTCATTCCCTTTCGCTCCGGTGATGAAGAAGAACTCGGCCCCAAGGTCAACGACGCCTACTTTGGCGAGGTCCCGCCGGACTACCTGCGGGTCGAGGAGCAAGAACTGTTCTTCCGTGGCGATGGAACTCGTCGAGGCAAAATCGGCATCTCCCCAGAACGATCCAAAGGCATTGCCGGCAGTTACGACGCCGCGGGAAAAGTGCTGAACATCGTCACCTACAACGTGCAGGACTCGCCGCACGGGTTCGTCAATTCGATGTGGGAACTGCAAGACAAACCCTACGCCGGCGATGTGATCAATTCCTACAACGACGGATCGCCCGAGCCGAACAAGCCACCACTCGGTCCGTTCTACGAATTGGAAACGTCCTCACCTGCGGCAGCATTGCCACCTGGTGGCACCATGAAGCACGTGCAGCGGACGTTCCACATCCACGGCACCGAAGAGGACCTCGAACCGCTCGCTCAACATCTGCTCGGCGTGACGCTGGAGGAGATCAAAACGGCTTTCTAAGCCGCTCGGCAGGAATGATCGGGTATGAAACACTTGTCTCGAACTATTGGCGTGGTTGGTTGATGTCGTCGAACAGCGTGATGCGAATGCTTGCAGATGGAAATGATTGAACGTGGGCTTGGCCGTTGAGAGTTGCCCGACGAAACAGTTGAGGACAACGGTTCTACTCTGATGCGCCGCGTGTCGCTTATTCATCATCCACCTCTTCCGAAACGAAGCAGGTCGAGCAGTTTTCTGGTGCTGTATCGCTGGCTGGCGTCTGGGTTTCGCCCCGGACGGGGCCGTCGTGCTTAGCTCGGGGCGGAAGCCCCGAGACACTGAGTCCGGAAAACAAACGGTCGCCCCGGATGGGGCCGTCGTGGGAGTTGGGGGCGTCCCTCGCTCACGCTTTTTGAAGTTGCGCTTTTGCAATCGGTATTGTTGGCCAACGGCCAACATCAACCCACACGTTTTGAATTGAATTTGGCCGTTGGCCAAAATGGGGCCGTGCTTTACTGCTCCAGGGGCGATGCCCCTGGCTATGTTGAAAAAGGCCGTTGGCCATTGACGGATAAGGCGCAACTTCAAAGCTCACGCTTTGGGTTGTAGTTGGTGGTCTTGGCCGACACTGACGGGCAAGAGTGCCTTTTTATACCCCACAACTTCTGGGAGCCGTTTGCGTTGTAAATACAGGCGTTTTGAAGCCAAACATCCCTTGCCCAAGAACCATTCAGCAGGTACGCAGGTGTCATCGGATATGTGAGCCGTTGGCGTTAGCCACGGTTTTCACGCACAACCGGGGCTAACGCCCAAACGGCTCACATGATTGTGCTTGATCATTCCTGCCGACCTGCTTCGTGTTCGATCAGCGGAGGTTAGTGTTCCCTTTGCCGCTCTGGCGGAACACTAATCCACTCTGATCGGACACTAATCTTTGGTGTTTCGAGATGTGGGGTACAAAAAGGCAAGAGTGCCCATCCTCCATGCGTTGAAACGTCGTTGAGGACCGAGTCGACAAGCCGTCATCATTGACGCTCTGATTGCGGATGCCAAGTTATTCCTGGACTGCACCGAAGGGAGGGTGAAGTAAAACGGCACAACCGCTTGAGTCATTCATCCCCCGGCAGGTCCAGACTCGCGTTGCGAGCGTAGACCTTCGCAACAGCCGCGTCGTCTTCGCCTCCCAACCCCATTCCCGCAGCGGCCAGGAACTGCTGCAGCGCCGCGGCGGTCAACGGAGCACTGAACTTTGCATCACGAGCAATGTCCAAAACGATGCCCAAGTCTTTGGGCCAGATGTTCACTTGGCTCAGCGGTGTGTAGTCGCCAGCGGCAATGTGCGGCCCACGGTTCTCAAGCATCCAACTGGTCCCGGCACACTGCGGGATGACCTCCAGAAACTTTTCTGGCGACACGCCTTGGGTCATGCCGAACGTCATCGCTTCCGCCATCGCAGCGATGTGAACTCCCGCCAGCAATTGATTGACCGCTTTCATCGCGGAGCCTGCACCGACCTCTCCCAACCGGAAGACAATTTCGGCCATTGCGTCGAGCGCCGGACTCGCCACCTCAAACGCTTTCTCAGACCCCGCGGCCATGATCGAGAGTTGTCCCTTGGCGGACTTGGCAGCGCCACCGGAAATCGGAGCGTCCAGGTAATGCAATCCGCAATCGTTGCACCGACTGGCCATCTCACGGGCGAAATCGGGGGCCACGGTCGCGCAGGCGATCACGACGCTGCCCTCTTTCATCAAGGGTGCCACTCCGTCGGGGCCAAACAAAACCGCTGAAGTCTGATCGGCGTTGAGGACAGCAACGACAACGATGTCCAGGGTCTCTGCGACGTCCTTGAGATCGCCGGGCTGGCCACCTTCAGCGCGAAATCGCTCGACTGGATCAGACGAGATGTCTGCGCCCCAAACCTCATGTCCGGCCCGCAAACAGGACTTGGCCATGCCGTAGCCCATCGCTCCCAAACCAATCACAGCAATCTTCGAGGCAGTGGTCATTGATGTCTTTCTCGTCAGTGTTGTTGGACGTTGGGTCCTGCCATGAGGCAGGACAACGGGTGATGAATCATTGATCGGGACCTCACGCAGAGACGCAAGCGTTCGGAAAGAATTGTAGGTGCGACCTCCCTTCCCACCATGCGCAGTTGCGCACTTCTGCTACGCTCATGCGCATCGCAAAAAACCTTGGACCGCCCTTGGGATCAGGCCCCGTGACAACCACGAAACGACCACGACATGTTGGCATTCTTGTTGAGACCGACGATTCCTGGGGTCGCAATGTTGTCGAAGCCGTTTGTCGATTTGGTCACTCGAGCGGTTGGACGGTTCTGATCTCGCCTCGTGACTCACAAGGTCGCCTGCGTTTGCCAAAGGTTTGGAACGGCGATGGCATCATTGCTTCATTGCGATCCGAGTCATCGGTCCGCCACGTCAAAAGCCTGGGTCTGCCGGTGGTGGATGTCGGCATCATGGTTCCCAAATGCGATTGGTTCGCTCGAGTCGCGACCGACGATGCCGCTCGAGCCAAGATGGCGTTCGAACATCTTCGGGATCGGGGCCTGACTCACTTTGCGTGTTACGCACCGCCGATTGGCCGCTACTCGGACGTGCGATCCGCGGCGTTTGTCCGTGCCGTGACCGATGGCGGATACGAGTGCGCCATGTACGAAGCTCCCCACGACGAAAACGCTGGTTGGTTGACGAACTATTCCAATGTGCGTCGTTGGCTGACCACCCTTCCGCGTCCGCTGGGGATCTTTGCCGCCGATCCCTACCCGGCAAGACAACTGGTTGAGATCTGTTCGGCCGACTCGATCGGAATCCCCGACGAATTGGCGGTGTTATCGGGGGACGACGATGAACTGCTGTGCAATGTCGCCTCGCCCCAGATTTCGTCAGTCGAACTGGCCAGCCACCAGATCGGCGAAACGGCTTCACGGATGCTCGCGAAAATGATGAACGGGGGTGCGACGCCGAAACGCGAGCGGTTGATTCCTCCGCTCCAGGTACGAGGCCGACACTCCACCGATATCCTTGCGATACCGGACGACGAAATCGCGGAAGTCCTGCGTTACATCCGCGACAAGGCTCGCGATGGCATCACCGTCGCAGACTTATTGAACAAGTTCCCCATTTCTCGAAGACGGCTGGAACAACGTTTTCGTGCGGAGCTCAATCGCAGTCCCGCCGAAGAAATTCGCCGGGTTCGCATGGCACATGTCGGTCGGCTGTTGCTGGATTCGGACAAATCCATGACCACCATCGCGGCCGAATCCGGGTTCGCTTCCGGGGCTTCTTTATCGCAAGCGTTTCGTCAGCACTTTGGCACCACCCCCGGCGACTATCGACGTCAGAACCACGCCACCTGAATGAACCAAAATGCAATTTGAGAAAAATCGAAAGTGATTTGCGCGTCTGCGAATTGCTGTTGGCTTTGGTTCGCCTATCCTAATGCTTCCCTACGACACCACTGACGCCACTTAAGCAGGTCGGCAGGAATAATCGGGCATCATCATGTGAGCCGTTTGGGCGTTAGCCCCGGTTGTACGTGGGAGCAACGACGCTTACCGAAACAGTCCAAATGCCGAAAGACTCCTGCCGACCTGCTTAGAGTCACCGACAATGCCGCAGCGGCATCGCTGAAACGCTTCCTCGTTAGGGGGCGTGATGTCGTCTGCCTCCCACCTCCAATCCCCTGCAGGGAACACGCATGAACGGCTTTCCCATGCCTTCTCCGTTCGATCGCTGCTCCCAGTTCATCGCGATCTGCCTTGGACTGCTCCCCAGCATTGCGCTGGCTCAAGACTCAGCACCGCCCACCTCCAACAAAGAGCTTCCAGCCGGATACGCCCCGATCGACTTTGTTCGTGAGATCCAACCGATCCTGCGTGACAACTGCTACGAGTGCCACGCCGGCACCACGGAAGAAGGCAGCCTCAACCTTGGTATCAAAACCAAGGCGTTGCAGGGTGGCGACAGCGGCGAGGTGATTCAACCAGGCCACAGCGACGACAGCCTGCTCATCGAGTTGGTATCCGGTGGCGCAGACAACGCGTTGATGCCGCCGGAAGGTTCGGATCCCCTGACGGATGAACAGGTTGCCTTGCTGCGTGCCTGGATCGATCAAGGTGCGCCGTGGCCTGACGGCGCGGATGTCGTGGATCCCAAAATGCAGCGAGCCAAAACTCACTGGGCCTTTCAACGGTTCCAGCAAGTGAACCCGCCACAGCGGTCATCGAGCGACGATTGGTCCAAGGGTCCAATCGACCTGTTTGTGAAACGGAGATTGGATGAAGCCGGCCTTCGGACCGCGAAACCGGCCGATGCACGAACGCTGGTGCGGCGACTGTACTTTGATCTCGTGGGATTGCCGCCGTCTCCCGCACAAACCCGCCAGTTCCTTGTCGCTCATGCCGAACATCCCGACTCCGCCATTCAAAATTTGGTGGACGAATTGCTTGGTTCCCCACGATACGGTGAGCGTTGGGGCAGGCACTGGCTCGACGTCGCTCGTTACGCCGACAGCGACGGACAAGAAGCGGACATGGACCGCCCACATGCCTATCACTACCGCGATTTTGTGATTCAGGCATTCAACGACAACATGCCGTACAACCAATTCGTCCGTTGGCAAATCGCTGGGGATGAGATCGAACCGGAAAACGATGCCGCGGTGTCCGCCACTGGTTTTCTGACCGCGGGCACGTCGTTCAAATTGCCCGATTCGTTCCTCGAGAGTGAACGCCTCGCGAATCGCTACAACGAATTGGACGATGTGATTTCGACACTCGGGTCTGGCATGCTCGGGATCACGGTCGCCTGCGCTCGCTGCCACGATCACAAATACGATGCGTTCTCTGCGAAAGAGTACTACCAACTGCTGGGCGTCTTCCACAGCGGCGATCGCGTGTCGGACAAGTTGCCCAGTGGGAAAGACGGATTCTTTTTTCGCGACTTTGGCAAGGAACGTGAAACGACTTGGCTGTTCCGTCGCAGCGACTTCTATGACCGCGAAATTGAAGTCGACATCGGGTTCCCAGCCATGCTGTCATCCGGAGTTGATGCCCATGACTACTGGCAAAATGCCAAGGAAGCCTACGACGAACTCGACGACCCCAAGAGCACCCTGCAGCGCCGTGCCCTGGCCGATTGGATCACCGACACTGACCATGGCGGCGGAGCGTTGCTGGCCCGTGTCATTGTCAATCGGGTTTGGCACCATCACTTCGGCAAGGGGCTCGTGCCAACAACGGGTGACTTCGGCGTCAACGGAGACGCACCGTCACACCCTGCCTTGCTTGAGTACTTGACCAACGCATTCGTCGAAAGTGGCTGGAGTCTCAAAACTCTGCACCGCGAAATTCTCGGCAGTGCCGTTTGGCAGCAAGCCAGCTCGCGGGATGCGACTGACGAACGAGGTTTGGAAATCGACCTTGGCAATGAACTGTTGTGGAAGATGAATCCGCAGCGCCTCGAAGCGGAAGTGATGCGTGACGCGATGCTTGCCGTCAGCGACACACTCAGCCTGCAAGCCGGCGGACCAGGGTACAAACCCTACATCGCTCCGGAAGCCAACCTGGCCAGAAACATCCAAGGCGAACGCTATCCCAAAGACGCGCCCGACGACGCCACAACCCGGCGGCGTAGTGTCTACATGTTCCACAAACGTTTGATTCCTTATCCGATGTTTCAAGCGTTCGATCGGCCCGACCTGATGACCAGTTGCGCGCGAAGACAGAACACGACCGTGGCACCTCAAGCCATGGTGATTCTCAATGATCGCTTTGTTCGCACCGTGGCAAGGGACTTTGCAAACCGATTGATCGAAGAGCACCCCTGGGATTCGGTGTCCGATGATTCAGAACTGGAACCGGTCATTGCCGAAGCGTTTGAGATGTCCTTTGCGAGGTTGCCAACGGACGTCGAAGTCGAAGCTTCCATGCAATTCATCGAAGCACAAACGATCGCGAGAACGGAACGAGGGGAGCAAGATCCACGGATCGAAGCGCTGGCCGACTTTTGTCAGTCCCTCTTCGGACTCAATGAATTCATCTACATCGATTGAATTTCAGGCCCCGTACGATGGGCTTCCAAGCCCGTCGAAACAACTCAACAACCGCCGGCAACCAACCGCATCATTCAGTAACTTACATTGAGTCAGAGGCGAACCAAAATGACCAATCATTCACAACTGTTTCCCTGCGGTCGCGTCGCGAACATGCTCAGCCGCCGCGAATGGCTGTGCCGGGCGGGTGCCGGCGCAGGGATGATCGGTCTGGCCAATCTGATGGCCGAGCAAAATTTGTTGGCCGCACCACCGACGAATGACCTATCCGATCCCATCACTTCGCTGGCACCGCGACCGGGCCACTTCCCCGCGAAAGTGAAGTCGGTCATCTGGTTGTTCATGGAGGGTGCGCCCAGCTCAGTCGACATGTTCGATCCCAAGCCCGAACTCGACAAACGAGACGGCGACACCACCGACATCCAAGCGTTCTTTGGCAACCCGGGACCGCTGATGAAGTCACCGTTTTCGTTCCAACAACATGGCGAAAGCGGGCAGTGGGTTTGCGACAAATACACCCACGTGGCGAAACACGTCGACAAGATGGCGTTCATCAAATCGTGCTACAGCGAATCGAACGATCACGTCCCGGCGATCTACCAAATCAACAGCGGGCTGCCACGTCCGGGATTCCCCACCGCAGGAGCTTGGGTGACCTATGGACTGGGCAGCGAAAACCAAAACCTTCCCGGCTACGTCGTGATGGGCAACACGCAAGGTGCCAAAGGCGGACCTCACAATTGGGGTGCAGGCTTTCTCCCATCAACCTTTCAAGGCACGCTCTTCCGATCCCAAGGTGCACCGGTTCTCAACCTCAACCGACAACCTCAAATCACCAAACAAGACCAAGTCGCACAGCTCGACTTGATGGCCAAGCTGAACGACGAACACATGCGACGTCACACCCGCGACGCCGAGTTCGCCAACCGCATGAATTCGTTTGAATTGGCGTTTCGAATGCAGAAAGAAGCGACCGAGGTTGTCGATCTTTCGCGAGAAACAAAGGCCACGCAACAGCTCTACGGGATCGACAACCCCAGGTCCAAATCGTTTGGGTCCAAGTGCTTGATGGCACGCCGACTCGTCGAGAGCGGCGTTCGGTTCGTGCAGGTCTACAGCGACGGCGAATGGGACGCTCACAGTGACCTCGAGGAGAACCACACCCATCACTGCGCCGCCACCGATGTCCCCGTCGCTGGATTGCTTTCCGATTTGGAACAACGCGGGTTGCTCGATTCGACCCTCGTGATCTGGGGCGGCGAGTTTGGCCGCATGCCGATCTCGCAAAACGGCAAGGGACGCGACCACAATCCCAAAGGCTTCATGCAATGGATGGCGGGGGCCGGTATCAAAGGTGGCGTCAGCTACGGCGAGACCGATGAGATTGGATACGAGGCCGTTGAGAATCCCGTCAGCGTGAACGATCTGCACGCCACGATCCTGCACCTGCTCGGCCTGGATCACGAACGCCTCACCTACTTCCACAACGGACGCAGCTACCGACTGACGGATGTCGCCGGCAAAGTCATCCAGGAGATTCTCGCCTAAGCGTGATCACGTCCGTGGGCAACTCAACATGGCAGCAAGTGGGCATAGCGGATTGAAAGTACAATCAACCTTCCCCACCCAACTCCCCGCCAAGAACAAGCTGATATGTGCCGAATCCTTCTGTGTTCCATTGGATTGATTGCCGCCTGGCTGCCTTCCGCCACCCCAGCAGCCGAACCGATCACCGAGTCGTTTGTGGACGGGATGAGTGACCAATGGCGATGGGTGCGAGAGAACAAGGCCGGCTGGAAATTCACCCAAGATGGCCTGCAAGTCTTGATCGAACCAGGCAACATGTGGGGCAAAGACAACGATGCGAAGAACGTCTTGCTCCACCCCATCCCTGATACTTGGAAAGAAGCCGTTGACGTTCGCGTGCAGATCACGCAAGCACCCAAGAAACGCTGGGAACAAGCCAACTTGGTTTGGTACTACAGCGATTCAACGATGGTGAAGCTCGGCCTGGAACTTGAAAACAGCACGACCAACATCGTGATGGGCCACGAAACGAATGATCGGGCACGCACCATCGCCATCATTCCTTACCCTGCCGAGACGGTGCAGTTGCGATTCGTCGTCAAGGGCTCACAACTTCTCGGGCAATACCGACAACCAGGCACCGACTGGAAACCGGTTGGAACGACCACTTTGCCCTCCCAAACCTCGACTCCCGCTCCGCACGTCAGCCTGCAGTTCTACATGGGAGAAGCCGACTCCAATCGTTGGGCAACGGTTTCAAACTTTCAAATGTCCCCACTCAGTGAACAAGGCACTTCTCCGGCTCACAACTGACAGTTGCCGTTCACACCAACAGGGCTGACCTTCATCCGGTGCGAATCAGGACAAGTGGCGATCAGACCGCTGCCAACACCGAGATCGAGTTCGTGTCTGCTACCGAAAGCTCGCGTCCAAGCAATTCACCGCGGAAGCTCAATCCTGATTTTCGCGAATGAGATCGATGATTCGTTTGGGGTGGGGAAGGCCTTTGGCGACAACCTCCAAATCGTCTTGCCCCGAACTGGAGATGCCAATGCCACCCACATTCAGCAAACGTTGAACAAACGATTGATCGAGTTGAATATTGCGAACGTCGTCGTGCTGCACCTCCGACGTCTCCCGCGAGACGATGCCTTCCCGGTAGACCGTTCGATCATCGGTGACGGTCAAAGTGGTGAACCGGCTCAACAGCGTCCAGTAGCCAATCACCCCCGCAGTCACGATCAAGGCAGCCGCACTCAACCAAACCACGACCGAGGCTGGTCCGATCACCGCCATCTCATCCAATGCGTAACCCGCCAAGGACATCCCAGCCACTGACATCAGAATCAGCACTGCAGCGACGATACCGACGACTGAAAAAACAAGCGTCGCGATTGGGCGGGCGCGAAAGACGACTGGATGAACTTCCACCAGCGTGCGTTCTTCTGGCTCCGATGCCATCCTGTTTTCGCGAGCCGTTTTCTCGTCGACTTCATGAACGGCGGTGACAACGGCCGTCGGCATCTCCATCTCGAACGGTTTTTCACAACTGGGACAAAGCACAGGGCCATCTAAATGCTCGATCGTGCTATCGACTTCGTGGTGGCAGTACGGGCACTGCGTGGTGAGAACTTGCATGGCTAAAATTTCCGGTACGAGTGGACGGTTCGACGGCATCGAAGCAGGTCGGCAGGAGTCTTTGGGCGTTCGAAATGTCTTGGCAAGCGTGGTTGCTTCCACGTCCAACCGGGGCGATTGCCCAAACGGCTTACATGGTGATGCCCGATCATTCCTGCCGACCTGCTTCGCAATGCACAACCAATGCACATCACATACCGAACAGGCTTCCTCTCGCGATCCTCGAAATCGTTTCTCCTCGCCGGCCGTCGGAATCCATTTCCTCCGCGTCCACTATGTTCGCTGCATTCTCACGCTCACGGGGAGACACTTCTCTTAATGGCCCCATTGTTTTTCACGTTGGATTTTGGCATGCACACCTTGGTCCAGGTGTACAACGTCAGCGGTGGAAGATTCATGGGAACGGCCTCGGTTTCTGCCGGTCCAAACAGAGGCCGAGCAAATTCGTTGACATGGTCTCGAATCTGATAAGCAATGAACACGCCGCCCGGCCGCAAGACTTGATGGATCGACTGAGCGATCGTCTTCGCAATCGTCGGCGGCATGCTACTGAATGGAATCCCCGAGACGACCACATCGGCCAATCCGAACTCATGCTTCATCACCAGATCGGTGAGAGCACAAGCGTCGTCCATCACCACCTCGAGTCGCGGATCGTGAATCGCCTGCAGAGGCTCTGAAAAAACAGTCGATTTTTCGACCACCATCAGCCTCGCATCAGGCCGCATGAACTCCAGCAGGGTTTGCGTTGTCCCGCCTGCTCCTGGCCCCAGTTCGATGACGTTGCGAGCGTTTTTCACGCAATCGCGGTTGGCAAGTTTTCGAGTCAGAGACGGGGAACTCGGACAAAGAGTCGCGACGTCCAACGGGGCCTGACTCCACGCCTTCAACACGTAGTAGGCACGCTTCATGAACGTCGGTCCGGTACTCGCTACATCTGCCCCTGCAGTGATCGCATGCATCTCGCATCCACCTCAATGTACATCGAATGTTCTCTCCCCGAGAAACGCGAACGCTCCGCTTGTCATTCAGGGTGATAGGCGGCCGACCCTCGACCACATTGGGACACGTAAGCAATCCGCGTGCCATCGCCGCACCAAGCTTCCACCACCGCCGCATTCTTCAAACGCGGGTAGTGAGCTCCATTGGCGAATCACTCGGGACACTGCTTCGACGAGCCAGCGAGAACGAACACTCACTGCAGCCGTGGCCGATCCCCCATCGCACTGTTCAAAGCCCGGCGGTTGCTTGGACTTGATGCTGGCAACGGATCGGGAATCCATCCCCTCACAGCCTGTTGATTGAGTCAGCCGGAACGCGATCGAGTCCGGTTCGTGTCCTGTAACCGTGGGCTAGCGTTGGACAGCGAAATCTTTGCGATTGGCACTCCAACAGCGGATGCCATTTTTCTTCCGGCTTCTGCCTTTCTTCATCCCTATCGGGATGAAAACTTCGCGAACCAATACGCTCCACGACATCAAACCTTTCGCGGTCCAGGCGAACGCCCAAACGGCTCACATGGTTGTGCCCGATCATTCCTGCCGACCTGCATCACGATGCAGACCGTTTTCACTCCTCCGAATGGGAACCCGACGTCGGCAAAATCTCGAGCTGAACATTGCGGAAACGAACTTCGGTTTTGCCTCCACTGTGAAGCTGAAACGCGATGATGCCTCGATGGGCTCCCATCGGGTCTTCCATGTTCACGCATTCCTTGCCGTTGATCAGCGTGCGAATGTGGTGGCCGTTGGCGATGACTTCGTAGGTGTTCCAATCGTCGAGCTTCACGTGTTCTTCTCCGGACTCGCTCCACAGCAGGGCTCTGCCGTGTTCCTCGTAAAGCTTGCCCCACCAACCTGCTCCGATATCTGCTTGGTACCCACTGACTTCACCGTCATGAGCCTTGCTCCGGAATTGAATGCCACTGTTGCCCGCGTTGTCGAGCAACTTGACTTCCAGTGTCAGGTGAAAGTCTTCCACGGACAGATCGCTGACAATCCATTCGTTGCGTTTCAATCCCGCCGTTCGGCCAACCAGTTCACCGTCTTCCACTGACCACAATCCATCGGTGCCACTCCAGCCGGTCAGGTCGCGACCGTTGAAAATCGCCCCGGCGTTGTCGGGATTGGCGAGCATCGCCGTCTGTTGTTTCCCCTGCAAGTAAGCGATCAGAGAGCGCACTTCCAACGGACTGAATTGTTTCAATTGGTCATCGGGCATCATCGACTTCTCACTCTCCCGACGAACCTCGATTTCCTCCTTCGGGATGACGATCAAAGCATCCGAGGTTTGCAATGTGATGCTGTTGCGATCCTCTGCTTTGACCAATCCATTCACCACTCTGCCGTCATCGGTGAGGATGATCGTCGGCATGTACTCTTTGGCCATCACCGCGCTGGGGTCGACAATGTTGCTGAGCAAGTAATCGATGTTGGCTCGGTTCGATCCCGTCAAATCAGGCCCAACTTTTTGCCCGACGCCGTAAAGCACGTGACACTTCATGCAGGTCTTGGCAAAAATCGCTCGGCCAAGTTCAGAATCCGCGGGTGGATGAGCCTCGGACGCGACCAGGGTTTTCATCTCCGCGATCAGTTTCAATTTGTCGCTGGCGGACTCTCGGACCGTCCCCCAAACACTCTCCAGCAGCGAATCAATTTCGTCGCTCTTCAAGAACTGCAACTGGCGAA
The DNA here is from genome assembly GCF_056839225.1 of Rhodopirellula sp. UH5. NCBI lineage: Bacteria > Pseudomonadati > Planctomycetota > Planctomycetia > Pirellulales > Pirellulaceae > Rhodopirellula > Rhodopirellula sp. UH5. Next base: position 6,483,129 of record NZ_CM166390.1, on the reverse strand, counting down.
CCAAATCGGCTGTCAGTTCGGAATTGGCAACCTGCTTGGCATCGATCGCCTTCAGCAACGCCACTCCCGATGAGGCCCGTCCACAGAGCGTCCCCAGTGCCAGGCGTCGCTCGTTGGGTGAGAAATCGGCGTACGCGTCCAGCAAAGCCGGAGCGACTGCAGGATCGCCATACTGGGCAAGCCCACGGATGGATGCCTCACGCAGCGGGCTTTCACTCTCCAGCAACGAAGACAGGGTCGGCACCAATCCTGGGTCGCCAGCGTCGAGCAAGGAACGCAGGGCAACGAGTCGAGTCTTGGCGTCGCCTGCGTTGTCCTCGATCTGCGAACGCATCGCGGCAAAGGCAGCGGAATCCCCAAAGGTCACACCGAGCGCAATGACCTGCAGACGCACAGCGGCATCATCACTCGAAAGCAGGCCCGCCGAGACCGTCGTCCATTGCGGGGGTGCAGTCACCTGCCGACGGCCCACCAACGCGGCGCGAATGGCGTTCAAAAACGTGAGTTGCAACTCAGGCGACTTGGCCTCGCCAAGTCCCTCGACCAAAGCGGCCAGAGACGAATCTGCTCCGCCGCTTCCAATGCGACGCAACATGAACTCTCGAAGCAGCGGGATGTTGTTGCCTGCCGACATTGCCAACGCGAGTGCGCGTCCGGTGTCCTCCTCGGCCAACGGCTCTGCGGCGTACCAGTACATCAACGCGAGATTGTGGTCGTCCCGATCTTCTGCATGCCCGGTGAGGGCGGTGAGCAGATCCCATCGCTGTTCCAAAGGAAGTTTCTGAGCGGCGGAGGCGAGATACAGCCGAACAACCTGGGATTCGTCGGTGTGAGCAAGATCGACCAAACGAGCGAGCAGCTTCGGGTCCGCTTTCGCGTTCTCAAGTGCGAGTTGGACAGCCCATCCGCGAACATACGGACTCGCGTCGGAAAGCATCGAGTGCAGGTTGCTGTTCGTGAGGCCACCGATCACATGCAACGCCCAAGCGGCCCGCAATCGACGGGTGTCGTGCTCGTTTTCGGCAAGCACTTCATTTAGAAAGGCCACCGCTGAATCGTCCATCGAATGCATGGTCGCCCGTTCTTGCAAATTGCGCCGCGAATGACGGACATACCAATCGTTTTCGTGAAGCGTCAGTTGGGCGAGTTCAAGGTCGCTCATCGAGTCAAGCGACTTTGGCGGAGCCGACGTTTCTGACTTGCCGTAGTGGATCTTGTAGATCCGCCCATTGGTTCGGTCGTGAATGTCCGCTTCGCGTCGGTGGCAGGCTTGCATGTCGTACCAATCGATCATCCATGCATTGCCATCGGGGCCATACCGAAAGTTCAGGATCTGAGACGCTTGGTCGCCCGTCAGCAAAAAGTCCGGGCCGTGACTGCCAACGAAGCCGGAACCGTTTGGTCGCAGCACATCCATGTTCAGACGCTGCCCGTGAATGTTGTTCATGAACAACTGATTGCGATACTGCTGGGGCCACTTGCCGCCGAGGTAGATCATCGCGCCGGCATGAGCATGGCCTCCACCGGCTGCATCCGATTTGCTGTTGCCACTGTGCGGGGTTGATCCCAGATAGTGCAAGTGATCGGCAATCGTGGGAATGTCACGGTAGGTGTAGGGATTGAAGTGACGTCCACCTTGCCGCTGGTAACGTGCCCCTTGGATGATGTGATACAGATGAGGAATCACACAGGCGGTGATGAAAGCCTGCCCGTGATCGTCGAAGTCAACTCCCCACGGATTGCTGGTTCCGTTTGCAAACACGTCAAATTCGTGCCTAACCGGGTGGTAACGCCACACCGCGCAGTTCAGCGGTGTGCGTTCTGCGTCGGGTGTCCCTGGCTTGCCGACTTTGGAATGCGTGAACACACCGTGGCAACCGTACAACCAACCGTCCGGTCCCCAAACAAACGTGTTGAGCGTCTCGTGTGTGTCTTGGTATCCCCAACCATCCAGCAAAATCTGCGGCGCGGAATCCGGCTGGTCGTCGCCGTTGCGGTCAGGAATGAACATCAAGTAAGGCGCCGCGCCGACCCACACCCCACCGAAGCCGACTTCCAGCCCACTGACAAGATTCAATCCTTCCACGAACACCTTGCGGCTATCGAGAGAACCATCGCCGTCTGTGTCTTCAAAGATCAGGATGCGGTCACGGCCCTGGTCGCCTGTTGCGCGGATCGGATACTCGTACGCTTCGGCAACCCACACTCGGCCTCGATCATCAATGGCCATCGCGATGGGTTGCTGCACCTGAGGTTCAGCGGCCCCAACGGTGACGGAAAAGCCATCGGGCAACGTCATTGCCTCAGCCGCTTGCTGAGCGGAAAGCCCAGCGTGTGGGTACTCGTCTGCCGCCAGAGCAATCATCTGCGGCGTCACTTCCGCGGGCTTGGATGAGTGCAGGCGAAAATGGTCGAAATTCAGATGCCCCCAACCACCACGGTGCTCATCAACGATCCGGATCATGATTTCCTGACCGATGAGTGGATTCAAGTCGACCGTGATTTGCCGCAGCGTTTCCCTCTTCGTGCCAAAGATTTGATAGAACGCTTTGCCGGTGTCCTTTCTGACCAGCTCCACACGAGTCTTCTCGCCATCACCTCCATTGGCCAGAAACGTGGCGTATCGATGAGTCACCAAAAAAGGGGCGGACGTCAGCGAGCCAGTACCTTTGTCACCAAACTTCTCGAAGCCGCCTATCCAATACTCACCCTGATGGTTGCTCTTCATGTCCGCTCGACGACCAGCAACCGTGTCGCCTTTGATTGGCTGCCCCTCCCACGCGTTTCCCTCTGCGGTCCAGTCGGCCAGCGTGCCAGTTTCAAAGTCGAGGTTCAACTCGCGTCCATCGATTGACTTCGGCTTGATTCCCACGGGAGCAGCGCCCATCGCTTTCGATTTCACTGACGTTCCGGCAACAAAACTGCCCTCGGATTGTTTGATCCGCAGGTAATCCAACGCAAACATGTAGGCCTTCTTGGCCTTGGGATTGGCGCCCACCATTCGCACGTTCAACGCGTGTTGTTTTCCTTCGACAGCGATCTTTGGAAAGGACAGGACTCCCGTCGTCACCACGTTGCCGCTGTACAGGTCGATGGGCGGCCCCAGCGGTTTGTCATCCAGCGTCAGTTGCACGATGCCATAGTCGCCCGCACAGGTGAGCACGACTTCGATGTCGACGGTTCCCGTGAACTCTGGCAGGGGAAGCTTCAACGAGTCAGCCGGCTTGGCCCCGGTCCACCATAGTTGCGACTGGTTGCTCCACTGATCCGCGCTGAAACCCGACATGTCCTGAGCCTTTGCCGATCCACCGGTCGGCTCGCCTGTCAACGTTTCCCCTTCAATCGCGCCGGGCACCTGCCCCGTCTCACGGTCGAGCTTCGATTTCGGACCACGCAGCGCCTCGGCGCCTTCGACCCGCGGCAGCTTCGGTCCGGTGTAGACCTTCGGCTGCGCCGCTTTGTACTCCGCCTCACTGACCGACTTCACCTGATGCGTCAAAACGTGTGCACCAAGCATTCCCCCGACAACGATGTCCGGAAGTTGGTCCTGATTGACATCGACGATCGAAACCTGCCGACCGATTCCCGCCTCCCCATCAGCCTTGAATGGGACCCATTCCACGCCGTCTTTGCCGCGTTTCAGTTGGAACCAATAGACAACCGCCCCGGCATGCCACTGAGCGCTCTGGCGGTGATGCGACCAATAGGTTTTGCCGGTAACAATGTCCTTCAACCCGTCCCCGTCGATGTCGGCCAAGGCCACCGAGTGCAATTCGCTGAACGCGATGCCATATTTGTTCTCGGAGGGATGTTCTCCCATGATCAAGTGATGCTTGAACGCGGGCTCGTTTTTGTCGCTGCTTGGGATCTGTTCGTACCAGGCCAACCCAAAATCATGCGCGCGATGACCTGTGATGATGTCATTGTCCCCGTCACCGTCGACATCGTAGGCGTACATTTCCGCGCCGCCGTACCCTTCGCTCAGGGAAACCGGATGATGAAACCAGCGTGATGTCAGTTGGTGCGTCAACGGTTGCTCGAACCAACCCTGTGAATGGATCAAGTCCTGCCGCCCATCTCCATTGACGTCACCAATCCCCAACCCATGACCAAACTTCTTGGGGGCGACCTGTTCCGAAATCGGATGAAACTCCCAGGCCTCAAAAGGATGGTCCCAATCGACGGTCGCAAAACCAAAGAACCCATCTCGCGTGCAGATCAGCTCCGGTTTCTCATCGCCCACGATGTCGATCCATTGCGGCGACTCATTGGACACCCAGTCGAACACCTGATGCTTTGCCCAGTGTTTGTCCCAATCATCTTTCCCGGGGTTTTCGTAGACGTAGGCGGGTGTCCCTGGGAATCCAACGACAAAGACATCGTTGAACCCGTCGCCGTTGAAGTCATGCAGCCAACTGAAGAAGTTGTCCGCATAACGATTCATGTTCTGTGGAACGGGTGGGTAGATTTCATGCTTCGCGGTGAAGTCAGGGCCTTCAAACCAATGCGGTCCATAAACGATGTCCACCACGCCATCGCCGTTGATGTCAGCGGAATTTGCACCTTCGGAGAAGTAGGTGTTCGTCAGTTGTTGTCGTTCGAACGAGTGAACGGTGCCCTCCTCGGCCGTCGCCGACAACGGCAACGCGAGGACGACCAACAACAGAATTCGAATCACAATCATTTTAAGAGACCCAGGAGGGAATGTTGTCATGCACATCGACGTTGTGCTGACGGCGGGACGAAATCCAAGCTGAAACCCAATACGGAAACGTCGGACCGAACAGTCTTATCGCGTCGGCGGTTGCAGTGTCCGTAAAATTTCACACTTTACCCGTTATCATGCGATAAAACTCGACTGCGATGCCTGGCGTGTTGATGTGGCCTCCGCCTTTGCCCCGCAATGGCATTGCAACTTCGCTATAGTGGGCCTCGTCACATTCAGCGCGACGTTGCTCCGGGGAAATCTCCCGAGCATTCAGAAGCCCCTTCCTACTGATCAACGCGGTTTTGCAGATGCAACCAACGAATCAGTCACCGACATCATCGCGACGTAGCTTCCTCGCCGGCGCGGGTGGCGGAATGGGAATGCTCGCTTGTGCCTCGCTCGCCCAAGCCAATGCTGGTGCGGATGTCCATCCACCGCATTTCGCACCGCGTGCCAAACGAGTGATCTGGCTTTTCATGCACGGTGGCCCCAGTCACGTGGATCTGCTGGACCCGAAACCCACACTGACCAAGTACAGCGGCCAGACGTTGCCAGAAAGCTTTGGCAACGTGATGACGCGTCGCAATGTCAAGAAGAATCCTCTCCTGGCTCCCATTCGCCGCTTTCGTCCGCGAGGTCGATCCGGTCTGGAAATCAGTGACTTCCTTCCGAACATTGCAGAACACGCGGACGATCTCTGTGTGATTCGTTCGATGCACGGCGACAGCGTGAACCATCCGCAGTCCGTTTATCAAATGAACACGGGCAGCATTCTGATGGGCAATCCCAGCGTCGGCAGTTGGGTTGCTTATGGCTTGGGTTCTGAAAACCAGAACATGCCTGCGTTCGTTGTGTTGCCCGATCCAGGTGGAGGACTCAAAGGGGGACCGCCAGCGTGGGGAAACGGCTATCTGCCAGCCTCCTATCAGGGCGTCACCATGCGTCCGGGATCTTCGCCAATCCTTGACTTGCAGCCCCAACCGAGTGTCACCGCACAACAGCAACAACTGGACCTGTCGCTCATTCAAAAGTTGAACCGAAGGCACCTGGAACTGCGGGAACTGGATGATCGCCTGACGGCCCGCGTGAAAGCCTACGAATTGGCGTTTCGGATGCAATCCGAAGCACCGGAACTGGTCGACATCCAAAACGAGACCCAACAAACGAAGCAGATGTACGGCATCGACCAAAAGGAAACACGCGAATTTGGTGAGCGTTGCTTGCTGGCCCGCCGGATGCTCGAAAGCGGCGTGCGTTTTGTGCAGTTGTATTCCGGCGACACCAATGGCTGGGATGCTCACGCGAACGTCGAAAAGAATCACACCGAATATTGCCGACGAACCGACAAACCCGTCGCTGGACTTCTGCAAGATCTCAAGCAACGCGGGTTGATGGAAGACACGTTGGTGATCTGGGGTGGCGAGTTCGGGCGGATGCCCATGAGCGAACAAGGCAAGGGCCGCGATCACAACCCTTGGGGATACAGCGTCTGGCTCGCCGGTGCCGGCATTCGCGGCGGCCGGGCATTCGGGGCAACGGATGAGATCGGACTGCGAGCGGTCTCGGACAAAGTCTCTGTCACCAATTTCCACGCGACGCTGCTGCATCTGCTGGGACTCGATCACAACGACCTGACCTACTTTCACAATGGGCTGGACAAACGGTTGACCGGCCCCGATGAAGCGGAAGTCGTCCAAGGGATCATCCGTTGATGCGTGCACAACAACAAAAATCCTGGCCTGTCTCGAACGCACCTTGGCGGCACGCGTTGACGATTCTGTGCACCTTTGCGATCAGCACACTGCTCACCGTGCATTGCACGACCGCTGACGATGATTCCGCTGCCTACGTCGAGCTACCGATTGACGAATATGATCGTGAGCACTGGGCGTTTTTGCCACTCGAAACTGTTGAAGTGCCGCCGCCTGCCAACACAGGTTGGCGTCGAAATCCAATCGACGATTTCATCCAACACGAACTGAGCCAACGCAATCTGCACCCGCAACCCAAAGCTTCACGTCGCACGCTGATTCGGCGGCTGAGCTTTGACCTGACCGGATTGCCACCGACACCCGAGCAGATCGCCGCGTTTGAAGCAGACGCAAGAACCGATGCCTATGAGCGGCTTGTCGATCGGTTGCTTGACTCACCGCGGTATGGCGAACGTTGGGCACAGCATTGGCTTGACTTGGCTCGATTTGCGGAAACCGATGGATTCGAGCATGACAAACTCCGACCGGAGGCATGGAAGTATCGCGATTGGGTCATCGCGGCTCTCAATGAGGACCTGCCCTATGACGAGTTCATCCGACGCCAGATCGCTGGCGATGAAATCGATCCGAATGACCAATCAGCTCGGACGGCAACGCGGTTTTGCCTGTCCGGACCTGACATGCCGGACATCAACCTGACGGACGAGCGTCGACACACGGTCTTGAACGAATTGACATCGACCATCGGAGCTGTGTTTCTCGGGCTGCAAGTCGGCTGTGCCCAGTGTCACGATCACAAGTACGACCCGATCAGCCAAGCTGACTTCTATCGGCTTCGCGCCATCTTTGAACCCTCGGTCTCGCTAAAGAAAAACCACTCGCTCTCCACTCTCAGTGAATCGTTTCCAACCAAACGAACGAGCCATCTGATGCTGCGAGGTGATTTCCGCAGTCCTGGCCCAGAGCTGAATCCCGGGGTCATTCGAGTTGTTTCGTCGCAAACGAATGCCTACTCGCCACAACCAACGCAAAAATCGGCTGGCCTCCGAACCGCCTTGGCGGATTGGTTGGTCGCGGCAGAGAATCCACTGACATCGCGTGTGATGGTCAACCGTGTGTGGCAACATCATTTTGGTGTCGGGTTGTCGAGCACGCCCAGTGAATTTGGAGTGATGGGTGCCGAGCCCAGCCACCCCGAATTGCTGGATTGGCTTGCGATCTCATTCGTCGACCAGGGCTGGAGCCTCAAGTCGCTGCATCGAATGATCGTGACATCCGCCACCTATCGCCAACGCAGCCGTCTCTCGGAAGACGCAACCGAACCCGAACAATTGGCCTGGGCTGAAACACGGAAGGCAGATCCACATGCTGAACTGCTGTCCCGCTATCCACGCTGGCGACTCGAAGGCGAAGCGATTCGTGACGCAATGCTGGTTGCATCGAGACAAATCAATTGGAAGTCCGGTGGCCCCGGCGTTCGCCCGCCGCTCCCCGAGGAACTGGTTGGAACCTTGCTCCCCAATCAATGGAACGTCACGAAGGATCCGTCCGAGCACGATCGACGCAGCATCTACGTCTTTGCACGCCGAAACCTGCGGTACCCGATCTTCGAAGTTTTCGACCGCCCCAGCGCAAACACAAGCTGTTCCAGTCGAGGCACATCGACCACGGCGCCGCAATCATTGCACCTACTGAATTCGCAGTTCTCTCTGAACCTAGCACGATCGATGGCCTCGTCGATCGAAGAGGAGTCTCCCACCGAAGCACAACGCATTGAGGCGATGTTCCTTCGTGCACTCGGACGCTCACCGACGAAGGAAGAATGGATCGAAGCGGAAGACTTCCTCCATGCCAGCGAGTCGGCCGAAGCGGAGAAACAAGCCCATCTTTGCTTGGCGCTATTCAACTGCAACGAGTTCGTCACGATCGACTGAGACGCCGCTTCGATTCCGTCGCTGGCAACCGGCCCCAACAACGCGGGCGGAACAGGGTGGAGATTGATCAGGACAACCTGTTCTTCGCCTTTCCTTTTCCTCACGGTTGTGTCGCAAGAAAATCGTTGACTCGTTTTTTGGGGCGGCCATACTCATCGGATCGATTGCGCAAACTGCCCTCCCTGAGATCCCCAATCACTTCCTTGATGTGGCTCGGCGTTCAGCAGTTTGAAGTCTTGATTCTTCATTCACTGCTACTCGAGTGACCGCGATGCAGAAGTATCTGTTGTGGCTGCCGTTGTTGATCTGTTCAATGAATTCTGCGGATGCGAAACATCCGCTGGCCAAGCAATTTGAAACGCCCCTTCAAACGGCCGACCTCGATACAGATGGGTTGGCAGATTGGTTTTCGGGTCAGGAAACGCCGATCGCCCCAAGTGATTGTCCCCGCGGACCGATCGATGTGGTTTGGACTCAGCAGGACCAACCAGATTGGCATGGTCTTCGCTTCGGTCGCCAAAAACTCCCTGGCACTCGGCACCTCCGCATCGGCCTGAACCGGCCCATCGAAATCGGGACGGTGATCGTTCGCGGTGGCGGAACACTCAGCGTGCTCAAACCCGATGCTGCCTACCCTGGCGACCTGGGTGATGACGACCAATGGATTCCTGCCGAGCGTTTGAGCGATGCCGTTGCCAGTCCCAATTCGGCGACATCCAAGCGGAGTCGCACGCAAGTCGTATCAACAAGCGAGGTGCTTGCGGACGAGTACGCGTTTTGGGTGTTGCCCGTTTCAACCAAGACGCGAGCCCTTCGCTTCACCCACCACGCAACCGCGATCGAGCGAGACCCATCGGGATACCTCGGTGGCGTCTGGATTTTGTCGGAACGAGTTGCCAATGTTGGTCCTCAGGGAGTGGCCGTTTCCGGCAGTCACCCCGAATCGATCGAACGTGTCTTGAATGGCACCAACGACCGAATGTGGAACACTTGGGCCAATGCTGAGAAGAACGTTCCAACTGGTGACGTGATCGATGAAGCCCACGCGGAATGGATGATGGTCGCCTGGAAACGCCCGGTTGAACTGAGCGGTGTTGCGTTGCTGTGGAACGGGTTCGACGCCGCGGACGTGGAGGTCTACACCGGCGACTTTTCCCAACCGCCGACATCGGCTCCGGAGTCAAGCTGGAAAAAGGTCTCCAGCGGTGAGGACCTGGATGCTATGTACCCGAGACCGCTGGTCCCACACTGGCTCGCCTTTGATGATCTCGAAAGGACGACTGCGGTTCGATTGAAAATGACCGCACCTTCGACCAGCAAGCATGAGCACTTGAGAACTCACATCGCGGGCGGACGACGCGTTTGGCTGGGTGAACTCGCTGCGATCAAACCGCTCCATGAAGCGCCGCTGTCGTCCTTGGTTCAATCCGAACAATCAACGGTCCATCCACCAATCCCCATTCATTTTCAGATTGCCAAACCTGGCTTGGTGACCCTGGTGATTGATGACGAAAACGGGCAACGGGTACGCAACCTGATCAGCGAAACCCCGTTCCCAGCGGGCTCGCACACCGTGTGGTGGGACGCCAGCGACGATGTCACTCGGGATCTGGATTCGCCACGGCATGGGCTGTACCAAATCCCGACGCGGTTGGTCGGTCCTGGGTCATACACCGTTCGTGGACTGTGGCGAGATCCGCTGAAATTGGTCTATGAAATGAGCGTCTACAGCGACGGGAACCCAGCCTGGGAAACCGACGACGGAACGGGATGTTGGATGACCAATCACACGCCACCGACGAGTGTCGCGTTTGTGCCTGGTGACCGGACCGCGGATGGCAAACCGCTGCTGTTCATGGGCGCGTATGTCTCCGAAGGCGGACATGGATTGCAATGGGTACGCGAAGACGGCACGAAAGTCGGAGGCCAAGGGCACGTCGGCGGTCACTGGACCGGCGCTCCAACATTGTCCGTCGACACAGGAGAACATGCGATCGACGACGACCTGTGCTATGTCGCTTCGGTGTGGGAAGGAGAATTACGCATCACGGCCAAGACGAAATCATTGGCCGATCGCGAAATCTACAAGCAATCTCTCGGAGCCGACCCGCGTCCGAGTTCCTTGCCCAACGACGGACGGCCCACAGCGTTGGAAGGTTTCGACGGCGGTGATCGAAAGTTTGTGCTCGCAGGAACAGCAACACACGACGGGCACATGTACTTGTCCTTCCCTCGGCAAAATGAACTGCGACTCATCGACGTCCGAAGCTCCCAGCAAACCGGCAGCGTCCCTGTCGATCAACCTCGCGGGATGGCCTTTGACGATCAAGGACGTTTGCTCGTCCTCAGCGACACGCGACTCCTTCGAGCCAAGGTCTCCGCGCCGACATCGCGATCCGATTTCGAAGACATCGGCATTGAATCGCTCGAAGATCCACGCCACATCGCGATCGATGCTGCCGGTCGGATCTACATCAGTGATCGCGGCAGTTCGCATCAGATCAAGGTCTTCGCTGCGGACGGAAATCTCCTCCGATCGATTGGCAACCCCGGACCTCCAACCGTTGGCCCATATGATCCGCTTCACATCAACACCCCCAACGGCATCGCCATCGACAGCCAAGGCCACGTGTGGGTTGCAGAAAGCGATTTCCGCCCCAAACGGATCAGCGTCTGGAATCCCCATTGGAATTCTCAACAGGACGCGACGCTGGTCAAAGCGTTTTACGGTCCCGGTGAATACGGTGGCGGCGGAGTCCTCGACCCCGTCGATCAAACTCGCTTCTACTACAAAGGACTGGAGTTCCGCTTGGACTGGAAAGAGGGAACCGATGAGCTCGTGCGAGTCTTCCATCGCCCCACCGATTGGCTGCGTGGGCATTACACGTCCTACTCGCCCGACACGCCGCTCTACCCCAATTTGGCCAGTAAAAATGAGGTCGTGCAAGCGGACCGATACTTCACCAGTTGTTACACCACCAACCCAACCAGCGGGGACCGAATCGCGTTCGTTTGGCTCGATCATCCCGATCGTGCACAGTTGGTCGCTGGAATCGGAGCCGCACAAAGTCTGAGTCTCTTGAAGCAAGCCGAGTTTCGCGTCTGTTGGCCCAAGGGTTTGAATCCCAATGGCCCCGCACATCAAAACCAAGCCCTCTTCGCCTGGAGTGATGCCAACGGGGACGAGCGAATGCAGCCAAACGAGATCACGATGCGCCGCGGCGATTCCGGTGGCGTCACGATCAAGAACGATTTGAGGGCCGTGTTTTCGCGACTGGACAAGCAAGCGGTCCAAATCCCAGCTCACATCGATTCAACCACCAAGGTTCCGACGTACGCGATCGAATCACCGGTTCTGTTGGTGGATGGTGCCCACGGAGCTGTCTCCTCCGGCGGTGATCAAGCTCTGACGGCACCGAACGGTTGGACCATGTTGACGAATGCACCGGAACCTTTCTCGGCTCATGGCCTTGGCGGTGCCCTTCATGGAAAGGCGGTCTGGAGCTACCCGAGTTTGTGGCCAGGATTGCACGCCAGCCACGAAGCCGCTGTTCCGGATCGCCCCGGGATGGTGATCGGCCACACGCGGTTGCTCGGCGACACCATTCACCCTGACGGGCAGGGTGGTGACATGTTTTGCGTCAACGGCAACATGGGAAACATGTACTTGTTCACCGCCGATGGCTTGTTCGTCGCGACTTTGTTTCATGACATCCGACTGCGTCCAACTTGGTCGATGCCCCGAGCGATCCGCGGGATGGACGTCAGCGACACTTCTCTGCATGACGAAAACTTCTGGCCCAGCATCACGCAAACGATCGACAAACAGGTTCACTTGGTCGACGGGGCTCGATCCAGCATCGTTCGAATCGATGGTTTGGAATCCATCCGACGTTTCCCCGCTCAAACCATTCGCGTCACCGCCGACGATTTGCTGGCTGCACGCAAGTGGTTTGACGACGCCGAACAAACCCGGCAAGCGAACGCATTGTTGAAACCGCTGGAGATTTCCATTCGTGCGACGTCGCCCACCGTCGATGGTGACTTGAGCGAGTGGTCCGGCGACACAGACTGGGCTGTCATTGACCGGCGAGGCCAGCGAGCGAATTTCAACAGCGATTCAAAACCCTACAACGCGGTCGCCGCAGTCAGCCTGTCCAACGGAAAATTATTCGGGGCTTTCCGCACCAGCGAGAAGGACCTGCTGCGCAATAGCGGTCTGTCGCCGACCTCGTTGTTCAAGTCCGGCGGATGCCTGGATTTGATGCTGGCGACCGGCTTGGAGACCAACACCAAAGCCCCTCGTGAACCGCAAGCAGGCGACATTCGATTGCTGGTGACACAGGTGAACGGAAAAACCCGTGCGACGCTCTATCGCGCCGTTGTCCCCGGCACGATCGAACCTGAAAAATTCAGCAGCCCGTGGCGGACGATCACGCTGGATGTCGTCCAAGACGTCAGCGACTCGGTGCAACTGGCTACCAACTCGGCTGGGCACTATGAGTTCAGCATCCCGCTTCGTCTGCTCGACTGGAAACCGCAAGCGGGCCAGACGTATCGAGGCGATGTAGGCGTCCTTCGCGGGAACGGACGCGAAACGACGCAGCGTGTGTACTGGTCCAACAAAGCCACGGCGATCACCAGCGACGTGCCGAGTGAAGCCCAACTTTCCCCATCCCTGTGGGGAACTTTCCAAGTGGAGAAAGAGTGACGCCCAAAACGGATTCGCTTGTTCAATCGCATTCTGCGTGAAGCTCGAATGCAACTTCTGCGGACACCAAGCCCAGGGTCAGGACTCCTGGCCTCGTCCACCACGGCGGCTTGATCATGCGTTGCGAAACGTTGCTCGGCCTGGCTCAGTGGTTCGATACGTCCGCACTCTTCATGGAATCGATGTCCTCAAAGACCTGGTCGAGTTCCGGTTTGAAAAGATCACCGATGAGCAGGTCGGTCACACTTCCGCGGTGCTGGGGAAAACGGCGAATGAACTCACCGAAGCTAAACCCGTCGTAGTACTCGCAGACCAATCGGCGCATCCGATTCATGCCCTCGACAAACCCGGTCTCCCACTTCCCAATCTGTGCCCGGGAGGTGTCACCGTTTCGCAATCCCTCGACGATCGCATCGGCAGCCAGCTCTCCCGACTTCAACGCCAGCAGCACTCCTGACGAATACAGCGGATCAAGAAATCCGAACGCGTCACCGACCAGCACCCAACCGTCGCCCGCCGCTTGACTGGCCCGGTAGGTGTAATCCTTGGTCGCCTTCACTGGCGCAACTTGCTCTGCGTTGGCAATGCGTTCTTTCACGGTGAGGCATTTCTCCAGCTCCTCGGCAAAGGTGGCTTCGTTTCCCGCACGCCCTTTGAACAGGTAGTCGAAATCCGCCACCACGCCCACGCTCACCAAATCATCTTGCATGGGGATGTACCAAAACCATCCCTGCTTGTCGCGCAGGCTCAGCACAACGGTGGCTCCCTCGTCTTTGCCTTGATCTCGATAGGCGCCTTGGAAGTATGTCCAAATGGCTCCTTTGTTCAGTTCGACATCAGGAACGCGGAGTTGGAACTTGTTGATGAGCATGGAACTTTGACCGCTGGCATCCACGACCACGTCGGCGCGAACTTCGGTTTGTTTTCCAGCTTCATCACGAACCAGAACCCCAACGGCGCGATCGCCCTCGAACAGCACGTCCAGAACCCGCATCCCCTCGTGAACGCCGACACCTTGGTCCGCGGCATTCTTCAACATCATCACGTCAAATTCACTCCGGCGAATCTGCCAGGTTTGCGAGCATTCGTGCGGTTTGTTGTCGTGGAAGTAAAAGGGAGCGGAATGCTTGCCCGAAGGACTCACAAATTGCACGCTGTACTTCTTGATGAAATGGCTCGACTTCATCTTGTCGAGCATCCCCAATCGCTCCAACACCCAGTAGGTCTCGGGAATCAGTGACTCGCCAATGTGGTAGCGAGGGAAACGTTCACGCTCGAACAGTTCCACTTGATAACCTTGCTGGGCGATCAACGTGGAAACGGTCGCTCCGGCGGGACCACCGCCAATCACGACCACCTGAGGAGACTGCTGAATTGACATACTGGAACACTCTCGGGAACGGATGATGGACGAACGCTTCCCACTCATTCATCGATGAATGAAAGCTTGTGGGCATCTTCATGTGGCTGCCGAGCTTGCCGGAGCAAGTCGGACAATTGACGCAAGGCTTTCTGGTCCAGGTGCCCCAACTGCCGTTGATGGCTTTCCTGGACGGCATCGTGGAGTTCGTCCAGCAGTTGCATCCCGTCCTTCGTGATGCGAACTTCGACGACACGACGGTTTTCAGGCTTTCTTTCCCGCAAGAGCAATCCGCGACGTTCCAAGCGATCCAGCAGACGGGTCATGTCCGGGGCTCGAGAAATCAATCGCCCTCCCAGCACCAACGTCGGCATCGTCTTCGGGTGAACCGATCGCAAAAGTCGCAGAGCGTTGTATTGCTGGGCGGACAGGCCGACACGCCCGAAGACCTCGTCTTCAATCGATTTGAGACGGTCATAAGTCCGCCAGAGGTTCAAGAAGACCTCTTGCTCCATCGAGTCAAAGGATTGCTTGACGACGGTTGCCGCATCTGCCGGTGTTTTTGCCATTCCACGTTGATAGACGTTTCAACAACTGTCGTCAAGACAATTGTCAAACGGCGACCACCGAAAATGGCCCCCCGACGCGTCAGTGAGACACCACACCGCATCGCCCCGACGGCCCGTCGGGGGCGGCACCAGTGAGTCTCAACTGTGAAGAGGGCGTGTGGCTTTTGTGCGGGACCCTCACCAACTCTTGCGAGGGCCGAGCAAAGCGGCAGGCTTCCTGTTGGAATTGATGCTCGCAGGGTGACAACGAGAACTGGTTGCGTCAGTCGATCTCCTTCAACCATCCCAGCGATGCGGCCTGCCAAGCATCCCACATCGGACCTTGGTACCCGTTCAATCCATGGCCACCCGAAGGCAGTTCCAACATTTGCGTCGGAACGTTGTGCTGTTGCAATGCCGCGTGCAACTGGCGACTGTTGACGATCGGAACCGGGGTGTCATCGATGGCGTGGGCCAGGAACATCGGCGGGGTGTTGTCGGTGACTTGCCGCTCATTGGAATACAGGTTCACCAATTCCGACGAAGGGTCTTTGCCCAGCAGGTTGTCCCTCGAACCAGCGTGCGTGTGCTCGCCCATCGTGACAACCGGGTAAACCAGGATCGCAAAATCCGGCCGTGAACTGACGCGATCGATCGTGTCATTCGCAGTCGGATTCCCCGAATCAAAATGCGTTGCGGCGGTGGAGGCAAGGTGCCCGCCGGCCGAGAAGCCCATGATGCCGATCCGGTCAGGACGGAGTTGCCAATCCTTCGCGTTGGCCCTTACAGTGCGAATCGCACGCTGAGCGTCAAGCAGTGGAACGGCGTGTCGACCACCAGGCAATCGGTACTCCAACACCACGCCCGTGATTCCATGCTGATTCAACCACGCGGCGATCTTGTGCCCTTCTCCGCCGAGGACCAGCCTCCCATATCCGCCACCAGGACAAATCACGATTGCGGTGCCGTTGGCTTCCTCGGGATGGTGCACCGTGATCCAGGCATAGCCTGATTCTGTCTCGCCACCGCCGACTGGGGCAGGCCCATCCCAAAGCGGCGTTCGCACAGGGGCGGTAGGCTGGTCCACTGCCGCCTCATCCTCCGCCAAACAAGGGGCGGTGAACAACAAGAGACAAAGCGTCGAGAGAAATTTCATCGTTGGATTCCAGGCGGGAACGAATGAGGCGGGAGGGTTGAGCGACAAGGAGATGCATCTCTTGGCAACCGAATCGGCAGAGAGGGACGAACCAGGTGTATCATATTTGGTAACCCGATGCGTCACGGCCTGTCGATTGAATCCCAACCCGAAGCGTGAGCGAGGGATCGCGTGCCATTGCAACGAGCCTGTGGGTCCCTCGCTCACGCGTCGGGTTATGATTGGGAGCGAGCAACGTAGGCCAGGTTATTACCTGGCACCCAGCCGATGCTTTGGAACAAAGCGAGGCGTCCAGCCGATCACGCAATGCCCGCCGCGTCAGCAAGGCCACCACACAGGCAGCCGGATTCGCCAAGTATTCGGACGCTCACCAACTTCACACCCCGATGCGTCACGGCCTGTTGATTGAATCCCAACCCGAAGCGTGAGCGAGGGATCGCGTGCCATTGCAACGAGCCTGTGGGTCCCTCGCTCACGCGTCGGGTTATGATTGAGAGCGAGCAACGTAGGCCAGGTTATTACCTGGCACCCAGCCGATGCTTTGGAACAAAGCGAGGCGTCCAGCCGATCACGCAATGCCCGCCGCGTCAGCAAGGCCACCACACAGGCAGCCGGATTCGCCAAGTATTCGGACGCTCACCAACTTCACACCCCGATGCGTCACGGCCTGTTGATTGAATCCCAACCCGAAGCGTGAGCGAGGGATCGCGTGCCATTGCAACGAGCCTGTGGGTCCCTCGCTCACGCGTCGGGTTATGATTGAGAGCGAGCAACGTAGGCCAGGTTATCACCTGGCACCCAGCCGATGCTTTGGAACAAAGCGAGGCGTCCAGCCGATCACGCAATGCCCGCCGCGTCAGCAAGGCCACCACACAGGCAGCCGGATTCGCCAAGAATTTGGACACTCACCAACTTCACACCCCGATGCGTCACGGCCTGTTGATTGAATCCCAACCCGAAGCGTGAGCGAGGGATCGCGTGCCATTGCAACGAGCCTGCGGGTCCCTCGCTCACGCGTCGGGTTATGATTGAGAGCGAGCAACGTAGGCCAGGTTATTACCTGGCACCCAGCCGATGCTTTGGAACAAAGCGAGGCGTCCAGCCGATCACGCAATGCCCGCCGCATCAGCAAGGCCACCACACAGGCAGCCGGATTCGCCAAGTATTTGGACACTCACCTTCGAAACGTGTCTTCGCCAATTGGTGAAGACACGTGGCACGTGCAGCACAAGACGGAGTCCACTCCATTGAAAGCGAACAAGGATGAGAATTGCAGTCTCGGGAGCCGGAATCGCTGGCACGGCGGTCAGCCATCTGCTCGCATCGGCAGGGCATCAGGTAACGATCTTTGAACAGGCGACGCAGTGCCAAGCGATTGGTGCAGGGATCATGCTCCAGCCCAGTGGGCAGGCCGTTTTGGAACGACTGGGCATCCTCGAAACGATTGCCGCTCAGTCGGCAAAGCTGGAAGGCATCGAGGCGTTTTTGCTTTCCGGCCGACCGCTGATTGAACTGAACTACGGTCAACTTGGCGACCATCATTTCGCCTACGGCGTGCACCGCGGACTGCTCTTCAAACACTTGTTGGAACGATGTGTCCAATCCAATGTTCACTTGCAAACTTCGACCCAAGTCATTGACTTGGAGAACGCTGGGAACGACGTCCATGTGATCGACCAACATCGAACCCGGCACGGCCCGTTTGATTTCCTCATCGCTGCGGATGGATCTCGCTCTCGCTTGCGAACGGCAGCGAAACTGAAATCGCAAACCGTCGACTACGACTACGCCGCCATCTGGGCCACAGGCCCCTGTTCGCAAGTCCACCATCGCTTGCATCAAGTCATCGATGGCACCGACCGGTTGGTCGGATTGCTGCCGATTGGCAATGGACAATGCAGCTTCTTTTGGGGACTGCGAGCCGATTCATACGACGAACTTATCCAGCGAGGAATGGCCAACTGGAAGCAGGAGGTCATCGAAATGTGCGAACCCGCCACGGAACTGCTCGATTCCATCAGCGATTTCCAAGAGATGACGTTCGCAGGCTATCGACACGTCAGCATGCAACGATGGCATGCTGACAAAGTCGTCTTTCTCGGCGACGCTGCTCATCCGTCGAGCCCTCATTTAGGCCAAGGAGTCAATTTGGCGTTGGAAGACGCGGCCTGTTTTGCAGACGCCATCGCTGAGACAGGAACGTTCCAGCAGGCAGCCATCCGCTACCAGAGACTCCGCCAACGAAAGGTCCGTTACTACCAATCACTGACTCGAATGCTGACACCGTTCTTTCAGTCCGACATGCCCTTCTCTGCCGCGTGCCGCAACCTTGGCCTCCCTTGGTTTCCCCGAGTCCCCTGGGTTCGCCGCCGCATGCTGAAAACCCTGAGCGGATTGCAGAACGGATGGTTCTGAAGCCGCAGCCCGCGGCACACCAATCGCCGAGGATCGTCTTCACCGTTCCTTGGAAAAGTAAAAAATAAAACAAGGCCACGTTCTTCCGGCAGCGAACTTGGCGAGGCAACCAGGCTTGGCAATTCGAAATGGCCCGACGGAACAGCAGGGAACAACGGTTCGACTCTCAAGTCGCCTGCCAACATGCAACACGTCGATTCGACGCTTCGTGTTTCCTCGCCCATCGTGGTTCAAAGAATCGAGGTTGCTTCCTGCGTTTTGGGTTCAATCTTGCTAAACTATGTCTTGTAAGATTCTCTCTGCTGGTCCATCCAGCGCAGTGCGCAAGCACTGAATTGCCCCACGCTGCGGCGAACGATCCATCTGTCATCCAATGCAAATGAACTCAATGAAAAACTCATCCCAGCAAGGGTTCTTGGCATGTGCCATCATCGGCGTCATGGCGTTTGCTGGCGGCGGTTCGACGGTCGCCCAAGTTTCTCAGAAGACGCTGGATTCGATCGGCATTCCCGACAACGTGGAAACATCTTTGGGAACACTGGAGTTCTTCGACGGCGTGCCGACTCATGCCACCGCCCAAACGCTCCATGACAATCTCGACCGGATGCGGGCAGTCGAGGTTTATCTGAACAACCAGGGTGCCGCATCGCTCAACGCGATGCGGAAGGGCAACGCAGGCCTTGGTGCGGATGCGTCCAACAAGGTCACGATCACCGAGCAACTGCTTCAACCCGCGTCGCTGTACCTCACGGGCAACACCTCGACCTTGTACGCCCTCACTTACCTTGATCTGAAAACGGAAGGACCGCTGGTCGTCGAACTCCCACCCGGCATGCTGGGATTCCTCGATGACGCTTGGTTTCGCTTCATCGACAACCTCGGTGTGATCGGCCCCGACAAGGGCAAGGGTGGGAAATACCTGTTGCTTCCCCCGGGCTACCGCGGAGAGGAACCCGATGGCTATTTCATCATCAAACTTCCCACCTACAACAACCTGATGTTCCTGCGCGGCTCGATTGCGAACGGCCTCGAACCAGCCGTGGAGAACATCAAATCGAAGCTTCGGGTCTACCCTCTCGCCAAGGCAGACAACCCACCTGCCACCGAGTTCATCAACATGTCTGGCAAGAGCTACAGCACGATCGTGACTCGCGATTTAAGCTTCTTCGAAGATCTCAATGTACTGGTGCAGGTCGAACCCATCCAGGCCATTGGCCCTGAACTGCGAGGCCAACTGGCGGCGATCGGCATCGTCAAAGGGAAACCGTTCCAGCCCGATGCGCGTATGAAAAGGTTGCTCGCTGAAGCTGCCACCCTTGGCAACGCCACCGCTCGCGCCATCACCTACGAACCTCGGATCGACGGTGTCTTCATCTACCCTGACACCAACAGTGCCTGGACGACGGCCTACGCGAACAAGAACACCTCCTTCGAAGAGGATGGTGCGATGGGGCTAGATGCTCGACCGCTGTTTTACTTCAATGCGACCGGCGTCACGCCCGCCATGGCCACCAGCCACGCGGGGGCTGGCTCCGACTACGCCCTTGCATATCTGGATGCGGACAAGAACGCGTTCGACGGCTCGAAAACCTACAAGCTCCACCTGCCGCCCAACGTTCCCGTCAACAACTTCTGGGCGGTCACGCTCTACGACACGCAAACGCGTTCCCTCCTGCAAACCAGTCAGACCTTTCCGACCGTCGGCAGCCAGAGCGAAGGGTTCCAAAAAAACAAAGACGGATCTTACGATGTCTACTTCGGCCCCCAAGCTCCCCAAGGACATGAGAGCAACTGGCTGGAAACCGTCCCCGGCAAAAGCTGGTTCACCATCCTGCGGATGTACGGCCCGCTGAAACCATGGATTGACAAAACCTGGCGTCCAGGAGAAATCGAGCAAGTGAAGTAGCCTTCCATATCCTTCCTGCGAACGCGGGTTGCCCCGCACACAAGCCGCGTCGCACTGAAACAGGCGGCCGCCGGCATGCAAGTTCTTCCAAGCAGGTCGGCAGGAATGATCGAGCAGAACCATGTGAGCCGTTTGGGCATTCGCCTGAGCTGCAAAACATTTGCTATTGGCACTCTAACAGCGGATGCAATTTTTCATCCGGCTTCTGCCTTTCTTCATCCCGGCAGGGATGTCAAATGGTAGCCGTCGGTAAGCGACAGCGCCACCAGCAGTCATGTAAATCCCGCCACACCAACCTCCATCCAAGAAAACGAACATGAAAACAAACCTTCTCACCCTCACGCTGGCAATTGCCGGTGCGTTCAGCATGACAAGCGTCGATGCACAATCCGGTTCGTCCCAAGAATCCCCTGCACCCGTTGTGGTCAACGTTGACAATTTCAATCGAGCCCAAACGGACTTCGAATTTGCCGGCATCCTCAAACAGTCAGTCATCAATCAGGTTCACAGCAACCGGACGCCCACGCCGATTGACAAACAGAATGTCATTCGAATGAACCGGGACACGCTTTATAGCATCGGTGTCATCAACATTTCCAAAGGTGCGACCGTCACCATGCCGGACAGTGGCAAGCGATACATGTCATTGATGGTCATCAACAATGACGGGTATGTGAATGAAGTCTTTTACGGTTCCGGCCCGCACGAATTGACACTCGAGCAATTTGAAACTCCCTACGTGGGCGTGGTCATTCGCACCCTGGCCAACCCAGAAGACCCGACAGATCTGGCGATTGCCCACAAACTCCAGGACCAGATTCACATCACTGCCGGCTCCGACGATCCGTTCGTGATGCCGAATTACGACCCAACCAGCTACAAGGCAACGCTGAATGCGATTCTTGAGTTGGCCAAGGGACTGAAACGATACACCGAGACCTTCGGTTCCAAAGCCGACGTCGACCCGGTTCATTTTTTGATTGGCACCGCATCCGCCTGGGGCGGTCTTCCAGACAAGGACGCTCAGTATGTGAACGTCCAACCGAACCTGCCGGTCGGCGAATACGAAATCACGGTCAAGGATGTCCCGGTCAAAGGTTTTTGGTCCATCAGTCTTTACAACGAGGCGGGATACTTCCAAAAAAACAAGTACAACTCTTACAGTCTCAACAGCCTGACCGCCAAGCCTAACCGCGATGGCTCCTACACCATCCGCTTCGGCGGAAATCCAGAGACCACAGAGAACTGCCTGCCAATCATGGAGGGTTGGAACTACGCGGTTCGGATGTACGAACCGAGTCAGGCGATCATCGACGGCCAATGGACCTTCCCTGGCCCGCCGAAGAAGAAAAGCGAGTGATCCGAATTGACACCACCTGTGTGTTGAAGAAACGCAGACAGTCTCTTCCGGATCGGCAACGCATCTTTGGCAAGCATGAACCCCCGCCCGACACACCACTGGGCGGCGTGAAGAACTTGCGTTCGGCAGGATCGGCCGTTGCGTGTTCTTCACGCCCGTCGGTTGCACTCAGCAGGTCGGCAGGAATGATCGGGCACAATCATGTGAGCCGTTTGGGCGTTCGCCCCGGTTGGACGTGGGATCAACAACGCTTACCGAAACAGTCCAAATGCCGAAAGACTCCTGCCGACAACAGACGACTTGCCAAGTTTTGAAGTTGCGATTCCCCTGAGCTCCAGGGTCGCTCATCGAGGAGCTTCATCGACCAGCAGGGCGGACAACACTTGTGCGTATACCCGATGCCCAAAATCGTTGGGATGATTGACTCCGTTGCCAGTCAGGTCGTGATCTTTCTTTCGCAATAGAAATTCCTGCCACACCGAAGTCATGTCGGCGAGCGCAATCCCAGGTTCACAAAGCGACGCCAGTTGGTCGCGGTACTTTGGGAAAACGTCGTGGTTCAGCGTTGTCCAGTCGCGGTTGCCGAGCATGGTCGCGACGAGGATGAATTCGACATCGGGCAGCGTCTCGCGTGCGGTGGAAATCATCTGGGAAATGCTCTCGCCATAATCCGCCGGAGAACGTCCGGCTGAATCGTTCATGCCGAATGCCAGCAAAATCAGATCGGGTTTTGATTCCACAACCGTTGGGATCTGCAAGACTCCCCATGGCGTCGATGTCCCACCAACGGACAGATTGGTCAGTTCGATGGTTGTCTTGTAATGCGACTCAAGGTGCTGCTTCAACAAGTCTTGATAAGCAGGCTGAAACGGTGCCGCGCCGCCCCAAGCGGATGCATTGCATCCCGTTGAGATACTGTCTCCGAGCAGGACAACCGAAACCGCCTGCCGATTCTGCAGTTTGTCGATCGTGAGCGGCAGGGCCGATGGATCGAAGGCCGGCATCGCGACCGGCCAGTCGTCTGCCGCTTTGTAATAAGTGATCCACGACTGCATGCTGTGGTACTCCAACTTGCCGCCGAACAGGATCTCGCCGTTGCCGTCGCGATGAGTGAGTTTGTAATTCTGCGAATTGTCTGGTCGCCGCAGGTCCGCGGCTGACTTCGTTTCGATTCGCGACGTGGAGGGAACGGAGATTTCACGTGAACCGCTGGCGTGATCAAAGTCCACTCCCGGTTCGTACGTGATCGCTCCCGTTGAATCCTGAACCGAGATGATTTTCTGAATCGGAAACAGCACCGACGCTCGTGCCTCCCCTGTTGCCGGATCGCGAATGAACAGCACTGATTCTCGCTCAATCACATCCGCCTTCCAGAAAGGCTGCAGTTGTTCAGGCGAGTATTGCCACCGAGAAGGTTCTGTGGCCAGTGAGGGCGCCGATGATCCGATCATCACGCAGGCGACGGTGATTGCGGCAAACACCGCCAGCATGAGACGCAGGCCACGATCCTGTCCACGCCGAGTCTGTCCCAGACAGAAACGCGGGTGGCTGTCCTCTAGAATCATCCTGTCTCTCGCCATCGTTTCAACCTTTTTGGCAACGGCCTGTCATTTGACACCTTTCCCAAATGCATTCGAGCGAAGCATTTTGAGGAACGGTCCGGAAATCACTGCGAAGTGCATGCATTTTAGCAGGAGCAAAGACGACCAGGCGATGGCCTGCTCATGATTGGCTGGGCTGCCCTGAGTTCACGCCCCGACAACTTCCCCCGAGACAATCTCACCCCGAACTCAAATTCGGGCCCAGCCTCCTAGAACCAGGCAAAGCGTGCGGCGGCAAGATATGCTGTGCCTTCGATCTCAAGGAACGCTCGCGTCTGGACGCGAGCCCCACCTGTTCCTGCGCCCGCCTAACCAGGTAAGCAGGAATGATCAAGCACAACCATGTGAGCCGTTGGCGTTAGCCGAATGGCACTTACTTTAGATCCGAGTCTTTCAGTTTTGACGGTGGTTTCTTTCGCTTTTCGAATTGCGCGTCTTTGGGCCGTTTGCGGTACGCCTCGCGTCGGTATCTGCGTTTGCCTCGAATTGGCAACTTGTCTTTGCGGGCGATCGCCAGGGCGGTTCGGTAGGCCTCGCGCCACTGGCTAGGCTCGGTGTGCATGTGTCGCAATAAAAAAGTCTGAAAGGTGGTCCACGTTCGCTTGAAACTCATTCGACGCGGCGGAACTTCCTCCATGGCGGCCGCTTCGATACGAAGCTGACTGGTCAGGTTGTAAGCCACGACTGACGTGTAGAGTTCTTTCATGAATGTGTCGACACTCTTGGCACGGATATTCTCGGCATCCATCACCACCTTGAAGTTGCAAATGTCAATTTCTACATCGTAGCGACGCTCAAATAATGCGGCCAACGTGAAAGCTTCGTCGGCCAGCGTGCTGACCAGATAAAGCGTCAGCGAGTCGGTAACCTTGACCTCGTGCAGAAAAACATCGCACTGGCAATCCGCGGGCAACTCCGGTTGGGTCTGGCGATTCTTCTTCGTGGGTATCCACGTGTGTCGGTAACTTTTGTGATGTTCGGATTGCTCAATCAGCTCGGCATTCTTCTGCAGCGAATGAAAGTTAGCCTTCTTCATTCGCAGCAAAATGTCGTGCCCTGCATTGATGGCTTCATACGCGACTCCAAAGATCCCAAAGCCCGCATCGGACATAATGATCGAGTGCTCGGGAAGCTGCTCAAAACCTTGGCGAGCAAGTTGCGTCTCGGAGACTGCCTCGGGCCCGTACATCGGTCCGACTTGCGGAAGCATTGCAGCGCCGCTGGCAAGTTCATGAAAGACGGTTAACAACGCGCATGGCCAGATACCTTCGCCGAGTTGGTTCCTTGCCGGTGGAAACGCTTGTTGGAGTTCTTTTTCCGGTGCAAGAGCCATCGTGGTTCCGTCAATCAGGAACACGCGTTGTTGGTTGAATGTAGGCTCGGTGGCCGAAATGATGCCGGAGCTGACTTCCTCGGCAAACCAACGAACGACTTCTAGAGGCAGTCGAGATCTCGCTCGGCTGTAGGCACCCGATGCGGTCGAGATCGTGTTTTCGTCGAGTCGTTTGTTCTCGGGAAGATAGCTCGGCCGAGTATCGATCAGGTGTTTCACCGCGTTTTCGAGTGAGGCATCGGGCTTGAGACGCTGGTAGACGAGCATCCAAAGGACAACGCAGGCGGTGTAGACAGTGTGAGCTCGCTGGGCAAAAAGCTCGTTCGCATCTTCGAAGTTGACAAGCTGATGCAGCAGTTCGAAGGAGCGGTCAAACTGCTGGTCGGCTTCCATGCTTCGCTCGGAATCGTTCATGCCAAAATGGCTCCTTTTTGAGAAAGGAAGCCTGAATGCGCAAAAACTGTGCCAAGATTATCGCAGCTGAAGACTCAATCTAAAGTAAGTGCCATTCGGCGTTAGCCCCGGTTGCGAGTGAAAACCGTGGCTAACGCCAACGGCTCACATACCCGATGACACATGCGTACCCGCCTAGCTCCCTCCCCACCTCATTGCCCCACGATGAAATACAGACTCGCCTGTGTCATGGTTTTCCTGGCCCTGACCTCCCCACTCAACCTGTGGGCGGACGACTTTCCGAAACCGTTCAACACCGAGAATTCGGACGCCAGCCAAACCTCTCCAGAAGACGCTCTCAAAGGGATCACCGTCCCGGAAGGTTTTCAGGTGACCCTGTTCGCGTCGGAGCCCGAGATCAACCAGCCCATTGCATTGGCGACCGACGATCGCGGTCGGCTGTGGGTTGCCGAAAACTACACCTACTCCGATCGAGCCACGAACTTTGATGAATCCATGCGTGACCGCATTGTGATTCTAGAAGATGTCGATGGTGACGGCAGTTTCGATCAACGCACGGTCTTCTGGGATCAAGGCAGGCGACTGACCAGCGTCGAAATCGGGTACGGTGGTGTCTGGGTTCTGGACGCGCCCAACCTGCTGTTCATTCCCGATGCTGACCAAGACGATGTGCCCGACGGGGAACCGATTGTCATGCTCGATGGCTGGGACGACGACGCCGCCCGACACACGATCGTCAACGGACTGCGTTGGGGGCCGGACGGTTGGCTGTACGGTCGCAATGGCATCATGGCCATCTCCAACGTCGGGATCCCCGGCGCGACGCCCGACCAAAGGGTGCCAATGGACTGCGGGATCTGGCGGTTCCACCCGACACGGCATCAGTTCGAAGTGGTGGCCATGGGCACGACCAATCCGTGGGGCATGGACTGGGACGAGCACGGGCAGATGTTCTTTATCAACACGGTCATCGGGCACCTGTGGCACGTGGTTCCAGGAGCTCGATTCCGCCGCATGTACGGCGAACACTTCAACCCGCACACCTACGGCGTAATCGAACAGACCGCGGATCACTTTCACTGGGACACCAACGAACTGTGGCATGATGTCCGCAAAGATGGCGTCACAGTCATGACCCAAACCACCGACCAGGCCGGAGGCGGGCACGCCCATTGCGGAATGACCATTCTGCAAGGCCAACCATTCCCGTCAACGCTCCAGGGGTCCGTGCTGGCTTTGAATTTTCACGGTCGCCGAATCAATCGGGACACGCTGCATCGTCATGGCGCGACGTACACGGCCCGACATGCACCGGATTTCTTGAAAGTCGCGGATCCGTGGTTCCGAGGTGTTGAGATCCTAACGGGCAAGGCTGGCGAGTTATTCATCGCCGACTGGTCGGACGTTGGCGAATGCCATGAAAACGACGGGATTCATCGGACTTCCGGACGCATCTATCGCCTCGCTTTGAAAGGCCCCCCCCAAGCCGAACGCCCCGCGATTGGTCCCGCGAGTGAACTCAGCACTCAACAACTGGCCGAACAGGTGGCATCCCCGTGGGAGTGGCTGTCGCGAAAGTGTCTGCTGGAACTGGGCGAACGTGCGTCGCGTTCCGAGATCGATCCGGAGATCCATCAGTACCTCCGAACAAAGTTCGACACCGACGAATCGGAGACGCGGCGGTTGCGGCGACTGTGGGCACTGCACATCACCGGCGGTGCAACCGACGACTTCCTTGCCAGCTGCCTGGATGACCCGAGCGAACACGTGCGTTGTTGGGCGATTCAATTCCTCACTGAGACCGGCCCACCATCACCAACCGTCCTCGCCAAGTTCCAGTCCATGGCGCACAGCGATGACTCCGGCTTGGTGCTGACATGGTTGGCTTCCGCGCTTCGACGTCTGCGACTCGAGGACCGCTGGCCGGTGGCTTTGGCGTTGGGCAGTCACCAAGACTATGCCGATGACCGCGTGTTGCCGCTGATGGTCTGGTACGGGGTCGAACCCGCTGTCCTGGCAAACCCAGACCAAGCGATTGAAATGGTGGCGACGTGCCAGTTGCCGATCGTTCGCGAGTACATCACCCGTCGCATGACGCTTGAAATGGAACGACAACCGGAAGTCATCGAGCAACTCCTGAAGCGAGTGACAGATCCCACGACCATCTCATTGGTCACCGTGGATGTCCTGCGTGGAATGACGGAAGCTCTGCGAGGTTGGCGAAAGGCAACCCCGGTGGCAGGCTGGGATTCATTCTCTGCTGACAACGCCGACAGCGACAATGAAGAAGTTCGGAGACTGACTCGCGAGCTGTCCCTGGTCTTTGGCGACGGTCGTGCTCTCGATGAACTTCGCACGATCGCAGGCGACGGTGGATCTGCCTTGCCGGAACGCCGCGCCGCGATCCGTGCCCTGGTGCTCGCACGGGACGTCGACGTCGTCCAGTTACTGCAGAGCCTGCTGAGGGATCGCGACCTGTCACGGGACGCGATCAACGGTCTGGCAGCATTCGGCCACGAGGAAACACCCAAGCTCTTGGTTTCCAACTTCAATGGATTCAACTTGCCCGCCCAACAAGCGGCGATCGCCACGCTTGTCTCGCGTCCGCAGTTTGCCAGTGTCTTGCTGGATGCGGTCTCAGCCGGAAGCATCGATCGATCACTCGTTTCCGCGTTCCAGCTTCGTCAGATGCAAAACTCCGGCGACACGGGTCTGAGTCAGCGAGTGGGCGACCTATGGCCCGAACTGGCCGCACAATCACAGAAAAAGACAACTCGCATCGCAGAGCTCCAAGCCATGCTGAAGCCGGAAACGCTCGCGAAAGCCGACACGTCCGCCGGCCGCTTGCTGTTCAATCAGTCCTGTGCGAACTGCCACACGTTGTTTGGTGAAGGAGCCAAAATTGCCCCCGATCTGACTGGTGCACAACGCAGCAATCTGAACTATCTGCTCGAGAACATTGTCGACCCCAGCGCCACGGTCTCTGAGAACTTCAAGTTGTCAGTCGTGCTGTTGGATGACGGCCGAGTGCTCAACGGTGTCTTCGTCGGACGCACCGAGAAAACGCTGACATTGCAGACAGCGCTGGATCAGATTGTGATCCAGCGAGATGAAGTGGAAGAGATGCACGAGTCACCGGTGTCCATGATGCCCGACGAACTTCTCAGCTCACTCAGCGATCAGCAGATCCAGAATCTGATCGCCTACTTGATGCTCCCCGCCCAAGTGCCATTGCCTGACGGTGAGTGATGTCCACCATTTCGTCTCACGCATCGGCCGCAAGAACGTCGAGTCGATCGGTCTGGGACGGAGCCTCCTGCCCCTTCGTTCGACTTTCGCAGGCTTTAGGCGACGGTGTTCTTGTCACGAATTCCAGGACGTTAAACGAGAACGACGGTCCAGCAGACTGTTGATTGAAAACGTTTCGCAGATCGAACGATCAGCCGACGGGCGCTATCCCACGGTTACCGGAGACGAACCGGACGCGAGCGCGTTCCGGCTGACCAAATCAACAGGCTGCCAAGCAGGTCGGCAGGACTCTTTCGGCATCTGGACTGTTTCGGCAAGCGTCGTCGCTCCCACGTACAACCGGGGCCAACGCTGGACCGCTGAACGTTTGGGCTTGGAGAGTATTGTCGCTTGCGCAAGTTTTCATCCCGGTAGGGATGCAAGATGGTAGCCGTCGGTAAGCGATAGCGCCACCGATAGACATGCAAACCCCACGCCGCCACTCTCCATCCCGCCGTGGCCATTGGCCAGTTTGGCCTGGCCCCAGTTTTCCGCCAGCTTTCCCGCACGGCCTCTGCAACCGCTGTGGTGGACGGGACATGGTTCCTGCCCGTGGTCCGCAAGCCAATGGAAACCTGCGAAGGGGGTCGTGGTTCACCGTGAAAACGCTCCAACGTGCCGGTGGATTCCTTCAGGATGATTCCGGTCGTCGCGAAACAGAAAGACGGGCGACTGGCTTTTTCAGCTATTAAACTGCTTGGACTTTGAAGGCGCAGTGCGAAGCAGGACAGCAGGAGTTTTTCTGCGTTTGAACTGCTTTGGTAAGCGGTGCTGCTCCCACGTACAACCGCGGCGAACGCCCAAACGGCTCCCATGGTTGCGTCCGTTCATTCCTGTCGACCTGCTTCGCAAACGTTTGCCGGATGGACGGGTGTCCCATCAACGCCGCGGTTTTGGCAACGCCATTGTTTCGCCGCTTCGCGACGAGATGGCTGCAACCGTTGTTTTGTGATTCGCCAATCGGATGGCATTCGATTTTGCCACGATTCCAGTCCGTTCTTCCACCTCCAATCGCTTCGGTCCAACATGCTTCGATTCTCAGTTCCTCTGACCATCGTTCTTGTCACCACGTCCCTCTTCCCTGCGGTGACCTTTGCGCAAAAGAACAAAAAGAACAACGCCAAGGACGAATTGAAACTGGAGGACCTCTTCCCCGAGAAAAGCATCTTTGGCCCCTCCGCCCGACGACCGGAATTTTCTGCCGACGGACGCTACGCCGCCTACCTTTACCGCCCCTACAACGAACGCCGTCACGGCAATGACCTTTGGGTCTACGACTTCAAGACAGGAAAAGCCAAACGGATCACGGACATTGGGATGATGTCCGAGTTCCAGCGATCATCGCGGATTGTGATCGAAGACCGCCTGAAGAAGCACAAGGGGGACTCGGATCAAGACGACGAGAAGTCGGACAAGCCACCCCGCTCCGACGACGAGGAAGAAGACCAAGACGATGCCGAAGAGGCTGAAACGGAGAAGACCGAAGAGGAACTGGAGGCAGAGCGAGAGATCTACTTGAACGTGTCGGACAAAGACGCCGACGATGAGTACGCGCCGGCCTACTCTGGGATCGCTTCATTTCAATGGCACCCGACGGAAAATCGCATGCTGCTGATTTCCGAGGGTGATGTTTATTTGATCAACGATCTCGATA
Source organism: Rhodopirellula sp. UH5 (assembly GCF_056839225.1). Taxonomy (NCBI): domain Bacteria; kingdom Pseudomonadati; phylum Planctomycetota; class Planctomycetia; order Pirellulales; family Pirellulaceae; genus Rhodopirellula; species Rhodopirellula sp. UH5. Next base: position 6,453,029 of record NZ_CM166390.1, on the reverse strand, counting down.
CTTCCGAACCCGTTCGACTGACCAAAACCGACGAGCGTGAGTCCCAGGTCGCCTTTCTCCCGGACGGTTCCGGCTACACCGTGCGACGCGACAACGCGGTCCTACGGTTCACCTTCGGCGAACACCTCGTCGAACAGCTCAGCCCCAAATTGCCCTCGGGCGAAAACCTGAGTCGATACGAGATCAGCCCAGACGGCAAACGCATGGTCCTGGTCAGCCGAACGAAAGATTCTTCCGGCGGGCGCACCGTGGACATCATTCGCTATCGCGATCGATTCGCCAAATCCGACCGTGTGTCGCGAACGGTTTCCGACGACGAAGTCAAACCGCAAACCATCAAGGTCTACCTGTTCGAGTTCGATGCTGCGGAGACCGAACAAGCCGATTTGATTCAGATCTTCGACGAGACCATCGACGAACCACGGGACATCATCAGTTCTCCCCGTTGGTCGCTGGACAACGAACAAGTGACATTTTGTTTCTTCGATCAAGAGAACGCCGAGGTCCAGATCTTGCTCTCGAAGTGGCCCTCCGGTGAGGAACTCGCCGAGGCGACCAAGAAAGCGAAACGCGAGCGTCAAAAAGAATTCCAGAAGGACATGTCCGAAGCGAAGGAGAAGGACAAAGAAGACCAGACCCCTGGTCGCCGTGGCCCCCGCGGCGGCTCCCCCGCTGCACCGGAACGACTGAAAATTGAAGCGAAAACGGTTTATCTCTTCAAGCACTACGGCGGCCCCAATACGCCGTCGATGGTCTCCCCCGATTTCGCTGGCGATAGCAAGTCGATTGTGTTCATCAGCGAACAGAGCGGCTTTCGGCATGTCCATCTTCTCGATCCGCTTTACGAAAGCGTTCGACAACTGACCAGCGGACGCTTTGAAGTTTATCCGATTCGTTTGTCCGATGATCACACCCAACTGTTCGTCACAGCAACCAAAGAATCGGCAGCCCAACAAATGGTTTACGTTCTGGATCTCGAAGACGGCGAACTGACCCGCCTCAACAAGGAAGATGGCAATTTCTCCGACGTGGCGATTAGCAATGACGGGAAACGCATGATCGGGAACCACGTCACCTATGGCGAATTGACCGAACTGGTCGCCCAGAATGAAAAGAGAAAAGTCACCAGAATCACGGACTCGCATCCGGAGAAGACCCAGTCGCTCATTGATATCGAGCCGGAGTTCTTCGACTACGAGAACCGACTCGGACACACCATCTCCGGCATGATGTTTAAACCGAAGGGGTGGAAAAAACGTGACAAGCACCCGCTGTTGATCTATGTCTATGGCGGCCCACTCGGCAATCGTCACAGCGTCAACGATGGCAGCTACAGCGCCGACGGTTACTTCTTCCAAATGTACATGGCCCAGAAGCACGGCTACGTCACGATTGTCGTGGATCCCCGTGGACAATCTGGCTACGGCGGGCTGTTTGAGAAATCAAACTACGAGCAAGTTGGCAAGCCGCAGGTCGAGGATCTCGTCGACGGCGTCAAATTCATGACCGAGAATTTCAACACCGACGACCAACGAGTTGCAATCTACGGCTGGAGCTTCGGCGGCTTCCAAACCCAAATGTGCCTGTACACCGAGCCCGATGTGTTCCAAGTCGGCATGGCTGGTGCGGGACCGACTCAGTGGGAAAACTACAACTCCTGGTACACCACCGGCACGGTCGGCCCGTCACGAAAAGGCACACCGGACCAAGAGAAATACTCCTTGGTGCCGCTGGCCAAAAATTTGGAGGGCAAGCTCCTGTTGGTTCATGGCATGGAAGACACCAACGTTCTCTTCCAAGACACCATGGCGGTCTACCGGGCACTCCTGAAAGCTGGCAAGGAAACCAACGTCGAGTTGTTCTTGGACCCCACCGGAGGCCACGGTCTCGGCGGCGACGTCAAACGACTGGGCCGCATGCGGAAGTACGAAGAGTTCCTCCTCCGCACGATCGGCCCTGGCGAGAGCGACTGAATTGGATGAAGACAGCTCCGGGTGTCAAGCAAGCCAAGAGCAAGAAGGGGCATCTCATTCCTGCCTTGCCGGGGGTTCTGCGCAGGATTGCCTGATCAATGCCCCACGTCGGAGCTTTCCAATGCCTCGTTGCGAAGTTGGCAAATTCTGCCGACATGCAAAACCTTCATGCAGTGCAGTGCTGCGTGTATTCGTGGATGGCTGGCTCAACCGCGTCTTTGAACACGGCGGTTCGCTGAATCCGGCCTGCACCGCGATGGCAACACTCGTTCGTGCTTTTTGTGGTTCACAAAAATCGAAGTTGCTCGCTGACACGCTGTTGCCCACGAGCGAAGCTCAGGAAGAGTAAAACATTTGTCCCCAAATGTTTGCGTGCCAGGGTGGATTCGTCGAGCAGCGTGACGCGGACGGTTGGCAGTAGACTCGGCGAGGCGACGGGGCTCGGCGGCGCAAAACTGCCCGACGGAACAGTTGGGGACAACTGTTCTACTCTGACGTCATGGAATCCCGGACCGGGATCTCGCTGGGTCCGGCCTGCACCGCAACCGAACCAGCACTTCGTGAGCCTCATGGTTCACGAAAATCGAAGTTTCTCGCTGGCACACTGTTGCCCACGAGCGAAGCTCAGGAAGAGTAAAATATTTGTCCCCAAATGTTCGCGTGCCAGGGTGGATTCGTCGAGCAACGAGACGCGGACGTCTCGCAGTGGACTTGGTGAAGCAACGAGGCTTGGCGGCGGAAAATTGCCCGACGGAACAGTTGGGGACAACTGTTCTACTCTGACGTCATGAAATGCCGGATCGGCGCTTCGCTGGGTCAGGATGCCAGTGTTGCAATCGCCGGTGACAACTTGCCCCCCCCTAAGAACAACTTCGATTCGTGGTTGTGCTTCACGTCCATTCGCATCGACGGGGTCGAAGCAACATACGCAGGATGCTCGAAGTAATTGCTCGGCGGCTGCCCGACGTGTTCCGCAAATTGGCCACGCGGCAGGTCTTCGAGCAGTTCTCCAAAACGCTCGAACTCGAGTTGCGCACTCTTTGACATTCACGATCCCAAGAACAAGCGGCAGCTTTCACGACATTGATAAGCGATTGTACCGGTGGATTGCGTTTGGCAACTTGGAAGCCCGCGATCATGAAGGAAGCTTACCAGGCTCCGGGAGCACCGAGTGTGCCGAAGTTCCCCGTGATCAAATCCATGAAACCGAAGTCCGCCATTGCTAACAGATTCTTCAGCGACGGACGTTCTTGAGCGGCCCGAGCCCTGCATGGGTCAGTTGCATCGACAACGGTTTAACGATCTCGGAAGCCGGGGCAGCGTGTTCAACTGAGCAGAAAATCAGCGGACGGGTCTTATCGCGCTTGCTCACCGAGCACCCCAACCAGATTGCAAACACGGGGTTTTACCGTCGTTTTACCGCGTATAACCCACTTTATACGCGGTGAAAAGGAATGGCAATCGAGAACGGGCGCACGCCTTTTTTGCGAACCTTGCTCGTGCTGGACTGGAAGGTGCCGCCCCCAATCCGTGGCAGTGGATGCCGTTAACCTCAGCGGACCCGCGTTGACACCCACAAAGACGGGTGATTCAGTCACCTGTCACAGAAAAGAACTGGCGGAGACAGAGATAGGTTTCGCATTTTTGGACGGTCAGACGTTCTCGTCGCAATCCAGAAAAACCCTGTGACATGTCAGCACTCCCACCCGTCAATTCATCGACTTCGTCTCTCGTTCGCAACCAACCCACTGACTTGACTGCCGACCGAGAAAAGCATTGCTAACTCGATGAAAAGATGAAGGTTCTGACCCGCAAACTGACAGTGATGCATTGAAAATGTGCATCACTGCCAATAATCCGAGCAGAATACGTTCAATTCGTGTCTGATGCGTGAAGCACGTTTCAGATCGCGAAAGGCAAAGTATCTCCAATTTTAAGAAACTTCAAAGGCTCGAGGCCAGCATTAATGGGGAGATGCTCCCCGCCGAATATCCCCAGCGTGAAAGTACCCTGCGTCCAAGTCACCGGTGCAGATGCAAAACCCAATGCGAACTTTGCCGGCTGGCATGGAAATTGCCTCAATTTTACCGGCAACTAGTTCGGACGCACACATACAAAGGGGCAAAGATGGTTAGCAGTGACTGCCGGTCTAGGCAGCTAAATCTCGGGATGACAATCACAGAAGTTCTGGTTTCGATCAGTATTGTCGGGATACTTGCTGCACTCTTGCTAATGGCAGTGATGCCGCTTCGTGAGACAGCCAGAAATGTCTCGTGCAACAATAATCTTCGCCAGATTGGCCTTGCCATTTTAGCTTATGAAGCGACGTGGAAATCGCTTCCGCCTGGCACCAGTTTTGACGGTATCTCTGCCCACGCTCGCTTGCTTTCTCAACTAGAGCAAGATGCCTTATTTCAAAAGGTGGACTTTGATCGCTCGTACCACAACCAACTCGAAGAACTAAGGTATGCACCACCGGTATTGTTGTGTCCAAGTCGTTTAACACCGGATCAGTGGTCAAACGCTGCGACCGGACCAACCAACTATATCTTTATTGCCGGTGGGGGAATTCCCGGTGAGGAAAACGGAGCAATCGTTGGAACTCCCGATGATGGCAAGCAAGTCCGTCTCGCCAGCATAATTGATGGACAGTCCAATACGGCTGTTGTGACTGAATGCGCCACAACACCGTTCGTTGGCTCTCAGCAAAACCCGGTCTACGGATGGAGGACATCGCTATTTAAGACGGAATCGCGATACAACCCAACTACAGATCTTGACGCATTTGTCGATGAATGTCGTGTCATTGGAGCGAACCCGGATGAGTATCTTGACCGCCGTTCAGAAGGCCTTGGGTCCGAGTGGCTTTTCGGGTCGCTAGGGTTCACACGAATCATCAATTTGCTGCCTGACCTACCAACAAACTGCACTAATCGAGGTTCGACGGTTTCGGGCCTTTACTCTCCTTCGAGTGACCACCCAGCGACGTTCGGTACTGTTAACGCCGATGGATCGGTGCACTCGCTCACTCGCGAAATGGATGCCAAGCTTTGGCAAGCCCTCGGTTCCATCAATGGTCGTGAGCCAATCAACCACGTATTGTGATAGGCGCAAAAGGGGCCACCCAAATTCCTGACTTGCCTTGCCGGAGGTGCTGCGCAGGATTGCCTGATCGCTGCCCCACGTCGGAGACTCCCGATGCCTCGTTGCGAAGTTGGCAACTTCTGCCGACGTGCAAAACCTTCATGCAGTGCAGTGCCGCGTGTATTCGTAGATGGCTGGCTCAACCGCGTCTTTCAACACGGCGGTTCGCTGAATCCGGCCTGCACCGCAAATGAACCAGCACTTCGTGAGCCTCATGGTTCACAAAAATCGAAGTTGCTCGCTGACACGCTGTTGCCCACGAGCGAAGCTCAGGAAGAGTAGAACATTTGTCTCTAAATGTTTGCGTGCCAGGGTGGAATCGTCGAACAGCGAGACGCGGACGTCTGGTGGTGGACTTGGGGAGGCAACGAGGCTTGGCGGCGGAGAACTGCCCGACGGAACAGTTGGGGACAACTGTTCTACTCTGACGTCATGGAATCCCGGACCGGCATCTCGCTGGGTCCGGCCTGCACCGCAAATGAACCACCGCTTCGTGAGCCTCATGGTTCACGAAAATCGAAGTTGCTCGCTGGCACGCTGTAGTCCACGAGCGAAGCTCAGGAAGAGTAGAACATTTGTCTCTAAATGTTCGCGTGCCAGGGTGGATTCGTCGAGCAACGAGACGCGGACGTCTGGCAGTGGACTTGGGGAAGCAACGAGGCTTGGCGGCGCAAAACTGCCCGACGGAACAGTTGGGGACAACTGTTCTACTCTGACGTCATGGAATCCCGGACCGGCATCTCGCTGGGTCCGGCCTGCACCGCAACCGAACCAGCACTTCGTGACGTGAGCCTTATGGTTCACAAAAATCGAAGTTGCTCGCTGACACGCTGTTGCCCACGAGCGAAGCTCAGGAAGAGTAAAATATTTGTCCCCAAATGTTCGCGTGCCAGGGTGGAATCGTCGAACAGCGAGACGCGGACGTCTGGTGGTGGACTTGGGGAAGCAACGAGGCTTGGCGGCGGAAAATTGCCCGACGGAACAGTTGGGGACAACTGTTCTACTCTGATCGCCATGGATTGCCGGACTCCAACGGAGCCTGGCGGCAGGACTGCCTCGGCAGAGACGGTGTGCGACACCGTGAAAGAAAGTCGGGATGACAAGATTCGAACTTGCGACCTCTGCACCCCCAGTTTTGACCTCCGACTCGGAAACGCCGTTTTTTACGGGCCCTCCTGATTGACACCTGAACCTTGAACCTCCTATTCTGGTTCAAAATCCGGTTCAAACTTGGTTCAAGCGATGCCGATCAAACACCAACTCTCGTACCTCCGGGCTTCCCGTCGATGGAAGAAGACCTATCGAGGCAAGCAGTATTACTTCCCGCTTAGAGATGGCGAGACAAAAGCATCTTCCCATGGCCGATGCCTCTCTGCATGGGAAGCTAAGAAGCAGGAGATTGACAAGACGATCACGTTTCCGGTTGGCTCGAACGAAGCAGCTCTCGTGGCGATCCTTCAATCGCTTCGAGACAGCAGCGAACGCAGAGACGACGTTGTCAGACACACTGCATCGAACGAGGTCCTAAGTCTGCTCCAGGTCGCATTGCTCCGGGGCATCAAGCTGCGCGTCGAGGACGATGGCACCATTGTGTTACCTCCAAGCACCCCCGCTCCTGAGAGCCCGCCCAGAGCCGTCGCTCACTCGCTACAGAGCCAAGACCAGTTCGTTGGACAAGCAAGAGCCGCACTGGCACCCATCGCTGCGACAGTCCACACAGAGCGTCCCTGGGAACGGTCCACTGAAACACCCAACGAACGGACGATTGGTGGACTCCTGCTGATGTTTGAATCTGCGCATCCAAAGGTGAGCAAGTACCGAGTCAACCGATACCGCGACTGGTGTGATGTTTCAGCAGATGTATCAACCTTGGATGGTTCGCATTGTCGCGCGTACCGGAACTTCCTTGAAGCAGAAACATCTGCTACGGACAAACCGATCAGTCGATCCTACGCGATGGACTGCCTGAAAACGTTGAAACACTTCGTGCGATATCTAGTGGAAGACGTCGAAGCGATCGAGTACCCACCGAAGAACCTGAAAGGACTCTCGATCGAAGTCCCTGTCACAACGGTTCAGACCATCGAAACGGAGGTCATACACCGTTACTTGACCGGAGGGAGGATCGACGGCAAGGCGCCAAACAAGCGTCAACTTGATGCCGATGATCGGATGCGACTTTTCTTGCTTTTGACGTTGAACTGTGGAATGTACCAGTTCGACATCTCGGAATTGCGGCAGACTCAAGTAGATTGGAAAGCGGGCAGGATCATTCGGAGGCGGAGCAAGCTGGAAAACGCGGCCGGGAATGTCCCAACAACGAACTACCTGCTTTGGCCAGAGACATTCGCATTGCTGAAGAAGCACCGCTCCAACGACAGTGAGCGGGTACTACTCAACGCAAAAGGTGAGCAACTGGTCACGCGGAGCGTTGGCGGGGCTCCTCGGAATGACTCCATCAAGCTCGCCTTCACGAGGTTTCGCAAACGACTGAAGATGGAATCTGAACTTCCTCTAAAACACATCCGCAAGACCTCAGCCTCAATCATTGCGGGTGAATTCGGAGAGGACTTGGCCACACTGTTCTTGGGAGATGCCCCCAGCAGCACGGCTGGAAAGCACTACATCGCGGTTGCTGACGATCGGCTGGATGAATGCCTGGCGTTCCTGCGGGAGCGGCTCGGTATCGGAGACGTACTGAATTCTTCAGGTGGCTTGCAATCGCCGACCGGCTGAACGAATTGCTACAATGGCTCGCTGGTCAGTACGGAATCTAGGATTGGCGAATGGACAAGACGTATAGCAGAGCACCAAAGCAACTTGGGGACTTTGGCGAAGGACTCGTTACATACACGTTGATCCGCAAAGGTTTCGAGGTTGCTTGCGTTGACCATGTTGGCGCGGACCTAATCGCCCAGCGATCTGATCGCCGAATTGCCGTTTCGGTAAAAACCCGGATGTTCAAGGCTGGCAGCATGGAATCACGGGGAATCGTGATCGATGCGAGGCATCTTGAAAAACTAAAGTTCTTCGCTGGCATGTTCAGGCTTGAGCCGGTATTTGCGCAAGCGGTTTGCATCACCGACAACAATGTGATCCACCTCTTCATAGTGAGGGTTGACGACATCGAGACGCAGCTCCCCAAAGCGAAACATGGATTCAGCTTGCGGTTTGGGAGTCGTCGGCTAGATGAACTAAAGGCGCTGCCGTATGTCGACTACTCATCGTGGTCGAACGAAGTGATTACAGGCGGACTTTTTGACTGGGATGATCACCTACCGGTGTAGTCTCTCGTTCGTCCAATTCGACGGCTTGGGATCAGGACCTAGCGTCGTCGCCCCTTGGCCTGCTTCAGCCCCTTCGCGACGATGTCAAAGGCTTCGTCTGGCGGAAGGTCTTCCAGGACGTCAAAGAACGTAGCCAGCACCCGCTTGGTCTCTGCAACGTTAATTTGCAGACCGGCTGTGTCGGCTTTCCCCGCGACATCGTTGTAGACGCTGGTCAGGGTAACGGGTTTCTTTGGTGCTGATTTCTTCTTGGCCATGACGGTGTTCCTTGGCATGCTGGAAAGCCGGTAGTGTAGCAGTCACTGGCGTCTGCTGACGATGGCCTCGTCTGCCGATACAATGGCTCCCTGGTGAGTACGGAATCGACACTCGACAACAAAGGGCTCCAATGGCATACCTGGACATCTCGCCGGAGAAGGGCAAGTGGTACATCAGCGAAGGGTTCAAAGGGAACCCTGCAAGTATTGACGAACAGACCAAGCACAATCAGGGATCTCACCGAATGATCCTCGGAGGTCCTTACGAAACGAAAGACGAGGCGAAGTCGGATCTGAACGACTTTCCAGGTTCTCATTCCCCATTTGCATGGCAACACAATCCGTCTTCAAACGGCTGAGAATAGAGTGAACCGACATGTCGAAACAAATCAACTACAACCAGTACAACGTACTGGCAAAGCTTCGGAGGTCCAGCGAAGGGATCAAGTGGGGGTTGCTGGACAGTCTCTGCCCAAGCGAATCCGTATCGAAGCTGTTGCTTGACGGCCTAATCTCGGCAGTCGACGATACGACGCTAAAGATCACGGAAGCCGGTCAGAGAGCTTTCGATCAATTCCCGGTCGACGTTGCAGAAGAGAGCAAGCGAAACGCTCGGTATCGGGACTGAGCGATGGCAGAGAACAACGACGACCCGCAGAGAGAGATCCTAGACGGCTTTCAAGCCGAGTACGACTTCGTCGTGCGAGAAAGGGTCATTGTCGGCGCCGAGTTGGTCTTCAATGAGGGTTTCGACAATGAACTTCATGTTGCATTTGCCAATGACATGATGATCAACATTCGTGACTTCGATGAAGGAATCTTCTCGTCCCCGAGCTTCCTTCAATTCATGGAGTCAGGAGATGTCAAATTCAGTCTGCTGTTCACTGACCACTCTTCCGGGCAGGGGCAAAACCAGACGGAGTTCGTCGGAACGCTCTGGCAGCTCGCTTGGCTCGGGTTCAAGGCGGACGTGGCCAAGAGCCGGAACCAAGAATTCGCTTTTGAGGTTGGCAATGCGATGATCGAGCTTGCGGAGATTCGGAGCAGTTCAGAGATCGAAGTCACTCGGTACTATGGGCTGTTCTTCTGAGGACCTGACTCAAATCCAGCAATGACTTCTCAGTCAATCTTATTAAACCAGTCATAGAGGTTTCGCATTCTCGTTTTGCAGCCGTCCCAGCCTTCCTTCTGATCGTCTGAAGAGATCTCATCCAGGCCGGGAACGAAGACCTCGTGGTAGAACCTCATGAATTGCTCTCTGTAGCTGACCGAATCCCGGTCGAGAGCATTTGCGGTCGCTAGCGTGGACGTTTGCTGAAACAGCCCGATAACGCACATGAACGAATCAAGGACTGGATCGTCAACATTCGTGTTTCGGAAATACTCGCCAATCTTTGATGCGTCCTCTGTTTCACTGGCGAGGATGTCATGCCGATGTTTCCACGCCCGTTGTCGATGCCTGGTCATTTCAGGAGACCAAAACGCAGTGGCGAGCTTTATTGTCCGCTCAACCTTCAGGGAACGACGGTTTATCCACTTCGCGACAGCTACGGCGACGATTGCGTTCGTCGCTCCGACGATAAGACTCTGCCAGATGTTCATTGCGTACCTCAATTTGCTTAGGGAACCTACTCAGGCACATCTTAGAGACTGAGTGGGCGCGCCCTACGCAGCAAAGTCAAAAGCATCCAGCACCTCCGAGCCCTCCCGGCTCATTCCCGCCGTGTCGGTGAGCTCTTGTTGGCCGCGCATTGAAAAACCACCACCCCCGGCAGTCAGCAGGACAATTGCCGGGGGTGGTGAGCTACATGCGATTAATGTCAGGCGAGGACACGCTCTGCAAACTGCTGTACATCAATGTGCGAATCGATGACGACGTTTCGGTACGTGTCCACCAGATGCCACACTCCGAGACAGGCAACCTCTCGATCTGATGACCTATGGACGGCCTGATACTCACTCTCAAGTCGTCGGTTAATCGCTTTTACCAGTTTGCCTTGGACGTTGATCGGCAAAGACATTTTGCTCTCCTTGTAGTTCGCCCGGCGCATATTTTCCCTAGGGGTTTCCGGGCTGGTGTTTGAAAGACGCCGCAAAGAAAAGCGGTCGGCACAGGAGAATCACTTCCTGTTTGTAGATAATACCGGTTTTGGGAAAAACAGCATGAAACTTTTTAAACTTTTTTCTTGGTGTCAAACTGCGAAATCAAAAGCATTCAATACCTCCGAGCCCTCGTCCGGGTCGACGTGGAGGTACACGGACGTCGTCGAGATCGACGAATGCCCCAACCAGTCCCGGACCTGGACCAGGGAGAACCCTCGCCTGAGAAGGTGAGAGGCGAAGCTATGACGACCCGAGTGGATACTCAATTGTTCAACCCGTTCTGGTGCAAGGCACCAACCGAGAATAGTTTTGAACCGATACTGCAGAGCTCTGTCGGACAACGCCTGACCGAGGGAGGACTTTCGTTGGTGGCAGATGAACGGGTCAGTCGGAGAAGCCCCCTGGGACTCCCTCAAAGCCTTCCAGCTCGCGATGTCACTCAGAGTCGATCGGTCCAGCCATAATGGGACCTTCCGGCGTTTGGAGCCTTTACCGTTCCGCACCACCACGTGAGGCCGGACATCGGTCAGGACGATGTCCCGTAGCTCCAGGTCGGAGATCTCGCTGACGCGAAGTCCGACACAACTGGCGCACCGGAACAACACGAGGTTCATCTGAGAGTTGATTGACCGTTTTGACCGTCTCTCGCATTCAGCGAGCAAAGAGGTGATCTCCGAGCTGGAGAGGATCTTGCTCGGATCAATTTGGTGACCGGCATTGTTCATGGATTCGGTTCCTTTTTGCAGGAGGTCTTCTGGAGGCGGATTGACTGCTGGAGCAGTTCGTGAGGAGTTGTCTCTGCGGAACGAATCTGTCGTCTGTCTATGCCCGAGGGGTCGGGATTTTCCGGTGGAATATTTCCGAAACTGACATGCCGGTTTTCGGAATCCTGCTTAGCAGGAAAACGGTTATCCGGACTGCCGGAGTCAATGTCTCTATGCATGACACCAGTCGGCAAAATTTTCGGTGTCGTGTGTGGGGGAGCGTCCCAGCAGCTAACGTACCATCCCCCGGATTTACTTCACGACGATCCAAAAACGCTGTATCTACTGCGAAAACCTTCGTTATTTAGGGCGAATCGTTCCGGTCCGATGTTAAGGGCAACAGCCCCACAGGCAACCTGTCCCCAGACGTGTTTGACTTTCAGAATTTCCATATAAAGCGAAGTACGACTTAGACACTTAGGTTCTGAACTTGGCGTCTGTGATTCTTTGGAAAGGCGGACATATAAGTGTTCGGAACGTCTGCGGGGGTGCTTTGTCGTGCTGGAGTCGTTCGGAACGTTTCGCGAAGGACGGCTAGCGGGTGAGCGGTTTTCAGATGGGATGCCGGGAGGGGGCTGGCGTTTTTGATGCTTGGAAGTGTAGGCCAATGGCTCTTCTGTTTTTCACGAGCTTCTATACAAGATTCTTACGCTACCCCGGATTGTCTGATGAGCCCTTTCGTCTGGTGCTCTGGCATTCTTGTTAACCGCCCTGTAGGTGCTCCGGTGTTCTCTCTGGTAAACGTTCTGAGTAGGGCTGCTGCTTTATGTGATGACAGTACTGGTGACCGTTATTCCCCGGCTCTCACTCCCTACGCAGATCGTTTGCGATTGCGCATGAAAAAAGCACCGATGGTTACACCGGTGCTTTCTGAACTCTTGGGTTGGTTCGTTCTGAACGCTACTTGCCGTTCTTCTTCTTCGAAAGGAGGGATGCAATCGCCTTCCGGTTTTCTTCGGTCAAGTCATTGTCGGCGAGGCTGAGTATCAACGAGCTGATAACGTCTTGGAACGATTCATTGTCGTTAGTTCCAAGAGATGCTATAGCTCGTACTCTCTCGATGAGTCTGAGCGAGACGATAACATTGTCGTCGTGCTGGCGGGTGTTTCGGAAACGTGGTGGGTTTTCGGTCTTCATCGTCTTGTCCATTGTTGTCGCTTGTTGAAATTGAATGGTCGGTTCCTAGCACTCTGCCATGGAGAGGGCCTGCCAGCCGTCGTCGGTGTGACCAACGATAATGTGGTCAAGCACATTGATTCCGATCGTCTTCCCGACCTCCTTCATCCGATCTGTGACCACGTGATCTTCACGGCTTGGGGTCAGGTCCCCGCTGGGATGGTTGTGAACCAGAAGGATGGCGCTGGCGTTGTTCAGGATCGCAGGTCGGAAGACTTCACGAGGATGAACCAAGCTGGCATCCAGGACGCCAACGGTGATCACGTGGAGCCCTATTGGCTTGTGCTTGGTGTCCAGCGTGACAACGAGAAACTGCTCGCTGGGTGAGTTCTCCAGGGTACTGCGGGTGAGCTCGGCAACTATCCTCCTAGCTTCAGCGGTGGAGGTGGCGGCGCCTGCTCGATACTGAACCGACGTCTGGCGGATGAGCTGGCAGGTGTAGACGGGGCATCTCATGACGTCACCTCCCATTCCGAACCGAAGGCGTAAAGTTCCGCCGATCCGTAGGGCTTGGAGAGCTCGGTAAGCTTGCCCCCATGTTCTGGCCTATCGCCATCCCAGAACCCGGCGCCATGACCGTTGCGGGTCAGGTGGAAGTCCGAACCAGCGTCGTGCTCCTTCCCTGAGATCAGCGCGGCAGCTTGCCCGAAGAAGTCGAGACAATCGCCCCGTAGCTCTTCCCGTTTGCCACTGGCCTTCAGGGCCTGCTCAACCTCAGAGGGCTCCACGACTTCGCGAACGTCACCACCGGGATTGCTCCAGGCTTCCACTGGTTCGTCCCGCTCGTTGGTGGCGGTGAATGCCAGCCCGTACAGGTAGCCTTCCCAGAATTCACTGAACCCGTCTGGTTCGTCGTTCTTGACGTACCACCCCGCGAACACGCTTGCTGCCAACGGATACCGGGTTCCGGGTTCCAGTCGCCCGAACGGCTCCAGCACTTCGAAGGTGACGGTTCCGTAGCCGGTCCAGGCGACCTGGACCAGAAATCCGTTTTCGACGTTTCGCCATACCTCACCTACTGCGGGCTGTTCGTTAGAATCACTCATGTTCCCGATCCTTGCTGATTGGGGACCACGTCCCCGGATGGTGCCAGCCATCGCGGGGACACTTCTTCGACCGACACCGTTTGTCGGTCTCCGGTGTGATCATTGGCTAGGGCGAACCGGTGTCAACTCTCCCAAAATGCTGTTGAAAGCTGGGGTTTTCCGGAAGATGTGTGGAAGATGTTCCAGACGTTTACCAACTTCAGTCGCCTGGGCGGGAGCCGATCAGATGTCAGCTGAAGCTTCCTGATTTTCCCGAAGATCGGCGAAGAAAACTTTGCTTGTCTCGATTTTTTTCGTGGCTATCCGCGCGTGTGCGAAACAGTGCAGCTTTTTCGGAAGTAGTGCAGCAGTTTGCGAGAGTGCAGCAGTCTCGCTGAGTGCAACCAATCGGTGAGCCCGAAACAGAATTGATGAGTGCAACGGCCTGGGTGTAGCAAGGTCGTCGCTCAGCTTCCTACGACGGTAGAAAACTTTAAGAACTTGACTGTTTTGCTAGCAATGGGATAATTCGCTTGTTCTGAACTCCACCTATCAAGGAAAGACGGTATGTACAAACTAACGGAACGTAGACTGGCAAAGGTTGAGCAACACCTAGAAGATGCTCGGGATGGCCTCAAGCGAGACGGAATGATCAATTGCGACATTCTTGAGCGTGAAATGCGTGATGCATTGAATTTGGGCTACCAGGCGATTAAGGACATCATGATCGACATCGTCAAACGGTATCCCCGTTTTCGTCTGGTCGCACTCTATTACATGCAGAACCAGAACGCTGGGATGGGTCCGGTCAGCGAGTTCCAGCCAACGTTGGCGAAAGAGTACGGGATAGATGACTACTCTGGAGGTCAGGAAAATCCCGACCAAGTCAAAGCAAAGTTCTGGGACGACGAATTGACCAAACTCCGGTCAGACGCAGCCTGATGGATGACACCGTTGTAGCTCTGTTGATATCAGCGTTCTCTGCATTGCTGGGCGGACTGGTCGGGTATCGGCTAGGAATCGCTTCCGAACGCCGGAAGGAATACAACGAAATCGCAGACAAGCTATTCATCAATGTAAATCGGGAAGTTGGGGAGCATTCGGCGGGGCATTTTCACATTAACGAAGATGACATCGCTCTCATGCGCCGCCGAATGGGACCGTTGCAACGGAGGCGATTTGACAACGCTCATGACGAGTACGTTTCAGCGTCGAAGCATCGGAGACAAGATGCTACCGGTCAGGTCTTCTACGGAGATGTCGATTCGGTCAACGCTGCCCTGAAGCGAATCGCTGCCGTTCTGAAGCGTCGTTGATGCTCGCTGCAACCCTCGTTGCGCAATACCTGGGGATCCTGCCTGTTCCGCTCACGCACCAAATTCACAATCTGCTGAACTTCAGTAGTCGTCTTCTCCATCCGCCTACCTTCTTTTTCGAAGACTTACCGAATCTGTCGGATGCAGCTTCGGACCGACTCATGGAAGTTTAAACCTTGACGCAGGTCTAACCCAACCGAACGAGCTGCTTGCCATTGCTGCCTCGGCAAAACCCCTGATGCAATCGGGGAGCGAGAAGGCTGAATCACGGTTGGCGTACAATGAGTCCGTCAGCCCCATGGAATCGCGAGTGCGTCACACCATAGCCAAAGTGGGCACTAAATTCGTTGCTTTCGCCTGCACCATCCGCTGATGCAGTGGTTCTATCGATGCTCGCGAGTGTCGTCAGGGCAGCCCCATCCCTAGCAACATTGCCGCAGCTACGCATAGTGGGTAAGATTCCCACTCGCTGGTGAATTAAGTGATATTGGTAAGACAACCCGATTCACTTATCCCGTGTTACGCGACTTCTCGAATAAGTCCCTACTGAATAGGGCTGAACCAATTGCCATGCCTCAATTCCCGTGGTCGTAACTCATGGCCGAACAGCAGCCGTGGGCCACAGGCCCACACGAAATCCTTCATCACGCACTCGAGTTGATGCGTGACGACACCGACACGAAACGCCGTTTGGCGATGATTCTCGTCGACAACGCTGTCGAGCAGATGATTAAGACGTATTTGAACCTTCCCAGCAGAATTAACGGCCTGACGATTCCTCGCGCACGGCGGCAGCAGATCGCCGACAGCTTTCCGAACATGCTCGATGCACTCGAAGAGTTTGCGTCCGACAAGTTAGTTGGTGTCGATCTCGGCACAATCGAATGGTACCACCGGTTGCGAAACCAACTGTATCACGAAGGCTTCGGCCTCACCGTTACACGCGACAATGTTGACGTCTATTCAGAACTGGCCAACTCGCTATTTAAAAACCTGTTCGGCTTCGACTTGGTTCATTCACAATACACTGGCCTTAATGATCGAATCGGCACTCTGATTCAACTGTGGAACCAACTTGACCGGGGCCTTGTGGATACTGCTAGCGACCACGACCTTCTGGGGCACAGGCGATCTCCGTTGGATACCATCCGGTTTCTTCATAATGCGTCGATTATCGACGACGCAGAATACAACGAGCTTAATCAACTGCGACAGGTTCGCAACGCAGTCGTTCATGGCCTCGACGAAAACCGTGAAGCTCTAACGGACGAGATGATCGAACGCCTTCGTTTCTTTGCTGATCGTTATAGTCCAGCAGAATCGGACGCCGAGATATAACACCCGCATCTACCGGAGTTGCCGATCCGGACTGAATCTGAAACTGGCGTCGCTGGTGGCAACCCGGTGATGGCG
Source organism: Rhodopirellula sp. UH5 (assembly GCF_056839225.1). NCBI lineage: Bacteria > Pseudomonadati > Planctomycetota > Planctomycetia > Pirellulales > Pirellulaceae > Rhodopirellula > Rhodopirellula sp. UH5. The sequence continues at coordinate 6,436,571 of NZ_CM166390.1, read as the reverse complement.
AACACGAGGCCCTTAAATCGGATATCGCTATGGCATGGAAAGTCGAACGTTGGCTCGACGATGTTTTTCCCGGCAAGGACCGAGTATACGAGGAATATCGGAACCTTCCTCGCCGCGAATTAGGGGTCGTCGCTGCTGGCGTATTGGACGTTGCATTGGCCGAACTCCTAAGCCTTCGCCTCGTGGACAAGGCAAAGGAACACGAAGAATTCCTCGGTCTTAACGAGAACGGGCGTGCGCCGTGCGGCTCATTCGGTGCCCGAATTCAACTTGCACTGCTCCTCGGCATCATCACCGAGGCTGATGCGAGCCTATTGCGTACCGTAAAGAATATTCGCAATAAATTTGCCCATCGCGTCAAGGCTGACTACAACACACCCGAAGTCCTTCCATTAGTAATCAACTTACATGACAAGTTTCTATCGCAGTCGAACCGGCTAATCGAACGAGGTATGCTGCCGAGCCCGAAACACGACCTGACCCTTATCCGGCCATTCCTGAATACGACGCCTGAAGCAGGTGCTGCTTTGATGCTTGCCGCGCTTGCCGTTTACCAAGCATATTTCCACAGGCTGTCCGAGATTGTGACACGCGTTAACATTGTAGTCCCGCCCGAAACGGACGAATCCTTACCAAGAGAAAGTTAACTTCGCGTGGGTGCGACGGTCAGGTTCCGTAGCCGTAGCTGAGGTAAACCATTGACGTGAACGATGGACTCATGTGATGAATGCTGAACTTTCGGGAGAGTAACTGGCGAGAAATGACTGTCACTGTGCTGCGTACCTACTCAATGCGCAGCAAGGCTACACGACCTGTCCGGCCTCGACAAAGAGCTGTAGGCTGAGAAACGCGATTAGTTCTTCGTGTTCTTAAAGGCTCTACCCAATGGGGCTCGGGATTTGTCCAACTTGCGAGATCAAAGTTTGTTGGTGGTTGCTCTGCTACCGCAAACGCAAGTCAACCGAACTCCTCCTCCTCGACTGGAACGTTTGCAAAGCCATGAGTGATCCGCTGCTAACCAATTTGATGGAACTCTCGACACCGAGAGATCTACTCGCGAAGCTCCAGGACGATCTTGCGCGACTGAGTGCGTCTAGAGGCGATCCATACCTTGCGTTCAACTTTTTCGTCACTGCTGAGCACATGGGAGATTGGGTATTTCCTGGTAGGGCAAACAGAAAGAATCGTGAGGGACTCCGTAATTCGCATCCCGCTCTCCAGATTTGTAGCCATCTAGCAAATGGCATGAAGCACTTTAAAGTTGAGGCAAAGCATCACGAGTCGGTAGACGGAGTCCGTAGCAAATCGGGCTATGCCCCGAACTACTACAAGAACTACGCGATGGAATACCATGGACCTGGAATTGTTATCACGCTTGACGGCGATGCGAAGACAAAGTTTGGTGAAACAATATCTGCTTTCCGCCTCGCTGAACACGTTATGGAATTCTGGTCGGACTACCTCAGCCCTGCCGTTGGCGAAAATCACGAATAAGAAAGGTCACGTAGCGAAGGGCGGGTGACACCCAACACATCCGCTCCATGAATCCAATGAGAACCTGCGAGGTTTTGTAAATGGAAGATCAATCGTCCGCCGCAAGTGACGGCAATCGAAATACGACTGAAACGGTGACGAGGGACACTGGTGCTTGGGGGCAGCAATGTGCGGTCATCTTTCGCAGATTGTCCGAACGTGCCCGTAAGCAAATTGCGCCGCCGGAAGATGGCTGGCAAGCATGGTCGAGGCAAATGGAACGACTGGATGAATATTTGTCCCAAGGCTACTTTCCATTCAGTGTTGGCTCGTTGTCCTTCGGGATAAGCGATGGGGTCGACCTCGCTACCGATTTGACACGTGCTTGGCGGGAGGCTTCCAATCGAATGAAGCGAGACTCAGAATTGTGGGTTCGTCATGCTGAACGCACCGCCGATCCCTGGGGGCGATGGTGTACATCAAAAGCTATCAACCCGGCTGGTGGCCGGAGGATTCGCACTAAAGGAAAAATGGAATGACCCAACTCAAGGGCGAGGATTTTTTGCCAACCGACCGGCCGACTGCCAAGCGTATTCGGCGGTTGGTGGAGCTTCAAGACTTCAAGTGTTCGATGACTGGGCTTCCACTCGAGCCTGAGGATGCGAATCTGGATCATATTGTCCCAATCGCTGCTGGTGGTGACCATGTGATGGCGAACGTACAGGTCGTCCACAAGGTTGTTAATCAAATGAAATCGACACTACCAGCGGATACCTTTATTGATTGGTGTCGCAGGATTGTCGCGTTTTCCGACGCCCGGCCCGATAGGCAGCAATGCGACGGTGAATGAGCGATTGTGGTATGCGGCGACATCACTCACGTTGATGATTCGCCCGCGAACTGTTCGCGAATCTCAATCGAAACCGGCAGGCGTTTGATGTTGACCTCAGTGGTTGATCCGTCTGAGTCGTACTTTCTTGACTCGCTGTGACCGTCATTGACCCGAATCTCAAACTTGCAATTCGCTGAGGGCGTAGCACCCTGAAAATCAATTGTGGCATTCATGAAATCTACTACTCTTCAGTTGTGTAATGAAAAACACCCCGCCCCGATCGAAACCGAGACGAGGTGTACGCCTAGTCCCCAACTCCGAGTTGGATCTTTAGTTCGCACCGATTTCCGACGCGAACGCTTTGTATTGGCGGTTCAGCTTTGACCACGCAGTTGCGGACTGCCGATCTTCTGGGTTGGCTTTGAATCGCCGCTCAAACGCCGCTCGCTGGTTTCCCAGGGACTGCAGTTTCCCCAGTTCGGCTGCAGTTGGGACTCGCTTCGGAGTTGGCGCCGGTGCCATCTCGGCTCGCTTTTGGTCTCGGATTTCGTTGAGCTGAGCCTGCGATTGCTTGAGCTCCTTTCGCGCGGCTCTCGCCTGATGAAAGTAGGAACTGTTGCCTCCGCCGTGCTGTGCATGGAGCCTTAGCAGGCGATCGTACTCAGCCTGCTGCTCGGACACCTGCTCTCGCAGGTCCTGTTCCCGGTCGGCTCTCATGGCTCGCTTGCCGGGAAATAGAGCAGGAGGCAGCTCGTTCTTGATTGCCGCTGGCGACACCGGAACGAGGTTGCCCTCGTTCGTGCGGATCATCGGGACCCCATTCTCGTTGACCAGTCGCTCTGCAAAGAACTCAGCACTGCCAGCCAAAGCTCCTGCATCACTGCAGGCCTTCTCAATTGCTGACAGGGCGTTCTGCCGGAATCGATTTTCAGCGGATTTTTGCTGGTGGGCTGAGATGACCGCCTGCAGGTCTTCAGGGATCTCAACCGGCTGGTTCCGACCGTTGTTTCGTCGGTGAGCCGCCTCGTTCTGAATTGACTTGACCCGGTCCAGATCGTCTCCGTCAATTTCAACAATGCCGGTCTCGGCATCGACGACAATCTCGCAAAGTTGGTCAGCTTGTTGGTTGATTTCATCCATTTTTTCGTCCTCCAATGTTTCTCTCGATCGTGGCGCCGGAGGCACCGTGCTGAGTTTGAGTCCGGGCGCGAAGTCTCGCGTAAATCGGATGTTGCCATTCGTCTGCAGTTCAACGGATGGGTCGGCTGCAGAGCCATCGAGCTCGACCGGCGAGCGTCCTCCATTCCAAATTCTTATGATTGTCGGCGGCGTTTCTGGTTCGTCCTGAGGGAAGGTGAGTTTGACTTTCATCATGACGATGTACTCCTTTCTCGAAGGGCCTCTGCCTCAGCGATGACTGCGTTGAATCTGTCGATAATTCCTTGTTGCTCCGCAAGCGATCCGTCATATGTCGCGACACCCTTCGGGAGCTTTTCCAGAAGCCAGTATCGGAGCAACGCCCTGCGACTGTCATCGTCGTCGGGAGGGACGTTTTTTCTGTGGCGAACCTGATACTCAACAGAATCGCATGGAATGTCCATCCACCGCGAGATGTCGGAAAACGTCGCCCCCAGTAGTTCTCGAAGTGCCCGGCAAATGCGAGCCTCGGTAATTGAGTATTTTGGTGCTGGCACTTCTGCTGCTCTCCGGTGCACGTAATGGTAGTTTTCATATCGGCCGTTTGCCGATCTAGTTACTAACCAAAGGATAGATCGCGGCAACGAAAATGGAGAAACAACAATGTCGACAAGCCACAGATACAGAAGCTTCCACGTTGAAATCGAAAACGCGAACCCAAACGATATGGTAGAGAGCAACTACGAGTTGGCATTTTTCATGGCGAGACGGTTTTCCCGTCAACCGCTATTTCGCCGATGTGACTTTGATGAGCTGGTCAGCTCTTGCATGGTTGGTCTGGTGACATCTGCTCAGCGTTTTGAACCAAGAAAGGGTTGGAAGTTCAGCACGTACGCCAGCCAGGTGATGTTGAACGAATGCCGCAAGCTGCTGCATGAACTCCAGACTCACCCTCTACCGACCAAAACCGCCGAGGATGTACGTCGGTGGGATGAGTTCGAGGTTAATCACGGGAGACTTCCGACTTTGCAGGAGGTCAATGAACTACCGGAACTGCGAGCACATCGCCGGACTGACATGCCGGAATCACGTTTCCGAGAGATCCTCTCGGCGGTCGCTTTGGCGAAGCCTCGGGCAGATATCCATGACGAGAGGAACTAGATCATCGGATAAATCGGAACTATGTGGGTCCGCATATTTCTGAAGTTTTGGGCTTCGGTACCGGAAACAATCGGGCAAACGAGCTGTCGCCTTTTTCGCGCGCCGCTCCCGGTACGTTCCGATGTTTTTGATTCGCTGATGTCTGAGCGCGCATGACAACGAAGTTCTTCCGGGGCAGACGGGAAGTCACGCGCGCACTTATTCGGTTTGATCTGTTCCAAACGGAATAGTGGATTGATCGTGCGTTTGGCTTTTCCATCTTGATCGTTTTAACGGTTCGAGAGCGAGCTTAGGTTGATCGATCAGAACAGAAGTTCAAAACGAACGGAAATCGGGATAGCCGGTATGTCTCGCGCTGCTGACGAAGTCAGCGTTCCGTTGCGTTCCGAAACAATCGGAAACAACGGTAAGTACCGGTATCGTCCAACCATGACGGCAGGTTCGGGAGGGATAGACCGATCCCTGGCGACATGACATCGACAGAGATCAATGCTCAACCTTGACGTGTAGGCCGGTATGGGTGAGCCGATCGAGTGAGTGATTTTTTTACGCTGTCCACACTCGCAACTGGTCACAGCGGAACATCTCGTCGGAGACGCAGTAGTGGGTTCGCTCTGGGCGAGACGTGCTGCGGAGGGCGTCAGTGCATCGGTGTGCCACCGCCCTGCATGTCCAGATGATTCTGCGTACTTCTCGGGTAAGTTCTCGGCTATCCGATCAGGCACAAAATCAACAACGCTACTACGCCACGTCTGGGGCTGGTTCACTGAGGGACACGGCATCCGTGTGGTCCTCTCTGGCGGGCAGATCCGCGAGCCAATGGAGCAGCAGGCATCCTGCTGAGCCTCGTAGCCGTTGGCAACGGCATGACTCACCTATGAGATGGGAGTCCTCACCAGCCCGATATTTACCCGTCGTTTCGGGCTACAGATAGCTTCGGGATTCTCCAGCAGATTGGAGAACGTTTCAGAGCGTGATCAATGGTCATGTCCGTCATCTGCAACCGATTCGCGATGCTCTCGCGATCGGCCACCCTAATGATACCGCATTCCGCCAAAACGCCTCGAAGAAAATCTTTGGACGGTCGTGTAGTACACTTCATTCGTGATCGATCGTCCGTCGTCACGCAATGCTAGGCGTCCCCAGATCTCGCGGTCTGGGGGCGTTTTTTTGTGACTGGACTGATCCCGGAAAACTCCGGTGCCGGAGGGGGCCAACCTCGGCAGACATGCCCCGAGCTAACCTTCCAACGGAAGCAGCCCGTAGCGCGTCGGGTGCCGCCTGGAGAGGGCGGCGTGCTTCCTTTCTCAGCGGAGGTCGGGCGAGGTCGCAACAGACCAACCGTACCGACTGGCGGCTTGCAGGTATTCTTCAGCTACGGACCGGTCATTGGCGTTGATCAAAGATCGGTCTTCGCGGAAGTGCTTCCAAGACAAGGAGGGGAAGGAAAACTGGGTTTCCCCGAAGTCGATCCAAACGGTCCGAGGCTAAATTACGGTCTGCTTGTTCAACCCGAACTCATCTGCAATGTCCCGGTCCGTCCGGCCGTGCTCCCACTTGCAGGCACCGATGCTCTCCAGAAGGCCTTCTTGAACCTCCCGATCCGGTTCAAGGATCGGTTCAGAAGATTTGGTTCAAGAATGGGGTCGCGAGAAAGAAGCCGCAAACCCTTAGCAGAACAGGACTTAGAGTCATCGGGATGACAAGATTCGAACTTGCGACCTCTGCACCCCCAGTGCAGCGCTCTAACCAGGCTGAGCCACATCCCGTGAAGGCCAAAACTCTACCGAAGTTCGCTCGAGTTCGCTAGGGTGAACAGCCACTTTCATGAACTCCCTTTTTGAGCGGCTTCCGCAGGACGTTTCGGCGATGGATCTGGCTATGCAGGCGGCAACCCAACCCACAGATTTTCCCCCCGGGCTCGCGCGTTCCACGCCCGAGAATTCCACCCCGCAGACGTTCGCGACAAATTCGCACGCTGGGGCCGCCAGCGGGAATTGGCCGCGGCATTTGCTGACTTTGGCGGTTTTGGCCTTCCTGGCTTTCGTCGGGGTCGCCATGTGGAAAATGCTGCGAGCCCCCGATTCGACCTCCGTGGTCCCCGCCACGCTTGGGCCCGTCCCCGAACAATACGACGCGAACCGGGCGATGGGATACTTGGTCGAAATCTGTGATCTCGGCCCCCGCCCGTCGGGTAGCCCGGCGATGCTGCAGCAACAAAAATTGTTGACCGAATTCTTCGAAGCTCGAGGCGGCCAGGTCCGCTTGCAACGCGGCGACATTCGGCATCCCCAAACGGGCGAGAACGTTCCGATCGCGAACCTGATCGCAGCCTGGCACCCCAACGCTCCGACCCGGTTCCTGCTGTGCGCCCACTACGACACTCGGCCTTACCCCGATCGTGATCGCCGAAACCCCAGGGGCGTCTTCGTGGGTGCCAACGACGGGGCCAGCGGTTCTGCCGCTCTGATGGAACTGAGCCATCAATTTGCGGACTTGCCCGAGGACATCGGCGTCGACGTGGTGCTGTTTGATGCCGAGGAGTTTGTCTTCGGCGAACAGAGCGGCGAGTACTTCCTGGGGTCGACCTTGTTCGCTCAGCAGTACCTGATCGAACCGCCCCCGGTGCCCTACCGCAGCGGCGTGTTGCTGGACATGATCGGCGACAAGGAATTGCAACTGCTCTACGAACGCAACAGCCTGCGGTATGCCCGCGATGTCACGAAGTCGATCTGGAAGACGGCCAAGCGGTTGGGCGTGAAAGCGTTTGTCACGCGGACTCGCAGCCAAGCGATTCGCGACGATCACTTGCCGCTGAACCAAATCGCCAAGATCCCCACCACGGACTTGATCGATTTTGATTACCCCCGACCAGGATTCCGTGCGCCGCAGTATTGGCACACGACGCAAGACATCCCTGAAAACTGCAGCGGCGAAAGCCTCGTCGCTGTGATTTGGGTGGTGCATGAGTGGATGCTGGAACAGAGGGGGGGATAGAAGTGGGAAAGGGGCTCAGGGGCAGGCTGTGGCTCGGGGGAGCAGGGGGTGATTGAAAAAGTGAAATTGAAAATTGAAAATTGTAAAGTTGGTGGGTGACTTGCGGATGTGCGTGGAGATGGCACGGGGGCGAGTAGGGAGGATTGAGTGGCGAGTGGCGAGCACGAGCACGAGCTAGGAGCTAGGAGCTAGGAGCTAGGAGCTAGGAGCTAGGAGCTAGGAGCTTTCCACCAACGTGATAGGATGAATGGATCCAATGGGTGGGACTCACCGCTTGGTTCGCTTCTCTTTCAAAGGCTCCCTCATGTTTGCCGGTGGTTTGGTCCTGGCCAGCACGCTGATCTTTTTCGCTGTTTGGTTGCAGCGGTCCGAGCAGCTGGGTTGGTCGCGGGAACGGTTCGACGATGAGATCGACCAGATCTACTTGCAGCGTCGACGTCGCTCTCGCCGCCGGGTGAACTTCCTATTCCTGGTCTGCGGCATCCTGGTGCTGGTCGCGACACTGGCGTCACCCAAAAACCATGCGGTCTGGTTGAGCTGTTGGATCTCGGTGATGTTGGTTTTGATGACCATTCTGTTGCTGGCGGGACTGGATGCCCTGCGGACCATGCGGCACGTTCGGCATCGACTGGATCATCTGCGGCAGAAGCGGTCCTGAGTTTTTACCGGAGGGCTCGCGCCCTACCGCTTTCAACGGACGTGTGAAACTTGTCTCGGTCAGGTTGTGGCTTGACTTTGAATCCCGGCGGTGGCTATCGACGCAGACATGATCACCGACGATTCCGTTGCCGTGCGTCGTCCCCGACGATGGGACGAACCGATGGACCCGCACATGACCGATGCGGATGTGGGATGGCTGCGCGAACAGTCCCCTTTTTCCAGCCTGGATCCAGCCGCGTTCCCCAAGACGATTCCGCTCGATGGGATCCTTCGCAACGATTGCCGGCTGCATCGTTTTGCTCACGGTGAGGTGATCGCTCGGGAGGGCGACTACGCCAACAGTGCCTTCCTGGTGGTTGATGGACACGCGGAGCTTTTGACTCGCGAGTTGCCACCGGAATCGCTTGGTCGGCGTGAAACCGAAAAGGTGTCGTGGCCCAAAGCCGTTTGGCAATTGCTGCGTCCATCTGGCGTCCGGGAAGCTCGGCGTCCGGATGAAGTGGTCCCGAATGTTGAACTGCACTCCTCTTCGCATCACGCGGAAGACCGTCCGCCCGTCCTGCAATTGCAAGACTTTGATGGGTTGGTCCAAGCCGGTCAGAGTGTGCGGCTGGGTGCTGGCGAATTGTTCGGCGAAGTCGCGGCGATGTACCGGGCCCCTCGATCCGCCACCGTGGTCTCGCAGGGCAACAGCACGTTGCTGGAGATTCGGCTGCAGGGTCTGAAGATGCTCCGTCGCGATCCCGCGTTCTCGCAGCGAATGGACGATCACTACCGCGAAAATTGGTTGCCGTTGCACTTGCGTGAGATCCCGTTGCTGCGGTTCTTGCCGGAGCAGAATTTGCAGCGTGTCGTTGCGGCGACGGTCCAGCGCTCCTTTGGTCGATTGGAATGGAACGCGGACTACAAGAAGACTCGCAAGCTATCGCCGGCCGAACAGATTGAAAGCGAACCGGTGGTGGCGACCGAAGGGCACCAAGTCACCGATTTGATCCTTGTTCGCAGCGGCTTTGGTCGAGTCAGCCAGAGCTACGGCGCGGCTCAACGAACGACCGCTTACCTCGGCAAAGGTCACCTGTTCGGGCTGGAAGAAATCGCTCTGGGAGTGACCAACGAAGACGGTCCCATCAACTTGCCGCTGCAACATTCGCTTCGCGCGGTTGGGTTCCTGGACACGTTGCACATTCCGGTCGAATGCTTTGCAACCGACATCCTGCCGCACGTTCGCCGCAGCGAACTGCCCGCGCCGGCTGCGAAAGCGTTGCTGCGAATGCCCGCGACGGAAGAAGCTCGCGAACGCCGCAGCGAAGAGCGTCCCAAGGTCGAACTCCCGATCGTTTCGACGTCTGTGAATCACAACCGCGAAGAAACTTGGCAGGATCTGCCCAGTCCCACCGGGACCTCGTTCGAGCCCACTGGGTTGCTGGAATTCATCGTTCAAAACCGTTTCAACAACGGTCGCGAAGCGATGATCATTGACTTGCATCGCTGCACCCGTTGCGATGATTGCGTCAAAGCCTGTGCGAGTGTTCACGACGGGAACCCACGATTTGCGCGCGTCGGCGTCAATCACGATCGCCTGCAGTTTGTCCAAGCCTGCATGCACTGCACCGATCCCGTTTGCATGATCGGTTGCCCCACAGGCGCTTTGCACCGCGAGGAATCCACCGGTCACGTTCGCGTTTCCGAATCGATTTGCATTGGTTGCGGCACGTGTGCCAAAGGCTGCCCGTACGGCAACATTGAAATGGCGGCGGTGAACGATCCGCAGGGTCGGCCCTACACCGACGAAGCCAGCAACCGACCGATCACCAAAGCGACCAAGTGCGACATGTGCAGTGGCTTGCCGACGGGTCCCGCTTGCGCAGCGGCTTGTCCACACGACGCGATCGTGCGAATTGACTTGAGCGAGTCACCACCACTAGAAGATTGGTTGAGGAGACGAACATGAGCGTGGCTGAACGCCGGCGTTCCACGTCCTCGCGACGCTGGCAACAATTCCGAACCGATCTGGTCTCCCAATTCCGAAGCCGAGTGTTTGGCTCCGGCCGGGCTTGGTCGTTTCGTCGTCGCCGCGTCGCGAGCTTGATGATGGTTGCGATCGCGATTGGGGTGACCGCTTGGATCTCGCAATCGCTGCACGCGGCGCTTCATCGCAGCAGTGTGATGACGGGCTGGACGCTGCTCAGTTCCATTTTGATTTTGTTTGCGATTGGGATCCGGCGACGGATCCCGATTCTGCCTCTGGGCACGATGAGCACCTGGACGCAGGTGCATATTTTCACAGGACTGTTCGCGTGCGGCGTGTTCGTGATGCACGTGCCTGCGATCGCGACGGGTCGGTTGGTCGCGGATGGTTGGCTGGAAGGAACGTTGAGCGCGCTGTTCATCGGCGTCAGCCTTTCGGGTTTCTATGGGATTCTGGCGAGCCGTCGTTTACCAGCACGTTTGACCGCGATGGGCAGCCAACCACGCTACGATCAAATCGATTGGCACCGAGAACAATTGGCGGCGCGAGCCACGCAGCGACTGGACAGTTTGACCAGCGTGGATTCACAGCGAGTGCTGGGTGAGTTCGACGACCAATACTTGCGTCGGTACTTGGAATCGCCGCTTTCATGGTCCCACCGGTTGTTCGCACACTCGTTTCGTCGTCGCCGTTTGGTGATCGGGCTGAAAGAGCTGCACCGTTACCTGGAAGACGATGGCAAAGAAGTCGCCGATGAGCTGGCAGGTTTGGTTCGTCGCCGCGATGAACTGGACACACAACATGCTCTTCAGTGGCGACTGCGAGCCTGGGTGGCGGTTCACGCCGTGATGTCGTTGGGATTGGTGGCGCTCGCCATCATGCACACCATTCATGCCCTGCAGTTTGTGGAATCATGAGACGCGACGACTTTCAACTGCCGACACCACCACGGATCGAGCGTCCTGGGCACCCGTACTCCTGCGGTCGTTCACCGGGATGCGATCGATGTCTGCAAGGCCCGAGCCTGACGGGCGAGTGCCCTTTCGCCAACAGCAACGATCCGGAACAGGAAGCCTGCCATCCCCGGCGGACCTGGGCCGGTCGCCGTCGTCAGTTCACCGCTGTGATGTTGGCGTTGCTGGCGGTTGCGATGGTGATCCTGTTTGCGACTCGGATGACGCCCAAGGTGATCCAGCCCGGCAACCTGACCACCGCTCACTCGCAAATCCTGTCCGGTGAATTGGCTCAGGACCGATGTGCGGCGTGCCACCAAAACGCAACCAGCAATCGTTGGCTGGCAACGGCCAGCGAAGCGTCGGGCTCGGCCCCAAACACAGACAAGGGACTCTTCAGCCTGGCAAGCTGGATCAGGGGCGGCCAACACGCCGACTTGCCAACGGTGCCGATGACCGATTTGTGCCTGAATTGCCACGAACAACAGATGCCGCGTCAGTCCGCTCGCTGGGCACACAACTTGTCACCTGAGATTCGTGATGAGCTGACTTTGGCAGCGCTCGAAAAACGAGACGGCAAGACATTCGATTTGGAAGCCAGCTTGCGGGAGGCAGAAGCTTCCCAGAACAATCTGTCCCTCCAAACGGTGAGCCGAACGTCAGCGTTTCAAAACAACTTGGCGTGCAGCATTTGCCACCAAGAGCACCACGGAGCGGACGCCGACTTGGCTGCGATCACGGATTCGCGTTGCCAAACCTGCCACGTCAACCAATTTGGTTCCTTCGCTGAATCGCACCCTGAATTTGGGCAGTGGCCATACCAACCAACATCGAACATTCACTTCGATCACGGCCGCCACGCAAAAATTCACTTTCCCAGCGAAGCAGAGAAACAACACAGCGAAGCCGAGAAAAAAAACAGCGAAGCAGAGAAGAACTCCGGCGACCCGGCAACGAGCAACCGCTTCGCAACGTTTGATTGCAAGGCATGTCACATCGGCCCAAGTTTCTCGAGTTTTGACTTGGACTCCACCGATCCGGTGATGACCACGTTGCCTTACGAGATCGCTTGTGCCCAGTGCCATGATTCGTCCTTGCGAGTGCAGATCGCCGAAGGCCCGTCGCTATTGCAGTTGCCAACGCTGCCGGAGGACATCGCCGCACAAGTCGCCGAATGGCCTGAACTGGCGACGGGATTCGCGGATGGCACCGTCGACGGTTGGATGGCGTTGATGTTGCGAACCGAAACCAGCGAATCGGCACTCCGTCGATTCCAACGAGTGGAAGCGGCCAACTGGGACTCGCCCATCGTTCAAGTCGAAGCCGTGTCGCTCGCCAAGGCCATCACCCAGCTATCTCAAGACCTGGCCACCTCCGGCCAAGACGCGTTGATGCAGCGATTGCGTGACGCCGGCGTGGAGGAGCAGATCGCTCAACCGCTGGTCGAATCCTTCCCGCCCCAACTCATCCGAGACGCAATGGGAGTTTGGTTTGGAGGCGTTCCACCGATGCCCGCCACTTCGCCCGAGGCAGAACCGGTTGCCGACTCAGGCTTTGGATTGTTGGACAACGAACTGGACCGAGATCCGGCCGAACTGGATCCTTTGCTCGCCAATGACCCGTTGCTGACTGTTGATCCGTTGCTGGCGGACGATCCACTGACCGCCTGGGGAGCGTCCGAGGAGAGCTCAACGTTGCCCACCAAGATCGATTGGGCGGCAGAACTGGCCGCTCGATACGATGCGGCGAAGACACAATCATTCGGCGGTTGGTACCGCGACGACCTGACGATGTCGATTCGATATCGCGGCAAAGGGCACTCCGACGCCGTGTTGCGATCGATGATTGAAATCATTCAGCGTCTGCCAGCCGACGATCCGCTCAGAGAAACCATGTTGGCGCAGCCCGCCGTCCAAGCCTGTGCGGCGTGCCATCAAGTCAACGCGAATCCCGGATCGGAACCGACCCTGGCATCCATGCGGTGGCGAGCTTTCCAAGCGAAGACCAACGGGGATCGGCTGACCCATTTCTCCCACACGCCGCACTTGAACATCCAGGGACTGCAGGACTGCCGGCACTGTCACCAATTGGGAACGACCAACCCGGCCAATGCGGTGCACATGGAAGGCGAATCGCCGGTGGAATTGTCGCCGGAGTTTCTGCCGATGACCAAAGCCAACTGCGCCAGTTGCCACACCAAGTCCGCCGCGGGGGATCACTGCACACGATGCCATCGCTATCATGTGCATGATGTCCCATGATTTTCACCCGCCGTCTCCACGCACCAATCCGTTTGCCAGTCGCCACACGCGACCGGGTGCGATCCCGTATCGCTTTGATCCAAACGGGAACGACTCGGACCAGCCGATTGCTTCGATCCTATCGGGTCTGAGGCAACATCGACTCGGCTTGATTGTTGGGAACCACGGGTCCGGCAAATCAACCTTGCTGCATGGGATCGCGGAATCCCTGCAGGCCGAATTTCCCGGCGGGAAATGGATCCAGTTGACCGGTGATCCAGATCGTCCGCCGCTTCGAGGCGTTTCCAGCGTGTTGGCGAATGATCGTGCGGTGGGCGAGGTGCAGGCGACGGTTTCGCCCGGCGGGGTGCTGGTCGTCGACGGGGCGGAACAATTGTCGCCCTGGGGACGTTTCCATCTTCGTCGTCGAGCCCGGCGTGCGGGACATGCTTGTTTGGTCACGGCCCACCGAGACCTGCGTGGTTTTCACGTGTTGCACCGAACCAGAGTGACCGCCAAGCTGATCGAAGACCTGCTGCACGAATTGTTGCGAGACCACCCGGAAGCTCGCGAAAAATTGAAGCGTGCCAGCGAGGGTGGCTTGCCCGAGATGCTTGACGATGTCACCGACGTTCGCGAATTGTGGTCCCGACTTTATGATGTCGTGGGATTGCCAGCGGAGAAGTCTGAGTCAGGATGTTCCAGCAATCGTCTCGACGCCCTTCCCGAAAACTGCCCCGACCACTGAGTTGATCCTTCATGGCTGTTCGTTTGAACGTGATCGTGCTGCGTCCCACCGGCGAGCATCGCCATTTCGACCCGGCCTGCGACGATGCCGTGGGGCAATTGCTCGGTCGGCCTGGTTTGGACTTGGTGTTGCTGGATCGGATTCCTGGCCCCAACGAATCGGGTACCGAACGGTTGGCGGTGGAATCCGTCGCGGGCGACGTTGCCTGTGTGGCTTGGACGGATGCCGAACAAGTTTCCAAACCACTCGGATTGTTGGGCAAACGAGTCGCTCGCGTGCCCCATCGTCGCGACGTGGAAGCCGCACCGGTTCAAGACGCCGAACCGATCGCGAAGCTGTACCACTTTGACATGCGTCGCGAGGGAGCCTCGCAGACCATTCTGGCGGACTTGCAAGCCTTGCTGGCGACCCGGCAGACGCCGACGTTTCAGATTGGGGCGGGCGGATCGGCGAAGCCCATGCGAGCGAGTGCGCCGGCGGCTCCGAAAGCCCAGTCCAAAGTCGCCCCCATCCAGAACATGACACCGTCCCCGGCCAAGCCATCGGCGGCCGTCGTCTCGCCGCCGCCATTGACTCCCAATCAAGCCACGGACTTGGATGCATTGGTGGATCAACTGGACGAGCTGGATCTTTGATTGGAGTGGGTGTGCGAGGGTTGCAGATCGAATGCTTGCGAGCGGATTTGGTTGCGAGGGGGCTTGGCCGTTGAGGGTGGCCCGACGGAACAGTGGAGGACAACTGTTCTACTCTGGTGCCCGGACTGTGGAGCACTTTGGTTGCGCAAGTTGTCATCCCGGTGGTGCAATCCAGGAATCTACTTGGCATCCGCAAGCAGAGCGTCAATGGTGACGGATTGTCGACTCAGTTCTCAACGACGTTTCGACGCTCGTAGGATGGGCACTCTTGCCCCTCAGAGCCGGCCAAGACCACCCATCACAACCCGACGCGTGAGCGAGGGACGGCCCCAACTCGCACGACGGCCCCATCCGGGGCGACCGTTTGTTTTCCGGCATCGGTCTCTCGGGGCTTCCGCCCCGAGCTAAGCAAGACGGCCCCATCCGGGGCGAAACCCAGACGGCAGCCACCATTCATTTTTCGAATGTCCCGCGCAGCTACCCCCGGCTACCATCCTTCATCCCTACCGGGATGAAGGGAGAAGCAAACATTTAAGCATTCATGCATTGGGTTGCGAGGGGGCTTGGCCATTGAGGGTGGCCCGACGGAACAGTGGAGGACAACTGCTCTACTCTGGTACGCTGAGCGTCGTCGTTCCCATCAACGGCCGTTCTCAGACCATTCCGCTGATATGAGAACGAACCGTTCGAGATGAACAGCGACTCACTCGATCGGGCGAAGGTTCAGCGAGCCGATGTGGATGCCGCCTGGTTCGTCGTAACCGAAGATGCCGCTGACGCTGAAGTACTTTTCCAGGTCTTCCCACTCCGGCCAATCATTGCGCCGCATCAGCTCGGCCACGCGGCCCGCGATGGGGTTTTCGCCGCCACGCTTCTCGACCGACTGAGCGGTCTCTTCTGAGTTGGCCATTTCGTACAAGATGCGGTACGACTCAGCATCACGATTGAACTGGAACAGGAACGGCGTTTCGCCTTCGAGTTTGGCTCCCAGTTCACTGGTCAACAGCACGTAGTCCTCATCGTCGGCTAGGCGATCAATTTCACCGGCCTCGGCACGCAGCACTTGCAGCAGCACTTCGCGGCTGTCGCTGAACAGCAACCAGTTGTCCAGCAACATCACGCTGTTTTCTGGCACGCGGACACCGGGTTGTTCAAATTGACGCTGTTCGGAGAAGTACACCGTTTTGCCGCGAAGAACCTCGGGCTTCATGCGTTGCGGTGGTGCCTTGGCTTTGACCTTGTCGAGCAACTTGCCAGCTTCCTTCGCGTCTTTGACCTCGATTGCGATCACGCGTGCCATGGAGTTCCAGTTGGCGGGCAACTGATAACGCTGGATCGTGACGGCCCGACCGGTCATCAACGGGAACACTTCTTCCTTGAGTGAGACATCAAATCGCTCTTTGGCTGGCTTCTCCGTGTTCTTTTCGAAACTGCCTTCCCCCGCGAAACGGTTGACAATCTTGGCAATGTTTTTGAACGCGGTCTCAATGTCCCATCCCACACAGGTGAAACTGGCGGCGTCGGCGGGAACCCAAGTCGGCGGCGAGACTTCGATGTCCTCGGGACGCAGCACACCGAAGAATCCATCACGCGGTGGATCGATCAGCACATGCATGTGCCCAACCGATTCAATGATTTCACCTCCGCGAAAGACACTGCCGCCGATCCCGCGAATTTTTTCGATGCCCAGGTCTTGGACAATCGGCGCGATGAAGAACGCCGAACCACTTCGGGCGATGATTCGTTTCACAATGCCATAAGGATTGACGAAGAACGTGATCTGCGGGATCTCGGCTTCGGCACCGATCGACCGACTCATCACCGCCACGAAGTCCGCGTTTTGGGCCAGCGTTTCGGTTTCGGGAGAAGAAGTGGTGGCGGAGCGTCGCGAGCGTCCGGAGGATTGGCTGGTGTCTCGTTGTTCGTCATTCAGTTTCTTGGCAATGGATTGAGCGATCGTGCGTCCCAGTCCAATGACATAGAAGCCGTCTTGTTCGAACCATTCAATGACATCGCCATTGCCACGCTGACGAACCAAACGTGTCAGTTCGATCGAACCGATCTGTTCGTTCTGGACGATGAAGCGGTTCTTTTCAGCCAGCTCCATCAAGCGTCCGACCAAAGTTTCCATCGCTTGGTTGTTCGGCCCAGCATCGATCATGATCGCCACCGCGAAGGAATTCTGTTGCCGGCGTTTGTCTCGCAAGCGACGAGCGATCGCGTCATCGTCTTCTTCCTCGTCCGCCTTCTTTTCGTCCGTTTTCTCTTCCGGCGGCGGGCCCTCGAGCAGGGCGATGGCGAGTTGGCCTTGCGGCAGTGACCGAAGTTCGTCGAGCGTCAGCCCCATTTCTTTGCCGGGTTTATCGAACAGATCGTTCAGAATTTGATAGATGTCTGAAACGAAGGGACGCATCTTGGGATCGTCCAGCATTTTCCCCAAGGAGGACCCGCCCCAGTCGGCGCGAATGTCGTTGACATTGTCGACCCGCAAGTAAGCCAAGGTCCCCGAGGGCAACAGCCGGGGAGCCGGAACGGTGGTCCGACTGTCTTCCGTCGGTGAACTTTGAGCAGCGACCTCCGGTGCCAAGGCGATCGAGCCGATCGCGAGCAGAAGGCAGGCGACTGTCGTTATCAACGTTACAACTGGAAACTTCCGTGTGAACGAGCGACTGAAAGGCAAGGATCGAAGAGGAATCATTTTGGACGAGCTCGTGGGGGCTAGCTACAATCAGAGAAGGAGTGTCACTCCCTCAATCGTATCCGAAACCCAACGTCCACCGAGCGATAGTCGCATGAAACGAACGTCTCAAATTGTAGCGTGCCTGGCCGCATCCACTCTCTGGATCGCACTGGGATCGTCGGCGCAGGCACAGCAGGGTGAAACAGGAACCGCCGCGGGCGGCCAAACAGACGGCGCCATCAGCCAAGGTTTGGACCCCGACGCAGTCTTCAGTGAGGGCATCCAGCGAGGCGGAGCAGTGGGTGCCAACACAGCATCGCCTGTCGGTGCAGCCGCGGTGTCCCAAGCGGGCGGTGGCGGCACGGGAGGCGGCGGATTTGGCGGTGGATTTGGCGGTGGCGGTGGCCTTGGAGCGGCCTTTGGCAGCCTGTTTGGAGGTGCCAACGCGGCCCGTGGCAACACAGCCACCCCTCCGATTCGAACACGACTTCGCAGCGCCGTGGAAGTCGCCCCCCTTGAATCCAGTCGTGTGCAGCAGTCCGCCTCATCGCGTCTGCGGGGCACATCGAATTTGACCACCGTCAACGGCAACCTGCCTGGCCGTATGAATTCTCAATCCTCGCGGTATGATGGTGTGAACGTTCAGATCCAAGATCGCACCGCCACGCTGAGCGGCATGGTTCGCAACGAATCCGATCGCCGAATGACCGAATTGCTGATGCGATTGGAACCGGGCGTCTCGCGAATCGACAACCAAATCAGCGTTCAACCCTGACGCTGCCGTTGCAGGTTGGTTGGCCATGATTTCCATTTGCATTCCAGGCCAACGAAGCGTCTGATAGGGAAGTCACGCCGGATCAAAATCACACCGCCGCTTCCTCTTTTCAATTTGTTTGACTCCGATGGTCTCATTGCCGCTCGTCACGACCTCTGATTCGGAGTCCGCCGGCCCCCGTAAAAAGCACTTGCTGAACTGGTCGCTCGATCAGCTCAAAGAATGGTTGCAAGAGCAGGGCCAAAAACCCTTTCGTGCCAAGCAAATCCGGCGTTGGCTGTTTTCCGGACGAGCCACCTCGTTCGACGAAATGACGGACTTGCCGGCCAAGCTGCGAGATCAGCTGGAAGAGCACTTTGCGATCTTCAACGCCACCGAAGCCGTCGTCTCAAAGTCCAAGGACGGCACTGAGAAAATCCTGATTCGTTTGGTCGACGGCGGCGAAGTCGAATGTGTGTTGTTGCGGGACGGTCCGCGACGCAGCATTTGCGTCAGCAGCCAAGTCGGTTGTGCGATGGGCTGCGTGTTCTGCGCCAGTGGACTGGATGGCGTGGATCGCAATCTGACCGGCGGCGAAATCCTGGAACAAATGCTGCGACTGCAGCAACGCCTGCCCGCCACCGAACGGCTCAGCCACATCGTGATGATGGGGATGGGCGAACCGCTGGCCAATTTGCCAGGTGTGTTGGCCGCTCTCGACGTCGCTCGCAATGAAGATGGGCTGGGCATCAGCCCGCGACGCATCACGATCAGCACGGTGGGTTTGCCACCGGCGATCGACAAACTGGCGGCAACCGGGGTTCCGTACAACCTGGCGGTCTCGCTGCATGCCCCCAACGATGAACTGCGAAGTGAGCTGGTCCCAATCAATCGCAAGATTGGAATCGAACCTGTCTTGGAAGCCGCGGATCGCTACTTCCACTCCTCGGGTCGACGTTTGACGTTCGAATACGTGTTGTTGGGCGGGATCAATGATGGCGATGAACACGCGCGTCAGTTGAGCCAAATTCTTCGCGGCCGCAGCGTGATGATGAACGTGATTCCCTACAACCCCGTGGCGGGTTTGCCCTATCGAACGCCCAGCGGGGCCGCGATCGCACGATTCCGAGCGATTTTGGAATCCGCGGGGGTGAACGTGAATTTCCGGCAACGCAAAGGCGACGAAATCAACGCGGCATGCGGCCAACTGCGTCGCAACCGCGGTGCCCAAGAAGCCGCGAAGTAGTGCCAACGCGCTGTTTTGGCGAATTCTCGCAATTGTGTTGACCCCTGTGGGCTGAATCGACTATTCCACGACCTTGGCGATGAACGCATCGCCATTTGTGTGTCAGTCATTCAATTCCAGGGATGGAAAATATGTCCGTTTCAGTCATGCGGATCTTGGGTCGTTTTGCTCTTGGTTTCTCGGTCGCAGCCGCAACGCTCTCGATGACCGGTTGTGGTTCGTCCACCCCCGAATCCGTTGCCTCCCAATCCGCCACAGCCACCCCAACCACCGCTGCTTCTGCGGACGAAGCCGAATCGGTTGTCGGTCAGTTCCTCGACCGTATTCGTCGTGGTGGCGCCGAGAACACCGCCATGACGCTGCTGACCAAGCGTGCTCAGTCGGAATTGGCTCGAATTGGCCACGTCGTCCAGCCGCTTGGATCGCCTGACGCCGAAGTCACCATCACCCGCAGCGAAGAAGTCGGGATGGAACACCTTCCCGAAGGCCAGAAGTACCCCACGCGATTGGTTCACTGCGTCTGGAGCGAGCCCTCCCAAGCCGATGGAACCAAACAGGAATTCCAAATTGTCCTGCCCGTCGTGCAACAAAGTGAAGGCTGGAGAATTTCGGGAATGGTCCTCGGGATCGCGACCGGCGAACCCGAACTGATCCTGGACTTCGAAAACGGCGACGAAATGGCTCGCATCCTGAACGCTCAGGACCAAACCCAAACCGCTGCGGCCCCCGCTGCAACCGCCACCGAATCGATGCAGCGATAGTTCGTCGATTGGCGTCCACCTCTCCCGAAACGAAGTTTGGGGAGAAGTGGAGCGAAGCGAGGGGAGGGCTCTGCATTGGATCCGGCGCGTAACCGTCCCCGGCCCGAAGCGGTCCGACCCTCCCAAAGGGAGGGTGAATTAAAACGGCACGACCTCCTTCGTCGGGCGGGGTTCTGACGGCGTTACTGGCACGGCACTTAAGAACCGCGCGACCTCTGAATCCCGGGTGTCCCGCGAGACGTCTTTGGTTGGGAACGCTTTGCGCACAATCCTCCGCCACGAAATCCGGCCTGAGGAAGATTCCACGCCATTTCTGATTGGCCGCCTTGTCCGCGGCGAGCGACTTCTAAGATGCCAGTCGCCCCGGCCATCCCGCAAATCCCCTTGAAAACGTGAATTTGCGGGGCAATCGGCTGAATCCGCTGGGAAATCGTCGTCCCGATTTCGAGGGGCGAGCCACGGACTGGGTTCCGAGCGGACGGCCCAAACCCGCTCGGCAGAAGGAGTTTGGGTGCTTTGGGCAATTGACAACATTTACGAGCGAGCTACCGTAACGCAAAGTCACTGCAAGCGGTAATGTCACCGCACCTCCCCCTGAACCCCCTCTCATGGGCGAATGACGGACGGAGTGTAAACGCAATTGATCAGGGTGACCGGATGCCACCTCAATTCAAGCGTGCGAACACGGATCGCACCGAAACCTCCGAACTTAACTCTGGAGAAACACATGAATCGGAATTTGGTGAAGGGTACCGCCGTCGTCGCACTGATGTTGGGTGCGTCGTTGGCTTTCAGTAGCAATGCAAGTGCTTTCAAGTTCTTGCACTCCAACCAATGCTGCAACTCAGGCGGCTTGTTCAGCGGCTTGAAGGCTCACAAGTGTGGCGGCGGATTGCTGGCCAAACTGAAGTCGAAGAAATGCTGTGCACCAGAGCCTTGCTGCGAACCAGCTCCAGCACCTTGCTGCGAACCAGCTCCTGCACCGTGCTGTGAAGCAGCACCTGCACCAGCACCTTGCTGTGGCACACCTGCACCTGCTCCTGTTGTCGAAGCAGCTCCTTGCTGCGGTGGCTCAGTTGCTCCTGTGATGGAAGGTTCCGTCATGCAAAGCAGCGAAGGCTTTGAATTGGCTCCAGGCGAAACTTTGGTTCCTGGTAGCGTCGTCACCGACGAAGCTGCTGCAACCGAAGAAGCTGCACCTGCTGCTCCCGTCGCTGACGAAGCAACGGACGCGACTCCTGCCGAAGAAGCTGCTCCACCAGCACCTGCTGCTGAGGAAGCTCCTGCTGCTCCTGCTGCTGAAGAAGCTGCTCCTGCCGCACCTGCTGCAGAAGAAGTCAAAAGCAGCAGCGACCAAGCTCAAGAAGCTGCTCCTCCAGTGCCACAACCCGATGCCAACACCGACATCTAGTCTGTGCTGATTGAGTTTCGACTCAATCCATCGAGAATGAAATTCAAAACCCCGCCTGTGTTCTCACAGGCGGGGTTTTGTTTTGTTGGCACGGGTTTGTTGTGGTGGAACGCTGAAGGACGCTGGGTTGGAACGCGAACGGGCCTGAGGGAACAAGGGCCGAGGGACCGCTGGACGGCGTCTGGGTATCGCCCCGGATGGGGCCGTCGTGGGAATTGGGGGCGTCCCTCGCTCACCGGCTTGTTGATTCACTCGATTTCACAACCCGACGCGTGAGTGAGGGACCCACAGGCTCGTTGCAATGTCACGCGATCCCTCGCTAAGCAGGCACGCAGGAATGATTGGGTTTCACCTTGTGAGCCGTTTGGGCGTTAGCCCCGGTTTTGCGTGGGAACCGTGGCTAACGCCAAACGGCTCACATACTCGATGACACCTGCGTACCTGCTTAACGCTTCGGGTTAGGATTCAATCAACAGGCCGTCACGTGTCGGGTTGTGATTGACGGCCTCAGCGTTCGACGCGAAATCAATCCTCGTCGTCTTCGAAGACGTCGTCCGCACCAGGGGTCTTGGGATCCTCCGGGGCTCGCTTGCGAAGCTTTCGTTGCAGCGAACGACGGTGGATGCCCAGTCGGCGGGCGGCTTCTGAGATATTGTTGCCGCAATCGGACAGCACCCGGTGAATGTGTTCCCACTCGTTCCGAGCCAGTGACGGTGCTGGGAATGCCAGCCCGCCTTCGGGAACGTTCTGCCCTTCTCCACGAATGAAGGCGGACAGAATGTCGTCGGTGTCTGCGGGTTTGCTCAAGAAGTTGACCGCACCGGCACGGACCGCATCGATCGACGCAGGAATGCTGCCGAACCCTGACAGCATCAGGACGCGGCAATCCGGTTTGATCTCCAGCAATCGGCGGAGCAAATCCAAGCCGCTGCGACCTGGCATTCGCAAATCAAGCACTGCCAAGTCGGTTGGCGATTGGCTGAAAACGGCCACGGCTTCGTCGTAATTCCCCGCCATCGTGACGCGAAAACCACGGCTTTGCATGGCCACTGCCATCCGTTCGCGAAGCACGACGGTGTCGTCGACCAGCAAGATGCTTTCTGCACCCACGGTTTCGGAGGTGCACACCTCGGATGGACTGGAATAGGGCAGCACACCGTCGTTGCCGCTGTTCGGATCAGAGAAACTCATCGTTGCACCAGTGCATCAGTCGGTGGGAGTACGGGCGTTCCAGTATAGCAGTCGAGGGAAACGATTCAGCCCCACGGTCGGCATGGATTTCGCCAGTCGTCCGATCACAGAGGCCCACACGTCAGACGCATCCAGATTCCCCCCTGGTGAAGAGGTCGGGCAGTTTTCTGATGCTGGGTTTTCGCCAAGTTTCCACATGGCGTACCTCTCCCGAAACGAAGTTTGGGGAGAGGTCGAGCGACGCCGTTCAGGCGTACGCGAGGGTGAGGGCCGAGCATGGGATGCGTCGCGGATTGCCCTCCCCCGGAAATCTCGCTGAACGCTCGCTTTCCGACCCCTCCCGCTGCGCGGGCGGGGTTCTCAAGGCGTTACTGGCACGGCACTTCAAAACTGCACGGCCTCTTTCAACGGTCGGGGTTCGCAAGACGCTGTGTGCACAGCACCTCAAAGCCGCACACCCTCTGAATCACTCCGCCGCGGTGGGTTCCTTGGGCAAAGGCAATCGCACCGTGGCGACCGTGCCCAAGCCCGGAGTGCTATCGAACTTCAGCGTGCCGCCCAATCGGGTGATCACATTGCGAGTCAAAAACAATCCCAACCCGATCCCACGGCCGGGTTCTTTGGTGGTGAAGAACGGATCGCCGGCGCGACCGAGCACCTCTTCGGACATGCCTTGGCCCTGATCTCGCACTTGCAAGCGAGCCTCTTCCCCGTCCACAAGCAACTCCACCGCGACGGATTGCTCCTGGTCGCTGGCATCCAGCCCGTTGTGAATCAAATTGCGGATGGCTTGGGCGACCGCCTCCTCAGGCAGCCACATCGGCTGGTCTTCCCACGACGCATCCCCAAAGGGCTCCACGATCTCCACCCGGTGTGGATCGCGAATGCCTTCGAGTGCCGTGTCGATCAAGTCGCCCAGCGTGGTCCGATTCCAACGTTGTGCCGCGGTGTCACCGGAAGCCGCTCGCATTCGGGAAAGAATCTGGCGGCACATCAGCAACTGGCCGTCGATCAACGACAAGTCCTCGTCGACGGACTTCGGTTTAGGAATGTCCTCCAGATGCCGTGTCAACTCACGACAAGCCACATCGATCGCTGACAGGGGCGAGGCCAGTTCATGAGCTGCCCCCGCGGCCAGCGTCGTCAAACCTTCCAAACGCATTGCGTCGGCTCGCTCGGATTGGCTGCGTCGAAGATCCCGTTCTCGCAAACGCAACTGACGAGAAATCCGGGTCACGAAGTAAGACAAAACGGTGGCACACGTCACGAAGGCAAACAACATTCCGCAGTCACGCAAATCCAACGTCGCGATCAACCAACCGGGAGTCACTGCCGGCTGAATCGTCAGCCCCGCCACGGACCAAGAATCGAGGAGCAAAACGACGTAGCCAAGAATCGCCAACCCAGTCAGCGTCCAGGTCAGCGGCGCGGTCAAGATCACGCCGCCAACGGCGATGTTCACCAAGTAAAACAAACTGAACGGGTTGTCCGCCCCACCGGTCAAGTACAGCATGGCGGTCAGCGTGATCAGATCCATCGCCATCAGCACAAACGCCACACGCAGCGGTGTCTCCGATTTGAACTCACTGAGCACATTGGCGTGGCCGTCCATGCTTTGCGAAAACATCTCTGCCTCGGCTTCCGCCCCAGCCGCTGACAAAGCCTGATCCGTTGCGGATTCCGTGGGCGATTTCCCGCGATTGCGTTCCGCTCGGGACAGCCACCAACCATAGGCACCGTTGGTGATGGCAGTGAAGATCACCAATACCAGCAGGGCACTGATGGGAAGCAACGTTGGTGTGAGCAACCCCGCAAAGAGAATCGTGATCAGCTGGCCAACAATCGCGAACGTCCGCAGTTGCAACAACCAAGTGGACGATCCCAGGGCGCGGGTGCGATCAGCGGCATGGCAGGCTCGTGCGAATCAGTGGGTTTCGCGACGAGTCAGCTCGTCACGCAATTGAGCTGCCAACTCGTATTTCTCTTCTTGAACAGCCGCGTCCAAGCGTTCCCGCAACGTTTGTCCGACCGAGTACTCGTTGCGAAGCGATTCGCGAAGGTCAACCAATCGCACGATCAATTCGTCTTCGTCGAAGTGCTCTTCGGCCTCGTGTTTGATAAAAAATTCACGCAGCGTGTCCAGCCCACGATTGATCGCCTGGATGGCTTCCTCGGGAGTGTTTTCTTCCAGTTCGCCGAGAGCCTCCGCTTGAGTGCGATGAAACAGCACAAACGGGCGATATTGCTCGTGCGATGAGATCCACTCGGGATCGTCAGACATTTCGTCGCACAAATCCATCAATCGCAACGTGTGATCAGCGTCCATCACGGCGCGGTGGTAAAACTGCAGCCGCAGCCAGCAGATTCGGCGGTGATAGAACTGCATGAATTCGCGATCGATTTCATTGCAGTCTTTTTCGGAAAGTTCCGCGTCGGGGTTTCCCAAGCGATTCATTTGCAGGTGCTGCAAATACGTTTCGCTGGACTCGATCAATTCGCCGTCCGGCCGGCCGGTCGTTTCCAGCTGGAGGATGCCCATGTCGACTCGCATCTGGATGACGTCGCGATCATCTTTGCCCTTGATCAGACGGACGTTGAGCGAAGTGGGGTCGAATTCCCAACTGCGGAGAAGATCGTCAAGATGCCGAGCACGCTTCATTGAGCAAGGATGCCAAAGTGAATTGAAAGGGAGAAGAGGATTGGCGAGAGTCATTCCATCGGACTCGCGCACGGATCAGTATAGCAAGGGCCCGCCAAACGAGAACCTTCAATCGTCCATGCGGGGCTTTCCACGCATGCGTTTCTTCTCGGATTGCTGGCGTTTTCCCTCCAACCGGCGCCGCTTGCTGCCCAGTGTCGGTCGCGTTGCGTTGCGTTTTTTGGGGGGCACCCGGCATCCCAGCAACATCGAGACCAACCTTTCGCGAGCGTCGGCAAGGTTTCGAGACTGGTCCCGCGTCGTTTCACTGTGCAGGACCATTTCCCCCTCTTTGTTGATGCGGGTCCCGAACTGGGTGACAAAACGCTTGCACCAAAATTCGTCGAATCCCGTCTGCGGCTGCGGCTTCCAACGCAACGTCACCTTGGAATTGACTTTGTTGACATTCTGCCCACCCGGACCACCACTTCGCGAGGCCGACCAATTCAGGTCCGCTTCTGCAATGATAAAACGATTTGTGACGTGTAAATCAGCCATGGTCTCTGGTTCTACAATGCATCTTGGATGGGGACCAGCGTCCGCTGCCGGATCCCACTTCAACAACTTGATTTCACTTCTTACCGAACGTATTTCGATGATCGCTCCACGAGCCCGCTTCCTGATCCCGCCCCGCCTGCTGGCCAGCTTCCGAGCCATTGCTCTGGTGCTGGTCTCATTTTCTCTCGGCTGGGCTGAATCCCCGCTCACTCAGCCCGACTGGCCCCGCTTTCTCAACGACGACTTCAGCGGCAGTGCAAAACTCACCGAGTCGGCTCCCAAATCCATCGCTTCGTTGAACTGGAACGATCCCCCCCAATGCCACTGGACGTTGGAAGTGGGAGACGGCTATGGCATCGGTGTGGTTCGCGACAACAGCTACTTTCACTTCGATGAAAGCAACGACACCGAACGAATTCGCAAGATCGACCTGACAACCGGAGCTGTCCTGTGGTCGCGTTCTTACCCGCTGAACTACCGCGACATGTACGGGTACGAAACCGGTCCGCGATGCAGTCCGACCATCGCCGAATCGAGTGACGGTCCCGATCAAGCCCAGATTTTCACGTACGGCGTGGCAGGCCAACTCACCGCCTGGAGCTGTGCATCGGGCGATCAACAATGGACGACCAACTTGAACGAAAAATACGACGTCGTGCAGAACTTCTTCGGTGTCGGTTCGTCGCCGTTGATCGTCGGCGATCAAGTCATCGTGATGGTCGGCGGCAGCCCCGAGGAACAACAATCTCTGGCCCCGGGGCGGCTGGGCCGAGCTGTCCCAGAAGGAACACTGATGGTCTCGCTGGATCGAATGACCGGTGAGGTACGATGGACCGGCGGAGACGACTTGGCCAGCTACAGCAGCCCACGCACCATCACACTGGACGGCAAAGGCACACTGGACGGCAAAGACTACCTCCTGATGTTTGCCCGCGATCACCTGTGGCTGCTGGATCCCCAGGACGGCCAATCCCTCGGCAAGGTCTATCACCGGGCCGACATTCTGGAGAGCGTCAACGCGATGGTCCCGATCGTCGCTGGCAATCGAGTGCTGATCAGCGAGTGCTACGACGCGGGTGCGGCGGTCTATGACATCAGTGTGAATGGCAAGCAAGCCACATTCGAAACGGTTTGGAAAGATCCCGTCGGTCGCAGGCGATCTCAGTCATTGCGTTCCCACATGTCCACGCCGATCCTGCACGAAGACAACCTGTACGCCTGCAGCGGTCGGAATGCCCCCGACAGCGATTTCCGCTGCCTCGATTTTGCCACCGGCGAGGTCAAATGGACGGCGCTGGATCGACGCCGAAGCACCGCGACCCGGCTCGGCGA
This sequence comes from Rhodopirellula sp. UH5, assembly GCF_056839225.1. Lineage (NCBI taxonomy): Bacteria > Pseudomonadati > Planctomycetota > Planctomycetia > Pirellulales > Pirellulaceae > Rhodopirellula > Rhodopirellula sp. UH5. The sequence continues at coordinate 6,409,195 of NZ_CM166390.1, read as the reverse complement.
CGTGCTGTTGGTAGTGAAGGAAACCGGCTCGCTGCACGTCGTCCGGGCCACGCCGGATCAGTTCGACGAGTTGGCGGTCTGGGAATTGGAGACCGCTGCCGGCGACCGGCCCGCCTTGCAGTACCCGTGCTGGTCCGCTCCCGTGATCGTCGGCAATCGCATGCTGATTCGCGGCGACCAAATGGTGCTCTGCCTCTCCCTGCCGGAGCACAACCCGTCCTGAATCGCTGGCCCGTACGACGGTCTTCCAAGACCGTCGACAACAATCCGTACGATGGCCTTCCAAGGCCGTCGACCCACCGGTGAAAAGGTCCTTCCAGGGTCCACTCCAACCCCGCCAAGGCGAAAGAACACGGTTTGGCCGGGCTTGGAAGCCCAGCCTACGAACACCAAGACCAATCCAGCAAAGCACTTGGACCACTTCTTTGAACGCGTCGCTTTGCAGCCGCGTAAAATGCGGTTCCTGGCGATCGCAGGACGCCACCGCAACGCTCGAACTCCCAACGAAACCATTCATGGACACTTCCCAACCCAAATCTGATTCGCCGTCTCGCGACCGACGCGATCCTGTGGGTGGGGTGATCCACTCCTATCAAAAGTACGATCCGGTCGCATTTCCGCCGCCCAGCCAACCGCCGCCGGACCTGGTGTCGCCCGCGTTTGAACAAGCATTGATGTACGGCAACTTCCACGAATTGTCCGAGGAAGACCTCGCCAACGCGGTGAAGCTCGACCCCAGCCAGATCGCGGGCTTGGGCCCCAGCATCGACTTTCTGAAAGCGTTGCTGGAAGATCGCAAACGCAAGATCTTGGAAACCTACGAAGCTCGAACGGTTCAAAAGAAAGCTCGCAAGGCGTTTCATCAGGCCGCCAAACGCGTGCGACCACCCGCCAAGATGGAAAAGCTTTTCCAGATGGCGATCAATCAAGAACAACCCTTCATGATTGAGCGGCTGTGGTACCAGGCGGGCGACGACAACAGCGACCTCGCCCGCAATCTGCTGGCGACCGGTTCGGCGATGGAGGACAAACACAACCTCGAAGAGCTGGCAACCAAGTACGACTTCATCGGCAACGAATCGATGTCGATTCCCAAGGCACTCGAGATCAAAGAAGAACTCGAAAAGATTGACGAGTTGCTGCAGCAATTGGAAGAAGCCGAGAAGTCCGCTCAGATCGGTTTGATCGACATGGACATGCTCAGCGAGTTTGCTCAACCGAGCGACATGGAACAACTGGAGGACATGCGTCGCCAAGTCGAAAACTTGATGCGAGAACAAGCCGAACGCCAGGGCCTGGAACGCAACAAGGACGGCTCCGGCTTTCGCCTGACACCGCAGGCTTACAAGATCTTCCAAGGCCGTTTGCTGGAACAGATTTTCAGTGAACTCGATCCGTCACGCACCGGGCGTCACGAAGGCAATGTGGTCGGCGAAGGTGCCGTTGAACTGCAGCAGACCAAACCCTACGAATTTGGTGACAGTGTCGCCAACTTGGATTTGCCGCAAACGATCATCAATGCATTGCTGCGCCAAAAGGATGAACGTCCGCTGCGACTGCACAGCGATGACATTGTGGTCCACAAGACTCGCAACCACCCCAAGGCCGCCACGGCGGTGATCATGGACATGAGCGGGTCGATGCGGTACGAGGGCCAATACATCAACGTCAAACGCATGGCGTTGGCTCTCCAAGGATTGATCAACAGCGAGTACCCCGGTGACTTTTTGAAGTTCATCGAGATGTACACGTTCGCCAAACTGCGGACGCCGGGCGAAATCATTGAGTGCATGCCCAAGCAGGTCACCATTCATGATCCCTGGGTTCGCTTGAAGTGCGACATGAGCAACCCAGACATCAGCGAGCACGAAATCCACCCGCACTTCACCAACATTCAGCACGCGTTGCAAATGGCCAGGCAAAACCTGGCCACCTGCGACACTCCCAATCGACAGGTTGTGTTGATCACGGACGGTTTGCCAACCGCCCACTTCGAAGGCGAGTGGCTGTACATGCTGTACCCACCCGATCCGCAAACCGAAGAAGCGACCATGCGGGAAGCTCAGCTTTGCGCCAAAGAAGGGATCACGATCAACATTTTCTTGATCCCCAGCTGGTCACAAAGTGAAGAGGACATTCGGTTCGCTTACCGCATGGCCCAATCAACCCGCGGCCGAGTGTTCTTCACCAGCGGCAAGAACCTTGACCGGTTTGTGCTCTGGGACTACGTCAACAATCGCCGCAGCATCATTGCGTAAAAAGTGGCCTAGGCTTCTAGCCTGTGATTCGAACCGACATCCGCGATCTCACAAGCTGGAAGCCAATGCCACATGCTTTTCTCATAGCCTGGAAGCCTATGCCACTTTGGTTGGCGTTGTGCTAAAACGCCTGCATGGCTGAACCAATCTCAAAACAACAGATGGCGTGCGACGAAGCGACTGCGAAGTCGCTGATCGCAGACAATTGGAACGCGGTCCGACAATCTGTATCTGAAACCGCCGAGCGCTGCGGGCGTTCCCCCGACAGTGTGCGAGTGGTCGGTGTCACCAAATACGTTGATGCCGAAATCACCGACTGGTTGGTCGAAGCTGGCTGCCATGACCTGGGTGAGAACCGTCCGCAATTGCTGGAGAGCAAATTCCAAACGCTCGACAACTCCACCATTCGCTGGCATCAAATCGGCAACTTGCAGCGAAACAAAGTCCGCCGCCTCCTTCCCGCCGAACCACTCGTTCACGCGATTGCCAGCGAACGGTTGCTCGCTGCGTTGCACAACGAAAGCCTGCTTCAGTCGCGTTCCATTGCTGGGTTGATCGAAATCAATGTCAGCGAGGAAGAGGCCAAAACCGGATTGCCCATCGAGCAGTTGGAACCGCTGCTGGTTCATTGGCGGGATCTCGCGGCCGCATCCGACTCAGGACTGCAGATCCAAGGCCTGATGGCGATGGCGGGCTGGGGCACCGACGAGGCCGCTGCCGCCAAGCAGTTCGGTAAACTGCGAGAACTTCGCGATCGAATGGAATCCGCCACCGGAATTTCGCTTCCGGAATTGTCGATGGGAATGAGCGGCGATTATCCCGCCGCGATCGCCGAGGGCGCCACGCTGGTCCGCATCGGCACGAGGTTGTTCCAAGGTGTGCTGCCGACAGGTTGATGCCAAGACGGAGGCAGTGGACGAGGTCACGAGTCCTTTTGAGCGAGTGAGAAACGAGGGACTCGTAGCCTCGTCCACTACCACGGACTTTCATTCTAGCAACGCGTGAACAACAAGTGACCATGTTAGCGGTGTGGCGCAAGCCGCCCGGTGAGGAACCGGAGGGCTCGCGCCCTTCCGCTACGTCACTTGTTGTTCACGTGGTCCTTGGGCGTTGACGCGTCTGGAGGGTCCTCGTGGCAATGGATGCGAGAATCGGAAAATGGCTTGACAACGGAACGTGTGAGGACGGAACAATTGGGGACAATTGTTCTACTCTGGAGCCGACTCGGTGATTGCAAATTGCAAAGTGAACATTGCAAACGAGTGGTCTGTTACCGTTAAAAGTTAGGATTGATCGTAGTGGACGAGGCAACGAGTCCTTGGATTTGACGCCAGTTCAGGACTCGTCGCCTCGTCCACTACCCTAAGAACAAGTCGTGACAGACCACTAGCAATTGAGAGAGGGCGGTATCACGTGCCAAAAGCATTTTGCAATTTGCAATCAAGAGCGACGCGACCTCGTACCGCCATCTTCTACAAAGCCTGCATCAACGCTTCGCCAAACGCTTGCCGAACCTTGGAAGCGTCCGCGTTCGGAAAATTGGCTCGCTGGACCATCAGGATCATCGCCACTTCTTTTTCCGGATCGATCCAAACCTGTGTTCCATGAGCACCCCCGTGACCGAACGTTCCCGGCGTGAGGGCCTTGGTCACGCCTTGCGGTTCGCGAATCACGCAGCAACCGATCGCCCATCCGTTGCCGGGGGTGAAACCAGTTTTCAAATCGCCGGTGCAAACGGTTCGCATCTGTTCCACGGCTGACTGAGACAGCAATTGCCGATCGCCCACTCGTCCCCCTCGCAACAACATCTGGCTGAACTTTGCGTAGTCATCCGCCGTGGAAAACAAACCACCATTGGCGGCGGGGAATCGGTTGCGGTTCATGGCGGTGCCACCGGACAAGACTCCGATCGTGGCTTCTTCCAGGTGCTTTGGTTTGTTGCCATCACGATCGACAACGCGGTAGGTCTTCGTCAATCGCTGGTGCTGTTCCGGCGACAAGTAGAACGTCGTGTCGGTCATCCCCAATGGCTGGCAAATTCGCTCTTCGACAAAGCGGTCGAACGTCATTCCAGAAACCACCTCCACAATTCGGGCGGCGGTGTTGATGCCCGTTTGGCTGTACCGCCATTCGCTGCCCGGTTCGAACATCACGGGCAACTCGGCGTATCTTTCAGCGGCGGCTTCCAGCGTGGGTTCGGTGTAGGCACTCTCGCGTGGCAATTCGCTCATGCCCGAGGTGTGCGTCATCAAATGCCGAATCGTGATGTTCGCTGGCGTTCCGTCGGCCAGCTTCAAACCCTTCATCGCTGGCAGGTGCTTTGCGATCGGATCATCGACCGACAGTTTGCCTTCGTCTTGCATCATCAGCACGCAAGCCCCGGTGATGGGCTTGGTCATCGAAGCGATCCAGAACAGCGTGTCTCGTTGCAGCGGCGTTTCATTGGCAACGTCAGCCATCCCGACCACGCTGGCGTGCTTCACCGAATCTGGGCCGACCACCAGCGTGACCGCCCCCGCGATTTCTTTGTCCGCCACGAATTGCTGCATTGACTGCGTGATCGCAGGGATTTCGGGATCGTTTGCTCGAGCGTGATCGACAGCCAAATTCCCGGCCAACAAACTCATCACCAATGCACCCAAAATCCAACGCATGATCTCGCCTCCGCCACCAAGGAACTCACCAGCGTCCGACACAATTGCCTGACGCCCCAAAACATTCGAGCTGTTGATTCACTGAGCGGTTTAGGCGTTCGACATCGGTTCCACCACCGCAGAACCGGGGCGAACGCCCAAACGGCTCACAGGAAGAACCGAAAGTCGACTCAATCAACCTCCTCATTCTATTCGGGCTGACGAACGCAATGTTTGCTCCCCCGCGGCACGGGATTTTCTTCGCCGCCCATTTATGGCATGGTGAAGAACCACAGCGAGGCATCCACTGTCAGGTCGCTCGCACGGATCCTCCTCGAACTGAGAACCATCGTTGGCGAAGAAGAAAATCCAGACGCGAATGCGAACCTTTGGGATTCATTCCAAGTGGGATGGTGAATCCAAAAAACTTCCACGGTTCATCCGCAGCACCACCATCATCCCGGCTCGAGTGGACGTTGAATTTGGGTTCATCGTCAACATCAGGGGTGCCAAAAACCAAGAGCTGTTTTTCTGCATCGATCACCCTGGCATCAAGGATGAAAAAGGCAAAACTCGCGAGCCCTTTGATGGTTCCGTGTACGTCAAAACCAACGATTGGAACTTCTACTTGGGCGACACGGTCTGGGAACCGATCGACGACAAATTGGGTCCGTGGCAAATGTGGCTGGAGATCGACGGCAGCATCGTCGCCGAGAAAACCTTTGAGGTTGTCCCGGCATCGGATGTGGCGGAAGCTTCGTAAGACAGCGGTATCAACTTCCAGCCGGTCACGACAGGCGAAGCAGGCACGCAGTTGTCGCGGGCATGTGAGCCGTTTTGGCGTTCGCCACGGTTCCCGCGTACAACCTTGCTAGCGAAGGGGGGATCGGCGTCCAGCCTGTCAATTCATCGCGACGACAGGTTGGAAGCCTATCCCACACCATTGCCGATCCTAGAGATCCATTGCTTTGGATTCTTCGGTGAAGATGGTTTGAGAACGGTCGGGGCCGACCGACAACACGCCCACCGGAACCCCCACCAACTCTTCGATGCGTTTGACGTAAGCCAGCGCGAGTGGCGGGAAGTCTTCGACCGAACGAGCGTCGTCGACGGGCGTGTTCCAACCTTGAATCGTTTCGTAGATTGGTTTGCAACGACGAAGCTGTTCCGCATGAGCTGGCACGCGATGGATTTCCTTGCCATCCAGTTCGTATGCAACGCAAACTTTCAGCTCGTCGAAGTGAGCGAGCACGTCCATCATCATGAGTGCCAAGCGGGTCACACCAGACAAGCGCGCGGTGTAACGAACGGCGACCGCATCGAACCAACCGCAACGACGCGGACGTCCGGTGGTCGTTCCAAACTCGTTGCCAAGCTTGCGAATCTTCTCGCCGGTTTCGTCTTCCAATTCGCTTGGGAAGGGACCGCCGCCAACACGCGTGCTGTACGCCTTGCAGACACCGAGAACTTGGTTGATCCACTTGGGCGGCACACCGGCACCGGCACATACCCCAACCCCTGACGAGTTGCTGCTGGTGACGAACGGGTAAGTCCCATGGTCGATGTCCAGCAAGGCACCTTGGGCACCTTCGAACAGCATCTTCTGGTTGGCTTCGGCTGCGTCCAAGACCATGTCGGTCGTGTCGGCGATCATGGGAGCCAAACGTTCCGCCCAGGAAGCCGCCAGAGCGACCATCTTCTCAGGTGCGATCGAATCAAGTTCTTCCTCGGAGGCACCCAAGTTCTTCAACAACGCTTGCTTCTGTGAAGCAACGGTTGAGATGCGTTCGTCCCGAGATCCTTCGATCAAATCGATCATGCGAATCGCGTGGGTCCGCCCGACCTTGTCACGGTAACACGGGCCGATGCCGCGGTTGGTGGTGCCGATCGATTCGCCTCGCACGGCGGTGGCGTTGATCGTGGCGTCCTCGATCATGTGCCAAGGCATCACCAAGTGAGCCCGTTCACTGACCTTCAGATTCTCAAAGACGTCGATCCCGCGAGCTTGCAGGCCATCGATTTCTTGGAGCATCGTGGTCGGGTTGATCACGACGCCAGGGGTGATGACGTTTTGAACATCGCTGTGCAGAATCCCGGATGGGATGTGATGCAGCTTGTAGGTTTCATCACCAGCAACGACGGTGTGTCCCGCGTTGGCTCCGCCTTGATAGCGAACAACCCAATCAAAACGTGGTGCCAACAAGTCGACGAGTTTGCCTTTGGCTTCGTCGCCCCACTGCAGACCAATGACGCAAGTTCCGGACAAGGGATTTTCTTTCAGTGATGAAGGGTCGGTGACACGGAAAGGCCGTTCGACGAGCGATCCGCCCGCAAACATTCAGCCTTCCGTTCTCGATCAAAGTTGGAAGAAGTCAGCCGACGGCTGACACAAGATGAGTCTCGCATTCGTTAACGGTCAACGGATTCCCATGCGAGCGAATCCGTGACCGGCAAACACGTTGAGACTCAGGAAAGAGCCGCTTTGACAACCGCATCGGCATTGATGCCGAACTGCTCGTAAACGGCATCGAATGGGCCACTGGCACCAAAGGAGTGCATGCCGACGAATTTGCCTTGCAAGCCAATCCAACGGTCCCAGCACATTTGGATGCCAGCTTCGATCGCAACGCGGTTGGTGACTTCGGATGGCAAGACTTCGTTGATGTAGGCGGCGTCTTGCTGAGCGAAGATGTCCATGCAAGGCATGCTGACCACGCGAACCTTTTTGCCTTGAGCGGTCAATGTTTCAGCCGCGTCAACGGCCATGTAAAGTTCGCTGCCACTGCCCATCAGGATCACGTCGGGCGTGCCTTCGCAGTCGCTCAAGATGTAACCACCACGAGCACATCCGGAGGCCGCGGCGTACTTGCTGCGATCCAGGGTAGGCATGTTTTGACGCGACAGAACGAACGCACTGGGGTGATCGTTGATCCCCATCGCGGTGCGATAGCATTCAGCGACTTCGTTGGAATCACCCGGACGGAACACGTTCAAACCGGGGATCGCACGGCAAGCGGTCAGGTGTTCGACCGGTTGGTGAGTCGGTCCGTCTTCGCCGACGCCGATGGAATCGTGCGTCAGGATGTACATGGTCGGTTGATGCATGATGCTGGACAACCGCATTCCACCACGCATGTAATCGGTGAAGACGAAGAACGTCGCGGCGTATCCACGCAAACCGGACAAGCACAAACCGTTGGCGATTCCGGACATCGCGTGCTCGCGAATCCCGAAGTGCAGGTTGCGGCCCTTGTATTGACGCGGCAAGAATTCGCCGGCACCTTCGAACTTCAAGTCCGATTTGTTCGACGGTGCCAAGTCAGCACTTCCGCCGATCATGAAGGGAACGTTTTTGGCGATCGCGTTGAGGACTTTGCCGCTGCTGTTACGAGTCGCGTCGCCTTTGGCGTCCGCTTCGAAGACAGGAATGTCTTTGTCCCAACCTTCCGGCAATTCGCCAGCGAACATGGCTTTCAGTTCGGCTGCCTTGGCTGGCTCAGCCGCTTCGTACTTGGTCCAAACGTCTTCCCACTGGCTCGATGCAGTTGCACCACGTTTGCCAACGCCTTCGCTGAAGTGCTCTTTGACACCTGCAGGGATGTAGAATTTCTCGTCTTCGGGCAAACCGTAGGACTTCTTGGCCAGGGCGACTTCGTCCCAACCCAGAGGGGCACCGTGAGCGCCGTGCGTGTTTTGCTTGTTGGGTGCACCGTAGCCGATGATCGACTTCACCACGATCAACGTGGGCTTGTCGCCGCAGGCTTGGAATTTCGCGATCGCTTTGCCCAGCGCGTCCACATCGTTGGCGTCGTCCACTTGCAGGACGTTCCATCCGAGGCCTTCGAACTTCTTGCCCATGTCTTCGCTGAAGGCAAGTTCGGTGTCACCTTCGATGGTGATGTTGTTGTCGTCGTACAACCAGCACAGGTTGTCGAGTTTCAAGTGACCGGCAATGGAAGCGGCTTCGGTCGCGATGCCTTCCATCAAGTCGCCGTCGCTGCAGATGGCGTAGGTGTTGTAGTTGAACAGGGTCAAATCGTCGGTGTTGTAGTTGGCAGCCAACCACTTTTCGGCCATTGCCATTCCGACGCTGTTGCTGACGCCGGCACCGAGCGGTCCGGTCGTGGTTTCGATGCCGGCGGCTTCGGCGAATTCGGGGTGACCGGCACAAACGCTGCCGATTTGGCGGAAATTCTTGATGTCTTCCAACGAGATCGATTCGCCACCGGTGGGTTTGCCGTAACGGTCGGTCGCTTCAACGCCGATCAGATGCAGCGTGCTGTAGAGCAGCATGCTGGCGTGACCACATGACAACACGAATCGATCCCGGCCCGGCCAGTGAGGCTTGGCAGGGTCGTAATTCATCGTGTTTTGGAACAATTGGTACGCGATGGGGGCCAACGCCATCGGCGTGCCAGGGTGACCACTGTTGGCGGTTTGAACGGCATCCATGCTGAGGCAGCGGATGGTGTCGATGGCGAGGGTTTGAATGTCAGTGGTGGTGGCAGTCATCGGCACGCGCGAGATGGTTGGAGGAGCAAAATTTCAGACCCCGAAAGCGTACCGGCGGGGCCCGAACCACGAAAGCCCCGGGGTGAAACAGACCACCAAATCGCCCCACCCCCCGATTGTGCCTGATAAACTCTGGCATCTCTGGACGAAACCGGCCCCAATTTGCAGGTGGAAGACGATGAAACAGCGAAACAGGATGAAGGCAGTCGGCACGCTCGTGGCAGCCCTGGTGACTTGCCAGTTCGGAATCACGAACGCGCAACCACCGGCGTTTCAGGGCCCCCAATTCGAAGGCCCCAACCGCGCCCAAACTTCGCCCCGCTACCAAGCCCCCACCCCTGAGTACCCTGATTCGCCCCACCAACCGGGCCCCAACCAGCCCCCACGGGCCTACGCTTCGCCACGGGATAACGCTCAACAGTCCCCCCCATCTCAACCTCCGCGCTCACCTCAGTACTCGAGCCCACCTCAGTACCGCGGCCCGTCCCAACAAAACGCCCCGTCCCAAGGCCCCCCGTCCCACGAACAGAAAGCTCGGGAGTGGGCAATGTTCCTTCAGCATCAATTCCATCAGCGAGTGCAAATCGACACCGAACGCAAACTCAGCGAATTGCCTCGATTGATCCAAGAAGAACTGGGTGTCCCCTGCACACTCGACCAAGCCGCGATGCGAATCGCGAAAGTCGACCCGTCCGCCGCGGTCGTCCAAGTGCGAGCGGCGGAGATCCCGTTGCAGGTTGCTTTGAAGCGAGCTCTGGCTCCACTGAACCTGGCCGCCAAGCTGACCTCGGACGGCCTGGTCATCACCGCTGATTTCACGAAACTGGCTCGGGCTGGCATCGCAACAGATCGCTGGGCGGGGATCTCTGCCAAGACCGTTGAGACGATGGAATCCGACCTGAACCAAACGGTCTCGATTGAGTCCGACGACATGCCCTTGGACGAGGCGGTCGCGTCTCTGCAAGAACAGCTTCATCACCGCATCGTGCTTGACGTTTTCGCGATGGAAGGCGAAGGCCTGTCAGCCGACATCCCAGTGAATATTCATGCCAAGGAAACAAGATTCCGTTCGGTCATGAATCGAATGCTTCGCGATCAGAATATGACCTTCCAATTCGAGGACAACGTGTGGGTCGTGACGACGGTCACGGCTGCCGAGGAACGTCCTCTCCATCGAATTCACTATCTGGAGGCGACCGGGCTGACCAAATCGATTTCCGAAGCCATGCAATTGATTCAAACTTCCATCGACCCAGAGAGCTGGGAAACGCTCGGTGGAATGGGCACCATGGCACCCTTGCCAACCGGCGGATCCAATCGGCCAGGCATCCTGATTTCGACCACGTTCGCAACTCACTTGAAAATCGAAGCCCTCTTCGATGCCCTCCGAGCCGGAACGGTTGGCGAGGATGTGCCAACCAAGTCCGTGCCATTCCAAGATTCTTTTGGCGCTATTGATTCGGGCTATTTCTGTGGGACATGCCTTCAGGCCGCTGAGGGAGGCGGAAACACAAACGGCAGCAGCCAGAATGCTCCTAACACGCCACAACAAACCGGCGGCATGTTCTGAACCTGTAGCACGGTGGTCCCCACCGTGAATCCACCCTCAGCTCGCCCGGAGACCGTTGAGCTGCAGGTTCATGCTCGACTTGCTGGGAGGCCCCAGCAAGCTACAGGTTGCCGCATGTTCGAAACCACCGCGTTGAACGAAAACGGTGGCACGGTGGTCCCCACCGTGAGTTCATGCTCTGCTTGGCGGGAGACTGCTGGGCTGCGGGTTCGCGTTCGGCTTGCTGGGGCTACAGGTTGCGGCGAGATCGTAACCTGTGAGGCCGTGCAGCAAACTCCTCTGCGTCTCCGCGACCCACCGCCTCTGCGTCAAGCTTCGCCCACGATCGCGCCAGACAGCTCGACGATTCCGCACCAGCACGCAAACAGTTGGGGACAACTGTTCGACTCTGACTCAGGCAAAAGGCTGGGTCCGAACCGAGCTGGCATCCGAGACAACCAACTCCTCTGCGTCTCCGCGACCCACCGCCTCTGCGTCAAGCTTCACCCGCGCTCGCGTCAGGCAGCTCAACGATTCCACACCAGCACGCAAACAGTTGGGGACAACTGTTCTACTCTGACTCAAGCAAAAACCGAGGTCCGAACCGAGCTTGCAATCGAGACAACTAACTCCTCTGCGTCTCCGCGACTCACCGCCTCTGCGTCAAGCTTCGCCCGCAATCGCGCCCGGCCGCTCAACGATTCCACACCAGCACGCAAACAGTTGGGGACAACTGTTCGACTCTGACTCAGGCAAAAGGCTGGGTCCGAACCGAGCTAGCATCCGAGACAACCAACTCCTCTGCGTCTCCGCGACCCACCGCCTCTGCGTCAAGCTTCGCCCGCGATCGCGCCAGACGGCTCGACGATTCCGCACCAGCACGCAAACAGTTGGGGACAACTGTTCTACTCTGACTCAAGCAAAAGGCTGGGTCCGAAGCGAGCTAGCATCCGAGACAACCAACTCCTCTGCGTCTCCGCGACTCACCGCCTCTGCGTCAAGCTTCACCCGCGCTCGCGTCAGGCAGCTCAACGATTCCGCACCAGCACGCAAACAGTTGGGGACAACTGTTCTACTCTGATCTCAAGCAAAATCTGGGTCCGAAGCGAGCTAGCATCCGAGACAACCAACTCCTCTGCGTCTCCGCGACCCACCGCCTCTGCGTCAAGCTTCACCCGCGCTCGCGTCAGACGGCTCGACGATTCCACGCCAGCACGCAAACAGTTGAGGACAACTGTTCTACTCTGACTCAGGCAAAAGGCTGGGTCCGAAGCGAGCTAGCATCCGAGACAACCAACTCCTCTGCGTCTCCGCGACTCACCGCCTCTGCGTCAAGCTTCACCCGCGATCGCGCCCGGCCGCTCAACGATTCCACGCCAGCACGCAAACAGTTGGGGACAACTGTTCTACTCTGGCTTTGCGTCGCGTTTGACGGATGGGATCTTCAATGGCTTCGCTTTCGGGCCGTCCCAGACGTCCTCCACTTCTTGCCCGCCAGCGGACTGGCGGAGCAGCAAGTACACGCCGCCGACCATCGCCCAGCCGACGGTGATTCCAACGATGATTGGGAAACGCGAAAGGAGTGCGGTCCAAACCGGATTCCGCATCGTGGAGATCGCGGTCAAACCGACCAACTGCCAGCCACCCACCACGATCGCCAGCACCACACCCGCTGGCACCAACAACAGAACGAACTGAGGCAAACGGCGGAACGTGACCTCGTAGCCTCGGCTCAGGCAATCCATCGCATCCACCTTCTCTTGGCTAACCAGTGCCGCCAACCCGAAGGGAATCGCCGCCTTTGCCCCCGCCATCAACAACCCGACAATCAAGGCGGCGGGAATCGCCAGTGGTGCGAGCAAGAAACTCCAGACCAGATGAGGTTGCTCGCCGGTTGCCAAACCATCAGCCAACACCAGAAACAACACCAGCGGCAAAGCACACACGGCCGGCAACACGCTGATCAACAGGGCCGACTTCCAGCGTGTGCCAATGATCTTCCAGGTCTCCACAAACCCTGGCAAATCACGCCCGGCGGTCAGCAGAATCCCCAATCGCAACAACACCATCGCGACGGGTGTCCACCAAACAAACGTCCACAGCACTGCCGCCCAGTGGAGCATGAACAACGGCACGCCATCCATCCACGGGGCTGGGACCGGACGGCCCCAAGGTCCAGTCCAAATCAAATCTCCTAGGGTCGTGGACGTTTGCCATCCGTCCGCCGCCAGAGATCCACCGGCCGAACGACCAATCATTCGTTCCAGCCCAATCCGCCAGATCAAATCCACGGTCGCGACGACGACCAACCAAACCGGCGCGCCAGCCAACCTGGCCACGCGAACCAATCGCAGCCAAGGCATGACGTCCGTCCACGTCCGAACGCGATCGAACAAGGGCTGCTCGGGCGGCCGGGTGTACGACCGAATGGGTTCGTCGGCGGAATCAGTTTCAGGGGCAGTGTCAGACAAAACCGAACTCAAAGGATCAGGGCGTTCGCATGCCGCGACTCACCAGAATCGATCACTCGCCAGGCATGGGAAAGAAACGCCAGTGTTGCGGATTGGGCAACGCTTGAAAATCAGAGGCCAATCGCCCGGCGTCGCCGATTGGCGAATGGCCTGGCGTTGAATCCGCGGAATCCCCCGCCGGCGACGAACGCACACGGACACCAAATTGTTCTGAAAACCGCGACCAAGAATCCGCACGTGGCAAAATCTCGACCAACGGGATCGCAATTTCCGCCAACACCCGCGGGCCTCGGCTGAAAGACGACTCGGAAGCAACCTCGTCGCTCGATTCGCTCTCGCTCCATCCACTCAGTGCGGCGTACCAGTTCGGTTGCCATCGCACCGACCCGTCCACCGAAGCGTGACGGTTGCCTCGCGAGTCACACCAGAAACGAAACGAGGACATCAAATCGCCATCGCCATCGATCCACAACTCCAATGCCTGGGGCCGACCGGACTCAGCCCCCGTGCCACCGGAGTTCCCTGAGTCAACGACCGCGACGTACAAGTACTCCCGGTCCGTCACGCAAGCGAACATGAGATCGTCGGTGCGCTGCCAACGCAGATCAGTCCAGCAAGCATCGTCCAACTCGCAATCCAATCTCGGTCGCGAGGCAACGCGAGGCAACGCGTTGGATTTCCGGGTTTGCGATCGCGAGGAAGCAGTCGATTCTTCTTCCGAGGGACCATCCCCCGCTTCCACGCCCACGCCCGAGATGCGTCGAGCCGCCATCACAACGGGATGGTATTCCCAATTGGTTCGCTGGCTCATCGGTGACAAGGTTGGCAACGAACTCTCCAGTGCTCCAGATGCCAGTGAATTCAGCGAACCGGCGCGAGCCATTCCGCCAGCGGACGAACGCGAGTTGATCGCAGACGAAGTCGATTCATACGCCACCGGCTTCACCGCAAAGGGCGACAACGATTGCGTTTGCCAATGCATTCCCGATTGCACTGCGTCCTGCTGACCGCCCGCGTTCCCGAAACCGTCCCCTGCCCGGGTGCCGCCATCGCGGTTAGCAGATCCTTTGTCGCCCCAACCGGGGTGCGAACCGCCGGCCTTCGACGCCAGCCAACCAGGCTGGCTCGGTGACATCGAGACCACCGAACGTTCAAAGCTTTCTTGCCGGGCTTGCAACATGCAGTCCGCCCAGCGCCGCACGGAGTCCACGGGTGCGGCATCGACGATCGTCCGCAGCAAAATGTCTTCGCACGCCGTCAAGGATCTAGCGTGCTGCCAATTCCCCTCTGAACTGGCGAGTTGCGCTGCGTGCCGAGTTTGAATCCACAACCACCACAGCATCCGCGTCCGATCCTCCGAAGCCGTCCGGGGCAAGAGGACCTCCAGCGTGTCAGCCAGTTCCTTGGAACGGAGTCCCGGGTCGTGGAGCAACTCTTTCAAACGCGACAACTGGCTCATCCTGGCGGTCGCGATTTGCAAGCGTCGCCGTGAAGCTTGATCGGTCACACCGGAGCCAAACTGTTGACCAGCCGCCAGCACCAACCCGCCGGTCAGTGACAGATCCCGCCGAAGCTCTGTCGCGGTTCCAGGCATGGGCGAAACCACCACGCTCTCGGGCACCGCCGTTCCTGGGGCAACCACCATCATCGCATCCAATGCCAAATCGCCCGCCAACACGGCTCGACCCGACAACAGCGCATCGCTGCGAAGGGCAACGCTGCGGGATGAACTGACGACGGCGCCAGCCAGCAACTCGCTGGCGTAAACACGCCGAGGCTGCTTGCGTGTCAATGACGCAGTCAATGGAAAATTAGAATCCTCCAGCGTCGCATTGACCCAAGCCTTTCGCGTTGCCTCCGGCAAATTCGCGTCCAGCACCACCACCGCGGGCTGATGCTGCTGCAGCAAATCCACGGAAGGCTGCCGATCCGATGTTGGACTGCTGCACCAAACCGCTTTGGCAACTCCCAGTCGCATGGCGGCGTGCCGCACCCGGCCCAGCCTGCCGACGGTTTGTGCGCTAGCGGGATTCGCAGAATCCAGCACGACGACGACACGTCGTTTCATTTCCAATGTTTCGCGACCGATCAACGCCCATGGCACGGTCTGTTCCGAAGCCGCCACAAACATCACCGCAGGCGCACGTCCGGCACCGCGGACAGGGTTCCAAGTTCGTCCGTCGTCCGTCGATCGCTCGATGAGCCCATGAGCATCCACGCGAACTCGCCACCCTTCGCCTTTGGTCTGGCGAGCCGATTGGCTGTCTTGCACCAGCACATCTTGACGCAACCAGTCACGCAACTTGCTGCGTGACTCGGGCGATTGAGCGGTGTCTTCCAACCAAGTCAAACCGCCATCGAAGGAGTGAAAACGATTGCCGGTCGAAGCTTCCGCGTCGTCCCCAATTGCCTCCAGGGAACCAGCGGGCAGCGGTTCGGCATCGAAACTGTTTCGAACCGCCATGCGGTGCAACTTCGTCGCTTCCATCGCGTCGACTCGGTGCCAAGTCCGCCCAGCATCGTCGCTGGCAATCGCCACCCCGCGACTCAGTCCCGTGACAGGCTCGTAGCCACCGCCGACCGCGACCACGCGAGTTTCATTCAAAAACCGAACATCACACAGAGCCAAGTCGACTCCCGAGGCAAAGTTTCGCCAGGTTTGGCCCGCATCGTCACTGCGAACGACCACGCCCCAATCACCCACGGCAACCAAAACCTTGCCATCAGGCGAGACTGAAACCGCGTGCAGCGAGGCGTCATCGGCAAATTGCGAAGCCGAAACGTAGGTGGCAGGCAGATCAAACGTTTCCGACGTCGAGGCCACGTGGCGACTACGCGTCGTGCCGGTCTTGCCGAACGCATTGTAAAAACCAGGCATGGTTTGGCCGCTGGCAGGAGCAGCCATCCAGCCGGCCAGCAGCGCCGCCAGAAGGGGCAGCAACCGCAGAACCCAATTGCCAATGGGAAGTGAAACAACCGAAGCGATCATGAGGTCCAGTTCCGAACGACCGACACCGCGGCCCAAAAAAGACACCAGCCAGCGATGACATTGATCCCTAAAAGCAGGGAACTGGCCAAAATACGTCCCTGCGAGGCAAACACAGCGGTTTCGCCGATCAGGGTGCTGAAGGTGGTTAAACTCCCCAAAACACCGATCCGAACGGCCAAGAGCGTGCGAGGCTGCGCCAGAGACGCCGCCCAACCCGTCGCGACCCAATCGGAGGCCACCAACGCCTGAGAGAATTGATACAGCCCCCCCAAGGCGAAACACCCGAGCAAGTTTGCAAGCGTCGTGCCGACACTGCCATGCATCGTCAACCATCCGCCTAACGGGGCAGAAACCACCGTCAATGCGATCAGGTAGCGAAGAACGGCCCCGATGGAGCCACCAAGGGCGATCGCGAAGAGGTCTAAAACAAAGCTCATTGGGGTCAGTTCCTCGTTTTCACCATTGCCAGTCAGGGCTGAGGAATTTACGTTGGAGGGCCCTAGCTTCGGAAGTTTTTCACGATCGGAGCAAGGTCCATTTCGACTCTTTTCGAATCCCACTCTGTCCCCAGTAGTCAACCACCGATGAGTACCGCTTCGAGCTCTTCCAACGCCAGCGCCGCGAAAGGCGATCAGCAACCGATGAATGGAGCCGATGTACTCGTCAAATCATTGGTCGATCACGGTGTCGAAGTCTTGTTCGCCTACCCAGGCGGCTGCAGCATGCCGATGCACCAAGCCCTGACACGTTACGGGGACTCGATTCGCACGATTCTGCCCCGTCACGAACAAGGCGGTGCGTTTGCCGCGCAGGGTTACTCGCGCAGCACCGGCAAAATCGGCGTGGTGATGGCGACCAGCGGCCCTGGTGCCACCAACCTGGTGACCGCCATCGCGGACGCGAAACTGGACAGCATCCCGATGCTGTGCATCACCGGGCAAGTTCCCACGGGATCGATCGGAACCGACGCGTTCCAAGAAACCCCGATGGTCGAAATCTGCCGTGGAATCACCAAACACCACTACCTCGTGACTGACTTGGCTGACTTGCCTCGCATCATGAAGGAAGCCTTCCACATCGCTACCAGCGGTCGGCCCGGCCCCGTTTTGGTGGACATGCCCAAAGATGTTCAATTGGGAAGCTTCCCAATCGACATGGATCCAGAAATGGATCTCCCGGGTTACACCCCCGAACCACCCAAGGTTGCCAGCGAAACGATCAAGCAAATGGCTGCGGCCATCAAGTTGGCGCGTCGCCCTGTGATCTACGCCGGTGGCGGGATCGTTTCCGGCGAAGCCAGCGAAGAACTTCGTGAACTGATCAAGAAAACGGGCATTCCAACCGTGACCACCATCATGGGCTTGGGCGCTGTTTCGCCCGATGACCCACGCTCGTTGGACTGGTTGGGCATGCACGGTGCCGCCTACGCCAACTACGCCGTTCGCGATTGCGATTTGCTGATCGCACTGGGCGTGCGTTTCGACGACCGCGTGACCGGCAAAGTGGAAGCGTTCGCGAAAGACGCGAAGATCATTCACGTCGACATCGATTCGTCGGAACTGAACAAGAACAAACAAGCTCACATCCCTGTTCGCGGCGACGTGAAGGATGTGCTTCGGGAACTGAACCAAATCGTCCAGGCCCCCGAGATCGAAGCTTGGCAGAAGACCTGCACCGACCTGAAAGCCAAGTACCCGCTGAAGTACGACAACTCGTTCGACGGAATTCTGCAACAGCACGCGATCGCGACGCTCAGCAAAATCACCGCTGATCGCGAGACGTACGTCAGCGTCGGCGTGGGCCAACACCAAATGTGGGCGGCTCAGTTCTTCAAGTTCCGCCAGCCTCGGACTTGGATGAGCAGCTCCGGACTCGGCACGATGGGATTCGGATTGCCAGCCGCCATGGGTGTGCAAGCCGCTCACCCGGACGCTCTCGTCATCGACATCGACGGCGACGGCAGTTTCCAGATGAACATCCAAGAACTCGCGACGTGTTTCTGCGAAAAACTGCCGGTGAAGGTCCTGTTGCTGAACAATCAACACCTGGGAATGGTGGTTCAGTGGGAAGACCGATTCATGGACCGCAACCGCGCTCACACCTACCTTGGCCCCATCGATCACGAAGAAGCCAAGGGCAAGAGCACCGCAGATCGCTTCGAATACGCCAGCGACCGTTACCCGAACTTTGTGCAAATTGCCAAAGGCTACGGTTGCGGAGCCGCCACGGTCAAAAAGAAAGCGGACCTCGAAGGCGCCTTGCAAGAAATGATTGATCACAAAGGCCCCTTCTTGTTGGACGTCGAAGTGCCCTACCAAGAACACGTGCTGCCCATGATCCCCGGTGGAATGACCGTGGACGACATGCTCTTGGACTGATCCCGAAAGTGGAAATGGATACCGCAGTGGAAAATCCCGCAGTGGATAGCGCAGTGAACAGCAACGGGCAACCGTCTTCAGCCGCGACGTCGTCAACCTCCGACGCAACGCCAACCTCTCCCACCCCCAACCGCCCCGCGCCCAACACGGCCGGCAATCGGAAACGAGGGGTGCCCGAGGGCGTGTGGCGGAAGTGCGACTCGTGCGGCGCGTCGCTGTTCTACAAAGAAGTCCAGCAACGCCTGAACGTCTGCCCCCAGTGCGATCACCACTTTTACGTGAGTGCCTGGGAACGCGTCGCTCAGGTGCTCGACGATGGCACGTTCGAACCGATGAACGAACATCTGCGACCAACGGACCCGCTCGAATTCAGCGATCGCCGTCCCTACGCCGAACGACTGATCGGCGAGCAGAAACGCACCGGTTTGACCGATGCGGTCCTGACCGGCACCGGCATGATCCGCGCTCGCCGAGTCGCCTTCGCGGTGACCGACAGTGCGTTCATCATGGGCAGCATGGGATCCGTCGTCGGTGAACGCCTGACGCGGTTGATCGAACGCGCCACCGAACAAAACCTCGCGCTGATCATCATCAGCGCCTCCGGTGGTGGGGCCCGAATGCACGAAGGCATCCTGTCGCTGATGCAAATGGCCAAGGTCTCCGCCGCTCTTTCTCGCTATCACTCCGCAGGCGGACTGTTCATCAGTGTCCTGACCAACCCAACCATGGGTGGTGTTGCCGCCAGCTTCGCCTCGCTCGGTGACCTGGTCTTTGCCGAACCCAAGGCCCTGATCGGTTTTGCTGGACCGCGAACGATCAAAGCCACCATCGGCATCGAACTGCCCGAAGGGTTCCAAACCAGCGAATTCTTGCTGGAGCACGGCTACATCGACCGTATCGTCCATCGCAAAACTCTGAAGACAGAAATTGCCACCGCCATCGACTATTGCGGGAAGTAACCGATGGGGCTGCTCGATTCGATCAAAGGTGCGTTCTCCAAAGGCGGCGGCGGTTCGCTGAAGCGGATCGATGTGGAGAAACGATTCGAGCGATCTCGAACGGCAGCCACCGGCACAATGAGCAACTTCTTCGTTGCCTACGACCTGGAACGCAAAGAGAACGTCGGGGTCAAAATCCTGGACCCCGAAAAGTACGAACTGTTCGAAAGTCGCTTCAAAGGTTTGAACAAACCTTCCGAAGGCGAAATCGCGATGCAGATGAAGCATCCGCTGATCGTGAAAACATTCGAACACGGCATCACGGCCAAAAACCAACGCATCTTGGTGATGGAATACATCGCCGGCGTGGGCATCCAAGACGTGATCGTTCGCAAGAAACGCGATGTCATCGACGGCAAGGAAATGCTGTTGATGCGAGAGATGGCCGAGTCACTTGCCTACGTGCACGACCAAGGCTTCATCCACCGCGACGTTTGCCCTCGCAACTTCATTTGCACACCCCCGGAAGAAGGCGAAGAAACCGTCTCGGGTGTCCGCTTGATCGACTTTGGCTTGTCCGTTCCCGCCACACCACCGTTCATGGCACCCGGCAACCGCACCGGCACGCCATTGTACATGTGCCCCGAAATTGTACGCCGACGTGCGACCGACCAACGCGTCGACGTGTTCTCTCTCGGCGTGACCTTCTACTGCCTGCTGACCTTCAAACACCCGTGGCAAGGTGAGATCGTCAGCGGACGTGCGGCACTGCAACACGACACGGAAACTTCCACCCCGATCCTAGAACGACGCGACGACATCCACCCCAAAGTGGCTCGCGTGATCACGCGGATGATTGAACCGAATGTCGATGATCGACTGCCTTCGATCAAAGAATTCTTGACGCAAACCCGCGGCCTCGAATCCGCGTTCGTCAGCTAACGAATCGCTCGGCACACTGTGTCCCCTCCGAGAAGAGCGACACAAGCCTCGGCTGCGCAGACCTTGGTCTCGCCCGACCTCACGACCGGTCTGCGCCCAACCCTCCTGCGCCACTTCCAACCCGCGATGACACCATTCGCGAAAACGGCAGACACCGGTTCGGTTAAACTGGCTCCCGTCCTCCCTTGCCTGCACGCAAGGCGAGAGTGACGCCCCCACCTCACGCCCCACCGCTCTCTCGGAATCCATCATGCCCAACCGCCGTGATTTCCTCGCTGGCTCGCTCGCCGCCGCGTCCCTGGCGTCGCTTTCCACTCGCAGCCTGCTTGCAGCCGAACCGAAGGCGGATCACCGCTGGCCGATCTGCGTTTTCACGAAGCCCCTGAACTCGATGTCCTTTGACGACATGGCCTCGGCACTCGCCGAAGCAGGTTACGACGGTGTCGAAGCCACCGTCCGCAAAGGCGGCAACGTGGCCCCCGCGGAAGCCGCTGAGAAACTGCCCGAGATGCAAAAGGCAATGCAAAAGCACGGCTTGGAAATCACGCTGATCACGACCGACATTGGCGACATGGACGATCCACATCGAGCGACGGTCTTGGAAACCGCAGCCGACCTGGGCATCTCACGATTCCGCATGCGATACGGCAAGTACGACCATCAACAACCCATCGCAAGCCAGCTGGATCACTGGAAACAACGATTCGGAAAGCTGGCAGACTACTGCGGAAAACTTGGTGTGCAGGCCCTCTATCAAAACCATGCCGGCGAGAACTACCTGGGCGCCTCGCTCTGGGATCTGGACCGAGTCCTCACGGAGATCGCGCCAGATCACATGGGCGTTGTCTATGACATCCGGCATGCCCAAGTCGAAGGCGGCATGAGCTGGCCGGTGACCTGGCGAATGATCCAGCCTCGCGTTCGGATGCTGTACGTCAAAGATTACCAATGGGTCGATGGCCGCGTCGAAAACGTGCCGCTGGGCGATGGACTGGTCAGCCAAAGATTCTTTGACGCGGTGAAAGCCAGCGACTTGAACTGCCCGATCTCGCTGCACGAAGAATACCTCGACCACCGCGATCCAGCCTTGGTCCCCCAACACCTCGAAGCCATGACCACCGATCTAAAAACGCTTCAGCAACGACTCGGCATCAACTCGTAACGTGTTTCCGCAACCGCGGGGGACGTCCGGTTGAAACCCGACGCGATCGAATGTCACCGCTCCGCGGTTGGCCGGCGACATCTTGACCGAACAGCGCGCGTAGGCCAGGTTCCACCTGGCGATCGCTCTCCGCCGGCAGACCCTGCTCTCGCGAAAGCGTTCGAAGAGAGGGCTCGCTTTGTTCCAAAGCATCGGCATGATTGCCATGTAAAACATGGCCTACGGGGTGATTGCAAAATGGCAATTGCCGATTGCAAACACCCCACGTGCCCTCGGTGGCAAACCACCCAGCTACAGATTCCTGGTTCCTTCGGCGATCTGATCGGCCAGCGCGACTCGCAGCGGATCATCGTTGGGGCCACAAAATCCCCAGTGCTCGCGGCGACGCCAGCCTTCGGCGTGCTCAAACTGCCCGCTCATCTTACCGACCATCCGTGACAGGTCTCGCATCGACTCGATGTAGCTGTCCATGCCTTGGCTCTCGTCGAGCCATTGCTTTTGGCTGGCGTGACATGCCAACGCATCGGCCTTCTGCTCCACGACGGATCCGTTGTCGACATAAAAATGCGGCGTCACCAGCTCACCGGTTGGTTGACGACAACCGACCGGCTGAGCGTGATAGACCGTCACAGGATCCATGTAAACCGGCGTCGGCGGAATGCTTTCCAGGTTCGGCATCCCGTGGGCGAACGCGGCACTGACCGCCAACCGACAGGCGTTTTCGTGATCTTCCATGTAATCAATGGGCGAATGTGTCAACACGATCGACGCCTTGGACTGACGCACGACCGCGGCAACCCTCTGAACATTCTCGGTCGTGTAGGCAACTTCCATGTCCGCACAAATCGGTGGATAAAACGTTGCCCCGAGACACTTGGCGGCGAGTTTGCCCTCTTGCAGGCGAGTTGCGGCACACTCCTCGCGTCCCATCGTGGTGCTGCCGCGAGAACCATCGGCCACATTCATGTAGTGCAGATCCCAGCCACGCTGGCCCAGCAACAGCATCGTCCCGGCAAACAAGAACTCAATGTCATCAGGGTGCGCGGCAACAGCAAGAACAGACGGCATCAGGGACCTCTACTTCGATGAAACGAGACTCAACTTTTCCAGAGGCACATAGTAACGAACATAGCGATCCCCGTTGCTGAACAACTCCCCTTTCGGGTCTTTCACCAGCACCGTTGCGCGGCGTGTGATGCGATTGACACGCCCGACCACTCGCCGCGTTCCCTCTCGAAACGCAACTTGGTCGCCAACGCGAATGTTGAACTTGGTCGCGGCCCGCTCACGCTGGGTGATCAAATTGTGTTGGTAATCCGTGTGCCCAAAGAAGCTGCGGGCGATCGACTGAAAACGCTTTTGATTGCAGTTGCCCGCGTTCCAGATCAACATCTCGATCAGGTGTGTCATTTCATGTTCCGCGACTCGCTGCATCGCTTCCAAGCGATCGCGACACGTGCGCCCCGTGACCGTGACAGGCCGATCCACATCCTCAAATGTCTGAAACAAAAGCGTCGACGAAAGGATCATCTCAAAACGCCGCGGACCATCGCGCTTGCCGCCGGGATAGTGCGTCACAAGTTTGCCGGCGGCACTGGTCATCCGAGACGAAAACCCAAACTCCAAACCTTCCGCCTTCGCGACTGGCAACACGCGGCCTTCGAAGAAAGCTTCGTCGAGCAGATGGATCAAACGCACCAAGTCATCGCGTCCAACCCGTTTGAAATTGGGCCGGTCGATCGTCCGACTGAGCCCCAACACCTCGGCGTGAATCTCACGCTGGACGACGGGAATCCGCTGGGGGTCCGGCCGCCGCGCCTGCAGAAACTCTGCCAATGCGAACAATGTGTCTCGGTCGCGAGGCGGAACGACTCCTGGTGGAACCTTCGCTGAATCCACAACCGGCTCGGACGAGTGCTTCCCCGAGGCCGACGACTGGGCTGCAGCAATGGAGGGCGCCGCCCCTTTCGGCCTGGAAGGAGCGACCGGGGGCTGAGCCGACTTCGATCGAACAGCCTTGGGCGGTGGAACTCTGCCAGGTTCCAGATCCGTGACGGGACGTCGCTTGGGAGCAGGTCGCCGGTGCGGGGACGCGGACATACGAACCCTCTAGGCTTGGACTTTCTTTGGGAGATTTGCCTTGGCGGCTTCTTGCCGTGCAAGCAACGTCTTCTGGTACTTGCCCTGAACCACATCGACCACGATCAGAATCGCCAACACAAAGTAGAACGTGCTCTTCGCCATCGCATGGACTTCATGACCAAACAACGCGACGTGAGCCAGGTGACCGCCTTCACTGACCAACATCACCCCGACGATGAACAACACAAACAGGCCCAGCACTTCGTACATGCGGTTCTTCTTCAAGAAATCTGCCACCCGGTCAGCCAAGAAAATCATCATCGCTCCGCTGATCACAATCGCGGTCGCCATGATTGCAAAGCTCTTGGTCAGTGCCATCGCGCTGAGAATCGAATCAAACGAAAAGACCAAGTTCATCATCACGATCAATCCAATCGTTTTGCCAAAACTGGCCTTCGCTGAGTCTTCGGAATGCCCGAGTTCGGGTTCAGCGAGCAAGTGATAGATTTCCTTGAGAGCGGTCCAGAGAATGAACGCACCACCGAACAGAACAATCAAACTGTGCCCGGAGATGGCAGCGTCGATGTAGCCATTGTGGAACTCAATAAAGGGCTCTTCTAACAACGCGATCAACCTCACGACCACGAACAGCAGTACGATTCGCAAGATCACGGCCAATCCGATGCCGATCTTTCGGACCTTGGACTGCTGATCCTCGGCAACACGCTGACTCTCGATGGAGATGTAGAGCAAGTTGTCGAACCCCAACACCGCCTGCAACAGCACCAGCATCCCAAGCGTGAACAAACCGGAGATCGAAAAGAGCTCAGCCATGGCGACGAGATTCCAGGAAATTGCAGAGAGAAGAATTAATGAGAAGGGTCAGAAGACAGCAGATCAAGAACGGCTTGCATGTCGGGAGGAATGGGCGCGGTCAGCGTCATTTCTTTCCCGGTTTGTGGGTTGGTGAAGGTCAATGCTTTGGCGTGCAAGGCTTGACGCCCCAGCAAAACCTGCTGGTCTTCAGAAGTCGGCTGCACACCAGGCGCTGCGACTTCCATGCCGGCCATCCGGCGAATCTGCGAACGGCTCAACTCGGAGTGCCCACCGTACAGTCGATCGCAAAGAATCGGACACCCGATGTGCGCCAGGTGAACTCGAATTTGGTGCGTGCGCCCCGTCTTGGGCCGCACGTCCACTCGCGTCACACGGCCATGGCGTTCCACGACTTCATAGAACGTCGACGCGGACTTGCTGGTCGAATGGTCTTCACGGATCGCTTGTTTGTCGCGCTGGTAGGGATGACGTCCGATCGAAGCGTGAATCCAGTCACGATCTCGATCGAGTCGGCCCGATGTGATCGCGGTGTATTCCTTCTGCACCAATCGGTCGTGCCACTGGGCAGCTAAATTCAGGTGCACCGCGTTGTTCTTGGCAACGACGATCACGCCGCTGGTGTCTCGGTCCAGACGATGCACAATGCCTGGACGAGTGGGACCACCCACGTCGGATAGCGATTGAAACCGAAACGCGAGCGCGCTCGTCAGCGTCCCTGACCAGTGGCCACGTGCCGGGTGCACGACCATCCCAGCCGCCTTGTTGATGACGACCAAACCATCGTCTTCATAGAGAATATCCAGCGGGATGTTCTCCGGCACCGTGTCGTCGGATGCCGGCGGAGGCACGCGAAACCGGATCGTCTGCCCAGCTTTGATTTTGTAGCTGGGACGAATGACCCGCCCATCGACTTCCGCACCATCGTTCTGAACCGCGTCCCGAATTTGCGATCGGCTGTAGCCATCGCAGGACTGGGTCAAGAACAAATCGATTCGAAACCCATGAGCGGATTCAGGAACGACGAATTCGCGCATCACTCGTCAGATACGGCGGGTTCATCGGCAGCGGGTGCTTCTTCTGCGGCGGGAGCTTTCTCAGCGGCAGCTTCCTCAGCTGGCGTTTCTGCTTCCACCGTTTCTTCTGCCGGAACTTCTTCTTTGGCAGCTTCCTCAGTGGACGCTTCTTCGGCCGCAGCCTCTTCCTTCATTTCTTCGGCTGGCTCAGCGGCTTCTTCCGAGGCAGCCTCTTCCTCGGCGGCAGCTTCCGTTTCAGCAACTTCTTCGGTCATCGCTGGCTCTTCAGTTGCCTCAGCTTCCTCCGTCACTTCTGCATCCGCTTCGGTCGCATCGTCCATTGGGAAATCCAAGGGTGGCAAATCCAAGTCTGGCAGGTCGGGGAGTTCACCGGCTCCTGGCAACGACGGTGGCATGCTCGGTTCCGCTGGCGAGAAGTCTTGTTCTTGGAACCAAGCCAAGAATTCCTTCGCTTGAGGTGACGAGAGTGAGGCGACGCGAGTCTTGGCTTCTTCGATCATCGCGGCGGATTCGCCCACCGCCATCGCGGCTTCGTATTCCTGCACTGCCTCTTCCACGTTGCCTCGCGCTTCCGCAATTTGCGCGAGACCGTAGTGGGCACGCGATTGGATCATGGCATCGTTGCTCAGCTCCATCGCTTGCTTGTAAGCGTCGACGGCATCGTCGAGCAATGTTTCCGCTTCATCTCGGCTGGTGTACAACGATGAGAACCCGAGTCCCATTTGCTGGCCGCCTTGGTAAAGACGTGCCCAAGCCGCAGCGGAGGTCTTCGGGTATTGGGCGGCGATGGTCGCTAGACTCTCTGTGTCGCCGGTGATGGACGCATCGATCAACTGCAACGTGGCGTCGCTTCGATTGTCCGATCGAGTACTGGAATAGACTCCATAACCCAAGACAGCAACGAAGAACGCTGCGACACCCAAGGCGATTGTCTTGGAGTAAGGCTCAATCGAGTGATTCAACTTGTCGAGGACTCCGGCAAGTTCATTCTCGTTCAGCTGGTGACGTCGCTCGCTGTTCATACGTTCGCAGGGGTGAAGGGATTCGAATCCGTGAGCCCGAAGTATAGAAATCGCCGGAACTTAACGTCAAGACAAGCAAGGCCGGCACACCCCCATGAATGAACGCAAAAAAACATGAATGCTGCACAAAAAAAACGGGTTTTGATCGCGGAAGACGACCCCGTCCTGCGACATTTGCTGCAATTCACCTTGGACCGCGCCGGAATGGATGTGACCGCGGTCGCAGATGGCCAACTGGCCTGGGACATGATTCAGTCCAGCGAAAAGTTCGATGCGCTGGTCACCGACCACGAAATGCCCGCTCTGAGTGGAGTCGAGCTGATCGGCCGCGTGGTCGAAACGTCGCCAATTTCAGTGATTGTCCTCTGCACGGCCAAGGGCTTTGAAATCGACCCGGACAAAATCGTCGAACGCCCCGGCTTGGTTTCCCTGGTCAGCAAACCCTTCAGCCCCAAACAGCTGGTCAGCATCATCGAAGAACGACTCGCAAAAAACGCCACCGATTGAGAGGGCTCGCGTCCAAATCCCGGCGAATCCGGCTACGACGCCTCAGATCGTAGGCCATGTTTCACATGGCAACCGCACCGATGCTTTGGAACAAAGCGAGCCGTCCAGCAGTTGTAAGCCGGATCAAGGACCGGAGGGACGCCGCTTCGGCAGTCGTGGTGGTTGCGGCCGCGATGATGCGGACCGGGGTTGCTGGAACAACGCTTCGCTTGGTCCGGCCTACGATTGTTCGAGCGTGTTGGCCAGCCAACAACCGCTCACCAAAACCCAACGCCAGGTGGAACCTGGCCTACGTGGTGGCTGGATCGCAAAGTGCCAATTTGCAATCGCCTCGTAGGCCATGTTTTACATGGCAACCGCGCCGATGCTTTGGAACAAAGCGAGCCGTCCAGCAGTTGGAGGCCGGATCAAGGACCGGAGGGACGCCGCTTCGGCAGTCGTGGTGGTTGCGGCCGCGATGATGCGGACCGGGGTTGCTGGAACAGCGTTTCGCTTGGTCCGGCCTACGATTGCTCGAGCGTGTTGGCCTGCCAACAACCGCTCACCAAAATCCAACGCCAGGTGGAACCTGGCCTACGTGGTGGCTGGATCGCAAAGTGCCAATTTGCAATCGCCTCGTAGGCCATGTTTTACATGGCAACCGCGCCGATGCTTTGGAACAAAGCGAGCCGTCCAGCAGTTGGAGGCCGGATCAAGGACCGGAGGGACGCCGCTTCGGCAGTCGTGGTGGTTGCGGCCGCGATGATGTGGACCGGGGTTGCTGGAACAGCGCTTCGCTTGGTCCGGCCTACGATTGCTCGAGCGTGTTGACCTGCCTACAACCGCTCACCAAAGTCCAACGCCAGGTGGAACCTGGCCTACGTGGTGACTGGATCGCAAAGTGCCAATTTGCAATCGCCTCGTAGGCCATGTTTTACATGGCAACCGCGCCGATGCTTTGGAACAAAGCGAGCCGTCCAGCAGTTGCAAGCCGGATCAAGGACCGGAGGGACGCCGCTCCGGCAGTCGTGGTGGTTGCGGCCGCGATGATGCGGACCTGGGTTGCCGGAACGGCGCTTCGCTTGGTCCGGCCTACGATTGCTCGAGCGTGTTGACCTGCCAACAACCGCTCACCAAAGTCCAACGCCAGGTGGAACCTGGCCTACGTGGTGGCTGGATCGCAAAGTGCCAATTTGCAATCGCCTCGTAGGCCATGTTTTACATGGCAACCGCGCCGATGCTTTGGAACAAAGCGAGCCGTCCAGCAGTTGCAAGCCGGATCAAGGACCGGAGGGACGCCGCTCCGGCAGTCGTGGTGGTTGCGGCCGCGATGATGTGGACCTGGGTTGCCGGAACAACGCTTCGCTGGGTCCGGCCTACGATTGCTCGAGCGTGTTGGCCTGCCAACAACCGCTCACCAAAATCCAACGCCAGGTGGAACCTGGCCTACGTGGTGGCTGGATCGCAAAACGCCAATTTGCAATCGCCTCGTAGGCCATGTTTTACATGGCAACCGCGCCGATGCTTTGGAACAAAGCGAGCCGTCCAGCAGTTGTAGGCCGGATCAAGGACCGGAGGGACGCCGCTCCGGCAGTCGTGGTGGTTGCGGCCGCGATGATGCGGACCGGGGTTGCTGGAACAGCGCTTCGCTTGGTCCGGCCTACGATTGCTCGAGCGTGTTGACCTGCCAACAACCGCTCACCAAAGTCCAACGCCAGGTGGAACCTGGCCTACGAACGCCAGTGACTGATCTGGCTTACAATGCACCTGAGACGCTGTTCCCAATTCCCTGAACTGCGAGGTGCGACGATGACAGGCAATCGATCCGGACTGACGCTGCTGGAATTTATGGTGGTTTTGATTTGCATCGTGATTGTGATGGCACTGCTGTTGCCAGGAATTGGCGATGGCAGAATTCATACGCGCCGAAACCAATGCTCCACCCAAATCAAAAACCTGAGCTTGGCTGCGATCCAGTACTCCGCTGCCAAGGGCGAACTCCCAGGATGGGCGATGGAGTTTGGCCACTTTGGCTGGGCCCCTGAAACCGAAACCATTCTTTACCCATTGGTTGATCCCTCCGCCGATTCCCCCGAAGCGAACTCGCAAAACCTCTCCCCTCACCGCAAGATCGGAACCAGGGCAGTCGCCCTGCTGCCTTGGCTGGACGCTCAACCAACCTACGAACACTGGACCGAGGACCGCTTCCCGATCCTCACTCAGGCCGAAGGTTCCACCACCGGATTCAGCGGGCAAGGCTTTCACCCGCTGGCGGCACCCAACCTGGCGACCATGCAGTGCCCAACGGATCCCACCCAAAGTGAAGACGACGGACGCAACAGTTACGTCGCCAACGCGGGTGTCTTCTTCCCACCGAACGACATGATCTCGGGCCAACACGCCATCTTCCATCCCGACGGCACGACCAAAACCGTCACGTTCGCTGAATCGATGAGCAAACAATTCGGAGCCCTTGGGAATCAGGTCTCCGCTCGACTGGAACGATCCGACGCAGAGGCCCGCGTTCCGATCGCGAAACCAATTCAATTGGATGACATTCGCGATGGAGCGGGCAACACGGTCCTTTTCTCCGAATCGCTTCATGCGCTTTCCTGGCATCGATCGGGATTCGTCAACGATGAGGATCTGACCTTCGAGAACCATCCCGACGAAGTGCTTTACCCCACACTCAGCCGGTTCACCAACACGATGGTTTGGCACGGGGTGGACTGGAGCAACAACAAGCAACCCCGCGAGATTCACCGGATCAACGGGGAACGTGCGCTCACTGAAACGATGCAGATGAATTCCACCAACGCCGCCGACTTGGCTCGCCCGTCGTCGGCACATATCGAAGGAGTCAACGCTGCCATGGCTGACGGCGGCACCCGATTCATTTCGGAAACGATCGACCACCGTGTTTGGCAATCGCTGATGACACCTCGCGGCCGCGAACCGATTTCAGACGACGCGATGTGAGCAATGGCCTGGCATCCATGTCGGACCGAAGGGAGCACCAGATCAGAGTAGAACAGTTGTCTCAACTGTTCCGTCGAGCAGGCCTCCACCACCAAGCCTCGTCGCACCCGATTCAGCTCCAAACCGTTCGCTTCACGCTGCTCGACGACACTCATCAGACACGCAAACATTTGAGGACAAATGTTCTACTCTTTTTGAGTGCCCCGAGGGCGTGGCAAGCCTTGCATCGTTTTGCGGCGGCAGCAGTGCTTGAACTTGTCTCCGCTGCCGCAAGGACACGGGTCGTTGCGTTGGACTTTCCCGCGACGTTTGCGACGACCGCGAAACAGACGCTTGGGATCCTGGTGGTACATTTTGCGAAGCATCGCGTAGAGCTTTGGGTTCTTGGCTTGCAACTGCGCCGGCTTTTCAAAGAAGTACTCCGACAACACAGCGAAGTACTCCGCCTCGTTGGTGTACGCGTAATCGTCGATCCCTGAACGCGTTCCCTCGGATTGCAACTCTTCCCCCACCCACTTCACCCACGGCTCGGTGACTTCCGATGAAGCCGACGCGGGGATCCCATCGACTTCGCCGTCCGCTTTGTCGACCAAGTGAGCGAACTCGTGAATGCCAACGTTGCGTTTGTCACCCGGGTTTGAGAATCCAGCCAGCAAAGAAGGCTTGGACAAAATCATCACCCCGCTCAGGTGATTCACGCCGATCATCCCCAACGTGTTTTTGTCGCTGTCACCTTCGGTCTGATAATCCGCACCAAAGGACCCGGGGTAGATCAGCACTTCGCCCAATCCCGAGTACTCGAAGTCGTCCAGCCCCATGATCGGGATCACCGCGCTGGCACCCACCAGGGCTCGCGTCGTTTCATCGACGTCGGTGCGGATTCCCGTGATGGCGACCTCGTCCAAAAAGACCTTCATGCGATTGCGAAAACCCTCGCGTTGATCCTCGTCGAGCATGCGGTAGTACACGACATGCGTTTGCAGCGCGGCTTCCCAAACGTCCGGGAAGGGCGAGGCCATGACTTTCAATCGACGCACCGTTCGCCGGCGGAACCACCAATGCAGGGCCCACGCCAACGACAACGCAGCGAGAGCCCAGGGGCGAACGAACGCGACGCCAACGACCAGCAGGGCGAAGGCGACCGAGATGCCAACCGCCCAGCGACGGTTGGCTTGATCCAATTCAGGAGTGACAAGCATGGCGGTAGCATAGAGTGCCGAGGGCCAATCTGCAGAGAGCGGAGAACGTGCTCCCCACCCTGGGACTCCGGGCTGAGCACTTTCCCGCGTGTAGGCGAAATCCGGCTGGGTAGTTATTCTCGTGGCTCCGTCGACCCAATGTGACGTCGACTCCCTCCCCTCCACTCAGATTTCGGTTTCCCCGTGCACCGATTCGATTCCATTTCTGTTGCTGCTCCCGACGCCATTTTGGGACTGACTGAAGCGTTCAAAGCCGATGAACGCGAAACCAAAATGAATCTTTCCGTGGGCGTGTACCAAGACGCTTCGGGCACCACGCCCGTGCTTCGCTGCGTGAAAGAGGCCGAAAAACGGCTCCTCGAAACCGAATCGACCAAGGGCTACCTCTCCATCGATGGCCTGCCGGATTACCGCGAAGCCGCCCGTCAATTGATTTTCGCCGATCAAATCGCCCCCGAACGCGTGGCTGCCGTGCAGACACCGGGCGGCACGGGTGCCCTCCGCGTGGCGGCGGAATTCCTGGCCACTCAGTGCGGACCGTTGCGGATTTTCTTGCCGACGCCAACCTGGGCCAACCACAACGCGATCATGGCCGCTGCCGGCTTGCCCGTGGAAACCTATTCTTACCTGGGTTCGGACAAAAAGACGCTGGACTTCGACGCCTTGATCGAAGACCTGAAAACCAAAACCAAGGCCGGCGACGCGGTCCTGCTGCACGCTTGTTGCCACAACCCAACCGGAGTCGACCCGACACCGGAACAATGGGAACAAATCGCCAGCGTCGTCGCGGAAAAGAACCTGACCCCGCTGCTGGACTTCGCCTACCAAGGCTTCGGCACTGGCCTGAACGAAGACGCGGCGGGCGTTCGCACCGTGCTGCGGCATGTCGACGAAGCCATCGTGTGCTCGTCATTCAGCAAGAACTTTGGCCTGTACAGCGAACGTGTCGGAACCGCTTGCCTGGTGTCCGGGTCCGCTGACACGACCAAGGCAGCTCTCAGCCAACTCAAGCGAGTCGTCCGAGCCAACTACAGCAACCCACCCCGCCACGGCGGTGCGATCGTGGCCACCGTGTTGGCCGACCAAGGGCTGACTCAGATGTGGCACGAAGAGCTCGCCGAGATGCGAACCCGAATCGCTTCGCTGCGAAAACAATTTGTCGATGGCATGGCCGCGACGGGAGTCGACCAAGACTTCTCGTTCTTGCTGAATCAGAAAGGCATGTTCTCATTCAGCGGTTTGTCACCGATGCAAGTCGACCAATTGCGTAGCGAACATGGCGTCTATTTGGTCGGCAGTGGCAGAATCAACGTCGCTGGCATGAATGAATCGCGGATGGAATGGTTGTGCAACGCAGTGGCGTCTGTCTTGCGATAGACTAGCCACAGTCTGTCCAATGCATTGAAGATGAAACATGATGCTGACGCCCTGTTTCCCTCCCTCCTGATTTTCCGCCATGCCTTTGGAACTTCGTCGAGCGTTTTTGGTTGTGGCTGCCATCGTGGTGATGGTGTCCCTGATCTGGGCGTCTCGATTTGATGCGATGCCGCCGGCTGACTTCAGCTTTCAAAACGGCACCGACCCCAAAACGCTTGATCCACACCGAGCGACCGGCCAACCCGAAAGCCGGATTCTGTTCAACATCTTCACCGGTTTGCTGGAAGAGTTGCCTGAGGGCGACCCGGATCCAGAAACCGGCGTCCAACCCATGACTCCTCAGGCGGGCATCGCTTCGTCTTACGAAGTCTCGCCGGACAACATGACCTACACGTTCCACTTGCGGGACGATGCCACCTGGAGCGACGGGGTCCCGATCACATCGGCTGACTTTGTCTGGTCGTGGACACGGATGCTGCATCCGGAAACCGCCTGCGAATACAACTTCCAACTGTTCGGCGTCCAGCACGCCGAAGCCTACGCGACCGGCGAAGTCCAACCCGGCGACAAGGTCGAAGTCGAACTGTGGGACCGCCCGGGTGAATCGATCGACGGCGATCCAGCCCCCCAAACCTTCCCCCGTGGGACCATCGTTCACGGCACCCTGAAGGCGCTCGACAAACCGCCCCAGCCCACCGTTCCGGAAGACGCCTCCAAAGAGGAAAAGTCCAAGGCCACTGCCGATTGGCAATCCGAATGGCTGTACACCGTTGATCTGGCGAAACGAGACGGCGATGAAATCCTCTGGGACGAGGTCACCGAAACGGTCACCTACACCAAAAACCTGCAGACGCCCTTGGCGAAGGACAACACCCAACGAGCCCATGCCGTCCTGGTCGCCTTCGATCAACTCGGTGGCGTCGAAGCTCCCGACCCATTCACGCTGATCGTCCATCTTCGCGACCCCCTCCCGTACTTCCCGTACCTGACCGCGTACTACCCTCTGTTCCCAGTCCCTCGCCACTGCATTGAAGAGCATGGCAAACCGATGTGGACGCGGCCCGAGAACATCGTCACCTGCGGCCCTTATAAAGTCGGCCTTCGAAAACTGCGCGACCGAGTCCGCTTGGTCAAAGACGAGCGATGGTACGACGCCGACACCGTGGGGATTGAAACGATCGATGCCCTTTCCATCGAGAGCCAAAACACAGCGCTCAACATGTACGAGACCGGCGAACTGGACTGGGTCACCGACCCGCCCGTCACCCTGATCGAAGAACTCAAGCAACGCGACGATTACCACGGCGCGCCGTACTTGTCGGTGTACTACTACGAACTCAACACCAAACGCCCGCCACTGGATGACGTGCGAGTCCGCAAGGCGCTTTCGATGGCGATCAATCGCGAACAGATCGTGCGTGAAGTCACCAAGGCTGGCCAACAGCCTGCCTTTGCCTTGGTACCGCCTGGGATTGCCGGTTACACGCACGTCAAAGGCAATCGAGGATCGCTCGAAGAAGCCAAGCAACTGCTGGTCGAAGCAGGTTACCCCGGCGGACGCGGCTTCCCCAAGTTCACGATTCTGTACAACACCAGCGAAAGCCACCGGGCGATCGCGGAAGTCATCCAACAGCAATGGCAAAACAACCTGAACGTCAAAGCTGACCTGCAGAACATGGAATGGGGCAGTTTCCTCGACAAACGCCAGCAACAGAAGTACGACATTTCGCGAGCCGCCTGGAACGGCGACTACCCGGACCCGAACACGTTCTTGGATCTGTTCCTCAGCAAAAGCCCTCAGAACAACACCGCTTGGAACAACCCTCGCTACGACGAACTGGTGGCCGCCGCGGCGTCCGAATCCGACAAAGTCAAACGCATGGAACTGTTGGCGGAAGCCGAAACGATCTGGGCCGATGAGTTGCCTGCGATTCCAATCTATTACTACGTCGGACTGAACATCATCAAACCCCACGTCAAGGGTTTGTTCCCGACACCACAAGACACGCACCCGTTTCAAACGATTCGATTGGAACCCAAGCCATGAAAGACTTGCTCGGATTCCTGGTCCGACGCCTCGGCTGGATGGCCATCACACTGTGGGCGGTTTACACCGTTTCGTTTGTGCTGATGCGTGCGGCCCCCGGCAGCCCCTTCAGTGCCGAGCGCGCGATGCCTCCCGCGATCGAGCAACAGATGCGTGCCCGGTACAACCTGGATGCACCGCCACTGCAGCAGTACTGGGACTACATGTGGGGCATCCTGAGCCGCGGCGACCTCAGCTGGTCGATCAAGCTGGAGGATTACAGCGTCAACCAAGTCATCGCGGAAGGCTTCCCCGTCTCCGCCTCGCTGGCCATCTTCGCCTTGGTTTTCGCGATCATCCTGGGTGTTTCCGCCGGAGTCATCTCGGCCGTTTATCGCGGCACCGTCGCCGACGTGGCGATGATGGCAACCGCGGTGCTCGGCATCGCCATTCCCAACTTTGTGTTGGCATCGATCGCGATTTTGCTGTTCGTGTTCTTGATCC
The DNA here is from genome assembly GCF_056839225.1 of Rhodopirellula sp. UH5. Taxonomy (NCBI): domain Bacteria; kingdom Pseudomonadati; phylum Planctomycetota; class Planctomycetia; order Pirellulales; family Pirellulaceae; genus Rhodopirellula; species Rhodopirellula sp. UH5. The sequence goes on along the minus strand of NZ_CM166390.1, from coordinate 6,373,817 downwards.
CTCTGTTCCCGGCCGCAGGCTGGGGAACCCTTCGACAAGTCACCCTGCCGGCGATTTGTCTGGGACTGCCCGTTGCCGCCTACATCGCCCGCCTGACCCGAGCCGGGATGCTGGAATCGCTCACCCGCGAACATGTTCGCACCGCGTTCGCCAAAGGACTGCCCAAACGCACCGTGATCATCAAACACGTGCTTCCCGGCGCGTTGCTTCCCGTGGTCAGCTACCTCGGTCCGGCCACGGCGGGCGTCCTGACCGGATCGCTGGTGCTGGAAAAAATCTTTGCCTTGCCCGGGATGGGCAGCCACTTCATCTATGCCGCGACTCAGCGTGACACGACGCTGGCGACCGGCATGGTGCTGACCTACACCGTGCTGCTGTTTGTGATGAACACCATCGTTGACTTGGCCTACGCTGTCATTGACCCGCGAGTCGAACTGGAATGAACCTTCCCGATTCAGGCAAGAACGAAGAAGCGCTCGCGAAGCTGCTGGAGGAATCCCGCAAGATTCGCGGTGTCTCGCTTTGGAAAGATGCTTGGCGTCGATTGCGTCGCAACCGCCCTGCCATGACCTCGCTGGTCTTCTTGATCGGTTTGGGGTTGGTCGCGTTCCTAACGCCGATGCTGCCGCTGCAAAGCCCGCTCGACAAAGACCTCAACAACCGCCGCTTCCTCCCACCCTCGTTCGAATCGGTCACGATGGGATCGCGGGAAGGGTTGAAGTTCGCCGACAGAAAACTGACCAGCCAACTGGCACTCTTCGAAGCCAACATCGCCGAAGAATCTGCGGCGGCATTGGCAACCACCGACCCGGCCGAACAAGCCAAACAGCTTGAGTCGATCCAAGACCGAATTCGAGTCGAACATCCCTTCAACCAACTCTGGAATCAACTCGGCAGCGTCTCCTTCAAGATGGTGCAGCTTCGCGTCGCGATCTTTGGTGACTACGCGGTGCCATCCATTTTTGGAACCGACAAACTCGGACGCGACCTGCTCGCTCGAGTTTTCTGGGGCGCTCGCGTTTCACTGGTCGTGGGTGTGGTGGCGACGTTGGTCAGTTTGGTGATCGGCGTCAGCTACGGCGCGATCGCAGGCTACTTCGGTGGCTGGGTGGACGCAGCGATGATGCGGATCGTCGACATGCTGTATTCGATCCCGTTCATTTTTGTGGTGATCTACCTGGTCACGTTCTTGGGCGAGGAGAGCGTGAAAGCGTGGCTGGAAAGCTACGGCATCGACCAAATCATGATCTTCTACATCATCATCGGTGCGATCTATTGGCTGACGATGTCACGTGTCGTTCGCGGCCAAGTGCTGTCCCTTCGTCAAGAACAGTTCATTGAGTCGGCTCGCACAATCGGTGCCTCATCGATGCGAATCGTGTTTCGACACCTGGTGCCCAACGTGCTTGGCATCGTCATCGTTTACCTGACCTTGACCATCCCCGCCGTGATGCTGTTCGAAGCTTTCCTCTCGTTCCTGGGTTTGGGCGTTGCCCCGCCCGATGTGTCCTGGGGATTGTTGCTCAACGACGGCGTGGAAGCCCTTTCCAGCGTCAAACTTTTTTGGTGGGTGGTGATTTTCCCAGGCGCGGCTCTGGCCATGACCCTGTTCGCTTTGAACTTCTTAGGCGACGGTTTGCGTGACGCGTTGGATCCAAAGATGAAAAACCGATGAACCCAGCTCCCGGATCGCCCACCGCTTCCTCCATGCCTGCCACAGCGGACGCAATCGACGCCCCTCGCGGGGACGACCAACCACTCCTCCAGGTTGCCGATCTGAAGGTCAGCTTCAAAACAGATGAGGGGCAGGTCCAAGCCGTCCGCGGGATATCTTTTGATGTTCGAGCAGGGGAGACTGTCGGCATCGTGGGAGAGTCAGGCAGCGGAAAAAGCGTCACCAACTTGGCGATGATGGGACTGATCCCACAACCGCCGGGACAAATCGATTCCGGAACGGCGCTGTTTCAAGGTCGCGACCTCCTGAAGATGACCGATCGAGAACTGCAAAGCGTCCGCGGCCGGCATGTCTCGATGATCTTTCAAGATCCGATGACGGCGTTGAACCCACTGATGACCATCGAGCAGCAAATGACCGAGATGACTCGGTTGCACTTGGGACTCACAAAGAAAGAAGCTGCCGCACGCGCGGTGGACATGTTGGGAATGGTTGGGATCACGTCACCCGAAAAACGCCTCCGCGACTACCCGCACCAATTCAGTGGTGGGATGCGACAACGCGTGATGATCGCAATGGCGTTGTCCTGCGAACCGGAACTGCTGATTGCGGATGAGCCCACCACCGCACTGGACGTGACCATCCAAGCCCAGATCATGGATCTGCTCGCTGACCTGCAAGAACGCAAGGGCACAGCGATTGTCTTGATCACGCACGACCTGGGCGTGGTGGCCGGTGTCGCTGACCGCGTGATGGTGATGTACGCCGGACGCATTGTTGAAAAAGCCAACGTGAACGACCTCTTCGCGTCCCCCCAACACCCATACACACTTGGCTTGCTCGGTTCGCTGCCACGGTTTGACACCGATCGCCACGAGAAACTGCTGGCGATTCCCGGTGGCCCGCCGGACATGTCCGAACCCATCGTCGGCTGCGCGTTCTCGCCGAGGTGCAGCTTCGTGCAACCGGTTTGCGAGCGTGAAGAACCCACGCTGGCGTTGAAAACAGAACCTGCCGGCGGTGCGAACCTGCCCGTCGTGCAACCTCACCTCGCGGCTTGCCATGTGGAGATGCCCTCATGAGCGCAGTCAACGCCCCACACGAAGCCACCCAAGGATCAGGCAACGCCACCGCGGACCCACCGCTGCTGCAAGTCCGCGACCTGAAGGTTCACTTCCCCTTTCGACGTGGATCCCTGTTCAATCCCGAGCAAGGCCTGATCCGCGCCGTCGATGGCGTGTCCTTTGACATTGCCAAAGGCGAAACACTGGGGTTGGTCGGGGAATCCGGCTGCGGAAAATCGACCACCGCTCGCGCGATCATCAACCTGGTTCACCCGACCTCAGGCGACGTCCTGGTTGACGGCAAATCGATTGCGGGACTGTCCGACAAAGAGATGCTGCCGTACCGACGCCGCGTGCAAATGGTTTTCCAAGACCCCTTTGCCAGCCTCAACCCTCGGATGACCGTCGGTGGCATCATCGGCGAACCGCTAACGGTTCACAAACTCGCCTCCGGCAAAGACCGCCAACTCGAAGTGCTGCGACTGATGGAATTGGTGGGCCTCAACCCTCGATTCCTGAATCGCTACCCCCACGAATTCAGTGGCGGCCAACGGCAACGCATCGGCATCGCTCGCGCCCTCGCGGTCCAACCGGACCTGATCCTCTGTGACGAACCCGTGTCCGCACTCGATGTTTCGATCCAAGCACAGATCATCAACCTGATGATGGATCTGCAGCAACGACTCGGTGTGGCGTACCTGTTCATCGCTCACGACCTGGCCGTCGTCCGCCACATCGCGACTCGAGTCGGAGTGATGTACCTCGGCCGAATCGCGGAACTCGGCACAGCAGAAGAACTCTACGCCGACCCCAAACACCCCTACACCGAAGCCCTGCTGTCCGCCGTCCCAGTCCCCGATCCAGCGATCGCGGCTCAGCGGCGACGAATCGTGCTGCAAGGCGAAGTCCCCTCGCCGGACAAGTTCTACCCCGGTTGCTCGTTCGCCGACCGCTGCCCGATCGCCGTGGACCGCTGCCGAACCGATCGGCCCGGACTGCCAGACCGATCGCACGCCGCGGCTTGTTGGGAGCGTGATGATCCGCCGGAAGTTTGATAAGCTGCGGGATTGATTGAACTCATCCGCCGTTTCGTCTTTTTCCCAACTTCATCATGCCGTTGTCGATCATCCATTTTCCGCATCCGACACTCCGACACACCAGCCGCCCCATCATGCGGGTGGATGCCAAGCTGAAGTCGATGGCCGAAGAGATGCTCGACCTGATGTACGAGTTCGACGGCGTCGGCCTGGCGGCCAACCAAGTTGACTTGCCCATCCGCATGTTCGTCGCCAACCCCACGGGAAAACGCGACGAGGGCGAGTCCTGGGTGATCCTCAACCCCGAGATCGACCGCCACAAAGGCAACGACACCGCCCAAGAAGGCTGCCTCAGCGTGCCGGGCATTTACGGCCAAGTCAAACGCCCCAAAACCGTGCGGTTGCGTGGATTTGACCTCCAAGGCAACGAGATCAACCAAGTCCTCGATGGTTTCATGGCACGCGTGGTCCAACACGAAGTCGACCACCTCGACGGCATCATGTTCTTTGACCGCATCGGCGAAGAAGGCCTCCGCGACCTCGAAGACCAACTCGAAGAATTCAAAACCGATTACGAGTCCAAGCAGGGCACCGGGTCGATCGCCGACGCAGCAACACTGGCTCGGCAACGAGCCGAATGGGAAGCCATGTACACCGGCGGGACCTCCTCCCATGACTGATTCCCTGCGTTATGTGCTGATGGGGACCGGCCCCTTTGCAGTGCCATCCTTTGAGGCAATCCGCCAACAACTGGATTCCACCGGCGACGAAATCGCCCGCGTATTCGTGCGGCCGCTGCCGCCCATCAAAAGCCGCGGTGGCCCGCCACCGCAACCGGTCCGGGAATGGGCGGAATCACACAACCTTCCCGTCGATGCTCCCGCCAGCATCAACGATCCCGAAACCGTGGCCAGCCTGGTCGCCATGGACGCGGATCTGCTCGTCGTTTGCGACTACGGCCAAATCCTGAAACCCGATGCACTGCAAGCCGCACGCCTGGGCGGCATCAACTTGCACGGCTCGCTGCTGCCCGCCTACCGAGGCGCCGCACCGGTTCAACGAGCCCTCTTGTCTGGCGATCGCGAAACCGGCGTGTCGGTGATCCACATGACCCCGCGACTCGATGGCGGACCAATCGTATCCTCTCGCACCACACCCATTCACGACGACGAGACATCCGGTGAACTGGAAACTCGCCTGTCAGCCATTGGTGTCGATGCCACGCTGGAAGCCATCGGCCTGTTGCGAACAATCGAGTCCCTCGAAACTCACGGCCCCCTTGGCCAACCGCAGGACCCCGCCAAGATTTCCAAGGCACCGCGATTGTCCAAGGCCGAAGCCCAGATCGACTGGTCCGCGACGGCCCGCCAAATCGATTGCCTGGTGCGAGGCATGCAGCCGTGGCCGGTGGCCTTCACCCATGCGATCGTGAACGAAAACAAACCACCGCTCCGCGTCGCGATTCGCGAAGTCCGCACGGAAACGTTCACCGCTGACCCCGCCAACGTGGGCCGGGTGATGGAGCACGATGGGCTGGCCATCGGATGCGGCGACGGCCAAGTCATCGTCGAGCGACTTCAACCGGCCGGCAAAAAAGAAATGTCCGGCCTGGACTTCAAACGCGGCCACCGCCTGACAGCCGGCCAACCGCTGATCGCACAACCGTAGGCCAGGTCTCACCTGGCAATCATGCCAATGCTCCTGTAGGCCAGGTCCCACCTGGCAACCACGCCGATGCTTTGGAACAAAGCGAGGCGTCCAGTCCCCTCGTCTTGCAAGCCCAACGTCCGCCTGCCAAGAACCACCGCCTGCCAAGAACCACCGCCAGGTGGAACCTGGCCTAGGAACGCCGATTTTGCAATTTCAAATTGTCAATTCACTTTTGCAATCGAACTCGAAGCACGCTCCATCCAGGCGGACGCCCCGACGATCACCGCCATCAGAGTAGAACCGTTGCCCTCAACTGTTCCGTCGTGCCACCCGCCAACGCCGGGCATCATCGCTTCTCAGTCCAGCCTCACGCCGCTCGACGACAGCAACCAGCCAACGTAGGCCAGGTCCCACCTGGCAATCATGCCAATGCTCCTGTAGGCCAGGTCCCACCTGGCAACCACGCCGATGCTTTGGAACAAAGCGAGGCGTCCAGTCCCCTCGTCTCGCAAGCCCAACGTCCGCCTGCCAAGAACCACCGCCAGGTGGAACCTGGCCTACGCCTGTCGCCCTTTCCAACTTCCCGCCCAACAAAAAAACCCGACGCAGTGCGCCGGGTTTGCATTTTCAATCAGATGCGAAAGCGACTTACGCTTTGGCCAGTTCGTCGCGAACGCGTTCGAGCAACTTCTTGCTGGCCAGGATGCCTTCGGCTTCGCTGAGCCCACCACCTTCGTATTCAATCCCAACGTAGCCGTTGTAACCAAACTCGGTGACGATCTTCATCATCTTGAAGTAGTCGGTGTTCTTCTCGTTGCCTTCTTCGTCAAAGTCGTGCGTCTTGGCACTGACAGCTTTCGCGTACGGCATCAACGCTTGCACGCCGTGATAGCGATCGAACTCATCTGCGTTCTTGCCACGCGAGATGAAGAAGTTGCCAAAGTCCGGCAGCGTGCCGCAGTTGTCCATCCCAACGCGCTCCATCACGACGGCCAACCAAGCACCGTTGCTGCTCAGACCACCGTGGTTTTCAACGATCACGTTGATGTCCTGCTTGGCGGCGTACTCACTGAGTTGGCTCAGCCCATCGGCTGCGTACCCGATCTGCTCAAGGTAAGAACCGCCGCTGGCTGCATTCACACGAATCGAGTGGCAACCGAGGAACTTGGCCGCGTCGACCCACTGATGATGATTCTCAACTGCTTTCGCACGAGCATCTTTGTCAGGGTCGCCCAAGCGCCCTTCCCCGTCGACCATGATCAACAGGCTCTTCACGCCGTTGTCTTTGCAACGCGAATTCAGCTCCGACAAATACTTCTCGTCACGAGCCTTGTCCTTGAAGAATTGATTGACGTACTCGACCGCATCAATGCCGAACTGCTCTTTCGAAACCTTCGGGAAGTCCATGTTGGTGATTCCAACCGACTGATCCCGGAGCGTGCGGTGCAGCGACCACTCGGCCAAAGAAATTTGAAAGGGAGCGTGATCATGATCATGCCCTTCGTGAGCATGAGCCAACATTCGCGAACCAGCGATTCCGGAAACGGCGGTGGTGGCGGCGAGCGACTGCAAAAATTGACGACGTGGCAACATGCGGGCTGTTCCTAACGGTTCTGAGGTGGGGCGTGGGGACTTCAAAGAGGAAATTCAAGGGCGTTCACATCACTCGGCCTGAGCGCACCAATGTGAGCGCAGCAGCGAATGCAAACCGAATCACAGTCTAACTGGATACCCGTCGCAACGCGCAAGAAATTCGCGAGCTCCACGCGTCGCGAGCCCAACAAACGGGAGGCAAGCGAACGGCCGAACCAAGCGAATCAAAGCTCACCCTCGCAGCGGAGAGCGAGTCAAACGAACGGAGAAACCAGCCGCAGAACAACCCGCCCACGCACTTGCGTGATACCAGCTGCCGGCGCAGCAAAATGACCGCGGATCCAAGTGAATGAATCCACGATCATTGACTGATTTGACCGATTTCCGAACGAACCAATCCGGCTTCGAACTACTTGAGTTCGACGGAGCCGCCAGCTTCTTCGACTTCGGCTTTGACCTTTTCAGCGTCTTCTTTCGAGACAGCTTCTTTCAGGGTTGCTGGGCAACCTTCGACCATCTTCTTGGCGTCCATCAACGATGCACCCGTGATGTTCTTGACGACCTTGACGACGTTCAGTTTCTTCTCACCGAAGCTGGTCAAGACGACATCGAATTCGGTCTGCTCGACTTCGGCGGCAGCACCACCTTCGGCAGGACCAGCCATCATCACAGCACCACCGCCGGCGGCTGGCTCAATGCCATGCTCATCCTTGAGGTAGTCGCTCAATTCTTTGGCTTGCTTCAGGGTCATGTTGGCGATTTTGTCGCCCAGTTCTTTTGCTTCTGCGCTGAATTCAACGACAGCGGTTGCTTCATCGGACATAGTCAAACTACCTCAAAAACGAAAAAGGTGATTCGGAAATGGTTCAGGAAAAAAGCCGGGACACGGACACAGGCCCCGGCTACTTGAGCGGAGACGACTATTCGTCGCCTTCGCCCTTGGACTTGATCTGGCTGTTGAGCGTTTTGCCCGGACCAAGCATTGCAGCACTGAGTGTTGCACCTGGGCCAAGGATCTGACCGACCAACATGGAAATTTGCTCTTCACGGCTGGGCCACTTGCTGACCGCCTTGACGGCATCTGGATCCAGTTTCTCACCGTCCAGAACGCCGCCCGTGGTGACAAACTGTTCGAACTTCTCTTTGTCCTTGTCCAGCCGGACGGCTTCCTTTACCAGACTGACGAAGTCGCTCGAGCCCCAGAGCACGGCGACTTGCCCATTCATTCCATCGAACGCGGGGAAGAGAGACGTGCCTTCAGTGGCGCGACGGGCAAGTGAGTTTTTGACAACCATCATCTGGATGTCTTTTTGGCCCAGCTCGCCACGCAGCTCGTTGGTCGTGTTTGCATCCATGCCGGAGCAATTGACCAACACGGCATCCTCCACGCCATCAAGCCGACGCTTGAGATCGCGAGTCACCAGTTCTTTGACGTATTTACTCATCGGATTTTTTCACTCGAAAGAGCCAAACCTTGGCCGCAGTTGGATGTGATCGTTTGGGGTAGGATCAAGAACATTGATCCTCCAACATCAATTTGAAAACCAACGCTTTCAACCATGATGTTGGTTGACCGGGGCAGCCCGATGAAGCGAATCATCAGGCCAAACCGTGCAGCTAGGTGGTAACGCGAACGCTAGGCGTCATCGTCGCACAGATCGCCACGCCTTTGATGTACGTGCCCTTGATGGACTGAGGCTTCATGGCAGCGATGAAGTCCACGAACGACGTGATGTTTTCTTCGAGCTTGCTGGCGTCGAAGCTCATCTTGCCGACCATCGCGTGAACATTGCCACCCTTGTCGTTCCGGAACTCGACCTTACCAGCCTTGTACTCGCTGACGACTCGACCGACGTCAGGGGTAACGGTTCCAGCACGAGGGCTAGGCATCAAACCACGAGGACCAAGCACACGACCCAAAGGTCCGACCAATCCCATCATGTCGGGGGCGGCGATGCAGACGTCGAAGTCTGTCCAGCCGTCTTTGATCTTCTTGGCCATGTCTTCTTGACCGACTTCATCCGCACCGGCTTCTTCAGCCGCTTTGGCTGCATCGCCCTTGGCGAACACAACCACGCGTTGGGTCTTGCCGATGCCGTGTGGCAACACGAGCGAACCGCGGATGATTTGGTCAGCCTGGTTTGGATCAACGCCCAAACGCATGTGAACTTCGACGGTTTGGTCGAACTTCGTGGCGTCGTATGTTTTCAATACCTCGACGGCCTTGCCCAACGGAAGCATTTCCTTGGGCTGTTTTTCGAGGGCGGCACGATACCGCTTGGATTTCTTTCCCATTTAGTCACGACTCATTTGTGTCGGGTGGTATGGCGATTCCACGCTGGCCCGAACTCTTTGTTGCCAGCTAATCATTCCGATCGGCTGAAAGAACGCCCGGCGGCAGAATCTCCCACTTGTTAAACAACCGAAACCCTCAAAGATCTGGGTTGCGATCGAAGCGGGGGAGTTTGGCGAAGGCCAGCAGCAGCGTCAACCTCAACTGGGCCAAGCAATTCGGTTTTTTTTCTTGGTTTTTCGAAGTGAGGCCTTCATCGAGGCACATCGGTTGCAATCGTGGGAAGATGCAGGAAAACCTGTCACAATCGACCGCAAACCTTAACATGCCCCCTGAAGCACGCCGGGAGCATGGTTTTCACCGGGTCTCGCCCCCCCAGAACTGGCCTGCTGTTGCACCCAAACGACCAAGCCTGACCACCATCCTGAATGGCGGAACCAGATGGCTCGGCAACATTTTGATGAAGCCGATGCAGTGCCAGCACCTCGCAGTGCACGCGAAAGAACCGAAAGAGAAATCGAATGATAAAACCTTGGCTGACCGCACTTCCCGTCTACAACGAAGCTCAATACGTCGACGAAGTCCTCGAAAACGTGCTCCAGCACGCGAACCAAATCCTGGTGGTCGACGACGGCAGCACGGACGGAACTCCCGAACGACTGGACGCCTGGGCCAAACGCCTGCCTGAATCGGTCGCGGTCGTGCACCATCCCCAAAACCGGGGCTACGGCGCCGCACTGCAAACTGTCTTTTCCCACACCATCCAAGAGGGCTACGAAGGCGTTGTCACGCTGGACTGCGACGGGCAACACCAACCTTGCCGGATCCCAGAGTTCATCGAGGCTGGCCAGCATGCGGACATTGTCTCTGGCAGTCGCTACTTGAAAGTCTTCGAGGGCGACGACGCACCTCCCCAAGAACGGATGTTCATCAACCGCCGGATCACAGCGGACATCAACCGCCGACTCGGCTTCTCACTGACCGACGCGTTCTGCGGCTTCAAGGCTTACCGAACCGAAGGCCTGCGAGCGCTCAAAATCACCGACGACGGCTACGCGATGCCACTTCAACTGTGGGTCGAAGCCGCAGCGGCAGGACTGCAGGTCACGGAACTGCCTGTCCCGCTGATCTACTTGGATCTCGAACGCTCCTTCGGCGGTTCGCTGGATCACGCGGAAACCCGCCTGAATTACTACAACCAAGTCCTCGATGACGCGATCGACCTGGCGTGCCGCGAAGGCCGATTCCAACCCAGCGAAGGAAAAAACGGGCAAGCCGACTCGCCATGCAGCGAGAAATCCAAGCGAGCCGCCAGCTAAGCAGCCGCCTTTCCCAAGCAGCCGCCGAGGCTCCCCTCGAGCCCTCGCCTCCCTGCCAACTTCCCTTGCACCCTTCCCCCGGGAGGATCGAGCGGAGGGCAAGCATTGACAATTGCAAAATCCGAGCGATTGACGAGATCCGAGGTGGCACCGTCCAGGAAGACGGGCAACTGCCGTCGCTCTGCGACTGATCGTGCGTGCCTGGTGATCCAGCAACCGCGGAGCGAAGGCTGGAGCGGTTCACCCCCATCGCCCCGGAGGGGCCGTCGTTGCTAGCTCGGGGCGGAAGCCCCGAGTTGGATCACGAAACACAGAAAGGTCGCCCCGGACGGGGCCGTCGTAGATGCGGTGCGGGGCCTGACTGACGCGCCGGGGTTCCTTGCCGACGGGCGGAGAGACCATCCTACGGGCGAGCATTGAAAAAGTTAAATTGACAATTGCAAACTGCAAATTGACTTGCCAGCCGACCAGCCAGTGCCCGTGGTGGACCAGGCACCCACACATCACCAAGCCGAGGCGTTGAAACCAAGCAAGGCGTCCAACATCTCGCCAGCTTCCGCCCTGAGTTCACAATTTCAAATTGTCCATTTCACTCCTTCAATCGAAACACAAGCGTGCGGCCACCGGAGTAGAACCGTTGTCCCCAACGGTTCCGTCGGGCAGCCCTCCAACGCCAAGCCTCGTCGCACCCGAGTCACTGCCAACCCGTTTGCGTCACGGTGCTCGACGACAACCAACAAGCACGCAAACACTGGGGACAAATGTTGGACCCTGCCTTCAGCGAGGCAAACGCTTGGATTCGGTCTCGGGGGAGGCGTTGCCAACCGATTTCCCCACCGCGGCGGTCGCCAGTTGACGCATCGGGCGTGACGCCAGCCCAGCGGCCATCATCAATCGAGCCAGCCCGACCATGGTTTGATGCCATTGGTGCACCATGTCAGGCGTGCCGAAACGGGTCGCATCCTCTCGATGAAACCCCTGCTCACTGACCCGAACCTCGGTGGCCATGTGCATCAGGGCCTCCAGCATCACATGGCTGTGACGGTCAGAATCCGTCAACCCTTCGTCGTCGTAGATCCACAGATGGGGCTGCATCGCGAGATCGACACTGTGCATCGCAGCAGCATCGGCATCCATCGCATCGACGACCAACGAACGGGCACCACATTGAACGTAAAACTTAGCCATGGGATTGATCTTCCGTGAAAAGGCGGTTGCGGGGGGATCCGCCGCCGAGTGAACCTCCCGGCGACACACATAGGATCGCAACCGGCGTGACACGTTAGGTCACGGGGACCGGAGGGAGCTCGTGCTCGTGCTCGTGCCTCCCTAAAACAGACCTGAAAACCGTTTCCCAGCGGAATTCGGCGTTCTCTCCATTTACAAAACGGAGGCGTCCTGGATAAACTGCCGGGCTTTCCTGGAAAAACCGCTTTTTCGCCCGCCCCTTCCGACGCGTGTTCGATTCACTCTCCGACGGTCTGCAATCCGCTTTCAAAAGTTTGTCTGGCAAAGGCAAACTGACCGAAGGCAATATGCGCGATGGTCTCAAGATCGTGGAGCAATCGCTGCTCGAGGCGGACGTCAGCTACAGCGTCGTCCAGGACTTCATGGGGCATGTTTCCGAAAAAGCCCTCGGAAAACGCGTTCTCCTGTCGCTGCGGCCGCAAGAAGAGCTGGTTCGCATCGTCTACGACGAGCTGGTCGAAACCCTCGGCCCAGTCGATTCCGCCCTGAATTTGAAAGCCGATGGTCCCACGATCATCATGCTGTGCGGGCTGCAAGGAAGCGGGAAAACGACCACCTGCGGCAAGCTGACCAAGCTGCTGCAAGAACAAAACATCACTCCCTTGCTGGTCGCGGCTGACTTGCAACGCCCCGCCGCCATCGAACAACTCAAGGTCATTGGGTCGCAACTCGGCGTCCCTGTTCACGCTGAAACGGACCATAAAGACCCGGTCAAGGTCTGCCAAACCGGTGTCGAAATGGCCCGCCGCGACGGCAATCGCGTGGTCATCTTGGACACCGCAGGACGTTTGGCGATCGACGCCGAACTGATGGCCGAGCTGAAGAAAATCGACCGCAAAGTCGGCCCCGATCAGGTTTACTTGGTCGTCGACGGCATGACGGGTCAAGACGCAGTCAACAGTGCCGGTGCGTTCAACGACGCGTTGGAACTGGACGGCGTCGTGATGACCAAGCTGGACGGCGACGCTCGTGGCGGAGCCTTGCTGTCCGTCAAGCAAGTCACCGGCGTACCGATCAAATTCATGGGCACGGGCGAGCACTTCGATGCTCTGGAACCCTTCCGCCCTGAAGGCATGGCCAGCCGCATTTTGCAGATGGGCGACATCGTCGCCGCGGCTCGCGAAGCACACCGAATCGTGGACGAAGACGAACGAGAAGAGCTGGAGGCCAAAATGGCCAGCGGCGACTTCTCGCTCGACGACTTCAAGAACATGATGCAGAAAGTCGCCCAGCCCGGGCTGATGGGACGCATGATGGGGCTGATGCCTGGCATGGGCCAATTCAAAGAAGCGATGGAATCGGAAGCGGCCGGCGGCCAACTTCGACAAATTATCGGGGCAATCAATTCGATGACCCCCGCGGAACGCAAAAACCCTAAGCTGATCGATGCGACTCGTCGCACGCGAATCGCGAAGGGTGCTGGCGTCCAATCGCCAGTCATCACGCAATTGATCAAACAATTTGATGTGATGAAGCCGATGATGCAAGCGATGTCCGGCAAGGGCAGCGGCGATCGGATGGCGATGATGCGTCAAATTCAAGCCAACGCAATGTCGGGCGACCCCCGCTTGGGTGGATTGAAAACAAAGCAGAGCACGGGGAAACGACTCTCCCCAGCCGAAAAGGCTCAGCAACGCAAAGAACGCGACAAGCTGAAACGAAAACTCAAACGAAAAAAACGCTGAGCGAGATCAAGTGGGCCAAGACCGGAGCGGTACAGCCCTCAGTCTTCAGCCCCCGAAATCAACCTCAATTCCTTGGAGAAACGACCGACATGGCAGTAAGAATTCGCATGAAAAAGATGGGACGCACGCACCGTCCTTTCTTTCGTGTTTGTGCAGTGGATCAACGCAACCCACGTGATGGTCGTGTGATCGAAGAACTCGGCACCTACGATCCAATGTGCCCCGAAACCGACGCCCGCACCACACTGAAGGCCGATCGGGTCGACTACTGGATTGGCGTTGGCGCTCAACCCAGCGACAAAGTGGCTGTGCTGATCAAAAAGTACGGCACCGAAGGTTCGCACCTGGAAGCCCAAAAGGCAGCCGTCGAGCGACTCGGACGCCGCAAAGATTACACCCCACCACCAGAAGCTCCCGCTCCCAAGGCTGCTCCCGTGGCAGAAGCCCCTGCGGAAGAAGCTCCCGCAGAAGAACCTGCTGCTGAAGCCTCGACCGACGATGCTCCTGCTGCAGAAGCCACGACGGAGTGAGATTCGACGTTGTCACCCTGTTTCCGGCCATCTTTGACGGTTATCTGACCCAAAGCTTGCTGGACAAGGCGATTGCTCGTGGTTTGGTAGAGATTCAGCGACACAACCTCCGCGATTGGGCCGAAGACACCCCTCATCGCAAAGTCGATGACCGCCCTTTTGGCGGCGGCCCTGGAATGCTGTTGCAAGTCGAACCGACCGTGAATTGCGTTCGGGACGTGGACGCCATGGCCGCTGTCCCGGCTCGAAAGATTTTGTTGACCCCGCAAGGTCGACGGCTCGACCAACGGTTGGCCGAAGACCTCGCCACCAGCGACCGCATCCTGTTGATGTGTGGTCGTTACGAAGGATTCGATCAACGCGTGTTGGATATCCTCCAACCCGAAGAGATCAGCATTGGCGACTTTGTCCTCAACGGGGGCGAGGTGGCCGCGATGACCATCATCGACGCTGTCGTCCGGTTGCTGCCTGGCGTGCTCGGTGATGAACAAAGCAGCCTGGATGATTCGTTCAGCCGAGGTAATCGGATGCTCGAGTTCCCCCAGTACACCCGGCCCCGTGAATTCGAAGGCCACACCGTCCCCGATGTTCTGCTCAGCGGCGATCATGCCGCGATCGCCGCCTGGCGAGCCGAACAAAGCTGGGCGAAAACGATTGACCGTCGCCGCGATTTGCTGCCCGAGCATTCCGAACCAAACAACGAACACCCCAACAAACTCTCCTGAACATCACAGAGGTTCCCAAATGAACAACGCCATCATGGACATGGTCGACAAGGCCAACCAAAAAGAAGAGGCTCCCAAGTTTGAAATCGGCGACACCGTCGACGTGCACTCCAAGATCTTGGAAGGCAACAAAGAGCGAGTCCAAGTTTTCACCGGCGTCGTGATCGGCCGCAGTGGCCAAGGTTCCCGAGAAATGTTCACCGTCCGCCGCATCGTGGCTGGGGAAGGCGTGGAGCGTAAATTCCCGGTTCACAGCCCCCGCATCGAAAAAGTCGAAGTCAAACGCAGCGGTGTCACCCGTCGCGCCAAACTGTACTTCCTTCGCGATCGCGTCGGCAAAGCCGTTCGCTTGAAAGAACGTCGCCGCGTTTGATCGCTGCCTTCGGGCACCTCCCAACACTCGCCAAGCTGCTCCGGTTCACCGGCGCAGCTTGTTTGCTGCGCGGTGAGGGGAGAGAGCGAACACAGCATCATCGCTGACCGCCCCCCCAGTCGCTTCGATGATCCAGAAGGTGGGTGGCACCATCCGGGAGCACGGTTGCCCGATCCCCCAACACACACCAACAGTCGCGGAGCGACGACAGCCGAAAGCCTTGGGTTTTCAACCCAAGGGCATACGCCGACGAAACATCCGTCGCAAGTCGCGGAGCGACGACAGTTGCTTGTCGCACGATCGCCAAACGATCTCCAGGTTTCCCGTCCCCAAGCAATGACCGTGCGAGATGGTGGGTGGCACCATCCGGGAGCACGATGCCCCCCTGTGACCGAAGACGAACCGGACGCTAGCGCGTTCCGGCTGATTCATTCAGCAGGCTGGTGAGCGAGGAGCCTTCCAACCGAGACCTCGGGTTCGTGCGAGATTGAACCAGATGGTGGGTGGCACCATCCGGGAGCACGCGTGGGTTGATGTTGGCCGTTGGCCAACAAAACCCACTGCCAACCCGCAACTTCAAAACTCGCGCTTCGGGTTCCTATTGATTCGACGGGCTTGGAAGCCCATCGGGCGAGTACGAGTACGAGTACGAGCACGAGAAGCTAAAAGCTAAAAGCTAAAAGCTAAAAGCTAAACCAAGTGAGCTCCCGGCGCATAAAAAAACCGGGCACGCTCCAGTGGAACGCACCCGGTTGAACTTGTCAGCCGTGACTTGTTGTGTTGCCGAATTGGATTTTCGATCGGGTCGATCCATGACCACCAACCACCTTCATCCTGGAAGGCGAGGGACTCCCGCCAAGGAGTCCCATTCTCACCGGGTTCGCCGCATCAGGCGATGCTTCCGTGCTGCCAACCCGCCAATCCTTTGGCGGAAACGGTTCTCGCGGGACAACCGTGGGCAGCGAACCCGGTGGGAAGGGATCAAAACGTGCAATTCGTCAACGTCCTCTCCGTAGTGTCGTTTCGATCCTCAAGCAACCAAACGGTAGGCTTCGTCGCCCTCTTTCGCAGGAGACTCTTGGTTGCGTTCGCGAACAGCGTCGACGAACTCCTCGAAGATCCGAATGTCCAAGGCCGAAGCAGCCTCGGATTCGGGGTGGAACTGCGTTCCTAAAGCGAACCAGTCGATCATTTCGCTTTCGATGGCTTCGATCACGCCATCGGGGCAGCGTGCGGTGACGCGGAACCCAGGGGCAACTTCATCGATCGCCATGTGGTGACGACTGGTCACGCGAATTTCGCCGTCGCCGTAAACGCGTCCGATTAACGAATCGCTTTCGACATTCAGTGTGTGGCGGTGATTGACGTCTTGACCGTCAAAGTGAGGCACCGCTTCCGGCAAATCTTCTTTGATGTGCAAGAACAGGTTGCCGCCCTGCTGGACGTTGATCAACTGCATGCCGACGCCAATTCCGAAGACAGGCATCCGGCGTTCAGCGATTTCGGCCATCAACATGCGATCGCTGTCTTCGCGTCCCGCACTCATCGGACGAACGCTTGGGTGAAGCATGAATCCGTCGTTGCGAGGATCCAGGTCGCCACCGCCGATGAACAAAAATCCTTCGACTGCGTCTAAAACTCGGGCCACCGATTCTTCATCGGCTTGTGGGGGAACCAAGACCGGGATACCACCAGCTTTGATAATTGCTTCGTAGTATCCGGCGGCGATGTAAGCAAACGCGGGGGTGCTGCGGGCGGCGGCACGGAAATCGGCGTTCAAACCAATCAGGGGCTTGCGCGTCATGGGAAGATCCTCTTCGTATCGGCGTTTGGTGTGGCCCGCACTGGTCAAGCATTGGACCCAGCAGTTAGAAGCTGAATCCAATCGAGCGAGAATCAAAACCGCGTGGTCTCAGCCGCATGATGCCGCCTGCTGTTCTGGCAGGGAAAAGGGCAATCATGGGAGACCAATCCAGCCTGTCTCATCATGAAACAAACTGGTCGCTTTGCTTCCCGGACTCTTCCAATGAGGTGAATGATAAGCGGCGCGGCGACGGTGTCGCGTCTGATGTGCGGGGAGATTAGAGGCGGAGTTTCACAACACCAAGCAAGAACGATATCTTGTGGAAAAGTCGCCCGTGGACACTACAGGTAGTGCTAGCAAATGCTTTTTTTGCTAGCAAAGCCCCCGATTCCGCCTGTTTTCAGGGAGTTTCTGCGCATTCCAGACTGAAGTTCGCGCCCCACCGGGGGGAACCAATCCTGTCCCCCTGTCACCGCATTGACTCTTCAGAAATCAATTTGGTGGACGGTCCGCCAGCTTCCTACCAGCGATCGTTTCACCGGCACCAATCGCACAGTGCGGGCCATTCTTCCGCCAGATCGATTTGACGGCAATCCCTCGCAACTTGAGCAGTGCTGCGCCGCAAGGACTCCCAGCCAGAATCCCCTCCGTTTGAACGCCTCGCCACCCTGGTGATTCGTCCCATCGAAGCAATCTGGTAATCTGTTGGACGGCCGAACGGACGGTCACCCGGGCTGGAAAAAAACCCAGTCTGTTGGAAGGCCTGAGGTCGTGAGGGCCCGATTTGTCGAAAAGCCTTAGGTTTTGAAGGACCGCACCTGTGCAATTTCCTGACGTCGCGTTGGCTTCCATCGGAGTCACCATCCCCCAGGCCCAGTGGACCAGCGAACAGATCGAAAAGGATCTGCAGCCGCTGTATTCCCGTCTGAAGCTGCCCGAGGGCCGATTGGCGATGATGAGCGGCATCGAAAGCCGGCGAGTCTGGGAGCCCGGCACGGTCCCCAGCGGCCCCAGCATCCAAAGCGGCCGGCACGCGATCGACGCCGCCTCCATCGCCCCCGACCAGATCGGAGCCTTGATTCACGCCAGTGTCTGCCGGGACTTCCTCGAACCCGCCACCGCCTCCCGAGTGCACCACGAACTGGGATTGTCTCCCAACTGCTGGGTCTACGACGTTTCCAACGCCTGCTTGGGCGTTCTCAATGGCGCGGTCCAGATCGCCACGATGATTCAGTCGGGGATGATCTCGGCCGGCATCGTGGTGGGCACCGAAAACAGCCGCCCCCTGATGGAAGCGACCATCGCTTCCTTGAACGCGGACACTCAACTGACGCGTAAAACGGTCAAGCCCGCGTTTGCGTCGCTGACCATCGGTTCGGGCAGCTGCGCCTGGTTGCTGACCCATCGCGACCTGCACCCCAACGCCACGACCCTGGAACACGCGATCGCTCGCGCCCACACTGCCCACCACGCTCTCTGCCGCAGCGACCAAGACACCGCGGGAGCGGGGATGCAGCCGTTGATGGAAACCGACTCGGAAACCTTGATGGCCGAGGGCATCGCGACCGGCGTCGCTGCCCTGGACGATCTGCTGCAGCAATCCGGCTGGTCCCGCGACCAAATCAACCGCTCCATCTGTCACCAGGTCGGCTCCCGGCACCGAGTCGGAATGCTGGAAGCCATGCAGCTGCCCGTCGATCGAGACAGCGTGACGTTCCCAGCCCTCGGGAACACGGGTTCGGTCGCCTTGCCTCTGACAGTGGCTGCCGCGGCGGCCACCGGTGACCTGTCCCCCCAAGACCACACCGCAATGCTCGGCATCGGATCGGGGATCAACAGCGTGATGATCGGAGCCAAGTGGGGCGAAACCGCGATCGCAGGCGACTGGGCAGGCTTGCTCGACGAATTGGCCCCCTCACGCTTGGCCGCATCCGCCCATTGACCGCCGAACCACGGGAACGGGAAACCGATCGCGCCCTCAGTGCGCCGCGTCCTCGCCTGCTGGTACGTGCCCACTTTACTGGACGCCGTGGCCCATCCTTTCCCAAGATGCCTTCGTTTGCTTGCCGGAAAGCGTTTCTAGCGCTATGGTGAAAGCAGGCCGCCTCTTTCCTACCGACCTCTGAGTGATCTCGATGAAACGCCATTTTCTTCCCCGACTCTCAGCTGGGCGGGTTGCCCTCCTATCCGCTTGGAAACCTCTCCAGCGTCACCTTCGCACCAGCGGGTTGGCCGTTTGCGCGGCAGCCCTGTTTGGTTTCGCACCTGTCTCTGCCCAAGACACCCCGGTCGCGGAACCGCCTGTGCAAACGGAAGCGGCCACGCCACCTCCACCCCTGGCGGAAACCAAACCAGCGACAACCACTCCCACCGAGCCCGCCCCGGTCGACGACGCACAGGCAGCCGAAGAACCCAGCTACGTTCGGGTTCACGAAGTGGACGACAAACCATTCGCGTTGCAAACCGCGACCGTTCAATTTGTCGGCCAGCCCGGCACACAGTATGACGGTGCGATCGTGGATCTGGTCGGCGTCGTTCACATCGGACAGAACGAGTACTACACCGACCTCAAGGAACAACTGTCGAAGTACGACTGCGTGCTCTACGAATTGGTCGCCCCTGATGGAACGCGGATCCGCCCCGAAGACTTGGAAGAACGCCGTTCCATCTTGGCATCGGTTCAGACCGGTATGAAAGACATGTTGAACTTGGAGTACCAACTCGAAAAAATCGACTACATGGCCGAGAACTTTCGGCATGCGGACATGAGCCCGGAAGAGTTTGTCGAGGACCTTGAAAAGCGTGGCGACAGCATCTGGAAGATGGTCGCTCGGATGCTCGGTGCTGGCATCGCTTCGCAAGCCAAGACGGGCGGTGACGCTGGGTTGATGATGGCAATGTTCAGCGGCGAAGACCGCCCGATGAACATGAAGCGAGCGATGGCCCGCCAACTGGTCGACATCGAACTGGTGACCGCCGGCATGGACGACGCCAACGGGGAGAACACCTTGATCAAAGGCCGCAACCGCAAGGCCTTCGAAATTCTCAAGCAAGAACTCGATGCCGGCAAAGAGAACATCGCCGTGTTCTACGGAGCCGGCCACTTGCCCGACATGGCCGACCGCCTGGAAAACGAATTCGGCATGCAGCCAACCCAGACGACTTGGTCCAACGCCTGGGACCTGACCCGAAACTGAGGCAGCAAAGCTTCTAGCTTCTAGCTTCTAGCTTCTAGCTTCTAGCTCTTAGCTCTTAGCTCTTAGCTCTTAGCTCTTAGCTCGTGCTCGTGCTCGTGCTCGTGCTCGTGCTCGTGCTCGTGCTCGTGCTCGTGCTCGTGCTCGTGCTCGTGCTCGTGCTCGTGCTCGTGCTCGTGCTCGTGCTCGTGCTCGTGCTCGTGCTCGTGCTCGTGCTCGTGCTCGTGCTCGTGCTCGTGCTCGTCCGGTGGGCTTCCAAGCCCGTCGAATCAATAGGAACCCGAAGGGCGAGCGAGGAACTGCACCTGCCGTCGCTCCGCGACTGGTCGCCGCATGGCCATTCTCGTGACGTTGGGTTGAAACCCAACGCTCTCGGCTGTCGTCGCTCCGCGACTGATCGTGCGTGCCTGAGTGATCAGGCAACCGCGGAACGGTGAGAGGAGCGGTTGACCACCATCGCCCCGGAGGGGCCGACGTCGTTAGCTCGGGGCGGAAGCCCCGAGTTGGATCACGAAACACAGAAAGTTCGCCCCGGACGGGGCCGTCGTAGATGCGGTGTGTTCCTCGCTGACGCGTCGAGGATCCTTGTCGACGGGCGGAGAGACCATCCGACAGGGCTGTGATTGGAAAATTGCAAACTGCAAATTGACTGGTCACGTCCCCAGCCAGCGTCCGCCTCAAGCCAGCTTTCACCCCGATTGTACAATTTCAAATTGTCGATTTGACCTTTGGCATCGAACCCCCAGGGCGTCACCCGGATCGCAGAGCCTTGCGGTTCACCATCCAGGCCGAAGCGAATGTCGGTATCAGAGTAGAACAGTTGTCCTCAACTGTTCCGCCGGGCAGCCCTGAACCACCAAGCCACATCGCACGCGATTCAGTGCCAAACCGTGCCCGCCACGCCGCTCGACCACACCAACCAGTCACGCAAACATGGGGGGACAAATGTTCGACTCCGTTGGCGCCTCGTGCTACTTCCTTCCTCCGGGGAGGGTCGAGCGAAGCGAGCGGTCCGCTCGCTTCACAAGTCATCCTCCGGCGACCGCGTCGAACTACGGTCGCAGGATCTCGTTGTTGCGTTGCACCCGGTCTTTCTGCTCGGTGAAGATCTTCGGCAGACTGTTGGGCAACGACTGAGGAGCCGTCGATTTTTCGGGAGCAAAGTCGCGTCCCCGAACGGCGGATCCCAGCGGCGTCGTCAGCGAATCATCGATCGTCTTCAGATAGGCTTGCAGCTTCCAAGCGGGAATGATGGTCACACCATTCTCGGTTGCCTTGGCTTTCGCTTTTCCGACCGCTTCGATCTCACTGGCGTTGTCCGCTTGGTCGTCCAACCGCTCCGATTCACCAATCACCAAGAATCGAACGCTGCTGTCAAACGTGCCTTCTTGCGTTCCATCGGTTCGCAAGATCGCTGCCACCTCGGCTCCTGCGGCCCGAATCATCGAAGAGATCTCGGTGGTATCGGGGCGGCTGTCGTCGTCGATGTCGATGTTGTCCATCAAAGCGATTTTCACGCGACGTCCGGGTGACCAGAACGGGGAGTAGATCTGGTCGCCAGGGATGATGGGGTAGCGAATCTCGGGGAATGCCACCACACGAGCTTCCGCGCGGTGATCGCCCAACAGCTTGGTGACCTGGATCGTGGCTTTGATCTTCGCGTCTTGCAAACGCGTTTCGTCACCATCGATCACGCCGAACGTCACACCAGGCGTCAGCTCATCGGCCGATCCCAGATTGATCGTCACCACGTTCCCGTCGCGATAGACATAGCTGATCAAACCCTGGGTGCTTTCGAAGTTGGTGCTGCGAAGTCGCACCAGTTCTTGCCGTTGGTTTTCGATCGTGCTGGACAAGCGAGTTTCGAGTTGCTGCAGTTCGTTGATCTCGGCGGTGACCTTGTTTCGATACGTCGTGAATTCCGTGATTTTCTTTTGCAGGCTGTCGCTGGTTCGCTCCGTCGTCAGCTTCATTTGCTGACGGTCTTCCGCGAACTTGGATTGCTCCGTTTCCAGTTTCTTATTGGCATCGTCACGACTTTGCTCGGCCACCTCTTGGGCTTTGCGAGCCACTTCGATGTCACTGTCGGCCTGCGACCGAATTTGGGTCGCTTCATCCCGAGCCTGGCTGTACTGGACGTTGCGGTTGCGAATCGCGTTGACCAAGAACTCTGGCAGAGCGGGGTAATTGCGGTTTTGCGGGTCGACTTCGGGGCCGAACAACGCCATGTCACGAGCGAAGTTTTGCTCGATCGCTTCGATTTCGGGATCGCCACCGGTGCTGGACGTCAGCTGGTCGAATTGAGCCTGACTCAACCCTCCCACGCCGAGCATCGCTTTCATCAGCGTCGCTTCGCTCTGCATCGTTTGCAGCTCATTGCCACGTGCCTGCAGGCGTTCATTCGCCCCCGCTGCCGTCTCGGCTTGCGTGTCGCCCCAACTCCACAGAAAGAAGTTGAGCGCCAAAGAGAGCACCAGGAAAATCAGGCAGGCAATCAAGCTGCCTCGGATCACTGAATCGTCGCGTGCGGCCATGGGGGCGGTGAAGAGTAGGAGGAGATGGAGTGCCCGTGCGAGGGCAGTCGGACCAACAGGGGTCGCATGTGGACTCGATGAACAGCGGCCACCGACCCATTGGGAATGGCGAACCACTCCCTTCTGCAAACAGCGATTGTATTCAGTGACGGTCCGAAACGCATCTTTTTGACACAGAAATCAGCCTGAAACTGTTCCCCCGATCGCGCCACCCCACCGGTTTGCTCCGATTTTGACGACGAACCGCTTTGAAAAGCCATGGCCAAACGCCTTCCCCCCCGCCCCAAACAGAAGGTTTTTCAGCTTTCAGCTTTCAGCTTTCAGCTTTCAGCTTTCAGCTTTCAGCTTCTAGCTTCTAGCTTCTAGCTTCTAGCTCGTGCTCGTGCTCGTGCTCGTGCTCGTGCTCGTGCTCGACTGCCGCCATCGCCCCGGATGGGGCCGTCGTGAGGGATGGTGGTGTGGTCCCTCGCTCACGCGTCGGGTTGCGATGTCGACGGGCTTGGCAGCCATCTTCGCGCCACTCGCCACTCGCCACTCGCCACTCGCCACTCGCCACTCGCCACTCGCCACTCGCCACTCGCCACTCGCCACTCGCCACTCGCCACTCGCCACTCACCACTCACCACTCACCACTCACCACTCACCACCTCTGAATTCTGGCGAATCCAGCTACCCAATGACGCGAGTCCAGAGTTCCCCCGCACGGAACCACCGCCAGGTGGAACCAGGCCTACCAATCGAGTCCTGTGGCCCTGAGCTCCTGTGGCCCTTTCCCACTTCACCAGCACAATCCTCCCCGATTCGTCTTTCGCGGCCACGAGTTCGCCGATCCAAACTGCCCGATTTCGATCGATCGCGGTATGCTCTCGCCAGCCCCACGCCAAGTTGCCCTTCTCGACGCCTCGCCACCTGTTTACGGTTCCCATGGCCAAATCTCGACCCCGCCCCAAACAGAACGACGACGACCAAATGCTGTTCAGCGGGTTCGACGAGGCCCCCGCAGCGGCCGCTTCCACTGCCAACCAAGTCGCCGAATCCACGCCAGACGCGACAGCATCGGCCCCCGGCCCGAGCGACACCCCCGCCGCAGAGCGTGACCCGAACAAACTGTCCGCCACCCGCGGGTTCACCCCCAGCCCCAACGCCGAGACCGTTCCGTCCGTCGCGGGCAAAGGCGTGACGCCGCTGCCAACCCACGCCGCCCGGCAATCCCACGCACCGACTTCCTCCGAAGCTGCGCCCCTGGACGCTTCTCACTCGGGCCCGCGAGCCGATCGCGAAACACAGGAGGAACGCAAGCAACGGCACGACGCGGTTCGAATCGCCGACGATGCCTTGCCCGCTGTGCTGCAACGCCCCATCCCGGAAACCACCGACGATCCGGTCCCCGACCTGACCGACAAACTCGTCGTCGTCGTCGACGCTCACTCGTTGATCTACCAGGTCTTCCACGCCTTGCCGCCGATGACCAGCACCGGAGGGCTGCCTGTCTCCGCCGTTTATGGCTTCGTCGGCGACATGCTGGAATTGCTCTCACGCAAGAACCCGGACTTCTTGATCGCCGCGTTCGACAAAAGCGAGGTCACGTTTCGAAACGAGCTGTATCCCGACTACAAAGCCAACCGGGACTCGATGCCCGATGAACTTCGCCAACAAATCCCTCTGATCCGACAAGCCATCGACGCGATGGGCATCGGCATCATCGAACAGGGCGGCTTCGAAGCCGACGATCTGCTGGCCACCGTCGCTGCGAAAGTCGAAGACGCCGGCGGCCGCTGCCTGATTGTCACCAGCGACAAAGATTGCCGGCAACTGATCAGCGAACAAACCAAGATCTACAACATCCGCAAGGACCAAGAGATCGACGCCGCCGAACTGCAAGAACTGTGGGGCATCCGGCCCGACCAAGTCGTCGATTACCAGGCCCTCGTCGGCGACCCAGTCGACAACGTTCCCGGCATCTCCCTGATCGGCCCCAAGATCGCCCAGCAACTGCTAGAAAAGCATGGCACCCTGGAAGAGATTCTCAACAACGCCAAGTCGATCTCGGGAAAGAAACGCAAAGAGAACCTGATGAACGGCCGCGAGGCGGCGATGATGTCACGTGAACTGGTCGAACTCAAACGCGATGTCGAATCACCGATCCCCTGGAACCGCTGCGTCCGCTCCGCCGCCGACCTCGAACGCGTCGACGCGTTGCTGCAAGAGTTCGGCTTTCGTCGCCTCCGCGGTCGCGCCGCAGAATTGCTCGGCGGGGAAGCCCCGGTGGAAGAACCACCACCGGCCTGGGAATCTCGCTACCAAACCATCACCAACGAAAGCGAACTGAACGCCCTGGCCCAAGAACTCGCCAAGCAAACCGTCCTCGCCATCGACACGGAAACGACCAGCACCCAAGCCCGAGGCTGCGACTTGGTCGGCATCTCGATCGCGTGGCAATCCGGCGAAGCCGCCTACATTCCCGTCCGCGCCCCCGCCGGAGATCCAACCATCGAGCAGTCCGTGGTGATCGAAACCCTCCGCGAGGTCTTCGAATCCTCCACGATCGAGAAGGTCGGCCACAACCTGAAGTTCGACATGATCGTGCTGCGTTCCGCCGGCGTGCAGCTCGGCGGCATCACACTCGACACGATGGTCGCCGACTACCTGCTCAATTCCGGAGGCCGCAACCATGGGCTGGACGACCTCGCCAAACGCAAACTCAATCACGACAACCTCTCCATCAAAGAACTGATCGGGACGGGCAAGAAACAAATCACGATGGACCAAGTCCCCGTCGACGACGTTTCCCCCTATGCCTGCGAAGACGTCGACGTGCCCATTCGAGTCGCCCCCACGCTCCGCGACGAATTGACCGAGTCCGGTTTGGATGGCTTGTTCGATGAAGTCGAAATGCCGCTGATCGATGTGCTGGCCGAAATGGAATTCAACGGCATCCATGTCGACGCGGGCACGCTGGCCCAAATGAGCGAGCGATTCGAAAAGGAAATCGCGGACCTGCGAGCACTCGTGTTCTCCTCCGCCGGCCATGAGTTCAACCTCGACAGCCCCAAGCAACTCGGCGTGGTCCTGTTCGAAGAACTCGGCCTGCCGGTGATCAAAAAAACCAAGACCGGGGTCAGCACCGATGCCGACGTGCTCAGCCAATTGGCGGTCAACCACGAGATCGCTCAGCACATCCTGCAGTACCGCCAAGCGACCAAGCTCAAGAACACCTACATCGATGCCCTGCCGC
The DNA here is from genome assembly GCF_056839225.1 of Rhodopirellula sp. UH5. Lineage (NCBI taxonomy): Bacteria > Pseudomonadati > Planctomycetota > Planctomycetia > Pirellulales > Pirellulaceae > Rhodopirellula > Rhodopirellula sp. UH5. The sequence continues at coordinate 6,347,858 of NZ_CM166390.1, read as the reverse complement.
AATTGATCTGCGAAAAAACCGGGCGCGTCCACACGTCGTTCCGGCAAGACGTCGCGGCCACGGGCCGGCTCAGCAGCAGCGAACCGAACCTGCAAAACATTCCGATTCGAACCGAGCAAGGCAAAGCGATCCGGGCCGCGTTCACCGCCGGCCAAGAAGGCTGGTCGTTGCTCGGCGCCGATTACTCGCAAATTGAACTGCGAGTCCTGGCGCACTACAGCGGTGACGAAGCCTTGATCAGTGCCTACCGCGACGACGCCGACATCCACACGCGAGTCGCCGCCGAAGTCAACGGCATCGACGAATCGGAAGTGACCAGCGACCTGCGGCGGATCGCCAAGACCATCAACTTCGGAATCGTGTACGGGCAAAGCCCGTTTGGGTTGGCCAAGACACTCGGCATCAGCAACGACGAAGCACGGGATTACATCGAGTTGTACTTCCAACGCTACGCGGGTGTCGAAGCGTTCATGATGGACACCCTGGCCCGCTGCCGAAACGAAGGCTACGTGACAACCATGTTGGGTCGTCGGCGAGAAATCAAAGGCGTTCGCGACCTCGCCAACCTGCCCGAATCGAAACGCCGCAGCCTCACGGAACCGGAACGCATTGCGATCAACATGCCGATTCAAGGCACCGCAGCGGACCTGATCAAACTGGCCATGCTGCGAGTCCACGAGCAATTGAAACAGAGCGACTTGCAAGCCCGTCTGCTGCTGCAGATCCACGACGAACTGCTGCTCGAATCCCCCGACGAAGAACTGGACGCCCTGTCCGATTTGATTCGCGAATCGATGACCAGCGTGATGGAACTGGACGTGCCCCTGAAAGTCGACGTCGCCCACGGCCGAACCTGGGCCGATTGTTAGGCCGGCGGAGCCGGCCAGCTCCTAGCTCCTAGCTCCTAGCTCCTAGCTCCTAGCTCCTAGCTCCTAGCTCCTAGCTCCTAGCTCCTAGCTCCTAGCTCCTAGCTCCTAGCTCCTAGCTCCTAGCTCCTAGCTCCTAGCTCCTAACTCCTAGCTCCTAACTCCTAACTCCTAACTCCTAACTCCTAACTCCTAACTCCTAACTCCTAACTCCTAACTCCTAACTCCTAACTCCTAACTCCTAACTCCTAACTCCTAACTCCTAACTCCTAACTCCTAACTCCTAACTCCTAACTCCTAACTCCTAACTCCTAACTCCTAACTCCTAACTCCTAACTCCTAACTCCTAACTCCTAACTCCTAACTCCTAACTCCTAACTCCTAACTCCTAACTCCTAACTCCTAACTCCTAACTCCTAACTCCTAACTCCTAACTCCTAACTCCTAACTCCTAACTCCTAACTCCTAACTCCTAACTCCTAACTCCTAACTCCTAACTCCTAACTCCTAACTCCTAACTCCTAACTCCTAACTCCTAACTCCTAACTCCTAACTCCTAACTCCTAACTCCTAACTCCTAACTCCTAACTCCTAACTCGTGCTCGTGCCCCTTGCCCCGTGCCCCGTACGATGGGCTTCCAAGCCCGTCGAAATGAAAACCCGACGTTCGATTGCCGCCATCGCCCCGGATGGGGCCGTCGTGGGGGATGGTGGTGCGGTCCCTCGCTCACCGGCGTGTTGCGATGTCGACAAGCTTGGCAGCTCATCTTCTCATACTCGCCACTCGTCGCCGAATTCGCCAAGAATTTGGACCGCCCACCAACCCACGTCTTTGAATTCGGGCGAATCCAGCTACCAACACTTCACAACCCGACGCGTCAGCGAGGGACCCTACGGAACCTAGTGAATCCAGCGACCAACGACGCAAGCTCCGAGTTCCCTCGCGCGGAACCAGCGCCAGGTGGAACCTGGCCTACGAATTGGAGTCCCTGTGGTCCGGAGCCCCTTTCCCACTCTGACTCTCACTCATCCCGCACCGTCACACTGGCCTGTCGAATTTGCCGCGTGGTGGGATTCTCCAAACGAACCGAAATCTGAACAGCTTCGGGAGTCGCGACGAACGGTGGCAACGTTTCTCGTTCGCCCAGGTCGTCCGGCCCGTATCGTCCGATGACGGATGCGACTCCGGCTTGATAGATGCCCAATCCTTCCATGCCATCAGCACCAAGGTCAGCGGTCGCCCCGGCCGTGGTGGTCCACCGAGTCCCCTCAGCCGTGGCGCTCACTCGCCCCTGAAGGAAGCCGTCTTTTTCGTACCACGAAGTGTAGGTATCGAAGGCAGGCTGGAAGAGCGAAATCGTATTGACCGCCGACGTCAGCAGACGTCCTGAACGGTAGAGCGGATTGGAATACGACTGCGAGGCATTGGAGAATGAATCCAAACCAGAGAAAGGTGTGGTGAGATAGTCTGGCGTCGCTGCGATCGTCGATCCTGTGGTCGTGTTCACTCGGTCCAGATAACGGGCTTGCCAACCTCGAAGAGATCCCCCGGCGAGCACCGGGTAACAGAGGTCAACGAATCCTCCCGTCAAAACCGGCGTCTCTGAATTGGTGATTGCGTCCAGCAGAGTTTCGCGATACCCAGCGTCATTCGGACTGACAACAAGCCCCGTGTTCGTCTCGAACAAAGAGACTTCGGGGTCGTAGACTTTGACGTCGAAGCTGAGTGCATTGTTGACCACCACATCCTCTCCTCGACGATCAGCGCCCCAATACTTACCCGGATTGAGATGCGTGCTGTCGTCGCCAAGCACAAGTTCACGTCGCAAGAAACCACACAGTCGGCTCGGGGTGACAACCGCGGCCGCACCAGCACTGGAAAGCGGTGGCGCCAAGCGTGGAGTGGAAGCGGAGAGATTGAGCATGTTCAAGATGGTTGCAGGACCAGACAACGCCAATACCGGCATCGAAGTGGGGGCAGATCCCCCCGAACCAGTCAACACCGAATTGGGAACCCGAACGTGTGCGAAGCGGTTGTGCGGAATGGACAGATCTGAAAGGGAGTTGGCTGCGACATTGGCAGTGGGAGTGCCCGCCGCATTGAATACCCGACGTACCGACAGGTCACATTGTTGATGCACGCCTGCCATGCCGTATGCCCACCCGGAAGCAACTGGGGCGGTGCCGCGAACGGTGGCCGTGGTCGCGTCAGGCCAATTGTCCGCCCGCATGAATGGCACCGAGGTGCCGCCAACCGTTCGGCTCTGAATCGGCAGCGGCCCTGTGGAAAGGTTTAAATCTGGCCGAATCAGCAAGACTCGCCGATGGATCTTCATCCGATCGGGCAGCCCATTCTCCGACGCCGTCCCGCTTCCCAAATCCGTGTCGCCGTCCACGTCGACATAACGGAGATAGTCCGGGTCGTCCGCAGCCACGTCGGGATACTCGGGACTCGCGAAGTACACAATCTCTGCATAGCGAGACCGGATCATCACCGGCTCAAACGGAACCTGACTCTCATCGATATCGGGCGTCGAGATGTTGTCCGAAGGGATGCTGTAAGCCGTCCCCGCCAAATCCGCCGCTCGTTGATCCAGGATGTATCGAGGAACCTTTCCCGAAAACCAACTCCCCTTGGGCGCGATTGCGGTGAAGGCAAGGTAGTCATCGAAGTCCCCGTAACGGGAGTCCGGAACATCCACCGTCCCATCCGCATTCAGCCCCGCGCGGAACAGCGATGAAGTTGCGTCGGTCACCGGCCCCTCGTAGTACATGAAATAACCCGAGGGATCTGGCCCACCGGTTGTTGGCGTCAGACTGACCGTGCAACGGGTCGTCTCATCATTGAGCCTCGTGGTGATGTCACGCAACTCATTCGCCAATTGCACATTGCCACGACTCTCTCGGATTCTCGCTCCGACAAAGGCAAACGCCCGCGCGACTGCCGCCATCATCAACAACGTGACCGTCATCGCAATCAACATCTCCACCAACGTGAAGCCTCTCGCCGACGTCGTGCAACAACGTTGACAGGAAGCGGCACGAGCGTTTGGCTTGCGAGACATGAGCTGGATAGGTCGCAAATTCGTGGAATCGAAGATAGAAAGTTTCATGATGGATCACTCGAGAAGCGGAGCGGTACTACGGACGCGTCCTCATTGGAAATACCGTTCGAAAACGACCGTGTCCCGCGCGTTGACATCTTGGCCAGGGATGAAGCCAACCGGAATCGATCGATCAATGATGAACATCGCGTGATACCGCTGGTTCTCGCCTTTGTCTTCGTTGTACTCCGCCCCCAAGTTCTTTGTGTTGGTCGCATCGACCTCGAAAAAGCCCAGCGTCATCCGAACGAGGAAGGTTTGCGAATTATCTGACACCAGATTTGGCATCCGATTCACCGTCTGGTATTTCAGGAACGCATTGCGATTCCGGTCTTGCGACAAATTCGTTGCCCCCACAGCAGGCGTCTGTGTTGACTCACGAACGAACAACGAAACTTCATTCGGCGATGTTCCGCCAGCCGATTCCTGTTCGTCTAGCCGACCTGCCGCTCGCAGCAAACCAACATTGACCCTGCGACGTCTTAGATCTTCCGATTCATCCAGGGCTGTTGTGCCCAAATTGCGAACTTCAGGTGCGCGGTGGCCCGATGTGGATCGCTTGAAGACGCCCGCGAACTGCGTGGGAAAGCGTGGATCCAATTGATTGGGCAAGTAGTTCACCGGAGTCGTTGCGTCTGCATCCATCACCGTCGTTTTAGTTCCAGTTGGAACGTAACCGCGGCGAGACTTCACGAATTCGTTGTATGACAGCTGAGTTGCCGTGCCAGCACCCGCAGCAGTGGTGTATTCACCTGCATTCAGATGGCCCTGCATCAGTCCCTTCCAAGTCGAGAATTCCTCGATGGTGTTGAGATTGACTTTCCCGATTCGTCGATTGTCTTCCACGAAGTTGAATGGTGCCGAGTACAAGGGTGCCAACGGAGTTGCACTGATCAGTGCAGGTGGAATGGGAACCGATTCACCTCGGAACGGAGGCGGGGTGCCAACGAAGTCAAACAGGGCGTTGAACTCCGCAGCAGGGGCAGCACCAGAGTGTTTCACATTCTCACTATGAAAGAAATTCAGCAGGTGCCGGAAGGGCGAGACAAATGTCTCCGCGTAGGCCGGGTCCGTCGTCGTGGTGCTGGTCTCCGGTAGGATCTCTGGATCCGGATTCGCAGGATCCACCACGCTGAATTCTTCGAACAGTCGCCCCGCCGAACAGGCCGGCACCAACATCAGCTCGTGCGGCGTGGCATACGGACGATTCAACCACGGGTGCATTGCAAACGGGACCGCCGGACGCCCACGCACAGGGGTGGTCACTGGTGCACCGAAGTTGGTGTTCAGATAATTGAACGTTGTCTCGAGTGCGGCCCCAAGATTGAAGAAGTCAGTCCCGCCCGGAGCCATCGGTGGAGCCACGGTCGCTGGAACTTCCGTGCTGTAGGAATACAGGACGTTGCTGCCACCCCCATTCATTCCAACCCCATCCCGCTGGCGGCTTTCCGTTGCGTAGGCAAGCTCCGTGGTTGGAGTGGCAGGTGCGTTGCCACCGCTCGTCACACTTGACGCCGTGTCCTCGCCACTGAAGATCGTCAGATCGATTGCGATTTGATCCACGGTCCGATAAGGGTTCAACGTCGGATGAAATCCCCGTGTTGGATCGGCTAACCGTTGCAAGAACGCGGTGCGATAATTCGGCACCGTTCCGAGCATCGGGTCTGCAACCGTCGCCGGATCGGCCGCAAAGGCTTCAGTCAACTGTCGGATTGGGCCGTTGACTCGCATGTCTTCGGGTCGGTCACGGACGGCCCCTGCGATGAGATTGGCCCCACTGTCGATCTCGACATAGGCATCCACCGCGGGATAGTTGGGAGCGTTGATGTAACGATTGGTTGGTTCGGCGTAGTAGTCCCCTGCATTGATCGCGAGAGGTTCCGAAACATTCAAACCAATGCCGTTCGGTGACGTGGCAGCCGTGTTGGTCCAATCCCCCGCAGCAAATCCAGAAATGGGCAACGACAGTCCCGGAAGAATGTTGGTGGTGGTATCCGGAGTCAACGTCGTTCCGGCCGCATCGAACTGAATCAGCCCGACTGCCGGTGCCGTGTTCTGAATCTCGAACACCTGTTGGCTCGGCGCCGTTGGGCCGGCGGTGTAGCTTTGACTGCCGAATGTGGTTGTCACTCGGGGAGCGATCGTCAGATACTGTTCGGGGAACAACGAAGCTGCCGTGCCGCTCCGACTGAAAAAGACACTTGCCTGCTCCGTGATATCCGGAATCGGTAAAATCGCGTCTTGCAGATCAGCAATGGATGCGTAGTCCGTGAAGAACACAAATCGATTCAGATCAAGATTCCCTGCTGTCAAATCAATCTCGTCCATTGCATTGAGATTCCCAAGCTCGGGTTGAAATGAGAGCGTGTCTGGAAGTGTGTCTCGCAACTCCACTGGCGAGTTCCCTTGGCCGACAGGGTTGTTGGCAGCCGTTCCCGTATCGAAGTGCGGTTCACTGATGGCGATCCGCCAGATAGGAATTTCTACATCCGCCGTTGAAGTGTCACCCCATGTGGTTCCGTCGAAGTAGGTCGTGATCGTACGGTCCAGATCGAGCGAATAGGCAACGTTGGTACCAGAGGTGTTGACGTCGTAAAGCTCACGAGGGATTCCTGCCGTGTTGGGATCCACATTCGGAGCAATGACGCGTCGCCGAGGACAATACAATTCCAAAAACAGCGATCCCTGAGGAATGCGAACTTGATCGGTGTCCTCGTCCTCGTCAGGCGCCATGTTCCCCTTTTTGTTGTCCGTGTCGAGATCGGTATCACGCACCCGGACATCATGCATCGCATAGGATTCGGTGAACAACAACTCGGGTTGTTCGCATCCGAAGACGACAGGACTTTGGGCAGTTGGCATGGTTGTGCTGGTGCCAAAACGTTCATCGGGTGTCGATGTGGTATCAATCACGCCATCACCGTCGAGATCATCGGCGACCGCCCAGCTATCGAACGGGTTGGGGTCATAGGGGAACCGGGTCATGATCGAATCGGAATCACGATAGTCCACGACGTTCACCGCCCACTGTGCCAGTCGCCGTGCTCGATACGCCTCCGGATCCGAGGTTGGAACAGCAGGAGAAATCATATCACCGTATCCGGGATAGTTGTTCCGCAGATCGTCGCTGATGATCATCATCAAGACATACAAGTGACGAGCGAGCAATTGCCGTGGGGGAACCGGATCGGAATCATCACGGACGTAGTCAGGAGCTACCCCGAGGAAGTTCGCATCCACCGTTTGTCCCGCGTAAGACTGGAATGCTTCCGTCTCCGTCCCGGTCGTTTCACTGGTGCCATCGACGATATCGTTGCCATCGTCATCGTAGACCGCCACGTTGTACTCACGCGGTTCGTCCACCACGCCATTGGCGTTGTCGTCCACCCCGTTTCCGATGCGGCGATTGATATCCAGGCGTTTGGCCAAACGCAACTCGGGGGCAACCAAATCATTGAGTTGAGCATTTGTGAGAGCAGCCCCTCCGATCGCGGTGATGAGTGAACGCAATTCGTCGTAGGCCGACGCCGCACTGACGCCCGCATAGGGCGAATCATCGGAAAGACTGGTCGTCGTGATTGCGTTGACCAATCCTGGTTCCGCTGTCACCAGCGGCCTGACCAACTCCGTCAATCGTGTTGGCAGCATTTCACTGTCAAACTCATTCGCACGAACAATGGCCTCGAGCTCGTCTTCCGTGTAGCGACGGTCGCCGCTCAGACGACCAGTTGGGTCGGACTCGTAAGGGTTGTCGACCAATTCGTCCGAAGTCGGTTCAACAAAGCTCGTTGTTGCCGGATCATCTCCAAGTGCCTCGCCAAGATCAACAGGAGAGAGCACTGCGGTGTCACCATCATTGGCAGGGACAAGGTCACCGCTGAGCGACATCGCGTAACCGCCACGTCCGTAGGGATCAACGGAATTGCCGTAAACACCAGCACCGACGAGAGATGCTGGACGGGCGCTCGCCGTCAAAATTCCCAACGCGTCCACGCCCGTTCGACCGGGCACCATTTCGCTAGTCGCGGATCCAACTTGATATCGCCCACGAAGCAGTGGAAAGAGTTGGGTAGCAGTGCCAGGAATATTGATCTCCGCCGGACCAAAGCCAAGACCGCGGAAAGCAAACTGGGACACTCCGGCTGTGCCCGCCCAGTCGCCAACGATTTGGTTGACACCTGCTCCTTGATTGATCAACGCATAATTGCCATGGGCATTGACGTTCAAACGTCCCGACATGTCGCGGATCATGGGAGCGATCAGGGGCCGGAGCAGCTTGCCTTCAGGTGAAGTCACCAGAGGCAAACCCATGTCGACCCAAATGCTGTCGGGAATTCCATCAAAGTCGTTGTCGACGTCCCAAGGGCCTTCGATCAAAGCACTCGCCAACTGATTCAAACGAGCACGAGCCGCGTCGTAGTTGGGAGTGGCTCCTCCCGTTTGCTGCATCGGAAGCGGAGCACGAAGCGCAAAACTAGGATTGCCACCATTGAAACGAGAGTGAACCGCCTCTGATCCACCTGCCATGAGTGGCCGCAACTGATTCTCGGCAATCGGGATCGGCCGAAACGTTCCTCTCGCGATGCTTGCGACCACATCGGAATACCCATTCGTGGGTGGAGCATCCCAAGTCGTGGTTTCATTCAGGATGTAATTGATGACCGAGGGGCGATGAAACGATGGGACAACGACGCCGCTCGAATCGCGGTAGCTGAGAAACCAATTGTTGAAATCGGCAGCGTCGTAACTCTCGTCGAAGTCACTCCCAGCGGTAGCGACAAAGGTGCTCTTATCAACACTGTCGTCCAGCAGATTGGGCTGAACTGCAAGGGGAAGGGAAAACCCAACGTTTCCGTACGCAGCAGTGGTTCTTGGCGCAGTTGCCGTGACATTCGTGCCGTTGAACCCAATTCCCACTGCATTCCGTGGGACACCGTTCATCCTGATCGTGTTACCCGCAACCGGAACGAAGGCTCCCAATTCAGCGTCCGCGGACACGATAAAATCATGCAATCCCGCCCCCGTGGAAATGGATCGTAAAATTCGAAACGAACGACCGGTCAAATTGCCCGAAGTGAAGGTGATGACGCGGCCCGTGTAGAGATCGTCAATGACCGCCGTGGAGAGCAACTTGCTGCCCGTGACCGTTGTGTCGTTGGCGACCGAGAATCGCAAGAACGAATTGTTCAGGATCGCTGCGACGGTTCCCGTTCGCACCTGCAACGCCGAGAAATCGGTGCGTCCGTAGTAGTCACTCAGCAAATCTTCGCCAAAGAACGGACTGGTTCCGTCGTTCGTCCCACGAATCAAGGTCATCAACGCTTCGTCGAGCAAGCTGGTTGGATGGCTTTGCTTCACGTTTCGGGAAGCGATGGCGAATGATGCTTGCCGAGCTTGGTTGCTGAAAACCAAGAAGGCAGCAACCAACACGCTGAAGAAAGTCAGCATGCTGAGCACGACGAGCAGGATGACCCCGCTGTTTTTATTCGTTGGCGACCGTTTCATGGCATTGGTCCGCGCGTTTCTAGGAAGAAGAGAGAAGAGTGTCGAAGGTGGTTTCGGCTGGCTGAATTGAACGAGCGTCAAAGGTCGGTCCAGGGGACCAAGCGTTCGGTCACCGAAACCACGCCCTGGACCATCGTGGCAAAGGTGTTGTCGTAAAAGGAGTTGTCAGAAACTGGATCTGTCGTGAAATCAAACTCCCAATCCGGACCATCCAAGGAAACACGTCGTCGCCAAAGTTCTTCCGTGGTGCGATTGATTCCTGTTTGAGGCGTCGGAAGGGCAGCCAAACCGGTTTCCAATTCGGAATTGCTATACGCAAAGATCTCCTCGGGTTCCTGGTCCACCGCAACGACTCGATACCATCGAAAAACCTGAGTGCTGTCGGGAAGCCGACGTGACAACATCACCCAGTCATTGGGAGCGAGTTCCGACGAAGTGGTGGCGGAAGCGGTCAAGTGAACCACTCCTCCCGCACCACCTGAGAAACCAGACGCAAATGTGACCTGAGCGACTCGTTCACTCATCCCGTTCATCTCGGGAAGAATCGGAGGAGTCAACGCAACCGTGGGAAAGTCAATGTCCGCCACTCGGTTCCGCATCACCACAATCGACAGGTGAGCAAACCGACTGTTCTCGGACGGCACCAGCGTTGCGATCCAGCTGAATTCGCCGGTTGGGATTCGCCGCCCATAATCCATCTCACCAGAATCCAATCCGGTTAACTTGGCAGGGATCGTTGTGTCTTTCGGTTGCTGCACCACCAGATCATTGACGCTCTCAATGATCGTCCGCGCCAACTCGGCACTCGCCCCCGACAGACCAACACGGGTCAGTCGCGGTGCGCTTCCCGCCTCCCCGGCAGACCAAGGGAACATGCTCGGAGGCTCCCAGGTTGAGTCGGAGTTAGCTGGATTCAGTAGCGGGTCATGAGCGGCAACATAGTAAGGAAAAACACTGTCGTCGTAACTGTTGAATGCTGTGCTGCTGCCACCCTGAACAGCGTAGTAAAGCGGGTCGATGCAGATTCCCGGCAGCGCTGTTCCTGAGGAAGTGATTTCCAATTGGTTGGAGGCAAAATCGTAGCCAACCGCGTTGCCGCCGGACATTTCCGCAAGATTTCCGTTGCCCAACCATTTGCGGATCGAAACATTCTTTGCAATCGTGTCCCCCATCTCAGCACCCACGCTCAACGACACGGCGTCTCGAGCGCGACCTCCCGCCAATGGCATGACGGAAAGCAGACCGAGAAGGCCGATCATGATCACTCCAATGGAGAAGATCACTTCGATCAGTGTGATGGCAGCACGTGGAATGGATGAGATGCGAGAGATCATGGGGTTGCGTCCAAGGTGTCTGAAAGGATCGCCAACGACCGTGCGTCGCGAAGGGCAGCAGGCATCGACGCTGTCGAACTCACCGAAGCGTTGGGAGCAACCACGCAGCGGCCCGTCGCTGGGTTGATCACAATCCAAAGCGAATCCTGATTCATCAAGTTGGCTGGCGTACGTGGATCAGCATTGAATGGGGTTGCTGGTTGAAGACCATCGCTGTCGCCGATGCAGAGGAAAATCAAACCGGTCGGAAGCCCCTGGTTTCCGACCGCATCAATGGAAGTCATTTCAACACGACCGTCTGGACCAAACACGATCTCAAGCGGTTGGTTTGCCAATGTGCCTTGAGCAGCAAATTGATTGCCTTCAATCCCGATGCCGGAATAGGTCATATCCACCACGATGCCACGAGGAAACGTGAGACTTTGGCTGGTCGAGACAACCGGCGATCGGTGAATGCGGTAGGGCACCGACGCACCGTCGATCGGCTGATGGATCACCGGGAAGGCATTTGAAAAAGAGGCGGTGATGCCGGAGACCGGCGAATCCAAATCGATCGTCGCCGGCACGATGTCGGTGCCGCCTGAAGCGAAACTGCCTGTGTAATCACCCAAGTCCAGGCGGAAATAGCGTCCACCTGGCAACTCGATCAAGTCGCCATCTTTGATAGGCGCCGTATTAAGCTGATAAAGCGAAGCCGTTGGATCGGTGTACAACAATAACAGCTGGTTTTTGACTCCCGAGAACTCCAAACCCGCGGTCGAAGCACCTGGTGTTGGGTAATTGAAAGTGACCCTCGCGTCCGCCGCTTCACCCGTGTATGGAGGCACGCCTCTCAGTTGGCGAAGACGAACTCCCGCCGCGGTCCGGAAGTCCGCCGTCGCAGCACCGCTGGCTCGCTCGATCCGCACACCGACAAAGCGTCCTTCTGAAATGGCACGACTGCGAGCTTCATCCAGGTAGGCAACAATGGTGCGTGACGCCTGGCTGACCTTTTGATCGCTGATCAACGTCCGAACAGTTGGCAATGCAATGGCAGAGACCAATAGAAAAATCGACATCACGATCAACAGTTCAACCAGCGTGAACCCAAGTGTTCTTCGCTCGGAGGTTCGAATCGAACTCCGTGTCAAACTCACTTGTCGCGTGAGAGGCATCAACGCGTTCATTGAGTCACCTGCAGAGAGAAGTTGGTGATGTTGTCAGTCAACACATCGCTGGCACGTCCTGTCAATTCTTCACCCGGCAGTCGTCGATCGGTGTCCGTGGCATAGGTCGCGCTGGTCCGATCAATGATCCCAGGATCATTGGCAGCAATGAATCGACGCATATAAGGATCCACCCAGTCGTAATCCGAGGTGCCACGCCCTTCGAATTCGACTCCCATGTTGGCTGCATTCTTCGGCCATGCCCAAGTGGACGCCGAGTAGTCATACGCCTGCAAAGCACTCCCGGCTGAATTGACTGGATTGAACGCAATCCCAAATTCGCCGTCTTCACCAGATGAAATGATCAATGGACGCAACGCCCACGGTGCACCGTAAGCTCCACCATTGACGTTGACGGCCGGCAGGACCGAAGCCGAGGACGGGGCAGGTGGCGTTTGGACGGTGTAATAAAAATCCGATTTGAACAGATCGAATTCATCAGGGGTATTGAGATCCAAAGCTCCATCAGGGTCGTCGTACCCAATCGGCCAACGGATGAATCCGATTGGAAACCCCCATCCGTCGAGAATCTCAAACATGCCATCGCCATCGACGTCCCCGATGTTGCTCGTCGGGATTGCATCAATGGCGGGAGTCCCCGCCGAGTACGAGGTCGCGAGAATCAGGTAAAGGCACTCGGCACTTTGAAACTCTTCTGTCGCCGTTGTCGGAACCCGGTTTTGATAGGATTGAACCAGTGAAGGTGCCGATCCACTGGAGAACCACGACATTGAAAATGGAAGGCGTGAAGAACGTTCCTGGCGGGTTCCAATAATTTCGGTGGTGTCGCCATCGCCGTCGATGTCAGCGGTGTCGATCATGACACGATTGGCCGATCCGTAGACCGAAGCAGGTGCCCAGGTAGCACCCATAAAATCAGAGTACCGATCTGGCATCTCCATTCGCTGAAGATCTCGAATCATGTTCAGGCGGACCCGCGCGGCTTCCGTCCCCATCACTTCAAACGAGAGTGTTGATCCGGTCACACCAGCCAGATAATCCGTGGTCGGAATCTCAACTGGCAGCGAACGGTACTTGTAAGACTCGTACTTCTCCTGAATGACGTTGTCAATCAATCCAACGATCGTGCGGGTGCGAGATGTTCGCGCGCTGGCGGTGACGCCTTGGACGGCGGCCATCACCATGCTGGCCATGATTCCGATCACCACCATGACGACCAGAATCTCGACAAGCGTGAAGCCTGCGTTCGATTGTTTGTTTGGAATCATTGAAAAACCTCAAGCCCGAATTCACAACGCACCGCGCTGAATGACTGATAAACAGATCGCTCATTCATCAAGGAACGTCATCAACGACCGTGCCGTTGCTGAAGTTGGTGATGTTGTCAGCCGGGTACTGTTCGATGCTGCCGAAGGCAGATTCTTGGTACTTCGAAACGCTGGTGACAATCAGATCTTCGGGCGTCGCAACCCCCGTCAAAAGTGCAATCGCCGCTCCTGATTCATACTGGAAGTAGATTGGTTCTGGAGTCGAATCGCTGTTCACGTCATAAGACTCTGTATCACCAAAATTGTTATCGAGCCCAGCACTGACGATTTGGAACGTATTCGGATTCACAAACTGCCACCCACCGAGAGCTTCGGCCTGAGTGGTGTAATTCCCGCCCGATCGATTTGCATTCGCACTGGTGGAGAGATACGGCCGCACATAACCGTACGTCGATGAGCCGTATCCATTGAACCCATAGGTCGCATGATAGAGCGAGTAGGTGCGAGAATCGAAATACACGAACGGAGCTCCCTCCGAATCCGAGCGATAACTCAAGAACAAATCACCATCGCTGGACTTCCTCCGATTCCCTGCGGCGAAAGTCATCGGCGCACCATCATTGACTTCGCTGTAGTCCAGCTGAGAGGCATCAAAGTCCATCAAGGCATTGGGACGGTCAATGTTGACCTGAAAATTGCGAGGATCCTGACGTTCAGGGTCAGTCGCGGCATCGTAGGTGTCAGTACCATCGCCCGTCCAAGCCAGTGGCCCACCCGGCCCAGTGAAGGGACGCTGCGTGTCATCGCTGTATCCACCCAGTGCCCAGGCCAACACCTCCCCGCGATCGAGAATCGTTGGATCATAATTGCTGGATGAGTCGAGCAGCATGTTGTAAAGCAGTGTCGAATCATTCGTTGACATCCGTGGGAACGCCTTGCGGTAGTGTCGCTCGACGATCGCCCAACTCGAGAAGTCTGGCGGGTAATCGCCATGCTTCTGTTGATACTGCTCGACCGCACCTTCCAAGGCCGTGATCTCGAGACGCAAACTTGTCACGCGAGCCGTTCGGACCGCATTGGTCACCGCCGGGATCAGGACCGCCGCCAAGATTCCGATGATGGCAATCACCACAAGGATCTCCACCAACGTGAAGGCGGAGCGGGTCTTGGGGGCCACGGGGGCTGGCTGCAGGAGATTGGATCGAGCGTTCATCGCTACTCTCGGAACAGGGAAATGGTGCTGGCGGTCGTCCGCTTCACACAACTTGCGAAGCACACGGCGGTGCGATTGAAAGTGGAACAGGTGTATCGGGTCAAAATTTCGATTTTGCGAGAACCGAATTCTGGCGAATTCGGCTCCCAACAAAAGATCTGGCTTCTAAGTCAATCCGGAGATCAGCGACACCAACGGCATGAACAAACTGATCACGATGAAACCCACCGCGACGCCAAGGAACACAATCATCAAGGGCTCCATCAACGCGGTCAGAGCGTCGGTCATGATCCGGACTTCTTCGTCATACGTGTCGGCGACCTTGTACAGCATCGTGTCCAGCTCACCGGTCTCTTCCCCGACGTCGACCATGTTGACGACGAGGTCATCGACCACTCGGCCTTTGATCTTGGTCAGGTAAAACAACACGCACAGCACGGATCCACCGGCGATCATGTACAAGGACATGAACGTCAGCATCTCGACCATCGTGCCGTCATCGAGCTTGCCGCCCTTGGCCGTCAGCGCGACGCTCAGGACCATGATGCCGGGGAACGATCCAAACAATGCCCAGAAGATCGCGGTCATGGGGTGGAAACCCAACACCGAGAATTCCTTCAACGGCTTGCTGATCACTTCCCCTTCTCGGATCTGGTTGCTGACGCCCGTGAACATCCGCTCGAACATGGCGTTGCCCGCCGTTTCTCGCGTGATGTTCAGCGCTTCCAAAATCGGCACCCCGGAACTGATCAGGGTTCCCAGTGTCCGTGTGGTCCGAGCCAGAATGTTCTTTTCAATCAGGGTGCCAAAGATCGGCACCCGGATGATGAACATGTCAAACCCAACCCGCCCCTGTTTGAACTTCCTCATCAATTTGATCAGGATCAACGCGCAAACCGGCATCGCGATCAACAGGAACCAATAACCCGCGATGTAATTGCTCATCGCGATCAACAGCACCGTTGGGGCTGGCAAATCCAACCCAAACTCGTCGAACATCTTTTCGAACGTTGGGACGATGAACAACATGATGAACGTCAGAATCAACGCAGCGACCAAGACCACGATGACCGGGTAGATCAACGCCCCTTTGACCTTCCGCTTGAGCGATTCGGCTGACTCCAAGAAGTCGGCCAACCGGTTGAGGATCGTTTCCAACGCACCGCCGGCCTCACCGGCTTTGATCATGTTGACGTACAAGCGACTGAAGACCTTGGGGCACTTCGCCATCGCTTCGGACAAGGTCGAACCGCCTTCGATCTCGTCGCAAACATCCATCAAGGCGTTCTTGAGCTTGCCGGGTTTCTGGTTGCCTTCCAGAATCTTCAGGCTGCGCAGAATCGGCAGACCGGCGTCTTGCAAGATCGACAACTGACGTGTGAAGGCGCAGATGTGTTTGGTCTTCGCCCCGCCCATCGCGAAGGGACGTTTCTTGCCACCGCCAGCCTTGGTGGCCCCCGCCGCCTGTTTTTTGACGGCGATCTTGGTGACGAAGTAACCCATCTGGCGGATGGTGGTTTGAGCTTCGTCCTCGTTGGCCGCATCGATTTCGTCCCGGATCTCTTGTCCGGTCGCGTCCATCGCTTCAAAGGTATAAGTCGGCATGGGATTGTTTCTTCAAGTGAAAAGGGCCGCAGAGCCACAGGGCCACAGGCTTGGGGGTTCTTAGCTACTAGCTACTAGCGATTAGCTTCTAGCTTCTAGCTTCTTCATGGGAGTTGGATTGATTGGTCATGGACGCAACGCGTTTCTAGGCGACTAGCTGTTAGCTGTTAGCTTTTTCTGAACAAGGGTGGTGCAAGTTGTTTCATGAGCTTCGAAGTCGCTGGATGAAACTGCGAAGCATGCGTTGGATTTCGTTGAGTTGTTCGTAAATCAGGTCAAAGGCCGATGACTCGATGTAACCAAGGTCCTTTGCGAGCGACAGTTGATAGTCCGCCTCACTGGCGGATCCCATCGCGATGTCGCAAAAGCGAGCCAGTTCGCGATCGGTTCCGCGTCCGCAACCTTCGGCCATATTCGTCGGAATCGAAGCAGCCGAACGTCTCAGCTGTGACGTCAATCCATACTTCTCGTCGCTTGGAAACCTTTGAGTGATTTTGTAAATCGAGAGCGTGAATTCATGAGCCTTGGCCCAAACATTCAAATCTCGAAAGTCTTTCATCTGATTGTCGTTTTAAGTGGAACGCCAGTCGCTAGAAGCTAGAAGCCGCGGCTTCGCCGCTAACCGTCAACGACGGTTTCGCGGACGATTTCGTCGAGGGTCGTGACTCCGTCGCGGGCCAGGCTCATGCCGAACTCTCGTAGGATCACCATCCCATTGCTCTGGGCTTGATTTCGCAGTTCGTCGGTGCTGGCGTTCTGCATGATCATTTCGCGAATCGTGTCGTTGAGAATCATCAACTCGAACAGCGCGATCCGGCCCTTGTAGCCGGTGTTGTTGCACTTCTCGCAACCGACGCCTTTGAAGTAATCCGTCGTTTCGATCTCTTCCCGGGTCATCCCGAGTTCCATCAGCAAGTCGCTGCTGACACGGGTCTTTTCCCGGCAGCCCGTGCAGATTCGGCGGACCAATCGCTGAGCCAAAATGGCTTCGACGGTCGCGCAAATCATGAAGGGTTGGATCCCCATGTCGGTCAACCGAGTGACCGTGCTGGGCGAATCGTTGGTGTGCAGGGTGCTGAACACCAAGTGACCGGTTAGCGCCGCCTGAATGGAGATCTCGGCGGTCTCCAAGTCACGGATTTCACCGACCAGGATCGTGTCCGGGTCCTGCCGCAAAATCGCTCGCAAGCAGGACGCAAAGGTCACCCCGGCGTCGGAGTCAATTGGGATCTGAATGATCCCATCAATGTCGTATTCCACCGGGTCTTCGGTGGTGATCAGTTTCTCGGAAATCTCGTTGAGTTCCGACAGGGTCGAATACAGCGTGGTCGTTTTGCCTGATCCCGTGGGGCCGGTGACCAGCACGATCCCGTTGGGGCGATCGATCGCCGACCGGAACCGCGCCATCATGTCCTCGTCCATGCCGACGTTTTCGAGCGACAGGTTCACCACCGAGCGGTCGAGCACCCGCATGACGGTCGACTCACCAAAGATTGTTGGCAGCACCGAAACTCGAAGGTCGACGGGGTGACCGCCCACCATCAGTTCGATCCGTCCGTCCTGCGGCATCCGGCGTTCGGCGATGTCCAGGTTGGCCATCACTTTGATCCGCGTCGTGATCGCAAACGCGAGGTGACGTGGCGGCGGGACCATCTCGTACAACACGCCCTCGGATTTGATCCGAATCCGGAACTCGTCTTCAAACGGTTCGAAGTGAATGTCCGACGCGTGGTCCTTGATCGCCAACAGCAGCACCATGTTGAGCAGCTTGCGAACCGGCGCCGAATCGGCCAGTGCTTCGGCGTCGGTGATGTTGAACTTTTCGTTGTCCAGCAAGCTGGCGGCCGCTTTCAGCTCTTCGTCTTCGGCCAGTTCAGCGACCAGTTTCTCGACGCTCTCAGCTTCGCTGTCGTAGTACTTCGTGATCGTTTTGCTGATGTCCGCTTCGGTGGCCACCAAAATCTTGATGTCATACCCGAGGAACGTCCGCAGTTCGTCTTGAATGTTCAGGTTCTGTGGGTCGCAGGTCGCGATGGTCAGCGAATTGCCCTCGAACTGAATCGGAACACACCGATACAGCTGAGCCATCGTCTCGCTGATCTTTTCCATCACCTCCGGTTCCAGCTTGGCGTCTTCCAACGAAACCGTCTGCATCCCCATCTGTTCGGCGAGCCCTTGAATGAGCTGCTCGTCGGTGATCAGTTGCATGTCCTCGGCGACTTTTCCAAACAGCGCACCGGGCTGCTGCTCTTGTTCGTCCAGCACAATTTGGAGCTGATCATCGGTGAGGAAACCGAGGTCGACGAGGATCTGTCCGATGCGACGTGGGGCCATGGCAGGAGAGCTTTCTGTTGGTAGCGACTAGCTGCTAGCGACTAGCTTTTCAGGTTGTGGATTCTGGTTTGGTTCGCAACATCATGAGCTAACAGCTAATCGCTAGTTGCTAGCCGCTCGATCGCAACGCGATCAGTCTTCTTTGATCGGAACGGGTTCATCACCCAGACCTTGTCGGGCTTGAACGATCCGTTTGGCCAAGTCATCGGGACGGTGGGCTTTGGCCAACACGTCTTCCACCGAGACCCGGTCGCCTTTCCAGTGATTGAACAAGGCGTCGTCCATCAACTGCATCCCGAACTTGGCACCCGTCTGCATCGACGAGTTGATCCGGAACGTCTTGTTTTCACGAATCAGGTTGGCGATGCCGGGCGTGACGTTCAGGACTTCGTAGGCGGCACACCGACCACCACCAATTTTGGGCAGCAACGTTTGAGCGACCACGCCGATCAGCGTCGAAGCGAGCTGGGTCCGAATCTGGTCCTGCAAGTTGCCGGGGAACGCGTCGATGATCCGGTTGACCGTGCCTTGAGCACTGTTCGTGTGCAGGGTGCCAAACACGACGTGCCCGGTTTCCGCCGCACTGATCGCCGCTTCGATGGTTTCCAGGTCGCGAAGCTCGCCGACCAGAATCACGTCGGGGTCTTGCCTCAGCGCACGACGAATCGCTTCAGAGAAACTCGGCACGTCCACGCCGACTTCCCGTTGATTGATCGTCGACTCTTTGTGTTCGTGATAGAACTCGATCGGGTCTTCGATCGTGATGATGTGGTGGTCAATGGTCTCGTTGAGCAAGTTGATCAGCGAGGCCAACGTGGTCGACTTTCCCGAACCCGTCGGACCGGTCACCAAGAACAACCCCCGCGGGCGGTGCACCATTTTGACGACCGCCTCGGGCAAACCAAGTTGCTCGGGTGTCAATTTGTCATTGGGGATCTGACGCAGCACCATGGAGATGAATCCACGCTGCTTGAAGACCGAAACCCGAAAGCGGGCCAAATCGCCAAACGCGAACCCGAAGTCGGTTGAGCCCGATTCCTGCAACTCACGCTGACAACGCTCCGGCGTGATCGACTTCATCAACGCGACGGAGTCCTCGCCTTCGAGCGTCTTCGTTTCCAACTTTCGCATCCGGCCGTGCAACCGAAACACAGGCGGCTGACCAACAACGATGTGAATATCGCTCACACCTTGCTTCACAGCGGCTTGCAACAGTTTGTCGATCAGCACGGTGGCCATGGAAAACGCCTGACGGTGGGTGAGAGGGCGTGAAGAGCAGAAAAGGGGTCTCAAGTCTGGCTGAGATTCGGCGGCGACTCGGCCAGCCCGCATTCGACCGGTGTTTCAACCGGCCACTCCCCAGGTGATTCGCAAGAAAAGACGAGTACGAATCACGCCAGAGCAACCGGCATCCCGCCAGATCGTTCGGCAACGGGACAGTGTGTCCCAGACAAGTCGCCTGACACGTGATTTCCCGTGCCAGACGCTGCCATTATGCGTGAAACAGCGTCAAAGGCAAAGAAATTCGCGTCTTGTCGCCCGAATGCACACCCAACCACCCCTATCGAGGCAGCCAGAACCAGCCCGCTCGGCCATGCGGCGGCACCAGAACCGACTGCCGAGTCCTCTCGCCAGCCCGTCGCCGGGACCCGGCCAAGCGGCCACACCCCCCGAAGTCCGAATTTGCGGGGCGTGTCGGTCGCGTCAGGGGCTCGCGAAGTCGAACCGGCCTACAGCGACGACAGCTCTTTCGCGATGTGGTCGAGAGCGAGCGCTTCTTGCTCGGTCTTTTTGGCGACCCGATACACTTCGTCGAAAGTCGTGATCCCGCGAATCACCTTGAGCATGCCATCGGCGTAAAGCGTTGACATGCCGTTCTTTATGGCCTCTTCGCGAATCGTTTTGGTGGTCGTTCCTTTGAACATCAACTCGCGAAGCTTGTTGTTGATCAACATCAGTTCGTAGATCCCGATCCGGCCCCGGTAGCCGGTGCGGCCGCAGTACGTGCATCCCTTGCCCTTGCAGAACTCGGCTTGAGCGAGCATCTCTGGTGGGATCTCCGAGTCGTCGATCACGCTCTGAGGCGGCTGGTAGCGGACCTTGCAACGAGGGCAAATGGTCCGCACCAAACGCTGAGCCAGCACCGCGATGACGGAACTTGCCACCATGTAGGATGGTACACCGATGTCCACCATACGTGATATAGCACTGGGCGCATCGTTCGTGTGTAGAGTACTGAAAACCAAGTGTCCAGTCAGTGAGGCTTGAATTCCCATCGATGCGGTCTCGTGATCTCGCATTTCACCGACGAGGATGATGTTGGGTGCTTGCCGCAACATGGCCCGAATGATGCGAGCGAAGTCGAGGCCGATGTTGTGCTTCACTTCAACCTGATTGATCCCGGGCAGGTAATACTCGACCGGGTCTTCCGCCGTGATGATCTTGCGGTCGGGTCGGTTCAGTGCGTTCAGGGAGGCGTACAGGGTGGTGGTCTTTCCGGACCCGGTTGGGCCGGTGACCAGCACGATCCCGTTGGGCCGACGGATCAACGAGTTGAAGTTGCGGAAGTCCCGCTCGGACAGGCCAAGTTGCCGGGTGCCGACTTTGATGTTGTCCTTGTCCAGCAGCCGCATCACGCAGGACTGGCCGTGGTTGGTGGGGATGATGCTGACCCGCAAATCGAGTTGCTTGTCCCCCACCGTGATTTTGATCCGCCCGTCCGTCGGGCGTCGCTTTTCGCTGATGTCGATCTTCGAGAGGATCTTGATCCGGGCGATGATGGCCGACAGCATCCGCCGGGGGGCTGCTTCCCGCTCGACGCAGACGCCGTCAATTCGATAACGGATTCGAACGCGATCTTCGAAGGGTTCGACGTGGATGTCGCTGGCCCGCAACTGCACGGCTTCCGCGATCATCAGGTTGACCAGCCGGATGACGGGGGCGGAGTTGTCATCAACGGTTTCCTCCCCCCCACCGGTGTCAGACTCGGTTTCGGTGAAGTCGATCGCTGTGTCGGTGAACTCTTGCAACATCGAGTCAGCCGATTCACCTTCGACCTGACCGTAGTACTGGTTGATCGCCCCGTTGATGGCTTCTTTGGGAGCCAGAGCGGTTTCGATTTTCCGGTTGAGGATGAAACGCAGCTTTTCGATGGTCTCGAGGTCAAACGGGTCGGCGATCAGAATCGTCAGGGCCCCGTCTTCTTCTTTGAAGGGCAACACCGTGTTTTCGCGAGCGACCGATTCGGGGACCAATTCGATGACGGATTCGCTGATCCGCTCGCTGCGGAGGTCCACAAAGGGAATTTTGTGGAACTTCGCCAAGGCCATCCCGACTTCTTCGGGGCTGGCGTATTCCATTTTGATCAGCACGTCACCAATGTCCGCACTGGTGTTCTTCGCGACTTCTTCGGCTTCGGACAGCTGATCGAGACTGATGACGCCCTGTTGGAGCAGCAAATCGGTGAAATCTTGCATCGTCCGGCTCATGGTGAATTCCTTCGTCGACAGAAAAGCTTTGGCAGCCGAGTGCTCGCAAAAAGGACGCCCGGCGACGTGATCTTAGGATATCACGAGGATCCGGGGCAGGTTGCGTAATTCTGAGCCCGACGAGCAAAACAGGGGCTCAGGGGGTTGCGAACTCACTGCCAACTGTCGTCGCTCTGCGACTCACACGTGTGCTGGGCACGCGTGAACCTTGGGTTGAAACCCCAAGGCTGCTCGGATGCCGTCGCGCCGCGACTGTGGCCACGAACGGGCTCGCCCCACCCAACCGCGGAGCGGTGACAGCTGCCAGCCTCGGGTTTCCAACCCGAGGTCTCGGACCGTTCCCCACGCCCGGGAAGCCGCGGAGCGGCGGCAGGGGGTGACGAACTCGTTGACAACTGTCGTCGCTCCGCGACTCGCCGGTGTGCTTGGCTTTCGTGGACCTTGGGTTGAAACCCAAGGCTGCTCGGATGCCGTCGCGCCGCGACTGTGGCCACGAACGGGCTCGTCCCACCCAACCGCGGAGCGGTGGCAGGTGCCAGCCTCGGGTTTCAACCCGAGGTCTCGGACGGTTCCCCACGCCCGGGAAGCCGCGGAGCGGCGGCAGGGGGTGACGAACTCGTTGACAACTGTCGTCGCTCCGCGACTCGCCGGTGTGCTTGGCTTTCGTGGACCTTGGGTTGAAACCCAAGGCTGCTCGGATGCCGTCGCGCCGCGACTGTGGCCACGAACGGGCTCGTCCCACCCAACCGCGGAGCAGTGGCAGGTGCCAGCCTCGGGTTTCAACCCGAGGTCTCGGACGGTGGCGAGATGGTGGCTGGCACTATCCGAGAGCACTCGGAACAGCGACAGGTGCACGCACAACTGTCGTCGCTCTGCGACTCGCCGACGCGTGGCAATTCTCCCAACCTTGGGTTGAAACCCAAGGCTTTCTCATGCCGTCGCTCCGCGACTGTTGCCGCAATCGCAGCCGGCACACTTAACCGCGGAGCGGTGACATCCGACAGCCTCGGGTTTCAACCCGAGGTCTCAGACGCAACCCACACACCCCAAAAGCCGCGGAGCGGCGACAGGTGCCGAGAGACGAAATGGCTGCGGATAACACCGGCGAGTCCGAGTCCGAGTCCGAGTCCGAGTCCGAGTCCGAGTCCGAGTCCGAGTCCGAGTCCGAGTCCGAGTCCGAGTCCGAGTCCGAGTCCGAGTCCGAGTCCGAGTCCGAGTCCGAGTCCGAGTCCGAGTCCGAGTCCGAGTCCGAGTCCGAGTCCGAGTCCGAGCTAGAGCTAGAGCTAGAGCTAGAGCTAGAGCTAGAGCTAGAGCTAGAGCTAGAGCTAGAGCTAGAGCTAGAGCTAGAGCTAGAGCTAGAGCTAGAGCTAGAGCTAGAAGCTAGAGCTAGAGCTAGAGCTAGAGCTAGAAGCTAGAAGCTAGAAGCTAGAAGCTAGAAGCTAGTGGTCTGTCAAAGCTAATAGTTAGGGTTGTTCGTAGTGGACGAGGCCACGAGTCCTTGGATTTGACGCCAGTTCAGGACTCGTGGCCTCGTCCACTACCCTAAAAACAAGTCCTGACAGACCACTAGAAGCTAGAAGCTGGCCTCACGCCGGAGCGGGGCGGCCGTAATAGAAACCTTGGGCCAGGTCGAAGCCGACTTCTTGGCAGGCTTCGACTTCCTCGATCGTTTCAATTCCCTCGGCCAGAGCGGAGATGTCCAGGTCTTGCACCATGTTGACCAGCGACCGCAGCATTCGCATGCGATTGCTGTCGACGACGCTCAGTCCACGAATCAGGCCGATGTCGAACTTGACGTAATCGGGTCGGGCTTCGACCAATTCCGCCAACCGGGCTTGGCCGGCACCGAAATCGTCGTAGGCCAATTGGATGTCCAATTCTTTCAACGTCGAATGCAGACGCCGCATTTGTTCGGGGTTGGTCACGGCGGATTCGTGAATTTCCAACACGATCTTGGTGTTCGATGCCATCGTCCGGACCTTGGACAAGGAATCGATCAACGACTGGCCGTCTTCCATTTCTTTGGGGTGAGTGTTGACGAACAAGGTCGGTGAATCTGGAAGTTCGCGGCCCACCCGAAGTCCTTCCCAACGCAGCAGTCGACTGAGTTCGACTTCCAGGTTGAGTTGCTCAGCGGCTTGGAACATGGCGCCGACGGATTCCAGCCCGAACACGCTGCCTCGACCAAGAATCTCAAACCCGATCATGCGAGCACCAATCACGGTGACGATCGGTTGAAAGTGCGGACGGACCAGCCGTTGGCTCATCAATCGGTCGAACTGAACCAGCGCCAAAGCTTGGTCGCAGACGTTTTCGGAAATGGTCCCCGCGGTGACTCCGGTCGGGGATTGTCGCCGCACTCGGAAGGGAGCTTCAGCGAAGTGAATCAGATCTTCATCCCCCACCACGACCGGTTCGGTGACGCGTTTTCCATTGAGGTACGTGCCGTTGGTGCTCTCGAGATCGCGAACGATCAGTTTGCCATCGACGAGCTTGAGCTCGGCGTGGTTCCCGCTGACCGTGCGAAACTGCAGCTTCATGGCAACGCCGGATTTCCGGCCCACGATGAACGGTTCTTGATCAATCGGCGTGTGTTGCAGAGTGTCACCGGGACTCGTCGGACCAGACAGAAACCACACGTCTTCATAGACGGCGGTGCTGCGACGAAGTCGGTCGATTGGAAGGCTATCAACGGAAGCCATAACAACAATTTCACGGAGGAGCGTGCTGGGAAACGAGCGGTCTCCGAGAGGGTGGATCCTCGCTCTGCTGCAAAGCTAGGTCACGAGCCGTGAACAAACGCTTTGTGAGCAAGAAATTTCCGCAATTCCCCCAAGCTGTACTCAGGAAGACAACAGATAAGAACGAAGAGACCGCCCCCCGAATCGATTGTGCGGAAGATCAGAGTTGAACCGGCCAGCTCCAGGAAGGACCAGCCGGATGCTTGGGAAATATCCCGGAGTGGCATCCTCTCTTAGCGGAGCGGCGCAAGCCCAATGCCATCTACTTTGTAGCGGAACGGCGCGAGCCGTCCGGTGACGCGCCGGAAAACACCGACGATTTACCGGACGGCTTGCGCCGTTCCGCTAATAAAATCCCCTCGATTGGTTCTAAAGTAGATGGCATTGGGCGCAAGCCGTCCGGTGCCGCAACAACGGAGGGCTCGCGACCTTCCACGACGAAAGAAACCACGACGTTTCTTCGCAACAGTTCCCTGGGCCGGCCTTCGTTGCGTCCCGACCTCTGAGACATGGATCCACGAAAAAAGGCCGGCCTCTTTCGGTGGAAAGAAGCCGGCCTGCGAATGTCATTCAGCGTTCAAGGACGAACGGACTCAGCTGCAACCCATCGAGTTGCCACAGTTGTGGCACAGGTAGCAGTTGCCGTTGCGGACCGTGATGCTGCCACAGTTGTCACAACTGGGAGCGTCGGTTTGGAATCGCGAGAACTGGTCGGATTGCCCGCCCAATCCATCGGTCGACTTTTCTGCCACCGCACCGGCGGCGGAATCGCCGTTGGAGTGCCCGTTGGTTGCACCACCGTTGCTAGAACCATTTTGCAAACTGGCCAACAACGTGGCTCGTTCGACCAACGCGACCGCAGCCCCCGCGTCGGCTCGCAGTTCCGCCATCACGGGACTGTTGTTGTTCGCCGTTGCTCCGGCAGGAGCGTTGGTCAGGTCGGGACCGTTGCCACCTGTTTTGGCCGCACCTTCTGCACTGGGGGAATAATCGTTGCCGGACATGAACGTGATGCCCAACCAACGAGCGATGTAATCCACGACGCTCTTGGCGATGCGGATGTCCTTGTTGGACGTGTGCCCCATGGGCTCGAAACGGGTGTGACTGAACTTGTTGACAATCACTTCCAGTGGCACGCCGTACTGCATCGCGATGGAGAGCGCGGTGCCGAAGCTGTCCATGATGCCGCCGATCGTCGACCCTTCTTTGGCCATCGTGATGAACATTTCACCCGGACGTCCATCGGGATACAAACCGACGCACAAGTAACCTTCATGTCCAGCGATGCTGAACTTGTGAGTCAAACTTTGACGGGTGTCAGGCAAACGTTCGCGACGCGGTTTGTAAACGATCTTCTCGACCGTTTCGACTCGAGCGGCCTCCGCTGCGTCGGTGGCTTTCTGCTCGTCCGACTTGGTGTTCAGAGGTTGCGACTGCTTGCTGCCGTCACGATAAATCGCGATGGCCTTCAGTCCCAATTCCCAACCCCAGAAGTAAGCGTCAGCGATGTCTTGCGGCGTCACATCGGTGGGCATGTTGACGGTTTTGCTGATCGCTCCGGACAGGAACGGTTGAGCAGCGGCCATCATGGTGATGTGAGCACGCCAGCCGATGCTGCGAACACCGTTGGCTGGTTTGAAAGCACAATCGAACACGGCCAAGTGCTCGTCCTGCAAACCGGGGGCACCCTCGATCGTGTCGTTGGCATCCACGTACTTCAGGATCTCTTCGATCGTGTCAGCGTCGTAGCCCAGTTTCTTCAAACCCAGCTTCACGGTTTGGTTGACGATCTTCAACATCCCGCCGCCAGCGAGTTGCTTGTACTTCACCAACGCGATGTCCGGCTCGATGCCCGTCGTGTCGCAGTCCATCATGAAGCTGATCGTGCCGGTGGGTGCCAGCACGGTCGCTTGAGCGTTGCGGAAGCCGTACTTCTCGCCAATTTCCAGCACGCCATCCCACAATTCGCGAGCGGCTTCTTTCAGTTCCGCGGGGCCATCGTCATTGATTTGATCGCAGGCGTCGCGGTGCATTTGCATCACGCGGAGCATCGGGGCTTCGTTTTCGGCGTACCCGTCGAACGTTCCGACGACGCTGGCAAGCTCCGCACTGGTGCGGTTGGCTTCGCCGTGCAACAGAGAGGTCAAGGAACCGCACATGCCACGAGCAGCGTCGCTGTCGTAAGGCAAACCAGCCGTCATGACAACGCTGCCGAGGTTCGAGTACCCCAGTCCCAAAGGACGGAACTTGTGGCTGTTGCGAGCAATTGGCTCGGTCGGGTAGCTGGCGTGATCGACCAAGATTTCTTGAGCGATGAAGAACGTGCGGCAAGCGGCACGGAAACGCTTGTGATCAAACACCCCGTCCGACTGGACGAACTTCATCAAGTTGATGCTGGCCAGGTTGCAAGCCGTGTCATCCAGGAACATGTATTCCGAGCAAGGGTTGGATGCGTTGATCGCTCCGCTGTTCGGGCACGTGTGCCATTTGTTGATCGTCGTGTCGTATTGCACGCCGGGGTCGCCACAATGCCAGGCGCACTCGGCCATTTTGTTGAGCAACTCTTTGGCGACGTAACTGGGTGGATCGGTGGTGGGTTTGTCGGTGATCCAGCGAGTTTGGAAGGTTCCGTTCTTGCGAACCGCTTCCATGTAGTCGTCGGTCAAACGAACCGACAGGTTCGCATTTTGGAAACAAACGCTGGCGTAAGCTTCGCCGTTGAAGTTCGAATCGTAACCTTCCCGAATCAACGCGTGAGCCTTCTTTTCTTCCGCCCATTTGCACTCGATGAACTCGAGAATATCGGGGTGCCAGACCTTCAGCGATTGCATCTTGGCCGCACGCCGAGTCTTGCCGCCCGACTTCACGACGCCAGCGATCGAGTCATAGACTCGCATGAACGACAACGGGCCGGAGGGCGTTCCACCGCCGGAGAGTTTTTCGCGTTGGCTGCGGATGGTCGAAAGGTCGGTTCCCGTGCCGCTGCCGAATTTGAACAACATCGCCTCGCTGCACGCCAGACGCATGATGTCTTCCATGTTGTCATCCACGGACTGGATGAAACACGCCGAACCTTGAGGGTATTCGTAGGGGTTGTTGGGCTGGGCGGTGGTGTTCTTGGTGCGGTCCCAGTGCCAGTTGCACATGTCGCCTTCGACACCGTACTGGGTGTGCAGACCAACGTTGAACCACACGGGACTGTTGAAGGCACCGTGCTGGTGCAAGCACAACCAGGTCAGATCGCGGTAAAAACGCTCGCCGTCTTCAGGCGAGTCAAAGTAACCGTCGGCCAAACCCCAATCGCTGATCGTGCGGGTGACACGGTGGATCAGTTGACGAACACTGCGTTCGCGCTCTTCCGTGTTCTTCGGGTCGCCATAGAAGTACTTCGAAACGACCACGTTGGTCGCCAATTGACTCCAGGACGCTGGCACTTCGCAGTCGGTTTGCTCGAACAGGGCATGGCCGGATTCGTCTTTGATCGACGCCGAGCGCAAATCCCAAGCGGTGGTTGCGAACGGGGTCCGCCCATCATCAGGGCAGAAAGTGGTTTTGATCTTCAAACCGGCACGATCGCCTCGCAGGGCGGTGCCAAACTTCTCGCGTGCGTACTCGACGCCATGCTCGGAATCGACCTTTTCCAAGGCGGGGTCATTGGCGGGAAGGCGGGAAGTGGCGTTCGACTCGGGCAGAACAGTGGACATAGCGCGTCACAAACTCCTTAAAGAGATCGTCCGTGGACGGTGCACCGGAAGTTGCCATTCGCGGTCCTCGCGAAACAACCGATTCCGTCAAATTTGAAATGAGAGCTGGCTGTCGCCACTGAGTGCCACTTCCGTGGGCGAAACGACCTGCCGGGTGATCCAAGGGTCGATTTCGGATCTTTGATCGTCAAAATCGATGCAAAATGATTTGCTATCACTACCGGTAGTGGTTTACATGCCTTCGAGGCACTACATGTGGGCGACGGCGGGAATATTAGAGGTTCCCAGGATTGTGTCAATCTCGAATTTCAAACTGCCGTAAACAACGATCAGCAATCGGTTTGCGCACTGCTCCGAAATTGCACCCCAGGCATCTTCGGCCTCCTACCCGTCGACGTAAAGCTCGCTGTGGTGAAGAGTTAGTGAATCTCCCGTGAACACCGTTTGGCCTCGTGGAAAACTTGTCGGGAATCAATTTTTTCTTCTCATCACCTACCAACTACCCGGTCACTTGGGGAGATCGTGAGAGGTGGGTAAGAAGTAGTGGAAAGGGGATCAGGGGCTGCAGGGAATCAGGGAACAAGAGTCAGGTGGATCGATTGAAAAAGTGAAATTGACAATTTGAAATTGTAAAATCGGAGGCGTGGGCTCTGACTTGCTCGGTGGGCTGCCTGGCGGGTGGATACCTTGCTTGTGTCCAACGTCTCGGCCATGTGTTGGGGCAGGATCTGGCCTGCCACAGACGCTCGCTGAGCAGATCACAAGTCAATTTGCCATTTGCAATTGTCCATTTCACTTTCTCAATGCTCGCCCGCACCTCATCCCCAAACTTCGTTTCGGGAGAGGGGCGACAGGTGGAAAAACGCCAACCAGCCATATCAAAAACGGCACGACCTCGGAGGCTGAAGGGGCTGCACGAGCACGAGCACGAGCACGAGCACGAGCACGAGCACGAGCACGAGCACGAGCTAGAAGCTAGAAGCTAGAAGCTAGAAAAAACCCACTGTGGCCCTGAGCTTCGGAGGCCCTTTCCCACTTCACGCCTTGACCGGTGTGGCGGGATCCGATTATCGTCAGACGCATGAGCGGACAACTTTGCCTCCTACTGAATCTCGACCTCAGCCTTCTAGCGAACGGCCTGAGCGGATTCGTGGTGGACGCCTGACGGCGGTTGTCTTAATTTTCCATCGAATGAATTTGCCCGGGCCGCACTTGCCGCGACTCGGGTTTTTTTGTGCCCGAATCCCTGTGTGGCGGGTGCGATTCGGGGGCTCCGAAGTTTATCTTCTCCCCTTTCCGAGATTGCAGTCCCATGTCTGACCAACCGACACCTGATGCCATGACCCAGTCCGCCGAATCCCAGTCTGCCGATTCCCCAGCCACCGAGAACTTGGCCACTCGCCAAATTCGAATCTTTGACACCACGCTGCGTGATGGCGAGCAATCGCCCGGTGCCAGCATGAACTTGGCGGAGAAGCTCGAGGTTGCGTCGGCGCTGGTTGATTTGGGGGTCGACATCATCGAAGCCGGTTTCCCAATCGCTTCCCCAGGGGATTTCGAATCGGTCCGGCAAATCGCCACCACGATTCGCGGGGCCACCATCTGCGGGTTGGCTCGTTGTGCAGAGAAGGACATCGACCGGGCGTGGGAAGCGCTGAAGACGGCTCCTCAGGCTCGCATCCACGTGTTCTTGGCCACCAGCGCGATTCACCGCGAATTCAAACTGCGGATGACACCGGACGAGATCGTCGAACGAGCCGTGGCTGGGGTTCGCCGCGCCGCTTCGCATTGCGACGACGTGGAGTTCTCGCCCGAGGACGCCTGCCGGACCGAGCACGATTTCCTGTGCCGCGTCGTCGAAGCCGCAATTGACGCCGGAGCCACCACCATCAATGTGCCCGACACAGTCGGCTACACCACGCCAGGCGAAATCTTCGACCGCTTCAAAATGTTGCGGGACCGGGTGCCGAACATGGACAAAGCCGTCTTGAGCACGCACTGCCATGATGACTTGGGCATGGCGGTTGCTAACTCGCTGGCCGCCGTGGACGCCGGGGCCGGACAAATCGAATGCACGATCAACGGCATCGGAGAACGAGCCGGCAACGCGGCGCTCGAAGAATTGGTGATGGCGATGAAGACCCGCCAGGACTTCTATCACTGCCAAACCAACATCAATTCGAAACGCTTGGTCCCCGTCAGCCGCTTGGTCAGCAAAACGACGGGCATCAATGTGCAACGCAACAAAGCGATCGTCGGTCGCAACGCGTTCGCACACGAATCTGGCATTCACCAAGACGGGATGTTGAAGGAACGCACCACCTACGAAATCATGTCGCCCGAAGAAGTCGGCTTCACCAAAACCGATTTGGTCTTGGGCAAACACAGTGGACGCGCCGCACTGGCTGATCGTGCCAAGCAATTGGGCATGACGTTGACCGGGGAACAGTTGCAAGAGGTCTTCGAAGCCTTCAAAGAACTCGCCGACAAGAAAAAGGAGATCTACGACGGTGACATTGTCGCGTTGGTCCAACAGAAAATCAGCGAGACCGTCGCTCCGGAATGGACCCTGATCGATTACGAAGTCACCAGCGGCAAGAACCAAACCCCGAACGTGCGGGTCACCCTGCGACGTGACGAGCAAGACTTCACGGAACAGGTTGCTCAGGGCGACGGACCGATTGACGCCGCGTTTTGGGCGGTCGAAAAAATCACCGGCATTCAACTCGTCTGCAAAGACTTCCGGGTCCGCAGTGCCACGCTCGGTCGTGACGCGATCGGCGAAGTCAACTTGGAAGTCGAGCACGAGGGCAAGACTTATCGCGGGACTGGCGTCAGCACGGACAGCGTCGAGAGCACGATCCTGGCCATGCTGAATGCGATCAACCGCGTCGTCGCGGGAATCGCTTCCGATCCAGGCGAATTGCCTCAGCCCTGATCGCGAAGTTGATTGGACGCCGAGCTCGGTTTGGTTCTTCGGAAGTGCTCCCGAAACGCTAGTCTTTCAAACAACGGAGCCATCCGAATTATTGGCGAATCCGGCTACCAGTAGGCCGGACCGCAGCGAAGCGGAGTTCCGGCAGCGCAGAGTAGAACAGTTGTCTCAACTGTTTGCGTGAAGGGATCAACTCGTCGAGCGACATGACGCGATCGCGAGCATCGTTGGACGCAGAGGCGCGGAGACGCAGAGCACCGGACAATTCCAGTCCCCCAATCGCGAGATTCCAAGCAACTGCTTCCCGTCGTTCCTCTCACTCCACTCGAGCGATCCCATGCGTCTCTGCGCCCTGGCGTCTCTGCGTCAAGAAACATCCCACCGCTCAGCACGGCACGAAACGCAAGCCTCTCGAACAACGGAGCCATCCGAATTCTTGGCGAATCCGGCTACCAGTAGGCCGGGCCGCAGCGAAGCGGAGTTCCGGCAGCGCAGAGTAGAACAGTTGTCTCAACTGTTTGCGTGAAGGGATCAACTCGTCGAGCGACATGACGCGATCGCGAGCATGGTTCGACGCAGAGGCGGGGAGACGGGGAGACGCAGAGCACCGGACGATTCCAGTCACCCAATCGCGAGATTCAAAGCAACGGCTTCCCGTCGTTCCTCTCACTCCTCTCGAGCGATCCCATGCGCCTCTGCGCCCTGGCGTCTCTGCGTCAAGAAACATCCCACCGCTCAGCGAGGCACGAAACACAGGCCTCTCGAACAGCCGAGCCATCCGAATTCTTGGCGAATCCGGCTACCAGTAGGCCGGACCGAAGCGAAGCGGAGTTCCGGCAGCGCAGAGTAGAACCGTTGTCTCAACTGTTTGCGTGAAGGGATCAACTCGTCGAGCAGCATGACGCGATCGTGAGCATGTTGGACGCAGAGGCGGGGAGACGCAGGGGCGCAGAGTGCCGGACAATTCCAGTCCCCCAATCGCGAGATTCAACGCAACGGCTTCCCGTCGTTCCTCTCACTCCACTCGAGCGATCCCATGCGTCTCTGCGCCCTGGCGTCTCTGCGTCAAGAAACATCCCACCGCTCAGCGAGGCACGAAACGCATGCCTCTCCAACAACCGAGCCATCCGAATTCTTGGCGAATCCGGCTACCAGTAGGCCGGACCGCAGCGAAGCGGAGTTCCGGCAGCGCCAGAGTAGAACAGTTGCCTCAACTGTTTGCGTGCGAGCATCAACACCTCGCGACACTCAACCCGAATGGGAAACCATTTTTGACGCAGAGGCGGGGAGACGCAGAGTCCCGGATGATTCCAGTCACCCAATCGCGAGATTCAAAGCAACCGCTTCCCGCTGATCCTCTCACTCCTCTCGAGCGGTCCCATGCGTCTCTGCGCCCTGGCGTCTCTGCGTCAAGAACATCCCACCGCTCAGCGAGGCACGAAACACAGGCCTCTCGAACAGCCGAGCCATCCGAATTCTTGGCGAATCCGGCTACCAGCGTGGTGTTCGGGCAGGCCTACAACCTTGCTCTATCGATCCAAGTTTTCGGGTCGGCGTTTGAGCCTCACCTCGACCGTCATCGGTTCCCCGTCCCGAGTCAGTTCCACGTTGAGCAACGTTCCATGCCCCAGATTCGCGATCAGACGCATCAAGTGCCCGACATCGCTGACTCGGACACCGTCGACTTTCAGCACGATGTCGCCGACGTCCAGCCCCGCGATCGCGGCCGGTGAATCTTCGCCGGTCACCCCAGAAATCAGGGCCCCGCGAACTCGCAGGTCCTCCCCGCGATGCATCGAATCCGGGACCTCTGACAACAGAACCCCCAGCCATCCGCGTTCCACCTTGCCCGTTTCACGAATCCGATCATAGATCTGGCGAGTCACGTTGCTGGGGATCGAAAAGCTGACGCCTTGATAAGTGTCACCGACAATCGCTGTGTTGATGCCAACCAAACGCCCGCGAGCGTCGACCAACGGGCCGCCACTGTTGCCTGGATTGACGGCCACATCGCTTTGCATGAAGTCTTGGTACCGGGCGCTGGAACCGTGTTGCACACCCGCCCGAACGACCCGGTGTTTGCCGCTCAAAATCCCAAACGTGATCGTACGATCCAAACCAAAGGGACTGCCCACCGCCCAAACTGGTGACCCCACCCGCAACGCATCGCTGTCGCCCCAAGCGATCGGAATCAAACCGTCCGCATCGACTTTCAACACCGCCAAATCGGTGGGTGTGTCACTGCCCACCAACGCGGCGGGCAAACGTCGCCCATCACTGAGCGTCACACTGATCGCGACGCCATCGGCGATCACATGCCGGTTGGTCAAGATGTAGCCGCTCTCGTCGATGACCACACCGCTGCCTTGGTCGGACAAGGTGTAACTGTCTTCGCCGAGCAAACGCTGCAGGCTGCGATCTTCCTCGGAAACGGATCGTTCGACGTCGATGTGAACCACGGTGGGGCCCACCGCGGACGTGACCATCTCATACGCTCGACTGAGAGAATCCAGCGAGACGTTTCGCAAACCTTCGACGCCGGTTTCATTTTCGGCACGCATCTCGCCGCGATGCCAGGCGTATCGAATCTCTTCAACGATGTGCGGGACGCTGTACCGAGCCAGCAACAACATCAGTGCCATCGTGGCCAACAGTGTCAGGCTCTGCAAAACCGGATGCGGTTGCACCGTGACTGACGGGCCGCTCTCGGCATCCGACCGCGGTTCGTCAGCCGATGAACTGGCAACGGGTGGGCTGGCAACGGGTGGAGAAGGGCATTCCGAGTGACTGTCGTCTCGCGCGGAGGACGAATCCGCAGGGAAGTTGCCGAAACAAAATCCAGCCGCCTCCATCTCGGGATCCGACGAAGGCTCCTCCGCCTGAGAACCCTCCCACCCAGATCTCATCCCGTCTTTGGCCGCGTTCAGCATGGCTGATTCGGCATCTTGATCCGCCGAGAACACCGAAGGCACAGGGATGGGCGTGATCCCATCGAGCGACATCGGTTCGTCAGAGGGCTGGTCGTTTCGCATGGCCACAATTCCAAAAGGAAGGCGTTCCAGATCCAAAACTGAAACGAGGAAGTGCTGGTCCCCGTGGGAGAGATGCAGTCAGGGAGGGAGCCTGATTGTAGCGACCTGGCGAAGCGACTTCGTAACAATTTTGGTTCACACCGCACGGCAGAGGGGTCCACGAGCACAGAGGGGGGCCGATCGCAGCGATTTTCGCAGCTGAAACGTCTCGGATTGGGGCTGCCGCACCGCGAACCCCCTTTCGGACGTCATCGAAGCGTTTTCAAACCTAGACTTGCTGCGCGCGTTCCGTGCGCGGTCAAACAAAATCGGTTTGAAAGCTCCCAAGAATTGGATCTCCATTCGTGCATCCGTTGTGTTGATGTTTGCCGGAGCAACCCTGCTGTCCTGACCACCCAAACACCGACTTCGAACCTTTGTGAGAAGATTCCACCGCCTGGTCTTCTGGAATGTCCGATATCTAGGTGTGTCCCGGACACCGATTGCCTCCCAGCAAGGTTTGCCCAAAGCAAACAAGTGGTTCCACGGACGACCAAATTAAACCAAACCTTCCATGGAGATTCCCTATGAGCCGTTTCCTCGTTCCTGCCGTTTTGGCTTTGGCTGTTGTTGCTTGTAACGTTCAAGAAGCAAGTGCTTTCGGACACCTGAAATCGTTGTTCGGCGGATGTGACAGCGGATGTGACGTCGCTTGCGAACCAACTTGCGGTTGCGAGCCAATTTGCGAACCCGTTTGCGGTTGCGAAGTCATCGAACCTTGCTGTGCACCAAAACAAGGCTTGCTGCAGCGTTTGTTCGCTAAGAAGCATGGCTGCGACGCTTGCTGCGAACCAGTTTGTGAGCCAGTTTGCGGATGCGAATCCGTTTGCGAACCAGTTTGTGGTTGCGAAGTTGTCGATCCTTGCTGTGACAGCGCACCTTGCTGCGACCGTCCCGTCTTGGGCATGTTCAAGAAGCTGTTCAGCCGCAAGAACGCTTGCTGCGACAGCGGATGTGACATCGTTGAGCCAACTTGCGGTTGCGAATACATCGAGCCTTCCTGTGGCTTCGAAGCACCAGCTTGCGGATGCGGACACTGATCCGTCCGACGCAACACTGACTCAAATGACCCCGTTCGTGTACGAAGCCACGAACTGAGTCGCCCTTGAGATTCCGATTGCCCTCGTGTTTGAAACCTCGGTTTCGAACGCGAGGGTTTTCCTTTGCGCGCTGATCAAGTGTGGCATCGGCTGTTGATGGAGTGCGTTTCACAGATGGAGCGATCAGCCATTCGGCGATAGCCCACGGTCACCGGAGACGAACCGAACGCGATCGCCAGCATGGTTCGACGCAGAGGCGGGGAGACGCGGGGGCGCAGAGCACCGGACAATTCCAGTCACCCAATCGCGAGATTCCAAGCCACTGCTTCCCGCCGAACCTCTCACTCCTCTCGAGCGATCCCATGCGTCTCTGCGCCCTGGCGTCTCTGCGTCTCTGCGTCTCTGCGTCTCTGCGTCAAGAAACATTCCAACGCTCATTGAGGCACGAAACGCAGGCCTCTCAAGCAACCGAGCCATCCGAATTCTTGGCGAATCCGGCTACCAATGTAGGCCGGACCGCAGCGAAGCGGAGTTCCGGCAGCGCAGAGTAGAACAGTTGTCTCAACTGTTTGCGTGAAGGGGACCGACTCGTCGCGCGGCACGACGCGATCGTGAGCATGGTTCGACGCAGAGGCGGAGAGGCGCAGAGTGCCGGACAATTCCAGTCACCCAATCGCGAGATTCCAAGCAACTGCTTCCCGCTGATCCTCTTACTCCTCTCGAGCGATCCCACGCGTCTCTGCGTCTCTGCGCCCATGCGCCCATGCGTCTCTGCGTCTCTGCGTCAAGAAACATCCCACCGATCAGCACGGCACGAAACGCAGGCCTCTCAAGCAACCGAGCCATCCGAATTCTTGGCGAATCCGGCTACCAATGTAGGCCGGACCGCAGCGAAGCGGAGTTCCGGCAGCGCAGAGTAGAACAGTTGTCTCAACTGTTTGCGTGAAGGGGACCGACTCGTCGAGCGGCATGACGCGATCGTGAGCATGGTTGGACGCAGAGGCGGGGAGGCGCAGAGTGCCGGACAATTCCAGTCACCCAATCGCGAGATTCAACGCAACGGCTTCCCGCTGAGCCTCTCTCTCCTCTCGAGCAATCCCATGCGTCTCTGCGTCCTGGCGTCTCTGCGTCAAGAAACATCCCACCGCTCAGCACGGCACGACACGCAGGCCTCTCAAACAACCAAGCCATCCGAAGTCTTGGCGAATCCGGCTACCAGTAGGTTCCGGCAGCGCCCTCAGGCGTCCTTGTAAACGACCTTCGACGAACCTTCCACGATCCGGCCGATCGGTGAGCAAGTGATGCCGGCCTCGGAAAGCTGGCTGGCGACGCTGGCGGCGTAATACTCATTGACCACAACGGCCATGCCGATGCCCATGTTGAACACGCGCCGCATCTCGGACGTGGCCACGTCTCCGGTTTGTTGCAACCAGCGGAAGATGGGGTTGGGCGTCCAAGCGTTCGGATCGATCTCCGCGTTCACGCCTGGCGGCAAGATCCGGTCCAGGTTCTCTTCGATCCCACCACCGGTGATGTGAGCGATCCCGTGAAGGACTTGCTTGACGCGGTAATGAGACTGGATCGCACGAATCGCCGAGACATAAATTTTGGTCGGACGCAGGCAAACCTGAGCGAGCGTTTCAGGTGACGAGCTGTCTTCGTTCAGTTCGTCAATCACATCGCTCCATTGATGCCCATGATCAGCGATGATTTTTCGAACCAGGGAGAACCCGTTGCTGTGCAGCCCGGACGCTTGCAGTCCCAACACGACATCGCCTGGGGCGATCAGGTGCCCATCGACCAACCGCTTGCGTTCAACGACACCGACCGCAAAACCGGCCAAGTCATAATCTTCCGTGCCGTACATGTCGGGCATGATCGCGGTTTCGCCACCAAGCAGGGCGAGATCCCCATCGACGCAGCCATCGCTGATGCCTTGGACGATGCGTTCCAAGCGAGCTGGATCGTCTCGTCCCATCGCGACGTAATCGAGGAAGAACAGCGGCTCGGCGCCGGTGCAGATCAAATCGTTGACGCACATCGCGACCAGGTCGATTCCCACCGTTTCGTGCTGGTTCATCGTTTGAGCGATTTTCAGCTTGGTCCCGACCCCATCGGTGCCGCTGACCAAGACGGGTTCTTCGTAATTCCGAGCGAACAGTTTGCCGGGAAAATCCAGGCGAAACAGTCCCGCGAAACCACCGTCGCTGGGCATGACGCGAGGGCTGAACGTACGGTGCATCAGCCGAGGCAAGCGGCTCATCGATTCAGCGTAGACATCCAGATCGACGCCGGCGTCTTTGTAGGTCGAAGCCATGAACGAGAAATTTGACGGGGAGAACGGGCTAGGAAACGCCCAATCATGACCGCCCAACCCCGAAATGACGAGACCGGGCCCCGAATTGCCTTGAGATATTCCGTTTTGCTGCCCGAAAGCCGAAATCGCCAGCCGAAACGGCCTGTTGATTCACTCGAGTTCACAACCCGACGCGTGAGCGAGGGACCCACAGGCTCGTTGCAATCGCACACGATCCCTCGCTCATGCTTCGGGTTAGGATTCAATCAACAAGCCGGAAAGCCTCCGGTTTGTCGGGCAAAAAATAAAACCGGTCCGGATTTCAGCATTCTTTGCACGGATCGCTCGTGGCGTTGTCACTAACAAGGGTGGGGACCTGCCGCGTCCATTCCATTCGCATTGAGAAAATGGAATGCCGCGGGCCGCGTTCCAACGAGTTCCTGCTTGCAAACTTGCTTCGATCCAACCTTGCTTTTTCACCGGAAATTTCCGATGCGTTTGACCCTTCGAACCCTGCTGGCCTACCTCGACGACATGCTCGACGAGCAAGACGAGAAATTGCTGAAGCAGAAGATCGACGAAAGCACCTACGCGACGTCCCTGGTCGCTCGAATCCAATCCGCGATGGACCACCCGAGTTTGGGTGCGATGTCGCCCGACGCGGTTGGGCCACTGGAAAATGCGAACGTCATCAGCGAGTACCTCGACAGCACGCTGTCGGCCGAACAAATCGCCGAGGTCGAACGAGTCTGCTTGGAATCCGACACCACGCTGGCCGAAGCGGCCGCCTGCCACCAAATCCTGACGATGGTGCTGGGCCAGCCCGCACGGGTGAGCGATGGATTGAAGGAACGGATCTACACGTTGCCCGCCAGCGAGGCGCTTCGCAACATGGAACAACAGATCGAACGGGCCCCCGACGCGAATCCTTCCAAATCGATATCCAGCGCGGAAACCGCTTCGTATTCTTCGCTGGACATTCCTGCCAACGAAAAGGCGGCGGCAGACGCATCCGGGGACCCCACCATCGGTCAAGACGACACGCATGCGGCCACCCCGATCGCTCCGGTCGGCCCCAGCGACTCGGGCGTGGCGGACGCGCCAACGCGATTGCGGAACCCGGTCGGACATGCCGCCAACCCGTCCTCGTCGCGATCCGAAGCCGAATTGGTCGCCCGAACCACACGCGCGATGATGCGAGAGGACGGCTACGGCGGCATGGTGCGTCCCTCGCGAATCACACCCTGGCTGGTTTCATTGGCCTTGGTCGCCGTGCTGCTGTTTTCGTTGGGCAAGATCTTCGCGCCCTTGATCGAGCAACGCATCGCTGATCGAGACACAGTGAACGACGATGCCGTGACCACTCCCAATCCATCCGAGCAACCCCCCGCCGCCACGCCCTCGGGTCCCGCACCGCCTGTTCCGGGCTCGCCACCGACCACACCCATCCCCGACGAGGCGTCCGCCGAAACAAGCTCGGAAGAAACAGTCCTATCACCCCAAGAGGATTCGGCGACCGGCGATGTCCCGATGACCACCGCGCAGACGCCAGCGGAAACGACCACGCCTGAAACCGATGTGGTCGACACCGCCCCAGCCTCCACACCAAACACCAGCGCCGATGCCCCGGACGTCACGCCAGCCCAGATGACCGACACGGCCGAAGTCGCACCGCCGAAGCCGCCCGAGACACTTCCCGCGGAAACGGCACCAACCGCCGACGCCACCGCGACAACTCCACCCGAAATGGCGGAGGTTTCCAACGTTGCCAGTGGCACGGAAGTCGCCCATCTGGTCAACGGCCAATCGGTCGTCCTGGTTCAGAACCCCACCGCGAACTCGGCCGAAGCCAGCGAGGAGGCTGACGCGGTCAAGACCGCTGGCTGGCGTCGATTGTGGCCTGCACTGGCAGAGCCCGAGGATGAATCCGCGGAAGCGAATCCAGAAGCCGCCCCAGACGATCGCTTGCGTTTCGTCGGTGCCAGCCAGACCGTCTTGGCCCCTTCGCTGTATCGCCCGATCTTGGCGGGTGACCAAGGCGTCGAATGGACATTGGCGGGTCCCACACGCCTGACCATCTCACATACCCAGTCCGTCGCGGCGACTTCATCCACTGCCACCATCGAGGAACCAGACGCCATCGATTCCGAAGAACCCGGTGACGACGCCCAGCCGCCCGAGACGGAGCCAACCCCATCCGTCACGACGGTCACCCGTTTGCAGGACGGCCGCTTGCTGCTGGCATCCACGCGAGACAACGTGACCGCCACTTGGGAATTGGGTCCACGGACGATCGAGATGACGATGCCGGAATCCCAAACCGTGCTGGCGATTGAGATGACGCACCTGCGACCTCTTGGTATGGACCCGCGAGTTCCCGGCAACCGAATGCCGATCTACCGAGTCACGGCGGTTCAGGGCTCCGTCCAACTGAAGGACCAAGCCTCAACTCCAATCGACGGTGACGCGGAATCAGCCCCCGAGGTGGTGACCTTGGAACCGAACCAGCAATGGCGGGGACGCGGCACCGGGGAAGCAGAGGTCAGCGACGTTGAACGATTGCCCAACTGGATCGATCCTCCTGAAAAAGCGGACCTGCTGGTCACCTCCGCTCGAGAAGGGTTGCTGGAATTTGTCAGCCGCGATGGTTCGTTCGATGACAAACAATTGGAAAAGGAACTGCGGGAAGCAATGGCGTTTCGCCGCGTCGAAGTCTCGGCCTTGGCAGCTCAAACGTTGCTGATGATCGGACGAGCGGACGTGTACTTCGGTGCCACCGGCATCCTCAGCACGCCCCGTCATCGCCTGTACTTCACCGAGCACTTCCAGCAACTCCGCCAACACATGGCGTCCGACGCGGAAGCAGCCAAAGCCATCGACAACGCGATCCAGCAAGCCGAACAGGCCGATGGAGAAACTCTGTTTGAATTGTTGGTGGGATACAACAACGAACAACTCGAGGCCGGTGCGGATGCCAAGTTGGTCGAGTACCTGAATTCGAGTTCCATGTCGGTCCGCGTGCTGGCGATTGAAAACTTGCGAGACATCGTGGGCGACACCCTGGGGTACCGTCCCGACCAAGAAAACGTGTCGCGTCGAAACAGCGACATCAAGAAGTGGCAAGCACGACTGCGCCGCGGCGACATTCGGTACACAGCCGAGGATTGATGCCACGACGACGCCTGTCACCGCGCCGCGGCTTTGGGGCGGAGGAGCTGCGGCCGAGAACTCGGGTTGAAACCCGAGCCTGACAAATGTCACCGCTCCGCGGTTGAAACGGGTGGAAACGTTCCCGGCAACAGTCGCGGAGCGACGGCATGGGACAGCCTTGGGTTTCAACCCAAGGTGCCCAAGATTGCCATGCATCGGCAAGTCGCGGAGCGACGACCGTTGTTCAACACCTGTCACCGCTCCGCGGTTGGGACGGGCATGATGCCCAAGCAGCAAAAATTTGTGTCGTGATCGTGCGGTGGATAAGATGCTTGGCCCCTCCCGTTCTTCTCGCCTTTCCCCATCGAGATTCCCACCATGATTTTGTTGCCACGTGCCTTGGCACGCACCACCGTGCTCGCCTTCGTTGCCTCCACGATTGCCTCTGTCGGAATCGATTCGGCGGCGGTCGCTCAAACGCCATCGACCATCGGCCGAGTGGAACGACTCGATGATTCGCTCAATCAGTTCCTCGCAGTGGATGTCAAGATTGAAGTCCTGGCGGCCGGGTTCACTTGGACCGAAGGCCCGGTTTGGGTTCCCGCTCAAGAGGACGGTCAAGAAGACGCGTTGCTGTTCAGCGACATCCCACGCAACACGATCTATCGCTGGAGCAAAAGCCAAGGCGTGGAGTTGTTCTTGGAACCCAGTGGCTACACCGGCAACACGTACTACGGGTTGGAACCGGGCAGCAACGGGTTGATGTTGGACGCGAAAGGCCGTTTGGTCATGTGCGAGCATGGCGACCGACGCGTGTCGGTGCTGACGATCGGCGGTGGCAAGCAAACGATCGTCGACAACTACCAAGGCAAACGGCTGAACAGCCCCAACGATCTGGTGTTTGACCAAGCCGGCAACCTGTACTTCACCGACCCGCCGTATGGATTGCCCGAGCGTGCCGAAGACAAACGACGCGAATTGGATTTCTGCGGCGTGTACCGCGTCTCAACGTCGGGTGAGGTGACGTTGTTGACGGATTCCATCGCGCGGCCAAACGGCATCGGCTTGTCGCCAGATGAGAAGACGTTGTACATCGCTCAAAGCGATCCCCAAGAACCGATTTGGATGGCTTACCCGTTGAAGTCCGACGGCTCTCTTGGTGAGCGACGAGTGCTCGGCAACGCCAGCGATGCGATGAAGGAATTCCCCGGACTTCCCGACGGCATGGCCGTTCATAGCCAGGGGACCTTGTTCGCCAGCGGTCCCGGCGGGATCTATGTGATGACTCCCGATGGCAAGTTGCTCGGCCGGATCCTCACCGGCGGGCGGACCAGCAACTGCACCTTCGACAGCGACGAAAAGTGGCTGTACATGACCGCCGACGACAAACTGTGCCGAATTCAGATTGGCCACTGATCGCTCCGCGGGGAAGGTGCCAGCCACCTTCCCCGGCACGGAGCTTCCCTTGGGTTGCGAAATGTTTGCTATTGGCGTTCCGATCGCGAATGCAATTTTTCTTC
This sequence comes from Rhodopirellula sp. UH5, assembly GCF_056839225.1. Classification (NCBI taxonomy): domain Bacteria; kingdom Pseudomonadati; phylum Planctomycetota; class Planctomycetia; order Pirellulales; family Pirellulaceae; genus Rhodopirellula; species Rhodopirellula sp. UH5. The sequence goes on along the minus strand of NZ_CM166390.1, from coordinate 6,305,518 downwards.
CGGCTTCTGTCTTTCTTCATCCCGGTAGGGATTTCAGATGGTAGCCGGGGGTTGCTGCGTAGCAGCGTCCCCCCGGAAGACGAGCACCTATGAAACTCTCCCTCCCGCCGTGGCCAATGGCCACGGCGGGAGGGAGAGTGGCGGCGTGGGGGGGGCGTGTCCATCGGTGGCGCTATCGCTTACCGACGGCTACCATCTGACATCCCTACCGGGATGAGAACTTGCGCGAACGAATACGCTCCACAACACCAAACATTCCGCGGTCCAGGCTTCCGCCCCGAGTTACCGATGTCGTCCCCTCTGTGGCGAACAAAGCGCAGCAGAAACGGCTGGCTCCAAGTCCGATTGTGACGCCCCCGGATCAATTCTCCTTTCCCACAATCCCTCTTGGATTGGTGGCAGCGGCCCAGATTGGACTAAAATGGAGGTTGGTTGTCTGAGGATGAATCAGCCTCCAGCGGGTACATTTCCTGCGGGTAGCCGTTCTATTCTTGTCTCGCGTCGCTTCCAGCCCGCCCGCTCATTCTTTTCTGACGATGAGTGGCCCAAGGCTTTTGCTTCGCACTTCTCGTCTAACTTCGCCGAGCGTTTTTCATGAAATCGATCGTTCTGTCCCTTTCCGGGCTGTTGATCGCGGGATCTCTCGCTTGTTCTTCCATGGCTTCCACCGCCTCGGCGGCCGGTCCTGCCGTTCCACCTCAGGTGGTGATGATCAACGAAGCGATCGAGCAAGTCTGGCGAGACTTTTCGATTCGTCCTGCCGCGGAAGTCGACGATGCGACTTGGTGCCGACGCGTTTACTTGGACGTGATTGGGCGAATCCCCTCATTCGAAGAACTGTCGGAATTCGTGGGTGACCGCGACTCGAACAAACGAGCCGCACTCGTCGATCGCTTGCTCAACGACGACCGTTACACCGAAGAGTATGCCAACCACTGGTCGACCGTTTGGACGAACCAGTTGATCGGCCGCAGCGGTGGCACCGATCGCCGTGACTTGACCAACCGCACCGGCATGCAGAAGTACCTCCGCGATAGCTTCGCAGGAAACAAGACCTACGACCAACTGGTGTATGAACTGGTCACCGCCGAAGGATCGACCACCCCGGGTGAACCGAACTTCAATGGCGCGGTCAACTTCTTGGTCGACAAAGTCAATCAAGAAAAAGGCACGCTTGCGACCAGCAGTGTTTCGCGGATTTTCTTGGGACAACAGGTCCAGTGCACCCAGTGTCACAACCACCCGTTTAACCAATGGAAACAACAGAAGTTCTGGGAGTTCAATGCGTTCTTCCGCCAGACCCGATCTCTGCGTCGGTTCGTTGATGGAACACGAGATATCGAGTCGGCCGAATTGGTCAGCCAAGACTTTGCTGGCGAAGCCAACGACCCCGAAGACGCACTGGTGTTTTATGAACTGCGAAATGGTTTGCAAAAGGTCGCCTACCCGGTCTTCACCGATGGCACCGAGATCGAAAAAAGTGGCTTTGTCGAAGACGTCAATCGCCGCGAAGAACTCGGACGTCTGATGCTGCAGAGCGAGTACCTGGACAAGATGATCGTCAACCGGATGTGGTCGATGTTCCTTGGCTACGGCTTCACTCGTCCAATCGATGACCTGGGCCCACACAACCCTTCGTCGCATCCTGAGTTGCTTGACAACCTTGGCAAGGAATTCCGCAGCAGCAGCTACGACCTCAAAAAGCTGATCACCTGGATCACCCTCAGCCGTCCCTACCAATTGGCATCGACGATGAGTTCCAGCAACGAGATCGACGACCCAACGATCGGTGAATCCCCCAAATTCTCGCGGTTCTACTTGCGTCAAATGAGTGCCGAACAGCTGTACGCGTCGATGGTCACCGCCAGCAACGCGCAGTCCAAAGGCAGCTATGAACAACAGGAAGCAGAACGTCGTCGTTGGTTGTCGCAATTTGTCGTCGCCTTTGGAAACGACGAAGGAACCGAAACAACCACCTTCAACGGTTCGATCCCACAAGCCTTGATGTTGTTCAACGGTGACTTGACGAAGAACGCAATCAGCCTAGAAGCCGGTTCGTTCCTGGACCAACTCAGCCAGTCGGGACGTTCGCCCAAAGACCGTGTGACGCGATTGTTCCTCAGTGGTTTGGCACGTCGTCCAACCAAAAACGAAGTCACGATTGCCAGCAAGTTGTTGGTCGCTCGCAAAGGCGATGAGCCTGAAATGTTGCAAGACATGTGGTGGGCGATTCTCAACAGCAACGAATTCATCATGCAGCACTGAGCTGCCTGATTTCACCCTCAGACAGGACCCCGGCAGCGATCACTGCCAGCGTCCCAATCTGAAAACGCCTGATCTGACATCGCCCAATCCGAGGGTGGCTCTCATGCCGCCACGAACCGATCACCTTTTCTTTCCCGGAGTTCACCATGGATCTTTCCACCCCCAACGGCATGACGCGTCGTCACTTCATGAGCCACTTGGCTGGGTCATCCGCCGCGGCCGCGGCCGCGTGGACTTTGGGCGGCAACATCGCTGCGCAAGCCGACGAAATGCGACGCAATCGCAAGTCCGCGATTTTGCTCTGGATGGGTGGCGGTCCGCCCACGATTGACATGTGGGACCTGAAACCAGGTGCTCCGACCGGCGGTCCCTTCCGCCCGATCTCGACCACCGGCAACGCTCAAATCTGTGAGCACATGCCGATGATCGCCCAACAGATGAAACACCTGTCGGTCGTTCGCAGCATGTCGACACGAGAGGCCGACCACAGCCGCGGCAGTTACTACATGCACACGGGCTACGTTCCCAACCCCAACATCGAACACCCCAGTTACGGCAGCGTGATCGCTCATGAGTTGATCGATCAACGTCCCGCATTGGAGATTCCTCCCTTCGTTTCGGTGGGTGGCGCCGGTGCCGGTCCTGGGTTCCTGGGGATGGCTTGGTCGCCATTTTCCGTGACCAGCAACGGCCGTGTTCGAAACCTCAAGATGAACCTGGATGACGATCGACTGCTGCAACGCATGGCGGCCCTCAACATGATCGAAAGCGGGTTCGCCAAACGCACGCGTGACACGCCCGCCGCCGAGCACGCAAAGGTGCTGGGCAAAACGTTGGATCTGATGACCAGCGAACAAATGGAAGCGTTCCGCGTGGAGAAAGAACCCGACGAAGTCAAAGAACGTTACGGCACAGACAACTTCGGCCAAGGCTGCTTGCTAGCCCGTCGCTTGGTGGAAGCCGGTGTGCCGTTCATCGAAGTCGACCTGGGCGGCTGGGATTTGCACAACGACAACTTCACAGCACTCAAAGACAACAAATTGCCAACTTTGGACCGAGCCATGAGTGCTTTGGTGGAAGATCTGGCTCAGCGAGAATTGCTGCAGGACACCGTTGTGATGTGGATGGGCGAATTCGGCCGAACGCCTCGAATCAACGCCAATGCTGGCCGAGATCACTTCGCTCGGGCGTGGTCCTGCGTCGTGGGCGGGGCGGGAATCAAGGGCGGGTTGGCCGTCGGCGAGACCAATTCCGACGGAACCACGGTTGAGACGGAACCCTATAGCAGCGAAGATCTGATGACGACGGTCTGCAAAGGCCTGGGAATTTCAACCGAAACCACCTTCACCAGCAACAACGGACGACCGATGAAAATTGCTGGTGGCGGAAAGCTCATTCGTGAATTGGTGGCCTGAGATCCAGGCCAATGGATGCGTGAGTGAACTTTCACCAGCTGAATTGGTTGTCCGCCACCAAGATGGAATTTGGCGGTATTTGCGACTGCTCGGATGTGACTCCGCCACGGCGGACGATTTGACGCAGGAGACGTTTCTGCGTGTACTTCGACGAGACAACTTCGTTCAACATTCAGACGAAGCCACTTCAGAATACCTTCGCCGCACGGCGTACAACCTCCTCGTTTCATACCACCGAAAGTTCGGACGGATCCGACTTTCTGATTCACCTGAGTTGCTGGACGAAAGTTGGCAACGATGGGCGGGCAAGGATTTGACGGGCAATGAAACCGTCGAAGCCCTCCGAGAATGCATGGAGGGACTGACCGAACGTGCTCGCGACGCCTTGGCAATGCGTTTCGTTCACAACACACCTCGCGTGCAAATTGGTGAAAACCTGGGCATTTCCGACCACGGAGCCCGAAACCTGATGCAGCGAGCGAAAGCACAACTTCGAGAATGCGTGGAAGAAAAACTCCGCGCTGTGACTCAACCATCATGAATACAAACCCTTCCCCCGCCGAACCGCACGAGGATCCCCCTCGGAACACTGGCCCTGACTCCCAGGGACCGGACTCGTTGCGCGAGGACGCGATGCTGGACCTGCTGATCCAGGAAGCTCTCGGTGGTCCCACACCGTCCGATCAAACCGGACTCATCCTGCGACGACTGGCGGACGAAAACGCGGGGTCAGAATCCAAACTCGCGGGTTCCAAGAACCAATCCGCTTCTCCCGTTGCCGAGCACTCCTCCCAACCTTCGCTTGCCACGATCCTGATCGGCATCGCCGCCGGATTGTTGCTGTGCGTCGGAATCGCCGTGGGCGTGAAGTACCGATCCGGGGTGGCTCTGCAAGCGATCGCCGAGGAGGCGACCGACAACGCCGCGCCATCCGTGCCCACCCCGTCTGCTGTGGTGGAAAGCGAAGACGCGTCCCCACAACCCAAGCCTGCTCCCCGAAAACGTGCTCAACCAATCGAGTTGGCTGGTGATCCTTCGACCGCCCTCGATGGCGATCCAGGCTCGCTCTCGCCCGAGTTACCAAGTCAGCAAGACACCCAATCGGCTTCACCATCCGCCGCGGTTCCGTCAATCACCTTGGTTTCGCAGAACATCAACTCGCGTTGGCAGTCACACTGGAAACGCCTGGGCGTCAGCCCCACGCCTTCGCGTAAAAAGGAATCGATTCAACAGGAACTCGCTGACCGCTTGGGTCTGGTGATTCCCGTCGATGCGATCGGCGATGCCAAAGCCATTCGAACAGCGATCGCTAACCCATCGAATCGCCAAGCGATCTCGAAGCGGTTGCTGACCGCGATCTTGGGAAAGAATTCCAAGCACCAAGATGCCTCTGAAAGTCTCAGTGAAGTGCTGAAGAGCGGATCGGGTGCCGATCGCTTGATCGCCGCTTGGATGCTCCCGTCGAAGGCCGATTCCAACCCCAGTCCGGACGAAAAATCGGACTCCTCGAAATCGGCGGCGACCCCGTGGATTCGAATGTTGCAACCGACGGACTTGCACGAAGTCACGGTCAAGACAGCAGCTTTGACCAGTCACAAGGATCTGCGTTGCCAACGCTGCCACGATGTTCCCAACTCCGGTGACGAGGTTCCAACGCAAGCCGATTACTGGACCGTCGCAGCAGGACTGGCCCCACTGCTGAACCCGTCGCGAGCCAACAAGGATCTCTTCTACGACACCCTGGACGGACGTCGTCAATTGGCGAAGCGCCCCTCCCAAGAAGAATCACAGGCCTGGTCCGACAACTTGGTTGGCTCACGGGACTTGGCGGAGGGCATCGTGTCGACCTTGTTTGCAATGGTTCACGATTCGCCGTCCACGACCAGCCCGTTTGATCTGTCGGTCGCTTCGGCTGCCTCCGTCCCGTCCGAGACGCTTCGTCCACTGGTGGATGATTTGATCGCCAGTGATTTCGACGTGCTTCGCAGCCTGTCGATTTTGTTGTCCGATGCCGTGATGACTCGCTCGGTTCCCGATGCGATGTCGCCACAAGGAGTTTTGATCGCCGACGATCAACAATGGTCCAGCGCGGTGTCCGCCGTCCACGCGATGGCGGCTCGATCTCCGTTTCGGCGTCCTGGATCCGCTCAGCGTCGGTTGCAAGTCGCTTTGCTCGATGCCAAGCCAAACTGGCCGGGCGACAGCGGTCGCGACACATTGCTGGCTCAGCCCCTGGGCAGCGAATTGTCCGCCGATGGCACGCCCTCAAACTCGGAAAAGCGTCGTCCTGAAAAGAACGGGGATCGCAAAACCGCGGTCGCCGCGACGGGGTATCCCATGCGATCCTCGATGATTGTTCCCGCGTGGATTTCTCAGTTGCCGGATTTCGACAGCCGCTTGGACCACGTCGCTCATTTGGCCGGTCAACTGAAACTCAACCCCTCCGAACGCGAACTGGCACACCAGGCCCTGGCATCGGGCGACGACGAGGCGTTGATCTTCGAACGGTTATGGTGGATCATCCGGCCCAACAGTTGATCGATTGTGGCCCGTGAACGGATCTGAATGTTTGTATGACCTCTCCAGCCTTCGGACAAATTCACGTTTCAGATTGCGTCGAGGGCATGGCGAAGCTGCCAGACGGCTGCATCGACCTGGCTTTTGCCGATCCACCGTTCAACATTGGATACACCTACGACGTCTACGATGACTCGTTGGAATCCGATGAATACCTGCAGTGGTCCGAAAACTGGATTCGCGGCGTGCACCGTGTTCTGGCCGATGATGGAGCCTTCTGGCTGGCGATCGGAGACGAATACGCTGCCGAACTGAAGGTGCTGTCGCAAAACATCGGCTTCCGGTGCCGCAGTTGGGTCATCTGGTACTACACCTTTGGCGTGCACTGCAAATACAAATTCACGCGGTCACACGCCCATTTGTTTCACTTCGTCAAAGACGAAAAGCACTTCAAATTCAACGCCGACGATCCAGCCGTGCGAGTGCCTTCCGCCCGGCAATTGGTCTACAACGACCGCCGCGCCAACAGCAAAGGCCGGATGCCCGATGACACTTGGATCCTGCGGCCCCAGGACCTGCCCTACGGCTTCACAGCCGATGAGGACATCTGGTACTTCCCTCGAGTCGCGGGCACGTTCAAGGAGCGTGCTGGGTTCCATGGCTGTCAAATGCCAGAACAGTTGCTCGGCCGCATCGTCCGGGCCTGCAGCGACCCCGGCGACAAAGTGCTGGATCCCTTCAGCGGCAGTGCCACCACCGTCGCTGTTGCAAAAAAGCTCGGTCGTGAGTTCATCAGTTTTGAGATGAGCGAAGAATATGTTTCGCTCGGAAACGAACGTCTCGAACAAATTCGTGTTGGCGATCCGCTCACTGGTGCCGCAGACCCTCTTCGCAGCGCCCCCGCCACCAACGGCAAGAAGAACGAAACCAAGGCGGAAAAGCTAGCTCGCGAGGAAGAAGAACGCCAACGCTGGGCAACCCAACAGGTGGGGCCTCAGATGGAATTCCAATTTGAAACCATGCGTGCGATGACCGATGGCGAACTGATCAACGCCTTCCGAGACATCCATGACGGCCACTCCGTCGATCGGGTGCTGCTCGATCCGGTCCTCAGCGATCGCCTGGAAACCGCGTGTCGCCGGATCTCCGAACGCGAACCCGCCGCGTCCCGACGTCAGCGACTGATCGAACTGCGCGCGTCCGGTGCACTGACCGCCGAAGGCATTCACACCGTGCGTCCCACCACGATCCCGACGACCACACTGGAACGATTCAGCTACGCCGCTGAATTGGCGTGGTCCAAACTCGCGCAGCATTATCCCGAACACAGCTTGGACGATATCTTCACCGATCCCAAGTTACTCGAAGAGTTTGATCGCGAAGCGTTGCTGCATGCGGCTGACGCCGATCCTATGACACTTCGTTGGTGTGCGACCCAACTGCGATCATGGGCCACCGCGGCTCGCGAGAACCAACCGAGTGAAGACGCACCAGAGCACTCGCCCCTGAAGTTCTCAGCAGCCAAAAACTGGACTGCCACCTCCGGGCCGAGTTCGAAAAGCGGCTCCGCAAAAGGCGGCCTGTACCAGGTGCTCGCCCGAGACGATTCCGTGTTGTTCGTGGGCGAAACCTCCGACTTCGCCGTTCGGTTTGGCGACCACCTCGCCAGCGAATCGGCAGAACGGTTTTGGCGAAACGAGGCCGGTGGCCAACCCAAAGTCCGCACCGCCCAACTGGAAAACCACGAAGGCCCCGAACGTCGACTCGCGATGTGCCAATGGCTGCAAGAAAATCCGGCGACCTCACGGAACCTCGTTTCCTTGTGGAAGGATCTTATCGAAATTTAGTGACAACGGTCCAGGATGTGAGATTGTTCAGACATTGTCTTGGTTCAGTAGGAACGGGAATTTGCGTTTCTGCGAGTTACACATTGTGATGGCTTCCTGCCGGTGAATTCGGGCATCCTGCCCGAAAGATTTTTCGTATGATGGAAGAATCGAAGGGAAGAGTGACGGCATCTTTCGAGACCGCCGCCCTTCGACTTTTCACTCGGCGCGGCGCTCCGGTTGCTCCGCAGCAGGGCTCTATCCTTCGACCGAAGCCTTTGCAGTTTCTTACATAAGCGTGTCGTTTTCGCTTTTGCTGACAACGACGCGTACGGGCCTCCTCCAACTTGCGATCACGCTATGCAACCTCCGCTGGTTGGAATGGCACGCGATTCTTCGTTACCCGGCTTGTCGATATTGCTGTAGTGTGGCCACTCTTATCCGACATCCGCAACTTTGACGGGCAAGAGTGCCCCTCCTACACGCGTTAAAACCTCGTTGACGACTCAATCGACAAGCGGTAACGCTTCGGGTTAAGATTAAATCAACAGGCCGCTAAGCAGGTCGGCAGGAATGATCGGGCATCATCATGTGAGCCGTTTGGGCGTTAGCCCCGGTTGTACGTGGGAGCAACGACGTTTACCGAAACAGTCCAAATGCCGAAAGGCTCCTGCCGACCTGCTTCAACGCAAGCGTTCGCAGTGTCTCAAATGCAATCGGCGTAGCGCAGTCGGCTTTGATAGCTCACCCCACTTAGGTTGCGATAACGAACGAATGAAAAATGTCACAATCGCTTTACTTCTAGCGATCGCTACGATTGCCTCCGCTTTTCTTGTTCGATCGCATCGTGAAAATCTCTTGTTGAAATCGGAGGCTGCTAAATTAGCGGAAACCGTCGAGTCCTACGAATGTTTAGTTGAAAGTCGAAATGAGAACTTGGCTCATTCCCGGCTCGGTACGAGCGTGCTTTGTCGACTGGCTTTGTCGGGAACCAACAACGACGTTTTCGATTTTCTTGACATGACACCGGTCGGATCACTGAATTGCAAGGTGATTGATTTTCCTGAATCGCCAGAAACAAAACTGCTCTGGTATAGTCAGAAGCGGGAATATGAAGAAGGCAAACCGATTTCTGTTCGGGAATCCCAAGCTCTCCGAGAAGAGGCCAAGTCCGTTTTGTTCGTTGTTGATTTCAAATCATTTGAGATTGTCGACCACGTGACGATCAAGAATTTCACTGGGGTATTAATACAAGGTCCCTCTCCCTATCAATGTCGAGTGAGCTGCAATCTACCGAATGGAACGCCGGTCGAATACAAGGTTTTACCGACCGGGTTTGAACAAATTCAATAGTTGCCGGGGAGTCGTTGCCATTCGTACCTGACACCTTTTACGTCACTCGGAAGCGGCGGGCGAGCCATGTGGAGGGGATCACCAGGGCGAAGACGCAGAGCGATGGGATGGCTCCGGCACCGAGCATGGTGATCGCGGCCATCAAGGGAATGATCGCCATGATCGCGGACTTGATTGTGAGCTGAATGCGTTTGGGAGACGGGGATCGCCAGGCTGTCCAGCCTCTCGCAAGCGTCGGCACGATCATCAAGGCAATCGTGGCGGGAAAGATCAGCACGGGGTCAATTTGCCAACCACGGGTCCAATCCACTGGCACGTTCGCGGCCGGGAAGAGGCTGGCAACACGAGGGGCGAGCGCGAGCACCAGGCCGCCCAATGTCATCCCAAACCAGCCCCACGGAAGGTGCAGGCTGCGATCACCGATCGCTTCACGACGGGCGAACGTGGTGACACCGGTGATGTAAAGTCCCATGCCGATTGCAAACGCGAACGAGACGGGTGTGATGTGCATCCAAACGGGCTCGCCGAGGACGGACACACGTCCCTGCCATTGCTCCGCAGGGATCACAGAATGAGCCGCCGTTGATCCCAGCAGGAAGCTCAACACGCGGCACCCACCCATCAACACGGAGGCGATGGGAGTGCGTTTGAAGGGGCCATCGTAAGCGACAATGCAGATGCTCAAGAGCAACGCGATCACACCTGGGACGGTACCGATCAAAGCAGCCAAAACCATTCCCGCAACGAGCAATGCCCAGCCGACCCGCCGAGCATCCGCCAACCGAATCTCGCGGCGCGGGAGCGGCCGTTCGCTGCGTGCTCGGCGATCAGCGCGGATGTCAAAGACATCGTTGAGCACCATGCCGCCCCAGTACAAGGCGACTCCTGAGGCAACGACCAACGCCAAGAATGGCCAAACCGAACCAGCACGGTCATCACCCGATCGCAACCAACCGCTGGCGCCCAGCACCAACAAGAACGCGGCCGACACATCGGCGACCACCGTGAATCCATTGGGCAGTCGAACAAGTTTCGCCCAAGAGAACAAACGCGTTCGGAGCGTGGCGTTGGCAGGAAGCGAAGAACGTGATGACTTGGGATTCATTAGCGCCGGAGCATTCGACTTTGACGTTCCGTGATCGCGATCCCGTAACGGGACAAGTAGCGATCGGTTTCGTTGGTGAATTCGACGTCGAGGTCTTGGTTTTCAAATCGAAAGCGACCGATCGGCGGAGGCGAGATCGGACGCAGCGAATACAGCTCAATCAAACTGATCAAAGGCCCGGTCAGCATTCGTTGGTGGGATAGTTGCGGGTCAGCAGTGGAGTCGTCAAGCACACTTGCTTCGCTGGCGTCGGTGCCACTGCGACTTTGGTTGTCGAGATCCGAAATAGCCGGGTTGTCCTCGCCTTCCGCTGTCTGCCGTTGCACTGGGTCTCCACAGTATTGGATCAGCAGCGGCAGGCCGTTTCCAAATCCGGTTTCTGGATCGTCGCTTCGTGCAATCAACACCATGACTTGCGTGGGACAAAGCTCTGGCCAAGACGTTGTGCCAAACTCTTGCAAGCGTTGCGTTCGCACGTCGTTGCGGAGGGTTCCCGTGACAATCCAAACGTCACGGCCTTCGAGCTGGCCGGATTGCAACGTCAGGTCATGTTCCGAGGCAATGGTGTCCATCATTTCCGTCCACCCGCCGACTCGGACGCTGGGTTTCATCGTGGTCGGAACCGCTGCCCCTTGCGAGCCACGTCCCATCAGCGATGCGAGTGAGTCGTTGACCCATTGGTCCAAGCGTCCCACATCCACCCGCCGCAAGGAAACTTGTTCCCCGATCTGTTCGCGGGTCCAAGCCAATCGCCCGTCGCTGACTTGTTGCAGCGTGTGTTTTCCCTCGCCGTCGAGCATCGTGACTTGCAAATTGAACTGGCCGGTTCCCTGGCCGGCTTGTTCGTACGTTCCGACTCCTAAAATTTCTCGTCCGCTGACCCAAACCCGTTGGCGAACTTTTGCATCAAACGCGGGTCCGTGACCGATTCGTTGGACTGTCTGAGCGATCAATCGGTCGGCAGGGCCATTTGTTTTGGGCTCAATCGAATCCGCACCCCAGGCCTGAATTTCATTGCAAACCGCCGTCGCGAGGCCGCCCAAAAGGAAGCAGGCGAAAAGGCATCCCGCCAGTATTCCCAGTGTTTTCCGGGGTATCAGGCGACTTGCCAAGCTCCGTCGACTGACATCAGCAGCACCGTCGCTGTGCGGGTTCAGACAGTCAAAGCAGTCGTGCGGGTGAATCTTCATGGGGAGGTTATGACGATTTTGCCAAAGAAATGCCCTCTCGTGTGCCGATGAGCTGAGCAGTGACTGATCCTGACAGAACAGTTGCGGGGAAGAAGGGCCGATCCTAGGTCGTTTTCCCGCTTCGCGTCCAGCCAGATCTGGTCACAACTGAACACCACTGACTTTCCATTTTGATTTGATTCAACGATTGAATCACAACCAGTTCTTGTTCCACGCTGCGTGAAACCCGAACGAGTCGCTTGTCGACTCGTCCGATTCATGGCAAGTGTTGGGGGAAGAACCCAGCGACCCAAGACGGGGGAAAAGATGAAACGAATCGTCACTCATTTGGCGCTTGCGGCGGCCACGGCGATCCTCGCCACCGGATGTGTGCCGGTTCGCCACAACCTGCCTCCAGAACAGCGGATGATGCAACCAGGTCCAGGCGTCGGAGGCCCCGGCCCCGGTGTCTTGGGCCCACAGGCCTACGGCATGATGGGAGCCAACGCTCCTGCGGCTGCAACGGGCACAGAAGGCATGATCACAGAGGGAGCCATCGACGGCGTCCTCGGTGAAGTGCCTTCGAGCATCGTCCAGGCAGGACAGAACAACCCCGAAATTCAGCAAGTCGGTTTCCGTCAACTCGCCGGTGGCGATTGCGGATGTGGCGGCAGCTGTGGTGGCGGCGGATGTCTCAGTGGCGGATCGAACATTCCTCCTGGTGGCGGCGTGGCAATGATGCCACCACCCGGCATGATGCCTGGGATGGTTTCGACCGCCCAGGTCACTTTTGGCAACCCAGATGGCATGCAAGTTCGCTATGACCAATCCGGTGCCGGCATGTTCGACAGCGAACCGATGGTGGTTCCCGCTCGTCAGAACTTCCCACAAGGCGGTCTGTATCGCCTGAAGCTGACCAACATTCCTAGCCGTCCCGGTGTGGAATTGTACCCGACCGTTGAATTGGCCTACGCCAACCCACGGACCGGTGCGTACTTGGCTCACAACTCGGTGCCGATCCAGTTCACCGAAGAAGACTTCGACCAAGTCTTGACCGGTAACTTCGTCACCAAAGTCATCTACCTACCAGATCCCGAGTTCCAAGGCCCTGCTTTGGCCGGTATCGACACGCTTGTCAGCACCCGCCTCGATCCAGGCATCGACCCAATCGTCGAAGCCGACCGTCGCGGTAGCATCTTGGCGATCATCCGTTTGGGTGACAAAGACATCGAGATGGCTGGCGGCAACGGTGGCATGGCAATGGGCGGCATGATGGGTCCTCCGATCGCTGGCTTGCCCGCTCCTTTCGCTCCGGCAATGACCGACGGATGCGGCGGACCAGGTGCTGGCAAATCGGGCACACCGATGGGAATGCCCGGCATGATCGCTGGTGTCAACGCTCCTCAGTATGGGATGCCACACACTGGCACGCCGATTGGATTGCCTGGACCACCTCACATTCCATTGGGTGCTCCAGCCGGTTTGAAGAAGCATGTGATCCGCAACCACACTCACATGAACATTCCACAACCGGTTGAGAAGATGCGAATCGATGTTCGCCAGCAACCTGGCATGAGCTACCCCAACCCGGTCAGCCGTGTTCGGATCACTGAGCAGAACATCAACCCAGGCGTTCCAAACGGTCGGCCTCTCTACGACAAGGCCAGCCAAGGCGTTTACTAGTCAGTAACGTCCGAATTGGAAAGCCGGTGACAACCGAATGCAGTCAGGCTCACGGGCCTGACTGCTCAGAACCACGACGCGGTGTTTTGCTTCGGCAACGCACCGCATCGTCACTGCCCAGCGCAAGTGGCGTTCCTGCAATGAATGAGCAACCGCCCAGAGCGAGCTACCGCTCAGAGCAAAATACCGCTCAGGGCAACTTTCGCAGCTGCCCGAGAATGAACATCGCAACCGGATTGAGACTCATGGCAATCGCACGCATTACTCCGCCCAGCAACTTGCTGAACGCCGGATGGGCTCTGCCGTCGCTCGCGATCGCCTGCGTGTTGGCAACCAGCCTCTCTTCTTCAGCGGCTGACCCATCCCAGTACCTCTCGTCCAACGGACAACATCGATTGTTCAACGGCGCGATGCCACCGGGCGTGATCGCGGCCACGCGTCAGATGGCTGGTCCAGGCGGCACGGCGGCAATGGGAGTGCAAGCTCCCTACTATCAACCCGTTCAAATCCGAGGCCCACAAGGCGTTCGATTTGCATTGCCTCAAATGGGCAGCTTTGTAGATCCCGAACCGGGGTTGATGGCGGGTTTGTTGGTCGGCCAAGTTTACCGCTTTCAAATCACCGGGATCCGCGGTGCCGAAGGCGCGGAGTTGTTTCCAACCTTGGAAATGGTCGACCGGACCTACCCGCCACCGGGATTGGCAACGCGTTATCCAGTGATCGTCACCCTCGACGAAGAAGACTTGCAAGCCGCATTGGATGGCCAGATGGTCACCCGAGTGATCTACCTCGAAGACCCACAAACCGCCGTGCCACTCGCTCAAGCCCCCACGACGGGCAGCGACACCGGCGGCGAAACTCCGATCGATGTGTCGCAGTTCCAAGACCCACTGCAAGTTGCCGATCGCCTCGGCCGAGTCGTCGCGATCCTGCGAATCGGCTCGCTCGCCCCGCCACGTTCCCACGAACTGGCACCCCAGTTTTTCTTTGGCTATCCCACCTGGGCACCCATCTTCAAGCCGGAATCATGATGCATCCAGCTCGCCTTTCCGAGATCGCGATCCTGTCGCAACCAACGAACGCCACTCGATCAAACAGTGCACCGATGTGCTTGGCTTGGTTGGCTGTTGGTGCTGCCGCGATGCTGATCAGTGGTTGCGCCACGCCGGTCGCCTCGCCCATCGTGTCGCCGACCGCCTCGCTCACCCAGCATCCGGTCCAACCGACTCAACCCGCTCAGCCATTCGCTCAGGCTCCGGCAGCTCCCACTGCACCTGCGTTGGATGTGGCATCGTTGTACGGATCGACTTCCGTGACCTCCAACGTTCCTGGGGCCGAAGCCACGATCGGTCAACCAGCGATCGCTCAAGTTGGCTTTCGAAATCAAACCGCATGCGGATGCGGCAGCACGGCCTGCGGCGGCGAATGCGGTTCAACAAACGGCATGGCCGGCGATTGCGTTGCCTGTCAGCCGATGCCTGCCATGCCCATGATGCGCGCTCCGTGGGGTGTCGACCCACAAGAGTTCCTGTGCGACGGCGGGGACCAAGATCCACAAGCTCGGTTGACTCGAGGCGACATGATCAACGGCCTGCAGCCCGAAGACACCGTCACTCACTACACCACCGAGGCAGGCGACATTGAGTTCTCCGCCTCCAATCGTGTCTGCGTGTACTCACCTCGATTTGCATCGGTGCGTCGGATCACGGGAGCGATTGTGAATGATCGTTCGATCACCGTCGGCGGCACGTTTCAACCTGTGGGGCCACGTGGCATTGATTTGGATCAGCCCGGGTTGGTCATGACCGACACCACCAAGATTGCTCACAGCGAACTGACGCGACGCGTCGATGCGATGCGAGATCGCAATCGTGGCGTCCCCGTCGACAACGTTCAACAAATCGAAGTCGCCGAAGATGTCCTGGCGTTGCTGACCAACATCCGCCAACTCAGCTTGTCTGAATTGGACGAGTCCCAACTGGCACTGGTCGAACGCTTCGCCAACGCCGCCATCGCTTGGTCAATCGACGAATCGGTGGAAGTCGAGATCCAAGACTTGAAACCGCCAACGCTGACCCGCGACCAAAAGGTCGACGCCGTGGTGGTGTATGACTTCCCCGAGGCGGGACGCGTCAACCTGATCAAGTTGGCTGACAAACAACACGCACCGGTCGGCGACACCGTGACTTTCGCGTTGCGATTGCAGAATGTGGGTGACTCGCCGGTCAACGGCGTCGTCGTCACGGACAACCTGACCACGCGTCTGGAGTACATCGCCGAATCGGAATCCGCGACCATGGACGCCGATTTCAGCATCCAACCGAACCAAGCTGGCTCGGATCAATTGATCTGGAAGCTGACCGAGGAACTCGGTGTCGGTGAAACCGTCTCGATCGAATTCCAATGCAAGGTGCGATGAGCAAGCTGCTTTGAGTTCGACCAGTCAACAAAAAAAGCGTGACGAAGCCATTGCTTCGCCACGCTTTTTGATTGGGTGTTGAACTTCCGGTCTGGGTTAGCCCCACAGACCCGCAACGTCGTCGGCCAACAAGTCCAGCAGATCGTCGTCGTCCGAATCCGCCGTGGAGTTATCGACCACCACTGCACCGGTGGACGATGCATCGGTTGCCGAAGCAGCTCCGCCCGTGACCTTTGACTCTGCTGCCAAGTCACCGATCGCTTGATCCGAGGCTTCGCTGGAGAGCGTTTGAATGCCCGTTGAGATCGATTCGCCCGCAGCAGCAATTGATTCGCCGGCCGAGACTTCGTTCAGATAGTTGATGACTCGAAGAGCATCAATGGCACTGACGCGGCGGTCTCCGTTGACGTCGTGGTAGTACGGGCTCGAATTCGCAGATCCGGGTTCGCCCGCAACGGCGGAATCCAAACGTGAGAGTTCGTTGATGACCAACAAGGCGTCAATGGCCGTGACCAAATTGTCACCGTTCACATCCGCTGGCAGGTTCGTGTTCTGCAGTGGCTCACCGCTTCCGGTGATCGTGAAGGACAGTGAATCATAGACGATCTGCGATGGATCAACTCGTTCGTCGCGGTCATCCAACAACGTGTCTTGGAAAGGGAACCGGTCGGCTGGCGAACCAGTGATCGTTGCCGTTCCTGGTGCAACCGCTTCGAAGTACAGCGTTGCCAACAAGGGGCTGACGCCGGTTGCAGGGAGACCAGTGTCACTTCGGAGCGAACCGAATTCGTCGATCAAACCGGCACGCGTGTTGACGCCGACGGCTGCCGAGGAGTTGAATTCGTCCGCGAATTCAACATCAAATCCAAAGTCATCGCCAGAAATTGTGTCGGACGGGACGATGCGTCCGGTGTCGTAGAGGACATCGAGGAAGCCAGCGAAGACAGGATAGGGGTCCCGTTGCGTAAGGTCATCCGCGATAATACGAACACCAAAACGTTGGCCAACCGCGACGGTCGAAATCGGGTTGCCCGATTCGTCCACCAACTCGAAGTCGAACTCAGCCAAGGGGTCCTGATTGGCTCCCACGACCAAGGTCACTTCCGCGATGCTGGTGACAATCCCGAATGTTGGGCTGGAAACCGTGGTCACATAGGTGAACGAATCAAAACCACTGAATCCAATGTCCGCGGTGTACCCGATGTAGTCATCGGTTGGATCGTTGGGCGTGCCATTGTCGCGAACGAGTGCGGTGCCATTGGCAGCACCTTGATTGATCTCGAAGGAGATGACTTCGCCACTGGTTCCCAACAAGTCATTGTCGAGCACGTCCAGTTCGGATTCGGAAACACTGGTGATCAGCGATCCGTTGCTATCGAGACCTTCCGGGAAGGAATCATCCAACGCCGAAGGGAAGTTCGGTCCCGCCGGTGCAATCGCGACCTCAACCGAACCGTAGCGAATTTCGCCAAAGCCCAAAGCAGAGGACTGTTCGATCAAAATCGTTTCGCTGACCGCGGCATCAGATGGGTCAGCTTGGAAGACGGCAATGCCGGAACCAATTGCCTGCAGCGTGACAGTGAACAGTTCCGCCGGTCCGGTGTGCGAAGCGACGTCGTCACCAGGTCCATTGACGGACGACAGGTTCGAGATGGACTGAGCCGCACCGATTTCATCGAGCAGACCAGGTGTCAGTGAATTGCCGAGTTGGAAACTGCCAGGAGTTTCAAACTTAGGACCAAAGGTGATGTCAAAGGGGAACGCGTCGCTGGAGTTGGTATCAACGGTCGTCACCAACTCGCTGGAGTACAACACGTCCAAGAATGCAGAGGCCAGACCTTGTGGCGTTTGCCCAGGCAGGTCCCGCAAATCATCCACGCTGACTCGCAAGCGGAAAATGTCGCCTTGTTGCAAGGTTGGACGTGGCGTGTCGTTGACTTCGTCCAAGATTTCCAACGTGAACGATGCCAAGTCATCGGCATCGGAGTCCGGGTTGATCGAGACGGTCACGGTCGCAGTCGAGAAATTGTTCTCGCTGTCTTGAACCGTGTACATGAACTGTTCCGACCCGGTGAATCCAGCGGCAGGTGTATACCTGACCGATTGGTTGTTCTGGGTCAAGACCACGGTTCCACCCGCGGTTCCGTTGGTGACAGACGCCAAGGTCAGTCCACCGGGAGCATTCGACGCAATGTCATTGTCGAGAACATTCAGCGGGAATCCGCCGCTGCTGTTCGCGTTCGCTGGGATGCGATAGATGTCATCCAAAGCGATTGGGTCTTCGGTTTGGAACGTCACGTTGACGCTGACCGTGGCGGTTGCCACGTTGCCTTGCGTGTCAGTGACTCGGTACTGGATCGTGTCCTGTCCGACGAAGTTGTTTGGTGGCGTGTAAAGCAATTGCTGCTGACCAGCGGCACCGGCACTGATGGTCACAACCCCTTGGGTCGCGGCGGTGCCCTGCGTGGTGATCGTCAGCGGATTGGACGCCGAGTTGAAGTCATTGGCCAGGACATCGATCGGGAAGCCTTGGCTGTTGCGAGGCACCGAGACGCTGTCGTCATTGGCCAAGTCGCCGTCATTCAGAAGTCGAACGGCATAGTCTTCCACTTCACCAGTATCAACAAAACCTGTGGCCGAGATGTTGGTGTCTTGGCTCAGACGGAACCGAGCAAACGTGTCGAGCAGGCCGCTCGCCGGCAAAGTGAAGCTGGGCAGAGTCAAGGGAACCGAGCTGACACCAGTCGCAAGGACTTGGTTCGTGATGAAGCGTTCATCCGAATCAAAGGTTCCGCTGCCGTCGACGTCGATCCAACCTTGCAGGTAAGCCTGGCCACCGGTGGTGTTGTTGACCGTCACCTGGATGGAACTGGTCGTTCCGGGAACCAAGGGGCCCGTGAACAGGATGCCATCTTCGTCGGCACCATCACCCGTGGCATCGGCCGTGGGCTGCCCATCGCTCTCACGATCCACCGTGGCACCGAGAGTCAGACCACTGAGGATCCCGTGGCTGGCACCATTGGATGCACTCAAGGTTCCGTACGTGTCCGGAGCATCGCCAAAATCGCGAGACGACCGGCCACCGAAGTTGAAACCCTCTGCTGGTCCGCTACCGGGCGTGACGACGTATTCGCCGGACAACGGAACGGTTGCTTCGAACCCAGCCTCCGCGACTTCGCGAATCGCGTAGGAATAATCCACCTCGGACAAGTCGAGCGTATACAAACCGTCCTCATCGGTGAGCGCGAATGGCTCACCCAAGTCAGGACGATCATCGCCGTCCAAGTCGGCATAGATGTAGGCACCTTCGACACCAGGTTCGCCTGGATCATAGACGCCGTTTTCGTTCACATCTTCAAACTTCCGGCCGGTCACATCCGACAGCAACTGACGGAAACCAAAGCTCGGCAGCGTGCTGCTGCTTCCCAGAGTCACCGAACGACTGACGGGGGTCGTTGCCACGAAGTTGGAAGGCGTCATCGCGATGACGTTGTAACTGCCCGACGCACCGAACAAGCTGTAGGTGCCATCGGCAGCGGTGACCGTCGAAGGATCGGCTGAACTCAACAGGCCATCGCCGTTGACGTCCAAGAAGACAGTGACGCCACTGAGTCCCGAGTCGCCAGTGAACGTGCCGTCGCCATTGATGTCGTTGAAAATCCGTCCGGTCGCACCGGAGCCAACCGTTCCGGTGGACAAACCGTAGGCGATCGAATGAGCGGTGTAATTGGTACCGAAGATGCCTTCAACCAATGAAAAGATGTCTGTTTCAAAGGACGAAGGGATGTCGTCCGCCGTGCCATAGATGCCGTCAGGGCCAAGGCCGACCAGTTGATCATCGGCGATTGGGTCGCCACCTTCATCGCTGACATTCGCGACCAAGTTGGTGCCGTCGGTGTGCCGAATGCCCAAGATGTGGGCTGCTTCGTGAGCCGCAATGCCACCCAAGTAAGTCGCCAACACGTCGAACTCACTCGATCCCGCCGAACGGGGAAACGCTTGAGCGAACGGAACCCAAGTATCCAACTGAACAATGGCGTACTCGTCGAGCTTGAAGTTGCCGACGTCAACGGATTCAGCAACCGTGGCTTCGAAGCCATAGTTCGTTGAGGTTCCCGTGACCAAAACACGAGACACATTTGGATTGCTGCCGGGATCAGCGTGCTGCAAACTATTGAGGATCGTGACCCCATAGTCGCCAGGATTGCCCGTCGAGTCGTAGTCGCCGTTGATGTTCTTGGCACCCACGTCTTCGAAGATGCGTTCCACTTCAGCCGCAATCGACAGTTGCAAATTCTCGATGGCACCCGCTGCTTGGTTGACCACTCCCAATCCGCTCAAGGTTTGTTCGATGCCAGGGATGAACGCGACCCCACCCAGGATTGGATCACCAGCGGGGGCATAAATTTCTCGCAGAACCGCCCGTGGGAACACACCGCCGTCAAAGTCCAAGAAGATGACCTGCCCTTCTCCAACTGGCAGACTCTCGGTCACGGGGCGATACGTTCGCAGCCCCAAGGTGTAATCGACACTGGTCGACTCACCCGAAACCATCACATAGTAAGTTCCGTCTTCTGGAACGATCTGAGCAAAGGCTTGGTTGCCCAAAGTTTGAAGCGGTGAGTCAGCGGGGTAAGTGTTGAACTGGGTCGTGGAGCCATTGAGAACGCTGTCCACGGCGAACCAAACTTGGCCGCTGGGCAGCATCACCGTGAATTGAGCGGAGCCACCCAAAGTTGCGACATCCAAGATATCGCCGGCTTCCAGATTGAACGAGAACACGTCGATGTCGGTGGTGACACCCAAATTGCCACGCGGGAAAATCCCGGCGGTGCCGCTCAGGTCGATGGTGTCACGCTGCCCTGCACCGTTCCCCAACGGCAGGAACTCCGCATCCTGAAAGAAATCGTTCTCGCCAACTTCCCCACGAGATTCCGATTCCGACATCGGGAATGCGGCGACGGTTCCGACGTTGCGAGGACCGTCGTACTCGTCCAAGGCAGGGGTACTGGGCACAATGCCACCCGCCGCCAAGAGCTGGCGGGTTTCCAACCCTTCCATCATCAGACGGCGTTTCTGGGTTCGTTTACTTCGCCGGTCGCTGCGGCGTTTCGAGCGTCCTTTGCCCGCGTTGGAATCGGATGGATTTCGCTCCGTAGCGGTTTGAGAAGTCCAATCCGACGACGGTTGAGAAGGCTGACGATGAATCATCGAGGGTCTCTGGCAGGATGGGCCCCTGGGGACCAGAAAAGGGGAAGCAGTGCTGTCACACACCTGACGGCGTTTCCGTGACGATGCGGAAGTGGCCACAAACAGCAAACCGCGACAGCGAGTCTAGTTAGGGGCGATGCGGTGTCAACGAAATGCATACTTTGTGACGTCAACACGATCGACAAAGTTCCCCGAATGAATCGTCCACCTCCTACAACCCGCACAACCAGCCCCCATTGGACCCGCTGAAACCAGCGATTGGGACAGCAATCATGCCGAATTGGCGGACTTTTCCGGTCGCCAGGAGTCGATTCGACCGGAACCATCGACCTAGTCGATGTCACTCTCGGTTCCGGACCAATCCGTTTGTCCGCTCCCAGACCTCTTCGCCTCCTGTTTGGATCGCTCATGTTTGGCAAATCCCGCGCGTCTTCAAAATCGACTTCGGCCGCCGAGACGCCCACCTGCTCCATGAACAGCCCGTTTTCCCAACGAATCCTGGGAATTTGGCGGGTCGGCAGATCGATCGCCCAGGGCCAGGGGACGGAGTTGTTTCTCGCTCAACCCGCCGATGCCGCGGACAGCCCACGCTGGGACTACGTCTTGAAAACGGCCAGTTTGACAGGCAACGCAAGCGTCCCGGCCATCCAACCGGCTCGACGTTTCGCTCAAATCATCGCCTCCGCAGGGATCACACACCCCAACCTGATGCCGATCCTGGACGAATCCGCCCATGGCACGTCCCCCTACGTGGTGATGCCTCGTTTGGACGCCATGAATTTGACGAATCGAATTTCAAAAATCCCTCAATTCGCGCTGCCGATCGCTCTCTGGTGGACCCGGCAACTCGCACAAGCCACGCAGGCCCTGCATCAAAACGGCTGGATTCACGGCGACATCAACCCCGACAACGTGCTGGTCGATTCCCAGGGACATGTGACTCTGATCGATCTGGGGCACGCTGCGAGAATTCATTCGCCGATGCCGCCTCTGTTCCGTGGAACCCCGGGATACGCTGCTCCAGAACTGGCCGCCGGAAACACAGCCGCCCTGCCAGCCATGGATGTGCACTCCCTCGGCCAGATTCTGCTGCAAACGTTGGCGTTGACCGAGCCCACTCAGTCCCGCAGCGTCGAACCCGTCGCTGAGTTGATCGAAGAAATGGTGTCTCCCGATCCGCTCGAACGCCCCTCGACGAGCAACGTCGTCGCCCGACTGCTCAAACTCGAAATCGAGACGCTGGGATGTCACATCGTTCCCGAGCGAAGCACGATTCGGCGTGCCGCCTAGTGCTGACTTCGACGTGCCCGTCAGGATGACGGCTTGACCTCGGATAGGCCGGCCGGTTCATGACTGCTCCTTTCCGAATCGTCCGCGGCGGAAGGTTTCGGCAGGAACCAGGCCCATGCGATCAAGAACCCACCTGTGATCGCGTACCCCGCCACGTATTCCATCACCTTGGCAACATGCTCGCCCGGCAATCCCAACGAGCTTGATTCGCCAAACAAAAACGGGACGAACAAGCGATTGCCCACGATCGGCGAATGCATCACGCCAAAGCAGGTCAACACCGCGGCCCCCAGCATCACAACGCCGGCCCGAATCAGCTTGCGGTCTATCATCGACGCAAGTGTCCAAGACCACAGCAACCCGGTCACGATGAAACCGTTGCTGAGCATTCGCAAGGTCTGCAGGTCATGCTTCAACGGACCGCCCACCAGCGAATCCATCGTGTGCCCACCTGCGAGCATCAACGAATCCCCAAAGATTCGATCTGGCAAACTCATCGCTAAATACGCCAGCGCGGGCAGGCAAGCGATCACGACCGCCGCGTAGTGCTTGCGTGGTGTTGCGGTGAAGGTTTGCGCCGTGATCTCCAACCCAACGAACACCAAAATCGGATACACCGCCGGCGCGGGGATCCAAGCATTCAACAACGCAAAGTAACCAACGATTCCCGCTGACCCGACCAGCAACGCGGTTGCCAACGTGTACGCCGCCCGGCCACCCATCGCTTTGTAAGCCGGGTGACCGATGTACGGTGTGGTTTGAATCACACCGCCCGACAGCCCGGCCAAAAAGGTCGCCACGGCTTCGACGCCCAACACCGTGCGTGCATCGTATTCATCGCCCGCCGAGGCGGCGGATTCCGTGCAATCAATCCCACCAACCACCGTGGCCAATGCGAACGGCAACACAAACGGCAAGAACGGAACCGCATCGGGAAACGCGCCCCACCATGTCCCCTGCCACGATTCCATCCACTGGGTCGGAAACCAAACGGTCGGCTGAGTCGTCGGAAATTCATACCCGGCCACTCCAAGCAAACACAACAAGTAGTAAACACTTCCGGCAACGATCAACGCCCCCAGCGTCCCCGGGGTTCGACCGGGCAAAGGCAGGTGAGCGATCAACGTCCCCAGCACCATCACCAGCGCCAACAAACCTGGCAGGGGCGAACCCAAAATGTGCGTCAGAGGAAAAAAGCTGATCAACACCAATGCGATCGCAGCCAACGAACCCAACAAGCCAGCGCGCGGAATCGCATCCCGAACGACTTGCCCGAAGGGAGCCAAGATGAGCTTCAACACCCCGCACATCACTGTGCACCAAATCCCGATGTGCCAAGTGTGACGAGCCGCTTCCAACTCCGTCATTCCACCCGCCCGTGCTGCCAAGAACGCGGGCCCCAACACCAACAGAATCATCCCAAACGTCGACGGCGTGTCCAAACCCAGCGGCATCGCCGTCACGTCGTCTCGGTTCTGCCGGCGTCCCATCCGCAAGGCAATGAAAAAGAACGCGATGTCACCCAGCATCACCCCCAGCGCCGTGCCGGGAACCATGTGCGTGACTGTGAACTCCGCTGGCAATCCAAACCCCGCCAACAACGCGGTCATCAACAACAACCCCGCCACGTTGTCGAGCATCAATCCAAAGAAAGCATTGATGTCGCCCGTCGTCGCCCACCATATCGCCGGAGATTTCTGGTCCGTTGTTTGCTCTGCACCAGACATGAAAAACCTGTTGTTGACGAATCGAGCGGGTTGCGATCAGCACTGCCTCATCCGAGGTGCTCTAGTTCTAACCGGATTCAACACTCCAGGGAGGCAACACACGCGATTCATCCCGGAGCGTTTCCAAATCGAGCCTTGTGCTGCGAACAAC
This sequence comes from Rhodopirellula sp. UH5, assembly GCF_056839225.1. Taxonomy (NCBI): domain Bacteria; kingdom Pseudomonadati; phylum Planctomycetota; class Planctomycetia; order Pirellulales; family Pirellulaceae; genus Rhodopirellula; species Rhodopirellula sp. UH5. Next base: position 6,281,387 of record NZ_CM166390.1, on the reverse strand, counting down.
GGCGTTTGCATCTCAAATCCGCTTCGATTCCACTGATGCCACCCCGGATTGCCCTAAGTCCGCTTCACCGATCCATTGACTCGTTTCCCCCAAGCCATCGGAACCACCATGAAGTCCATGATCGTCATTCCCGCTCGCTTGGCATCGTCCCGCCTCAGCCAGAAATTGCTGTTGCAAGCGGGTGGCAAATCCGTGCTGCAGCACACCTACGAAGCCGCAATGAGATGCTCCGTCAGCGAGGAAGTCATCGTCGCAGTGGACGATCCACGCTTGGCCGCCGAAGTCGATTCCTTCGGTGGACAAGCTCGACTGACCAGCGTCGAGTGCCAAAGCGGAACCGACCGGATTGCAGAAGTCGCCCTGCTGCATGAAGACATCGATATCTTCATCAACGTTCAAGGAGACGAACCGGAGATCGATCCCAAGACAATCGATGCGGTCGCCCAATTGCTGATGCAACATCCCGAGGCAGACATTGCCACCGCTGCCTGCCCCATTCGCGATCGCGAACGCGTGGAAGACCCCAATTGTGTCAAAGCGGTCCTGGGCGATGACCAGCGAGCGATCACGTTCAGCCGTGCCGCTGTCCCCCATCCTCGCGATGGATTGACCGACGCCTTGCTGAATGCGGAACCAGCGAATTACTGGCAGCACATCGGACTGTACGCCTACCGCCGAGACTTTTTGCTGTGGTTCGCGATGCAACCGCCAGGAAGGCTCGAGCAAATCGAAAAACTCGAGCAACTGCGGGCCATCGAAGCGGGCAAAACGATCGTCGTCACTCCCGTCGAGTCGTCGGCGCCTGGGATCGACACCCTCGAAGATTTTCGCGAATTCACCGCACGAATCGAATCGGTGTGACCAACCGTTGAGCAATCAACGAAAGACTCCTGCCGACTGGCTTGGCAGACCACCGCAGTCTTCCCTTGCGAGTCGAGAAACTCGTCGACGGTTCGTTGATTGAGCGGTTCCCATCCAAAGTGCTTGGAAATCCTAGCCCGGCGCGTGACGGCTTGCTGATTGAGTCAGCTGGAACGCGATAGCGTCCGGTTCGTCTTCGGTATTCGTGAGCGAGCGCTGGCCTGCTAAATCAATGGGCTTGTGGCGGCCATGCGTTTGCGCAACTTTTTATCCCGGTAGGGATGTCAGATGGTATCCGTCGGTAAGCGACAGCGCCACCGATGGACACGCCCCCCACGCCGCCACTCTCCATCCCGCCGTGGCCATTGGCCACGGCGGGATGGAGAGTTTTATGGGAGCTCCTTTTCCGGGGGTACGCTGCTACGCAGCGACCCCCGGCTACCATCTGACATCCCTACCGGGATGAAGAAAGACAGAAGCCGGAAGAAAAATTGCTTTCGCGATCAGAACGCCGACAGCAACGATTTCGCAGTCCACGCTAGCGCCCATCGGCTGATTGCTCAATCTGCGAAACGCACTGAATCAACAGCCTGGTGAGAGCGGGACCGCATTGAGTCCCTTGATCTGAACGGCAGGCCGCCCCAAATGACTAGCGACGACCAAATGGGCGACTGGTCCCACGTCCGGATTGCACCCCATCGGTACCGATCACGACGCGTCGAAGCGGACGGTAGGTCAATGGGGTTTGCTCAGCGCTCTCCACCCAGCGAACGGTGTTGCCATACACATGGAACAATCGACCAGGGCGTTCGGCAATGGGCGTCGCCTGAATTTGAGCTCGGTACTCACCAGTCGGCACAACGACCGGGCTCCATTCTTCCGCAACAATTCTTGCGGGACTGCTCGCCAAGGAGGTTCCCAAACTCACTGCTGCCAACAAAGCCAACACAGAACCGGACAAAGAACGCATCGCTGATTTTCTCCTGAAGAAATGTCTGAACCTGCAAACATACGCCAAGAAAACAGCTTAGGCAATTTCGGTCAACCTTTCCGGCCAAAAACACCTCGCAGTCCAACCAGCTTGGAAAAAGGAGGTGAATCCACCCAGTCTATTAGGGGGAATCACGCGCAGCCGGTCGCGTTGAAGATGCCTCGACACGAAAAAGCCCGGTCACAAAGTGCCGGGCTGATTTCAGATCCGCGCCAAGCGGCATTCATATCCGCTGGACAGGGTTTCACTACAAATCGACGGAAACCGCAACCGGCACTTCGTCGACAATGTTCTCGTTGGCCGGAGACGTCATCTTCGCATCACTCAACGTGATGGTCACGAACAAGCCGACAAACACAAACGACGACAGGAACACGATCAGGTTGAACGGTTTATCGAACGCCAAGTGCATGAAAAACAAAGCGACCAAGACCGCCTTGATGGTGGCGATGAACATCACAATCGCAATGTCAATGCTGCCCAAGTCGAAGTTGGCCTGAGCGACGGTCACGATCGTCAGAAAAACAAGTGCGATGAACACACCGAACAGCAGCGGCAACGGAATGGGGTGCGCGAAATCGCCCTCGGCATGGCCGTCGTGCGAGTGTGCCGAATCGGTGTTCGCGGAATGTCCGTGGTCAGACATATTGCAACTTTCGAGAGGTCGTTGAATGAGGAGGAATGCGAATGAACTGCTCCGCGGCTGAACTAGCGAATCAGGTACAGCAGCGGGAACAGGTAGATCCAGATCAAGTCGACGATGTGCCAGTACAGGCCGACGTAATCAACTGGGCCAAAGTAGTGTCGATTGAAGTCTTGGCGGATCGCACGGATCAACAGCCAAACCAGCACACCGATCCCAGCCAAAATGTGAATCGCGTGAACACCGGTCATGCAGTAGTAAATCCCAAAGAACACACCGGCTTGTCGTGGTGTGTTGACGTTACCTGGGATAGTGGAGATCCCCGCGTCACTGGTGGATGAATCCTTCAGAATCTTGCCTTCAGCCATGGTTTGCTGAGTCTGCTCCGCGACCACCAAATCCTTCAGACCGGTGTTGGTTTCGTTTTCAGCGAGCAGTTTCACCGCCGCGTAGTCATCGCCCAAAGGCGTTTGGACCATGTTGGCGTCGGATTCGTCCGCGACTTCTTCTGCATGATCAACGGTCGCCACGGCGTGCGAATGATCTGCGTCGCCGTGTTCCGCATCGGCATGATCGCCAGCTGCAGCGACATGCTCATCACCATGATGCTCGCCACCGGACTCCAGAATCGTGCCCAGTCCAACGCCCCCGAAGAAGCTCAAAGCGACGACCAACAGTGGCTTCGCACAAGCGTACTGAAAGGCATTGCCCGAGATTTTCGAGACAACCAACCAAATGAAGACGCCCGCCGCGATCAACGCAAACGGAGCACACAGGAAATACAAACTGTTCGTCAGGAAGAACGCAGTCGACTCCGAGAAGCCGTGCAACTCCACCATCTGAGCGGCGGTCGGGTGCTCGTTGGCAGCACTGTAGAAGTACGTTCCCGGCGGCAGCAATCCCATGCCCCATTTGTGCGAGTATTCAATCGACTTCACACCCAGGAAGACCATCGCACAGGACAGCGTGGTCGCAATCAACGCGACCAACTTCTTGTGCTCTTCCGTTTGGGAACAGCGAACGGCCCACGCCATCGTCAGCGAACTGAATAGCAGCACGCCGGTGTTGATCGCACCCAATTTCGTGTTCAGGAACTGGCTGCAACCCTCGAAGACTTCCGGTCGAAGCATTCGGAGGATGGCGTACGCACAGAACATTCCACTGAAGAACAAAATCTCCGTGACCAGGAACAACCAAATGCCCAGCTTGCCGCTGTCAAATTGCTGTTCGGGGGTCTCGAAATGGTGCGCCAACCAAGATGGATGATCGTGATCGTGCCCATGCGAATCATCCGCGTGAGCATCGGTTGGTGAAGATACGGAGTCGATCGTTGCCATGAGCGGTGGGCCGACGTGTGAACTGATTCAAAACGGAAAGCGGCACCAATCCGATGCCGCGGGATTTATAACAAGTGCCCCCGAACGTCGCACGATCCATCAAGATGGACAATTCGACGCAGGGCAGATCTCAACTACTTTTGGCCGCCAGCATGGGCGGGAACTTCATCAGGCGTGGACTCAGGAACCAGTTTGCGTTCTGGCTCCGTCATGACGTATCGCTCGTTCTCAGCGTCCCATTCCAGATTGTGGAAATCGTATGGATCGCCAACAACGGGTGGACGTTCAAAGTTGTAGTACGGCGGTGGGCTGGTGCATTGCCATTCCAACGTCACGCCACCCCAGGGGTTGGCAGGGGCACGACGGCCTTTGGCCAACGAAACCATCAGCACGATGAACGCATACAGCAAACCAACTCCGAGCAACAAAGCACCAAACGTGCTGAGCTGATGCAAGAACGCGAACTCGGGATCGTAAGTCGCGTAACGACGAGGCATCCCGCGGCTGCCCAAGACGAACTGTGGCAAGAAGGTGCCATTGAATCCGAGGAAGACCAACAGGGAGGCAATCCGCCCGTGAGTTTCGTTGTAGAGCTTCCCGACCATCTTCGGCCACCAGTGGAACACACCACCGAGGAAAGCGATCAACGTTCCACCAACCATCACATAGTGAAAGTGAGCGACCACAAAGTACGTGTCGTGAAGGTGCAGGTCTGTCGCCAAGGTTCCGAGGAACAAGCCGGTCAAACCGCCGATCGTGAACAAGAAGATGAACGAGATCGCGTAACACATCGGCGTCGTCAAGCTGATCGAGCCCTTGTACATCGTCGCCAACCAGTTGAACACCTTGATCGCCGACGGCACCGAAACCGTGAACGTCAACGCGGAGAACACGATGGTGGTCAACGAGCTCATGCCTGCGGTGAACATGTGGTGTCCCCAGACCAAGAAGCCCAACAGAGCAATCGCGATCGAGGAGTAGGCGATGAAGCGATAGCCAAAGATGTGCTTGTGACTGTGAACACTGATCAGTTCGCTGATGATCCCGAAGGCTGGCAGAATCATGATGTACACAGCGGGGTGACTGTAGAACCAGAAAAAGTGCTGGTAGGTCACCGGGTCGCCGTTGAATTCAGGATCAAAGATCCCGATGTGCATCGTGCGTTCTGCGATCAGCAGCAACAACGTGATCCCGAGGACGGGCGTTGCCAACACCTGAATGATGCTGGTCGCGTAAGTCGCCCACAGGAACAAAGGCATCTTGAACCAGGTCATGCCCGGTGGACGCATCGTGTTGATCGTGACAATGAAGTTCAGACCGGTGAAGATCGAGCTGAATCCCAGAATGAAGGCACCCAAGGTGGCCAAAATCACCGAGGTGTCAGTCGTTGTGCTGTAGGGCGTGTAAAACGTCCAACCGGTGTCCAACCCGCTGCTGAACAAGGCGCTCACAAAGAACAACGCCCCAAACACCCACAGATAGAAACTGCTGAGGTTCAACCGCGGAAAACCAACGTCCTTCGCACCCAGCATGACAGGCACAAGGAAGTTCCCCAGTGCCGCCGGGATACTCGGGATGATGAACAAGAACACCATGATCGCCCCGTGCAGGGTGAACACTTGGTTGTAGATGTTGTTGCCTTCGGCGCCCGTGAACAGCAATCCATCGGGTTTCAACAGGTGCAAACGAATGGCAAGGGCTAGCAAACCACCGATTGCAAACGCGCTCACCACGCCGATCAAATACATCATCCCGATGCGTTTGTGATCCAGCGTGAACACCCAGCTGAGGATGCCCGAGGAGTTGGTCAGGTAGTTTTCGCGTTCGGTTGGATAACCGGGGTCGCGAGCGCCCGCTGGGAGTGTTGCATTGGACATATTGGCGTCCCTTCTGGAGACCGTAAAACGTGTCGGTGATGGGTGTGCTTTGAAAAGGCTTCAGTCAGTTTACCGAATCAGCCTGAATCTCTAAACGAATTATTCGGCGGATTCTGCTTCCGGTTCAGCCTCGGCGGCGGCCGGTTGGGACGATGCGTTGGCACTGATCGACTTCAAGTAAGCGATGATCGAGGCAATGTCGTCGTCGCTGAGCTGCCCTTTGTAGCTCGGCATGACAGGTTGATAACCCGCGACAACCTTCGCCTTGGGTGCGAGAATCGATTCGCGAACGTAGTTTTCATCGACGAGTTGATTCTCACCGGTGGTCAATCCGTGCTGGCTGCCGTAAACGTCCTTGAAGGACGGGCCAACCAGTTTCGAACCGTCGACCGAGTGGCAACCGGAACAACCACGACGGCCGTAGAGCAACTCGCCCCACTCTTCCATCGAGACTTCACCGCGACTGCTGTTCGCCTTGATCCAGGCGTCCAGGTCCGCTTGCGTTTCGTGAACGACAACCACGGTTTGCATTTCGGAGTGGTTCGTGCCGCAATACTCGGCACAGTACAGGTCGAAGAACGTGTAGCCCTCGGGAGTGACTTGCACCTCTTTTTCACCATCTTCGGTTTCGATGGTGTGGACTTTGTCGTAGTCCCAGGCGGTGCCTTCGTTTTGCTTCTTCAGCTTGGCAAGTTGCTCGGCACTGATCTGTTCGCTGGCAATGGTCGGTTGGAACCACATGTAGTTGTACCGACCCGGCACAACGTCCTTCTTCACGCGAAAGGCGGGGATGAACACACTGTGAATCACGTCGGTGCTGCGCATCGACAGCTTGGTGGGTTCATCTTTGACGATGTGCAATTCGGGGTGGAACGTGCCGTTCCCGTAATCCATCGTCCAACCCCATTTGAACGCTTGAAGACCGATGTCGTAGGAACCTTCTGGCGGACTCCGCATGTCGAGGAACGAAATCGACCCCTGAACGAACATCCAGACCAACAACACCGACGGCCCGATTGACCAGGTCAACTCCAGCGTTGTGTGGTGCGACAGTTGGCTTTCAGCCTTGGTCCCGCGAGCCTTGATGTACTTGAACAGGCACCAAACCATGAACACCATCATCGGCACGAAGAATGCCAAGCTGATGTACAGGATCAGGTCATAAACCCAATCAACTTCTTCGGCGAACGATGAACCTTGGATGGGAAACCAAAAGTCCGCGTTTTTGTCAGCCAACAAAGTTGGAAACGTCATGGCGAGCGATTCGATTGCAGGAAACATTTGAGTGAATGATTTTCAGGTCGCAGTGGATTCGGTTGTCTGGTCTTGCTGAGGTCGCAAGCGATCGTCAGTCGGCATTCCCGTGCAAATGCCACTGCGTTGGTTTCAAAGGTGCCGGTTCCGATGTGCCATCGGGACCCGCGGTTGAGTTGACGTTGCCGTCAGGTGTTTCGTCGTCGGTGGCGTTGGCTGGCGAACCTTTGCGGCCTCGCCAATAAGGCAGCAACGCCAACCCGAGCAAAGTGATCGTCATCCCACCGCCCAAACGCATCAGCTTCCAAGCCTGCGGAACGTAACTGTTTTCGTTTGGGTCATAGCTGTAACACCACAGCACAAACTGATCGACGATCCCGCCCACATTGCCTTGACCAGCCTCGACCAACGCCAACTTCATCTGGTCCGGGGGAAAGGCAACGCCAAGCGAATAACGCGTGATCACACCGTCGGGTGAGACAAACGCCAGCATCGCCGGGTGAGCGTACTCTTTGGTGCGGGGGTTGTACTTGTAGGAGAAGCCCACTTCTTTGGCCAAGCGTTCCACGTTGGCCTTTGTCGTTCGTGTGAACGACCATCCCTCTTCTGCCTTCTCATGCGAAGGAACTTGTTCGACGTATCGTTTCTTCGTGTCGCGAAGTCGTTGATCGGTTTCGGTCGGGTCGATGCTGACACTGAGCAACTGAAAATCTTCACCAATCTTCAAGTCGTCCATCTGGTCGAGCGATTGAGCGAGCTGATTCAGTTGCACGTTGCAAAGCATCGGGCAGTTGCTGTAGTTCAGCGTCAAAATCAGCGAACGTTCACCATCGAGGTAATGACTCAGCGTGAATTGGCGGCCCTTCGAATCGATCAGCTTCATGTCGCCGGGCAGTTGATTGCCCAAACGCTGCTCCACGGTGACGTTCTCCACTCCCATTGGCACACCATCGTTCAGCAGAACCGGTGCTCCCTGTTCCATGGCCCCCGTGCTGGGCTGAGCCGACACAGGTGATCCGACGCCAGCCACGAACGCGAACATTCCGGCCACGAACACCCAACTTGCCAGTGGCAAGCGGTGGGTCATTCGGCGGGAAACGAGCGTATTCATAGTGGATCGCTGGGGAGGGATGGGTTGAAAGGGTCGTGGTCTCAGGCTTCGTCTTGCGAACCGGCCTTCTTGACCATCTTCTTCATCGCGTCTTCGACGGGAATCGTCACATTGCCCGTTTCCGGATCCACGCCGTAACGCGAAATCTCAGCGGATTGGTCCGCGAGCACCGCGTTCTGGCGGGAATACGAAGCCGATTGAACCTTGCGTTCATCAACAATGTCCGCCATCGCGAAGTACAGGACCTGGACCGCTAACACGGTAACCGCAGTGACCAAGATCGAGATCACGCTGATGACCGCGATTCGTTTGACATTGAGGTCGTCGTAGGCTGCCATGAGTAAGGATTCAGTAGAAAGGAGATGGGTGGGGTCCGAACAGCGGCAAATTGCCGCAAAACGCAGATCGGTTTAGAAATTTTCGAATGCCAGCGACTCACCCAAGCGAGGGTCGCGAACCGGCACCACACGAGTTCCAGCGGCCAATTTGAGCATCAAACCCAACATCAGAGCGATCATTCCAATCACGCAAACCAGTGTCGCAATGATTCCGGCTGCACCGCCCAAGCCCATTCCGGCTTCCGGGATGATGATCCAGTACAGGTCAACGAGGTGCAAAACCAAGATGTAAGCCGCCCAGCAGGAAATCAGCCAAGGGCGACGCCGAACGTGGCGGCTCATCGTGCCAGCAAACGGCAATCCCCAGTGCAGGATCATCAGCACCAACGAGACGTTGAACCACCCGTTGGTCGACCGTGTGTAGAACCAGTGAGTTTCCTCAGGGATGTTGGCGTACCAAATCAGCATGTATTGGCTGAACGAAATGTATCCCCAGAAACAAATGAACCCGAAGATCAATTTGCCCAAATCGTGGTAGTGCTCGACCGTGACTTCGTCTCGCATCGCACCGGCTCGCTGCAGCAAAAAGCTGAACAAGCAGATCGCACAGTGCGCGGACAGAATGCTGCCGGTGAAGAGGTACACCCCGAACATGGTCGAGAACCACATTGGAGCCAGGCTCATCACCCAATCAAACGCAGCAAACGATGTGCAGAACGAAAACGCGATGACGGCAGGGCCACTGCGAGCTTGCAGCTTTTCAGTGATCGTGATCTCGCCCGTCTCGTCTTGGCGTTGGCTACCGCGGTAATACCAGGCGGCGATGCCACACCAAACGGTCAAGTAGATGAGCGACCGAGCGACGAACCAATTGGGGTTCAACCAACGTTCCTTTTGCTCCCAAATCGCACTCGGGATACCGTGCTCGGCTTGGTAACCCTCGGCGGACCACACATACAACGATCCGGTGTAGGCCGAGACCGCGATGGGAATGAACAGCAATGCCAATGGAATGACCATGATCATCATCAGCTCTGCGACGCGTCGTACCACGACGCTCCATCCCGCACGCGACAGGTGCTGGATCAAAACGAAGAACAACGACCCAATCGCAAGGGTCAGGCAGTACATGTAAGCCACCAAGTACGATGACATCCCGAATCGACCGCCGACGGCCGAGTTGGAGAAGAACGCACCGCCGACCAGTGCCACGATGCCCCCGATGATCATGGGCAACGACAACCCAGCCAAAGAGGCGGGAAGTTGAAATGCCGGGTCATCGGCAGGCTTGATAGCGACCGCTTTGTGTGACATGGGAGATGTGAGGGCTGAGACTAAGTGATGTGATGACTGGTTTTGATGCCGGGTGGTCCGGCGTCGGACGCTTGCGTTTCTCGGCTGGGGCGGTTGCCCGCCTGCCGATCACAAAAGCGACCTACTCGGCGTCGGCGGCTTCTGCCGCCTTGGCTGCTTCGGCTTCGGCGGCGGCTTTCAACTTCGCTTGAACGTCGGCCTGTTCTTTTTCGATCTTCGATCGCTGTGATCCAGGAACGTCTTCCAATGTCGCGTCCTGGCTGGTCTGCAACGCTCGCACATAGGCCACAATCGCCCAGCGATCCTTGGCTTTGATCTGCGAAGCGTAACCTGGCATTTTGCGGACACCGTTGGTGATCGTGCTGAACAACTTGCCGTCGGGGTAAACGTCCGAGTACAGCGTTGGGTCATGCATGTTCGACGGTGGCGTCCACGTGGTCGCCAAAATCTCTTGAGCTCGGCGATTGACCAAGCCGTTTCCGCGCCCGTTCATGCCGTGGCAGACGGAGCAGTAAATGTTGAATTGTTGTTGACCACGGGCCAGAGCTTCTTCGCTCAGCTCGAGTGGATTCTCAGTCAACCAAGGTGTGTCGTCCGCGGTCGCTGCAACCGAAGTGTTTTCGGAAGCTTCGCCGGTCTCGCCAGCAGGGGCAGGTTCCTCCGTCGCCGCTTCGTCTGCGGCCTGTTCCTCAACGGCAGGCTCTTCAGCTGCCACCTCGTCTTCTTCATCCACGGCAACATCGGATTGCAGAGCAACCAACTGAGCAGCACGTGGGGCATCGATGCTGGCCAATTCGTCCATGTCGATGCCGGTCTTGAAGTTCAAATCCCAATCCATTTCGCCGCGGCGAACGGTTCCGGGAACATCAGGACGCATCGCGCGGCCATCGGCAAACAAACTGGTTGTTTGCTGAGCGTCCTTCGAGGGCGAAAAGTCCATGTCGGGGAAGATGTGGAAACGCGGCGAACCACTTTTGGTCACTCGCATCCGCAACACTGCCAGAGCTGGAATCGAAGACAGGCAAATCACGGTCGCCAGTGTGATCAGCAGTCCCTTGGGAATGACTTTGGACGAGTCATCCTCGAGCACAGGCTCCACAAACTCACCGCCGAGTTCGCCCAGCAAGGCCTTCGCACCGGCTTCGTCAAATCGCGAGTCCTTGGCATCCAAGAACAAGAAGAACGTGTCGTCCGTCGCACGATCGAATCGTGGGCTGGTGAACATCGGGTTGCTGAACCGGGGCAGACCATTCAAGGCCCACATCCCAAAGAACGTTCCGAACGACGCCAGCAAAATCGTCAACTCAAACGTCACCGGAATGAACGCCGGCAAGGAGATGAAAGGCTTGCCCGAGATGATGTAGGGATACTGAATGCCTTCGAACAGTTCCGTTTGACCGTTCAAGCTGATCTGCATCAACAGTGCGATCGTGGTCCCAGTCAAACCCGCCGCCAAAGAGATCCATGGCAAAATGGTGGGTTTGATTCCCAGGGCCGTGTCGATCCCGTGCACCGGGAATGGCGTGAACGCATCCGCTTTGGTGTAGCCCGCGTCGCGAACACGACGACAAGCCGCCAGCAGCGAATCGACATCCGTGAATTCGGCGACGACACCGTGGACTTTTTTGTCGTCCGCGACTGTCTTCGGTTTGGGTTGGGATTCAGTCATGAGAAAGATTTCAATGAACGGTTTTCAGTGATCAGGATTCAGCACGTCAAGGAGGCGTCGGCCGCGAATGCCGCGACCAACAAACTCAGTGATCGTCCTCGTGCGAATGGTTGGCGTGAGCCATGTGCAATTCTTTGGCGAGTGTCGCCTTCGTCTCCGCCATGTTGACGATCGGCATCAAACGGCAGAACAACAGGAACAGAGTGAAGAACAATCCGAACGAACCAATCAACATGCACCAATCGACCCACGTTGGGCTGAAGTATGCCCAAGCACTTGGCAAGTAATCTCGCGAGAGACTGGTGATCGTGATCACGAAGCGTTCAAACCACATTCCGATGTTCACAAAGATCGAAACGACAAACATGATCCAGGGTGTTGTCCGAGCTTTCTTCGACCAGAAGATATTGGGCGAAACCACGTTGCAGGTGATCATCGTCCAGTACGCCCACCAGTAAGGACCAAAGGCCCGGTTGATGAAGGCAAATTTCTCTTCGGGGACTTGGCCGAACCAAGCGATGAAGAACTCCGTTCCGTACGCCAAACCGACGATCAAGCCGGTCGTCAGGATGATCTTGCACATGTTTTCCAAGTGCCGGATCGTGATCAGTTTTTCAATGTTGAAGATCTTCCGAGCGGGGACCATCAACGTGATCACCATCGCGAAACCGGAGAAGATAGCCCCAGCGACAAAGTAAGGCGGGAAGATCGTCGTGTGCCAACCGGGAACCTGCGAAACCGCGAAGTCAAAGGACACGATCGTGTGCACCGACAAAACCAGCGGGGCAGCGAAAGCAGCCAACAGAGCGTAAGCCTTCTCGTATCGCATCCAATGCCGTGACGAACCACTCCAGCCCAGTGCCAGGACGCCATAAGCGGCACGCCGGATTGGATTCTTGCTGCGGTCACGGAAGGTCGCCAAATCGGGAACCATGCCCATGTACCAGAACAACAATGAGACGGTCGCGTAGGTCGAAACCGCGAACACGTCCCACAGCAGCGGGCTGCGGAATTGTGGCCACATCCAAAGGTTCAAACTGGGATAGGGTGCCAGCCAAAATGCGAGCCAAGCCCGACCGACGTGAATTCCCGGGAACGTCCCCGCACAAACCACGGCGAAAATCGTCATCGCCTCGGCCGTCCGGTTGATACTTGTTCGCCACTCTTGGCGGAACAGATACAAAATGGCACTGATCAGCGTTCCGGCGTGACCAATCCCGACCCAGAACACGAAGTTGACAATCGGCCAACCCCAGAAAATCGGTGCCCGGTTACCCCACACCCCCACCCCGGTGTAGATCAGGTAAGCGATGCACAAACCCAACATGGTCGCCAAGTGAACGGAAACCAAAAACCCGATCACCCACGCACGAGACGGCGGTTGCTCGGCGATCTTGCAGACCGCTTCGGTGATCGAGTGATAATTCGTGTCGCCAAGAACCAGCGGTGCGCGCTGACCGGGCCGATCGTTCGAATTATCCAGTCCGTTTGGGATTGCGAGAGACATGGAAAGGGCTGAGAAAGGAGGTTGATTTCGGAGTATGAATGCGGGGGCGGGACGCGAGTCCCTAGACGATCGGCAACTGGAACGGACGAGTCAGGTTCCGAGTGTGCTCTTCTTCACCATGAGCGTGATCGTCGTGACCGTGGTCGCCTTCGTCATGACCATGGTCATCGTGCCCGTGTTCCTCGTGACCGTGATGAGGTGCCTCGAGTGACAGATCCTCGATCTGCTTGCGAGTCATCAAGGCGAACGGCGTGTTGCGAATACGAGCCTTGTAAGACGTTCGTGGCTTGACGTTGAGTTGCCCCAACATGCCATAGCTGCGAATGTCTGCCTTGGCCTTTGAAACAGCCGATTCTGGATCCGCAATGTTACCAAAGTCGATCGCGTTGGTCGGACAAGCGGCTTGGCAAGCGGTGACGATATCGCCATCGCGAACCGCGTTCCGCCCGTCCTTGCGAGCGTCAATCTTGGCGTGCTCGATGCGTTGAACGCAGTAGGTGCATTTCTCCATGACACCCCGTCCGCGAACGGTGACGTCCGGGTTGAGCACCAATTGCTGCAGCTTGCGATTCGCGGTTTCGATCGAGCCTGGGTAAGCATCGATGCCGTAACCAACTCCAACGTCTTTGTTGTAGTTGAAGTAGTTGAAACGGCGGACTTTGAAAGGACAGTTGTTACCGCAGTAGCGTGTGCCAATGCAGCGGTTGTAGGTCATCGCGTTGAGACCTTCATCGGTGTGAACCGTGGCCGCAACCGGGCAAACCTGCTCGCAGGGTGCCGTTTCGCAGTGCATGCAAGCAACCGGCTCTTGAACGATGTCCGCGACGTCGGAATCGCCTTGGAAGTAACGGTCAATCCGCAACCAGTGCATTTCACGGCTGTTGCCGACCTGTTCCTTGCCGACGATCGGCACGTTGTTCTCGCTTTGACAAGCGACCACGCAGGCGTTGCAGCCCAGGCACTTGGTCAAGTCAATCGACATGCCCCATTGAGGAATGTGATCTTTGCTTTCTTCGATTTGGTTGATCGGCTCTTTCCAAAGCGAACCTTCTTCACCCACCGATGGGACGTGAGGTCCCTTGGCTTCGGTGAACTCAGGCAGCTTCTTCAGCAATTCGAGCGTGCCTTCCCGAATCAGGCTGAAACTGCGGCTCTCAGCTTCGTCGCGTCCGAGTTCATCGATCGCCCAGTGATCCTGCGTCGTGACCAAATCGTATTCGGTGTATCGCGGGCGAGCTTCGACGGGATGAGCGTACAACATCGAATCGCTGAACCGAATCGGCGAAACGTTGACGCCCACCGGATCGACATCCATTTCAATGGATCCGCCAACGGCACCGACGCGAGTTCGGCCGTACCCGATTTGCGTGGTGATGACGCCAGGTGCACAACCGGGCATTTCGTAAACCGGCAATTCAACGGGTGTGTCGCCGCGACGAATCGCAACCATCAAACCGTGTTTGATTCCCAACGCTTCCGCGGTGCGGGGGCTCATCACCGCGGCGTTGTCCCAGACCAATTTCGTCAGGGCTTGCGGCAATTCTTGCAACCAACCGTTGTTGGCAAACCGACCGTCGTAGAGGCTTTCCGATGCGGTGAAGATGACCTCGATGTCGTCTTGATCGACATCCAAAGTGATCTCAGGTAGTTCGGCAGGGAGCTCGACCAACGTCTCACCAGCGGCCACTTCTTCGGCGGAGACAACGACATCTTCCGAGAAACCATCGTGCAGTAGTTTTCGCCATTGGCGATCGCTGATTGCCGATCCAGAAACCGAATCCGCGGTGCGACGGACCAATTTCTCTCCCTCGGTGACTTCTTCGGCCAGCATCAACGCCAAGACTTCTGCGGCGGAGCGACCACCCAGAAGCGGCATGATTTGCGGCTGGCAAATGCCGTAATGACCATCGACCCCGACGCAGTCACCCCACGATTCGAGCGGGTGGCTCATGGGCAGCGACCAACTGCATTTTTCAGCCGTTTCGTCGTCGTAGATGCCCAAGTAGATCGAGTGCTCAACGCGTTCGAGAGCCTTGGTGAAATTCAGATCGCCCGGTGCGGTGTGGACCACGTTGGTGTCAACGAACAACACGGTGCTCAGGTCGCCCTTGGCAATTCGATCGAATGCGTCTTGGAGCGTGAGCTGGTTCTTCAAATCCGCGCCAGCGACGGGGCGGAAGGTTTGGATTGAACTGAGCGAACCAAGCTTGGCGTTCATGTCGATGCCAGCGACGATTGCATCGGCACCGAGCGTTTCGCCAACAACGACCACACCCTTGTCACCAGCGGCGGCCAAGTCAGCCGCGGCAGCGTTCAAGAATCGGTCCAAACGAGCGGCAGCGTCGATTTCGCTGTACGCGGCACCTTCGCCGGGCAAGTTTTCCAAACCGTACTCTTCGCCAAGTGTTTCCCCCGCTTTGACTTTTTCAACGCGGCGTCCAAGCTCGGCCAAGACGGCCTTCATTTGGCTGGGGCGAATTGCGATGCGAACATCAGCGGCAGCACCAGTGGTCGTGTACCCGCCCTCGGCGACGTACAGACGACTCATCTCGCCTTTTGTCTCTTCTTGCATTGGATCGCGTTTTGCCGCGAACGTGCGTGAGTTGGTTTGGCTGCCCGTGTCGCTGCCCAGGAAATCTGACTGGAACGAAACGATGACTTCCGCTTCGGTGAAGTCAAATTTCTGAGTGGCTGGTTTGCCGAAGACACGCTGGGTGGCTTCGTTCATCAACCCGCCATCGATGGGGTCGTAAACGCAGACGGATGCGGCGGGCAGCTTCTTCTGCAGTTCGCCGATCATTCGCAATGTGGTGGGCGACGTCGTCGGCGACATCATCACCGCAACCGATCCACCATCGCCGACTGATCGCAGCAAAGCCTGCCCATAATTCGCGAAGGCGTCCCAGTCGGACTCGATGCGTCGTTTTTCGCTGTCATCGAAACGGATCGGCACACCGGCTTCGCCGCGAGCCCGATCAGGATCGTAAAGCCCCAGCACGCAGGCCTGGGCATGAGTGCCCGCTCCGCCACCGGCTGGGTGGGTTGTGTTGGGCTCGGCTTTGATCGGACGACCATCGACGCAGGTGATCAGCAAGTGCTGGACTTCACCGGCGAGTTCAAAGTTGGTTGCCGCTTGATAAGTTTCGCCCGGCACACGATCAGCGGGACGCAGCACAAACGGCGCGATCAGCTCCTCGGGGTAACGACACCCCGCGGCACCCGCCATGGCCAGCGACGCACCCATGATTTGCATCCATCGACGACGCGAAACGCCCTCGGGGAATTCCGATGCTGCGACCGGAAATTCACGGTGCAAAAATTCGCTGACGAACGCGTCGTCTTGACGAAATTCCGACAAGCTTCGCCAGTACTGCGGTTTGCCTGCAGCGGACGAAGAGGAGGTTTCGGAAGAATCGAAACCGGCGTCTTGGGTCGAAGTGGTCATGGAGTGGAATCTTCTCAGTTCAGTTTGCGGTGAGTCAGCCGAATACAGCGGGCCGGTTGGTCTTGATGGACTATCGGTGACAAACCGCACAATGGACTTGTGGATTGATGTTGTGTTCTTCTCGGTGGGCCTTCGCGAATTCTTCTTGGTTGGCGAATTCACCCCAATCGTGGTCATCCGCTTTCCAATCAAGCTTGGTCACCAGCTCGACGGGGCGAAGGTGTTCATTTGGGTTGCGGTGACAGGTGATGCACCATGCCATCGACAACTGCTCGTGTTGGTACACGACTTCCATTTGATCGATGCGCCCGTGGCAGGAAACGCAACTGACGCCTGAATTCACGTGCGCGGCGTGGTTGAAGTAAACGAACTCCGGCAGGTTGTGAATTCGCATCCAAGCCACACTCCGGCCCGTTTTCCAACTCTCGTGGATCGGTGCCAACTTGGCACTTTCCGTTCGAACCGCACCCAGTGGCGTTTGCCCATTCTCGGCAGCAGGTGAGTGACAGTTCACGCAAGTCGCGGTGGGAGGCACCGCCGCGTGAGCCGCATCAAACACGGTGTTGTGGCAATACCGACAATCCATTTTCAACTGTCCCGCGTGAAGCGCGTGACTGAAGGGGACCGGTTGCGTCGGTTGATAGCCCACGTTGAGAGTCTGAGGGTCCGTTACCAGTCCACCCATGGCAGCGGCGTACACGCCCCCGCCAACAAGGGCCAGTCCCAGAACGCCCAAGAAGGGATTGACCCAACGTGGAAACAAAAAACGTTTCATGATCGATCCAAATCACTCGCCAACGGAAACCAAATCTCAACCGCAGTTCGCACCCGAGGGATCACCTCGATGTGCAACACGCCCGAGCAACGTTGACGAGACAAGAAAAAGTAATAGAGCATCCGCGCAACTCTTGCCGACGCGGGCCGGGATTATCAGTCGGAAACACCTGTGAGGGCAAGGCCAGCGGAGGATCAGCGACATTGTGTCGCACAAAAAAACCAAGCTTGGCCGACAATACCGGCTCTTGACTCGCGAGAGAGCCCCTCTACGCGTCTGCGCAGCGGAAATCGCACCAAGGAATCGGGCAGAAAAAGGGGAGCGACGAAAAAACCAGACGAACTTGCCAGGCTCAGCCCTGGAGCTGCTCGTTCATCTGCAGGGTCGCGGCTCGCACCGCATCCTGCCAATTGCTCTCATCCGCAGCGACTGAAAACTCTTCTCGTTTGTGCGCAAAGATGATGTGACGCGAACTGTTCACCACCGCCCCCGTCCCATTGGCATCCAGTGCCGCCCGGACGTCGTCGGCCGATCCGCCCTGGGCCCCAAAACCGGGCACCAACAGAATACTGTGCGGCATCGCCTTCCTCAGCTCGACCAACTGCTCGGGGTATGTCGCCCCCACCACCGCGCCCACGGGCCCGTATCCGTCCGCGTCCAGTCGCGGCCGATTCAGCTCCGTGACCAACTCCGCCACCGATTGATAGATGGTTTTGCCGTCCACGCTGAGATCCTGCAGGTACCCGCCACCTGGATTGGATGTCTTCACCAGCACAAAGATCCCAGCCGCTCGGAGATCGCAAACCTCGACAAACGGCTCCAGGCTGTCTCGCCCCAAGTAGGGGCTGACGGTCAAGGAATCACTGCCCCAAGGCGAACGATTCGGCTCAGAACTGCCCAGATAAGCGTCCGCGTACGCCGTCGCGGTGCTGCCGATGTCATTGCGTTTGCCATCCGTGATGACAATCAACCCAGCTCGATTGGCGTGCGAGATGACTTCGCCCAGCGACACCATGCCAGCCGGCCCAAGCTGTTCAAAGAACGCCGCTTGAGGCTTCACGCACGGAACCAAGTCGGCCACCACATCGATGATTTCACAGCAAAACTGCGTGTAAGCGGCCGCAGCCAGATCCTTTCGATCCCCTGTCACAAGGTCCCGAAGCGGCTTCGGCAACTGCGCCAATCGCGGGTCCAATCCCACGCAAGTCACTGATCCGGTCCGCAAAATTGCCGCATTGAGCCGCGTGGCAAAGGTCATCAATCACATCCCGTTGAAGTCTGGTTTGAAACAGACGGAATGCTATCGGATCTCAGACAAATTGTCGGCCCAGCCTCCAGGACTTTTCATCCGCCACGAACCAACCCGCTCACGCCGCGGCCAAACCAGACTGCTCGGTCGTTCGCTGCAGCAACCGCCCGTCGTCCAACCATTCGCTCACGAAAACCTGCCCCTGCAGAGCCTCCAATTCGATTCGCACTGGCGCCAATTCCGGCAACGCATCCCCCGCAGCGCACTCTCGTTCACGAAAACCGCCCGAGACATCGCCCTCCCATTCCGTCGCGAGCGCGAGCTTCATCCCAGCCGTGGTCAGAGGATCAATGTTCTGCGGAAACAGGTCCGCTTCGGGGTCGACGGAGGCAACGTCCATCGCGTGCCACCGACCATCGGTGAATTTCATCCAAACCTTGATCCCCAACAACGCGTTGGGCAAAGAACTGTTGTTCACGATCGCCAGGTTCAACCAATACTTCAGCACGATTTGGTTTTTGCCTGGCGCCACCCGCCGGTAGGTCGCGGTGTCCTCCATCGCCATCAGCATCGTGCCCCGCAACCCCGTGACCGTGCAGGCAGCCAACTTGGCTCGCTCACGATTGGCACGTACCAACCAAAAATAAAACGTTGACACGACAGCAAAAAACGACGCTGAGAGCGACAACCCCTCTCGCGCGAACTCCATCTCTGACCAAGCCACTTGCGTTCTCCTGCGTTTCGAAACCCACCCCATCCGGTCTACCCCAGCAGCACCGAGGGCCGAAAGAGCGAAACCAGCCCCAGCCAAGAAACTCACGGCAATCAGCCCCACCCAACAAAGGAGTACGTGCAGTTTTTTGAAGCTGCATTTTGGCGGGTTTTCACTCGGCGCACCTCTCCTGAAACGCAGTTTGGGGAGAGCGACGCCGTTCAGGCGTACGCGAGGGTGAGGGCCGAGCATGGGGAGCGGCGCGGATGGCCCTCCCCCGGTAATCTCGCTCAACGCTCGCCTTCCGCCCCCTCCCGCTGCACGGGCGGGGTTCTTAAGCAGGTCGGCAGGAGTGATCAAGCACAACCATGTGAGCCGTTTGGGCGTTAGCCCCGGTTGTGCGTGAAAACCGTGGCTAACGCCAGCGGCTCACATACCCGATGACACCTGCGCACCTGCTTAAGGCATTGCAAGCACAGCATTTAAAAACTGCACGACCTCAAAGCGTCAGATGGAACGCGAGGAATGGGAAAGAGCCTCAGTGAGGCCCTGCTTCTACCTCGTGCTCGTGCTCGTTTTCTCCGATGGGCTTCCAAGCCCGTCGAATAAACGTGCCCCCGAAGCGCGAGCGAGGAACCGCACCTGTCGCCGCTCCGCGGCTTCAGGGCGAGGGTTTGCGGCCGAGACCTCAGGTTGAAACCCGAGGCTGACGACTGCCACCGCTCCGCGGTTGGGTGAGTCGGATGCATTCGTGGCAACAGTCGCGGAGAACCTTGGGTTTCAACCCAAGGTTGGGACTGCACTTACGCGCACAACATTCACGAACCGTGACCCCCGAAACTTAGCCGCGAGCTTCTTCGAACGCGGTGATCTTGTCTTCGTGCTTCAGCGTGAGGGCGATGTCGTCGAGGCCGTGCAACATATTGTGCCGGCGACTCTCATCGACTTCGAACGAACGCTCAAAGCCTTGGCCGTCGGTGACGACCTGGTTTTCCAAGTCGACGGTCAACTGATAGGGGTTGCCCTTCTCGGCTCGCTGGAACAACTCTTCCACGTCCTCTTCTGACAACGCGATCGGCAGGACGCCGTTTTTGAAGCAGTTGTTGAAGAAAATGTCGGCGAACGAGGGCGCGATCACGGCACGAAAGCCGTAGTCGTCGAGCGCCCAAACCGCGTGCTCGCGACTGCTGCCGCTGCCGAAGTTCTGACGCGTGAGCAAGATCGACGCCCCTTTGACATTGATGCGGTTCAGCTCAAAGTCTGGGTTCTCGGTCTCGCCGTCTTCCAAGAAACGCCAGTCAAAGAACAGGAACTGGCCGAAACCGGTTCGCTCAATGCGTTTCAGGAATTGCTTGGGGATGATTTGATCGGTGTCGACGTTGGCACGATCCAGCGTTGCCACAACGCCTTGATGTACGGTGAAATTTTGCATGATGAAAGCCTGCGGCTTCAGCCATTCGCTGTTCGCGTCTGGCTGGTAGCTCTGGAGGGGTGGTTTGTTAGCCGATGGGGGCTGGCCCCGGTTGTCGGCGTGAAGACAGAAACAAAGCAGCTAGCAGCCAATGGCTAGCCGCTAGCAGCCGGGCAGAATTGCCGCCAGGCAACTCAGCGATAATCCCAGTCGCGAATGTCGACGAAGTGGCCTTTGATCGCGGCCGCAGCAGCCATCGCGGGGCTGACCAAGTGGGTCCGGCCACCCTTGCCTTGGCGTCCTTCGAAGTTGCGATTGCTGGTGCTGGCACAACGTTCGCCGGGAGCCAACTTGTCCGGGTTCATCGCCAAACACATGCTGCAACCGGCTTCTCGCCAATCAAATCCTGCGTCGGTGAAGACTTTGTCCAGGCCTTCTTCTTCGGCCTGCAACTTCACCTTGCCACTGCCGGGCACGATCATCGCGTTGACCTTGTCACTGCAATGATGGCCTTTGATCACGGCCGCAGCGGCTCGCAAATCTTCGATCCGTGCATTGGTGCAGGAGCCAATGAAGACGCGATTGATCTCGATCTCAGTGATCGGCGTGCCGGCCTTCAGATCCATGTACTGCAGTGCCGAAGCCGTCGACTTCTGCACGTTCACGTCGGTGCTGTCACCGGGCGAAGGCACCAACGAATCGATGCTGCAAACCTGACCCGGGTTGGTTCCCCAGGTCACTTGCGGGCGGATGTCCGAGCCCTGGTAGACGTTGCTTCGGTCGTACGTCGCACCGGGATCCGATGGCAATTTCTTCCACTCTTCCACGGCAGCATCGAAATCAGTCGGGCATTCCGGACGACCGCGCAAGTAGTCGAATGTGGTTTGATCGGGCGCGATCATGCCGGCGCGAGCCCCGGCTTCGATCGACATGTTGCAGACCGTCATTCGCTCTTCCATCGTCAGGTTGCGAACAGCGTCCCCGGTGAATTCGAGCACGTAGCCTGTTCCGCCTGCGGTTCCGAGCTCACCGATCAGATACAGGATCATGTCCTTCGCCGTGACTCCGCGAGCCAGCTCGCCATCGACGCGAAGCTCGAACGTCTTGGGCTTGAACTGCAACAGCGTTTGCGTTGCCAGAACGTGCTCGACTTCGCTGGTTCCAATTCCAAACGCGAGCGAGCCGAACGCACCGTGCGTGGCCGTGTGGGAGTCGCCACAGACAATCGTCATGCCGGGCTGGGTGTAGCCGTTCTCGGGGCCGATCACGTGCACAATGCCCTGTCGCACATCATCGATGTCGAACAGCTGAACACCGAATTCTTTGCAGTTCTCACGCAACGTTTGAATCTGCTTGGAACTGATCGGGTCCGCGATGGGCAGGCTGCGATCGGACGTGGGTACGTTGTGATCGGGAGTCGCGATGGTCCGCTCGGGACGACGAACGGGGCGGTTGTTGATCCGCAACCCTTCGAACGCCTGGGGGCTGGTCACTTCGTGAACCAGGTGCAGATCGATGTAAATGATCGCAGGCCCGGACTCGGGAGCGTGAACCAGATGCTGGTCCCAGATTTTGTCCAGCAACGTTTGTTTGCCGGCGGATTGAGGAGTGGCCCCCGCTTGGCTGGGGGCAGTCGAAGAAGCGTCAGACATGGATCGTGAGACGAGCGTAGGTGGGGAAAACTGGGATTTTAATCCCGGGAACCCGACACTGTCGACACTCTAGGGCAACCTGTCAACTCAAAGCAGTGACAGAAGTTGTGCTCGACAACGCCATCGGCGGAGCTCCCAATCCTCTCACCAAACCGACTCATCCAACCCGATCCAACCTGCCAATCAGACCGGCTCTTCGATGAATTCGTGAACGGGTTGCTGGCCAGGAACAATCCGCGTGATGCTGACCTTGGTGCGGCGGAGTTCCTCCACCTCTTCCAACAGATTGTTCAGCAAATCAGCGATCTCGGCTCCTGCCGTTTCGCCAACGTGGACCATGAGTGCTTTGCGTGAGTTGTAGCTCAAACCCCGATCGTTCATCTCAGGATAACTCCACTGCAGGTGTATTCGAAAAGAAACAGAAAAGGCCCCTCGGCTTGATCAACCAACTTTGGACGATCAAGCGAAGAAGGTAAGACAGACCCTAATTGACGACCAGGCTCGCCCAACCGTGAAATTCACTCCACTGTGACACTTTTCGCCAAGTTCCGAGGCTTATCAACGTCACAACCCCTCAAAACGGCAATATGGTAGGAGAGCAATTGCAGGGGGATCGCCGAGACAATCGGCTGCAGAAACTCGGGGACTTCCGGGATCATGATGACCTCATCGGCAATCCGGCGAATCTGAGCTTCTTCGTGGCTGGCGACCGCAATCACGGGACCACCGCGAGCCTTGACCTCCTCCATGTTCGACATGACTTTGTCGTAAGTCGTGCCGCGAGGCATGATGAAAACGCTCGGCGTGTGCTCGTCCACCAGCGCGATCGGGCCGTGTTTCATCTCAGCCGCAGGGTAGCCCTCCGCATGGATGTAGCTGATTTCCTTCAGCTTCAGAGCCCCCTCGAGAGCGGTCGGGAAGTTGTAGCGACGACCGAGGTACAAGAAATTGGACGCGTCGGCGTACTTCGCAGCAATCCGGCGGACTTCCGAGTCACACGTCAACGCTTGCTCCACCGCGGCCGGCAACCGCCGCAGTTCTTCGATGATGCGGCCGCCTGACTCGAAACTCATGTGCCGCATTCGGCCAAAGTACAGCGACAACATCGCCAGGACGCAGCACTGGCTGGAATACGCTTTGGTGCTGGCCACACCGATCTCCGGTCCGGCGTGAAGGTAGACCCCGCCGTCGGCCGCTTGTGCGATCGAACTGCCCACCACGTTGCAGAGCGCCAGCGTGCGGTGCCCCTTGCGTTTGGTCTCGTTCAGTGCGGCCAGCGTGTCGGCCGTCTCACCACTTTGGGTGATCCCGAAAACCAGGGTGTTGTTCTCAATCGGCGGGTTTCGATACCGCAGCTCACTGGCGTATTCCACACAAACGGGAATCCGCGCGAACTCCTCGATCATGTATTCCCCAACCAAGGCCGAGTGCCAACTGGTCCCGCAACCGGTCAAAATGATGCGTTCCACCCCGCGAAGCTGCTGTGGAGTCAGGTTCAATCCGCCAAAGACCGCGGTTGCGTCCTCATCGTTCAACCGGCCCCGCATGGCGTTGCGAAGCGAATCGGGTTGCTCATGAATTTCCTTGAGCATGTAGTGCTCATAGCCATTCAGGCTGACCTCGCCGGTGTCTTCCGCCAACGGCTGGATGTTGACCCGCACCTTGCCGCTGTCGCGATGCAGCACGGTGAACCCCTCGGCTGTCAGGACCGCGATTTGGTGGTCGGCCAGGTAGACGATGCGATCGGTTCGCCCCGCAATGGGAGAGGCGTCGCTGGCAATGAAGTACTCGCCGCGACCGACGCCCAGCACCAATGGACTGCCAAATCGAGCGGCAATCAGCAGCCCGGGCTTCTCTCGAAATGCGACGGCCAAGCCATAGGTGCCGCGAAGCTGTGCGATCGCCCATTGCACCGCCGTCACGTAACGCATGTTGGGCTGAGCCGGATCAACCGGTGTGTTCTTCAGGCCTTCGGCGACCAAGTGCGCAATCACTTCGCTATCGGTCGCGGATTTGAACGCGTAGCCCTTGGTGATCAGCTCGTCTTTGAGCACCTGGAAATTCTCGATGACGCCGTTGTGAGCCAGAACGACCTCGCCCTCCCCACCAAGATGCGGGTGAGCGTTCTCTTCGGTCGCCGGCCCGTGGGTGGCCCAGCGAGTGTGCCCCAGCCCCATCGTGCCTTTCGGCGGGGTGCCCAGACGATCGGCCAAGGCCTGAATTCGACCGACTGACCGCGTGATGGCAATCTCGTTTCCGCCGTGAATGGCCACCCCAGCACTGTCGTAGCCGCGGTATTCCAATCGCCGAAGCCCATCGACCAAAAACTCAGCCGCTTGGTCCGCACCAACGTATCCAACAATTCCGCACATGGCTCTCGCCGCTCTCGAATGACAAAAAATGAGTTCGCGATGGTTGCTATGTCCCACGCGAGCGTGGCCGACGTCAAGAGACGACCGCCAGGTCACCCCGGCCAACCTTCCCGTTTGCATGAAATCAAATGCGCCCAGGCAGCCCGATCCGTGACCCACGACCGTTCTATCGGCGTTTGCGTTGCATTCGATCCAACCCTTTGACGCCACCGGATTCGGATGATTCCGTCGAACACTCAAAACCGCTGCGACCCGTTCAATTCCCCCAATCCGAGGAACCAAAGCTGCTGGCAAAACAGCATTTTTCAAGGCAAAGTCCCTCTGCGGCACAACATATGACGATGGAGTAATCGTTGCTGCATTTGGTTTCACATTGAAGCGTGAGATCAAATCGACCGGGCCGTGAGCGGCATCCTGTCGATTGAATCTCAGTCCGCGTTCACCCCAACGCTCAGAGAAAGACGCCCCGCCCGGCGGCAACGACACGCCTGCCCCGTCGTGAACGAAAGCCCACAATATGCCCCCGTCCAACCACCCATCCACCACCAGCGTGCGTCCCAGCCGCCGCGTCCGCCGCAACACCGCCTCCCCCACCAAGGAAGCGGCACCCGATCCACTCGGCGCGGCCGTGCGACTGCTCAGCGAAACCGCGCACGATCTCAAATCGCCCCTGGCTGGGATCGCGGCCACCATGGAAGTCATCCGCGACGGCAGCCTCGGCGACGTGACGCCCTCGCAGGCAGAGTTCTTACGAGGGGCGATGAACCAGTGTCGCTACATCGATTCCCTGATCGGTGAATTGGCGCGAGCCGAACGACTGAGGTCGGGAACGCCTCGCGTTCGCCGAGTCGCAACCAAACGCTCCGCAATTCGCGAATCGGTCGAGTTGGCCACCCGCTCGATTCTCAGCAACAAGCAAATTGACTTGCTGTGGGACGGAGTGGATCCCAACTCAGCCGACGTGTTGATCGACCCGACGATTCTGACACGATTGCTGACCAATCTGATCATCAACGCCGAACGCGCCAGCCAAGCCGGTTCGCCAATCCTGATTCGGGTGGAAGACGACCTGCCTCGCGGAGTCGCCGTTTGGTCCGTGATCGATCGCGGACGAGGCATCGCCCCTCAACGATTGCAGCAAATCAGCGGAACCAACTCAATCGAGTCAGACCTGGGCGGCGAGGGGCTGGGGCTGATGATCGCTCGACAGATGGCGTCGCTGCACTATTCGAGCCTGACGTTGCGGAGCCGAGTCGGAAGCGGCACCGACGCGATGTTCGAAACCCCTTTGGCCACCCCTTCCGGAATCGCGACCACCTTCGCGCGGTTCCGCTCTCTGAAACGCGGGGGACGCTCTCGCCCCAAGACAATCCAGCAGTGGAAGTCAGGCCCCGACGTGGCGGAACGCGAACTCCTGGGCGGCAAACGCGTGCGGATCGAAACCGTTCAGAACCAATCGTCCTGGCATCAGATTCAATTGCACTGCGATGACAGCCGCCCCACCCGTCCCGATCGGCTGGCACTCGGGCGAGTGACCGCTGACGAGGAGTGCTCGATGGAAATGGCGGATCGTTTCGACGAAATGCTGCAGGACAACCTCAGCCAGTTTGAACTGGCCTATCGAACTTCGCGCCGCAGTTGGGTGTGTGCGTTCGACGCCGACCATCACAGCATGCCCACCCGAATGCAGCAGATCGAATCGCTCTCTCGCCGTGCCACACCCGCCATGCACCTGCAATGGAGCGAACCCTCGATTGTGCCCGTTCACGAGCGCAGCCTTCAGTGCCTGCTGCTCGATGCGATGACCACCCGATCGCTGGCCGAAGCCCCGGGGACTATCCCCGACGTCGATTCCGTTCGACTCGGAACGCCCGAGATCACCTTTTCACCCGTCGCCTCCGCTCGACTGGACGAAGAACTTCGACGCATGAACCAGCGAATGAAGACGCAATCGGAGCGACTGCAACAACAATCCGCTTCCCTCCGGCCGCAAGGCTGAGCACCGCGCCCCGCGGAACACTGCCGCCCAAAGACACTTGGGATTCCGGACGTTTGGGTTTAGGACCTTTAGTCGTTTGCGATCAACGTTTACACTTCGCCGCTGTGATTGCTTCGGTCCGTTTTCGACCGAACAGACGATTTTGCGAGAAACATGCGGGCGAGTAGCGAGATGAGTGATTCAACAGTTCGAGGCGTGGTCCACGTGATCGAAGAAACCAAGACTTACGGTCAAAAAGGGTTTCGCAAACGGATGGTCGTTCTCGAACAAGACAAAGGCAGCTTCAGCAACTACATCCCCATCGAATTCACTCGCGACGCTTGCGACAGCGTCGACGAGATGAACATGGGTGACGAAGTCGAAGTCGCCTACCGTCTGAACGGCCGGAAATGGCAGCGTGACCCGCAAAGCGAAGTCAAATACTTCGTGAGCGTCGAGGCCCTTTCCTACAAAGTGGTCGGTGCATCAGGCGGAACGGGCGGCGGAGGCACCGAAGCAGCCAATGACGCGTTCAACGAAGTGGACGACGAAGCGCCCTTCTGACCGATCCCAACTTGGCAGACCGGAAAACCCGCCCAACAGAGCCCCTATTGGGCACGGTGACACGGAGCCACCAACAGGAACATACGTACTCCTGAGCGGTGGCAAATCGCTTTGAGGACACTGTCCTCAACTTGGCACCGGCCATCTGGGGGACTACAAAGGTCCTCCAGACAACTCAGATTGCCTCGCCATCGCTGCGCACAGCGGACCGATCTCAGCCTCCACCGTGGCCTGCCTCGGACGCAAATTGCATCCGCGCCCCACGCCCTGGATTCGCGACGGACAAAGGACGCCGAGAACATTCTGAGCTGATTGGCCCATTCCGACCGAGGGAGCCCGCTCACCATGTCCCCCGATCCCATGACGCTGCTGCGGCGTTCGATGCTGCGATACAAGGTCGGCCGCCTGGAACGGTATCTCGCCACGGCAGAGCGTGCGCGCGAGATCCAGCGAGAAAACCTGCTTCAGCGAATTCGGCAAAATGCGGACACCGGTTTCGGCCGCGACCACGGTTTTTCTGAAATCCGCACGCTCGAAGATTACCGACGCCGCGTGCCGATTGCCGGCTACGACGAAGCTCGCCCCTATGTGGAACGGGTGATCCAAGGCGAAACGACGGCTCTGTTCCCCAAGAACACCAAAGTCGTCATGTTCGCGACGACTTCGGGAACCACCGATCACCCCAAAATGATCCCGGTCACCGAAGACTTTTACCGCCACTACAAAGCCGGCTGGCAATACTGGGGCACGGGGGTCTACCGCGATTACCCGCACCTTCTGCAAATGAAATCGCTTCAGTTCTCGAGCCACTGGAACGTCACCCAAACTCCTTCCGGTGCCCCCTGCGGAAACATCAGCGGGCTGGCCGCGGAAACGCGACCGTTCTACATCGGGTCACTGTTTGTCCTGCCCTCCTGCGTCATCCAAATCACGGAACACCTGGCCAAACACTACACCGCACTGCGACTCAGCCTCGCATGCGACCGCGTTGGAAAAATCGTCACCGCCAATCCGAGCACGCTGGTCGAAGTTGCCAAGTTTGCCGACTCCATGAAGGACACACTGATTCGGGACATCCACGACGGCACGCTCACCGGCGACCAGCCGATTCCCGATACGATCCGGCAACGACTTCGATCTCGCCTGCGGCCCAACCCTCGCCGAGCACGGCAACTGCAACAAATTGTCGACCGAACCGGCCACCTGTACCCCAAAGACGCCTGGCCTGACCTCACACTCCTGGCCGTGTGGACTGGTGGCTCCGTTGGCATCTACCTGAACCAGTTGCCCGAGTACTACGGCGACGCGGCGATCCGTGACCACGGGCTCTCGGCCAGCGAAGGCAGGATGACGGTTCCTCTGCAAAACGGCTCGCCATCAGGCATGCTCGACTACAGCAGCCACCACTTTGAATTCATCCCTGAATCCGAACGCGACAGCAGCCAACCAAACGTGCTGGAAGCTTCCGAACTGACCGAGGGCGAGAACTACTTCATCGTGCTGACAACAGCCAGCGGCCTGTATCGCTATGACATTCACGATCTCGTGCGATGCGATGGTTACTGTGGCCAAACCCCCATGCTGTCGTTCCTCAACAAAGGCAAAAACTTCTGCAGCTTCACAGGTGAAAAACTCAGCGAACATCAAGTCATGCAGGCAATGCAACAAACCCTGCAAACCCTCAACGTTCCATCCTGCACCTTCACGCTAGCTCCGACGCTGGGCGAACGCCCGCGTTACCACCTGGTCCTGGACGATGCCTCGCTGCCCAATCTCTGCGAACAGATTGGCAAAGAACTGCAACACCAATTGTCGCAAGTCAACTGCGAGTACGCCGACAAGTGTGCCAGTGGACGCATCGAGCCAATCCAGGTCACTCGCGTTCCCGCCGGCACCTGGGAAAAGCTGCGACTCAACAAGACCTCGAAACGAGGCAATTTCGAAGAGTACAAACACCCGTGCCTGACGAATGACCCCGAGTTCATGCAAACCCTCCGGCAACTGGATCCATCCCCTCCCCACTGAGCAGGCCAACCGGGATCGACGCCTCGCGTGAACGCACATCCACCGCGTGCTTCAATTCGGCGAGCGTCACTTAAAGAGCCAGCGCTGGCCCGTTATCATCACTCATCGAATTTTTTGCGCCGGCCCTTTTCAATCTCTCATGACCGACATCCCGCTATGAAAATCAGTGTTCTTGGGGCCGGCGCGATCGGCACCATGCTCGGAGCTTTGATCCGCGACAACGACCCGTCTTGCCAAGTTGTCTTGCTTGGACGCGGGCCACACATTCAGACCATCCGTGATAGCGGACGCGTCCAACTGCAGGGCCCCTGGCCGACCCGTGACGTCCAAGTCCAAGGCACCGACAACCCAGCCGACATCGCGGACTCGGACCTGGTCCTGGTAACGGTCAAGTCGCAAGCCACCGCCGAAGCCATCGCCACGGTCGCCCCCTACCTCGGTTCAGCCATCGTCGTGTCCGTTCAAAACGGATTCAATGACGAAGCCTTGCTGCAACACGTCGACGAAGACCACTTGGTCATGGGAATCACCGCCACCAATGTGACCGTTCCTGAACCCGGCACCGCCAGCCTGCAGTTCAAAGGCACAATCGTCCTCGGCCCCAATGCCCAAGGCACCAACGCGGCCTCCGCGACCGCCGCGACCAAGACGCTTGAGAAGACTGGCTTTCGCATTTTTGAAGAACGCAATGTCGAAGGTGTGCGGTACAACAAACTGGCGATCAACTCCCCCGGTTACGCGGCCTCGCTCTCGCAGTCCAACTTCATCACCGAAGCCGTCTGCCATCGCGGTTGGCGAACTGCCGTGGGCAAACCACTGGCCGATGAATGCTTGCGAGTTTTCGAGACGGCGGGCATCCAACTTGCCAACATCCCCAAACTTCCCGACATCCGAAAACTGCGAGGCTTCTTCGGAAAGCTCGACTCTCGATTGCTCGGCCCGATCGTTGGCACGGGTGCCAAGCTGATCTTCAATCGCCGACCGATTCAGTTTTCTCTGTACCAGGATCTGCTCAAAGGCAAAGGCACCGAAGTCGACCACACCCTCGGTGAGATCGTTCGCTTGGCTGAGCGGCACGGCACGACGGCCCCCTGCAACCAAATGGTGATCGACCTGGCCCACGAAATCGAGCAACGCGGAGCCGGCAAGTTTTTCACCCGCGAAGAAGTCATCGAACGTTTTCAAACGATTCAATCGCGATGAGCAAATCGCGGCGAATCCTGTTGACGGAAGGATCGAGCACGTCGGCTCGCCAAACACTGCACTGCCTAGGCGGCCGACACACGATCGACGTGATGGATTCAGCGGCACTCAGTCAAGGCCGTTTCAGCACGTTCGTGAGACACTGGCACCGATGCCCGCTTTCTTCCGTCGATCCGATCGCGTACCTGCGACGACTGAAAGAACTGATCGACGCTCACGGTTATGACGTGGTCATCGCCACGCACGAGCAAGCCTACCTGCTCAGTCGCGTGCGAGATCAACTTCAAAACCATGTTGGCGTGGCGTTGCCAACCTTTGAAGCGATCGACCGATTGCAAAACAAAGCCAACTTTGCACGGGTGATGAAAGAACAGGGCCTACCTCAACCCAAGACTCGGATCATTGACGGCACGTCACTCGAAACGCTCCGTGAAGGCTGCCTGGCACAATCCGATTTCCCGTGCTTCCTCAAAACGGCACATGGAACCGCCGGACGAGGCGTGATCGCAATTCACGACCCCACGGAGATGCTTGAATGGGTAAACGAGCAAACGGCCAACAGCGACTCGCTTCCCAACCAAGAAATTGTCCTGCAATCAGCAGCCCCCGGCGAACTGTCGATCCTGCAAGCCATTTTTGATCGCGGTCGCCTCGTTGCCTGGCACGATGCGATGTCACTTCGACGTGGTGTCGGCGGTGCTCCCATTGTTCGGGTCAGCACGCATCGTGAAAATGTCGCTGATGACGTCCGACAACTTGGTCAGTCACTGGACTGGCACGGAGCCCTCTTCGTCGAATATTTCTACGACGAAGCATCCCGTCGTCATCAATTCATCGAGGCCAACCCGCGAATTGGCGAAACCGTCAATGCGATGCTAGCCGGCGTCAACTTGTGCGAAATCCTGGTGAACGTTTCGCTCCAAGAGATCCCGCCGTCGTCGCCGGTCGCCACAGGCGTCGCGGGGGTCAAATCTCACCAATTCCTGACAGCGCTGCTCGACCAAGCCATGCAGACCAACTCGCGAGCGGCGGTGTGGCACGAATGCGTGAACCGACTCCGTCACCGACAGGGCTATCGCGATTCCCAGCCTGAGATGATGCGTCTGAGGCAGGATCCACTCAGCGGCATCCCACCACTCGCCATCGCGTTTGAACTGCTGCTGTCGCCCCAACGCTCACACAAAATGGTTCGCTCGACGGTCGCCAACTATGGGCTGAACGCCGATGCGGTGGCAAACATCGCCAGCCTGCCGGACCAGGAACTCTTGGCAATCTTTGGGTGAGGTGGAGCTTGCGCCGCACCGGCAGAAGAAGTCGGTACAATTGGAAGGCGGTGCAAGTTAACTTGCGCCCACCGGACAGCCTCGCTCTTTCGCTCCAATCCCCGAACTGGACCACAATATGAACCGCCTGTTTGCCTCGACCATCCTGACACTCGTGTTTGCCACCATTGCCTCGGCTCACTGCCAAGTTCCTTGCGGAATCTATGGCGACCAACGTCGCTTTGAAGAAATGTTGGAAGACGAGCACACGATTTCGAAAGCCCAAACCGAAATCAATTCCTTGGCTGGCAAGGCCGATGCCCAATCGGTCAACCAAGCCGTTCGCTGGGTCACCACCAAAGAAGACCACGCCACTCGCATCCAAAACACGATCGCGGCCTACTTCATGGCTCAGCGGATCAAAACGGACGACCCTGCCTATGGCAAGAAACTGATGGCCGCTCACAAGGTGATCGTCAACGCCATGAAAGCCAAGCAGTCCGCAGACCCTGCGACCGCCAAAGCTCTTGAAGAATCGATCTTCGCCTTCTACGAAGCTTACGAAGGCAAGAAACCTGACTTCGATCACGAACATTGATCGACCGAGCGAGCAGCCAAACCTGCTCCGCTCAGCTCAGCATTGAAATTCAACCTCAGGCCGCCTTCTGGGCGGCCTGACTCGTTTGCAGCAGACCGCTGAGAATCTTCTTGCCTTTCATCACCGTCCTGGCTTTTCGAATCAAGGTGGGAATCGCCAAGATCACCATCGGACTGCGGACCACCTCCTTCGCCACGCGACTCAAACCGCGCCCCAAAGAAACCTCTTGCGTCAACGTGTTCAGTGCTGGTTCGCCCGCACCTGCGAAATTATCAAGCATCCATTTGACGCCCGACGGCATCACCCCCCTCGTCTTCTGAAGCAACCACAGGATCTCTGATTCACGCGCTGCAATCTTGGTTGCGGCAGGCTGCTGCTTGGGCATCAGAACCCAGTTCACGTTGACATTGAGTTCGCCAATCGAGTGCACGTGGTGGAACCAATACCGAGGCAAAAACACCATGTCGCCCTCGTTCAAATCAAACTCGTAGACCCGCTTGCCTTTCAAAGAGTTGTCCTCGAACAAACAAGTCTTCGAGAATGGCATGTTGGGAAGTGGCGTTTCTGGGGCGACGATCGTCCAGTGCTTCTTGCCCTTGAGCTGCAAATTAAAAACGTGCAACGAGTGACCGTCATAGTGCCACGGCGTGGTGTGCCCTCCCGAGTTGAACCAAACGCGAACGCAGTTGTCTCGCAAGAAGGCGGTGTCCGGATTCATTGATTCCGTCACGACGGGCGGCGTGGTGCAGGCATCGTCAATGATCTCTTGCCGAACGTCATACCAAAGCAACCGCTCGGTCACGGACGTATCAACCGCAATCTTGTCACACAGAGATCGGCAAACCTCTTCCGCACCACCGTCCGCGTGTGTCACACCGCGAAAAATCACAGGCTGCTCAGTCGCGTAATGATCGCGAAAAAAAGCTTCGACATCAGTGGCGTCCAACGATGGAATCTCGCGAGCGGCCGGAATGGACATGGTCATGATGCGGTCTCGTTGAGATCAATCCGAGGAATGCTGCGCGGCAAATGCTTCCACCCGTTCCCGAACGCCGGGGATCAGCTTGGTGGCGTTCTCATAATACAGCTTCCGGAGCACCTGGGGAGGAAGATCCACCCCATCGATCTGCCACAACCCTTGCGGCGGTGGCTCCTTTTCGCTGTAGGGAAACGCCTCATCATTGGTTTCAAAGAATCGCCAATAGTACTTCAGGCGTTTCTTCGGCCACGGACCGTCCGTCCCAAACAAAATCCGGTCCTGGTATCGGATCAAAAACTCTCGTGCTGCGCGAGGCTGACGCCCAAGCTCGTTGATTCGTGACGCAGGCTCAAGCCACAAATTCGGATACCGCTCCATCCACTCGCTCACCAACGCCAGGTCCTCGGGACTGTTGGCAATGTGAGCTCCAATGAACTGCGTCTTGGGATGCTTTCCAATCATCCGATTGCGAGCTTCGAAAAGCTCTTCGCGAGAAGGGAACTCCTCACCATGAAAACTCCAATCAGGATGCCGCGACAACTCTTCCCAGCGTTCGTTGCGTTCGTCAACCGGATCGAAGAAGGCAGCCGGATCGGCCGTGTGAATGATGATCGGAATCTGAAGCTCACCGCACGCAGCCCAAATTGGATCCCATCGAGGATCATCAATCTTGACCAGCGAGCCATCCGGATTGCGATGGCCCAAACCAAACCGCTTGAACAGCTTCAGTCCCGAAGCCCCTTGCTTGACCGCCTCACGCAATTGCTCGACAGTCCGCTCGGCAAACCCAGGTCGGTGACACGCCCAGGTGGAAGGATCGTCCGTCGCACCGTCGCCCCGCCAATCCACGTTGGCGTACAACACGAAACGATCGCGATGCGTTTTCCACAAGAACTCCTTTTGCTCCTGGAACTGGGAGCCAAGCTTGCCGTCCAGAGACACGCACAAAGCGATGCGATTGCAGTCCATGGCCGCGACAAAATCTTCGAGAGCCTCGCGGTTCATTCGCAATCGATAGAAGAAGTGCGTGTGCACGTCGACCACCGGAAACGCAGCCCGACTCACCTCCGTGACTTTCGTCTTCAACTGCGACTTGGGGTTGTATCGATGCAGTGACAGGTCACGCCCATTCCTACCGTCCAGCTCATTGGATTCCGCTGTCTCGGCCGCCATTTCGGTTGACTCGACGCTTTCTGAATCACCCCCTTCTGCTGCGACCTTCTTTGCCCCGCAACCCGCGGCGCTGTGGGCTGTGGCATCTGCGGCGTGGCCCCGTTGCGATGTCACATCGCGATCACTCGGCGATGCTGCCGTCGTAGGGCAACACCACACCACAGCCATGGTCCAAGCACCCCACACCAACAACGCACGTCGAACAGTCATATCGCTCAAAAACAAAGGGAAGGAAGTTCGTCGCGAATTGTAGCGTTCCACCATCCGCATTCATTGGAAGATTCGATGAAAACGAAAGGGCAACGACGCAACCAAGCTCACGCCAATCCATCACCGAAAGATCAATCCAACTTCACCTGGGCAACATAAATCGCTGTTGTGAAGTCAGTCTCGACTTCCGCATCCAGTGACTCGTGCTGCGAGTAATAGCTCACCCACAGCAGACCGTCGTGATACACCAACCCGGCGTAACTCGTGTCGCCACCGGATGGCAGTGCGAGAAACTCATCCAAGGCACCCGTCTCTGGATCGATCCAGCACAGCGAGGTACGAACCTGCCCGTCGTAGAGACGCACCGCCGCAACCAGTTTGCCATTGGGCAAACGAATCATGTGTGGCCCGCCAATCCGGACTCCCATGTCCTGCCATTTCCAATCGGTGTAAGGCGGCTTGGCAACGCCCCACATCCCTGACTTGCTCCCGGCGTCGCGGCGCAACAAGCAGTGCGCCGTGTCATCTTCCGAAAACAGGATCGAAGATTCATTTGGATAGCCGTCAATCATCAAGTTGTCGACCAACACGTCGTACTGACGCCCGTCCTCACTCTCGTACAAACGGACGAACCGATCCTCCGGAGCGGCAGTCCGATAGCCAATGCTGTACCCCTTGCCGGCATGCGACCAAGACGTTCGCCACAACCAATCGCTGATCTTGCCAATGGCAACTGGCTCACTCCAGGTCACGCCATCATCCGAAAACCAATTGTAAGACTGATGACTTCCATGACTCGCGTCGTGCAACGCCCCAGCCCCGCTCAACAGCAACTTTCCATCAGGTGTCACGGACAATTTTGCGTCGCGAAGATCGGCGGTGTCGCTTTCAATCAACGCAACAGATTCCCACTTCAATCCATCTTCACTCCGCAGCACCCGCAACGCACCATCGTCAGAGACGTGCCGCGTGCCCTCACGAAATACGCAGAACCAATGTCCCTGAAAACGAGCCAGGTCCGTGAACGCGTTGTGATGCGCCTCATCCCAGATGCGATCCACTCGCACCAACTCAGCCGCCTCACCCACGGAAGGCAGTTGAAATGCAGCCAGAAAGAACAGCATCCACGATCCCAACCCGACCGACACTCGCTTCACTGCATCCATCTTCCGACCACCAATGACTGAACTGAGAAACAAGAGGGCACACTCGCTCAGAACGAGCACACCATCCCGGAGAGAATAGTTCCTGACGCACTCGCCCCCAAGTGAACGCGCATAAAAAAAGCAGCCCAAATTGGACTGCTTTCTTTTTCAATGATTTGCGAACGCGGTTCAGCTAGCCGAAGCGGTTTCTTCTTCGGACTTCGCTTCGGCTTCAGGAGCCGAGGTGTTCTCAGGGGCGTCTTGCTCAAAAGCAGGACGTTGAGCTGAACGGGTGACCCGGTCGTTCTTGCCGACCAGTTCCAGAATCGCACGTGTTCCGCCGTCACCCAAACGAGGTGTGGCCAAACGCATGATCCGAGTGTAACCACCGGGACGATCGACGAAACGCTCTGCAATGGTGTCGAACAAAACCGAAACGGCTTCGCGATCACCGATCAATTGCAAAACGCGACGCTGAGCGTTGACATAAGGAGCACGAGCGTCGGCCCACTTGGTCCACTGCTCGCTCTTACGCCATTTCTTGTATTCATCGGAACCACGCTCGGCGGTCGTTTCGTACTTCTTGGCTTCTTCGAGAGCTGCCATCGAACGCTTTGCGAGCGTGATGCATTTCTCAACCAAAGGACGAACTTCCTTGGCCTTTTCCAAAGTCGTGATGATACGACCTGGGACCTTGGGAGCATTTTCATCCAAGCTGGCGTCACGTTCGGTCAAGAACAGGGCGCTAGACAGGTTCCGCAACAATGCTTTGCGGTGAGCTGGAGAGCGGCCGAGAACGCGGCCTTTGCGGCGGTGACGCATGACGCGAGTCCGTCAAATTGAATGGGAGTGAAATGAAAGGTGATTGAAGTCGTTGGGAGTGCACCGCAGACGCGATGCGTCTCCACTTAAAACAGAGGCTGATTCGGCACACGCATGCCGAGGTGCAACCCATACTGCGAAAGCTTTTCACGAACTTCGTTGAGAGTTGTGTCGCCAAAATTGCGAACTTCCAACAATGAATCTTCGGTTCGCTGCACAAGGTCGCGAACAGTCATGATGTTTTCGCTTTCCAAGCAGTTGTTGGCACGCACCGACAATCGCAGGTCGGCGAGAGTCATGTTCAACTTCGCTTCCAGCTGAGCTTCGGGCGAACCAGCTCCACCGCGAGCGGCGGAGAAAATGCTTGGTCCCAATTCGCGGTATTGCACGAATGGGTTGAGGTGTTTGCGAAGGATCTTGGCGGCTTCGGTCAACGCCATCTCTGGGTTGATCGTTCCGTCAGTCCAAATTTCGAGGATCAAACGATCGTAGTTGGTCTTTTGACCGACACGAGTCGCTTCCACTTCGTAACGAACACGAACGATAGGACTGAAGACCGCGTCGATCGGAATGATTCCAATCTCGTGATCCACACTGCTGTGTTCCGTGCTGGGCACATAACCGCGACCGGTTTCAACAACCATTTCCATCATGAATGGAACGTCGTCGGTCAACGTGCAGATGACGTGGTCTTTATTGATGACTTCAACGTCCGCATCCGTCTGAACATCAGCACCAGTGACAACACCAGCGGTGTTGCGTTCCACGGTGATCACTCGAGTTGAGTCGGTGTTGCTGCTGACGATCAACGACTTGACGTTCAAAACGATGTCGGTGACATCTTCAAGAACACCTGGAATCGAGGTGAACTCGTGTTGAGCACCACGGATTTTGATTTGGGTGACGGCACTGCCCACCAAACTGCTCAGCAGCACGCGACGCATGCTGTTACCGATGCTGGCACCAAAACCACGCTCAAATGGCTCGGCAGAAAACTTGCCGTAGGTTTGGGTCAGCGAGTCACGATCGACTTCGAGCGAACTGGGCAGTTCCATTCCGCGCCAGCGGATGTGCATGGTCATGTTGGGCCTTTGATGGATGCGGGATGGGGTTGATCAGAAACGAAGCGGCGTCAGCGGGAATTAGACGCGGCGTTTCTTGCGAGGACGGCAACCGTTGTGCGGGATGGGGGTCACTTCCTCGATCAATTTCACGTTCAAACCAGCGGCTTGCAGTGCCGTGATGGCACTTTCGCGACCAGACCCTGGCCCTTTGACGCGAACTTCGACGTCACGCATGCCAAACTTGGTTGCTTTTTCAGCAGCCTGTTGAGCAGCACACTGACCGGCAAAAGGAGTGCTTTTGCGACTGCCCTTGAAACCGCTGGTTCCGGCACTGGCCCAGCACAACGTGTCACCCTTGGAGTCCGTGATGGTCACCGTGGTGTTGTTGAATGTCGCGTGAACGTGAGCAACACCGTTGCTTACATTTCTGCGGATGCGTTTTTTCTTGTTGGTCTTTGCCACCGAAACTTCTCAAACAGATCAATGAATGGGGAAAGGAAGGAAAATGGAATCAAGACAAACCTGCGACTAGCGCAGATCCTTGACGCCCTTCTTACCAGCGACCGTCTTACGAGGCCCTTTGCGGGTCCGAGCATTGGTCTTGGTGCGTTGCCCACGAACAGGCAAGCTGACACGGTGCCGGATGCCGCGGTAGGATTTGATCTCCCGCATGCGGCTAATGTTTTGAGTCACTTGACGACGCAGCGGACCCTCGACGAGATAATCTCGTTCGAGAAGGGCTGCGATGCGACCTACATCTTCATCGCTGATGTCGCTGGCGGGTGAAGTTGGGTCAATGCCCAATTTTTCACACACCTCACGAGCCCGGTACAGCCCAAGGCCGTACAGGTACGTCAGCGAATATTGAATCTGTTTGTCGTTGGGGATGTCGACGCCCATCAGACGGGGCATGGCGATACTCCGAGAGCAGCTGCGAAGGAGGTTAATTTTGTGCGTTGTTACGCTTCAGAAGCGCTGGATGGCGATGAAACGCAAGTGCGTCTTCGCCAGCGGATCGCGGACTATAGCAGTCGGCCCCCTTTTTGCTCAAGTGGAAGCGACAAAAGCAATCCGGATTTTTTTTCGGGGAAGTCGTCAGCTTGGCACATCCCCACATCAACGTTTGCCCGAAACCTCCAGCAGAGCCCCGAAACCACGTTGAATTGGATGCATCGGCGGGCACCCCACCCGCACTGAAATCTCATCCGAGTTTTCTTGAGAACCCTCCAGAATTGTGCCCCAAAGCCATCTGATTGATTCGCTGAGAGCCCATTCCGACCGTTTTGAGGGCTACTCAGCGGTGTTCGACTCGGAAAACTTGGGGCTCGGAATTCGACGACGCATCCGCAACCAGTCGGTTGGGTAGTCGTCTTTCGCGGTCACCGGGAATGATGCCTGAGACACCACCTCAAACTCGTCCAACGGCAATTCGATCCGCGTGTCGCCGGAAATGTTGGCCCAGACCCTGGTCCACCACAAATCAGTGCACCACGGGAACCACTGCTGGTAAATCTGCCCCCCACCAACCACAAAAATCCGCCGCTGAGCTGCGAGCGCTATCGCGTCCCGCTTGCCCGATGCAGTCTGGGTGCCAGGGAACTTCCAATCATCCTGACGAGTGAGAACGATGGTTTGCCGCCCCGGCAGAACCCGACCGATCGACTCAAATGTCTTTCGGCCCATGATCAACGCTCCCCCCATGGTGGTCTGCTTGAACCTCTTCAAATCGGAGGACAATCGCCACGGCATGTCTTGCTCATCCCCAATCACGCCATCCGGGGTCGCTGCAACGACGGCAGTGATACGGCGGCCCATACCGCCATCGGCGGGGCCACTTTCAGTGGGCAACGTGTCGGGAGTGACCTGCGAACGGGTGGGCTCGGCTGACGCGCCCCCAGAATGCCCCGTTTCGTTGGCCTGGCTCGCTGAATCGGGCCCCAGTGACTGTGCGGATGAATCCGACGGCCTGGGATCAGGGTGGGAACTGACTTCACGCATACCGCTGTTAAACTGCCACCGGAGCCTTGATGTGGGGATGCGGGTCGTAGTTCTCCAATTCGAAATCATCAAACTGGAATTCCGTGATCGTCGCCACATCACGCTTGATGTGGAACGCCGGCAATGACCGAGGCGTCCGGCTGAGCTGCTCACGAGCTTGGTCGAAATGGTTGCTGTACAGGTGCACGTCCCCCAGTGTGTGGACGAATTCACCCGGCTTCAAACCAGTCACCTGCGCCATCATCGAAGTCAACATCGCGTAGCTAGCGATATTGAACGGCACGCCCAGAAACAAATCCGCACTCCGTTGATACAACTGGCACGACAACCGACCACCAGATACATAGAACTGAAACAACAAGTGACAGGGCGGCAAAGCCATCTTGGGCACATCGGCCACATTCCAAGCGGAAACCACCAACCGACGAGACTGCGGATTCGTGCGAATTTCGTTCTCGACCCAACCGATCTGGTCGACCGTTTGACCGTCAGCTCCCTCCCAACTTCGCCACTGGTGTCCGTACACGGGGCCGAGGTCGCCAGACTCGTCGGCCCATTCGTCCCAGATGGAGACTTTGTTTTCCTTCAGATAACCGATGTTGGTATCGCCACGCAGGAACCACAACAATTCATGCAAAATCGAACGAATGTGCAGTTTCTTGGTCGTCAGCAAGGGAAAACCGTCTGCCAAGTCAAACCGCATTTGACGCCCGAACAAACTGCGGGTGCCAACTCCGGTTCGGTCATCTCGATCGATCCCGCGGTGCAGGACTTCGTCGAGGAGTTGCAAATAGCCTTGCATGAGCGTCTCGTGCGATTTGGAACTGCCGGCGAATCTCTTTCGCCCAATCTTGAATGGTAACAGCCAAGGCGTTTCGGGAGCATCCGCCCTGCCCAACAAAATCAGCTCGAACGACTCAGCTGTTTCTTCCAATCCGGGCGACTCGGCGGGCAAGTCTCAAACCGGCATCGTCCAGTCCAACGTCCAGTGTCGGTCGCTTGTCATCTGCACGGCTTCCTCTGGTATCCCCACGCTGGCCACCATCGCCCGAGATTCCTGCAAAGTCAGCCCCGCCCACAACGATTGCCGCAGCAATTGAACTGGAGCGTATTCCGGTGGAACGTCGACGCTCGCATCCGATCCCGCATGCAACTCGACCAAACGTTCAATCTCAGCTTCGTTTTCGGGGCGAAACAGATCCCGAATGAACAGACGTCCGCCCGGCATCAAGGCTCGCACCGCGACCTGAATCGCGGTGATCGGGTTGGGCAAATGATGCAGCACCGTGTTGCTGATGATGGTTTGAGCCAGGTCCTCTTGCAGGCTTTCGGGATCCGTCAGATCAATCTGTTGCAAGAACACCAAGTCCTGCATGCCAGCCAACTCAACCTCAAACTGTGCCAACTCCAGCATGTCCACGCTGAAGTCAACTGCCATGATCTCCAATCGGCCTTCCGCGAAAGGTCGCTCGGACTGACCCTCCACCTCCTCGGACTGGCGATACCGCTCACTCAAGATCAGGGGGATCCCAGCGGGGCCACAGCCCAGATCGATGACCCGCGGGCCAACACACCCCCCTGAGAGAAGATCCTCGACAAAAGCAGTGTTCACCTGTCGATGATCCATCGCTTGGTAGGCGGCCGCATCCAGGGCAGGATCGTCCGGTAAAGGCTCCGGTACACGTGAGAACATGCGTTCAGGACACTTTCGAGTAAAAACGACTTGAAAAAACCGAAATGCACTTGGGTGAGAATAAACGCCCAACCCACTGGAATGGTGGTTTCCACCCAGACATTACTGGATTCTGAGCAAATTCACCCCCGCATTTTTTGAGCGGGCAACTACAACTTGAACAAGATGCCTGACCAAGGCAATGGATTGCGCGTGCTGAAGGGAATCGGGGCTTCGCGCTGGTTGTGGGCATTTTGACTACAGGGCCGATTGTAACGATTGCCCCTTTGCCCCCGAAGTGCTTGGAGCTGCCCGTGAGCCGATCTCAACCAGAATCCACCTCGTCCAATTCAGCAAGCCGCCTGAACAAACGTTCGTCTCAGTTCTCCGCAGGTTCCTGGTCGCCCTCCGCACCCACCGAATCATGGGCCATGGTGACTCCCAGTGAAGTCCTGCAGTCCTTCCGTCGCCGATTGCCGTCGATCATCGTCACCACGCTTTTGGTGACCCTGGCCGTCGTGGCTGTCCTGATTGTTTGGCCGAATCAGTATCGAAGCGAAGGCTTGATGTATGTTCGCCTCGGACGCGGTGCACTGGCCGTGGATCCGACCACCAAAACCACTCAATCGGTTTCGATGCAAGAAAGCCGCACGGCGGAAGTCGTCAGCATCGGCGAGATGATCGGCAGTCGGGAAATCGCGGAACGCGCGGTGAAACGAATTGGCGTTGAGAAAATCAACCAA
The DNA here is from genome assembly GCF_056839225.1 of Rhodopirellula sp. UH5. Taxonomy (NCBI): domain Bacteria; kingdom Pseudomonadati; phylum Planctomycetota; class Planctomycetia; order Pirellulales; family Pirellulaceae; genus Rhodopirellula; species Rhodopirellula sp. UH5. The sequence goes on along the minus strand of NZ_CM166390.1, from coordinate 6,239,433 downwards.
CCGCGCACCTGGATCGACCGCGGCCTGAACGACGTTGAAGCGTTCTTGAAATCGGACCATCAGCTGACCTCCTGGTTGCCAAAGTCCGAAGGCAAAACCGTCGGCGAACTGACCCCCGAAGAATACCAAGCTCAATTGGAGCGTGAAAACGCGATCAAGAAGGTCTCCCAAGCGATCAACGTCCAAATCGCGAAGAACGGCTACACCGTCGCGGTGGCCGGCAAAGGCGACGATCCCTTGCTGGTCCAATCCGTCGTCCAAGCCGTGATGGATGAATACGGCCGCTACCACGTCGAAGCTCACAGCGTGGACGGATCGGAGTCCTTCTTCGAGAAACGAGCCAAGCAAAGTCGCGAGACAGCCTTGACGACACGCCGAGCCTTGCAAGAAACACGCAATGAAATGGGCTGGCTCAGCGCCGCCTCCGCGGAAGAAACACTGCGTGAACGAATCATCGACCTGGAGATGAAGCTGAACACCGCGGACAGCGAACTCGCCGAAGCGATCAGCCAAGCCGAAGAACTGCGTCGCCAACTGGACGGGACCAAAGAATGGGTCCCCGTCGAAGTCACTCTGGGCATCGCCAACGTAGCGGGCGACCAAATGCGAAGCCAACTGTACGACGTGCAGATCCAGGACGGCGAGGAACTCTCCCGCGTCAGCCCCAACCACCCCCGCTACAAATTGCTGCAAGAAAAAATGCAGCAGAGCGCACAGCTCGCCAACGCGGAACGCGAAGATCGCGAAGAACGCCGCGAAGCAATCAACCCGGTCTACCAGGAACTCGAAACCCAGTTCCAAACCATTCGCGCCAAAGCCGTCGGACTGAAGAGCCGCCGTGATGCCGTGAACGAACGCCTGGCCGCCACTCAGCTGGACCTGCGACGCCTGAACGACGACTCCACCCGCTTGGCCGAACTGACCTGGGAAGCGGAATTGGCAGAGGACACCTATCGCGAACACGCACGGTCACTGGAAGAAGCCCGTGTCAATTCAGAACTGGACGAATTGCAGATGTCCGATGTCAGCGTGATTCAAGACGCGACATTGAACCTCAAGAAGTCCGGTCCGATGCGTGGCTTGCTGTCCGTTGTCGGCCTTCTGCTCGGCCTGAGCCTTGGATTGCTCCAAGCGATCCTGCGAGATTCGCCCGTTTCTTCGACCGGCGGTTCTCGCTCTGAGTTTTCGCGTAACAAGGCGGACAAAGTTCGGCGCCGCCCCAACTCCAACGACGCAGCCACGGCTGACACGGACATGGACGATGTGATGCACGAACAGGACACCATTGAAGTCAGTAAGCCGGTGACTGCCGGCCTGCCCAATGGCGACACCGTTGCCATGAACGAAACGACGGGAACGTTCAACGCTCCCGTGCCGCGCTGATCCCAGTGGAATTTGACGCGGGCAAAAACAGACCCCGCCTCGACCACGATGGATGAAGCAGACCGGCTCGAGTGGGCACAGACACGCACCTAGGAACAACAAACTTGTTTTCATTTTTAAAGAAAGAACGGCGTGAGCGCCTGCTGCGTTGGAAGGACGAGGCTTCCCTCGGCCGCCGACGCGTGCTGCTGCTGTCGTCGCGACAGTTCGATCGCGAACTGAACCGCGAACGCTTGCGAGCGACCCGGCGGTCCATTCCTTTCTGTCTCTTGACAGTTGAACTGCTGACCAAAGCAGGCTCGACACGTCGCAACACGAACAAACAAAACCGCCAACTGGTGGACCTGCTGCTCCGCAATCTTCGCGTGACAGATGAAAAAGGAATCCTGGCAACCTTCCGATATGGCGTCCTCCTGGTCGACACACCCGAAATGGGCGGTCGCGCGGTCCTGGACCGACTGTCACGCTTGACCTCCGCGGCGGGCTTGGAAGTGCGATTGCACCTGCAAGTCCACGACCCGAATGGCTTCAGCGAAGACAACGATCTCGACGGTGACGCCTCCGGCGATCGGCGCACCGGCGAACGCCGCAAAGACGATCCTGCCGACAAACAAGAGAACTGGGTGCGTCTGGCAGAATCCTCGCCGGATCCCTCCGCATCGACGGCCCCCCAAACGCTCTCGCACAGCGGCGTTCAATCGTCGATTGATGACCTCTCACTCGTCGGCACTCCCCAACAATCCAACCACGCTGGTTTGTGGCTCAAACGCGGCATCGATCTTGCCGGCGCAAGCGTTGGGTTGATCCTGGCAGGTCCCGCGATTCTGGCCGCCGTGGCTGTGATCAAGTGGACCGACGGCGGACCAGCCTTTTTTCGCCAAACCCGCGAAGGCCAAAACGGTCGCCCTTTCACCATCCTGAAACTTCGCACGATGATCGTCGATGCGGAGAAATTCCAAGCGGAATTGCGTGCCGAAAGCCATCGCGACGGGCCCGCTTTCAAGATTTCTCGTGACCCGCGCGTGACCAAAGTTGGCCATTTTTTACGGGCGACTTGTTTGGACGAACTCCCACAACTGATTAATGTATTGAAAGGTGACATGTCTCTGGTGGGTCCTCGACCACTCCCCTGGCATGAGAGCCGAGCCTGCGAACGTTGGCACCGTCGACGCCTCGACGTTCGCCCCGGGCTGACTTGCACGTGGCAGGTCAACAAGGGAAAAGCCGTGACGTTCGATGATTGGATGCGGATGGATCTTCGTTACATCGACCAATTGGGTTTGTTTCAAGATCTTCGACTCATCGCTCAAACTGTCGTTGTGCCCGTGACGGGGCGTGGCGGCGAATAGACTCTCAACATGTCTGCCGTTTTGCCCGCGAAACCTGAATCCGACGACTCAACGCACACCTGCCCGCCGATCGGTTTCTTTGGAGACGATTCGCTGGAACGGGGATTTTCTGCTGACGCCAAATCACTCAGCCAACCGCTCGCGGCCGACTCGGTCTTGGACACCAAAGCCGTCTTTCTGACGCACTACATCCCGCTGTATCAAGTCCGGGTGCTGCAAGAGATCACCAAGCGAATTCGCGATTTTCAGATCCTGCTCAGCACGCCGATCGAGCCCAATCGCAATTTCGAATTGGACTGGTCAGGACTGAACGTCCAAGTCCAAAAAACCGTCACGCTGCGCAGGCGATGGCGACATGCCAAGGCAGGATTTGACGACCCGCTGTTCGTGCACATCCCCTATGACACCTTGGCTCAACTGAAACGCCTTCGCCCCGAGGTGGTCATCTCGCATGAACTGGGGGCTCGGTCATTGGCGGCGGCTCGCTATTGCCGACGCTCAGGAGCCCGTCTGGTCCTCGCGACCTTCATGAGTGAACACACCGAACAAGGTCGCGGACGACTTCGCACCTGGGCGCGCCGGCGACTGATCCGGGCAGCCGATGCCATCACCTACAACGGCCCCTCCTGCCGCGAGGTGTTGCTGTCCTTGGGTGCCAAGGAAGAACAGTTGTTTCACCTGCCCTACGCGGCAGACGACCGAACCATCGCCAACGATGCCGAACGTCCACCGGAACCCCAGGTTCGCAGGCGTCTGCTCTGCATCGGGCAGCTCTCACAACGCAAAGGGGTCCTGCCCTTGGTTCGTCAAGCCAGCGATTTTTGCGCCGCCAACAATGAGTCCTTGGAAATCACCTTTGTGGGCGACGGCCCCTGTCGTGGCGAACTCGAAACCTTGGCAGCGGGGAATTGCACTCACGACAACGCTGCCATTGATTCCCGCCTGACCCTCCATGTGCTGGGCAACCAGCCCGCTGCCGAGCTTCCGCAACGGATGCATGACCACGGGGCCATCATCGCGCCGACCTTGGCTGACGAATGGTTGCTGGTCACCAACGAAGGGATGCACGCAGGGCTGCCGATCATCGGCAGCATCTACGCACAATCCGTCACCACACTGGTCCAAAACGGACGCAATGGCTGGCAATACGATCCACTGGCCACCGCACCGTCATCATCGACGCTGGATCTTTCCGGCGCACTGACTGCTTACCTCAACTGCGACGACGCGACCATCGCTGAGATGCGAAAGAACGCCCAGCAAGACATCCAGGGTTACACCCCGGAACGATCTGCGATGGGTGCCATCCACGCGATCCAATCAGCCATGCATCACCTCCCTCCGCATTCGACGGGGAATGCTGCACGATGACCCAAGCGTTGATCGGCAGCCTGTCGATGGATCTGGACAACAAATGGGCCTACCTCCGCGCTGCCGGGCGAGAGGACTGGGAGTCCACGTCGAGCTACCTTCCCATGGCCACGCAACGCATCGTTGAGATGCTCGGCGAGCTGAACCTGCCTCTGACCGTGTTCTTGGTTGGACGAGATCTGAACGTCGATTCCGACGCCCAGGCCATCCAAACATTCGACCAACTTTCCAGCTGGGAAGCCGCGAATCATTCGCTCAATCATTTGCCGTGGATGCACACGATGAGCGAACCCGAAATCGAATCCGAGGTCATGACGACGCACGATCGAATCATCTCGACCATCGGCACCCGCCCGGTTGGTTTTCGAGGGCCAGGGTTCAGTTGCCCCAAGGAAGTGCTGCGAGTGCTGATCCGAAATCAGTACACCTACGATGCATCGATCTTTCCAACATCCGTGGCGCCGATCGCACGAGCTGTCTTTTTGGCTCGCACCAATCTGAAAGGCGAACAACGCGAAAAAGCGAAGAAGCTTTACGGTGGGTTCGATTCCATGCGACACCCCAATCGCCCCTTTGTACGGCAGGAAGAGGTGGACGGCGTCGTTCGTCCACTGCAAGAGATCCCGGTCACCACGCTGCCCTTCCTGCGTGCTCCCATTCACTTCAGCTACGTCACTTTTTTGGCCAGTTTCAGCGTGATGGCGGCGAAAATGTATTTCACATCCTCGTTGCGGTTGTGTCGCCTGACCGGCACCTCGCCGTCACTGCTTCTGCACCCGCCGGACTTTCTCGGGTGCGAAGACGATTCCGACATGGCTTACTTTCCCGGCATGAAAATGAAACGCGAAAAAAAGCTTTCATTCATGCGCTGGGCTCTCAACAAATTCGCTCGTGACTTTGATGTGCGAACCATGCTGGAACAAACCCAAACACTCGCGACCACGCACGCTCCCGTGCCTCAACCTGCAACCACTTGATCAAAACCATGTTGGACTACGGACAACACAACGTGTTGGGCATTGGCGTCAATGCGATCGACTACGAATCCGCGGTGGATCGCATCCTCACCGCCGCGAAGAACCATGCCCCGATGGCGGTCACCGCCTTGGCCGTTCACGGCGTGATGACTGGTGTGCTCGACCGGGAACATCACTATCGACTCAACCAATTCGACCTGGTCTGCCCGGATGGGCAACCGGTGCGGTGGGCACTGAATCGATTGCACCAAAGATCCTTTGACGGACCTGCCTTGTCCGATCGTGTTTACGGCCCGGAACTGACGCTTCGGCTGTGCGCCCAGGCTGCCAAGGAAGACGTGCCGATCTTTTTGTTTGGTGCCACTGAAGACATGCTCCAGCAGTTCGCCGATCGTTTGTGCGAACGGTTCGAAGGCCTCCGCATCGTCGGCAAACGTGCCTCCGCGTTTCGACAAATCACCGCGGAAGAACGAGACGAACTGGCCGCAGAAATCCGGGCCAGCGGCGCTCAGATGTGTTTCGTAGGACTGGGTTGCCCCCGCCAGGAAATCTTCGCCTACGAAATGAAAGAACACCTCTCGATGCCTCTGATCGCGGTCGGCGCCGCCTTCGCCTTCCATGCCGGAATGCTGGAACAGGCACCGGCTTGGATGCAAAAGAACGGGCTGGAATGGTTCTTTCGCCTGACGCGAGAACCGGGCCGTCTGTGGCGGCGTTACCTGTACTTGAACCCCGCCTACGTTTCCTTGCTCACGCTTCAGAAGCTGGGCATCTACCGTCGCAAACGTGACGGCGGACAGTCACCGAGCAAAGAACTGATGTTTGGCTGATCCATCAATTCATTGCAGAGTCGACAGGCGAGGATCGCCTGGCGACGATGCTCACACGTTGAGTGCGTCGCTGATCCGCAGCGTTTCTTCCACCAGCGTGTCGACTCGCCGAGCGATTTCATCATCGGCCAACGAATCGCCTTCGAAGGACTCGCCGGTTGCGTAGACAAACCGCGGCACGATCAAGCAGCGGAAATCCAGCATCAGGCTGTTGGCCAACCCCATCACGGACATGTAACTGCCCTGGCCACCGGCGGCCAACAACAAGGCAACCGTTTTGTCTGTCCAGGCTTTCCCGGTGAGCTCCACCGCGTTTTTGATCGCCGCGTTGACATCGTAATTGTAAACCGGAGAGGCAATGAAAATCGCTTCTGCCGAACGCACCAATTCGCCCAGCGCAATCACCTCTTCGTTGCCGTACGCCGTGGCACCATCGCAGGGTGGCAGAGTCCGCACGGACAGGTCAAACACTTCCACTTCGCGGCTCTGCCCACGCAGTCGCTCCGCAACCGATCTCGCCAGAATTCGGCTGCGACTGGTGGGGTGAAGGCTGGAACTGATGACGAGATGCATGCCCTGGCTCAATCGAAAGTGATGTTGGCTTGGAAGAAGAACTCAGACGACTGAGAGTTCAAGTGAAGAAGAATCGTGTGACGTGATAGAAGATGGGAGCGGCGAAACAGATGTTGTCGATCTGGTCCAGAATCCCAGCGTGCCCCTGCACCAGGGTGCCCGTGTCAGTCACACCACGGTCTCGTTTGATCGCACTCATGGTCAGCGTGCCCATGCTCGCCATCGCGGTCACGACCACGCCCATCAGCAACGCTTCCCACCAGAAAAACGGCGTGGCCCACCGAAGCAGCGCGGCGATCACACCGGTCGACATCATCGCCCCCAACACGCCTTCCCAGGTTCGCGAAGCGTTGATATCGGGAGCGATCACGTGACGCCCGGCCAGCTTGCTCCACACTCTTTCCAGGGTCAGCGACAACTGAGCGATCAAGACGAAGAACATCAACAAGTTGACGTTGCTGCCCGTCCAAGGTTCGCCACCCGTCCGAACCAACTGAAGATCCAGAAGCGCCGGGGCGTGGGACAGCGAATAAACACACACGAGCAGCCCGGCCTGGATCTTCGCACAACGTTCCAGAAACCGCTTGGCATCGCCCGCGATTGCAGCCCGAGCCGGAATGAACAGGCTGGCATAAACCGGAATCATGATGCTGTAAAACGGATAATAATCATCGCCCAGACCAATCAGGATGTACTGCAGCGGCGTGAAGATGAAGAAGATCCAAAACAGCGTCCGGTGGTCGCCACGTCGAGTCGGAGTCATCGATATGAACTCTCGCAGCGCCCAAAAGGACACCATCGAAAACAACACCACCAACCCGATCCGATGGATCAAGGAACCGATCACAAAGATCGCCACCATCGTCCACCACACTCGCAATTTGGCACGAAATCGCTTGACGACCGCGGCATCCACCGCGATCGAATCGTTGCGGCCAAGCAGGAACGCGACCAACGTTGCGATGGCCAGCGCCGCGAGAATGACCGCGATCAGGATGTAGGTGGTTGTATCTGGCAAGGTGATCTTCGGAGTGAGAGGAACCGACTCGACCAGCAGAGTTTCTGCATTGGTTTAGACCGTCAATTTCGCAACCACAGCTGCGCCCATCTCGTCGGTCGACACGCTTTTGGATTGATCGCCACGAGCCAAATCAGGGGTTCGCAGGCCATCGGTGATCACGGCCGCAACCGCAGCTTCGATGGCTTCGGCTTCCTCGGTCAGCCCCAATGAATGCCGCAGCATCATCGCAGCTGCCAAAATGGTCGCCAACGGGTTGGCGATGCCTTTGCCGGCGATGTCCGGTGCCGATCCGTGAATGGGCTCATACAATCCAGGCCCACTGTCGCCCAGCGACGCACTGGGCAGCATGCCAAGCGACCCGGGCAACATCGACGCTTCATCGGTCAGGATGTCGCCGAACATGTTGCCGGTGACAACCACGTCAAATTCCGAGGGGCGATTGATCAAGTGCATCGCCATCGAGTCGACCAGCACGACGTCATACTGCACGTCAGGAAATTCATTGGCCATGACTTCCGCGGCCACACGTCGCCACAATCGACTCGGTTCCAAAACGTTGGCCTTGTCGACGCTGGTCAATCGATTCGAACGTCCGCGAGCGGCTTGAGCAGCCATGCGGACGATCCGTTTGACCTCGCCAGCGGAATAGGTCATCGACTGGAACGCGGTTTCATCGTCGCCACTGCCGGAGGTGCCCGACTCACCAAAGTAAATCCCGCCGGTCAGTTCTCGAAAAAACAGGATGTCGGTGCCTTTGACGATGTCCGCTCGCAACGGGGACGCCTCGGCCAACTCATCGAACAACTTGATCGGGCGTAAGTTGGCGAACAAACCCAACTCCTTGCGGATTTTCAACAACCCGGCTTCTGGTCGAGTCTTCGCCGACGGATCGTCCCATTTCGGCCCGCCAACCGCTCCCAACAAAATCGCCGCGGACTCACGACAGGCGTCGATGGTCGCCTGAGGGAGTGGGTCGCCAGTCTCGTCAATCGCGATTCCGCCAATCTGGTGCGAACTGAACTGAAACGTGTGTCCGAATCGCTCCGCCACCTTGGCCAGGACCAAACGGGCTTGCTCGACGATTTCAGGTCCGATCCCGTCTCCGGGCAACAAAACGATGGAGGAATTCATAAGGTCTGACGCGGGGCTGAGTTGGCGTGGGGGAAAACAGGAAAGACGCATGATTTTTGGAGCACAGAACTTAGCTGAATCGCAGCGTTTCCCCCAGGGTCCTGGACACTCAATCATCACAACCAGCACGACCGTCCAACTCCCCTGCAATGCGTCGGAAGCCGCGGAAGTGCTCCACACACGGGGGCGATCTCTAACCCAAACTTGAGAAGTGTCGCCTCACGTGAGTGCCTCCTTCACGCGAAACCAGACTTTGCCACTGCCATCCGGCACGTGTCCGCACCGCGGCGGATGAGTCCGTTCGGCATTCCTGTCCGACACCTCCCGCACACCCGACACCTCCAGCACGCCCCAATATGCAATCGACCACCAACTCCAACTTCTCGCCCGTCACCGAGACCGTCATTTCGCCGGTTGCTTCGTCCGCCAGCGTTGATATCGCCAAGGAAGCGTCGTTTTCTGCGGCCAGTCTCCCGTCGGCTTTGAGCATGACTCGTGAAGTCCGCGTGCTGCATGTCGTCAACGGCGAGCACTTTTCGGGTGCCGAGCGCGTGCAGTCTCACCTGGGACGCTGCTTGCCGGATTTCCACGTCACCGCCGATTTCGCGTGTGTCAAACCCGGACGCTTCGCCGAGATGCTGGAAGAACGCCAAACCGGCGTCGCTGGTGAAAACTGGGGACAATGCCACCGTGTCCCCATGCGACACCGCTTGGACTGGACCGCGGTCAAACGACTCGCACGCGTGATGGCCGAAGGCGAGTACGAACTCCTGCACGCACACACACCTCGCACCGCGATGCTCGCCTCGGCGGTTTCGAAGTGGTCGGGCCGACCTTGGGTGTACCATGTCCACAGCCCCGCCGGCCGGGACTGCGAACGAGCCTGGGCAAACCACATCAACGCCTGGATTGAGCGTCGCTCACTCGCAAATTGCTCGCATTTGATCACCGTGTCCAACAGCCTTCGCGAAGACACGCTTCAACAAGGTTTCCGTGCAGACCAAGTCACCGTCGTTCACAACGGCGTGCCCGCCATCCGTCCCGCTCGGCAGAGCAAACCGACGATCGGTAGTCACTGGACCATCGGCATGATCGCTCTGATGCGATCCCGAAAAGGTTTGGAAGTCGTCCTGGATGCCCTGGCAATTCTGAAGCATCGCGGCATCGAAGTCACGCTGAGGTGCATCGGACCGTTTGAAACCGAAGCTTACCGACAACAAATCGACGCTCAGATCACCGAGCTCGGGATTGGTCATCTGATCGAATGGGTGGGATTCACCCAAGATGTTCCTGCCGAACTCGCTCGCCTGGATGCGATGGTCTTGCCCAGCCTGTACGGCGAAGGTTTGCCGATGGTCGTCCTGGAATCGATGGCCGCCGGAACCCCGGTCATCGCCACCTCGGTCGAAGGGACACCCGAAGCCATCCGGCATGGCATCGAAGGCGTTCTCGCCGAACCTCGCAGCGCAGACTCCTTGGCCGAACAAATCGAAGCGATGGTTTCCGGTCAACACGATTGGCAATCCATGTCGGATTTCGCCGTGACGCGGCATCACCAAAGTTTCAGCGATCACACGATGGCCAACGGCATCGCCAAAGTCTATCGTCGCGTTCTGGAGCCATTGAGCCTCCCCAGCAACGGTTGATCCCGGTGCAAATTTCCGCCTCGCAGGTGCCCGTTCGCTTGGTACGATGAACCAAGCGGCGACCGAACCGCGTTTCTGATCACAGCTTTCTGAATCGGCGGAAAAAACGATGCGAAGCTTCACCGGATGGACCTGCCCTTCCAACCCGTCCACCAATCACCTTGCAAGCTTGGCATCGGCTTGGTTGCTGTGGGCAATGATGGCGACCAGCCTGCTGGCCCAACCGCCACTTCACGTCGATGGCCGCCGCGGTCCCTATCACGATCACGGTCGTCACGGCGGGCCATCCGGCGAGTTTGACTTGGTCGAACCCACCGGTGCGGTGACCGGGAGAATTTCTCTGCATCGAGACCAACTGATCTATCGACACGGCGACGGTCGGCAAGTCGTCTACCGACGCAACGGACGCTACGACACTCCCGACGGACAATTCCTGGGCTACTACAACACGCTGCTCGCCCGAGTCCTGAAGTTCCCACGCAGCGGGTTCGGCCACTTTCTTTACGCCGACCTCGACGACTTCACTCCCTTCCCGCAAGCCTCCTACCGTTTGCTGCACCCCGTCGACGCAGGCCCGATTGGCGGCCCCATCGTTGGCCCTTGGGCGGGCGGCTACATGACCCACGACATCTCGGTTTATGGCGGTGGGCTCGGATTGCCTTGGTTGGCCCCGGCACCTGCCTTCGGTTGGGGCATGAACGCCGGTCCGCTTGGGCCCATGCCGTTTGCCCCCTTTCCTCTCAATCCGTTGCCACTCAGCCCCATCCCACTGAATCCCGGCCCAGTCCCAATCGACACTCGCCGGGTTGCGTTGCCCGACCTCCCGCCTGCCAAGATTCGGTTCACCAACAGCAGCCAACGAGACGTCAACGTCACCCTGTCGGACGCTCGCCAAGCGGGCCTGTCGAAGACGTTCCGACTGGGGCCTGCTGAAACGCACGACATGAAACTGCGACGCGATGCCGGTCACGAATGGGTCGAAACCTATGAACTGCTGTCACCGGACGGCCAGTGGATCACCCGCGAAGTCCGACACTCAATCCAACCGCAACCTCGTTACGAAATCGTCGTTCACGAATGGCGGGTGCAATCCGTTGCGATCGATCGCACCGCGCGGGGCAACAATCGGATCGAAGACATCAACATGCAAGGCAAAGGCATCGGTCGCTTCCTCTTGCCACCGGGCCCCGAACTCACCGACCAAACCATCGATGTTTTTCAATCCGCGAGAGCCATGCAAAACCAAGGCACCGTGACACCTTTGATTTCGGACGAGCAAATCCAAGAGCAGTTCCGTCCCAGCGATCGAGTCTCACCGTTCGAACGAGCCCTCCTCCAACAACAACGAGCGATCCAACAAGCCCAGCAGGGACAACGTTAGGAACCGCATGGCAAAAAACTGATCTTTGCCGAGCAAGAGATGACGAGAGACACCAATTTGTCCGCCGTGAAAATGACAATCAAAATGCAAGTCGAATGGTTGGGATGCATTGCCGTTGCAGCCTCCTTGCTGGTGGGATGCCAGAAAACCATCCCCGAAGGAACTCCGGTTCCCAACAACGTGGTCGAGCATGAAAGCGACGACGCCATCGAACGTTACATGCAAGCCCAAGATCAAAACTCGCGACAAATGGCGGAGCAATACCAAGAGCAGGCGATGGCCGACCCCTCGATGGCCGGCCCCTCGATGACCGAGCCTTCTTTGATCGAGCCGCCCACCAACGGCCCGCATTCAGCCGACCCGGATACTGCGACCAACCCTGCAGACGCTGGCCGGCAGGATCCCCCGCCAGCCGTTCCCCCAGTGACCGTCGACATCATCTGACTGCCAAGGCTGCATTGGATTGGCAGCGAGGGCCCCCGTCGGCGAGGCACCTGCCAATGGGAGCAGCAGAACAGACGAAGAAACGTTTCCGCGTCACGCTCGCGAAAGAAATTGGCCGGTTCGCGAATCAACCTTCAGTCGTTCGCCTTCCTTGATGTACTCGGGAACTTGAATGACCAACCCGGTTTCCATGGTGGCGGGCTTGGTGCGTGACGTGGCTGAGTTGCCCTTCACACCTGGATCACACTGAGCAATGTTCAGCTCCACGGTCGCTGGCACTTCGATCCCAACGCAGGCGTCGTTGTAGATCAATGCCCGGATGCCCTCCAGGCCTTCCGTGATGTAAGGCATCTGCTCTTCCGCATCCTCGAGAGGGATTTCGTACTGCTGAAAATCCTCTTTGTCCATCACGTGCAAGAACTCCGTGTCGGTGTACATCATTTGCACATCCCGGCGAGAAAAATCCGCTTCTTGAAGGACTTCGGTGCCCTTCAGAGTGATGTCGACCTTGTTGCGGGTCATGACATTCCGAGCCCGAAACTTGTACAGCGTTGCCGCGCCTCGAGCAGACGGCGACTGAACCGACATTCCAACGATCATCACCGGGTTGCCATCGTGGACCACAACGGAACCGGACTTCACTTCTTTCGCGAGCATGATTGATATCAAAATGGGAGAAGAGGATTTTTGAGAAACGTAATGCTCGCTCAAACGAAAGAAAAGCCCGGATCCTGGCTTTTCATCAAGCGGGCGTGCCACCGCTCCCCGCCCTACAACTCGCTCGATCCCTGCGACCGTTGCAACGGTTCTCTGTGAAAGTGGCAGACGGTTCGGGGGTTCGCTTTCGAGAAACTTCGGCGACTTTCGGTTCACGGGAACGACCTACGGTTGCCATAGCAACGAACCCGTTGGTCGCGAATTCAGATCAACACGGCACCGTGAGATTCCAAAGCAACCGTCGCCATGAACGCCCCTGACGCATCCCATCCCGAATCGACCGGCAACCCCGGTGCGTTGGCGTCTGATGTCAACAGCCTCGATTCAAACCGCGAGCCGACTGACCGTTGCGGCGATGGCTCCTCGAGCGATCCCGGCAACCAGAACGCTGGCTCCTCGCGAAAAAGTCGGTCGCGTTCACGACGTCGTCGACCAGCGAATGCCTCCCTATCCCATCCCATTCACGAAGAAACGATCGGTGCGATCTCCGGCGATCGTTCGTCTTCTTCTGCACCCCTCCCTGGGTCCAAGGATTCCGTCAGCGTCCCCGTGTCCCGGTACGAATGCCTCGAAGAGGTAGGGCGAGGCGGCTGGGGAGTCGTTGAGAAGGCTGTCGACCGACAACTCGATCGAGAAGTCGCGGTGAAACGATTCAGTGACACCGATGATGTCACGGAACTAGAGCGACAACGTTTTCTGAACGAAGCCAAAGTCACCAGCCAACTTCAGCACCCAGGGATTGTCCCCGTCCACGAAATGGGCGATCAGCATGACGCGTTCTACGTCATGAAGTTACTCGATGGCGTCACCCTCAGTGAGTTCATCCAACAACATCACCAAAGCGATCAAACCCGCAATCGAAAGACCCAACACCAATTTGGCGAATCACTCGAACCGTTGCTGCAACGGTTTGTTGATATCTGCAACGCCGTCGCCTACGCACATCAGCGAGGAATCATTCATCGCGATCTAAAACCCTGCAACGTGATGATCAGTGGCTTCGGCGAGACCGTGGTGCTTGATTGGGGATTGGCCCAATTCGTCCCATCACCAACCGGCTCGGCACCCGCCCGATCCAAATCATCCCAGCCCACTCGGCAAGCTGATCTTTCGCTGCCCTTGGAACCTCACGGTACCGTGCTGGGCACCCCAGCGTACATGTCACCGGAACAGGCCCGTGGAGAGTCCCACCGGATCAATCCCTCTTCGGATCTGTATTCCTTGGGCGTGATTCTCTACACCATCATCGCTGGCCGAAATCCGTACCATGGCCAACCTGTCAAGCAAATCTTGGAACAAGTCCGCCGATCATCTTCCCCTGACTTGCGAACGGCTCAGCCGTTGGTTCCCAAACCACTGCTCGCGATTGTTCGCCAAGCGATGTCATCGTCGCAACACGACCGCTACGACAGTGCCGAGGAACTGGCAAGTGAGGTGCGCCGTTTCATCGCCGGCGATTCCGTTTCCGTCCACCGCGAAAGCATGATTGAAAAAGGAATGCGATGGTGCCGGTATCATCAAGGCATCGCCGCCACCGTCACAGTCGCAGCCAGTGCGTTGCTAATCGCGACGATCATATTCGGTCTGGTCATCCATCAATCTCATCGCACTGAACGCTTGGCCCGTGTGGATGCCCAACGCGCTCACCGCGAAGCGATCATCAATCTTGGCGAAGCGATCGACGCGACCGACACATGGCTGAATGAACTCAGCGGGTCCCTTCAATTTTATCCCGGCATGGCGGCGATCCGTTCGAACCTCCTCGATCGAGCAATTGAACAATACGATGAAATCGCAATCCAAAACCTCAACGGCTCAGCCTCGCCCCTCTCCACCGGTGAGTTGGACGATTTCGATCTGTCGAAATCCAGCCGGCAAACGGAGCGTCTGACGTTGCTGCAACACGTCAAAACTCAACTCCGATTGGCCGACCTCCACCGGATCACTGGCCACCCCGAGCAAGCACAGCAGCAGTATGCGGTTGCGGAGTCCCTGCTGAGCAATCAACCCGATCTTGGCAACCAACTGCAGATCACCCCCGTCTCCACGACCGCTCGCCAAGATCCACTCGAAACTCAATTCGAACTGGAACGGATTCATTCATTGACCGGGCAGTTGCTCCTTCAAGATTCATCATCGACTTCGATTCCAACCCAACGTCTCTTGGCGGCCCGACAATGGTTGCTCCAACGCCTCGGCACGTTCGCCACTTCCTCCAAACCTGAACACTCGGGTCGCATGGATCCGACCCTGGCGAAAACGGCAGCCATCTACGCACAACTCGAACTTGCAATTCAAATCCAGTCGGATCCATCCCTCCATCCCGGACTGAAGGATGCCGCCTGCTTCCAACACGCCATCGATGTCGCTCGCCGACTCGCCAAACTTCAGGGAACAGTCGGAAACCTCCGACGATCGGAAACCATCCAAACGAACCACTGCCTCCAACTGATGGATGCTGATTCCCTCACGCTCGCTGAACAGGGATGGTCGCAGTTGATTGGTGACCTACAAGAATGGCTGGATTCGGCCCCGGACCGCATCGATCTTCTGCAATCCCGTGCCCGTGCCTTGCACCAGCGAGGCAACTGCCGGGCTCGTTTAGGCAAGCAAACCGAAGCAGTCGCTGATCTGAAAGCGTCCCTCCAGATGCTCGCCAAGGCTTCGCGACTGACGGAAATGGATCCCGACCAAACCCAGCGTTTGCATCAAACTCAACTGGATTTGAGACGTCTTCAAGCCGCAACCATAACGATCACCCCGATCGGCACGATCAACAACACCGTCGCGGTTGACACAAATTCCGACGAGTCAGACTGAATGCCGTGACGCTGTGTTCCAAATGAGAACACCGTAACCCATGGTTGCAAGCAAGCCCAAACAATGGTGACAACCGTCGCCGTGCAGTCGTTCCACGGGTCCCCCTCAAATATGCATGGAGCAGGTCAGATGACAACCGTTGCCCACCCAGCCAGCCAAACCATCCCCACTGGCCTCGATGCTTCAGAAGCGACGCTGCGACAACAGCCAACCGTTCCAACATGCGAATCGAACAACGAGTGCTGCTTGGTACAAATCTATCCGCCGGACGTCATCGAAGGCATGCTGCTTTTGGAACAAGACGAGTTTCAAATCGGTCGATCCCCTGATTCCGATCTGCCACTCTTTGACAACAGTGTTTCTCGCCAGCACGCCATGCTGATTCGCGGGCAAGACGGCTACCTCATCCGCGACCTAGGCAGCACCAACGGAACCCTGATCAACGAAACCGTGATCCAGGACGATCGCAGCTTGGAAAGTGGCGACACGGTCCGCATCGGCAG
This sequence comes from Rhodopirellula sp. UH5, assembly GCF_056839225.1. Taxonomy (NCBI): domain Bacteria; kingdom Pseudomonadati; phylum Planctomycetota; class Planctomycetia; order Pirellulales; family Pirellulaceae; genus Rhodopirellula; species Rhodopirellula sp. UH5. The sequence continues at coordinate 6,223,287 of NZ_CM166390.1, read as the reverse complement.
CTTTCTCTTCCGGTTTCTTTCTGCCGACAGCGTCGAGACGCAGTATCACGAAACGGTCTACAACGCATTGACACGCGACGCGCTCACCGGCGCCATGAACAAACGGTTTTTGACCGAAGCCATGGACCGAGAACTGTCCCGTTCGTCGCGTGCCAAGCTCGAGATGGCCGTCATCATGTTGGACATCGACCACTTCAAATCCGTCAACGACACGCACGGGCACTTGGTGGGAGACGATGTCTTGCGAACCTTTGGACAACGCATCCAAGCACTCTGCCGAGCCGACGACATGTTGGCTCGCTATGGCGGCGAAGAGTTCTGCTTGCTGCTCGCCGCGACAGGTCGCAAAGACGCGATGGAAATTGCCGAACGCTGCCGAGCAACGATCGCTGACACACCCTTCGCAACTTCCATTGGCCCACTTTCGATCACCGCCAGCTTTGGCGTCTCTGTTTTCGATCCCGAGCAAATTCAATCGGTCAAAGAGTTGATCGGGTCAGCCGACCAACAACTCTACGAAGCAAAGCGTTCAGGTCGCAATCAAGTTCGCGGCTGATGGCTTGCTGCCACCAACTTTTGCAAATCCGACCAAAGAGGTCGGCAGGAGTCTTTCGGCATCCGAACTGTTTTGGCAAGCGTTGTTGCTCGCTAACGCTGGACTGCTAAAAGTTTGGTGTTATGGAACGCATTCGTTTGCGCAAGTTTTCATCCCGGCAGGGATATCAGAGAGTAGCCGTCGGTAAGCGATCGCGCCACCGACGGACCTGTAGCCCGCGTCGCCACTCTCCATCCCGCCGTGGCCATGGGCCACGGCGGGATGGAGAGTTTTTTGGGAGGCACGGTTTCCGGGGGTGTGCTGCTACGCAGCGACCCCCGGCTACCATCTGACATCCCTACCGGGATGAAGAAAGGCAGAAGCCGGAAGAAAAATTGCATCCGCTGTTGGATTGCCTGAGTAAACAAAAAGCTGGACTGGGGCCATCGGTTGGGGTTACGCTGTGGGTCTCCCACCTCCCGCGAAGCAGATGTCCCACCTATGTCGCGCCCCATCCTTGCCGTCCTGGCGATCGTTCTCATTGGCTCCCACCTGCGAGCTGATGTGGATTACGACGCCGATATCAAACCACTCTTCCAAGAGAAATGCGGTTCCTGTCACGGCGTCCTCCAGCAAGAGGGCGGACTCAGGCTCGATGCCGGGTCCCTGATCCGTGGGGACCACGATCCCAACGGCCTGCTGGATTTGGAACACCCTTCCCAAAGCGAACTGATTCGACGAGTCGCCTCTTCGGATCCCGATGTGCGAATGCCGCCCGAAGGCGAAGGAACGCCACTGTCGACTCAACAGATCCATCAACTGACCGGCTGGATCGAACTCGGCGCCCCCAGCCCGCCGGACGAAGTGATCATGGAATCGCCGTCCCAGCACTGGGCCTACCAGCCTCCCACCCAACCCAAGCTTGCGACCGACGTTCCTGAACCATGGTCGGCGAACCCCATCGACACCTTGATGTTCGCCCAGTGGCGACAAAGCGGTTTGGATCCCGTTCCACCAGCGGACCCTGCGATTGCTTTGCGACGCCTGCACTTGGACGTGACGGGATTGCCACCGACGCGAGCCGACCAAACTGAGTTCGCAACGGATTCTTCGAGCGAGGCTTGGCGAGAGCGTGTGGATCGATTGCTGGACGATCCCGCCTATGGAGAAAAATGGGGTCGGCACTGGATGGATGTGTGGCGATACAGCGACTGGGATGGCTACAGAAACGAACTCCGTGGTAGCCAGCGACACATCTGGCATTGGCGAGATTGGATCATCGAATCGCTGAACGTGGACAAAGGCTACGACCAAATGATCCACGAAATGGTGGCCGGCGATGAGGTCGCCCCCGAAGACCTCGACGTGCTGCGTGCCACCGGGTTCCTGGTTCGGAACTTCCACAAAAGCAATCGCGACATTTGGTTGGACGCAACCGTCGAACACACCGCCAAAGCGTTCCTGGGAATGACGATCGCCTGCGCTCGATGCCATGACCACAAGTACGACCCCATCTCGCAGCAAGAGTACTACGCGTTTCGAGCGATCTTCCAACCGCACCAAGTCCGCACCGAACGTTTGCCGGGAGAGCCCGACACAGCCAAACTCGGGCTTCCGCGAGCCTACGATGCGGACCTGGACGTCCCGACCTACTTGTACGTGCAGGGCAACGAAAAGAATCCTGACAAGGATCATCCGATCGCCCCCTCCGTCCCGGAGATCGTCGAACTCCCCTTTGCGATTGAACCGGTCGCGCTGCCAAATCTCGCATCCAATCCTTTTCTGCGGGACTACATCGAAGCCGAGGAAATTGCCACTGCACAACAGAAACTTCAGTCGGCCCAGAAATCACTGCAATCGTCCAATGACAAACAGGACTCGATCAAACGGCAACAACTCACCGTCGCCGAAGCAAACCTGAAGTCCATCCAACAACGTTGGGCCGCAACCAGAGCCAAGTTCGCCGGCACAAGTTCAAACCATGACGAATCGGCTGCCGATCCGACGCCCGCTGAAGCCCTCGCCGTCCAAGCGGCCAAGTCCGAACGAACGCTGCATTTCCAGCAAGCATTGCTCGACGTGCTGAAGCAGCGCAACGCGGTGGCGACCGCTAAAGATTCCAAGGAAACAGACGAGACCAAAAAGAAGTCTGCCCTCGATGCGGCCAACAAAAAACTGTCCGAACTCGAGAAGAAGTTGGTCGATGCTTCCGTTCAACTGGTTGGCAACGACGGCAAGTTCACCCCGGTGGGCAAGAGCTACCCGTCGACCAGTAGCGGGCGACGCACTGCACTCGCAGAGTGGATCACCCATCCAAGAAACCCGCTGACCGCTCGCGTTGCCATCAACCACATTTGGACGCGTTACTTTGGCCAACCGCTGGTTTCCAACCTCGACGACTTTGGTCTCCGATCACCACACCCCATCCACCATGAACTGCTGGACTGGTTGGCCGTGGAACTGGTCGAAAACGACTGGAGCATGAAGCACATCCATCGGCTGATTGTCCAGTCACGCACCTATCGACTCGCTTCGTCGGCGTCGCAAGATTCAGAAACCACGTTTGCCAAGAACGCCGAGATCGATCCCGACAACCTGCAACTTTGGCGAGCCAACGTGCGCCGTTTGGAGGCCGAACTGGTTCGCGACAATCTGCTTTCGATTGCTGGGACGCTGGACCGATCCAGAGGCGGCCCCGACATCGATTTCAAAAAGGGCGAAACGACGCCGCGACGAAGTGTCTATTTCCGCCATGCTTACGAGAAACAGATGCCGATGCTGGTCATCTTCGACGCAGCCAACCCGACCGATTGCTATCGACGTTCGGAAAGCATCGTCCCCCAACAAGCACTGGCGCTCGCGAACAGTCCGCTGGCGGTCGATCAATCTCGCCAGACCGCGGCGCGACTCAGTGCCGACGTCACGGACGACCTCGCCTTCGTCTCGGAAGCCTACGCCGCGATCCTGGGACGCGAACCCACCGACAGTGAACGCTCCGCCTGCGAATCGTTCTTGACCCACCAAGCAACCTTGCTGGCCGATCCTGATCAGCTTTCTCCTTCAACCGGTGCGGCCAAAACCTCCGTTCCGCCAGCGACCGATGCGAACCTTCGCGCACGTGAAAACTTGGTTCACGTTCTGTTCAACCACAACGACTTTGTAACGGTGCGATGAGCATGCAATTTGGAAACAAAGGCCCCCATCCATTCTCCGAACGTCACCGCCGTGGCTTCCTGCAGGATCTCGGGTTGGGATTTGGAAGCATTGCACTGTCCAGCCTGCTGCAGGGTGACTCGGTCGCACACGGCGACGCCCTCGCGGAAAGCGAACTGAAGAAGATCGCCCCGAAAGCCAAGAGCGTTATCTGGCTGTTCATGATTGGCGGCGCCAGCCACATGGAGACCTTTGATCCGAAGCCACAACTGAACCAACTGGCGGGCAAAACGATCAAGGAAACACCCTACGCCAAAGTCCTCGAGTCCCCCTACTTGGCCAACGAACGCGTGGTCGCGTTTGACCCCAACAACGGATTCATTCGCAACGAAATCTATCCCCTGCAAGTCGGCTACGCACCGCGAGGCGAAAGCGGGATCGAAATCAGCGATTGGTTCCCGCACGTCAGCAGCTGTGCCGATGACCTGTGCGTGATCCGGTCAATGTGGACCGAGGACAGCAACCACGGCGCTCAACTGCAATTTCATACCGGACGCCATCGCGTCGACGGCTTCTTTCCCACCATCGGCTCCTGGGCGACCTATGGACTGGGCTCACTCAACGAAAACCTGCCTCAATTTGTTGTGATGGGAACTCCTGTCGCCGATTGTTGCGGCGGCCGTGAATGCCATCGTGCAAATTACTTGGGCCCGCAATTCGACGGCATTCCGCTGGACATTGATTCAGACATCCCGCTCCCTTACGCGGCACCACCCGGTGGCGTGTACCAAGAGGAACAAGCCGGCGAGTTTGAACTGCTACGTCAACTGAACCAAATCTCGTCGGAGCAATTCCCGAGCGACGAAGCGCTGCGAGCCCGAGTCCGCTCCTACGAATTGGCGTTTCGAATGCAGACCGCGGTCCCCGACGTGGTCCGACTGGAAGACGAAACCGCGTTGACTCAACGAGAGTACGGGTTGGACCAACCTGAGACCAAAGTCTTCGGACGTCAGATGCTGACGGCTCGCCGATTGGTCGAACAGGGCGTTCGGTTCGTCCAGGTTTACCACGGCAGCAACGGCGGGGCAGGGCAGTGGGACAACCACAAAGGTCTCAAAGCGGGACACAGCAAATTGTGCAAACAAACCGACCAGCCAATCGGTGCCTTGTTGAAAGACTTGAAACAACGCGGACTGCTGGATGAAACCCTGGTCGTTTGGGCAACGGAATTCGGACGAACTCCCGGAGCTCAATCATCCAACGGTCGCGACCATCATCCCTACGGATTCAGCGTTTGGATGGCCGGCGGCGGAGTGAAGGGCGGAATGACGCACGGTGCGACGGATGAAATTGGATTTCACGCCGTTGAAGACCGCCACTATGTGACCGACATCCACGCCACGATTTTGCACCAACTGGGACTGAACCCGCACGAGTTGGTCGTCCCCGGTCGACAACGACTGGAAAAAGATTTCGGTCACGTCATCCACGACGTGCTCGCCTGAAAACGAACGGTCTAAGTCCAGTCGCGTTTCGCACGGCTGCGCAAACGGTTCGCTTCATCGTCGTCCACAAACGTTTCCGTTTGGGGATCAATCGTGAGCGTGCGATTCAAAATCCAAGCCAGCGCGGCGGCGTGACAAGCAACATGCGACCGACGCATCACGGTTGAATTGCAAGTCGCCTGTTCTCGAGTCTTGATGCAATCGAAGAAGTTCCGTGCGTGGGCGGTGACGTCCAAACCACGCACACGCTCAGCGCTGGAAAGCTCTTTTTGCAGGGCAGGTGAAGACGCCACAATCTCACCTTCATCGCCCGTTTCAATCGAGCCATCCTCACCGATGAACCGCACCGGGCAGGTCCCCAAACGAGTCAGCCAACGCGGGCTGCGATCACCAAACGGCTCCTCCAAGAAGTCCACTTTCAACTGAACGCCGTTGGCATACGTGCACATGATCGCGGTTTGCGAAGGCTCGTACTTCACAGGCATCGTGTCATCGGCGCCCGCGGCCCACTGGCAAAGATCCAGCGTGTGAGCTCCCCAATCCAGCAAACGCGCACCGCTGTCAAAGTCGTACTGACCACGCCAACGACCATCGACGTACTTCTGGTTGAATGGACGCCATGGAGCAGGCCCCAACCACATGTTCCAATCGCAAACGGCTTCGTCCGGTGTCGGTTGAGCGGGCAACCAAGTGTTGTCGAGAGTCGGCAGGTAAGCCGTGGCCTGCAACTCTTTGAGCTGCCCGAGCTTTCCTGACTGAGCCACTTGCACCGCTTGAATGAAATTCGGCACGCTCCGCCGCTGCGTGCCCGCCTGGAAGATTCGACCCGTTCGCTGGAACGTCTCATCGAGTAGCTGGCAATCACGAATCGTGATCCCACACGGCTTTTCACTGTAGACATCCTTGCCAGCCTCAGCGGCCAGGATCGATGCGGCGGCATGCCAACGATCGCCGGTTGCGATCAAGACCGCGTCGATCTCATCCCGCGCCAGCAATTCTCGAAAATCGTGATAGAGCATGCAGTCTTGATTGCCGTAATGGTCGTCCACCAACTTCTTTCCCGCATCACGTCGCGACTGTTGCACGTCAGCGATGGCGACACATTGCACATCCTTGAGCTTCAAGATCGCTTTCAGATCGTAGGTGCACCGAGGCCCGATCCCAATCACCCCCAGCGTGATCCGTTCCGACGCTGCGACAGAATCGCCAGCCCCAAGTGCCTGAGAGGAAACGAAAGCGGGAGTCGCGAGAGCCGCCCCAGCGGCCAGTGTGGTGGACAGAAAGCTGCGTCGATCGGTCATGATTTCGGTGGGGAAGGCGTAGCCGGAGGGATTTGCTAGCGAGACTGCAATCGTGGAACGAGTCGCCATCTCAGCAACATGTCTCTCATTCTAATGACTGAGAACACACCGATGGCCATCAAGTGCGTCAAGATCTTCCCGCCACTATCACAGCTTGATGCACAGCACTTCTTGGTTGTCGCGGATGTATCCCAAACCATTGGCGATTGAAAGGGATTGACGTGTCCTGCCAAACAGCTTGGATCTGCCCAATTCTTCGTATCCATCCGGCGAGACCTTCACCAACACCAACTCCCCGTCCATCGTGGTGATCCAAAGCTTTCCGTCGGCCAGAACCAAATTGCCTTTGCCAAACCGAGTCTTCCGCCAAACTGTCTCGCCGGTGCCCGCATCAATGCATGTCAGGTGTGTGGTTGGCCCGGCTGCTCCCACATTGTCGAATCCGTAGAGATAACCATCGACCAACACCGATGTTTGCCATTCATTTCGCATCACGCTCTTGGAATCAACACTGGCCCAGTGCTCTTTGACCTCAAACTTCCCACTGGCCTGCTCAACGTCAATGAACACGCAACCATGGTTCTCGCCAGCCGAGATGAACACGTCGCCGTCCACCGAAACCGGGTTCGCAGTGTTGCAGGCGTAGGGCGTTGGAAAGTCATACGTCCACAACACCGCTCCGTCGCTCGGGTCGATCCCCAGCGTTTTGTCGCCCGTCAAGCTGACAACCTGCTGTTCACCAGCGACTTCCATCAACGTTGGCGATGAGTAGCCCGCTGGTCCGCTGCCTGCTGACCACTGGAGTTGACCGTTGGCGATATCAAACGCCGCCACTGCCGTGCCGCTGCCTCCCACGTGCACGATGACCGAATCCCCGACCACCAATGGGGACGACGACATCCCGTATTCGGATTCTCTGGCGCGGCACGCCTGCAAGGCATCGGTCCGCCAAATCAGTTCGCCCGTCTTCTGATCGACCGCGCACAAGACACCATCGCCCGTGAACGCATAGACGACGCCACCCGATACCGCCGCGGTCGCACGAGGCCCATCGCCTTGACCGTTCTTGTACTCCGCTGCCAAACCGGTTTGCCAAGCACGCTCGCCGGTTTTGGCATCGAAAGCAACGAGCAACTGCTTGCCCGAATCATTCATCGTGGTGATCGCCAAGCCATCCGCAACCGTGACCGCTGACATTCCCACACCACCGGGTACTCGCCAAACAACCTCGGGGCCTTCTTCGGGAAACGCGTCGAGCAACGCAGTCTCGCTGGACGCACCATCACGTTTTTCACCCAAAAACTGAGGCCAATCGGCGTGCGTCCAAGAACAGCCCACGATCGTTGTCAGCAAAACGTGGAGACTTCGGTGAATCAAGGTTCGCATGCTGTGTCTCGGACGGAGCGATCAAAAGGAAAAGCCGACCAACATGATAGCGCAATTGGTCACCTCGAGCACATCTCACCAACGGTATACTTCTCGTTCCCACCGGCCGTCCTCCAACCCAACTGCAATTTGTGTCCCATCTTTGCTTTCTCAACGGCACTGCGATCTTGCCCGACCGCTTGCTTCCCGATGCGGTCATCGTCTGCCGAGACGAACGAATCACGTACGTCGGAACCGCACGCTCTCGCGTTCCCGCCTCCGCGAAAATCATTGATGCCAAAGGCGGCTACATTTGCCCGGGCTTTGTCGACATCCACATTCATGGTGGCGGCGGTGCCGATGTGATGGACGGCACTCGAGAAGCGGTCCACACCGTTTGCCAGTCCCATGCTCGCCACGGAACAACAACCATGTTCCCAACCACCAGCACTGGAACCGACGATCAAATTCACGCGATGTTGGCAGCCTGCGGCGAAGTCCGCGACACTTGGAAGACCGATTGCGGAAGCAAGATCGGCGGTGTGCATCTATACGGCCCGTACTTCGCCAAGGGAAAAACAGGCTGTCACGACGAGTCCGTTTGCCGTGCTCCCAAGGCAGCCGAATACCGCCGCTACTTTGACTCGGGCATCATCGGGATCGCAACCTGCGCGGCGGAACTTCCGGGAGCGGCGGCGTTCTATCAACACGCGACGAAACGAGGCTGCTTGGTGACGTGCGGTCATTCCAATTCCAGTTGGAACGAGATGGACGCTGGATTCAAACGTGGCATGCGACACGTCGACCACTTTTGGTGTGCGATGAGCAATGTGTCCTCGGTCCGCAAACGACTCGGGGTTCCAATGCAAGGCAGCATGCTGGAGTACGTGTTGTCCAACCCAGAGATGAGCACCGAGGTCATCGCCGATGGGATGCACCTGGCACCGGAGCTCCTGAGTTTTGCTTGGCGAATGAAAGGCAGCGAACGCTTGTGCTTGGTCACCGACTGCAACCGAGCCCTCGACATGCCGCCGGGGAAATATCGATTTGGCCCGGAAGCGGACGGCTCTTGGTTCACCAGCGACGGACAAGTCGGCTGGGCATCGCCCGGTTCCTTGGCCAGTTCCGTGATGGGAATGGACCACATGGTTCGCACGATGCACAAGCTCGGAAATGTTCCCCTGCAAGACGCCGTTCGCATGGCATCCCTGACTCCCGCCGAGCGAACCGCAATCGATCAACAAGTCGGCAGCCTGACCCCAGGCAAACAAGCCGACATCGTCTTGCTGAGCAAAACCTTGAAAGTGAAACAGGTCCATATCAACGGCGAACGGTGGTCACCGAGTCGCTAAGACAATCTGAGTTAACCGACGCATTGAGCAGGGTGACGAAAGCGGTTGAAGGCGGACTCGGTTGCAATGAGGCTTGGCCGTTGAGGGTTGCCTGACGGAACAGTTGGGGACAACTGTTCTACTCTGGATTCACCCCGCTGAATCGTCAGTCCGATCCGCCGCAGAGCCTTCAGGGACTGGCTCCGTCGCATTGTTACAAAGTGTTTGGCCCTCCGATGGACGCGTTGGGTATAAAATTCAGAAAACACAGTCCCCCGAATCCTCGATCGCAATTGAGAAACATGAATCGACCGTCACATCTCCCCCGTTGGATCGCAGTCGCCACCGGTTTAATTTGCTGTTCAACCGCCCTCTTGAACGTCCATGCTCAAAGACCGGGCGGACGACGAGGCGCTCCCACGGTCGACGAACCGTTTGTTGGCATCACGACGTCGAACGGTCCGCAGAAAGACCTGTTTTCGATCGAGTCCACCGGTGTCACCACGGAACCCGTTCGTGTCGCAGCCGATGCCTTCCTGGCAGGGCTGACCAATCAGCAACGCGAGCGAACCGTCTTCCCGGTCGACGACACCGAATGGAGAAAGTGGGACAACCGACACAGCCCCAAACGCCAGGGGGTGGGCTTCGACGAGATGACCGAAGCACAACGAACGCTGGCCTTCGAAATGCTTCAGCAAAGCCTCAGTGCCAAAGGGCTGAAGAAAACCAAAGACATCATGAAGCTGAACGGCACGCTCGGTGAGTTGGCGAAGAAGCCCCAGGAATACAACGAATGGCTTTACTGGATCACCGTGATGGGGAAACCATCCGAAACGGAACCCTGGGGATGGCAACTCGATGGGCATCACGTCGTCATCAATTACTTCGTCTTGGGCGACCAAGTCGTGATGAGCCCCGTCTTCATGGGTTCCGAACCCGTCGAAGCCAAGCAAGGCAAATTCGCGGGAACGATCGTGATGCAGGACGAACAAGACAAGGGTTTGAATCTAATCAAGCTGCTGAGCGAAGGGCAGCGTTCCGAAGCGATCATCATGAATCGCAAAGACGGCAACAACAATCTGACAGAAGCCTACAAGGACAATGTCGTCCTGGACTATGCGGGGATTGTCGGTTCAAAGCTCGACGAAACGCAGAAAGATGCTCTGCTGCAATTGATCGAAGAGTACGTCGGCAACATGCGAGAAGGACACGCAAAAGTGCGAATGTCCGAGGTGAAGCAGCACCTCGACGAAACCTACTTTGCCTGGATCGGCGGAACGACTGACCAAAGCGTGTACTACTATCGCGTTCACAGCCCGGTCGTCTTGATCGAGTTCGACCACCAACGCCGCGTCGCTCCGTTTCGAACGTCCGAACCGACGCGTGATCACATTCACACCGTCATCCGGACTCCCAACGGCAACGACTACGGCAAAGACATCCTACGCCAACACTACGAATCGCATTCGCACTGAACGCGATATTCGCGGAAGCAAGTCGGCAGGAATGATCCGGCATCACCGAGGGATGCCGTTTGAGTATTAGCCTGGGCTGCTAAATTTTGGGGGGTTGTGGCGGCCATGCGTTTGCGCAAGTTTTCATCCCGGTAGGGATTTCAGATGGTAGCCGTCGGTAAGCGATAGCGCCACCGATGGACACGCCCCCCACGCCGCCACTCTCCATCCCGCCGTGGCCAATGGCCACGGCGGGATGGAGAGTTTTATGGGAGCTCGTTTTCCGGGGGTACGCTGCTACGCAGCAACCCCCGGCTACCATCTGAAATCCCTACCGGGATGAAGAAAGACAGAAGCCGGAAGAAAAATTGCATTCGTTGTCAGAACGCCAATAGCAAACATTTCGCAGCCCAGCGTTAGGCGGACAGTGAAAACCTGAGAGACGACACCGTTCTGGACTGCGAAGGTTCTGTTCCTCGACTTCGCCCCAACGGGGCGGTCCTAGTGGTCTGTCACAGCTAAAAGTTAGGGTTGATCGTAGTGGACGAGGCCACGAGTCCTTGGATTTGACGCCAGTTCAGGACTCGTGGCCTCGTCCACTACCCTAAAAACAAGTCCTGACAGACCACGAGCGCATTTTGGGACTCTTTGTTAGGGCTGCCCAGTTGGGGCGTGGGACAGAACCAAAACCAACGACGCTTCCCAAAACGGATCCCATGCCGAAAGACTCCTGCCGACCTGCTTAGCTTTCAGCTCCGCTTTTTCGCACGTGGCGAGGGCGGATGATGTGGGTTGCCAAACCGAGGGCTCCGAACAACCGGATCACGTAGTAGTTGGGGTCGATTTCCCACCAGCGATGTTGAACCGACGCGCTCGCCGGATCCGCGTGATGGTTGTTGTGCCAACCTTCGCCCGCGGTCAGCAAGCTGACAAACCAGTTGTTGCGACTGTCGTCCGTCGTTTGGTAGTTCCGGTATCCAAACACGTGCGTGAACGAATTGACCGACCACGTGATGTGCCAAACCCAAACGGTTCGTGCGATCACTCCCCAAACAAATACGCTGGCCGCCATCTGATAGGCGTCTGCATTGTTGCCGTAAACGAGCATTGAGATCCCGACGGCCAACAACGCATACACAAACGCGTGAGCGAGATAGAACATTCCCGCTGGGCTGGGCAGTTTTTCAATCCATCGGTAATAGGGGTCCGACAGAATATCGCGGGCATACTTTTCGTACATCGAAAAAGTCGCCATGCGTGTCCGACTTTCGTGAACCAGCCATCGCACGTGGGCCCACACGAAACTGATTCGCGGCGAGTGGGGATCTTCCGCGTGATCCGAATGACTGTGGTGCATGCGATGCCAAGCCACCCAGTGCGCCGGCGTTTCTTGAGCCGTGCACATGGCCAATGTCACCAGCGTCCGCTCAAACCATTTGGGTGACCGAAAACTACGATGCGAAAGCATCCGGTGGTAACCGATTGGAATCGCCAATTGCCCGAAGACAACCACTCCAATCACAAACGCGGCGACGCCGGCCCAAGAAAAGAAATAGGGAAGCAGCACCAACAGCGTCAGCAAATGCAGGGTCACGAAAAAGATCGTGTAATCCCAGCGAATCGAGCGTTTGGTTGGATCGCTGTAGGTTCCCGCCTGGGCAGGCGAGCTCGCCGAGGCAAGACTCTGAGAATCGGTTGGCGTCTGCCAATCAGCCTCTGAATCGCTCTGGCCCGGATTGGTTGGGATGGTTGCCGCCTCAGTCGTCATTCTGATACCTGGGGTAGTTTCACGGCTCGTGCTTGGACTCGATCGGCTGCAGCCGTGTTTCCGATCGTCCCGCAGCATATCGTATCGAAGGTGAATGGGAAGAACGATTCGCCGCCACCCCGGACCGCTTCAAGGCGAATGGGCGCATCGCGAGGGTCAGACAAAGTTTCCGGCTGAGATCAAGGAAGGACCAGGCCTGTCGAAACCTGATAACCACCGCGAAACAGAGTGATTCCCAAACAACCGTGCGTCCAAATGGACGACCAATCGACTATGGTGTCCCTCGTCCACGCAGTCAAAAACCATGTCCAATTTGACGACATCAACAGCTCTGAACCACACTTCGTCCACGTCTGACCACTGATGGAAAAGAAACCAAGCGAATCGATCGCTTCCTCCCCCGCAACCGCCCCCCAGCCATTTGACTTGATTGTCCCCTGCGCGTTTGGCTTGGAAGCGATCGTCAAACGGGAATTGAAAGGACTGGGCATCGAGGCCACCATCAGTGATTCCGGACGCGTTTCGTTCCGAGGCACACCCGAGATGGTTTGCCAAGCCAATCTTTGGCTCCGAACGGCCGACCGGATTCTGATCCGCGTCGCGGAATTCCCTGCCGCTGATTTTGATGCTTTGTTCGAAACAACCCGTCAGATCAACTGGGGAAAGCTGCTGCCCGCCGACGCTGCGTTTCCGGTCACAGGCCGCTCCATCAAGTCGACGTTGACCAGCGTTCCAGCCTGCCAGCGAAGCGTGAAGCGAGCCATCGTTGACGCGATGATGCGAGACCACCGGACCAGTGAATTGCCCGAAACCGGACCGCTCTACAAAGTCGACGTGGCGATCGTGAAAGACGTCGCCACATTGACGATCGACACAACCGGCCGCAGCCTGCACCGCCGGGGATACCGAACTCACATCTCCTCGGCCCCCCTGAAAGAAACCTTGGCTTCCGCAATGGTCTTGCTGAGCTACTGGAGATCCGGTCGCCCTCTGATCGACCCGTTCTGTGGCAGCGGCACAATTCCAATTGAAGCGGCCCGGATCGGTCGCAACCTAGCACCTGGACTCGAGCGAGAATTTGCTTGCCAAGCCTGGCCCAATTTCTCCGCCGAACTCTGGTCCGACACCCGCTCCACGGCGGCCAACCAAAGCTTGCCGCCGCTGGAAGAAAAGCTGTTGGGCAGCGACATCGATGGTCGTGTCCTGACCGCTGCCCGCGACAACGCGATTCGCGCCGGTGTCCAAGATGACATTCATTTCCAAGCCATGCCGGTTCACGAAATCAGCAGCAGCAAACGCTTCGGCTGCGTGATCACCAACCCGCCCTACGGCCAACGCATCGGATCCGGCCATTCGTCTCGCTTCGATGCCGCCGATCATGGCGACCCAGACAGCGAGGGACCTGAAGATTGGGAACTCGACGAGTTGTACGAATCGTTGCCCCAAATCTTTGAGAAGCTGCCCACCTGGTCGAAGTACATCTTGACCGCGTACTCAAACTTGGAACGGGCGATGGGTCGTTCCGCGAATCGCCGTCGGAAACTTTACAACGGCCGTATTGAATGCACGTACTACCAATACCAAGGCCCCAAACCCTACGCGAGCGACCGCCCAGCCACCGAGAAATCTCCGGCACCTGCTCAGCCGATCACACGCGAACCAACCACAAGTGAGCCCTCCGTTCGCGAGACCAACACCAGCAAACACGCCACACCAGAACCGGCCAAACCAAAACCCAAATCACCTTGGCCAAAATCTCCACCGAACTCGTGAACGTTGACCTGGCATCGACGAGCGGACCAACCTCGTTCGGCCTATCATGGACTGATTGCTCAATGCCATTGGCAAATTGCGACTTCAAGATTGAAAGGCACGATGATGCAACGGATGACACTCTCGATACAACCGTGTTGCGAAAGCAAATCCGCGACCAAGCCCTCATTTGCGAAGTTCGGGACGATGACCTTGGCATGGTTTGCATTGTCCATCTGTGTGACTGGCGTTGCGATGGCAGCCGACACGGACAAAGTGTTTCGCGCCGGTGCGGTTGCGATCGACATCACGCCGGAAACATTCCCGGTCAGCTCCTCGGGCAGCATGACGCACCGAACGGCCAAGCAAGCACACGACCCTTTGCACGCTCGTTGTCTGGTGCTGAACGACGGTGAGACAAGCATCGCGTTGGTCACCTGTGACAGTTGCATGATCCCGCGTGAGATCTACGACTCCGCCAAACAGATGGCCGCCGAAGCCACCGGCATCGCAACCGACCACATCCTCTGCTCCGCAACCCACACGCACACGGCGGTCTCGGTCGCGCCGACCTTTCAAAGCTTGGTCGAGCAAGACTACCTCCCGTTTCTCACCAAACGAATCGCTGAAGGAATCGTCCAAGCCCATGCGCAATTGGAACCGGCACGCATCGGTTGGGCAATCGGAAACAATCCCAACCAAGTCTTCAATCGTCGTTGGTTCCTGCGTCCAGGAGTCGAAATCAATGACCCATTTGATTTGGGAACCGATCGAGTGCGAGTGAACCCGAGTGCGAACAGTCCCACGCTGTTGCAGCCGGCTGGTCCAGTCGACCCGGAGGTTCCTGTGGTCGCCGTCCAAGCCCTCGATGGTCGACCGATTGCGATGTGGGCAAATTATTCGCTGCACTACGTCGGCGGTGTTCCTCCCGAATCGCTTTCCGCTGATTACTTTGGTGAGTTTGCTCGCCAATTCACGAACATGATCGATGCAGGGGAAAGCGAGCCACCCTTCGTTGCCACGATGACCAACGGCACCAGTGGAAACATCAACAACATCAACTTCTTCGAAGGCCGCGACCACCAACAACCTTTCGAACAGATCCGGTTGGTCGCCAACGATGTGGCGGCTTCCGCACGTGTCGCCTACCAGCGCATTCAATTCGAAGACTGGGTGCCGCTGGCGATGCGAGAAACCGAGATCAAACTCGGCGTGCGTCGCCCCACTGCCGATGAGGTCGCTCGTGCAGAACAGTTGATCGCCGAGTCCAGTCCGGGCCCCTGGAGTGACCGCCGCTTGATCTACGCGGGAGAAACTCTGGAGCTCGCTGAGTACCCGCCGACCGTGAAAGTGAAACTGCAAGCGATTCGAATCGGCGAGCTCGCCATCGTCAGCAGCCCCTGCGAAACGTTTGTGGAAACCGGACTGGCAATCAAACAGTCCAGCCCCTTCAAGCCGACGTTCACAATCGAACTCGCCAATGGCTACAACGGGTACCTGCCCCCTCCCGATCAACATGCCTTGGGCGGATACGAAACTTGGCGAGCCAAGTCGAGTTACCTCGAGGTCGATGCGGAACCCCAAATCCGGGAAACCCTATTGAACCTGCTCGATGATTTGAAGAAGTCGCCACCAGTTTTCTCTGCCCGACGATGAGTTCCAGAATCCGGTCGACAAGAATTCCGTTGATCGGGGCAGTGGTCGCTTTGGCTGCGATCGTCCTCGCGATGAATTCGCTGCCCCTGGCTTGGTCGAGCGTTCACTGGATGATGCACCCGGAAACCGCATCGTCGCTTCAGTGGTGGATGTCGCGGGCCACCGCGGTGCTGTACGTGGTGACAGCCATCTTCTTTGCCTATGGTCCACCGGCTCAGGCAACCGCGAGCAGAACAATCGCAAGATTGGTCACGATCCTGCTCATCATTGCCGTCTTTCCATTTGCGACCAACTCGATCCAAAAGTTTTGGCACATTCGGCCTGATTCCTGGGACCTGCTGCTTTGGCGACTGGACGACGATTGGAACGAAGGTCGTGTCTTTGACTTCCTCGGTGATTCCATCGCCTGGCTGATCGCAATTGGGGCACTGTGGCTGATAGCCGGGTGGCGAAATGTCGCCTTGCAATCAACTTCGGTTGACGAGGACATCGCCCGCGAAAAGATAACGAAGTCCATCACGATTCAACGCCTGATGGCGTTGACCGCGATGGCTGCTGGCTTCGCTGCGATTCTGCGTTGGTTGCAATGGTCCGCCTCACCGCAGGAGTTCGTTCGCATGACCTCGGCCGTGCCCATCGCATTGTCGATTGCAAGCGTGGGCAAATTGACCCAACGTCCAGGCCACCAAAGTCGCTTTTGGGGATGGGTCCTTGGCGTGACCATGATTCTGCTGACGTGGGTCACCTGGTTCGCGCATGGATTTTTCACCGAGTGGCATTTTCGCTCGATGGTTCAAACGAACTTCAATGCTCCAGTCTCATGGCTGGACGTTCGATTTAGGCAGCACGTCACGATTGCTAACGACGAAACCATTGCTTCGATCGGACAAGCGATGATCGCTTGGACCCTCTTCGCTGTCCTGGGTTATCGACTGGAGCGAACATCGCTCAAGCACCCTGCATCCAATTCGAGCGATCCGGCACCTCGCTGATCGCTCGATTGAATCAGTTGCCCCGGCGGACCAACACCGGCCCGGCTCGCAAGCAAGTGAACCATCGGAATCCCTCGCTTGCCCAGCGGCCAGTCGCTCAACAATTCGTCATGCTTTTCGCCCAAGACAATTCACTCGGGACTATTCGCCCACCAACTCTTTGATCTTGGCGTGCAGTGCGTCCGCATTGGCTTGCCCACTGCCAACTTTGATCATCTGCACCTTGCCTTCGCGATCAACCAGCACCGCATGCGGGATACCGGTCACGCCGAAGTTGGATTGCATCTCGGTGACCTTGGGGGCGACGATGGTTGGGTGCTCCATGTCCTTGGATTGCAGGAATTTCGTGATTGCCTCGCGTTCCTCTTCGGGCGTCGGATCTTCGGATCCGTTCACTGCCTTTCCGCTTTCTTCGTCCCATGTGTAGCCGTAGTACCGGGTGATCCCCACGACCTCAAAGCCTTGATCGCCGAACTCCTCGCGAAATTCTCGCAAGTGCGGAAAGGTTGCGATGCAAGGGCCACACCAGATCGCCCAGAAGTCGTACAAAACCACTTTGCCGTCCAGGTCCTCCAAGCTGATCCCTTCGGCGTTGGCCCACCCATCGATGTCCAACTCAGGAGCGGGCTGACCGATCATCTCCAGTTGCTTTCGGGTCGACTCGATGCGACTTTCCAACGACTTGATTCGAGAAAGGATCGACGCGACGCCCCGGTTCTCTTCGTAGGGCGTCAACTTCGCAACCGCAGCTTCCATTCGCTCGATCGCCTCGTCAGGACTGACCCGAGCGAGCCCGCTGATCACCGAGTATTCGTTGCTCGCGTATTGTCCCATCAAAACGGAGGACTCCGGATAGGCCCCCAATGCTTGTTCAAAAGCGGATGCGACACGCTCTTGCCCATCCACCTCGTCGAACAGACGATTTTGAGTGGTCAGCAGATTGATCAACTCAACGGTTGTCTTCTCAGATCGATCCTCCGTCGCGTTGATCTCTTCTAACTTCGCGACTTGCTTGGCCAGCATGTCCTTGGCGGCGTCTTCATCCTCCCGCGCCAACATGGAGGCACGAACTTGGATCAGACGAGAGAGCGGCATTTGAATTTCGATGGGATGCTTCGCTTCCAACGCCTGCACCTTTTCAATGGCTTGGTCGGACCACTGGGCAGCCAACTCGGGTTGAGCAGCAGGAAGACCGTAGACACTGACCTGGCGAATCAAACTAGAAAGCCGCACTGCGTCGGAAGGCGATTCCGTCCGCTCCAGTTCGAATTCAACCGCAGCCCCAAACTGCGCCATCGCCTTGTCGTATTGGCGTGCCCGAACAAAGCCCGTCGCAATCGTTTGATGCAATGGTTTCAGCTTCTCCGCGACAGCATCCGATTCCATCGCCGTCTCCAGAACCTTGGCCGCCTCGGCAGGCTTCCCCTCCTTCACCAACTGCAGGATTTGATCGGGAATCGAGAGGACCTCAGGCTCCACTTCCGCAACGTCTTCGGCACTCTTTTCGGGAGCGTCGGTCGAGTCTTGCCCGTACGACATTGCCGGGAAGACAAACCCGAGGCTCAACGGTGCCGTCAACAAGCCGATGGCCAAGAACTTTCGCAAACGCATCTGATTTTTCCTTGAGAGATGATCGAATCAATGGTTTCCGCCTGTTGCTGATCCTAACCGGTCTCGGATGCGGGCTGTTGAACGCAATTCACAGCGGAAAATCAAATGCCCCGAAACCCGAAGCGGATGGCAGATTCGAAACCACTAACCAATGGCTGCGAGACTCGATCGATTGATCTGACTCGGCCATTCCCATTGTCGCGTGTTTCGAATCGTGGAGCGGGGACTCACGTGGTCGGTCACTGGATCACAACCGCGCCGGCTTCCCCGTGTCCTGCAAACACCTTCGTGAATCAGCGAACGATCGCACCGCCCAACGTTTGCAGACCGCTGGACGGGGCCGCGAACACCCCGCTATTCCAACATCAGTTGGCTTTCACGATACCCGGAGGGGACCAAGTGCCTTCGCCCGGCGGCAAAATGGACGGGGCCTCGGTTTTGGGCCAGTAGAGACGCATCACCAAGTAGGCTGTGCCGTTCGGCGCCGGGAGCCAATTGCTCTCCTTCTCAGCCCCCGGGCTGTCCTTCTGAATGTACAGCGTCAGCGATCCGTCCGCATTCTTTTTCATGGCGGGAAGCATCGGCGCGTTGATCAAGTATCGATCGATCGGATTCTGGATCAGCAACTGGCTTTTGCCATCGTACATCGTGACTGACCAGAACGAGTTCACTGGCGGGAGCTGTCCGGCCGGGAAGGTCAGCGTGTAGTTGTGTTTGCTTGTTTCGATCGCATCGCCATGGGTATCTTTGCGGGTCGCGGGATACATGGCTTCGGCCGGCACGTTGGCGTAGATCCCCGCCTTTGCTGTCGCTGCGAGCTTCAGAGCATTGCCGCCAAAGAACGCTTCGTCTCCGCCCGCGAGTCCACCGACTTGCCATCCGTTCTGATCCTTGCCCCCGTCGGCTACAAGAGAATCGACCTTTTCAGAACCAGCCTTCATGCCCAACAGCACTTCTGCTTTGTGTTCCAGTGAAAGGTCCTTGAAGTCGAAGGTTTTCCCAGGTCCGATGCCGATGGAGGCAAGCTTTGCACGGATGGACTTGTTGCCCGGCGTCTCCGGTACAAACTGCAATGCGGCATCGAGATATTCGTAAAAGTTGTCCTTGATCCCCTTCGTATTGGCCGGGACGAAGTCGATCTTCGCCGCTGCCGGTGGCGCGGGTTGACCGAGAAAGGCGGAAAGCGGCTGAGCTTTGTACCCCGATTGCACCTTCACCACGTTCGGCATGTCATCGGGGTTGAACAGCTGGGTGCGGAAAATGGTCAAGCCAAACGGAGTGCTGGATCGAAACACCTTCTTGATCCCCGCCGGTGTCTCCCCTTTCCAATCGGGTCCCACCGCAAGGTAGTCGCCCGGTTCGACGCCCGTTGCGCGAGTGCCGATGTAGCCATAGACGAAAGTGTTGCCGTCCACCAACTGAACCGAATAGTAACGTTCCTTCTCGACCGCCGGCACCGAGATCACCATGGGTTCGGCGCGCAGGTCCAACCACAGACTCGAGTAGGGCGTATCACTGTTCGCTGTGACCACCGCGGTGTCCTTGTAGGTGAACACGCGTGCTTCGTTGTGTATCTGGTTGAAGGGGGCTTTGTACTGCCCGGATTCCTTGTCCACACAAAACTCGTTCATGACCGCATAGTTCATCACCAGCGGCAGGCCGTAGATGAAGCCCTCTTCGGCAATCGCTCTGGTTTCTTCGAAGCTCGGCATGTTGATCCCTGCTTGCCCATCGGCACTTGCGGCCTCGGTGATCGGGTCACCCGGTTGATCGCAGGCAGGCAACGTCAGTGCGGTAACAAAGCCCACGATCAGGAAGAGGGCAAATCGTTGGTGAGTGGTCTTCATCCTGCTTTTGTCCAGTGTGCGGCTGTCAGAGGTCGGTTGGCTTGGGATTGCGGTCAGCAGATTCGTTGACTCGGTCACTTCACCATGTCCAACTTGGGTGCTTTCCAAGATCCATCCAACGCCGCTTCGCTGGGCCAATACAGTCGCATGTACATCGAAAAAGGTCCGTCGGGAGCGGGCAACCAGTTCGATTCACGCTCTTTGCCGGGCGATTCGTTCTGAACGTAGATCGTGACTCCGCCGTCGGCGTTCTTTTTCAACTGCGGCAACATCGGCGAGTTGATCAGGTAGCGATGGATTGGGTTGGCCACCAGCAAACTGGACGGCAGCTTGTACATGGTCAACGACCAGAATGCCTTCACAGGAGGATACTGACCTTGTTGAAACGTCAGGGTGTAACGGTGGGTGCCGGTCAACGGATCGCCGCTGGAATCCACTTGATAGACCGGGTACATCGCTTCCTGCTTCGAGTTGCCATAGATGCCGATCGTCGCCAACCAACGCCGCAGGTAATTGCCATTCAAGTATTGACGGGTGCCGAAAACATCGCCTGACGTGATCACCCCTTCCTGCAACTTTCGAGCATCCTGAGCATAGGCCTTCCACGCTTGGGCTCGTCCCTGCTCGAAGGCAGCCGTCATTTCAGGTGTCAGCTTGGCGGGGTCGAACGTTTTTCCGCCCTCGATGCCGATCTTGGCAAAGCGTTGACGAAGCTCCACTTCCGAAGGATCGACCGGGCAATAACCCAGCACAAAGTTCAGAACATTGAAGAACTCCAACGATGTCTTTTGCTCTTCCGTCGTCAATGGTTTGATCCACGGAACCAATGGCGCGGCGGGAGCAGCGGCCTTGCCAAGAAACTTCGACAGCGGCTGTACTTTGTACTGAGACTGAATTTTCTTGACGTTGTCGATGTCGGCCGGATCGAACAACTGAGTTCGAAAGGCCGCCAAAATGAAATCGGTTTCCGAGCGGATCACTTCCTCGATCCCTTCGGGCGTTTCCCCTTCCCAGCCTGGCCCTGCGACAAGAATCGATCCGGCGTCGTTGCCGGTGGTGCGGCTGCCGGCGTAGGCGAAGTTGAACGTGTACGCGTCAATGAACTGAATGCTGTAGTAGCGATTCTTTTCAATTTTGGGCACGGAGATCACGATCGGCTCGGCCCTCAAGTCCAAACCCGCCCAGGAATACGGGGTGTCCGAGTTCGGCGTCTGAATCGCGGTGTCGGCCGGCGTGTAAACGTTGGGAATGTTGGTCAGCTGATTCCAAGGCGCCTTGAACGAGGGGCTGTTTTGATCGACGAAGTAGGCGTGCTGGATGCGATAGCTGTCCACCAACGGGTAGCCATAAATGTAGGCCTCCTTCGCAATCGCAATCACCTCCGGAAGGGGCGTTTCGGAACGGGGCAGGTCGGCCGAGGCCACTTCCTCCGCACGTCCCGGTGAACAGAGCACCATGGCAAGGCCGAAGACAAACAAGTTGGCCACAAACAGCGATTTCATTGGGACAGGCTTTCAGGCATGGAGGGACATTGAAGTCTTGATTCCCGGACAACGGAATCGCGTCGTTGGCACGGAAGACAAACGCCACCAGCCACATCCAATTCTATACCAGACCAAGGAATCAAAGGGCTCCTTAGCGGGAGCG
The DNA here is from genome assembly GCF_056839225.1 of Rhodopirellula sp. UH5. Taxonomy (NCBI): domain Bacteria; kingdom Pseudomonadati; phylum Planctomycetota; class Planctomycetia; order Pirellulales; family Pirellulaceae; genus Rhodopirellula; species Rhodopirellula sp. UH5. The sequence continues at coordinate 6,201,370 of NZ_CM166390.1, read as the reverse complement.
AAACAGATCGCTGGTCAGAACCTCGGTCACCATCGTTTGCAGCCCACCACCGTCCGCTTGGACACGTTCCCAAATTTCATCGATCTCGTATTGATCCGCGCGTTCCATGTGACGCCCCGTCGAATACGCAAGCAGCTTCTCGATCAAACTGCGAGTGAATTGATCCTGGCGGCTTTCCAGCAGCTTCTGCTTGAAGTCTGAAAAATTGGTGAATTCTTCACCAGAAGGAAACTTCCCTGTCGCATCGACCTTTGCCGCGATGCCCTTCCCCTTCGCCTTGGGATACTTGCTCCGCCAGCGACCAATTGGGTCAAAGGTTTCCAGGGCATATCCCAGTGGATCAATGTTGCGGTGACACACCGCACAAGCTTTGTCCTCACGGTGTTTTTCCAGCCGATCTCGGATCGTCATCGCTCCGCTCGTGTTGGCATCAATCGCGGGCACCTCATCAGGTGGCGGTGGCGGCACGGTACCGAGGATATTCTCGAGCACCCAGACGCCACGAGTCACGGGTGATGTGTCGACGCCATTTGCACTGACGGTCAACACTCCAGCCATCCCCAGCACACCGCCGCGTTGGCGGTTCTCCGCTAGGCTGACACGTTGAAATCCATCGGCCAACCGCAACGTCTCTTTCTCTGGCAACCCGTAGAGCTTGGCCAGCTTCTTGTCCACGAAGGAATAGTCCGCGTCCAACAAATCCGTCACCGGCCCGTTCTCATCCAGGAGGTTCCGAAAGAACAGACGCGTCTCTTGCTTCATCGACTCCGGCAGATTCTCCGCGTAGTAGTCTGGGACAGACTTTCGTGGCGGCGGCAGATTCCCTATGTCTCGCAAGTTCAACCAACTGTCGAGAAAACCATTCACGAACTCGTTGGAGCGTTCCGATCGAAGCATTCGTTGAACTTGCTTCTTCAACACAGCGGGTTCGGTCAGCCGGCCCGATTGGGCCTCTTCAAACAGTTCTTCGTCCGGTGGTGCGGCCCACATTGCATAGGAAAGACGCGATGCCAGATCGAAGGGACGCAGCAGCGGTTCCTCTTCCGGTGTGATCTCACTGAGATAAAGAAACGATGGCGAGCACAGAATCATCTTCAACGTATCGAGTGCGGCTTGTCGCGGAGTCGCATTTTCAGACAACCGTTTCTCGTAGATCGCCACAATCCGATCACGGTCCGCCTGCTCGAGCGTGCGACGGTAGGCTCGTTGGCCGAACGCAAACAATTGTTCCAGTGCGTGATCTTCTTGAAATCCCTCGCTCCCAAAAACGGCCCGTTCTTCTTCGCTGCCGTGGAGTTCTTCCACCGGTCCTCGGACTTTGATCTCGCCAATACGAATGTGCGGCAACTTGCCTTCGCGAAGCAGTGTGGTGCGGCTGACACCTTCCTTTGGATTTTTAAATTCGTCCTTGTAACGCCGGTTGGTTTCGATCACAGAGGCCCGTGACTCATAGGGTCCATTGGGGAAAATGAATCGAGGTGTCTGCCCGGCCTCCAGCCAGACACGAAACGGCAACCACTCGGGTTGTTCATCCGGAACGACGGCACTGGCTAAAATCGGCTCAATCGCTTGGGGGTAATGAATGTGCCCCTTGGTGGCATCACCAGGAACCACCGCGATTTGAAAGGGTTCCGAAAGATCGATGCGGTAAATTTTCGGATCGTAGTGCGTGTCGCGGTGCATCGCCTGGGCATTCACTTCGATGTCGTAAAACCCTGACACGGGGACACCTTCGAGGAAGTCTTCGATGTGCCCATAGCCACCTTGTCTGGTGTCCGTGTTGGGTTGCTCGTACAGGCACAAGTATTGAAACTTGAAGACAGCTCGGTGGGCGCCCGTCAGCTCTTCGTACTGCTGGAAATTGTCGGTGAAGTGCCAAGATTTTGGCTCCATCGTCGGCTTGCCGAGACGCGTTTGCACCAATCGCGAGGCCGCCTGGAAATACTGGTCCAGCAAAAAACCCGACGTCACCAGGGATTCGCCGATGGTGTCGAGATGGTGGCTGGTATTTTCTTTCGGGAAGTCGGCGGTCAGCCCCAACGTGTCGACGCGACGACCAAACAACGCCGCCAAAGTGACTTCGTATTCACGGTTGGAAAGCCGACGCATCACGGTTCGTCCCGCATGCCCCTTGAATTGATCGCGGGCATCCGTGATGCCGTCTCGCAACACCTCAAGCAAGTCCAAGCGTTCTTCGTCGGTCGGCTGATCCGATTCCTCCGGTGGCATCAATCTCAACGTCACCTGATTGATGATCTCATCCGTCGTGATCAGTTGTTGCTCCGACGAGATCGGAAGGCTGAACGACTCGAATTCGCGTTCTCCCTCAGCCGAAGCTTTGTCATGACACTCCAGGCAGTACTTCCCCAGGAAATTCGCGACGATCGCGGGGTTGTCAGCGTCCGTCTCCGCCTCGGTTTCAGCAGCGAAAGCGACCGGCGTGTTCAAAAGGGAAAGCACGACCCAAGTTGCGAGAAACGCGATGGACCGGATCGAAAGACTCGAATGCATCATGATCACGTTTAAGAGAAGGTCCCGGTGCTGGTGCCGAACGAATCCGTTTGGACCCCCATCTTCTGAGCAATGTCAACATACAAATTGCACAAAGGAATTTTGTTTCGGTTGCCCGATCCAACCTTCTTGAATTCACCACGACCATAACCACCGCCCGCCAAAACAATCGGCAAATCCGAGTTTGTGTGAGAACTGCCGTTGCCCATGCCGCTGCCGAAGAGCACGGCGGTTGAGTCGAGCAACGTCTGCTCACCGTCCTGGATTCCTGCCAGACGAGTCAGAAACTTCCCGAACTGTTCCAGTTGGTAGGTTTCCAGCGTGATCAGATGTGCGACCGTTTCCTCGTCGTTGCCATGATGCGAAAGGCTGTGATAAGACTTGTCAATTCCCAGATTCTGCGGCAAGAAACTACCACCGATTTCCAGGGTCGCGATCCGTGTCGAGTCGGTTTGCAAGGCCAGCGAGATCAGCTCATACAACATGGGAAGATCGTCCACCGTGTTGGTGTCCGCTGGTTTCTCAAATGGAGCTTCCGGTTTCGGCTGATCAGCCCAACGTCGGCGGACTTCCAGCTGTTTTTCCACTTCGCGAATCGAGCTGAAGTACTCATCGAGCTTCGATCGGTCCTCTTGATTGACTCGCTTCGAAAGCGCCCCAGCTTCTTCGGTGATCGAGTCGAGAATCGATGCTTGCAAAGCGTTCTCATTGACCATCTGCGAGCGTCGTTGCTTCGACTCCGTCATGAACAGACGGTCAAACAACTCGGCTGGCCCAGTGATCGGTGGCACGCGAACGCCAGATTTGGTCCATGACATTTGACACCCGCCATGAATGCCGCCTTCCGATCCCACCGTCAACGACGCAAACCGAGTTTGCTTGCCAACTTCATCGGCGAGAAATTGATCAATCGTCACATTGCCATCGCGGCGATGCTTGGATTCGTGGTGCAGCACGCCCGATAAAAACGTGTGCACTGCGAAGTGCCCGCCGCGAATCCCATGATCCAAGCCTCGATACACATTGATGTGGTCGCGGTTTTCTGCCAACGGCTTCAACAGCGTTGTCTCTTCGAAATCACGTCCAGGTGTTTCCGGAAAAAAATGCTTTTGCTGAAAGCCGAGTAAGTTCCCAACGGCAACGAACCGACGTGTCCCGGTGCCCGCACCACGCGTTGCCTGAACCGGTGAGTTGCGATCGACGGTATCGGCCATCAACGACGGCAATCCTGGCAACGCGAGTGACCCAGCAAGGGAACGAATGACGAAGCGACGCCGGCCGAGATTCTTTGGTTTTGTCATGTTCGTATTCTACTCGAATCAAAAAGGGGATACTCATCGGTCAGTCATCATCTGCTGGTGAGAACTGACCTACCGAACTCAGGGAGGAGTCCGTTGCTGAAAAACCAAGTCGCCTACTCGCGGACCGGGCGTGTGAACTGGTCGCGGACCGTTCCATCTTCTAGCAAGCAGGTGCCCTGCAACGCGTCCCGAGTGAATTTCAAGACAAACACATGGTTGCCTTGATCGGCCATCCCTGGTGACTCCAAGAACCAACGGTCGGTCTTGGGAGTCCGTTGTGGCACGCCCAAGCCTCCTTCACCGATGTAAACGACGCCGGTTTCATCGTGCTTTCCATCACGGATTGGAACCGTGCGTTTGATGTTGTGCCCATCCGCTTCGCAGACCAAATCCACGTCGTACTTTTCAAACAACGGCACCCAACTCTTCAAACCGGAACCGGGTGTTTTGACCGCGGGAAAAACCGGGCGATGGTACTGAGTGACCAACCAGCGATGAGTGGGACGCGATTCCTTCAGCTCCGCCTTCAACCAATGTGCCTGATCGCCCGCCGTGCTGGTCTCGGAATTCAGTGTCGTGAAGCGAACCTGAGGACCGATGTCGAACCCAAAGTAATTCAGATCGCCCTCGGGAAAACCAAACACTTCGTTGAACGGTTTCCCTTTGTCGTGGTTGCCACGAGCCGGGATGATCGGCAGCAAGCGACCGTCAGGCGCGGTCGTCAATTCATGGTCGGACAACCACATCGACCAAAGTTCCATCTTGGTTCCCGTGACGATGTAATCTCCGCCGTGGGCGAACGCCAAAATGTCATCGGCCAAGTCATCGTTGTCATAGGAATCCACGACCAACCCGGCGATCATTTTGTTCATCCGCCGGCGGGCGTCTTGATCGGATCGGGAATCCCCCCCATGCAAGATGCTGAATGCACGGTCCGTTGCCGGGGCCGTCACAAAATAGAACCCAGGCGACTCATTCCCGTCGCTGACCATTTGCACCTCGTACGCCGTCGCAGGCAGCAAGTCCGTCAAACGAACGTGATGGTAATACGACTCGAATTCGCCGCCGGTGTAGCGTCCCGATTCGGCCAATTGCTCGGCCGGACTGTCCTCGCTGCCTCGGACGCGAAACCGAACGGAGTGCGAGCTCCCCGCTTCTTTCGTGCTCCAAGAAACGGTGGCTTGGGTCGCCGGGTCAGCGGTCCAAATGACACGCCACTGAGCTGGTTGGGTTCCGGTCAGGGGAGCATCCGCGCGGACTGCCCCACTTCCCAGCATCAGACTGCAAACAAGGCCAAGTATCAGCGTGCGCGTGCATTTCCTAGATTTCATCTGCGGGTCAGGCCAATCGGTGGGTGGGGGTGCGTTTGCTGCCGAATGCTGCAGCAAACGCGGTAGGGGCTCAGGAGTCTACATTCTACTCGCTGGAACCACCAACCTCCAAATGACCCATCGAAGGAACCGTGGGCGACAATTTCTAGAATTCAGGTGAGTGCAAAAGGCCATGAGCCCTCCGGCGACCCACCGGGCGACTTGCCCCATTTCGTGAGGACGAACTTGTTCCCCAACGATTCCTTCGTACCTGAGCCAACCCTATTCGGCAAAACCTTGATGGTCCGAACGTCTCAGCGTCTCGTTCTCGCGAGTCGTGAGCGAACTCTCTTCGGCTGACTCACCCAATCACGTGTCCTTAGGGAGTGGCGTACTTCGAGTGGGCGGACGCATTGAATTCCTGCAAGGCCTTGTCGAAGGTACGATTTTCGAACTCGTAGTTCCACGGTTCGATGTACCGCATCCCGAGCTCTTCTGCCTGTTGGAACACGGTCGTGTAATCGTTGTTCTCAAATCGGTTGGGTTGGTCGGAGCGACCGATCACCTGACCATAAAGATCACCTTGGTAGTTTTTCAGGAGAGAGATCAAGTTGCCTTGGTAGGTCGTTTTACCCGAGATCCACCACATGCCGATGCCGACGCGATCTTTATACTCAGGCTCCTGGAACTCGCTGATCAGACGCTCCGGAATCTCGGTGCTGCGAAAGAGTTCATGCACCTCGAACGCGACGGCTTTTCCGGGGAAGGCACTGAGCACACTTTGCGTCGCCTCGGTGGCTGCTTGGAGCCAGAGATCGCCAAATTTTTTCTCCGCGTCCCGATCACGTGGATTGATCCCGGCGGCACGCAGCAATGTTTCCGAAGGGACACCGTTGAAATGACCTTCAGTCCCATTGCTGGTCATCTGCGGGACGTAGATCAGTTTCAAACGCTCGGTGCGGTATTGGTTGCCAACAGCCTGCAACATCTTTTTCAAGCGTTCTTGAACAATCGGGTCCCAGTACTTGGGCATCTCGACCGGATTTCCGCGGAAGCTCATCGAGAAGGTCTCAACATGGAGGTCGGAGACCAACCAGGTCGGCGACAGCGAAAGAGGTCGTCTCCGTCCTCGAGCGATGTTCGCTCGCGATGGGGTGCGTTCGCGAGATTCAGTCGAAGTCCAACCACCGTGGATGGCGAGCGTCCAGTTCATGTTGGGTTGGAGCAGACGAATCTGTTCCTCAATGCGAGTGAAATTGAACTGCCCGGGTCTGGGTTCAATCTCACTCCAGGTGACCCGGACGAGCCCGCCCTTCATGTTTTTGTTTTGAACAGCGCCACGAGTGATCACGCTGGCATAGGTGCCGATTGGTTTTTCAACTTCCTCGCCCAAGGCAGACGAGACCAGGAACAGTGGCGAGAGCAGCAGCGCAAGTAGTTTTCGAATGTTCATGCTGATTCAACCGCTGAGGCATGAAAAGGTTTCGGTTGCGACGTCCATCGAACACCAATCTCACCCCACCCAGTGGACGAATTTGCATCTGCCGCCACTCGCGACGAAAGGCCCCGTGGGTTTAGAAGCAAACGCGAAGCAGGTCGGCAGGAATGAACGGGAATAACCCAGTGAGCCGCTTGGGCGTCAGCCCCGACTGCACGTGGGAGCAACAACGCTTGCCAAAACAGTTCAAATGCCGAAAGACTCCTGCTTACCTCCGGTTCAACGTCCAGTGGATGAAGATTGCGAGCGGCACGCCACCGTTGGCGATCCGAATCAACGTTTCCGGCCAAGCCTCGATGCCGAGAGCGGTCATGCGACTCGCCGCCGTCACCAAGCCCCAAACGACCATGTAGAACGCCGCGACACGTGAACGCAAGACCAGCAAAGCCACCGCAACAAGGATGTCGACCACGCCAATCACGACCAACATATTTTCGACCGTCGTCTGAGTGAAACCGATGTCGGTCCATTGCATATCTGATAGCAGAATCAGATCGGTGAACGGGGCGTAGCATGCGTACGCTTTGTAGCCATGCGCAGCGAAGGTGAATGCGGCCGCGACGGTCAACATCAACACCGCGAATCGAGTCCGTTTGGAGGAGGAACACGATGCGGCACCGACTCCGCCACAGATGGCCAGTGCCATGGGCGCGACGTAGCGGACCGCATGTTCGGGAAAGGACAATTCCGCGAACACCGCCGCACGCATCATGTGCGCCGCGGCGATCAACAGCATCCAAAGAGCAACGCATCCGGCAGCGGCCTGATCGAGCCTGCGAACAACGTTGAACCACCGCGAGTCACTCGGCATTTCCCACATCAGCCAGCCGGCCAAGCCAAAGACACCACCGGCGACCAGCGTCATCAGAGCGCCAACGTTGTCAATCGACTGAGCGAGTGCTTCGGGCCAATGGCAATCGAAATACAGCCAGCCATAGACGTCGCTTTCCGTTTCAAGTGATGAAAACAGATAGCGTCCGCCCACCCCAACGCACTGGACCACGACCACCACCCGCAGGCACACGAACATTGGCAGTGAACCAAGTACCCGCCACCCTCCTTTGCCAGGGGATACGGAACGGTCGGTTGATGTCGACGGGGGTGAGATCGGTGTATTCATGGGCGACGAATGATACTCCATGCAAGGCAATCTGTTTGCCCCCTTGAATATGGTGCCAGCCACCTTTGAATATGGTGCCAGCCACCTTAATTGTTTGACCGCGCCGAATGTTTGGCATTTACGGCGGCAGATTGGGGACAACTCCCGCTGTCTTGTTGCCATTGTGCGAGCTGATCGTCTGCTCAGAGGCGTCGACTTCGCGATTGCGGTCGAGTGTGCGCATCAGAGTAGAACCGTTGTCCCCAACTGTTCCGTCGTCTCATTCACCACGGTGAAGGCCGGCGATCGCTTCGGGCCTGCTCAACCGAAGCAGGCTGCGGCTTGGACCTGGCCTCGGTGGTGGTGGCGGCCGGTTCGTTCGGCATCCGCTTTCATCGATTCAGGACGACCGATGCAGCTGGTTCTGCCAAAGTACTTCTGCCAGTCCCACACCAAGTCTCGCCACATCGAAGCGTCGATTCCAACCTCGGACAGCGTTTGAGCGAGACGCGCTGGCAGCTCAGCGACTCGAACGGCGACGGACTGCGCCGCAGTCCAGTCCAGCAATCGTTTGTAGTCGCTCCAGCGGATGTTCAAGAATCCGCGATCGCTGCTGCGGAGACCCTTCGTGTGGACTTGCGGTTCGTTGGACAGTTTGGTTTCGTTCAGCGTCAGTGGACTCAACCATTCGTCGCGTCGGATGCGTTTCCCGGTTGGATTGCGTCGTTTGGCTTTTCGTTTTTGCTGAAGAACCTCGACCGGCGTCTCTCGAATTTCTCGTCCGGCTTCTTCTGTCGGGATCGGTTTCAGATCAAAGGCCGCCGAAGCAATTCGTTCGCCCTTGCGAGCTTCGATTCGGTCGTAGGCACTGGTGTGCGGGCTGGTCTCGGGACTTGCCGTCATCGCTGCCCGGACCGGGTTCAGATCGACGTACATGCTGCACGCGAGCAACCCTGCCTCGTCGACGATTTTTTGTGCTTTGAAGCGTCCCTCCCAAAACCTACCGGTGCATTCGTCTTGTTTGTTCGCCATTCGAGCAATCGGTTCAGCCAGGGCTCGCATGAACCAGGAGATGTCTGACAAGCGGTGGCGGACGTCGGCCAGACGTTCCTTGTTGCGAACCAGCATCTGAACATCGTTTTCAGTCGGCTCGGCCAGGTGTTCTTCGAGGCGTCTGCCGGGGAAGACCCGCAGCCAGCGAATTGCGACTTCCTCGTCGCTCCACTGAGCACAGACATCGGGGCGATTGCGAAGAATCTGATGCATGTGATTGCTCAGCACCGCGTACGAAAGAACGTCGACCGCGAACACTGAAGCCAGGGCTTCCATCCGCCTGCGGATCCATTCTTTGCGGAACGAGTAGTCCTTGCCAGTCGCTTGGTCGACCCCTGCGAGGAAGGCGCGTCGCACACATCGCTGGACCACGTGCACGATTCCCACTTCGTTTGGATCAAACTGTTCACATCGCTGAGGCCGCGGCATCGCTCTGCTCTCCAAAGGGATTGGCAAGACAAAAGCATCGTATGCATCGCCGCAGCAAAGTCAAATCAAGGTGGCTGGCACCATATGGAGATGGAGATTTGGATTGGATCGTCGTTGGCGGTCACGGAGGCGTGGCGACTGCTCGGCACAGGGTGAGCAGCTGGTCTCGGCGGGCAAGCGTTTGTTGTTGGGACTCGGTGGGCTTCTTCTCGTCCACATGAATTTGATTCAAGGAGGCCGTCGCGAGATCGGCGCGGCGCATGACTTTGAACTGGATCTGGGCCAGTCGCAAGCGTGCTTCGTTGGACAGCGAACCGTCGCGGTCAGCGATGATTTGCAGTGGGCCCGCTGCGGGAACGAACTGTTTCCCTGCGGCATAGAGTTTGGCCAAGTCAAACAGGGTCTTGTCGGACAACCCCGTGGCGATGGCGAGTTGGTCCAGCTTGGCAAAGTGGGAGTTGGCGACGCTCAAACTGCCGCTCGCGAGGGCTTGTCGTAGCAGCATCGACAGGCGATTGAACTCGGAGTGCGATTGCGACGCGGTCATCGCGGCTTGAGCGGCTGCGGCAGCATCGTTGGGGCCACGCTTTTTCTTGCCAAGGAACCCACGCTTGGTTTTCACTGGCGTGGCCGACGCCGATTGCCGTTGAGCGTAGGTGGATTTCGCATCGACTTGCGAATGCTTGCTCGCCAAGGCCGCCGCCACAGGATCGTACGCAATGGCCGCTTCCCGCTGAATGGCTTCGCGACGCGACGGTGGGCAGAGCCACTCGTATTCCTGCAACCACTCGTTGCGGGAAATGACGTCCCAGTTCTCGCAGTCAACACGACCCGTGTGCAGCATCCAGAGCCCGATGGGTGCGCCAACGAGTGCACCGAGCATATGCAGCACCCCAGACGAGACGGAGAACCCCGCGACGAACATTTCAACGACTTGCAGAAACAAGAACAGCATCGCGAGCGTGACGACTTTGATTTCAAACGCGAAGGCTCGGATGAGCAAGAACAACCCAAAGACCAACACACATTCGACGTCGTTTTCAGGTGCCCAAATCAAAGCAATCATCATCAATCCGAACACGGCTGAGGAGGCCCCCAGTGAATACCCTTCGCCGACGAGGACCAACATCATCAGCTGTTCGACAACGCATTCGCCAACAGCAATGCCCAAATAGATGAGCAAGAACTTCCACGCACCAACTTTGCCTTCCACGATCAGACCGAACGCCCACAGGAAGAACATGTTGCCCATCAAGTGAAACGGACCAGCGTGCAGAAAAACGCTGGTCACCCACTGGACCGGATGGATCGTTTCGTACGAAAGAGCGAAGCGTTCCAACGTTTCGTAGTCAATGTTTCCAGTGACCAGCCCCCAGACGCAAACACTGAAGGCGAGCACATTGGCAACGATCAGGCTGACGGTGGCGATCGGCCAGTGATAAATGGGCGCGTCGGTCGAGATCGGCACAAACAACACGACGCGTCTCCTTCGAGTGAGGGGAATGACAATGGCAACCACCGCGACCGTAGTCTAACGCGATCGACGCCAGCGGTGGCAGGAAACCACCTGTTGTGGGGCGAGCCTCGATGATCGGCAGGACCTGGAGCCCGCCGGGTGCGTGACCTTCAAAGGGTTTGTTCATCGATCGCAAAGCCCCTTGGGTTTGCCTGACCGCGGAGGCAGATCGGTTCGCCACTGGCCGGCAAGGGCTCCGGCCAATCCGCTCGCATGCGTGTTGGGCAACGATTGATCCACTGAGGAAGACCGGGGCAAATCCATCGACAGCCTGCTCTGCGTTCAGCATTCGCAACAGTCGGTTTGGCTTGGGCAGGCAATCGACAAACTGAGGCTGAGTCGAGACACGGCTCCTGCGAATTGTCTTAAGATGGGCCGACCCGCGGCCGCCATCGCGTGGCTCCCCACTTGCGAGAGCGCCGGCCGCAGCCGGAAAGCTCACCTTGAAACCTCCTGCCTCGTTTCCCAGTGCTGACTCAAATGCAAGACGCAGAATCCAACTCCCAGTCCGCCGCCAGATGGATCGTCCCATCGTTGTCGCTGATGATGTTCCTCCAATTCTTCGCGTGGGGAGCTTGGTTCGCGAGCCTGTCCGCTGCGATGGATTCGAATTTATTGGGAGCGTTCATTGGCGGTGCCTATGAAGCGGCTCCCCTCGCAGCAATCTTCGCTCCCTTGTTCTTGGGATTGGTCGCCGACCGGTTCTTTGCGAGCGAACGTGTGATGGGATCGCTGATGCTGGTTGGCGGCGGCATCATGCTATTGATCCCGGGAATGGCGGAAAGTGCTTCAGCGTTTGCCAATGAGACCGCCGATGCCATGCGTGCTGCGGGCACCTACGATGCGGAGGCCTTCAGCGCCTCGCAAGCGGAGGAGAACACCGCTGGCAAGACTTTGGTCTGGATGATCTTGGCGTACCTCCTGTGTTACATGCCGACACTGGGACTGGGCAACACGATCGCATTTTCGAACATCCCCAGTCAAAACGATTTCCCGAAGATTCGCGTTTGGGGCACGATCGGCTGGATCGCTGCGGGCTTGACGGTCGGGATCTTGGGTTGGTCCTCGTCGTACAACATCTTTTGGCTCGGTGCGGTCAGCTCGCTCGCGTTGGGTGTGTTGTGTTTCTTTTTGCCGCACACCCCGCCACCGCTCAAAGGCAAGCCGATGGACATGCGGTCGCTGTTCATGGTCGATGCATTTGCGTTGCTGAAAGATTGGAACTTCCTGATCTTCGCGGCTTGCTCGACGTTGATTTGCATTCCTTTGGCTTACTACTACGGCATGACAGCCACGTACCTGAGCCAAACCGGATTCGCGGAACCGGCGGCGACGATGACAATCGGGCAGATGTCCGAAATCATCTTCATGTTGCTGATCCCGTTCTTCTTCCGCCGTTTAGGCGTCAAAGTGATGATCTTGGTCGGGATGGCTTGTTGGGTGTTGCGTTACGCTCTGTTCGCGTATGGCGCACCAGATCAAGTCACGTGGATGTTGCTCGCCGCGGTGGCGCTGCACGGCATTTGCTATGACTTTTTCTTTGTGACGGGGTTCATGTATACCGACCAGAAAGCCCCGCTTGGCATTCGCGGCCAAGCCCAGGGGTTATTGGTGTTCTTGACTCAAGGCGTCGGGATGTTCTTCGGTTACCGGATCATGGCGGGAGGAGACTTGTTTGGCTTCATTCCTCTCAACTTGACGTTCGGAAACTACGGCCAGCAGGTGACTTCCTCGCCGACCTACGTGGAAGCGTTGGCGGATGCACGCGGTGAATCGACGTCCCTGTCGTTCCTGGAATCATTCACGCAGATGTTTTCACGAGCATTGCCCGAGGGACTCGATGCGGGGATCTTGGCGGAAACGATGGGACAGTGGAAGGACTTTTGGTTGTCGCCCGCCATCATGGCGGCGATCATCTTTGTTGTCTTCGCCGTGACATTCTGGGACCGAACCGAAACGGAACCAGACGCGGCCGAAGCCTCTGCTGCCGAGCCCGTTCCATCGGACACCTCGGTCTGATCGGCTGGCAATCAGGTGCGAACACCGCGGGACCCCACCGTTGGATCCTGCGTTATGATGGAGCGGTGGGTGTGAGCGACACGCCAGTGGTCAGGTCGCTGCATCGACTTGGGTTGACGATCGCTTTTCCGGCCTCACTGGGTTCCCCCCAGCCTCGCGGGGTTCCCCAGCCTCAAGGGGCTATTCAGCCATCCAGAGCTCTTTCGTGACATTTCCTTTTCGCCTCGGTTTTGAATCGCCCGACTACCTTTGGTGGTTGGCTGCGCTGCCGTTGTTGTGGTGGCTGGGATGGTCGCACCTGCGAGTGCTAGGGGCTTGGCGACGGGTCGTTGCTTTGATCGTCCGGACCGTTGTCTGGACCGCGATCGTGGCGGCGCTTGCCGGTGTGCAACTGGTCTGGACCAGTGACCGGATCACGGTCATGTACGTGCTGGATCAAAGCGAAAGCATTCCGTCGGCGAAACGAACGGCGATGCTGGATTACGTGATCGAATCGGTTCGCCGTCACCGAAATGCAACGCGTGGTGACCGCGCGGGGATCATCGTCTTCGGTCGGGATGCGATGATCGAGATTCCGCCTTACGACGACAACGTGCCGCCGATTCGTCGTCTGGAAAGTTTGCTGGAACGCACCGACGCGACCAATCTGGAAACGGCACTCAACCTCGCTCAGGCATCCATGCCCGAGGACACGTCACGCCGCATCGTGATCGTGACCGATGGCAACGAGAACATGGGAGAAGCTCGCCGAATCGGCAGCCGGATTGTGGACGCGGGGATTGGGATCGACGTGGTTCCAGTGTTGAAGGAGGCCGGCGGAGAAGTCTTGGTCGAAAAGATCGATCTGCCGACGAACATTCGCAAAGGGCAACCATTCGAAGCACGCATCGTGGTGGATCGCCAAGGTGCCAAGCAATCCGATCCAGAGAAACCTGTCACAGGTCGCTTGCGCGTCAAACAGAAGGTCGCAGGCGAAGAAGCGTTGCTGCTCGAACAGACCGTGGAGCTGCAACCGGGAAAGAACGTGTTCCCGCTGCAGCACAAGATCGATCAACCAGCGGCATACACCTATGAAGCGGAATTCATTGCCGATGACGACGAAGACGATTCTCTGACGCAGAACAACAGTGCGACCGGCTACACCTACGTCCGTGGCAAAGGACGTGTGCTGTTGATTCACGGTCCAGAGGACATTGGTGATTTCGAACTGCTGATTGCAACGTTGCGAGATTCCAACATCGAAGTGACTCCCATGCCAACCACGCAGCTCTTCGGATCGCTGGCCGAGCTGCAACCCTACGACGCGGTGATTTTGGCTGGCGTTGCCAGGGTGTCCGGTGACACCACTCAAACGATCACTTCGTTCAGTGATGACCAAATCGAAATGCTGGTCCGCAACACCCAGCAACTCGGGGCCGGGTTGCTGATGATCGGCGGTCCAGATTCTTTGGGCGCCGGTGGATGGACAGGGACGGAGCTTGAAAAAGCGATGCCGGTCGACTTCCAAATCAAGAACACCAAAGTGCAAGGTGTCGGGGCTCTGGCCTTGATCATGCACGCCAGCGAAATGGCGCAGGGCAATTACTGGCAAAAGCAGATCTCGATCGCGGCGATTGAGCAGCTCGGCAGCGCGGATCAAGCCGGCGTGGTTCACTGGACCATGAACGGTGACAAATGGTTGTGGGGCGGATCCAAAGGCATGTTGGAGGTCGGCCCCAATCGACGCGCGATGCTGGCGGCGGTGGGACGGATGTCACCAGGCGACATGCCGGAATTTGATCCGGCGATGCGGATGGCGGTTGCGGGGTTGGTTCGAACCGATGCTTCAGTCAAGCATTTGATCATCATCAGCGACGGGGACCCGGGAGCACCCACCAACAGTGTCATCCAAGCCTTCCAAGACAACAGCATCACGATCAGCACGGTCGCGGTGGAATCGCACGGGTTGTCCGACAGCAAACGATTGCAAGACATCGCTCGGTCCACCGGTGGCAAGTACTACGCGGTCAAGTCAGGGCGTGCATTGCCCGGTATTTTTCAGCGTGAAGCTCGCCGGGTGACTCGGCCGTTGATCTACGAGCCACCCGGCGGCGTCACCCCGCAGATTGTCTTTCCGCACCCGGTCGTCGATGGGTTGGACTCGCTTCCACCGATCACCGGTTTTGTCATGACTCAGGTCAAAGACAGCCCGCTGGTTCAGGTCATCGCTCAGTCCCCGAAACCCAGCACGCCAGAAAACGCGACGGTGTTGGCCACATGGACCTACGGGCTGGGACGCTCCGCGGTGCTCACAACCGATGCGGGCGCACGCTGGACGAATGCTTGGACGGGGTGGCCCGGCTATGAAAAACTGCATTCGCAATTGGTGCGTTGGTTGATGCGTCCGACCGGCGACACCGGTCAATTCTCGTTGGCCACACAGGTGCGAGATGACATGGTCGATGTCATCGTGACCGCGCTCGACGATGACGATTCCTTCCTCAACTTCTTGGAGGTCGGTGGTTCGGTTTTGGACCCTGATCTTCAACCATTGATGCTGGACATGGAGCAGACTGCACCGGGACGCTACGAGGGGTCGTTTCCGATCGATCGAGCGGGAACCTACTTCGTCAACGTGATTCCCGGCCAAGGCAACGCGCCGTTGTCTGCTGGCGTCACGGTGCCTTACAGCGAAGAGTTCCGGTATCGTGAAACCAACGAAACCTTGATCGCTCAGTTGGCCTCGATGAAACCGGATGGAGGCGAAGCCGGGATCGTCACCGAGCCTCTGGAAGCAACCTTGAATGACGCCCTGTTATCGCGGGACACGTTCCGTGGTGGATTGCCGTTGGCCCGTCGAATTCGTGATGCGTGGCCATGGTTTGTGTTGGCCGCTTGTGTGTTTTTCTTCACCGACGTGTTGGTGCGACGTGTCGCGATTCGGTTTGGATTCCTGAAGACTTGGTGGAAACGAATGGTGGGGGATGCCCAACCTGAAACGGCAACGGTCGCGAGATTGGATCAACTGCGTCAAACCAAAGAGGACGTCCACAAACAACGACGAGCCAGCCCACGGTTCGAGCCGGAATCGATCGACACTGATGGCTCGAAACGGTCGGACATCGAAGGGTTGGATTCCCCACTGGGGCGGCCAACGGATTCCCAGGATGCATCGACGTCAGCAAGCAGCCAAGGTGACTCATCAGGGACCAGTTACACCGAACGGTTGCTCGAAGCCAAGCGACGGGCGAAGAAGAAATGATGATGCTCGTCTTCACCGCGTTCGCGTTGCTGCTCATCGGGTTGGAACTGTTCACCGGATGCGCGATGCTCGGATGGGCAGCGGACAAAATGGTCGTTGAACGCGAGAAATCGCCAGGCCCGTATTGGTTTGCAATCGCCTTGCATTCGTTGGTCGGCATTGGATTGCCGATCCTGTTTGCGATCTACGCCTAGGTCGCCGACGGCGAGTGAACCGAATCCGAGCGTTCGCGGTGACTCAGCCAGGCCCAGCGAACGGCTGCGTACAGAAACACAGCGGTCAGGGTGCCTGCGGCGTCGGCCAAGAAATCCATCGGGTCCGAATGCCGGCCTCGAACCAGAGCCTGGCTCAGCTCATCGACGCACGCATACACCAAGCACATGGCCACGATGATTGAAAAGCGACGCCAGACACGGGACGAGTTGGTGCAGTAGCAAAGCAACATCGCCAACCCGAAGAAAGCCGTGAAGTGCATCACTTTGTCGTTCACCGACGGGAGTGACTGGGGCATCTTGGGCAGATGCGTGCCCACAAAAATCGCGACCCAGTAGGCAACCAAAGCGATCACGGCCAATCGAAAGCCGAGCAGTCGAAATTTGGTGACCGGTTGCATCAGCGGTGCTCTCGCGAGGACAATGGGCGTCTATGACAATTCGTTCGCTAAAGGTCTCTATCGTGCGTCCGCAATCCACTCCTTCGATCAATCTGGCTTCGTTTCCGGCGTCGCGGGCATTCTTGGCGACGCTCGTGCTCGCACTTGCCCCATCTTCTGCATATTGCCAGTCCGGGGAAACTCCCCCTGTGGCGGCCAAAAGCGATGCTGAAACGAAAAACACCGCGAAATCACAGTTCAAATGGCGTCCATTGGCCGGAAAATGGGACGAAGCCCACTTTGGTGGGGACGGCGGAATCACACGAGAAAATTGGAAGAAGACTGCTCAGGACGATTCCGCGAAGCAGCCTGCGACCGGTGAGTTGTTCCGTTTGGGGATGGGCGACCCGCTGACCGGAATCCGCTGGACCGGTGATTTTCCACTGGAGAACTACGAACTGCGACTGCAGGCTCGGCGAACCGACGGGTTCGACTTTTTCGCGGCCGTGACGTTCCCTGTCGGTAAAGAACACTGCAGTTTTGTGCTGGGGGGCTGGGGCGGCGGTGTGGTTGGAATCAGCAGCATCGATGGGAATGACGCATCGAGCAACGAAACCACCGGGTACAAAGACTTCGAAAACAAGCAGTGGTACAACATCCGGATTCGAGTCGACAAGGAAACCGTGACCACTTGGATCGATGATTCAGAATGGTCCAACGTGAACCGATCCGAGCACACGTTTGACATCCGAATCGAGATGGATCCATGCCTGCCGTTGGGGATCGCAAATTTTCAATGCGAGAGTGAAATCCGAGGCCTGGAGATTCGCCGTTTGGACGATCAGTCCCCCGCTGAAAAGCCTGAATCGCCGAGCGAAGAAGCCTCCGCAATCACACCAGCGGGAAACCCATGAGTTTGGACCCCTTGGACATTGATCGTCACTGGATGCAGCGGGCGATCGAGATGGCTCAGTCTGCCGCGATGGAAGATGAGGTTCCGGTTGGAGCGATCATCGTGCGATCGGGAACCGCGATCGCCGCAGCGGCCAATCAGCGGGAAGCCTTGCATGATCCCACGGCTCATGCGGAGATGATCGCGATCACCCAGGCGGCAGCTTCGATCGAAAACTGGCGTTTGGAACAAACGACGCTGTACGTGACGCTGGAACCCTGCCTGATGTGTGCGGGGGCGATTCTGCAGGCTCGCGTGCCGCGGGTGGTCTTTGGGGCCAGCGATCCCAAGGCAGGGGCGGTGACCAGTTTGTACGAAGTGCTGACCGATTCACGCCTCAATCACCGCTGCGAAATCACCCATGGCGTGATGGGCGAACAGTGCGGCCATTTATTAACCGAGTTCTTCTCTGCCAAGCGTGCACTGGGCAAAAAGTAGGGGAAGAAGTCCAAGTCGATCGACGCTAGAATGCAGGGCCTTCTCAGTCCAAGACGGCTGACACACTCCCTCCGAACCTTTCCCGTGGCAATTTGCCCTCGTCAAAATGAAACTGAATTTGCTCTCTCGCCCAAGCCTTCGTCCCATGACCATTCACCGTTCCCTGTTGACCGGACTGCTCGTCGGTGGTCTGGCCCTCACCGGGTGTTCCCGTTCCGACTCCAAGACCGGCCAGGACGCGAACACTCCTGAAGTCGAAGAGACCGTGGTCAGTGTTCCTCCTCAGGCCACGCCGGACGATCCAGAGGCTGTCGCCGCACTGACCGACGCGGGTTACATCCTGACGAAAAACGACGATGGCAACGTCGTTGAGTTTTCGATCGCCAACCAAAAAGGTGGCATCGCGGAATCCTTGCCGCATCTCAGCGGAATTCCCAACACGCTGATCGCCACCTTCAATGGCCCTGGCATCGACGATGCTGGAATGGACAACCTGACTTCGCTCGCCAAACTCAAACGCTTGACGCTGACGGACACCGCGATCACGGACCAGACGCTGGAAACGGTTGGCAAGATGAACACTCTCGAAGCGTTGTTCCTGCGTCGCACCGGCGTCACCGACGAAGGCATGGAATTGCTCACCGGGTTGAGCAAATTGCGAGCGATCGATCTGCGGAACAGCAACATCGGCGATGCTGGCATGAATTCGCTTGCCAAGATCAAAACACTCGCAGATGTGCAGTTGGAAAAGTCCAAGGTGACCGATGAGGGCTTGGTCCAACTTGCCCCGTTGCCGCTGAAGTCCATCAACTTCAACTACTGCACGACGATCAACGGTCCGACGATGAAGATGCTGGGCCAGACCGCAACGCTGGAACAGTTGCAAGGCGATTATTCCAAAATCAACGACGCTGCGATGGCTGAATTGAAAGGGCTGTCCAAGCTCAAGCGTCTGCGAATTCGCGGTTGTGACGTGACGGGAGAAGGCATCCAACACATCGCCAACAACAAAGCCCTGGCTCGATTTGAACTTCGCGATTCGTCGGTGGATGACAAAGGACTGGAAGTCATCTCGCAGTTGCCCGCCGTGACCTACGTCGACATCTCGGAATGCCGCCTGGCGTCTCCTGAAGGAATCGCCCAATTGGGTAAATTGACGGGCCTGACGTACCTCGGACTTTGGGAAACCAAGACGAACGATGAAACATTGGCTGGGTTCGGCGACTTGGTCAACTTGGAAGAGTTGAATCTGAAGTCCACCTCGGTGACCGACGAATCGCTGCCTGTGTTGATGCAGATGACCAAGTTGAAAACATTGAATGTTGCGGGGACCCAACTCGGCGATGAGAGCTTCCTGGAATTGGCAAAGCTGCCCAATCTCAAGAGCATGAACGTTGCCAACACCAGCATCGGATTCGACGTCATCGACACATTGGCTGAGAATCATCCCGACCTTCAAGTCATTGAGTTTGAAAACTGATGCAAGCCAACGCTTCTGTGAGCCGCTCCAAGAGTCGCCGACCTGGCGAAGACGAATTGTCGCTCGACTATCACTGTGAATTGGCCCGTCGTGTTCCTGGTGAATGCATCCTGCAAGCCATGGACGACCAGTTGCACTGGGTCTGTGAACTGACAGGAAGCCTTTCGGCGGAGCAGATTGACAAGGTCCACAAACCCTTTGCGTGGACCATTCGCCAGGTGATTGAACACTGCGTCGACGCGGAACGAATTGCCGGGGACCGAATGCTGCGAATCGCGGCAGGAGATCAAGGCAACCAGCCCGCGTGGGACGAAAACGCCTACGCCGCGGCTCGCTTTGGTCTGGGGAACATGCGAGAGTTGATCTCCGAACTGGGATTCTGCCGGCAAGCCAACGCGACGTTGCTGCGGCGAATCAATCCAACCGCCTGGGACAATGTTGGGACGGTGGATGGCAACCGCATCAGTGTCCGAGGGATGGCCTGGGTGGCGGCGGGGCATTTACTGCATCACTTGGAAATCATTGAACAGCGATGTGAAATCCAGGTTCCTCGCGGTCCCCAAATGACATGAGCACCGCGACCGAAAAAGTGTTGCGGCGTCGATTGATCCAGCGTCCCGCCGAACCCGGTGTCCGGCAGACGCTTTACGATGTGATCTTCGAAGCCGACTCAACGCTTGGTCGTGGTTTTGACATCGCGTTGTTGGTCGCGATCATTGCCAGCATCGTGTTGGTGTCTTTGGAAACGGTCCCTGAGTATGGCCTGCAACGTGACCCCAAGTCTGAGACGCCAGTCAGCACGCTCGCAACCTGGTTTTGGGTGTTGGAATGGTTTCTCACCATCCTGTTCACCATTGAGTATGCACTCCGACTGTACTGCGTGCGTCACCCGCTGAAGTACGCGTTCAGCTTTTGGGGGATCGTGGACTTGCTCAGCATTTTGCCGAGCTACTTGGCTCTGTTCGTCGAGTATTCCGCCAAGTCATTTGTCATTCTTCGCAGCGTTCGGCTGCTGCGAGTCTTTCGGGTCCTGAAGCTTTGGCGAATGATGAGCCAGGCCGATGAGCTCGCGGATGCGGTTTGGAAATCACGCGAAAAGATCATTGTCTTTTTGGCCGTCGTTTTGGTCGCGGTCACGATCAGCGGCACGTTGATGTACCAGATCGAAACGGTGCTGATGGGATCATCGCATGAAAGTGATTTCACCTCCATTCCGCAGTCGATGTACTGGGCGATCGTGACGATGACCACGGTGGGCTACGGCGATGTGGTGCCACACACGACAATCGGAAAGATCATCTCTGCCGCATTGATCCTGCTCGGGTATTCGCTGATCATCGTGCCGACTGGATTTGTCAGCGCGGAACTGTCGAGCAAGCTGGTGACGACGACGGAGCGTCATCTGTGTTCGCAATGTGGTTTGTCGAATCACCGAGCGGGCGCCGTCCATTGTGATCGCTGCGGCCATCGCTTGGACGATGTGATTCCCGCGGTGTCAAGCCCGGATGGTTCGCAGGGATCGTGACCCCACGGCGGTCGCGTGATTGTCAGCGTACTTCGGGCTTGGTCGAATCCGGCAGGTGTTTCGCGTAAACACGAGCCACATCCGCCATGTAATGTGCCAGCGGTGCGGCGGCGGCTCGCTTCATGAATCGCTCCGCGGCAACTGGTTGGTCCTCCGCATCGGCGATCATCCCCAGGTAGAGATCCGCATAGAAGCGAGCGGATTGCTTTGACCCTGGATGGTCGATCGCCTCCACGGCGGCTTCGATGGCGTCAGTGTCGCCTCCTGGCAGCCGGTCAAGGATCTCAGACATCGGGACCCGTCGGTCTCCCGGTGCAGGCAACAGCAACTTTCGAGCGGAGTCGATGCCGTTGGCCTTGGCTTCGCAGAGGAAGTGCCAGGCTGCGTTTTCAACATCGTTGGGATTCACACGTCGATGGGCTTCGAACAATTCCCGTCCGTCTTCGAAACGCCCGGCGAAGAACAAAGCGATGCCGTACTGCCAAAGGTATGGCTGCATGTCAGGCGATTGCTCGATTGCGTTCTCGTAGTGCGGAATGGAATCGTCAACCTTCCCGGCACGCAGCAGCGCATCGGCCACTGCCACCTGGCGATTCGCGGAACCTGGCTCATCCGGACGCAGGTTGGACCGGGCTCGTTCGATCGCAAGCTCATGTCGGGCCGAGTGATCGATGCTGGGCTGTTGTGCATGCACTGGATGGATCGCAACCCACGACAGCGTGAGCGCGAAGATCGAGAAAAGAACTCGGGGCGAGAGGTGAAAAGTGTGGCTCATGGTCAGCATGTTGGAATGGAACGGGAACAAAAAGTGGCATAGGCTTCCAGCCAGTGAGTCGCGCTAGGACATCACCTTCCTCACAGGCCGGAAGCCTATGCCACATGACTCCGCTTGTGTTGGGGGGTGACGATTTGATATCGCCGAGGGTGAACCGGGCCAGTGACCATCGTCCGAACGAAATCAATGATGACGATCTCTTGAATTCAAGCTTCCATCCTATCGTGTGGCTCGTTGCAGGAAGTGCCTTGCTGGCTTCTTCCGGGTGTCGATTGCCGACCGGCATCACGCACTCGCGATGGGCGATGGAACACCCGGATTACGCTGAGAAGTATGCCGAAGGCGCTCCCAAATCCGACCCGATTGGCAAGGTAAAACAGGCCAGCGATGCCAGGTTCCTGAACGGGGCCGAGGGGACCTACGTTTCTGCCGGAGCGGCGTATCGATCCCGCACGGGAGCCGGGTTTGTAGCGGATGTGGGGAATGAAAACTACTTGACCTCGTACCTCACTCAGCGGATGTCGGTGTCCGGCGCTGCGGGCTGGGACCAAGCTTCGATCGGACTCGACACCGGATTGCGATTGCAAACCCCAACCCGATTGGCGCCCTTTGTGGGGATCGGTGGCTACGCCGGGATGAACTGGGAAACCGTCGAGGCGGACGACGATGGAGTTGACAACGACGACGATGGAATCACAGACGAACGCGGTGAGGAAGACACCGAATACGATCTGACGATGGCATCGATCTATCCCGAGGTGGGCGCCCACTTTTGGTGGACGCCACACGCTCGGTTGACCGGGTTTGGACGCTACTGGGTCACCACGGATGGACGCGAATCCGATGCCTGGATTGTGGGCGGCGGACTCGCGTTTTTTCGGAAGTGAGCCAGACGCTGGCTCGAACCGATCGGATCAGGGATTGATTTCCGCGACTTGGGGTTGATCCCAAAGACGATACGGGTCGTCCAGTCGTTGCATTTCGGAGAGCAACAACGCTTCCAGTTCCTGACGCTTCTCAGCGTAGGCCGGGTTTTCTGCGAGGTCCGTTTCGAGTTCCGATTCACGTTGGTGTTCGGGCAGGTACTCCAGCGGATTGGCGGCCAAGTTGAACAACTGCGTCTCGTGGACTTTGCCGTCCAACGCGTCGTACTTGATCAACTTCCAGTCGCCCTTCTTCACGCTCCGCATGCCCGGTTTGGTTCCGCCACAGTAGACGCCGTAGAGAACATCGCGAAGGACTTCTTGGTCGCCTCGGATGACGGGTTGCAGGGATTTTCCCTCCAGGGTTTCGGGGCCATCGATCTTGGCGAGGTCGACGAGCGTGGGCAGCAAATCGAGGAGGTACAGGTTGCCGATCGCACGCTTTCCCTGTGGAATGCCAGGACCCTGGATGATGAAGGGAACTCGCCAAGTGTGTTCGTAGAGGTTTTGCTTGCCTTGCAAACCGTGGCGACCGATCGCCATGCCGTGGTCGGATGTGTAGACGATGTAGGTGTTGTCCAATTCGCCCATCTCCTCGAGGCGGTGAAGCACCTTGCCGATTTGAATGTCGATGTTTTCGCTGCAGGCAAATTCTCGTCCGAGTTCGTTGCGAATCGTCCGTTCATCGCGACGATCCCACACGCCACTGACACTGACTTCATCGCGAAGATTGGGGTGCCCGTGATGGAACGGATGAGCTTCCAAATGGTTCGGCGGCAGGGGCGGTTGCTTGGGATTCGCAGGTGGCAATGATTTGCGATCAGTGTGGTTGGTCGCTCCATACTTGGCCAGCAATTCAGGTGTTCCGTCTCGCGTGTCGTGTGGATGCGAGAAACCGAAGTAAATCAAGAATGGATCTTCATCCGATGCAGCGTCACGTTGATCCAGGTAATCCAACACTTGTTTGCCGTGCCAGGCACTGCCTGATTCCTCTGTTCCACCACGTTTGGTTGCATCATGCACGACCGTGAATTGCTCGTTGGCGGCAGCGTAACTGTTGCCCCTCTTGCAAGTTCGCATCGTGTCGTACCCGGCCCGATTGAAGATCGCCGCCATGGTGTATTCAGGCAGGTCCTTGGGGGCCAGTTTCTCATCTGGGTAGCGCACACTTTGATTGTTGTTGCGTTGCTTTGCATTCTTCGGACGTCGCTGAGGAAGGTGCCAAACAGTGCGTCCCGTCATGATCATGTGCCGCGAAGGGGTGCACACGGCACCTGACCAGGCCCCCATGTGATGAGCCCCATCGAACACCATTCCGGACGCTGCCAAGCGATCAATGTTGGGCGTCTCCAGTGGCGAGTCGGGGTTGTAGATCTTCAAATCGAGAGGCGATTGGTCGTCAACCACAATGACCAAAAAGTTGGGGCGATCGTTGGCGACTACGGCGTGCGAGACGCTCATTGCGCAAAGCAACGCAACCAAAGGAAGCCAACGAGGAACGGGGATCATGAGATGCATGGAGGGTCTCTCTGGGGGATGGGGATCGTGTGGAAAGAGGATCAGGGACTGGGGCGGATGTACTCGGAAGGATCGATCCAGTGGAGGTCGTCCCAGTAGCCCGTGTCATTGGGTTGAGGATCGCCGGGGGTACTACGCCCGTTGACCACGATTTTTGTCAGCGCGGTTTGCAATCGACGAGCAATCTGAGGGTGATCAGACGAGAGATCCTTCGATTCCGCGGGATCAGTGGCGAGATCGTAGAGTTCACCTTGGTCTTTGAATCGGTTGGGAGCGATCCACTTCCAGTGGCCTGCCGTGATGGCGAACTCGCCTCGCACCCCGTGATTGATCAATGGGACACGATGATGTTCGTAAGAAGGGTCGAGCAAGATCGATGCAAAGCTGTGGCTGTCTTCGGCGGCATGGACCGGCACGGATTGCCCGAGCAATTCGGCAATGGTTGCCAACAAGTCGACTTGTCCCACCAAAGCATCGCTGGTGCGACCTGGTTGCTGAATGCCGTCGGGCCAACGGGCCAGCATGGGAACTCGGTGGCCGCCCTCGTAGATATCACGTTTGCCACCTCGGTAAGGACCGTTGCTGTGGTGACCAAAGTCATCGATGCGTTGCTTCCATGACTTTTCAGGGCCGTTGTCGCTGGTCAAAATCACGAGCGTGTTATCGCTCAAACCGTTTGAATCCAAATGGTCGAGCAAGCGGCCGAGATGGTGATCCGTTTCGATGACAAACTCACCATACCCACCGCATTCGCCTTGCCCCCAGAACTCAGGCAGCGGGCAGACGGGATAGTGCGGCGATGTCAGTGGCAAGTACAGGAGAAACGGTGCGGTGTCGGAAGATGCTTCTGCGGATGGAGCGGATGTGACTTCGGAAATCCACTCGATCGCTTTGTCGGTGAACCGAGTCAGGCATTGATTGTCGATGAAGTCGTCCGCGACCTCGATGGTCGTGTTCTTGAAACGCTCCCGTGCTTCGCCCTCAGTGTCGACATAGGGAGGCATGATGCGATAGTCGACGTGACGCTTGTTCGGTTTCTTGCCGGTCCAAGATTCGGGAGGAACCGCGGCGTGGCGACCATCGAACCAAGCCAACACGCCATAGTTCAGGGATGCGGGAATGCCAAAGAAGTGATCAAAGCCTTTGTCCAACGGCATGTCGAGAACGGGTTGGGACCAATCTCGGTCCTTCGGTGAGCCGGGGAACTGCATGCCCAGGTGCCATTTGCCGACCATGCCCGTTTGATAGCCTTGATCGCGAAGGAAGGATGCCAACGTCATCCGGTCGTCGGCGATCAAGCACTTTCCCTCGGCGTTCATCACACCTCGTTTGAGCGTTGTCCGCCAACTGTAGCGACCTGTCAGCAATCCGTAGCGGGACGGCGTGCAAACGCTGTCGCTGGAGTGCGCGTTGGTGAAGGCGATCCCCTCTTTCGCGAGACGATCCATGTTGGGCGTCGCGAATTTTGCCTCGGGGTTGAAACTGCTGACATCGCCGAAACCTTGGTCATCGGTGTAGACGATGATCACATTTGGACGTGGGCTGGCAGGCGTCTGCTGTGCGACCAGCGAAAGGGGCGAAATTGCCGAGCAAACCAGCGTGACCCAAAAAATTCCCAGAAGGCCTCGGTAAGCATCCCGCAGGTGCATCCGAGTTCGGCTCGACGAAACAGGGATAGAAGAGTTCGAATGCATTTTGGAACCGTGTCGACGAAGAGGAGCGGTGAAACCGCCTCCGATTGTATTCGAATCACACAGCAAACTCGAAATGCCATTTCATTTCCTTCGGTCGGCCATCAGGGAACAGAGGGCTGCAATCGCTCGGCACGCCGGAAATACTGCTCCGCTTCGGCTGTGTTGCCCAGAGCATCGTGCATGGCTCCCATATTGTACGTGGCGCTCAGGTGATTGGGGACGATCGCCAGCACACGTTCGAAGTAGCCGATGGCGTCTTCGGTGCGTTGCTGATTCGCTGCAATCACGCCTAAGTTCAAGATCGCGCTGACGTCTTCAGGGGATTGATCCAGGATCCCCTGCCAGACTGCGGAGGCATCCTCCCACCGTTGGACCGACATCAGCACGCGAGCCAAATTGGTTCGATGATCCAGTCTTTGAGGAGCCAGATGCACGGCGGTTTGGAACAACTCGATGGCCTCCTCGTTGCGTCCCTGTGAGGATCGGAGCGTCGCCAAGTTCCCGTAAGAATTGGCGTAGCCGGGGTCAATTTCAATGGCATGGTTCAGCGACGCTTCTGCGGCGTCGAAGTCACCCATCATTCCTTGCGATGCCCCCAGTCCGTTGTAGGCTTCGGCGAGCCCCGGATTGAGTTCCGTGGCACGGGTGTAGAGCGAAAGTGCCTCTTCCAGATCGCCCAGGTTTTGACGGGCTTGGGCCAAGTTGATGACGGAGTCGGCAAACGTGGGTTTGATCTCCAGGGCACGACGCAGATGCGTTTCGGCTTCCAGGTAGTCGCCTCGTCGGTTGAGCAGCGCGCCCAAGTTATTGTGAGCCATGAACGAGTTGGGGTTCTTGGCCAACGTGTCCCGCCAGAGCACTTCCAATCCGCTGTAGATCGTCGCTTGGCTAAACGAAACCGTGGCCAGCAGCAACGCGGCACCGGCGGCCATCAATTTAGGCAGGTGTCGCCCCAAGCCAAATTCTTCCTCGTCTTGATCCTTGGTTTGCAGCCAAGTCGCAACCACCCCCACGACCAAGGCAATCAGAGGAACACTGGCCATGTAGGCAAAGTGATCGGCAACGAAGGAGAACCGCATCGGGTAAACATCGAAGAACCCCAAGGCAGGAAACAAGGTGCCCGCGTACAAGCACACCGCTGCGATGGGGCCGCGCCCCAAGCGATGGCGCATCACGAACAGCGTGATCATCACGGCGATCGCTGCGATTGGAAACGCGTTTTGCCACCACGAGGTGACATCGATCTCCCATCGTGGGTAGGTGAAGATCAGCTCGGTCGGCCAAACCAATTTACCGGCGTAAAACCAAAGCGCTCGTCCGGCAATCAGCACCCGTTGCCAAGGCGACAATTCCCAGTCCATGCCACTGGCCCCGACCTGGACCTTTTCCAACCACACGGTGAGCAACCCCATTCCGATGCCGATCACGAAGAACGGAATCAGGGCGACAAAGTCTTTGATCCGGAGCGTGCCACGCTTCCACCAAATCATCACCAGCAACGCGGCGGGCAAGGTGGAGGCGACCGTCTTGCTCAACAACGCGGCGATGAAACACAGCAATGCGAGTGCGTACCAACGCCGGTTTCGAGGCGTCGTTTCGGCATCTGATTCCGACTTCGTGAAGTCCCAGTACCTGAGCCAGCACAGGATGGTCAGCAGGGTGAACATCCCCGACAGAACATTTTTGCGTTCGGTGATCCAGGCAACCGATTCCACATGCATCGGGTGCACCGCGAACAGGAACGCCGCAACGTAGGCTCCCGGAACGGAGAACCGCGAGAGGACTCGCCACAACAACAGTGCACTGATGCAGTGGACCAGCACATTGACCAAGTGGTAGCCCATCGGGTTCAGGCCCCACAGGTGATTCTCAATCCAAAATGAACTGTGAACGACGGGGTAGTACTGGGGTGTCGCCGAAGGATCGGTCCAGATCGCGACCAGTCCATCAAACGTGTGCAAGGTTGGGTTTTCAGTGACATAATCGTCATCATCCCAAATGAATCCACCTTGGATGGCTGGCAAGTAAGCGATCGCAGTCAGAAGGCACAACGCCGCAGCAAGCATCCAATTCGTGAGGACGCTGGTGCGGAAGAAATGCTGGTCGGTCGAAGAAGAATGGGATTCCAAGCTGGCACTCATGGGTGTTGATCGTTGGCCGAGGGAATGGGGCTGCCGTGCGGGTCCTTCTCCGGCGAATCGGTTTGATGATCGAGTTGGTCTTGCAGTTGGCGATCGGTGAAGTGCTCAAGCTGGTGAGCTTGCTGGTGAATCCGGCTGCCTTCCGAGTCAACTTGTGTGACCAGGTATTGTTCCCACAACCGGTGCGAGCGAACCAGCGATTCCGCTTCGGATCGTCCCACACCCGTCAACTTGGGAACCAGCACTTTCGAACGATCGGCCGTGTTCGCCGTTTCGGCGGTGGTCGAAACCGCCTGAGCGGTCTCGATCCGGCCACGCCAGGCGTGATACTTGACCGCCGATTTGATCGCGAATCGGTTGGTCAACAAGACACCCGCCATCCAGGCATTGAGGTCGGCCTGCATGGCCATGGCATCCGCGATCGGACGTTCGTCCAGTGTCTTTTCTTCCATGCGGTACAGCAACGCCAAGACGTCGTCCGTCAGGATCGTCCAACGCAGCCATTGTTTGCGGATCCACTGGGGGATCAATCCGCGACGGGGCGAACCCAACACGGCAAGTGTGAACGCGAATCCAGTGGCGACTGCCATCATGCCCGCCGTGGTGGTGCTCCGGAAACCGAACCAGGTCGGAATCTCGACCGCGGCCACGTGACCGCCCCAGGCGGAAGCGGCACCAATCACGCAGGCCAGCAGAATCATGACTCCCAATCGATCGGTCAACAAATACGCCGTCGCGGCGGGAACGACCAGCATCGCAACGACAAGGATATTGCCCACACTTTCAAAGCTGGCAACGGCAGTCACAGCCACCAACGTCATCAGAACGTAGTGAATCGCTTTGGCCGAAAAACCACTGGAGGTGGCCAGTTCAGCGTCAAAGGTTGCCATCTTCAGTTCTTTGAAGAACAGCCCCACGAAAGCTGCGTTGATCAATGTGACGATCGACAACACGACCACGACTCGCGGAATGTCGGTGGGACCGAGAATCGGAATCGGGATGACCCAAGTATCAAGCGGCGTCGATTCAATGGCCCCATACAAAACGCATCCTGGATCGAGGTCGACCCGATCAGCCGCCAACACGATCATGATCAAACCAGCGGCGAACAGGGTCGTGAACACCACGCCCATCGAGGCACCCTCGTCGACTTCGCCACGAACGTGAATCCAGTCGGACAAGAGTGCAGTGAGAACGCCCACGATCACGGCGCCGAGGAACATCCATCCGCTGCTGCGACTGCCGGAAATCAAAAATGCGGCGGCCAAACCGGGCAGCACCGCGTGACTGATCGCATCGCCCAGCAAACTCATCCGGCGGAGCACGAGGAAACAACCGAGCAGCGATGATGCCACGGCACAAAGCATTCCTGCGGCGACGATCCATCCGTCCAATGCCCAGTTCCATTCCACCGTCCAAAATGACGTGGAGTCAGCCCAACCGATCATGCCTTGGCTCCTTCGGCGGAGGAAGCGTGCGGGTCGGTCGGCATCCGGCGCTCCCCCAGTTCGGCATTGAGCAACGATTCGAGCTCAGCCACCGTCTCCGGTTCCAGCACGTGCTCAATCGCGTCCGCATCGCGGTCAACTCGTTGCGGTGCGATGTCGGCGTGATGAATCAAATACAGTTCCCACAAACGGTGGCGGCGTGTGAGTCGGCGGGCTTCGGATTCCCCTCGTTCCGTCAAAGCGAATTCCATCTTGGTGATGTTCTCGCTGACCCAACCATCGCTGGAGGCCTGCTCCAGAATCTTACGAAGGCGTTTGTTGGACCAACTCCGGGCTTGGACGAGTTCGTCCCACGAAACCGACAACCGATTTGGATCGGTTTCAAACAGTTCGTAGAGTTCACGCAGCAAGTGTTGTCGATCGATGCTGGCGTTGAGCGACCGACGACGCCACATCCGAATCAACAAGCCTCGACGAGCCCCGACGAGAAAACTGATCAGAAAGCCAATGCCAGTCGTCAGCACGATCATCGCGCCGCTGGGCAATCGTGGCAGCATGGCGCTGGCGGCTGCTCCCACCAAGCATCCCATCATGCCAATGGCCGATGAAAGAACCATCATCCAAACCAATCGATCGGTCCAAAACCGGGCCGACGCAGCGGGAATGACCAGCAAGGCAATCACCAACACCAATCCCACGGCCTGCAGGCCAATGATCGTGATCACGACCACCACGCTCATCAGAGCCGCATCGAGCAGCACGACGGGGTACCCCCGCGAGCCCGCAAAGGCTTCGTCGAAACACAGCAGCTTGAACTCTTTCAACAGCCCCACGCAAACCACAACACAAATCAACGATGCGATTGCGATCAGCCAGGCGTCGCTCTCGACCATCGACGCGGTCTTGCCGTAGATGAACGATTCCAGTCCGGCTTTGTTCCCGTTCTTCATTTGCTGGGCGATCCCCAGCAGTTCCAGTCCGAGTCCAAAGAAGACGCTGAGGACAATTCCAAGCGCGGCATCCTCTTTGATGCGAGTGCCACGCCGAATGATCAGAATCGATGCGATCCCAAACATGCCCGATACGGTGGCCCCAGCCAACAAGACCGGCAGCGAACGCCCATTGCCGCCCATCGCCGTGACCCACAGAAATGCAATTGCAATTCCGGGAAGCGCCGCGTGAGCGAGCGCATCGCCGACCAAAGCACGGCGACGAAGCAGCGTGAAGCAACCCACCAACCCGGCAGCGAGCCCCAGCATCGCGGCGCCGAAAATCACGACTCGTGTGTTGTGATCCTGCAGACTGATCACACGCCAAAGGTGCTCGGGCATCAGATCGACCGTTCCCGGCGACGCATGGCTTCGGTGGCTTCGTCCAGCAACGTCAATCGGCCACCGTAGGTCTTCTGCAAATTTTCACTGGTGAACACGTCTTCGGTTTTGCCTGATGCAACCACTCGCATGTTCAGCAGCACGACGTAGTCAAAGTAATCCGGCACCGATTGCAAATCGTGGTGAATCACAACCGCGGTCTTTCCATCGGTTCGCATCTGACGAAGCAGGTCGATGATCGCGGCTTCCGTGGCTGCGTCGACCGCAGCCAGCGGTTCGTCCATCAAATACAAGTCGGCGTTCTGCACGAGAGCTCGCGCCAGGAAAGTGCGTTGTTGTTGCCCGCCGGACAACTGGCTGATTTGCCGATGAGCGAGGTCAGCAATGCCCACGCGAGCGAGCGCTTCTCGGGCCATGTCGCGGTGCTTTTTGCGAACCGGCATGCACCAACCCAATTGCCGATACAGTCCCATGGTCACAACATCGAGGGCATCAACGGGAAAGTCCCAGTCCACGCTTTCTCGTTGCGGGACGTAGCCCACTCGGCTGCGTGATTTGGAATACGGTTGGCCAAAGAATTCGACTCGCCCCGACGCCCGTGGGATCAAATCCATGGCCGCTTTGAGCAGCGTGCTTTTCCCGGCTCCGTTGGGACCGACGATGCCGACCAAGTTGCCTGCTGGGATTTCCAGTTCAACGTCCCAGATGACGGGTTTGCGGTGATACGCCACCGTCAAATCATCCACCTTCAAAGCGATGGCCGACGACGTGTCACCGGCACCCGAAGAGGCGGACCCGTTTGGAACGGAAGGTTCAACAGGGATGGCAGACGAACTCATGATGAAAACAGATGGGCTGGACGGGGACGGTGCCTAATTCGGAACGTTCGAGGTCTCGGCTGTCGTTTCCGCGTCCATGCTCAGTTTGCCTCGCAATCCATTCTCGGGGGCTTCGCCTCCCAGGGCTCGGGTGATCAGTGTCACATTGTGATCAATCATGCCAGGGTAGGTGCCCTCGTAAGTGCCCGCTTCGCCAGCGGCGTCAGAAAACAGTTCCCCGCCAATTTTGACCGCGTGCCCACGAGAACGGGCGCCATCGATCAAGGCTTGAATGCTTTTCCCATTCACACTGGTTTCAACAAAGACGGCGGGGACCTGTTTCTCAACGATCAAGTCGACGAGTTCGTTGATGCGTTGCAGCCCGGCTTCTGAGTCCGTTGAAATTCCCTGCACACCCATGACCTCGATCCCGTAAGCGCGGCCAAGGTAGCCGAACGCATCGTGCGAGGTGATCAGAATTCGTTGGTCTTCTGGGATCGTTGCCAGGGCGGCCTTGGCGTCCGCTGCGAGGTCTCGCAAATCCGATTGGTAGTTTGACGAATTCATCGCAAACGTATCCAGGTGTTCGGGCAACTGTTCCCCGAGGACTTCCGCGACTTGGTTGGCGGTGAGCGACCACAGTTCGACATCGAACCAAACGTGCGGATCGGGGTGGCCGGTTTGCTGCGAATCAGACAAAAGCTTGTCGTGATCCAAATCCTCTGTCACTGCGAAAACGGGTTTCGATTTCCCGACCTTCGCAAAGGTGTCCGACATTTTTCCCTCGAGCATCAAACCCGAATAAAACACCACATCGGCATCCAAAATTTGAGCCACGTCATCGCGAGTCGTCTTGTAAAGGTGCGGGTCGACGCCCGGACCGAGCAACACGGTGACTTCGATTGCGTCACCACCGACCGCTTTGACGACGTCGCCCACCATCGCAGTGGTGGCGAGAACTTGCAGCTTGCCGCTTTTGGGTTTGCCGGCTGAATTGGTGCATCCTTCGGTTGCCGCAAAGGCGAGGATCAACATCGTTCCGGCCATCAACACGGTTGCCCAGCGAGACGCCGATGATCGGGTGGATGCCCGCGGTGAATGCTCGGTCGGAATCGCTGAATTCATTTGGAGGCCTGTTTTCTTTCTTGGAGCCATTGTTCCACCGCGATTCGATTGGACGGGAATGCCATGTTGTTGAGCTCACGCTTGGTAGGCACACACCATTTGAACTCAGACAGTTCAGTGGGTTCCAATTGAATCTTAGCGTTCGTGGGAACTTTGCAGACAAAGAACAAATCGATCACATCAGCGGTCACGCCGGCGTAGGTGTAAGTGTTGGGGCCTGTCGTCAACAGCGTCAACTCGGTCACTTTCAACTGAGTCTCTTCGATGACCTCACGGCGCAGAGCTTCCTCGATGGACTCGCCTCGATCGACAAAGCCACCGGGCAAACCCCATTGGCCTTTGCCAGGGTCGCGTGCACGACGAACAAGCAGCAATTCCTGAGCTTCGTTCACAATCAGCCCGCCGACGGCCGCGACGGGGCCAAAAAAGAACGCGAATCCACATTCTCCGCAGCGAAACGGGATGGCTCCGAGATGCTCACTCGGTGTTTGGCACGAGGGACAATAGCGGAACGCCTGTTCGATCGGTTCTTGCGAACGCCTGGTGGGCTTGGGGTTTTGCTTGCGAACGCTTTTGACAGCGGACTTTTTCGCGGCCTTCTTCTTGACCGACTTCTTCACCTTCTTGCTGGCGGATTTTTTGGCGTCGTTGCCACTCGCTTGGTGGGCGGCAGGATGTGACGTGCGAGTTGATTTGCGAGAGGACTTCTTCGCCGATTTCCGTGAAGCAGACTTCTTGGCTGTTTTTTTGACAGTTGCCGCGCTCGGTTTCTTCTTCATGGTTCCACCTCTTCGTCGGTCATTGAGAAGGCGACGATGGATTCGGTGTGGTAGTGCGCTGCACGCAACACGCCGGCATCTTTGAGACGCGCTCCTAAGGTTCGAAGTTCTTCGACCGAGTGAATGACGCCCATCCCGAGCGATTCAATCACCTCGTCGTCCAGTTGGCAGTGCAGCAGCACGTGACCATCGGCAATCAATTGACTCCATTGCCGTGCCAGAGGTGTTTCCGCGTCCCAGCTTTTGAACGCCGTGTCCTGGTCCAACTTGGCTGGGTTGCTCGGTTCCAAATCGGCTGTGCCCGAGTCGTCTTCCTCCTCCTCGTCGTTGTCTTGGGAGGCGTCGCTCTGGTCCGGATCGGACTCGATGCCGATCGGTGATTGACCGAGTTCTCGCAACCACACCGGGCCGGGCGGCGTGCTGACTTGCGACCAAATCACAATCGTTCCGGCCGGTGTGACGTGACGCCCGGCTGCGATTGCGGCCCGCGCCAGGTTGGCCCAGGTCTGCGAGTTTTCGTCTCCATCGAGAGCCGCAACGACCATTTCCGCGGTCGGGACGGTCTCGCTGATGGCGTCCGAAGTGATCGCGGATTCGTCGCGATCCCAGGACTCTTGGTCGGCCGTCTCTCCGCTGGCATACAGGTTGGCCAGCTCATGGCGCAAGGCATCCGGGGTGCCGGCGATCAATCGACCGAGTTCACCGGCTGCGTCGGCGGAAACCAGCATCATGACTTGCACGCCCAGCAACCAAGCGGCTTCCGAAGGTTCCGTGGTGGATCCGATCTGGTAGCGGTGCTGCGTCGCCGCATCCGCGAACAATGGGAAGATGCCGGTCGGATCAACGTTGTTGATCGCGTCACGGGATCGAGCGGACAGAATTGGCAACGTGAAGTCAGCGTCGACCAGATCCTTGGCCAGGTAAACCGCCTCGGCGTTTTCGTCCGCGACGATGTAACGCAAATTTTCGCGTCGGTGTGGTTCATGGCGAACCACTTCCACCTTCATCGGTTTGAGGGTGGCTTGGTTGTCCTGGACCGCATCCAGTTCTTGCTGCAGTCGAGTCACCAAGGCTTCGTCGGCCTCGTTCCAGAGCACCACGCTGACCTTGCCCGCATTGGCTTGCCCGAGCAAGGCAAGCACGCCCCGCAAAACATCCGAAATTCGCGGGACATTGGGGTCAACCGCCAAAGCCACATGGTCGCCGGGAACAATCGCCTCGAACACGGTGGGGAAGTCCGCCGGCGTCTGCAACATGCTCACGGCGAGTTTCGTGATCGCCTCCGGTGAATCATCGGTGGGTTGCGAACGAGCGGAGAACGAACCCGCCACCGCGGCGGGCCTCAACTCCCACAATTCACCCTCGACTGCCCCACGGTAGTGCTGGGCTGAGACGACTGGCAACGAAACACGTTTCATGGAACAAGTGGCTAAAATGAACGGGATGACCAATTGGATCAGGGCGACCCTCACGGCGCTGAGATCGAATGCGGTTATCGTATCGAATCGTGGTTCCTGGGGTGACCCCAGCGAATCGCAACCAAGCGGCTCTCTTCCTCTTTTCTGGCGATTGCGATGACTCAACTCCTTGCTGAACAACCGCTCGTGGTTTCAATCATGCTGGGGGTGTTGGCCGCCGCGTTGATTTTCAGTTGGTTGCAAACGGGCAAAAAGGCATTGGCCATCGCCGGCTTGGTCTCCGCCGCCTTGATTCCGTTGGCTTGGGTGATCGCCGGCAATTGGGTGACGGACGAGGAACGAATCGAAACGTTGATCTACGATGTCGCGAAAGCTGTCGAGGAAGAACGCTACGACGATGTAGTGGAATTGATCGGTGCCGAACAAACCCAGACGCAAGCTGGAACCGAACTTCAACGCTATGAATTCGAAGTCGCCAAAGTCGGCAGCATTCGATCCATCAAAATGGTGCAGGGATCCTTGCCACCACAAGCCAACGTGGACATGACGGTCAAGGTGACCGTCAGTGAAAAACGCGGGTCGATCAAGAATGTTTCCATTCCCAGACGATTGATGCTGACATTTGAAAAAAGTGGCGATCCCAATGCGGCCCACGGCGGTTGGTTGGTGTCGGAATACGCTCACTTGCCCATTGTGGGCAAAGCCGATGCCTATTCAACGGGGACGTTTTGATGCCTGACGATTCTCACCATGCGGAACCATGCACAGCGGAACCCGCTCACCCGTATCCGGGGCGTTTGATCACGCTCGATGGAATCGACGGGGTTGGGAAGTCATCCCAGATCGAGATCTTGGCCGATCGTTTGCGATCCGAAGGCCGCAAGATTCTCTGCGTGCGAGACCCCGGGTCGACTGACCTGGGAACGAAATTGCGAGCGATGTTGCTGGACAGTGATCTGCAAATGCATCGACGCACCGAAG
Source organism: Rhodopirellula sp. UH5 (assembly GCF_056839225.1). NCBI lineage: Bacteria > Pseudomonadati > Planctomycetota > Planctomycetia > Pirellulales > Pirellulaceae > Rhodopirellula > Rhodopirellula sp. UH5. The sequence goes on along the minus strand of NZ_CM166390.1, from coordinate 6,165,455 downwards.
CGATCTTGTTCATGGCCAGTCGCTGTGAAATGATCGAATCGACCTTGCGATCGGCGCTGGCCGATGGGGTGACGGTGATCAGCGACCGGTTCTTGCTGGCCAATGTGGTCTATCAGAGCGTTGGTGGTGAAGTCGATGCGCAAACGCTGTGGCAACTCGGCCGACTCGCGTGCGGTGGGGTTCAGCCGGACGTGACGCTGTTGTTGGATTTGCCCGCCGAGATCTCGATGCAACGAGTCGGTGGCGAAACCGATCGGATGGAATCACGAGGCGTGGACTACATGGCCAAGGTCCGCCAAGCCTTCTTGGACGAATTGCCAAACGCCGGTGGTCGCACCCACGTCATTGACGCCTCGGGAACGATCGAAAAAGTCGCCGAAGCCATCGCTGCCATCGAGCTGTTCTGATTCGGCCTGTAGGTCTCTCGTTCCCGCACGCCTGAACGGTGTCATGAGTTGTGTTGGGCACGCGACCCACGGATACCTTCCATGAATCCCTTCGGGGTGCGGCGTCAAGGGGTCCAGGGGCGGTGCCCCTGGCCCAAAGGCCATCAAAGTCGATCTGGCAAAATCGAAGCGGGTCGCGGCAGAACGCTACAGCATCCGCGGTCGTGCGTCGCTCACGAGCTGATGCTGACCGTAGCGTCCAAAAACCGTGAAACCATCGATAGATCGCCCCGGGGCAACTGGGATGTTGGATGGCTTCATCCGCCCATTTACCAAAGGGAGGGCAAGTCAGCGATGAGGAATTGACCAACAAGATGCACCAGATGCAAACGATAGTTTCCTGATTGCCGGACGATCCTTTGCAGGTGCATCGAAACGCAACATCACACAAATATCGTGCAGTGTATTTCCTGCTTCAGCAAAATACCCATGTGCAAGATCAAACAGATCAAATCCTTGAACCAAAACCACTTCAAGTCCATTGACCTCAACAACAGGCGGAATCAGTCCGGCACGCGAGAAGAGATGCTTGATCTCAGAAAGCTGCAAAGCCAAGTCTGCACTATTGGCGTAAAGTGTTGCGCGTTGGTACACATTGCCCCATGATTTCAACGAGTATTTGAATACATCATGGTCAACGTCCGGCGCGGCAAAAATTGCGTCACGTAGTTTCACCGGCTGCTCCATCGACGACTGCATTTCAGTCCATCGTGCAAGCAATCTGTTTCCCATACTGTGGGCCAACAGCGATAACGGCTCTCCATCGACGGAATCTTGAACCACCTGCATGAACTTTGTGAAGAAAGGAATTGACGCCTCAATAGCTGCCTCGTCAGATGCGTACATGCCAGGATTTCCAGCCGAAGGCCATGAGAAAAGATAGATATTGCCTTTCAGTGCGAGGTCAGCCTTGAGTCTAGCAGCCTGAGCCATCGCGAAATCAAACGTAGTATTAAAGCCATGCACAAAAACCAAATGGTGTCGTGATTCTTCGTCTGCGTTAAGGAATCGCGAAAGTTTTTCAAAACCTTCAGTCTCGACAACCTTGATGGCAGTCACGTCTTCTTTAGACTCGGCAAACCGTGACACCAGCCACGTGCAAAAATCGATCGTTGATTCTCGCCAAGTCCTGCTGGCAGATCCAAAGCTTTGCATGTTCGTTACCTCGACTACTCTGAAACCGAGCGTTAACTCAGGGCTGCGAGCGTTGCCAAGCGATACTGTCTCACCGTCTATTTCGCAATTTCGGTTAGTGCCAAACAGCACCGGTACCTTGACTGGATCAATCAATGGTGGGTCTTGGCGTCGCCTTATCCACTCTAAAGGAGATGCAGCTGGCTGGGGCGGGTCTCTTGTCAAAGCGATGGTTGCTTGAGTCAAGCCTTGACTGGCAACACCATCGAGACAGTACAAATCGTTGGTCGATTCACTAAGTTCAACCCCGAACAGTTTCGCAACAACCAATACGCCTTCCTGCCGCGCACTTAGACAATCGACGAACGGCACTCGCAGTCGCGGTTTGATGTTCATTGCATTGCACAGCTGCAGCATCAGCTCGGCAAGCTTTCGTCCTAAACCGCGAGCTCGGTAAGTGGGCCAAACGAAAAACTCGTGAATCACCAGTTCATCTCCTCGTCGGGTGCCAAAAGCCCAACCCATTCGCTCTCCGGTGTTGCCTTCAATGATCTCTCGACCATGTATTGAGAACTTTTCCGACAAGGCCCATTTCCAGCCAACACAAACATCTTGCTTAACGTCGTACGGCAACTGATCCATGAAACCGGCAAAGCCCAGGATTTCGGTAACATGTTGCTCAAGGTATTCAGTGCTAAGTGTTCCTGAACCCTGATTACCCCATTCCCAGCCCCACGAGTTGTCAAAGTGGAACAGTTGGGTCGTTGAGTCGAATGTCGGCGTGAGCATATGAGTACCGCACGGTACCGTATCAGAGCTTGGCATGGGGATCACACCATTTGCTGGGTCGTACCAGTCGCTGTTAATGAAGATCGCGCAGCTTGCAAGCCCACATAGCGATTGGAACTCGAGGAGGTCAGCAACGTTGTCTAAAGGAAGGTAGGCAAACTGGCGGAACTGTTTTCCATATTTGGCCAATCCTTCGCTAACGTCTTCAATTCTGCTTTCGTACCCGAACTGATCGTTCGGCACCGCTCCCAGGAACCGCTCTGATCTTTTCTGGCTAATCCCATAGCAGCCCTCCTGAAGAGGACTTTCATGTCTTCCCTCCAGCCATCTAGCGTGCATCCAAGCGTAGGGATTGGCACTACAACGCTTCCAGAATTCTTCTTCATTGGCCTTCCGGAGTTTGACGTTACGCTTCGAGAATCTCCAATTTGACGCATCAATAGTCTTGATCTTTAGATAATTCAGCTCACGCTGCTTGCTGAATTGCCGACGCGCAAAGGCGACATTTCTATTTTCAAGCGTTTGAGAGAGCAAGTTGTTCAATGGATCTCCTATTCAGAATGGGGCACAGCAAACGTGGGCATGCATGGGCGCAAGTCCAATCAAAGAGGACGGGGCATAGACGCACAGATGAAAGCAACAGTGAACGCCATCCCTTTCGATTTTGCCCAATGGCTTGAAATGCAAAACGCCTTCCAAGCAAAAATATTAGCACCTCCCCCGCCAGGCAGCAACGATTGAGCGTCTTTGGTGTCGGCGGAAACGGAAGAAGCAACGAATCGCGGTGAACGCATCTATCGCCGGTGAGGAAGTGGCTACTGATCGCCGTTCGCAGGTGGCCTCATCTCGGCCCAGTGGGCCGGCAGCTGAAGCGGACGACTCGCTCGATGGGGATGACTTCAATGCGTCCGCCAACCTGCGTGATGGTGAGATAGTCGGAGCCGAGGATCGCCGCCTCAGCCTCCAGGTCACTGAACCTCGACAGGCCACCGAGACCATCGTCGACAGTGTACTGAACGGTCACCTCGTGAAAGGCGTGACGGTCGGCCAGCGGCAACCACATCCGGCACAAACCACACGCCATAAAACCGCAAGCGAAGCTGGCGGCGACAATGAGAACGAATTTGCGTCGATCAGTCATTTGGATGTCCATCGGCGATCGAAAATGATTTGGAGCAGGGCAAAAGGGAGCGGGGCAAAAGTGAGCCAATCGAAATCGCGATGCCCTTGTTCCCTTCGATCTCGGGCAGATCAATTTTGGTCAGAATCAGAGTCGGTCGACACTTCCTTTGGGACAGTCGTTCTTGGGAGCAAACGAAGCATGGACTCGACCTGCCTCAGCGCTTCTTGCATTTCGGGATCCGACAACAATTTGAGGGTCTCGTTTGCCGAACGAAGGGTGGACGGGAGTGACGAGATCCCTTCGGCTACGTCGTCCCCGACAATATTCGAGTCCTGAAGCGTTTTCTGATAATCATGAAACAATCGGTACACAAATGATTGGCTCAGTTCGACCGTGGTTGTGCCCTGCCCCGTCGCTACGGTCGCACCGTCGATGACCACGTTGTACGATCCCGAAAACTCGAAGTGAATGACTCCCTCACTTGGATGAGGATCGGTCTCAGTCGTTGGCTCGTCAGCGTAAGTGGTGGGCGAGCAAAGAACGGATGCAAGAACAAGCAATCCTGAAAAAATGGAAATGGTGTGTTTCGGCATTGATAGCAACCTGCGGAATGAATGGTGAATCTTGGTGTGTTCGCAAACGTCTCAATTCGCGGAGCGTCGGACCTCACGGGGCACGGAGAGACAGCGATCCATTGCCAGAACGCTGGAAGCCGTGCTCTCGTGCATGTCATTGCCCCCCGCCATCATGGCCAACGTAGCGGAAATTGCGAGCGAACCAAGCAAGTGCAAAATGGATTGTTCCAAAGACGCTGCCGAGCGCGAGGGTCACGAATGGAATCAGCCAAGTGGAAGCGAATGAATCGATGCGCGCATTGAATGGCACAGTTGGATCGTACAGCACATCAACACGATCAACGAAACCAGAAGCGAGCATCCCGCAAGCAGCGGAATCAGAACGCGAATCACGCTGAACCAGTTTCGGATCATTGAGGACTTGATGTCAGTTTCGACGTGGGACGTTAGGCAACGCGGGGGCCGGAGAGTGAGCGGTCCATTCGATCTAGCGCCGCAAGCCGTTCTCCCGTGCCTGTCATTGATCTGCTCGCCTTCACGACCTGCCAGCCTGTTTTTGTCTTCCACTGGATACGAAATCCGGCATCTTTGAGAGGCGTGTCCTTTGGAAACCAAAATGCGAGGTAACGCATGCCGATGGACCTTACAGGCTCCGGGGCGAAACAGTAGGCGTTGCTGATTGGATGATAAACGAATCGAAAGACGTTTGTCGTCGAAGGGGATGTCTTCTCGTCGACGCGAAAATGGACCATCGCAGAACAGACGGGGCCAAGGCTCAGAACGAGAACCACGAAAGCCAGTTGAATCGATACGACACACGGCAACAGCAATCTTGCAACTCTGTGATCGCGTTTAAGCAACAGCGGGACGAGGCACAAGAAACTGGCGAACACGGCTACAGGAATTGCGAGCGTTCCGGTCAATGCCAAAAACTGCCCAAGGCTGATGGCGAACGCAATGCAGGCTGTTCCCAGAAGTAGAAAGCGGAGGGAGAATTTCGGTCGCATCACGTATTCAGCTCCAGCTTCGATTGTCAGAACAGTGCGGTTCAGCTGGCGACGGCGAGCGACTTTCCATTTGCAAAATGGCGACCACCGCCACTCCGTTGCAGCCGATAGTTCGCCGCTCCCAGCCGAGTCGAATCAATTGGAGTACAAGGACCATTTAGGACCACCAATCTCGCCATGACGGCGGTTTATCCAGGCAAGGCACGTGCGTCTTATACGACTCAATGTAGAGCAGCATGTCCTCCACTTCTTCCTGATTCATAGCTAGGTCGAGGGCTTTTTCTTGATATTCAATTGCGGAGAGAAAATCACCTTGAGCGGCATAGGCAGAGGCAAAACAGCCGAGGTAATCCGCGCTGCATTTGTCGGCCAGCTCGCATGCTTGGCTGATAAGCCTCAGCGCGCGAGCTCCGTCGCGGAACCGGCCTTTGGGGCAAGTTGCCAGAAACTCGGCGAGAACGGCATGCCGTTGCGCTGAATTGGAATCGAGTTCAAGTGCTCGCTCGTAATCAGCAAGCGTTTTGGCGTATCTTCCTTTTCGCTTCCACGCGATACCGCGGCTGTTATAGGTTTTGGCAATATCGGTGTTGTTTGGCTCAAGGCGGATCGCCCGCGTGAAGTCCTTGATCGCTTTGCGAAACTTACCGAGGGATACCCAGGCATTCCCTCGATTGTGAAAATCATCTGCGGAGCCCGGACCGATGCGGATCGCGTTGTCGAAATCTGCTAGGGCCCGCAGGTAGTCACCACGGTCGGCCCACGAATGCCCTCGCAGTCGGTATGCCTTGACATATTGGTCATCAAGGCGGATCGCGATGTTGAAATCTTCGATTGCATCTTCGTAAGCACCTGTCAGCCTGCGGGAGCGACCGCGATTGAAGTAGAAGTGGTGAAGATCAGTGTGCCTGGGTGCCCGAGAGATTGCTTCAGTGAAGTCGGCGACTGCGAGTAAGTGTTCACCTTTACCGCTGTATGCCAGCCCGCGATTGTTAAGCACATCGACGCGATCCGGAGCCCAACAAAGCGCCTTGTCAAAATCGGCAATTGCGTTGTCGTATCGCTTCTTCTTGCTCCAAGCCCATCCACGCAAACTCAATGCGTAGACATCATCCGGAAAGGATTCAAGTTCCTCCGTGCATTCCGCAATCGTCTTGTCATGTTCCGGTTCGCTCAAGTTCTCAATGCTATCAATCGAGGCTGCTAAAACGATTCGTTGGAGTCGTAGTTGGCAACAAGTTCGGCTTGCGACACGGGGCACCAAACCAATCGTCAGTCGGATAACGTCCAGAGTAACAGGGCGGCGACGTTACGCTTTGACTTCCATTTCCGCCGGATTCGCCGCTCCGGCTCACGAAACTGTTAGCACGAATATGGGTCGGGCGGAAGGCTGCCATCGGTTTCAGCCTCCGAAACCGGAACATCCGCGAGCGGTTCAAGTGACGGGATTTGCAGTCGGTGAACAACGTCGGCCTTGTAAGCCATGAACGACAAAACGTCATCTTTGATGCTCCATCGTTCGTCAATTTTCGCAAAATGTGGCGGCCACGTGTCACCAATGCGATAGACGAAGGTCCAATGTTTCTCGCGGTAGATCAGCAACGCAGTGTAGTCGTTGATCCATTCAATCATGCCAACATCACAGCCGAAGAATGGATTGTATGATTCAATGTCGACAGCTGACGATTTGCCGTTGGTGTCGATGTAGTGAATCTTGATCGTAATATCGACTATCGAGGACCACCAGCGTTTTTTTGCACGAGATTCAACGTACACCAAACGGTTCGTCGGTGATTGTATCGCCGCAGCAACCAATTCGCACTCGTAGCCTCGTTTGTCGACGAAGAAAGGTTCGCGGCCAAGAATCGATGCTGCCTGTTCGATTGCCTCGGGGTCGGGTTCGTCACCATTGGAGGCGCGGAGTGACATTCCGTACTTCCACGGATTGCGATTGCCGCCGATAAATGCCCGGTCAGAGTCGCTCACAGTCTCTTTCTTGCGTGCTAACGTCCAAGGCCACCTCAGGGCGTTCGGTGAAGTTGGAATGGGGAAGAAGACTGACGCCCGTACTCCGGTGCAGTACGCCCAACATTGGCGTGATCTTGTAGGGTGCCCTTCCTTCGTGAAGCCAGTCTCCTGTACTTCGTTCCGGTTTCTTTCGAGGAGTCAGTATACCAAATGTAACTCTGAAGAAAGACAGTACGAGGCCATTCACCAAGCAACCCGGGGCAACTGCGGGGCGGTGACAAACCGTGGGGAGGAAGCCCGCTAAGACGATCGGTAAGCCAGCAAAGAATCGTCGCTAGACATCTTTTCGCCAAGACCCGCCAGGTGACGAACAGAAACTTGATACGAGGCCGACGACTCCAGGTCCGTCGCGGAGCAATCCATTGGATCACAGTGGGCTGCTGACCAAGAAGCCGAACCGGAAGCCCGACGGATGCCTTGCTGGAGTTCTGAGCGTAGGTAGATCAAGCACTTGGGCGGGGACAGATCACGTATTCTTGAGCGATCAAGATGTCCCTTATTTGGTGAGATGTCGATGCGTACCCGTGAGTAGGGCTTGCCCGAAAGGCGGGGCGGAATGCGGCAACGTATGCCCGTGCAAAGAGAAGTCAGCAGAGGGCCCCATCGATCGATTGCTGAAGGCTCCGTAGCGACCCACGAAGACTATAGCTTGAGCTCTGGGGGAGATACCGCGCACCACACTCCCTTTTTGTCAGCGGTAGTCATTCCAGCGCGATTGCGGTGATGCTTAACTGAATGCGAATGGTCTCGCGCTGGTCGGATGGCAATCGGTCGTCCCAATGTTCAAAATCGCGAGTCTCGTCGATGAGTGTTACGGTTTCGCCCTCGGAAATCTTTGCAAAGCTTCGGGATGCACCCGGGTTTTCGCTTCTTGATGTGTAGGAGCCAACGCTAGCAGGATAGATCTCCTTGATTGGCTTCCGTATTGTTTCCCTGACAGCTCTACGACCTATCCCTCTGCCACTTGTCGGATCATATCCCAGTTTCGTCGTGATGATTAGATCTTCCTCAAACTGCTCCTCCGGAGATACGGGATCAGGCAAAAGGAGGACAAGGGAGCCGAACGCGTCCTTGCTCGAGTCCGCCGAACGGTTCTTCGTGTAAAATGACTGCGAGGATTCTAAGTAGTTTCGTTGAAAGACAATTCGACTCCTCCGATTTTTTCCTTTTGGCCGATGGGAAATCGTTACTTCCCACGTACCAAGGTACGCCAGTCACTTCGAAAGCCCATGCGTCCAATCCTAGGTCCGCGAGGATAGTCTCGGCGTCCAGATTGCGTCTAACCGTCAGCTGTGCTACGGATTGCTCCGGGGCCTTTGACAGTCGCTGGTTCTGCGGAAGTTGGCTTGTCTCAACCGGTCCCGAAGATCTTCCGCAACCACAAGTCATTATCGCTAGAAACGCGAGCGACGAAATGGTTTTTGGGAGAGATCGCATACGTGAAAGCTTCCTGTTGTTCACTGGGTAGCGACCGCGATGACCGATGTCGCGGCCAAAAAACTCACCGTCAGGAAGCGGCCGAACCGCGACTTCGGGCGAGTAGACCGAGGTCTCTTTGGTTTAGGTTAGGGTTTGTGTTCCCTGTTTGCCACCGGTTTCCTGTGGTGGTGTCACAATATTCTAACCATGCCGCATTGACCCTCGGCCCCTCTCAGATCCGGACGTGCCACTTTCTAGCATCCGGCTCCCAACCAACACCTCTCACACAGCACTCATCGACGCACGCGACATCGCGATCAGGTCCGTGAGCTGCCGCGGATTCGACAAGGGATGTCGCTCGCACAGACGGGCCAGGTGCGTCCAGTTCACGTAGCTGCTTTGGCTCCGACGACTGAGGTGACGCTTGACCAGCACGCGGGCCTTGTTGCGGTACGCCATCAGCATCGGCCAATTGTCATTGATACCGTAGTACTGGTAGTGACCGCGAAGCTTCGCGTTAAGGGTCTGCCACATCTCGCCGATCGGAACGTCCAACTGACTCTTGAACCAGCGACGCAGTTCCACGACCTTCTGCCGATACTTCTTCCCCGACGTCTTCCGTTTCAGCTTGAACTTTCCAGCGCGGCTGCGCCCGCAGTAATGAGTGAATCCCAGGAAGTCAAAAGTTCCCGGAGGCCCTTCGCCCCAGCGTTTGGAATCACGCTGGGCAAAACGACCGAATCGGAGCAACTTCGTCTTCTCCTGGGCGACTGACAGCGAATACCGGGCAAGTCGTTTCGGCAGGACCGCTTGGTATCTCCGCGCATCCGATTCCAGTTCAAAACAGCAGATGAAGTCATCCGCATACCGAATCAGAGTCGCTTGTCCTTGCAGTCGTGGCTTCACTTCCCGTTCGAACCAAACGTCCAACACGTGATGCAGGTACACATTCGCAAGCAGCGGAGAGAGGCTCGAACCTTGTGGAACGCCCTCGTCGGTTGCTTCCAGTTTGCCTTCGATCATCACACCTGCTTTGAGAAACCGCGTGATCAGAGCGAGCAGCTTGGGGTCGCTGATGCGAACTTGCAACAGTTCCAAGAGGCTCTCGTGACACACGTTGTCGAAGAAGCCTTCGATGTCCGCGTCACTGATCCAGTTCACTTTCTCGGTCGCGATGCTTTGACCGAGTGCCGACAACGCTTGGTGGCATGATCGCTGCGGACGGAATCCATACGAGAAGTCGTAAAAGTCGACTTCGTAGATCCGCTCGAGGACCATCACCATCGCTCGCTGAACGAGCTTGTCTTCCACGCAAGCGATCCCCAGAGGTCGCGTTTTCCCATTCCCTTTCGGGATGTTCTTTCGCAAGCTTGGGTTCGGGCGATAGCTGCCACGATGAAGTCGATCGAGCAGGCCAAGAAGGTTGCCCTCCAGATCCTCCTCGTAATCTTCCACCGCCACGCCATCGACCCCCGGCACTTTCCCTCGCTTCAGTCGGCGAAACGCATACCACAGCAGCTCGTAATTGAGCAGCGAAAAGAGGTTATTGAAAACCTCTTCGGGATGCGCCTTCGCTCTTTCGGTGATGCGTTCAAGACGATCCAGAACCGTACTCCCGCCACTGAGTGTGGGCGACTCGGCGTCTTGGACGCGTGTTGGCCTGACCGCCTTCCCTTCGCCAGCATTACCCGGCTTCATTCCACCTGATTGGACTTCAAGTTTCTGCGGTACTATTCGGTCATCCGACTCCCTGAATGTCATTTGTCTTCGTCGCTTATTCCACTTCTAGGACATACTCGATCGGCCAAGTTGGAAGGCTTGGGTTCGGTCAAGAACTTCAGGGTCTCACTGGTTGCCTGATTGGCTTGATGTGTAATGCGAATGGGCCGCCGACCCCGGGTCTCCGCTTGCTGCTCGCCAAGTGACGCTGCAAGCGATGTTGCCTTCAGGGATGCACAAACCTTGGGCAGGATCCAACAGTTACCAAATTTCGGGGCTAAAATCCATTCAACGTCGCAGGGCCACCTACGAGCGCTTCATCCTCACTACCTTTCTGTGTACGCTTCAAACTTCGACTTCAGCTCATGGTGCCTATACGAAGCCTGCAACACTCGATACTGGGCGCGCGGCTAACGCTTACCCAGACGGGATTCCCACCCGCTAGTCAATCAGACCTTGCCAGTCCGCACGTGCATCGGAATGGTTATCCCAGATAGTGTGCATTGGCATTAGCTTTCGAAGGTGCAGATAGTTGCGAGATCTGATATTGAACGAGCAACCCCGTCGAGTCCAGGAAATAAAGTTGCAGCAGTTACGTTCATGGAGACCAATTGCGAAAGCAGGTGTGGCTTGCATTTTGAAGCAATCGTAATTAGTCGCACTTGGTCGACATCATCACCGGCCGCGTCGCGGTAGAGCGTGTCGTGGTCACAAACTAGGTGCGTTGGAAAAGTGAATAAGCCTTGTTGTATGATCGCCCTCTCGAAATCTGCGCTTGGGGAGTACAAAAATGCCGTCGGCTTTTCACCAACGTACTGCTTGAAGTCTTCTGGTTTCCGAGGATCGCCTGACTTCCCACTCCAATTCCTAAGCGAACCTACATCAACAACTATTACAGAACCATCTACGGATGGTTCCGCAGCGACGGCAAAGTACAACGCAACGTAAAAAGAGCGTGTCCAGTCAAGCAGTCGAGTTGGAGCTCCGTAATGTTGCATTGTCTGCCAATGCTCAATATCTGTCGTTCGCCCGCCAAACACCCCACCAGCCTCACGCGGACGCAGATGCTTGCTACGTCTTATGTATTCAAATGTGATTCGCGACTCCGTTTCAATCGCCTGCTCTTCCGTGGGGTTCTGGGGGATGAGTAAACGCGAGAGTGTAGGTTCAAGCCGGTACGATTTGTTCGCGTGGCCTCTGAATGCGTATTGCACCCGATTCCCAACCGGCGTCTCGAATTGCGATGCAAGCTTGAAAGCGTCCTCAATTCCCTCGATGTGTGAAACTTGCATCGTCTATTTTCGGTCTAGTTGGGATAACGGCCGACGTCACCGGGGACGGCGGTTTAATTTTCCATTTGTGAACGCCCCATGCCGTCCTCCGGTGGACGTCATGGTTATCTGGCAGTGTGACGTCTGCAGCGCCGCGTCCTAGATCTCATCACGCGGATCTCGCTGGTCTGCTTCGCATTCTGAAGGTGGACGGTGCACAAAGTGGGATCCTAACAGTCCACCAGCGACCGCACCGAATGCACCGCCAATGGCTGCGGAAGTCGCGGCTTCTCCAAAACCGTGATCATACCCGTACATCGCTTCCAGGATCATGGTCGACAAACAGCCTACACCAAAGATTGTTCCAAGTATCGAACCAATCGTCACATAGACGATCGGCGCGACGTCGTCCGCTCGCGCAATGAGAATGATCATGCTGAGTGTTGTGCCAGCGAAAATTGCGGCGACAAAACCGGGTATCCCCCGCGACTGCATGGTTGCGAGCAGAACAGCATACGCCGCTATCACTGCAAGCGCCCTGCTGATGCTGAATCTCACGAAAAGTCCGGAAGTGAGTGTGCGTAAGTCAGATAACGGTTGGCATCAGCGGGGACGGGCGGTTGAGCTGCAAGCAGACAGAAAAACGTGACACCCGTCCTCCGTTGAATGCCTTGGTTATCCGTCCGTCCGGGAAAAGCTCACATTCCAAATCGACTCGAGCTCGTCGAGCTCATCATCGTTCAGCAATGACACGCTGTAAAGCAATGCGGCTGCGTAATACCCTAGGCGCTGGCATTGGGTGGGCAGGTCGGTTTCAAGGTCAGCGAAAGTGAAGTAGCAGTCAAGACCAGCGACAGGACCAAGTACGCGAAATACGGCAGCTTCAGTTTGCCCAAGCGACATGGCGACATTCGCACCGCTGCCGCAACGCGATACAGCATCAAATCCAGCAAGCGATGTGCAACGGACCTTGCCAGATATATCTCCACCAGCAGACCTCCGAAGCGATGCAGCGGATACGCCTGGTAGAGCAGACAATAGCTCTTCGATTCGCGTCAATGAACTCGAGTCAGTCAATAGAGGATGACGGTCGGTTAATCGGATAACGGCCGCGATATGCGGGCGGCGGCGAGAGACTCAACCATTGCCAAAACGGCGACCACCGCCGCTCCGTCATCATCGCTTGGTTACCCGCCGTTTTGAGGAGCATCAAAAGGTCCATCCGGGATTATCGTGGGTAGAGATCCAAGCCGCCACAGTAAAAGAAGATGGCTGTTTTGAAGTTTTCAACGTTTCGGAATCCACCGACTCGTCTTTTGATGGACATGATTTTGCTGTTCATGCCTTCGGCGACCGCATTGGTAATGCCATACGTGCAGTAGCTCACAACATTCCCAAGGCGATCCTTGATTGTGCGTGCGACAGCTTTCATTGGCTCCAGCTTCGTGTGAATAACTCGCTTGTACCAATCCTGGAAATAGGCCGTTACTGAAGCGGCATCGTCGTGATTCCAAAGATCACGCAGCATCTCCTTGTACGCCCATGCCCTGCCGGTCTCAAGTTGATTGGTATAGACCTCATCGAATCCTGAACGTTGATTCTCCGTGAGGTTCTCCTGGCTTTTGAGCCAGAGATAGCGTGAATGAGTGAGGCGATCGTCCCCTTCGCTTTGAAGCTGCTTGTGTTCACGTCGCCTCACTTTGTCGACCGCCTTCGTCGCTAGCTGCATTACATGGAAACGGTCATGCACAATCTTCTGCTCGGCCAGTGGGATCGACTGCTTTGCCGCCTTGACATAGGCCGCACTCATGTCCATCGCAATCGCCTCGACAGAATCCAATTGTTGTTTAGAAAGCTCGGAAAAACAGGCGTTTCCTGCCTGCGTGTCGTTGCCTGCACTGATTGCCTCGACGGTGCTATTGTCCAAGTCGTAGAGCATCGTGATATAGCTGTGGCCTTTCTTGAACGCCTTCTCGTCGATCCCGATTCGTGGCAGCATTCTAGTCAGCTTCCGATTCTTTCCGCGGCGCACAGCTCGGGCAATGATATTCCAAGTTTGATCCCACTTCGTATCGAGAACGCCCATCGCTCCCTTGACCGTCTGTGTCGCCATCAAGACATCGATGGCGAATCGCTCAAACATAATTGTGAATCGGCTGCTCTTCTCAGCCCAAGGGACATTCACAGTCTTGACCCCGTGAGTCGGACATTTCACACGCGGTGTCCGAGCAATCAAGATCGTTTTGAACTGACACGAATCGAGGTGTCTCCAGCGTCGTGGCTCCGAATGATCGTGGCATGGCAATTCGGTCTGGCATTCAGGACAACAGAACTTGGTGCCCCGAGGATGTTCCACCTTCACTCGTATCTCTGCTGCGTCTTTATCGAGCTCGACCTCATCGACCGACCAGGGCGAATGAAGTCCAAGGATTTGTTGATAAAGTTCTTTGTCTTGCATTGTGATTCTCCAGGGCCGAGAATCTTACCAAATCCACGATAATCCCGGATGGACCAGTTTTTTCCCGTCAACACACCGAACAAGTTCAACCCTAGCCGAGGGAATGATGCCAGCGGGAACATCCAAAAAAGCTGTTTCAAGAACTCTCTTTTCACCACGATCCGTTTGCATCGCGGATACGCTCTTCGGGGCCTCCACGACACCGAGGACAACAAACAGGGCCCCGATAATCAATCGCCTGCTGGGTGAAAAGAATTCGACAGACACACCAGCCATTTCCATTTCGCTAGTTGAAATCTTGATGCCAAGAGCAGTGGCACCGAACAGCGCCATCGGCTTCGATTAAGGAACATAAGTCACGATTGGGGGGCGATGTCAAATCTTTTTGTGAGCGAGGCGGAGGGCTTCGCCAGGGCGGGGACGGTCGAATGGTAAGTCAAGTCAGGTTTGGAAATTCAGTATTTCCAAACCCGTTTGATCGGTCCTGACCATCACGTTCATAATCGTCAGCAGCTTCCTCATGCACGCAACGATGGCCACCTTGGATTCCTTGCCAGCGATCTTGAGCTTTTGGTAGTGAGCCTTGATCACTGGCGACATAAAGTGGCTGGTACCATACTGAGACAGGTCGTCAGGCAGACAGGGTAAAGAAAACTTAGGCCTTCTTCAGCATTGTCGGGGGCAACTTTTTCGACTCTGTCATTCGCAGTTTCTCAAACGCTTCACTCAGGAAACGTGTAGTCCGGATTGGCGGGATCGAAATCGAGATCGATCAATGTCGGATTGATGACCAGGTCGTGGTATTCGTAGGACTCGATCAACGGAGGTGTATCGCCTTCGGATTCAGGCCAACCGAAGCTGCGGAAGCTGACGATGAGTTTTTGTTCTTCATCAATCACGACCTCGGCCAATGAGAAGTCATCGGGTTGGTCGCTCGGCATAGACCGTTTGATCTGGAGCAACGTCAATGATTGCCCGTCAAAGTCATGGCCTTCCGTGCGAATGACTTCGACATCGGGATTGTCGATGTCGCGAGAACCTCGCTCGATCAACTTGCGAACCAAGTTGGTCAGTCCCAGTTCGGTGATCGGATAGCGTTGGCCTCGCATCGCGAGGAAGTTGGTCGGGTCCAATTTGGCGGTCATCATGCTGCCGATGAATCCCGCTTCGCGAACGAGCAGCTGTCCGTCGTTTTGATCTTCGATCCAGATCACTTCGCGTCCCTTCGCGGATTCTGGTGTCTCAAATCGCAAGTAAGCGCGAAGGCCGTGACCTGGTTCACCACCGACATGTCGCGTTCGGATCTTCATGAACATCTCAGACGGTTCTTGCAGGACTCCGTTGCGATCTTGTTCGTGTTTGATCATTCGCGTTGTGTAGCCGTCAACGTTGGCGATCAAATGCTGCAGCGATTCCTCCGCGAGCTTCAACACCTCGGACATGGGGACTTCCGACGATGCCGACTGACCGTCGGTTGATGTGCGATTGGAGGAAGATGAGTCAGTTCCGACCACGGTGGGCGGTGAGGCCACGGAGCGAGACGACTGCTTTCCTCGCAGGAACCATCCCAATCCGATTCCTGCAGCAAAACAGAGCAGTCCAAACAGGAAGGCTCGGCTGCGACCGCGGGAAGGGGCGTCAGCGTCGGGTGAGGCGGAAGATGAATCAGAGGCCATGACACCGGGCAACTTTGGAGGACAAGAAAAAACCTCCCTGGATCCACCCGATATCGGGTCGGCCCAGAGAGGTTTGAAACGTGGTCCATTCAGATCATCTGACAGAGCAAATGATCCGAACAGCGTTGGCTCAGAAGCCTTGGTTCATCTTGGCTTGCTGAGCTTGGCGAGCGGCAGCACCGATGGCTTGCAGCATGCCGTCACCGATGATGAACCGGCTGATTTGGCCGTTTTCGATCGCTTCGGAAACGATCCGCAATTCACCTGCGTCATCGGCTCGCGAAAGAGCGTCGATCATGGCGGCGATCGCGTCGTTGTTCTCGATCGATTGAGCAAACTGAAGGATTGGCATCAGGTTGACTTCCAGTTGCATCAACGTGTTGCCCGACGGAGCCACGGGTGTTGCTTCCGCGTCGATCAATTGCTTCATCAATGGCAGGCTGTCATCGCCCAAAGCAACGTAGATGGCTTTGGGGCCAGTTCCGATGTGAACGCGAACTTGTTCGCCGAAGATCTTGCGAACTTCGTCTTCGTCAGCGGGCACGTCGGCTTCCACCAAGTGCATATTGACGCCCTTGTAATTGTTGACGTCGAACTCAAAGCGAGGTGCGTCACCGCGACCTTGAACCTTGGCAGCGACATCTTTGACGATGCTGGCGGCTTCGCCACCGTCGGAAACAAAGGCCCCCATTGCGAATTGCAATTTATTGGCATCGGTCAGCAACAAGGCACCGAAGTCCGACTTGCCTTCTTTGGCCGAGTCCATCATCAATTCAACCACGCGGCGAATCATGTCTGTCGCTTCGGCTTGCTCGGATTCGCTCAGCTTGTCGGTTTGGCTCAGAGCCGATCCCAGCATTTGCATGGCACCGTCGACGCTCGTTTGAGCTTGTTCCAAAGCCTCGGGGCCAATCGAACTGGCGAAGTGAACGTAGCCGGCGGCATCTTCACGAATGACACTGCTGTAAGCCGACGGGATCGGTTTTTGCCCGTCGTAGATGCGAGCCAATTTGGTTCCGGCAACGGCGGTGAATTCGGTCTCGAGCATGATGCGGCGATTGGCCGAATCAATGTCGATTCCGATCATCAGTTCTTTGGTTTGATCGATGACTTGTTCGAGTTGTTCGATCGATTGAGCGGCGTATTCCAAAGCGGCTTCGTCGCCGTTTTGTTGCTGCTTCATGGCTTGATCAAAGCCTTGGCGAATTTGCCCGATCAAGGCATCACGCATTGGCGGCGGGATCTGTTGGACGTCCAAGCGAACGGCGATGTCGTAGTCCGTGCCCATCTCGCTGATGATGGCCGAGGGGTCGGCGGGAGCACGGTCCAGCACGCTGCGGTTGCGAGCCAAGACAGCCCAGTTACCGACTTGGCGGATGAACACCGTGTTGGCGCCGATGGCGATCACCATGGTGCCGTCGTCCAGTTCGTCGGCGGGGCCGACTTGAGCTTCCATGCGTTTGAGCACGGTTTTGACATTGGAGGTTGGCAACAACGCGATGGGTTCCGGAGCACCGTCGATCAACGGGACGACCACACCAACCGGTTGAGAGGTGTCGATGCCTTGCGTGAAGGTTCCGGCCATCATGGCGAACATGCCGCCCAATTGAGGCTGGCCGATCGCACCACTGAGGTAGTTCAAGTCGCGGGTCAATTGGTCAATGCTGCCCAACGTGACCACGACAACGGGTTCAGTGGATTGTCCCGCCACGGCACTGCCGCCACCGGGAGTCAATTTTTCTTGAGCCATCACCGAAGTGAACGGTGAGGCGATGCCTGCGACGGCGACCAAAGCGGCCAACGCGAACGTGGCAACTCGAGAAATGCCTGGGCGGGCGGGTTGGAAACGGGCGTACGACAATCTCACGGGTGCGTCCTTTGTCGGATCAAATTGGAAACTGAAAGGCAAGAGCTTCAACTGTAAGGCCGCGTCATGTCAGGAACAGGGCGCGTACGAAGAAAGGTACCCAGGCCGATTCGCTGAAGTTTCAGCAATGTTGGCAATTTAGGCGAGTTTCTTTTGGGTTCTTTTTTACCTAGTTGAGCGGGACGGCGGCGTCGGTTTCGTCCACCAGGCCTGCTTCATCGTCCAGTTCTTCCTGGATTTCACGCTCCAGTCGAGCAATCGCGAGCCGAATCAACCGCGTTTCACGACGCGCGACGGACAATTCCGCCTGCAGTCGTTCGAGCTGGCGTTTCTTGTTGGTTTTGAACAACCGGGTGGCGACGCCCAAGATCACCAGGGCTCGGAAGCCCTTGAGCGCCGTGCCTCGCAAGCGATAGGCCCGAGCAAGCTTGGCAATCTGGGGTATTTTCGCAAGTTTCGCCAAACGAGTTCCTCGAACCGCCTGCATCGATCGCAGGAACGAGAAAAACGGCAGCAAGATGATGGCCAAGTCGACCCAATTGTGGCGGATGTACTGAAGCTTCTTCTCCGCAATGGAAACCATCAGAATGAATTCTGCCGCGAAAGCAAACCAGATCACTCCGGTGCCGATGTGCAACGCGATTCGCAGCCATTGATAACGTGCGACTTGGTCTTTGAGAAAGAACTCCGTGATCAACACCGGCAAGATCAACAGCGCGATGCCGATCATCGGAATGCTGAAGTGTTGCGCCAAACGCCGCCTCAGCCGTTTGTTGGTTCGTTGCCACGACATGCCGGGCAACCACAACTGGCCATGCATTTCGTAACTGCGAGCACACATCCGCAGGGAAGGGCAAATGCAAAACGTCAACGTGTAGAAGTGGAACCATCGCATGGACGGTGTTTTCGGCCGAATGATCCAGTGGTAGACGGACTCCAGGATCACGATGGGCCAAATCGCCAGCATCGAAACAATCGCGAGTTGTTCGAACCACATTCCCAAGTAAGTCGAATCAACCCGAATGACGTATTGATCGACGTCCGCCTGAGTGGCCGATTCGCGAAGATTGGGAACGTCGACCCACATCACGATCAAGACCGCTTGGCACACCAAGAACAACATGGACAGCGCAAACATCCACGGCGCTGTCGCTCGCGCGATTTGCGTGTGAATGGGGGAGTGCAAATGCGACGTCATGAAGTGCGGGTGCCACCAGCGAAAACTTGCCAAACCGAATTGGCGGCCTCGACATCATCCTGCAAGGCCGCTGCACGACCATAGACGATTCGGTTGTACGCATCGACGACCTGGACCGCCGATTGGCCGAGAGTCGGGAATTGCACTGCGACTCGGCGGACAAATTCAGACGGCGTTTCGTCCGGAGATCGCTCGACGCCTTGTTCTCGGCACCATGCTTCCAAAGCCTGAAACGTGACCACCACCACCCGACGCGGATCGGGATCCCCAGCCGGATTTCGAAACGATGCAAATGGTCGCGGTGGCGAATCCGGCTCCAAGCTTTTCTTCTCGATCGGTTTTGGAGCGGACGGTTCTCGGTTTTCATCCGCAAAGAGGTTGTCCCACCACGCCAGAATGGCGTCCAAGTTACGAACGACAAAGAACGCGATGAACGCAAACAACGCCAGGAAAATCACCCACTTCAGCATTCCTGCCATGGTGCTGAACACGCCCCCCAAGGACGGCGAGCGATCGGGCGGTGGCTTGGTCCGAGCCGAGAGCGGTTCCTGTTGGTTGCCCGTGTTTTGATTCGGGGTGTCGTCCGAGGGCGACTCGCTGTTGGATTTCGATTGCTCGGATGTTTGAGGCTCCTGTTCCTGCGAATCAGGCGATTGGGATTCCTCCGCGGCATCGGTGTCGGAGCTTGAGTTCTCGGGTTCCCCACTTTGCGAATCGTCGTTGGCCGCATCTGCCGCATTCGACTCGGATGTTTTCGACTGCGATTGGTTGGGTGGATCGGTTTTGGAGGAGGATTCGCTCGGTGAGGGGGGTGACTGGTTGGGAGGCGCCTTGCCTTGGTCTCCTGACTTGGGCCCTGGTTGTCCGGGCTTGGATTGGGGGGGGGTGCCCGAGTTCTTGGAATCGTTGGCCGCGGGAGACGGGCTCTTCGACGACTCGTTTTTTTCACCGCCGGCGGGTTGGTCGCTGCCGGGGTCTTGCCCCTTGCCTTGCTTCTTTCCGCCGGGATCACTGCCCGCAGGTCCATCTTCGCGGTTGCCCTTTTGGCCGCCGGCTTTTGCACCGGATTTGGTTTCACCGCTGGGAGAACCGTCTGGGCTGGTTTCGGATGACTTCGCGTCGTTCTCGTCGCTGATTTCCGCGCCCTCATCGCCCCACCCGTATTCGCTGGCAGACAGCGGCGACCGATTGGTGAGGAACTCGGGGGCCTTCAGCGAAGCAACGGCCTTGCCGGGCAACGGAGCGATGTAGGCGATCATCAGGATCACCCCGATGATGACAATTCCACCTGCAAGCCATGCGACGGTTGCATCCAAAGGCATCTCGGTCTGCCGTTGTCGCAGATAACGCCGAAGGTTCAAAAACGAAGTCACCACGAGCAGTGACAACGCAGAAAACAAATAGAGCGTCAGAAGGATTCGAGCCAGGTTCCAGGTTTTTGAATCGCCACCAAGAAAAAACTGGCCCAGACCAAACAGCGGCAGGGCCCCCAGTGCCAGCCACAACACGGTTCGGCCTGGTTGGTGCCCGGCAGCAGGGTTCTTGGCTGAGCGTTTGGAGTTGGACTGGGAGATCGCACTGGCGTCATTCGCGTCGGTTGCCGCATTTGATGGCAAGACGTCGGTCTGTTGTTTTTGTTGTCGTCGAAGCTTCAGAAACGACAAACCACTGTCGACCAGTCCCTGTCCGCTGCTGTCGACGGCATCATCGACGATGGTGCAGTCATGAACGATCTTGTCGGCCAAATAACCGACGACCCACACGATCCCGATGGAAAAGATCGGATCGCCAACGTACCGAATCAGGACGAAAACCGTCGCGACGCCCAAAGCAATTGCGTACAGGGAGGAGTACTGACGATCGTGTTCGATGGTGATCCGGGCCACCGCAGTGGCTCCCATCGTGTACATCAACATCGTCCAGACCAACGCGCCCGAGTACCCGCCGGAATACAGGACGATGCACAGGAAGCTGGCCAGACTGAACAGCATCACGAAGATCAACACCGGCGCAATCGCGATGGCGGCGTAGTCGGCGGCGGTGTGATGCAGTCGGCTCAAGAAGATGCCGTGTGGCTAGCTGGCCTGCCCGTGCGCGGCGTCACCGGCTTCGTTGGGATGAGACGCTTTCCATCGCCGCATGGCAGGTTCAATCGTACTCATTGGAACCCACCGCTGCCGCGTCTTGGAGGATTGCACCAACGTTTCCGGAGAAATTTTCCCCCGGTCGATACGGAGCAACATTTCAGGTTCGCTGATGGGACCGATCCGTTTCGTCGTATGAAACCATCCGTGACTCATGTAATACCATTGGGCACTCATATGCACCTCCACTATGTTTGCGGAACAACCTTCAGCTTAGTGCTTTTGTCATCTTGAATACAGCTAATTCTGGGGTGATTCTTGCGCGGCAAGGGTGGTCAGTGCGCCTCTAGGGGGGCGTGGTTTGAATGCAAGTTCCCTCCGAAATCGTCTTGTGATGACGGTGATGAACCCAGTACTTTGGCGTTGGACGATTCAAGTTGGATCTCGAAGAATCGGCCACCCTGTTGGGTGGTGATTATCACAAAAGCTGGTTTTCAAGTGATGGGGCAAGGCGAAACAAACGCGCGGACAACACCTCGAAACGACCGTTGTCGTGACGTGTCGCGCACGTTCTACGATGCTTTCGCAATCGCTGTGTCGCGATCGCTGGCAGGGTTGTTGGTCTGTGTTTTCGGCGTGACAAACGCCCTCGCGCAAACCAGTGAAAAAATCGTTGTCTTGCCGCAGAAGGGGATCCCTTCGTGCCAGTTGTCGGAATCGTTGATTCGTTTTCGGATCGCGGGCGAAGCGGACGCTGCTGACGAAGAAACAGTTGCGAGCGAAACGTCGGTGGATCAATCCAAAGGTTCGGGACGCTTGGACATTCGATCGGCTGCATCCAATGCCCTGATCGGGCGCGTGGAAATTTCCCCTGCAACGGTGTCTGAACCGGTCACGATCACGGAGCCAGGGATTTACGATGTGCAAATGCGCGTCCCTCGAGACCACCAAGGTTGGCAGCGCTGGCTGCGTTTGGATTCCCTGACCGAGCGTGATGGGATGGACGTGGTTCGCAGTTGGACCGTGGTGGTGTTCCCAGCCTCCAGCACGCAACCGACTGCCCCCACCCAACCCACGGCGGGCCTTCCCAGCCCAATGGGGCTGAAGCCCCGTCAACTGATGACGCGGATCGATGCGGCGACCCTGCGATCGTGGTGTTCCAATGCGGCGGCGGAGACATCCGCAAAGGATCACTCCTTGTTGAACTGGAATTGGCGTCACGATGACGCACCGATTTCGGAGGATGCGATGCAGTGGCAAGCGCGTCTGAATTGCTTGAAACGCGAAATCAAAGTCCTGCGTGACCATGGTGTGGACGCGATCGTCCTGCCCATGCCCGAGGCGGCGCTTGGTGCCGATCCCGATTCATCGGTTTCCAACGAAGGGTCCCTCGAAGACGCCATGCTGGTCCGCTTGGCCGCGGAAGAAATGATTCAGTTGGACGGACAGGTTTGGTTGGAACCGCCCCATTTGCAGTGCGGTGCTCCGGTGAATCGTTTGGTTGATTCCTGGAATGAATTCTGGGGCAACGGCCAGGCCAGTGGTTTTGTGGTGCGATGGCAATCAGAAACCATTCAGTGCCGGAACTGCGGCCACCATCATGCGACGGAAGCTTTGCTGCCGATCATTGCGAACTTGAATCATCAGCACTTGATCTTGGTCGAAGATGCGAATGTTGAAACGGCGTCGACCGCAGATGCCACCAGCGAATCAACCGTGCTTCCTTTGCTGCAACAAACTCTCGCCGAAGTTCGCCGTTTGCAACCGGAACGAACCGACGGGCAGGTTTGGTTGGTCAGTGATCACCGACGTGAACCGCCCCCGCGGTTGAGCGCCCACTTCCCGATCATGGACGGTCGTGCTGCTGAGCCCGCCCAAGGTTTTTGGCTGGGGTACCAACCTGTGAGTCCCACCTCGGACGCCGCGTCTTCCGTGGAGGGCAACGCCGTTTCGATGGCGTTGAGGGATGACCAATGGATTCAGTGGTGGGATCAACCTGCTCGTGCCGCGGGCCTGCCTCGAGATTCCATTTCGTCACGATTCCTATTGTTCGATCGCGACATGTTGGACTCATCCGTTGGCAAGGCCGCTTGCCACGTTTGGAAACACTGGAACGAGGATTTGATTCCAGTGCCGGCAGAAGTTGCCAATGGCAAACAGAGGTCGATCGATGGGTTGGTGACCGTGTCGGTGCATCCGTCCAGTCATTCTTTGGTGCTTGTGAACCGTGCTCCGTGGACCATGAGCGTTTCGCTGACGACGACGGAAACGACGGTTTGGAAGACCACTGCGGGTGACGATGCAAGGGATCTGACGCTCACGGTGCCGGAGCAAACAGCACTGGGCGCCCGTTTGAAATTGCCACCTCGTCAGATGGTGATTTGCCAAAGTGAATCGCCACTGCCTCGCAAATTCGCCTGGACCGGATCCGTCTCGGACCCTGCCACGATGATGCCTCGAATCACCGAGCAAGTCACGATGGTGGTGGAGCATGTCGGTTTGTTGAGTGAGTTGGATCGGTTGCCTCGAGAATTGAAAACACCCACTCCAGAAGCTGAATCGCAAGCCGCACCGGCGAGGTCCTCCATTGACCGCTGGAACCCTGGTCGAGTGATTCAAGCCAGCACAACGTTGCTGCGTTCTCCCAAGCAAGTGACACCACACTTCGTTGCAAAGTCACCGCAATCCCTGCTCAGCAACGGCGGGTTCGAGCAGAGCAGTTTGCCAGATGCGTCCGCGCGACTGGGGATTCCGAATTGGATGCATGCCCAACATCCCGCTGACGCTGTCAAACTCGATTCACGCGCAGCGTTTCGTGGCGAGCACAGTGTGCGTCTCGCCGCTCGCGATGAGTCGGGAACTCAGGCTTGGTTGATCAGCAAAAACATTGCGACTCCAGTCGCGGGACGCGTTGCCATTTCCATGGCTGTCCGAGGGTACCGCGAACCTCTCAAAGCACCAGCGACGCCGGGAGCATCCGCTCCAGCGATTGCCAATCCTACCGCAGGGAATTCAGGAAGGCCCTCGCTCGAACCGTTGGGACAAAGCAACGAAGGACGCCAGGGGACTTCCGCGGAAGCTTCCAAAACACTGACGCTGCGAGTGGCACTGGAGGGATCTCTCGACGGGCAACCGTGTCGCCATTGGCGTGAAGTGGAAGTTCCAATTGACGGAAAATGGCAAGACTCCACCGTGGTCTTGGAATGGCTGAACGTGGACGTGGAAAACACGCGAGAATTGCGGGTAACAATCGACAATCTGTCCGATGGAATCATTTGGGTGGACGATGTTTTTGTCACGGATTGGTTTGCCAGTCGAGCCGAACGAGCTGAAATCCAGAGTTTGGCGTACTTGGCCGTTCAGGGTCTGCAACGTGACGACGTCAAAGGTCCCGCGCGATTACTGAATCAATTCTGGGCCAAGCAATTGTTGCAATTTGCCGTGCGACGAACGACGGACCCGCGCCGCGCCGAGGTTGATCGTCCCTTTGTGCAGCCGGCGTTTGGGCAGGGCGTTGTCAGTCCCGTGGCGATCGCCACTTCGGCCCCCACAGGGCCGCCGACAGAATCCATGCTCACCGAAAAGACGGTGGACAATCTTTCTGGCACAGCGGCCTCGCCTGGAAGTTCCTCGGATCCGCAGCCCCTGGTGGATTCGTCGCAGCAAAATGCGAGTGTGACCGGCAAAATTCGCAATTGGTTGCCTCAGCCGCTAAGATTTTGAGTCCTTTTTGATCAGTCGAACGCCTTCCCAAGGTTTCGCTTATGTTCCATTCGCCATCGCATCGATCGAAGCCTGCGAACGCTAAGAAAAGCAGTCGGTCGTCCTTTCGTTTTTGGGGACGCATCGCGGGCGTGGTTTTGACCGTGGCCCTGGTTGCCGGCGGCATGGCGAGTTACTGGGCGGTTTGGCAGTCTCGGCAAGTGCCCGATTTCTACCAGCGGGTCTTGGATCAATCCGATCAAGCGATGCAGGTTGCTCGGAATCAATTGCAACACGATGTGGAGCAACTGCAATCGGATCTGTCACGGCGAGGTTCCTGGAACGCCTCCTTCAGTGAAGAGGAAATCAACGCGTGGCTGTCCGATCAATTGCCAGAACGATTTGATCGGCTGTCACGTCGCGGCGTGCGCGAGCCCGCCATCGCCATCCAAGATGGGCAAATTCTCGCCGCGGTGCGGTACCAGTCATCGCGTCTCGACACGGTGGTCTCGTGCCGCTTGTCGGTTGAGATGACCGAAGAACCCAATCTGCTTGCCATCCACTTGTCGGACTTGAAAGCGGGGGCGTTGCCATTGCCGCTGGAACCCTTTGTCCGCCGGATCAGTCGCGAAGCTGCGCTGGGCGATTTAGACATTCGGTGGGACTTCACCGAGGATGGGCCGATCGCGTTGGTGCACATTCCTCCAGAGGACCCGCACTATGCCTTCAAGCCCTTGGTCATCGAACTGGTCAGCTTGACCGCGGGGCGGTTGCGTCTGTCGGGACAAGCCGGCCAGTTGGCTCAGGATTACTACTCGCCTCGAGGTCCGGTGCATCGTTTCGTTTCGTTTCGCAAGCAATCACAGCAAGCAAACGATTCCGAGGATGAATCCTCACGTGCATCTGATCAAACCACGGACGGCCGTTCCGCATCGATTTCCGAATCCCAAGAGCAAAGCTCCGAAGCAACGACGACCGGGGATCGAAACCTCGATCAACGCCGGGCAGATTCGCGAGCAGCGGGAACCAAAGCCTCTGGCCAACGCTGGATGGTCAGGAAGCCGTCCCAGACAATGCCGGCGGTGTTGCGAACTCGCTCAGACGATTCGCTGTCGCAGTACCAGTGAATTGACTGCAATGGAGCGGACTGAAACAACAGCTCCAAGCACCCGGGCGATGGGACCGCGTTGAGTGCTTCCGTTGGTTGGATTGAGGCCACGGTGCGAAACGGGATTTCGCTCGTCGCCGCCTGCGAGGACGATTCCGATCGGAGGATTCGGTGAGTGCCGAATGCGATCCGGGTGACATTGCCTCGGTTGTTGGAAACCGGGCCGTTGTAGTCCAAGTAAAGCCGGCGGTGATCCGGCAAACGCACCATCGGAATCTTGTTCGCGGGTGCCAGCTGCACGATCGGCGTGGCACAGGTCCACAGTTGCTCGCCGCCGCTTTCCAGTTCGAACAACCAGTCAAAGTGATCGCCACGTGCGACGGTCGCCTGGGCGGCTGTATCACTGCCAGTTGAATCGCAGCCACTTGAATCGCAGCCGCTTGGATCCGAGCCACTTGAATCCGAGGCATCCCGATTTGGGTCAGCACACTTGTCGCTGTCGCCGCATGGCACGCGGTGATGCAACACGGCAAATCGCAACGACGCCTCGGAGGAAGCCTGCGATGAATCTTCGGTGGAAAGGTTCACGACAGTGGCGGCAGCTGGTGACCCATCTTTTCGCGTTTGGTTTCCAAGTAGCGCATGTTGTGCTCGTTACTGGGGGGAACGATGGGGACTTGGTCGACGACCTTCAAGTCAAAGCCACGAAGGTTGAAGGCTTTGGTTTTCTTCGGGTTGTTGGTCAACAAACGAACCTCGGACAAACCAAGGTCCTTTAGAATTTGAAGTCCGACGCCGTAGTCACGCATGTCCGCTTTGAATCCGAGCGCGTGGTTGGCTTCGACCGTGTCCATGCCCTTGTCTTGCAAAGCGTAGGCCCGGATCTTCTGAGCCAACCCGATGCCCCGACCTTCCTGTGGAAGATAGATCAATGCACCTCGGCCTTCGCGACTGATCATGTCCAGTGCCATGTGAAGTTGGTCTCCACAATCGCAACGCAGGGATTGGATCAAATCCCCCGTGAAGCAGCTGCTGTGCATCCGAACCAGTGGTGGCGTGCCGGGCGCGGTCAGGTCCCCGAACACGATCGCAATGGGTTCTTGGGCTTCGTAGTTGACATTGTAAACGATGACTTCGAAATCGCCGTACCGGGTTGGCAGTTCCGAAGTGGCGGCGCGGCTGACCAGTTTTTCGCTCACGCGTCGGTGTGCGATCAGGTGTTCGATGCTGATGATTTTCAGATTGTGTTCCTTGGCCAGTTTCGCCAAGTCGTCACGCGAAGCACGGTCGCCGGTTTCGTTCAGCACTTCGCAGAGCACGCCGACGGGGGCCAGTCCCGCCATCCGAGAAAGGTCGATTGCCGCTTCAGTGTGTCCTGCCCGGCGTAGCACACCGCCTTCTTTGGCCAGCAATGGGTACACGTGACCGGGACGCACGAAGTCTTCTTCCGTGGCCTCGGGATCCGTCAGGAGTCGAATCGTTTCACTTCGCTCGGCGGCCGTGATGCCTGTTTTCGCAGTGGCGATATCGATTGGCGTCATGAACGCGGTTTGCAGCGGAGCGTTGTTTTGAGGGACGACCGGTGACAATTCCAGTCGTTTACACACCTCGGGCAGCACCGAAACGCACAACTGTCCACGCCCACCCAAAATGAAATTGATCAGTTCTGGGGTCGCTTTTTCGCCCGCGCAGATAAAATCGCCTTCGTTTTCACGGTCTTCCGCGTCAATCACGATGATGACTTCGCCTCGGGCAATGGCTTCGACGGCTTCGGGAATCGTGTTCAACTCAATCGAGGATGACATATTGGGCAGATCAGGTCGGCGATGGGGGGGAAAGACGGGGGACCATGCGACGAAATGGCAATGACTCGACGCTGGACCTGCCCGTATTATACGTGCGATGGAAACCACGCCTACGGACCCAAACATGATGCTCTCATCCTTTCCCTGCAGTTCCCTGCCGCCGCGAGAATTCGCGAGCGGGAATCATGGGGGGCAGGGCAGACGGACTTTGCGAAGCCCAAGTCCATGGAACCTGCTGGCGAGTTGCATTCTCGCGTCAGTGGCTGTTCTGCCCTCAGGGGCTGCGTGGTCCGATGAGGGAGAGAAGACAAACTCATCGAAGATCATCCCAACCAGCGAGTCCGCGGCCGTTCAGCCCGCCAGCGTTGATTCCGCTGCTGAGGTGGGCGCAGTTGCCGTTGCGGCGACCGATCAGGGGACCCCCGTGGAGGTGCAGCAGTTTCTTGATCTCCGCTACAGCGATGCCGATGGAAGCGCGGGGCTGTTTGATTTGCACCTGCCGATTTCGGATCAGCACCGCGTTTCGACCAACGACGCCGGCGAAGTGTTTGTCGAAGGGGCACCTCGTCCAGCCATTTTGATGATCCACGGTGGTGGTTGGGCGATCGGCGACAAATGGACTTTGCGTGCGTATTGCGATCGATTGGCCCAGTTGGGATTTGTCGTCCTGAACATGAATTACCGCTTGGCACCGCAGCACCAATTCCCGCGGCAAGTCGATGACGTGCGACAAGCCCTGCTGCAATTGGTCGAGCATTCGGACGCTTGGAAAATTGATCTGAATCGTGTCGGGATGTTTGGCTACTCGGCGGGAGGTCACCTGTCGGCACTGATTGGAGTGCTGAGCAATGAAGATCGGCCGACTCAAATGCTGGCCAGCGAGTGGGGATCCGACGACCCACGTTGGGAACAGTTGCCGCCGATCGCGGCGGTGTGTGCGGGCGGTCCACCGTGCGATTTCCGAATCGTCCCCGACGACAACGCGGGGCTGAGTTACTTCTTGGGCGGAACGCCGCGTGAAGTGCCTAACAATTATCTGGGAGCCTCACCGACCGCCCATGTCTCCCCCGGCGATCCACCGATGCAGTTGATTCATGGTGAAAAGGATTTGTTGGTTCCGCTGGAAAACAGCGAGAAATTTGCAGCTGCTTTGATGGACGCCGGCGTGGCCGTTTCCTTGACGGTGATCGAAAACCAAGGCCACATGATGACGCTGTTTCATCCCACCACGAAGCAGCAGATCAAGGACTTCTTTGTCAAGCAGTTGCTGCAACCGTAGTCATCGTTTCGGATCGCTCTGGTATCGATTCCGAGTCACGACAACACGGCCAAGGCAACGGCGAACGTCAACAGAACCGCACCCGACAGTCGCATCAGCAGCAGTTTGCCGCTGAGGTCGGCTTCTGCGCCGCCCCAAATTCTGGCGGCGGCGTAAGCCAACAACACGCCCCACAAACCGCGAAGCGAGTAGACCACGTTCAGTCGTGCCGCGTCGCCAAACACCGAGACTGCGATCGTGATGCAGAACGCTTGGCAGGCCAGCAAGATGATCGCGGGAACGAGCAGTTTCCAGTTGTTGTCTGACACCACGGGCCGCCAGCGTACCCAAGGCAGCGCGAGCAGCGACAGCACCGCGACGATGAGAAAGACCGCGGGCAACAACCGAGTGGATCCCCAGGCCGGTGACCAACGTTGGACCAACAAGTCAAACGTCGCATAGCAACTCGCGGCACCGAGCGCCAATGCGATGGTCAGTCCAATTCGCCGGGGATGATGCTGGCCAGTCCACTGAATCAACGCAATGCCGGTTGCCGCCAAGAAAGCGGCTCCCCAGATCGCGTTGGGGACTCCCGTGTCCGACGAGAATGCGAGCAGGCAAGTTACAAAAACGACCTTCACGCCAAACACCGGGGCCGCGATGGAGACGTCGCCGACTTCCACCGCCGTGAATGTCAGCAACAACCCCAAGATGAACAACAACGCGACGACCGCGGGTTGCCAAAGATTCAACCAATAGGTGTCGGGCCCGTCAAAGAACCACAACAGCGACATCAAGGCAGAGGAGCCCATGTTCACGCAGAACAACAGCGTGACTTGTCCAACCCCCTCAGGGCGTACGACGGATCGGCTGACTCGTTTAACAAAGATCAGCCCGCAAACAAAAAGAACGCTGGCCAACAAAGGAAGTAGAAGGTGCATGGCGGAAACGATACCGCCTGCTCCTCCAATGCGATAGTTGAAGCCAGGTTGCCGTCGCGACCTCCAGGCTCACTCTTGCTTGGGCACGCCGGTTTGCTTCGTCACCGAAACGGTGTCGAAGAGTTGCCCCTCCAAGTCGTACGATTTGAGTTGCAGTTCTTTGCCATTGACCGCGACGTAGACAAAGTGGTGTCCGCGACGAACCGTTTGTTGAAACGGAGGTCGGATGGGACCGGCTTGTTCCAGTCCGCCACCGCCGCCGCCCGTGATCATGTAGATCGTGCCTCGGTCGTTCTGTGGTTTTTCGTTGTGCATTTTCCAGGTGCGTTCGTAGGAGTGGATGTGTCCATTCCAGACAATGTCCACAGCGAAGCGGTCGAACAATTTGGTCATCGGGCGGATTCTCAAATCACCCCATTTGCTTTTGCCTTTCCAGAGGTCTCCGTAATCATTTTCATCCGATGAATACGCGGGATGGTGAAAGCTGACAAAGGTCCACACGACTTTGCCGTCTGCTTTTTCAGTTTCCAAGGCCGCGAGTTGCTTTTCGAGCCACTGGTACTGTTCGCTGTCGGGGCCCATTTCCTTGTTGGAATCGAGCATGAAGAACGCCGCGTTCCCGTATCGAAACGAGTAGTAGTATTCAGGTGCGGGCAGGTCCATGTACCGATAGTAGTGATCTGCATTTCGCTCGTGGTTCCCCAGGACCGGATAGAACGGGACTCGAGAGATCAGTGGATTCATGCTTGAGAAGAACTGATAAACCCATTCGTTCTTGATCGTGCCGGTGCTGACAAGGTCACCGGGGACGACCAAGAAGTTCGGACGCAGGCCCCAGGCCAATTCGCCGACTTTTCCGCTGACGGCTGGATTGCCCTGAGTATCCGAGATGACTGCAAATGCGTACGGGGTTTCCGGCAGGGAAGCGGTCTGGAACGAGAGCACTTCGCTTTGCACGGAAGCTTGGGTTTCCAGATCGGTTGCGGTGACTTGATAGTAGTGTCCGGTCTCAGGAGTCAGTCCATCCAGCAGTGCCGAATGAATTCTTTTGTCGTCGGAGGCGGCAGTGCTTTCGCGGTCGAAGTCGGCGGTTTCTCCGAAACGCACGGAGACTTCGCACTCCGCATTGGTTTCACAAACCACGCGGATGCTGTCGGTGGTGGCGTACTGCAAAAACGGGGCGACCATGAAGTCCAAGGGTGCCTTCTTTTTCGCGGTGGGCGGAAGCTCTGCCCATGCCTCTTGGTGTTCGAAGTCATGAGCGATCCAAGCCGGTTTTGCGGCCAGGTCGTAGACAGCGACCTTCGCCAGACGACCGCTCATGGGAATGGTCTCGTTTCGATCGAGGTAGGCACCCACCGCCAGGTCGGCTTTTTTCGGATACAAGATCGGACCACCTTGATCGCCCGTTTTTGCATCCAGTTTTCCGTTGACCCAGAGTTGCATGGTTTCGCCATCGTAAACACCCGCGACGTGGTACCACTTTCCGAGTGTCACTTCGGTGGTTCCTTCCAGGTAGGTCATCTTCCCATTCCCATCGTCTGCTTCCTGACTGGAGAGTCCGAACGAGAACGTTTGGTTGTTGTACCCCAGAACCCATCCTTGTTCCGAGTCGCCATTGTCCTGCAGGGCCGAGACAATGCCGCCGTATTGAGTCAGCTCATCGAGCGAAACCCAAGCCGCAATCGTGATCGCTTCCTCAGGAAGCTTCTTCTGCAATTCAGGCCAAGGTTGTTCAGCAACAAAAAACGAACGGGTCCCCTCGAGGCGAATCGCGTTGAGTCCATCGGAGTCGTCCAATGTGGGGGATCCGTGCCCAGCGAGACTGGGACCGAGTTGGCTTTTCAGATTTCCATCTTGGAAGAACGGTGTTCCAAAAACCCAATGCGCCCGCGGGTCAGGTCCATCGTGCCCGACGGCTGTCGACCATGAACAGACAAGAAGAAGCAGGCAGATGCCGGGACGGAGGAACCATGGTTGTGTCGAACGCATTGGGAAACTCAAAGAGAAAATGGATTCAAGGAAGTGTTCAGCAGACCGGCGGGAGTCTTTCGGCATTTGGAACGTGTTGGCGAGCGATGTTGCTCCTACGTACAACCGGGGCTAACGCCCAAACGGCTCACATCGCCATGCCCGATCATTCCCGCCGACCTGCTTCTCAAGGAAGTGATTAAGTTATGGCTGTTCCACCACTTCCCCACCATCTCGGGTCCCCAAGGCGGAAAAGATCGTCATGTCGATCGATTCCGTGATGAAACGAACCGATCCGTCGCCCACACAGAACTGAGCACCACCGGTGTGCTGGCTGCCGAAGCTGACTTCGTAAGCGCCCCATTCAGGTGAGTCATCCGCCGTGGGGATGTCAATTGGTTTGGCATAGTTGATTGGGACAGCGGTTGACCCGCCCATTTCGGACCAGTCGGTACCTTCCCAGTTGTCGAAGTCGTCGCCGCCAATCGCCCAGTGATCTTTTCGGCCAGAGTTGGCTTCTTCGGCAGTCGATGCGATCGAGGCCAACTCGGGGTCGGGGATGGCTTCGCCAAACATCAGGGTGTTGGAGAGTCCGTCGATCACGTCTCGAAATTTGGTGCCGCCTCCCATTCCGCCTTGTGCGATACGAGCTCGCTCGGGAGAACGCGTTTGAATCATGCCGTCCAACTCGGAGTGGTGCTTTGTCGTTTGGCTGTCGCCCCAAGTCGGTTGGTTGGCGCGGCCCCATCCCCAGGAAGGCTTCCAGTCATTTGGCTGAATGCCGGTGACGACGGCGAGGTAGTTGGCGGGTGCACGGGCGGCGACAAACCATGGAGGCGAATAGACCGAGGCGTCAAAGATGGCTGAAGGGGCGACTGAGGAAGGGCATCGCATGACGCTGATCTGCATTTCGCAAGCGGCCACTTGCCGATCTCGTGGGTTGGCCGATGAAATGTCGGCGCCACTGAGTGCGGTGCCCGCTGCCCAGTTGGTGGAACCAAACGTGAGTGCTTCAAAGAGGCTGGTCTGTTCACAGTAGGGCATGATGAATGCACTCCAATGGCCACCTTCCTGAGCTTCACCAAGCATTGGCAGATCTTCGTCGTAAGCGGAAGCAAAGTTATGCGTCGCCAAGCCAAGTTGTTTGAGATTGTTGCTGCACTGCATTCGTCGTGCGGCTTCGCGTGCGGATTGGACGGCAGGGAGGAGCAATCCGACAAGAATGCCGATGATGGCAATGACCACCAACAATTCGACAAGTGTGAAGCCGGATCGGTGGCGAAGGTTGCGTCGTTTCATCTGAAAGGTCTCGCGAGAAAAAGTCAGGTGGGAACAAAAAGGGATGATTCAAGACTGTTTGGATGGGATGTCGAATTCAATGCGGTTGTCGGTGCCGGAAACCACCTCGAATTCGAGGGTCGATTCACCTCCATCGCCGTAGGCAGGAGGAACAAGGTCTTTGGTGACCAGACGCCGGTCGTCGTCCATCTTTTCATCGCTGGAGCCAACCGTTTGACCTTTGCCACTGACGATGCAAGAGAAGCTGACGCGATACATTCCGGTTGCGAGACCTTCGCCGGCGGTCGAGCGAAGGAACAGCTTTCCAGTGGCGTCGGTTTCACCGACACCGAGGTTGTATTGTGTGACGCTTTCGTCGACGGGCCGGACATACACGATCAACCGCTCGTAGGGTTTCCCGCCAAGCGTGACATGGCCGCTGATCGGGTGAAGAGCGGGTTCAGAATCGCAACCGGTGGCAAGCAGGGACGCTGTTAGGATCAGCAAGGCAGCGAAGGGTTTCATGGAAGGCGTTCGCAAATAGGATGGCAGGTCAGTTTTGAATGAGGCGTGATTTATAGGTGCTCAATGTGAAGGTGCTGTGGTGAGTTCGGTACGAGTTCGATGAATCTCTTGGGAATCAATTGATTGAAACGAGGCAGGTATCGGCGTTGCTTCTTGCACATGAATGAGGTTGTGCAGTTTCGAAGTGCTCTGTTCGTGACGTCGTGCGAACCCCGCCCGCGCAGGAGGTCGTGTAGTTTTCAAGTTGTTGTTTTGCAAAGCGTTTCTCATCACCCTCCCCTTGGGAGGGTCGAGCGAAGCGAGGGGAGGGCTCAGCATTGGATCCTGCGCGTAACCCTCCCCGGCCCGAAGCGGTCCGACCCTCCCAAAGGGAGAGTGAAGTAAAACTTCACGACCTCGAATGAGGTGGGGGCTCGATTCTTCGATTGGTGTTGTCTACTTTTGTTCACTAAGCAGGTGCGCAGGTGTCATCGGGTATGTGAGCCGCTGGCGTTCGCCACGGTTTTCACGCACAACCGGGGCGAACGCCCAAACGGCTCACATGGTTGTGCTTGATCACTCCTGCCGACCTGCTTAGCGGGCGGTCTTCACCAGACACCGAGATCCTCGCCATATGGGATGGCACCGGATAAACGGCATGGAAAACAGCACCGAACGAACACAAGAAAATTCGACCACGCGAGACGCCGCGGACTCCGATTCAGAAGCGACGCGATCGGCAGGGCAGTCGTCGTCTTTGTTGGGTGCGATTGGTTGGCAAATCAGTCGTCGCCGATGTCCGAGAAGGAGGCCGCGAAGTGGATGATTCAGATGGCCAACGCGGTTCAGTACGGTCATGAAGCCGGAATCATTCACCGCGATTTGAAGCCGCAGAACATTCTGATGCAGCAGTCGTCGGATGGCGAAACGCAGAGGCCCGTGGTGTTGGACTTTGGTCTTTGTGCGAACACGGATTCGACCGTCGCGACAACGACCAGGATCGCGGGGACGCCGCGTTACATTGCGCCCGAACAAGCGATGTTTGGCAATCGTCAGATCACACCGAAGAGCGATCTCTATTCGCTCGGCGTGATGCTGTATCAGATGCTCACCGGAACGACTCCTTTGACGCCGGACAATTTTGCCGAGGCCGTGTTGATGCTGCACCATTCGCCGATCGATGGGCCGAAGAAACATCGGCCTGATCTTTCCGATGCGATGCAAGCGATCTGTTTGAAGTGCCTGAGACGCGATCCAGACCTACGCTACGAATCGGCTGGGGCACTGGAGGCCGACCTGCAGAGATTTCTGAGCGATCGGCCGGTTGAAGCCAGAGCTCCCAGCATCGCGGAGCGTTTCGGGTACGAACTCTACCACGGGTCGCTCGAGAAGACCTTTGGCTGGGCCATCATCGGGATCAATCTCTTCACCTGGGCCTGGGCCGCGAGCGGCGGGCTGTTGGTTTGGCAGCGTTATTCCGATGTACCAGAGCTTGTTGAAACGTTGCCGGAGTTTCTGTTCTTTGTCGGGGTGGTCGTGATCCCGTTCCACCTGCTCGGTGCTCATGCCGGATCGTTGATGATCCGTGGGAGCAAGCATTTTTTGTGGCTCGCGTTCGTGAGCTTCGTTTCACTGGTTTGGGCCGGCATCCAAGCCACCCATTTATTCTCCAACGCAACCACGTTGAGAATCTACGAAGGCCGTGTGGTCGCCACGACTTTGGTTTTCCTCGTGATTGCGCCCGCTTTTTTTGCCCAAGCCTGCATGCTGGCAGCGGGATCTTGGACGGCGTGGTGTCGAAGTCGAGCTAGCGTTTGATCTCGAAGGTGACTTCGTTTTGACCGTACTTCTTTCCGTGGACGTCTTCCATCGTCAAACGCAGCTGGTAGCGTCCCGGTTCGAGCGAGTCGGGCAAGTACATTTGGTAGGCGATGAAATAGTCACGCAATTTGTTCGTCGACAATTGTTTGTCGACAGGCAGCGATTGGCTGGCAACGCGACGCCCTGATTCATCCAGCAGGTCATAGCTGCCTTGCAACAT
Source organism: Rhodopirellula sp. UH5 (assembly GCF_056839225.1). Classification (NCBI taxonomy): domain Bacteria; kingdom Pseudomonadati; phylum Planctomycetota; class Planctomycetia; order Pirellulales; family Pirellulaceae; genus Rhodopirellula; species Rhodopirellula sp. UH5. Next base: position 6,130,056 of record NZ_CM166390.1, on the reverse strand, counting down.
GGTTTCGAAGCCTTGGTTGCCACCCTCGCTGATTGACTTGGCCACGAAGTTTTCAATCTCGCAATACAAGATGACTTGTTGACCGGGATCAAACTGACGTTTCGGGAACGGCTTGATTTGCCCGTAGGCTTCGATCTCGGTACAGAATTCCAAGGCCCGGATATCCAGCGAATCCGATGCCGCGGCAAGGAACTCGGTGGCTTGGCGAATTTGCGGCAGCGCGGTGCTGAAACGTCGCGACGGCACCGGGTGCCCGTTGGGATCGATGATGGTCCACAGACCGAGCAATTGGTGACGCAGGTACTCCTGTTCTTCCGTGCTCAATCCCTCCAGTTTGTCGACCGCACGATCGGGGTCTCCCGAGAGAACCATCAAGTGACGTTTAATAATCTGGCGACGTTGTTTCTGAGCGTCGGATTCATTGGGTTCGGTTTGCTCGAGTCGTTTGAGCAAGGCGTCATACAGTTCCGAGTCACTGAGCGATTCCACGTTGACTGCTTGAGCGACGCTGGCCGCCGGTTGGATGACAGGCGATTGAGAGCCTGACGATTGCGTGGCCGAGACCTGTTGAACTTTGGGTGGTGTGCCATCTTGGTTGGCGATGGCGTCCGTTTGATCCGACAACGAATGAGCCGCGCCGGTGTCATCCGCGACCTTGTCCGAGAAGTTCCAAACGGCCGTGGCATCTGTTTCTGTTTGGGGCGAGCCAACCGGCAATGGAAGGTTCTCACCACCACCGGTCGCAGCGGCGTTGGTGGTGGCGACCTTGCCTTGGTCGCTCAGGGAGTCTCCTTCGAAAACGTCTTCGAGCACCTGGTCGGTCAGATTGAATTCAGAAAGTGGCGGGATGGTCTGAGCGACATTGGCGACGGGGCTTGTGGAGGACTCCTTCGATGGGGAGGGGGGGAAATCCTTTGCCGCGATGCGTTGTGGCGTCAGGCCGCGATCCACCACTTCATCCGGCAGATCGGGCAACGAGTCCAGCGAGGCCGCCAACAGGTTGTCGATCCCGGCCGGTTGCTGGGTGGGTTGGGCTTTCTTGTAGGACATTGCGACCAAGCGGCGAATCGCTTCTCGCTGCACCTCAGGCGGATGATCCTTGAGCGCGTTCATGACCATGCTGACGTCGACGCCCGCGTAAGTGTCCGGTGCCGAGGTGGGTTTGGGAGTGCCGTTTTCATCCGGGCGGGACGGCGAGTCGCTGACGTAGCTGACTTGGCGTGTGGTTGCCGCCGAATCTCGTGACGACAAATCGTCAGATTCGGGGCCGGAGGAGGTGGTGGTTTGAGCGGGAGCCGGAGTCTTGGTGGGCGGGGTTGCCGCGGTCGTCGAATTCGAATTCTTTCGAGTGATCGGTGTTTTCGCCGTCGCCAAACGCTGCGGGACTTCTTCAAGCAGCGTCTCTGGGGCGGCATCCTCCCCCGAAATGAAGATGTCCGAAGGTCCCTGATTGGCGTGTTGTTCCAGACCGGATCGGCCGTTGAGCGGTGAGAACAACCGCGAGCGATGGCAGCCCGCGCTGGTGAATCCGGTGGCCAGCAGAGCGATGGCCAATCCTGAGCGTGTCAGCGAGGATGATCGAACCGACCATTCCGTGAACAGGGGCAGGAGGAGGAGACGTGGCGCAGACATGAGGAACCTGGCATCGGAGACGGGGGACAATCGACCGGCCAGACGCTACGAAAATCGCCCCCTCGGCAACAACGTCAATTTGATCCACTCATTCTTCACGGATTCGCTGATTTTCATTGGTTTCCACAAATTCTCCCCCCAATCGAGCTTGTCCATCTGAGGCATCTCGGTACGATTCACACGAGATCGTTGATCGATTGTGGATGCACCCGACCTTCGCGTTGTTGCTAGCAAATGGTCAACCTCGAGCCAATGCCGATGGATGGGCATTTCAGGTGAACATGTTTCCTCGCAGCTCCCCTCAGGAGGGGATCGAATGAACAGTCGAGTGTGGATGGTGGCGTTTGTCTTCTTGGGTTCGGCCCTGGGTTCCTCTGCGAGGGCGGATTGGACCCAAACGGTGTTCCCGGTGAAGACGCACAATTTTGGAACGGTTGCGGTCGCTTCCAAAACGGAATTTCGCTTTCCGGTGGTCAACACGTTCAACTCGGATCTGCATATCCGATCGGTGCGAGAAAGCTGTGGATGCACCACCGCGATCATCGAAACCGCAACGATCGCTCCCGGCGAGTCCGGATCGATCTTGGCTCGTTTCAACACCCCAACGTTTCGCGGCAAACGTGGCGCGACGTTGACGGTCGTCATCGACAAACCGTTCTACAGCGAAATTCAGTTGAAAGTGGATGGTTACATCCGCAGCGACATGGTGTTCCACCCTGGTGCCATCGAACTGGGAACCGTCAATCAAGGCGAACCCAAGTCGGGGTCGACCAAGTTGTTCTACGCGGGGCGAAGTGATTGGCAGGTGGTCGACGTCCGCTCCAACACGCCTTGGTTGGTGCCTTCGTTCAAGCAAACCGAACGTGGTGCAGGCAAAGCCAACTACGAACTGTCCGTCGAAGTGCGTGAAGACGCTCCGGAAGGCTACTTCCAAGACGAGCTGATCATTCAAACCAATGACCGCAGCATGCCGAACGTTCCTTTGCGAGTGATCGGCACCGTCGAATCAGCCCTGTCGATCGCTCCTCAATCCATCGCGGTTGGAACGATCAAGCAAGGTGATAGCATTTCCCAACGCTTGGCGATTCGGGGCCGCAAGCCTTTCGCAATTGAGTCGATCGAATGCGAAGGTTGGAAGGTGGAATTCTCGGCCAGCGAAGACGAACGAATGATCCACATGGTCGACTTGACGCTGACCGCCGACACGGCGCGTGGGAACCAACGTGTTCCCATGGTGATTCGTACCCGAGGCGAAAATGCCGTGACCGCCAAAGCCATTGTGACGGCGGACATCGCTGCCGAACAAGTCGCTCAAGCTCAGTGAGCTCGAACGTTTCAACAAACCGAAGCCTGCGATCGAATCCCTCGATCGCAGGCTTTTTTTATGCCGTCAACGAATCGCCTGCCAAGTCCGCGGGGTACTTCTCCTCTCGTCTCTTTCAGAATGAACGCGTCGCCCCCAATCACTCCTCAGCGACTGACTTGGATTCCACTGGCAGCAGTTGCACGGCGTCAAGGATCACAAAGCCAGACGTTTCCGCGTTCGTGATTTGGATGACGGATTCCGTCTCTGCCGAGAGTGCAACCGTGGCGACTGGGCGGAAGTGTTCTCCCGATGGCAGCGGCAGGGTTTGGTTCACGTGGAACGAAGTGTGGGAGTCCCCGGTGGAAATTGAGAGAGGAACGTTCTTCGCCCGGCTTTCGTGAGCGGAATAAGCCATCCGCACTTCGTATCGCCCCGACTTTGGAACACGGAATCGAAAGGTGGCCGTCGTGTTCCCGTCGCCCTTCGATTGGGAATCCTTCTCCCCGCAATACATGTAGCCCGTCTCGACGTGAGGTTTGAAGTTGGTCGAGTGTGACCAGTTGCCCGAGAGTTCCGCTTGGGAATCGTCGAGCACCATTCCCGGCAACGACGTCGCGGCAATGGTCCCACTCGGAGTGGTTGGCTCCGGCACGTCCGGCAGTTCCAGAACCTGGCCTTGCGCGAGCAGCCGTTTGCGGAGCTGTTCGTAGTTCAGTTCCTGGACAGGCAGGTCGGCATCCGCCGCCAGGGCCGCGGCGACACCGGCTCCCTGGCCGATCGCCATCCAAGCCCCCTCGATTCGCAATGACGAGATCCCAACGTGCGTGCAGGACAGGGCGACCGGAACCAGCAAGTTGTCGCACTGCTCTGGTCGGGGCAGAATCGACCGGTAGGGGACATGGTAAGCGTAGCCCTGTTTTGGATTGGTTCTTCGCACGGGGAAGATCGTCCCTTCGTTGATCACCCCGCCACCTGGAAGTGCAATCCTTTGGCAGTCATGCGAGTCAATTGGAAACGACGAGATCGCAATCGGATCCTGTTTTTCGGGTGATTCGAGAATGTCCTTTTGGCTGATGACGTACAGGCCCTTCATTCTTCGAGATTCGCGGACGTAGAGCGCCGGCGAAAAGTGTTCGTGGCTCGCGAATTCGTCTTTGCAAAGGCCGAGCTTGGCGTAGCGTTCCCGCATCGATTGGGGCACAACCGGGTCAGTGATCAGGAAGTGATAGAACTCCAGCGTGTACTGCTTGTGGGCTTCCCAGATCTTCCTTCGCCCCGCCTCGTTGGCGGCGTGCCAGTCGTTGCCGCCGCCGACCAAACCGATGGAGAATTGCCCGCCGATTGAATTGTTGCCGTCGAGTTTGTTCCCGGGCAGTGGGTACAAGTCAAAGCCAACGCGGGTTTCCCCGGCCAGGAGCGCCCGGCGGACAATCTCGAACCTTGCCGGGTCGTAGTGGGTGGGTTGAGGCATCGGCACACGGTTTTCCGCTTCCTCGGTCAAGCACAGTCGGAAGCTGTAGGTCATCACATTTTTGTCACCGACGTTCTCGTCACCAACACGCATCGCGGTGACCAGCGGCAATGGCTCGCCTTGATCATCGAAGCCGTTGATGTTCATCTTCGATTTCGGGGTTTGCTTTCCCGCCAGCGATTCACCGTATTCCTCGCGTCCTTCTCGGCCAATCGTCCAATCGACTCCTGCAGCCGCCATCAGGTCGCCTTCGTAGGTGCCATCCACGAAGACTTTGGCAGTGAACACTTCTTGCGTCGTGTCCAACGAGGTGATGCGTGGACCATCCTTCGTGACTGATTGAAGAGCACGCTTTGTCAGGACGGTGACCCCGGCTTCCTCCAACATTTGCAAGGTCACTCGCATCGCCACATGCGGTTCGAACGTCCACCGCGATTGGTCCTTCTTGGCTGGGTTGTACGGAGCTTGCCGACCTCGGTCGGTGTAGTCCTTCACCACTCGTGTGTGCCACTCATCGAACAATCCCAACAACGTGCTGCGAACCATCTGGTTCGAGTCGCAGTGACTCAAGCCACCCGTATTCAGCCCGCCGATATGCTCGGTCGGTTCTAGCAAGATGACCGAAGCTCCCTCGCGAGCGGCCGCGATCGCGGAACAAAAGCCTCCCGGTGTCGAGCCATAGACAATCACATCCGCCGCCGTGGGGTCAGCAACGTTGCCTTCGGTTTGGGGAGTTGGTTCTTGGGCATGGAGCGTGGGGCAGAACACCAGCATGCCAAACGCAACCAAAGCGAAGGGATTCGAAAGAGCAGCCCGGCGGTGTGACATGGGGATTTTCCTTGTGCGGGGCTCACAACTTGGCGAATGGTTGTGAGTGAAAACGGAGGGGCCGTCATCTTAGTTGTCGAGCGACGAGGGAGGGTCCCTCGGACTTTGCGAATTCCCAGTCGCGGAGCGACGACAGTCGGGGGAAGCGTTGCAATCACCTGCCGCCGCTCCGCGGCTCGGTTGCGCTCGCTCTTGCCACTGGTCATTCCGTAAGGTGCCACCCACCATGCGCACCCGCGGGGAACACGCACGGCCAGTCGCGGAGCGACGGCAGCCGCCAGCCTTGGGTTTCAACCCAAGGTCACATGCCCACCCACAGGTCCACCCAGTCGCAGAGCGACGACAGTTGGGGGAAGCGTTGCAATCACCTGCCGCCGCTCCGCGGCTCGGTTGCGCTCGCTCTTGCCACTGGAGACCTCGGGTTGAAACCCGAGGCTGGCAAATGTCACCGCTCCGCGGTTGGGGTTTCCACCATTCCGTAAGGTGCCACCCACCATGCGCACCCCGGGATGCACCCGCGGGGAACACGCACGGCCAGTCGCGGAGCGACGGCAGCCGCCAGCCTTGGGTTTCAACCCAAGGTCACATGCCCATCCACAGGTCCACCCAGTCGCGGAGCGACGACAGTTGGGGGAAGCGTTGCAACCACCTGCCGCCGCTCCGCGGCTCGGTTGCGCTCGCTCTTGCCATTGGAGACCTCGGGTTGAAACCCGAGGCTGGCAAATGTCACCGCTCCGCGGTTGGGGTTTCCACCATTCCGTAAGGTGCCATTCCGTAAGGTGCCACCCACCATGCGCACCCGGAGCGACGATAGGTGCGGTTCAAGATTTTCGCCCCGGATGGGGCCGTCTTTCATAGCTCGGGGTGGAAGCCCCGAGTTGGATGGCGGTTCATGGCCGTTGCCCCGGATGGGGCCGTCAGTGGGATGCGGTGCGGTGCCCCGCCCACGCGTCGGGCTTTCAATTCGACGGGTTTGGAAGCCCATCGTACGACGAGCACGAGCACGAGCACGAGCACGAGCACGAGCACGAGCACGAGCACGAGTACGAGTACGAGTACGAGTACGAGTACGAGCTAGAAGCTAGTGGCTAGTGGCTAGTGGCTAGTGGCTACGAGCTAGTGACCAGGTCAAACCTGCAGGTCGACCCCGGTCGCCGGCGTCATCCAGGAGGCAGCGGTTGCTGCTGGGAGGGTGGGACCGTCCGGTTTGGCATCGATGGGGCGGGAGCCGTTGACGTTGCCGCGGTTGCGAGAGCGTTCGTGCTGGGATCCCGCGTCGCGATCGGCATGGTCTCGATCACCAAACGAGTTTTGAGTTTGATCGAACTCCGAGGCGCCGTTGGGATCGGTGGTGATCTCAATGGATTCCAACCGCATGCCTTGCGACTCGAGTTGCGACCGCAACTGGGGCAGATGTTCTCGCAGCAGTTGGCTGGCGGCTTCCGATTCCGTCACCATCCGGCCGCGAAGGTTGTTCTCTTGGATATGAACTTCCAATTGGACCGACCCCAATTCGACCGGCGAGAGCCGCATGCGAATGTGTCCGCCGTTGGTGCCGAGCGTTTGAAAACCTCGGCTGACCCGTTGGACCAGTTTGGCACGAGCCACCGCGGAGGTCTGGTCGACTCCAGAGGCTTGCAGACCAGCCTTGGCTTTGCTTTCCGCCTTTTCCGCCGAAGGCGTGGCAGAATGGAGGGGATCGGTCGGATCGCTGCTGCCCGATGGGGTGGACACCGCGGCACTCGTGGATCCCACGGCGGTCGTTCCGCTGGCCGCGGTTTTGGCAGCGGCGGCCGCGGCGGTGGCTTGGATGGGTGCCACAGCCGCCACCGAGGCGGGAGATTTGGCCGCGGCTTGTTCGACCAACTGATTCAACTGCGTCTCGCTGATTTCGGTTTCGTCGCCGGCCGCTGCCAGGGACGAATCGATTGCGATTTTTCCCTCCCCCGAATTGCTTCCGCTGGCGGGTTGAGACGCCTGGTCTTGCGAGTCAGCATTCCCTTCGCGTGAATAGCGGCGACGTTCGGTTCGTCGGGGATCGTGCGAGGTTGGATCGTCGGATTGTGATTCACCACGCGTTTCAGCGTTGTCATTCTCTGTGCCGGACTCATCCGTGGCGGCTTCTTCGGTGGAGGTGACCGGATTCGTGGTCAGAACCTCTTCTTCCGCCGAAGCGTTCGCGGTGTCATCGCTCGAACGCTGTTGCGATTCGCTGCTGAGCAGAACGGCAACCTCTTCGGTCACGATCGCATTGGAATCGCTTTCTTCGAGTTTCGATTCCGCGTCGGAAAGGAGCAAGGCCTCATCCGCCGAGCTGGCTTCTTCCTCTTGAAGTGAGTCGGTCTCCTCGGCCGATTGGGTCCAAGCCACCTCGTCGGGGCTCTCCGACGACTCATTCTCTTCGTTGGAAGTTGCGACCGCATCTTGCGCCGAGTCAACTTCGACCGTCTCGTCGACCAAGTTGGTTGCCGTTGTCGCCGCGGCGGCGGGGGTGGTGTCGTCTCGCGCTTCGACCTCTTCTTCGCTGGATTCGTCGCGGTCTTCGGTTTCGGTTGACAGCGAGTCTTCCGGTGCCGAGGCTGGTTCGGAGGCAACCACGGTTTCGGTGGTCGCGATTCGAGCGAAGACTTCGGCGAACGGATCGCCCAATCCTGACGCCGGCTCGATCAATCCGGCTGTTCGTGCGGATGCAGAACTGCCCAGTGCGGCGAACGCATTCTCGGCGCGTTTGTTGGTCGTCGGTGTCGAGACAGTGGTCTCGGTCCTTGATTGGACTGGTTTTGTAGTTGTCATCGCGGTCCCCCCACCGTGATCATCGGGATCCTGGTGGGAACACCTTGACCTCAATCACCCACCGCGAGCATCGTCGATGAGTCCGGTCGTTGGCATTCCTTCGCCGATGCGGCGTAGGATCTCGTAGAGCTTGTCCATTTCTTCGGGCGTAGCAAACTCTGCCAAGATATCTTTTCGTTTATCGATGGGCATGGCTTGAATGATACTGACAACGTCATCGATTTCTTCGTCATCGTACATGCGCAAAAGCTGCTCTTTTGCCTGTTCTGCCTCAAGTGCCTGGAGTGTGCGTTGCACTTCTTGCAGTCCTTCGTCTTGAGCGCCTTTTCGAATTTCGTCCAAACTGCGATCAAACGAGGTCCGACGTTCATCAAAACGTTCGCGTTGCAGCTTCAGTTCCGACATTTGAAGAGCGATGTCGTTCTTGGCTTCTTTCAGACTTCGCAATCGAATGTCACTGTCCAATCCATCCCGCCGCCGGGCGTCGAGGATCTCGTCAAAATCCGGTTGCTCACGGTCTTCGCTTTGCTGCATGATCTGCCGCAATTGATTGCCGGTGATGTCGATTCCGTTGAACAGTGCGATGACTTTGGTCAATGTTCCAACGTTGAGCGTGCCTCGCGAAGCGAAGTAGCCCATCAAAATGATCATGGTCAAGCAGGTCGCGGTGCTAATCATCGCGACGGAACGCATCATGAATCTCATCGTCGAGTCTCCTTGGATTGAGCAGCCATCGCGCGACGTCGTAGCAGGACACGGGCGGATGTCAGATCATCGGCTTCGGCTTGTTCTTGTTTGGCTTCGAGCGAACGATGTTCGGCCAGTTGAGTTTCACGCAATCGTTCGAGGCGTTTCACTTCGGCTTCTGCGGTCACAAGCTTTTGGCGACGCTTTTCAAGCTCTTGGTTGAGCTGAGCCAGCGTTTGTTGAAGCGAGATTTGGTCGGCGTGCAGTTGGATGTCGTAGCGACCTTGGTGCAGCATCTGGTCCACCGAAACGTTGGCTTGATGCAATGTGTGGGTCTGCGCCGTGCGGATCAATTCGCGTTGCGAATCGATGTCTTGCACTTGCTCGTTGATTCGCTGAATGGCTTCCAGAGCCTTGCCCACCTCCGCGCCCGCTTCATCTCGTTCGCGAGAACGCAAGTCCACCAGGGAATCGAATCGGAATCGAAACGGAGGCATGGGACGCTAGCGAGTGTTGAGTGCGAAGGATTGACGGGAAGAAGAACGTTCTGAGCGGTGTGGCCGAAACGATCTGGTGAATGGATGCCGTTTTGGAAACTCATTCGATGGAAAGAGCGGGATCAGGCTGGATTGGGAGCAGCAACCGGCGGTTGTTTCAGTTGAGCGAGTGCTGCCGACGCGGCTTGATGCAATTTTTGAATGCGAGCCTGTGAATCCGCCAGGGGCGTGATCTCGTTCGCGTCTTGTCGCAACAGATCATTGATGGGGTCTCGCATCGCGATGGCGGTGTCGATGCGAGGGTCGCTGCCGGCGCGGTAGGCACCGATCGAAATCAGGTCCTCGCTGGATTGGTACTGGACCATGTGTTCGCGAATTCCCAGGGTGGCCTGGTAGATTTCCGGGGTTACCAAATGATTGGCGACTCGGCTGATGCTTTCGGGGACATCGATCGGCGGGTAGTGCCCACGATGGGCGAGTTTTCGGTTCAGCACAATGTGCCCGTCGAGCAAACCACGGACGGTATCTGAAATGGGTTCGTTGTTGTCGTCGCCTTCCACCAACACGGTGTAGAACGCAGTGATCGAACCTTTGGTGGTCCGTCCAGCACGTTCGACCAACTGGGGCAACATGTTGAACACGCTGGGCGGGTAGCCACGTGTGGTCGGAGGTTCGCCGGCGGCCAATCCCAACTCACGCTGAGCCATGGCGAAACGAGTCACACTGTCGACGAGCAACAGCACACGATGCCCTTCGTCGCGAAATTGTTCAGCGATCGCGGTCGCGGTCCATGCCGCAGAAAGTCGTTGAGCGGCGGGTTTGTCGCTGGTTGCCACCACGACGACGCTGCGTTTCAGGCCGGCGGCACCGAGCGCCCGCTGCATGAATTCCTGGACTTCGCGTCCTCGCTCGCCCACCATCGCGATCACGATTCGATCGGCGGTTGTTCCGCGAGTCAGCATGCCGAGCAACGTGCTCTTGCCAACGCCGGAACCGGCAAAGATTCCCAACCGTTGGCCCACGCCGCAGGTCAGCATCGCATCGATGGCGCGAACGCCCGTTTGCAGAGGTTCATCAATGGGTGGGCGATCCAGCGAATCGGGTGCGGCCCGCGACGCACTGACTCGAACAAGGTCTTCGCTGAGAGGTTTTCCGTCGATCGGACGCCCGAAGGCATCAATGACACGCCCGCACAGAGAGTCGCCAACACGCAATGTGAGCGATCGCGAAACCAAGCGAACTCGATCCCCAGCCGCGAGGGCTGAAATGGCTTCCATCGGTGCCAGGATCGGTCGCGTGTCATCAAACCCAATGACTCGCGCGAGGGTGGGTTTGGCGTCCGGCGGCATCAGTTCGCAGATCGCCCCCAGGGGAGCGGTCATGCCTTGCACCGTCACCGCATCGCCCGTCACCGATGCGACACGGCCGCGAATTTGTGACAGGACCAGGGAGCCAAGTGATTGGCGAATGGTTTCGGGATCGGGCAAGCGTGGCGGGTGCAGCTGTGGAACGGCGGGCAGGTTCATAGCATTTCCTCACGCAACCGTTCCAACTGGGATTGCAACCCGGCGCGGATCTCGCCGCCTTCTTGTCGCACGACCACTTCGCCCACGGGAAGTGTTTCATCGGGGATCACACAGGACTGTTCCGGCAAATCAGGGCTTGCCAAAAGTTCATCGAAACGTTGCCCCAACTCCGCCAGCATGTCGGGATGAACGGCCAGGACCAAACGTCCAGCGGACCGAGTGCTGTGCAGCGCTTCGCTGGCCCAACGCACCAGAAGGTGTTGTTGGTGAGGACTGTCGGCGTAACCGGCTTCGGCAAGCGATGCCGGCACGGGGGCCTCGTTCAGGTTGGCGCGCACCATTCGTTCGGTCGCTGCGATCGCAGTTTCGGTCAGCACCTCGGCGTATTGCTGCATCCATTGGTCGTACTGCGCGTGCATCTTTGTGCTGGCGTTTTGCAACGCTTGCAGTTGCGATTTGGTTTTGGCTTCGGCCAACTGCGTGATTTTCTGTTCGATGTCTTGCGAGGCCTTTTTCACGCCTTCTTCGTAGCCGCGAGCTTCCGCCGCCTGCTTCATTTCGGCGGCTTGGGATTCCGCTTCGGCGAGCAACTGAGCGGCTTGTTCGCGAGCCTGACGCAATTCTTCGCGTCCTTTTTCAGCCAGGTCATTGAGATTGAAGCCAGCCAAACCGGACACACCACCCGGTTGTTTGCCGACGACGTCGCCAGTCGCACCTGCTGCGGTGGATCGAGCTTGATCGACTTGATCAGCAGGGACTCGCGTGGAAATGCCGGGGCGACTCGCGGGCGGAAAGTCAGCGGGGCCAAACTTCGATCGGTCAGGGGGCGCGACGGGCGTGCCATCCGCATTGCTTGCGGGGGCGGCGTTGGGCGCGGCGTTGTGTTTGAGAATCGATGCCATGGTCATGCCGCCATCGCAGTGGTGGAGGAATCAGCCAAAGCAGCAACCAAGACCGCTTCTTTGGCCTCGTCAATTTCACGCAGTTCCATCGATCCCACATTGGCCAACTGGGCACGAACCTGGTTGGCTTGTTGCCGCGGGAGCACGCTGATGGCGGAGTCGGCGGTCTTGTTAGGCAGCCCGCACAAGCACAGCATGGCGATGCGGGTGGGGACACGTCCCAGAGCTTCGCAAAGCAAACGCGGTTTCATTTTCACGAGTTGTTGATGAATTTCGTCCGTGGCCAAACCGGAGGATGCCGGCGAGGAGGTGGAATCTGATCGCGGGGAGGCGTGGGGAGCTTCCGCGGTGGCGTTCGCCGGCACATGCACTCGCAGCGGTGGTGCGCCGCCAACTGATGGCTCTTGAATTTCTGCTGCGGCACCGATTGGCGTGCTGGCAGGATGCCCGGGCGCGGTGGCATGCGTCGCTGGAACCGAGTGGGTTTCCGTGCTGGGCGAGGCGTGACCGTACGTCGGCGTCATTTCAGACAGGATGGCTTTCAAACGAGGCGACACGGCGGCGGCTTCCGCGGGCACGTGGCGTGCTGCTTGCGCCGGGTCCCAGCCCTCGGTGGGAGCGTAAGCGTTGATCAGATCCTGCAATGGATTGGCTTGCGATCGAGCGATCAAGGCTTCCGCTTTGGTGCGAAAGGTGCTGACCAGATCTTCGATCATCGAATCGGGAAATTCTTGCAACCGGCCGATTCGGCTGAGGATGTCTTGCCGCTGATTCGGAGGGAATTGCGGCAGGATGGCCGCGGCTTTTCGGGGATCGATCGATGCCATCACAACCGCGATCGTTTGCGGATGTTCGCTCTGCAGAAGCCCACGGACATCGTCGTTGGTCAGTGAATCCAGGAATCCAAACGAATGCTTGGTGGATCCAAAATCAGCGGACACGGGGACTCCGGCCGGATTGGAATCCATCGTCGAGCGGGGGGAAGGCGTCTGCGTGCCCCGCTCCGACGCGGTTCGGCTGAACACGATTTCATCCATGGAGCCGCTCGGTTGGCCGTGGCGGGCAGCGTCGGATCGAGTCTGTCGAATGGAACCGGTGAATGATTCCAGGGCTCGTTTGTGTTCCAGCGGGTCAACCTCGTCGAGGGAGGCGAGCTCGTATTGCAGGCGTTGCTGCGATTCAACGGGCAATTCGCCCAGTAATTTCGCGGCAATTGGTCGGGGTAAATTTTTGAGAACGATCGCGACACGTCGCAACGAAGCGGCGCGGCGAGCGTCATCGTCAGAGCGAGAGGAGGCGGTCGCCACGAGGACACCTGAATTGTGGGGAAAAAAGCGGGCAGAAAATTTGCGAGCGACGGATGCGATCCTGCCCAGTTCGGTCATAGTGAAACACGGGGTCCCAAGTGAAGGTCGAATTGTCTCGATCCCCCCGGCCCGCTAAACTTGCTGCCATGAACCAGCCCCGGATGAAACGCCTGTTGGCAGTCATTGGCGGTGGTCTGGACACCGGATGGGTGGCATCGGTCATCCAACGTTTTCTGTATTTCCTCCTGCCGTCCTGAGCAAACTCACATGTCAGCCATCACCGAGCAAATGCAGGGTGAAGTATTGATCGTTGGATTCACCGACAATGCCCTTCGCGATGCACAACGGATTGAGGTTGTGGGCCGCGAAATGCAAGAGATCGTGCCACAAGCCATCCACAAAAAAATGTTGATCGATTTCTCCGGCTTGGCATTCATGTCGTCGGCGATGATCAACAAACTGATCCTGCTGAACAAAAGCTGCAAAGCTCAGGGCGTGGCTCTGAAGTTTTGCAATGTGTCCCCGTTGGTGATGGAAGTTTTCCGCATTGTGAACCTGGGCAAACTGATCGACATCCAAGGCGATCAAGAAGTGGCCGTGGCCAGCTTCGACAAAAAGGGCTGGTTCGGCGGCAAAAAATGACGCCCGCCGGCGATTCCACTCCGGGTGTGCCCACGGACCCGCCCGAGTCAGGGCCCGACGTTTCGAAGTCGCAGTGGATGCGGTTGGTCGAGGCCGAACGCCAGTCGATTGCTGGTGAGCTGCACGATGAGTTGCTGCCTTACCTGTTCGCTGCAGCGGGGGCGCTCGCATCGCTGCAGCGGCAGAATCCCGATCTGAAAACGGCGCTCGAAAAACCCGTTCAGTGGGTCGATCAAGCCCGCGAAATCGCTCGCCAGATCATGAACGGAGCGGCGCTGCCTCGTGATCTGTCTTCTGGCCCCTTGGTGGCCGCCAAAGAATTTCTGGAATCCGTGGTGCTCCGCGGCGATGACGTCCAGGAACTGTCGGTTCGGTGGAAGCAATTGGACGAGAGTGCCGACGTGGCATGGGACGAAACGCAGGCAATCGCGGTTTACCGGATCGTTTGCGAAGCGGTTCGCAACGTGGTTCGGCACGCCCGAGCGAACCAATTGATCGTGGCTTGGGAAACGGCCCCGACCGGATGGGCGGTTTCGATCCAAGACGACGGGGAAGGCTTCGAGTCGGAGACCGTTTCAAAGACTTCGCAGGGCATCACCTTGATGCGGCAGCGGGCAGAAGCTGCCGGATTGCGTTTCCAGATCGTTGGGGCCAAGGATTCTGGCACCCAAGTGACCGTGTTTGGATCGCCGTAGCGTGCTTCGCACGAGACGGCGATGTCTCCGCGTTTGCTGCTCGATCAGCCGACTTGGCGACGGGCCGCGACTGCTTGTCCGAGATCGCGAAACAGTTTCTCGGTGGTGTCCCAACCGATGCAAGCGTCGGTGACGCTGAGCCCTTGAACCAACGGGGACGCACTGAGTTTTTGATTGCCTTCGAGCAGGTTGCTCTCGATCATCACCCCCATGATGCGATCGTCGCCCTCGGACACTTGAGCGCAAATGTCGCGACAAACGTACGACTGCCGCGCGAAGATTTTGCGACTGTTGGCGTGGCTGCAGTCGATCATGATTCGCGGTGGCAGGTCGGCTTTTTCGAGCAAGCCCGACGCCATGTCGATGCTGGCGGCATCGTAATTGGTGTGCTTTCCACCACGCAGAATGATGTGGCAGTCCGGGTTACCGGTCGTGGCGAAGATGGCCGAGGTGCCCTCTTTCGTGACTGACAAAAAGTGGTGAGGACGCCGAGCTGAGCAGATTGCGTCGACCGCGATCTGCACATTGCCGCTGGTTCCGTTTTTGAAGCCGACCGGGCAAGACAGCCCCGACGCCAATTCGCGGTGCCCCTGGCTTTCGGTCGTGCGAGCCCCGATGGCTCCCCAGCCGACCAGATCGGCCACGTATTGAGGGCTGATCAGATCCAGGAACTCGGTTCCGGTCGGCAATCCCATCGCGTTGATGTCGCTGAGCAGACGCCGAGCGGTTCGCAGGCCGTGGTTGATTTCGAAGCTGTCGTCCAGTTTCGGGTCGTTGATCAGACCTTTCCAACCCACCGTGGTGCGTGGTTTTTCGAAGTAAACCCGCATCACGATCAGCAGATCGTCGGCGTACCTTTTTTGCTCCACGGCCAACTTTTCAGCGTACTGGCGAGCAGAGTCTGGGTCGTGAATCGAGCAGGGCCCCACGACGACCAATAGACGATCGTCCTTCTTTTGAAGCACGTTCTGGATGGCAGCACGCCCGTCAGCAACGGTTTGTGAGATTTCGTCGCTCGCCGGGATTTCCGACAACAGTTCACTGGGTGACATCAGGTTTTTGATGGCGCCGATACGAAGATCATCGGTGCGGATCATGAGCTTGCAGTGGGTTCAAAAGGAAAATGTGGGGGAAAACGTATCGTAGTTCAATTCCAAAAGATTGGAACGAGCCTTCTATCAACGGCGGGGTGGCGACCAAGACGAGGCCGACAAATCGTCTCGCTGTTTCGCAACTGGTTCATGGTTCTGATTGGACCGCAGGGCGTTTCAGAGTCGCGTGAATGTGGTCCACGTCGAGCTCGACCCCAGGGCCGGGCTGGTAGATGAGCAGGCTGACCATCTTGATTCGTGACAGATCCAGCTCGCGATCTTGAGGACCGTCGATCATGGATTGACGAGGGAAAATCACGTGTTGAGGTTCACCCGCTCGAAGTGTCACAAAGTGTTTCGCGACATCTTCATGGTAATCCTGATGATCTTCGTCGATGACTTTGAGGATCACTTCCCACGTTCGAACGACAGGCGACTCGAGTTCCGGATCGGATGATTCGGAATCGGTTGGCTCAGTCCCAGTTGGCTCCAGCTCGGTCGGCACCGGCCCCAATGACTCGGGGGGCCCGGCAGACGCTGGTGCGTTCAGCACGATGTCCAGTTCCAACGTTTCCACGTTGGACCAATCGGAACTCACCTCCAACAACGTCATCGCGGGATGCGGGGCATCCTTGGGTTTCCAACGCAGAGCGAACTCGCCGTCGGTCACATTGGACTGGGTTCGACCACGCCGACCGCGATTGAAATGCCACCGTGTGATCTCAAGCGGTGTTTCGAACGACGCGATCCGAGGGAAGTCCGATTCGACCTTCCAGCAATCACGAATGATCTCGATCGAACCCCACCATGTCAGCCCGATGAAGATGATTCCAAGCAACTGCAGCGAGCGTCGCCCTATCAACGAAGTCAAACCACTGGCAACGAACCAGACCGACGCGGCTAGGATTCCCAGGCCGTTGGCAATGGCATCGTGAAGCGTCGCGGATCGTCCGATCATACCTTGCAGCATCTCGACCAAAACACCCGACACGAACAAGGCTGCCGCGACCAAGACCAAACGCCGTGCCCATGGGGCGGAACCAACGACCTGAGGCCGAAGCGACTGCAGCAACACCAACGTCAACATCGTCAGCCCTGCGAACAGCGGGGCGTGCACCATGTTGCCGATCGACCCAGCCATTCGACCCGAGATCGGCAGCGGCACCAACAATCCAACCAACGCGACCAAGAAGCATCCCGGCAGCGCCAGCCAAATCAAGCGAGAGGATTGGCTCTGAATCACTATCGTCGCAGGTTGAGCAGTTCGTCGATGAGCTGCTGGGTGGTCGTGATCACTCGGCTGTTTCCCCGGTACTGGGTGCTGGCCAGAACAAGTTCGACCAAGTCCTTGCCGATGTCCGTGTTGGACAATTCCAACGCACCACCGATGACCGATCCGATGCCGTTTTCGCCGGGCTGACCGGTCACGGGCAAGCCGGTGTTGACGCCCTCGGCGTACATGTTCAGACCCCGCGCTTCCAAACCGGCGGGGTTGGCAAAACGAGCCAATTGCAACTGCCCCAAGTCTCTCGAAATACCGTTGCTGAACACGCCGCGAATGGTGCCGTCTTCGCCAACGACGAAGCTGTTCAGAACACCGGGTTCACTCCCGTCCTGCTGGGTGGCTGCCAGCGAGGCTTCGTCGGTAGCCAGTCCCGAGACAAGTGAGAAGTCCATTTCAAATTGCAAAGGCGAAACGCTGGGGATGCCTTGGCGGTTGATCGAAATGGTTTCTTCGGTCGCGGTCACGAAGTTGCCGTTCCCGTCGAACTGAATCAGACCTGTTCCGACCGTGATGTCGGTGTTGCCGGTCACCGAGTTGTCGGGACTGTCGGCGTACCAGCGATAGATGGTGGCTTGGTCGGTGCGGCTTTCCAGGGTCGCGGAAACTCGGACGTTGATTGGCACACCGAGTGAGTCATAGACCACAAAGTCACTGGAGGCACTTTGTCCGATCGCTTCTTGCTGCACTCCAAAGGCCAAGTTCGGCGTGGTGATTTGGCCCAGTTCGTCCGTCAATCGAAACGCAGACAATTCAATGTCGATCGCGTTGGCTTCACCATTGTTCGAAACCAGTCGAATCTTTCCGTCTTGGATGTAGGCTCCCGCGACCAGGTCGCCGGATTCACCTTCAATGTTGTTTTCCGATCGAGGGATCGGATTGGCCGAGTCAACCTGCAACGTCTGGATCCCCGAAGCATCGGAGATGAAGTCCAGCAGGTCCTGCATGGTGCTGGTTGAAGTGATCTCCAGTTCCTTCGTTCCCAGGTTCGAACCACCTTTGCGACCGGTGTAGCTCAGCGTGCCTTCGCTGAAGACCTGTTCGTAGGTCAATCCATCTCGGCGAAGGACATCGGTCAGCAAGGTGTTGGAGTTGACCGCCGGGCCATCCATGTCCAACAACTGGTTGCCGGGTTCGGTCAGGTCCGATATTTGTGCATCCGTCGCGGAGTCGGTGAAGGTTTCACCGGGGGCGACCTCCCCCACCAAGTAGAAGTTGTTTTGGTCACCGGCAAGGTTGCGATAGATCCGCACCGAATCGTAGGCGGGGAAACCGCCGCCAGCCGGAGGCGTTGGAGGCGTTGGGAAATCGCTCAACGTGATCCGGCCATCGACAACGCTCTTGGGCCCCAAATACGAACTCGGGCGACTTTCTGGGTCGCCGGAGCTGTAGTAAGTCACCATGTAGGTGTAGTTGCCCGTCAGCGTGTCTTCGTTGATCGCCGTTCCGGACAGGGCGGTCGAACCATCGTCGTTGTACGTCCCACCTGCGGCTGCCGACGCGAGGTACTCGAATTCGGTTCCATTGGGGCCGGTGCGATAGATGTTGACCGTTGGGAAGTCGCCGCCCAAAGGGTCCTGAGGCAAGTTACTCAGGTCGACATTGCCGTTGGTTCCCACCGTGAAGGAACGTGCAGCGCTGGGCGCCGATTCATTGCCGCTGGCATCGACCAAGGCAAATTTGTACTGGTAAGTTCCCCCGGTCAGCGAACCGGCCCCCACGGTGCCGGTGACGGCAGCGTGATCCGCAATCGGTGATGTTTCGACCGACACACCGCTGGCGTCGGGACGTGGGACTTGGCTGTCGCCCAGGTGAAGACTCTCGATCACTTGTCCCGCGGTGGCAACATCGCCTTCAGGGGTCAACGTGCCTTCAAATGAGACGTTCTCGGTCGCTTTGGCAACGGTCTTGGTTCCCAAGGGAATCGACAGCGGAACCAACGAACTCGTCTGCAAACGGAACTGTTCGTCGATGCCGTAACCAAGCAATCGCTGGCCGGTTGCATTGACGAGTTCTGCATCGCTGTTGAGTTTAAAAATACCATTCCGCGTGTACAGCTTTTCGCCGTCCGCCGCTTCGACTTGGAAGAACCCGTCGCCCTGGATCGCGAGGTCGCTGCTGCTGCTGCTGATCTCGATGGTGCCCTGGTTGTGGTTGGCCGCGATTTCCGCGACCTGGACACCCAAACCGATTTGTCGGGGGTTGGTACCACCGTTGTTGCTGGAGGGACCTGCCCCTAGCGACAACGTTTGCAAGAACTGCGTCGCAAAGACCGCATCGGACGATTTGAAACCGACCGTCTGCGAGTTGGCCAGGTTGTTACCGATCACATCGATCTGTGTTTCGGCAGCACTCAGTCCGGTCAAGGCAGTCGTCAGGGCTGATTGAAGTCCCATCGGCGAACGTCTCCACAGTTTTCAGTAGGTCTTACAACGCAAACTCAAACCTGTAGATCGGCCAAACTAATCGACAAACTTTACTCAGTTTGAATTTCTCGGATATTCTCTATCTGCATCGTCTTCTGACCCACGTGAACTTTGACCGAACGGGCTTGGCTGTCGTCATTCGTTTCGACCGTGATCTTGTCGACCACCCCCGTTGTGTTGGTTTGGTCATCGGCCAACCCCGTCACGGTGCGTCCAATCAATCCGCTGGCGGTGACCAGTTGTTGGCTGTTGGACAGATCGCTGAGTGTGTTGGTCAGTTCGTCGGTGGCCCCGATTTCACGAATTTGTGCGATCTGCTGGACCATTTGGGCGTTGTCGACCGGGTCCAGAGGGTCCTGGTTCTGCAGTTCATTGATCAGCAATTGCAGAAAACTGTCCACATCCAACGAGTTGTACCCCTCGTTGGCACTGTCGCTGATTTGGGAAGCCTGTTCGCTGGACGAAAAGCTCGCGGCGGCGGAGGTGCTGGTGACTTGACTAGCAGCAGACATATTCGCGTTTCCAAGATGGGAAGATCCGCTCACGCGAAATCAGCGCGACGGAGAGCGTTTGCATAGCAATTTCGGGGATTCTGACGCGAGTCCAGTTCTTTGCGGGCTGGATTTTCTTCGCGGTTTGCACGCCTTGGGCCCGGGATTGTGAGCGATTTGACGTCTCAGCAGCCCGCCCATTTCTACCTATCGGCGAACGGACGGCTTCCCCTAAACTCGCCCGAACGCGACCAAGAATGATTCGAGGTCCGCCCCTTCGACGCTCAGCCACCGGAACGGAGTCCTTCGGCATGGAAGCCAAAACCATCCGCCAGTTCGTCTCTGCACGTCTCGATTTCCAGAAGCGATTGGGAACCGTGTGGGCCTGTTTTGCTGTGTTGGCGTGCTTGGCAGCACCGGCCGACGCGGCCAACTACCGAACCCGCAATTTCATCGTCGAAGCTCCCAACTCCCAGTTGGCCAAAGCCGTCGGGGACGCCGCCGAGAAGTATCGCCATGATCTGGCGAGCTATTGGACCGGCCAGCCCTTGCCCCCCTGGCCCACTCCCTGCCCGGTTCGAGTTGTCGCAGGCAACCTGCCCGCCCAAGGCGTGACCACGTACAACCCCGCTCCTGTTCGCGACTTTCAAATGGAAGTCGTTGGAACCCCCGAGCGAATCCTCGACAGCGTGTTGCCGCACGAAGTCACCCACACGGTTTTGGCGACTCACTTCGGTCGACCTTTGCCACGTTGGGCTGACGAAGGCATTTGCACCACCGTCGAGCACGATTCAGAAAAGGCCAAGCACGAAGCCAAGTTGCGAGAGTTCCTGTCGACGCGTCGCGGCATCGCGATGAACCAGTTGTTCTTGCTGACCGAGTATCCCTCCGATGTGTTGCCGATGTACGCCCAAGGTTACTCGGTGTGCCGATTTCTGATCGAGCAACAGGGTCCTGAGACATTCATTGATTTCTTGGGCGAGTACATGCAACGTGGGTCGTGGACCAACAACGTGCAAAAACACTACGGCTACGATTCGTTGGCCGAACTGCAGGAATACTGGTTGGGCTGGGTGGAATCCGGCAGCGGCCCCGTGGCTCAATTCGCCAAACTCACTCCTCGAGGCAGTCAGCCTGGTTCGACCGGCGACATCGCTTTGGTCAGTGCGACTGGCCCCGCCAACTCAGCGGCCCGCTCGCAAGTCGCACCCGCCACCGCACTGGCAGCAGCGGATTCGATGCCACGTGACCAAGGGCGTTCGGATTCTGGTTGGAAAAGCACGAATTCAATGGCATCCGCAGGCAACCGACCGGCAGCCTCGAATGGTTCCTCGTCCTGGTATGTCCGTCAACTCAATCGCGACGAAGATCGTTCGCCAGTGGAGTCCATTCCAGCCGGAGCGAGTGCACCGATCGCACAAGCAAGCCCGAACAACTTGAGTGAGGATGCGTCCAAGTCACGTTGGATGCCACCCTCGGTCAAATCCAGTGGTCGCTATTCGGTTTCGACGCCGCAAGGCGAAAGCAGTGGTTCCTTTGGCGGCAACCGCTGGCGTTGATCTGCCGGTTGAAAACATCGTTCTCTTGGAAAATTGATGACGTCGACCGCGTCCAGCGAGCCGTTTGTCTTTGCACCCAGCGGGTCGGTTTCATCTGACTCGTCGGGGAGTTCAGCGTCTGCGCACGGATCGACCTACGCCGCCCCCGGTGTGCCTTCGCCTCATCAGTTGGTGGACCAAGCTCGGCAAGAGATCACTCAGATCGTTCGCGAGGTCGCTGCGGCGACGCATCAACCGCGAAAAAGGGCGGACTACCTTCGGTTTCTCGCCGATCGCGTTTTGCGAGCGATGGCGGGTCATGGCGTTGTGATTTGGACGCGTCCCAGTTCAGGGGACTCCAATGAAACGAACTACGTTGCCGAACATCGTCTCGGGCGGGTGACCGACCTTGCCCTGGTGGATGAGGCCGAACAAGTTCACCAGTGTTTGCTTGCGGAAGTCGCAACGGAAGGGGCTCCGGTCGTCGTTCCCCCCACGCCAGGTGCGGACCAAATCGATGTGCCAGCCAATCCGCTGCCCTATCCCACGGCAATCGTGCCGATTCGGATCGACCCTTCCTCGGCGTTGCCCGAAGGATTGATCCAGGTCTTTTTGGATGAAGGTGGGACCGCTGCCAGTCAACGCGGCAGCCTTCGGTTTCTGGCCCAAATGTCGGATCTCGCGGGCGAGTTTCTACGCGTGTTGCGTCTGAAAACACTCAGCCAATTGCTTGATGCAACCGACCGGGTCGATGGCGTCGTGGAACGCCTGCACCGGACGACGTCGACCGGAATGATCCAAGCCGCCTGGGTGGATGCAGCAGCAGAGTTGTTGCGTTTGCCACGCGTGGCCCTGTGCCGAGTCGACTCGTCTCAACCACGAATCGTTGCTGTCAGTCATGTCCATCGCATCGATCAACACAGCGGCGCCGCCAAAGCAATCCGCGCCGCGACGGCGATTGACCTTCAACCTCAACACGGAATTTGGTTTGGCAGTTGCCAAGCGAAATCGAACGAAAGCAATCCCAACGAGGACGCTTCCTCCGCAACTCCGTTCAACCAAGACCAAACCACGAGCTCCATTCAATCTTCCCAGGAACCCTCTTGGGTCGTTGCCGCGCACCCCGATTCGCAGTGGCGGATCGTGGGATTCACGTCGGACGAAGCGGACCATTTGTCGGAAGACATTTACTGGGGCACGCTGAATCGGTTGCTTGTCGGCGGAGCCTCGGCCTGGACCGCCGCCCGTCGCATCGAATCGCTTCCCGGTGGCCGATGGTTTTCGAAATTGTTCGTGGAACCGGACGCGGTCAGCTCCCTTGGCTCAGCCCCGGCGTCCGACCCGAGTTCCACTTCACGACGCACGCGAGCGGTGCATTCTCGACTTCGCAAATCTGCGACTTGGATGGCAGCAACGCTTGCGATCGCCATCTTGGTTTGCCTGCCGATGCCCAGTTTGGTGCCCGTCACGGGAGTCATCCGGCCTGTTGAACTCGACTCCTATCACGCCGCCAGCGATGCAGTGGTGGAAACACTGCATGTCGATCACGGGCAACGGGTTCAGCGAGGGGACTTGTTGGCGACACTCACGTCCACCGACCTGCAAGAACAGGAAACCAGTCTGCTGGGTCGCCAAGCCGTGTTGATGCGGCAACAGGAACAAGTCAACCAGACGCTGATGTCGCGTCCATCCGTTCATTCTCGTCCGGACTCGGCCCATGACGGACGAGAAGTGGAAGAAGAAATCGCGTCGGTCGAACGACAACTCGAAATCATTCAGGAATCAAAAAAACGGTTGGTCCTCCGAGCTCTCCGCGACGGACGCGTGGACGCCTGGCGACTTCAAGAACGTTTGGCCAATCGCCCCCTCCGCCGCGGCGATCCGGTCTTGAACGTGATCGCCGAAGACACCCCGTGGGTCGTCGACGCTCGGGTTCCTCAAACTCGCCTGCAAACCGTCGACAACGCGTGGCAATCGGAGCAGCTGACCGCGGAAGTGGGGACGGCCTGGTCCAGTCAAATGAATCTTGCTGCGACCGCCCAACGGTTTGGCCCGATCGTGCCCGATCCGACGGATGGAACGCCCTCGGTCGTGATGCGATTGGGGCTGGAACAATCACCGACACTCGGTGATCAGCCGCTCGCTGAAATGCCCGCCCGGGTGACGCTGCATTGCGGACGCACGCCGGTGGGATGGTTCTTGGTCCAAGACGTGGTGCATTGGTGCCAAGTCCAATGGGGAGGGTATTTCTGATGCCAGATCACATGAAATCAATGGTCTGTTTGATCGTCACCTTTGGCTGGGCAACCGCCTCCGTCGATGCCGCTGACCCGGTCGATCGCGATCCCGTGCGAACCAACGTGGTCGAAGTTCGCGATGTCGTTGTCGATTTCAGCCAACAGGTGGACGTGCCAGCGTTGCAGAGCGGTGCGGTGGCGGAATCTGCCGTGCGACCCAACCAATTCGTCCGCCGCCAGGACGTTCTGGGAAGGTTGGACTCGCAGGCACTGATCATCCGACGTCGAGCTGCATCGCTGCGTCACGAGTCAGCCAAGCTGATCACAAGTGACGATCTCGAAATGCAATTCGCGGAAACATCGCTTGCCGAAGCCGAAGCCGAGCTGGACGCCAGCAACGCGACTGAGCAAAAATTCACCGGCGCGGTTTCCTCGAATCAATTGCGGAGGATGCGGTTGGCGGTGGAACGCGCCCGCTTGGAAGTGGCACGCACGAAGAAACAAATCCGCCAAGCCGTCATCGACACACAGTTGGCTGCCGCGGACTTGGCCTTGATCGATGAAGAGTTGGCTCAACTGGATTGTGTCAGCCCGATCGAAGGAGTCGTTCTGGCGGTGCACCGGGAACCAGGTGAATGGATCGCCAAAGGCCAACCTTGGGTCACGGTTGCTTCCGCAGGACAGTTGACGTTGCACGCCCTCGTGGACGCTGATGAGCTGTCACCGGCGACCTGCGTTGGTTTGGATGTCAGCGTCCATTGGGGAAACGAAGCCGATGGGACTGCGAAAATGTTGGCGGGCAAAATCACATCGGTGGATCCAACTCGCTTGCCCGGCAATCGTTTCCGCTTGCACGCCGAAGTTCAGAACCGCCGGCAAACCCATGATGGTTCGGTGCCGCCGCGGACCGCCATCGTTCCTGGTTCAGGGCACAGCGTCGACCAGCATTGGCAATTGTTGCCAGGTGCCCAGGTGACGCTTCGCATCTATCGTTCACGAGACGAAATGGCCTGGCGAATGGACCGCGACGACTCCGATTCCCTTCGTGGAAATCTGCGGCGATGAGCGGTTTGGGCCCTGCCGTGAACTCCCGCCGAGAAGCATCGGCCCTGCGTCAGGACTTGCACGCGTTGCCATTGCCAGATGGCCGTGGGCTGGTGATTGTCGATGAAATCGGCGGACGCTTCGCTCGCACGACCAAACGCATTTGGCAATCGCTTCAAGGCTCCGCCTCGGATGCCCCTGGTGCTACGGCGCCCCCGGATGCGACGTTTTGGCCGCAAGCCAAAGCGGCGGGATGGCTCAAGCGAACCAGCGTGGACGCCCCCAACAGTCGATCGCGATGGCTTCCGTCGCCGCTGTCCTTTCGCATTCCGCTGGCGTCGATCGATCCCGTTGCTCGTCGTTTGGTCCCCCTCAGCGGATTGGTCTTCTCACCGTTGGCCGTTGTCCTGTTCAGCGTCGCCGGATTGGTGTCGTTGCTGTTCTGGATGGTGCGTTGGCAACACTGGGCCGGCTCAGTGCCTTCCCTGCAAAGCTATCTCCTGTCGTTGCAACCACTGACCATCGCGGCCACGTTTGTACTGACCAAGACCGCTCATGAACTCGGGCACGCGGTCCTCTGCCGACGCTTTGGATCTCGCTGCGGTGTGGTTGGCATTTGGTGGTTGTGCTTCATGCCGTGCCCGTACGTCGACGTCACCGACGTTTGGCGACAACCCAACGCCGCCAGACGCGGTGCGGTGATGGCCGCAGGGATTTGGGTGGAGTGGATCATCGCCATGGGGGCGCTGTGGGTTTGGTGGTTGGCTCCGTCGCATGAAGTGCGAATGACGGCGATGAATGTGGTCCTGGTTTGTGGAATCAGCACCGTTTTGTTCAACGCCAATCCACTGATGCGGTACGACGGGTATTTCATTCTGAGTGATCTGCTCGACACAGCGAACTTGCGAGAGGAAGCACGACGCGGACTGCGATTGTTTCTCGTTTCACCACTTTCCCGTTGGCATCGTTTTGGCAAACGAGTTTGGTCGATGGCGGTCTACCACTTGGCCTCGAAGCTGTACCGGATCTCCATCAGCATTGCGATTGCCACGTTTGTTTTGCAGTGGGCCGCTGGATGGGGATTGTGGCGAATCGCCATGGTCGTGGTCGTTCTTGCCGTGATGCGTTTCGCCTTCACCGGCATGCGAAACCTTGTTCGCATGATTCGGGGAAGCGGTGCGTGGATGGGAGTTCCCGGTGGACGACGCGTTGGATTGGCAGCCTGTGGTTGTCTCGCGGCCATCCTGATTCTGATCGTTCCCATTCCCAGATACCGCCACGTCCCAGGAGTCATTCGCGTTCGGGATGCGGCATTGGTTTACTTGCCTCGAGGCGGCGTCATCGAAGCCGTCGACGTTCGCGTGGGCGACCGCGTGATCGCAGGCCAGAAACTGGCCGAGATCGCTGATCCCACATTGCAAATGAAGTTCGAAGAAAATCGGGGCAAGCAATCCGTCATTCGCGAAAGAGTGCATGCGACACGCTTGGCTTCGTTGCGGACGGGCACGTCGGCAAGAGATTGGCAAGCGTTGGAGGCTGCGTCGGATTCGTTGGCTTCGAATCAATCCCTTCTGCAAAAACGAATCGACTCTCTGCGTTTGGTCAGCCCACAAGCGGGGTTGGTGCTGCCGGCATCGGCAGCACCAACGACTCCGAAGAATCATCGCGATTGGCGAATGGAGGATCCGTTCACTCTGCGACCAACGGTGGGTGAGACCACAGAAGATCGCGTTGCCTGGTGCCGAATCGCGTCCGATCCTCGGTTGGAAGTGGTCGTGAACATCAACGCCTCGGACCGCAATCGGATCGCCGAGGGCGTGCCGGTGAGTGTGACGCTGCCCTCGATGCCAGGCCGAAAGATCAGGACCCACGTGCGCGGTGTCTCACCCATGGAGTTGGTCGGCGAACAAGTCGCTGCGACAAAACCGGAGGAGGAACTGGCCTACGAGGCGGTGTGTGATCTTTCGATTGAGAGCATGGTTCGCCCGCAGGATCCTTCATTCGCAGGACAAACCGCGACCACTGATCGGGAACTCGACGGGTTGCTACGCTGGGACGGAGCCAGTTGCCAAGCGGTGCTTCGATTGCCACCGAAACCGTTGTGGAAAGATGCCAAGCACTCGATCGAACGGTTGATGGGCATCTGAACTCTCTGTCCAGATCCCCTCCTATTGCTTGTTCTAACCGTGTCGGATCCTTCCACGCCCCCTTCGGAGACAGCGCCTTCGTGGCCATCGCCCGAGCAGCGGATGCCGCTCCCGATGTCCGTGGGCACGCACCCATGTCTCTGGCCGGTCGAAGAGATCGAGAAACGCTGCCAGTTGCGAACGCAATCTCGCAGCGGCCCAGGCGGACAGCATCGAAATCGAACTGCGTCGGGAGCGTTCCTGACGTTTGATTCGGGAGTCCCCGAGATTGGCACGATCACGGCCGAGGCGACCGAGCAGCGACAACAGGGTCGCAATCGATCGACGGCATTGGCACGCATGCGGTTTCTGCTGGCAATCACGCTGCGATCAGAATCGCCTCTGGGAACCGGTCTCGCCCCGAATGAAGTCGGACTCTCCCAAGCGGAGTTGGATTTGCGAGCACGCTATCGCGGTTCACCCATGAAACTGAATGACGAGAATGCCGCGAAACCTGGTGTGTTGACCTTGGTGCTCAACGATCTTTGGTATGCCGGCGGGCAGCCAAGTTTGGTGGCACCACATTGGAAGGCATCGACCAGCAAACTGGTGAACCTTGTTCGATCACATCCCCCGGCGTTTCGTTTGGTCAATCAGATCCGCCAACATCACACGAGACCACCTTTGCGGTGACCCCCTATGATTCCGATTCGCGATGACATCCCCAGCCGGACCACGCCGGTGGTCAATTACTTGGTCATTGCCCTGTGCGCGTTTGCGTTCTTGGCTCAGCAAGCGTCGTCGGACCAAAGCGAAGCGATCATCAGCGGATTCTCGATGGTCCCCTTGCGAATCACGGATCCGGACACCACGCCGGTCATGCAGCAACGTGTCGCGGTTCAAACGCCTCGCGGTGTCGAAGTCATGGAGGTGCGGCAGGAAATTGGTCCGGCAGCGGTGCCGGTGTGGGCGACGTTGATCACCTGCATGTTCCTGCATGGTGGGTGGATGCATTTCCTGGGCAACATGTGGTTCTTGTATATTTTTGGCGACAATGTCGAGGACCGCTTGGGGCACCTGGGGTATGTGCTGCTGTATCTCGGGACAGGTGTGTTCGCCGGGCTAGCACATTTGCTCAGTGACCCAGGCAGTCCCGTGCCGACGCTGGGGGCCAGCGGTGCGATCGCGGGTGTGATGGGAGCCTACGCGTTTTTGTACCCGCATGCTCGCGTGGTGGCGGTGTTGCCGTTGATGTTTGTGTTCCCGACCTTTGTCTTGCCCGGTCCGGTGTTCCTGGGCATCTGGTTTGTGATCCAGCTCGTCAACAGTCTGGGGTCGCTCACCGGGGGCGAAGCGGGAGGAGTCGCTTGGTGGGCTCACGCGGGCGGGTTCATCGCCGGGGCGGTTGCCGCATTGCTGATCGGCCGTTCGCCGCTGGGCCATGAAGCCGTCCAAGAACGACGGTTTTGAGTTGGCTGCGGCTGCTCGGAGAAACGCCGGAGCATCGAAGGGCAGGGAGGCTGAATCGCAGGGCACTGGAACGCGACACCTTGCAAGCTGAAGTCCAAGCCGCTGGCTGCGTTGGTTGAGCAGGACGAAACAATCGCAGGCCTTCACCGTGGTGCGGGAGGCGACGGAACAGTTGGGGACAACTGTTCGACTCGGATGCGCTCACTCAACCACAATCGTGAGCAGGGAGCCTCCAAGTAGCCAATCTCGCCCGCGAATGGCCCTCCAAACAATGGAAACCGTCCACAAACAAGCCAACTTCTCACAACGATCCAACTCAAAAAGTGGCTGGCACCTTACGAAATCAAAAGGAACACAACTAAATTTAATCAAAGCAGTTATAAAAACTTTGCCATTCCTGGCTGGCACCTTGCGATGACCAATACGTTTTGACAACAAGTCCTGGCCATGATCTTTGTGTTAAGTTAGGGGGATTCGACTGTCCCTACTGTTGCAACTCAAATCAAATCAGCCAACAGTAGCGGAAGAATCTACCTATTTGCACTGGCACCGAGGCACTTTGAGATGAAAGTTATTTTGCTAGCCGCGTTCGCCGTCTGCTGCATTCCTGCCGTTGCCAAAGGAGCCTTGGTAATGACCGGAGTTGTAGACGGGCCCTTGTCCGGGGGAACACCAAAAGCCGTTGAATTCTATGCGACGGCGGACATAGCCGACCTCAGCATTTACGGTATCGAGCTAGTCAGCAATGACGGAAACTCAGGCGGTACAGTTGAATCTGCATTCTCCGGTTCGCTATCAGCAGGAGAGTTTTATTACATCGCGACTGAGACAGTGCAATTTGAGAGCGTGTTCGGTTTCGCCCCGGACCTCGTTACGAGCGACGCCAATCACAACGGCGACGATGATTTCTACCTGTACGAAAACGGCAACTTGATAGACACTTGGGGCGGTAGTGATGGCGTTGATAACACTGGTACGGTCGCGGACATCCTGGATTCTTGGGCCTATCGAATCGACGGCACTGGGCCGGATGCAACGTTCAATCCAGCTAATTGGACGATTGCCGCAGTGGGCAGCCTTGATGGTCTGACGGCTACTGAAACAGGTTCAGTGGTTCCGTTCGGCACCTACTCGGTGACAGCAGTTCCTGAGCCGTCCAGCCTCGCACTGCTAGGAATCGCAGGTCTCGGCGTTTCCTACCAACGACGTCGCCGCGCACTGAAAACAAAACGTTTCCGTGTCATTTGAATCGCAGAAATTCAATTCGAGGTTTGCCATCATTCATAATGCCTCTTGCCAATCGATCCCGGGAGACAGCAATAGATTCTCCAGAAAACGAAAAGAAGGCTGAGCGACACCCCCGCCTTCCTCAGCACGGAGTTTGCTCAACAGCCAATGCTACGCGTTTTCAGATTGCGACTCATTCCGTCACCGCCAGAGGCTGATGACGGGGAGGCCGGCGACGGCGGTGGGTGGGCCGTAGATCGTTGGGTTGGCGGGAGCGAGTTCGGTGGCTCGCATGCCTGATTGCAGAGAAGAGCGTGGTCGCTCCCGGGTTGCCAGCGAAGCGGTGGCGGCTTGATCGGCCCCGGTCGTGATCGGCTGGATCGGTGCGTTGGCGTCGATCGGACGCAGACGCGATGCGATCTCAGGACGGATGTTGGAGTTGGCCGCCAACGACTGGGCTTGCGTTGCCAACTGACCGACGGGCTCGTACTGGACGACTTGATCGTTCTGCATCCGCAGCGTTCGCTCCGGAATTTGAACCAGCTTGGTCTCCGGTTCCCACTTCACCCGAGTTTCCGTCTGGTGGAAGACTTCCGAGCGAGCTTCCCAGCGGGTTTCTGGCACGTGCCGGTAGGCCACGGTGGGCTGGCGAAACGGGTTCCAACGGCCTTCCAAATGCGGACGCAACATCATCGTGGTCACGGGCACATAGGAGGTGCGAGCGACCGGTTTGGTCTCGGTGACAGCTTTGGGCGTGTACACCGTTTGCTGGCGAGTCTTCATCTGAACTTCGCTGACAGGCCGCTGGACCTGCCGAATTTGCTTCCGGTACACAATCCCGGTCGCTGGGTCAGCGTGCAATTCGCCGCCGTCCTGAGCGGAGACCTCTGTCGCCAGGGACAGCGATGCCCCCGCAACCAACACGCCAACAATGATCTGGTTCGTCCGATTGGATTTCCGCATGACAATCCTTCGTCTGCAGGTGGGATCGGGCATGGCAAGGCCGCCCCAAGAAAAGTAGTTTGCCGTGGTTAGAATTCGGTGGGACGCTCACCGCCGTTGAAGTCAAACTTTTGAATCCCTGAGAAGCCTCCATGATCACACCGGATATCTTGCCTATTCTGCGCTGTCCAGCAGACGGCGGTCAGCTCCTCTTGGCCGACGAGCCCCTCATTCAGAGGGTCAACCAAGCGATCGCCGAAGGCACCGCGCGTGATCAATTGGACGAGCGTGTGACCGATCCCATTGAAGGCGGGTTGATCAATTCTCAATCCGATCGGCTGTACCCAATCCGTGGCGGGATTCCGACACTGATCGTCGACGAAGCGATCGGATTGGCGGGAATCGGCGAAGGGGAGTAGAGAAGCAAACGACCAAAGCCGTTGGTTTCGCCGGACTTCGAATCCCAGCCCACTGGTCTGTCACAGCTAAAAGTTAGGGCTGATCGTAGTGGACGAGGCCACGAGTCCTTGGATTTTACGCCAGCTCAGGACTCGTGGCCTCGTCCACTACCCTAAAAACAAGTCCTGACAGACCAC
The DNA here is from genome assembly GCF_056839225.1 of Rhodopirellula sp. UH5. Classification (NCBI taxonomy): domain Bacteria; kingdom Pseudomonadati; phylum Planctomycetota; class Planctomycetia; order Pirellulales; family Pirellulaceae; genus Rhodopirellula; species Rhodopirellula sp. UH5. The sequence continues at coordinate 6,099,300 of NZ_CM166390.1, read as the reverse complement.
TACGGTCACCCAACACGAAACTGGCCAGTTTCGGATGCACCCACAAAAAAAGCGGAGCCACTGGGGCTCCGCTCGCTGAATCAGTCCATCGTGAATTCGGCGATCAGCCGGTGATTCGCTTGGCGAACAAAGGGCCGCCGTACTGAGCCGCGTCACCCAGCAATTCTTCGATGCGGAGCAATTGGTTGTACTTGGCCATCCGGTCACTGCGGCTGGCCGATCCGGTTTTGATTTGACCGGTCGACATGGCAACGGCCAAGTCAGCGATGGTGGAGTCTTCGGTTTCGCCGCTGCGGTGGCTGCTGATCGAGGTGTAACCGTTGCGATGAGCGAGTTGGATCGCGTCGATTGTTTCGGTCATCGTTCCGATTTGGTTGACCTTGATCAGGATGCTGTTGGCAATCCCTTCGTCGATGCCGCGTTGCAGACGCTCCACGTTGGTGACGAACAAGTCATCGCCGACCAATTGGACCTTGTCACCGATCTTGGTCGTCAGTTTCTTCCAGGTTTCCCAATCGTCTTCGTCGCACCCGTCTTCGATGCTGCAGATAGGATACTTCTCGCACCAACCGGCCAAGAAGTCGACCATTTCATCGCCCGACATTTGGTTGCTGTCCAGCGAGTACTTGCCAGACGCCTTGTCGTAGAACTCAGTCGATGCCGAATCCAAGGCGATCCAAACTTGTTCGCCGGCTTTGTAGCCCGCTTTGTCGATCGCGGTCATGATCACATCGAGAGCTTCTTGGTTGCTCTTCAGGTCAGGTGCAAAACCACCTTCGTCGCCAACCGCGGTGCTGTAACCCTTGTCCGACAAAACCTTTTTCAGGTTGTGGAAGATTTCGGTTCCGCAACGCAGTGCATCGCTGAAGCGTTCGAAGCCCAATGGCATCACCATGAACTCTTGGATGTCGACGCCGTTGTCGGCGTGCTCACCACCGTTGATGATGTTCATCATGGGGGCGGGCAACATGCGAGCACCAGCACCACCGAGGTAGCGGAACAAAGGCTGGTTGGTCGAAGCCGCAGCAGCGTGAGCGACGGCCAGCGAAACGCCGAGAATGGCGTTGGCACCGAGTTCTTTTTTGTTGGGCGTGCCGTCCAATTCGATCATCGCTTGGTCAACCGCAGCTTGGTCGGTTGCGTCCATGCCTTCCAAGGCATCGGCGATTTTCGTGTTGACGTTTTTGACAGCGGTCGTGACGCCTTTGCCCATGAAGACGGACTTGTCGCCGTCTCGCAGTTCCCAGGCTTCGTGCATCCCGGTGCTGGCTCCGCTGGGCACGGCGGCGCGACCGGCGGCACCGTCCATCAGCGTGACTTCGCATTCGACGGTTGGGTTGCCGCGGCTGTCCAAGATTTGCCGAGCGTGAATCGATTCGATCAGTGTCATGAGTTCACCATGGGATTGAGGGGGAACGAAATTCGGCTCAGAAGAGGGCCGCAAAATTTGAATTGAAAAACGCGGACGTTGTCCGATCGGGCGGTATTCTGTCCAATGCCCTGGAAACTGACCACCCGGCACCGATTTCCTGGGTTGCGGCCAGGTTTCGAGTCGTTTTTTCCGCCATCTGCCTCCTGCACGTCATTTCGCTCTCATGTTCACCGGTCTTGTCGAATCCGTGGGTCAACTTTCTGCCGTCGTGGAACAACCACCCGGCAGACGCCTGGTGATCGCCGCCCCCTCCTTCCGGGACGAAGATCCGGCTCAGGATGTGAAGCTGGGCGACAGCATCGCGATCAACGGCTGCTGCCTGACCGTCATCGAGATCGACGGCAACGACTTGGCTTTCGAAGCCGGTGAAGAAACCCTTCATCGAACCAACCTGGGCGAGCTAACGGCCGGGTCCACGGTCAACCTGGAACGGTCGCTGGCCGTGGGTGATCGCATGGGCGGCCACTACGTCACCGGCCACATCGACTGCGTCGGCCAATTGATCGAACGAGTCGACGACCCACCGTGGGCCAATCTGAAGTTCTCCGTCCCATCTCCCTACGCGCAACAGATCGTTTCGAAAGGCAGCATCGCGATCGACGGGATCAGTTTGACAGTCGTCGATGTGGGAGACGACCACTTCACGGTCGCCCTGATCCCTCACACGTTGGATGTGACCACCTTGGGAGGTCGCCAAGTCGGGGACCGAATCAATCTGGAAACCGATTTGTTGGCCAAGTACGTGCAACGAACATTGCAGTTCGGAAATGCCAACGACCAACCCAGCGCCGACACCGTCGCGTCCCCCCCCAACACACCATGGAGTCCACAATCATGAGCGACGAATTCGATCCCAATCCTCCCAGCGCACCGCCCCAACCTCCGGCTCGCTCGGGCAACGCGTCTCGCGGTTCACGCCAAACCGCGACGTATCTGTCCAAGCGTCTGACCGCCGCCGGTTTGCGCCCGGTGTCGAAGTACGGCCAGAACTTTCTGATCGACTTGAACTTGGTCGAGCTGATCGCTCGGTCGGCCAAGATCGGCCCTCACGACATTGTGCTGGAAATTGGCACGGGAGTCGGGTCGCTGACATCGATCATGGCGACTCAGGCCGGCGCGATCTTGACCGTCGAAATCGACCAGAACCTTTTCCAACTGGCGTCCGAAGAACTGGCGCCGTTCCCGCACGTGAAGATGATCCAAGGCGACGCGCTCAAGAACAAAAGCACGTTCCGTGATGACATCATGGAATCGATTCGCGAAGCCAAGTCACGTTTGCCCGAAGACAGCAAGTTCATGTTGGTTGCGAACTTGCCTTACAACGTCGCGACGCCGATCGTCAGCAATCTGCTGCACCAAGATCCACCACCAGATCGGATCGTCGTCACGATCCAAAAGGAGCTGGGCGAACGGATGGTCGCTGGCCCAGGGTCCAAGGACTACGGCGCGCTCAGCATTTGGATTCAAGCCACATGCCGCGCTGAGATCGTTCGCATCCTTCCACCCACCGTTTTTTGGCCGCGTCCCAAAGTGGACTCAGCAATCGTGCGACTCGACGTGGATCACGAGCGCCGCAACGCCATTCCGGATCTGAAGTACTTTCACCAAACCGTTCGAGCGTTGTTTTTTCACCGTCGCAAATTTTTGCGAAGCGTTGTGATCAGCGCTATGAAAGGACGCCTCGAAAAACCTGCCATCGACGAGATCCTTGGTCGCCTGAAGCATGGCGAAACCGCCCGTGCAGAAGAGCTGAACCTGGAACAGATCTCCGAATTGGTGGAAGCGCTCCGGCAAGCAGAATTGGCCAACGAGTCGACTTAGCCACGGTCAACCGTTCAGCGTTGTCGGGTATGAAAGAAGGGCGCCTGCCAACTGGGGGCGAGAGAGGCATCGTCGATGTTCACGCCCGCTTCCGGACGACCGTCATGATTGACGAGCGGATGGTCGACCAACTGGCTCAGTGATTCTCGCGGGACAAAGCGAACCCGGCCGTCTTCGTACAAGACATTGATGCCACGCCCGCCATGGCTGATCACCCCATCCTGTGATGTGGCAGCCAACCGGGGCCAGCCTTCGTCATCCACCACACGATCGACAACCTTCATCACCGCGGCATCGCTCATCACGGCGAACGAGGACCGTCCTTGGAATCGCGGCGAAGCAAACTCCTCACCGTCACGAACCCCCAGCGTGTAGGCATAGTGGCCACCGGCGGTCTGCTGCAACCATTGCAAACGAGCGATCGCACGTTGCCACGCGACTTGTTCTTCGAACGTCGTCGCACCTGACTCCGCGAAACGGCTCAGGTCACGAGCCGCTTCGTCCAGCATCCGAAGCGTTACCAGAGTGGGCTCTTCCCCCACTTCCTGCGAAACAAACTCCTCCTCGGTAGATCGCAACCCACCCGCGATCCAGAAGTCAGAGGATCGAATGGAGGGGCAATGAGTCGACCGCGGATCCATCATCAATCCAGCCGCGTGAAGTCGCGGGGCGTAGACCCCAGCGAAGGCCTGGTAACCATCGGAATCAACCGATGGCAAACGTGCTTCGGCGTTGCGGGTGACGTACTGGGTCATCGCCATGCCCAGGTGCCGCAAATTATCCTGGCACGCTTGCTTGCGAGCCATGAAGCGACCCTCCACCATCGATGGCAGCGCGATCGCCAACAAGATGCAGGCTGCCGTGAACGAACCCACCCAATCACGCCACGTCCACGCGATCGCGTCCGAGCCCTCTAAAACCGGCGACAATTTTGGTATCTGCGGGGCGGACACTTCAGAACCTGCGGACACGTCAGCAGGGCCCGATTCCATGCCGGGCATCGGCGGGAGGGGCGGCAAAGCATCGAGCGTTCGCGCAACCAAGTCCGTGGGCGGTGGCTCAACGATCTCACAATCGTCGTGAAGCGGCCCCAGTTTGCGTTCCAACTCGGCCAGCATTTCTCTGGCCTCGGGGCTTTCCCGCAGCAGCTTTTCGACCCGCTGCATTTCGTCCAGCTCCAGCGCACCAAGCAGATATCCGAGAAGATCTTCTTGCATCACAAAGGACGTTGCGTAAGCGGAAAACGAGCACAAAAAAGGTCCCGACAAAGAGTGTTACGCCCGAACAAGGGCGAGTGTTCGAAGAGCGGCCGTGGAGCCTGTCGGTCAGGCCTGCAGCGGCTTCCAAGCCGCGATTCGCGGTGATGTCCGCTGCACTCCGTCAGACGAACGGGTCGCTCCCCTGGTTCGCTCAGGCACGAACGAACGGGCCAGAAAACGAGGGCCAGAAAACGATCGGAACAAAAAAAAAGCGGCACCGAAGCGCCGCTCTTGTCCTTCCTGCCAGCCAACAGGCTGCCAAATCCGATTCCTGGCGGTCAGATCCCTGATGGTTCGTTGGCATCCTGCTCGCCGTCGTGACTATCGTCCCACAAGCCGCTCAAACGATTGACGGCGGCGTGCAAACGACTTTTCACGGTGCCAACTGGGATCCCCAGAATTTCCGCTGCTTCGCGGTACTTCAGGCCCTGGTAGTACACCAATTCAACGACTTGCTGCATGGGTTCGCCGAGTGATTCGACTGCGTCATGCACCCAGCGACCATTTTCTTCTTTGGACGCTGCGGCCAATGGATCGGTGATGGCACCTTCCAGCTTTTCAGACCAACTGCCGCCACGGTCGTCGTCTTGACCGCTGGCAGGACGATCCAAGCTGACCATTCGGTGACGCTTGTTGCGACGCTGGACATCAATCGCTTGGTTGGTCGCGATGGCGTACAGCCAAGGTCGGAAACGACGGGTCAGGTCGAACTGGTTGCACTTCAAGTGAACCTGCAGAAAGGTGCCTTGAAAAGCGTCTTCCGCCATTTCGGCGTTGCCGATGTAACGACGCAAATACGCGTAAATTTCGCGTTCATAACGCCGCATCAAGGTTTCGTAGATATCGCGACGGCCGCTGGTGCGATATTTCGCGACCAATTGCTCGTCGGTTTGTTCAGCCACGGGTTCGCTGGTGAAGACGCTTCCCGAATCCACTTTCGAATCAGCGACCGCTGCGGAAGTTGAAAAGTTCATAGGGGATCGATCACAAAGGAGTTATGAGTAGCACTCAGTCTACTTGCAAATGCGTCTCGTCAGGGGATGAACCGCCAAAACGAACGCACATTCACAGAGACGAGCGTTGACAGGAAGGATCCGCAAAGTGTCTTCAACAGCCCTTACAGGCAATCAATGGAAACCTCGACGACATGCGTATTATCGCGGTTTCGCAGAAAATGTCAAAGTCATCTTCGCGTTGAATTCACATCCTGCCTCGTTGGCAGGGAGCGAATCCATGTCTCCCTAGGGGCAATTCGTGTTCCAGACCGTTTGAAATCGTTGCGCGGGTCACTCGGGTTGGTCCGATTGTTCCGGAATTACCGAATGTTTGCTGGAAGTTGTGCCGATAACTCCGCCTGGAACGGTTTGTTCGTTCGAGGTTGAACTCCCTTTTCGCGGTGTTGCCCCCAATTTGGCGGCAAGCTTCCCCGGAAACGCGTTCAGGCTCGGTTCACGGCGGAACGGTCCACAACGGCGGGGTCGCCGAGTGCGAAATCCTTTGGAGCATCTCAGCGACCCAACAGCCACAGGACATTTATGGCTGGGTGTCCTCGCGTGAGCGGGGCCCCCGGGGGGATTTTGGGGTCTTTGTGACCGCGGAGACGATTGCAATGCGAAGAATTGTCAGGCAACGAAACGAGCAACCCATGATGGCCCAGACCCCCGATCCCCAAATCAAACCCGGACCCAACCAAAGAACCGGACTGCGTGTGACCCTTGAGGACAATGGGATGACGAAATCATTCAACGAAAGCGTGACGGTGAAACTTCGCAAGCTTCGTGACTTAGTCTGTGGAGGCTTGATCGCCGCCGCAGTTGCCACGCCAGTCGCTGCAGCTCCACCCACTGCGGGTGATGCAATGGACTACGAGGCGAGTGGCTTCATGCTACCGCCCGGCGTTCAGCCAGCAGGGATGGTCGACGGCATGCCAGCCATGTCGATGCCACCGGGCTCCATGCCGGGTGCTCAATCAATTGCCACCACCTTGCCATCGGCTCCGCTGATGATGCCAGGCGGATTTGGTTCGGCTGGTTACGCTCCCGCGGGTTACCCACAGGCTGGCTACGCACCTGCTGGTGTGATGCCCGTCGGTTACCAAGGCGGTGGCTTCCTCGGCGGCGGGTACGCAGCCGGCTGTGACACGATGGCCTGCGGTTGCGGCGATTCGGGTTGCACCAGTGGTCAATGTGGCAGCAACTTCCAAGGTCTGTTGCCCGCCGTGATGGGCGATTGCTGCGGATCCTGCGGCGGTGGCGGATGCGGTGCCTGCGGCGGATTGGGCTCTTGCCTGACCAACGGATCGCTTGGCCAAGGCGGCCTGCTCGGCAGCCTCAACGAGTGCGGCCCCGGCAGCACTGACTTCGGCATCTTGGCAGCACACATCGGCGGCGGTTTGGCTGGTCTGGCAGAAGCCATGCGACCTTACTCGGAAGCTGGCAAATCAGCTCAACGCTGGTACGACGTTTCGGTGGAAGGATTGTTCCTGACACAGGAACTCGATGGCTTCGCTGATGGCCAAGTGCTGACCAATGCAGGCACCACCGGCACGCCCAACGTTGCCGACAACCCGGTTCTGACGCAAAGCGATCTGGGTGACGATGACCTGGAAGCCGGTGCTCGCATCTCGTTCGCTCTGATTTTTGGTGCTGGCTCGAACGTCGAGTTCACCTTCATGGGCGGTCAAGAATGGGGTGGTGCCGCCTCGGCCTCTGACCCCGGCGGAAACCTGACTTCGATTTATTCAGGTTTTGGCACCACGCCTGTCGGTGGATACGCCAACCTGTCGAACTTCCAATCGATCAGCTACCAAGCAGAATTCGACAGCTACGAAATCAACTATCGTCGTCGCACAGTCGGCCCGTACGGACGATTCCAAGGCTCTTGGCTGCTCGGCCTCCGGCACGTGGTGTTCGACAACCAATATGCTTTCAATGGCTCGCAAACGTCCAGCACCATTGCTGACTTCCAGCAAAGCTTCGACCTCGAGAACCGCTACTTTGGTCCTCAGGCCGGTGTCGACCTCTGGTGGAACGCTCGCCCTGGAATCCAGCTCGGTGCGGAAGTCAAAGGTGCTTGGGTTCAAAACGACTTCGGCCAAACAGCGTCGATCGGAACGACACCGGGTGGCTTGAACACGTTTTCAACTGGCGGCCAGGACGGTGCCTTCATCTTGGATTTCCAAGCCACAGGGATCTACCGATTCTCGCACTCGTTGTCGCTGCGTGGCTCGTACCACTTGTTGACCATCGACGATGTGTACGCGGCTCCACTGGACAACAGCTTCATCGACGATTTCGCAACGAACGGGGCCGGTGTCTCGGCACCGAGCACATCGGAAACGTCGCTGACTCTGAACGGTTTCGCAGCCGGTCTTGAATACATGTGGTGATCGGTTTGGCGGGCAACCGCCGACGATCCATCATCGAGAGAATCTCGCACAGGGGATCGACCATCGGGTCGGTCCCCTGTTTGCGTTGCCCAGTTTCCCTGGGAACGCTAATCTTGCGTCATGGATGCCATCACAAAAGATTTGACCGTCGCGCAAGCCGAAGCGGTCCAGCACATCGACGGACCTCTGCTCATCATTGCCGGTCCCGGCAGCGGTAAAACTCGCGTCGTCACCCACCGCATCGCGCACATGTTGCAAAGCGGAATCCGACCGTGGCAAATCGCGGCGCTCACGTTCACCAACAAAGCCGCGGACGAAATGCGGTCGCGAGTCGATCTGCTCGCCCCCAACCAACCAGTCTGGATGGGCACGTTCCACCGGTTCTGCGCGCAACAGCTTCGGCGTTACGCACCGATGGTCGGGTTGGCCGAGAACTACTCGATCTACGATTCGTCCGATTCCAAATCTGCGATGAAGCGGGCGATCGCGGCCGCCGGTGTGTCAACCAGCCACACCTCGCCCGAGCAAATCACCTCGGCCATCTCCAACGCCAAGAACCGCCTGATCACTCCCGAGATCATGGCCCAACAAACCGGCCGCGCCGGCGACACCGTCGCAGCGAAGGTCTACCCGGTTTATCAACAACAATTGCTGACCGCCAACGCGGTCGACTTCGATGACTTGCTGTTCCACTTCGCTCGCTTGCTGCGGGAAAACCCCGAGGTCCGATCGAACCTGGATGAAAAGCTCAAGTACATCATGGTCGACGAGTACCAAGACACGAACTTGGCTCAGTACGCGATCGTGCGTGCACTCTCGGTCGACCATCCCAACCTGGCCGTGACGGGCGACCCCGATCAATCGGTCTACGGATGGCGTGGCGCCGACCTCAACAACATCCTGGATTTTGAAAAGGATTACCCAAGCGTCAAAACGGTTCGGCTGGAACAAAACTACCGCAGCACGCCGGAGATTCTGCGTGTCGCCGATCAACTGATTCGGCACAACCGCCGTCGCAAACAGAAGAAACTGTTCACCGACAACCCGACCGGTGAAGCGGTCACGCTGCGTCAGTACGAGAGCGGTTACAAAGAAGCGGACGGGATCGCCGATGAGATCGACAACCAAATGATGGCGGGCAATGCCGAACCGCGAGATTTCGCGATCATGTGCCGCATGAACGCACTGACGCGATCCATCGAACACGCCCTGCGAAATCGCGGCATCCCGTATCAGATCGTCAACGGGCTGGAGTTCTATCAACGCAAAGAGATCAAGGATCTGCTGGCCTATCTGCACCTGATCAACAACCCTCGCCACGACGTGGCTCTGCATCGCGTGATCAACACACCGACGCGAGGCATTGGTGCCAAGACGCTCGAACGAATCCAACGCTTTGCCGACGATCACCGCATCCCGATGCTGGAGGCGACTCGGCGAGTCGACGAAATTGACTCGCTTTCCAAGCGTGCCAAGACACTGGTGACATCGTTCGTCCGTCTTTACGACCGCCTGGCTGTCAAAGCGACCGCGACGCTGGAGGACATGCTCCGGTTCCTGATCGAAGAGATCAAATTCGTGGCGTACCTGGAACGGACCACGCCGGAACAACAAGACAACAACCCGATCGCCAACGTCGACGAATTCATCTCCGCCGCCGTTGAATTTGATCAGATGCACCCGGAAGACGGGTCGCTGGAAGCGTTCTTGGAACAAGTCGCACTGGTCTCGGACACCGACGCGTTTGAAGATTCCAACAACCGCGTGACCCTGATGACCATGCATGCCGCCAAAGGCCTGGAATTTCCTCGCGTGTTCATCATCGCGGTCGAGGACAACCTGCTGCCTCATCGCCGCAGCAAAGAAGACGAGACCCAACTCGAAGAGGAACGTCGACTGTTGTTTGTGGGTGTCACGCGAGCCGAGCAGTGGCTGCAGATCAGCTATGCAAAACTGCGAAGTTTCCGTGGCGAAAACCAACCGGCGATCCCCAGCATGTTCTTGGGCGAATTGCCTCGCGATGAAATGCAGGTGGTCGAAGTCAAAGGCAGCCGGAACTTCTTTGACGACGCCTACGACGATGAATACCCGGACTCGTGGGACCTGGTTCAAGAACCCGCTGCGGTCACCGACACCGGCCCCGCCGGACAAACAGAAGTCGCCGACGGACCTCGCATCATCCCGATGACGGACCAATCCGCGATCCCGGACGTGTATCACGACGACGTTCCGCCGCCGAAGAAAAAGAAGCCCAAGGTTTCAATCCAAGCCGAGCTGAAAACGGCCAGCGATCTGCTGCAATCCGGGGCGACACCCCTGGGTGCGTACCGCGAAGGCAGCACGGTTCGCCACGATGAATATGGCGAGGGAACGATCATCGCGTTGACAGGCAAAGGCCCCAAACGAACCGCCAAAATTCAATTCGAAGAAACCGAAGAAACCTTCCGTCTGGCGTTCGCCAAAATCGAGTTGGTGGAGCGGTAGCTCGCCCATCCGGCCAAGGATTCGCGACGTTTGGGGGCCGCTCATCCAGCTTGGATTTGGCGGATCCCACTCGGCAGCAGACATTGCCAAGCTGTTGCCGTTCTTCTCTTCCTTCTGAATCCAACGTTGTGAACTCATGCGATTCCGTCTCTTCTTTTGTGCCGCATTTCTGCCGGCCATGGTCCTGTCCACTCAAGCCCGTGCAGACGAACCCGCGGGAACCAACCTTTCCTCCCAACTGAAGGAAATGGAGGTCAATTCGACGAAGCGATACCCAGCTCAAGTCCTGAAGACGTTTCAAAATGCGGTGGGCCAAGTCCGTGCGACCGGCATCGAGGAATCCGCCAAGCAAGTCGGCGACGACGCCATCGACGCGACCCTGTCTGGCTGGGACGAAAATCAAATCACGCTCAGCGACGTGTGGTCCGAAACCCCGGTCATCTTGATGTGGTACCGCGGCGGATGGTGCCCGTACTGCAACCTTCAATTGCGAGCCATGCAGGAACAACTCTCGGCCATCGAAGGTGCCGGTGCAAAGCTGATCGTGCTGACTCCCGAGATCCCCGAGAAAGCCAAAGAAACGGCCGAGTCCAACGACTTGGAAATGCTCGTTTTGTATGACCAGAAAAGCGAAGTCGCGCGGAAGTACGGCATCATGTTCGACTTGCCCGAGTCGATTCTCCCCGTCTACCGCGACAAGTTTCAGCTCGCCGAACGAAACGACAACGAAGCGATGGAACTGCCGCTGGCGGCGACCTACGTGATCGATACCAATGGCAAGATCAGCTACGCATTCGTGGACGCCGACTACAAGAAACGGGCCGAACCCGCCGACGTGATCGCTGCCGTGAAAAAAATTCAGTAGCAAACGCCCATCCGACTCAGCGAAGCATCAGGTGACCAATCGGTCCTGAATTTTGGTGGTGGACGAGGCGACGAGTCCCACTCAAGGATTCGTTGCCTCGTCCACCACGCTGATTGCTAGGGACTCGTTGCCTCGTCTCTACGCTGATTATCAGGGACTCGTTGCCTCGTCCACCACGGCCATTATGATTCCGCTCAGACGCTCAAATCTGTCAACTGCTTGACTTCGTCTGCTGTGAATGGAGTGGCCAAGCGAGCTCCCATTTGGGCGACCACACGAGCGGCGGCGTGCGAGGCCAAGTGCCCGGACTGACGCCAATCCAACCCATTGGTGATGCCGTACAAAATGCCGCCAGCGTACATGTCGCCCGCACCGGTCGTGTCGATCGCCTTGACCTTCACACCTTCGACAGGAATCGCTTCGCCACCGTGCATCAAGATCGAACCGTTGGGCCCCAAAGTCATCGCGACGTTCTCGGCCGACTCGTGAATCTTGTTCGCACATGCAATCGGATCAGCCAATCCGGTGAGGCTCTTGGCTTCTTCTTCGTTGCAGAAAAACAAATCGACTGGACCGCGGATCAGGTCCCACATCTCGTCCTTCATCATGTTGACGAGGAATGGATCCGACGCAGTGAACGCGACTTTGACATTGTTCTTTTTCGCGAATTCGATCGCTTTGTAAGCGGCCGCTTTGGTTTGTTCGCCGGTGAACAAGTAGCCTTCGATGTAAATGTATTTGCTCGCTGCAATCACGTCTTCGTCGATGTCCGCTTCGGACAGGGCGGTGGAAGCGGCCAAGTTCGTCAGCATGGTTCGCTGAGCGTCTTCGGTGATCAGCACGGCACAGGTTCCGGTCGGTGCCTCGGGCTGAGGATCCACGTCGATGGTGACACCGAGGGCTCGCAAGTCTTTCAGAAAGAACTGCCCGGTTTCGTCGTCGCCGATCTTCCCGACAAAGGCGGCCTTGCCACCAAAGTCCGCGACGGCGGCGATGGTGTTGGCGGCCGAACCACCCGCACAACGAGACAACGATGGAAGATCAAATCGGCTCAGCACGCTCGCTTGTTTCTGGTCGTCGACCAGCGTCATGATGCCTTTGTCGAGTTGCAGTTCCGACAGCAGGTCATCGGCAACCATCGTCTGAATGTCAACGAGAGCGTTGCCAACGGCGTAAACATCGTGCGTCATCAAATTCAACCAAGGTGAGAGAAACAGACTCGTCCATGCCCGCGAATCGGCCTTGATCAGGGCGACTTCAGATCCGGCAGGCGGGCCCGCAGTGTACCCGCGTGCGACGACTCCGCCAGCCAGCTAGGATCGTCTGCTGTGCTCTCAGGGGGTGAACATCGACGACAACCCGGCGTCGAATTGGCCCCGCGTCAGCACGGTCGGCACGCCCGCTTCTCGCGCCCCCTTCAACCGAGCCACTTGAACGTGCGGCCCATAGGCCACCACGCGAGCCTCGGGACACACGCGTGAAACCGTGGGCATCAATTCTGCGACGACTCCATTGCGAGTCGACAGGTCGACGATCACCCACCCCACGTCCTCGTTGGCTTCTTCGGGCAATCGTCCTGCCAGCGAAAACGTCATCCCGGCCGTTTCACAGGCCGCGCGGACACGGGAGGCAAAAATCAAATCGCCGGAGAGGAACAATACAGTTGATTTCATGGTGGCTTCCGGTCGATAAACGAGGTGTCAGGATCAAGAAAGAATGAGCGAGAACGCAACCAAAGACAAGCCGAGCGAACCAAAGCCTCCGACATCCTCGATGTATCAGGAGAAGGTTCTGAAGATCCGCACCACCGTCAACGTCACGCTGGCGGAGAAGAAGGAATCGCTTCGCAAGATTCTATCGCTGGTCCCCGGCTCGATGCTGACCTTCGACGTGCACTGCGACCGACCGCTGGAACTGCGTGCGGGTGGGCACCCCATCGCCATCGGCGAGACAGTCAAAATTGGCGACAAGTTTGGCTTGCGGATCCGAGAGATTGGCGTCCCCAAAGAGGACTGACCCGCCCCGATCCAGGTCGGCAGGAATGATCAGGCACAACCATGTGAGCCGTTTGGGCGCTAGCCCCGGTTGTACGTCGGAATAGTGGCGTTTGCCCAAACAGTTCAAATGCCGAAAGACTCCTGCCGAACTGCTTCATAGCAACCAGGCCCGTCTGAAAACCAGTTGCTGATTTCAACCGGGCCTGATTTCGTTTCCTCACCGCGATGCTGCGACGTTGGCGGGTGGGCTACTCACCCTTCACCGGGCGTCCAAAGAAGACCGCTCGATCGATGTGGAAGATCCCTGTTCCTTCCAACCCGATTTTGATGTAGCTGGCCACCGTTCCTTCGGGAAGCTCCACCTCCCACTCGGCCTGCGGCGACTCGCTCTTCCAAACTCGGGTCCATTCTTTGCCGTCGTTCGACGTCCACATGGCCAAGCCTTCCGCTCGGTCGTGGAACTCCTCGTCGCGACGGTTCGTGATGGTGCCGCGAACCAATTCCGCTGGCTTTGCCAACCGCAGAATCACGGCTGGATCCGTTGCGGGTTGTTTCGAGTGCACCGCAAAGCGATCTTGGCGAACGCCTTCCCCGCTGAACAGATGCTGGGCTTCGCGGTTCCATACGGCAGGCCAATCGCCGGGCACACTGATCATTGAATCACGTGTCACCTCGATCAGATCGCCGTCCTTGCGAAGCGGGTAATCCGTGTTGGGATTGGTCGCGATCCAGTTGCCACCCAAGAACGCCAACAGATCCAGGAACTCACCCGGTGCAACCGTTTCGGTCAAACCTTCGGGCATGCTGCTGGCCTTCATCGGTTTGCGTATCTCGATCTCTTCTTTGTCGATGACTTTGATCTTGCCATCGGCGATTCCGAGCGAGATCGTTTCGTCGTCTTCCTTCAAGATGAACCCGCCAATGGCCTCCCCGTCGTACGTCAAAATCATGACGGTCTCGTAACCTTTGGCGATTTCCTCGTTGGGCCAAACGATCGATCGGATGATGTGTTCCTTCGTCATCCGTTCGCCGATCGTGGTCAACTCCGGACCAAACTCCTTGCCAATTTTCCCGTGCAAGTGACACGCGGAACAAACACGTTCAAACACCTTGGCACCGGTTTGAGCGTTCCCGCGAGACGCAGCAACCACCTTTTGCAGTGCAACCGTTTGGTCTTCTGGCTTGGCATCCACATCCGCCAACACCTTCAAAGGCCGATACACCTCCGCGCCGGGACCGGTCGCGATCTTGTATTCCTTCAAGTACTCCGCCGCCTTGGGTGGCAAGGAAGCGATCAGCTCTTGGATCTCCGTCGACTCCCCGTCCCAGTGCGTCGAAAGCGCTGACATGGTGTGTTCCAAAACATACTGAATCCATTTGTCAGCGGGCCGATCCACACCGGCCAGGGCCACTCGAACGCCAACGGGATGATCCATCAAACTGGCGGCTCGCAACGATTCCAGTCGGACGCGTGCATGCTTGTCTCGGCCGGCTTCCAGCAAGAACTGAACGAAGGGCAAGTCCACCGACAATTCAATCTGATCGCCGGAGTTGGCTTGTTCGTTTCCGGACAAGAAACGCCATTCGTTGCCAACCACATGAGTCGCAGCGGCACGCTGCTGGAAATTGCCTTCCGCAAGAACTCGCTTTGCAAGATCCAAGTCCACGTGGTGGAACGACTCTTGAACCCAGAGAATTTCGAGAGCGGCTTCGGGGGTTGGGTTGTCTTGCAACCATTGCTTGGTTGCCGCAACCACTTCCTCCACCGGACGACCACGCAGAGCACGACGGGCGCGGTATCGAGTGCGAGTTTCGTACGCCAGCAATTGATCCATGACCTCGATGGTCGGCAAATCCGCCTGCGTCACCACATCCAACAACGGCCGTTCCTTGTGACGCAGCCGATAGATGCGGCCGTGTTCATGGTCGCGGTTCGGGTCACGCTGGGAGTACTGCATGTGTCCGATCAGAGCGTTGCACCAATCGCCAAACCACAACGCTCCATCGGGACCAATCTTGGGATCAACGGGACGGAAGAACATGTCCGTGCTGACCAGCAAGTCATCGGATCGTTCGCCGGTCAAACCCGCCTCGTCTTCTTGGTCGCGAAGTTCGAACGCGGGCATCCCGTGCATGTTGATCACGCACGCATAGACCAAACGATTGCGAAACTCCTCGGGGAACTGACGCGAATGCAGGATTTCATTTCCAGCGGCGGGGCGAATCCCATGGTTGTTAAAAATTGGCTCCAGCGTTTTTCTCGAAGGGACTTCGCCGCCTGACAAGGCGTTGGTCCAGTGGTGCTGGGCGTTGGTCCCGTCCCCAATGATGCCGTTGCCATATTGATCAAAGACCAGACACCACGGGTTGTACTGCCCGGGAGTTCGGAAGTGCGTCAAACGCAGACTGTCCAAATCCCACACGTAGCTGCCCGAAGCCCCCGCTTCTCGAACGGGGCCCCAAGGGGTTTCCACGGTCGTCGACATCGCGATGCCCTCCTGCATGTGCAGTCGACCGCCGTTGGAATATTCCCAAGCTCCCATCGCGTGGTGCGTGTCATCGGTGCCGATCCCGTCCAGCACATGTGTGACTTCATCGGCCACGTCATCGCCATCGGTGTCTCGCAAAAACAGGATGTGTGGCTCGTCGATCACCAACACACCGTCTTGGTAGAACTCAAAACCGGTCGGACAAATCAGCTTGTCGTAGAACGGTTTGCACACATCGGCTTTTCCATCGCCATCGGTGTCTTCCAAGATCAGCAACCGGTCGCTGGGACGGCTGCTGCCGGGCAACCACTGTGGGTAGTTGACCATGCACGACACCCACAATCGGCCGCGTTGATCGAAAGCGATTTGCGTCGGGTTGGCCAGTTCAGGGAAGTCTTTTTCACTGGCGAAACACTCCACCTCAAAACCGTCAGGAATCTCCATCTGCGAAATGGACTGCTCTGGCGTGGGGTATTCCAGCGTCTTGGGCTCGCGCATTTCGCGAAAGCCATCATCGCGAGAACCAAACATGGTTTCGGGGATGAAGACTTCGCCGGTCTTCGAATCATCGACCTCTTCCGGCACATCGCGGCCCGCGGCCATGTCCCACAGGTACTGATCGCGAACGGTGACCATTTTACGAATCTTTTGAAACTCGCCGGGGAAGGTTTCCGTGTCCCACGTGCGACGTCCACCGTAGACATACCAACCGTTCAGCATGCGATAATCTTGTTGGTGCAACCAAGCCTTGTCGTTGACGACTTGCCGCATCGCTTCAAAGCGTTCCGCCCCCACGGCGGGTCCCGCGCCAGCGAACAAACCGGCATCGATCAACAACGAAACCGCTTCGTCTCCCGCTTCGTTCAGGTGCAATCCGTTGGTGGTGTATTGGCAACCGGGTTGCTGCTGGAACAACTCAGCGGTGGGCGTGAACACATCGATGACCGTCAACTCACGTTGCTTGCCGACTCGCTTCACGGCATCGGTGTAGGCGGCCAAGTAACGATTGTGCAGCAAGCCATCCGGCTGCAACGGGTTTTCGCTGGGTTCAAACGCAATCGGCGTGACCAAAGCGAACTGAACCGGGCGTCCATCACTGGAAAATTGCTGCGACAATCCATCCAGGTAGGCGTGGTAATCGGCCTCAAATTTCGCGATGTGTTCGGCGTCGTCTCCAGCGAACGATTCGTTCATGCCAAAGAAGCACAGGAACGCTTGCGGTGCGAAGACCTGGAACGGGTCGTCGATCACCGTGTAGTTTCCCGGCCGTTGTTGCGTGGAAACTTCGTCGGTCGGCCAGCCAAAGTTGCGAACCACCAGCGGGTTTTTGCTGGTTCGCAAATGCAGCATGGTTTCCAAGTGCCCGTACAGGCTCATGCGTTGTGCTGTCCCGTTGCCCACGAAAGCCAAACGCGTTTTGGCAGGCAGCTTCGACGGATCCATGGCGGAGACGTTCGTCCCGGCCAACGTCAGAAAAAAGGTGCTAAAACCCAACAGCAGCACGACCAACTTCGGTGTCGTTTGAGCCTTGCAAGAAGCCGACCACCCGGTCGGAACTGACTTGGCCCCGCAGCTGGATTGAGACCGCGAAAACGCGAGAGAATTCATAAAACGCATCGAAAAAGCGGGAGAGATGGAGGGAATCGAGGCAGGCGACACCCGTTTGCGGAACGAGAATCGCAATGGAGTCGTATCCTCTAAAATCTTAACCGATTCCCTTGCCAAGTTGGCAGTGAATTCATTCCTTCGTTCGAGCCCGAATTGATGTTCTTTCGACTTCTCGCTCTCTTGATCGTTGTCCCGTTCATCGAACTGGTTCTGCTGCTGCGTTTGGCAGACGAAACCAGTTGGTTGACCACCCTGATGATTGTCATCATCACCGGGATCATCGGTTCCTACCTGGCTCGCCGCGAAGGACTGGCAACCTGGTTTCGTTTCCAGTCCGCCATGGCGCAGGGGAAAATGCCGAGCCGCGAAATCCAGGATGGGTTGATGATCGCGTTGGCAGCGGTGTTGTTGTTGACCCCGGGTTTGTTGACCGACGCGTTCGGGTTCACTTTGTTGACGCCACCTGGACGTCGGCTGATCGGCGGGTGGTTGCGACGTCGTTTTGCGGGAAGTTTTCAGATGCGAACCTTCGGCGGTGGCGGCCAACCCGGTTCGACCAGCAATCCCGCCGAGGACGAACGCTTTGATCCGCGAGGGTATGAACCACGCAGATCGAATGCCTCGGGGCAGCGTTTTGGCGGTGCGGGCGATACGATTGACTCGCCTCACTTCGAACCCAAACAATCGCCTTCGCCGTGAACTCATCCAACGACCGCGACGCTTCCCTGACAAATTTCCTTTTTTCTTCCGAGCCACTTCTGCCGAATCCGGTTTCCGTGCCCCCGGAACTCGCCCCGCTGACTCAGCCCAAGTTGATTGACCTCGGTGAGATCCAGGTCATCTTGCTGGACGTCTACGGAACACTGGTCATCAGCGGCAGCGGCGACGTCGGAACCGCTGACGATGCGAAACACGACGCCGCCAACCGCTGGATTCGTGACGCCGCCACGGAAGCCGGTGTCCAGGATCTGACCGGCATTCCAACGTCCGACCAACTGCGAAACCAAATCGTGGCCACGAACGAGGCCGCTCGCTCGGAAGCGAACCCCAAGCCAGAAGTCGACATCCTGGAGATCTGGCGGCGGGTGCTGCAGGCCAACGGACGCGAGGATTTGGCAACGAATCCAAAAATTTTGGCGGCCTGGATTTGTGGCGTCGAAGGCCGCTCCAATCCGGTTTGGCCGATGCCGGGGGCTCACGACGCATTGATGGCGATGCAAGCCAAAGGCCGCCGTTTAGGAATCGTCAGCAACGCTCAGTTTTACACTCCGTTGATCGTTCAAAATTTGATTGCCAAGCGTTCCCAGGACACGAAACGAGGCGAGTCAAGCGATTCGGTTGAAAGAACGATTGCGGGAGATCTGTCATCCGTGTTCGATCTCAACGCGTGCCATTTTTCCTATCGCTATCGAGCCGCCAAACCGGGGCCCTTGCTGTTTGAGCGTGCAATCTCGCAGCTCCGTGGCACCGGGATTCTGCCGGAACAGGTTCTCTACATCGGCAACGACATGCTCAACGATGTCTGGGCGGCAAAGCAGTTCGGACTGCAGACAGCACTGTTCGCGGGGGACGGTCGCAGCTTGCGATTGCGGACCGAGGATGCTCGCTGCGAGAAATGTTTGCCTGACATGGTGCTGACACACTGGGATCAGATAGTAGAGTGTTTGTGAGAGAACGTTTCCGCGACGTTCTGCCGCCAGACGAAACACGCAAGAGTGACAGCTACGATGGGCGTCCAAATCGGCTTTGTGGGAACACGTTTCGCCGGCACCGACGGGGTGTCGCTTGAAAGCGCGAAATGGGCCCAGGTTCTCTGGGACAACGGCCATGTGAGCCACTGGTACTCGGGCCAGAGCGACCGTGACAAAGCGACCTCGATGGTCGTTCCCCACGCTTACTTCGGCCACCCTGACATCGAATGGATCAACCGCCGCGCGTTTGGCACTCGCACACGAACGCCCGATGTGACCCAGCGGATCTACACGCTGGCGGACTACCTGAAGAAAACGCTGTACGAATTCACGCGTCGATTCGATTTGGATCTGCTGATCGTCCAAAACGCGCTGTGCATCCCGATGAACTTGCCGCTCGGCGTCGCGCTGACCAACTTCATCGCCGAAACCGGTTTTCCCACGATCGCGCACCACCACGATTTCTACTGGGAACGGGATCGGTTCAGCGTCTCGGCTGTGACCGACATGCTGTGGATGGCGTTCCCGCCCGCGCTGCCACAAATTCAAAACGTGACGATCAACTCGTTCGCACAAGAAGACCTGTCGCACCGCCGGGGTGTCTCGTCGATCTTGGTACCCAACGTGCTGGACTTCGAAAACGAACCACCGCAAGCCGATGAGTACTCGTCGCACTTCCGCGAAGACATCGGGTTGGAAGAAGACGACATCCTGTTCCTGCAGCCCACCCGCGTGGTGCCTCGCAAAGGCATCGAGCACGCCATCGCCCTGGTCGCGGCGCTCAAGAACGACAAGTGCAAACTGGTGATCTCTCACGCCAGCGGTGACGAAGGCAACGAGTACCTCCAAGTCCTGATGGACTTGGCCGAGAGCAGTGGCGTCGACCTGCGGTTGTGTGATCATCAAGTCGGCGACAAACGCGCGATCGATGCGGACGGCAATCGCATCTACACGTTGGGCGATGCCTACGCGCAAGCCGACTTCATCACCTATCCAAGTATCTACGAAGGGTTCGGAAACGCTTTGTTGGAAGCGTTCTATTATCGTAAACCGTTGTTGGTGAATCGTTATTCGATTTACGTCGCCGACATCGAACCCAAAGGGGCCAAGGTCATCTCCATGGATGGCTACCTGACCAAGGACGTTGTGTCGAAGGTGGAGCGGATCATTCGCGACAAAGCGTTCCGAGATGAGATGGTCGACTTCAATTATGAGATCGGCCGTGCTTTCTTTTCCTACGGGGTGCTGCGGCGCAAACTGCGAGCCCTCGTGACCAACTTCACCGGACAGGACAACTTGTGAGCTCAACCATCGACGATGCCACTCGGTCACGGATCACCGATGTGTACGGGCACGTTCCCGACGTGCTCGCCGAAGGTTTGCAACGGTGCTTTGATCAATCCAACCATCCCTCCTCTCCCGACGAACTGTGGGATCATCGCGATGTGGTGATGATCACCTACGCCGATCAAATTCGTGAACCGGGCAAGTCGCCACTCGACGCCCAACGGCAATTCCTGCTGGATCACAACCTCGATGAATTGATCCGCTGCGTTCACTTGCTGCCGTTTTGTCCCTCGACCAGCGACGATGGGTTTTCCGTCGCGGATTATTTGGCCGTGGATCCTGAATCCGGCGACTGGGACGACATCGAGCGGTTGGGCGAACGCTTTGATTTGATGTACGACTTGGTGCTCAACCATTCGTCGCAACAACACCGTTGGTTTCAAGGCTTCCTGAACGACGAACCGGAATACAAGGACTTCTATTCCACCGCCGATCCATCGGAAGATCTCTCCCAAGTCGTCCGACCACGCAGCTTGCCACTGCTGACGGAGTTCGATTCCGCATCGGGCAAGCGTTACGTCTGGACCACATTCAGCGCCGATCAAGTCGACCTGAACTACGCCAACCCGCGTGTCATGTTGGCGATGCTGGAAACGTTGGTTGAATACGCTCGCCGAGGGGCCCGCATCATTCGCCTCGACGCGATCGCGTTTCTATGGAAAGAGATCGGCACGTCATGCTTGCACCTGCCACAAACTCACGCCGCGGTCCGTTTGATGCGTCACGTGCTCGATGTTGCCGCACCGGGAACCATCGTGCTGACAGAAACCAATGTGCCTCACGCCGAGAACATCTCCTACTTCGGCGACGGCACCGATGAAGCCCACATGGTGTATCAGTTCAGCCTGCCGCCGCTGTTGCTCGATGCCATTCACAGCGGTGACACCGGCGTGCTGCAAAACTGGATGCGGTCGCTGGTTTTACCCACCGACCAAGTCACGTATTTCAACTTCACGGCATCCCATGACGGCATCGGGGTTCGGCCCGTGGAAGGCATCTTGCCACCCGAGCGAGTCGACGCACTCGTCGAGATTGCGAAAGCTCATGGTGGTCGCATCGGAATGCGTACCCAACCCGATGGCTCGCAAAGCCCATACGAACTGAACGTCACTTACCTGGATGCGGTGGCCGATCGCACTACCGTTCCCGCGACGGAACACGCCAAACGTTTCTTGGCCACGCAGGCGATCATGTTGTCGATGCGCGGCGTGCCGGCGGTTTACTTCCATTCCTTGGTCGGATCGCCCAACGACATTGCTGGCGTGGAAGCATCGGACATTCCCCGCCGCATCAATCGCCACAAGTACGATCGATCCGAACTGGAGTCGGCTCTTGCCGATGCCGGTTCACTGCAACAACTCGTCGCAGACGGTTACCGTCATTTATTGAGCGTTCGAAAACAGCAAACCGCGTTTCACCCCAACGCTTCGCAGGAGGTTTTGAAACTTCCGGCCGATGGTCTCCTCGGGTTTGTACGGCAGCACGATGACGAATCTCCGCTGTGCGTGCTGGCCAACCTATCCAGCGAAACTCGCCAGATCGAGCCAGCGAACCTCACCGGCGATTTCACCTTCGACGCCCTGGCGGATGAGTCGCTTGATCAGAACGCCCCCATCGCGATGGCGCCGTATCAGGTACGCTGGTTGAAGACATCTTCCACCGCTTGAACAACTGGCCATGCTAGAGCTGATCTCGTCTTACTCCACTGTTGCCATCGTGGTTGCCGCGTTGGCACACGTGTTCTTTTTCTTCGTGCTGGCCCTGTGGGCACGGGGAGATCGCAAGAAGATCGTGCAAACGCTGCAGCGGTTCACGGATTCGCTTCCCAATCGCAGTCGGATGGATCATGACGCCCACCCCTCCGACCAAATCGAGGCTTGCCTGGCGGACATCCAAGACGTCTTGGTGGAGCCACCGGGATCGTCTCATCGCGTGGCACTCAGCCAACGAATGCGAATCCTGGACGAACGGCGTGACTACCTGCATTCGCTTCGGTTCGACACGGCATGGAATGTCGCCCGGACCATGATCGAGGCCTACCCGCTGGCGGGTGTGCTGGGAACGATCCTCGCCATCGGCGCGGCGCTCGCGTCTGACGACCAAGCCTCCGTGGGCGTGATCGTGACACGCTTTGGTGACGCCATCTGGTCGACCTTCGCGGGACTCGCTTCGGCGATCACGCTGATGTTGATCAACAGTTTTGTCGAACCCGGGTTTGCCAAGCTTTCAGAGAACCGTTTGCACGTGCGCGAAACCGCGTCCAAAGCCAAGCGTGAACTCGGCCCTGCGGATCGCGTGGATCCCAACGTGATGCCAACCACGCCCGCCATGGAAGCGACGACGTGAACGAATCGGCGTCTCCTGCCAGCGAAACCGATTTCCACGCCTCCCGCGTTGGCCATCGGCGAATTCGGTTCCAATTGACACCGTTGATGGATCTGTTGCTGATCATCGTCTTCGCTCAGTTCATGGAGATGCGCGAAACCTCCCAAGAACAAACACGGGAGATCTCGCAAGAGCGTCAAGCATTGCTGGAGGAGCAAGCGATGTGGCGATCCGAGCGAGACCGTGCGGTCGCCGAACGCAACATGGCTCTCGCGACTCAGCAATCCAGTGCCCAAGACGTCGGCCGCGCCATCGAGATGCTGCGTGGCTGGCTGAACCTTGACACGGAGGAATCCAAAGCAACCATCCTGCGTCCCGGCATCGATTCGCAGGACGTGATCGCACGCGCCATCGAACGTTCGCGGCAGCTTGCCTCCGCCGACCCCAACACGCTGATCCGCTTTTTGGTCGGCCACGACGAACTGCTCAAGCGAGCGGAAGTCTGGACCGTTCACGCTCGCGAAACCGGCGACGTTGTTTTTGAGGCTTCGGGACACACCGAAACCTTTCGCTTGGAAAGCCAACGGCAATCACAACGCACCCAAGAAATCGCCGACCGACTGTTCGCCGCCTACAAACAGACCCCGCAACCCAAGGGTCTCATCGTGGTGCTCGTTTCCTACGCCCCGCGAAGCGTCGCCGGGGTGTATCAACCGTTGATCGATGCCATGCCCGCTACACTGGAACGATTGCGAGCGGACACGCCGACCAGCCGTTTCGAATACACCGTTCTCGGTGCGGCTCAGGCCCCCGAACAGTCCAATGACATGGACGCTGCAGAACCGTCCACTGAAACCGAAAACCTCACCCCACTTCAGGGAAAACCAGACGATGCGTAAACGAATCCCGTTAGCGGTGGGTGGTGGAATCGCACTGTTGATCGCCAGCCAATTCTTGGACTTCGGACTGGGTTTCCAAAGCGGCGAAGCCCCGTCTGTTTCAACCAACCCCGATGGCTCATCCGCCATTCTGGATGCGATTGTCGCTTCGGAAGAAGACAGCCCTGAAGAAGCACCAACGGAACCCGCATCCGAATCACCGCTGCCGCTGATCACACCTGAGATCGTCGACGTTTTGATCGACGGGGAAAGCTACCTCGTGATCACCGATGCGAATCAACCGGAACAACGCAACGCGTTGGCACTCGAGGCCTTGCTTTCAGCAGTCGACGCCGCCCCCGGTGATGCCAGCGGCATCAAGGTTCGAATCAGTCGCACACCGTCGGCAATCGCCATGGCCGAAGAGTTCCTGCTCGAACAGCTTCAGCAATCCGGCTTGGACGAAGACGAAATTGATCGACGTCGTCAGCTGGTTGAATTGCCGCTTGATGAAGCCATCAGCGACACAACCGAACCAAGCCCATTGGTTCCTTCCAACGAAACATCCCCGTCCGCCGAAACGCGGTGACGCATTTCGGCAATTGTTTTTGTACCGCCGCATTCCACGAAGCACGACGAGAATGACAACATGACCGTTTTCCGACGCAACGCCCGCCTTCGAAAGACACTGGCGACGTTCCTTGCCGGCTTTTGCATCAGCTCTCTTTCCCAACCCGTCGCCACGGCGGAAGAACCCACCGATTCGAGTACCCGCATGAAGTTCGAGTATCCCGTCAGTCGTCTTGACGAGGTCGTTGACAACTACCACGGCCGCGAAGTGGCTGACCCGTACCGTTGGTTGGAAGACGTAGAGAGCGACGAAACAGCCGCCTGGGTCGAGGCACAAAACGAGGTCACGCAGAGTTACTTGCAGTCTCTGCCGCAACGCGAACCGATGCGCGCACGGTTGAAAGCGTTGTGGGACTACTCTCGAACCGGTTTGCCCGCCAAACGAGGCGACACGTACTTCTACACCTTCAACGATGGACTGCAGAACCAAAGCGTTCTGTATCGCACCCCCGTCGATGTACCACCCTCGCAGTGGGAAGCCAACCGCGAAGTGCTGCTGGACCCGAACAACCTGAGCGAAGACGGAACCATGTCGCTCGCGTCATGGGTTCCCAGCGAAGATGGCAAGTACCTCGCCTATGCCATCGCCGATGGCGGCAGTGACTGGCGGACCTGGCGAGTGCGTGAAGTGGCCACGGGCAAAGACACGGACGATTTGATCCAGTGGTCCAAGTTCAGCGGCATCGCGTGGACACCGGATGGCGACGGGTTCTACTACTCGCGTTACGCCGAACCGGCTGAAGGCGAAGAACTGACCGGGACCAATGACAACCAAATGATGTACTTGCACCAACTGGGCACGCCTCAGTCGGAAGACAAACTGGTCATGAAACGCCCCGACCATCCCAAGTGGGGCTTCGGTGGGACGGTCACCGATGACGGTCGCTACCTGGTGATTTCCAATTGGATGGGCACCGAACCGAAGACGCAGGTCTTCATTCAAGACCTGACGAAGGAAGACGCGCCCGTTCGCGGATTGATCATGGGTTTTGACGCCGACTACAACTTCGTCGGCTCAGAAGGATCGACGATGTTCTTCCTGACCGACCACGAGGCACCCCGTCGCCGCGTGATCAGCTTGGACGTGGCCGAACATGCCGGGCGAACTGACGACAACGTCGATGAACCCGCCGATCGAGCGGGCTGGGAAGAGGTCATCCCACAGAGCGAACACGTTCTGGAGCATGTCTCGCTGCTCAGCGGAGTATTCTTCGCCAACTACTTGGCCGACGCGCTCAACCAAGTCGAACGCTACGCGTTGGACGGATCCCCAATGGGACCGCTGGAATTGCCCGGCAAAGGCTCCGTGGGGGGCCTGGGAGGCCGCCAGGACGCCACCGAGACGTTCTTCTCGTTCACCAATTACGTCACGCCACCGAGCATCCACCGCGTTGACGTGGCCACGGGCGAATCGGAGCTGGCGATCATGCCCGAAGTCGCCTTTGACGTCAGCCAGTACACCACCGAACAAGTCTTCTGCACTAGCAAAGACGGCACCCAGGTGCCGATCCTGATCACACGTCACAAGGACGCCCCGCTGGACGGCAGCAACCGCACGCTGCTGTACGCCTACGGTGGATTCAACATTTCGCTGACGCCGTCCTATTCGCCTGGCATCGCCGGTTGGTTGGACGCCGGTGGTGTGTACGCCGTCGCGAACCTTCGGGGTGGCGGGGAGTACGGTCGCGAATGGCACGAAGCCGGCATGCAACTGAAGAAACAAAACGTCTTTGACGACTTCATAGCCGCTGCGGAACACTTGATCGACATGGGCCTCACGCGGCGTGAACGCTTGGGGGTCCGCGGTGGCAGCAACGGTGGATTGCTGATCGGTGCCGTGATGACTCAGAGACCTGATTTGTTCGGTGCCTGTTTACCTGCCGTCGGCGTGATGGACATGCTGCGTTACCACAAGTTCACGATCGGTTGGGCTTGGGTCAGCGAGTTTGGAAGCAGCGACGATGAAACTCAAATCGACAACCTGTTGTCGTACAGCCCGCTGCACAATTTGAAACCTGGAACGTGTTACCCCGCCACGATGGTGACCACAGCGGACCGGGACGACCGAGTCGTGCCCGGTCACAGCTTCAAGTTCGCTGCCGCGTTGCAAGCGGCTCAGTCGTGCGACAACCCAACGTTGATTCGGATCGAAACGCGAGCCGGGCACGGGGCTGGCACACCGACCAGCAAGAAGATCGACGAGTACGCCGACCTCTGGGCTTTCTTGCTCGAAAACTTGAAGTGAGCTTGGTTGTTCAGCAGCCTCCTCCGATGATGAACGCTGCCTGAATGCACTCGCTTCGAGCGATCCGTTCACGGAATCACTGAAACATCTCCCGCAAGCTGGCCTGTCCCGCTGCGGAGATGGTTTCGTCGCCGCAAATCCCCCCCACAAACTCTCCTGTCCACCTGTCCAATGCTGCTGCAACAACCCCAAGAATCACCCTACGACCTGAACTTCCAGTTGTTCGGATTTCCGATCCGAATCGCGTGGACGTTTTGGCTGGGCGCGGCCGTGTTTGGATGGGGTTTGGTCCAGCTGTTTGATTCGATGGAAGGCAGCCCTGGCCGCCTGCCATTGCTGCTGCTGTGGGCTCTCTGCATGCTCTTTTCGATCCTGATTCACGAGCTCGGCCACGCGTTTGCTTTTCGCCAATTTGGCATCGAATCATCGCTGGTTCTGTACCACTTTGGCGGGCTCGCCGTGCCGCGATCCACGCACAATTACGGCGGTTTTGCCTCGTCGTTCTCGCCTCCGCGGCTCAGCCATGGTGCCGAACTCTGGATCGCTCTGGCGGGGCCGCTGGCGCAGTTGGCATCCGCTGCAGTGGTCGTTGCCGCTGTCAAAGCGATGGGGTTTCGGATCACCGCGTTCGCTTTGATGCCCTATCCACTCGATTCGCTTCCCGGCGTCCTCGAGGGGAACGATTTTGACAGTGTCGGCATGATCGCGTTGGTCACGTTCTACGTCTGGCCCAGCGTGCTCTGGGCAGTCCTGAATTTGATCCCTGTCTTCCCGCTCGATGGCGGACGAATCATGCGTTCGTTGGTGATGATGGGAGGCGGCCAAACCGACACCTGGTTGTGGATCAGCATGATCATCGGTGGTGCCTGCACGATGTACGGTTTCTCATCCGGGAACATGTTCTTGGGCATCCTCTTTTTGTCGTTGGCGGTGGGCAACTACCAAATGATGCAAGGATCGGCGCGTTACTAGCGCGCACGTCGCGGTGGACTGCTTCATGGGTGCCTCGTTGCCTGCCATCGAGGACATCCAATCAACGATCGCGTCTGCATCACGTCACGTGACAAGCCGGTTCTGCAAAGCTGCCATCGAACACACTTCGCCGCGTTTGCAGTGACAAGCAAACAAGCCGATGTGGATGATGCATCACACGTTGAAACGCGCAACGTTTGTCATCCACGCCACGTTCAACGACCGTTTCGCGTGTTCAACGACGTGTTTTTTTCAAACTTTTTTTGCGACGTTGAAACGCTTGTTCGTTGCCTGTTCCAACGACGCGCATGCATACCATGCAGACAACACGTGGACGTGGCGATAACAACACGTTGCGCGCGTGTTGTTGCAAAAACATTGAAAAAGCCAAGCGTTACTGCACTTGTTCGCAAGCAACGCAACAACGTCGACTGGAACGTTGATGCAAACAAGCCACACGGCGCATCAACGACGAAGCGAAACAACATGCAAAAAATGCGTTTGCCGTAGCAAATTTTGTTGGCGACGCAAGCGGTTTTTTCACGAAAACATGTTGCGGAATCCAGCGAAGCGCGTACAGTTACGCGCACGTACTAACGATCGTTTTTGTTTGCAAGGTCGATGAGGATCATCGAAGCGGATGAAATCGATCACCATCGATTGTTGTTGAGCCGTGGCCGGTGACTTGCAATCAACTTTGACAACGAGGACGTCGACGCAATCGCGTTGACCAAATCGATGTCACAGCTCGCAAGTCACAATGACTCGACAACAGTTCCTTTCTCGCGGAGGAAGAACGTGGCCAAGAAAAAAGCAACCAAGAAGACCGTCAAGCGCACTGCTAAAAAGAGCGTGAAGGCTGTCAAGAAGACCGCTCGTAAAGCAGTCAAGAAGAAAGCCGTCAAAAAGAAAGCCGTGAAGAAGGGCGTCAAGAAAACCGCTCGCAAGGCGACCAAGAAGAAGGCTGTGAAGAAGAAAGCCGTCAAGAAGGCAGCCAAGAAGAAGGTTGCCAAGAAGAAGGCAGTCAAGAAGAAAGTTGCCAAGAAGAAGCGACGCTAAGCTTGACTGATTCGGCGACCCAACCCGGTTCGCCAATCATTCGCGATTCAAATTTGACAAGCCACGTTGAGCTCCAAGTTGGAGAACGTGGCTTTTTTTATGCCCCAGCTCAATCGAGGGAGCTCGGCATCAGAGGGCGCCACCAACCACCGTGTGGCCAAGCGCGGCGAGCAATCCAGCCCCAAATTTTCGCGTTGTCTCAAACGTTGCTTTCCCAGCCCATTAAATCGCCGCGGGGACTGGTTTGGCCGCGGCGAGCGGCTTAATTTGGCCTCTGTCAGCTCCTCCATCACCCCCTTCTTTGCTGACTTCCACTGGGCCCCGTCGCCCGTCCGTGCCAACCCAACGGAACCTGCTTGATGTCGACATCCGATTCCACCCCACCCGACCAACCAGCCAGCCCCAAGTATCGCGATCAGCCCGAAGCCACAACGGGCATGCCTGCCGGCATCCCCTACATCATCGGCAACGAAGCGGCAGAGCGATTCAGCTTCTACGGGATGCGGTCGATCCTCACGGTCTTCATGACAACGTACCTGCTCAACGCCAGTGGTGAACTGGATCCGATGAGCGATGAAGACGCGAAGTTCTGGGGGCACACGTTCATCATGGCCGCCTACTTCACGCCGCTGCTGGGCGCGTTCCTGGCCGACTGGTTGTTGGGCAAGTACCGAACCATCTTGTACCTGTCCGTCCTGTATTGCCTCGGTCACCTGGCACTCGCGATGAACGAAACCCGATTCGGGCTGGCGGTCGGCCTGGGGCTGATCGCCCTTGGCACCGGTGCGATCAAACCATGCGTCTCCGCCCACGTCGGTGACCAATTTGGAACCAAGAATTCACACCTCCTCGCCAAGGTCTTCGGATGGTTCTACGTCGCCATCAACCTGGGCTCCTTCTTCTCGACGCTGCTGACGCCGTGGCTGCTCGACAAGTACGGATCGCAAGTCGCCTTCGGGGTCCCCGGCGTGCTGATGGCAATCGCCACCCTGTTGTTTTGGATGGGGCGAAACAAGTTCATCCACATCCCCGCCCGAGGACCAAGCGTCTTCAAAGACGCCTTCACCGGAATCGGTGGACTGGCGCTGCTGAACCTGATCCCCGTCTACCTCTTGGTCGCTGTGTTCTGGAGCCTGTTCGATCAAACCGCCACTTCATGGGTGATCCAAGCCGAGAGCATGGATCGAAATGTCTTTGGCTTTGAGTTGCTGTCCAGCCAAATCCAGGCGGCGAACCCATTCTTAATCCTCATTTTCGTGCCGCTGTTCAGCTACGTGCTGTACCCGGCGATCAACCGTGTGTTCACTCTGACGCCCTTGCGAAAGATCTCCATGGGCATGTTCCTGACCGTGTCCTCGTTCGCGATCATCGCTTTGATCGAACAAAACATTCAAGATGGCGGGACACCCTCGATCACTTGGCAAGTGCTGGCCTACACAATCCTGACGGCCGCAGAAGTCATGGTCTCGATCACCTGTCTGGAATTCAGCTACACCCAAGCGCCAAACAGCATCAAGAGCATCATCATGAGCTTTTACCTGCTGTCCGTCGCTCTGGGCAACTTCATCGCCGCTGGTGTCAACGCGATCATCTCCAACGCCGATGGCACTTCCAAACTCCCTGGTGCAACCTACTACTGGTTCTTCGCTGGATTGATGTTGGTGGCGGCCTGCCTGTTCATCTTCGTCGCTCTGATTTACCGGGGTAAAACCTACATTCAGGACGACGAAACCCTGGACGCTGAATCGACGGCTGAGAGCTCAATGACCGCTTGATTCGCAAGAATGTTCTGGCGGCCTGAGGTTCGCCACGGTTCTCACCCAGGAACCGTGGCGGTGAGTTGTTCGATGGGGTGGCTTGCAGCGAAGAAGACCATCGTGGGCTGAACGACCGGTGATCGGGTCGAGCGGTCACCTCAGTCCGCGACGCACTTCCAATTCCAGAAAGATTTCTCGCAGGCGTTGAACCGAAGCGGGTTTGGTGATGTGCCTGTCAAAACCGGCCTCCATTGCCATCCGAATGTCTTCGGGTTGCCCATTGCCGGTCATCGCGATCAGCATGCTGGAATCCAATTCCGACAAGCTACGGAATTGTCTCGCGAGCTCGTAGCCATCCATGTCCGGCATGCAGATGTCTGAAAAGACGATGTCAGGCTGAAGCTCACGAGCCCGCTCAATGCCAATGGGAGCACTGGGCGCTGAACTCACCTCGTGCCCCATCGCGCCGACCAACATCGTGAACATTTTTGCGATCGCGGGGACGTCGTCCACCACCAACACCCGGAAACGTTTCCTCGGCTCCTCCACTTGGACGCCCGGATTCAGCTCACCGGGCGGGGCATCCAAACGCGGCAAATGAATCCGAAACTCACTCCCGCTCGACGTCTCGTCACTGTCCATCAACAGGACCTCTCCACCGTGCAGTTCGACCAACTGCTTGACCAACGTCAAGCCGATGCCGAGCCCGCCGCGACTGTCCTTCAATGTGCCTTCCACCTGCGTGAACATTTCGAAGATGGCCCTCCGATGCTCCGGTGGGATACCAACTCCATTGTCCTTGACTGTGATCTCCACCTGCCCATTGGATCGGCCGCAGGAGACTTCGATGCGACCATTTGGCGGTGTGTACTTGCATGCATTGTTGAGCAGATTGGTCACCACCTGCGTCAGCCGGACGTCGTCGCCATGCACATGCAGAGCTTCTTCCGGATCTGCTCGACGAATCAGCTGATGGCCCATCTCGTTGCAAAGTGACTCCACCGCTCGACAAGAATTTGCAACAACTTCGTGAATCGACACCGTCTCTCGCTGCAAATCAATCCGCCCACGCGTGATCCGTGAAACGTCCATCAGATCATCGATCAATCGCACCAACTGGCGGACTTGGTTTTCCAAAACGGTGCTGATCTCATTGACCTGACCAGGGTCCTTCGCCGCGAAACGAAGCAGGTCAACAGCGTTGCCAATCGGTGTCAGTGGGTTGCGTAATTCGTGTGCTAACAATGCGAGAAAGCGATTCTTGCGTTCATCCATCTCACTGAGCAACGCCTTCTCATTCTTCAATTCGCGAAACAACCGCTCGCGTTCGAGTGTGTTTTCGTGCGACTGCGAGACGTCATCGATGATCAGTAAAATCTGATCTGAATGCCCGTCATATCGGTGCAAGGAAACCGCCGAAACGTTGACGTGCACAGTTCGCTTTTGCCCATCGGCATCCTCGCCCTTGGCACAGTAGGTATCCACGCAGCGGAACACGCTTCCGTCGCCCACCGCATCACGGATTCGCTGGCACTCGTCAAGCCTCCGATCGGGAATGATCGGCAAGGGATACCCCAGCACCTCGGCGCTGGTCCAGCCAAAGATGGCTTCGGAGGCGTCGTTCCAAAGCTTCACGCGCCCGTCACAATCGATGACAATGACCGACAGCGGCGACGCTTGGATCATTGTCTGAAACATGCGTGCTTGGTCGCGTTCCCGTTCGGCCGCAGCGATCAGTTCGATCTCTGACTCAACCGACGCCGACAGTTCACGCAACGTTTCGAGTTCGTCTTCCGTCCATTCACGCGGAACAACGTCGACAACGCAAAGCGTACCGAGCACTTCACCCGATCGTGTTCGGATGGGAAAGCCAGCGTAAGAAACGATCCCGTACTCTTTGATCGCCGGATGCGACTCAACCCGAGGATCCACGCGTGCATCTTCTATCAGGAAACGCTCTCCCGCACGTACCGTCAGTTTGCAAAACGAGTGACTCAGCGGTGAACCACGCAGGGTTGCGAGAGGCTCCGGCAAACCAACGCAACTCTTGAAGAATTGCCGATCCTCCTCGATCAGCGTGACCACCGAGGCAGGGCATCGCAGCAAACGGGCGGCCAAACGAGTGATCCGATCAAACGACTCGTCGGCGGGACTGTCCACCAACGACAGACTTCGCAGAGCCTTCAGCCTCAATGGATCTGTGATCGGGTCAACGGTTCGATTCATCGATGCTTTCGCGGCCGTTCGCAAGGTCAATGACAAAAAAAGGGGGACGGTTCAACGCCCCGTCCCCCGAAACTCACACCGCATCGATCTTATCTGCGTCCCTCGCCTTTGTCTTGGGGCAGCAACCGGTCCGCCCCTGCAGCTGAAGAATCGGCTGCTCCCGAGCCAACCGCAACCGCCGATGGGAACGATTCTGCCACTTTCGATTCGCCCATCAAGGACTTGGGAAGGACACGCCCGCTGGCAAGAACGTGATCTCGCGATCGTTCGCGACCTTGGGTCCCTCGGTGCTGCGGCCTGAGTCAACGTAATCGCTGAGTAAGCGCAACAACGAATCGACGACTTCAGGATTCTGCTTCGCGACGTTGGATTTCTCTGAGGGGTCCGCTTGCAAATCAAACAATTGCAGTGGCGGAAGTCCCTGCTGCTTGGCTTTGGGCTCACGCGGGTCGCTCCAGCCGCCACTGCCACGCGACAGGCAGAGCTTCCATTTGCCGCGACGAATCGCGAACGAACCGCCGATGCTGTGGCTGACCAAAGCTTCGCGTTCCGATGAGTCGTCGCCACCAAACACGCCGGTCAAATCAAACCCATCTTCACCGCCTGTCGCTTCCCGCGGTTGATCCGTGATCGACTGCAATGTCGTGTACACATCGGTCAAACAAGCGACCGCATTGGTCGTCTTGCCCGCCACAACTTTCCCTGGCCATCGCGCGATGAAGGGAACACGGTGACCGCCTTCGTAGATGTCTGCTTTGTGCCCTCGGTAGCCTGCACTCGGATCATGTTCATACTTGGCGAGCGCACCAAAATTGGCTTCCGGTGAACAACCATTGTCGCTGGTGAAGATCACCAATGTGTTCTCTTCGATGCCCGCCTTGGCAACCGAATCGAGCAATTGCCCCATGTGGTGATCCATCTGCATCACAAAGTCCGCGTAAGGGTTCATCCCACTGGCGTCTTTGAACGGCGGCACCGGAACGATCGGCGTGTGCGGGGCAGGAAGCGGCAGATACAAGAAGAACGGCTTGTCCTCCTTCACGCGTTCTTCGACATAGGCGATCGACTTGTCAAACAAATGCGGCAACACCTGTTCGATCTCAAAGTCATCTCCGATCGGTCCGTTGCGATACCAACCGTAGGGATTCTCCTTCTTCGTCACTCCCTCTTTTCGAGTCGGCACAGAAGTTGGCTTGCCAGTGTCCACCCAGACGTACGGAGGCATGTCCAGTGATCCACAGTGAGCGTAGTACTGGTCGAAACCGTTGCTGTCGGGACCGTTCAAAACCGGCTTTGAAAAGTCAATTTCTTTGCCGTCCTTGTGCCAATCCCAACCGAGGTGCCACTTGCCGATCATCGCCGTGTGATACCCGGCACCTTGAAGCAGATGCCCCAAAGTCGCTCGGTCACCTGGGATCAAGTGCTCGCTGGTTCCACTCAAAACACCCTTGGCCAAT
Organism: Rhodopirellula sp. UH5; assembly: GCF_056839225.1. Lineage (NCBI taxonomy): Bacteria > Pseudomonadati > Planctomycetota > Planctomycetia > Pirellulales > Pirellulaceae > Rhodopirellula > Rhodopirellula sp. UH5. The sequence continues at coordinate 6,065,370 of NZ_CM166390.1, read as the reverse complement.
CGCGAACGCCAGTTGTAACGACCGGTCAACAGCCCGTACCGTGTTGGGGTGCACACCGAACTGGGCGTGTGAGCATCCAAGAATGTCAGCCCTTCATCCGCCATCTGCTGCAGACGCGGCGTCTTGATCTTGCATTCCGGATTGGTCGGCGAGACATCGCCGATCCCCAAGTCATCCGCCATCACCAGAATGATATTTGGACGAGCCGTAGAATCGTCGGCACGAACCTGCGTCGCCTCCACATCCATCAGACAGGGAACAGCAACAACCGCGGAAACAACAAACCATCGCAACCAATTCATCAGTAGCCAATCAATCAGAGTGGGGAAGGAAAAAGGGGGATCGCACATTCTAGACACGAAGCATTCTGATGCAGAAAGCTTCTCGTGAGACCCCGCGTGGCCCCTCAAACTACCAAAGAACGGATGCACCTTCTCGGAATGGAAGCACAAACTCGCAGCCCAAAAACGCTTCCCCAGCGAATGCGACAACCGCGGAATGAATTGCGACAACCTGGCAGCGTTCAGAATTTGCTCACGAGGCCGGCTCATAGAGAGGCGAACCCTTGATCTGCTCTTGCGTCAAACCCACTGTGACGGTCGCTTCCGCCCACGAAATCTCTCGAATCAGCTCGCGGCTGATCAGCACTTTTTTGCCTGGCCACCAATTCCGAGTGTCCACGATCAATTTTTGAAGGGACCAGTTCACATCATCGATCAACAATCCTTGAACGTGCCCGACATGCTCATCGCTGCCCTGGATGTTGTAGCCTGAAACTTCGTTCGCACTGCGGAGGTGATTCCGCTGGATGTCATCCGTTTCGACTTGGTCCATCGGCAGCAAACCTGCCGCCAACGGCATCGGCGTGTAACCGCTGCCGGCCAACGTTGCCCCCGCGGGTCCCCAGTAGTACGGCACATCAAAATGCTGGTACAGCTCGATCTCCATCTGACGCGATACCGGGCGATCGGACTCAACCGAAGGGCTGTCGCTGACCTGTTGACTGGTCAATGGGACGGCAGCACTCGCAGCACTCCAGTCCGCGTTCTCAACAACGCCCGGTGGCAACAAGACCTGACGCCCAGGCAGCCAATGCCCTGTGTCAACGACCAGGTGCCTGACGACCCAAGTCTCGTCATCAAACAACAGGTCACAGATCGTTCCGACACTTCGATCGGATCCGAGCAATTCTGTGCCCAAGATGGTCTCGGTGGAAATCAACATGACATGGTTCCTCTGGAAAAGCGGACAGGTTGCGTGAAGCACATCGCGTGCAAAGAACGTTCCGAAACCGAATGCGAAGTCGACTGAGCAGGCATGCAGGATTCTTCAGGTGAAGATCGAGAGATAGTTGGCGAGGTCCAATCAGCGATAACGCTGCGAGACGACACGCAACTCAAACCCACCGCTCTTTGAAACACACTCGAAGACCGTGTTTGCAATCTCATCCACCGAATCGTGCCCTGCCTTGACCGCATGGCGAAGCTCCAGCGTTGCCAAATGCACTTCCAACTCCTCTGGAATCAACTTGAGGATCTGACGATCACGAGTGGATACGCCGGCCTGGATCAGCAAACGTTCTTCAAATCGCTGCAGTGGACTGGGGCGAGTCCAAAGGAAGTACAGTCGCTTCTCTTCGCTGGAATCGTCCAGATATCGAGCCTGAGGATTTGATGAAAACTGATTCACCAAGTCGACTCCTGGTCGCGTTCCGCCGACAACGCCCAATTCGATCCCGAGGTGGTCCAACTGCCTGGCATATTCCTTCAAATCGTTGGCCCTCCAATCAATCTGCCATCGTTTGAATCTTGGAATGATGTCGGCATCGGCATCTCCGGTTTCGTCCAAACCGCTTCTGCCGGTTGTTCCGGAGCCATCGTCTGCCGATGGATCCATGGAATCCATGGAATCCATTTTGGGTTCGGTCATCGCAATTTGTTCGGCGGCCGACACAAGTGACCGAACGGACGCTTTCAAATCGGTGGTGCGAAACGCCACCGTTTCTTGATCTGTCGGAACAACAAACGTCGAATCAACGATCGCGCTGCCTCCAACCGAAACGCGTGTGATCTCCGCCACCGGCTCGGTCAACACAACATCGTCTTCCGGCAGCAGCACCCAGAGCAGAAACAAGACACCGACCATGCTGGTCAGCATCAGCAAGACCGCCATCAAAAACGAAGTCACCGCATCAAACCAACTGGTTCGCATCGCAGCCGATCCGCCTCTGGACGACGACTCCGGTTTCGGGCCGGTGAGTTTCCACGCATTTCGTTTCATCGGATCACTCGCTGAGAGAAGGATGGGCGACTGCCCAAGAGAAGCTCAACGAGTTTAACCGTTCACAGCAACCGACACCAATTTCTCAATGAAATCGGCCAGCCATCACTAGTGGTCTGTCAAAGCTAAAAGTGAGGGTTGATCGTAGTGGACGAGGCGACGAGTCCTTGGATTTGACGCCAGTTCAGGACTCGTCGCCTCGTCCACTACCCTAAAAACAAGTCGTGACAGACCACTAGCAACCTGTTGCTTTGGTCAGCCGGAACGCGTTCGCGTCCGGTAACCGTGGGCTAGCATCCGTCGGCAGATCCTTCGATCTGGGAAACGCTTTCGATCAACAGTCTGCTAGCACCTCAGTCTTTGACGGCGAGGATCCAACCATCATTTGTCCGGACGCTGTTTGTCGAGAAAGGCTTGGATTCTTTCATGCATTTTCTCTGGTGCCGCAATAACCAATGCGCCGTCCTGAGGATAGGGAGCCATCGTGGCGGTTCCACCACGAGCTTCCCAGTGCTTTGGCAAGACCTGATCTTGCACTGTTTGCATGATCAAGGCAGGTCGAAAGGCCCCGTCTTTGGACCACGCCGGCAAATCATGAAGCCGATAGACCTTGACAAAGGTTGTTCCTGGATCGACCAGGACCTCTCCATCCGCCGCATCCGCCGACACTTGCGAATTGGTTGTCACTGCCATTCCCGCCAACATCAAACCCAGCAACAGGGCACCGCACTGCAGATGCATTGTTCAATCCTTTTAAGTTGCGTTTGTCTCTTGCTAAGTGCGAGAACGTGATATCGAGTGTTACTGTAACGCAACCTGGGGGATCCCCAAACATCAATTCAGATCGAATGGATCCGACTCATCCAAGAACGACAAATTGATCGTGCCTCTACTAAGCAGGTCGGCAGAAGTCTTTCGGCATTTGAACTGTGATGGCAACCGCCACTGCTCCCAATTGCAGCCGTGGCTAAGCACGTGAGCGGGAGTCATTGGGCTTGATCACGTAGCGGCGTCTCTCCGAGACGCTGTCATTTGCGAGTCTCAAAGAGACTCGCCTGCGTGAGGTTCTACCCGATCATTCCTGCCGACGTGCTTACATAGGAGGGTAGCCATCGGTATGCGATCGCGCCACCGACGGACACGTGACCCCACGTCGCCACACTCCATCCCGCCGTGGCCAGACGCCACGGCGGGATGGAGTGTTTCCTCGGGCTCGCTTCCCGGGGGTGGGCTGCTACGCAGCAACCCCCGGCTACCCTCCGACATCCCTACCGGGATGAAGAAAGGCAGATGCCGGACGAAAAGTTGCATCCGCTATCGGTACGGCAATATCACACCTTACCCAGCCCAGGTGAATCGCACTGCAACTTGCCCTGATTTGATCGACTTCCGTTCGCATCCGCACTAACATAGGTGCGCTGCATCGCTGTGGCGGGTGTCGTTTTTGACCGACATTGATTCTGTCCATCTCATTCAATTGGGTCCAGTTCGTTCCATGTTTCGCTCAACCCAACCCAATTGGCTTTTGCTGCTTGCCGTTTCCATCGCTTTTCCATCGACGGGCGTCGCCGAAGAGGGTTACTGGCCAGACGGCAAAACCTATTGCGTCACGCTGACCTACGACGACGGCATTCCCAGTCAGATCGTTCACGCCTTGCCACAGTTGAAGGCTGCGAACCTCAAGGGCACGTTTTTTTCGGCGGGTGGCGTCACCTATCGTTGGTCACAGGAAGACCTCGACCAGGTTCGCGAGCAGGGCCACGAGTTGGCGGGGCACACCATCCTTCACCCCTGCGCTCGCAAGAACGACTGGGTGAAACCGGGCGACGCCTCGGAAGATTACGACGATGCTCGGATGGCGAAAGAACTCGATGAAAACCTAGCCAACCTCATCAACAACGGCGTCAAGCGGGAACTTGCGACATTCGCTTACCCGTGCGGAAACACATCCATCGGGGAAGACAATCACAGCTATGTCCCGTTGGTCAAAGAGCGATTCTTCGCCGCGCGTGGCACCCAGTTTGGTTTTGAGATCCCCAGCCAAGGCAACACCGATCTGTTTGAAGTCAAAACCGTCGCGGGCCACGAACGTGACTTGGCGTATCAACTCGAACAGGTCACCAACGCACGAGAGAAACAGGGCTGGCTCGTGATCATGTTCCATGGTGTGGGAGGCGACCATCTGGCAATCAGCGCGGACGACCACAAAGAGATCCTTCGATTCCTGCAGAACGACGATTCGGTTTGGGTCGCAACTTTCCAGGAGGCTGCCGCTTGGGTGAAATCAAAGCAAGCGACCGCACCAACCGCCGCGATTGAAATGGAATAGGCAGGTCGGCAGGAGTCTTTCGGCATTTGAAATATCTTGGCAAGCGTGGTTGTTTCCACGTACAACCGGGGCTAACGCCCGAACGGCTCACTTGGCTATGCCCGATCATTCCTGCCGACCTGCTTAGGTCTTCCCAACGCCTTGGCTTGGCGATCGCTGGATCGGCAGCACCCTACCACGGGTTCATCGTTGCAGCGATCATCGTTGTTTTGGCATTTCGCACAGGCTGGTCCTTCACCCACCTTCCCGAACAAGGGCGCATGCTGTCCGCTGACTTTGCCCACCTCATCGCCTTCCCACTTGGCCTCGCGAGTGCATTCGTTTCGAGGTAGCGGCAGGACGCGTTCCGAGGCAGCCCCTCCCGCTCACCACCTGGATTTTTCAACATGCGTGCTTTCCTCCTAACTCTTTGGCAACGCGGGTTCATCGGCACCTTCTTGACGGGCCTGTTTGCATTGCTGCCACTGGTGATCACGATTTGGATCATGAACTGGGTCGCCGGAATCCTCCGCGGGTTTGTCGGCGCAGAGAGCTTGTTGGGCCAAGGATTGCGTTCGATTGGATTGCACTTTGCCGCCAACCAATGGCTCGCCACCGCAATCGGTTGGGTGTTTGTGGTGGCCGCGATTTGGTTGGTCGGCCTGCTCGTCTCCAGCACCGCTCGTTTCCGCTGGCAAGAATGGTTCGATGGCAGCTTCAAAAAGATCCCCGTGGTCAAGAGCGTCTACGGACCTGTGAAGCAAGTCGTTGAGATGTTCTCCAAGCAAGACGAGTCCGCGATGACCGGAATGAAAGTCGTGCACTGCTACGTCGGCGATGACGAGTCAGCGGGCTTTCTGGGGTTGCTTCCCAGCACCGACACCTATCGATTCCAAGACAAAGAATGCCACGTCATTTACCTGCCGTCCGCCCCGATGCCGATGACCGGCTTCAACATGTTCATTCCGGTCGATCATGTCACCGTTGTGGACATGGGCGTTGACGATTTGATGCAGGTCTATTTTTCGCTGGGCGTGATGACGTCGACCGTGGTTCCGCCCGGAGTTGTCCTTCCAAAACAGAAACCGGGACCGACATAAAGGCCGCCAAACCCGGCGCCTTCGATTCGCGGAGTGGAAGTCAACCTTTTTGATCGTTGGGTGGCTTTTGCTTCCGGTCAAAGTGGGCCTCGATCGGTTGCAGGATCACCAACACCACCACCGTCGTCACCACGCTGGTCACGGCCAACGGATACTCTCGCAGTCCGCACGCGGTTCCAACCGCTGCGGCCAGCCAGATGGTGCTGGCGGAAGTGAGTCCAATCACCTCGTGTTCCTGACTCATCTTCAGAATCGCTCCGGCCCCGATGAATCCGACCCCCGCTGCAATTCCCTGAACCACTCGCGTCATGTCGCCGCCGGAATGGCTGGTCATTTCACGGCTCGCAAGGATGAAGATCGATGCAGCCAAGGAAACCAGGATATGAGTGCGCAGTCCTGCCGCGTGCCCACGTGTTTGGCGTTCCAAACCGATTGCTCCACCAAGCAGGACCGCGGCGAGCGTTGGAATCAAGGTATCGGAGAAAGTCATGCGGCAACTGGCGATTTCAAAGCAAATTTGATGGTGTTGATGACGACGAGATCACCCTCCGCCCATTGTGTGCGTTTCGTGTTTGCCTGGATACTGCACATGGCGGACGCCCCCGATCACTCCCTTCCCAATCCCATTGGAACCAGGGGCCGAAAGGTGAAATCAGACTCCTTCTCGCAATGAATGCGATCTGCCGCCCCGATGCTGACAGCACGTCCTCCACCCAACGACGAGAACGCTCCTCCATGAACTCCACTCCCTCAACCAGACTTCCTCACGTCGTCATTGTCGGCGGCGGTTTTGGCGGTCTCGAAACAGCTCAACGCCTTCGCAAATCGAATGTTCGCGTGACAATCGTGGATCGACACAACTACCACCTGTTCCAACCACTTCTGTATCAAGTCGCCACTGGTGGACTGTCGCCCGCCAACATCGCCACTCCACTGCGATCGATTGTTCGCAAACAAGCCAACTGCGAAGTGCTGATGGCGGAAGTCACCGACTTCGACGTCGCTCATCAACGACTGATGCTCGCCGACGGCGAACTGAACTATGACTACCTGGTGCTCGCTGCCGGAGCCACCCACAGCTATTTCGGCCACGATGAATGGGCGAAGTTTGCCCCCGGCCTGAAAACAATCGGCGACGCAGCCGAAATCCGACGTCGCATCTACTTGGCCTTTGAAGCCGCTGAGCGAGAAACGGATCCAGAACGGCGCCAGGCCAAACTGACGTTTGTCATCGTCGGCGGCGGCCCCACCGGCGTGGAACTCGCGGGGGCACTGTCAGAGATCGCTCAACACACGCTCAAACATGACTTTCGCCATATCAACCCCCAGGACGCTCGGGTCATGATCGTCGAGGCGGCACCGCATGTGCTTGCCCACTACCCCAAGGACCTCTGCGAACGAGCCGCTGAAAAAATCCGCTCGTTTGGAATCGAAGTTCACACCCACACAAAAGTCACCGCGATCAACGCCGATGCGGTTCACCTGTCCGGCCCCAATGGCGAGACGATTGTGGCCACCGAAACCGTGTTGTGGGGCGCCGGCGTGCAAGCCAACCCGTTAGGGAAGAAGCTCGCGTTGGCATTGGGGATCGAAGTCGATCGAGGCGGCCGCTTGCCAGTCAATCAATCCTGCCAACTCGCCGGCCAAGACCGCATCTTCGCAATCGGTGACATCGCTTCGTTTACGGATTCCGATGGCAAATCTCTGCCGGGACTGGCCTCCGTCGCGATCCAACAGGGACGCTATGTTGCCAAGGCGATTCCGCAACTGACAAGCGGAGAATCCATCGACGAAACGTTTCAGTACACCGACCGAGGAACGATGGCAACGATCGGTCGCGCCGCTGCGGTGGCTCTGATTGGCAAGCGTCGCTTCTACGGGCTATTCGCTTGGCTGCTTTGGCTGTTTGTTCACTTGATGCTGATCGTCCAGTTTCAAAACCGGATGTTGATCTTGGTCCAATGGGCGTGGAGCTACGTCACCTTCAACCGCAGCAATCGCATCATCACAGGTGAACAACCGGTCCAACTCATTTCGCAACCCGGCAAATCAGCCTCCGGATGAAAAACCATCGCAAACCAAGTGAATGGTTGGCTGCAAATCGGCTTCGCGTTCGCGGTTCGTCCCGCGGTCGCTTGGTAACTCCGTGGGTGGCCGAACCCGGCTAGCGCTGCTGTGTTGACGTCTCGAGAGCTGCCACCAGGGCATTGGTCTGGTCATCCAAGTTCGGATCCTGCTTGGCTCGCTGCAGGTTCTTTCGAGCGGAATCAATCTCACCGGCTTCGATGTCGAGCAACGCGAGATTGTGGAGCGCGGCCGTTTTCCCCACCGCCATTTCCCACTGTTGGAAGGCATTCCCGTGGTCGCCCTGTCGATAGTAAGTCATCGCGAGGGTCGACCGCAGCCGCTTGTTCTCCGGCGATTTCTGCAACCCTTTCATCGCTTCCTCGATCGCTTGATCAAAACGACCTGCTTCCATCAGTGTCCAAGCGTAATTGTTGATCAAATCGGCGTCGTCCGGCGTTGCTTGCAGAATCAGCTTGTATCTCTCAATGGCGGCGGCGTGATTGCCGACTTCGGCGTACAGGGGCGCAAGGTTGCGATCGAGCGTCGAGGCGTTGGGATCCAGTTCTTCGGCTCGCTCAAAAAGCTTGATTGCTTCTTCGGCGTGCCCTTTCGTTGCCACCGTCTTGGCCGTTTCGATGCACAGCGAACGTTCGTCGGGAATTGGTTGACGCTTTGCCTGGGCATCCATTGACTCCACCGAAGCAAACGGCTTTAAAAAGTCAGCCCCATGATCCTTCTCAATGCTGTTGCATCCCACTGCCAACGGCAACAACGACCAAAGCAGAACACGCAATGGTCGCCACTGAATGATGCCCATGCTCATCAAAAGATCCCTCCGGAAAAGCCATTGGATTGACCACCCAGACCAGAAGGCTGCGAAATCGGTGCACCGGTGCCCGAGGATGAATTGCGAATGGTCCCAAATCCGCTGGCAACACGCTCCGCCTGTGGACCACGCAACCCGAGTGCGGCAGGTGAAGCGACTTCGACCACCGGGGACGGGATCCCGAACGACGCAAGCTGCACGGTGACCGCATTGACTCGCGCTGCGTCCAATTCGTTGCTGCCCGAGGGCTCAACGAAGGATGGCTGGATGCCAGCGAGCCCACTGTTGGCATTGCGAGCCATTCGCTCGATCGCACCAGGGGAAAGCTCCGCACTCGTTCCAACGAAATCGGCATGGTAAAGCACCGTTTGATCAGCGACCGCACCGGTGACCTGCGCGGACTGCCAATTGCATACCTTCGATCCAGCGGGTTCGGGAATCGCGCCAGCGGGAATATCCGCACAGCGATCGACGCCCAGGACCCCACCGCGAGACATGCATCCCAGTGTGGTGAGCGAAGCGGCTGCCAATCCAATTGTGGCGAGTCCGATCATCTTCCGTTTATTGAGCATGATTGCCTCGCTGAATCATTTCACGTAGCGACGAACCATCCCCGGCAGCGTCTGGCTGGAACGGCTTCACGTCAGGGAACGGCTCCATCGAACCGCTGTCGATGCTGGGAGTCGTCGGTTGATAACTCAACGGTTGCTGACTGGATCGAATGGCCGTGTGCGGCACCGGTGATGGTCGTGGACAACAACGATCCGTCGGACCAACGTCGCCGATCATGAAGAGCTCCGGGCAACAGTGCTCGGCTCGTTTTTGCCGGGCGTAGTCGGTGCGAACGGATGAGCGATGGTCTTTGGACCGTCGACTTTCCAAGCGATTGGCAATGTAAAACTCAATGTCGCTGGGCTCATGGACGTCGCTGCCGGGCAGAGCGGGGATTTCGCAAGCATCCACGGGAGCGACCAAATGAGGCGTGACCAGAATCACGAGTTCCTGTTCACCGCTGCTGCTGCGGTTGACCCCGCCTGTCGCGCCGATGATGGGCAAATCGCCCCAGAACGGAGTGCGATCAGAACTGGCTCCGTAGTTGGTTTGCAGTAGTCCGGCGACAGCGATTGTTTGGCCGCTTCGGAGCTGCACCGTCGTGGAAAAATTCCGACTGTTCAGCCCCGAGACCTGAGTCCCGCCGCCTCCGCCGCCAATGCTGGTCCCCAACGACTCGTCTCGCGTGCTGACTTCCGCATTCATCTGCAACCGGATCACATCGCGATCTTGAATGAACGGCGTGAACTGCAACTGAACACCAAAGGGAACGAACGAGACGCCCTGGAGGTTGTTCCCCCCGGTGCCACCGCTGCTGATGATCGGAATCGGGAACTGCCCACCAGCTTGAAAATCCGCAGGCTGGCCGTTCATCGCGACCAAGTTCGGCTCCGCCAACGTTCGAGAAAGATTCATTCGCCGAAGTGCTTCAATGGCCAAGCGGACCTGGCCCATGTCCAACGATGCAAGGATGTTCGCGCTCGATTGGTTTTGAGTGCTGGCCAGGTTGCCGGTCAACGATTGAAAAACCGTCAGTCCATTGTCATTGTCGACGCCAAAGTTCAACCCAATGCTGCGAGCGGCACTTCGATTGACTTCCGCAACCGTGACTTTCAACATCACCTGTTGCTCGCCGACGATCTTCATCTGGTTGATGATCCCCGCCTGAGCCAGTGCAACTGGATCCAGGTTTCGACGTCGCTCCGCGGCGGCTTCCTCGCTGGAAAGTGCATCCACCGCACCGACGAAGTCATAGGCCGCCGCAACCGTGACCGGATTTGCCGGCCTGGTCAAACCTGCTCGAACCCCACGGGCACCCGCGAGAATTTGCAAGATCTGCGACATCTCGATCGCGTCCGGTGCTTGCCCTCGAACAATCAATCGATCAGCGATCTCATCGAGTTCGACAAAGCTATTGGGAAACTTCTCGTTCAGTTCCGACTCGAGGTCCCCGACCGGTTTGGCCAGAATGGGATCTTCGTAAACACGCACCAAGTAGCTGACGACGCTTTGCCCGCTCGGCGCATCACTGTCTTGGAACCACAGCATCAGCGTTGTCGTTCCCGGCCGAATCCCTGTGACGGCCAGTTCACGCCCACTCTCTTGGTCAATGATTTCGGTGCGAATCGTGTCCTCATCGGGAACATAAATTCGTGCCGGAGTATCAGCCAGTCGAAGAATTTTCGGACGACCGAGGACCAGCGAAAGTGGGATCTCGGGATCGATTTCCGATTCGACAAAGCGACTCGCTCGCTGCTTGGCAGCGTCACTGGGCGGCGGCAAGATCAACTCCGTGGGCAACCCGGATTGAATCCGTGAAGGTCCGACATCCGGGATTGGTTGCCACGGAACAACGCGATCGTCGTTTGGAAGTTCCAAGCCCGAGCGGATCGGTCGAGGCTCACCGGGTTGCAGATTGGTTTCCGGCAACCGGACCGGACCGTGTTCTTGCGCGAACGCAGGCATCGCGATCCACCCCATGAGCAGCGTCGCCAGAACGCGACACAGCGGTGATATCAGCGGCATTGCCGACTTAGGGGTCATGAAACGTCTTCCGTGAATGGACAGCAAAAAGACCTGCGCAAAACGTCGCCGCAATACCAGCAGGATAGGTCCGACCACAGGACAATCCTTTTAATCGGTAAAATCGGAAGACAACTTGAGCCGCGTTCGCAGGGTCAGTCATGCGAGGTCGATCTCACCCGCGTTTTCGACTGGAAGCTCGCCGCAGCGAATGCCGCCTAAATTGGTGTGCCGCGATCAGTTTCGAACCAACCTATCGGCAGTCGTTGCAATGGCCGCGAAGCAGGATCTCGGTCACCTCGCCAACCTTGCCGCTCTCTCGCTGGCTGCCCGCAGTCAACTTCACGTCATTCAAGCAAGACACGGTGCCGCAATCGACGCACAGAAAGTGCGGATGAGCCGATTGGTCATGCTCTCCCTCTGCGATCGCTTCGAACCGCCAAACGTGATCTCCCAATTCGGTCCGACGCAGCAAACCGGAGTCCGTCATGTCGTTCAAATTGCGAAACGCAGTCGCTTTGTCCACGCCGCTGGCGGCGAGCTGCTCGGCGACATCCGCATGGGTCAAAGGAGCCTTCGCCTCCCGAAGCATGATCAGTGTGGCGATTCTCGCAGGAGTTGCTCGCAACCCCGCCTCACGAATTGCCTGCTTGATGGCTTCAATGGACTCAGACGACTTACTCACAGAGGTGACCTAAAAGAAATGAACCTGACCAGGATTCGACAACCAACCTCTAGCATATCAACCTGCAATTCTTTTGCAAATCCACAGAATCGGCAGGCACGCCACTGCGGGCTTGGCTATCCCCGGAACGGATACGTCACCGATCTTTCCAACGCCAGAATCTTCATCGAAAATATACCTGCACACCAATTGCATTTCATATTGACAGGCGATTGCCGGACTCTTTTAATGCACAACACTTGCATTTACTAAAACAATGATTGGCATTGATGTGCAAATGCATCCCGGTAGCAATTCACGCGTCCTCCCCGACGACCTGATGGAGCCTGATCAATGAGCGATGTCCCGTATCAACCCGCCAGTCCTCTACCGCTCAGCAGTCCCGAACCCACCAAAATTGCCACCTGGCGTGACTGGGTCGGGATCGTTGCTTCGATCGGGTGTGCGATTCATTGTGCGGCCATGCCGTTTGTGATCGCATTTTTGCCCGCACTGGGACTCAGCTTCCTGGCGGATGAATCGTTTCACCAGTGGATGGCTCTGGCCTGTTTCCTAATCGCGATCGCAGCTTTCGTCCCTGGCTTCCGCAAGCATCGCCGGATGACACCGATCGCAATCGCCAGCGTGGGCTTGGCCCTGATCACCAGCGCGGCATTTGGCTTGGCTGGTGACTGCTGTGCGGCCTGCGAGACTTCCATCATCGCGGCAACCGATGCCGCCGTTTGCACCGACGCATGTTGCGAGCATTGCACCGCAGCGGCAGAAGCCGGTCCAGATGAGTCGGAAGCCAACCTGAGCAGCCTCGCCGCGAGCGGAGGCCCCCCTGAAGTTTCCGGGCTGCAAGCTTTGGTCGCTCCCTTCGCACTTTGGATCACACCGATCGGTGGACTCCTGCTGGTCTGCGCTCACTTGCTCAACCGTCGATACGGATGCCTCTGCGGGTGCTGCGAACCAGCCACACAAGCTGCGTGACCCGCCTGGCATCAAGGCACGACCTTCATCCGCTACTTGCACTTCAGTAGCAGTTGCTCCAGCTCCTCCCAGCCGGAGGTTGGACTGTCGGTGATGACTTCCAAGCGGCTATCGCGACGATACGCCGTGGTGCTGAACGAGGTCTCATTCTTGCTGCGATTGATCACCCACCAATCAACTCGTCCACGGTCACCATGCCGTACTCGTTCACGAAAATCGACCATCGTTCGCCATCCGGTCGATGCTCAAGCAAGCGATTGATCGCCGTTGTCTTCCTTGACCCAAGGAATCCCGTGATCAAATTGGTTGGGATCGGCATCATCGAACTCGAACGGGGCTGTTTTGCTGGCTGAGGTTTGGCATCCATTTTGGATACTTTAGCAGATCCCCAAGAACACTCCCTTCCTGCACACGTGTTGCATGTGCGTCGTATTGTCATAAACTGAACGTGTCCTGACGGCACTCATCGCTTCTTTTCCTACGAAGGGTTCTTCTATGTTGCTCAAGTTCCGAACACTCTGCTTGGTCGTTGCCTTGGCTGGTTGCGGGCCCCTCGCCGCGGCCGACCAACCCTCTCCGCAGCAGCCCACTGACACCGCTAGCAACATCGCCGCGAATGGCACCGGCGAGTCGGTGCACGAAGATGGCCCGATTCTTGTCGTTGCTCACAAGAGCTTGCTCGACAGAATTGCGACGTGGACCGACGCTCCGGCAGAATGCCTCTTTGATCGAGAAAACCTAGCCGACGACAACGCTCAACGGACCGTGCCGGCTTTACCCATCGCTCGATTGCTCAACGCGAAGTGCTATCTCTATTGCCCAAGCGAAGAACTGCCCATCGAAGCCATCTATCGAGAGCGTCTGGCAAACCATGGCGTGAAAGTCATTCCCATTGCCTCACCGTCCCAGCGTCGCAATCAAGAACTGCAGAAGAGTGCGATGTTGGCCACGTTGCACTAAGCAGCAATCGAACCGAACGGATAACTCCAAGTGGCATAGGCTTCCAGCCTGTGGAAGACCAACACAGGCTGGAAGCCTATGCCGCCCCCATCCCAACCACCCTCTTGAAAATCCAATGAACCCAACCGATCCAACAACGCCCCAGGCGGAACGTCTTCCTGTCACCGTGCTTTCCGGATTCCTCGGAGCCGGCAAGACGACACTGCTCAACCACATCCTGACCAACCGCGAAGGCCTGCGAGTCGCGGTGATCGTCAATGACATGAGCGAAATCAACATCGACGCGGCGTTGGTCAAATCAGGTGACGCGAATCTTTCGCGAACGGAAGAACAGCTCGTTGAGATGTCCAACGGTTGCATCTGTTGCACGCTACGCGAAGACCTGCTGATTGAAGTTCGCCGGCTCGCTCGCGACGGCCGCTTCGACTACCTGCTGATCGAATCCACCGGCATCTCCGAACCGATGCCGGTCGCAGAAACGTTCACCTTCGAAGACGAAGAGGGCGACAGCCTGTCGTTGGTCGCCGAACTGGACACGATGGTGACCGTTGTCGACGCAGGCAACTTCATGAAGGATTTCGGCTCGTGGGATGACCTCACCGATCGGCGTTTAGGTCTTGGCGAAGACGACACTCGCAACATTGTGGATCTGTTGGTCGATCAAGTTGAATTTGCCAATGTCATCGTCGTCAACAAAACCGACTTGATCTCACCATATGAACTGGAGCAGCTCAAACAGATTCTGCGTCAGCTCAACGCCGAGGCCAAGATCCTGACCACGACGGAAAGCCGCATTGAGCTATCCGAAATCATGGGCACCGGGCTCTACTCTCTAAGTGAAGCCGAGGAGCAACCCGGATGGTTGGAGGTACCTCGCGGGGAAGAAGAAACCGAGACCGAAGAATACGGCATCTCGAACTTCGTCTATCAAGCCAATCGTCCATTTCATCCCAAACGTTTGACCAGCGCTCTCGACGCCGACATGGAAGAAGGTTTGTTCACCGGAGTGCTTCGTAGCAAAGGATTGATGTGGATCGCGTCGCGACACGACTGGGCCTACGACTGGTCGCAAGCCGGGTGCTCGATCCGGATGAACCCAGCCGGTTTCTGGTGGGCAGCCGCACCGGAAGAGGAATGGCCCGACGACTCCGAGTCCATTGAAGAAATTCGATCCAAGTTCGTCGGCGAACATGGCGATCGCCATCAAGAATTGGTGTTCATCGGAAACGCGATGAGCCGAGAACGAATCACCCAGATTCTCGATGACTGCTTGCTGACGGACGTTGAATTTGCTCAAGGCCCGGAAGCCTGGACGAACATGGAAGATCCATTGCCGCCCATCGAGCTGGAATATGACGAAGAAACCGTTTCCAGCTGATTGTAATTCGCCACAGAGACACAAAGGGGCACAAAACGCAGCAACGCAAACGAGCGAGCTCTCTGTGCCCTCCTTGTCTCTGCCGCAAACCCAAATCCTACGTCTTGAATTTCCTGATTTGAAATTTCGCTGATCCGAAGTTGACGAGCAGCCCGTGACTCAGCGTGGTCGCTTTTGGATAGCCGAGGATTTGTGCAACATGTTTGTCATCGATTCCTCGAGCGGCTTTGATCTCAACCACCAGAATTTCTTCGACGACAAGGTCTAACTTGTATTCGCCTAAACAAAATTCGTCGTCATCAAACACCTGCACCGGCACCTGCTTTTCACAGCGAATACCCGCTTTAGCCAGACGATGAAGCAATCCGTTTTCGTAAATCTTTTCGTGGTAGCCGGTGCCCAAATAGACATGCAAATCGTAAGCGATCTGTCGAACCCGATCGCAAAGCTCTTTGACTCGCACGTCACTCCAGTCTTGATTGACACTCATCTCCTAGGCCTACTCAAAAACATGGTGCATAAACAGTTTCGCCACAGAGGCACAAAGACCACAGAGGTCTTGACCACAAAGTCGATCTTTCTTTGTGTCCTCTGTGCCTTTGTGGCCCAATCCAGGACGGTGCAAGATGACATTTGACGTCGTTGTCATTGGTGCCGGCGCCGCGGGCGTTGGTGTTGGCGTGGCACTCAAACACGCAGGCATTGAGAACTTTCGGATTCTCGATCGGCAGCGCGTGGGTGAGTCCTTCGAACGATGGCCTGCTGAAACCCGATTCATCACGCCTTCGTTTCCGACGAACTCCATTGGCATGTTGGACCTGAACTCCATCGCGATCGGCGTCTCTCCCGGGTACAGCCTTGAAGTGGAGCACCCAACGGGCCGGGAATATGCGTCCCACTTGCGTGGCGTATCACAATTCTTTGAGTTGCCTGTGCAAGAAGATGCCGATGTTCAAAGCATCGCCCAAGCAGGGAGCCTGCTTCAGATCGAAACGAGTTCGGAAACCATTTTAGCCAAACACGTGATCTGGGCAGCCGGTGAATTCCAGTACCCCCAAACGCGTGGGTTTCCCGGATGCGAACACTGCATTCACACAGCGACTGTCCCGAGTTTCGCCGAACTGGAGGGGGAGGATTTCATTGTGATTGGCGGTTCGGAGAGCGGCGTGGATGCGGCCTTCCATTTGTCCACCAACGACAAGTCAGTCCGTGTTTTTGAAAACGGTCAACCATGGGAAGGTGAAAGCTCGGACCCCAGCGTTTCACTTTCGCCCTGCACTCTCGAACGCATGCGTGAAGAGTGGTTCGAAGAGCAAGTCGAGTTGTTCCCCAACACACCGATCGCTTCCGTGATGCAGGTCGACGGTGGCTATGAGGTCAGAGCAGTCGATGGCCGCGTGTTTCGAACCTCCACGCGTCCGCTGTACGCGGGCGGTTTCAGAGGAAGCCATCGTCTGATCGAGAACCTATTTGAGCTTCGCGAGGACGGTTTCCCGCTGCTCACCCAAAATGACGAGTCGTCGCTCGTTCCTGGGGTTTTCCTTTGCGGGCCATTGGTCCGACATGACCACCATATTTTCTGTTTTATCTACAAGTATCGTCAACGGTTCGCTGTGGTCGCCAAAGCGATCGCCAACTCACTCGGCTTGCCCGCCGAAGAACTGGAAACGTATCGCAAGTGGGGCATGTACCTGGACGACCTTTCGTGTTGTGGTGAGGAGTGTGTGTGTTGAGTGCGAAAGCAATCGATGAAGCGAGCGAGTTTCCCAAATCCTGGCGAAACGCACTGACCCTTTCTTGGTTTGGGCAAACGGTTGCGAGTGCATGTTGGATGGGCAGCGTCTTTGCCTATGGCATATCGACCGCAGGCGACAGCATGCAACTGGCCGCGGCATCCGCATGGATGATCGCCAACCTCGCGACGCTGCGTGAATCGAACGAATGATCAATCGACACGTGATATCCGATCGACAATGGGCCGCCGGACTGCTCAGCCAACAGTGCTGGTGCTGGGGACAGGACGTCGCTTGCCCCGACGGCAATTGGTTGATCCACAACGGGTTTCGCAAACAAACGCCACCGCGAGATCGGAAGAATTGCTCCAGTGTTTATACGCTGGATCTTTCTCCGAGCAGCCGAATTGTCTTGCGCGGCTTTGGCGTTTACATCGGTGACGACTCCATCGGAGGTTTGTTCATCGAACGTTTCGGCTTCACCCCCAAGTACACCCCGCTGTCGAATCTGAAATGCCCACCATGGTCGAATGACGACTTGCCAGAGTTCGCCGATCCACCACCCAAGCGTCAATACAACTGCGTCAGTTTGCTGTTGCGGCTATTGGATTGGATCCGTGGCTATGAATCACAGGTCGCAACAACACTGGGACTCGGCTATCGTCGCCAAACACTCGCTCGATGGAACAACGGCGAGCGAATGTTCATCCCCGCCGAGCAACTTGCCTCGTCATGGCGAAAGCTTTCGCAGACGGTCGCGGCCAATGCTCACACATGGATTCCAATTCATCCAGAGTCGGAATCAGCTTTGTTGATGCAAATGGAATCGGACGATGGATGACATCAGCGTGATTTCCAAGAACCGCGAGCAGTGGCGGGACTGCATCACCATTCGTTGCGGCATACCGTTTCCACATGAATGAGCTTCGCCACAGAGACACAAAGGGCACAGAGGTCTTGACCACAAAGTCTATCTTTCTTTGTGTCCTCTGTGCTTTTGTGGCCAAACGAATGCGGTGCAAGACGACCGCTAAGCAGGTCGGCAGGAATGATCAAGCACAACCATGTGAGCCGTTTGGGCGTTAGCCCCGGTTGTGCGTGAATACCGTGGCGAACGCCAACGGATCACCTACCCGATGACACCTGCTTAGCTGATTTTTGAGGCCCCGCTACCACCGATTGTTCCGTCGTGTGTGTGGAAACGAGCGACCGGTCCGACCAAGCCAAGTTGGTAACCGCCATGCGGCGGTACAAATTTTCAATTACCGAAACAGCGTTTCAACCGAGAATTTGATCTCGCAGTCGTCGCAGACACGAAAGGCGACCGAATCGTTCAAGTTTTCAGTTTGATAACCACCATCATCTTGGCGTTGATCGAGAACAACCGTTTTTTCTTGTGGGTCAACAATGAGGTACGCGGCGATGCCGTGCTGGTGATAGAGCTGTCGCTTGTAGCCGAGATCGTTCCGTCGCGTGGACTCCGAAAGCACTTCCACAGCGACTGCGGGAGCCTTTTCCAAATGCCGTTCAGGTGGATCGCCGCAGACAACCATCACGTCCGGTCGCACAACGGTATCGTCACTGACAATCCAATCCAGCTCAACCACCGTTCTGGCATCGCAACCCGCATCGTGAATCGCGTTGCGAATCAGTCCAGCAAGTTCGGTCAGCGCGAGCTGATGCCGACCAAATGGGCTGGGGCTCATCGCAATCGCAATGCCTTCCCACAATTCCCAGTCACCCTTCCAGTGCTGATAGTCGCTTGCCGTGTAATGCGGTGAAAACTCGTATGCACTCGACATTTTTGATCCCTCGTAAATGCGGCCCCTCAACCAAATGGCCCGCATCAATGCAGCGGAGACGCAGAAATAGCCCGGCTGCCCACTGGACCAGTGCCCGTATTCTAGCAACGATTTCATTTGACCGAGAGTCGAGACTTGGCAATCGCGATTTTAACTGCAAGCGAATCCCCAGCAGGGATCAAGCGGTCAGTGCAATTCGACCGCAGTAAAAAACGCCAACCGCCAAAATCAATCCGGCACGCAGATACGGCCACGGCAGCTTCCCGAGTCGGCTGTCTTCGCGAATCAGGCTGCCGCCGAAACGTTGCAGCAGAATACCGACCAGCGTCAGACTGCTGGCAATCCCGGCAGCAAACAAACCGATCACCGCGTAGGCCGCGACTGGCGATCCCGTCGACATGCTGGTGAAGTAGGCGGCCAAGGCCGACGGACATGGAAGCAGCCCAAAGGCGATGCCCAGCAACGCACTCATCGAGTAGCTCGACCGTTTGGACACCGGCTCAGCATCACAACTGGCGTGCTGATGCGACTTGCACCCACACGCCATTGGCTTCGCCCGCCAAGCCGACCACAGCATCCAAATCCCCACACACATCACCAACGCGGCACTGATCCACTGCAGCGATTGCGTGACCACTTCATCGTCATGATGGTGATCACCCGAGACCAGGTGATGTGTCAGGTGCACCGCCATGGCGATCGCAATCAACGAAACGGAATGAGCCAAACCACTGGAGATTCCCATCACGATCGGATGCCAGAAACTTCGACGCTCGCCAGACAGATAGACCAGCATCGCGGTCTTGCCATGCCCCGGTTCCAAGGCATGCAAAGCACCAAGGAAGAACGCGAGACCTAGCGTCAGTTCATGGGAATGAGTGTGCATATTTTTCTCGCTTACTGACTACAAGGACATTCTTCGGTACCGCTGACAATTTTGAGCTTCCGACCGACCGCCCAATGCTTCGAAACCGACGACATTTCAATGACTGACTTGGTACCCGGAGCACACAGGACGACTTTCCAAGGGCGAACCTGCTGCCGAATTCCAACGATGCATAATTCTCGGTCCAACATGACCACGTCGATCGGAAACCGCATGAAACATGTGTGGAGAGACGAACAGGGTGTGATCAACAATCCGGTATCATCCGGCAGCGACGATCGAAACTGCAAGCCTTTGAATCGTCGCCAAAAGGTGTCGGCGACTTCGACTTGGTTCAACAGAACTTCGTTCGTGGCCGCGTCAATCAAGTGTCTCATCCTCCACCTCCCGTCAACGAATCAACGATTCGCAGCAACTGAGTGAAGAATGGACCGAGAGGCCAAACGAACAAACCAGGCAGGAAACAAACCACGAGCGGGATGACACGCTTCGTCGCGAGAGACTGTGCGAATGCCATCGACTTTTCACGGCGTTCGGCACGGACATCTTCGGCTTGCAGACGCAACGTTTCAGAGACGCTGGCCCCCATTTGTTCGGACTGGATCATCGCGGCAGTGAATCTCGTCAGCGGCGGCACATCCAACCGGCCCGCTAACCTGCGAAAGGCAACACTCCGTCGCATTCCCCCTAGCAAATCACGTTGAAAGCCTCGACACGCACTCGCCAACACTCGGTCCGGTCGTTGAGTCCTTTGCCAACGATCCAGGGCCGCATCAAACCCAAGTCCACCTTCCGAGAGCGTCGCCCAGAGGTCCATCGCGAGCGGCAGGTCACGTGACACTTGCGCCACCCGAGTGCGGCGTGATGCTCGCACCACCAGAATTGGCAAGGCAGCCACCATCACAGCGATCAACCAGGGCGAAACGATCACCACCGGCGCCAGCATCCCCGACAGCCCGCCGGGCACCGATTCGATCCCTTCCAAGAAGACTTGTTGCAGTCCCGACCACCGAAACAGCAACGCGCAGAAAATCCCACCCACCAACATCACGATCGTTGAGACAACGAGCAGCGTGCCGGCGGCCGGCGTTCCATAGCCAGCCAGCATCATCCGCCGACGAAGCCAACTGATTTGGTTTTCCTCGATTTTGGATGAGTCCGTTCGCGTCACGTCCCGTTGCAAACGGTCCAACGCCTCACCACGCCGTTGGTACCTTCGCCAAACGGAATAGCAAACAAGGATGATGCCCAGCCAAAGGACAACGACGATCGTGACTCGCAGCGATACGCTCATGATCGTGCCTTCTTCGACCCCGTTGGGGTCGGGTTTGCGTGAGGAGTCGAGGACCGGGGGTGCGCTGCGCGACCCCCGGCTACCTGCTTCCACCGCTTCGCGGTGGTTTCGGCGCGCCCCCGAAGGAGCCCCATTGGACAGCAGCTCGCTTTCTGACCCCGAAGGGGTCGTGGATGGTAGCCGTGGGTCGCGCAGCGCACCCACGGATGACGAAAACCAACGCGGCTCTCGCCCCCGACAGGGTCGAAGATTCGTTTCACCTGCTTCCACCGCTTCGCGGTGGGTCGAACATTGCACCCTCGATGGGCGAGAAGGTTTTCATTCATCGCTCACGCCTTTGGCCGACTGATTGCGTTCATCCAAACAATTCCAACAGCCTGCAATACGATCGTGGCCGCGATGGCTGCCGAACCGAGCGAACTGCTCGCAAATTCTTTCATCACGTCCGGTCGATCCAGCCACAACACCAACGCGACAAAGTAGATCAACAACAACACCGCGATCGTCGAAAATTGGCTTTGAGCAATGTTGCTGCGAATCCGCCGTGCCACCTCTTGCCGGTCACGCGCGACTCGCGCGACGGACGCCAGCACCGGAGCCAGCGAACCACCCGTTTCCCAGTGCACGCTCATCGTCGTTGCAAACAACTCCATCGCATCAATCGGCATCCGCCGGGAGAGCTCACGGAAGACACCGCTTCCGGAATCGCCAAGCTGGATTCGTCGCACACACCAGTGAATTTGATCCTGCAAGGGCGAAGCCGTGACCTCGGAAGCCGCCGCCAATGCCGCCGACGCTCCGGCACCGCTGCGCAGCATCGGAATCATCATGTCCAGTAAATCAATCAACTGCCGCTCAATCCGGCTGAGTCGCCAAGCGTGCCAGCCGACTTCGAGTTGCGCCAGCAACAGAGCCACCACCAGTCCAATCGCGGCCACTATCGAAATGGGAATCGAGGTCAGCAGGCCGATCGTCAATGAAATCAAGGCACCAACGAGGTAGGGCACCCACCGCAACGGACGCAAGAGCGGCTGAATGATCCGACGACGGTCCGCACGTGCTGAACTCGCCTCAACTTGCGGCGTCTTCGTCGGTGAAAGCAACTCGATGCTATCGCCGAGCCGATTGCCCGCGGTTGCACCGGCGAGTGAGCGACGCAGCGCCAGCGTCGCACCTGCGAGCACGAACAGCGTGATGGCTAGAATGATGAGTGTGGCCATTGGGGCAAACGATTCAACCGAATCTGTCTTCTCTTTGTTTAGGTTGGCTTCTCAAGGGTCGAAACGGAAAAGGTTGGAACGCTCGTTCCCGGGCTCTTGCCTGGGAACGCACTGCTTCGGAGGCTCCTGCCTCCACCGCCCCGTGCTCAGTAGGCAGGAGCCTGCCATTCGGTGGATTCCTAGGCAGAGCCTGGGAACCAGCACCGGCGATCCATGAAACCATTCAACGCTCCACTTTTTCAAACCACGAGGTCGGCACATCGATCGCTCGAGCATGCAGCTTCTCGACCAAACGCGGCACCGTTCCCGTGGCCACGTGCGTTCCTTGCAAACGCTTTCCCTTGCGACCGGAAACGTTGAACCGAAAGATCTGTTGCAACTGGGGCGTGCTGCCTTCCAACCCGACCAATTCATCGACCGACTCAACCCGACGCACGCCGTCTTCATAACGACGGACGTGAAAGATCAAATCAATTGCCGAGACAATCTGTTCGCGAATCGCCGTGGGCGGCAACTCCATGCCGCTCATCAAAACCATCGTCGACAATCGTGAGATCGCATCGCGAGGGCTGTTGGCGTGAACCGTCGTCAGTGAACCATCGTGCCCTGTGTTCATAGCCTGCAACATGTCCAGCGTTTCGCCGGCGCGAACTTCGCCGACAATGATGCGGTCAGGACGCATCCGCAATGCATTGACCACCAAATCGCGAGCCGTGATTTTGCCACGCCCTTCGACATTTGCCGGTCGCGTTTCCATGCGAACCACATGCAGTTGATCCAGCACCAATTCCGCGGCGTCTTCAATCGTCACCACGCGTTCATCGTCGGGGATGCTCTCACAGATCGCCCCCAAGAACGTGCTCTTGCCGCTGCCGGTTCCCCCACTGATCAGAATGTTCAAACGGGACCGAACGGCGATGGCAAAGAACTCCGCCATCGTTTCACTGAACATCCCCAGTCGCTGCAGTTCCTCCCCCCGCAATCGACGGCGACCAAAGCGACGAATCGATAGCGTCGGTCCGTCCAAGGTCACCGGAGGCAAGGTCGCATTGACACGACTGCCATCAGGAAGCCGTGCATCCACCATGGGCTGCGACTCATCGATCCGGCGTCCCACGCGAGTCGCAATTCGCTGGATGATTCGGGTCAGGTGATCGTCATCCCGGAACTCGACCTCGGTGAGTTCCAGTTTGCCATATCGTTCCACGAAAACATGATGCGGGCCGTTGACCAGGATGTCGGTCACCGACGGATCCGCCATCAGCGGTGCCAATGGCCCCAACCCGAGCGTTTCTTCCAACAAGTCGGCTGCGAGACGTGACCGTTCCGAATCGTTCAGTGGCAACTGCTCACTGGCAGCAATGTCAGCCACAAACGCATCGACTTCCTCCTTGAGTTGTTCGTTGTCGGCGGTCAGCAACCCGCGACGATCCAGGTCATCGAGCAACTGACCATGCAAACGTCCCTTGACAGTCACCGCTCGACCGCGACGGGCCGGGTCAGTGGCTTGCTTGGCCGTGTCTTCGGTGAGTCGTTCCGGTTGCGGCTTGCTGGTCGTCAATCGAGTCGGGCGTCCAACCTTGCCCAGCCGAGATCGTAGATTCGAGTCGCTCATGAGCTGACCTGCTGCTCGGGTAGCTGATCGGAATTCACACTCCCGCTTGTGGGACCGTCGGTCGCGACAACGGCCGAGACAGGTTCTGTTCCAGTCCGCCTGAGCAACTCATCTGCCAACTTTCGCATCGAGCCACCCACGCCCCACCAACCGCGTGACATGATGACAGGACGGCCCAGGTTCGCGGCTTCCAAAACACGACGATCGTATTTGATGACCGCAGCGACCGGTTCGCCAAGTTGCTCCGCCACTTCGGCGGCCGACAAGCTCCCCGCACAACTCTGAAACCGATTCAGGATCAACGAGCGCCGATCTCGGCGAACCTCCAATTGATCCAACGTCTTCAGCATCGCCGCGGTTCCGGTCAGCGTGGGCACGACATTCTCCGTGACCACCGCGACGTGATCCGCTCGGTCGAAGATCGCCAACGTCGTCGCGTCCAACAGAGGAAACGAATCGACGATCACCAAATCGAACGCCGATTTCGCGACCCCCAGGATGATCGACATGCAAGTGTCGTCCACCTCGGATGCATCGGCCGGTGTCGGCGGCGCCGCCAAAACGTGCAACCCAGATTCGTGCCGCGTGGTGACTTCACGCAGCATCGTGGCGTCCAGTCGATCCTGCATCGCGGCCACATCGGCGATCGTCATGTCCGGCGTCAGATCCAAGAGCGAGGCCGCGACCCCCAATTGCAGCGATGCGTCAACCAACAAGACTCGCTGGTCCGTCGTCGCGGCCCAGTGAACGGCGGTGTTGATGGCGATGGTGGATTTCCCGACACCACCCTTGGTGCTGGCGACCGCCAACAACCGCCCGCGACGCCCCGATTCGGGACGCGACTTGGCGACACGCCGGATCACTCCGGCAAGCTCTCCGGCACTGGCCGGACGCCGCAGAAAATCGCGAAAACCGACTCGCACGGCTTCGACCAACAAGCCATCGCTGGGGTCGGCGTCATCATCCAGAATCCCGATGATGGGGCAAGTGATCTGGTGCACCTCGATCGCATGCTGCCACGCGTCCAGCGACTCGCGTGACCCCGATAGTTCGACGAGCAACAGGTCCGGTGCATCGTGCCGCATCTGGTGAATTGCGGACGAAAGATCGATGCTGAAATCGAGGGAGTGATCCCCTTCGAGGGCCGAGGTGGCGGCTTCCAGTTCAATCTCCAGCGAGTCCGATTGAACGACGGCGAGAAACTTCGTCATGGCGTGCCTCCTTGGATTTGTTGACTGCGGACCAGGACTGGGGCACGAACGACGTTTCGTTCCGAAAGCTTTCCCAGTGAAAAGCGAATGACTTGCGATGCAATCTCAGTAGATTGAGCGTCATAGTGCAGCGTCGGCAAAGCAGCATCAAAGTCGGTCGTAAAATTGGCGAACTTACCGGTGCTGACGAATCGAAGAATCTCAACTCGATATTCGTCTTCGTCTTCGTCTTCGGTGATTCTCGCAAAAACAAAACCAACGACGACATCGAGATCGTCGCCATTGTCATCTTCGAAGCTAGAAAACATGGAGTAGAATTGCGGTTCGTCTGGCAAAGTCACTTCAGAAATGTCGGTGACTCGGTGACCAATCGACAGTGGATTGCAATCCTCAAATTCTGAATCGTAGTCTTCAAGTTGCTTCAGTGATCCCACTGGGAAAGCATCAGCGAAACCCGAATCCTGCCAATCTGCAAAGTCAAAGGCCAGCTGATTCGCTGATGGCAATCCAACTGGATTCTCAAACGCTCGACCGATCGCCACCGCCGGAGCCAGCGTCGCGATCGACTCACTACGGACAGCGATGCCATCACCTTTCAAACTCAAGTCGAGGAGCGAACCGCGACTCCACAGGTACGTCAAACGTTCCGCTGAGGTGCCTCCTGCGAGGGCGGCTTCGCCCGTCCGACGTAGGCGAACCAAGATCGAATTCGGGTCCTCGTCGTTTGGTTCAAACGCCGGGCTGCGGTCGTACCCACTGGGCTGACCAGGTAAATCGTCTGGCACCTCGCCACGCATATACTCACCGAGCACGATGTCGCCCGCGATGTCGTTGTCGACATTGGGATCCAGCATCGGACGAACGGGATCGCCGAGCGTGTCTCGTTTGATCGTTTGGGAGCTCTCCCGTTTGCCGTCATCGTTGAGGTCATAACCATCTTCCAGCTCAATGCGATGCGGTCCCCAACTCTCGGACATCTCTGCGGCACGACGGACGACCGCGTCTCGCGTTGTTTCCTTATCGGCCCCCATCGCCAACTGCCAACCACCTTCGATCGCGGCGGCGTCAGAAACCGATTGCATGTGAGCCTGGGTGAGCCGAGCCATTCCGATATCGATCAACAACCCTGCGATCGCCAGCAATGCGAAGAGCAGCATCACCACCAGAATCAACACGGCTCCACGCCGAGGTTCTTTGACCCCTCCGGGGTCACGCAGGCAGGTTGGACGACGTTCCGGGGGTGCGTTTCGCGACCCCCGGCTACCTTCTTTCACCGCTCCGCGGTGGGCTGAGATCCAGCAATGAACCGCTTCGCGGTGTCCTACACTCGACGATCCCGAAGGGATCCAAGAAGGTAGCCGTGGGTCGCGGAGCGAACCCACGGATAACGTGCCCCAAAACAATTTGCGACCCCGGCGGGGTCGAAGACGTTCACTCACGGCACCCAAGGACGAGGCGTACAAACGCGACGCCCGACCCTGAAGGGGTCGAAGATCCGACAAACAACCGCCCCCCCGCCTTACAATGACTGGCGTCACTTGCCACTCAAGCCCCAAGGCTCCGCCATGTCGACCTTTCATAGCTTGCACTACCACATCACCTTCTCCACCAAACATCGCAAACCCTGGATCAAGGTCGATTGGCGAGATCGGATGCATGCCTATTTGGGAGGAATCGTGAAGGAAATCAGCGGCGTTCCTCTTTGCGTCGGTGGTGTCGATGATCACGTCCACCTGCTCGTCGGACTCAAGACAACGCATTGCATCGCCGACTTCATGCGAGAATTGAAAGGATCGACCAGCCGATGGGTCCATAAGGAGATCGGTTACCCGCCCTTCCAATGGCAAGACGACTACGCCGTGTTTTCGCTCAGCCCGTCGGCCATCCCCGAGGTTCGGCGATACATCGAAAACCAAGACGAACACCATCGCAAGCGAACGTTCCGAGAGGAACTGATCGAAATGCTCGATCGAGCTGGAGTGAAGTACGACCCGAGATACTTGGATTGAAGTGCGCGATGGTTCTTTGCCCCCTCCGGGGCCAGGCCGGCACGTTGCGTGATGTTCCGGGGGTTCGCTTCGCGACCCCCGGCTACCTTCTTTCACCGCTTCGCGGTGGGCTGGGCTCCAGCAATGAACCGCTTCGCGGTGACTCCAACTCAACGATCCCGGAGGGATCCAAGAGGGTAGCCGTGGGTCGCGAAGCGAACCCACGGGTAGAGTAATACAACATGCCTCCCGGCCCCGAAGGGGTCGAAGACGTTCCCAGAGCGAGCGGCGCGACTCCCGGCTACCTTCTTTCACCGCCTCGCGGTGACTCCAACGCAACGATCCCGGAGGGATCCAAGAGGGTAGCCGTGGGTCGCGAAGCGAACCCACGGGTCGAACGGCACAACGCAAATCCCGGCCCCGAAGGGGTCGAAGACTTCCACTCCGCACCAACGCCGAGATCGAAAACGAACTCAATTCCCAATCGCGGGAACTCATATCGCCCCCTCTCATTCTCCCGCCCCAAACAACTGGGCTTCTCGCGAACCGCCGACGAAAATATCGGTTCGCTTGGCATCCGAAAGCGGATCGAACTTCATCACGGTCACTCGTTGCGGCGTGTCGCTCACCAAATCCAACGCGTCGACCCGCGAACTGGCCGACCGGACCGTCGCTCGCAAACTGGAACCAACCGCGACGGCGTATTCCAACTGAGCGACCTGATCGGGACGAACCGCGACGATCAACTTGGGCGACTCGGAATCCTTCGAGTCCTTCGAGTCCTTCGATTTCCTGCCCGTCGGATTGCCAGGGGATCGGGTCGGCATCACGACAATGACATCGTCCGCAATCGGTTCCACGCGAGTCCGCTGAGCATCCGTGAGCGTCACGTTGGCAAATCCGCCTCGATTGCCCCCCCGCGGTTGATCTTCCGTCCGGCTGGCCACGAGATCCAAGTGCTGACCGAACTCGAATGCATCCCCACCGATCAGTCCCTCGGTATCGAGAAAGAACAAGACCCTTCCCGGCGGCGTCGCACCAGACAATCCCGTCATCGTGCCTGCCGGCATCAAGTCGCCCTCCTGGATCGGCACGGTGGCCGGCAAATCGTGACGTGGAATTCGCCCCACCAAGTCCGAAAGATCCGTGATCCAGTTCGATTGACTCGCCGTTTCCACGGGCACCTGGATCGTTCGCACGTAAGCTGTCGCCGGATCTTCAAAGCTGGTCGGACGAATGGTTTGGTAGGCCAACAAGGTTTGCCCGGGAATCGGAACCGCCACCATGCCCTCGGGAACATCCACCGACGATTCGTTTGTGTCGACTCGACCGCTGCGGACCAAGACGTTGACTGTTGCCCCCAATTCCAACGCGGACGTGACCGCGGAAACGTCTTCTGCAGCGACAGCCAACACCACTTCCTCCACCGGCACGCTCAACAGTCGTTTGCCTTGTGAAAGCGAAGCCGATGTTTCGGTGCTGACTCGCTTGACGACTGGGGTCAGCACCACCGCTTGCCGAGCGACCAACCGCGCGGTCGTCTCCTTTTCTTGGTCACGATTGGCGCGTCCCGCATCCGCCACCAACTCTGCCCCAGGCAATTGACTGCCAGTCGAGAACTCAAAGCGGCTGAGTTTCTGCAGCGGGATATTGGCCACCAAGTCGATCTGTTCGCCCATGCTGATACGATGCACACCGGCGAGCTGAGCGGCTTCCAACGTCATCGCACGCATGCCTGGGGGAGTCGCACCCGCTAAACCTGCCGGCGTCCCACGCTCGAAAAAGTTGGCTTCGGCGAACGCAAATCCGGACGACTTGTCGCTCTTGACGACCCGGCCGATGATGTCCGTTGCCTGCGTGAACGCGCCCCCCAGTTTCACCAATTGGCGACTGGTGACGACCGATCCATCTTCGAGTTGCAAGACGATCCCCTCGTCGGTCCGCTGAGCGAGTTCAATTCGTTTGTCGACCAGCCCCCCATCGCCATCCGTCATCGTTGCACTCATGCCCCCGAGCGCTGTCAGTGGAATTTCCACCCCATGGATGCCGCCCGTGCGGGGATCCACCAAATCGCCGCGAGAGACTTTGCTGTAAGCCGGAATCGTCTGCCAGTTCATGGGCAGCGAGATCGTGTCAGGCCGAGTTTCGTCGACACGCCAGAACGCAAGCCGTTCCATTGGCACACCGGCAGCAAACAGCGATGCGATCAGGCCACCGCCGAGAACCACGAGGACCAGCAACATCGCCAGCAAGATTTTGATGAGCCCGAAGGATGATTTTTGTTTTCGCATGATGGAAGTTTTCGATGGTAGTGGATGAGGCAACGAGTCCCTTCGCCTGGGAACACGCAACTTCGTTCACACCCCTTTTATGGAGTCGCTTCAATGGAGGGTAAAAACACTTCCCTGCGAAAAATGGCGTGTGACACGAGCACTCGCCGGTACGGGCGAATGCCGATCGCATCGCCTGTCAATTCGGGGCTGGTCATCGCTCCATGAATACCGAGCCCATACTTACCCCCGTAAGTTCCTGCGTAGACCGATTCGCCCAGAGAGTTCTCAAAGACGAGCGGCTTGCTATCGAATAACGTGCCCTTCATCGCTTCAGAGTTGAGCGATTCAACCGCATCATCGTCGGCTGCATTGGGGTCACCGGCGTTTGATACAAACGCACCACGGTCTTGGTAGCTGCTCAACCAAGTCGACTGGGCGGGGTAGTGAACACGAAGTGCCACGACGCCTCGCATGTCTTGATTTGAATTTTCGAGAGAAAATGGTTCGGGGTTGGTATCGGGATCATCAACTTCCTCGACCACACACACCCAACGAATTCGCTCGGCACCACCACCGTTGTTGTGGCCTTCTTTTCTCTCGACAACGAGAGGGATCTGAACGACGTAATCTTCCGCGAGATAGTCGGGATACTCGATCCCCGACTCATCGGACTCACCTTGGGAGCGATTCAACAACGCACCGGGATACCGCATCAATCGCTTTGGCGGAGTGGCGTCGTCGTTGTCATGATCGAAAGTCTCGAGCACATAAAGCACCGCCAACTGTTGATTCAACAGCGGCATTTGCGGCACGACATAGGTAAAGAAATCGTGGCCTGGCTTCTCTTCTTTCAACTTCGTTAGATCGATCACCAACCAGCGATCGTCATAGATTCGCTGGCGGACGATTTTCTGATCGAGTGCATCCTCGAACGTCTCATCAAAAGGCAGCGGCGTTTGCGAAAGCTCCCGGGCGCCCACATTGGCCGCTTGTTGAATTTGCCCCGCCGCATAAATCCAGATGCCGAACGTGATCGCGCCACCCACCAGCATGTACAGCACCAACGCGACGAGTCCAAACTCGACGAGTGCTTGACCGGATCGTTTGTGGCAGCGACTTCGCACTATTGAACGCTCTTCATTGCGTCGAAGAATTTGTGCAGCAAATCGTGCAACTCTTTGTGGCCATCTTTCACCGCGTCGTGTTTCTTCGCCATCGCAGCATGCTTGGCCGAGAAATTCTTGTGCTCCTTTTCCAGAGCCTCGTGATTGCTCGCGTCGCCATCATGCTCGTGATGGGCGATCTCCTCGCCATGATGCATCGCGTGATCTTCATGAGCACGCATCGCTTCATCGTGCTCGATCAATTCCGCTTCGTGTTCGTAGATCTTCGCTTGCAGCTTGGCCATCATGGCCAAGGCTCGCATGTGTTCGGCACGCCACTTGGCGTGTTCAGCAGCCCATTGGTCGTGTTGCAGGTGAGCGGACTGGTGTTCCTGCTTCATGCCAGCGTGATCGTCAGCCGAAGCGACGACATTCGAGGTCAGCGAAACAAACGCAACGGCCAAGGCAAGTGCGATTTTCAACATAGGAACAATCCTTTTCGAGTCAGACGAGGAAGTGAACGAAACCGACGTAGCCAACAAACCCCGCCGCGATGGCGGGCACATAGGCGTAGTCTCGCTCGCCGCGAAGCATCGCGATCAGCGAGAGCACGCCACCGGCGATGGCCATTCCAAACAACACAATCAAAATCCCCACGGGTCCCACCAACATCCCCAGCGAAATGAGAAGCTTTCCATCTCCACCGCCGAGCTTCGCAAATCGAAACAAGGCGTACGCGATCGCAAGTCCGACGACTCCGCCCGCCAGCACCCAGACGATCGACAGTCCAAGCCAGCCCAACAGCGAACTGATAACGGCAACGCTGCCGATCGACACCGAGATCCAATCCGGAATCTCTCGCGTGCGAAGGTCGCAAGCGGTTGCGATCGCAAGCAAGGCAAACACAACAAGGGCGATGGTGATGAACAAACGATTGAAGTTGAAAGGCTGAAAGTTTTTGGCCTACGGACTACCGCAGAGCGGTGATGGAAAGTAGCCGGGGGTTGCGAAGCAGACCCCCGAGAACGGTTCTCCTCGTGCCGAAACGACCCCGTCGGGGTCGAAGATCGGTGCGAGTCTTCTTTGACCCCTCCGGGGTCACGCTTGTGTGCTGGACGATGGACCGGGGGTTCGCTTCGCGACCCCCGGCTACCATCTTGGATCCCTTCGGGATCATCTAGGAATCCACTCGCGGCAAGCGAGACTCGCCGAGAGTGGGTTGAGCTTCCATGCGTTCTGAACTTCGACTTAAGGTTCTACGACCAAACCACCGAAGCCATCGCCACCAGCAGCGGTCGTTGCACCGAAGACGTTATTGTCCAGACGACCAGTGTCCGTATTAGCTGCGATTGTGGCGCCATCCAAAGCGATCTCACCCGTATCCGCACCTGTGGTCTCAATGAGCTTCCCGCTGACCATCGGACCGTTGTCGTCCGCGTGAGCACCCGGCAGGATCGCTGCGGTAGCACCGATCAAATCGCTGGTCTTGTGACCGAAGACCGAAATGGCAGCGGCACAGATCAAAGCCACGCCGGCGATGATCAGACCGTACTCGACGAGGCCTTGGCCCTTCTTGTTGTTCAAAAACTTACGCATTGTGTTTTCCTTTGAGAAAACGAGTTGTTAACAAATGTTTTGTCGCCTGACCAAAGGTTTTGCATGACCAATGCAGGCATGTGCGGCGGCGACGAACAGACCGCACACGTTGTCCTTTCTTCGTAGTGGACGAGGCAACGAGGCCTGAGCAAGAGGACTCGTTGCCTCGTCCACTACGATCTGTCTTGTTCAAGGAGCCCCACCGCGCGAAGCACAACCGATCTGGTTTGGTCGGACCGTTTGACCGATCGCACCGCCGCGCGGCGGGACGTATTGGGTCGTGAGTCCATTTGGATCAGCGCGCACCGATCAACAGCGAGCACCAAAACAAACGAGGTGGAGATCCTGAAACAGGCTTCCAAACCGTTATGTGGGGACAACAGGCTGGACGCCTATCCCACGAACGGAGTGCGAAACCTAAGCAACGATCGCGGGTGGCCCGCGAGGCTGCGGGATCGAAAGAAGAGTCGCCGACAAGAGGCGAGCAGGCGAGACGCTGGTGAGCTCGGAAACGAACTCCACCGGAAGAACAACCACCAATTCCCAAGTCACACCGACGGGGGCAGCCAATGATTGGCAAATCCCGCAAGTATTGGGATCGTGCTCGTGAGGGCTGCTCGAATCGTGCGAAGCTGGGACCGCGATGTCTGCATCGGAACCCGATGCGTCCGGCGCGGTCGCGTGGTGATAGCACCCATGCGAGCAAACGAAAACCGTGTCGCTCGCCGAGTCCGTCACTTGCGAATGGGACTCGCTGTCACAGGTGGCCACATGCAACCAAGCCGGAGCCTGACCGAGAACGATCAGGCTGCAGAGCAGGCTAGCGACGAGGGGCCGGAACAGCGAAGTCATGAAAGCGACGTTCGATTCAAAGAGATTTTGATTGTGGCAAAGTGGTCCGACCAAAGACGATTGCTGCCTAGTACGATGACTACAACCCTTCCGTTCGTCAAGTTCATCATTCAAAACTTGCAGACTTCATCGCTTTTGTCCGTCACGAGCAATTGCAATCAGATTCGGATCGCATGTCGTGGGCAGGCGACCGATTCGCTCATCCCTCCAGTCACTCAACGGACTGACGCTCTGAACCATTTCAAATGACAAGCCGTAACATCGCGAGAACAATCATGGCATCCTTGGTCGGACCGTTGATTCCCGCTTGAATCAATCTGCATTGCTTCAAGCTTCTTCCGCTTTTCAACGTTGGCAACCGACTCTTGGCGTCGTTTCGCATCTTCACCGTTTACTTGACTCTGGCTGCGTTGCTGTTCGGCAACGCTGCAGGTTGGGTTCACGTGGGGTGCTCGTCACACACCGCGGGTTGCTGTGCCGTTGAATGTCATCCGAGTGGGCATTCTCATGGCGAATCGCATTGCCTGGCAGACTCACATCGCCTGACTGACGCTGGCTCCACGCATGATCACAGTGGGCACAGTTGCTGCCATCATGGTCACGCGAACCACGGTGAAAGCGAAGTCACTTGCCAGAGCGACGCAGATGATTGTTCAGCCGAGTCCGACTCGAATCAACCGACAGAGCCGCACGATTCGGATCGCTGCTCGATTTGCCAGAGCTTCTTTGGGTCGCGTCATGCCGCCTTGCTTTGGGACACGCTGGTTCAGTTCGAACCACTGACCGCCAGCCGCGAGATCGTGCTGGCCGACACCGCGTTCGTTCCCAACACCGCGTCCAACCTCCACTGGGTACGGGGTCCGCCGAGCGTCTAACGCTTCGCGATTGTTTCCCCCTGTTTCGCTTCCGTACCCAAGGTGCGCTTCCATGGCCATTGTCCATGAAGTTCCCAGGTCGGCGAGTTGGTTATCACGCATGCTGACGACCGATTTTTGCCCCTGGGCGAATCGTTTTGTTTACTGGCTCAAAGAGCCAATCGGTTGGTTCGTTCTGGCAACCGCGATCAGCGTGATCGTCGGTTTGTACTTGAGTCCCATCGGTTGGGTCCTGGCCGCGTCCTTGTCCGCGATCATGGTCGTCGGGATGGCCTGGCCGTTGGTGGCCGTGTCCGTTACGAGATGCGAACTGCGGCCCGAAACAAATTGCGTTCATGAGGGGGATGCATGCCGAATGCTTGTCTCGGTTCGCAATCGGCTTCCCATTCCAGTTTGGGGATTGTCCGTCGAAGGCTACCTGGATTGTGAAGGTGATGAAGCGGTTCCCACGGTCGGACTCGCTTGTGTGCCACCGATGTGCGTCAGTGACTTTGGCATCACCGTCAATCCGACACTGCGAGGCCATTACCCCATTCAATCGCCTTCCGTTGCCTGCTCGTTTCCATTTGGAATTTGGACCGCACGGCGAAAGCTGTCCACGACGAAGTCGCTCACGGTCTGGCCGAAGGTTTATCCGGTGCAAGGCGTTTGCCCGATCATCGGTCTGACCAGCACCGATCACGGCGACGGAAATCTCGGCGGTCGAAGCGGCGACTTTGTCGGCGTGAGAGACTATCGCCGCGGCGATTCGGCCAAGCACATCAACTGGGTCGCATCCGCCAGAGTGGACACGTTGGTCGTGACCGAACGTGGCGGACCGCAGTCGGTGGAACTGGATGTGTTTGTCGACACTGCCATTTCCCCCTCCGCCTCCACGACACTCTCCGAAGAGGAGCAATCTGAATCCGTCGGGCGTGAACGGCTGGCCAATCGCATTCGCATGGCGGCCAGTGTCTTGATCAATCTGCACCAAACCGGGGTGCCAATGCGTGTCACGATTGGCCCGCAAAGTTTGTCTTTGCCACATGGCGCCAAAGGCAGGCAGCAGATTCTCAACGCACTCACCGAGATCCCCGCCGATGGAATCGTTGCCCCCATCCAACGAAAACGGATCAGCAAACACGCCCGAATCGAGTTCGCGACCGATCCCCCTGGGTGCGAAGTCGTGCAGGTGATTGACCCGCGGGGCGGCCGCCGGGCAGGTGGGCGATCGGTGACGAAACAAATCGCATCGAGCGGTGCGTTGGCGCAGCAAATCGGCGACTTCTGGACGGAGGTGCGTGATGCTGACGTCGCCGCGTAAACGAACCGAAATCATCCTGCTCGCAATCCTTGCGATCGTCGCCGTTGTGCCGCTGCGATTCTTTGTTGAATCAAAGCTCTGGTTTCTGACGGAGATGGGAACGTTGTTGGTTCTCCTGGCCGTAGCGGAAGTCGTCAAGACTTTCGGTGTGGAATCAGGCAGATCGAAACTCGTGACGAGCTCCGCTACGACGCTGCTCGCAATCACCCCCGTCCTGTTCGCAACCCTGGCCCGAGCATTCGGTTCGCCAATCGCGTTTGAGATGTCCGCTCTCTCGGCATTTGGTTCGGTCTCGTTGGCCGTTGCCATCGCGGCAACCACCGATCGAACCCGATCGATGTCCTTGGTTGCCAGTGGTTTCCTGGTGCTGTTTGCCACGTCCATTTCCGAACACCCACACGCCGTCTGGCTGGCGGTTGCCTGGATGAGCGTTTGCGTTTGGCACTTGGTTGCCAATCACTGGGAAAAACTCGACGTCTGCTTGCCCGACTCCGTTCGCCCCGCCGTGGGCGTTCGTCCCGCAAGCGTGCTGGTCGCCGTTGCGTTGTGCGTTGCCGGTGGACTGGTCGTTCGCGATCGCGTCGGTCCAGCCAATCGAATGACCAACGGTGTGATGCCCACCAGCGGAGGATCCAAGTGGTCCGACCCGGCAGCACGCTCTGGCATTGGAACAGGCGACGCTGCGATCGCAGCGAAGGATCATGCCGAGTCCTTCGGCGCGGTCGAATCGGAGATCTTCTTGGAATCCACTGAGTCGTCGCTGTTCGACATGGTCAACGAAATGATTGGAGAACCCAAGCAAAAAATGAAATGGGATCGTCGCCAAGCGATGGGCAGCGAGAACCTGATCCCGACGCACGATCAAGCCGCCAAAAGTGAAAAAGGCGGGGCCTCTTTCAGCACCGATCGAATGCCACCGAAGAAACATCACCACTTCGAAGATGCAAAAGAAAACGCGGTGATTCAGTGGGACGGACCCACCGGCATTCGATTGGCGATGGAACGCTTCGACACCTTCGATGGTGTTGACTGGACCAACTCAGCCGATCACTTCAACAATCAACTCAGCCGACAGGAGATTGATCAACATGTTTGGTTCTTCGACCCACACATAAAATCCAGAGCGTTCAGCAACAGCGACCTGGTGTCGGTCAACTTGCTGAAGGTATTGCGTCTCGATTCAACGCGGTTTCCGTCACCGATGATGACGGCAGGACTGCATATCAAAGACATCAACCGCCAAGACTTCTTTGGCATCACCAACGATGGTTCGTTGTTCATGCCCGAACGCGACAAGATCCCGCCCCTGACGGTTGTGAACCTGGCTTCGATCCAGGTGATGGAAGATGAACTGTGGGAACGGCTTCCACGATGTGTCACCGAAGTCGAGGGACATCCAACGCTGGATCCAGCTTCCACGCCGCACCCATACGAACAACTGCAAGCCATCGTCCACCGATTGCGAACGGAGTTCACGTTCGATCGCAACACCGCGAGCCTGACCGACAACCCAGTCGAAGAATTCTTGGAAAGCCGCCGCGGTGGCGATCACCTATTCGCGACCGCAGCAGCACTCCAAGCACGTGAAATCGGATTGCAATCCCGACTGGTGACCGGGTTCTATGTTCGTCCGGACTCCTACGACTTCACCGCGGGACATGCAAACATCACCCCCGAGGACGTTCACGTTTGGGTGGAGATCCAACTCGACGACGGACGCTGGTTCGAACTGGAACCCACACCGGGGTACCAATCACCCATCTACACGCCGTCTTTGTGGCTGAGCACCAAACGCTTTGCGGCAGCGCATTGGATCCATGGCTGCCTCCTCATCGCAATCGGTGCCGTGATATTCCTCACGCGGTTGATTTGGATCGAGTGGTTGCTGGCAACCATCTGGTCGCTGTCGTTGTTGCTGCCCTCGAAACACCAATTGCGAATCGCCATGCGGATCGTGGAAACGCGAGCCCGCTTGATTGGCAAAGCTCGTCCGACGGGGAAACCGCAACGTGATTGGTTGGAATCCTTGGTCGCCCGTGACGTTGGCCTCCACGATCACGTCCAGCAATTCTGCGATGTGGCTGACCAAGCCGTCTTTGGCGCACCGACACCGATCGATCGTCGCCAACTCAGCTCGGTTGTTCGCGGATTGAAAACCAAACAATTGAAATCGATTCCAAGTGAGACAACCGCATGAGTGTGGCAACAGAACACGAACACGAAACACAAGCCGCCCTGCAGGCGATGCGTGAGCAACTCGGAAGAGTCCTTTTGGGCAAGTCCGAACAAATCGAAATGGTGATTGCGTGCCTGCTCGCACAAGGCCACTTGCTGCTGGATGATTTGCCGGGAACGGGCAAGACAACGCTGGCGAAAGCCCTCGCGGATTGCTTGGGAGGCCGACTGGCCCGGATCCAGTGCACGCCGGACTTGTTGCCGACCGACGTGACGGGGTTCAATCTCTTCAACCAAAAAACTCGGGAGTTCGAGTTCCATCCCGGTCCCGTGTTCTCCGACGTGCTCTTGGCGGATGAGCTGAACCGAACAACGCCACGTACCCAGAGCGCCTTGCTGGAAGCGATGGCGGAACGGCAGGTCACGATCGATGCGGTCCCGCACTCACTCTCGGACACGTTCTTTGTGATCGCGACGCAGAATCCGATCGACTCACACGGCGCCTATCCATTGCCCGAAGCCCAACTGGATCGGTTCACGATCAAGCTTCAAATCGGATACCCCGACCGCGCCGCACAACTTGGGATTCTGGAAAACGCTGCCCGTGCGACCAGTTCCCATGACCGTCCGAGCAGCACCCTCTCATTGGCCGAACTGAGGCGGATGCAGCAACACGTCCAAACGATTTCCGTCCACCCGAAAGTCCGCGAATACTTGGTTGACTTGGTCGAAGCAACGCGTGACGACGCAACCATTCAGCTCGGTGTGAGCCCCCGAGGCATGCTGCTGTGGCAACGGATCGCTCAAGCTTGGGCGGTGCTGCAAGGTCGCGACTTCGTGACCCCCAGCGACGTTGCCAAG
This sequence comes from Rhodopirellula sp. UH5, assembly GCF_056839225.1. Classification (NCBI taxonomy): domain Bacteria; kingdom Pseudomonadati; phylum Planctomycetota; class Planctomycetia; order Pirellulales; family Pirellulaceae; genus Rhodopirellula; species Rhodopirellula sp. UH5. Next base: position 6,027,433 of record NZ_CM166390.1, on the reverse strand, counting down.
GTGGCTCACCCGGTCCTGTCCGTGCGTTTGCTGACGATGACCGACGACGTCGATTCCGTGATCGACCGCATCATGGCTGAAGTTCCCGCACCGGAGTACAAGTGATGACTCGCAAGCCCAAGCCATCGCAACCAGCACTTCCACGCCACCGGCTCTGGATTTCAGCTCTCGTCCTTTCACTTCTCGCCCTGCTTGTTGGCTGCAGCACGGATGACGCTCCCAAGACCTCCCTTTTTGAACACGACCACGTCGTGTCATCGCACTGGCCCAGTGACCTTGCCGACTTGTCGAGCAAGCTACGCAGTCGAATGGAGGAATACGGCGATTCGCCCGACGAACACCTGCGTCACGAAATCGAAGACCTTGTCGACTGGGTCAGTGAATTCGCTGCGGACACGCCCCTGTCCGAAACCGATTGGATTCCGCTGCATGAAAACAGCCAGGCCGTCTCGGCAAACTTGAAGGCAACCGACGGAGCGTTCGCCAGCGATGACCTGAAACAGATCGAATCACTCTGCCAACGGATCGATGAATCGGTCTCCCTGATCCCGGAACACTTTGCCAGCGTGAAAGCGTCCACCCCATGAACCAACCACTCACAATCATGTTGACGGGCGGATTCGTTCGCGTCCTTCAAGGCTTCGCTGCCGCCGCGCCAACGTTGCTGGTGGGTCTGCTGATCGCGTCGATCATGCGGTACTACCTCGGCGACAAGGGCACCCGAAGGTTGTTCGGCGGCGAGACAATCCGATCACTGCCACAATCCTGGTTGGTCGGCATGCTCTTGCCAGTCTGCTCGATTGGCGTGCTGCCGATTCTCTGCGAGATGCGACGGGCTCGCGTGAAGCCGGGGGCGATGTCGGCGTTCGCTCTCTCCGCTCCGTTGTTCAATCCGCTGTCGCTGCTTTACGGGCTGACACTCAGTCGACCGATGGTGATCATTCTGTTTGCATTCGGTTCACTGATCATCGTCACAGCGCTCGGACTGTTCTGGGATGCGTTCGGCGGGCGGAAAGAACCAGCTTGCGATTCAGAACCAGACATCTCGGATGCCGATCCCACCAACCCCGACTACTTGATCGGTCTGCGGCGACTGGCCGCCACGTTCGTTCACTTCGCTCGTGATCTCACCGGTGCGAGCCTTGGTTGGACGGTGCTCGCGTTGTCCGGTCTCGCGGTTCTGGCCGCTGTCCTTCCCTTTGGAGCCATGCAGCACTCCGTGGAACGCGACGACTGGCTGGCGCCGTTGACGATGATGGGAGTCGCGATTCCTGTTTACGCGACCCCGATGTTGGCGATGAGCCAGTTGGGGATGATGTTTCAACATGCCAACTCACCCGGTGCAGCGTTCACCCTGTTGATCTTGGGCACCGGTATGAACCTGGCCACTCCGGTCTGGTTTGGAAAGCACTACGGATTCAAAGCGACGGCACGGTGGACGGTTTCCCTGCTGGTGATCGTGCTGGGAATCTCCTATGCAATCAATCAGCCGCTGATTCCACCGGGGGTCGAACCTGCCGGTCACACGCATGCCTTTGACATCTACGCCAATCCGATCCCGGTCTCCCAAGGGGGCAACACAACCTCGCTGCGAGACTTGGTTGTCAAGGACCTCGACTTCAGCGTCATCGCTTCGCTCGCCGTCCTGGGTTTCTTCAGCTTGGCCGGGATCGGTTTGCGACTCATGAAAATCGATGAGGCTTGGTTGGTGCGAACTGCCAAGGCTCACTCGTTTGTTTCCTCCCTGACATCGGAAGATGCAAAACCTCGCAAGGGACTCGACTTGGTGGTCCCGCCAGGCATCATCGGAGCGACCATGCTGGCGGGCTTGGTCGCGATGAGTGTCGTCGCCTGCTTCGCCTACTACCCATCGGCGGAGGAATGCTTGGATGAGATCAGCATGGCGAGGGCAGAGTGTTTGTCGGCGGCCAACAGCGGCCAAGCCGAACACGCTTTGTATTGGCTGCCTGTTTGGGAAGACTGGAGTCGCCGAATGGAAGTCGGAACATTCATTCGCACGGGGCAGATTCGGCCCTACCAAAGGATGCAGGGTTATTTGATCCGCAAAAAGCTCGAATTGCTCGAACATGAACTGGAGCACGACCCGTTCGAACTGGAGGAAACACAGCAGGTCGTGAGGAATATTCTGTCAACCAACACCCGCTGGGTACGTTCATTTCGACCCCAAGACTGACAATCCGATCTCGACGAGATTACAATCGCAGGCGGTCGGACCGGACTGACGCACCTCTTTTTGCGGAAGATCCGTTTCATGTTGGTAGTTCAAAAAAGCAAAGCTCGCGCCTTCACGCTGGTCGAATTGCTGGTGGTCATCTCGATCATTGGCGTTCTGATCTCGATGTTGCTGCCTGCCGTTCAATCGGCCCGCGAAGCCGCTCGTAGCACCGATTGCAAGAACCGCATTCGGCAATTGGCACTGGCGACGCACATGCACCATGACGTGCTCGGCTACTTTCCGCCGGCCAGGTACGAGTCGCGACCGGACGCCGATCCGGCCGACCAATGCGGCTTGGAAACACCCACGTGGCTGGCCCGTGTGATGCCTTATATCGAGCAAGCCTCGCTCGGTAGCCAATGGGATTTTTCCAAACCCTGGCATCAACACCCCGAGAACGTTCGAACGGTCGTTCCGGACATCTTCCTCTGCCCCTCGCGACGCTCCGGAACACAACCGACCGGCACTCGGGCACTCCGCACAACGGTCGATGGCGGAGGCGGTCGCCTCCCCTGCGGTTGCCCCATGCCGCCTCGTCCCGTCGACGTGTCCTTGGATATCGAAGGTGCGCTCAGCGATTACGCAGGCAACCATGGTGACCTGACGCCCGGTGCGACCGGTGCTCCCACTGATTTTTACTATGGCGGCAACGGAACCGGAGTGATCATCAGTGTGCGTCCCAACTGCAGTGATGGCAAAGCGATTGCCCCCTCCGATCGCATCCGGATGGCCTCTGTCACGGATGGGACGTCCAGCACGTTTCTGTTTGGCGAAAAGTTTGTCCCCCTCAACGGCCTGGCTCAATTCCCCGAAGACTCGCCAGCTTACGATGGCGACCACCTGCCCGCGTCCAGTCGTCTCGCCGGGCCCGGACTGCGTTTGGCCAACGGCCCCAGCGACGTTCTCGCTGACATGTTCTCATTTGGAAGCTGGCACCCTGCCGGCGTTCACTTCGCGCTGGTCGATGGCAGCGTTCGAATGCTCAGCCCCCACACCGACACCAAAGTCCTGGGCTCGCTGGCCAACCGTCGCGACGCCCACGTGGTGGAGTTGGCCCAATGACTCGTCCTTGGGTCTCAGCCTTGTTTCTTCCACTGCTGCTGGCAGGATGTTCGGCGCAACACCCCGCAACAGGATTTGTCGGGTACACCGACGGGGAACCCGTTCAGTCCGGAAGCATTGAGTTTCGTTTGATCGAGACGGGCGATCGCTTTGCTGGACGGATCGCTCGCGATGGCGAGTTCACGTTGCGGGATCAAGACGGAAACGAATCGCTGCCCCCTGGTGACTACGAAGTCGTCGTCGTGCAAATCGTGCTGACGGAAGATGTCGCCGCAGCCGATCACGATCACGGCCGCACCGTCCCTCGACGTTACGCCGACTACTACACCAGCGGCTTGCGGTATTCCAACCCAGCTGACCGGGTCGATTCGATCCGTGTTGAGCTCGAAGCAACGCCATCGACCCAATCGTCTGCTTTTTAAAGAACGTTGCCGATTCCGAGTGAATGACAGGTGACATCCGCGGCGGAACACGCCGTCTTCACAACGCATCCAGCATGCAAAACGCGTCATCTTGATTGCGTATCCGTTCCGTGAATTCGGCGGCATCAGCCTGCACTGCCACTGCCACGTGCTTGGATGCTTCGTCGTTCTGTGCACCTTTCGGCCGAGGCATGCCGCATGCATCCGCCTCAGATGGTTAGGATAGGACACAAAGGCGGTGTCAGTGTTGAAAGATTGTACGATTCGAAGCACCGGCTGATTCAACACACGAGGAGCGAAGTGATGCAGATTGGCGTCCCCCGCGAAAATTGGCCAGGCGAGGCGAGGGTGGCACTCGTCCCCGCCAGTGTCAAGAAAATGATTCAGTCTGGGTTTTCAGTCGAGATCGAATCGGGTGCGGGATCTCAATCAGGGTTTCCGGACGACGCCTACACGGAGGCCGGTGCTGTCATTCAGACCGACCGGGCATCCCTGCTGTCGGGCTCCGACGTCGTGCTGCGAGTCCGACGCCCCGAGACCGCGGAGGTTTCCAACCTCCGGCAAGAAGCCATCCACATCAGCTTCCTTGACCCGTTCAATGAAAAGGAACTGATTGGCGAAATGGCCCAGTGCGGCGTGACGTCGGTTTCGATGGAGATGATCCCGCGATCCACTCGCGCCCAAAAGATGGATGCGTTGTCCTCGCAAGCCAACCTGGCGGGCTACGTCACGGTGATCCAAGCTGCGTATCACAGCCAAAAGATCTTCCCGATGATGATGACTCCCTCGGGAACCATTCGGCCCGCTCGGGTCTTTGTGATCGGTGCGGGCGTCGCGGGCCTGCAAGCGATTGCAACGGCGAAACGACTCGGTGCCCGCGTCGATGCCTTTGACACCCGGCCCGTCGTCGCGGAACAAGTTCGATCGCTCGGTGCCAAGTTCGTGGAGATCGATCTGGGCGAAGTGGGGCAAACGGAACAGGGGTACGCCAAAGCGCTGACACCGGAACAAATTGAACTTCAAAAGGAAGGCCAAAAGAAACTCATTGCGGTCTCCGATGTCGTCATCACCACCGCCCAACTGTTTGGTCGCCCGGCGCCTCGCATCGTCACTCGCGACATGCTGCTCGCGATGCAACCCGGCAGCGTTGTCGTTGACATGGCAGTGGAAACGGGAGGCAACGTCGAGGGTTCCGTGCTGAATGAAATCGTCGATGTCGAAGGTGTCAAAATCATCGGCCAAGGGAATCTGCCATCCGAGGTCAGCCGCAATGCCAGCGAGATGTACTCGAACAACTTGACCGCCTTGATCGACGATTTTTGGGACACCGAATCCAAGCGGTTCGCATTCGATCCCGAGGACGAAATCGTTCAAGCCGCCGTCATCACTCGTGGTGGCGTGATCGTGAACGAGACCATCGCCAAGCTTCATTCGTAAACCACCATTCATCCATTCAAACAGGGGTTCCCATGGAAGCCGTGCTGCTCGCCTTCATTTTGATGTTGTCCGTGTTCTTAGGCTTTGAACTGATCGCCAAAGTGCCGGCAACCCTGCACACGCCCTTGATGTCGGGTGCCAATGCGATTTCCGGCATCACCGTCGTCGGGGCCATCATCGCTGCGGGAGCCGATCTGGGACCGTGGTCGACGTGGCTGGGCGCACTGGCGGTCTTCTTTGCCACCGTCAACGTGGTTGGCGGCTACATGGTGACCGATCGGATGCTGAGCATGTTCAAAAAGAAAGACAGCCCATCGGGAGGTGACTCATGAGCGTTGAAGTCCTGGGTTCGGTCTACATCCTCGCGGCCATCTTGTTTGTCTTCGGGCTCAAACTGATGAGCTCCCCGGCAACCGCTGTGCGAGGCAATCTCCTGTCGTCTGTCGGGATGCTGATGGCCGTCCTGATCACACTCACGTCCAAGGAAATCCTGGACTACCGCTACCTGGCCGGTGCCGCGATTCTCGGCGCCGTCGTGGGCGTGATCTCGGCGCGGCGAGTTGCCATGACGGGAATGCCCGAAATGGTCGCGTTGTTCAATGGCTCCGGTGGCATCGCCAGTCTGCTGGTGGGCTGGGCCGCCCTGTATGGGCAAGAATCGTCCGCCTTCACATTGGTCACCGTTCTGGTTTCGATCTTGATTGGCGGCGTGACGTTTTCGGGATCATTGGTGGCCTGGGCCAAGCTCTCAGAAACCATCGGCAGCGGGGCGATGACCTTCGCAGGGCAGCGTGTCGTCAACGTCTTGTTGTTGCTGGTGCTGCTGGGATGCTCGATTGCGATGGTCCTGGACCCCGCCTGGACATTCCCCCTCGTCTTCGTTGTGATTGGACTGTCGATCTTATTGGGTGTGATGGCCGTCATCCCGATCGGTGGCGCCGACATGCCCGTTGTGATTTCCCTGCTCAACAGCTACTCGGGACTGGCTGCATGTGCCGCTGGATTCGCAATCAACAACACCATCTTGATCGTGGCTGGTTCGCTGGTGGGGGCGGCAGGATTGATTCTGACCAACATCATGTGCAAAGCGATGAATCGATCGCTCAGCAACGTGTTGTTCTCCGGTTTTGCAGCGACCACCAAAGCCACCAAGGTCGAAGGGGAAGTCAAACCGATCACCGCCGATGACGCCTACCTGATTCTCGAGGCCGCTTCCTCGGTCGTGATGGTGCCTGGATACGGCATGGCGGTCGCGCAAGCACAGCACGTGGTTCGCGAATTGGGCGAACTGCTCGAAGCCAACGGGGCAGATGTCAGCTATGCGATTCATCCCGTTGCCGGACGGATGCCCGGACACATGAACGTCCTGCTAGCCGAAGCGAACGTGCCCTACGATCAATTGATCGAAATGGACGAGATCAACCCACGGATGGAAAACATCGACGTGGCAATCGTGATCGGAGCCAACGACGTGGTGAACCCAGCGGCACGCGAAGACGAGAACAGTCCGATCTACGGCATGCCGATCATCAACGTCGACTATGCACGGACGGTGTTCGTGCTGAAGCGTTCTATGGCGTCCGGGTTCTCCGGCGTCGACAACCCACTGTTCTTTGGCGAAAACACAAGAATGCTTTTCGGTGACGCCAAACAATCGCTCAGCAGTGTGATCGCCGAATTCAAATCCTGAGCGACTTCGCCAGCACTGATTGCCGGACTTCCGGGAGCGGGCAGGACGCGCCACTTCCCGGGCTTTGGCCCCTCCCTCCGGTACGCCTGAGGGACGTCGATTTTATGACTGACGTTCTTCGAGGCGTCCTTCGCCCAGGACCTGAACCGTAGTGGACGAGGCGACGAATCCTTCCCCACGCAAGGGACTCGTTGCCTCGTCCACTACCAAATGCTGCCCTCAATCAATCGACATCCCAAAGGCGTCGATCAACTGCACGACCTCCAATCGGAGAGGAGAGTCTGTCATCGATGCGACCTGGCTTCGTTGGATGATTCACCCCGACCAAACTGCGTTCCCATCACGCGGCTGCAAATTCGGCATTGATACAAACGCTCAAGGTGGTTCCTGATCCCGTAATCAGAGTCCAGTGGATACCGAAAATTCATTGCGCAGCGGCCTCTCGCACGCATGGTAGAGTTTCGACTCGTTGAGTGCCGACCCCCACTAAGCATTCTTGTTTTCACAGTGTCCGAAGAAGTGAGAAAATGAAGATGTCATTACAGGTCAATCGTTCCCGCGGATTCACTTTGGTGGAACTGCTGGTTGTCATCGCAATCATCGGCGTGCTGGTGGGACTTCTTTTGCCAGCGGTGCAATCAGCGCGTGAGGCGGCCAGACGAATGCAGTGCAGCAATCGTTTGAAACAGATGAGTTTGGCGTTGCACAACTACCACGCCAGCTTCAACACCTTCCCAGCGGCAGGCGTCCTGCCAAAGGGACAGAATGTTGCACGTTACTACCCAGGGGTGACGGTTGCGTTGCTGCCGTACATCGAGGAGCAAGCACGCTACGAAATAATTCAGCAGCGACTTGCTGCATCCACCTCAGCGTTCAGCCGGATGTTCAACGGAACAGAATACGAATCCATTTTGCCGGGTGTGCTATGCCCGTCATCTCCAAATTCGTCGCAACCATCGCCATACGCGAACAACGCTCGAATCAACTACATGTTCAACATGGGTGACGGCATGTTGAAACTCGACGCTGCCTGGCACCACCCGAACTATATCAACAACAAATACGTTCAAGCGCGGCATCGGGGCCCGTTCCACTTGGAATCGTGGGTCAAGTTTCGTGACATCTTGGATGGGACGAGCAACACGCTGGCATTCAGTGAATCGGCCAGTGCCGGATCTGGAAATTACTCCTTGGAAGTCAAAGGAAGCTCCGGATACAACGGTGCGTTGCTTGATCCTGATGGTTCCGAACCAGTGATTCACCCCGACGTGTGCGTCACCAGCACCGTGGACCCGGTCAATCGGAATCTGTACTTGGACCCTTGCGACTCCTGGCGTGGAAACTTCTTCCAAACCGGGACGCCGTGGAATGGTTTTCACACGGTCGTCCCACCCAACGGCCCAAGTTGCTGGGACAGTCCCACAGGATACTGGGCGGCCATCTTCACACCCAACAGCTATCACACCGGCGGCGTCCACGGTGCCTTGATGGATGGGTCCGTGCGATTCATCTCCGATTCGATCGACAGCGGAGACCTGACACAGACTCAACCACTCTCAGGAGAAAGCCCCTACGGTGTCTGGGGGGCGCTCGGAACGCACCGCGGTGCGGAGCTACCCGGCGAGTATTGAGCAAAGAGTATTGAGCAAACGTGAGCGTTTGAGCAATCAACACGCGGAACACTGCGAGCAACCGGCTGCAGTGTTCCGCCTTTGCCGCCTGCTTGAACGCAGGAATGGACTGAGATCAGTCCATTCGTCAGAAGTGCGATTCAAGCGAAGCAGGTGGGCAGAAATGATCGGGAGGAACCATGTGAGCCGTTTGGGCGTTCGCCCCGGTTCTGCGTGGGAACAGTGGCCTTCGCCAAAACAGTTCCAATGCCGAATGACTCCTGCTGACCTGCTGATGAAATCATCGCTGCGAGCTGCGAGGTTCACTCCATCGGTGTGTACGACGCATCGCCTTTGGACGTTGCACTCGCTTGCACATCGATCTCTTTGACGGCGGCGCCCAAATCCTCACTGAACAGGTTCTCACCTGAACTCGTGACTTCCACCTTCAGGGGCGTTGTCCCGGCGGTGCGGTATTCCTTTGCGACCACCTTGTAGACCTCGAACGTCCCCGTCTTCAGTGCTCGATCGTACTCATTGATCTCATCTCGCGTCGCTCCTTGACCAGGATGTTTTGGGTAAGGATCGCCTTCGGTGACGTTTTTGCTGACGATCACTTTAAAATGACCTTCAGGTGCCCCCTCATATTGAGTGGACGTCACCAAGGCCGCAGTCCCTTGCTCGTCAGTGGTTCCACCGACCGGCCAACGGGTCAGGGACGAATCTTCTGGATAGAGCACAACAGTCGCGTCAGCGAGCGGAACGCCATCCTGAGTGATCGTGATAGATGCAGGGTAAGTTTCAGGCATCCCCTCAGGACGCGAGTCGCCGCATCCAGTGAAAGCGAGTGTCAGTGCCAAAAGCAATCCGACAGCACCACTCCAAGTTCGGTCAATCTTTTGCATGTCTCGTTCTTTGTGTTTGTCATCGATGTCTCGCGGAAACCACCATGGCATCGGCAAGTTCGCGCTGCCCATCAGGAAACCGCGCACAGAGAACGAAACTATATCAACCTGCTCTGTCACCCACGGATTGGAGCCTCTCTTGCAACCGCAAGGCGAAAGATAGCACCGCCATCGAGGGATACGGAAAAGATCAATCACACAGAACTTCGCCGGCCCGAAGGCCGGAGCGTCTGCCTATGTCGGTGTGGACTTCAGCGGGGCCGCTTTCACTTGGATTGCTTCGGCTTCCGCCGGGAACCTGCTTTTCGCTGGGAACCAGCTTTCGAGTTGCCTTGAGACCTCGTTGTCTTCGGTATGGTAACGGTGTAAGTCAAACCGTGATTGGTTTGAATCGTTACCGCGACATTCGACATGCCAGTTGACACAACAATTTCCTTGGAGAATGGAAAACGAATTGACCGAACAAGTCGACCTTTGATTGCAAAAGCTGGACCACCTCGATCACGAAACGAATCCCGCGTGTTCGCGAGAAACAGCGTCAACCAAGGTTTCCAATCGTGTCACCGGAGATTGTCATCGTCCGCGGATCGACCCAATCCGCTGAAGAGGTCGTGCGATGCCAACGCCTCCGAGTCGTGGAGAATCGTTCGGAATTAATTGGCTGTAGCGGAGCGGCGCGAGCCGCCCGGTGTGTCACCGGAGGGCTCGCGCCCTTCCGCTATCTTTTGAAATCCCGATGTTGTTTCCGAACGGTTCCGAGCGACGGCAGTTGGCAGCGAGTTCGATCCCACCTGCCGCCGCTCCGCGGTTTGGTTGGGCAACGCCTCGACCGCATCGTCACGGAACGCCGTCATATGACGGGTATCAGGCGACCGCTTGGTCAGATCAGCCCCAAGGATTCCATGGCGTCCGCGACCCGCATGAAGCCTTCGATGTTTGCTCCTTGGGCATAGTTGCCGGTGACTCCAAATTCGTCGGCCGTTTCCAGGCAACGGTCGTGGATGTCCTTCATGATTGCCGCCAATTTCTGCTCGGTGTATTCAAACGACCAGGCGTCACGCGAGGCATTTTGCTGCATCTCCAAAGCACTGGTCGCGACCCCGCCTGCGTTGGCAGCCTTGCCGGGCGCGTAGGCGATCCCCGCCTCATGAAATTTCTCGATTCCCTCGGGCGTGGTTGGCATGTTGGCACCTTCAGCAACCGCCCTGCAACCACCTCGCAACAGCGAGTCCGCGTCTTTCCCGGTCAGTTCATTCTGGGTCGCGCAGGGGAGCGCGACATCACACTTGATTTCCCAAATCTTCCCCGCCCGTTGATAGCGTGCTTGCTTTCTCGTTTTGCAGTAAGCCTCAACGGGCAGTCGCTCTTGTTCCTTGACCCGCTTCAGGGTGGGCAGGTCGATGCCACACTCGTCATAGACCACGCCTTTCGAATCGGAACAAGCCACCACCTTGCCGCCCAGTTGCGTGACCTTTTCAATCGCGTAGATCGCGACGTTGCCCGCCCCGGACACGATACAGGTTTTGCCTTCGAGTGATTCCCCTCGCGCCGCCAGCATCTGCTGGACGAAGTAGCCGAGTCCGTACCCAGTCGCTTCGGCCCGAACCAGCGCGCCGCCATAGCTGAGCCCTTTGCCTGTCAAAACGCCCGACTCATAACGGTTGCTGATTCGTTTGTATTGCCCAAACAGGTACCCCAACTCACGACGTCCCACGCCGATGTCGCCCGCTGGAACATCGGTGTATTCCCCCAAGTGCCGTGACAGTTCAGTCATGAAGCTTTGGCAGAACCGCATCACTTCATTGTCGCTGCGTCCCTTGGGGTCAAAGTCGCTGCCGCCTTTCCCACCACCGATGGGCATCCCGGTCAGAGCGTTCTTGAAAATCTGCTCAAAGCCCAGGAATTTGACGATCGACAAATTGACGGATGGATGAAATCGCAACCCGCCTTTGTACGGACCCAGGGCACTGTTGAACTGCACGCGAAAGCCGCGGTTGATGTGCACCTCGCCCCGATCATCCTGCCATGGAACACGGAAAATCACCTGCCGTTCGGGCTCGCAAATGCGCTCGATGATCTTCTGTTCCGTCAGCCGGGGGTACTTTGCCAACACAGTCCCGATCGACCCCAACACCTCTTTCACCGCTTGGATGAACTCTTGTTCGCCGAGGTTTCGTTGTTGGATATTCCAGAGTGTTGACTCTAATTTTTCATGCATCGTGTGGATCAAATCTCTTGAAGTGGTGCCGGGGAGCCAAATCTGGCGTGAAACAATCGCTCGGCCGACGATTGCCTGATTCCCGGTAGAGAAAGCCAAGGCAACGAGAGTTGTCATTGGCTTGTCGATCGAAGGTGGCTTCTTTGCAATCATGGCCCCAGCATGGAAAGGCCGCAGCGAAAAAACCCCATTAGCACCTGGCATGCCGAACCGTTCGGACCATCGCAATCGACGTCAATCCGGCGTTGAAACAGATTCCATGTGCCCCGCCACTTCACCGATGCGTCAACTCCCGGCGACACGACGTCGCCACAGGTTGACTCCCTGGCGATTGAGACAGAATCACGACTTCCGGTGGGGCCGGGAGGTTTCAACACCAAAAGCAAGCCACCAACATCCTGCTGCCTCCACCTCCAACCACGATGAGACATCCGATTCGTGCCTTGCTTCCTTCCAGGCCGGAAAGCTACAGAGGAATGAACGAATTGCCACTCCTTCTTTTCACCCCCATCAAGGACGACTGCTTGCGAACGAAGAAAGGCGTCCGAACGTTCGCAATTCGAGCGATCAACCTGGGGCTGTTGCTCGCATTGGTGCTTCTAGTTTCCCGGAACGTCGTTTCACGGTTCCTAGCAGAACGAGTGGCGTCGTCCCTGTTGGCAACGGAAGTCCGAGTGGAATCGGTTCACATTGGCCTGGGTACGATTCAAGTTGATGGCATCACGGTCATGGAACCTTCCATCCCAGATGCCGCGCAGATCGAAGTCCACCAAGTCGACGTTGTCGCGTCCATCTTTCGTGGTCTGAGCGACGGGAAGTGGGTCGATCACATTACCGTTGTGAAACCAGTCCTCCACCTTCGGTTCGACGACGAAGGCCAACTGCTCTCGGTTTTCCCGAAATCAGAAAGCTCATCCGAAGGCGAGACCAAAATCCCACTTCGGTCGTTGCTGGTTCAGAACGCGGAACTGATCGTTCACCAGGGAACACACTGCCAAGCGATGGTGGAGGGAGCCAGCCTTTCGGCCGTGTTCGGAACCGAAATCGACCTCCGCGCGGAAGTCGACCAGTTGCTCGATGGACAGCTCGATTTTCAAACCCGAGTGGATGCAGCCACCTTCGCCGGATCAACCGTCATCCAATTGACGGGCTGCCGCCTCGATAGCCACACGCTACCTGCCAGTTTGTTACCGCCTGACGTTCGCAAGGAACGCGTCAGCGGGAAGGCGTCGATGCTGGTCAAAGTGCAGCACCCGGCCGACGAGAAAGATTTCCGACACCACCCCGCGGAAATGCAACTGCGTTTGCAAGACATCGCCTGGAGTGACTTCGGAACGGTGGTGAGCCAAGTGACGCTGCATGCCAACACAAGCCGCGATGGACTCGCACTGAACGTGGACGCGGACCCGCTGCAGGGCAGGGCTCAATTGTCATTGACGACCAATTCACTGGCTGCACCACTGACAGCGAACATGACCAGCGAGGTCAGCGGTTGTGACCTCCAACCCTTGCTCGCTCACTTCATCCCGAACTTAGGCGTTCACGCGACAGCGGGCTTCTCAACGCACTCCCAGGTCAGCTGGCACAATGGTGTCGCTGACTTCCAAAACACAATTCACGCGATGGCGTCAGGCCTCGCCGCGGATGACATCGAACTGGATCCCGTCATCTGCGACGTCATTTGCAAGGGGCAAATTCCACTGGATCCAAACAACTTCGATCCGATGGGAGGGTTGCAAGGCAACCTCTCCGGCAACGTGACGTCAGACGGCCTTGGTTTGCATCAGCTGGCCAAGCGACTCGGCATCGCGGATCTGGGTGGCCGCCTCCAAACATCGGTCGCCTTCTCACTGCCCCTGGATCAATGCCTCGACCCCAATGCACTGACCGTCGAAGCAACCGCAAGTTGCGAAAACATTCAGGCACACGGCGTTGCACTGAACGACACGGTCGCCCAAATGAGCCTTTCCAAGGGCACGGCTGTCGCTCGCTTGGACGAAGCCCGATTCGTCAGTGCACAGGGCGAGACGATTGCGGTGACAAGCGGTTCCGCACAAACAAGCCTGTCCACTCGGCGACTCCAACTGCAGGCCATCTTGAACGAACTGGATGGACAGCACGCTGCCCGCCTTTGCAAGGTCGATGATGGACAACTCAGAGGGAAGGCAACCGGCCAAGTGGACGCTTCCGTCTCGCTCGATTCGATGGCTCACCCCGACGCCTGGCAAGTGTTGGCCAGCCTGAACACGGTGGGCATCTCCGTCTTGGGAGAAGTGGTCCGCGACGTGAACGCGCAGCTGGAACTGAACCAAGGGCGAATCGTTGTTGCCCCCACCACCTTGCAATGGCGTGAGAACCGCTGCCAGCTCTCATTGGATGGAAAGCTCACCAATGAATTGACAATCGACGCGGACTTTTCAGCGGGACCGATCTCACTCCGTGATGTTGCCGATGTTGCGTCACGTTTTTCAACCACCCCGTTGCCACTCGCCGGAACAGCCCAACTGGCTGGCAAACTGCATGCAGACTCCAAACGCCACACCATCACGACAACCGGGACCGCGTCTTTGTCGGACGCAACCTACGCCCGCACGAGCATTGGCTCGGCCCGTCTGAACTGGGAAGCCGACTCAACAGGGCTGGTGATCCACACGGGATCCGACGATCTGCTTGGCGGTCAATACACGCTCTCGCTGACGACCCACCAACTGGATTGGACGCAGTCGACGATCGAATCGTGGTTCACTGGAATCCAGGCCAACCGCTTGCCTCGATTTGCCAACGTTCAAATTCCTGTGACAGGCACTCTGGAAGGCGGATTCAAATTCACGTCGCTCGGATCGCTCGCCAAACTGGGTGGAAACGCTTGGGTCCGCAGTCGCGCGCTCTCGGCAATGAACGTGCCGATTGAGCTGACACGGGCGGAGATTCAGATCGAGAACGGGATGGCGAATGGGAATGCAAACGGAGAGCTCCTGCAAGGCACCTTTGACGCCAAGGTCCAAAGTGATCTGCAAGAACTCGTCGCATTCGCGAATCAAGACGCCACCGACCTGCGTCAGATTCCCTTTTTCGTGGAAGCCAAACTCAGCCGACTCTCAATCGACAAAGCGATCCAAGCGGCCAAGTTGCCGACAGCCCTACGCCCTTTGTCCGGGTTCGTGGATGCCAACTGCACGCGTGATGCGAACTCGATCCGCGACGGTTTGCTTTGCACTGCGACGGCGTCAGCGGAACGCGTTCGCTGGAACCAATCCAGACTTTCCGATCGTGTGACCGCCAACGTCGAACTGCGTCCCGATCGTCTGGCGTTGGAATCCGTTGACGGACGATTCGCAGACGGACGGCTCAGTGGGCGGGCGGAAGTCTCGCTGATTGGCGAACCTCGCGGGACGTTTCAATTCGGTATCAACCGAATGAACCTTCGACTTGCTGCCGCACCACTGGGCAACATCGCAAGCGGTGCGTCCGGAACGGCCAGTGTGCGAGTCACCGGTCGCATCGCACAAACCATTTCGGGTCGGGCGGATGTCTCCGCCAACAACCCTTCGATTGCCGACCTCAACATCCGCGCGGTTCGATTCCCGATCGACTGGACGGTCACACCAGCCTCGAACCGCATTGCCTGGCGATGCCGCGCTGGGGTGATCGAAGCAGGCGGTGGAAAGATCAATGTTTCGACCGAGGGCGACTACAGTCGTTCTCTCAACATGCAACTTGCCGCACGGCTGAATCAGATCGACACCTCTCGTTTGCTCCGCGGCAAAAGCGTGGGAGCAGGCGTGATGGACGGGCAAGTCCATTTGAACGCCCGACGTGCCAGCCGCCCGGATCAGATTTCCGGCAACTTCGACCTCCAGATGTCCCAGGTCGATTCGTTGGAGATGCCGATCTTGGACCAGCTCGATTCCCTGGTGAGTTTGACTCCCTCACTGGGTTCCAAACACGACAATGACGGCACCATCACAGGTCGATTGTCCGGCGGATTGGTTCACCTCGATCAACTGGCCATCACACAGAGCAACGTCCAGGTCCTGATGAGCGGCAATGCTTCGCTCGACGGACGTCTCAACTTTGACGTGACCGCAGCAACCGGCCAGGTTGGGCCGGCAGACGGATTGATGGCGCTCACCGACTCGCCGCTCATGCTGGCTGCTCCCGCGCCGGTCACCCTGGTTTTGAAAGCGAACGAGGCGATGAAAGACCGAGTCGTCCACGTCCATGTGGGTGGAACTTCCTCCCGGCCAACCCTTCGTTTGCAACCCGGCAAAAACTTAACCCAAGACACCTTACGTTTCTTCTTGACCAACAGCTTCGGATCGCAGGTTGCCACGGTGGCCGACCAGTCACGGAACCAGAACCGCTCGCGTTAGCAAGCAACGGAAAACGACCGTTCCTTCACCAGCAACAGCGTGTCGACCAAGCAGACAGAACCAAAACTGAACACGGAGATTCCTATGACCCATCATCCTACTTTACGCACCGTTCAGGTGATGCTGCTCGCCGCCTGCTGCGTTGCAGTCATCGCCGGCTGTCGCACCGCCGCCTCGCTCGGACTGCCTGTTTCGGCAAGTTCCAACGCGTTGCTTCCCTACGCAACGAATCTCCGCCAAGCCGGACATCGTCACGGCATCCCAACGGAGTTGGCCAAGCAAGCCTTGCCGCCTCACCGCATGGAAGCTGGCGATGTCTTGGTCATTGAGCCCAACGATTTCAATTCGCCCGTGCGTCTGCAAAGCGACCAAACCGTCCATCAAGATGGCTACATCGAACTGGGCGACTACGGCCGTGTGGCGGTCCTCGGTATGACGACCGAAGAGATCCAACAAACGGTTCAATCGCGTGTTGCCGCTCGAGAAACGGAAAAGAGTCAACAACGATTCGCTCTCGCCTCACACAGCCAGAATCGCCCGCCGGAGGAAATTGTCGACTACGGCGTCAACGTCCGCTTGGTCAACAACGAAAGCGATCAGTTCTATGTGATGGGAGAGGTCAATGCGCCAGGCTCGTATCAGTTGGTCGGCGCCGAAACGGTGTTGGACGCACTGATCGCTGCCGGTGGTTTGTCCGATCGAGCGAACGAACACAAAATCATTCTCACTCGCCCCCAACCGGACGGACAACCACGACTGGTCCTCCCCGTTTGCTACAAACAAATTCTGCAACTGGGTGATGTCACCACGAACTACCAATTGCTTCCTGGGGACCGCATCTATGTTCCCAGCATCACGCTCTGGGAAGATGTCAAACAAAGCGTCGCCTTCAACAGCGACAAGAGCTGCCCACACTGCCGCGAGTACCGCCAGTAGGTGACGGCAGAGCCAGCGACACGAACGTCTCGTTCCGACCGCCCAAGACTCACTCGATTTCACGGAACAAGGCATCCGTTTCTTCGATTCGGAAACGCGTGGTCACCACCGAGTGTTTTTCTGGCCCCGGCTGATACTTGATGTACGTGGTCGCCACGATCGTTCCATCGGGCAACAACTCGACGCCCGGATAACCACAATCGCCCACATTCTTCGCGTGACTGTGCAACAGCTTGATTCGATATTGCCCCGGTCGGTTTTCGCGAATGTCCTCGTAAGTTCCGACCCAAGCCACGAAATGCCCGCGTGTTGGACTGCCCGGGGCCTGATCACGGAACGCGAATACCCAGCGACCGTCTGGCAGCGGGACGCCGATGTGTCGATCGCCCGACAATCCCCATGGCGTGTCAACGGGCGTGGTCCAGGTCTGGCCCTCATCACGCGAGAACATCATCAGACTGCGTCCGCGGTGTGTGTTCTCTCGCAACAGACAACACAATTCTTCCCCGTCGGGTGAACGAAACACGAACGGCTCACAGGGATTCTTCCCTTCCACCGCGGCGACCACACGCGGCTCGGACCAAGTGAACCCTCCGTCCGCGGTGATGGTTTGCAACACGCTCAGCGGTGCTCTGTCCTTGCCGTCAGGCCCTTTGTGATACAGCCCCAGTGTCCGACCATCTTTCAGTGTCACCACACTGCTGAACGTCATCACACATGGAAAACCAAGTGGCGGCATCTCGGTCCAAGTCTGGCCGTCGTCTTCGCTCATGATGCTCGGCATCCCCGGACCACCACGCCGGTTGAGCGACGCCGAGAAGACCCACAGCCGCGGCTTCCCCTCGGGATCACGAATCCGATAGATGCTCGGACAATTTTGATGCTTTGAAAAGTTGGGTGGCAACTGATCGTCCAGTCGCGTCCACGTCAGTCCCCCGTCGTCGCTCTTGGCCATCGGCCCCGCCGAGCCACCGTGATTGACACACCAAACGCAAAGGATTGTTTCGCTCTCCGGCATCCGCAGTGTCGTGGGATGGCCTTGGTAAACGTCTTCGGTGCCCGCTGCGATGACCACCTGACGTTCCGTCTGCTGCGACAAATCCACGACCGGCAAATCAGGACCATCGCCCAACGCGGCGGAAGTCACTGACATGACTCCCACAATCCAGATCAACTGACGGCAAGCCAATCCAATGAGCGGGTTCCTTCGATCAGCAAGCAACAAATGCATGGTCAATTCCAGTGGAGATACGGCGGGGTGTTTGAATCGAAACGAGACAGTCTACCCGATTCACGCGTCGCATTTGTTCCGAGCAAGGACTCCCAACGGTGGCGTCAGGGAGTGAAGGGGAACAGCAGGGGCACGATCCAGAGCGTGACCGCGAGAACGAGCAACTGCAGTGGGATGCCGACCTTCAGGAAATCGCCGAAACGGTAGCTGCCCGCGCCAGTCACCAGCGCATTGATCGGTGAAGCCATTGGAGTGGAAAAGGAGGTCGATGCAGCGAGTGCCACGCCCATCAACAAAGGGTACGGCGAAACGTCCAGCCGGTGAGCAACCTCCAGCGCCAGCGGTGCGAGCAACACACTCGTTGCGGTATTGGAAATCGCTTGACTGAGCAGCGACGTGACACTGAAGAGCAACAGCAGCAACAGAGTCGGGTTCGCTAAATGAGGGCTTTCCACGATCGCGTCGGTCACCATCCCCAGCACACCCGTTTTCTCGAGCGCCGTGGCCAGCGGCATGACCGAAGCGATCATCACGATGCTGTCCCAATGGATGCTCTGATAAGCCGTCGATCCACGAAATGCTCCGACCACCACGGTCAACAACGCGGCGACCAGAACCGCAGTCACATTGGCGACCACCCCTGTGCTCATCACCATCAACATCCCCAACAGAATCGCAACGACCCAGCCAGCAGCAGGAGTCAGTGTCGGACCATGTTGCTCGTCCTGTGTGCTGATCAGCAACACATCTCGTCGCGATTTCCAGAGTCGCTCCAGCGTGCTCGTGTTGGTGGCAATCAAAAGCGTGTTGCCTGGATTCAATGGCGTGTCAGATGTCCGCGTGCTGATGGGCTCCTTGCCATCGTGCATCGCCACCACCATCGCCCCGTATTGACGAAAAAAGTCGATTTCCCGAACCGTCCGCCCAACCAACTCAGAGCGAGGTGGGACGATCAATTCGGCCAGGTACACATCCTTGGGAAGCGACGGAGCGGTTGAAACCAACTCGACGTACCCTTCCGTGATCAGGCGTTCGACGGCCCCCTGGTTGGAGGATTTAATGAAGAGCGTGTCGCCGGGTCGCAACAGCGTATCGGCGTTGCATTTGCGCACGATATCCCCGTCCGAGCGACGAGTCAGCACCGCGATGACATTGACTTGAAACGTCGTCCGCAACCCAATCTCCCGAAGCGTGCGGCCCGCCAAGACCGAACCCACGGGAATCGTGACTTCGCTGATTTGCCCCTCCACCCCGTAGCTATGGAGCAGGTCAGGACGCGAAACGTATCGCTGCTCGTGACTCGCTTGCGCCACGTTGTCGTCTTCCTTCGCCCGGTCAGGCAACAGTCGCGTTCCGATCGTGCACATGAAGCCAACACCGACGCAGAGCATGACCAAGCCCGCCGGCGCAAACGAAAAGAAATGAAACGGTTCCATCCCCGCATGCCGAAGTTCTTGACTGACGACGATGTTGGATGGGGTGCCAATCAGAGTCAGCATGCCGCCCAACGCGGCCGCAAAGGCCAGTGGGATCAACAGCTTCGACGGTGAGATTTCCGCACGGCGACTCAGCGAGAGCACGACAGGCAGCATCACAGCGACCGTTCCCGTTGAACTGATGAACGCCGACAACAGGGCACAGGCGAGCATCACCGTCGCGGTCAGCCGGACCGTCGACTTGCCGCCGATTCGCCCCAGCCCTCTGCCGACCTGATCAGCCACGCCGGTTTCCAAGATCGCACCACCGACGACAAACAGTCCGGCAATCATCAGCACCAACGAATTGGAAAAACCTGCGGTTGCCTCCGCTGGCGTCAGGATGCCGGTCAGCACGAGCGCCAAGAGCGAAACAAATGCAACCAGATCCATCCGGAATCGATCCACCACAAACGCGATGATGGTTGCCACCAGGATGAAAGTCACCATCCAAACGTCAGTGGACATCGGTTGATCCGTTCCTTCGTCGGAGTGATTCTTAAATGAAAAAGCAGGTGCGCATCAGTTGTCCCACTGCTGGGAAGGACCATCGCAACGATAGCTCTCGTCAATCGCTTCGTCGATCCATGTTGGAGACAACGGATCGACCGAACGATCCAATATCATCCCACCGTGCAACGATCGATCAGCCGCCCCATACTTCTCTGCCCGAGTCGCATACGCCACGGCAAGCACGGGCAGTGAAAGCTGCGTTTCATCTTGCCAGGCGCCGCCGTGCGATATCGCACGCGGTTGCTGTGCAGTTCGTCACACTGTGTGACGCCTTCCCAAACGTGTTCGGGAGTGGCCCTGTGGTGCGACCTCTTGTCCACTGGACCTCCGTTGTGATGCCGAACCGTCAACACGCTGATCGAAATTCAGTTCGCAGCGGCAGCAGTGCTCTTTCCTGAATGAATGTCCATCGCGGAACAACGTTTGCCAATCAAGGATGGCAACTTGATTGCCACGTGTTGAGCGTGGATGGATCTCCTAATTTTCCATCCCTTGGTTCAGCACCACTCCTTGGAAATAAGATGAAGAAAAACGAGCCGCTGACAAAAATCATGTCAACAGGATTGCAGACCATTCACGACGGCGAGCCCGTTTCGAAGTTGCGAGCCATGTTTGAATCCGGTGGCATTCACCACATCCCTGTTGTCAGCGGGGAGAAGTTGATCGGCATCGTCAGCTGGAGTGACTTCGTGCGAATCTCGTTTGGCGAGTTCGGAAACCAAACCTCGAAGTCCTTGGATCAAACACTCGATCACCTTTACAAGGTGCACGACGTGATGGTCGCCGATTGCGTCACGATTGAAAAATCGAGCACGATCCGTGACGCCGCGAGACTGCTTGGGTCTCACAGTTTCCACTCTCTGCCTGTCGTCGAAGGAGACAAGCTGGTGGGCATTGTGACCTCAACGGACTTGATTCAGTATCTCGCTGATCAATAGCCTTCACGCGTCAGCCTTCACGCGTCGCCGGAACCGCTTCAGCCAAGCAGCTGTTTCGATCACGCTGGGTGACGCCCGCACAGCTTTTCAACTGCGGGCGATCACCCACTATGGCTCGACCCCAACGCCTGGTCCCTCCCTCAACTCACTTGTCGAGTGTTTGAATCAACGCTTCGGGACGCACAAGGTGGAAATAGTGCCCATGGTCGGCGGTCAAAATCAACGCGGTGTCATCCCAGCCACCATTTTGCTCAATCCACTGAACAACCGCCGCGAACGCATCGTCACCGCTGAGCACAGCCCCGATCGAATTGTCGATGTTGTTGGAGTGATTTGCCCAATCGACGTCGCCCGATTCGACCAGCAACCACCAACGTTCATTTTTCGATTGGAGCACCTCCATCGCAGCAACCGCCATGTCGCGTAGCTGGACGTTTTCAACCCGATCGGCCTCGCTGTAGACTTCTGCCTTGGCCGGTTTGGGATTGCCAACGCTGACGACGGGGTCGTAGTTGCCGTCGGCGGTCTGGAACGGCAGGTGACCGGCTTGAGCACCAAAGAAACCAAACAACCGCTTGCCATCGGTTTTTGCTTGCTCGACGGCCTTGCTCAACACCTCGGTACCAGCTACCCCATTGGTTCGTTGAGCCACGACGTACTTGCCGCCGTTTTGAATATCAATCGCTTCCAAATCTTCGGGCGCCAGGTAGCGATTCCCGGGGACAAAGTTCTTGCCCTGAGCGCCGTCGGTGTCCTTGTCCATTCCCCAGCCACCACCAATCAGCACATCCACCCCTGGCAGACCACCGGGATGATAAATCGACGGACGCCCGATCAGGTCGCGAGTCAAATCTTGATAGTCGTTTCGATGAACGTTGTTGGCGTAGGCACATCCCGGCGTTGCATGGCTGATCGGAACGCTCGTCACCACTCCCACCGCAAAACCATCTTCTTGCAGTGTTCGAGCGATCGGCAACGCCTCACGCCCCATCGAATTGACATTCATCGACGCGTTGTAGGTCTTGATGCCACTCATCAACGAAGTCGCCGAGGATGCCGAATCGGTGTAGGCCTGGCGGTTCTGTTTGCTTTTGCCAATCGGATAGTCCGCGTCCTTGATCGGGCTCCACGGTGAATCGCCACCCAACTCGGGGTCATAACCACCACGAACTTTGCCGTCAGGATTGACGACGATTTGCTTGTCGACACTCACGTTGGTGCCATCGTTGTGCGGGCTGGTGACGCAGTAGCCAAAGTCGGTCGTCGTGCCTCGGTAATCTTGAAAATACAAACCCTCCCCTCGTCCTTGGTCGTAGGCAACGCGACCTGACTTCGCGATCGCAGCCGCTCGCGTCGTGTCCCAATCCATGCCATCGAAGACAAACAGAATGACTCGCTTCTTCCCTGACTCGGCCGCTTGTTTCTGCAGCCGATAAACATCGGTTTGGTCAAAGTACTCCGCGTTCGGGTTCAAGGTCTTTTCAGGCAGGTAGCCGTAGAGCTTTTCGATGGCCGCCGCATCGCGATACAGGCTGTTCTCACCGCGGACCGATTGGAGATCCATCCCAAATGAGTACACCGGGATCAACCGGTTGCTATGCGTTTTCCAACTGGAATAGGTGTCTGGGTCGGATCCCCAGTGCCCCCAGTCCGACGTGCGTGTTGTCGCTGCATCGGCCTGCAACTTGGCGATCGGGTCAGGGACTTGCGCCAGCAATGGCGTCCAGGATGTCGTGACCGCTCCTCCCATCAGAATGGCGAACAGCATTGTCAGGCGAGAGCAAAAACTCATGGTGGGGCCTCAGAAGTCGAGCGGGAGAGGTAGCTGGTGGGACGGTTTGGTGGGAGAGATTTGCTGCAAAGCGCAAAACTCTGGTACCGGCGATCATCCTTGGGGACATGCATCCATTCAAGACCCTTGTCCCCAGTGATTTCGTCCGCCCTCAGGAATCAGCGGCCTGCCTGCGTCTGAACTTGCCCTCCATCACCCGTGCTTCGGCGTGATCCGCTGTCGAATGATTCGATCCAGTGGACGCTCCGTTCGGCCAGTCGTCGGGCGACGATGCCGTGCCAATTTCAGGGAAATGAATCCCGAACCTTGGGGATGACAACCAACTTGGAGCCGTCTCACAAATAATCCAAGCGAGAGGCAAGCATCCACACCGGTATGAGATACAGCAACGGAACACACGCAATGATGAACGCTGAAATTGGCCGCCCGGCGATCAATCCAACGATCGAAAAAAAAGAACAGGTGACATAGACGGGCGGATAGAAGCACGCAGCAGCGAAAAATTTGCAGAGCAAAGCCACCTCCTCCTTCGCTTCCGCTTTCGGCAGATCGCCTGTCGGCACACCATCGCCTGACAGCACACCGAAGATCAGAAACAACCCGAGAATGAAAAGGAACGGCAAGTATTTGAAAGGCCAGATCCCAACCATCACTGGCAAGACAGGAAGCAATCGCCCGACTGATTTCAGTAGTTTCATGCTTGCTCCCATCAGCGTGACAAAAGAAACAGCCCCCGAACGAACCGCCCCCCCACTGTAAAGGATCAACTCCCCCAAAGCTCGCGCAGCGGTCGCGTGCCGCCGAAATGAATGGACCTTGCTCGGGAACCCCACGCGTCCGTTCCGAACTTGCCTTTTGCCGATCGGTCCTGTTGGCCAACAGGCCTTTCTCCACCCCAACACGATGCGTCCAACCTTTGTCCCCTGCTCCCACACGCTTCGGGTATCGGGCGGCTTTCAAGTCTCGAACTGCCCGGCAATTTCTCATGACCCTCGCTCCGGGAGGGTCGAGCGAAGCGAGGGGAGAGTGAAGCAAAGCCGCACGACCCGTGAAGCGGTAGGGGCCGGGAAAGGAGCGTTCAGCGACGCATCCGGGTGAGGGCAACACGCACAACCATCGCCCAACAACACCGAATTTCAACTCCTGCCCCCCCTCTCGCACGGAGGTCGTGCAGTTTTTTGGTGCTGCATTTTGGCGGGTTTTCACTCGGCGCACCTCTCCTGAAACGCAGTTTGGGGAGAGGTCGAGCGACGCCGTTCAGGCGTACGCGAGGGTGAGGGCCGAGCATCGGGAGCGGCGCGGATGGCCCTCCCCCGGAAATCTCGCTGAACGCTCGCTTTCCGACCCCTCCCGCTGCACGGGCGGGGTTCTCAAGGCATTGCAAGCACAGCATTTAAAAACTGCACGACCTCCACGCTTTGTGGGGAGAGGGCGAGGGGCAAGATCTCAACCCAAGGTTCGGAGCACCAACCGGCGTATTTCAGTCACTCGTGGATGGTTTTGGATTGTATTGACTCCGAATCGTGGTAGCTTGCAATGTTGGCCTGCGCGAAGCGTGCACTCAAATCACGCCCGTGAGTTTCCACCGCATCTTCCGGTTGAAACCTCTCTGTTCGCAATTCGCAGTTTGATTTCGCCGTCGATTTTCTTCGGCAGACAAACCGCAGCAGGCCTCTGGATGGCCCAAGGAGGCGATCATGGTGGATGTTTTTGCCAAGACACCACGTTATGTCTTGAAGGATGGGGCGAACCCGACGGGTCCGCCTGTCATTTCAGCAGCGGCCGATCCCCATTCCGTTGTCATTCACGGTTTTTCGGACAAACCAGACTACGACGTGTTCGTGTCTGCCAGTTCGCTGGAACTCACCCCATACCCGCTGGTCAAAGGGTTCCTGAAAAATCAATGCGAACTGGACACGGACGTTCTAAGACTGATCGTGCTCGATCCAGTCTCGCCCACCCAAGCATGCCTAGATGCCACCACGCTTCAGGCCGTACTCGAGGCCTTGCGGATTGGTTCGAAGAGTGTCCCGGTCTCTCACCGATTGCGACGGGATCCGTCTTCGTCGGGCTACCGAATTGAACCGATTGCTTGCTCCTCCCCAGCGAGCCCTCTGTCATGAATTGGAAACAAGTCAAACGGCAATGGCCGGCCGTCCAAAATGGCATCAAACGCACCTGGGGAAAGATCGACGAGATGGACTTGAAGATGATCCACGGCGAACGTGAATCGTTCATCCGAATTCTGGCCCAGCGGTATCACCGCAATGCACCCCGCGGTATTGCGAGCGATCCAGCAAGTCGTGGTGGCAGCCAAACGCTGGAATTGCCCGGTCTGTGTTTGCGGCGAAGAAGCCAGTGACCCCGAATTTGCAGAACTGTTGATCGGACTCGGAATTCAAGAACTGAGCATCAGCCCTTCGCGCGCGGGCGAACTCGCGACCGCCATCGGCAAGATGAATTCAGCAACCGCGAGTGCCCTTGCGCAACTCGCACAAAAGTGCCGCAGCCCGCAAGAGGTTCGGCAATTGTTGACGCCAGAAAGCAGACAAGAACAGCTCGAAGAATCAGACCACCAACCCGCGGATGCAATCGGAACTCGCTCGTGATCGAAAGAAGCTCCGCCTCGTTGCTGCTGCAACCGAGTGACGTGCCGCCATCGCAGGCTGACCTCCGAGTGATCGGCGTGTTCAACCCGGCCGTTGCAATCCTCAATGACGACCGGTTCATGCTGGCCCGCGTCGCGGAACTGCCATCCGAATCACGAACCGGCTGGCTGCCTCTGCCTCGCTGGTCGACCTCCGGAACAACCGAAGTCGACTGGGTGCGGGAAGAGGATCTGACCCACGTCGATGCACGCGTGGTGGCGATGAAGACCAGCGGCGACCTGCGTTTGACTTCCGTTTCCCATTTGCGACTCTATCGCTCATCGAACGCGAGCGACACGTCTTGGGAGTTCGTCACAACGATTCATCCCGAAGGCCCTTGGGAAGAATACGGCATCGAAGACCCTCGGATCACCAAGATCGGGCCGATCTACTGGATCACCTATGTCGCTGTTTCTCGATCCGGTGCAGCGACCGCACTGATGTCATCGACGGACCTGATGACCTTCCAGCGTCACGGCATCATCTTCCCCAGCGAAAACAAAGACGTCGTCCTGTTCCCGGAAATGATCTCCGGTGACTTTGTCGCCTTGCACCGCCCGAACCCTCATTCGCACTTTCACCCGCCCCAAATTTGGCTGGCCCGTTCGCCCGACATGATTCACTGGGGGCGTCACGAATGTGTTCTCAGCGGAATGCATGCCTGGGAAAGCGACCGCGTCGGCAGTGGCACGCCGCCGATTCTGTGCGAGGAGGGTTGGCTCACGCTTCATCACGGCAGCGCTCGTCCGAGTTCCGCCGGCACCGTGGGTTGTTACTCCGCGGGTGCGATCTTGCTCGATCGCGATCATCCCGGTCGTGTGCTGGCTCGGTCCAGCCAACCGATGATGCAGCCCACAACCGAATATGAGCTTCATGGCTTCGTCCCCCAGGTCGTGTTCCCAACCGCCATGCTGGACCGAGACGATCAGCTTCACGTCTTCTACGGAGCCGCCGACACCTGTGTCGCCTCGGCCCGTTTCCCAAAGCAATCCGTCCTGGATTCGCTGCAACGACAACCCCCGAGTCAACCCAAACAATGACCTCACCTGATCTATTAAAAATTGCCTTCCTTGGCGACTACTTGCCGCGCAAATGTGGCATCGCCACGTTCACTCACGACCTGCGAATCGCCGTCGCCACTGAATCCTGCGCGGAGTGCATCGTGGTCACGATGGACGACGTCGAGGGCGGCTACGCCTACGACGATGAAGTCCAATTTCAAGTGGCCGATCAAGAACTGGATGAGTACCGATCGGCAGCCGACTTCCTGAACTTCAGCAACGTGGATGTGATCTCGCTGCAACACGAATTTGGCATCTATGGCGGTCCCTGCGGAAGCCACATCCTGGCGCTGCTGCAAGACGTTCGGATGCCGGTCGTCACGACCCTCCACACGGTTCTGTCGGAACCCAGCCAAACGCAGCGGGCGGTGATGATGCAGCTGATTCGGTTGTCAACGCGGCTGGTCGTGATGACGGAGCGAAGTCGCCAAACGCTGCTCAACACCTACTCCGTCGACAGTGAACAAGTCGACTTGATCGCGCACGGAATCCCGGAAGCTCCCGAGACCGACCAAAGCGTCCTGAAAGAACAATTCGGGGTCGAGAACAACAACGTCGCACTCACCTTTGGCTTGCTTTCCCCCGGCAAAGGCATCGAACATGTCTTGAAAGCGATCCCAGAGATCGTCGCCCAATTCCCGGATTTCATCTACATCGTCCTGGGGGCAACGCACCCCAGCCTGATTCGCGATCAAGGCGAACGCTATCGGATCAGCCTGGAACGGATGGCAAAGGAACTGGGCGTTTCCAAGCATGTCAGTTTCTACAACCGCTTTGTCGAACTGGAAGAACTGACGGAATTCATTGGTGCTGCGGACCTGTACATCACACCGTATCTGAACGTGGAACAAGCCGTCTCGGGAACCCTGGCCTACGCGTTTGGTTGTGGCCAAGCCGTGATTTCCACTCCCTACTGGCACGCCGAAGAACTGCTCGCCGATGGGCGTGGGGTGCTGGTCCCGTTCGCGGATCCAGCCGCGATCGCGCGCGAGGTGATCGGGTTGTTGGGCGACGACGACCGGCGTCTGGCAATGCGAGCGAAGGCCTATGAACTGGGTCGCAGCATGACCTGGGACCATGTCTCGCAGATGTACCTCGACTCATTCAACCGAGCCCGAGATCAACGCACGTCGTCCTCGAAACCACTCGCGGTCCGCACGCTGGACGAGCAACCTTTGGCGCTGCCGCAAATGCAGCTCGACCATCTGCAGCACCTCAGTGATTCCACCGGCATCATCCAGCACGCCATCTATTCCATTCCCGATCACGCCCATGGCTACTGCACCGATGACAACGCTCGAGCCTTGATCCTGACGGTCTTGCTGGAGGAACAAGGCAAGGATTCCCCCGAAGTGCGTGCGTTGGCATCTCGCTACGCCGCCTTCCTCAACAACGCCTTCAATCGTGACACCGGACGATTCCGCAACTTCCTTGGGTTTGATCGACAATGGATGGAAGCAGACGGTTCGGACGATTCGCAGGGCCGCGCCTTGTGGGCAATCGGAACGTGCGTCGGTCGATCCTGCAACGCAGGCTTGGTTGCCTGGGCGCGAGAGGTGTTCCACCAAGCACTTCCTGCCAGCGAACGAACCACCTCCCCGAGAACCTGGGCACTCGCCATCATCGGCATTCACGAATACTTGCGACGCTACAGCGGTGATCGCGTGGCTGCGGCGATGAGTCAGCAACTCGCCGACCGCCTGGCCGACATGTACGAAGCCATCGCCACGGACGAATGGCCCTGGTTCGAAAAAATCGCGACCTACAACAACGCCAAACTATCGCAAGCCCTGATCACACATGGTCGCTGGTTCGACAATCAACGCGCGGTCGACATCGGGCTGAAATCCTTGCATTGGCTTAGCGGAATCCAACGCTCGCCGCAGGGAAGGTTTCGCCCGATTGGTTCCAACGGCTTCAGCCCCGAAGGCGAAGTGACGGCCGTGTTCGATCAACAAGCCATCGAGGCGCATGCCATGATCTCGGCGTCGATCGAAGCCTTCGCTGCCAGCAAAGACAACTTCTGGTCCGAACAAGCTCACTTGGCATTCGATTGGTTCTTGGGACGCAATGATCTCGGCCAACCCATTTACGACGCCTCCACAGGCGGTTGCTTTGACGGCTTGATGGAAAATCAAGTCAATGAAAACCAAGGCGCCGAGTCCACGCTCGCGTTCTTACTCTCACTCGCTGAAATGCGCGGCTTGAATGCCATGATGCGCGTCGTCCCCAACCCCACTCACTGATCTTCACCTTGCCAATCAAACGAACCGGAATCGTCCTCTCGCCCAACCGCCAACGCGTCGTCCTGCGACCGTTCCAGCCTCCTGGTGACGATCGTGTGCTGCGTGTCATCGGACGGGTCTGCACCCTGTCCGAAGCGGAGGTCAACCAACAACTCGCCCATGTCCTGGAGGAATTCCACGGGCGACATCAAAAACCCAAGGCCTACTTTGAACAACGGTTTCGGGACCTCAAACACCACCTGCTCACCGACACCCCGCTCAGCGAAAACCGGCGGCTGCTGCTGGGAGCGTACTTCACCCAAGAATACGCGCTCGAATCGGCCGCTCTGTTCAACCCTTCGCTCGTGTGGCATCCCGACCAATCGAATCTCCCTGCAGGTACGCGGCGATTTGCAATGAGCTTGCGAGCCGTCGGCGAAGGACACATCTCCTCGATCGTCTTTCGCAGTGGAACAATCGACCGCAACTGCAACATTCAGGTCGATGAATCCGTGCGGTATGTCACGACACCTCGGTACGTCCCCGATTCCTGTTACGAGAACAGTCTGTTTCGGCGCAAACTCATCGAACTCGGGCTCGGCAACACGTTCACCTACGAAGTGCTCGACGCACTCCCGGAGGAATTCACACTCGCCGAACTGGAAACGCGTTTGCAAGCGTCGCTCCGCGAACATCGCTCGCTTCACAACGAACTCGCGCCGCTGGTGGATCGAGTGGTCATGCTGGCCAAATCGAACTACGAAATCCAATACACACCCGATCACGAACTGTCCGAACGAGTCATCTTTCCATTCAGTCCCACCGAAAGCAACGGGATCGAAGACGCGCGTTTCGTGGACTTCCAAGACGACGATGGCAGCCGTCGATACTACGCCACCTACAGCGCCTACGACGGCCAATTGGTCTTGCCCCAATTGTTGGAAACAAAGGACTTCCTGCGTTTCAAGATGCACACTCTCAACGGTCCCGCCGTCGCCAACAAAGGCATGGCGTTGTTCCCGCGGAAAATCAACGGCCATTACGCAATGCTGGGCCGGCAAGACGGCGAACATCTGTTTCTGATGTATTCCGACATGCTCTATTTCTGGCACACCAGCGAATTGATCATCAAGCCTGCCATGCCTTGGGAGTACATCCAAATGGGCAACTGTGGCTCGCCCATCGAAACCGACGCAGGGTGGCTGGTCCTCACTCACGGCGTCGGTCCGATGCGCAAGTACTGCATCGGCGCGATGCTGCTGGACCTGAATGACCCTTCCAAAGTCATCGCACGGTTGAGCGAACCTCTGATCACTCCCAACGAAGTCGAGCGGGAAGGCTACGTCCCCAACGTGGTCTACACCTGCGGTTCGATCATTCATGAAAACCAACTGATCATCCCCTACGCGATGTCAGACTACGCCACCACGTTTGCCACCATCGAAGTTGACAAATTGCTGGCCTTGATGACGTAGAGAACCGTCGAAAAATCCGTGTCAGGTACCCTTTGCCGAACGACGATCCATGAAATCACACTCCCGCCCCCTCTGCGATCATCGATGGTGGGAAACCGGGGTGATCTACCAGATCTACCCGCGTTCATTTCAAGATCGCGATGGCGATGGGGTCGGTGACCTGGCGGGAATCGAGACGCGGCTGGATCACCTGGTGACACTGGGGATCGATGCGATTTGGCTGTCGCCGATCTACCCGTCCCCGATGGCCGACTTCGGCTACGACGTGGCCGACTACTGCGACATCGATCCGATCTTCGGGGATCTCGATGCCTTCGATCGGTTGCTGGCGGCAATCCACTCGAGAGGGCTCAAGCTGCTGCTGGATTTCGTTCCCAACCATTCCTCGGACCAACATCCCTGGTTTGTCGAAAGCCGTTCTGCTCGCGACCATCCCAAACGGGACTGGTACATTTGGCGTGACCCATCGCCCGGCGGCGGACCACCCAACAACTGGGTCAGTGATTTTGGTGGCTCGTCCTGGCAGTGGGACGAGGCGACGCAGCAATACTACCTGCACGCGTTTCTTCCGCAGCAACCCGATCTCAATTGGCGGCACCCGGAACTGCGTCAGGCGATGATGCAAGTGCTGCGATTCTGGCTGGATCGCGGCGTCGATGGATTCCGCATCGACGTGTTGTGGCACATCATCAAAGACGCGGGTCTCCCCGACAATCCTCTCAACCCAAACTGGACGCCCGACCAAACTCAGCGCGATCGGTTGATCCAATTGCACTCGACCGATCAACCCGAAGCTCACCAGATCGCCGCCGAGTTCCGAGCCTTGGCCGACTCCTATGGCGACCGCGTCCTGATCGGCGAGATTTGTTTGCCAGACGATCGTCTCGCCCGCTGGTTCGGCACCCAGGATCAACCTCAAGTCCATTTCCCGGTCAACTTTCACCTGATCGAAAGCGAATGGAAGGCGGACTCCCTGTGCCGGATGATCGCCAACTACGAACAGTCCCTCCCGGCATTTGGTTGGCCCAATTGGGTCCTGGGCAGTCACGATGCACCTCGCATCGCCGCCCGACTGGGAGAGGCCCAATCCCGAGTG
Source organism: Rhodopirellula sp. UH5 (assembly GCF_056839225.1). Lineage (NCBI taxonomy): Bacteria > Pseudomonadati > Planctomycetota > Planctomycetia > Pirellulales > Pirellulaceae > Rhodopirellula > Rhodopirellula sp. UH5. The sequence goes on along the minus strand of NZ_CM166390.1, from coordinate 5,996,090 downwards.
GCCGCCATGCTGTTGCTGACCCTTCGCGGCACACCGACGCTCTACCAAGGCGATGAGATCGGGATTGGCGAAGTGACCATTCCTCGCGATCGAGTTCGTGACCCGCAGGATCTTCGGCAACCCAAGTTGGGGATCGGTCGCGATCGTTCCCGCACACCAATGCCGTGGGACGCTTCCGCTCACGCCGGATTCAGCACCGTCGATCCTTGGCTTCCGCTGGGTGACGATTGGCGGACGCGGAATGTTGCCGCGCAAGCTCGGGACCCTCAATCGCTTCTGTCTCTGTACCAAACATTGCTCTCACTGCGGCGAAGCCACCCGGCACTTGTGATCGGCGACCTCGTGCACCTGGATTCCGCCAACGACGTGCTCTGCTTTGAGCGACAGCATGGCGAGGAACGACTGTGGATCGCACTGAATCTCAGCGACCAACCCCAGCCCTTGCCCAGGCCACAAGAAGCAGCCCAAGCGACCTCCCTGTTCACGCTTCTGTGCTCAACATCAAAACCTCGTCCGCTGGACGGCACGCTGGCGTCCAACGAAGGTCTCCTCCTACAACGAAGAAAGCAATCCTAGAATGCGAATCGCAATGCTGGCCCCCATCGCGTGGCGAACTCCACCAAAGGCCTACGGCCCGTGGGAACTCGTCACCAGCATGTTGACCGAGGCCCTTGTGGCGAGAGGGGTGGACGTGACTCTGTTCGCCACGCTCGACAGCCAAACGTCGGGGAAGCTCGATGGCGTGGTCCCCGCACCCTACGGCGACGACCCATCGATCGACGCAAAGGTCTGGGAGTTTCGGCATCTGGCTCATCTGTTTGAACAAGCCGACCAGTTCGACTTGATCCACAACCAAGCGGACTTTCCCGCCCACGCCTTCGCCCGGATGATCGACACGCCGATCGTCACCACCATTCATGGATTCTCATCCGACCGCATCCTGCCGATGTATCAAGCGTTCCAGGACGTGGTTCACTACGTCGCGATCAGCGATGCCGATCGGCATCCCAGTTTGCGGTACGCCGCCACCATCCATCATGGCATTCCCTTCGACCAGTTTCCGTTTCAGCCAAAGCTCAGCGATGACCTGCTGTTCTTTGGCCGCATCCATCCTGACAAAGGTGCGGCGGAAGCGATCACGGTGGCACGCCGCAGCGGACGCCCGCTGCACATGTACGGCCTCATTCAAGACCACCAGTACCATGAAACGCACGTCGTGCCAGCCGATGATGGCGTGCACATGACCTATCATGGGGTGGTCGGTGGGAAGCAACGACTGGACGCCTTGGGCAATGCGAGAGCGTTGTTGCACCTGATCAACTTTGACGAACCATTCGGTCTGTCGGTGATCGAAGCGATGGCCTGCGGAACACCCGTGATTGCCACCCGGCGCGGATCGATGCCCGAGCTGATTGAACACGGCGTCACTGGTTTCCTGGTCGACAACTTGGAAGAAGCGAACCAAGCGATTGAGCGAATCGACGAGATCGATCGAGCCACCGTTCGCCGAGCGGTCGCGGAACGTTTCTCCATCGACCGCATGGCCGACGCCTACCAAGCCCTCTACCACCGCATCAGCAACCCCATCGTGGCCTAGGCTTCCAGCCTGGGTTGCGTCCGTCATTCACCACCCGGCACAACTCTCGCCCCCGCTCCCACTCGCGTCAGAGGTCGTGCAGTTTCTGAATGATCTGTTGCGTCTGAACCGCAAAGGGATGTGTCTTGGACTCTGGGGCGATCGCGTCCAAGTCAGCAACGGCGGCCGCGATCGCTTCACGCTCTGCCTCTGTGTCACCGCTGCGTCGTCGAATTTCGGCGAGACTTCGGAACAACAACGCTCGCCAACATCGATGGGGCATGCTACTGGGCGATGCATCGACCAACGACGACTGAATCGCAATTGCCTTTTCGAGGCGTTTCAGTTCCAAAGCAAAGTCGCCATCCGAACGAGCGAGGCTCGATAGCTTGTGCAAAATGTGAACTTCGGAGATGGCGAACAGTTGTGTCTTGGGATTGCTCGACCGCAGCGGTTGCAATTCCGCCAACGCTTCGTGAAGTCGCTCGTCCGCCTCGTTGATCAATCGTTTCGAACCGAACTGCCGTCGCAGATTCACGCTGGAGAGCACCTCGACCAAGGCGAACCGAACTCGGGAATCGTCTGGATTTTGAATCAGTCGATCCCGCAAAATTCCGGTGGCTGACAGAAGCTCCGACTGCCGAATCGCTGGCCGCTTTGCGCGACGTGATTTGGCGAGATGAATCCGGGCTCGCAGCACAGCAACTTCACTCGCGTCATGCAAAGGGATTGTCAATTCACTCAACAGCAACTCGGCCGCTGACAATCGCTCACGGGCGATTCGTGATTCAACCGGCGACCCCCATTCATCGCGGCGACGCTGAGGCGGCGGCTCACCGAGCGCCACATACGCAGACGCTAGTTGCAGTTTCAACCGATCGTCTGGATCGGTGACCGCTTCCCCGAACTGGATCGCCATGCCATAGGCTTTGTCGGAATGGGCGTCGTCCAACTTCAGGGCGTGGACTTTGCCGAGCTCGTTGTGCAAACGGGCGAGCAGCATTCGTTTCTCATTCGTTGGCAAACCAGCCAGGTCACCCCGTGTCTCCAAGAGTTCAATGCTTTGGTCGAGGGTGTTGATTGCAGCGTCGGTCTGCCCGAGTTGTCGTTGAATCTGTGACAACCGAAGGCTCGCTTCCACCATTTGTCGAACGATGTCGGGCCGAGTCGGCGATTGGTTGGCAAGCCGTTCGTACAGGGGTTGAATGTTTTCCAACACGCTTGCAGCATGCGGCGATGGATTCAGCAGAAACGGTGCCGAATCCAATTCCCCCAGATCCATGTCTCCGATCGCTGAGCCTGGAGTAGAGACCACCTCCACCACGCCATCCAACGACTGCAGCGCGAGATCGACCGTTTGCTCGGATCGCGCAAGTGCCTCGCTGGTCCGCTTGTTGGCGGCCGATGTCATCGCAAACCCGACCGACGACGCGACCGTTGCGGCCAGCATCGACGCGATGGCGATGCCGGTCACACCAGCCAGCTTCGGGTTGCGGCGACACCAACGAACCAGTCTCTGGAACGCCGTTGTCCGTCGAGCAAGGATCGGCTCGTCTTGCAAAAAACGCTTCAGATCGTCACGCAAATCAGACGCCGATGGATACCGATGGGCCGGCTCAGGATTGATCGCTTTGGCGACAATCGTCTGCAGGTCCATAGGAACATCGGCGCGAACATCCCTCCATGGCTTGATGAGCTGAAGCTTCACCGCCTCCGGCAGTTGCTGCTGGGTCAGGCCTTCAAAAGCAGGTGTGCCCGCCAGCATTTCGTAGAGCGTCAATCCAACGCCGTACACGTCGGACCGCTCATCCGATTGCCCTTGAAAACGTTCCGGTGCCATGTAGCGAGGACTCCCGCTGAGTGCCTGCGTCATGGTCGGATCGTCCCGAGTGTTTCGGGCCAGTCCAAAGTCGGTCAGTTGCGCGACCCCCTCTTCATCGAGCAGAATGTTGGCGGGCTTCACGTCGCGATGCAACACGCCATTTCCATGCGCGTAAGCCAGTCCGTCAGCAATCTGGGCGGCGATCTCAGCTGCGGTGCGACAGTCGAAAGGCGGTCCCTCTGCCGTGATCCGTTTATCAAGCGACTCGCCTCGAATCAGTTGCATCACCAAATACTGCGTTCCATCGCATTGCCCCGTCCCGAAGATGGGCACAATGTTCGAATGATGCATCGCCGCTGCCGTGCTGGCTTCGCGATGAAAACTTTGCAACGCATCGTCGGTCAGCAAAGACTGTTTGGGCAGAACCTTGATCGCAACACGACGCCCGAGCGACTCTTGTTCGGCTTCGTAAACAATCCCCATCCCCCCACGACCAATTTCGCGGACGAGACGAAAATCACCGAGTCTTTCGATCGTCCGTCCCGCGAGCGTCGCTCGTCCATCGCTTTCAGCTTGCTGGTCAACCTTGACCTTTTCGACCGAGAGCACCAATGGAAAGACGCGCCGAATGGGCTCGCTCAGTTCGGGATGGCGAATCGCATATTCCTCGACCGTCGGTCGATCACCATTGCGATACCGTGCCACGAAATCACTGGCCAGGATATCAACCGTTGCGTAGGTGTCGTCGTCGATCGATTCAGGAAGTTGCATGCGGTGTCAAAGAAAAGGTGAATGCGAAGGCTCTGACTGGACAACATCGACAAATTGTAACAAGCACGTCTCATTCACAACCAAAGTGTTAAACAGGTCGACAGGAATGAAGACTCCTGTCGACCTGCTTAGCGAGGAATTCGGTGTCACTGTCCCAAGCGTCCGCCCGGCCGCTGTCCCCCGCCCGTTCGTCCTTGGCCTCCCTGACGCGAGTTGCCACGACCACCCGGGAAGTGACTTCGTCCGTTGACCATGCCAGCCGATTCATCTTCGTCTCGCCAAACCGTGAACTCCTGTTGCACCGACTTGCACCAGCCTTTCTCTTTGTTGCACGCGAAGTATTGGATCTTCACCAAAAGGGGTTCGCCCTCGTCCCAGCCCTTCACATCAACTAAAAACTCACGCGGCTCATTGTCGGATTCGACTTCCAGACGCTGAGCATGCCCCGTTGCAGGTGAGACCGTTGCACCTTCGACGACGATCTTGTACTCCGGTGGACTGGCAAGGTTGTTCCAGCTTGCTCCCAACACTGGGTCCTGGCGAAACCCAAGGTACAGCTTCCCCGTCCCGGTCTCGATCAAGGATTGGTCGGCTTCCGGGCGAAGTTTCGCATAACGGTTGGACGAATTGAAATCGATCGAGCGCAAGGCAGAGACGGGATTGCTTTTCCCGCCGGACTCGACACGCAACGGAACAGCTTTGCCTTCCACACTCACCCGCTCCACCAGCATTTCGCTTGTGGGAGTGAGGTGGCGTTCGAAACGAGGAAGGTTCAATTCCTCGACGGTCGTCAGTGTCTCCGGCTTGCCGACCAACGCCTCCAACGATTCGCGAAGACTTGATCCCCGTGCCCAGGAACTACGAGTCACCACTTTGCCGGATTGATCAAACACAAACTGAGAGTTGGGAGTCAGAGCGAAATACGATTTCAACGGGTTGTCGATCGGATCGGTCAACCATGGGACTTGGGTCTGCAAAAGATCCTGAGCGTGTTCGACTTGAGCAAATCGTTCCTCGATCGAAGACGGCTGCACAAATCCCCAATTCTCCGGGTGGGTCAGGGATTGGTACAGGAAGTAGAAGTCGACGCCTCGGCCTTGAAAGTCGCGAGCGACCGCTTCAATCTCAGGATAGGAATTTCGGAATTCAGGACATGTCAAACAGCCACCGACGATCACGGTGTACTTCGATTGAAAGATGCGATTGACTGGCACCAACTCTCGATCGACGTTGTAGACGGAGAGGCTCTCCGGCAATTCGGCCCCGACCGGAAACCGTTCGTTGAACTCGGTATCACGCGGACGAACGCGATCACGAGGCCGACCGCCCTGGGAGACTTGCCCACCACGCTGCCCCCCGCCTTGACCGCGTCCCAGACCATCACGCCCCAGACCACCACGACCTTCGCCCATTCCGCGCTGGCCCATTCCACGCTGACCCATTCCGCGTTCACCGGCACCGCGTTGGCCCGCCTCCCGCTGACCAGCTCCGCGGGGGCTCGCTTGCGTGGGCGTGTTCACCGGAGTGTCGTCGGTCGGATTGAGTTGGTTGCGTTGAAACTGCGACGCCAGCACGAGTCGTTCGGACGAATCAAGCGATCCATCTTGGTCGGCGTCGGCAACTGAAAATGCTTTGTGCATGTGTTCGGGTAACTCCGACTTGCTGAGCAAGCCGTCCTTGTCGTCATCAAAGTCCATGAGCTGTTCGGCAAACGCAGCATTCGCTTGAGCCGGATCGCCACCGCGACCTCCGCCCCCACCAGGTCCACCACCAGGTCCACCGGCAGATCGGCCACCGCCGGGCTGGCCACCTTGCATTGCCCCCCGTGGTCCACCGCGACCTTGTCCTTGACGATCCGATTGCCCGCCGGCACCCGACGGTCGAAATTCTTCGACGGTCAGCTTTCCATCGCGATTGCGGTCCAGCTTTCGCAGCGCAGCGGCCGCACCTTCGATTTCTTTCGACGACAGTTCCTCGTCCCCATCCACATCGAAGATACGAAGCATCGGCGGGATCGATTGCGTTCCGGGCTGCGAGTCGGGACGCCCCATTCCTTGCCCACGCCCGCCTCCCATGCCTCCGCCTTGCCGTCCGCCGCCCTGTCCGGGGCGACCACCTGGAGGCTGCGCGTTGACATGTGATTCGCTCAGCAACATAGCCAACGCACAGAAAACAGTGAGCAGTGACAAACGCTTCATGATGGGGCCCGTGGAAGGATCAGTGGAGGAGGGTTCACAGACTGAAACCCCACCGCGAGGCCGCTTCTACAGGTAAAACAAAAAAAGTTTGAAATGAGAGCGGCTGGTGTCGCTCGCTTCACCAGAAAGATCACCAGTCGGCCACAAGCGGTTGATCAAACCACTCCGCACGGACGAGCATTCACAGTTGCTCCAGCACCGACCGCAACCGTTCCAACGCTCGCACGTAACGAATGCTGGCTGCTTTCGGCGTGATCCCAAGCTCGATCGCCACTTCTTGGTTGGTCAGTTCCTCAAAGTGACGCAGCGCCACGACTTCGCGATCCATGTCGCTCATCTCACTCAGGGCCGACCGCACCTCCGCAATCAATTCAACCTTCACTGCCGCCTGGCTGGGGGAAGTGAGATGAGCCATGAAACGTTGCGAAAGACACAGCGACGTGTTGCCCCAAGGATTGTCGTTGCCCGGATTGGATTCACGCAACGTCGAGCGTGATTCGGTGGCCAGATGGCGGCGATGAACCCGACTCAGCGTCTGCCCGGCGACCAGTCGGAGCCACAGAAAGAGGGACGGGAAATCGCCCTGGATGTAGTGTTCGAGCCGTTTTTCGGCATCCAGGTAAACGTCCTGCAAAACATCGTCGGCATCCACACGTGCACGAATCTGATCGCTGAGCCGAAAATGAATGATCTGCCACAACCGGGCGCGATGGCGCGCAAACGCATCGGCAAACAGCGACAAATTGCCATGTTTGAGTTGCTGTTCGATCTCTCCGACGTCAATATTCACAAAAATGGCGTGGCAGCTGTAGATGTCTGCAACCGTTGGGGTTTCTAACCATGAGGAAGTTGCACCGCCCATTGTATCCAAGGCTGATCCTGATGAAACCAACTCTCGCCATCCCCACGTTTGTGCTGTTCGCCGCATCGATCATCTTGCCCAATGCGGAACTTCGCGCGGAAAACTCGCCCACGAAAAAGAACATCGTGATCTTGTTGGCCGACGACCTTGGCTGGGGCGATGTTGGATTCCACGGAGGGACCGCTGACACCCCGAACATTGATTCCCTGGCCAAAGACGGTGTGCGACTCAACCGCTTCTACGCCTACCCGGCCTGCAGCCCCGCCCGGGCAGCGATGCTGACCGGCCGATTCCCACACCGCTATGGAATCTCCGGCCCCGTGCGACCTCGCGACGAGGGGTTGCCGACCAGCGAGAAACTGCTCCCCGCTGTGTTTCAAAAGGCGGGCTATGAAACCAGCTTGATTGGAAAGTGGCACCTCGGCCTGGCTGGCGAAGAAGCCCATCCCAACCGCCGAGGCTTCGACCACTTCTACGGCTTCCTCGATGCTTCGATTGACTACTACCAACACACTGCAGGTCGAGGGCAGCTGGATTGGCAACGCAATGGAACCACGCTTGAAGAGGAAGGCTACTCCACCGACTTGCTGACCGCGGAAGCCGTGCGTCAGATCGGAAACCAACGCTCGGGGAAACCGTTCTGCATCGTCGTTTCCTTCAACGCGCCCCACTCGCCCTTTCAAGCTCCCCAAAACTTGATCGCAAAGTACCAAGGGCGATCCAACGAACGCGAAGCGACCTACGCCGCCATGGTCGATTCGATGGACCAAGGCATCGGGCGAATTCTCGATGCCATCGACGACCAACAACTTCGAGAGGAAACAATCGTCGTGTTCGCATCGGACAACGGTGCGGCTCGAGCTGGAACGAACGAACCGTTTCGTGGGCAGAAACGACAAATCTACGAGGGTGGAATTCATGTCCCTTGTGTCATCCGTGCTCCTGGCATTCTGAAAGCTGGAACCGAGAGTGAACAGCTCACCGCCATCCACGATCTCTTCCCCACACTCGCAGCAGCCACAGGAGTCACCATCCCGTCAGCGAAACCGCTCGACGGCACCAACCTCTGGCCACAACTGGTCGGTGGCAAGTCAACTTCGCGGACCATCGTGATTGCCGAAAACGACCACGCCCTCCTTGAAGACGATTGGAAACTCATCCAATTCGCGACGGGTGAGACGGAGCTGTTCCATTTGCGGACCGATCCAACGGAGTCTCAAAACAGGGCCGACTCGGATCCCCAAGTCGCCTCCCAATTGCGATCCAAGCTGGCTCAGTACCAAGGGTTGGTCCAAACGGATGCACCGTCCCAAGCTGCCAACCCGTCACCTGCGGCGGAGCATGACACGACGAAGGTGTTGATCGCCACCGCGACAGAAGACTTGCAAGAAGGAGAATCGCTCTCGACGGCAACGATCCTTGGGGATGCCAAGTACGGGGTGCTGGGTGATCCGCGTGTGGAATCCAATGGGCGCGGCATCCGCTTGCTCTCCAGCGAAGATGTCGATGGCAACGGTATCTTTGCCAGCGAAGTGTCACTGACCAGCGACGAGGTCTCGGCCGACCAACGCTGGTATCGATTCTACATCTCTGGGCTCGCCCAAGACCACTTTGCCGTTGAACAAGACGAACTGTATCTGAAGGTCGAGTTCTTCCAGAAGAACGGCACCGACTCATTGGACCTGATCAAAGAGCGAATCTACCCACAGGTCTTAAGAGAACGAGAAGACTTCTTTGACAAAGCCACCAACGAAAGTCTCGGTCACGCAACTTGGCGAACCTACGCCATGGACTTTCGAACGCCGTTTGCGGAAGTCGACACCCTGAAGCTGAGTGTGGGTTTCGCCAACGGAAAAGCCCTCGAGGGAAAATCCGAGTTCTGGGTCAATTCGATGGACATCCGCCCCATCGATGCCCCCGCGAACTACCAAGCGGCCAAGCCCACCCTTCAAGACTTTCCACAACCGGATGAATCGACTTTGATCGCCCTTGGCGGTCGTTGGTACTTCGCCCCGAAAGACGGCCAACGCAACGTCCCCAAGCAGTTCGACCACAACAACGCCGAACAACTGCTCTACAAAACGGATCGCTACCACGCCCCGTTCGCCGGCAACATGAGTTCGTGGTTGCGTGCCGGATACCTCGATTTCAATGGCGACGAAGTCACGAAGGACGAGCACAAACCCTACGCGGTCATCGTCACATTCACCGACGAACATCTCGTCATCCGAAGTCGCAATCTGCCGAATCACCCCACCGCAACGTTCCCGGATCGCTGGCGAATGCTCGATGGAAACCCGTCGTACATCCAAGAACAAGCGAACACGTGGCACATTCCGTTGGAACCGAAGCGTGATCCAGACGCCATTGCGATGGATGAAAAGAACTCCAATCAAGCCCTCCCGATGGGAGCGATCGGTGTCGCAACCAACGGCGTGATCTTCTTCAATCCCTTTGACCATATCTTTGAAACCGATGCGGTTTGGAGACTCGATCGTTGTTGCGGTCACCCCAGCCCTCGACAACAGTATCACTATCACAAGTATCCGGTCTGCGTGAAGACTCCATGGTGCGACGAAGGGCAGTCTCACTCCGGCGTGATTGGATTCGCTTTCGACGGGTTCCCTGTTTACGGTCCCTACGAATCAAAAGGCTTGCTCGCCAAAGACGATTCAAAGAACCCACTCAACGACTTCAATCTTCACGAAGACCCTGACCGTGGTCCTCACTATCACGTCACGCCCGGCGAATACCCCCACATCATCGGCGGGTACTGGGGAAAGATCGACGCGAACAATCGCCCGGGACGAAGGTGAGCTGGCAAAACCACCCACCCCCGGAAAGCTCGCTGAACGCCCGCTTTCCGCCCCCTCCCGTTTCAACGGGCGTGCCGTTTGACTTCCCTCTCCCTTGGGAGGGCACTTCCCTTGGGAGGGCACAGACAAACACCTGGTAATACAAGACTTCAAAACGGCACGACCCCAGCGAAGGCAGGGTCAAAAACAAGTTTTCAGCGACCATCCACAGGCGACCTGAACCGCACTAAATCAAACCGCTAACGACGGATACCCAGGAAGCCTTTGACATCGCGAGGAAAGAGCCGATGTTCAAGGGCTTTGTTCAACAGGCCATGAAGCGGAGCGGCGAAGTCGGGCGGTATTGAAACAGACAATCTTTCCTTGCCGCCAAGTTGCGGCTTCCATTGTCCAACCTTTGGAATGGAACTTATGAGCGACGGTCTCAGGCTCAAACTTGCATGCGTTTTGGTTCAACGTCGATTTCAAACCACTGCTAGCGATTACTCGATCGGAATCGCTAAGCAGGTCGGCAGGAATGATCGGGCATCATCATGTGAGCCGTTTGGGCGTTAGCCCCGGTTGCAAGTGGGAGCAACAACGCTTACCGAAACAGTCCAAATGCCGAAAGACTCCTGCCGACCTGCTTGGCCTCCGGTTCAATCCCTTGTTTCTTCACCTCAGCGTTTCATTGGGCCGGGGCTCGGACCGAGGTGAATGTGCAAAGTCACAACCCGCCGCATCAGCAATGCCCCACGTAATCTGACTCGCAACGGCTTGTCGATTTTGTTGGTAGGTTGGCCACTCTTGGCCGACATCCAAAGCTCCGACGGGCAAGAGTGCCCATCCTACAAGCGTTCAAACATGAATGACGACTCAATAGCAGCCTGGTAAGCGAGGCACGCACCTGCCCCCGCCCCATCAACACGCCTACTCCGCCTCATCCAAATCCGACGTCACCTTCGCAACCAGCAATCGTTCACTGGGAACGTAGCGTTGCCCCATCGTGAACGCCGTCGGCTTGCCTGACTTTGAACGTTTGTCGTTTGGGATGGGCTGGTCCAACGTGATCGTGTCCGGCGAATCCGGGGCGGATAGCATCATGACTTTGAATCGTTCCCCTTCGGGCCGATATGCCCCCATGGGATTTGTGCAACAAGCTGCTGCACGATCGGTTTTTGTAGCGAGTCCGCCTTGGCCACAGCTTGTGGCCATTTCTTTTCCAATTTGGCCACAACTTGTGGCCCAATTGCATCGGTGGATGCCCAGAAGGTGTACCACTGCCGCATTCGACGCAGATTTCGATAAGAAACCCCCTTGATTCCGGGGAATTCGGAGGAGAGATCCTTGCTCATTTGTTTTAAGCAACCGTCGCCCCATTTGTTCACGGTCCCCGATGGCATCCTGCGGATTCTCAATCGAGACCTGAAAGCCGCTGGCATTGAAAAGACAGTGGACGATCGCGTCGTCCACGTTCATGCGTTGCGACACAGTTTTGGGACCCACCTGTCGCTTGCGGGCGTGGCACCCCGCGTTGCCCAAGCTGCGATGCGACACAGCAATATTAGCCTGACGATGGGCACCTACACCGACGCCAAATTGCTCGACACCGCGACTGCAGTTGAAGCGTTGCCATCACTGCCGATCGCCGATGACGACACCGATACGGCCGAAGAACCGAAAAGCGTGAACGCTTCCGATTCGGATCGCCCTGGTGAAACAGGGGAAACGAGCACCGAAGCACCCCCGCGAACGGTTGCACCAATGCTTGCACCAAACTCAGTCCAGGACAGCAAATTGAGTCCTTCTGAGTCCCTTTCTGACCCATCCGACGACGACGCTGAAAACGGTGCGGACACGAAAAAACCCCACAAAACACTAGGTTTTGCGGGGTTTTTGGGAGTGGGCGATACAGAACTCGAATCTGTGACCTCCACGATGTCAACGTCCTGGCAGCTGGCGAAAACAGCGTGAATACCCGCTCATCGTTTCGCCTCGCATCGCAGGGATGCTTGAATAGATCGATAGCGATCCACTTTTCAATCGGCGAGGGTCGACAAACGGACCGGTCAGCACATCCTGCACGCACTCAATCCCGATAAAAGCCAAGTGTTTCCGCAAGTTCGACAGAACCCCAAAAAACTCCTGCCCCGTACGATCATAGAAGGCCCTCGCTGACGCACGGACGGTACCGCCGCCCGCGTCATTGTCCATCATCTCGATTTCGAGCGTGTAGCTGTTCGGATCTTCTTCAGCGGGTTCGGCCAGACGAAATGCAAGTTCCCAAACAGTGACGAGGTTGCGTCGACCTTCGTATCGGGCGTGCGTGGCAACGTGAGTGCAGAGACCGCTCAGAATATCGCGAGCGCAGTCATTCCAGTGCGGGTCCTTACTTCGCTGTGAGTCCGGTATCAGCGAACTGGCGATGAGCAACGCATTCGGAACGAACGAAAATCGATCCGACCGCGAGAGCATCTCGATCGGATTGAAACCAACCCGGTATTTCCGGGTGCCTTCGCCAGAACACTCAAAGGGATCAATGACGGCGACATCTTGCCCCAAGCCTTCTGCACGCCATCGGCACGTGGCTTTCGCGAGGTCGCCTTTGGGATCAATCACGAGCGTCGACGTTTCTTTTGGAAGCATGATCAGATTCGGCACGAGCACAGATCGCCCCTTGCCGGCGCGGCTTCCTGCGACAAGAAGGTGATGGCGATCATCAGCAACGCCGATCGGAAAACCGCCATCAACCCATCGCGTCGCCCGTCCGTCCGTCCGGCAGTCGATCACCTATCGTGATCGAGCCGCCGATCACGCCGAGAAAGATCTTCGATTCGCGGTTGCTTTCGACGTCGAACCGAAGCGACTTCGTCGAGACGATGTTCTGAGAGAGCTCGAAGTGCGCATTGGGCGGCCGCCCGACATCGTCAGGTCCACGACCGCGAGGCAAATCGCCAAGAATTTCGTTGAGTGCTTTGAACTGGTCGATGTCTTCGGTTCTCTCAAATTGGCCGATCTAAACGCCTCCGAGCGATCCAATAAGATAGCAAATCGCGACAGGAGCCTGTCACAGCGACTTCTGACAATGTCTGACCCCTGGAACAATTAACCAACAATGCCGAGCCGCCTCCATTCGCCTCCCAAATGACAATTGGGCATCCGGCGTCGGCCACCGGAGCAGATTAGCGGCGCAGGTCGGACTTGTGCATCCCTAGATTTCGATCATGCAGATGCGTCCGTGTCGTGGATTTGAGTCCTGGAACATTCCTTACGCCGACCCTCGAAAACGCGGAAGAAACGGACGTTTCCGACACGGTGGGTGCAGTAAACGCAAGCGATGTTTTGCTCAGCGAATTGATCGCGATCTGGGATAAGGTTTCACCTGAGATTCAGCAAGCGACTCTTGCGATCGTCCGGCAGAGAAGGGCAAACTAAAACTTCGTTGCTCCTAAACTATGGGCCGAAGAACTTCTTGGAATTGGGGGTTCTCAAAAGAAGCTATACAATCAGCAAGCCGCAACTGCTAGGTGAGCAAGAACCAGATTGACCAAATAGCGAGGGCGAGGATCGCAAGCGCAACCGAAATCGGTGATCCACTGAGGAAAAACATCAGGGCGACAACACTTGCCCCAACGATCCAAGCAGGGAAGTGCTCAAAGGGTAAGACGGCCTTCGATAGTTTCCCTCTAGCGACCATCTTTGTAGGGACGATTTCTCCCGACTCAATGAAGGGCTTCCAGTACCGCTCCACAAAACCTTCGTCCATAAAAAGACCGTGAGATCCAGAATGAAATCGGTCGGTCACCAACGCAGATCCGGCGCCATTGGTCCCAATGTCTCCATAGCCTACCGAGCGTGCCATCGTCGGCCATTTGTCTGCATCACCGCAGTCATTGATGACAAAGCAATCCTTAGCTGATTCAGCTGGTTCACCTATCTGCAACCGCACTCGACTCCAAGGGAAATCTTGTCGAACGACAGATCCACATAGAATGATCCGATGGAGTTTTGCGTGTGGGTTATCGGCTAAGAATCTAGTCACCAAATAAGTGCCAAAACTATGAGCAATGACCGAAACCTTAGCATCGACATATTGATCCTTGACATTTCGGTATTCCTCTTCAAACCGAGAAAGTGGTGTTCTCGTAAAGTCCAGAGGAATTCTTGGAGCAACAAACCTAAGCGGCCCAAACCAGCCGTACTTGATTGTGAATACTCGAGTGCTCGTCCCCTTCTCAAGAATTTGTTTCACTCTGCTTTGCCACGGCCCGTAGTCTCGAATGCCGTGCAAGAGAATGACGACATTTTGTTTTGTCTCCGCTGAAGCATTCGCCTGCTTAAATGCATGCTCAGCAAAACTTGCCAGTTGCTCTTGCCACCCGAGCTTTGAGCTCTCGTATCGAAGCAAAGTCCAACATGCTGAGGTGAAGACGCTTTCATACCTTTCCTTAGCATCCTCAAACGCTGTCAAACCAACTATGTATCGAGGGACCTTGAAATGAGGGCTCGATCTTTGGAACGACTTAAGCAATGAGATTGCAAGATTAGCATCAGGATCCTCATCCCCAGTCCTTGGAATGAGCAGATCCAAAACAAGCAAGTCGAACGCCCGCTCCTCAAGCAACTCGCATGCTTCAATATAGCTGCCAGCAGAAATGATTTCACAATTCGACTTGCCGCATGCGTGAATGAGTGTGTCGATTATCCGCTGTTTTTTGTCAGCATTGTCCTCGACTACAAGAACACTAATTTTCATCCGTTAAAACCCCTCTGTCCGTCAACAGCTTATTTATCTCAACCTGCCAATCTACTCTCGAAGGATGGTAGTAAACGGTGCCTATGTAGCTCTCGCTAAACAATGCGGAAAGCTCCTCACGCAGTTCTTGGATAGTCATTCTTTCCTTGTCTTTCCCAAACTCAGGAAACTGCGTGACAACGATCACCGAGCATCCGATCTTCTTGCGTTTCATTTCCTGGAGGATATCTCTTCCCGCGAAGATAAACATCTCACTGTACGGATCACTCGGTGAAACATCACGATTAGGCAAAGACATATCCAGGACTACAAGATCGAAATCTCCCTCAATCGCGGCTTCAAGGCCGCCGACATAAGAGACTCGCTCTTCGATTTCAGCGTCAGGGAAAACCTCCCGGAGATGCTGCCGCATGTGAGCAAGCTTCCTCTCTGCATCCTCAACGACAAGAATCCTCATCGAATACCTCCGATCATTTTTATTGAACGCATCTCGATGAATACTCGGAAGTTCCCATCGCTCGTCACCGTACAGATGACTTGGCTTGCACGTTGGCGCAAGTCTTCTCTAACGAGTTTACGGATTTTCGGAATCCCGGTGTTTCCCTCTGATTGCAATTTCGTGTGGTCAATTGAATCCGAGCGTCCTTCAGCATTTATCCTATCTACTTCGCGACGTAGCTCATCGACATCAACATCCTCACCAAGAGAGTTCTCTATGAGCATCGACAGAGTGTTCCCACCATTGAACGTAACAACGCACTCAGGACGAAAAACCGGAGTCATTCCATTCTTCAGTAAATTGTCAAGCAGAATCACCATTATCTCAACGAAGGGCTTGAACCAAGATCCTTCAAAATTGTGCTCAGGAACCCGACGCTTCAGCTCGAAATCCTTGCCGGGATGAAACTGCTTCGCGGTTTTCGTCGCAACATCCAAAACTAAGTCAAAGTTGAAATTCTTAAGCACCGGGCCTGAAGATCTCCGAAACCATTCCGCGAACAGTCGGAAGTCAGCTTGTACTTCATTTCCGCATGATGCGACTACTGCTGAAAACTCTGTCTCGGCAACCACCGGCGAAAGATCTAGGACATCTCGCTCCAGATCGTGAAGCAACCCAAGAGCCTTTGACAACAACTCGCCGGTAATGCGGTCCCGTATTTTTTCCAGTGAGACCTCGGTTTTTTCCCAAAGATATTTGATGATAAAATCAACGAATGAGAGATGGTCAGATTTTTGAGCCGCCGCTATGAACAAGAGCGTTTGCTCGTTGTCATCCATGTCAAAATCAAACATGCCATTCGGATGTTCTTCGTTTTTCATCTGAATCCAGCCAGTATTCACCTCTTCTACGAGGTCGTCGAGCTGACTTGAAAATACCTTCATCCTCTGATTGATGATCGCTTGATTCGACTGCTCGACTTCAGAAAAGCGTTCCATCCAGTATTCGTTATCTTGATACTGGCCATCTCGTGCTTGCCTCGTTGCAAGGCGCCTCGCGTCGAACTGGTTTCGTATCTGAGAGCTTATGTAGCCATGGCGAATATGCACTGAGACATACGTATTGAGTCCGTGTGAGGGATTTCGGATGAATTCATCACGAATCTCGTTGACGAGATCTCGAAAAAGTGAAACGGTGTAGTCCGTGTAACGGACGCGACGCGTGTCCCTCAATCTGACTCCGTTCAAGTCTACGGTTCTGCGCATTTCTGCGTCGGGAACTCGTCGCAAACGATCGAACCGATCGAACCGTTGTGAATTCTCCTCGGAAAACTTTGATTCAAATCCCTCTGTGTTTACAAACACTCTTCCGATTTCGACATCCTGAATTGCATCGTGAAGTAAATCAAGGCGATTCATTTCGGTGATTTCATCGCGTGCTTTCTGCTTGTAACGGGTCGTGTCTTGCTGAAGGACGTATTGAAGAATGTGGATTCGTTCGTTGTGTTGATCCATTCGCGTTTTGAGCTTGTAATTTCTTCTAAGCACTTTTGTCGTGCAGACATTCATCAGAAAGCAAATAAACGCAGGGTTTGGATCTGGATTTCCATCGAGATATTCAGAGACTGTTCGGACGTTGTGCTCGATCATGAATTCGTCAACGGAAACCCAAAGGTTGTATTCAACGGATTCGCTAATCAATTCTCGTGTTGCAAGCCAATACGTTATTGGCCAACTGAACTCCGACAAACGCGGGTCACCCAGTAGTTTTTCTGAGCCTTGCCAGATGTCAGACAATAACCTTGATGGGAATCCCTCGAGAAAAGATGGCTGAGAAACAAAGGCGTACGATGTCTCGTTAAAAATCTCAACGAGGTCGCCGGAACTCTTGTGCTGTTTGAGGCTTGCGTGACACGTCTTAGCTAGGAAGTACTCCTTGCTCGTCAGTTGTCTCAAATTACTGAATCGTTGGGACGCTGTCTCGGTATTGCCTTGTTCAAGATCTAGCATCGCATCAAACCAGAGTGAAAAACGCTCGTCGATTCCCGTTTTTTCAAATCTGCTTATGTTAATATCCGGTTTGTATCCAGTGTTGCGAAAGGCGTGGATCCACTGTGCATCATCAAGCTGACTCCACTGCTGCAAGGCGGCAGCGCGTTGACCTTCGCTCATGCTGAAAGAGATCCAGGGAAGAACACAAGGCAAACTTGTCAGCCAAAAATTGTCAAAGTGCGTGCTGTAATCCAGTTTGGAATTCCAATATGTCATAATCCGATGCGAGAACTCGCTGTTCCCCAGAGAATATGCGAGCTTCGCAAGCTCATTCAGGCAGCGGGAGGTTCTTTCCCCAAATGCTTCGGCCTCTGCGACGCATGCCAGCACTCGCTGAGCGATTGACATTGGCGGAAAAAGCTCGCGGACATTCAGATCCCCAAGGTGGCAAGCTTGTGCGTGCACCAGGTAAAAGTCGAAGCATGTGGGATTCAGTTTTATCTGGTGTTCACATAGATCACGGGCATCACTGAAGCGTCCTTCGATTAGCATTCGCTCAACTTTCGCGTGCACTCGCGCCAATTCCCCAACGGTGACGCCATCATGGTTGCCAATCCAGAATTTAAGTAATAGATACCTCTCTGCGTCTAAAAACACTTTCGCATCTTCTAAAGCTAGTTCCCGTTGAAGAGATGACTCGTTGGACTGCAGATCAACAACATAGAATGGGACAATTGTCCGGTAAGCGAGCGCAGTATCGAGCAACGAATATGCTCGTGCATGGTCTAGTATGAAGGGGAAGAACTGGGGGACTTCTTTTGCATGAAAATTTAGGTTGTAAAGTACTTCTGCGATCTCTTTTTCCGGCACGTCATGATCGGAGTTGCGGACGTCTTGAATGAATCCGTTGACATATCCACAGTAAGACGAAGCGGGAAGTTCCTTCTCCACTCTCTGTGATTTGAATGTCGAGATTAAAGCAACCCGCTGAGCTGGGTCCTGTTCATAAATGCTTGAAAGGAAGCGTCTGTTCCCCTCGACGCCGTCAGAAAGTTCGCCGACTAGAAGCGTTGCCTCGACTAACCAGAGCGAAACTCCAAAACCAGCTTCGATACTAGCGAGGGTTTCAGTTGCCTTCGTCAATTCGTGAGTAGCAACCTGACCGTAGAAGCGATCAACCAGCTCGTATCCAACCTTAACGCGTTCACGATAGGCCTTCAACAAACTACTTGTGAGCGAAAGAGCCGATCTCAAATTCGGAGAATAGATCGACGACCTTTTTAATGCACATTCAGCGTAGGTGGCTGGAAATGCGTTGGGAACCAGCGGGGAACGCAACTTTTCGTTGGCCACAATCTGTCGCAGAACGTAGTCACGATCCGCACGAGGAAGCGAGGCAATTTTCGCTAGTTGCGATGAATTGTAGTTTCGCTTCAGACGTGGAATGTGACTTTGCTTTTCTCGCAGGTGCGCAAGCTGTTTTTGCACCCGCTTAGCTCTTTCTTTCTCTTTTCGACGTTTGCGATCTTCCTTCCGTATGCCCAAGAAGTCCTTCCCCTGATAGTTTGTCACAGCTGTTGGTTGAAGGTTTAGAATTCTAGCAAAATGCCATTAGCAGTGTCAGCATACGTTGCCATTCTGTAGCCGACGGCGGATCCAGATTAACCGAAGTGGAAAAGGTCTCCTCGCCGTCGGAACCTTGGTTGATGTTCCATCTTGAAAAGCGAATACGGCCAGCCAACCCGATCGGGGTTTGAATATTTGGGTTTCGGTGGATTTCCTTCGGCGGCAGGACGCCGCCGCACATCGGCCACGACGCCCGCCACGCTGAACTCCCGGCGGCGATGCCGTCGCCCACAACGGGCAGGATACCCGCACGCACCCCGGCGGTAGCGAAGCGACCGCCTGAGCCTCGCCGGCGAGCGTCAGCGAAAAGGCGAGGCGAACCACTCGGGATTCGCCGAAGGCACGGCGCGCATGGATGATAGCCGTGGAATGGGCCGCCGGGGCATGGATGCCGCCGGGCGAGAAATGGTACGGTCAAGAAAAGGCACGCGGACTCGTTTTAAGCTGTTTTGGCATCAAGCTTTCATGCTCCGGTGGCCGACGCCGGCGTAGTTCCGGGCACGTTTTTGCTCGCTCACTTCCTGCTAGCAGCGTTTTCGGCTTGTCGCCGCAGGTGCTCGATGTTCTGGGACAGGTGGGCGTAGTTGGATACCATTCGTGTCGATCGGTGCCCCATCAGGTGCGAAAGCGAAACAGTGTCAACAGAGCGGATCAGAGCGTTGGTCGCGTAGCTGTGCCTGGCCCCGTAGGCGATGCACCGGAATCCCGCTTTTTTCGAGATACGGATCATCGCTTGGACGAGGGCGTCTTTCGTGTAAGGGACTCCTTTCGTGTTTTTAAAGAGGACACCTTTCTCCTTCTAACGCGGAGCAACGATGTCTTTGGCCTCTGCGGTGAGGAAGATGACTCGCGAGTCGGTTTCGCCTTTGCTTTCGTCGGGCGGAAAAATGACGAGGTCATCGTGGACATGGCGTGCCTCAACGGTGCGACCTTCTTTCGGTCGGCACCCGGTCGACCAGAGGAAATTGATCAACGCGGCCAGTTGGGGGCTCGCGTACGACTGGATGATTTTCCACTGCTCGGGCGTGTAAACGATCTCTCGTCGCTTTCGCTTCGGTTTAACGATTTTGGGAATCGGGGATGCATGGAGGTATTCGTGCTCGACCGCCCAATTGAACATTCGCTGCACAACCGAAATGGCATCATTTTGGCTCGTCGTGTCCCCGACGCCCTTCGACCAGTTCAAGACGTGGTGCTTCCTCAGGGCAGAGATTTTGAGCGTCTTACCAATCGCTCCGATGAAGCTTTTTAAGTAGAGCCGGTGATTGCTGTATGTGCCGGCACTCCGGTTTTCTTGGCACCAATCGAGGTACGACTGCGAAAGCTCGTACACGGTCGACACTTCCGCCGAGACTGCCCGGCGATTGAGCATCAACTGGTGGTACTTGTCGAACGCCGCCTCCTTCTCAGCCCCAAGCGTGATGCGTTGCCCGTCGATGGTGCAGACCCATCGTTGTTGCTGACTTTTCCAGTACGGCTTTGGTTCTCGTGGCATGGCTTCACCCCTCGTGGTTCCTGAAAAGGGAACGGAAAGGGGAATACTACGCCGGTTCGTCAGCGAGAAAAGTTTCTGCGCATAAAAAGAGCCCGCAAATTGCGGGCTCTTTTTGAGTGGGCGATACAGAACTCGAATCTGTGACCTCCACGATGTCAACGTGGCGCTCTAACCAACTGAGCTAATCGCCCGTCGGGGTCTGGTTCGGATGATCTCCGGACGTTTGACCCGAGGGGGTCCCGCCTGTCTCGCGGGCACTTTGCTAGGAAATCGGCTGTCTGGCGGACAAAATCCAGTCCCGGTGTTCCCCAAGCGGTCGCACAGTTTGCGTCGACCCTGACGGTTCGTCAAGCCTCCCCCATCACGCAAAATCCGATCCCTGGCCGTTTGCCCGCACTCGGACTGATTTCGACCCACCCTCGGAGCCGAAATGCCTTCCAGACCGCAACGGATTGGCGAAAACACAAAGATTTCGCCATTTCGCTGTTGACGGCTGCCGACCCACCCCTGGATACTTTGGGGAAATTGGGGTTGACGCGGTTGGAGCGATTTTCAGGAATCCCTCCCCCACTGGTCAGGCTGACTAACCTATGTTTGGGCAGCGGCTTTGATCGGACGGCACGTCCGCCCGCTGCGGTGAGCACACATTCGTTCTCATCGACTTGATTTCCACTTGCGCCGGAACGCCTCCCGGCCGGAGAAGATTGCTTTAGTGGCATTGGCACGCAGAAACGTACAACCGGAAAATCGCGATTCAACTCGCATCAACTCCCAAATCCGCATCACTCCAGTGCGAGTCGTCAGCGAAGAGGGGGAACAGCTTGGAATCATTCCCACCGAACAAGCGCTCGAACGCGCTCGCGACGCGGGGCTGGATTTGGTTGAAGTGGCCCCCGGAGAGCGCCCACCGGTTTGTCGAATCATGGATTACGGCAAATTCAAGTACGACAAAAACAAGAAAAAGAACAGCGGCTCGTCTCACACCAAGACCAAAGAAATCCGCTTGCGACCCAAAACCGGTGACGAAGACATTCGCACCAAGGTTCGCCAAGCCGAGAAGTTCTTGGAACACAAGGACAAGGTCCAAGTCAGCGTGCTGTTCCGCGGTCGTGAAATGGCCCACATCGAAGAAGGCCGCAAAGTCATGGAACAGGTCATCGAGATCCTGAGCGAAGTGGGCAAGGTCGAAACCAAGCCCCAACAGCACGGTCGTCGAATGATCTGCATGATCGCTCCGAAGTAATTTCGGACGCGGGTCTGGTTCTTCCCTCCTCTCGCCACGCCGATTCTGATCGGCGTTGGATGGTGCTGGCGCAGTCCCGGGAAACACGCTTGGACTTGCCGAAAGTCTTGGCGACTTCCGCCACGTCTTGGCGACTTCCGTTCCGGATGGAACGCGAGAGCGAAACTGGCAGCGGCTGATGCTTGTCGACGTCCGGTCGGTGTGCGAACATCTGCGGCATGAACGACCACTATCAATTCGATGCCGCAGGTGCCTTGCTCAGCACCGAACTGCCATTCCCTCGCCGACAAGGCAAGGTCCGGGACGTGTACGACCTGGGCGATCGGTTGCTGATCGTCAGCAGCGATCGGATCAGCGCATTCGACTACATTTTGCCCACAGGCATCCCCGACAAAGGCCGCTTGCTGACCGCGATGAGCCGGTTTTGGTTCGAGCAAATGGATGCCGGCCGCATCGGGCAAAATGCCGGCGGACCAAACGCCGAGCAATCGATTTCACATCACTTGATCAGCACCGATGTCCCGGAAGAGGTCGCCGACCAAGTCGATCCGAAGCCGCTGGAAGGTCGCATCATGGTGACCCGGAAAGCGTCGGTTGTGCCCTTTGAATGTGTCGTCCGAGGCTACCTCGAAGGCAGCGGCTGGAAAGAGTACCAGTCCACGGGCGAAGTCTGCGGTGTGGCTTTGCCGGCCGGACTGAAGCAGTGCGACCAACTCAGCGAACCGATCTTCACCCCGGCGACCAAAGCGGAAGAAGGGCACGACGAAAACGTCTCGTTTGAGGTCATGTGCGAATCGCTGGGCGAGGAACAATCCAGCCAACTGCGGCGGATGAGTTTGGCGATCTACCAGGACGCCTTGAAGATCGCGGCCGAACGAGGTTTGTTGATCGCGGACACCAAGTTCGAGTTCGGCATCGTCGATGACCAACTGATCTTGATCGACGAAGTTTTGACGCCGGACAGTTCACGGTTCTGGGCCGCGGACGAATACGAACCGGGCCACTCGCAACGTTCGTTCGACAAACAGTTCGTTCGCGAATACTTGCAGGCGTCGGACTGGGACCGCAACAGCCCTCCGCCACCGCTGCCGGAATCCATCGCCCGCCAGACCGCGGATCGTTACCGTGAGGGCTACGAGCGATTGACCGGCCAAGCGTTCGCTTGATCGCGGCGTTTCGATCCCACATCGTCGCTTCGATCCTTTCAGAATCGCTTTCTTCCTTCCAACATTTTTCGTCGGGAACACTGCCATGAACGCGCCTCCTGTCATTGAACGCATCGTGAACCTGTTGGATCCCAGCGGCGACATCCTGTTGGGCACCACTCGCAAGGCGGCCGAAGCAGCCGTGCGGAGTGGGGACGCCGAAGCGGTTGGAAAAATCCGCGGTCAATTCGCGATTCTGCAAGCGGAAGGCAAGACCGTTCACATGGCTCGTTCGATCGGAAGGCCGATGCGATACTTCTTGGCCAAGCGGGCCGCCGGCCCCTGCTTGATTGTCGCGGAGCGGATCGACGAAATCTATCAACAACTGCGTGCCGAAGGCTTGGAGGATCAATTCCATCCTTCGTACACGCGAATGGTTCCGGCACACCATGTGATGAAGTTGCAACTGACCGGTTGCCCCGACCCCAATCCAACGTTGCGTCGTTTCTTTGACCCGCGATCCAACACGCTTCCGGCCAGCATCGAAGCGATCGGGACTCGGTACATCGAACGAATCGTGAAGGCGTGCTCGGACTGGCTGGACACGATCGAGAACGACGCGCCGGTCGGGGTGATGTTCAGCGGCGGCATCGACAGCGGCGCCATTTTGATCGCGATGATTCATGCCCTGAAGCAACGTGGTCAGACGCCTCAACGTTTGAAAGCGTTTGTGCTTTCGGTGCAAGACAACACCGGTTCCAACGAAACGGACTTTGCACAGGCCAACGCATTCCTGGAAGCGATCGGGATGCCGATGCTGCTGGAAGTCATCACGGTCGAGACCTCTCGCATCGACTGGCGTTCCGCGATCGAAGTCACCGAAGATTACAAACCCCTGGACATCCAAAGCGCCACGATGGGATTGGCTCTTTGCCAGGGCATTCGCGATCGCTATCCCGACTGGAAGCACTTGGTCGATGGCGACGGCGGCGACGAGAACTTCAAGGACTATCCGATTGAAGAGAACCCAGAGCTGACCATCCGAAGTGTTCTGAACAATCAGATGCTGTACCAGGAAGGATGGGGCGTCGACGCGGTGAAGCATTCCCTGGTCTACAGCGGTGGGCAAAGCCGCGGTCACGTCCGAACAAGCGCGCCGGCGCGGCGACTGGGCTTTCACGGATTCAGCCCGATGGCATTGCCCGAAGTGATTGAGGTTGCCGAAGGCACACCGTTCATCGAGATGACCGACTGGGACCACGAAAAGCTGTACGCCTTGAAGGGTCAGATCGTGGGCGCGGGGGTGCAGGCGGTCACGGGGATCCCGATGCCGATCAATCCCAAGCGACGTTTCCAACATGGTGCGGGAGGCAAAGCAACGTTCGAGGCGTTGTTCCCGATGGAAGAACTCGAATACCGCCAGTACTTCAGCGATGCCTTCTCAACCGGCAAGCTGGCGGAACGACTTTCCGGTGAATGACGTCGAGCGAGAAGATCGGCTCGATGGCAGAGATTTGATTCGTCGGGCTTGGAAGCCCAACGGACGCACTGATTGCGTGATGCAGGGCTTGGTTTGGAAGCCCAGTGTTCAGACCAAGCTCAGTGTTCAGACCGAGCCCAGTGCAGAGAAACTGCGCGGTGGAAAACCAGCACGAAGGCTGATCAGGAGCCCATGCAGACATCGACGCGGTTGACGACTTGGCGTCCCGCAGCGACAGGGCGAATCGTTTCTTGAGCCAATTGCTTGTGATAGAAGCTGCGAACTCGGCCAGTCAGGCAGATCTCGTTTTCACTTTCGTCCACCCGCAAAAATCGCAACTCAGCGACACTGCTGTCAGCCAAGGCTTTGATGGCGGCGGTGACTTGGATTCCCGAAACGCGATTGCTCGCGGAATCGGCAAAACCGGTCGATGCGGCTGAGAGTGACGGAGCAACGTGGGTGGTCTGCGTGGTCGAATGCATAAAAGTCCCAATTCCTTTTAGGTGGTCATGAGTGGCCCGGACAGCTTTGCAATGCGCAAAATTTGCACCGCGGAAACGCTGTCCCTCTAATTTTGCCGATGTTTGCGATTCAGGCCACGTCAATTTGGATATTTTGTGACGATCAGCCGCCGGGAGCGTGTCAAACCAGGAAAGCCCGGGGCATTGGGCCGTTTTTCTAACGAAATCGATCGCAGACTCTCCTTTTTCCTCAAGTTGATTTCGCTTGGTGAGACCGCGGCGTGGCCCAACAGCTTTGCTATTCCCCAGAGGAAGTAGTTCAGTCAACTGGCAAAAGCAGCGGTTCGAACGTGAACATTTTTCCATTCGGCACAAACGGTGACGTAGGTTTGTATCTCGCAAGCTTCATTCGGGTGGGTCGGTCCAACACATGCCCACCGCGAAGCGAGCGAGAAGACCGGACGGGATGAGGCCCCATCGATTGGAATTTCGAATGGCATGTCTCCTTGCTGCCCACTCTTCCACTGAACGAACTTAGAGATCCTCTGCGGGAACAAAAACGTGCTTCTTGATATCATCATTGCAGCCAGTAGCGGTGGCGCCGGAATGACATGCGGTTGGGTGATGCACGCCCTTTACAATCAAGGCTTGGCATCGGATGGCCCCCAGCCATCGCCCCAGACGCCAGCCACATCGAAGGCATCTTCAGCCGCCGAAAAGGCACTCTCGACCGACGCCGACACCTCGATTCCAGCGGCCACTGAAGACGTTCCCGATAGCGAAAAGGTGATGGCCGTCGCAGATCGCGTTCGCCAATTCACTCATTCGATTGCTGCGGACGTGGACGCCCACCAAAGTCGCGTCGAAAACTTGAGCATGACGCTGCATGAAAGCGACCTGAGCAATTCACCTCCCGCGATTGTGGATGCGGTGGAACAGATGTTGGGAGCCAATGAGATCATGCGAAATCAATTGGCTGACGCCCAAGCACGAATCCGCGAACAATCCCAACAACTGCAATCGGCCGAGCAAAGAGCTCAGACCGATGCCCTGACTCAAATCTACAACCGAGGGGCGTTCGACGAGCACTTGTTGCGACGTCATGCACTCGGTCCGTCCCGAGCTGGCGTGTTGGCAGTCCTCGACGTCGACCATTTCAAAAAGTTCAACGACACGCATGGTCACCGGGCCGGGGACGAAGTGTTGCGAGTGGTCTCGCAATTGCTCGATGCACGTCTGCAGCCGCACGGGATGGTCGCTCGATTTGGTGGTGAAGAGTTCGTGATGCTGCTGCATGACAAGAGCTTGGCCGAAGCCGTGGACCTGATCGAACAAACTCGGATTGCCATCGGGACCCGCGAAGTTCGCTTCGAGGGCAAGTGCTTGAAAGTCAACGCCAGCGTTGGCATCGGAGCGCTCGAGCCCCAACAATCTGCTGAGGAATGGTTGCAACGCACCGACGAAGCGCTCTATCGGTCCAAAGAAATGGGTCGCAACTGCGCCCACTACATCGATCAAGAGCGTTTCATTCGAGCAGGTGAAGTTCCCACCGAAACCATCGCGAAGGACTCGCCCACCGCAGCCAACGTCGCTGGCCAACCGATCTCTTCCAGCTCGGACTTGCTCCAGGCTCCCGCCGTCAGCCCTCGCGCTCAGGAAGAAGACCTGGCAACGGAAGTGGAAGCGTTGGCACGAGAAACCCGGTCGACCGTCCAAGCGGAACCGACTCCTGCACCCCGTGCGGCAAAAGAAACCCCAATCAACCAGGCTCCCTCCAATCCGCTGGAGGACGTCTCGCTGGTGGACGACCAACCGTTTGGCGAGCGTCCCAAGGCACTCAGCTACCTTCCCGATTTAGCGACGATGGTCGACTACGTGGAAGAAATGCAAACGTCACCCCACCGCTCCAAGGCTCCCAATCAATTGATGAGCGTTCGGCTCTCGGGCACCCCGAGCGGAGCGACCATGCGATCGCTGCTGCAACTGGTCCGTGCCGCAACCCGAAACCAAGATCACATTGGTTGCTTGGATCAATCCACGTTGGTAATCTGCATGCCTCAATTGGATGCCGAGGATGCAATGGATCGAGCTCAACAAATCTGCGGTGCCGCAGGTTCCATCGGCATGTCTCTGGCCGCGGCTGAAAAGTCGACGAACGGAGAAAAGTTGTCGATCGGTATCCTGCAGATCGCTTCTTCGGTCAACTCGATGTCGGCGTACGAAAAGTCCTTGAAACAAGCTTGTGCGATCGCTGGATTGGCGGCACGACAAAGCGGCCAGGACGACCAACTGCCCGTGCTCTCGCACCAGATGGCCTCTGCCTGAAGGCACAGGCAACGCCTGGGCGTTGAAACACACGCTTGGGATGAACCTGTCTCTTCGCGCCGCATCCTCCACGACGGCCCCTTCCGGGGCGACCGTTGGATGCCCTCCCGCGGTCTCGGGGCTTCCGCCCCGAGCTACCGATGTCGGCCCCTCCGGGGCGAAACTGCGTGCAGGACTCCGGGGGACGTTCGAAAAATAAATGGTGGCTGGCGTCTGGGTTTCGCCCCGGATGGGGCCGTCGTGGGAGCTGGGGGAGTCCCTCGCTCACGCGTCGGGTTGTGATGGGTGGTCTTGGCCGACTCTGACGGGCAAGAGTGCCCATCCTCCATGCGTTGAGGACTGAGTCGACAAGCCATCACCCTTTGGCGTTGTGATTGCGGATGCCGACTTTATTCCTGGATCGCACGGAGGAGTCCTCGTGGATCGCTCGGGTGGTCGCGCGACGCCGTTCAGGCGAACGCGACGGCTGAGGAACGAGTTCCGGAAGCACGGAAAACTCAACGCCTGGAACGAATTTGGACATTCGGTGAACTTTGGCTCAAGAATTGGGCTTGAGGTTGGCTCCTCCGATTGCGTACCCCCAAAGGAACGTCGAGCGGTTCGGCGGAAGCGGAGTCACGTGATCCAAGCGAGCGATCCATGCCTTACGGAGTCTATCTCTCTGCAGCGGGTGCCCAGGCACAAAATCACCGCCTGCAGCAGATCAGCCATAACCTTGCCAACGTCGACACGCCTGGTTTCAAACCCAGCGAAACGATCCTGCAGGCGCGGTTCTCGGAACTGATCGAAGAAGGCATGGTCTCCCCCGGCCTGGGCGGCGCCGACGACATCGGTGGTGGCGTCACCATTCAACCCGAACAGACTCAGTTCAGCGTGGGAGCGATTCGAACCACCGGCCGCGAAACGGACTTTGCGTTGCATGACAAAAAGAGTTTCTTTGTCCTGCAACGCGGCGATGAACAGCTGCTGACTCGGGCCGGTGACTTCCTGTTTGATTCCACTGGGACGCTGGTCAATTCCGGTGGCGATGCCGTCGTCGGAAAAGACGGTCGCCCGATCCAAATCGACCCCCGACTTCCGCTCAACGTTGGTCCCGAAGGCACATTCACGCAAGCGGGCGAGACTCAACAGTTGATGCTTGCTCAACCGGCCAGTTACGGCGACTTGGCCAACATCGGCGGCAACCTGTTTCGCCCCTTGGCCGGGTTCAATCTGGCTGCCGACAGCGATCGAAATGTCGTGGCCGGTTCGTTGGAACAATCCGCCGTCAGTCCCACCGGCACGATGATGGAAATGATTGAAACGTCGCGCGCCTATGAAGCCAACATTCAAATGATCAAGAACCAAGACAGCGTCTTGGGATCCTTGATCGGTCGCGTCCTCCAAGGCTAACCGCGATGCAGTTGTCGCTCTCTCACAAGGAAAATTTCGCATGAGTGTTCAAACGCTGTACACCGCCGCCACCGGCATGGAGGCGATGCAAACCAAACTCGATGTGATCGCCAACAACCTGGCCAACATCAACACGACCGGTTTCAAAAAAGACCGCGCCAACTTCGAAGACTTGTTGTATCGAACCGAGGTGTACCCCGGCGTGCAAGATGCAACGCAAACCCCCACCGCGGTCGGCACCCAAGTCGGCTTGGGAGTTCGCGTGACCAGCACGCAAACCGATCAACGGCAGGGCACCTTGCAACAAACGGGACGTGACTTGGATGTCGCCATCCAAGGCAGCGGCTACTTCCGTGTGGTGGATCCATCAAGCCAAGACACGATGTACACCCGGGCGGGCAACCTCGACATCAATGCGGATGGCCAATTGGTCATGGGGTCCGCGCAGGTCGGTCGTTTGCTCGATCCGCCGATCACGATTCCGAATGATGCCACCGCCCTCGTCATCACCAGCAACGGCGAAGTCATGACCCAGCAACCGGGGCAAACCGAACTGACCAACCAAGGCCAAATTCAGCTCGCCCAGTTCATCAACCCGGACGGGATGCTGAAGACAGGCGAAAATCTGTACATGGAAACAGACGCGTCTGGACCGGAACAAATCAACAACCCGGGAACCGACGGAATTGGTGTGCTTCGACAAGGCAACTTGGAAGCGTCCAACGTCGAACCGGTCCAAGAACTGATCGACCTGATCACGACCCAGCGGGCGTTCGAACTGAACAGCCAAGCGGTCCAGGCCGGCGATCAAGTCATGCAAAACATCTCTCAACTGCGACGGTTCTAAACCTTGATGGATTCGATCCCGAAAACGTCGTTCCGATCCACCTTCGCAAGAGGGTGGTTGTTCGCGTGCGCAGCGGCGTGTTCGATTGGATTCTCCTTGCACCTGCCGGCACAGACACCGAGCGATGCCAACTCCATCGCCAACGCGGCGATGCGGACACCCTTCCATGGGGTCGACCCAAAGTTCAATCTCAATCCTGCACCGCGAATTTCGCCTGCCTCGATGCGGGCCTCCGACCAGCCCGAACAACACGCAGGGTTCCAGCCGACCAAGCCTCGTTCGAGCGGCCCACACAGCCAGACGATTGACGCGGACACACGTTGGCAATTCACCGCCATTGAAAACGCCAGCACGGATTCCCCTATCATCCGGCTCCGTGATGTCGTGCGTCCCTTGCATTCGAACATGGCGGCTTGGCCCCGCCTGGCCGATGCCACCGTGGGTCTGATGCCACTGGATGGAACGCCCGCCAGAATTTCTCGAGATCGATTGGCGGATTTGATCGTCGGCGGGCAAGCCACAGCGGGTCGCATCAAGATCTATGGGAATCCAACGATCTTGGTGCATGCCGTTCAGGACAGCAGTCCATCCCCAACGGGCAACACGCACTCCATGGCCGCACAACCCGTTTCGGCGTTTCGAGAGTCAATCGACAACACCTACGTTGCCCACGCGATGCTGGAAGCCCCGGACGCCTCTGAATTCGCCTCTGCCCCAACCTCTGCCCCGCAGGATGAATTGGATTTTGAAACGCGAGAGCGGCTCAGTCACTGGGTCCATCTCGGATTGAAAAACCAATTCCGCGACCTGTCCGACGCCTTTGACTACGAAGCCTTCTTCATTGCGCAGGAAGTGGGCCCGCTGACTGAAATGCAAGGCATTCGAGAGATTCGGTTCCTCGACCCGATCCCAACTTGGTCGGCCGAGAGTTCCTCTCCCACCACCTGCCGTGTCAAAATCGATGCACGCTCCAGGGTCGACGATTGCGAAGGCGTTGTCCGAGTCACCTTCACGCCCAAACCCGCCGTGGTCGTCGCGCGACGTCCGTTGCAACGCGGGCACCGAGTGGGTCCCGGTGACGTTCACTTGCAACCATCCCCCGTGACCGATCTTTCGGGCGACCAGGTCATGGACGTGAACGAAGTGATCGGGATGGAAGTCGTGGGGCTGATTCGAGCCGACGTGCCGCTTCGTCCGAGTGACTTTGCAGCACCACGATTGGTTCGCCGAGGTGACTTGGTCGAGGTTCAAGTGACCGGCGGCGGTATCCGCGTGACGACCACTGCCAAGGCTCTGGGCGACGGCGCCCAAAATGAACTGATCGAGATCGAAACACTCTCGCCCAAACGACGTCTGCTGGCCAAGGTCGTCGAACCGTCAGTCGTCGAAATCGTGACCCAGCCGAACCGCGTCCTCGCGAATCAACCCACTCGCAAATGGCAACCGCAACCATGACTTTCATGCCTCGCTCATTGGCCGCCACTGCGATGTCGTTGCTGTTCGCCAGCGGTATCGCCAGCGCTCAAAACTCTTCGTTGTTGCATGCCACGCCGCCGTGGATGCCCAACGCGCCCGCCAGTCGTCCCGGCATGGTGGCTCCCGCCAGCAACACACAAGCACGCGCGGTTCCCGGCGTGGGGGCGGACGCTGCCGTGATGCCACCGGAGTTCCTTCCACCGGGCATGGCAGAACGCGTCCCCAACGGTTCAGCAGCCAATGGCGGCGGCCCATCCGCTCCCAATCCGAACGCCGCCCAACCGGCCTACAACCAATCGCTTCCGCCTGCCGTTGGATTGGCAGGAGTCAGCTGGACGTACCAGCCCGCTCCTCCGATGCGAGCCTTTCGGATCCAAGACATCGTCACGATTCGGGTCGATGAAATCGCCCGCATGATGGCCGAAGGCGACACGGAAAAACGCCGCGTGTCGTTGTTCCAAGCCACCCTGGCGGACTGGATCAACCTTGGCAGCGGAGGTTTGATCCCCGACCCGCAAACCGAGGGTGACCCAACCGTGGACGCCCAAACCACCGCCAACTCACGAGCCGAAGCGTCGGTCGAATCGCGGGAATCGATGTCGTTCAACATCGCGGCTCGGATTGTGGACATCCGCCCCAACGGCAACTTGGTCGTGGAAGCTCGCAAGCAATATCGGGTCAATGACAACCTCTGGGAAACGTCGCTGTCAGGCATCTGCCGCGCCCAAGACATCGGGCCCGACAACGTCGTGCTCAGTCGTGACCTGATCGACCTTGAAATCAACAAACAAGACCAGGGCCAATTGCGAGACGGTTACCGTCGCGGATGGTTCCAACGTGCCTTTGATCGTTTGAAACCATTCTGATGAACAACCAATCCATTTCTCGAGCTCCATTTTTCTTCGCTGCGATCCTGTGGGTCGCCGCTTCGTGCGGTGTCTCCTCCTCGATGGCAGGTGGATTGAAACTGGGCGACCTGTGTCGCTTGAAGGGTCAAGAAACCAACACGCTGCAAGGCCTGGGTTTGGTCGTTGGCCTTCAAGGCACAGGCGATGGCGATGCCGCCCCCAAGGGTCGTGCGCTGGCTCGGATGATGCAGTTGATGGGTGGTCCCATGGCCGTGGACGCCGCCGGACGACTGAACATCGAAGACGTTGGCGACGCCAAGAACGTGGCCATGGTTTTCGTCAGTGCGACCATTCCAACGGTCGGTGCACAGCAGGGTGACGTGCTGGATGTGACCATCAATGCGATCAGTGCCAAAAGCCTTGACGGCGGTTACTTGATGCTGACCCCGATGCTTGGGCCTCGCGCCGACAACCCCACCGTGTACGGCATGGCCGAAGGGCGTGTGTCCGTGTCGGCGGATGCCCCGCCCACTTCGGCGAGTATCCAAGGCGGCCTGAAAATGGAAACCACCGTGCGAGCGTCCTACGTTGAAAACGACCGCATCACCTTGATCATCGACCGAGACTTCGCGGACTTCAACACCGCGCAACGGATCGAAGACGAGGTCAACAGTTTGACTTCCCTGACGATGGGTGACCGCAATGCTTCGCGTTTATCCAGCCCCAACCACAATGCCGGCGCCGACCTTCGCGAGCCCGCCCACGCGCGTGCCATCGATCAATTGCACGTCGAAGTCATGGTGCCGCCGCTGTACCGCGACAACCCGATCAAGTTCATCGCGTTCTTGTTGGACATCCCCATTCAGTTGGCCAATCGCAGCAAACGCGTTGTGATCAATGAAGCCGACGGCGTGGTGGTGATCGGCGAAGACGTTGAGATCGCACCGGTCTTGGTCACTCATCGGAACCTGCGAATCGAAGCCGGTGGCGGAGGCCAATTCGTCGAAGTCGGTCCGGACGGAACACCGTCGGCCGCCAAGCTCAAAAGTTTGGCGGATGCACTGGGCGCCTTAGACGTCCCCACGGAAGACTTGATCGCCATCATCAAAACACTGAAAGCGAAAGGTGACTTGTACGGCGAAGTCATTTTTCGGTAGAGACAACTGAGTCGTCACATTGACTGACACTCGGTTTTTGAGCCGCCCTCCCATCGCCGACTTTCGTTTCCGAGGTCGAACCTGCCATGTCACCGCTTTCGTCTTCCCGACTTTCATCCCTGCAAACACCTTCGTTGCAACTGGGCCCCAGTGCAGAATCGAAGTCCACCTTGGACGCCCTTTCAAACTCCTCGTCCAATGAGACGGGCACCGAAGAGGCGGAACCACTGAAGGAAGCCTTTGGCGATTTTGTCGGGCAAACCTTGTTCGGAAGCATGTTGTCGACCATGCGTGAATCGGTCGGCAAACCCGCCTACTTCCATGGCGGGCGAACCGAAGAGGTCTTCCAACAACAGATGGATCAGCACCTCGTGGCGGCCATGTCAGAAGCCTCCGCCGACACGATCGCCAATCCCATGTTTGAACTGTTTCAAATGCAACGTCGAGCTTGATTGAACCACCGGATCAGTACTCGCTCAATGCCATTTACCACTTGCATCCCCATCCGTCCCCAGCATCTTTTTTCTCAACCGTCTTCCATCTGAAATATGACCAACGCTATGTCTGCTCATGAATCTTGGACTCAACGGGTCTCCGATTATGTCGACGATCTGGTTCAAATCACCGAGGCGATGGACCTGATACTGGACGAAACTCGCGTCCGCACAATCGCCTTGCAGCCCAACCAAGTGGATGAATCCACTGTGAAATTGGCGGAAACGATTTCGCAATTGGAAGCCATGGTGGAACGCCGCGACGTTTTGCTTCGCGATCCCGAGGCCCCCGAGGCTGGGCTCAGCCTATCAGAGAAACTCCTGGCGTCTCGACGCATTGAGGACGCTCGCCTGGCACGACGCTGCGGCGAAGCGGCGGAGCAAATCAAAACCACACACCAACGCGCCAATGCGTTGTTCGTGTGCCAATACCACCTTTCGCAGTTTCAATCCGAGATGCTCGACCGATTGGCTGGCGTTGCCGCCCCCCCCACCTACGAAAAACCCAATGCCAAGGGTGGTCAAAAATCAAACCGCGGTGGTGGGGAACTGTTCAACGAAGCTGCCTGAAGAAGCCGCTCAAAACGAATTGACATGGTGACTCTGCGAAGACTACACCAGTGACGCAGACTTTCCTGAATAGGTAAACTTGTCGTGGTCCCACCGTGCGGCCACTGACTTCATTGATTTTTTTGTTGAAAGGATTCCCACGTGTTTGTTGCTGCTTCGACCCGATGCTGGCCAGACCTTGAATTGCAGGCCTCGATCGAACTGCTTCAGGATTTGGATTTCACCGCGATTGAGATCGCGATTCATGAATCGTCCGCTCACTGCCGTCCCAGTGACGTGTTGAGCGATGAAGACCGCGGCATTCAGTTGCTCCGGCACACCCACCGTTTAGAAATCAGTGGGTACAGCGTCGAGTTGGACTCCACCGGCGAACAACACTACACCGATTTTGAAGGCATTTGCCGGATCGCGAAGGCGACCAAAGTCGTCAACATCGCAGTGCCCTCCAGCGAAAAAGGCACCCCGTTCAACGAGGAAGTGGAACACCTGCGGCGATTGGTTGCCATCGCGGAAGGCGAAGGCGTGCGAGTCAACGTGCGGTCGATGCTGGGCTGCCTGAGCGAAGATCCCGACACGCTGCTGGTGCTTTGCAACAATGTCGATGGATTGGGCGTGACGCTCGATCCCAGCGTGCCCTTGGTGGCCGCTCATGAAAATCCCGCCGCTGGCAAGACAATGGCCGGTGGAAAGGGCTTCGATCAAATCCTGAAGTTCGTCCACAACGTTCACCTTCGCGACACCCGCAAAGACGCTTTCCAAGTCAGCGTGGGCCAAGGCGAAGTCGATTACGGCAAACTGGTCACCCAACTGGAACGTGAAAAGTACACCCGTGCGTTGACCGTCGACATGACACCGATGGAAGATTACGACCACCGCGTGGAACTTCGAAAACTGCGTCGCTTGCTCGAAACGTTGATCTAAGCCACGCGACTTCACCCCCATGTCAGATCGCGTCCTGTCGCGATCCCCCCGGCCCACGGAGGTTTCGGTGCTGAGCCCCCAATCGACTTCCTGGACGACCGAACTTCCAACCGATGCCGACCAATTGGCCGATGGGCTGACCCGACATCTGCTGCCGAATGATTCGACGCCATCGACCACCCAGGCCCTTCCGCCGTGGTCGCTCAATCGAGATTTTCGATGTGTGATGGCGCCGCATTTGGCATACGGCCGACACCGTGGCCCTCACCGTTGCCATTCGCGACACGCGGCTGTCGCGGTTTGCTTGTTCCAAGATCCCACCACGGGTTCATGGATGATTCCGTTGACCCGGCGTCCCACGACACTGCGTCATCATGGCGGCCAAATCTGTTTCCCCGGTGGCCGGATCGAACGCGGAGAAACTCCCTCGCGTGCGGCCCTGCGTGAGTTCGAAGAGGAACTGGGCGGCCCCGCTCACGTTCACCGATGCTGCGGTGATTTGCCGCGGCAGTACGTTTACGCCAGCGATAATTTGGTCACCCCGATCGTGTTCGTGATCGATCCGCCGGCCCCCGATTGGCACCCCGATCCCGCGGAGGTGGACGAAGTCATCGACTTCCCGATCGAAGCCGTTTTGAATCCCACGCAAGACGCGACCTCCCGGCAGTCGCAGGCTGAGAAAACATGTCAAATTGACATGATTCAGCAAACCAAATCACTGCGTTCAGGAATCCACCCGGACTGCGTCGCCGGCCACCTGACCTTCGCGGTGCCCGCATTTCGGCATGGTTCGGTGAATGTTTGGGGAGCCACTGCCATCATTCTGGGCCAATTGGCCCAGGCTTTGCATTCCCTTTAGCCTCCAGCCACTCCCATCGTTCAGATTCCGCTGGATCCCATTTGGCGAGACATTCTGCAAAACGGTCATTTCACTAAGAGAGACGGCCCCCTCCGGAAAACCGCATTTCGGCCGCGTTTTACCAATCAACTCGTCCTGAGCGGCAGGTTGTCCCACCGACTCCAAATCAACCGTTAGGCAAATTGACAGTTTCCCGACGGTTCCTAAAATCACTCTTCCAATAACACCGTAACGTTCAAGGACCTTGGCCATGGCCTCAGAAGCAGTCAAAGAATTCAACGACGACAATTTCGATTCCGAAGTCCTCCAAAGCGACGGCCCTGTGCTGGTCGATTTCTGGGCTCCATGGTGTGGTCCTTGCCGTCAAATTGCCCCCATGATCGACGAACTGGCTTCCGAGAATCCTGGCGTCAAGATTGGCAAAGTCAACATCGACGACAACCCAGGTGCCGCTCAGAAGTTTGGCATCAACAGCATCCCGACTTTGTTGCTGTTCAAGAACGGCGAAATCGCGGACACCTTCGTTGGCGTTCGCCCCAAAGCCGCTCTGCAAGACGCCCTGACCTCGGTCAGCTGAATTCAAAACCGAATTCAACTTGAACCATTCGATTCACCTCGCGTTCCTTTTGGGCCGCGAGGTTTTTCAATGCGCTGGTCCTGAGCGGGAAAGCACGGTGGGGCACACCGTTCGACTCCGCGTTCGCTCACGCCAGAATATCGTTCACCAATTCGCCGTGCACATCGGTCAATCGATAGTCTCGGCCCTGGAAACGATAGGTCAGTTGTTTGTGATCAAATCCCAGCAGATGCAAGATCGTGGCGTGCAAATCATGCACGTGCACCGGGTTCTCCGCGACATCGAAACCGAGTTCATCCGTCTGCCCGTAAGCCAAACCGGACTTCAATCCACCGCCAGCCATCCACATGCTGAATGAGTTGGGATGATGATCGCGACCGTCATTGCCACCTTGAACCATGGGGGTCCGACCGAACTCACCGCCCCAAATCACCAGCGTCTCATCCAGCATGCCTCGCTGCTTGAGATCTTTGACCAACGCGGCGCAAGCCTGATCGGTATCGGCACAGTTCCGCTTCAAGCCTCCCGTCAAACCACCGTGCTGATCCCATGATTCATGGAACAGTTGCACAAAGCGAACACCCCGCTGAACCAAACGGCGAGCCAACAAGCAATTGTTCGCGAAGGACATTTTGCCAGGCTCGGCACCGTACAACTTCAGGATGTGCTCCGGTTCCTTGGCGAGCGACATCGCCTCAGGTGCACTCGATTGCATCCGGTACGCCATCTCATAGCCGTTGATGCGGGTCGCAATTTCAGGGTCCCCGACCACATCCAATCGCCTCCGGTTCAACTCGTTGACCGCTTGCAGCGAATGACGCTGCGACCAATCGCTGATGCCGGGCGGATTGGACAGGTACAGCACCGGATCGCCACTGCTACGGAACTCCACCCCGGAATGCAACGAAGGCAGGAAGCCTGAATTCCAATTGCCAGACCCGGCACTGGGGCCCTTCTGCCCGCTGTTGAAAACGACAAAGGCAGGCAGATCACGCGATTCGCTGCCGAGTCCATAAGTGGTCCAGGCCCCCATGCTGGGTCGTCCAAATTGCTGGGACCCCGTGCTCATCATCAACTGCGCAGGAGCATGGTTGAACGCGTCGGTCTTCATCGAGCGGATCAGACAAATGTCGTCGAGCACACCGCCGGTGTGAGGCAACAATTCACTGATCGGAGTTCCAGCCGATCCCTTCTTTTCAAATTTGAATTTCGGCCCCAACAGTTTGGAGTTCGGATTGATGAACGCCGCTCGGTAACCGTCCAGCAATTCAGGCGGCGGCAGCGTTCCATCGAGACGCTCCAAATCCGGTTTGTAGTCGAACATTTCAAACTGGCTGGGACCGCCGCCCATGAACAACAAAATCACATTCTTGATTTTCGCGGGAAAGTGCGGGGCTTTGGGCGCCATCGGATCCACCTGGGACCGGTCCGTGTCGGCGACGCCCAATTCACCGGCATCGGCCATCAAGGACGTCAGCGCAATGTGGCCCAAACCGAGACCGCATTGCTGCAGGAACCAACGTCGCTTCATCAAATCCACCCCCTGCGCAAAGTGCGAGGGATTGGTGAAGTCAGAAGGGGCGGATTGCAAGAAAGGCATGTTGAAAGACTTCATGATTTGGTGATCGTTTCGTCCAGGTTCAAAATCGTGCGACTGACCGTCATCCAGGCCGCCAATTCAGCCGCCTCGAATCCGGTGAGTTGCTGGCACAACCCTGCGGGGACACCCAATAACTCCGGCAGATTCAAATTTCCGTCGGCAATGTGGTCGCGTTGTTGCTGAAGCAAACGCAGCAGGATTTGAACTTCCTCGGCGTCGGGTTCGCGACTGGTGCACCATCGAAACGCAACCTGAATTCTTTGAGCGTCATCGGCGGATGCTTCCCGCAGAATACGTGCCGCCAAAGCTCGTGCCGCATCGACAAATTGAGGTTCGTTCATCAACACCAGCGACTGCAACGGTGTGTTGCTTTGCTCGCGACGAACACAGGCCGCATCGCCCTTGGGTGCATCGAAGACTTGCAGCGGCGGGTAGGGAACGCTGCGGTACTGATGCACGTACAGACTCCGGCGGTATTGGTCGGACCCTGTCGACGTGTTCCAGATCTTGGGCCCGTAGCTGGTCGGTGGTTGAAACAAAAACCCTGGGGCCGGCGGGTAAATGCTGGGGCCACCGACGGACGTGTTCAGCAAACCACTGACGGACAGCGCCAGATCGCGAATCATCTCCGCTTCCATGCGGTGTCGTGGCCCGCGTGCGAGCCACTGATTGTCGGGGTCATCTCGCCAGGCCTGATCCGGGACCGTGGACGATTGGCGGTAGGTTGCCGAGTCAACAATCAAGCGATGAATGTGCTTCAACCGCCAGCCATTTTGCATCAGTTCGGTGGCCAAGTAGTCCAACAACTGAGGGTGACTGGGAGCGGCGGATTGAAACCCAAAGTCCTCCGGCGTCGAAACCAAACCGCGACCAAAGTAGGCCTGCCAGATTCGGTTCACAATCGCGCGAGCGGTCGTTGGCGAATCCTTGGACACCAACCACTTGGCGAATCGCAGACGGTCCGGTGCGTCATCGCTTGGCATCTCGTGCAAAAAATCGGGAGCGTTGGGCTGGACCGGGTCAGTCGGATTCAAGAAGTCTCCGCGCGCGAACACAAACGTCTCGCGAGGGTGCTGGGTGGCTTGTGCGACAAGCTGGGTCGTTGTTTGGGGGAACTGTTGCCACAGCGATTCCACCTGGGCATCAAGCGTCAACAATTCCTTTTCGATCGCTGTCGTCGATGGGTCGTCATTGCTGGACGGGTCATCACTGTTCGCCGCGGCATCGTTTTTGGGTGCGTCATCGTTTTTGGGTGCGGCGGTCGCCAGCGAACGATGCCATGCCGTGAATGCGAGTTGGGCTTGGGAACTCGTCCAATCATTGGGATCCATTGCCAAAACGGATTCCGCTTCGGTGGGAACCGAGGAAGCAGGCAATTCAGCCGCGTCGGTGATGCTGACGCGATAACGTCCGATCAAGAAGTTTTGATTGTCGTCGCTGTTCCAGCCCCCGTGCTTTTGCACCAGCGTGAACGTGACTTCGGCTTGGTCGTTGATCGTGACGGGGGTTTCGGGAACGAACACGATGTGGCGAGATTGGTTGCTGCGTCCGGGCCCGATGTCCGTGGTCCACGCCGTGGCTTCGTCACCATCGATCGCGTATTCCGGCGGTCCCACAACCCGTTTGTCCTGTTCGGGATCACGATTGCGGTATTGCGGCTTCAAGGTCCGCCGCGACGGATTGGCATCGCTGAACGCACGATGAAACTTCACCCAAACGGCCGGCTTGGGATC
Source organism: Rhodopirellula sp. UH5 (assembly GCF_056839225.1). Lineage (NCBI taxonomy): Bacteria > Pseudomonadati > Planctomycetota > Planctomycetia > Pirellulales > Pirellulaceae > Rhodopirellula > Rhodopirellula sp. UH5. The sequence continues at coordinate 5,956,631 of NZ_CM166390.1, read as the reverse complement.
ACCCTTCTCATCTTTGGTCAGCGGGGTGATCTTGAGTTTGAATTCGGACAATGCCCCCGTGCCATCAATGCTGCGACCGGGGCCACCCCGAGGCAACTGCGGGTGCGAGAGCGCGTCGAGCCGAACCGCGGTGATTGTGCCCACGTGAGTTTCCAGCGTGAAGTCGTTGCTGACTTTCGTGGGTGCATAGCTTTCGCTGACAATCGATCCATCTTCCAAGACGTTGAATTTCTGGCCCTCGAACGGAACCTGGGTGGGATGCAACACTTGCCAGGCGACGTTGTTGCCTGGTCGCGACCGAGCCCACTCAGCCACCTGCTCACGCCACTCAGGATGTTCACGTTGAAACACCTTTTCAGCCGCTTCGATCGACGCCAACACTTCGTCGCGTTGTTTCGTTTGCTCGGGTGTGAAGACGGTGATGCAGGCTTCATGAAAATCATTCAGGGCCGCGAACATTTCGTAGTATTCGTGGTGACTGATCGGATCGTATTTGTGCGTGTGACATTGGGCACACTGGGTGGTGATGCCGAGCACTGCCTTGCCGATCACATCCATCCGATCGAACATGCCTTCGATGCGAAATTGTTCGGGGTCGGCCCCGCCTTCTTCGTTGGTCATCGAGTTCCGCAGAAACCCGGTCGCGACGCGTTGACTTTGCGTGGCACCGGGCAGCAGATCACCGGCGATCTGTTCCAGGATGAATTGGTCGTAGGGCATGTCTTGGTGCATCGCATCGACGACCCAGTCACGATAGAACCACACATTGCGTTGCATGTCCTTTTCGTAACCCGCTGAATCCGCGTAGCGTGCCGCGTCGAGCCACCAACGCGCCCAACGCTCACCGAACGAAGTGGATTCCAGCATGCTGTCGCTGAGTTGCTGCAACAGCAACTCGGGATCATCCGACGAGGCGAGCTGATCCAACGTTTCCAGCGTGGGAGGCAACCCCGTCAGATCCAAATGCAATCGACGCGTCAACGTTGCGATGTCGGCGGGCTGGTTGGGGGAACGCTGGGTGGCTTCCAATCGCGCCAGCACAAATCGATCGATGTCGTTGCGGCACCACTGCGAATTGGAAACGCTCGGTATTTCGGGAACACTTGGTGGAACGTACGCCCAATGCTCTTCATAAATGGCCCCCTGATCGATCCACCGCTGAATCGCGATTCGCTCCTCGTCTGTGATTGTCTTGCCAGTGCCGGGTGGTGGCATGACCAAATCAGGATCATCACTGGTGATCCGCGCCATCAACTCGCTGGCATCGGCGTCGCCGGGATCGATTGCCCCACCTTCGATCGCTTCGGCCCGCAGATCCAATCGCAGACTGGCTTCTCGGGTGGATTCATCGGGTCCGTGGCAAAGAAAGCACTTGTCCGACAGCACGCTGCGAATGTCTCGATTGAATGAAACCTCGTCGGCGGAGGTCGGCCGAATTGCGGATCCCAGTGACCACACCATCCCCACAAGCAAGACTGGCAGGGAAGTTCGACAGCAAGCGCTTCGAAGACAAAACGATTCGGCAGCCATTGGCTTCATTCAATTTGTTCGGCGGGACCAACCAAGATCCGCTCGCTGTGATCTCACCCAACCGACCGCTGACAAGCGAACGGGCAAGGGTGCTCCAGCAAGTGAAGTCTCGTCGGCGACAGTGCCGCCATCGCGGGTGGGCAGGGGAGGGTGCTGAGACAGCAACGGAAGGGGATCCCCCATTGTATCAGCGATGAATCCCGCCTGCCAAAATGAACCGATTCCTTTTCAAAGGCCCGTTCCAGGAACAAGGCAGCCCTGGGACAATGCAGCGAGTTCATGCCCGACTCCCTTCCGCATGGCCATTCCCTTCGTTGATACAAGTTCGAACCGAATGAATCCGATTTCCTATGCCGGCACGATCCCGGAGAACCCCGACGAGGTGGTTGTTTACTTTGTCTACGGGACGCTGTGCCGAGGTCAGTGCCGGCAACATTGTTGGCCGATCACCCCGCTGGGCGTTCACCCGGCTTGGGTTCAGGGGACCTTGTTCGGCCGAGAAGACTACCCAGCCTTGCGACCGGGAAACCAGCGTGTGGGCGGCGAATGTTGGTTCTTTTCGAAGCCAGACGCTGAGCGAGTGACCGCAGTCCTGGATGAAATTGAGGTGACAAATCAACCGGGACACCCCAATTTGTACGACCGCGTTGAATTGCAAGCCAATCTGGTCGCACCATCCCATCTAAAACCAGTCAATCAGTTTGGTTTGCCGCAAACCTGGGTGGCGTCCGCCTATCACTACGCCACCGATCCGCTGCGGGACGGGTTCGATCGCTTGACCGAGCGGGAGACTGGAAATGGAAAAATAGTCGTTTGGCCGCCAGAAAAATGGCGATCATGGCGTGACCTTTGAACCACCGGCGGTGTTCAACCGAATTAACAAGGTGAAATCAGCCGCCCCCTGCTTGAGATCGTAGGTCGTTCCGAACGCCACAAGCGGGACCAGGTCCTGTTGGGACATTAGGAAATCAAGGTTGCCGTTTTTTCGCCACACTCCTAACATCGAACTGGACGGACGCGCGCAAGCTGCCTGAATGCCCTATTTTGGTATGCACGCATCCCTCCAACCTCTGTCGGTTTTTCCTTTTACCCGATCGTGATCTATGTCGTTTCGTCAAATCCTTCCCGTCGCGTTCCTCGCGGTGGGGTGCATTGGTTCCACCCCGCTTCAACAACCCGCCGTTGCGCAGGAACAAGTCGTCGAGCGGGCTGCAGCGGAACAAGCCGCTCCTCCGCAGCCCACGCCTCAGGACAAAGTGATCGCGAAGCTGATCGCCAAACTGATGCCGAGCAATCATGTTTCGGGCAGAGAACTCAATGACGAAATCAGTCGTCGAGCTTTGGATTTGTTTCTCGAATCCTTTGACCCGATGAAGCTGTATTTCTTGCAGAGCGACGTCGACGAATTCAAACGTTACTCCGAAGTGGTGGACGACCAAGTTCGCTTGGGCGACCTCAGCTTGGCCTATTACATCTACGGCCGCTTCACTCAACGTGTGGATGAACGCGTTGCCGTGGTGATGGAATTGCTCGACAGTGACTTTGATTTCACTCGCGACGAACAAATCATCATCGACCGCGACGCCACCCAATTCGCTCGCAACGCGGATGAAGCCCGCGACCGCTGGCGTCGTCAGATCAAATTGGCGCTGTTGGATTTGCGGAACGAAAAATCGGACTCCAAAGACGACTCCGAAGCCGATGAACCCGAGTTGACCAAGGAAGAAATCACCGCTGACGCCAAGGATCAATTGCGTCGCCGCTACGCACGTTACGCTCGCCGTTGGAAACAAACCAGCTCCGATGATTTGTTGGAACTGTTCCTCACCTCGGTGACCAACGGTTACGACCCACACTCGACTTACATGTCGCCTGCGACGCTGGAAGACTTTGCGATCAGCATGCGTCTGAACCTCGATGGCATCGGTGCCTCCTTGGGCGAAAAAGATGGCAACACAGTTGTGCGTCAAGTCATCCCAGGCGGGGCGGCTGATTCGCACGGCAAACTGAAACCAGATGATGTGATCGTCGCCGTTGGCCAAGACGCCGAAGGCGAGATGGTCGACATCGTGGAAATGCCACTCAAGGAAGTCGTCAAGCTGATTCGTGGTCGCGCTGGCAGTGTCGTTCGCTTGGCCGTTCGCCCCGGTGGCACAGGCAACGAAGAGATTTTCAAAATCGTTCGCGCCCGCATTGAACTCGAAGACTCCGCTGCTCGCGGCGAAGTGATCGATCACGAAATGCCGGGGCAGGGAAAAATCAAGCTTGGCTACATCAATCTGCCCAGCTTCTACATGGACATGGAAGCCGCTCGTCGCAACGAAATTGACTACCGCAGCAGCACCCGTGACGTCGAACGAATCCTGCGAGACTTCAAGGAACAAAACGTCGGTGGCGTGGTCCTCGACTTGACTCGCAACGGTGGCGGTAGCTTGACCGAAGCGATCAGCCTGACCGGATTGTTCATCGATCGTGGCCCTGTGGTTCAAGTCAAGAACTCAGACGGGTCGGTCCAACAATACGCAGACGACCAAAGCGGCACCGTTTGGGATGGCCCCTTGGTGGTTGTGACCAGCAAACTGAGTGCGAGTGCCAGCGAAATCTTCGCCGGTGCCATCAAAGACTATCATCGCGGGATCGTCGTCGGAGACCCGGCCACCCACGGCAAGGGCACCGTCCAAACGCTGATGGACATCGGGCAAAGCCTGTTCCGCAGCAACAATGCCAACTACGGGGCTCTCAAAGTCACGTTGCAACAGTTCTATCTGCCCGACGGTGAGAGCACTCAGCTCAAAGGCGTCGAAGCGGACTTGGTGCTGCCCAGCATGACCAGCAAACTCCCCGTTGCCGAAGGCGACCTCGAATACGCGTTGGAATTCGACAAGGTCCCGTTGGCGAAACACAACCTGTACGCGATGACGCCAGACAGCCTGCTCAATCAAATGCGAATCAATTCGGCAAACCGAGTCCAACAGGACAAGGAATTCAGCGAGCTGATGCGTCGGATTGAACTCTACGTTCGCGAAAAAGACCAGAAGAGCATTTCGCTGAACGAAGAAGAGTTCCTGCGTCGCCGGGCCGAACGTGAAGCCCAAACGGAAGCCGAAGAAGAGGAACTCGATGATGTTCTCAACAACGAGGAGATCTTCCGTGACACGTATTACAACAAAGAGGTCATGAACGTGGCCCATGAATACGTGACCGGACTGCGTTCGCAGAACTTGGCTGTTGCAAAGTAGCCGGCATGCTATCCTGGTCGTTGCAAGACGAGTGGGCGGGGTGATCGCTGGCACGGTTCGCGGTTCCCGCGTTTCCGGCTGGAGGAAAGTCCGGGCTCCAAAGGGCAGGATGGTCGATAACGTCGACCGGCCGTGAGGCCAGGGAAAGTGCAGCAGAGAGCAGACCGCCGAACGGTGACATCGCTTGCGGTGTCATGCGTGGTGAGGGTGAAACGGTGCGGTAAGAGCGCACCAGCGATCAGGGTGACTTGATCGGCTTGGTAAACCCCATCCGGAGCTAGACCAAACAGGGTGCATCATCGAGGCGGCCCGCCTCGTTATCGACACCCGGGTAGGTCGCAGTGGAGGCGACGAGCAATCGTCGTGCACAGATAAATGGTCACCGTCGATGTTCGCATCGGCACAGAACCCGGCTTACAAGCCCACTCGTTTTGCATTCTTTGTGCTTGAAAGCCATTCTGGAAAGGGGTCTGCTCCCTTTGGAAGCGGCTCATTTCAGACGGTTCTTCACAGGCTCACGGGAGAGGGCCAGCCCCTTTTCAGATAGGCACTTTGATTCCATGGCGATCTCCGACCCAAACGATCGATACGTCCGCCAAGCACAATTCGCCCCCATCGGCGAAACGGGTCAAGCCAAAATCGAATCCGCTCGCGTTGCGATCCTTGGCTGCGGTGCCCTTGGCTCCGTCGCTGCGGAGTTGCTGGTTCGCGCCGGTGTCGGTCACATTCGTCTGATCGATCGTGACTTGATCGAATGGAGCAACCTGCAACGTCAAAGCCTCTACGTGGAGACCGACGCCGAGCAAGCCCTCGCCAAAGCCGAGGCCGCTGCCAGTCATCTTCGCGAAATCAATTCCCGCGTCGTGATCGAAGAAGTCGTCGCGGACATCCACCCGGCGAATATCGCGGAACACCTTCGCGACGTCGACTTGGTCCTCGATGCCGCCGACAACTTCACGCTGCGGCTGCTGCTGAACGATTGGTCGCTCTCGACCGGCACACCTTGGGTTCACGGCGGCTGCGTTGGTGCCAATGGACAAGTCCGGTTCTTTGCGGGCGTGTCACCCTGCTTCCGCTGCCTCGTCCCCGAGGTTCCCGACCCCAGCGAAGTGGCCACCTGCGATACCGCGGGAGTGATCGGCCCAGCCACGCACCTGATCGCCAGCTTGCAATCGTCCGAAGCACTGAAGTATCTCTCGGGCAACGCGTCGGCGATCAACCCGCGTGTGCTCTCGATTGACCTGTGGCGCAACCAAATTCGAGAGGTCGCGATCGACGATCAGCTGTCCAGCCAATGCCCGGCTTGCTCGGGTGGGCATCGGGAATTTCTCGCTGCAGCCGAAGCGGGCGTTTCGCAAGCCGAAACGTTGTGCGGCCGCAACGCGGTTCAGATTCCCGGCGGAAGTCGCCGCATTGACTTGGCCAAAATTGCCGAGCGTTGGAACAGCGTTGCCCCGGTCCAAGCGACGCGATTTTTCACGCGTCTGCAATTGCCTGACGACCAAACCCTGACGCTCTTTCGCGACGGCCGAGCCGTGATCAGCGGCGTCCGTGACATCCCTCATGCCCGATCGATTTACGATCGCTACGTCGGTTCGTAAGCCAAGCCGGCAAACCAACCGTAGCCGGATTTGCCAGAATTCGGTTGGCGCCCGTAGGCCATCTCCCACATGGCGTCCACGCCGACGCTTTGGAACAAAGCGAGGCGTCATCAAAATGCCGTCGCGAGACCAACGCTCACCGGCCAAGAACCATCGCCAGGTAAAACCTGGCCGACAGCAGCCACGTCAATTCGTAGCCGGATTCGCCAGAATTCGGTTGGCCCCCGTAGGCCATGTCTCACATGGCGCCCACGCCGATGCTTTGGAACAAAGCGAGGCGTCATCAAAATGCCGTCGCGAGACCAACGCTCACCGGCCAAGAACCATCGCCAGGTAAAACCTGGCCGACAGCAGCCACGTCAATTCGTAGCCGGATTCGCCAGAATTCGGTTGGCGCCGTAGGCCATGTCCCACATGGCGCCCACGCCGATGCTTTGGAACAAAGCGAGGCGTCAACGAACTGCCGTCGCGAGACCAACGTGCACCGGCAAAGAACCATCGCCAGGTGGAACCTGGCCTACAGCAGCCACGTCAATTCGTAGCCGGATTCGCCAAGAATTCGGTTGGCGCCCGTAGGCCATGTCCCACATGGCGCCCACGCCGATGCGTTGGAACAAAGCGAGGCGTCAACGAACTGCCGTCGCGAGACCAACGTGCACCGGCCAAGATCCATCGCCAGGTAAAACCTGGCCGACGGTAGCCACATCAATTCGTAGCCGGATTCGCCAGAATTCGGTTGGCGCCCGTAGGCCATGTCCCACATGGCACCCACGCCGATGCTTTGGAACAAAGCGAGGCGTCAACGAACTGCCGTCGCGAGACCAACGTGCACCGACCAAGAACCATCGCCAGGTGGAACCTGGCCTACCGAGTCCGGTGACGAGAAACTGGCCTACGCGTCTTCCGGGACCGGGTACTTGACCGCGTTGCGGATCATTTTGGCCCGCAGCGTGGTCGACAAATCGATGTCCAACTTGTTCGCGATCGCGAGCAAATACGCCAGGCAATCCGCAACCTCTTCACCGACATCGTGAAGCTTCTGCTCGTCGTCCTTCACGCGGGCGGATTCCTCCGGCGTCAACCACTGGAAATGCTCCATCAGCTCGGCGGTTTCAATCGCCAGCGACATCACCAGGTTCTTGGGCTGGTGGAATTCATGCCAGTTTCGTTCATCGACGAACTGATGCACGATCGCTTTCAATTCATCGACGGTGGCAACGTCGTCTTTGCGAGGCGGTGAATTCACGCGAGTGCTGCGTCTCAAATAGGAATGGGGGTTCTGGCCGTAGCGGAAGTCGTCAAGACTTTCGGCAACACAGGATGCAAACCGAAACACTTGACGAGTTTCGCTACCCGAAGACTTCGCTGCGACGCAGCGCGAGTTGCAATCGATCGGCTTGGATGCCAACGACTCGAGCCGTGACGAGATCATGTTCGCGAAGCGTGTCCCCGTCAGCGACCTGCGTTGGACGATCAATCGATCCAAGAGCGTAGCGACACGTCGTGCCTTGCAATCGTCCGTCGGGTGTCACTTCCTCGACCAACAGCTCCAAATCAGAACCGACCAATGACTGGTAGTACTCATCTCGCAGCTCGGCCTCGACTTCCCCCAACCGGTCGACTCGCTCGGAAATCAAGCCTTTGTCGAGTTGGTCCTCTCGTTCGGCAGCGGGAGTGCCGCGACGAGCCGAAAACGGGAACGCATGAATCTTTGAGAAGCCGGCTTGGCGACACGTCTGCAATGTTTGCTCGAATTCCTCTTCGGTTTCACCTGGGAATCCCGCGATGATGTCCGTCGTGATCGCGGGTCGGTCCAACGATTCGCGGAGCAGACGGCAACGATCAAGAAACATTTTGGTGCCCCAACGACGTCGCATGCGACGCAGGACGGAATCGCTTCCCGATTGCAAACACAGGTGCAGGTGCGGCACAACCTTGTCGGGGAACTCGGCCATCACGCCAATCAGTTCCCGAGTGACCTCGGTTGCCTCGATGCTGCTCATTCGAATTCGGAATTGGCCGGGGATCTGGCACAGGTCTTTGACCAAGTGCGCCAGCCGCACCCATTCTTCACGAGGCTTGTTGCGGTTCCAGTCGACGCCGTAGTGCCCCAGGTGAATGCCGGTCAGGATGACTTCGCGGTGTCCCGCGTCGATCAAACGAGTGACCTCGTCAACAATCTCTTGGCTGGGTCGCGAGTGCAGTTTGGGACGCACCATCGGAATGATGCAGTAACTGCAGCGAAGCAGGCATCCGTCTTGGACTTTGACATAGGCCCGTTTGCGGCCAGCGAATCCAGACAACCCGGTGGGCACATCGATGACGCCGAAGCGGCCCATCAAATCGCCGAGTTCCCGCTTGTCGGTCAGGACTTCGACGACGCCCGGCAGAGCACTGACTTCCTCGGGTGCCCGGGTGGCGTAGCACCCCATCACGACGATTCGAGCGTCCGGGTTTTCGCGATGCAACCGCCGGACAACTTGCCGACTTTTCGCGTCGCCGGTTTCCGTGACCGTGCAAGTGTTGACGATGCACAGATCGGCCGATTCACCATCACTGGCGTCTTCGTACCCGATCGTTTGCAAGCCCTGTCGCACCAGTTCGGTTTCGTACTGGTTGACCTTGCAGCCCAGTGTGCGGGTTCGAATTTTCGCCGTCATCAGAAAAGAATGCCTGTCAGCCTCGGGCTCGTTCAGCCACGAGCAGGTTCAATGGTGGCAGTCATGCTGCCTTTGCAACGGTCCAACTGTTCGTCTTTGCCAAACGCGTGGATTTGATCGCGTTTCAGTTCCGCCAGTTCCAACGTGGTGGTCATACAAATCGCACGGCCACTTTTGTCAACCTCTTTTGCGACTTGATAGCCTTTTTCGATGGGCATGCGGAACAAACGCTTCATCATCGAGATCACATAGTCATAGCTGTGGTCGGTGTCGTCCCACAGAATGACGTGATAGGGCGGTTGCCGTTTTGGCTTGCGGTCGCTGCATTGTTCTTCTTCCGTGACCACATCGGGCTCGGCAACGGCGGCGGAATGATCGGACATGCTTCCAACAGCTCCTCTTGAAATCTGGTGCAATCAGCGGCGTGTTACCCTGCCGCTTGGTGGTCCTGTTTTGGTTTGCGAAGTGCTATTGTAAGGACGTCCAGATAGACCTGTTAGTCCTCAATTACGGATTTTTCCGTATTCGAGGGCACGCCGCTTGATTCTCTTTCGCAATGCAAATCGATGTCCCAACCCGAACAATCTGCCACCCCTGGCACTCCCTCCGCCTCCCCCTTGCCCACGGAGGTTCAGTCGCGACTGGACGACGGAAAGCAGCGTCACGAAGCCGAGTTGATTGAGTGGCTGAAGATCCCCAGCATCAGCAGCGACTCGTCTCGCCGCGACGACGTGCATCGTGCCGCCGATTGGCTGCTTGAAAAAATGAACGCGGCCGGCCTGCAAACCGAATCCATCTCCACCAACGGGTTCCCACTGCTGGTCGCCTCCACCCCACCCGTTCCCGGAGCCCCCGTGGCCCTGGTCTACGGGCACTACGACGTTCAGCCACCGGAACCGCTGGAACTGTGGACCAGCCCACCGTTCGAACCCGTCGTCCGCGATGGCAAAGTCTTCGCTCGCGGTGCGACGGACGACAAAGGGCAAGTCCTGACGCACATCCAAAGCGTTTGCGACTGGGTCGCCACTGGCCAACCGCTTCCGCTGCAAATCAAATTTCTGATTGAAGGGGAAGAAGAAGTCGGCAGCCAGAACCTGGACGATTGGTTGCCCCAACTCGCCGAAAAATTGGCCTGCGACGTCGTTGTGGTCAGCGACAGCAGCCAGTACGGACCGGGTCGCCCCGCCGTCACGTGCGGCCTGCGAGGGATCGCGACGTACGAATTGTTCGTCGATGGACCGAGTCACGACCTGCACAGCGGCAGCTTCGGCGGCGCGGTCGCCAACCCCGCCATGGCCCTGTGTCAGTTGCTGGCCAGCATGAAGGACGCGGATGGAAAGATCGCGATCGATGGAATGTATGACGATGTCGCACCGATTCCCGAGATCGAACGCGAGGCTTGGAAGAAGCTCGGTGCCGACGATGCGGAATTCGCCAGCAGCGTCGGTGCGTCCGAACTGCACGGCGAAGCAGGCTACACCACCGATGAACGACGCTGGGCTCGTCCTTCGCTCGACATCAACGGCTTGACCTCCGGACACCAAGGCGAAGGCGTGAAGACGGTTCTGCCAGCCAAGGCTTCCGCGAAGTTCAGCTTCCGATTGGTGCCCAACCAAGACCCGAAACGACTGACTGGGCTGATCGAATCCCACCTCGAACGTCATTGCCCGCCGGGCATTCGTTGGACACTGAAACCAGATCACGGTGCCGGTGCCATGCTCGCGGACGCAAACAGCCGCTACGCCAAGGCAGCCAGCGTCGCGATCGAGAATGCCTTCGGAACACCCCCCGTGATGATTCGCGAAGGCGGCTCGATTCCGATCCTGGCTCGATTCCAAGAAGTTCTAAAGTGCGATTGCTTGCTTCTCGGTTGGGGCCAAAACGACGATGCCGCGCACAGCCCCAATGAAAAGTTCTCACTCGAGGATTTCCACCGCGGCATCCAAGCCTCGGCCTCGCTCTGGCAAGCCATCGCCTCGGCGTGAAGCGGGAAGATGTCACCGCTCCGCGGTTCCGTCCCCGGCCGACCGGTCGCGATCAGACCAGTCACGATCAGATCCAACGCAACCAGTCGCGGAGCGACGGCATCCGATAGCCTTGGGTTTCAACCCAAGGTCTCGTGACGCCACCCGCGCCACCCAAGTCGCGGAGCGACGACAGCCGGAAACACGTCGCAATCACCTGTCGCCACTCCGCGGCTGGCCGGTTTTCGTGTCGCCGCCCAAGACCTCGGGTTGAAACCCGAGGCTGGAAAATCTCACCGCTCCGCGGTTGCATTCGCGAAGCCCGCCTGCGGCGGCAAACCCGCGATCAATAATCCGTCGCGGCGCCGCCGGATTCGGCGATCGACACCGTGCTGCCTTTGACGGCCTGACGAACCTGACGCGTCTCGACTTCTTTTTGCAGACGCGCGATGGCTTCTTTGATCGGCATCGATCCCAGGTCGCCTTCGATTCGGTCACGCAGCGCAACCTGTCCCGACTCGGCTTCCTTCGGCCCCACGACGGCCATGTAGTTGACCAAGTCGATTTGGGCGTTGCGGATCTTGGCTTGGACCTTGCCATCAGACGCATCGACGGTGACCTTGAACCCGGCTTCGTCGAATTGCTTGGCCACCGCGGTCGCGTATTCGACGGACTTGTCCGACAACGGCAACACACGAACTTGCTCGGGTGACAACCACATCGGGAACGCACCGGCAAAGTGCTCGATCAACATCCCGGTGAATCGTTCCAGCGAACCAAATGGGGCCCGGTGGATCATCACGGGACGGTGAGTCGCGTTGTCGTTGCCTTTGTATTCCAGCTTGAAGCGATCGGGCAGGTTGTAATCCAACTGCACAGTTCCCAACTGCCACGAACGACCGATGCAGTCACGCACCATGAAGTCCGCCTTGGGGCCATAAAACGCCGCTTCACCGGGCTCTTCATTGAACGACAAACCGGAATGCTCCAGCACGCCTCGCAGAGCACCTTCGGCATGATCCCAGTTTTCTTCGCTGCCAACGTACTTGCTGCTGTCCGGATCCCGCAGTGACAACTGCACGCGGTAATCATCCAGCCCAACGGACTCAAGAACGAACTTGGTCAGCTCAATCGTCGCACGGAATTCCTCTTCGACTTGATCGGCGGTGCAGAAGATGTGCGCGTCGTCTTGCGTCAAACCACGCACTCGCATCATCCCGTTCAGTTCGCCAGTTTGCTCGTGGCGATAAACGGTTCCGAACTCGAACAACCGCAACGGCAACTGACGGTACGACCGCGGCTGGGCAGCAAAGATCTGACAGTGGTGCGGGCAGTTCATCGGTTTGAGCAAGTACCGCTCATGATTGAGTTGCCAACGATGCAGCACGTCCTTTTTCGCGTCGTTGGATGCCGACGGTTTGTACTCCGGCAACTTGACGCCGAACACTTCCGCGGCGGCAACCAACTTGTCTTCGTCATCCTTGGACAAATCATCTTTGTCCAGACGAGTGCTCCAGGCATCCAGCAACCCACCGACTTCGCTGCCGAACAACGGAGCAAACTGGCTGTCGCGGTAGTAAGGGAAGTGACCGCTGGTTTCGTACATTTCCACGCGACCGATGTGCGGGCTGTAGACCGGGTCGTAACCGCGTGAAAGCAATTCGCGACGCAAGAAGTCTTCCAGCGTGACACGAACGCGAGCTCCCTTGGGCAACCACAGGCACAGACCTTGGCCGACTTCGGGGTTGATCGCGAACAAGCCGTGTTGTTTGCCGAGCACGCGATGGTCGCGACGCTTGGCTTCCTCGAGCTGTTCGAGGTAGCTGTTCAGTTCTTTCTTGTCAAAGAACGCGGTGCCGTAGACTCGTTGCAACTGACGTCCCGAGGCATCGCCTTTCCAATACGCCCCAGCAACGCTCAGCAGCTTGATCGCTTTGATCATGCCCGCGTGAGGGATGTGAGGTCCGCGGCACAGGTCGACGAACTCGCCTTGGCGATAGAAGCTGACCGTGGCTTGGTCGCCCAAACCGGTTTCGATGTGTTCGACCTTCAAGTCTTGATCGAGGTCATCGCAAAGCTTGCGAGCTTCGTCGCGATCGAGCACAAAGCGTTCGAACGGTTCTTTGGCTTTGATGATCTTTTTGATTTCCGCTTCGATCTTTGGAAAATCATCCTCGCTGATTTTCTCCGGCATATCGAAGTCGTAATAGAAACCACCCGAGGTGGTCGGACCGAACGCCAGCGAAACGCCTTTGTAGATTCGCATGATCGCGCGAGCCATCACGTGGGCCGCCGAGTGACGCAGGACATCCAGCGCCGATTCATCACGCGTGGTCAGCAAACGAAGCGGAACCACATTCTCCTCGTCGGCCATTTCGCCGAGAGGACGGAATGAATCGACGATCGTGCCGTCCACTTCGGCCGCCACGACACTGCGGGCAAGGCCTTCGCTGATCTCTTTCGCGACGTCCATCGCGGTGGCGTCGGCGGGTTGGGTCTTCAGCGAACCGTCCGGCAAACGGACTTGAACTTCAGCGGCCTGGGAGGAGGGGGAGACGGAAGGCGAGGGGGAATCAGAGGACATCAGACAATTTTCTTTCTGAACAAGGATGGGTCGCGAGATACGAAGTCGCGAATCGACCGTCAAGAATAGCGGGTCAGGGGGGGACAGCAGAAGTTCAGTTCGAGTTCGCCCTGAGTTTCACGGTTCTTTCGTCCGACGTCAGCCAGCGCCCGTGCCCCCATTTCCCGAGCAATACCCTGGCCGAACCCAGGCGGCCCGTCCCCTCTGCAGGCTGCGAACCAGCCTCCCTGAAACACGGCAATCCTCGCCACTTCGCACGGCCAGAGCACCTGATTCAGTTGCGACATGGCGGCCCGTGGACCAAAATGCAATTCCTGCCCTCCCAATTCGCTCCTCGCCACCCCCGCCTTGCGAATGCCTGCGTCCTCGCTCTCCGTGGTTTTCCCGACTGCCAATCCGATCGCACTGACGCTCGGGGCGGCAATCGTTCTGGCCTGCTGCACGACGGCCCAAGCAGAACAAACGGTCGCCCCAGAGGTTTCCTTCCAAGAAGACGTGCGTCCGATCCTTTCGAACCACTGCTTCGCTTGCCACGGCCCCGACGAGAACCACAACGCCGCAGGATTCCGACTGGACGTCGAGGGCGAAGCCGACCTGGATGAGGTGCTGGTGCGGATCGATTCGGAGGATCCCGATTCGATCATGCCACCGCCGGACATGCACAAACCGCTGAAGCCCGAGCAAGTCGCGATTCTGAAACAATGGATCGAACAGGGTGCTCCCTACGAAACACATTGGTCGTTCGTCGCTCCGACCCCACCTGCGCTGCCCGAGTTGGTGGACGCCGACTGGACCTCCCCCATCGATCGCTTTGTGCGTTCCAAGATGGAATCGAAAGGACTCTCACCTCGACCGACAGCGGATCGTCGAACTCTGATCCGCCGCCTTTCGCTGGACCTCACCGGGTTGCCACCGACCGCCGAAGAGATCGACGCGTTCCTGAACGACGACTCCGAAACCGCCTACCCGGACCTCGTTGACCGCCTGATTGCGAAACCCGCGTTCGGCGAACACATGGCCCGCTACTGGCTGGACCTCGTCCGATTCGCGGACACCAACGGGATGCACCACGACCACTACCGCGAGATGACGCCGTATCGCGATTGGGTGATCCGTTCGTTCAATGAGAACTTGCCCTTTGACCAATTCATTGTGGATCAACTTGCCGGCGATCTGCATCCCGATCCCAGCGTCAATCAACTGATTGCCTCGGGCTTCAACCGATTGCACTTGATCATCGATCGGGGGACAGCCTTGCCCGAAGAAAGCTTCATGAAAAATGTCGTCGACCGGGTATCGGCGGTGGGCACGGCTTTCATGGGGCTGACCCTGCAATGCGCCGTTTGCCACGACCACAAGTACGACCCGATCTCACAGAAAGACTTTTACTCGCTGTACGCATTCTTCAACAACTTTGATGGCGGCCCTGAAACGGGTGGACGTCGCGGCACCGATTTCCAGCGCGGGCTGCAACCGCCGTTCATCGAACTCCCATCGGACGAACAAGCACAAACGTTGGCTCGTTTGAACGACGAGATCGCCCGTTTGCAAACCGAAGCCAAAGACTTGCAACCCAAACCGGATCCTCCCAAGAAAGAAGAACCCGCTGCCGAGAAGGTCGAGAAAGAAACGAACGGCAAAGAAAAAGAGACCGAACCGCCTCCTAGCGTTGCGAACCCGGATGCAACCAATTCCCACCCTCCCTCTGGGACGGTCGAGCCAAGCCAGGAGAAGGCTGAGGAGGAAAGCCCCGCGCCAGCCGAACCGGAAATGTCACCGGAAGAACGCAAGCAAAAACTGCAACAGGTTCAAGCCGTGATCGCGAAGCGGAACCAAGAACGTGATGGCATCTTGGTCAATGTGCCCGCAACCTTGGTGATGAAAGAACGAGCGGAAATCCGCCCGGCTCGCATCCTGATCCGGGGTGCTTACGATGCCCCCGGCGAAGTGGTCAGCCGCGACACGCCTTCGTTCTTGCCACCGATGCCAACGACCGATGACCCAAACGCCACCAAAACGCGGATGGACCTGGCACGCTGGATGGTCGATCCTACCAACCCGTTGACCGCACGCGTCGCGGTCAATCGTTTTTGGCAACAATTGTTCGGCGTGGGGTTGGTCAAAACCTCCGAGGACTTCGGCGCTCAAGGGCAGCTGCCGTCGCACCCCAAGTTGCTCGATCACCTGGCCATCGACTTCATCGAATCTGGCTGGAACGTGCAAGCGTTGATGCGTTCGATGGTCAACACGCAGGCGTACCAGCAAACGTCGATCGCACCGTCGGACGACTACAAGTCCGACCCGCAGAACCGGTGGCTGGCTCGTGGGTCACGTTATCGACTGGATGCCGAAGTCATTCGCGACCAAGTGCTTTCCGTCTGTGGACTCCTCAGCCCCACGATGTACGGCAAGAGCGTCAAACCACCGCAACCGGAAGGCCTGTGGAAGATCGTTGCGATGCCAACTTCGTATCCCAACAGCTACGTCCCCGATTCGGGCGAAAAAACAGTTCGTCGGAGCGTCTACACGTTTTGGAAGCGAGGTTTGCCACCGCCACAAATGACCATTTTCGATGCCCCCAACCGTGACAGTTGCATCGCCAGGCGAGAACGCACCAACACGCCGCTGCAAGCGTTGATGATGATGAACGAGCCTCAGTTTTTCAGCGCGTCGACGACATTTTCCAAACGCTTGCTCGATGATGAATCGCTGAATGCCGACGAGGGCGGCAATCAAAAACGCTTGGCCGCTGCCTACGAGACGATCACGTCGCGTCCGCCAACCGACGCGGCTCTCGAGTCGTTGTCACAATCGCTCGACACCTTTCAAACGTTGTATGAATCACAGCCGGCCGAAGCCACCGCGCTCGTGCAACGATGCACGGCCCCAGCCGTCCAGTCCGTGACTTCCGTGCCCGACCAAATCCGCTTGGCCGCATGGACGATGGTGGTCCATTCCATCTTGAATCTGGATTGTGTTCGAACCAGGGAATGACCTCCCGCTTCGCCCCGCAAGCCAAATCGCCGAATTCGACCTGCCTCTTCAATGACCTCGCCATGAACGTCTCTCAAAACCACGCTCTTCCAACCCTCGCCAACCTGTCCGGCCGGCGACAGTTCCTGCAGCACGCCGGGATGGGACTGGGAGCGGCAGCGTTGGGTTCGATCGTCGCGCGGGCACAAGCCAACGAAGCCGTCTCGGCGGAGAAGCCCGTGGCAGCGGATTTAAAAGCGGGCGAAATGGCGGGACTGCACTTTCCCGCCAAAGCCAAACGGGTGATCTTCCTGTTCATGGCGGGGGCTCCCAGCCAAATGGATTTGTTTGATTACAAACCCGAGCTCGCCAAGCAGTTCAAACAGCCGCTGCCGCCCAGCGTCAGCAACGGGCAACGCGTCACCGCGATGACTCGCGGCCAGGAACAAATCATCGCGCCATCGATGTTTGAATTTTCTCGACATGGAGAAAACGGCGTCCACCTCAGCGAACTGTTGCCGCACCTTGGAACCGTGATCGATGACATTTGCCTGATTCGTTCCACGCACACCGACGCGATCAATCACGACCCTGGCAAGACGCTGTTCTGCACCGGATCCGAGATCCCCGGCAAAGCGAGCCTGGGATCCTGGCTGAGCTATGGCCTCGGCCGGATGAACGAAAACCTGCCCGACTTCATCGTCCTCAACTCGGCGTTTTGGAGCGGTGACAAAGCCAACATCCAAGCGCTCTACAGTCGCCTGTGGGGATCGGGTTATCTGCCTTCCAAACATCAAGGCGTCTCGTTCCAACCCTCCGGTGATCCCGTCTTGTTTCTCTCCAATCCCCAAGGAGTGAACCGCGAAAGCCGGCAGAAGATGCTGGACCTGGTCACGGATCTGAATCGCCAACACATGCAGCAAAGCGGTGACCCTGAAATCCTGACCACCATTGCGCAGCAAGAGATGGCATTTCGGATGCAAGCGTCTGTGCCCGAACTGACTGATCTGAGCCAAGAAACCGAAGACACCTTGGCGATGTACGGCCCCGAAGTTCACAAGAGCGGCTCGTTCGCACGCAACTGTTTGATGGCACGCCGCATGGTCGAACGCGACGTGCGGTTCGTGCAACTTTTTCACCGCGGTTGGGATCACCACTCGCACCTGCCCAAGAAAATCCGTGGCCAGGCGTACGACGTGGATCAACCCTGTGCCGCACTGATTCGCGACTTGCGGCAGCGGGGGATGCTCGATGACACCCTGGTCGTGTTCGCGGGCGAGTTTGGACGCACGACTTACTGCCAAGGCAAACTGACGCACAAGGATTACGGACGCGATCACCATCCACGTTGCTTCACCACTTGGATGGCCGGCGGCGGCGTCAAAGGCGGCATCGCCCACGGGGTCACCGATGACTTCAGCTACAACGTGGTCGAGAACCCGGTTCATGTGCGCGATTTCAACGCCACCATCCTGCATCAACTGGGAATCAACCACGAACGACTGACGTTCCCATTCCTGGGACTGGATCAACGTTTGACGGGTGTGGAAGAAGCCCATGTCATCCACGACATATTGGCCTGATGCCAAATCGCGAATCGCACCCCCTCGACGATTCACCGTTGTTTGAAATCGGTCGAAGACGGTGTTGCCAAAACCAAGTCGAGACGCGTCCTTCATTCACGACGGCCCCGTCCGGGGCGAGTTTGCATGCATGGCTCCGGCGGAGTTCTCGTGGATCGCCCGGGTCGGAAGCCTCGAGAACACTGACGCATCGAGAGATCGAGCATGGTCAATTTGTTCCGCCGGCACTAGGATTTTGGAGCACACGCCAGGCTGGATTGCGGAGCAATCCAGGACACTCCCAATGCGAGCGGACTTAGAACTGCGTCATGGATTTCACCGCAATCGATTTTGAAACGGCGACGCGTCGCTCCGACAGTGCTTGCCAATTGGCGGCGGTCCGTGTTCGCGGCGGTGAGATCGTTGACTCGGCAAGTTGGCTCATTCGGCCGCGACCGTTTGTGTTTTCACCAGCCAACATTCAGATTCACGGCATCACCCCCGGCATGGTGCGTGACGAGTCCGAATTTGGCGAGCTTTGGCCGGACATCCAATCCACGCTGGGTGACGATTGCTTGATCGCTCACAACGCCAGTTTTGATCTCGGCGTGTTGATGGCGTGCTTGGAATCGCATGATCATCCCGTTCCGGAAATGCAATACAGTTGCACGCGAGCGATCGCTCGGCGGACTTGGCCCCAGCAACCTCGGTTTGGTTTGAAACCGCTGTCGGATTGGTTGGGCATTCGGTTCCGTCACCACGATGCCCTCGAGGATTCCGTTGCCTGTGCCAAGATCGCTTTGGCGGCAGCAGAAGACTCGGGCGTGACCAGCCTCGAAGAATTGGAATCCAAGCTCTCCCTTTCGCGAGGAACGGCCGGCGAATGGGGCAAGAAAGGCCCGACGACGCGACGTGCTTCCAGCAGACGAAAATCGTCCGCGCGACGCCCCTCCACGCCAGCCTCCGCCGTCGCGATCGCGGGGTCAACGGTCGCCACCGCAACCATCCCATCCCCCTCGCTCTCATCCGCCCCGACGCGAACCTGCGGGATCAGTGACAGCGGCGTGGATCTGCAGCGGTTGATGATCCGGGCGGATTTCATTCGTCCGTTGGAAGGTCGAAAAGTCGTCTTCACCGGCCTGCTGACCAAACTGCAGCGAGAAGAGGCCGAATTGCTGACCTCGCGTTGCGGCGGAAAGTGCCAATCCAGCGTTTCTCGAAAAACGGACTTGGTCGTCGTTGGTGAACTGGATTCGCGAACGATCCAGGCTGGGCGCACGATGAGCACCAAGGAAGCCACCGCTCGGCAATTGGCCGCCGAGGGAACTGCTCTGAAAATCATGACGGAGCAGGAGTTCTTGGAAATGATCATCGCAATGTGAACATTCGTCCTAACGGCTTGCTGATTTGCTCGAGTTCACAACCCGACGCGTGAGCGAGGGACCCACCGGCCCGTTGCAATGGCACGCCATCCCTCGCAAACGTTTCGGATTAGGATTGAATCGACCGGCCGCTAAGGATGAATTCCCCGCCAATTCGGGCTCGCATCGTGAATCGGGCCGCGACTTCGCGACGAATCGATTTTGATCGGATCCCGGTCCTCTGCGCCGAGGACAAACCGTGTTATCCTTCCCGAAATTTTCACGGCAGGCGTCGTTGAATCAGGGCCCCCGCAGCCGGTGGCTCTCAACCGAATCGCCCGCCATTCGAGCCCCTCCGCCCTCTTTTGGGATCGTTTCCGTGCCGCGTCGCGACGACATCAAGAAGATTCTGCTCATTGGTAGTGGCCCGATTGTGATCGGCCAAGCTTGCGAATTCGATTACTCCGGAACGCAAGCCTGCAAAGCATTGCGTGAAGAGGGTTATGAGGTCGTGCTGGTCAACAGCAACCCAGCGACGATCATGACCGATCCGGCAACCGCTGACGCAACGTACATCGAACCGCTGACTTGGCAGATGGTCGAAAAGGTCATCGCCAAAGAACGCCCGGATGCCTTGCTGCCGACCCTCGGCGGCCAAACCGGCCTCAACGTCGCGATGGACCTGGACGCCAACGGTGTGTTGGAAAAATACGGCGTTGAAATGATCGCCGCCAACGCCAAGGTCATCGCCAAAGCGGAAGAACGCGAGCAGTTCAAACAGGCGATGGACAAAATCGGTCTGGACGTCTGCAACGGCTTCACCGTCCGAACGCTTGCCGACGCTCGCAAAGCCCTCGCAGAAGTGGGCTTGCCCGCCGTCGTCCGACCATCGTTCACAATGGGCGGCAGTGGCTCAGCGATTGCCTACAACAAAGACGACTTCGACTCGTTGGTGCAAAACGGGCTGGACCAATCGCCCGTGACGGAAGTCTTGATCGAAGAATCGATCATCGGCTGGAAAGAGTACGAGATGGAAGTCATGCGTGACCGCGACGACAACGTCGTGATCATCTGCGCCATCGAAAACTTTGACCCCATGGGTGTTCACACCGGTGACTCGATCACCGTCGCCCCCGCTCAAACGCTGAGCGACAAAGAATACCAACGGATGCGCGACGCCTCGATGGCAGTCATCCGGGAGATCGGTGTCGAAACGGGCGGCAGCAACATTCAGTTCGCCATCGAGCCTGACACCGGCCGAATGATCGTGATTGAAATGAACCCGCGGGTCAGCCGCAGCTCGGCTCTGGCCAGCAAAGCGACGGGGTTCCCAATTGCGAAAATCGCGGCGAAGTTGGCCGTGGGTTACCGGTTGTGGGAATTACCCAACGACATCACCCAGAAAACCAAAGCCTGTTTCGAACCGACGATCGACTACGTCGTCACCAAGATGCCGCGATTCGCGTTCGAGAAGTTCCCCGAAGCCGACGCGACGCTGACCACGCAAATGAAATCGGTCGGCGAAACCATGTCGATCGGCCGCACGTTCCAGGAATCATTCCAGAAAGCTCTGCGAGGACTGGAAGTCGGTGCGTTTGGATTCGGCAGCGATCCCAAGGATCTCTGGGGAACCGAAGACCAACCCAGCCGCGACGAAATCCGCTCGAAGCTGTCGATTCCTGGTTCAGAACGCGTTTTCTACATCCGCTACGCGTTCAAAGACGGGATGACCGCGGCTGAGATTCACTCGCTGACCAACATCGACCCGTGGTTCTTGGATCACCTGCAACAACTGATCGAAACCGAAGACAACCTGCGCTCGATTGGCAAGCTGGACGCAATCGATGCGGACACCATGCGAGACGCCAAACGTCGAGGGTTCTCGGATCGTCAAATCGCGACAATCACGTCGAAGACGGAATCACAAGTGCGTGCCAAACGCCTGGAACTGGACATTCGTCCGGTCTACAAGAGTGTCGATACCTGTGCGGCTGAATTCGAAGCCTTCACACCGTATTACTACAGCACCTACGAATCCGAAACCGAAGTGCCAGCCAAGGGCGACAAAAAACGGGTCGTGATTTTGGGTGGTGGCCCCAACCGAATTGGCCAGGGCATCGAGTTTGATTACTGCTGCTGCCACGCGTCGTTTGCCCTGCAAGAGATGGGCATCGAATCGATCATGGTCAACAGCAACCCGGAAACCGTCAGCACGGACTACGACACCTCGGACATCCTGTTCTTCGAGCCCTTGACGATCGAAGACGTGCTGAACATCTGCGATGCGATGCAGCCCGACGGTGTGATCGTTCAGTTTGGCGGTCAAACCCCACTCAACTTGGCGCGTGGATTGGAACAAGCCGGGGTGCCGATCATCGGCACCAGCGTCGACACGATCGACGCGGCCGAGGACCGCGAATTGTTCAGCAGCCTGATCGACGAACTCGGTCTGCGGCAACCGCCATCGGGCATCGCTCGCAACATGGACGAAGCACGCGTGGAAGCCAAACGAATTGGCTATCCCGCCCTCGTCCGTCCCAGCTTTGTGCTCGGCGGCCGCGCGATGGAAATCTGCTACGACAATGCCCAATTCGCTCGCTACGTTGCCGAAGCTTTCATCGTCGCCGATGGACAACCGGTGCTGATCGACCGATTCCTCGAAGACGCCACCGAAGTCGACGTCGACGCCATCAGCGACGGCAACGACTGTGTGATCATGGGGATCATGGAACACATCGAAGAAGCCGGTGTTCACTCCGGCGACTCGGCGTGCTGCATCCCACCGTTCAGCTTGACCCAACCGGTGCTGGCCGAAATTCGCGATGCAACTCGCAAACTGGCCGCTCGGCTGAACGTGATCGGCCTGATGAACATCCAGTTTGCCGTCAAGCTCGAAGGCTCCCAGCCAACACTTTACATCCTTGAAGTGAACCCGCGTGCCAGCCGCACCGTGCCGTTCGTCGCCAAAGCGACGGGTGTTCCCGTGGCGAACATCGCGACCAAAGTCATGGCCGGCCAAACGCTGAAAGAACTCGGCGTCACCGAGGAGCCGATCCCACGCCACGTCTCGATCAAAGAGAGCGTGTTGCCGTTCCGGAAATTTGCCGGCGTCGACATTGTGCTCGGCCCCGAAATGCGGAGCACGGGCGAAGTCATGGGCGTCAGCGAACTGTTCTCAATCGCATTTGCGAAGAGCCAACTGGCTGCGGGAACCGTGCTGCCGGAATCTGGCAAGATCTTCTTGTCGCTGTCCGCCAACCACAAAGAATCCGCCGAATCGCTTGGCAAGTCGCTGATCGACTTGGGTTTCGAATTGCTGGCCACCGAGGGCACCGCCGTCCGGTTGGAAGAATCTGGCGTTGCGGTGACCCGCGTCAAAAAGCTGTCCGAGGGTCACCCGAACCTGATCGACTACCTCAAGAACGACGACGTTCAGCTGATCCTGAACACACCGTCGGGCAAGGGTGCTCGCACTGACGAGGGCAAGATCCGAGCTGCCGGGGTTCAACACGGGGTGCCATGCATCACGACGCTGGCCGCCGCCGAAGCGGCCGTGCGAGCCATGGTGGCGATGCGAGACACGCCGATGGAAGTTGAGTCACTCCAACGTCGATACGCTCAGAACATCTGAAGCGAAATGGAAACGTTTGAGGAAACAGTCGCCCACCGGCGGCTGTTTCCGTTCCCAGACGATGCTTTGCGCCATTAAGATGGGGGCCTCATCCCCCATTGTTCAGGCGACAAAGACATGGTTCATCGGAAAAATCTTTTCAGAGGCATCCTGCTTGCAGCGATGTTCCTGACTGCCCCCACGTTTGCTGCTGATCCAGTTCACTTCAGCAGCCAAGCAGGGGCGACGGTCACCTACAAGATCAACATTCAGATCGGCATCGGCAAAGACGCGGGCAAGTATCCCGGCACGTTGACCTATCAAGTCAAATCAGCCACGCCTGAGCTGATTCAGTTGACCGCGACCGGCGACCTGCAGGGCAAAGCATCCCGCCCCTCGTCTTTCTTTCGCAGCAGCAACGACTCACCGTTGCCGACCCTCGAGTCGGCATCTTGTCGTGGAGCCTTGCTTGGAATCACGCCGCTGGGCAAAGTCGAAGTGGTCCAGCGTGACGACATGCTTGGGCTGGTGCTTGGCACCATCGGCCAACTTGCGATTGCTCCCCTCCCGCCTGCGGCCGCGGCTCCCGTCAATCCACGCGCCGCGCAAAAGGGTGCGGATGTCGCGGTGACTTGGGATGTCTCCGACACGACCACGATCGCTCGCGTTAGCAGCCCCTTCGGGATGACACCCTCATTCGCCAGCCGAGCGGGAATCGACAATAAAAAGCTTTCCATCGCGACTGAGAAGTGGAAGTATGTCGCTCATCCAGCGGTCCGGAACCGGATGAAGATCGACCACCAATACGAGTTGTCAGCGCCGGATTCGGATCCCCCACTCAAGATGCAAGGCGAGGGCATCGCGTTCTTCAACTTGGAAGATGGCTTCTATGAGCAACTGCAAATCAATCGCGTGTTGTTCCAGGTCGACGACGGCGTGGAAGTGAAGGTGCCGGTTTCCATCACGGTCGTTCGCGAAACGGAGCAAGAACGAGCCGCCAAAATTGCCGCGGCAAAGGAAGCGGCCCTCAAACGCACGCGTCCATTCACCGACGTCGAACGCCGACAATGGCTACAAGCGTTGGCGCCAGGCTCGTCGGCTGCGGCAGCCCATCGTGCGATGTCAGATCTCAATTCTCGGAATCAACGCCAAGATCCCGAACTCGCCCAAGCACTCCTGAAACGCGCCGAGATCTCTGACAAAAACATGCAGCCGTTCTACTACTCAGCGGCGGGTCGTTTCGACGAATCGATCAAGCAAATGGCGGAGGACCGTCGCGATTACAGCCGTGGGATTGGGACGGTGAAGCGGACCGGCGCCCCAGTCACGACCGCCAGTCGTTTGGTTGTCGGCCAGATTCTGGCGAAATCGCGAGAACGGTTCAGCGGCCACGAAGCGGTGGAAGTCAAAGAGATCCATGACCGCAACGAAGTTTCAGTGCAGCCCGTCGGTGGGCACGGCCGGGTGGAACGCGTCAACGTCTCGCTGTTGCGTTATCCCCCTGACACGGTTCCACAACCCGTCCATGTGCGGGCGGCACCACGGGCCCGGCGTGTCGCTCCCAAACCCCGGGTGGTGATGGAGGAACCGGAGGAGATCGACGAAGTGGAAGATGAATCCGAACCGGAAATGGATGCCATCCGAACCTGGACCGACAAAACGGGGAAATTCAAGATCGAGGCGTCGTTCCTGGCGGTGAAAGACGGCAAGCTTCGCCTGAAATCCGCCGATGACAAAACGATCGAAGTCCCGCTGGCGGCCCTCTCGAAGAAGGACGTGGACCTCGCGGAACAATTCCAAGAGGAATCCGAAGCCCCCGCCAATCCGTTTCAAATCGTCACGGAATGATCCACCGGGTCGCCCCACACCGAGCCTGCTGCCTCGGTCAACCCAACCGCGGAGAAGGCAATTGAAAAAGTTAAATTGACAATTGTAAATTTCAAATTGTTGGTTGAAGGGCAGCTACTTCGGGTTTTGGAGATTTGCTTTTGCCGTCACAACAGATTTCCCAATGATGTTGCACAGTTGGATGCACTCATCGAGAAGCGGTTTGATGCGGTCATCGGAAAGCATCTCCGACTTTAGAATTAGCTTGACCCAAGTTCGCGATTCACGAAGTTCCTTCAACACGATCCCCAGCTTGTGAACAAAGTCCTTCTTGCTTTCAGCGGCACACGCTTCGGCATAGTTTGGTGCGGGCGAAGTGCCACTTCGCACCAGCTGGCCAGCGATGTGCCGCCCCAGGCGGGTCTCCGGCAACGCTTCGACCAATTTCCCGACGCGTGTCGCGAAATCCAGTAGCCGATCTTCTAAATCTTCACCACGCTGATCCATTGGGTCGCTCGCCGGCTGGAGAACAAACAAATTTACAATTTCCAATTGTCAATTTAACTTTTTCAATGCCCCAGATTGGCGGGTAGCGGTTCCGTCATTTTGCACCGCTTCCCCCGACAACTTCCGAGGGCGAAGAAAACGGGTTTTGGAGACATGGTTCCCAGGAAACTGGACTGGCTTAGAATCTAGGGCTCACGGCCACGAAATGGGGTCGTTTTTCGCCAGCCTTTCTCGTCATCCGTCTGATTTGAATGACTTCCGATCTCACTGCTGCCACTGATTCTCCCGCCGAGCCGCTTGATCGTTCCAAGTATCGGTTGTTGGTCGTCGACAACGAGGCTGCTCATGCGCGAGCGATGACGGAGAGCCTGGAAAAAGTGGGCTACGTTTGCGAGGTCGCGACCAGCGGCCCCGATGCCGCCGCTCTGATCCAGCGAGAAACGTTTGACATCATCATCACGGACATGGTGATGAACGACGTTGACGGAATGAAAATCCTCGCCTTGGCCAACGAACGGTTGCCCGAATGCGAAGTCGTGATGGTCACCGGCCATGCGACCGTGCCGATCGCTGTCGAAGCCATGCAGCTGGGCGCGTTCAACTTCCTCGAAAAACCGATCACGCCGAGCCGGTTGCGAGCCATCGTTGAAAAGGCCGCCGAGAACGTCGAACTGCGACGCCAAAACACCGAGTTGATGCAGCGACTCGATGAGCGATTTGGCTTTGAAGGCATCATCTACACCAGCAAGAAGATGCAGACGGTCATCGATCGTCTGCGTCGAATCGCGGCCACCGACGCAACCGTGCTGATCACCGGGGAATCCGGAACCGGCAAAGAGATGGTGGCGCAAGCGATCCACCAGAACAGCCCTCGGAAGAACAAACGGATCGTCGCGCTCAATACCCGGGCCGTTTCCGAAAACCTGGTCGAAAGCGAACTGTTCGGTCACGTCAAAGGCTCGTTCACCGACGCGGTGTCCGACCGGGAAGGGGCGTTCGAATACGCCAACGGAGGCACTCTGTTTCTGGATGAAGTCGGCGACATGCCGATGAGCACCCAGATCAAACTGCTGCGAGTGCTGGAAGAAAGCCAAATCACTCGCGTCGGCGGCAACAAATCCATCAAGGTCAACGTTCGCCTGATCTCGGCCACCAACCGACCGCTCGAAGAGATGATCGATGCAGGAACGTTCCGCAACGACCTCTACTTCCGACTGAAAGTCGTGACGATCGAACTGCCGCCGCTGCGTGAACGCCGCGACGATGTGATCACGCTGATGGACCATTTCCGCAAGATGTTCCTGCGGCGGCACGGGAAGTCCTCTGCCCATTTCACCCCTGCGGTGACCAAGAAGTTCTTCGCCTATGACTGGCCCGGCAACATCCGTCAGCTCCGGAACTTTGTCGAAACCATGGTGGTCCTGGACACCGATGGGTCGCTCGACGAAGACGACTTGCCACCTGAACTGATTGATGAGACTCCCCAGGAAGGCAGCGACGCGACAACCCCAGCCTTGATCGAAGGCTCCATGAGTTTCGTTGGAAAGCCGCTTGCCGAGATTGAACGCTGGGCGATCGAAGAAACGCTGAAGATGACCGGCAACAATCGCGAAGAGGCCGCCAAGATCCTTCAGATCGGCGCCCGGACCCTCTACCGCCGTCTCGACCAATACAAAAAAGATGAAGACGAAGCGAATTCCTAGACCAGCCTCTCGTCGCATCAACCAACTCTGACTGAAAACATTTCTCTCACTTCCAACTGACATCGGATCCAACATGCAACCTTTGCCTTTCCCTTCGTTGACGCTGACCGCCGAAGCCAAACTTGACCTCGCCAAAGCAGGTGTGTTGGTCCTCGGCGTCGAACCGGCCGGGGATTCGGAGGATTCATCCGACGGCAACGCAACTGCGAAGTGCGTCGCGCTCTCCACGCTGCCTGAATCGCTCGCCAAGACCGTGCAAAACGCGTGTGACTCCGGTCAAGTGAATGGCAAACCCGGTGAGCTGACCAGCTTCGCCACCGGCGACCCTCAAACACCTTGGATCGTGCTCGCTGGATTGGGTGCGAGCGACAAACGCACTCGCGGATCCGCCATCGAACTGGGCGCTGCGGTGGTTCGTAGCTTGGTCAGCAAACCTCGCCCGCAAATCACATTTGCCTTGGGCGAGGGTGTCGCCGCCGACAATCACGATGCGGTCGTCGCCGGTGCGGTCTCCGGTTGCGAAGGTCAGCACCTGTATCAACGCGAACCAGCCGTCTCGGTTCCCGACGCGATCGCGTTCGTTGGTTACTCAACCGAAGCCGTATCGCGTGGCGAAAAACTCGGCCAATCGATCAATCACACCCGGCGTTTGGTCAACGAGCCACCATCGATCATGAACCCAACGGGGTTCGCTCAGTACGCTGAAAAGATCGCCAGCGACTGCGGACTCAAG
Organism: Rhodopirellula sp. UH5; assembly: GCF_056839225.1. Lineage (NCBI taxonomy): Bacteria > Pseudomonadati > Planctomycetota > Planctomycetia > Pirellulales > Pirellulaceae > Rhodopirellula > Rhodopirellula sp. UH5. Next base: position 5,928,777 of record NZ_CM166390.1, on the reverse strand, counting down.
TGCGAAGTCTGGGACGAGAAAAAACTGGAAGTCGAAAACTGCCGCGCAATTTTGGCCGTCGGCCGAGCGTCAACCAGCCCACCGCGTTTGGTGATGCTGCGTCACGATGGCGGTGGCGACGAAGCCCCCCTCGTGATCGTCGGCAAAGGCGTCACGTTTGACTCCGGCGGTCTGTCACTCAAACCCAGCGATGGCATGGTCGACATGAAGTGTGACATGGCTGGTGCAGCAACCGTTGTCGGCGTGATGAACGCACTCGCAAAGCTGAAGGTGCCACGCAACGTCATCGGACTGTGTGGACTGGCCGAAAACATGGTCAGTGGCGACAGCTACAAACTCGGCGACGTGATCGAAACCCGCAGCGGAAAAACGATCGAGATCCTCAACACCGACGCAGAAGGCCGCGTGGTTTTGGCCGACACCTTGGACGTCGCGGTCCAACAAAATCCCCAAGCGATCGTCGACCTGGCCACGCTCACCGGAGCTTGCATGGTGGCACTGGGAATCGATGTCGCTGGATTGATGACCAACAACCAAGCCCTTTGCGACGCGGTTCAAAGCGCAGCGGAATCCGAGTGCGAACCCGTTTGGCAATTGCCGATGTTCTCGCTGTACGACGACAAAGTCAAAAGCAAGGTGGCCGACATCAAGAACGTCGGCGAAGGTCGCTGGGGCGGCGCCATCACCGCCGCGAAATTCCTGGAGAACTTTGTCGCCGACGTGCCTTGGGTTCACATCGACATCGCTGGCCCAGCCTTCGTTGACTCGCCCAAACCTCATCGCGACGCGGGTGCCACCGGCGTGATGGTACGAAGCCTGGTCCGCTGGATCGAAAACGCTTCGTAAGCAAAGGCCTCCGAGTCGTTCGGATGATCCCCGTCGCCGTGAAGCTTGCAACGTAGCCGGATTCGCCAAGAATTCGGTTCACGCCCGTAGGCCATGTCTCACATGGCGCCCACGCCGATGCTTTGGAACAAAGCGAGGCGTCAACGAACCGCTTTCGCGAGACCAACATGCACCGGCCAAGAACCATCGCCAGGTAAAACCTGGCCGACAGCAGCCACGTCAATTCGTAGCCGGATTCGCCAGAATTCGGTTGGCGCCCGTAGGCCATGTCTCACATGGCGCCCACGCCGATGCTTTGGAACAAAGCGAGGCGTCATCAAAATGCCGTCGCGAGACCAACGCTCACCGGCCAACAACCATCGCCAGGTAAAACCTGGCCGACAGCAGCTTCGAGTTGCATAACGCGAATTTTCGCGAGACCGAAAGACTGAGCGGTGCGGCGCAAGCCGCCCGGTGCGAAACCGGAGGGCTCGCGCCCTTCCGCTACTTTCATTCACGCATTCGGCTGCCCTATCAAGCAATCAACGGCTCGATCACCTTGCCGCCGAACTGGCTGAGTTGCTTGAAGCGGCCGGCGTGATAGTACGTCAGCTTGTTGTCATCGAGCCCCAACAATCGCAACAACGTGACATGGAAGTCACGAACCGGCCGCACCTCTTCCACGGCGGTCATCCCAGTCTCATCGGTCGCACCGATCGTGTGCCCCGCGTTGACGCCTCCACCGGCCATCCAAATCGTCATCGCGTTGGCGTTGTGATCGCGTCCGTACGCGGTTCCGCCTCGAACGCCGTTGTCGGGTGAGCGTCCGAATTCGCCGCACCACACGACCAAGGTGCTCTCGAGCAATCCGCGTTGCTTCAAGTCTTGGATCAATGCCGCAATCGGTTGATCGACACCTCGCACCAAATTCCCGTGAGCTCGTTCGATGTAATCGTGGCTGTCCCAGGTCCCGTTGTACAACTGAACGAAACGCACTCCCTTCTCGACCATCTTGCGAGCCAACAAACACTTGCGTCCGAACGCGTCGGTGGCATCGTTGCCAATCCCGTACATGGCGAACGTTTCCTTCGTCTCACCGGAAAGGTCCATTGCTTCGGGAACTTCCGTCTGCATCCGATACGCCAACTCATAACTCTCCAGACGCGCGGACAATTCATCCTGCTCGGGATGCTTGGCCGCATGTCGCTGGTTCATCCGTGCAAGCAGATCCAAATTCAATCGCTGCCGCGTTCGACTCACCCCGGCCGGTGGTTGCAGATCCAAGATCGGCGATCCTTTGGCTCGCAGGGGCGTGCCTTGATAGAACGCCGGCAGATAACCATTGCTCCAATTCGCCGCTCCGCCTTGTGGGTACGAAACCTCTGGCAACACGATGAACCCAGGCAGACTTTGGTTTTCGGAACCCAGCCCATAAGTCACCCAAGCACCGATGCCGGGATCACCGCCGAAGCGATTGCCGCAGTTCATTTGATACATCGCGGTGGGATGATTGACGCTGTCGACTTGGCACCCACGGTAGAAACAAAGCTCGTCCGCGACCTTTGGCAGATGCGTCCAGTTGTCCGCCATCGGCGCACCGCTCTCGCCGTGCCTCGAAAACGAAAAGGGGCTTTGAACGAAATAACGCTTGCCGCTTTCCATCGCGGATTTCTGTTGCCCTTGGCGAACAAACTCCGTCAAGTGCAACTGGTTGAGTTTGGGCTTGGGATCGAAGGTGTCGATGTGCGACGGACCACCTTCCATCATCAAGAAAATGCAGTTCTTCGCCTTGGCCGGAACATGCCCGGGCTTCGGCTGCATCGGTGCGGTTTGGCCATCTTGATCACTCATGTTTTCCGCGGAGGCTTCGTCCGCCAACATCGATGCCAGCGCGATCCCGCCCAGCGACGTTCCCATCCGAAACAAACTTTCGCGTCGTGGCATCACAAACATCACATCCACCTCATCAAGGACGAACCACGCCGAATGACATCAATCCACATAGACAAACTCGTTGCAGTTCAGCAGCACCAAACAAACGTCTGCCAAAGCCCACGTGTGCCGATCCACATCGGCCGGTTGCAAATCAGGTTGAAAGTCCACATTGGAGTGCAAGCGTTCAACAAACTCAAACTTCTCGCCCGTGTTCTCTTCCACCGCTTTGCGCACCACTTCCAAAGGCGGGCGGTCACGTTCGGGTGGCGACGCCGGAAGAATCTCTTGCACGTGAGACCAGTGCGTCACCACTTCCTCCACCTCTTCGCTCGATGGCGATCGAGACAACACCAGTTCAAAACACCGGGTGATCGCGTCCTCATCCGATTCCGTTTCGCGACGCGCCCGATCCGCGAGCGCCAAAGCACGAGAGTGCGTGCTTTGCCCATTGAAGAGGCTGAAGACTTGGGGCGTGACCGTGGAGGCGGAACGTCGCTCACAGGAGAAGTCGGGCGACGGCACGTTGAACACTTCCAAGAACGGATCGATCAATCCGCGAAGCTTCAACACATAGATGGATCGCCGATGCCGGTCCTCGGGTTTGGGATTAGGAACCCAAGCGGCGGCGAACGTCCCCATGACTTGCCGAGGCTGCAACGCTACCTCCTGATTGATCTCGGGACGACATGGGATGCCGCCCAACACCGGGCTCAGTTCTCCGGTCACGGCCAACATCGAATCCCGCAATTCTTCGGCACTCAACCGTCGCGGCTTGAACCCTTGATACGGCTGAGTCGATTCGTTGGAACTGGAACGACAATACACGTCCGAGTTCATGATCCGGCGATGCATCGCTTTGATCGACCCGTTCTCTTCCACCAGTGTGGCCGCCAACCAATCCAGTAACTCTGGATGCGTCGGCGGCTTTCCTGTGGCGCCAAAGTTGTTGGCGTTGCCCGCGATGGCGTCTCCGAAATGCCATTGCCACAAACGATTGACGATCACGCGGGACGTCAAAGGGTTTCCGGGTGCCGCCACCCAATTCGCAAATGCGGCCCGGCGTCCTTCGATGGCAACCGGAATGTCCGCCGGGACTTGATTCTCAATCACGCTCAGCACGCCAGGCGAAACCGCTTCACCGGCCGAAAAGGGATCCCCGCCGGTCAAGATCACGCTGGATTCCAGATCTCCCTTCGTCCACCGATCCTTTGGCATTCGAATCGGACTCATGACCGAAGTTCGCGAAACGGTTCGTCCGCTGTAGACAGCCAAAGCATACGGCTGGTAGCGATCTTGTACCCAACGCAAACGTTGCAGTCCCTTTCGGGCGACGCGTTCCTTCCCAAATTGCTCCGGTGTGAACCCGACCAACTTCGGCGGGTAGTCGCTCTCAGGAACTCCCGCCGCTCGCATCGCATTGCGAGCCGAGGTGAACAGCGATTTTGATTTCCCCTTGGATCGCAAACGTTTCAGTTCCTTGTTCCAAGCAGCCGGATCCTTGCCATTTTCCTGAAACCAAAGTTGCGAATTGTCCAAGAGCACCTGTTCGATTTCCTCAAGCGTCCGCTCGTGAATCTGCCTGGAACGATCGAGATAGCGTTTCTCATCAAAGCCAGCCAAGTTCTCTTCGTCTAAGAAATCAGCCTTTCGTTCGGCGAGCTGTGTCGTCGCAAAAACAGCTTGAACGGAGTAGTAATCCCGCGTGGGAATCGGATCGAACTTGTGATCGTGACAGCGGGCGCACTGCAACGAATGCCCCAAGAACGTTTCACCGACACTGTTGGTCACGTCGTCGAGGAACCTTTGACGAGCCACCTTGGCGACCTCCATCGAAGTCAACTCCCAAGGTCCCATCCGCAAAAAACCGGTGGCGATCAAACACTCGGGATCGTTAGGATCAATCTCATCGCCCGCGATCTGTTCTCGAATGAATTGGTCGTACGGTTTGTCTTCGTTGAAGGAGCGAATGACGTAGTCGCGATATCGCCACGCGTTCCCGCGTTCGAAATCATTCGCGAATCCGGAGGAGTCGGCGTAGCGAACGACATCCAACCAATGCTGAGCCATCCGCTCGCCGTAGTGAGGTGACTGCAGCAATCGTTCGACCAACTTTTCAAACGCCACACGGTCGTCGGCCGGGTCTTGGAGAAAACGTTCCACGTCCGAAGGCGTCGGCGGCAATCCGATCAAGTCATAGGTCGCGCGGCGAATGAGGGTTCGACGATCGGCACGCGGTGCCACGTCGGTCCCGTCAGCCAAGCCGTCTTCGATCAAGACATCGATCGGATTTCGATCCGTGGTTACTTCAGGCTTCTGCACCGGTTGATAGGCCCACAATCCGGCTGGGTCATACTTCCGGTTCGTCCAATGTTCATCGAGCCCACCGGAGGTTGCGACGGTGATGCCATCTTCGGCGGACCACTCGCTTTCATAGGCCGCTTGGATCTCGGCCACGCGATCCTCGTCCGGCCAAACCGCACCAGACGCAATCCAGTCTCTCAGCCATTCCAGTTGCTGCTTTGAAAGTTGCTCGGCTTCCTTGGGTGGCATCTCCGACCAATCACCGCTGGTTCGGGTCGAGGCCAGATACAAAGGGCTGTGTTCCGGCTCACCAGGAACAACCGCGGCTTCCCCGCTGTCGCCGCCATCTTCCAACCCAGCCAACGAACGCAAATCCAACGAGCCTTCGATCAAATCAGGGTCCTGCCCGTGACACCCCAAGCATTTTTCGCGAAGCAGCGGTGCCACGCGGCGAACAAACAACGCTTCGGATTCGGACACACGGGACGATTCTGCGATGTCATCGCCAAACAACTGGCCACCCAACGAGATCGCCAGCAACCACAACGCCAGCGGTTTCCTGATGGTCGTCAGAATGCGAACTCGCATGCGATTGTGGGCCACGGGTGAATGAATCCTTCGCGTCCTGCCAGACGCATCGGGCTTGAGTTTGGGAGGTCAACCGAACCCAACCAGGGTAACCCATGCTGACGCCTGATGCTCTATGGAGCCCTGTTGAACCGACGAAAAGGGCACTGAAAAACTGGCCCCATCCGACGCTTCGTAAGTTCTGTCCCAGACACACGATCGGTCAAACGAGCAAACCACTTTCGCGATTCCAGCGTCACTTTGGCATCACGTTCAAACGACAAGTCCGGCTCGGGGAATACGATGGTTGACCTCGATTGCAATTGTCCCCACACCATTCCGATCATCAGCCACTCCATGCACCATCGAATTTGGATTCTCCTCGCCGCCTGCCTGACGACTTGCTTTCCTGCATGGGCTCAAACCTCGAGCGAGTCTCGCCCCAACGTGATCTTGGTTGTGACCGACGACCAGGGTTATGGCGACATGTCATGCCACGGCAACCCTTGGCTCAACACACTCAACCTGGATCGCCTCGCATCACAAAGCGTGCGGCTGGAAAACTTTCACGTCGATCCGGTTTGCACGCCCACCCGAGCCGCATTGATGACGGGCCGCTACTGCACGCGAGTGGGTGCGTGGGCGGTCACCGAAGGCCGCCAGTTGCTCGATCCCGACGAAACAACCATGGCCGAAATTTTTCGCGACTCGGGCTATCGGACCGGCATGTTCGGCAAGTGGCATCTGGGTGACCCACCACCGTTTGCACCGCTCGAACGAGGTTTTGAAACCGTGGTGCGTCACATGGCGGGCGGGGCAGACGAGATCGGAAACCCGACCGGCAATGACTACTTCGACGACACCTACTACCGAAACGGAACGCCAGAATCGTTCGATGGATACTGCACCGACATCTGGTTCGAGGAAGCGATTGATTTCATCCAGCAGGATTCCGAACAACCATTCTTCGTTTACATCCCCACCAACGCGATGCACAGCCCCTACTTGGTGGCAGATCGTTATTCCGATCCATTCGAGCAGCAGGGCATCGAACCCCAACGTGCCGCGTTCTATGGGATGATTCAAAACTTTGACGAGAACCTTGGCCGACTCCTGAAGAAGCTCGACCAAGCCAACCTGCGTGAAAACACGTTGCTGGTTTTCATGAGCGACAATGGCACGGCGCAAGGAGCCAGCGAACAAGATCGCAAGGACGGATTCAACGCGGGCATGCGAGGCAAGAAGGGTTCGGTCTACGAAGGCGGGCACCGGGTTCCCTGCTTTGCAAGTTGGCCGGCGAAGTGGGACGGCAATCGTCCAGTCCACCAATTGACGTGCCATCGTGATTGGTTGCCAACTCTGATCGATCTTTGTGATCTGAAGCGACCGGCCGAAGTTTCTTTCGACGGGCGTTCGATGGCGGGACTGCTCGACGGCTCCTCCCAGCAGTGGCCTGAACGAACCCTGATCATTGAACGTCAATCAGACAACGTTGTCTCCGCAACGAAGACGCAGGGCAGGGCACAGCCACCGTTCGCTGTGCTGACAGACCGATGGCGATTGGTTCGCGACGAACTGTACGACATTCGAAACGATCCCGGGCAATTCAAGAACATCGCCGCCGAGCATCCTGAGGTGGTGCGTGAACTGCGAGCTGCATACGACACCTACTTTGAAGACGTTCACGGAAGCCGCAAGGACGTGGTTCGGTTCATCGTCGGCAAGGACACCACGCCCACACTGATCACGGTCCGAGACTGGCACCCGACTGAAGGCCGAGTGATTTGGAAACCGTCTCAATTGCCGGACAACGATCTGCTGATCAACGGTTTCTGGGAAATTGAAGTCGCGGAAGCGGGGCGATACGCCATTGAACTCAGGCGGTTCCCCGAGGACGCGTTGGCTCCCATCCAAGCCGACCAGGCTCGCCTTCGTGTGGATTCGATCGAGCAAGCTCAAACGCTGAAGCCGGAAGATTCATCCGTCACGTTCGAGATCGACCTTCCCGCTGGTCCGCATCGATTGCAAACCTGGTTGCGTGACGCGGCCAGCCAGAAAATCCGCGGGGCTTACTTTGTGGAATTCACACGCGTCGGGCCGAGCGATTTGTCTTCGCGTCGATGAAGGCAAGGTGGGACGGATCGAGTGTTCGATTTCGCCGGGCTTGGAAGCCCAGCGTACTGTTCTCGCTCGCGCCGGGCTTGGAAGCCCAGCGTACTTTGTCCGTACAATGGGCTTCCAAGCCCGTTGGTCCCACAACCCGATCTACGACTGCCTTCCAAGTCCGTTGAACCGACCAGCACAAATCACTCCTCCGCTGTCTCGCTTCCCTCCCCACTTCCTCGCGTGACTCATGCATTTGGCATCCTCCCTCGCATCACCTTCCATCCACAACCCAAGCCGCCGCCTGTGGATACTCGCCACACTCATCGCGTGCATTGCCAATCATGCGACGCCGGCAAACGCGGAAACGCAACCCGAGCCTTCCAAACCCAACGTGCTCTTCATTGCTGTCGACGACCTGGCATCCGCGCTGGGGTGCTACGGCGATGTGGTTGCCAAGACACCCAACATCGACCGCTTGGCAGCAACGGGAACCTGCTTCCGCCGAGCGTACAACCAACTGCCGCTTTGCAATCCCACGCGAGCGTCGGTGATGACGGGACTGCGTCCCGATCAAATCAAAGTCTACGACCTCGACCGACATTTTCGTGACGAAGTCCCAAACGTCGTCACGTTGTCGCAAGCGTTTCAACAAGCCGGTTACTTTGCCGCTCGAGTCGGCAAGATCTATCACTACAACGTGCCGGCCTCGATCGGAACGGACGGCTTTGATGACCCGCCCTCGTGGAACCAAACGGTCAATCCCAAGGGACGGGACAAAGTCGAAGAACACCTCATCTTCAATGCCGAACCGCACCGGAAGATCAGTGGTGCACTCAGTTGGTTGGCGGCCGATGGCGAAGACGAAGAACAGACCGATGGCATGATCGCGACGGAAGCCATCCGCATCATGCGAGAAAAGAAAGACGAACCATTCTTCTTGGGTGTCGGTTTCTTTCGACCGCACACGCCCTATGTCGCACCGAAGAAATACTTTGACATGTACCCGCTGGAGTCATTGCGATTGCCGTACGCTCCCGCTGGCGATCGCGACGACATTCCCACGGCGGCGTTCGCTCACAATTGCCCGGTTCCCAACTATGGACTCGATGAACCAACGCTGTTGAAAGCGACTCAGGCTTACTACGCGTGCGTGTCGTTTGTCGACGCTCAAGTCGGACGCTTGCTCGATGCACTGGAGGAACAGGGACTGGCCGACAACACGATCGTGGTGTTCTGGAGCGATCACGGTTACCACCTCGGCGAACACAACGGAGTCTGGCAGAAACGAACGCTGTTCGAAGAAGGAGCCCAATCGCCGCTGATCATTCGCGATCCATCGCAAACAGGACACGGATCCTGCAATCGGATTGTCGAGTTCGTTGACATCTATCCAACACTCACCGATTTGGCAGGCATTGAGTCACCGAGCGGATTGGCCGGTCGCAGCTTGAAACCTTTGCTGAACGATCCGGTCGCCCAGTGGAACGGGACGGCGATCACGCAAGTCTTGCGTCCTGCGGACGATCGATTGCCCGAGCAAGTGATGGGATGCAGCATTCGCACGCATCGCTATCGGTACACCGAATGGGCCGAAGGTCGGCACGGGGTCGAGTTGTACGACCACCAAAGCGATCCGAATGAATTCAAGAACCTGGCCGAGGATCCGGATGAACGGGCTCTTGCCGTCATCCGGCGATTGCGTCCGTTGCTGCGAGCCAAAGCGTCGGGTGAGATCCCGACGGTGCCGGTCAATCCGGCTCGGTTGTAGAGAGCATCGAGGCAGATATCGCCGGGCTTGGAAGCCCAGCGTACGTTTTGCTGGTCGCCGGGCTTGGAAGCCCAGCGTACTCTCGCTCGTACAATGGGCTTCCAAGCCCGTTGCACTCACGAACTACCGGCTCACTCGTCGGTGACGCAGCCTTCGCTGGCGCTCTTCACGCACTTGATGTACTTGTAGAGCGTTCCGCGGGTGGCTTTCAGTGCCGGTGCCGTCCACTTGGACCGGCGAGCATCCAACTCAGTCGCGTCGACTTCCAAATCCAACGAGTTGGTTTCGGCATCGATGGTGATGGTGTCGCCATCTTCGATCAACGCAATCGGACCACCGACTTGAGCTTCGGGGGTGATGTGGCCGACGATGAAGCCGTGGCTGCCGCCGCTGAAACGACCGTCGGTCAAAAGAGCCACGTCGCTTCCCAGACCGGCACCCATGATGGCACTGGTCGGGGTCAGCATCTCAGGCATACCGGGTCCGCCTTTGGGACCTTCATAACGGATGACCACCACGTCGCCTTTTTGAATCTGCTTTTGTTCCAACGCGGCCAGCATCAACTCTTCGCTGTCGTACACACGCGCCGGTCCGCTGAACTGCAAGCCTTCTTTGCCGGTGATTTTCGCGACCGCGCCTTCGGTTGCCAGCGAGCCCTTCAGGATTCGAATGTGACCTGACTCTTTGATCGGTTGTTCGACCGTGGCCACGATTTTCTGACCGGCCTTCAAACCGGGCAGATCGGCCAAGTTCTCGGCCAGCGTCTTGCCGGTGACGGTCATGTGCTCGCCTTTGATCATGCCCTTCTCGAGCAAGTACTTCATCACAGCGGGCGTGCCGCCGACGCTGTGCAGGTCCTCTTGCACAAATTTCCCGCTGGGTTTCAGATCGGCCAGGAAAGGAGTTCGATCGCTGACCGACTGAAAGTCCTCGATCGTCAGCGGCACATCGACACTGCGAGCCATCGCGATCAAGTGCAACACCGCGTTGGTGCTGCCGCCCAGTGCCATCAACGTCACCATCGCGTCTTCGAACGCGCCGCGAGTCATGATATCGCGAGGCTTGATGTCTTTCTTCAGCAGTTCGAGGATGGCCAGACCAGCGCGTTTGCATTCCTCTTTCTTTTCAGGGTGCTCGGCCGGGATGCTGGCGGAGTAGGGCAGGGCCATGCCCAAGGCTTCGATCGCAGTGGCCATCGTGTTGGCGGTGTACATGCCGCCGCAGGCTCCCGCACCGGGACAACTGTGGCGAACAATTTCGCTGCGTTCTTCTTCGCTGATTTGTCCCGCGATGTATTGCCCGTAGCACTGGAAGGCGCTGACGATGTCCAGTTTTTCATTCTTGAAATGGCCGGGTTTGATGGTTCCGCCGTAAACCATGATGGCAGGCCGATTCAGACGTCCCATCGCCATCAAGCAGCCAGGCATGTTTTTGTCGCAACCGGGCAGGGCGATCAGCGCGTCGTACCACTGGGCCCCCATGATCGTTTCGATCGAGTCGGCGATCAGGTCGCGACTCTGCAACGAGTAGCTCATCCCGTCGGTGCCCATCGAGATCCCATCGGACACACCGATGGTGTTGAATCGCATGCCGACCATGCCGGCGTCGGTGACACCGGCTTTGACGTCCGCGGCGAGGTCCAACAGGTGCATGTTGCAGCTGTTACCCTCGTACCACATGCTGCCGATCCCGACTTGCGGCTTGTTCATGTCTTCGGAGGACATGCCGGTGGCGTAGAGCATTGCCTGCGAGGCACCCTGGCTTTTCGGCTGGGTGATCTTGCTGCTGTACTTGTTCAGTGCATTGGAATCGGAATCAGGCTGAGTCGCGGTCATGAGATTGTTTTGGCAGGGGAAAGCGGCCGGAGAGGGGTGGCAACACCTTGAAAGGGTCAAAGAGTATGATCGGTGACATGAAAACTACAAAGATGGGGCAGTTCGCCTCACGTCCAACCCTGACAGCGGCGTCCCAACCTCCGTTCGGTATTGAGACCGGTTTCACTTCAAAGAAAACCTCTGGTCCACCCTGCCTCGCTGGACTTTCACCCGCGAATTCCCGGCGAACTCGCTGGGTGATGGCAATTCTGTTTGCCCTGGCCAGCACTTCGGTGGGGCAGGGCACACACGCTCAAGAGCGACCTGAATCGCTCGCACCCGCCGCGGCGCAGGCGATCGAGGACATCGGCGTCAGCGACGAAGAATTCCGCACCCGCAGCCGATCGCTGTTCGACGGTCAGATCCTGGCTGGATTCGAAGGAGATGCCTCCTGGTTCCGAATCGAAGACGAAGCGATCGTGGCAGGCCGACTGGATCAGCCAATTGCCAAGAACCAGTTTTTGGCCACGACCGAGAAGTTTGACAACTTTGAATTCCGAGCCGAAATTCGGATGCGTGGCGCGGGCCGAAACGCGGGCATTCAGTTCCGCTCGCGACGCCCAAAGAAAAGCGACCAGGTGCCACCGCACGAGATGATCGGCTACCAAGCCGACGCGGGATACTCCGCCCAGCGTTCGATTTGGGGTGCCCTGTACGACGAATCACGACGCCGCCGAATGCTGCAATTGCCCGAACCGCCATTCGAAGTCGAGTGGAAACGCACCGGCAACCAACCAGACTCGCTGGACCAACAAGACTCACAATCAGCCGCACCGGAACAAACCGACTGGATCGAGATGCGGATCGTGTGCCGGGGGCCTCGGATTCAAATCAGTCTCAATGGAACCCCGACGGTTGACTACATTGAAACGGAAGACGGGATCCCCCAAGTTGGCGTGATTGCTTTGCAAATTCATGCTGGCAAACCCGCGGAAGCTTGGTATCGCAACCTGCGCATTCTTGGACTGGATTGATGGCAGCCGACATTCGATTTATCTACTTCGACCTCGGGAACATCTTGGTCTCGTTTGATCGCAATCGAGCCAACGACAATGTGGCCGATCTGTTTGGTGGTACCCGCGAAGCCTCCGACGAAATCCTGCATGCGAGCGGATTGCAGAACCAATTGGAAACCGGGGTGATCACGGAAGAAGATTACGCGCAAGCCATTCGCGACGCCTACGCGACGTTGGTGGATCCCACCGGAATGGTGGCAACCGGCGACATCATGCGTGCGATCAGTGACATGTTCACTCCGATCGAACCGATGGTTGCCGCCTTGCAATCATTGCGTGACGCGAACGTCCCGATTGGAATTCTCAGCAACACCTGCGAGGCTCACTGGACCTGGGTCAACGGCCGTGGCTGGGAAATCATGAGCGGCCCCTTTGAAGTGCAGGTTGTCAGCTACGAGGCCCGGAGCATGAAGCCGGATCGCCTGATTTATGAAACAGCGATGAATTTGGCCAGCGAGTGCTTGGCAACCAGGCAAGGCAAAGACGACAATGTCGCGTTGCGCCCAGAAGAAATTCTCTTCGTCGACGATCGTCCCGAAAACGTCGACGCGGCACGCTCTCACGGATGGAAGGCGGAAGTGTGTTTGGGTGGTGAACAAGCCATCGATGTTTTGCGACGACACGGATTCGATATCCCTCTCGCATCCACCGCCTAGGAATTCAGCGTGAAGAACATGGACAATCCACTCACACCGCGAAGCACCGCGACCGCGCCGCACATCAGTGCTGCGAACCCGCACCTCAACACGGCGACCTCGCACATTGCAACGTCGCTGGACAATTCGCCGCGAACGGTGGCGGCGATTGACATCGGTGCGACCAGTATCCGGATGGCGATCGCAGAGATCTTGCCCGACGGCAGCGTGCGAACTCTGGAGTCGTTGCTGCAACCAGTCGACTTGGGACGCGACGCCTTTGAAACGCGACGCCTGTCACGCAAAGGCATTGAACGAGCCGCGGCGGTTTTGAGACGTTTCCGCCGAGTCCTGCGGGAATACGGCATCGATTCGACCAACGACATTCGCGTCGTCGCCACCAGTGCAGTTCGAGAAGCCAGCAACCGCGTCGCGTTCATTGACCGGGTCTATGTGGCCACCGGCTTGGACGTCGAGCCGATCGATGAAGCCGAGGTGAACCGGATCACCTACATGGGCATCACGCCCCAGTTGATGGCTTTGGCAGAAACAGCCGAGAGTAAATCGTTGGTCGTGGAAGTCGGCGGCGGCAGCACCGAGTTGCTCGTCATTCGTGGTGGCAATGTGCTGCACAGCGAATCATTCCGGTTGGGATCGTTGCGATTGCTGCAGACGTTGGACGCGTCCGGTGCCCGCGGTGTTCGCTGGCGTGAACTGCTGGAAACCCACATCCGCCGAATCCTCGTTCGAATCAGCGAACAAGTTCGCACCGACATCCAGCTGAACTTGGTCGCACTGGGTGGCGACATTCGTTTCGCCGCTCATTGTTTGATCGAAGATTGGGACGAGACCTCACTGGCTCGCATTCCGGTCGACAAGCTCGAAGAACTGACCCAGCAAATCCTCGAAATGGGCGAGGACGCAGTCGTCAAAAAGTACGGTGCGACGTTTGTCGAAGCGGAAACGTTGGCGCCGGCCTTGCTGGCTTACACGATGCTGGCACGACACTTTGAGCTCAAGCACATCCTGGTCAGCGACATCAACCTGCGAGACGGGTTGCTGGCCGATATCGTGCAGGGTGGCAATTGGACCAGCGAATTCCGCCAGCAGATCGTTCGCTCAGCGGTTTCGCTCGGACGAAAGTACCAAATCGACGAGACCCATTCCCGAGCCGTCGCCGAGTTGGCTCGCCGGTTGTTCGAAGAACTGACCAAAGAACACCAGCTGGACGCCCGCTACGAAGTGCTGCTGTACGTGTCCGCGTTGCTGCACGAAGTCGGCTTGTACATCAGTCTGCACAGCAATCACAAACACGCTTATTACATCATTCGCAACAGCGATCTGTTTGGCTTGTCACAACAAGAACTGAGGCTGGTTGCGTTGGTTGCCCGGTACCACCGGCGTGCCTCACCACAATCGAACCACGAAGGTTACGGGTCGCTGGATCGACACGACCGAGTCGCGGTGGCCAAAATGGCTGCGATTTTGCGACTCGCGATCGCGCTCGATGACACTCGCAGCGGCCGAATTCGCGAGATCAATCTCTCCCAAGAAGGCAAGCGATTGGTCATTTCCGCACCGGGAGTGGACGACGTGTCGCTGGAACAAATTGCCATGCGAAGTCAGTCGGGGTTGTTCCAAGACATCTTCGGCAAACCCGTTCTTCTGCGTCCCGAGGTGAAATGATGTCGGAGCAGCGTTCCCCCAACCCAAACGCCTCCCGTTGCGGCAACGCTGTCGCAATCGCGTCTCGCAAGAAACGTTTGGCATGCCACGCCACCTTGGTGTGCATGGTGACCTCGGCACTGACCCCCGCTTGGTCGCAGTCGCCGGAACCGAACCGTCCCTCTCTCCATCCAACTCCATCGACGAGCGACAATTCCTTGGCCCAGCCTCCTCCGTTGATCCTGGGTCAAACTGGCTCCTCACCGACTGCCCTCCACGACCGCTACGCCGCCGCCCGCCGCAAGCTGGTTGAAACCAGGATTCGCACCGCCGGCGTGACCAACGAAGCGGTTCTGAAAGCCATCGAAACCACGCCCCGGCACGAGTTTGTGCCGTCGGCCGTTCGCGACAAAGCCTACTTCGACATGGCCTTGCCGATCGGTTCCGCTCAAACGATCAGCAGCCCCTTCATCGTCGCTTCGATGACCGAAACGCTGGATCCACAACCGACGGACAAGGTGCTCGAAATCGGCACCGGCAGCGGCTACCAGGCCGCCGTGCTGAGTCCCTTGGTGGCGGAAGTCTATTCCATTGAAATTGTCGACGAACTCGGCACCCGTGCCGCTGGCGTGCTCAACCGCCTGGGATACGAAAACGTCCACACGCGAATCGGCGACGGTTTTCTGGGTTGGCCAGAGGCCGAACCGTTCGACAAAATCATCGTGACGTGCAGCCCCGAATCGGTGCCCGTGCCATTGGTCGAACAACTCCGCGAAGGCGGGTCGATGATCATCCCCGTGGGGGAACGCTACCAACAAACGCTCTACCGGATGACCAAACGCGACGGCAAATTGGTGCGTGAACCCTTGCGTCCCACTTTGTTCGTTCCAATGACGGGCACCGCTGAAGACGCTCGCCAGACGCTCCCAGACCCCGCCAATCCGAAAGTGGTCAACGAAGATTTCTCCGATCCGCCAGGCGCCGATGATCCGGAGGGTTTCGTCCCCGGCTGGTACTACGGCCGGCAAGTCCAGCAAATCGCCTTGCCTGCATCCGACACGGATGGGGCCGAAGATGCTGGGTTGATCCGTTTCGAGAACGAAACCCCTGGATTGGGATCGCACCTGTTGCAGGGCATCGCGATTGACGGAACGAAAGTCTCCTTGATTCGGTTGTCCGCTCGGCTGCGGACAGAAAACGTCGTCAAAGGCCCCGATGCGGATTCGTGGCCAATGGTCGCCATCAGCTTCTACGATGAACTGCGACGTGACCTGGGGACATTTTCGATGGGCCCCTACCGAGGCACTCGCCCCTGGCGGGAAGACAGCCGGTTGGTTCGGGTCCCGCGAACCGCCCGAGAAGCCATCGTGCGAGTCGGGCTGTTTGGCGCGACGGGCAGCTCCGAATTTGATCATGTGGCCATTGAAAAGATCGACTGAATGTCCAACAAGTGCAGGCATTCTTTTGGCGAGCACTCAGGATCGAGCAAAGAGCCGTTTCAGCTCCACCACCACAACAACGCAATCCGATTATTTTACCCAGACTTCTTGATCGGCAACGCCGGTCCGCTATCCTGGCGAAGGCGACGGGCCCCCAGTTTGAATGGCCCGCAGCTTCCAAGTGCAATTCAAGCCGTCAAGTCGCTCACTTTTGTGGTGAGAACCAGTCGGCATTACCAAGAGTCGCGTTAAAAAGGGTGGAGAATCGTTTATGAGGTGCATGCAAACATTGGCATGCCTCACGGTGGCGCTCAGCATGAGCGTTTCTGCAGAGGCGGGTGGCTCCTACGGGAGTTACGGCAGTAGCGGTGGCAGTGGCGTCGTCTACGGCAGCAGCGGCGGAAGCAGCGGGGGTGGATTGCTTTCCGGCCTGCGTGCTCGCATCGCGGCTCGCCACGCTGGTTCTTCAGGAGGCTCGGTCGGAGCTTCCTCTGGCGGTTCGTCCGGTGGATACACCGCGGCGTACGCTTCGTCTGGTGGCTCCTCAGGAGGTTCTTCCGGCGGATCATCTGGCGGGTACTCGCGTGGATCTTCCGGCGGTGGCCTGGCTGGTCACTTGCGTCAAAAAATCGCTCGCATCAAAGCTCGCCGTCATGGCAGCAGCGGCGGGTACGTTGTCAAAGCCAATTACAGCAGTGGTGGCACGTCCTACAGCAGCGGCGGACGTTCGTCCGGCGGCAGCAGTGGCGGCTACTACGCTCCTTCGGTTTCGTATTCGTCGGCTTACTCAGGCGGCAGCAGCGGTGGCAGCTCCGGCGGAGTCAGCTACGCAGCACCTTCGGTGTCGCACAGTTACCCCATGATTGAATCGGCTCCGATTTACTCGGCACCCATTCAGGGCGAAACCTACATGGGCGAAACCATCATCGACGGTGGCGCCCCCATCGGCGAGACCATCATTGATGGCTCGGTCATCGACAGCGGTGCCTCCTACGAATCCCGCAAACCGACGTTGGATGACGACGCCGCTTTGCTGACCGTTGCGGTTCCTGTCGACTCGGCTCGCGTGACCGTCAACGGACACGAAACAACCAGCGATGGCATGGTTCGCCAGTTCATGTCGCGTGGCCTCAAAGACGGCTACCTCTACACCTACGAAGTCGTCGTGACCTACGACGTCGACGGGGAAGAGCGGACCGACAAACGAACCATCAAACTTCGTCCCGGCGACATGGAACGTTTGGTGTTCAACCAAACCGAAGCTGTCTCGGACGAAGAAGCTGACGAAGAAGACCAGTTCAGCGTTGTTGAACCTGCTCAACCCGAAACGGTTGTTCAACTTCACGTTCCTGCCGAAGCAAAAGTCGTTTTGGCTGGCAACGAAACCAACGGTTTTGGAACGGTTCGCACGTTCCGCACGACCCAATTGGCCGCCGGTCAAAACTGGGAAAATTACACCGTTCGCGTTCTGTTGGAATCCAATGGTCGCCAACTGAGCCAAGAACGCACGATCAACGTTGCTGCGGGCGACACCGTTGAACTCAACTTCGAGTTCGACGACCAAGCCATCGCCATGCGATAAGCTCAACGTCGCTCAATCGATCTCAAAGCCGCGTCGAGGCAGATTGCTTCGACGCGGTTTTTTCATGCACTCACCGCATCGCCTTGCCTGCCCAAGGCGAAGACCCCGCACGGCGTTCTCCGCCCCACCAATTCGCCCCTGCCTCAGCTCCCCTCCACTTGTCCAGACCTCAGATGTCTCGAGAGAGGTTGTGCCGTTTTTAAGTGCCGTGCCAGTAACGCCTTGAGAACCCCGCCTGCGCAGCGGGCGTGCAGTTTTCTGGTGCTGGGTTTTGGCGGGTTTCTGCAGCAACCACCCATCACAACCCGACGCGTGAGCGAGGGACGCCCCCAACTCCCACGACGGCCCCATCCGGGGCGACCGTTTGTTTTCCGGCATCGGTCTCTCGGGGCTTCCGCCCCGAGCGAAGCATGACGGCCCCATCCGGGGCGATCCCCAGACGCCCGCCACCATTTATTTTTCGAACGTCCCAAGGGAGGGTGATAGTAAACGCTTGGCAACACGGTACTTAAAAACTGCACGACCTCCCAACAGCGGGTGAAGCAAACGGCACGACCTTTTCTCGGCCAACCGGGAGCGAATCACGTTCTCCGAAGGGGTTTTGGAGACAGGGGTGGGCTCAGAAGTTAAACTGGCGAGCGAAACCATCCTTCCCTTCCTCTCCGATAGCCATCATGTCAGACAAGAACCCCGAATCGTCGCTGAACCGGCGAGGAATGCTCACTCGTGCAGCAGCCATTGCGGCTGGTACCACCGCCGTTGCCGCCTCCGCTTCGCACGCCCAAGACGCAACCGGATCGGCGGTTGCCGCCGGAACCGTGGATGCCAAGCAAGGTCGTTTGAACCAATCGGTTTGCAAGTGGTGCTTCCCCAAGATCTCCCTGGAGAAAATGGCCCAAGAAGCCGCCTCCATGGGGCTGGTTGGAATCGACCTGCTTGACCCGAAAGACTTTCCGACCCTGAAAAAGCACGGTCTGGTTTGCACGATGGTCCAGTCGCATTCGCTTGCCAACGGATTGTGCGACACCAAGTTCCATGACGAGTGCCTGGAAAAGATGAACGTGGCGATCGAAGCGACCGCGGCAGAAGGTTGGAAGAACGTGATCTGCTTCAGCGGGAACGCTCGCGGGATCGATCGCGAAACCGGCATGAAGAACTGTGTCGACGCCCTGAAGAAGATCACTCCGGTGGCAGAGAAAGCAGGCGTGACGCTGCAAATGGAACTGCTCAACAGCAAAGTCGATCACGCGGATTACATGTGCGACAACAGCACCTGGGGCGTCGAACTGGTCAAGCGAGTTGGAAGCGACAACTTCAAGTTGCTGTACGACATCTATCACATGCAAATCATGGAAGGTGACATCATTCGCACCATCCAAAACGACCATCAATACTTTGGGCACTACCACACGGCCGGCAACCCCGGTCGTCACGAACTCGACGACAACCAAGAGTTGCTGTACCCGCCCATTGCCAAGGCGATCGCGGAGACCGGATACGACGGCTACTTCGCTCACGAATTCATTCCCGTGCGCGACCCAATCGCAGGTCTTCGTAATGCGGTCGCTCAGTGCATCGTGTGATTGATGCGAACGAGAGGACAGTCGCTTTCCGTCTTTCTTCATCCCGGTAGGGATGTCAGATGGTAGCCGTCGGTAAGCGACAGCGCCACCGGCGGACATGCAAACTCCACGTCACCACTCTCCCTCCCGCCGTGGCCGATGGCCACGGCGGGAGGGAGAGTTTTTTTTGGGGCTCGTTTTCCGGGGGTGCGCTGCTTCGCAGCAACCCCCGGCTACCATCTGAAATCCCTACCGGGATGAGAACCTGCGCAAGCACATGGCGTCACATCACCAAAGATTTCGCAGTCCACCCGAAAGACGTTGCTTCACTGACACGTAAAAAATGAACCCCAGGCGATGCCTGGGGCTATCATAGAGCTGCCCCGTTGGGGCGTAGGACAGAACAAAAATCAACGTTGCATTTTCCGTGTCAATCCCAACCTTTTGACAGTCCAGCGTTAGCCCCGGTTGTGCGTGGGAACCGTGCCTAACGCCCAACGGCTCACATACCCGATGACATCTGCCTGCCCGCTTAAAACGGCGGGGCGACTAACGGCGAAGACGCAGTCATTCGTCGCGACATCGCCGGGGCTTTGACAGCACATGCGGCCGAGTCCTTGCGAGCGAAGGCCTCTTTGACAAGCTTTGGCTTGGCAGCTTTTGGTTGGGCTGACTTGGGCTTGTCAGCTTGCTGCTTCAGCACGCGGCTTTCGTCAGGCACGATGCGCAGTTCCAATCCGGCCAGGTCTTTTTCCTGCATCTCCTTCACCGCGCGAGCGAGCGCAATTCGATCTCGCCGCGTGGCTTCGAAGGAACGCGAAACGATTTTATGGGGCGATGTGCCGCCTTTTTCATAGAGCGCGATCCGCAACCGTCCATCGGTCAAAAACTCTTTGCTGGATCCGACATAGAATTGCCGCCAAGATTTCGAGTCTTTGTCGTATGCGGTCAGCAGGTAGCGAGAACGCTGGGTCAGCGGACGTCGCAGGTATTCTTCGGGGGTGATCGGATCGGTGATCAAATCGCGAATCTCACGGATCTGCAAACGCCGTCGCCGGAACGTGGTGTTGGCTTCGACCAAGGTCGATTCGGGGTAGGTCAGCTCGACTTCATCATTGGGTTCGAACATCAATTGTCTCCTTCGGGACCGAGGAAGCGTTGGCTCAGAAACGTTGGCCTCTCAGTGCGCCTTGCACTGCATTGTTCGCGAGTGCCCGGACACGTTTGGTCAAAAAGCCCTGAATTCATGGTTTCCAGGTGATCCGCAGCCAATACCGGACCGGTTTGCAACGCTCACAGAAACTTTGCGGCACCCCAACGGACGCTTTTGCTAGAATGCGACGTCCCGCCTACTCCCCCGCTTGAGTCACTCCATGGTTCGATTTTGCTGCCCTGCCGACCTGTCCCGGCCATCTCAACGGTTGACTCGATCGCCTCGCTCAGCCCTGCGTCGAAGCGCCCTCTCCTCGGCCGCCTTTGCGATCGTGCTGGCCTCCATTCCCTCGATCACCTCGGCGGATTCATGGCCACAATTCCGCGGCCCGCGGGGGGACGGGATCGTCACCGAGGGCAATCCTCCGGTTGAATTTGGCGAGGACAACAACCGGACCTGGAAAACCGAGCTCGCCGGCAAGGCCTGGTCTTCTCCCGTGATCGCGGATGGGACGATTTGGCTGACTTCGGCCGTGGAGATCATTCCGTCCGAAGAGGAGCGACTCGAACTACTGAAGAAAACCGAAAACACAGAACGCCAGTTCAAACAACTCGCAATCGCCAAATCAATCGAGTTGAAAGTCTTCGCGGTTGATTTCGAAACTGGCGAATTGAAACAAACCATTGAGCTGGCCACCATCGAGCAGCCCGACGCGATCCATTCGCTCAACAGCTACGCGTCGCCCACCCCGGTGATCGATGGCGAACGCCTGATTTGCCACTTCGGAACATTCGGCACATTCTGCCTCGATCGCGCGAGCGGCGAACTGATCTGGCAGCGGACGCTGCCGCTCAAGCACGCGGTCGGCCCGGGCAGTTCGCCCATCATCCACAACGGAAAGGTCATCTTGATCCAGGACGGGATGGAACGCCAATATGTGATCGCGTTGAATGCCAAAACGGGATCCACCGAGTGGGAAACCAACCGCCCTCCAATGGACGCTCCCACCGGCGATCAGAAAAAGGCTTACTGCACGCCAATTGCAATCACGGATTCGAACGGCCGCGAGCAATTGCTCTGCATGGGTTCCCAGTGGATGGTTTCGTACAACTCGGAAACCGGCGAGGAGTTCTGGCGGCTGTATCACGGCAAAGGATTCTCAGTCGTTCCGCGACCGATCTTCGATGGCGAAGCTGTTTACTTCGCGACCGGATTTGGCAAGCCTCAGCTCTGGGCAGCCAGAGTGGACGGAACGGGAGACGTGACCGAATCCCACGTGCTGTGGGCGGTCAAGAAAAGCATCCCAGCCAAACCATCGCCCGTGCTGGTTGATGGCTTGATCTACCTGGTCGATGACAACGGAGTCGCCTCCTGCATCGACCGCGAAGACGGATCCAACGTGTGGTCGAAGCGTCTGGGCGGAAAGTTTTCGGCCTCACCGATTTTGGCGGCGGGCCGGATCTACTTCTGCAATCACAGCGGCGAGGTTTTCGTGATCAAACCTGGGACAGAGTGTGACATCAAAGTGACCAATCAGGTTGAAGGCCAAATCATGGCGTCACCAGCGGTCATCGGCGACGCTCTGATCCTGCGGACGGACACTGCCCTGTACCGGTTCGACCGCTAGGGGGCTGTCACAGCTAAAAGTTAGGGTTGATCGTAGTGGACGAGGCCACGAGTCCTTGGATTTGACGCCAGTTCAGGACTCGTCGCCTCGTCCACTACCCTAAAAATAAGTCCTGACAGACCGCTAGTGGCCCGTCAAAATCGAGACTGAGAGTAGTGGGCGAGGTCACGAGTCCTTTTGAGCGGGTGAGATACGAAGGACTCGTCGCCTCGTCCACTACCAAGAACCCTCATGTCAGGCGTTGCCGCACCACTAGCTGGGCTTTGCCACCGAGGTGACTCGTTTGGCATGGCGGTTGTTTTCCTCCAAGCGACGAGCCGTTTCCTCGCGGTAGAGCTGCGTCGTCGTTTCGCGATCTTCGCTGCCTTGCTTTTTGCGATTGAGCAACGAGCTTGCGACGATGGGGTGAGTGAAACCGTGAACAGTTTGGATGAATGCGGGATTCATGAGATCAATGCTTGAACTTGCTTTGAGAAAGAGGCGAGTGAGAGCGTCGCGAGATCATTTCGGGCGACGTCGACAACGATAGAAAAGGGATGCACGTCGCGTGCCAAAGCTGGCCTTCCGCACATGGACCACGCTGAATTCTCGATCAGATCCTCGACGCCCATGGGCGAGCAGCGGGCCATGGGCGGGCCCAAGGCTCGGACGGCAATCGCCTCCGTCTCCAGAGTGAACGCCCCGGTCATGACTTCGGTTGTAGTGATCAAACGGATCAAACCAAGCGTGAACGCATCGGACGGTCCGTTCCGATCGAAATGAACAACAAACTGCGTGGCACCCGAGTCCTACGGCCTAGGTATGAAGACCGGTCATGAAAACGCAGTGATTTTCACCTTGGCATGTTGCCCAACCTCCCGTCTCCTGAAATTTGAAACTCGGCATGGACTCGAACAGCGTTTGCACCGCGTCGGCATCCAAGAAACGCGTTTCCATTCGATGAACGACCCTTCCCGTCTGGACCGGTTTGCCCAGCGTTCTCTTTCTCAGCTGGACGTGTTTGAGTACCAGTTGCTTCAATTCAGGACAATGAGCGCCCCGCTGGATGCCGCGTTTGTCGGCAAAGCGTTCACCACAATCCGGTCCATCCGTCTGGATGCGGAAGCAACCAACCGGACCGCGATCGTGGCCCAATCGCAAAACTTGGAAACAATTTTGCAGACCGCGGTGCAACAAGTTGCCGACCAGGGATGCTCGCCCACCGCGAATTTGCCCACCGCGAATTTGATTGAGCAGTTGCTTCAAGACACCCATCGCCTTCGATTGCGGATCCTGTCCGACAACGATGCGGCCCTGGAATTTTTCGAGGTGCAGCCTGCCTCAGAGGGCTCCGCCTCAACGGAACCCCCACGCTCGTCTCATCCTGATACACGCAAGACCATTCCAAACGCCGGCACGGACAAGACGCCCGCCCCCAAACGGGCTCGGCCTGAGTTCACCATTCCGCCAACGATCAAGCGTCTGGAGGATCTGCTGGACCAGATCCAGGCCCAACTGGACGACTGCCTGGCCGACGGGGAGCCCCTGGAATTCGATCCCAAGCCAGGAACCACGGGTTCGGCATCCGTCGCCCGAGATGACGGAGAAAGCCCCGACGACGATGCCAACGGGACAACCTGAACGACCTGTGACAAACCGACCGACCGACGCATCGCCAATGGACGTCTGCGGAAAACGGGGAACATTTGCGGGAGATGGGGGTCGAAACCCGCATCCAGGATCACGTCCCCACACCCTCTAGCGGGCCTTCTCGGCACAATCCCCGGCAATCGTCCCTTCGGGTCGTCAACTCCGCTTCCGAAAACATTCCTTCACGGTATCATTTTCGGACATGACTAAACACATTTTTGTTACCGGCGGCGTTGTCAGTTCTCTCGGCAAAGGCCTGACCAGTGCATCGATCGGCATGGTTCTCGAACGCCGCGGGCTTCGAGTTCGAATGCAGAAACTGGATCCGTACATCAACGTCGATCCTGGGACAATGAGCCCTTACCAGCACGGCGAGGTCTACGTTTTGGACGATGGGTCCGAAACCGATCTCGACCTCGGGCACTATGAGCGATTCACTTCTGGCGAGTTGAATCGCGATTGCAACTACACCACCGGGCAAATTTATTTGTCGGTGATCGAAAAAGAGCGGCGTGGCCAGTTCTTGGGAAAGACCGTGCAGGTCATCCCGCACGTCACCAACGAAATCAAACGCGTCATCAAGCGAATGGGCGGCGACGATGTGGACGTCGTGATCACCGAAATTGGTGGCACGGTGGGCGATATCGAGAGCCTTCCATTCCTCGAAGCGATCCGCCAGTTCTCGCTCGACGCCGGTCGCGAAAATTGCCTGTACATGCACCTGACGTTGGTGCCGTACCTCAAGGCTGCGGACGAACTGAAAACCAAACCGACCCAGCACTCGGTCGGTCAACTGCGGGAAATTGGTATCCAGCCCGACGTTTTGGTTTGTCGCTGCGAGCGATCGATCAGCCGCGACGACCGAGACAAAATCGCGTTGTTCTGCAACGTGGAACCCGAAGCGGTCATCGAAGAAAAGGACAAGGACTTTTCGATTTACGAAGTCCCGTTGTCACTGGTCGACAACAAACTGGACGAATTGATCGTCAAGAAACTGGGCCTGACATCGGCAGGCAGCTTGGACATGACCCCGTGGAACGATTTGCTGCATCGCTTGCGCAATCCACGACACGAGATTTCGATCGCCGTCGTCGGCAAATACGCCGAGCACAAAGACGCGTACAAGTCGATCTACGAATCGCTTGACCACGCTGGAATGCACCACGACGCGCAGATCCGGATCGGACGGATTCAAAGCAGTGACATCGAGCGGGAAGGTGCCGAACGATTGCTCAGTGGATACCACGGGATCCTCGTCCCAGGTGGCTTTGGCGAACGTGGTGTCGAAGGCAAAGTCCAGGCGATCCAGTTTGCTCGCGAACGCAACGTGCCGTTCTTCGGCATTTGCTTGGGCATGCAAACGGCCGTGATCGAATATGGCCGAAACGTGCTGGGGCTTGAAAAAGCCCACTCGACTGAATTTGACAAAGACACCCCGCACCCCGTCATTTGTCTGCTGGACGACCAACAAAACGTGACCGACCTGGGTGGGACAATGCGACTGGGGAGCCAGCCAACCAAACTGGTCGCTGATTCGAAAGCCATGCAGTCCTACGACCGCGAAGACATCGAAGAACGTCACCGGCACCGCTACGAGTTCAACAACGAATATCGCAAAGCCTTTGAAGACGCTGGCATGCGTTTCACCGGCCTGAGCCCGGATGGCGGACTGGTGGAGATCGTCGAAATCGACGCGCACCCCTGGTTCCTGGCGGCGCAATTCCACCCTGAATTCAAAAGCAAGCCACTGAAATCGCATCCGCTGTTCACCGATTTCATCGAAGCAGCGATCAACCGTCGCAAACAACGCGTAACCGAAGAGATTGCCTCGGAGTCCGAGAAGCCAAACGCTTCCTGAATCCACTCTGTCTCCTTCCCCTGTTTACCTGATCTGCCATGACAAACTCTGATCCCAAAGAAAACGAACCAGACGAGTCGCCTCAAATCGTGGTGGACTCGGATTGGAAAGAACAGGTCGCCAAAGAGAAAGAAGCCTTGGCCGACCAGCCCGATGCCGATCCGACCGAAGTCGCCCCCAGCAGCGAACCCGTGGATGAATCGACGGAAGCGACCGCGATGCCCACCGGTGGGGCTCAGCTTCCGCCAGCCAGCTTTGAAGTCCTGGTCTCCATGCTGTTCACGCAAGGCATGAGTGCACTCGGCCAAATCCCGATGCCAGGTCAAACGGAAGGCCACGTCGACAAGGCAATGGCCAAGCATTCGATTGACACCCTGGAAATGCTGGTCGGGAAGACCGAAGGCAACTTGTCGGACGACGAATCAAAGATGTTGGGCGAAGCGACGCACGCGTTGAGGATGGCCTACGTCAGCACACGCGGTTAGAGTGAAACGCTGGTTTCTTGGATTCGCTTCTCGCACTTGCATTCTGCTGCCATGCCAACCATCGTTCGAACACCGTTGTTCGGCCTCCCGTGCTTCCCCCGCGTTGCTGGTTTGTTGCTGGTGATGACCTTGGTCTTGAACGGGCCAGCGCATCGTCTGGTTGCTCAAGATGAATCGACACAGGATTCCGCCGCTGTCGCGCTCTATGCCGACGCGGCGAACTTCCAAACCAACGGTGCAATTGGGCTGGCCGTCGACACCTGGACCCAGTTCCTGAAGAAGTACCCCGACAGTGCACTGGCATCCAAAGCCTCGCATTACCTCGGCGTCTGCTACATGCAGCAAGACACCCCAGATTTAAAAGCCGCGGCCGACGCCTTCCAGGTCGCCCTTCAAGACACCGACTACGATCTCCGCGAAGAAAGCTTGTCCAACCGTGGTTGGTGCTTGTACGCCGCGGCGGGAACCGGCGAAGAAGCGGACCCCAAACTGCTTCGCGAATCGATCGCGACCTACGACACGCTGATCAAAGAAAACCCCGATTCGCGATTGCTGGACCGGGCGTATTTCTATCGAGGTGAAGCCCAGTATGCGATGGGCGAGCTGGACGGAGCGATTGAATCTTACAACGCGATGATGAAACTGGATGGCATCGCGGATTCCGTCTTGCGATGCGACGCGCTGTACGCTCGCGGTGTCGCATTGGAAGAACAAAAGAAGTACGACCAAGCCCAGTCGTCGTACCAACAACTGTTGAAAGCCTGCGCCGATTCGGACTTGGTCCTCGATGTCGAGATCCGGATGGGCGACATACTTTTGTTGCAGGGCGAAATGCAGGCAGCCGTCAAACGCTTTGATTCGGTTGCAAACCATGCCAACGCAACTCCCGAGGACAAAGCGTATTCCTTGTTCCGGCAAGGGTACGCGTTCGCTCAAGACGGCGACCCGAGCCAGGCCTCCGCTTCCTACGAAAAACTGCTGACGCAGTTCCCAAAATCTCCTTACGCTGCCGCGGCAACTCTGGCCTCCGCCCAAACGCTTTATCAAGCAGGGGACCTTTCCGGCGCGGCCGCTCGCTTTCGAGACGTGCTCCAAGGCACCGATCCTGAGGCCGCAACCGAATCGGCACACTGGTTGGCTCGCATCGAACTTGGCACCGCGAATCGTGACCCCACCAAGCTGTTGAAGGCGGCCCAGTCCGCTTATGAAGTGGCGTCGGAACAAATCAAGCGAGGTCCCCAGGGCAACTTTGCTGTCGCGCTCAAACTGGATGCGGCCGAGGCCCTCTCCCTGCAACCCGACCGACTGAAAGACGCTCTGGATCAATACCGAGCCATCGCCAGCGACCATGCCGAGCATGCTCTCGCACCGCGGGCTCTGTACAACGCCGCATTCGTGGCGTTGCAGCTTGGTGAGACCGACCAAGCGGCAAAGTTGGCGGATGACTTTGACGCCAAGTACCCGCGTGACCCACTCGCACCGGACGCGTCATTCGTGGGTGCCGAAGCCCTGCTGGCATCGGGCCAAGCGGAGGCCGCTGCAAAACGCTACCAATCATTGGTCGACAGCCAACCACATCGCGACCACCCCCAGCGGCCGACCTGGATTCTTCGCGGGGCGACCGCTTGGAAGGCCGCAGGCGAGCCCACGAAAACCGCCGCCCTGATTCGCGAAAACCTGGGGGCGATGCAAACGCCGGAACAAAAAGCCGAAGCCTTGCTGCTGGCCGGACAAGCGGAATTATCCAGTGGCGATGCAGCGCAGGCCGCCAAGTCGTTTCAAGCCAGCCGGGAAGCCGCCCCTGAGTGGGCCCGTTCCGACGAAGCCTTCCTGATGGCGGGTCAGTCCCAACTGGCCGCCGGGAATCGCGACGCGGCCGCGGGCATCTGGAAAGAACTCATTCGCACCAACGGCGAAAGCCGGATGGCCGACCAAGCCCGTTACAAACTCGGACAACTGGCCAATGGCCAACAACAGTACGCCGAAGCGATTGAATACTTTGCCCCCATCCTGACCTCCCAACGTGACGTTGGCCTGTTGCCATTTGCTCGCTACGCCAAGGGCATGGCGGAACTGCAATCGCAACAACACGCACAAGCCGTGAAGACTCTTTCCGAATTGATCACGGAAACCCCCGACCACGCTTTGATGGACGATGCACTGCTCTCGCGAGGCATCGCTTATCGTCACCTCGATCAAGACACCGAATCACGAAACGACTTGACCGCGTTTTTGGAAACCCAGCCAACCGGCAACAACCTCGGCCACGCACTCTACGAACTGGCGTTGCTGGATCAGAATGCTTCGCAAACCGCGAAGGCAGCCGAGAGTCTGCAACGAATTGTCGAGGAGGTCCCTGACTACCCCGACATGGACAAAGTTCTTTACGAACTGGGCTGGTCACTTCGCGAGAGCGGGCAAGACGAACAAGCGTTGGCCCAGTTTGAACAACTGATTTCAAAGTTCCCCGACAACGCCTTGGTGGCGGATGCAGCTTACTTCGTCGGTCAAGATCACTACCGCAAGGAAGGCTGGCCCGAAGCCGCGAAGGCGTTTCAAATCGCAGCCGACAAAACGGCCGATTTGGATCTGAAGGAGAAGTCGCTTTATCGCTTGGGCTGGTCTCACTACAAGCAGAAAAAGTACGCCGAAGCCGAAGCCGCCTTCAAACGCCAGTACGTCGAAGTGCAGCAGGGCGGGTTGCTGCTGGACGCGATGATGATGATCGGTGAATCTCGCTTCAAACAAGAGCAGTACGACACAGCGCTGCGGGCGTACTCCAAAGCCCGTGAAAAAATCGTTGCCGAGAACGACTCGGCCAAGTCAATCCGAGACCGAGCCGAGCGTCAGGTCCGGGAATTGATTTTGCTGCATGGCGGACAAAGCGCTGCTCAGCTGGGTCAATTTGAGGACGCCATTGATTGGTACAACGAACTCCGCGAACGATTCCCCGCGACTACCTATCTCCCCCAAGTGTTCTATGAGATCGGATTCGCCGCTCAAAACGCTGGGAATGACGAACAGGCATTGAAATTCTATTCCGAGGTCGCGGACAATTTCCGAAGCGAAATTGCTGCTCGCGCTCGGTTCATGATGGGTGAGATTCACTTTGCGAACAAAACGTTCGACAAAGCGATCCCAGAATTCCAGCGCGTCATGTTTGGTTTTGGGGCGGACAAAGCCGATCCTGTGATCAAGAATTGGCAAGCCAAGAGCGGGTTCGAGGCGGGAAGATGTGCCGAACTGCTGACGCAGTCCGCACAAACCGATGCCGCCAAAGCGAAAGCCACCAAGTTCGCCCAGGATTTTTACCAGTACGTGATCGATCAACATCCCGGGCATGAATTGGCTGCCAAGGCCAAGCAACGGGCGGAGGCACTGAAAGCACCGTGAGATTTCTTCCCAACGACCGACGACGCCGGCGCACCACGTTGGGCATCGCTGTCCTTTGGTCCGCGTTGCTGATCACCGCGGTACCAAGTCCGTTCCTATCGCAATCGGTGTCCGCTCAAGAAGGCGCCGAACCGACGGGTGCCACGCAAGGCATCGTTGATGCCGCGGACATCCAGTCCGTGATGAACGACGAACCCACGCAGCAACCCGGTTCGGACCAGCCCTCCGGAATTGACCTGCTGTCACTGATCGCGCGTGGCGGACGGTTCATGATCCCCATCGGACTGATGAGCATGTTGGTCGTGACGTTGTCGGTGGAACGGACGCTGTCGTTGCGAACCGAAAAAATCCTGCCGCGATCACTGGTCAACCAAATCAGCGATTTGGCCGCGACGCACGAGACATTTCCACCCAGCACCGCGCAAGAGATTTGCACCGAGAACCCGTCTCCTGCCGCGCGCGTGATCTCGTCGATGCTGATGCGCACGGGGCAACCACTGGGCGACATCGAACGCGCCGCGGGCGAAGCCTTGCAACGGGAAGCGGATCGCTACGCCAGCCCTGTGCGTTGGCTCACGCTGGCCGCTGCCGCGACCCCGTTGATGGGATTGCTGGGGACCGTGTGGGGCATGATTGTGGCCTTTCACGAATCCAGCACGTTGACGGCAGACCGCAGCCGCAGCGAACAATTGTCAGAAGGGATTTACACAGCCCTGGTGACCACGCTGGCTGGACTGACCGTTGCGATCCCTGCCGCCATCCTCGCCCAGTACCTTGAAAACCGAATCGCCAAGTTGTTTCATCGCATCGAAGAATTGGCGTTCACCATCGCGCCCGGATTGGTGCGTTTTGTAGGCCGTTCGCGAATGGACGCGGAAGGTCAACTCCGCCCACTCGACAACGGGGCACCACCGCCGGTGACCGTCCACTCACCGCCCCCTGTCACCACCTCGTGATCGATCATGGCTGTTCAACTCAAACGCTCCAACGTTGCCGGAACACTCAGTCTGACCCCATTGATCGATGTGGTCTTTTTGCTGCTGATTTTCTTTCTGGTGACCAGTGAGTTTGAAGACGAGGAACGCCGGCTCGACATCGTGCTGCCGTCAGCGACCAGCGCCGTTCCGATGACCAGCAAACCACGCGAAGTCGTGGTTGACATCGATGCCGATGGGACCGTTTACCTGCGCGGCAAATCCACCCCGCTGAAAGAACTCGAACGACTGCTTCAAAAAGCGGTCGCCAGCAACCCGACCAACCAAACGGTGGTGATCCGCGCCGACCAAAACGCCAGCTTTCAACCGGTGGTGAACGTCATGGACGTGTGCAATCGCACTGGAGTGAGCGACTATTCGGTCTCCACCAAAGACGGGCCAGCGGGCTGATCTGGTGAGTAAAGAACCAACCTTCTTTGACGAGATTGCAGATCCCGAGGACGAGCGCATGTGGCCGCTCGACCTGGCCTTGGTTTCGTTGACCGGCCTGATCCTGTACATGATTCTGGGTTACCTCTCATTTGATGACCCAAGACCGCTGTACAACGCCTGGACTTACGTGATCGCGGTGCCGCTGGTCGGTGCTGGACTTGCGTTTGGCCTGCACCAGGTCGCGTCCAAGTACGTTCAGAAATCGTTCCAGCTTGGGTTCCTGTTCAGCATCTTCGTGCACCTGCTGTTGATCGTGCTGGCGGTGCGTTGGGTGATCTTCCCCCACTACTTCCCGGAAGCCTTCGCCGGGGTCAAACCCGATCGTTCTCCGATCCGCAAAACAGTTCCGGAGTACCTGTTTCAGAAGCCCGATGAATCCAATGCGGTGACGCCTGACTGGTCCCAACCCGTGGATGCCGAGACGACATCCCAAGTCATTCCGCTCGAGCAGCGGCAGATGCCACCGGTGAAACGTTCCGCGCCGCGACTGGAAATCCCTCGCCCCAATCAAGAGCAACCGCGAGAGCCAGAAAAGTTCTTGATGGAACGCGCTCAGCCGGAGATGGCCAAACCGCAGCCCTCGGAGTCGCCATCTCGCTTGGCTCGACGACGACAACCGACCGAGCCGACGCCTCAGTCACAGTCTGCCCCTCAAGCCCCCGAGATCGACACTGCAGTGGCGCCGACGGCAGAGCAAATGCCTGCCGAGAAATCGACGTCTGCGGCGGCCAAGCGTCAACGCAGCGGCGCCAGCGTCGCGATGTCAGCGGACATGTCGCCAGCTCCCACCCAAGACACGACACCGATGCCGACCCCGACAATGCGAGCGATGGCGGAATCGATGCCGACGGTTGGGTCCGCAGGGCTGGCTCGTGAGCGCAGCCAACGGCAGCGTCCCACGCGGCAATCCGCTGCCGGAGCTGCCCCCACGCCACCAACCGTCTCGATCGCGAAAGTGGAAGTCGACGCGGAACGCATGCTGACACCGGAACTGGCTCCGATTCAAAGAACCAGCCA
This sequence comes from Rhodopirellula sp. UH5, assembly GCF_056839225.1. Taxonomy (NCBI): domain Bacteria; kingdom Pseudomonadati; phylum Planctomycetota; class Planctomycetia; order Pirellulales; family Pirellulaceae; genus Rhodopirellula; species Rhodopirellula sp. UH5. The sequence continues at coordinate 5,896,913 of NZ_CM166390.1, read as the reverse complement.
AGCGGTGGGCGCCAACGTGACGCTTTCACCCGGTGAATCCGCCATGGCCGCGGTCGACAACGCGCCGACAACGGGGCAGGGCAACCTGCCTCAGGCAGCGAGATTGGCCACGATGGCGGGGATGCCCGAGGCAACCAACCAAGCACTCAGCAGGCCACGATCCGCCAAACGCCGAAGCGTTGGCCAACGCACTGGCTCCACCGGACCGGGCCCCGATTCGGGAGCCATCGCCGCGATGCTGGCCGATGCCACCGACGACGGCTCCGCGCCGGGCGAAGCGTCCGATGCGGCCACGGACCGGATGCAGAACGACGATGGCCCGTCGCGTGACGTGGCCCGCTCTGCCGAATCGTCATGGAACGAATTGGCGATGACGGCGGACCCTGTCTTTGATCTCAACGCTCCGGAGGGTCCAGCGGGATTGTCCATCGAGCGAGCGGACAAAGCGGGCATCGTCCCATCCGATGAACCAGTCGAAATGGCCGCGTTGGATCTCACCCGGGGCCAGCGTCAACGACGCGATGTCGGTGGACCAGTCACTCCCGCAGGTCTGTCCATCGCAGCCGTGGAACAGTTCAGCCGGCGTGTTCAACGCACCAACGGCGGCGCCGCGCCCGCGCCTGCAGGCATGGTCGGCCCCGCCACGGAAGAAGCCATTGAACTTGGACTCGCGTTCCTCGCTTCGCTGCAAAACGAAGATGGCAGCTGGGCACTCCAAGGGCACGGCGAAGACGTGATCCTGCAATCCGACACGGCCGCGACAGGCATGTGCCTGCTGGCGTTTCAAGGTGCTGGCTACACCCACCGGCAACATCAGTACGCCTCTGTTGTCGCCAAGGGCCTGAAGTTCCTGATCGACAACCAACGCACCAACGGTGATTTGTACCGTCGTGAAAATCCGCTGAGCGACCAAAACGTTGCCTTCTATTCCCACGGAATCGCAGCCTTGGCATTGTGCGAAGCGTACGGCATGACCCAAGACAGCGAACTGCGCGAACCAGCCCAGATGTGCCTCAACTACATCGAAGCAACTCAGCACCGACAACGCGGCGGATGGCGTTACACACCGCAGGTCAGCAGCGACACCAGCGTCACGGGCTGGATGATGATGGCCCTCAAGAGTGGCGAATTGTCCGGGCTGGATGTTTCCCCGGACACTTACGCTGGGATCAATCGCTGGCTGGAACTGGCCAAAGCCAGCCCCACGGAACGGGACCGCTATCGCTACAACCCGTTTGCTCCCGACACGCCTGCCCAGGCTCACGGACGCCGCCCATCACCCACGATGACTGCGGTGGGCATTTTGATGCGAATGTATTCCGGCTGGAGCCGCGAGAATGAAGACATGCAATCGGCGGCAGACTACATCGCCAAATTCCCACCCAGCGTTGGGACCAACCGAGTCCCGCAGCGAGACACTTACTACTGGTACTACGCCACCCAAGTCATGTTCCACATGGGCGGTGAGCACTGGGAGAACTGGAATCAGTATCTCAATCCGGTCCTGATTGACAGCCAAATCAAACGCGGTCCCGAAGCAGGCAGCTGGGATCCAGAACTACCCGTTCCCGATCGCTGGAGCGCTCACGGCGGGCGCTTGTACGTCACCGCGATGAACTTGCTCAACCTGGAAGTCTACTACCGGCATCTGCCGATCTACGAAGAGACCGGCGCTCAACCAACGCCTTAGGCTGGACTGCAAAATTTTGCTATGAATGCTTTGATAGCGGATGCAATTTCCCATCCAGCTTCTGCCTTTCTTCATCCCGGTAGGGATGTCAGATGGTAGCCGTCGGTAAGCGATAGCGCCGCCGACGAACATGCAAATCCCGCCTCGCCACTCTCCATCTGCGAAATGGATTGAATCAACAGCCGGTGAGACTCAGCGTGACGAAGGTCGTCCGCCACGTCCGCGACCGTTCTTGGAACCGCCACCGGACTTGCTGGCTTCACCGCCTGCGGACTTGCGTCCGACCGTGCTGCCACGACCACTGACGCTGCCTGCAGCACGTCCACGGCGACGTCCGCCGCCGGGCTTGGACCCACCGCTGCCCGAACCACCTTGATGGTCGGAAGAAGATCGCGAACGACCTCCGCCGCCGGATCGGCCGCCCGAACGAGAGTTCGATTTATCGCCCGAACCTGGGTCCTGAAGCGGCCGAGGCTGGCAACCGGGCAGTCCAGTCGCAACCGGAATCTGAAGCTTGATTTCGCGTTCAATCGCAATGAAAAACTTGGTCTCGTGGCCGCCACAGAACATGACGGTCTCGCCTTCACGGCCCGCTCGCCCCGTTCGACCGATGCGGTGCACGTAGGCTTCGGGAGTGTTGGGGGTGTCGTAGTTGATCACCGTTTGAATGCCATCGATGTCGATGCCGCGAGCGGCCACGTCGGTGGCCACCAACACATCCAGTTCATCATTCTTGAATTTATTCAGCGTCCGCACACGATTGGCTTGCGTTTTATTGCCATGAATCGCCGCCGCTTTGACACCGGCTTTGACCAATCGACGCGCCACCGCATCGGCGCCGTGCTTGGTGCGAGTGAACACCAACGTCGACCCAGTGGCCTTCGTTTCGATGAAGTGATTCAGCAATCGCGGCTTGTCAGCTTGGGCGACAAAGCAAATCGACTGTTCGATGCGCTCGACCGTTGGCTTTTGCGGTGCGATCTGGATCGTGATCGGATCGACCAGGATCTCATCGGCCAATTTGCGAATCGGGCCGGGCATCGTCGCGGAGAACAACAGGTTCTGCCGATCGCGAGGCAGCAGTTTCAAAATGCGCTTGACATCGGGCAAGAACCCCATGTCGAGCATGTGATCCGCTTCGTCCAGAACGAGGATCTCGACGTCTTTTAAATCCACAAACCCTTGGCTGACCAAGTCCAACAATCGACCGGGCGTGGCCACCAAGGTGTCCACACCGGATTGCAGTTCGCGAACCTGTGGATTTTGGTTGACACCTCCGAAAATGACCGTGCTGCGAAGCCGAGTCTTCTTGCCGTAGATCCGGAAATTCGCCTCGATCTGAGCCGACAATTCGCGGGTCGGGGACAGCACGAGCGTGCGGATGGGGCGCCTTCCGGGGCGACCACCACGACGGTTGGACGGCTCTCGCCGTTCCTGATCGTCTTCCCACATGATCTGCAGGATGGGCAGTGCAAACGCCGCCGTTTTTCCCGTGCCAGTTTGCGCGGCACCCAGGACGTCGTTGCCGTCAAGAATTTCGGGGATCGACTGAGCTTGAATCGGGGTGGGAGTTTCGTAGCCGGCTTGCTCGAGGCCTTGCAGCAAAGGGCCAGACAGCCCTAAATCTTCAAATTTGTTCAAAACAGGGTCCAAGGTTGGGTTCGAATCACGTGAAGCGTGACCCATGCAATCAGCGAATCCCAAGAACCATTCCAGGTTGCTCAAGAACTCGCCCCAGGACCAAGATGGTGTTCCCCTCGCTCACAACCATGTGATCGACACAGGGACCCAATGAACCCGGATGCGTTGCCCGCCATTTCGCGAAAACAATCGTCGCGGGCGGTTTGTGTTGAAAGACTAGCTCTCCGTCCCCAAAAGTCCATTGCAAATCGGCTCGATCGTCATGGAATGCGACTTTCTGCCCCCCAGCGATTCACCAGCGGAGCAATCCTCACTCCCCCAATCGCTCGGCTCAACAAGGCCCGAAGGGTCGCCAGATCCACTGTCGGGGTCGTCAGGCCCCGGAACGATGAACCGCCCAAACAGCCCAAGCAACGCGTGAACAACAAGTGACGATGTTAGCGGTGTGGCGCAAGCCGCCCGGTGAGGGATCGGAGGGCTCGCGTCCTTCCGCTTCGTCACTTGTTGTTCACGCGTTGCTAAGCCCCAACGGAGCGACACAGCCCGCATTGGGCTGAGCTGAACAAGCGAAAATCTTGCGGAAGATCCGCGCCCCGACTCTTCTCGGTTGGCTCCTAGCGATCGCCCTCGGTGCGGTGATCGAAATGACTAAGCGGGTAGGCAGGAATGACTGGGTAGAACCTCACGCAGGCGAGCCTCTCTGAGACTCGCAAATAACAGCGTCTCGGAGAGACGCCGCCACGTGACCAAACCCAATGACTCCCGCTCACGTGCTTAGCACTGGGCTGGATACGCCGGTACGGTTGGACTGGAAATGGTGTCGGACACGAATGGCGTTGTCCAAACTCCGATGGCGGTGCAAGGCCGACGGACGGGTGCCGAGGCAATGCACTTCATGCCGTGGTTGATCCTCATGCTCGCCGACTTGCGCGGGGAGCCGCCCGTCATGCCAGGCAACCGACCCGCCGGTCTGCCATCCGACTTCTGTTCCCAAGCCGCGTTGGATTCCCACCCACAAACGATCGTTCCCGGTCCCGCACAAGGATTTCGACGCAGAGTCGCGAGAGGCGGTGAGGCGCAGAGGGATCAGACGTTACGACTCTCCCCTGCGTCTCTGCGACTCCCCGCCTCTGCGTCAACTTCTTCCAGAACCGAGCGAGATCAATGGGACGGAGGTCATTGTTGAGAGGATGCGCCTGCTTGTGCCCCCGTCCCCCCTTTTCTTCGCCGTCCAAAACTGGCTGCTTCCTATTCTTCTGTTGATTGGACGCCCGAAACTACGCCCGTCCCTTTGATCGGTCCTTGGCGGTGCAAGGCCGACGGACGGGTGCCGAGGCGATGCATTTCATGCCGTGGTTGATCCTCATGCTCGCCGACTTGCGCGGGGAGCCGCCCGTCATGCCAGGCTACCGACCCGCCGGTCTGCCATCCGACTTCTGTTCCCAAGCCGCGTTGGATTCCCACCCACAAACGATCGTTCCCGGTCCCGCACAAGGATTTCGACGCAGAGTCGCGAGAGGCGGTGAGGCGCAGAGGGATCAGACGTTACGACTCTCCCCTGCGTCTCTGCGACTCCCCGCCTCTGCGTCAACTTCTTCCAGAACCGAGCGAGATCAATGGGACGGAGGTCATTGTTGAGAGGATGCGCCTGCTTGTGCCCCCGTCCCCCCTTTTCTTCGCCGTCCAAAACTGGCTGCTTCCTATTCTTCTGTTGATTGGACGCCCGAAACTACCCCCGTCCCTTTGATCGGTCCTTGGCGGTGCAAGGCCGACGGACGGGTGCCGAGGCGATGCACTTCATGCCGTGGTTGATCCTCATGCTCGCCGACTTGCGCGGGGAGCCGCCCGTCATGCCAGGCAACCGACCCGCCGGTCTGCCATCCGACTTCTGTTCCCAAGCCGCGTTGGATTCCCACCCACAAACGATCGTTCCCGGTCCCGCACAAGGATTTCGACGCAGAGTCGCGAGAGGCGGTGAGGCGCAGAGGGATCAGACGTTACGACTCTCCCCTGCGTCTCTGCGACTCCCCGCCTCTGCGTCAACTTCTTCCAGAACCGAGCGAGATCAATGGGACGGAGGTCATTGTTGAGAGGATGCGCCTGCTTGTGCCCCCGTCCCCCCTTTTCTTCGCCGTCCAAAACTGGCTGCTTCCTATTCTTCTGTTGATTGGACGCCCGAAACTACCCCCGTCCCCTTTGATCGGTCCCCTTCCGTGGGGATCGGTTTGAGATCAAACGCGGCGGAAGGGATTCGTTCTCCTTTGCAAGCTTCAATCCGGTCGTAGGCACTGGTGTGGGGGCTGGTCTCGGGCGTGGTGGACATGGCCGCGCGGACTGGGTTCAGGTCGACGTACATGCTACACGCGAGCAGGCCTGCTTCATCGACAATTCGCTGGGCTTTGAAGCGTCCTTCCCAAAACCGGCCGGTGCATTCGTCTTGTTTGTTGGCCATCCGGGCGATCGGTTCGGCCAGGGCTCTCATGAACCAAGAGATGTCGGACAAGCGGCGGCGAACTTCAGCCAGTCGCTCTTTATCTCGAACCAGCATCTGAACGTCATTTTCGGTTGGTTCGGCGAGGTGTTCTTCGAGGCGTCGACCGGGGAAGACTCGCAGCCAGCGAATCGCCACCTCTTCGTCGCTCCACTGAGCACAAACATCAGGCCGATTACGGAGGATCTGGTGCATGTGGTTGCTCATCACCGCGTAGGAAAGCACATCGACTGCGAACACCGAGGCCAGAGCCTCCATCCGCCGACGAATCCATTCCTTTCGAAACGAGAAATCCTTGCCGGTCGCTTGATCGACACCGGCCAAAAAGGCTCGACGGACACATCGCTGAACGACATGCACGATCCCGACTTCGCTGGAATCAAACTGTTCGCATCGCTGAGGCCGCGGCATGGCTGAGCTCTCTATCTCGGAACCGACTGACAAGACAAAGCGATCCTACGCAGCGGCGATTGGAAGTCAAGGTTTGGTGGGTGGCACCATCCGGCGCGATCATTTTTTTCATGAATTCGCACTGGGCATTACTGCCAGGAAATTATAAGTGGCGGCAAAATGCAGCTACGCTCTCATGGGGACTCGAACGAAGTGTCAATTTCTCCACGGGATGTACCGGCCGCTGAATGGAAGCTTCCAAAAATCGCCAGCGACACAGATGTAGTACCATGAAAAATAATCCTTTGCTCGTCCCTCTCCAACAGTCACATCGACTCTTGCGAGCCCTGGGACAATATAGTGAGGTTGACAACAGATGGCCGGGAGCGACTCAGACGCAACACCCAAGCCCGAGAGCATATTTTCCACGTCAAATTCGCAACGCATCGCTAACTTGTCGTGGGAGAGCGCTCCGATATGCATCTGCAGCACTACGGCCATAAAAAAAGATGCAATCAGCAGGTTTCGCAACGAGAATTGTAGCTTCCAATGCTTCATTGTCAGTACGGGAACACAGGTGGTGCTGTATGGTACGTGGAGTCCCAATAGCAGTTTTCCAGCGCGTGCATAAACGCAATAGTGCCGTAGCGAGGAATATATATCTCCAACGACTTCCGCACACACTCCCGGCGAGAACTTGGGTCGGTAAACGCATCGCACGAGCCCTCAGCGATAATTGCGCGGATCTCCATGCACATTACTTCTTCGGCAAAATCCGCATCCGGCTCGAAAAGTTGTTGGTAGATAATCTCATGTCCTTCACAGCTGTCGCAGATATCGAAGACGTGCTGAAGCTCATGTTTCACAAGAGTGTCTATCGTAAGCCCTTTTGCTTTTATGTCGGGGTCGTCATAGAAGACATCTATCGTAATGGACTCTCCGGTTGCATTTGTTACTGCACCGCTAGTTTCAGACTTCGAACTTGATCTTTTGCAATTGAGATTAAGTGAGTACCTCGCTGCGCACGATGGAGGCAATGCTGCCGCGATTCCGCTTGACCATTGTTTGCATTTTTCGAAATTCTTGATTTCCCAATTTTTGTCTGGATCTGGCAAACCAAACTCGATCATCCCGGTTGGGTCGACACCAACCGTTGGGTTCGATTTCGTGTACCTGTACAAAGACCACTTGCTCCCTGTGAACCCGATCGGATCTCTGGAGCAAAAACTACCCACCCGTGCATTGTACATTGCGGACGCATCCTGAGCACAAATGCTCAACATACCGACCAACAGCATCGCGGGCATCAAGAACTTCGCGAACATGAAGAAGGCTCTTAAGGTTGAACGCCAATACTGCTCGGCGGCTGGCTGAGTGAAATTTCGGGGAAGGCAAACGGATCGGGCTGAGAATTCGGGGCCATGAGATTGACTGGATGACCAAAGGCGTCGAACGGTTGCTGGTTTTTTTGTGCCAACCGACGTTGCTGGGCCATGATGTCAGGATGATCCTCGATCCGTGGTGGCCGTACCAACGACGTCAAGTGGGACCTGTACATCGGATGGCTTAACAAAGTGAGCGAGCCAGTTTGATTGCTCCACGGCCAAAATTCGGGTGGTAACAGCTAGCGACCAATCATCATGCGTAAGTCATGAAGCTTCTCATCCGCGAGGTCCAGCCTGCCTTTGTAAACTACGTCGACACTTCGATAGGTTGCCCCGTTGCCGCTTGTGTCTTCGTTCGTAAATTCAACCACTGCTGCTTTCAAAATTAGATTTCCGTACCGATAGTCATCGGTCCACAAACGCAATCCAGAAGCAGGCTCGATGGTGTACGTGAAGACTCCGCCGCTTCCAACCCGAGGCTCTCCAATGACTTCAACAACTTGATCAATAGAAGTGAGATGATTTGAAATAAAGTCCACGACATGCCTAGCCTGTTCCTTCGATAGCTTACCAGGCTTGTGAGATTCAAGGTCGCGATTAGCTGAAACATCGGTTTTGGGTGTCGGTCTGCACCCGGAGCAAAGAAGCATCAAAACGGTTGCCAGTGCGGTCACCTTCACAATGCCCAATCCCTCTCTGGCAATAGCTGTTGTCACACGATGTAATGTCAGATTGGACATGGTGGATCTCGCCAGCCCTCCGCGCCTTTGCAATGCCGATCTCTCTTCTTCTTCGCTGCTTCGTAGTAATCTTTGAATTTTCCGCAGCTAACTATATAGACAAACTTTTCGCCTAGATAATCAGAGCCTTCGGGACAGCTGAAGCAAAACTTAAGGATGTTTTCTGCAGCACAATCAACAGAAGCCTGATATGCGGGACACTCTCTTTTGTCTCTTACCAATGGCCTCGCTAGCCACTGCCGCCACTCACGAAGCACGTAGGCTTTACTGTTCTCGGTAGTGGCATTTCGGTAAGCTTCCTTGGCTCTGCCGCAGCAGCTGTCAGTTCCTTTATTTTGCTCTACGTGAACATCTTCGTGTCGTTTGGTACATGGTCTCGTTGGCGAATTGCCTGGGATGTCTACGATTGAAGGTCCGCCACCTTCAATGTCACATTCTGTTGTGCCGTTGGCAGCCAACCCAGAGAAGTCACTGTACCTGCAGGGGTTGGAGGACACATATTCGTAGAGACCAAAAGGACTGCCTCTGAACCCGATTGGATCTCTAGAGCAGAAACTCCCCACTCGTGAATTGTACATTGCAGACGCGTCCTGAGCGCAAATACTCAACATCACGACCAACAGCATCGCGGGCATCAAGAACTTCGTAGACATGAAGTAGGCTCTTAAGGTTGAACGCCAATACTGCTCGGCGGCTGGCTGAGTGAAATTTCGGGGAAGGCAAACGGATCGGGCTGAGAATTCGGGGCCATGAGATTGACTGGATGACCAAAGGCGTCGAACGGTTGCTGGTTTTTTTGTGCCAACCGACGTTGCTGGGCCATGATGTCAGGATGATCCTCGATCCGTGGTGGCCGTACCAACGACGTCAAGTGGGACCTGTACATCGGATGGCGTGATGCATGTTTGACAGCGAGCGCATAGCTGACGCTGGCCTCGGGCAAATTGAAGTTATCTTCGAAGCAGTGCCCACGCGATGCGAGGAATACAGCAAACGCTTCATCCATCGGAAGGGATTTCAGATAGTGCCCGCGTTCAACGGAAGACCTAGCGATTGGATGTGGCCATGTCAGGTAATGAGAATCGGGATAGCTGTTGAGCCCGCGGTTGGTCCCCTCAACATTGATGTATTCACCTTGGCCGTCCCATCGACAAAACACGTGAGCCTTCGCTTGGACCAAAAAAACGGGGTAATTCAATCGCTGAGCGACTGCTATGTACAGGACTGGCATTGAAACACAAGTACCGCCGTTGTCGCTGTTAATCATCCCATGAATAAAGAGATCTTTGCTGCGAGTGAAGTCGATCTTCTCAATTCGATCCGGGTTGTACTGGACGCCGAAGTCCTGCTGCAACACCGTCACCAACATCAACATGCGGTAGTAAGCGATGGAGTTTTCATACTTATCCGGTTCGGTGTAGAAGTTCACTATCGTTCGCTCAGTTTCCTGCCGAACCTTGTTCGCCCATCGATCAAGCGTTTTTAACGAACGGGAAATATCCAGGTCTTCACTTCCTGGCAGTCCTTCTGCGCACCGCAAGTTGAGCAACGCAATGTCTTGTGTTTTCAGATCGTCGGAAGCCATCATCGACAACTCACCGAGGGTTGGCGATGGCTTGTCCGCGATTGCTGACAACTCGGTTGCTGGTGGGTGCTTTCCCACCAGGACTACTGCAGAGCCTCCAACGCCGAGAAGAAAAGCACCGATCAGTGGAAAGGCAAAGTGACCACGTTTCACGACCGTCGCAGCAACTGGTTGCGAATTCGACGTGGAATCGACTTTGCGGCGTCTTCGCTTAGAACCCATCAACTGCCCCAGGGGGTTTCGGCGGAGTTAGTTCACGCCCAGGATTGTCCATATTCGTCGGGTGGATGCAAGTAAATTCCCATTCCTTTTCCTCGCTCGTCTGATTGACCCCGCAAAAAACGTGATTCCTCGACAGCACGTTACTGAAGGCTGGCAGCAAAGTATTCGTTGGCGAAGCGATCAAATCAGTTCTGTTCATGCGGCTCTTCCTACCTCATGTGATTAGCGACGAAGTCGAAACTGGAAAAGGTGTCGGACACGGAATTGGCTGACGTCGTAGCCGCTCGTTCCGACATCGAACCCGTAACCGCTCATCGTTCCTATGATCCCCTCACTGGTCTTGTTCTTGTTGGCGTCCCAGCCGTAGCTGAGGTTCCCGATCGAAGCACCGCTGAAGCTGATGCTCGCTAGCGTGTTGTCGTTGTTGTACGCCCGTGTTTCGCTCACACCGTTATTGTAGCTGAGCATGTGAACACAGTGGCCGGCCGCGCTGGCTCGTTTCGGTCTTCCCAAACGCAGAAGAACCCCCCCCTTCTCCTTGCCTAATCAGCCAATTCGGTGTCCGACACCTTTTCCTCTCCCTAGCGTGGCGGACTTCGTGTCCGCCAACAGGAAGAACGCTACCGCGTTCTCTGGTGCAAGCGGATGGTTACTCTACCTCCGTCCCCTTTGATCGCTCCCGTCATGCCAGGCACCCGACCCGCCGACCTGCCATCCGACTTCTGTTCCCAAGCCGCGTTGGATTCCCACCCACAAACGATCGTTCCCGGTCCCGCACAAGGATTTCGACGCAGAGTCGCGAGAGGCGGTGAGGCGCAGAGGGATCAGACGTTACGACTCTCCCCTGCGTCTCTGCGACTCCCCGCCTCTGCGTCAACTTCTTCCAGAACCGAGCGAGATCAATGGGACGGAGGTCATTGTTGAGAGGATGCGCCTGCTTGTGCCCCCGTCCCCCCTTTTCTTCGCCGTCCAAAACTGGCTGCTTCCTATTCTTCTGTTGATTGGACGCCCGAAACTACCCCCGTCCCCTTTGATCGGTCCGTTATTGTAGCTGAGCATGTGAACACAGTGGCCGGCCGCGCTGGCTCGTTTCGGTCTTCCCAAACGCCCCCCTTCTCCTTGCCTAATCAGCCAATTCGGTGTCCGACACCTTTTCCTCTCCGCTGGAATCAAACTGTTCGCATCGCTGAGGCCGCGGCATGGCTGTGCTCTCTATCTCGGAACCGACTGATAAGACAAATCGATCCTACGCAGCGGCGGTTGGGAGTCAAGGTTTGGTGGGTGGCACCATCCGGCGCGCCGAGCCAGACGCCGACTCCTTAACAAGTCAACCGGGCGTCGCTAGCTGGTTCTGGTGTACGGATACCGCAAAACTCCAGGTAGACGAAAGCCCACCATCCTGTGATGGTCGGCCCAAGACAGACTGCATCCTATTCTTCTTTTGATTGAAGGGGCTCAATCTTCTCCAGCAATTGATTCGCTCGGCTAGCGATTGTCCTATCACTACTATCCCGAAATTCCAAGAGGATTTCACGAAGTCCCTTGGGCGACTGCCTGTACACAACACGTAGTGTAATCGCTGCGATTGCTCCCTCCGATTTCCTCGCGAAAGCGACCAGCTTCTCAATCTGACCCTCTGTAAATTCAACATTCCATTGACCTCCAATTTCTAAAGCAAGCAAAGCGTCGACTCTTGCACTCCGAGGTGTTAAAGTATTCGTAGCCAAATCAATTACGTGTTCGATCTCACCTGGTTTCGCTGCCAACTTGGCTTCTAGCACTTGCGCGAGCAGTGAAATCGAAAGACGACTTGAGCCCTTCAGAGCCTGGACGATTTCCAGTGTTTTTGCGGATGCAGACCCGAATTCAAACAGCGATTCGATCAGCAATAAACGCAAGTCTTCTCTTCGGACGAATAGTGATGCAGGAAGAAAGTCATCAGTTATAGCTTTGTCAAGATGATTAAGTACAACCTCCTCTACTACGCGGCGATTGCCAAACCGACGATTAGCAAGCGAACGAGCCGCAAACGCAACCTCTGCCGGTGAACCGTAACGCAAGCAGCTAATCAAAAAGAAGTTGATCCCAGGCTCATCTATGCTTATGCTCCCAAGCCGTCTAATGACTCGAATTCGGGTTACTGGATCATCTGTCACGCTAATTGCCAGTAGTGCTGGCACAAGTGATTTATCCAATAAGATTGCCTCAAAAACACCGACCAACCGATCCCTCGCCTTCGGTGTAAAATCACCAACTGCTTTTGCTAGCCCCGACTTGAACCAGCGAACTTTGTCTAAATCGAGGCTAGATAACTGATCCGCAGCTTCATCACCAATAGTTGGGACCTTCGTGGGACTTCGCCAGGAATCGTATGCATCGTCTTCGCAGGACAAGAGCTCAAAGAGCAACTCTACTTCAGCAGATGAAGATGGAGGCGAATAGAGAATATCTGCAAATTGCTTAGCTTCTGCAGAAATCCCTGCAGGCGGTGAACCCAATGCCTGAACAGTTGTCGCGGAGAAGGATGCAATCGCAGCGATTAAGCCAGCTGCCAAGCAGAAGACATGCTTTCGAATCAAAATCAACGCACTAAACATGATCGAGTCGCCTTACAAGTGAACTAGCCAAGGACGAAATCTTCCAGGCACTCTGTGTTAACTGTCAAAAGGTGCAGCGACTGGCGGAACATGATCGCTAGCACTAAGCAGGTACGCATGAGTCATCGGGTATGTGAACCGTTGGCGTTCGCCACGGTTTTCACGCACAACCGGGGCTAACGCCCAAACGGCTCACATGGTTGTGCGTGGTCATTCCTGCCGACCTGCTTAGCAGATCAGGAGTAGCGATCGGGCGCAGTCACTTGGTCCGTCAGGGCGACTCCGTTTGCACCTTAGGACCCGTTCGGAAACAACTTCGGGATTTCAACACGGCACAACATAGTTGAATTTGCTGAGGCTTGAGTCCCGCTGAGTCGGTTCGTTGTTTTTGAATGCTTTCTCTACCTTGATTCCAGATTGATAGACTTTGCGAGCCAACTCGCAGACAACCCTCAAGCCGGTGCGAGTGCAGACTTTCGAAATCAGCGTCTGCATCCATGGGAGTGATTCGATGAGCCGTCCGCTGATCGCTCGTGTGAGATGACAGAACAGGCGATGGTCGATCGGGTTGTATTTGCTGCAATACGGAGGCAGGTGAGCGACGCGAATTGGGATTCCAAGGGTGACCGCCACGCGGTGCAGACGTTCGCGATAAAGCGGAACGCGGTAGCCGTTGCTGCCACCACAGTCGGCCAAGAGCAGCATTCCCCCGGCATCGGCGTAACGGGTTCGTCCCATTCGATGCCACCACCGGCGAACCGCATCAGCAGCTAACTCACCGGTGTCAGCGCCCGTCGCCAAATATACAAACGCTTCGTTGGCAACTGTATCGTAGACGCCGTAGGGAATTGCTTTTGGATCGCTGCTGTAGGTCCCGAAGTCATGGTCAAAAGCATGAAGCGATCCATCCGTCCAAGCGCGTCCGCTGCGGGAAAACTGACCGATTAACTCCTTCTTTTTCGTGTCCACGCTCAGGATTGGCCAACCGAGTCGTTCGTATTCCTGGCGAAGGTGCTGCAACCGGTCGAACTGTGACTGGCGAAACTCGCTGGCACCCAAAGGAATGTCTTTGGAAATCTTGCGACGGCCCAGCTTCAGGTTTCTACGAAGGATATTAGCGATCACGCCCGGTGAGAGCGAAAACCCAAGTCGATCGATGGCCGAGGCAATCACTCGCAGCCCGATGTTGGTCCAGACTTGACCGTCGCGGACCGGCGATCCAGCTGTTTGCGTCTTGACTTCAGCTTCAATCGCCTCAACGACCCCCGGCTGGCTTTTGCTAGCAAATGGACGGCCTCCCCTTTTTTACGGACTCGTCCTTGGGCCTCATCATGGGGCAAGTGTTGCAAGTCACGCTTGCCCTGCGTGATCGTATCGGGATGACAATCGAACAACTCGGCGATGTAAGCGATCCCACCATGCCCTAACTTGCTCGCTTCAATGGCCGCATACCGTCGTCGGTCCTTCTCGCTGAGCGATTCGTACAAGTTCCGCATTTGCGTTTCTACATCGAATCCGTAAACATTCTTCATCGCTGGCCTCCGTGAAAAGTGACGAGATCAGTTTACACGTTTCCCGAAGTTGTTTCCGAACGGGTCCTAAAAGGGGTGGTCACCGATAAAAACTCAACTTCCTAAAGCCTGCTGCGCACCTTTTTAAAGTGGGAACGGCGTGGCTGGCTGCTCCGGGCACTTTTTGAATTCATCGCACACTCCTTGGCAACTTACACACAGCCCCCACGCCAGATACTTGGAATAAAAGACATCGGAATCTGGAAGGTTGGGCGGGTAAAGATACTCGGCGGTTGCGGCATAGGCTTCACCCTCCCTTTCTTTACAAAGATCACAGTCTTTCCAACCTAAGCGTGGAACCGGAGGGTGATTGGCATATGGCCAGGGGCGTTTCATGCAATCGCAATCGTTTGCTTCAAGCATTTGCGAGACGTGAATCAGTTCGTGTATGATTGTTGCTTCAATATCCACTGCCACATTACCATTTTGCTTCAGCTTACCTGAGCTTATGCACAAGTGTGCGTATCCGCCTTGCCCACGAGTAAAGGCGGCACCTTGGGCGTTCCCGCAACTCTGGCTGCAGTAGATGTCCACATTGCACTCCATTGCCTTTTGAGCCAAAGGATGTCGCCCCAGCTCGCCTTCCCCGCTCTTCATCCTGTCAACAACCTTCTGGCAACTAGATCTTATTGGCGTCAGCACAGGATTCTCTGGGGGATAAATATCCTTTGGATCGATCGGGGGGAGTGGCGGATTGATAACCAACGGTGGGACACCGATCTGGGGAACATCAACGTCATTTAATCCGAGAGGGTCTACGTATCTGAATGGCTTACATCCAAGAAACTTGTATAGCTGCCATTTACTCCCGCGGAACCCAATTGGATCACGCGAAACAAACCGCCCCCCCACAGAGTCGTACATCCGAGCACGGTAGTGGTACAGATCGAGATCGGCATCCCATTCGCGACCCGTGTACGTATACCGGTTGTCGCTCGAAGCGACAGAACCACCGGCACCATCGAACGTGTCAACTCCGCCATACGCGTCGTAGGCGTAGCGTTCTTGGATCGCTCCGCTGCCGTTGGTCAGTGCGATGACGCTGTATTGTTGGTTGCGGTGGTAGTAGCGGTTGCCTCCGGTGCCCGAGCGCATCACTGGCTCGTCGATGTAGGACGCGTACACGTAGTCGTAGGTGGGGCTGGATGCCACCGTGCCAGACGTGTAGTCGGCGATGGTTTGTTGGCCCGACTGAACGAACACTGTCACGGTCGTGCCGTCGTCGCGGCCCACTCTTCTGCCCAGGGCGTCCCACTGGTAGGTCACATCGGCCACCGAATCGTTGTCGGTGTCCGCTGAGATCAGTTTGTTTTCAAAATCCCACTTCATTGCCAGGGGGTCGCTGCCGGGACGCAGGATCGCGGGGATCGACGTTTGGTTGCCCTTGGCGTCGTGCGTGACCGCTTGGCCAGCCACCGTCAGTAACTCGTGCGTGTCACCGTGGGTACGGTTTTGCACACTGGCGTTTTCGGAGTAGCTGTTCCAGTCTCCGACCAGGCTCAGGTTCCAGGATTGGTCCAGGCTGCTGTCGTCTCGCTCCCACGAGACGAGGCGATCCTCGACGTCGTAGCCGCTCATTCCGACATCGAACCCGTAACCGCTCATCGTTCCTGTGATCCCCTCACTGGTCTTGTTCTTGTTGGCGTCCCAACCGTAGCTGAGGTTGCCGATCGATGCACCGCTGAAGCTGATGCTCGTCAGCGTGTTGTCGTTGTTGTACGCCCGTGTTTCGCTCACACCGTTATTGTAGCTGAGCATGCGACAACCGTGGACGGCCGCGCCGGCTCGTTTCGGTCTTCCCAAGCAGAGAAGAACACCGACTTCTCCTTGCCTAATCAGCCAATTCGGTGTCCGACACCTTTTCCTCTTCGACACCTTTTCCTCTTCAATCGCAAGCCACGGAACGGGCCAGTTGCTCTGGCTTTATTTCATGCGTTATCAATCACAGCTAAAGCCCGCTCCCTTGCCCGCTTGGTCTGATTCAGGCAAAACACGCTGAGGCTTGGGCTTGGCCTCGGTGGTGTCTGTGACCGTTGCGCTCCGCATCGGCTTTCATGGATTCCGAACGTCCTACGCAACTGGATTTGCCGAAGTACTTTTGCCAGTCCCATACCAGGTCACGCCACATCGAAGCCTCAATGCCGACCTCCGAAAGCGCTCGGGCCAGACGCTTGGGTAGCTCAGCGACTTGACCGGCGACGGACTGCGCCGCGGTCCAGTCCAGTAGCTGCTTGTAGTCGCTCCAGCGAATGTGGAGAAAACCGCGGTCACTGCTGCGAAGGCCTTTCGTGTGAACTTCGGGTTCTGCTGAAAGCGTTGTTTTGCTCAGCGTCAGTGGGCTGAGCCACCCGTCGCGGCGAATGCGTTTGCCCGTTGGATTGCGTCGTTTTGCCTTGCGTTTTTCCTGGAGGACTTCGACAGGTGTCTCGCGGATTTCGCGTCCGGCTTCTTCCGTGGGGATCGGTTTGAGATCAAACGCGGCTGAAGGGATTCGTTCTCCTTTGCAAGCTTCAATCCGGTCGTAGGCACTGGTGTGGGGGCTGGTCTCGGGCGTGATGGACATGGCGGCGCGAACTGGATTCAGGTCGACGTACATGCTGCACGCGAGCAAGCCCGCTTCATCGACAATTCGCTGGGCTTTGAAGCGTCCTTCCCAAAACCGGCCGGTGCATTCGTCTTGTTTGTTGGCCATCCGGGCGATCGGTTCGGCCAGGGCTCTCATGAACCAAGAGATGTCGGACAAGCGGCGGCGAACTTCAGCCAGTCGCTCTTTATCTCGAACCAGCATCTGAACGTCATTTTCAGCGGGTTCGGCCAAGTGTTCTTCGAGACGTCGGCCCGGGAAGACACGCAACCAGCGAATCGCGACCTCTTCGTCGCTCCACCGAGCACAGACATCAGGCCGATTGCGGAGGATCTGGTGCATGTGGTTGCTCATCACCGCGTAGGAAAGCACATCGACTGCGAACACCGAGGCCAGAGCCTCCATCCGCCGACGAATCCATTCCTTTCGGAACGAGAAATCCTTGCCGGTCGCCTGGTCAACACCAGCCAGAAAAGCCCGGCGGACACATCTCTGCACGACATGCACGATCCCAACTTCGCTGGAATCGAACTGTTCGCATCGCTGAGGCCGCGGCATGGCTGAGCTCTCCCTCTCGGAACGGACTGTCAAGACAAATCGATGCTACGCAGCGGCGATTGGAAGTCAAGGTTTGGTGGGTGGCACCATCCGGCTTTCCCACCCACAAATGATCGTTCCCGGTCCCGCACAAGGATTTCGACGCAGAGTCGCGAGAGGCGGCGAGGCGCAGAGGGATCAGACGTTACGACTCTCCCCTGCGTCTCTGCGACTCCCCGCCTCTGCGTCAACTTCTTCCAGAACCGTCGACTCGCAAAGGTGTCGGACACCGAATTGGCTGACTGGGCAACATTGAGATTCATCGCTTCAGTTTCTTCGGGCGTCCGCGTGGTCGCATCGTTGACTCCAAGCCGAAACGACGTGCGATCGATTCGACCCAAGTTTCTTCGCCAAAGGGCACACCACGCCGCACGCTCCAATCCAGTTGTTCACGCTCTGCTTGGCTGAAGTCCGCCCGCACCCGATCGATCCAATTCGATGAACGTCTGACTGGCCATGCGGTGAGCAATTCTTTCCCAAGAACGGTTTTGGCCGACCAATGGTGCAAGCTACCCCAAAGCCAGTCTTCCGGCGATTTGCACAACTTCGCGGCAAAGGCATTGCGTTCAACATAGCGACTGACGGTTAGAAAATGCTCGTTGCTTTGAACCGGAAACGATTTGAAGCGACCTTGGTACAGGTGCCCCTCCCCGGCAGTGTGATAGTGAGCGTGATATCGCTGGGTGTGCGTCAAGATAACCCACTGAGCGAAACGCCCCATCTCTCCATCGATGTTTGGGCTGACACAAAGATGCCAATGGTTGGGCATCAGACAGAACGAAAACAACCGAATATCGAACTTCCCGACAGCTTCACGCAGAATCGCCATGAAAGCATCGTAGTCCTCCTGCTTGTGAAAGATCGTCGCGCGGAGGTTTGCTCGATTGAGCATATGATAACAGTGGCCGGCAGCGTCGGCTCGTTTCGGTCTTCCCATGCAGAGAAGAATACCCCCCTTTTCCTTGCCTAATCAGCCAATTCGGTGTCCGACACCTTTTCCTCTCCCGACACCTTTTCCTCTCCGGGCCGAACACTATTGCCTGCGTCCCCTTTGATCGCTCCGGGATGACAGTTCTTTTCCTCTTCTCAGAGCTAGGGCGGGCCCTGTTGGGCGCCCTTTGCTGCCTACTTGGTGTTTTTTCTAAGATCAACGACCGTTTTGCGCATTAGCTGATACTCACGTAATTCACTAACGCTTATACAGTGATAAATCTCGCAGCTCACCAAACGTGAACTGCCCGGTGGACGAAACCTTGTGAAGTTCAGCAGTGACTGCTGATGAGTGTCGCCAGCGAAATCATGCTGTGTCGTCCGCAAAATCTTACCCGTGTCGAAGTCTCTAAATACCACCAGATATCGAACAGGGATCAATAATGACTCGGCAACAGGCTTAAAAGAAACAGTAAAAAGCAGTCCGTCAACATTATCCTGGCCACTATATCCAAACTGAAAATTGGCTCCACCAGGCAAATCGGAAGCAACGTTCAACCGGGAATTTGAAGGTCCTGCAAAGGAGACTCCAGGCTCACGAATGCCAACTAGCGACACGGCAAATATGACCAACAGCAAAGCGAAAACTGCTTTCGTTACATTCACTTCCATCATTGTCTCCTACTCCTGTTCCATTGCTAAAGCTTCGTCGTATGACGCAGGACATTCTGGGCATTGAGAAGGTTGTTTCTCGGCTTCCGTCGCAACTGTCGTTGTAATCACCACCCTCTTTGCGGTGCTTGTATCAAAGATTGCTGAAGCTGACTCACCTCCATACGAAAAATCTGCTTTTACCGCTCTTAGGTAAAAACACCAAACTGGAAAAGGTGTCGGACACCGAATTGGCTGACGTCGCAGCCGCTCGTTCCGACATCGACCCCGTAACCGCTCATCGTTCCCGTGATCCCCTCACTGGACTTGTTCTTGTTGGCGTCCCAGCCGTAGCTGAGATTCCCGATCGAAGCACCGCTGAAGCTGATGCTCGCCAGCGTGTTGTCGTTGTTGTACGCCCGTGTTTCGCTCACACCGTTATTGTAGCTGAGCATGTGAACACAGTGGCCGGCCGCGATGGCTCGTTTCGGTCTTCCCAAACGAAGAAGAATCCCCCCCTTTTCCTTGCCTAATCAGCCAATTCGGTGTCCGACACCTTTTCCTCTTCGGTGTCCGACACCTTTTCCTCTTCCGACACCTTTTCCTCTTCCAAACTGTTCGCATCGCTGAGGCCGCGGCATGGCTGAACTCTATCTCGGAACCGACTGACAAGACAGCTGGATCCTACGCAGCGGCACTCGAGAGTCAAGGTTTGGTGGGTGGCACCATCCGATGTTCCTCTTCCGCGTTTCGCTCACACCGTTATTGTAGCTGAGCATGTGAACACAGTGGCCGGCCGCGCTGGCTCGTTTCGGTCCTCCCAAACGAAGAAGCCCCCCCTTCTCCTTGCCTAATCAGCCAATTCGGTGTCCGACACCTTTTCCTCTTCGAGGCCAGAGCCTCCATCCGCCGACGAATCCATTCCTTTCGGAACGAGAAATCCTTGCCGGTCGCCTGGTCAACACCAGCCAGAAAAGCCCGGCGGACACATCTCTGCACGACATGCACGATCCCAACCTCGCTGAAATCAAACTGTTCGCATCGCTGAGGCCGCGGCATGGCTGTGCTCTCTATCTCGGAACCGACTGACAAGACAAAGCGATCCTACGCAGCGGCGTTTGGAAATCAAGGTTTGGTGGGTGGCACCATCCGGCGCGCCGAGCGATCCAGTGCGGGCGGCTTCGTGCCGCAAGTGTGGCGGACTTCGTGTCCGACAACATGAATGCTATCGCGTTCTCCTGTGCAACTCGTTGGCTAAACGGTACCGGACACCTTTCCTTCATCTATTGAGGCGGCTCATATGGGTTGCTTGATGTTTGCCTGGAAGATATCTCGTTCCTCTGCCCCGTGATTCCAAGGTCCGTGTTCACTCCAGAATCTAATCGCTTTGACGGTCTAATCGCCACAATTATCAATCCAAGGATCGCGACACCAACTGCGGTTGCCGGCGCAAAAAACAATCCGTTGAACACAAGGCTTGCACCGTCAGAACTTACAACTCGATCGAGCTGCGCATCCGATTGAGCGAAGGCGACTTCGAGTTCCCAATAGACGATCACGCATGCCATATGAACAAAATAACTTGCGATTAAGCCTCCAGCTAACGCCAGCACACGCCAATGGAAAGCGGTCACTTTATAGCAGATGCCGAAAAAGCAACTCAACCAAAGAACGTACAAGCCGCCAACGATAACGAGGGACATAGAGTCACCCAATGCCATCCCTAAAGTGTCCCGTTGCCAGGATCAAGGTATGAATCCAGAAGCCGACAAGGGGTGCTGGTCGAACCAGACGCCGACCGCGAAAATGCGTGACTTATTCCGTATGGATCACCATCATCGCCCTTCGTTGGGTGCCTCCTTCTACAGTCTGCCTTGCACCGTTGGTATGCTTCAGGATGACGCAGAATCCAATTCGGATTTGACATGTAAGTTTGCCAGCAACCGTCAATACACTCACCCTGAGCAGTCGCAACCTTTGGGTCATCCCCAGCGTGCGATCTAGGATTTGTAAAGGAGTCTCGGAGGTTAAAATCGACAGTTGTAGAGTAGTTTGTACTCACAACCTTCAAGTTGCCGTTGCAGCATTCTTGGCACACCCAACTCTTTGTTTCAACTGCAGACAAATGAACCCAACTATGACCAAGCGGATATATAGCAATCTTGTAAGTTGAGTTCCAAAGCTGTTTCTTGAATTTCACTGGGTTGGTTGTGCTGTAGCTTCCCGGCCCATTATTGCAGTTAGTTGGAATCGCCTTCGCACGCCCAAGCGATTGCGAAGTAATGCTATTGATCGTAGAAGCGTGGTAATCTTCAAAGGTTTGCGCCAAACCAATTTCACCGAGCGTTACACCAGCCCCATGCCCGTGGTAATAATGGTCGATGAAGTCGCCCCAGCCCCAGCTCAAACCCATCGGGTCTATTCCATTAGGCGCGAAGTATCCGCGATACAACGAAGCCCCGTCGACATACCCAATCGGATCTCTGGAGCAGAACCGCCCAGTCGCAGAGTCGTACATCCGGGCCCTGTAGTGATACAGGTCCAGTACTTCGTCGAACTCGCGGCCGGTGTAGGTGTAACGGTTGCCTTCGGCGGAGGTTGTTAGTGGAGTGAGGCTGGCATTGAGGATCGTCAGCCCGCCGTAGGCGTCGTAAGCGTAGCGTTCTTGGATCGCTCCGCTGCCGTTGGTGATTGCCGTGATGGAGTACTGTTGGTTGCGGTGGTAATAGCGGTTGCCGCCGGTTCCCGAACGCATGACCGGTTCGTCGATGTAGGACGCGTACACGTAGTCGTACGTGGGGCTCGATGCCGCGGTGCCGGACGTGTAGTCGGCGATCGTTTGTTGGCCCGACTGCACGAACACCGTCACGGTCGTGCCATCGTCGCGGCCGACTCGGCGGCCCAGGGCGTCCCACTGGTAGGTGACGTCGGCCACCGAGTCGTTGTCGGTGTCCGCTGAGATCAGTTTGTTTTCAAAGTCCCACTTCATCGCCAGGGGGTCACTGCCAGGACGTAGGATTGCGGGGATCGACGTTTGGTTGCCTTTGGCGTCGTGCGTGACCGCTTGGCCGGCCACCGTCAGTAGCTCGTGCGTGTCACCGTGGGTCCGGTTTTGCACACTAGCGTTCTCGGTGGTGCTGTTCCAGTCTCCGACCAGGCTCAGGTTCCAGGATTGGTCCAGGCTGCTGTCGTCTCGCTCCCACGAGACGAGGCGATCCTCGACGTCGTAGCCGCTCGTTCCGACATCGAACCCGTAACTGCTCATTGTTCCCGTGATCCCCTCACTGGTCTTGTTCTTGTTGGCGTCCCAGCCGTAACTGAGGTTCCCGATCGACGCACCGCTGAAGCTGATGCTCGCCAGCGTGTTGTCGTTGTTGTACGCCCGTGTTTCGCTCACGCCGTTATTGTAGCTGCTGGTGAGCATCCGGCCGCCATCGTCGTACGTTCGAGTGTCGATCGTGGTGCTGTCGAAGTCGATCCCGGCAAGCTGGCCACGGTCGGTGTAGCTGCGGTCGACCTCTTTGCCGTCCGGATACGTCAGCTTGGACACTTGGCCCGCCGCGTCGTAATCGGTCAAGATCGTGTACGTCTGGCCGCCGATCTGGATCGACTCACTGGCCTTGCGCCCCGCATCGTCGTAGGTGTAGGTGACCGTGTTGCTGTAGCGGCCACTGACGGCTGTCAGCATTCGGCTGGCGTCGTCGTAAGTGAACGTGTCGGTGTGGCTTTGGCCGGACAGTGGGCCACTGGCGTGACCGGTGTAGGCCTTGCTGCTCAGGCGACCAGCCAGGTCGTAGGTGAAGTCACACGTGTCACCTTGCTCGTCGGTTCGCTGGACCGTGCGGCCGGTGGCGTCGGGTGTGAACGAGACGATCCCGTAACCGGTTTGACCGATCGTGCTGCTGGGCACGTGGTCCGGGTAGGTTTCGGTCAGCTTGGTGCCGGCCGCGTCGTAGGTGTAGCTAGTGACTTGGTCCTCGGCATCGGTCAGCGATTCCAGCTGGCCGGTGTCCGTGTAGGCGAACTCGGTTTCACCCGAGAGGCGATCGATCTGTTTGATCTGGCGTCCGCGTGCGTCGAACACATAGGTCGTCGTGTTGCTCTTGGCATCGGTCGAGGAGACCTTGTTGCCGGCCAAGTCATAGCCGCTCTGCGTCACGCCGCTGGCGGTGTCGGTGCACTGGGTGTCACGACCCAGAGCGTTGTAGAGGCAGTCCTGGCCGACTCCGTTGGGGTCGCGGACCTTGAACTGGTTGCCCGAAGCGTCGTATTCGTAGCTGGTGATCTCGCCCAATGCATCAATGCTCTGGATCGTGCGTCCGGCCGAGTCGGTGAGGCTCTTGCGGACATGCCCCAGAGCGTTGACGCTCTGGGAGGCCAGGACGGTTCCGTAACCGGCGATGGATTCGGTTTGGTCATGGACGGTGCAGTTCCAGGTGATCAGGTCACTGCTGTCGTCGATCATGCCGCTCATCACGCTGCGACCGGCACCATCGGAGATCGAGAAGCGAACCTCGCCTTCGGGGTTGATCGAGACTCGGGCGGAGCCCGTGGCATCGGAATCGAACGACACACCGGCTCCACCGTTGGCCGTGGTGCCAGCGAGCTTGGTCAGGGCATCGGCCAGCGAGACCGCGGTGCTGCCGACCAGAGGCGTGACGCCGGTGGCGTTGTCCAGGCCGACTCCATCGGTCAGGTCATCGTCGTACAGGTACTGCTCGGTCAGTCCGTCGGCTGTCACTCATCGATCCTTTCCAATCGAGTGCGGTCCCTGAATCAGCCTCCGAAGAGAAGAACCAAGTGCCGCAGACATTCTGTCAGTCTGAGTGAGCCGCCTGCTCGACTGCATTTATGCATGGCGTGGATCCGAAGAGCAAGGAAAAACTGGTAAAAAAGAGCTCCAGGAGCACTAGGCCATCGCAAACCATCCCCTACGGCTACTCGACCGCCATTGAGCGCATCGAGCTCGATTGGACGCGAGTTCTTCGCCCCAGTCGATGGCGGCAAAAGCGAGACCTCACTGAACGCTCCTTTGAATCATTCCAACCTTCTTTTTACCGAGCACTCAGTGCCCCTCAGAACTTGGAGGTGGAGCAGTTTTCCTCCACCCTCTCTTGGGAAGGTCAGCCCGCTTCGGACCGGGGAGGGTTACGCTGGGCTGCTAACTCTTTGAGCTTGTGGCGGCCATGCGTTTGCGCAAGTTTTCATCCCGGCAGGGATTCCAGATGGTAGCCGTCGGTAAGCGATAGCGCCACCGATGGACACGCCCCCCACGCCGCCACTCTTCATCCCGCCGTGGCCTTTGGCCACGGCGGGATGAAGAGTTTTATGGGAGCTCGCTTTCCGGGGGTACGCTGCTACGCAGCAACCCCCGGCTACCATCTGAAATCCCTACCGGGATGAAGAAAGGCAGAAGCCGGAAGAAAATTGCATTCGTGATCAGAACGCCAATAGCAAACATTTCGCAGCCCAGGGTAACGCGCTGGTTCCGATGCTCGACCCTCCCAGAGGGAGGGTGATGATAAATGCTTGGCAACACGGCACTTAAAAACTGCACGACCTCCTTGCGAGGTGGGGCCATGCTCAATTGCGCATTCGTTCGACGACCGAGCGGGCTCGTTTGGCGGCGGGAGCACGCGTGTGGGAGGAGGTTCAGACTGATCAAGGTTGTTGATCGAGCGAAATAGCACGCAGTCGTCGAGCAGCTTGCTGGTGCAACCGACTGCGATCCATCCGGTTCTCCGCCTGGAATATCTGAGCGAGGTACTCATGAGCGACAAGGAGCGTCGAGTCAATTCGAAGTGCCTGCTCAAACGCAAGAATCGCTGGCTCAATCCGATTGGCATTGAGTTCACAAACCCCAAGCATGAAGTGGTCACCAGAGACCCGACGCATTTGAGTCAGTTCACGGTACCAGGACTTCGCTGCTTCGTTGTCCTGCAACCTCAATGCAACCCGTGCCAACACATCCACCGCACCGACGTAAGTGTGCGCCCCCACGGACTCCGATTCGACAACCGACCGAGCCAAATTCTCCGCGGTCGACCACTTCCCTGCGGCAAAGTACGAATTGGCGAGAGTGGTTCGAACACTCGCGTCGTTGACACCCGACTTGAACAGCTCGACCAACTCCCGCTGCGCAACTTTGAAATCATCCTTCATCGACCCTGGCAATCCGCCACTACTCGCGAGCGAGTGAAAGGCCAGCAAGCGACGGCGTTCACGCTCGGTTTCCTCCAAGTGGTCCGTTGCCGAAATCGCCACCAGACGGGGCTTTTCAGATGCCGGGGCCGAGACTGACTTTGGAACAGAAAGCTCAGCGAGCAGGAAGGATTCGTCGTGAACCGCGATTCGATGATCATGCAACGCGGCATGTGTCACGTTGGTTGGCCGTTTAGGCATGTGGCATGCCTGACACTGATCCTGCTGTGTTTCAATTCGAACCGAAAGCGGCACATCGCACGAGGCAGGGGACGCGTGGCATCCGATACAGAGATCCCGGTACGCGACGGCTTCACCGGAGACTGGGTGAGGATGGTGACAGGTCACGCAAGACAGCACCTCCGTTTGCAGGTAGCACTCACTTTGATGCAGCTGTTCGGTATGGCCGACAATCCGAAAACTCTCTTCCCCCTCATCAAGTTGAAATTCGGTGACATGCTCCGAGAGCAACTCGCCGGGATGAAAGTCCCAGCGATCAAAGTCGCTCGACGAGCTTGAAACGATCCCTTGCAAATGACACTGGCTACAGATGGCATCGCGATTTTCCCGAGCGATTTTGCCGGGATGAACAATGTTCATCTCAGACGGTGAGAGGTTCTCGTCGCTCTTTTGATCGGCAACGTGTTGCACTCCCGATCCATGGCAACGCTCGCAGGCAATGCTGGCGTGAGTGATTGAAAATTGACTTGGCTGAACTTTGTCAGCACGCACTTCTCCGACGTGACAAAAAACACAGGTGGTGGTGACGACACGATCGAACATGGCAGAATCCTCGCCATCGAATCCCGGTGAAAGTCCCCACTGACTTGTCTGCTGATACCACGTCAGTGGAGATTCGATCCAATACCCGTCTCGTTTTCCGAGGTAGGTGTGGGCGTGAGTGCCAGACCCAAGTTCCAAAACCAAGTCGACAGAGTCCTGGGCAATCAACTCTCCATCGGTTCCCAAAACGGATTCTCGATGCCGCATTCCCTCGTCGGTCATCTCAGCTTCATACAGGCGTCCAGATTTGCCATCGACGAAGTCACTGCCCAATGGGAGTTCCTCACGCTGGATTCGTCGCGCCGATTTGGCATGCGTCGTTTGACTGAAAGCCTCCGCCTGTTTCGGATGGCATTCAATGCAAGCATCCGAGCCGATCATCCCGGCGGGCAAAGTTCCCCAGTCATGCGAGGTGCTCGGAGCGACCGACGTCGATGACTCAGAGGACAGCCAATCCTGCCAATTCGATGTCGGCGAACCACTCGGATCCACCGCTTTTTTTTGTCCGCAACCGACGCTGCTGCCAGCAATCAAAGCCACTGACATTGTGAACCAAAGCGAGTGCAAACACCGATGAAATTTAGCAGGCAGCATTGGATTCACGGGAGGGTCGTCAACCTGGCTTGTCCTTCGACGACAAGCAAAACCTGATTGGTTTCGATATTCTTGAACGTCTCCTTGAGTCCCGATGGCCATGCGACGACCAGATCAACACCGAGCCCTTGTGGAATCCCGCCAACAAAGAGTGTTGGCTCGTCTTGGCACGCGTACCCACCACCGCTAGTCAGCCACCGAAATTGTCGCCCTCCGTCATACTCGACCGTGAGTCTGGCACCGACGGCGGAGCGCTCGCTCTCGACTCCGACCAATCGAACATTCAACCAGTCACGCTCAGAATGAGAGATCGTTTGATTTTCGAGGAGTGAAACGGGGCGATCCTGAAAAGTCGCCACCATGTCCACCAACCCGTCTCGGTTCAAATCCGTTCGTATGAGCCCTCGCCCAATCGAGGGCTTCGCCCAGTCGTTGTTGACTTCCAAACTCTGGAATTGAGTCGATTCCTGAACGAACAATTGAGCCGGCATTTTGTGAGGCATCCCCCGATACTCCAGATTTTCGATATGCCCGTTGAGCACCGCGATATCCTCATCCCCATCGTTCTCAAAATCGAACGCGACGGTTCCAAATCCGAGCACCGGAATGCTGTCCCTCGCAAGTCCACTCGCGGTCACATGGTCACTGAAGAAGCTGTCTGCGTTCTGCAAATAGAGGTGAGCAGGTTCATGGAGGAAGTTGGTGATATGAAAGTCAATCCGGCCGTTTTGATCAAAGTCCGCGGTAGCGATTCCCATGGACGCTCCGCTGCCACCGAGCGAAGAGAACGCACAACCACGAAGCTTCGCGAAGTTGTTCCATTGCATTTGTTTTTTCCCGGTGAAACCATCCCCCCCTCGCGCAGGACCACGTTTCCAAAATCGATTGGGCTCCGTGTCATTGGCAACAAAAATCTCATTGCCAGGTTGGTTGTCAAAGTCACCCACCACCACGCCCAAACTGGGCGCAGCACCTTCCTCAAGCCCCAGTGTTCGCGTGTCCCAGTGACCTGTGGGTGACCGCACATACAAAACGTCCCCCGCTGCCTGGTAAGATTCCGGTCCACGGTAATCGATCGCTCGCCCATGCTCGTTCGTTGGCAGCGTCTCGAAAACTCGAGGGTCATTCAAGTACCGAATTTCAAAGACATCCGGGATCCCATTCCCAGTGAGGTCGGCGATCGCGTGGCCGGAAGACCAGGCGTGATGACTGTTCCAAGCAGGATCCTCCGAATGCGAGAACGTCCCGTCTGCATTGTTGATGAAACATTCGTTGTTTCCGAAATTACTGACCAGCAAATCCGGCCATCCATCCTGATTCAGATCACCGGCCGCAACTGCCAGTGTGAACCTCTGATCCTCGACCGAAGCGACCTCGGAACAATCCTGGAAGGCGCCAGCGAGCGACCGGAATAGCCGGTTGGAGGATTCTGCTGACACCTCTGTGGTCGCTGCATCGTTCGGATGACAGCCACCCTGGCCCAAGAACAGATCGATCCATCCATCACGATCGAAATCGGTCGCACACACGGCGCCACCAAACTGTTGAAAGATGCTCAAATCTTGTGGACGGGGTGGATCCGCATTCCGATAGCGAAAATCGACCTTCCATTCGCGTGCTCGATCAACGAACCGAACGACAACTTCCGGATCTGCCGATGGGTCGGTCTCGACCGGCCGGACAGGACCAACGGACTTCGTCTTTTCGAGCATTTCCGAAAGCTTCTCGATCGCTCGCTGATGGGTAGCGATCGGATCGTCACTTCGCAGCCCAAAGGTATTGTCACTGACCGTTGGGAATCCAGACCGGCTCTTTTGCAAGGCTTGATAACGTTCTTGAAGAGCCCCGACACTTGCCTTCTCCACCTTGGAACCTTGCGTCACCGCGATCATTCGCCACGCATTGGCCTCCAGCTCTCGTCCAATTTGGTCCAAGTGCTCGGCAAGTTGCAGCATCGAAGCCGCCAATGACTCGGAAGCATTCTGCGGAGAACTTGCCCCCTGACCGCCGATTCGGTTGCCCAGCACCACGGTTCTTTTCAGCCGTTCCATTCGCTGTGTGATCTCGTCCTCGACATCATATCTCTGCGTTTGGTTCATCCAGTTTGCAAGCAAGCCGAGAGCGACTCGATCGGTTGGATCACGATGGATGGCTTCCACCATCAGCTGGATCGCCAAATCGGTGTCACGCAATTGATCGTTGACAAGCCTGCTCAATGCAAACCAATGATCCGCCCAAAGAAGCTGATCTGGATTGAGGTGCTCCCACCACAAACGAAGATTTTCCTTGTCGTTCGCGTCCACGGCAGCGCGGCCAAGCAGCGCCAAGGCGGCATCCCATCCTGACCCGATCGAAGCTTGTGCTTCTGAGTCACCAATCAAACTCGCAAGTGAATCAACCGCCAAGTGTGGCTGGTGAGAAGCCATCGACCGATGAGCCTGGGAAATGGGCCCAACCCAACCCGACAGACCTTCGCTGGATGGCTGGTTTCCGTTCACTGCTGAAGTCAGCGACGGATCTTGAATGGAAAGCAAAGAAGCCAGCTCAGCCTGTCGAACGTCCCCTAAACGCACCAGATTGCGAAGGTATCGCGCCGCTTCGTGACGTCGGCCCAACCGGTTCAACAAAACCGCCAACTGACGGTGTGCCTCGGTCGCCTCAGGAAAGCGATCCAGCAGATTCCGATAGCCGGCAATCGCCTCCTCATAGTGGCCCGTTTGGGCGAGCCAATCGGATCGCATCCCCAACGCCGCCGGTCCCACTTCCGGTTCATCCAATTGGATTCGCCGCAGTGTCTGGATGGCTTCGTCAACCAGCCCCAGGCGATGATATTGAACCAGTGCGGAAAAATACAGAACCGCCGAATCGTTTGGAAACTGATCCAGCGACTTCTCGACGATTTCAAACACAGCGCTGTCTGAATTCCGATCAGCGTCGTGGACCTCAGAACCATCTAAGATCCGATTCAATTCGTCCAAAGAGGCTTGGCGATCAGGCGGGTCGGATTGGGCGTCCTGCCGTTCGGTCGTCTTGGGATGCGAAACCTCCCGCTGCAAACTCGCGGATACTTCTGCTTTGGGCTCCGCTCGAAGTGGGGCGTCAGGTGGCGAGACGTTTGGCTGACAGCCGATCGCAGCACCCAGGCACGCAAAACAAAACGAGACCATGCGACAGACCGCCCACCACCCTCGCTGGTCACGACGACCGCCTCGTTGTTCCTGATTCGCCCGCACACTCACACTGCCCCCATCCAGAGGTCGTGCGGCTTTGAAATACCTTGCTCGTCCATCTTGCGAACCCCGCCTGCGCAGCGGTCGGGCGGCTTTGAAGTGCCGATCCAGCAGTGAACTGAAGACGCCCGCCCGTGAAGAGGTCGTGCAGTTTTTAAATGCGGTGCCAGCAGCGTCTTGAGAACCCCGCCCGACGAAGTTGGGAGGGGTCGTAAAGCGAGCGTTCAACGAGATTTCCGGGGGAGGGCAATTCGCGCCGCTTCCCATACTGGGGCTCCCTCCCGCACGGACGCCTGAACGGGGTCGCTCGACCTCCCCCAAAACTTCGTTCTGGGGGAGGTGCATCATGCGGAACTCAGCTGAAACACGGTGCCGATCAACTGCTCGACCTCTCCAGAAAGAGCGGCCAGAAAGCAGCAGGCCTGACTTGGGAAGAGCAATGTCCTCCAACAAGGAAGCAGTGTTGATCAGAAACATACAAGGCACCGTCGACGCAAGCTGAACTACTGCATCTTCTTCATTTCATTCTCGTAGTCATCCGATTCCATTTCTTGGTCCGTCTCAGTCATTGGTGCATCGTCAGCAGGCTGGATGACGGTACTGGACTCACCGCAACCAACCGTGAACAGAAGCATCGAGAACACTACAAAACTCAAACTCAACGATTTCATTTCAATCATTCATAAAAAGGGGAGCGTCGGAAAGTAAAAAGCCATTTGGAACACTCGATTCCAAATGGCAACCGCACAGGGAGTCGAACTCCCTGGACATTTTGATGATTCAGTGCAGCAAAAAACGGACTACTCGAGCGACACGGTCTCTTTGTTCCCGCGAGTTCCCAGGCCGCCCCACAATCCATAGGGACTGCGTTGGCCAGCGTTGACTGGTCCGGCTTTCGCGTTTCCTGCTTCGATCGAATCCGTGATAAACCTGACCGCACCGTCGCCCATCAAGACGTGCACGCCGCCTTGATGTCGACTGCTGGCACTGATCGAACCACCACCTTCGGTCCAGCGATCCACGCACAGTTCCGAGTTGGGCGGAAGGTTGGTGAACATGCAGGTGGAGGTCGGCAGTGAAATCATCCACATCATCCCACGATTGTAAATGTCGTTGGGGCTGTGCAACGCACCGGGTCCTGTCGGTGCCGGGCAATCGACTCCATCACACCAAAAAGAAGGTCGTTGCGGATCGATATGCCCTGTTTCCGCACAGATCGAAACATTGAGTTCAACGGTGTCCAAGGTTCGGTTGAGCGTGGTTCGATTGTCGTTGTCGCCAAGGTCCGTCATCATCTCACCCATTGCGATGGTGTTGGACAAGCCATCCAAGACGTCACGAAATTTCCGATCGGTCCGGTGCGTGTACATGCCGCGGGCATAGCGCCCCTGCAGGGTCTTGCTTCCCGAGGTCTCGTCAAAGGGACTGCCTCCCGAGTTACTCCAACGAATCGGACGAGTGAACGGCGTCCCCTGAAACGCATCACCGATGCAAAAGGCGTAGTTCGAACGACCACCTGCAGGAAGTCCCACCCCTGGATCACTAGGACATCGCAACGCGGGCGTTTCTGTCATCCAAGGGATGTATTGGTTGCGTCCACCATTGATCCGTGGTGCGGGGCCCATGGCGGGCCACGGCGGCGTTTGAACTCCACCATCGACTCGCTGTTGCGATGGGTTGCTGATCATCTCCCACAAAGCTTGCTGTTCCATGAACGGAAGCAAACCAACCATCGCACTCAATGAGCCCGAGTTGTGAGTGTCATAAGGTGTCCACGCATTGGGAGCATCATCGCGCCAGGTGCCAGTCGAGTGCCGTGGCAGTTGGTCATAGGCAGAGTGGTAGTTGTGCGATGCCAAACCAATTTGCTTGAAATTGTTACTGCAGCTCATCCTGCGTGCTGCTTCGCGAGCGGCTTGAACAGCCGGAAGCAGCAATCCCACCAACACGCCGATAATTGCAATCACCACCAGCAACTCCACCAACGTGAAACCACTTGAGCTTCGACATTTCGTCTTCATCATTGAGTCCTTGGGAAAATATGTCACGTCTAAGAAACACGAGAAAGTGCCCGAAATACCGGCCGCACCCCCCCGAATCAATAACATATAGACGCAAAACCTGAGCGTCAAGATAATCAACATTAAGACACAACTAAGAACAAACGAGCACCCTTAGGCGTGCTTTGATCTCGTCGCGAGACGGTTGGCTTCAAGCTCCACCCCCGTCATTTCGAGATGGGCTGGCTCAACGGGAAATGGAAATTGGGCGATGGCTTGAGACGACATTCGCCACGGCATCGTTGGCGGTTCCAGCTGGGAAATGACTGGATCCAAGCGTCTCGACACCCCACTCTCAGGATGGGCAAAATGAAATCTTGCCAGGTGACGATCGAGCGGTGACTTCCGGCGAGCAACCGCAGACGGGCTCATCTCGGGCTTCAGCGTCTTGGGAATTGCAAACGTTTAAGGTGAATGAGCCTGCCCCAATACCGTCGATGACAGGGTGCAAACCTCCATCGTTGTGGAGAGCATTGCCGGACTCCACGTCCCAAGCCTTCCTCAACCAGGCTCACTGATTCGAGCAATCGTCACTCATCCCAAGCGCTCGATGACCGATTGGGCACGTTTGGCGGCAGCGGCGAGCGTGGTGGACTGGGATTCGGCAAGTTCTCGCAGAACCTTCCAGGTCGAGGGGTCCAACTGGCTTAAACGCCCGAGCATCGTGGCGGTCCAGTAAAGCTGGTCCACCGCCAAAGCATCCCAGCGGTTGCCTTCTTCGCCGTCGTACAAAACCGACTCCAGCAGGCCTGCCATCTCCTCTTCTTCATCCGCACTTGGCTCGACCGATCCCGACAGAACCTCGCTCGCCCAAGTCCGGACTTCCTCGTCGTCGGACTGCAGTGCGAGCAAACAGTCGACGGTCTTCCCGTGGACGTTCTCCTGACGGGCCAACGCTTCCAATTCGTTCAAAGACAATTCGTTTGCACTCATCGTGGCCGCTGGGATTCGGGGTTATTTGGGAATCAGAATGGGATTCAATTCAGCGGGGACTCGTCCAAGCACGCACTCAAGAACTCCATCGTGTGCATCACCCGCGGGGCCGGATGAGCTTCGGTCGCCATTGAATTCAGATGCGTCTGCAACTGCGTCAAACAACCGATGTTGCCACTGACCACAATCGGGGCACCCGTCGCCATCACCGCCTTGGCTTTCCGACGCCCAAGTTCATCCGCGGTCTCGGGTTGATCCAAGTTGTAAGTTCCCGCTGAGCCACAACACAAGTGCGCCTCCGCCACATCCACCAGCTCCACATCCGGGACCCGGCGAAGCAACTCACGTGGTTGCACTCGCACGCCTTGGGCGTTGGCCAGATGACACGCGTCGTGATAGGCCACCCGCACCACGGCCTCGCCCTCGTGAACCAACCCAGGCCGTCGCAAACGCAACCGATCCGCATGCTCGCACACCACCACCGAAACGTCTTTCACCGTGTTGGCCAATGCCATCGCCTGCGACTCGATGTCCGTGCCACGCAAGATCATGCCGTACTCTTGCATGCCCGATCCGCAACCGGCGGCGTTGGTGACAATCGCATCGATCGGCTGAGAGTCACTGGAAAACGCACGCACGTTGTTGCGAGCGAACTTGGCCGCTCGATCACCGTCGCCGACATGCCAAGCCAGCGAACCACAGCAACTCTGTTCGGTTGGCACGACGACTTCCAAACCAATGTGCCGCAGCACATGGATCGTGGCTTCATTGATTGAAGGTGCCAGGACCTGTTGGGCGCATCCGGCCAGCAACGCGACACGGCCGACTTGGTCACCCAGCGGTGCGTAACGAGACTGCAGTTCCTTTGCAGCAGGCAAGGTTTCTGGCAGCAAATCCAACATCGGACGCAGGACCGATGGAACCAAGGCAGAGAACGTTTTGCCTAACAATCCCATCCGCGCCGCGAAGCGAAACCGCTTGGGGTAAGGCAACGTTTGAGCAGTCAACCAGCGCTGCAACCTTTGTGGCCAAGCGACGGAAATGCGTTCTCGAACGAGCGAACGATAAGGACTCAGCAGGTGTCGGTACGACACCCCGGAAGGACAAGCGGGCTCACACGCCAAGCAACCCAAACAAGCGTCCAGGTGAGGCGCCGCTTCGTCGGCCGACATCGAACCTTCCAACACCTCTTTCATCAGAATGATGCGTCCCCGCGGCGAATCCGATTCACGTTGCAACACGTCATAGGTCGGACAGGCCGACAAGCAAAAACCACAACGAATGCAGGTGCTGACGGCTTCCGCCATCGCATCCGCGTTGGGTCCAGAACTTTCCAAGGGAATGTCATGCTGCATGGCGATTAGGCCTCCGTGCGTGGTGTGTGCTTTGGCTCGCCAAACTGAAACGGTGCAAAGCATCGATGCGGATCGATCGCGCGAGACACGCGCACGACCACTTCGTCGTGCCGCCACATTCCGATCTGAGTTCCAAGTGGGTTTGTTTCGCCTGGGTCGAGAACCAAGCCAGCCAAGGAATGCTGCATCAACCAAGCATCCAACACCGTCAGGTCACCCGCCCCCGTCACGAACATGACATTGCCCGCCAGACCGAAATGCATCTTCCACCCTCGTTGCGTCAACTCTTGGGAAAACGACTGAACCGCCGTTTCAATTTGCCGCGGCGTGATCGGAATACGAACCGACACTTCTCCGGGGACATCCAGCAACTTCGACCATGATTTTTGGGCATGCTCTTCCGACAACTCAAGTGACCCCGCCTGACCCACTGTCTCCCGTACACGATCCATGATGGACTTCGCCACCGACGGCGGTCCGGGCACTCGCAATACAATGCACCAGTCTTCTGGATCGGTCATGCCGGGCTGGCACAACTCGATCGCGTCCAACTCAATCGGCAATCGGGTCAAGGTTTGCATGTGCCGGGTGGCCATGGCGAGGTCGCCACATTTGACGGCCCACGTTTGCGGATCGACGGACTGGGGAAAGACCTTGAACGTCAATCGCGTCAACACCCCCAATCGACCGAGGCTTCCGACCATCAACTTGGGAAAGTCGAACCCGGCTGCGTTCTTGACCACAGGGGCGCCGGTGTGAACTTCGTTGCCCAATCCATCCAGGAACGAGGCGGCCAAGATGAAGTCGCGTAGGCCTCCGTATCGCCAGCGACCGGGACCGCTCCATCCCGAGGCGACGCAGCCACCAATCGTCGCTCCCATTCCTGCTCGGGGTGGATCGAAGGGCAGGGTTTGACCGTGCTTCGCGAGCGCAGCGATGACTTCTTTGAGCGGCGTTCCTGAGGCGACCGAGATAGTGAACTCGGAAGGGTCGTGCTGAAGGATCCCAGACAGATTTCGCGTGGAAACTCGCCGCAGCGAACTCGCTGGTGAATCGTTCTTCGAGCCAGAATCCTGTCCAAGGTTGGCAAGCGACAACCCAGGCTTGCTGCATCGACCGACCGGAATCAAACGCTCCCCGGCCGACGAAGCATTCCAATCGCGGATCAGTTCGACCCAGTGACTCACGGATTCGGGAGCTTCGATGCTGGCTGGCATGGCAGATGTG
Organism: Rhodopirellula sp. UH5; assembly: GCF_056839225.1. Taxonomy (NCBI): domain Bacteria; kingdom Pseudomonadati; phylum Planctomycetota; class Planctomycetia; order Pirellulales; family Pirellulaceae; genus Rhodopirellula; species Rhodopirellula sp. UH5. Next base: position 5,861,456 of record NZ_CM166390.1, on the reverse strand, counting down.
GAAGTGGATTCGGATTCACTCACGGAAGATCACTCCCGCTTTTTCCAAGGGATGCAACCCGGAGGTGGACAGGGCAGGGGACTCGGCATCCGGAAACATCTTGCCTCGATTGCAAATCTCGTGAGGGTCCATTTCCGCTCGCACGCGGTGCATCAAATCAATCGTAGGTTCGTCAAACATCTCGGCGAAGACACCCCGTTTCTCGACTCCAACGCCGTGCTCGCCCGTGATGGAACCGCCCATTTCGATACACAACCGAAGGATTGAATGAGCGAACTCATTGGCCTTGTCAAAGGCACCGGGAATCTTCCCGTCGTACATGATCAGCGGGTGCAAGTTGCCATCGCCCGCATGAAAAACATTTGCAACGGGCACGCCACATTCGCGGCTCATCGCCTCGATTCGCTCGAGGGCTTCTCCCAATCGCCGCCGCGGCACAACGCCATCCTGAACCAGGAAGTCAGGGCTCAATCGCCCCGCCGCTGAGAACACCGATTTGCGGCCTTTCCATATCGCCAGTCGCTCGGCGTCGTTGGCAGCGATCTCGACCGCGGACGGGTGAGTGCTGTCGATCACGTCGGCCAAGATTTTCCTTTCCATCGCGACGCGTTCCGCAGAACCTTCCAGCTCCACGATCAACACACTGTTGGCGTTCTTGGGATAGCCACAGGCCACCGCGGCTTCGGCGGCGCGAATCGACATCGCGTCCATGATTTCCATCGCACCCGGCAATAGATTCGCAGCGATGATCGCCCCGACGGCATTCCCGGCCGCCCGGATGTCGTCGTACCCCACCAAAACGGTGTGAAAGACTTCCGGCAACGGCAGCAATCGCAACGTCGCTTGCAAAGCGATCCCCAGCATGCCTTCGTTGCCACAGAAGAAACCTGTGGTGTCCGGGCCAGCATGCTCCAACGACGACCCACCGATGCTGGTCACGGTCCCATCGCCCAGCACCACATCCATCGCCAAGGTGTGCCCGGCGGTCATGCCATATTTCAGGCAGTGAGCACCCCCGGAATTGAACGCGATGTTGCCACCGATCGTGCACACGGATTGGCTGGAAGGATCCGGCGCGAAGTACAAACCATGCGGCCGAGCGGCTTGGGAAACGGCGAGGTTCACCACCCCGCACTGGACCGTCGCGGTTCGTTCGACGGGGTCAACGTGCAAGATTCGGTTCAGCCGATTCAGCGCAATCACAATCCCGTCGCGATGCGGCATCGCGCCTCCGGAGAGGCCCGTGCCACTGCCTCGAGCGACCACCGGCACGTGATGCTCGTAACACCAACGCACCGCGGAAACGACCTCGTCAGCGGTCTCGGGAAAGACCACCCCGCGAGGTCGAGCGGTATAAGCGAGCAACCCGTCTGATTCGAAGGCCGCCTGAGCCGCTGAGTCGGTCCGAAACCGATCGGCGGGAAACAACTCTGCTAAACCAGCCAGGTCGACGGAATTCACTTCACGTCTTTCCAGCTGCGGGTCGCGGCACTGTCCAACACGGCATCGCAAACACGCTGGGTTTCCAGTGCATCGCGGAAAGTCGGCGCAGCGGGCTGGTCCGATTCCAACGACTTCAAGAAGTCGGCCACTTGGTGCACAAAGGTGTGCTCATAGCCGATCTGCAACCCTGGAACCCACCAGTTGGCCATGTAAGGGTGATCGCCATCACTGACATGGATGCTGCGCCAACCGCGGACAATGCTGTCGTCGTTGTGGTCGAAGAATTCCAAGCGATGCAAGTCGTGCAGGTCCCAACGCAGGGAGCCGAACTCACCGTTGATTTCCAACGTGTTCAACGCCTTGTGACCGCGAGCATAACGAGTCGACTCGAACAACCCGAGCGAACCATTGTCAAAGTGACAAAGGAAGGAGCACGCGTCGTCAATTTTGACCGGAGTCTTCTTGCCGGTTTCCGCGTGAACCCGTTCCTTGACGAACGTTTCCGTCATGGCCGAAACATCTTGGATGCTGCCGTTGAGCCACAGAGCGGTGTCGATGCAGTGAGCCAACAAGTCACCGGTCACGCCGCTGCCAGCGGCTTCCGCATCCAAACGCCAGGTTGCCGCACCGCCTTGAGGAACGTCGGCGTTGATCGTCCAGTCCTGCAAGAAGTTGGCACGGTAATGGAAGATCTTGCCAAGCCGACCTTCGTCAATCAATTGCTTGGCCAACGTCACGGCGGGGACACGACGATAGTTGTACCAAACCATGTTGCGAACGCCGGCCTTCTCAACCGCTGCGCACATTTCGATGCCTTCGGCGGTGTTCATCGCCAAGGGCTTTTCGCACAGAACCATCTTGCCGGCTTCGGCAGCGGCGATCGAGATCTCTTTGTGCAAGTTGTTGGGCGTGCAAACGTCAACCGCGTCGATGTCATCGCGTTCGAGCAGTTTGCGCCAATCGGTTTCCACCGACTCGTAACCCTGCTGTTCCGCGAAGGCTTTGGCCTTCTCTTCGTTGCGAGCGCAAACGGCCTTCAAGACGGGATGGTATTCCAGGTCAAAGAAACGCGGAGCTTGGCGGTACCCGTTGGTGTGCGTTCGGCCCATGAAGCCGCAGCCGATCAGGCCAATGTTCAGAGGTTTCATTCGTTATTGAGGGGAAGAAGGAGATTGATGTAGATGGAGGGCAGACGCCCTTCCGCCACAAAAGTTAGTTCGGCAGGAAGACAATCCATTTTCGCAAGCGACATGAAACTCTTGGCAGAGTGGCGAAAGCCGTCGCTTGATCAAGTGATTCACACGAAAAACCACAACCCGACGCGTGAAAAAACCACAACCCGACGCGTGAGCGAGGGACCACCTCGAATCACTCGTTCCAGCCGTGAGCGTCTTGCACGCTCAGCATCGCTGCCAGGATTTCGTTCCAGGTCTCAGGCTTGTGCATGACGTCGTTGGGGAACATGCACCCGTCCCAGCAAATGTGCTTGCAGGTCTGCAACACGTCCCCGTGCTCGTCACGCAACCAGTGGCCCGCGTCGGTGGCGATGTCCAATTTGCCGTTGGGATCGTTGGGCAAGCAGTGGCGTCCCGTTTTGTCGTGGCTGCCAGTGCCGTGCACGGTCGCGTCATTTTGTGCGACGTGAAAGTCGATCGTCCATGGCCGCAAGGCATGCGTCAACTCTTTCAATGCCGCCGCCTTTTTCTCTTTGTCGGCCCAATCAAAGTCTTGCGGCAAAATCGCATCTTCCGGTGCGTTGTAACCAAGCAGGTACAACAACGTGTGAGCCATGTCCGCTTGGAAACCAAATCGCTCGGGATGACCGACTCGCTCAAGCAAGTCAACCATCTTCTTCCAAGACTGCATGCCACCCCAGCAGATTTCACCTTCCGCGGCGAGGCGTTCGTCGTACTCTTCGGCGATATCCGATGCGGCTTTGAACGTGTCGGCGATCTTGCTTTGGTTGGCCTCAGGATCCTTGACCCAATCCGCCACACCCATCGCGCTGTCCAAGCGAATGCATCCATACGGACGGACGCCGAGTTCACGCAACTTCTTGCCGATCTCGCAGCCCTTGCGAACTTGCTTCAAGAATGCTTCGACTTCTTCAGGACTGCCGCCAGCGCTTCCGCCGCCGGTGGGTTCCCAAACGGGAGCGACCACGGTGCCGATGTTCAGCGATCGGCTGCGAACCTTTTCGGCCAAGGCTTCCAGTTCCGCGTCGTCCGCGTCGATGGACACGTGAGGTGAGAACAGAAACAGATCGACGCCGTCGAATTTCCGCCCGTCCACTTCCGCCGCAGCGGTCAGGTCAAGCATTTCATCCAAGGGAATGATGGGGTTGGCATCGTCGTCGCCCTTGCCGACCACTCCGGGCCAAGCAGCGTTGTGCAATTTTGGAAACGAGTTCGGGTGCTGGCTCATCGTTGGGAAGTGCCTTTGATCAGAGTGGGGTCGCTATCAGGTTGAATCGCAAGTTCAGACGGGAAGTATCGACCGATTCACCAAGTGGCCTGAAGGGTCATTTGGACGAATGGGGCGTGAGATTTCTGCTTTCCCGCTTCCCTAGGGTGGACATTGCGACCGCTCGTTGCAAGAACCCTTGTTTTTTAATCGCAAAGCAAACCAGTCGCGGAGCGACGGAAGCCGTCAGCCTTGGGTTTCAACCCAAGGCCCGCCGACCCCCGACAATCATCCCAGTCGCGGAGCGACGACAGCCGGACACGCGCTCCCAACACCTGTCGCCACGCCCTGGCTTTCCCGGTTCGAGAACGCCACCCAAGACCTCGGGTTGAAACCCCGAGGCTGGCAAATTTCACCCTCCGCGGTTCCCTCACGCGACGCCTCCGCCCCGCAGTCGCAGAGCGATGACAGCCCAATGAGCATGGGTTTGACATCGAAACGCACCCCAGTCGCGGAGCGACGGAAGCCGTCAGCCTTGGGTTTCAACCCAAGGCCCGCCGACACCCGACAATCATCCGAGTCGCGGAGCGACGACAGCCGGACACGCGCTCCCAACACCTGTCGCCACTCCGTGGCTGTCCGGTTTCGGGAACGCCACCCGAGACCTCGGGTTGAAATCCGAGGCTGGCAAATTTCACCCTCCGCGGTTCCCTCACGCGACGCCTCCGCCCCGCAGTCGCAGAGCGACGGAAACGCGATCGCGGGATCAGCGTCCCAGGTAAGCGTCCAACTGATCTGCTTTCCGCATCAGATAGGGCACATGCTCGTCGGTGGCCTGCACCAAACGCTGCAGTTGCCGCAGTTGATCCTGAAATTCTTGATTGAATTTCCTCTGCTGGTCATCTCGCCAGCTTTGTTCGAGCTGGTTCATTTGAGCCGACAGCCCTGTCCCGCGTTGCCGCAGCTCCTCCGCGAATCGAGCCAATTGAGATGCGAACTGGCGAATTTGATCCGGGTCACCGATGGCTTGATTCATGAAATCGCCTGGAGAGATTGTTGATAAAATTGCAAACTGGCATGCAAACCATGACGCTCGGCCAAATCAATGAGCAACCGGAGCGCCGCCGATCGAGTTTTCGCAGGCCCGACCACCGCACGCCGGATCGATGCCTGCCGCAGCGACTTCATCGCCGCCATGTCTTGACTGAGCAACAACTGACAACGCCCCATCAACAGGTAGGCACCGGGCGAATGAGTTTCCGAATCCACCAGCGGTTCCAACTCCTCCATCGCTTCCTCGTATCGTTCCAGGTCGTACAGGGCTTCGCCCAGGACCATGTGCAGGTAGGTCAGCGAAGGATCCCGCGCGAGTCGGGCCCGGCAAACCTTCAGCCGACAATTGGCCCAGTCCGTGGTCGCACGATCCAGCTCATGATCGGCGGAGGAATTCCCCAACCGAGTCGCCAAATCTCGCACCTCCACCAACTGCTGGACCGACCGAGCCAATTGGGCTTCTTCCAATTCCCACAACATTGACATGTCGTCCGGAAACAACTCATGTGCCTGACGCAAGACTTTCGCTGCCTGCAAGGGACGATGTTCTTCGCGATAGATCGTGGCCAGTTCCAGGTACCCCTCGCGATCCGTGGGACAAGTTTTCAGATGGTGCTCGAGTTGCTGGCGACGCGTCGACACGGTCGCCGATTCGCTTCCTTCATTGGTGGGAACGGCGGTCATTGAAATCGCTCGCGGAAGAGAATCATGAGGCAAGGGCGTAACCAACACAGCGGCGATGCACCGCCAGTGGCTCAGAAGAGACCATTCATTATGGGTGAAGGGGACCAAGATTGCAAAATCTCAACCCCCACTTGGATTGCCCACTCGCTCGTGAAAGGAATGAGTTATGATAGACGGCTCGATCGTTGGTTGCCGAACCTCGACCGAACCCGCCGCGGTCCCCCCCGCCCCTCATGCTCCGATTCGCGTTCCCTCCTACAACGACGCGGCCATGCATTTCATGCGATTCGCCCTGACCCTTCTTGTTGGCAATTTCTGTGTCAGCGCCGTGGGCTCCGACTCACTGGAAACTGTGTTCCAAGACACGGTCCAACCGTTCCTGCAGCAGAACTGCTTGCAGTGTCACGACGACCAATCCGCCGAAGGCGACCTGGACCTCAGCGTCGACCAAAACATCGACGATGTCGTGAAACGATTCCGCCACTGGGCAGTCGTCTTGGACCGCTTGGAAGTGGGTGACATGCCACCCGAAGACTCGGACATCCAACCAAACGCCGAGCAGCGAGACGCGGTGATCGCTTGGATCGAATCCCTGAAAGCAGCGGAAGCCAAGCGAACCAGCGGTGACCCGGGGATGGTGCTGGCGCGGCGACTCAGCAGCGCAGAATACGACCGCACCATCCGTGACCTCACCGGCGTCGACATTCGTCCCGCAGCCGACTTCCCCATCGATCCCGCCAACGAAGCCGGGTTCGACAACTCTGGTGAATCACTGACGATGTCACCCGCGCTGCTCAAGAAGTACCTGCAGGCGGCTCGACGCGTCTCCGAGCACATGGCGATCACGCCCGCAGGACTCGAATTCGCACCGCATCCCGTGATCACCGAAACCGATCGCGACAAGTTTTGCGTCAATCGCATCATCGATTTCTATCGTCAACAAAACACCCGTGTCTCGGACCACTTGTTCGTGGTTTGGAAACACCACCAATCGCCGACACAGCATTCACTTGAGGAACTGGCGTCCCAACAGGGCGTCAGTGTTCGTTACTGTCAGCTGTTGAGCAACTTGCTGAACGAAGACCGGTTGCAAAGCGAAGAAACAAACGAGCTGAACCAAGCGTCCATCGGCCCGATCTTCGCCTTGAGAACGATTTGGCATGAAGTTGCCCAATCGAACGCTTCTGATTCAGAAGCCCGACAACATTGTGAAAACATGGCGACCTTCATCGAGTCGCTTCGCCAAGCGTTGGTCCCGGACGTCCCCAACCTGACCGCGCCCGAGATGAATTCGGGCTCGCAATCGTTGGTGCTTTGGAAGAACCGTCAATTCATTGCCAATCGACGACGCTTCGCAGCAGATCAACTTCCGCCACTGCCGGAGTTGATGAAGACCTTTGACCCAAGTCAGCTTGACCTGCCCGCCAAGGACGCCGTCGTCGCATCCATGCAGATCCCGGAATCGGAATCCGAACAAGCGACCTATGCAAAAGAGCTGGATCGATTCTGCAACGTCTTTCCGGATCAGTTCTTGGTCTCCGAGCGGGCTCGCGTGTACCTGGATCAAAAGAACGAGAAGAAGCTCAAGGGACGTTTCTTGAGTGCCGGGTTCCATAGCCAAATGGGGTACTTTCGCGACGACGAACCGCTTTGCGACTTGATGCTCACGGATGCCCAGCGAGAAATGCTCGATCGTCTCTGGCTGGAACTGGACTTCGTCACCTCCGCTCCGATGCGTCAATACGCGGGCTTCATTTGGTTTGACCGCACGGACTCCGCTTTCATGCGAGACCGAGTTTTCGACCGGTACCGTGCTGAAGACAAGGACTGCATCGCCGAAGAAAAGGTCCGTGGCCTACGCGACACCTACGCCGAAAAAGCGGAACGGGTCGGGGCCAGCCCCAAGGCCTTGGCCGCGATTCGGCGTTACTTCGACGACCTCTCCAAAACCTTCCGTTCGCTCGAAAAAATTCGCGAAGAATCGGAACCGGTCCAACTTGAAGCGATGCTGCAGTTTGCTGAACGAGCCTACCGCCGCCCACTCGAGCAAACCGACCAAAATTCACTGCTCGCGTTCTATCAATACTTGCGAACCGAAGGCGAGCTGGATCACGAGGAATCCATTCGCGACTGCATCGTGCGAATCTTGATGTCGCCGCACTTCTGCTATCGCGTCGACCCAACTCAATCCAGTCCAACTCAATCCAGTCCAACTCAATCCAGTCCAACTCAATCCAGTCCAACTCAATCCAGTCCAACTCAATCCAGTCCAGCCCAATCTGGCCCGAACACGTCGGCCCCGAACACGTCAGCCCAGGACAACTCCAAATTGCCCACCGGCGTTGAACCGCTGGACTCATTCTCGCTGGCCAATCGCTTGAGCTACTTCCTGTGGTCAAGCATGCCGGATGAAACGCTGATGGCGCTGGCGTCGAAGGATCAGCTGCAAGACCCTGGCGTCCTGATCGAACAGACGCGCCGCATGTTGCAGGACGATCGCAGCCAAGGCTTCCTTCGCGAATTCATGGGCAACTGGTTGAACTTCCGCCGCTTTGACCAGCACAACGGCGTTGACCGAGCACGGTTCCCGACGTTCACCGACGACCTACGGCAATCCATGCTGGAAGAACCCCTGCGTTTCTTCACCGACGTGATCGAACGCGATGGATCGGTGCTTGATTTGTTGTATGCAGATCACACCTTCGTCAATCGCGAATTGGCGATGCACTACGGGGTCGAGGAACAGCAATTCGACTCGCTGTTGAAAGCCTCCGCCTCCACCGATGGCTGGATTCAACTTCCCAACGCGAACCAGTTTGGACGCGGTGGCTTGCTACCGATGGGAGTCTTCCTGACTCGCAATTCACCGGGTCTGAGAACCAGCCCCGTGCAGCGGGGCAACTGGGTCGTGCAGCGTATGCTCGGCGAGCACGTCCCGGCTCCTCCGGCCGAAGTCCCTGAGCTTCCCGAAGACGAATCCAAACTGGGCGACCTGACGATTCGCGAGGCCCTTGCGCGGCATCGCGAACACCCCAGCTGCGCCGGGTGCCACGAACGAATCGACTCGATGGGACTGGTCTTCGAAGGCTACGGCCCCGTCGGTGAAATGCGAGACGCCGACCTGGGTGGACGCTCGATCGACGCCAGCGTTGTGTTTCCTGATGGCGGCCAAGGTGACGGCATCCAAGGTCTGCGAGATTACATCCGCCGCGATCGCGAAGACGACTTTGTCGAACACCTGTGCCGCAAGTTGCTGGCGTACGCTCTCGGACGATCGCTGCAACTTTCGGATGAATCCCTGGTGGCCGAGATGAAATCGAATCTGCAAGCCAACGAGCACCGCTTTTCATCCATGATCGAAACGATCGTGACCAGCCCCGCGTTCCGCAACAAACGCGTTCAACTTGCCTCCGTCGACTCCGCCCCTTCCTCTGAAACGGAACCTTCCCCATGAACCCTGCTGTCAACCGACGAACACTGCTGCGTGGTGCCGGCGTTGCCATGGCATTGCCTTGGTTGGAATCGATCCCGGTCTGGGGCCGCGAAACGATGGTTGGGAACGATGCCGCCGAAACCCCTCAGCGTTTTGCGGCGTTGTTCATGGGCTGCGGGATCAACGCCGATCACTGGTGGGCCAAAGGTGCCGGCACAGACATGGAACTGGGCAAGAGCCTGGCTCCCATGGAACCGCTCAAACACAAGATGAACTTCATCACCGGATTGTTCAATGAGAACGCAACCGGCGTTGGTATTCACCCGGGACAAACGGGCAACATCCTCTCGGGAGCTTCGCTAAAAAAAGGCTCGGAGCTTCGCGGCGGCATCAGCATGGACCAAATGCTGGCCAACCACTTCCAAGATCAAACCGCGGTCCCCAGCTTGGTGCTCGGCTGCGAACAGCCCGTGACGGGTTACCACGAAACCAACTTCTCGATGGCTTACAGTTCGCACATCTCGTGGCAAAACGCGACGTCGCCGGTGCCCATGGAAGTCTACCCGTCGCTCGCCTTCGATGCATTGTTTGACAACCAAGGCAGTCGTCGCAACGAGAGCATTCTGGACCGGGTCGGCGAAGACGCGGCCTCCCTGCGTCGACAAGTCAGCTCTGCCGACCGCGCCAAACTGGAGGAGTTTTTGAGCAGCGTTCGCGAAGTCGAGCGACGCGCCGCATCGATGCGAGCGGCTCACTCCAAAGCCAGCGACCGCGCCAAAGATCAGGGCAAACCGATCCACGCGATGAAACGCCCGGACGATGGCTTGCCCGAGGACATTCGTGAGCACATGCGATTGATGTGCGACATCGTGGCGTTGGGATTCCAAACGGACAAAGCCCGTGTGGCAACGCTGCTGCTCAACCGTGACTTGTCCGGTTTGTTCTACCCATTCCTGGACGTGAAATCGACGCACCACTCCGCCTCACACAGCGATCGCTCCGATGCCTACGAGCGAATCTCGCGGTACTACTGCAGCCAATACGCGTACTTGGCTGGAAAACTGGACGCGATGCCGGAAGGGGACGCCACCGTGCTGGACCATTCATGCCTGCTGTTCCTGTCCAGCATGTGGTCGGGCAACGCTCACGATTCCAGCAAACTGCCCGTGCTGCTGACCGGTGGGTTGTCAGGCAATTTGGAAACCGGACGCGTCCTGGATTACCTCGAAGAATCCGACGACGACCGCAAACTGTGCAGCATGTACCTGTCGATCATGGATCGCATGGGAGTCGAACTCGATGACTTCGGCGACGCAGAAAAACGGCTCGCCAGACTGTAGGCCGCTGAAAGAATCGAAAGGCCTTGGTAGCCCGACGCGTGAGCGAGGCCCACGCGGCAAGCCCCACGCCGGCCCCGTCCGGGGCGGCCTCTCATGTTTCGTCATCGGTCTCGGGGCTTCCGCCCCGAGCTAAGAACGCTGGCCCCATCCGGGGCGATGATTGCCGCCGAACGCTCCTCCGGTTCGCGTCTCGTCACCGCCCCAACCACCCGGATTTATCAATTTGCAATTTCCAATTTCACTTTTTCAATCCAGCCCAGCTCGCCTGTCGCCGCTCCGCGGCTTGCCGCGCGTGTGGGGTAACGCCCAAAACCTCGGGTTAAAAACCCGAGGCTGACAACTGTCACCGCTCCGCGGTTGTTCGATCAACCGGAGACACACCCCAAGTCGCGGAGCGACGACAGATGTTTGCCGTTCCGTCGCCGAACGATCCCCGGTTCGCGCCCCGTACGATGGGCTTCCAAGCCTGCCGAAATGGAAACCCGACGCGTCAGCGAGGCCCACGCGGCAATCCCCACGCCAGCCCCGTCCGGGGCGGTTTCTTGGGTTTCGTCATCGGTCTCGGGGCTTCCGCCCCGAGCTAAGAACGCCGGCCCCATCCGGGGCGATGATTGCCGCCGAATGCTTCTCCGGTTCGCGCCCCGTCACCGCCCCAACCACCCGAATTTTTCAATTTACAATTTCCAATTTCACTTTTTCAATCCATCCCAGCTCGCCTGTCGCCGCTCCGCGGCTTGCCGCGCGTGTGGGGTAACGCCCAAAACCTCGGGTTGAAAACCCGAGGCTGACAACTGTCACCGCTCCGCGGTTGTTCGATCAACCAAACACACCCAGTCGCGGAGCGACGACAGCCGAGAGCCTTGGGTTTTCAACCCAAGGTCATCCGCCGACAACACACAAACCCCAAGTCGCAGAGCGACGACAGATGTTTGCCGTTCCGTCGCCGAACGATCCCCGGTTCGCGCCCCGTACGATGGGCTTCCAAGCCTGCCGAAATGGAAACCCGACGCGTCAGCGAGGCCCACGCGGCAATCCCCACGCCAGCCCCGTCCGGGGCGGTTTCTTGGGTTTCGTCATCGGTCTCGGGGCTTCCGCCCCGAGCTAAGAACGCTGGCCCCATCCGGGGCGATGATTGCCGCCGAACGCTCCTCCGGTTCGTGTCCCGTCGCCGCCCCAACCACCCGGATTTTACAATTTACAATTTACAATTTTACTTTTTCAATCCATCCCCCAGCTCACCTGTCGCCGCTCCGCGGCTTGCCGAGCGTGTGGGGTAACGCCCAAAACCTCGGGTTGAAAACCCGAGGCTGACAACTGTCACCGCTCCGCGGTTGTTCGATTAACCGGAGACACACCCCCAGTCGCGGAGCGACGACAGCCGAGAGCCTTGGGTTTCAACCCAAGGTCATCCGCCCACGACACAAAAGTCCCCCAGTCGCGGAGCGACGGCAGGTGGCGATCGACGGGCTTGGAAGCCCATCGTACGTGCTATCGGGGTTCATCCGACGAAAGAGGCATGCCGCTCGCTTGAACTCGGATCACTTGCCGCTGTACCAGACGCCTCGCCGCCATTGGTGCAGCTGCAGACGACGCAGGAAATCATCCGGCAGTGACGGCAGGGCTTCGGTGGCCACATTCAAGGCGACTTGTTCCACATTTCGCATGCCGACGATCACCGTTTGAACGGCCGAGGGAGCCATTGCGAACTTGATCGCGGTGGCGGCCAACGAGTAGTGCTCCTCCAGTCCGAACTCTTTCAAGTCATCGCGAATCGCTTCGACTCGTTTGGACGTGCGTTCCATTCGGTCACCGGCAAAGTAGCCGGACCGAAAATCGTCTTTTGGGAACGAATGGTCGGCGGGATACTTGCCGGTCAAGGCACCTTCGTCCAGGGAGACGCGAACGATCACACCGGTTCCGGTTTCTTCGGCGACGGGCAACAACTGCGCCGCAGGTTCTTGTTCAAAAATGTTGAACACCACCTGCACCACGTCGACCAATCCATCTCGCATGAGCTGGATCACGCAGTTCTGATCTTGCTCAGGGGTGCACAGACCGATGCGGTTGATTTTGCCTTCCTGGCGTAGTTTCTGAAGCACGAGCAAGGGCTGCGGGTCATCGTTCCAAGCCGCCGTCCACGAATGCAATTGCAACAGATCGAGGCATTCGACGCCGAGGTTGCGAAGACGCTCCTCGACATTGGCCCGAATGTACGCGGCCCCGTAACGATCTTGCCAACGACAGTAGGGGCTTGGCGGCCAGGGGCCCTCCGAAGGCGGCGTCTTGGTCGCCACGTGAATCTTTTCCCGCATCGATGCGGGCAATTGTTTTAGGAACTGGCCGATGACCTGTTCACTGCGACCGTCCCCGTATCCGGGTGCGGTGTCGATGAAGGTGACCCCATGCTCGATGGCATGCTGAAGCGTCGCGAGGGAGGCGTCGTCCTCTTGAACGCCCCACTGCCCGCCCAGGGCCCATCCACCGAAGCCAAGTTGAGAGACCGGGAAACCGTCGTGGCCAAGCGGGACTTGTTTCATAGCAAACGTTTCACGTCGTGAGTTTCTGGGGGGGTAAAAAAAGAATGGGTCTGGAAAGCGATGACGATTATCGGGCCGGTTCGTTCGACTCAAAAGGAAGTTGCCCGCTTTCGGGACGAACCGACTCGATCGTCTCAACTGGAATCATGCTCCCGTCCGAAATCCTTTCTCAGCGGCGACCCGAGGGTCTCGGTTAGCCCGGTAAGCAGAATCCTTGGCAGGTGCAGTGGTGCGAAAATTGTCCAACATCCCGCGTTTGTCGATCGTCGTCCCCCATGGTGGTGATGACGCGGCTTTCGAATCCTCGCTCGCAAGCGTATTGCAGCATCGCCCAGATGGGTGTGAGGTGATTGTGTCCCATGACGGGAACTATGACGACCCGTTTGATTTGGCCGAGGAGGTTCGGTTTGTCGACAGCGGCTCAACCAACGTTCTCCGCCAAATCACCGACGCAGCTGAACTGGCAATGGGCCGGTTCGTGCACGTCGTCGCGGACGGGCATGTCGCCACCGCGGACTGGACCGATGCGGCACTGGCCCAATTCGAAGGCCATGAGACTGGCGTCGTCGTGCCCGTTGTCCGCGACCCTGAATCGCAGCGGATCGAACACGCGGGCTGGCGAACGACCGCCTCGTCCGCCTGTGGACCGATCGGCTTCGGTGACAAACAAGTCGCTCGGAAAGCCGCCGCTCGCGTCGAAGGAGCCTTCCTCGCCGCGTCGTTCTGGCGCCGAGATCTGCTTCGCAGCTTGTCCGGAACGTATCGCGGCACCGACACCATCGAGGCCTCCGTCGGCTTCGGCCACCTGGTCACGCAAGCCGGCTGGCGATGTGTGATTGCCGAAGACAGCGTGATGGGAGTGGACTTCGAAACCGAAGTGCTCGACTACGATCTTCGCATCCAGCGGAACCATCGTCGACTGCAAGCCCTGTCGGACCACCTTCGCAGTGGTGGATCAGCGGGATGGGGACGCGGGGTCCAACGTCTGCTCACAACCACTCTGGCGGGCGGACTTCGCCCCTCGAGTTTGCTCGCAGGACTTCGACGGATGACCGCTCCCTTGGCCGGAAACGCGATCTCGCGTTCCGTGCAAACCGCGGGTGTGTTGTCCGTTGACGACAATCCCGAAACGTTGCCAATGCCAGCGATGGACCGAGAACCGCTTCGACGCGCGGCTTAGCCGGACGCGTTGCGTCTCGGCTCAGCCCATTGGAATGGCTGCTCGGACGACGGTCTTGCATGACCGTCGCGACTCGTACGATGGTCTTCCAAGACCGTCGCTCGGGTTTGGCTGGGCTCGGAAGCCCCGCCTACGATTCACTCGCCTACGATCTCACTCGGGAACAATCCGCAGCACCAAGTTGTTGCGGTGGATCACGTTCTCGTAGGGGCGATGCCCGAGGATCCATTCGATTTGCTCGCTGGGCTTGCCGGCGATGCGAGCCACTTCTTGGCTGCGATAGTTCGACAAGCCACGTCCGAACTCCTTCCCGTTGGGACCAACCAAGCGGACCACATTCCCGTGAGCAAAGGTTCCTTCGACTCGCTGAATGCCGATCGCGAGCAAGCTTCGGCCTTGCTTCTGGATCGCGTCCACGGCACCTTGGTCCAGGTGCAGCGTCCCTGCCACGTTGGCGGAACTGCCGATCCAACGTCGACGTCCTTTCAACGAGCGTTTAGGCGGAACGAAGAAGGTTCCCACCGCTTCGCCCGCGAAAATGCGATCCAGCACCGTGTCGTCGTTGCCGGGGCCGATGATGGTCGGATGCCCGTGTGAGTTGGCCAGCTTGGAAGCACGCAACTTACCGCCCATCCCGCCTTTGCTGACCGCGGAAATCTGGTCATCCACCAACGCCATCACCCCATCGTCCACGCCGTGGACCATGCGAATCGGCTGGCTGTCTTCCGCGTCCGGGTGACCATCGTACAACGCCGAAACGTCGGTCAACAAAATCAACATCGCATCGTTGAAGAGGCCCGCCACATGCGCTGCCAAACGATCGTTGTCACCGAAGGTCGTTTTCAGTTCCGAAACCGCCACCGAATCATTTTCGTTGACGACCGCGATCGCGCCGAGTTCATCGATCCCATTGAGCGCGTTGCGAACGTGCAGGTAACCACTGCGGCGTCGAAGGTCATTGCGAGTCAGCAGAACCTGCGCGGCGTGTCGCCCTCGTTTCTGCAGCGATTTTTCGTAGGCACCGATCAAGTCGGCTTGCCCAATGGCGGCGATCGCTTGCAGGGTCTTCAAATCGGTTGGACGCTGGGGCAACTTCAGCTTGGCAACGCCAGCGCCGACAGCACCGCTGCTGACCATGATGGTTTGCCGTCCGGTGTCCGCGATGCGGCATAGCTGCTCCGCCAGTCGATCCACGCGTTCGAGATCGAGCTTGCCGTCCGAAGTGGTGAGGACTCGCGTCCCAACCTTGACGACCACACATTTCGTTTCATCGAGGATCCGTTGCCGAATGGCGAGATCGTTGAGTTCAGTGGATTCTTTCAAAGCGTTGATTGCAATTCAGCCAATTGGTGCATGTCGTCTTTCAAACTGCTGTACAACGATCGGTACACAGGAAAGAGCTTGTTGTAAGTGTTTTTCGCGGAACGCTCCGCTTTCGTTTCGGCGGCCACTTCAATGGTCGCCTGGCAAGCCTGTGCGATGTGTTTGTAGGCTCCGTCGCCGACCGCGGCGAGCAGAGCGACACCGAAGGCCGGCCCCTGTTCCACCTTCAAGGTGGTGATCTTTTTGCCAAACACATCCGCCTGCATTTGACGCCAAAAGACGTTTTTGCTGCCGCCACCGCTGGCGCGGATTTGGCGAACTGGAACGCCCAGTGACTCGATGATCTCCAGGCTGTCTCGCAGAGCAAACGTGATGCCTTCCATCACCGCACGGGTCATTGCTGCTCGATCATGAGTGAGATTCATGCCGACGAAGGCACCGCGAGCGTTGGGATCCGCGTGCGGCGTCCGTTCACCATTCAAGTAAGGCAAGAACAACATCCCACCGCTGCCGGCGATCGCCTTTTCAGCTTCCGCCGTCGCGGCCTCGAACCGTTTCGAGGCGGGCACACCTGCCAAACCTTGCAAGACCTGATCCACCCACCATTGCAGCGAACCACCGCTGGTCAAGTTCACCCCCATCATGTGCCACTTCCCACGGACGGCGTGGCAGAACGTGTGAAGTCGCCCAGACGCATCGACGTTGGGTTCGTCACTGTGGACAAACATCACGCCGCTGGTTCCGATCGACGTGCTGAGCAAACCCGATTTCACGATGCCGTTGCCGATCGCACCCGCAGCGCAGTCGCCCGCGCCCCCGACGACTTTGCAATCCGTCGTCAACCCGAGTGCCTTGGCCGCCTCTTTGGTGAGCGTGCCGGTGACGTCTTCCGACTCCACCACACGTGGCAACAAATCAGGGGACAAATCCAGTTTCCCGAGCAATTGCTTCGACCAATCACGCTTTTTCACGTCCAGGAACAACGTGCCGCTGGCGTCGCTGACCTCGGTGACATAGTCGCCGATCAGTCGCCGGCGGATGTCATCCTTGGGCAGCAAAACCTTCGCCAGTTTGTCGAAGTTGCGTTTCTCATTGTCACGCAACCAAAGCACCTTGGGAGCCTGAAACCCCGTCAGAGCAGGGTTCGCGACCATCCCGATCAGCTTTTCACGGGAACCGGCTGCCGACGTGATTTGATCACACTGATCCGCCGTTCGTTGATCGTTCCACAGCAGGGCAGGGCGGATGACATTGTCGTCTCGGTCCAAGAAAACCGAGCCGTGCATTTGTCCTGACAAACCGATCGCTTTCACGTCAGCCTTGTCGACACCTGATTTTTTCATCACCGCCTTGACGGTCTTTTTCGTTGCCGCCCACCAATGCTCCGGATCCTGCTGGGTCCAACCTGGTTTGGGTTGTTCCATCGGATATTCGGCGTTGGCCTCCGCGACCACTTGCCCCGTTTCGTCGATCAGCAGGGTCTTGGTGCCGCTGGTGCCAATGTCGATGCCGAGATAGTGAGCCATGGTGCGTTGCTTCAGTGCAATGAATTCAAAGACAAGGGGGGATGAGAGCCGCTCTGAGAAAGCGAACTGGCGGGTAGTATAACGCGTACTTGCGTTTTCAACCACGCAACCAACCTTCCAACTGACGTCCCACGAGCTCCCACGATGCCTGCGAAAACTCGCCTCGCGAAGATTGAATCTGCCGATCGGGACGCGTTTCGTTCCGCTTCCGCCGACGATGCCGAGCAGCATCCGGCGATCCTAGCGTCGTCTTCGAGCCGCTCAATCCATTCCCAAAACAACCCACCAACCCTCTGGCAGCGCCGCCAGTGGTTGGCCTGGACGTCCATCGCCGGAACCGCCGTTTTGACGGGTTGCCGCGAATCCTCCTCGACCGACGAAGCCGAATCAGCGTCCATCATTCGGACCGACGTGCCACTTCGAATCGTTTGGACGGGAACCGATTCCGACGCCGAAACGTTGCGTCGAACCTGGCAATCGATCAGCGAACAACCGCTCCAAATCACCGTGGTCACGCCGCCGACGGAGTCCGCATCGTCCCAGGATTCCCCCGACAAACCCGATGGCGACGCTGACCAAGAAGCATCGATCTGGGATGCCGCAGCCAAGGCTGATGTCATCGTCTTCCCACTCAGCCAGTTGGGCGAAATGGTGTCGCGGGAGCGGATCATGCCATCGCGAAAGTCTCCATCCGGGACGAAACCGAACCCACCGGCGGTCCGAGTGGCCACGACGTTCGGACAAGAATCGCGAGCCCTCTGCTTGGGCGGGGCCTTGCCCGCTTTGTTGGTTGGCGAGAAAGCGACCTCCAAGGTTTCAACCTCCTCCACGATCACCTGGGACGACCTCGAAAAGCTTGCCGCAGAGTTTCCAGGAAAAGTCGCCGAGCCAACCGCGGAGGGCTGGGCTGGCGTGTCCTACCTTTGGCGACTCGCTTCGGTCCTCAGTGCCAGCTGGTTGTTTGACCGCGACACGCTGGAGCCGTTGCTGACTCAACCCGAATACGTCGACGTCTTGCGTCAGATGGTCGCCACGACCCAGCAGGGGCCTGATTCATTCATGACTCCTGGCGAAATCTTTCGCAATGTCGGTTCCGGTAAACTCGTTGCAGGCATCGGATTCCCGCAAGTCGAAATCGACCCAGTGGATGAAGATGACGAGTCCGCCTCAGCCGGCAACGTCCAAGTTTCCGGCTTGCCCATCGCCGAGCGCGGCGTGGCCAATGCCGACGGCGTGATCATGGAACGAACCGGCCGCGCAGTGTTCGCGCCGCAAACACTCGCGGGATCACTCGCCGCATCCTGCCGCCAGACCGCCGCCGCGAATCAGTTTCTCAAATGGTTGGCGGGAGGCGAGGGCAGCGAACCGTTGTACCGATCGATTCCCGGCCTGCAGCACCCCACGACCGAATCATCGATTGATGGTGCCGCCGGTGGCAACTACCAACCCTGGTTGCGATCGGCCTGGCAGAACCCCAACGTGATGCCGCCACTGAACCTGGTCGGCGGAGATCGCTACTTGGCAGTGCTGGATTCAGAGATCCGCAAGTGTTTGACAGGCGATCAAAGCCCTGAGGACGCTTGCGCCGCGATTTCCGAATCTTGGTCCGAACTGCACAAGGAGTACGGCGTGAAGAAACAAAAGCGTTCCTGGCAGCAGGCCCTCGGACTTCTTTGAAGCAGGTCAGCAGGAATGATTGGGCACAACCATGTGAGCCGTTTGGGCGTTGGCCTGGACTGCGAAAACTTGAGGGTTTACACGGACAATGCGGCATACATTTTGGTTCTGTCTCACGCCCCAACGGGGCGGCCCTAAGGACCACGTGAACAACAAGTGACGTAGCGGAAGGGCGCGAGCCCTCCGGTTCCTCACCGGGCGGCTTGCGCCACACCGCTAACATCGTCGCTTGTTGTTCACGCGTTGCTAGCCGTAACCCAGGGCGTTGCCCTGGGCTGTCATAGCGCTGCCCGGTTGGGGCGAAGTCGTGGAACAGAACTTGCGCAAACCGATACGCTCCACAACATCAAACATTCAGCAGTCCAGCGTTGGCCCCGGCGGGATGGAGAGTATTTCTTGGAGGCTCGTTTTCCGGGGGGTACGCTGCTACGCAGCAACCCCCGGCTACCATCTGAGATCCCTACCGGGACGAAGAAAGACAGCATCCAGAAGAAAAGTTGCATCCGCTATCAGAACGCCGATCGCGAACGTTTCGGTCTGGCTCAATACTCGAAACGTTTGAGATTCGGAAACATCGCTTCGAGTTCTTTGGCGGGGGCTTCTTCCAAACCAAGATTGGTGACGAACAAGGTTTCCAATTCTTGCAGTGGCTCCAGTTGCGGCAGGGAATCCGGTGCCACGCTGGTCTTGCCCAAGTGCAGCAACTTCAAGTGAGGCAGCGAGACGATCACCGGGATGGCTTCTTCGGTGATCGCAGGGCAATTGTCAATGTTCAAGATCGTCAAGGATGCTTTGCCTTCGAACGCCTTCAGGGACTCGTTGTCGATCTTGGTCAGCCAAAGATTGATCTTTTCCAAGCCTTCGATTTTCGCGATCGCCGGCATCCCCTGGGGACCGAAATCCGTTTCAGCCAATTCGAGATCCTTCAAAGGCAGCTTTGAAATGGGATCAAATGCATCGCCAGTGACTTGAGTGCCTCGCAGGTTGAGTTTGGCCAGTTTTGGCAAGGAGGAAATGGACTCCAGCACTTTGTCCGTGACCGGCGAGTTCATCAACGATGCCTCCTGCAGTTCATTCAATTCGGCCAGAACACTCGCTCCTTCGTCCGTCACGGACGTGTCCTGAAACGTGACCCCGATCAATGCTGGCAAACCGGAAATCGTTTTGGCTTTCGCATCGTCGAATGATTTGCCATAAACTCGCAGCCGCTTCAGATGGGGCAGTGCCGCCAATCGCAAAACCATTCCGTCGGTCCAAGCCGCAGCCGGCACGAACAACTCGCTGACCGTGCTGGTGTTGGACAACAACTTCACCGCGTCATCCAAATCGGGCTCGGCCACTTCCCGCAGGTCAACGACCACGACATCATCGCCTCGCAACTTGGTTTTGGCACCCGCGACACCATCCCATGCGGACGCCAAACTCTCGCCCGTGGATTCTCCACTTTCCGATTGGTTGTCAGCGGGAACAGGGATGGTTTTGCTGCTGCTGACACCGCACCCGAGCGTTCCAATGACCAGGCAACCGACCAGCAAGCTTTGTGCGAGCCGAACTTGTGAGAGATTCATCGGAACTCCGCTGAAGTGAAATTGAGAAACAAAAAATGAACAGGGATGGAATCATCAGCGACCACGACTCAGACGAACTCGACGATTCGAACCACACGCCCAGCGAGGAATCCGCCATCGATCCCGTGCCCGAATGGCAACAATTGCTGAACGACGACCCGCTGCCTCAGGAAGAGGACTGGGAAACGTCCGAGTCAGCCTCCACGGATGCGGATTTGGACGGCACCTACGTCTGTGACAACTGTGGCGAGGAAATCGTGATCCCGCTGGACATCGCCGCTGGACGCGACCAACAGTATGTCGAAGATTGTCCGGTGTGTTGTAGCCCGAGCGTGATTCATGTCCATTTTGACGATTCCGATCACGCCGATGTGTGGGCGGAAGCCGAACAAGACCGCTACTGATCGACTCGACACACCGCCCCACTGAAACCATCCCCTGATTTCAATCAACATGAAAATCGAAACTTGGCTGACGCCCAACGCCGCTGGTGAATCCGAACGAACCCGTGCTTCGGTCGTCGTTGTCATCGACGTCTTGCGAGCGACCACGGTCGCGACCACCGCGCTGTCCGCGGGCGCCAAATCGATCACGACCTGCGGTGAAATCGAAGAAGCTTTCGCGATGAAAACCGCCGCCGCACCCGACAACGTGCCGCTGCTGTGTGGCGAACGAGGCTGCCAGCCGATCGTGGGATTCGACCATGGCAATTCCCCCGGGGAATACTCGCCGGCCGGCGTCAGTGACCGCGAATTGGTGCTGACGACCACCAACGGAACCGCCGCGATCCAGGCAGCGGAAGATTGTGATCACATGTGGCTGGCCTGCTTCGCCAACTTGTCCGCGGTCATCGACCGCTTGGTTCGGTGGCACTCGGCCAACCAAGAGAATGATGCATTCGTGCGAATTGTTTGTGCAGGGACCAATGGCTGTGTCACCACGGAAGACGTGCTGTTGGCCGGTGCGATCATCGCGATGTGCCACCAACGTCTGGCCGACTCCCCTCGTTTTTACGACGGTCCGATTGAGCTTTTGAACGATTCAGGTGCCCTCGCGCTGTCCGCTTGGCAACACTGCATCACACACGATGGCGTCAACAGCTCCGAAACACTGGCCGAACGGCTAAAACTGACCCAAGGAGGCAAAAACCTGATTGCCGCCAACTACGCCGGCGATTTGGTGGATTGTGGCAGCATCGATGTCTTTGAGCTGGTCCCCACCAGGGACCAACGGGCCCCCGCTCGGTTTGTGGCGGGCTGATCCAAGACGACTTTCAATGCAAAAACGCATTCAGTTTGCTTGCTATTTCGACTAAACTGGCGGGTTGTCGAAAAGACTTCCGATCCACTCACTTGTTCCATTTGTCACGCCATGACGTTTGATTTGAAACGCTCTCTCCGCCCACTCGGCATCGCAGCCGTCTGCTCGATGGCAGCTGGGTCGATCCTTTCACCGGGCGCCTCCAATTCGGTGCACGCCCAAGAAGCCGCTGTGGAAACCAGCCAAGCGGCGATCGTTGGAATCGCCAGCGAAAAGCCCTCCGACGGCCCCTTCGTGGACCTGGGCGATGGTCGCTTCATGGTCTCTTACACTGAAAAAATCCCCGGCACCGACATCTCGTTTGAGATGGTCCCGGTTCCCGGTGGCACCTACACGATGGGCAGCCCCGAAGATGCCGACCCACGTGTGGAAGATGAAGGACCAACCGTTGAGATGAACGTCTCACCGATGTGGGTCGCCAAAACCGAGACGACCTGGGCGATGTACAAGGAATACATGCGAATGTACGCCGTGTTCAAATCGTTCGAAGCCGATGGCGTCCGCACCGTCGACGATTCCAACATGGCCGATGCGATCACCGCGCCAACTGAGCTGTACGACCCTTCGTTCACGTACGAGTACGGCGAAGAGCCCGAACAACCCGCCGTGACGATGACTCAGTACGCTGCTCAGCAATTCACCAAGTGGCTCAGCCTGATCACCGAAAATCAGTACCGATTGCCCACGGAAGCGGAATGGGAATACGCCGCTCGCGGTGGCACCACGACCGCTTACAGCTGGGGCGACAGCGCGGACGACATCGAAGACTACGCTTGGTACTTCGACAACTCCTACGACGGCCCTGCCCATGTCGGCACCAAAAAGCCCAACCCGTATGGCTTGCATGACATGCACGGCAACGCCGCGGAATGGACCGTCAACGAGTACTCCGAAGACGGGTACGAGTGGCTCAAAGAGTCCCCTGTCGACAACGCCATCGACGCGGTTCGTTGGCCCGAAAACCCTTGGCCGTGCGTCGCTCGTGGCGGCAGCTGGGAAAGCGACCCACCGGAACTTCGCAGCGCCGCTCGCTTGGCTTCCGATGACGATGAATGGAAGAACGAAGACCCGAACTTTCCCAAGAGCCCCTGGTGGTTCACCGACGACCCTTCCCGTGGAGTTGGTTTCCGCTTGTTCCGTTCACTCGAACCACTCGACCGCGAAGCGCTGAAAAACTTCTGGGAGCCCACCGCCCTCGAAACGGTCGACGATGTTCAAAGCCGCATCGACGGTGGCCGAGGCGGATGGGGACTGGTCGACAAGGACCTGCCCGAAGCCGCCGCAGAATGATCTTCCGCCACAACGAAATCACGCTGGCGTGAGCTTCACGCCAGCGGCACCAGGCCCGAGTTCACTCGGGCCTTTTTTCATGCGCCCCGCACACCAGTGAGCGTGGCAGAAGTCATCCCGACTTTCGCGAACCAGTGAGCGATTCCAAACTCGCGCTGAGTTGCTCTACCGGAACGAGCCATACGACTCACTCGCTCGCACGCCATTGAACTTGATCCGAGGCGTCCCGCGCTTGATAGATCGCCTTCGCGGTTGCCCACGCTTCGTCACTGGAATCGCGAATCGTCAGGGCATACGGCGCACGCCAAGCGGCCAAAGCATCCACATCGCCGTACTTCACGATGCCTGGGACGAAACTCTCGTCGTCCTGGTGACGCAGGTCAGCGAATCGGAAACCATTCACATCAATCACGGCTTCGGTCAGAAACGGCCCCGCGATCGCCGCCGCAGGCAACGCATACGCCGCGGCGCCTTGGGGTGCCACCAACGTCACATCACCGGGTGAGTTCTGAAACGCGGAGATCACCGCCAAAACATCCCCGCAGCGTGTCGCTGGCAACGGCCGGTTGTAACCATACGTGAAGGCCGCCGAAGCACGTCGCGGCTGCGGGTTCGTTCGCTGCTTCCCTGCCTCCGCATCCGTGGGCATCGAAGCGATGTCGATCACGATCAGCACCTTGGATTGTTCCAATTGATCAGCCAGGGCAGCGGACCATTCGGGTTCGCCCGTCGACTCCTGAGCCGTTGCCTGAACCCACAGAACCGTTGTCGGTGGGGAGACATCCTGGGCCGATTTCGCGATCCATTTTTGAATCGGAATCTCACGCCGACGAGCCCGATCGACCACCACTCCCGAGACAACCGTCGCGCCCGATTCATGCTGCACTGGCTCCGAGAATTTCACCGACACGCCGGAGGTCTCTGGCAGGGGCAGGTCAAACAACGTCGCCAGGGCAGGGCGGATGGTTTCATCGAATCCCGCTGCCGTTGCAGACTGCCCCAGGCAATCTGCCAGCAAGCGTTCGCTTTGCTGGTCCCACCAACTCAGGACCGACTTTTCATGTTGGGGGCCTCGCTGCGTGGGGGCAGGGTGCTCGTCATCCCAGACCGCACCTTCCTCGTCGGTGATCGCAGGAAAATCGGTCTCAACGATGGGGGTCTCCAACCCAAGCCCCAAGTGCTCGTTCATCCATCCGTACATGATCCGGCGGGTCACATAGTTGTAGTTGTGCTTGAACTGCACCACCGATTCACACAACACATTCTCAGGTTGCCCCATCATCGAATACAGTTGCTTCAGCTCGGGATACCCGTCCAACATCATCTTGATCGTCCAGTCATCGGCCGCCGTCATCCCCATGGGTTTGGGGGCCATCAAAGCGGCCAACTCCACGTTGCCCGTGCCAATGCGAAGCAAGCAGGCATTCTCGCAGGCACAGCCGCCTTGCATCGATGTCGACACCATCCCGTTGGGAAAGCTGGCCATGATTCGCGGCTCCAACGCATCCAACAAAATCGTTTGAGTCCCGCCGCCGCTTCCACCGGTGACCGCCAAACGGTTTGGATCCACATCCTCGAGCGAAGCCAGGAAATCAAAGGAACGCAACGCGTTGTAAGTTTGCAAACCCAGGATCGATTGCAGACGAGCGTCCGCCGGCGTACTGAAGAACAACTCCGGATCCGATCCTGCGGGGACGACTTCTTCCTCACGAGTCTCATGGCGACGGTGAGCGAACTCATAACCCAACTGCACGGAATCGGCGTAGCCGACCATGTCATAGATGAACGCCACACAGCCCATTCGAGCCAAAGTCGCACAGCGGGCCAACTTTGGAAGACTACCGGATTCCATGTACAGCTCATCGCCGTTTGCGATCAACGCCTTCATCCGGTCCGCATCGTTACGCATCATCCGGCCACCGTGCCCGTGCGGGTTCAGCACCCCCGGACGCTTGCCGTCTGCATTGAGCCCACGCGAAAGACTTTCGCCGGCGGGACGGAACAACAACCCGGTCACAAAGTGGCCTGGCAAACTTTCAAAGTAGACCTTTTCAACCTGAAACCCATCTCGCTTCACAACCGAATGAATCGTGGCCTGGATCGGTGGCCGCGGCAACATGGGATGCAGGCCAGTCGCCATCGCGACACGCGTTCGAAGTTGCTCCGCCCGAGATTCCCATTGCTCTCGTGACTCAGGAACATCAAAGGGGAAGTGCCCATCAAGTGTCTTGAGATCCGGCAGATCCTCCGAAGCGACCGTTTCTTCCAACTTGGTCTCCTCGGCTTGCAGGTCGCGCGGCAAGGCGACAGAAACCAAAACCATTCCGGCGAGCAGAACGGCCAAGCCATTCCCAAACACCGAGTTCGGGACGTGTTTCACTATCGGTCGGGTTCTCATGGAGATCTCTTTGGCAGGAGGGGTGCTGAAACAGCGGAGGGGAAAGAGTGCGTTGAATTCTAAGCTTCCAGGACCGACGCGATGCGAGTTCGCATCCGGCCGATGGTCGGAAACATCGCGACGACACCAACCAAGGCGACCACAGCGCACATCAAATTCACGGGTGACCGGGTCAAAAACATCATCACAAAATTGATCACAGCGGTGCCCTCCAACATGGCTTGCCCGATCAATCGAGCCGTTTGGTCAGCCTGACAGAATCGACTCAGCGGCATCGGCATTGGCTCTCGCTCGGGCCACTGAACCCAGCTGCGAGCGGACGCGACCGCCCCTTCGGCGGCTTTCAATCTCGTTGCCGCCGCCGATCGCAACATCGCGGGAACCAGAAACGCCAACACCGTGTTGAACACCAACGCCGCCACACCAATCAAGACAAAGAGGGTTGGGTTGCCTTCGGGTGCATCGTCGCTTCCTATCACCCCCAAGATCACTCCGATGAACACACATCCCGTGGCCAGCCCCAACGTGACCACCATTCCCTGAAAGGCCCAACCGGCCAAAGTCATGCCTCGCGAATCCATTGCGGAATGGGCGTCGGGGTTGGCGGCTGTTGAAGCGTCGTCAGACATTGGATTCATTCGTCTTGTCGAGTGCGATAAGGTGGTTGTGTGCAGCCCGGTGCTGCCCTTGAAACAGATTGCTGCGTTGACACACGTTGTCGACGACGCAGGACAAAGTTTACCTCTCAACCAACCCGCCTGCATTGCGTCTGTATTACACCGATCACTTTGACCTGCCGTTGCCTGACGGCCACCGGTTTCCGATGGCCAAGTACCGTTTGCTGCGCCAGAGGGTGGCGGAATCGGAGCATCATCGCGATGACGTGTTGGTCGTCCCCCAAGCTGCAACGGACGAGGAACTGCTGACCTGTCACACGCCGGATTATGTCCAACGGGTTCAAACGGGAACCCTGACCAAGCAAGAAATCCGGCGAATCGGATTCCCCTGGTCCTTGCAGATGGCCGAACGCTCGCGGCGAAGCACCGGAGCCACGATCTCAGCCGCACGAGCGGCCCTGGCCGAAGGAATCTCCGCCAATCTTGCCGGCGGCACCCATCACGCCTTTGCGGGCGAAGGGGAAGGCTACTGTGTTTTCAATGACGCCGCCGTGGCCATCCGAACTTTGCAAGCCGAAGGGCTGATTCAGCGGGCCGCGATCATCGACCTGGACGTCCACCAAGGCAACGGAACCGCATCGATCCTGAAAGAAGACCGAAGCGTTTTCACCTGTTCCGTGCACGGGGTCAAAAATTTCCCGCTGCGGAAAGTGCCCAGCGACTTGGACGTCAGTCTGCCAGACGGGACGGCGGATGAAGACTACTGTCAGGCATTGCAAATCGTTCTGAACACACTCCAGAAACACCAAAACCAATCAGGCCGATTTGAACTGGTCGTCTACTTGGCTGGCGCCGACCCATTCCAAAATGACCGCTTGGGCCGTCTGTCACTCACGATGGAAGGGTTGCGTCAGCGCGATGAGATGGTGCTCCAGTGGTGTCATCAAAACGAATTGCCGGTGGCAATCGCCATGGCTGGGGGTTACGCTAGTAGTGTCAGTGAGATCGTTGATATTCACTCCCAAACCCTCCATGTCGCCAAAGTTTGGTCACTGTCCCGCTGAGCTTCTTTGATGTCGTCGATCACGCAAATCCTACGAAGTAGTCAAAAAGGTGACGCGGCCAAAACCGACCAGATGTTTTCGTTCTTGTACGATGACTTGCGTCGGATGGCGGGTCGATTTCTGCAATCGGAACCGCAGCGGGAACGCCTGAGCAGCTCTTCGCTGGTGCACCAAGCCTATGTCCGAATGGTCGACCAAGACCATGTGGACTGGCAGGGTAAAACGCATTTCTTTGCCATTGGTGCCACCGTGATGCGTCGCATTTTGGTGGACCATGCTCGACGCACCCACGCCCAAAAACGCGGGGGCGGCTGGATTCGACGTCAGCTGGACGACGAAGTCACCTTTCTCCTGGATCAGGATGACGATGTCGTTGCTCTGGACGAACTGTTGCTGCAATTGGCGGCCTTGAGCCCCAGGCAAGCTCGGGTGGTCGAACTCCGATTCTTCGGCGGCTTGGGAATGAAAGAGATTGCCGCGGAACTCAACCTGGGACTTCGGACCGTCGAAAAGGAATGGGCCATGGCTCGCGCCTGGATGCGTCGCGAACTCCGCGACCCAGACGACGACGCCAATGACTCCAGCGCCGACAACGCTGCCCCCGACGAAAAATCTTCGACCTCATGATGGATGCGGATCGTTACCAGCGTGTCCGTGACCTGTTCTGGGAAGCTGAAGAGATCGCAGAGGACGCGCGGGAAGAGTTCGTTCGCACCCAAGCGTCCGGGGATGAAGACCTGGTCCGCGAAGTCCTTTCGTTGCTGTCCGAGCACGATCCCGACGCGGCTCGAGTGGAAGGCACCGCATCTCGAAAGACGCCCGGAAACGGTTTGTCGCATTTCGGACAAGGCCTTCCCACACCACGCGAGACCACCGAATCCGAAGTGGTGCGTGCGATCCGCTCCATGGCAGACACATCCTCGGGTCCCACGCCGGATTCGGTGTCCGATCTCGACCGCCCCCCGCCCTCCAGGACCGCCGCATCCAACGGTGTTCGTGAGAGCCACACGGTGCACTCCGCGCAGCGCACTCATGCGATGCCGCGTCACGATGTCGATCGCCCGCAACCCACTCCCGGGCGACATCGAAAGACACTGACCTCCATTGGTCCCATCGACCGAGCCCAACAGTACAGCTGGTTGGTTTGGCTTCTCGCTGCCACCACCATCAGTTGCATCTGGTTGGTAGCAGCTTGGGTCGACCATCGACTTCGACAAGAGAAAGAATCGTCCGCCCAACGATCGTTGTCGCTGACACTCGACCTCTCCACCCTCCAAGTCGAGCGGCTTCTCCGTCGCGACAAACAGTTTGCAATCGACTTGGCGGGGGACCCCAACGTTCGAGAGGCCATTCGTTCCCTCACCGGTGACACTTCCACGTCAATGGATCCCGACAAAGCCGATGACACCCAACAAAAGCTCAACGCTTCCGTTCGAGATTTGAACGCGGCATTGCCAGAGCGGAATCCTCCGGAACTGCCCCCTTTCCAAGCACCCGAAGTCGTCTTTTTCAATCGAGAACTGCAACCACTCGCCCTGATTTTTCCCGATGGAAGCAACGGTTCACTGAACGATCCAACGCTCGCTCCACTTCCTCCTGACGGCGCAGCAGATTTGGCCCGAGCACTCAGCGGACGAACCGTGCTGCATGCTCCCGCTCCCCTGGCAAGCTTGCTCGGCAAAGACCTGGCCAACGAATTCAACGCGTCACGATCCAACCCGTTGGCTTGGATCGTTCCTGTTCATGATCACCCTCCCACAAAGTCGAAATCGCAAACCAGCCTGCGTTCCGAGGTGCTTGGAGCAGCCGTTGTCATTCCACCGAGCACCAACCGCTGGCTGAATGACTCCCTGTCCTCGATCAGTCGCTCGCAGGATGTCGATGCGTACTTGGTCGATCGCGATGGTTTCATGCAAACGACCAGCCTGAACCTGCCCGACAAAATTGCTCCGTCACAGGGAACCCCATTCCGAGTGACAGAGAGCCCCAATCCATCGGAAGCCAAGGAACGCTTGGATCGCTTCATGGCCCAACTGGATCGGTTGACCGAATCAGCCTTGCTCGATGACGATCACGAATCCACTTTTCATCGCACCATTTACCCGCTGACCATCGCAGCGGCTTCGGTTTCACACAGCTCCGAACCTCAGGTTCATGGCCAGCTTTACCGAACCTACACCGGCAAGTGGTGCATCGGTGTTTGGCGATGGCTGCCAGAATTTGGTCTTGGCCTGATTGTGGAAAGTGATTCTCAGCAAGCGGCCTATCCGTTGGCGTCCACCTGGCCCTGGGCGTTGCTCCTGTCGCTTGCCTCGATTGCTCCGATTTTGCTCGCCAAGCGATTGTCCAAGGGCCCGGCACCCTCGGCGCTCAAGCAACCACTTGGACGGTACAACATCCACGAAGAACTGGGTGCCGGCGGCATGGGCGTTGTCTACCGAGCGAGCCACACCGAACTGGGACGAGAAATCGCACTGAAAGTCCTGCGGGTCGATCGGCAGGACGACGACGATCACCGACGCTTCGACCGCGAAGCCCGCTTGGCAGCCAGCCTGTGCAGCCCCCACAGCGTGACCATTTACGATTACGGTCGCAATGAACACGGGGAAGCATTCTGTGTCATGCAGTTGCTCGAAGGTTTGACGTTGTCAGAGGTCGTCGCTCGCAGTGGTCATCAAGCCCCCGGCCGGGCGATTTGGATCCTGCGTCAGGTCTGCCAAGCCGTCTTGGAAGCCCATTCCCAAGGCTTGATGCATCGCGACCTGAAACCGCAAAACGTCATGCTCAGCTTCGACACCATCGTGGGTGATTGGGCAGTGGTGTTTGACTTCGGATTGGCGAAACCGCTCGAACCCAACCAAGGTGTCTTTCAAACCGCCGAAACCGTTTGGGCCGGAACCCCCATGTACATGGCCCCCGAAAGGTTCCGGGCTCCATCGGTCATGGACCCCCGAAGCGATGTCTATTCACTCGGTTGTGTCTTATACTTCTTGTTGACAGGGCATCCGCCGTTCGCGGAATGCGACCCCGAATCCATGTTCGCTCTGATCCTGACGCAACAACCTCTCGAAATCGAAACGCATCGCGGCGAGCCGATCGATTCAGGCCTGAATGCGTTGGTCCAAGCTTGCATGGCCAAGGACAAACATGACCGAGTGGGATCGGTTGCGGATCTGATCCAGCGCTTGGATGCATTCGCCCCGCGGTATCCCTGGACGCAAGAAGACGCACACCAATGGTGGCAACGTCACGCCGATGAAGAACTCGCCAAAAAGCTTTGAACTCATGCGACGATGGTGGACACAACTTTGGCGACGTCCACGATCTTGGGTGATCCTGATCGCGTTGGTGGCCATCGCCGATGCGATCACGCCGCCAGACTGGGCCGTCGTGGTCGCCCATTTGATTCTGCTGCCGCTGGCCTGGCGAGTGCTTCACCGCCGCTTCATCACCTGGATGACCGCCATCCAAAGCCTGGCGGTCGCAGCCGTTGGCCTGCTGCATGTCTTTGGTCCGATCGCGCATCGGTTTTCGGGATCCGCCCCGACCGAGACATTCGCGTGGCTCGAACCGGTTCGTCTCTGGACCTTCTTTGCCCTGATGGCCACCGGCTACTTCCACATTTACTTGCAGGGCCGCTTGCGAACCCGGCTCAAGCACCAACGCATGCTGCAGCACCGTGTGCATCGGCGATCGCTGCAGATCCGACGCGTCAACCGTGCCCTTCGCAATGAAGTCACGCGACGACAAGAAACCCAACACCGCCTCGATCAAAGCGAAACCACCTTCCAATCACTGATCGATCGCATGCATTTGCAGGTCGCACGCAAAAGTGCCGAAGGGGTGTTCACCTACGCCAACGAACAGTTCTGCGCCGACATCGGCATGACGCCAGTCGATGTGATCGGAAGCACCGATGCGGAGTTGTTCGGGGATGCCATCGGCGAAAAATACCGCACCGATGACATGTCGGTGATGTCGACCGGACAAGCGGTCGACAAAGTCGAAGTGCACCCGGGTCCTGATGGTCGCGTCGGTTTTGCTCAAGTCTTCAAAGCCCCCGAGTACGACCAAAACGGACAATGCGTTGGCGTTCAAATTATCTTCTGGGACATCACCGAAAAACACCGCAACGAAATCGCACTCCGAGACAGTGAGGCTCGAAAACGGGCCCTGTTCGATGCGGCCGGTGACGCGGTGCTGTTGATCGATGACCAGCGTGCGATCGTGGAAGCCAACCCGTCAGCCAGTCAACTGCTGCAAGCTGGCGGCGGACGTTTGGTCGGTCGCCCATTGAATGACTTGATCTCGCCAGTGTCCAAACAGTGGGCCTCTCTGCCGTTGACCGAGCGACACCAATTGCAACTTCGCCGCGGGGATGGAAGCGCATTTGAAAGCGAGGTGTCCGTTCACGACATTCCGGTGGGCGGTGCAACCGGACATGCTGTGATCATTCGCGATGTCACTCTGCAGCGAGCTGCCTTTGAGGCCATGCGAGAAGCCAAAGCCGCTGCGGAACAAGCCAACCGTACCAAGACGCAATTCATGGCTGGCATCTCTCACGAGTTGCGAACGCCGCTCGGCGGGATCCGCGGGTTGACGGATCTGCTGGCGCAACAAACGCTCCCCAATGCCGCCCGCCGTTACGTCAACCTGATCGCTCAAAACACCGAATTGCTACGAGATGTCATCGAAGACATCCTCGACTTTGCCGCCATCGAAGCCGGTCGCGTCACGATCGACCCGGTTCCAGTGAACCTGCACGAAGTCGTGGGCGATGCCTTTGGTTGCCTTGCTGTTCGTGTCGCCGACAAACCCGTTCGACTGTGTCTGTCAATCGATCCCAACACACCGCGAAGCGTGATCGCTGATCCCAAGCGACTCCGGCAAATCGTGCTGAACCTGGCAGGCAACGCGATTAAATTCACCCATCAAGGCGAGGTGAGTTTGCGACTCAGCCCCATCGGTGAACCACGGAATCTTCGAGAAGACAACGGCACCTCCTCCAACGCCAACGTCGACCAACGCGACATCACCGCACCAATGGCATGGTTCGAACTCACCGTTGCTGATACCGGCATTGGCATTGCTCCTGAGAATCAATCGCGAATCTTCGATGCGTTTGAGCAAGCCGATCGTGGCACCAACAAGCAATTTGGTGGCACTGGCTTGGGGCTTGCGATCGCTCGCGGTTTGGCCCAACGAATGGGCGGCGACATCACCGTGACCAGCCACGTTGGCCAGGGCAGCCAATTCCAATGTGCGTTGGCATTGCCCCTGGATCCCCGGCCCGTCAAAGCAGAGAAGTCACACGCTGCCGTTCCGCCGGAAGGTGCCACCGCGGTGGTCTCGGTTGACAACGCCACCATGCAGGACGCCATTGCAGAAACGCTGCTGCATTGCCAATGGCCGATCCGCACCCCCTCCATGCTAGAACCCGACTGTGTTCACTTGCACTGGATCCTGACGGATCAAACGGCCGACGCCGCCTTCCGCATTCGAGCCCGAAAATCCAGTGACCGCGTGATTTGGCTCACCCGGGCTGGCGAGCCCACTCCCCGGCGTGCCAAGCGTGAAGACGCGATTGTGATTGAACCGCTTCATCCAGATGAGCTTCGCCGTTGGCTCTCGGGAAAACCCTTGCTGCAATCCAGCCGAGGCCAACGCAAACGACGCCGCGGAATCAAACCATCCTCGCCAACGGCCAGTGCTTCGGTCGCTCCCGTTCCGCCAGTGGGTCAAACGACGTCGACCAACGAATCAGACACGCCCCATGTGACGAACGACGCGCCCACCGCCGACGCCGGGTACCGGTTGCTTGTCGTCGACGACAGCGCGACCAACCGCTTGGTGATTCACGATCAATTGGTCGCCTCGGGGCATCACGTGCAGACCGCTGACTCGGGAGATGTCGCTGTCCAGAGGTTGGCGTCCAACACGTTTGACTGCGTCATGATGGACTTGCAAATGCCAAACATGGACGGCACCGAAGCCACCCGAATCATTCATCAACAATTCGAAAAAGCAGGCCGAACCCCGCCTCCGATCATTGCCCTGACCGCCCATGTGACCGACCAACACCGTCAACTTTGTCGCGAAGCCGGCATGGATGGCTACATCACAAAACCGGTCGACCTGGATTTGCTGCTGGGTGAAATTGAACGCGTGATGGCCGCATCGAAAACGCCTGAACCCGATGCCATGCTGCCTCCCGAATTGCCGTCGAACGACAACGCCCCTCAACCATTCGGGACAAACGAATCCCCCCTCCCTTCCACCAGCAACCCGACTTCGGTCGCGCCCCATTCGGAGTCGCCTGCAGCAGAATCTGCCGCGGAAGAGGCGTGGGACTGGCGATCTCAATTGTCAAAGCACTGCGGGAACGACCCTGATACGATGGACTCCGTCTGCGATGCCTTCTTGATGGAAGTCCCCTCGCTGCTGAAGAATTTGACGCAGGGTGCCAAGCGAGGCGATGCGAACAAACTTCGTTCTGCATCGCACACCTTGAAGTCATGCCTGCGCTACTTTGCTCCGCAACCCGATGTGGCCAAGGCCGCCGAAGTCGAGTCGGCCATCCAAGACCCCGAGTGGGTCGAGCGTCTGAAGGCAGCCACCAACCATCCCGACCCAGCCTCGCTGGAATCACCCGAGTCCCAGGCAATCGAGACTCTTCTCAACACGGCAACCAACTGGGTCTCGCGGATTCGCGAATCGTCCAATCAACGCTAAGATAGTGTTTCTGCTGTGTCACCTCGGACGCCCCTTGTGTGACCTTGGATTTCCCGTTTGATGAACGTCCTCTTCAACGAGTTCGACCCATGAAAGCTGCCTTCATCACTGAACCAGGTCCCGCCGATTCCATCCAAATCGCGGAGCAACCGGATCCCACTCCCGGACCTGGCCAAGTCTTGATTCGTGTTTACGCCTCAGCCATCAATCCGATCGACACGTACATTCGCTCCGGCGCCATCGCCATGGATTTGCCTCAGCCATTTGTGCCGGGATGCGATGCGGCGGGTGTGGTCGAAAACGTGGGGCCCGGTGTCAAACGGTTCACGATTGGCGACCGCGTTTGGTGCACCAACCAAGGACTGCTCGGCCGCCAAGGGACTCTCGCTGAATTGATTGCGGTCGAGGAAGGCTGGGTGTTCAAGTTGCCCGAACCCGTGCCCTACGAAGACGCCGCTGCGTGCGCTCTGGTCGGTGTCACCGCTCACCTCGGATTGTTCCGTGAAGCCCAACTGTCACCCGGCGAAAGCATTCTGGTCATCGGTGGAAGTGGGGGCGTGGGATCGATGGTGGTGCAAATGGCCGCTGCCAAAGGAGCCCGTGTGATCACGACCGCGGGCAGTGAAGCGAAAGCCCAAGTCTGTCGCGATCTCGGTGCCGAAGAAGTGATTCTGTACAACGAAGAATCCATTGCCGAGAAAACCAAAGCCTTCGCGTCCGACGGCGTCAACGTGTTCTGGGAAACTCGCCGCGAACCAGACTTCGATGTCGCCGTCGACTTGCTCGCGGGCCGCGGACGCATGGTGTTGATGGCAGGGCGAGACGCCCGGCCCGCCTTTCCGGTCGGCCCGTTTTATGTCAAAGAATGCTCGCTCCATGGCTTTGTGATGTTCAAAGCCACCCCCATGGAAATGAAGACTGCTGCCGAAGACATCTCCAATTGGCTCGCCTCCGGTAAACTGTCCGCCAACATCAGTGCTCGCTTCACTTTAGAAGAAGCCGCCCAAGCTCACGCCTTGCAAGAATCAGCGACGCTGGAAGACAGCAGTCAACTGGCCGGCAAAATCATCGTCAATCTCAACACCTAATCGCTTCCATGCCTTCTCCCATTCCCAACTTTGACGCCGGGGTTCCGTGCCCCAAGACCGGCCAACCACTGCTCCCCGCCATCGCGCAAGACGCCACCACCGGGCGAGTGCTGATGCTAGCGTGGATGAACCGCGAAGCATGGGACGAAACGCTGTCGGGCAACCGCGCCGTCTACTTCAGCCGTTCACGGGGCAAACTCTGGCGCAAAGGTGACACCAGCGGCCACGCCCAAGTCGTGCGTGAAATCCGAGTCGACTGCGACGCCGACACGATCCTGTTGTCCGTCGACCAAACCGGTGCGGCCTGCCACGAAAACTACGAAAGCTGCTTCTTCCGCCGCGTCGATCCCAACGGCAAAACTCACATCACCGAAGACCGCATCGCCTAAAAGGTGTCAGGTACCTTTTTGGTAAATTGGGTAATCTAGCTGCAATCGTCCACCTTGCCTGCTGAATGAATTCGGATGCCGATCCAGGTCGGCAATGCTCACGCAGAAGTGCAAGGCAATCACGCCAATCAACCATCCAGCTTCTCGACATCACGCCGAGTCAGGAACGAACAAATTGCCTATTCTTCCAAAAAGGTACCTGACACCTTTTGGGGCTGCAGGGCGGGGGGGAGGCCGTTCGGCAGGGGATGGATTTGTGGGTGCAGGGTGTTCGCAAGAATCTCTAAACTGTCCACCAATCTCGGGCCAGGTCGACTGAAGTAAGCGGAACCGTCCACCACGTGGACACGTTCTTCCCGCACACACTTCATCTCCGACCAACCGGGATAGCCACGCAGAATCGGCATGTCTTCCAAGGTTCGCGACACGCTGAAACCGCAGCAGGCGATGAACAAGACATCGGGATCCGCGTCTCGAATGCGATCCCACGACGTGGTCACGGAACGCTCGCCCGACTCGCCCACGCATTCGTGGCCTCCCGCCAATCGAACCAACTCGGGGCTCCAGTGCCCGGCGCTAAACGGTGGATCAATCCACTCCAACAGCATCACACGGGGCACTTCGACTCCCGGCCGAGCCAGCCACTCGGTCGTGCGTTCCTGCACTCGATCCACCCTTGCTTGCAAACTGCCAATCAGAGCCTCGGCCCGGTCGGGACACCCCGCGGCTTCACCGACCAGCGTGATGCAATCGAACATCTCGGACAGCGAGGTGGGTTCCAAATTCACCACACGCGGTTGCCCGGGCAGGGAGCAGGCCGCCGCGTTGACTTCAGACTCCGCCACCGCGCACACATCGCACAACGCCTGCGTCACAATCAGATCGGGGCACAACGATTCCACCACCGGCATGTCCAGCGAGTACAACGCCCGCTCGGTTTGCAATCGCTCCCGAACCATCGCATCAATCTCGCCACTGGTCGCATCGTGCGGGATCAAGGTCCGGGTCACCTTCGGAAGACTCTCGACACCAGGCGGAAAATCACACTCATGCGTGACACCGACCAATTGGTCTCGCAACCCCAGCGCGCTAACGATTTCGGTCGCACTGGGCAGGAGTGAAATGATGTTCATGAAGGGTTTGCTAGGGCTAGAGTGGCGATGGAAGAAACTTATCACGCTCCTGCAATCT
Source organism: Rhodopirellula sp. UH5 (assembly GCF_056839225.1). NCBI lineage: Bacteria > Pseudomonadati > Planctomycetota > Planctomycetia > Pirellulales > Pirellulaceae > Rhodopirellula > Rhodopirellula sp. UH5. The sequence continues at coordinate 5,825,200 of NZ_CM166390.1, read as the reverse complement.
TCCCACCCGTGATGCTTGCCTGATTGCCGGACTTGCTTGGCACCTGCCCAGCAACGATGATCAGAGCCCCCTCTCGCGAACTTACGAGCGAGGATCCCACCCAAGTCATCCCACCGAGCGATTCACCATGCATCCCCCCACCGGCCCGCAACCTGCCTTTCAATCAGCGAAGCACCTTGCTTCCTGGATCCGGCCTTGCACTTGCCTTGTCGTGCTTGCAGCCATCTGCGTCGCTTCCCTCGCCACCGTGGCCCACGCTGATGACGAAGCGCTCCGGACGGTTCAGGATGGCGTGCCCCAAGGCAAACTCACCAAGGGCGTGTTTGAGACCAGCGAAACGTTTCCGGGAACTCGTCGCGATTATGCCGTTTATGTTCCATCGCAATACGATCCGGAAACACCAGCGAACTTGATGGTGTTCATGGATGGCATGAACTACGCGAAACCCAATGGTTCGTTTCGTGCTCCGATCGTGCTCGACAATTTGATCGGCAAGGGGTTGCTGCCGCCAACGATCGCGGTCTTCGTCAACCCCGGCACGGTGCCCGCCACCAAACCAGGTGCCAAAGCTCGGAGCAATCGTTCGTTCGAATACGATTCGCTGGGAGATCGTTACGCGGGATTCTTGATCGATGAATTCCTCCCCGTGGCCTTGAAGGACCTGCAGGTTTCTTCCGATCCCAAACGACGCGCCGTGGCGGGCATCTCTTCGGGTGGCATCTGTGCGTTCACCGTGGCTTGGGAACGGCCAGATCAATTTGGCAAGGTGCTCAGCCACATCGGCAGCTACACCAACATTCGTGGCGGTTGGGCTTACCCTGGTTTGATTCGCAAAACCAAATCCAAACCCAAACCAATCCAGGTTTACCTGCAAGAAGGTCGCGATGACTTGAGCAACCTGCACGGCAACTGGCCGCTTGCCAACCGTGACATGGCCGCCGCACTTCAATTCGCAGGCTACCAATACAAATTCGTGATGACCGAGGGCGGGCACAGCGGCCAGTGGGGCGGAAAAGAACTGCCCAGCGCCTTGCAGTGGCTTTGGAACGACAACGCGGAATCCACCGTCATCCCTCCCGCATCGACCAAACCCAAATGGGAGCCTCACCCGCTCGCCGTCGTCAACGAAAACGTGCCGCAAGGCAAAGTGGAAACGATGCCACCTTGGAATTCGAAGATCTTCGGCAACACGATTCGTGACTGGGCGGTTTACGTTCCGGCTCAGTACGACGCGAGCAAACCAGCGGCATTGATGGTGTTTCAAGATGGCGAACGAATGCGAGACACCAAGGGTCGTTGGCGAATCCCAACCGTGTTCGACAACTTGATTGCCAGCGGTGAGATGCCTCCCACGATTGCAGTGTTCCTCAACCCAGGCCACGACAAATCGAAACCTCGCCAAGGCCGCAAATCATCCAATCGTGGCTTCGAGTACGACAGCCTCGGTGATCGTTACAGCCGATTCTTGCTGGAAGAAATCCTTCCTGAGGTCGAAAAGAAATACAACCTTTCCGACGATCCCAACATGCGTGCGATTGGCGGATCGAGCTCCGGAGCGATCTGTGCTTTCACCGTTGCCTGGGAACGTCCTGATCAGTTCCGCAAGGTTTACTCCAACGTCGGCAGCTTTGTGAACTTGCGTGGTGGCGACATCTATTCGTCCCTGATTCGCAAGACGGAACCCAAACCGATTCGCGTTTCCATGGCCGACACCAGCGGTGACAACGACAATCCTTTTGGGCACTGGCCGATCGCCAATCAACGCTTGGAATCCTCGCTGAACTACATGGGCTACGACGTGCGTTTGGATTGGGCGGAAGGTTACGGGCACAACGCCGACTTTGGCAGCATGCAATTCCCCGAAGCCATGAAATGGTTGTGGCGAAAGGAGACTCACACGCCTGCCATCGATACCTCGGACGACCTGCGAGGCGACCTGACGCTTCTGAATCTGTTGGTTCCTGGCAAGTCTTGGGAGGTGGTGGCAGACAACCTCGGCTTTGCCGACGCTCCCTGCAGCGACGCGGAAGGAAACTTCTACTACTGCGACATGCGTGCTCCCGCGGTTGTCCGAGTCAACGTGACCGACCAAAGCAAAACTGTCATCGCGAAAGAATCGGTCAGTGGGTTGATGTTTGGCCCTGACGGGTTGCTCTATGCCTGCCAGGGATCCAAGAAGCGTGTGATCTCAATCGACCCGAAATCGGGGGAAGTGAAAACGATCGCCGAAAACGTCGCCCCCAATGACCTGGCCGTTTCCGATGAAGGCGACTTGTTCATCACCGAAACCGGGGCTCACCAAGTCACTCGAATCAACATTGAAACGGGTGAGGTGACTTCGGCCGATGAAGGAATCTCGCGTCCCAACGGGATTGCGTTGTCCAACGACGGCGGCACATTGGCGGTGTCCGATTACGGTGGGGAGTTCACTTGGACATTCCGAGTCAATGCGGACGGTGTGCTCAATGCCAAGATGCCGACCATGCCGATGCGATTGCCAATCGACCCCAAGGGTGAATTCAAATTCAATGAACCACCGCCCTATCTCACCGCTTCCAAAGGTGACGGCATGGCGGTCGACAAGATCGGTCGGTACTACGTCACCAGCGAATTGGGCGTGCAGATTTTTGACCCCACGGGTCGTCCCTGCGGCGTGCTTCCCAAACCGAATCCGGCAAAGCCACTGACCAGCTGCGTGTTGGCAGGACCAGATCACTCCCATTTGTACGTGACCAATGGAACGACGATCTATCGCCGGGAATTGACCGTCAAAAAGTGACGTCTGCGGACTGGATTCGCTTCAAGGCAATCAAATGCGATTCCTTGAAGCGTCATCCATCAGCAACTCTTTCGTCCGCTTAGGCGGACATGTTCTTGGGGAGCAACGCTCGCAAGAACTGAGGCAACACGCCCATGTAGCAGCTGCACTTCGGGCAGACCGTGGATTGGTCGCTGACCAAGTACTCGCATCTCGGACACGGTCGATGTGACCCCGTGGATGGGTCGCTGGGTTGAGTTTCACTCTGCTGAACCGGCATGCTTGCCTCCCCCAGAATTCGCATCACCCCCGTGTCTGAAAGCGAATCTCGCTGAGGGGGTTGCTCGGGGACGGTGAAAGCATCCTCCCACGGTACGGTGACCGCGACGCCACAACGTGGGCAGGGCAAAGTTTTGCCAGCCAGCGCCCCAGCGGCTCGCAAATGGTGCCCATTGCTACAAGTCAGTGATTTTCGATTCATCTTTTCATCCTGTTTGGTGAAACCGTGTGAGTCTCCACTCTCGGCAAGGCTTCAATGCCGATATCGGGGCAAGGTTCCGCCAAATGAATCGGGAAATCGTTTCCCCAGGGATTCGTTTTCACACGCCTTTTCCGTCGGAACCTTTTTCCAGGACTGGGGTTCCAACGCCTGAACGTTCGTGCCCAAGCAGGAAAAAATGCAATGCAAGATCGACTGCTATTGGTCGAAGATGACACTCACTTGGCAGCGATGGTCAGCGATTTCCTCCATGAACACGGTTTCACGGTTGAAATCGAAAATGATGGTGAACTCGCAGCGAAAAGAATCGTCCACAATCGGTTTGATGCCATCGTGTTGGACATCGGTCTCCCCGGCATGAACGGGATCGATGTCTGCCGCGCGGTGCGCAACCAATTCTCGGGACCGATCATCGTGTTGACGGCTCGCGGCGAAGAAATCGATGAAGTCGTTGCGTTGGAGGTCGGCGCGGATGACTTCATGAGCAAACCAGTTCGTCCACGTGCCTTGCTCGCGCGTCTGAAAAACCACCTTCGAAAGTCTGACACGCAATTGAACGAAGAGGACCGAATCATTGTCGGCGATCTCATTGTGACGCCCGCCAAACGCCAGGTCACCATCGGGGGAGACACGGTCGAGATGACCACCGCGGAGTTTGACTTGATTGAGTACCTGGCAATACGAGCGGGATCGGTCGTCGCCCGCAAAGACATTTATGTCGACCTGCTGGGTTTGCCCTACGACGGCCTGGATCGTTCCATCGACCTGCGTGTCTCGCGTGTTCGTCGAAAACTCGGCGATGACCCAAACCAACCCACACGAATCAAATCGGTTCGCGGGGTTGGATACCTGATGGCGAAGTAAACACCACCCATCCTCTCGCATGCCAAGACGTCATTTCGCCGTCGCGTGCTGTTCCATTCGCTTCGCCAATTTGCGAGCCTGCTCGCCCATCAGCATCGTGAAGTGATCGCCATCGGTCTGTTCCACAATGACCTCTGTGTCGAGCTGAGACGCCCAATCCAAGTGGTCGGTCCAGCGTTCTCCCGAGGAACCCTCCAGCGCGGTGGTCTTCACTGGCAGGATCAGCTGCACACTTGGGCTGGCCGGATCAATCTCATACGACTTGATGAACTGAACATGCCGCCGACTGGTGTCGATCAACTTGCGAACCATCTCGGCAGAAGCTGACTGACTGAGAACCCCGGCACGCTGCGCTTCTTCCAACACAAGCTGCCAGATTTTGTCTGTCCCACGCGCGCCTTCCAACTCTTCCGCGGTCAGACGCATGTTGGTCCCGGAAAACGCATTGGAGAACTGAATCAGATCGGCGACAAACTGAACGTCATCGTTCGGATCCACGTTGCGGTAGATCGATGGAAGCGGGGTGTCCAACAAAGTCACCGACACATCGTCGCGACCTCGTTTTTCCAAACGCCGGGCCAACTCAAGAGCGAACACGCCGCCCGCAGACCATCCAATCAACCTCAGTTCCTCATCGGCAAACTGTTCCTGCACCAGATCAACGTACTCGTCCATCATCGCATCGAGCGTTGCCGGTGGCTCACTGACTCCGTCGGATCCCCCGCCTGCCAACGCGTGCACGGGCTGGTCGTCATCCACCTGTTGCGAGAAATCGGAGTAGCAGGCCGTGGATCCACCCAAGGGATGAATGCACAGCCAAGGCGAACGGCTTCCCTCGGCTTTCAATGGAACGATCAACGCAGTCCGATCGTTCGCGTTTCGTGTTGGTTTGCCACGCGCGGCTTTCATGCCTCCATCCTCGTCAGCGAACTGCGAGACCACATGGCCAACCAAACTGTTGATCGAGGGGGACTCAACGAGTGCTGACATTGGGATGGTGATGGCCAAACGTTGTTCGAGATTGTTCTTCAACTCCATCGCGATCAACGAATCCATGCCCAGCTCACTGAGCTTTTGCGTGACGTCAATTTGCTCGGCTTCCCATCCCATCAATCGAGCCAACTCGGACGCGAAATAATGACGCAACTGGTCGGTTCGTTCGTCTTCTGGGATTCCCGCCAACCGAGCCCGGAATTCATGATCAACCTGATCCACCTTCGAATTGGAATCGGCCAGTGAACTGTCTGCGAATTCGGTGAAGAAAGGCCGGGTGCGACGCATGCTGTTTGTCATCGCTGGCCAGTCCACATCCATCACCGCGACGTAGTGATCGCCGGCCTCAATGAGTTCTTGCATCGTTTGCAAACACGCCTCGGCGGGAAGCAAACGCATGCCCCGAGATTCCAACTGAGACGAGCGGTCTTCCGTGGCCGCCATGCCCGATTCCGCCCAGGGTCCCCAGGCGATGCTGGTCGCGGGCAAACCTTTGCCACGCCGATACTCAGCGAGAGCGTCCAAGAACGAATTGGCCGCAGCATAGTTGGCTTGTCCAGGCGATCCCAAGCACGCGGCGATGGAAGAGAACAAGACAAACGACTCAATCGGAAAATCTTTGGTCGCCAAGTGCAAATTCCATCCGCCTTGCACCTTGGGCCCCATCGGAACGAGCAACTGCTCCGCCGTCATGTCCATCAACAAACCGTCCTGAAGAACACCGGCCGCGTGATAGACGTGTGCGATTGGTGGCATGCCATCGGGCAGTTGCTTCAGCGCCGAACGCAGCGATTCCAGATCCCCCACATCGCCTTGCAACACGATCACGTTGGCATCGTCCGATTCTTCCGTCAAAGCATCAATCTTTGCCGCGACCTCGCCGGTTGGCTGACGACGGGACAGCAGTGCAATGCTGGTTGCCCCCTCATCGATCAATCGTTTGGCCAGCTTCAATCCGATCGCGCCGGTCCCGCCGGTGATCAAAACCGTCGACGCAGCCGACTCATCCTTCGCCTCAGTCTCAGCGGTGGAATCCATCGTGCTCTGCGTCGACATTCGCGTGATGACTTTGCCGATGTTCTTTCGCTGCGCCATGTAGCGGAACGTTTCGACCATTTCGGTCTGATCAAACTCGGTGCAGGCAATCGGTTGCAAGTCGCCTGCTTCGAATCTCTCAGCAAGCTCCGACCACAATTTCTCGATCTTCGCTGGACGCTGCCGCAACACGCGATCCAAGTCGATCGCGTGATAAGACAGGTTGTCTTGGAAGGGCAGCAACCCCACTTTGCGGTCTTGGTAAATGTCGGTCTTGCCGATTTCCAAGAAGCGACCGTAGGCGTTGAGCACACCGAGACTTTTCGGAATCGCTTCGCCGGGAAGCGAATTCAAAACCACGTCCACGCCTTGGCCGCCAAAGGCACGCCGAATGTCGTCAGCAAACGCCGTGGTCCGCGAATTGAAGACATGCTTCACCCCGCAGCCACGCAGAAAATCGCGTTTCTCATCGCTGCCCGCCGTCGCGATGACTTCGGCACCCAGGTACTGAGCGATCTGAGTGGCGGCCAATCCAACCCCGCCGGCCCCAGCGTGGATCAACACGCGTTCGCCAGGTTGCACATCGGCCAAATGCACCAGCCCATACCAGGCGGTCAAAAACGCGATCGGGATCGTGGCGGCCTCGACATCATCGATGCCGGCCGGCCGTTTGACCAGCGTGTACTCCGGTGTCTTCGCGTGCGAACCAAAGCTGAACGGAGCGACTCCCATCACTCGATCGCCAACTTGAAAGCGTTTTGCATCTTCGCCGACCGCAGTGACAACGCCGGCGCATTCAATCCCCAGTGGCACCACTTTGTCAGTGATACCGGGGTACAACCCCATCACCTTCAGCACATCGCTGAAGTTCAACCCGGCGGCATTGACCCGCAGTTCAACTTCACTTCCCTGAGGTGCCTCGCGTTCCATGGGCTCAAAGTACAGCGAATCGAAACTGCCGGTCTGACGAAAACGCAAGCGGTGTGGCTGCGACGGAATGGTGATCGTCGTTTCGCCACCTGCACCGTCCTGAGCATGTCGTTTCACCAAGCGAGCGAGATAGAGTTTGCCACCTCGATAAGCAACGTGATCTTCCTCATTCTCCGCAACCGTCTCAGCCATGACCGCGGATGCATTGGATTGGTCCGTCGCCGATGGATCCAGATCCAACAAACGAGGCTTGAGATCCGCGAGCTCCATCATCGCAACGCGAATCATCCCCCACACAGGCGCGTGAGCCAAATCAATGTTTGTCTCCGATGCAGAAACCGTTTGGGCTCCCTTCGTGACATGCCACCACCCTCGAAAGTGTTTTCCAGGCGTGACGTGCTCAATGGCCGAGCGGACTTGCGTGAGCGCCTCCTGACACGCGACTTCCGCGTCACCCGCCGGGTCGCTCGATGCTTCGTTTGAATCCCAAAGGGTGATGATCGCCGCGAGTGGCTTCGTCGACTCCTCCCGCGCGGCAAGTGATTTCAAATCACACTCCAACTCGCCGGTCACGACCTGCGCCCCGAGACCAACCAACTGCTTGGCAACCGAATCTCGCAACGATCCACCTCCGCCGAGCAACCATACCTGCTGCCCATCCAAGTCCACCTCAGCAGGCACAACCGGCGATGACTCAGCGTCCTGCCAATCGATCTGATACAGCGAATCGTCCAGTGACTCTGACGCACCACCACCCACGCGTCCGACACGTGTCACACGAACGCCAGTCCATTCGGCCACGACCTCGTCGCGTTCGTTGACCAGCCAAACGTCGCCTTCCACGAATTCGGGATCCAAGACCTCTCCCGCTGAAGTCCGCCGGCCATACGTCCGAAGCGTTCCCGAGGGACGCTGATGAACCACCGCCCGCGAAACTTTCGTGGGCATGTATGTCGCTTCGCTGAACGTGTCGTGATCTGGACGCGGAACCAATGCCGAGAACGTTTGCATCAACGCATCGCCCAACACGGGATGCAAGATGTAGTCATCGAATTCAGCTCGCGTGGTATCGTCGCACTGAATTTGGCCCAGTGCCTCGTCGATCGAATAGTCGACGCGATGCAACATCCGGAATCGTGGTCCGTACTCCAGTCGTCGATGCGACATCAAGTCATAGAATTCGTCGTGACCTTTTCCCCCGACAAAACGCTGAGCAACGGTCGACATGCCGGATGGCGGCAAGACGACTTCCACCTCGGTCGATTCGTCGGACTGTTCCGCAGGGACCAGCGAAGCGGACATGTGCCGTTGCCAAGGCTCACTGGCATCGACACGATCGCGAGAAAAGACCTCCAGTGAAAGACTTTCATCCACGATGGTTTGAAACGTCTTCCAACGATCTTCGCTGACGAACATGGCGTGTTCGATGTTCGCATCCGTGATCGCATGCGAACCAGCACCGAAGCGATCTCGAGCCGCGGCGAAGGCGACCTCCATGAACGCAGCTCCGGGCAAATTGACCGATCCTTGCACCGCATGATCGGCCAAGAACTCCGGTGAGCGAGCAGACAAAGCGTTTTCATACAACCGACTCTGCAGCGCCGATGGCTGCAATCGGCCCAGCATCGGATGCAGGAATTCGCCTGCCCCCGAGCGACTGCGAGATGGATCCTCGACGATGTCATCCGATGGATCCAACCAATATCGCTGGCGATCAAAGGGATAGGTTGGCAACACCAAACGTCGTCGTTTCCAAGGTTGATCGAAGGCACGCCAATCAACCTTGCCGCCGCGAGCGTGAACGTCGCCCACCGCTTCGTACAGGACTGTTTCGTCGTCGTTGCCGGACCGGAGCGATGGTGTCCAAGTCGCGTTGGATTCTGGCAAGCAACGTTTCCCCATGCCGGTCAAAATCGGTGACGGACCAACCTCCAACATCACATCGATGTCCATCTCGGAAAGAGCTTGCATACTGGGTTGGAAACGAACCGCGTTGCGAATGTGATCGCACAGGTAGTCGGCGTCCCAAGCCTTGGTCAGTTGCTCCCCGGTCAGGTTGCTGATCAAAGGAATCCGTGGTGCCTTGAATTCACATTGCTCGGCGATCTTCCGGAACTCATCCAGCATCGGTTCCATCAACTGCGAATGAAACGCGTGAGACACCTGCAAGGCTTTGGAAGCAATGCCAGCTTCCTCGCAGTGTTTGGCGAACGCGTCGAGATCCGACAACGGTCCAGACACGACCGTGTTCTGCGGCCCATTCTCAGCGGCGATCGAAAGAGTCCCGCTGCCCGACGTCTGAAACTCTCCAAGTTGTTTGGCGATGACTTCCGCCGATTCAAACATCGCTGTCATGCCACCGCCGGCAGCCAACTCACCCATCAAGCGGCCGCGATGAGCGATCAAGCTCAATGCGTCGTCCAGCGACACGACTCCCGCGATGCAAGCGGCCGCGAATTCTCCGACGCTGTGTCCCAACACGACCTGTGGTTTCACGCCCCACGACAACCACAGCTTCGCGAGGGAATATTCGATCGCGAACAGGGCAGGTTGGGTGTACCGTGTTTGATGAACCAAATCCGAATCCGGGCCCTCCCCGTACAACACATCCAGCAAACGCTTGGGCAACACCTCCGACAGGATTTCATCGCACTGCAGCATCGCCTTGCGAAACACCGGCTGGGTTTCGAACAAACCTTTGCCCATGCCCGGCGATTGCGATCCTTGGCCAGTGAACAAGAAAGCGATTCGCGTGGCGCGGCTGGTCACGGTTTGTCCGCTGCGGATACCGGGACCTTTCTTGCCTTCGCTCAACTGCGTCAACTGCTGGCCAAGTTGCACAGAGTCCGCAAAGACGACCGTGGATCGGTGGGTGTGGTGAACGCGTCCCACGTTCATCGTGTGAGCCACATCCACGATGTTGCCATCGTTGCGTTCCAGGTGCTGCTTCAATCGCGAGGCAACCTCCGCGATGGCGGCTTCGCTCTTACCACTCAAGGCCAGCACATGCCGAGTTCGCTCCTTCGTTTGGGACTCGTTCGAACCAGCGACCTCGACCGTTTCCTTCGGCAAATACTGCTGCATCAACAAGTGCGTGTTGGCTCCGCCAAAGCCAAACGAACTGACACCGGCGATCAATGGCTCATCGTCCACAGGCCAAGGGGGTGATTGAGCGGGAATCACAATGCGGGAACGCTTCAGCGACATTCGCGGGTTCAGCTTTTTCAGATGGAGCTGACCGGGAATGGTTTGGTGACGCATCATCAACAACAACTTGATGATGCCAGCCACACCCGAGACCGTTTCCATGTGGCCCACATTGGCTTTGACACTGGTCACATAACAAGGCGGGTCGACGCCGGGTGTTCCGGAGAAGACCTGGGTCAGCGCATCAACTTCGATCGGATCGCCCAGTGGTGTTCCAGTGCCGTGGGCTTCGATGTAATTGACTCGGGAAGCGGGCAAACCTGCTTCGCGAAGTGCGGTCCGAATGACCGCTTGTTGCGACACACCGTTGGGCGCCGTGATACCACTGGTTCGACCATCTTGGTTGGTCGCGCTGGCCAGGATCGTTCCCCAGATGTGATCGCCATCTCGCTCGGCATCGCGGAGTCGTTTCAACAACAACATTCCACTGCCTTCACCGCGAACGTAGCCATTGGCATCGGCGTCGAAAGGTCGACACTGACCATCCGGCGACAGCATTCGAGCTTTCGAAAACGCGATGGTTGTTTCGGGGGTCAAAATCGCATTCACACCGCCGGCGAGCGCCGCGTCGCATTCGCCGGATCGCAAACTTTGCACGGCCAAGTGAATCGCCATCGTCGAGGACGAACACGCGGTGTCGATCGCCATGCTGGGACCACGAAGATCCATGATGTAGGACAACCGGTTGGCGGCAATCGAAAGGGCGTTGCCTGTCCCAACATGCGCATCGATGTACTGGTAGTAACCGTCGTAGGTCGACGGGACCTTCGAGTAATCCGTGCCGCCGATTCCGACGTAGGCCCCAACGGGAGTTCCCGCCAAACTGGAAACAGGGATGCCCGCGATCTCAAATGCTTCCCAACTGACTTCCAACAACAACCGTTGTTGGGGATCCATCCGCGCGGCTTCACGCGGCGAGATGCCAAAGAACCTGGGATCGAATTGATCGATGTTGGCGACCATTCCCGCGCGACGAACCGACATCCGTCCGGCCTTTTGCCCGGTGGGGTCGTAGAGCGAATCCACGTCCCAGCGTTCCGGCGGGATCTCCGCGGTCGCATCGATCCCTTCGGAAATCACCTTCCAATAAGCGTCCAAATCCGGCGCACCGGGAAACCGGCACGACACGCCCACGATCGCGATCGGTTCCGCAGTCGCCGTCGATGGGCGCGAACCCGCCGAATTGGTGGCAGGGGAGGGCGTCGAGGAGGATGAACGGGCCAAACGTTTTCGCAGGGCAGCTCTCTGCTCCGGAGAGAGTTTCGCGAGGCGTTCGGAAAGGTCACGTTCAGGTGAATTCACGATGCAGTGTTCAGGTTAGATGTTCAGGCGGGAGGCGAACGAATTCGCGAAGCCGAGATGTCTTCACAAGTTTGCTTAAGCGACGAAGAATTACTAGCACCGGGGGGGACTTCCCAAAGCCTTGATTGTGAGTCGTCGTTTCGGTCATTTGCATCTATACTAACCCCCAAACCGCCTCACCCATGGGTCCGTTTCTGCTCGGAGTGGCCCGCCCGGTTTCGCGAGACGTCCGTCTTCCCTTCTGCCAACGATTTCTTGATGCCGATTCGCTTGCAATGCTCTTGTGGCAAACAACTTAGCGTCCGCGATGAATTTGCCGGAAAAGCAGTCAAATGCCCCGGATGCAGCAAGGCAATTCGCGTGCCGGCTGCCGGCGGGCCCGCCAAGCCAGCCGCACCGCGGACCGCGAAGCCTCAAGCCGCGGCCGCTCGGCCCGCCGCATCCCGTCCGGCCCCCCAAGCACCGCAATCTGACTCGCTGGACGATTTGTTCACCGAAGAAGGTTTCGATCGCCAGATCGCGGGGGTGTGCCCAGCCTGCAAATACGAAATGGCAGCGGGAGCCGTGCTGTGCACCAAATGCGGCTACAACAAAGAAACCGGCACCAACATGGAAGGGCACAAAGTTGCCGGTGTCGACATCGACATGGGCACCCTGGCCCTGATGAAAGCGGAAAAGGACATGGTCCGCGATGTTGCATTGCAAGAAAAAATGCACAAGGGAGCTGGCATGCCACCCTGGATGCTGGCGTTGATCCTGTTCATCGTCGGCAGTGCCGTTGTGATCGCCGTCCTGGCCGTCAACGCCTCCCGCCGCACCGAGCAACTGCAATTCAAGCCGCTGCAAATGTTTTGCAATTTGGGCGGTTCCGCGTTCGCCATGGTCGCCATTGGCTGCGTGCTGACGCTGATCGCTCGCGCTTTCAAAGTCAGTCGCAACGAGGGCCTGCTCTCTTTGACGATCCTATACGTTCCGATCTTTGTCATCCGCCACTTCCGCGACAACTGGAAACCTGCCGTGACCGCGATCATCTGCGGCGGTTGTGCAGGCGGTTTCTTCGCCATGGCCTCGCGAATGTGATCCTCTTCGGATCGCCGCCTACCGAAGTGTTTGCGGGTGCACCTCACCTTCCGTTGTCCAGCAGACGGGATCGGACGACCATTCAAACGAGCGTTTGCTGATCGCCGTTTCTGGGCTTCTGCACGACTCCCAAATCGAGGTCAAGTTTCCTCTCACCAGCTCTCGAACACCGATGTACGAGGTCGTCAGCCGTGGATTGATCTCGATCACGCAGTCCTCTTCGGGACGATCCCCCAAGATGAAGTCGATCCCCAAAAATCCTCGCGGCAGTTCTGGCATGGCCCGCAACACTTGATCTGCCAACGCCCGCCCACGCGACTGCAAATCAGATTCGATTGGACCGCTGCCGCCTCGGTAGCGAGCCCCTGAGCCAGCGGGTTGGCTGGGAAATGCAAGGTCGTCCACGCACCATTCGCAATCCTGCCACATCGCGGGACAGATGACTGGCTGATCTCTCCCATCGGTCATTGCACCAACGATCAAGATCGATGCCGGTCGGCCTTCGATCCAAGCCTGCACGATGTCGTTGCTCTGACTCCCCAAATCGGCCGACACCCGATCATCGAAAACACGGACCGACTCGGAACCACAGCCATCCCTGGGCTTTCGAACCCAACGTTTGGCATCCAGCCCGACGGATCCCCACCCGTCCATTTCGCGAGCTGCATCGTCTGATAGCTGGCATTTCTGGGCCCAAGTCACTGGCGTCGCGATCTTGTGTTTGGCCAACCACTGGGCGGTCAGCCATTTGTCCGTCGCCATGCGAACCAGCGTCTGATCCACCGCCAACACCTCCACCCCGGACTCGCGAAAAACCATGATCATCCGGTGGAGTTCGCCGTCGGTCTCGGGTGCGACAACGATCGCCACGTCACACGTTTGGGCCGCTTCCAACCAAGCTTCTGCGACGTTCGCGGATGCATTCACAGTGAGCCGCTGAACGTCGCGGGGCAGAACATTCGCGAGATTTTCCAGCCTGGCATCCAGCGGCGTGAGCACATCTGCCCAAGCCGCGAAATCGGTGACCAAAGCCTGCCACATCGCTCGACCTTCGCTCAGCAGCGAAGGCGGGATCTGTTCCAGCGGCGTGGACGCCATGCCACCGCCGCACAAATACTCGCCCACAAAGACTCGCATGAGCAGGTGCCGTCAGCGAGTTTTCAGGTTGGGCAACCGAGCCAGTTTCCCGCTGCGATCGACGCAGGCGATCACGGAATCCGCTTCGACGAGCAACTGCCCATCCCGATGAATTTGATAGCGGTGTCGCATTCGAACTTTGCGAACTTCCATCACAGTGGTTGTCAATTCCAACCAATCATCGAACTCCGCCGGAGCGAAGTACTTCACATTCATTTCAGCGACGACCAGCATGTGGCCGTCGTCTTCAATCGATTTGTAGTTGTGACCGAGTTCGCGCAGCATCTCGACCCGCCCACGCTCGAAATAATTCAAGTAGTTGGCATGGTGAACTCGACGCTGGCCATCCGTCTCTTGATAGGCCACGCGGAATTCGTACTTGTGTGCAGGCAGCGAATCCGTCACCGCGATTAAAAGATGCCGAGGTGATCGCGAGCTTCATCGGTCATGCAATCCGGTGTCCAAGCCGGTTCCATGACGACTTTCACATCGCAGGTGTCGACTTCTTCCAGTGACTCCGCTGCATTCTTGGTTCCCGCGACCAGTTGAGGCCCGGCGGGGCACATCGGGCTGGTCATGGTCATTTCAACGTTGACGTCATGACGGCCGTCTTCTTTTTCCTCGCCGACTTGAACGACGTACACCAACCCCAGGTCAACAATGTTGACGTACAACTCGGGATCGATGACCTCTTTGAGGGCTTCGCGGACTTTGTCTTCAGCCAGAGCCATTGGAATGCTCGTTTGAATCAAGTGGTTGGGAATCGTTTGCCAGCGTCAACGCACGGACGCGGTCAGTCAGAAAAGTCGCCCCGAGGCGACTCTCGGGAGACGTTCATCATGGCCACCACCCCCGAAATCGTCAAACCGACGGATTCAATGATCCTTCAAGACCAAGTGATCCGGGGCGGAAATGGGACGGGAAGGCTCCCGAGCCGACTGGGACACGTGGACCCAAGGCCGCAAGGATTGCAACAGCTTGGGACCGACGCCGTGAACCGTCATCAAACCTTCCACCGACCCAAAGGGACCGTGAGATTCGCGATGCCGGACAACCCGATTGGCCAATTTTGGACCAATTCCAGGCAACAGAGACAATTCACGAGCGTCGGACGTGTTCAACCCAATGCTCAACGGCGAAGAAACACCCGGTGATTCCGGAGGCGAATCCGTGGAGACGCTCCGGGTTGTGATTTGCGTCACCCAACACGTCGCCGCCAAAACCACCAGACTCATCCCCAACTGCAAACCGGGGTGGGTCAGCACACAAGCCGTTCTGCCGCCGCAAGGCTCAGTGGAGACGTCCCTGGCGGGAGCTTCAGTGACTGGCATCGACATTCCCAATCGAGCTTTCTGACGCGGGTGTTCCGGACACATCGTTCTTCGCCAATGCCCATGTTCGATCGGCCACGGGTCAGGGCAAGGTGCAAGCCTCGCAGGGCAGGGTCCAAGGAGCCCGATCGGCTCCGCATTGGCAATCCCAGTGCACGATCGCCCGACCTGTTGATTCGTTTGTGGTGTCGCTAGATTGAGGCGTTGGCGGCGTGATCGCCGATCCCTTACTTCCTTCTCAGACGGTTCAATTCGGTGGCAGATTCAACAGGTCCGATTTCCCTCACGGTTCATGGTGCAGCCGGTCGCATGGGACGCCGCGTCGTGGCTCTTGGCATGGCGGACTCCAGCTTCCATTTGGTCGGAGCCATCGACCACGCCCAATCCGATCATCTCGGAAAAGACGCGGGTTCCGTGGCTGGTGAAGCACCCTCAGGCGTTGAAATTTCTTCGACTTGGCCGACGCTGGGCGACCAAACCGGCCCTCAAGCCGTCGTCGATTTCTCCCTTCCCGAAGCCCTGGATGACTGCCTCGCCCACTGCGTGAAAGTCGGGTCGCCACTGGTGGTGGCAACCACCGGTTTGACCGACGAACAAAAGCAACGCCTGTCCGACGCAGCGGCCTCGATCCCGATCGTGTGGGCTCCGAGCATGTCGCTGGCGGTCAACCTGTCGATGAAAATCGCCGAGCAGATCACCGCGGCACTGAAAGACGTTTCAGGCGGGCTGGATGTCGAAATCCTGGAACGACACCACCGGTTCAAAGCCGACGCGCCCAGCGGCACGGCTCTGAAATTTGGTGAACTGATTGCTGGACAGTTGGGTGAATCCACCACGCATGTCCACGGTCGAGAAGGTCACACGGGCGCTCGAACTCGCGAAGAAATTGGCTACCACGCGATTCGCGTCGGCGACAATCCTGGCGAACACACGATCGTGTTCGGAATGCTGGGCGAGAAGATCGAACTGAATGTCGCCGCCAGCAACCGCGACTGCTACGCGTCGGGAGCCCTAGCGGCAGCGAAGTGGCTGATCCAAGAAAACAAAGGCCCGGGTCTGTACAGCATGTTCGACGTGCTGGGCATGTCCGACAACTGAGCAAGTGGCCCCGTCCATCCAATCGGCATCCAAACGGAGCCACCCAATCAACACTGCGGCACAACAACTTCGCATCGGTGAAGGTCCCGAACTGCACCTGGGAATCTCCACGTGTCCCAACGACACATTCGCTTTTTCGCGATTGTTGGATGCGGCGATGAATCAGGGCAGCGAGCCATCGTTTGACACCGGCGGGTTCACCTGGCGAATCGAACTGCTGGACATTGATGAGCTCAACCAGCGGCTTTTGGCGGGCGAATTTGATCTCGCCAAAACCAGTTTTCATGCGGCCCTGTTGATGGCCGATCAAACTCGAGTGCTGCCGGTGGGATCGGCGCTCGGATTTGGCGTCGGCCCGCTGCTGCTGGCCGCTCGAGCCGGTGAGACCCCGCAGACGCTCGCTCAAACCACGCTTTGCCCCGGCGAACACACCACCGCTCACTTGTTGTTCCGGCTGTTCTACCCGGAATCCAACCCTCCGGCCGGTTCCTCAGCCCCGGACGTTTCTCCCCCTCGGGCCAAAACCTCGGTCAGGCAGGTCGTGTTTTCCGAAATCATGCCAGCTCTGCAGCGGGGCGACGCGGACTTTGGCGTCTGCATCCACGAGGGACGCTTCACCTACGCCGAGTCGGGACTGCATTTGGCGGCCGACCTGGGCAGTTTGTGGGAAAAATCCACTCAGAGACCACTCCCCTTGGGAGGCTTGGTGATGCGAGACCGACACTCCCCAGCGACGATGAAATCCGCCTGCGAAGTGATCCGGCGGTCGCTGCAATCAGCCCGTCAAACACCGGATTCAGCACTCCCCGCCATGCGTCGATACGCCCAGGAAATGGACGATTCGGTGCTGATGCAGCACGTCGATTTGTATGTCAACGACTGGACCGTGGACCTCGGGACGGTTGGCCAGGAAGCCCTGACGACACTCTCCGAAATGGCCCAGCAGATTGGGTTGGGAGCAGCGAAGCTCCGTTTTTTCTGCGGTGAAACCGGTGCCTGAGCACTGAGATTGTTTGCCCAGACCGGGGGAAAGAACTATCCTGGAAGTGAACGGATTGCCTCTTCTCTTCAGTCTTTTCCGCCGCTGCGTCGCATGGATTCCCGGTCGCTCCCCTCCTCCGATTCCTCGCAACCGGACCGTTCAGCGGTTTTGCCGGAGGGATCGACGGTGCACCGACCGAAACCAGCCTCCCAATCAACAGGCCCCGACACCTCGCCGCCTGATTCGACCGATGCATCGGGAACCGCCACTCAACCATTCGGCGTCCCCGTCGAAGAACCGGGTCGCGACCAACGGCAAAATTCAGCCGGACCGCCTCCCGCTCCCAATCCGCTTCGTGCGCCGGACGATGTGATCGAGGGAGCCGAAACGGTGATTCGAGCGGGCTCCAGCCGGTCCCATGTCTCGGCCACGCGTTCGCACCGATTGCCCGGCAACTCGTTTCGATTGCGAGACTCCTCCCACGCCTCGCATCGACACGCCACCCCGGCATCGATCACCCGTGAACTGGGCGGGCAACGGCTCAACCACTTCTTGCTGCTGGATCAAATCGGCGGGGGCGGGATGGGCACCGTCTTCCGAGCTCGCGACGAACAACTCGGTCGAACCGTGGCGGTGAAGGTCATTCCCTTCGCGGCCGATGACCCCGACCTGCAACGACGTTTCCGCAACGAAGCCCAAAGCGCCGCCAAGCTCGATCACCCGCTGATCGCGCGCGTCTTTGACGTCGGCAACGATGGCCCCTGGCACTACATCGTCTTTGAATACATCGACGGTGCCAACGTTCGGGACATGGTGGCAAACGGTGGTCCACTGTCGCTCGATGATGCCCTGTTCTTCACCATCCAAGTTGCCGAGGCGATTGGGCACGCGTCGCGTCGCGGCATCGTCCACCGCGACATCAAACCCTCCAACGTGATCGTGACCACCGATGGTGCCGTCAAGCTCGTTGACATGGGTCTGGCTCGCTCGGACAACTTCGACACCAGCGAAGACATGACGGCCAGTGGGGTCACGCTGGGAACGTTCGATTACATCTCGCCTGAACAAGCCCGCGATCCGCGACTGGCCGACATCCGCAGCGATTTGTACTCGCTCGGTTGCACCCTCTTCTACATGCTGACGGGTTCCCCGCCGTTTCCCGGTGGGACCATGTTGCAGAAACTTCTCAGCCACGGGAACGCCGCGATCCCCGACATCCGGGAACACCGCGAAGACGTTCCGGCTGAGATGACGGCGATCTTGAACAAGATGCTCGCCAAGCTTCCTGAGCAACGCTATCAACGCAGCGAAACCCTGATCGCTGATCTCAGAGAACTGGCCTCACGTGAGAACCTGCCGCGCAGTCGCGGCGTCGCGGTTCCCACTCTGGAAGACGACGATCACCGCGAATCGATGCGTCGATTGCGTCGCCATTTGCCTTGGATGATCGCGGCAACCGTGCTGCTGTTCAGCGCTTTCGCGGTGGAATTGCATTCGCAACCTTCGCGTCGTGAACTCAGCCGCGCCATCGAGGCCTCGATCTCGCCGGATTCCGTCGAATCCGTCGCCCCACGATTACCTCCCAGCGTGGGCGAGACAAATGATTCCGCCGCAGCGGGGTCGCCACGAACCCCCACGCCTGGATCGGCGAGCGGCCCTCGCGTCGACGACTCAGCCTCCCCCAACTCGTCCCCGGCAACAGTTCGTGAAACGACCGACGGGGGTGCCACCTCGCCAATGAGCAACGGATCTGCGACCGGGCAGGGTGCCTTGTTGCCGCCGGGGCAACTGCCAGCCACATCCGTTGGCGATCGATTGCCCAACGGATCATCGCCGCCCACGACGCTCGACCAACCCGGTGCTGCGAGTGCCGCTGCAAACGATCCGACGATGGCGATCGATCAGTTAGCAGAGGACGCCGCAACAGTCCGAAACACCAGCACGCCGCGCGAGCCATCCATTCCACCTTCGATCGATCCCGATGCCGTGATTTCGGGGGCGACACCGTTGGCCGGCGGAATGACCATGAGCGACTCCGTGAGCTCCATCACTGGAGCCGATGGCGTGGGTCTGAACAGCGACTTTCCTTCGCAGGGGGCTGACCCACCTCGCCTTGGCAGCCTGCCTTTGCCACCTGGCATGACGGACGAGACCTACCAACCGCTGCCTTTGACTCCGACCGTCCCCAGCGTCGTCAATCGCGATGGGGAACGAAGCACGAGCCCGATCTACCCTGCCAGCCCGATGAATGGCAGCCCGATGAATGGCAGCCCGATGAACGGCAGCCCGATGATTGGCCCCATCAATGCCAGCCCGTTGACCGGCGATTCCAGCACCGCGTCGACCGCCCCCGATTCCATCGCCTCGAACATGCTCAGTCCTGGCACAACGAGCTCCACCCGGCCGCTGACGACAGGCGACTCGGCCAGTGAACCCGCCGCCTCAGTGGATCCCAAAACCAGTCGCCCCAAGGCAGCGAATCCGGAACCCATCCGCGTCCAAATTGTTTCCACCGAAGCCCTCCGAGTTCCCCAGCTTCGCGAAGAAGCCGCTCGTGCCGGCGTTCAGCTTGCCACCACGCTGGCGGATGCCTTGCAGTTGGCCGATGAATTGGAAATCGATCGCATCGACATTGCGACGCCGCAACTTGTGTCCGCGCCAGTCACCATCCCTCGCAGTGACCTGATTCTCTCATCCAGTCTGCCTGGTGGCACCGAAATCGTGTTCCGCTCGACCGAGAACGTGGACATGCAGCGAAGCGAAATGATGACGATCGGTTCGCACCGAATCGAAATGTCAGGACTGCATTTTTTCTGGACCGTCCCCGCCACCGAAACGGACGGCGGGGCAATGTTCGCGATCAACGACAACCGTCGCGTTCGTCTGCGCGACTGCACCGTGACGATCGACAACGCGTCGCGACGAGATGATGTGCAAGCTTTCAGCGTTGTCACGGATCCAGAGCGACTGCCCTACGACCGAGTGGAGAGCGGTGCCGTGTCGGACACCAGCGGAGCCCTGCCGCTGGTATCCATTGAACTGTCCAACGTGATTGTCCGTGGTCAAATCACGATGTTGCGAATGGACGTGGCCGCGGAACTCCAACTGCTCTGGGAAAACGGACTGTTGGCCGTCTCTCGCCGAATGATCGAAATGGGCGGCGCTCTCCAGCCCCCTCATCCGTCCTCGGGATCCGTCCGGCTGTCGCTGGAACAACTGACTGCGATCACCCCCAAAGGCCTGCTGCAAATGCGGATGGGCGTCAGCGCGCCCTACCCGATCGAAATTGAGCGACGGGCCGAGGAATGCGTGTTTGTCGTCGACACAGGAATTCCTCACATTGAATTAACAGGAATCCCACGTGTCGACCGAGATGAAATTTGGGTGCGACTTCGCGGATCTGGCAACGCCTACGACACCGACACCAGACTGGACGACCCCATGCTGCTGATTCGCGATGAATTGGGGCAAACCAGGGTCACGACGATGAGCGATATCCTGGAAATCCTGGAAGATCCGCCGCCCTGGATGAACGAACGGCCACCGCGATGGACCGTCCGTTGGACCGAGCGACTGCCCGAATCGACCCCCTCCAGCCGGTGGTCTCCGCGTAATTTTAGGCAAGATGGATCGGTTGTGGGTGGATTCCAGGAACGGTCTCTACCTAGAATGCCGATGGAACCTACATTTGACTTTCCCCCCACACCGTGACTTTAATGGTGCGTCGGCGGTCTCGTCGGCTCCCGCCTGAAATCCCACCTGATCTTTACTTGAGGAACCTGCTTGATGAAACGCTTGGCTCTTGTTCTGGGCATCGCTGCCTGCTTTTCCACCCCATCGTTCGCGATCAGCGAATTTGGCAAACAGTGGAAAGCTGACTACATCACCGAAGACACCGACGCTGATTTCGTGAAAGCGACCCGCAAAGCTGGTTGCAACCTGTGCCACGTCAAAGGCGCACCAGAAAAGAAAGAAGCTCGCAACGAGTACGGGCGAGCCCTGCAGAAGCTCCTCGATAAGAAGGACTTCCCCAAGGAATACTTCAAAGAGCATCCAGAAGAAGCCGCTGCAAAGATCACGGCTGCTTTCAAGAAGGTTGCCGAAGTGAAGAGCACCGACGGCAAGACCTTCGGTGAAAAGATCAAGGCCAACGAATTGCCAGCGACCGACGCAGGTCTTTGATTGACCTGCCCGCCGCGTGAGGTTCGAACAGAACCCCATGACGCGTGGTGAATTCGACTAAACTACGAAGCCCGATGAGTGTCCCACTCATCGGGCTTTTTTCATGAGATGCCCCACCATTCTCCCCACCTGGATTCTCACCATGCGTCCCGCCTCTTGGCCGAGTCATCGCTTGTCGATGTGCTCGATGATTCTCGCCACGCTGCTGCTCATCCCCGCTTCGCAAACGAAAGCCGAAACGACTCATGACGTCGTCGTCTACGGCGGCACCGCCGCGGCCGTCACCGCGGCGATCCAGTCCGCTCGCATGGGCCAATCAGTCGTCATGGTTTCACCCGACGTGCACCTGGGCGGCCTGACCAGTGGAGGCCTGGGCTGGACCGACACGGGCAACAAAGCCGTCATCGGTGGACTCGCCAAAGACTTTTATCACCGTGTCTACAAGCACTACCAAAACGACTCCGCGTGGAAGTTCCAAACTCGCGAAAAGTATGGCAACCGAGCCCAAGGGCACCGGGCCAGCGACGATGACCAAGCAACGATGTGGGTCTTTGAGCCGCATGTCGCTGAAAACATCCTTGATGAGATGCTGGCAGAACACGACATCACCGTCCTCCGCGACGCGTGGCTGGATCGGGAAAAAGGCGTGACGAAGCGGGATGGTCGCATCGTGTCCATCCAAACATTGGATGGCAAAACGTATGCGGGCAAGATGTTCATCGACGCCACGTACGAAGGCGACCTGATCGCCGCAGCCGGGGTCGCAACGGCGCACGGTCGCGAAGGAATCAGCGACTACAACGAACCTCACGCGGGTGTTCAAACCGGCGTCCTGCATCACTCGCACCACTTCGACGTGTTGCCGCGACGGGTTGATCCCTACGTCGTGCCAGGTGACCCGAGCAGCGGGGTGATCCCCTTGGTCAGCCCCGATCCGCCAGGCGAATTTGGTTCCGCCGATGATCGTGTCCAAGCCTATTGCTTCCGAACTTGCATGACGAACCATCCAGAAAATCGCGTGGCGTGGACACGGCCCGAGGGCTACGACCCGGCCACCTACGAAATCATGGCCCGCACCTTCGAAGCGGGATGGCAAGATGTGTTCAATAAATTTGACCCCCTGCCGAACTACAAAACGGACACCAACAACCACGGTCCCGTCAGCTTCGACAACATCGGTGCCAACTACGACTACCCCGAAGCCACCTACGAACGCCGCCAGGAAATCATCCAGCAACACGAAAACTATCAACGCGGGTTGCTGTACTTCATCGCCACCGACCCTCGGGTGCCGAAGGAAGTCCAAGACAAGATCAACCAGTGGGGCTTGTCGGCGGACGAATTCGCGGACAACGACCATTGGCCGCATCAAATGTATGTTCGCGAAGCCCGGCGGATGGTGGGCGAATTTGTGATGACGGAAAACCATCTTCGAAAGGAGTTGGCCACGCCTGATTCTGTCGGCATGGGCTCCTACGGAATCGACTCGCACAACACCCAGCGTTACATCACGCCGGAGGGCTACGTCCAAAACGAAGGTGACCTGGGTGTCTCCACACGCGGGCCCTACAAGATTGCGATGGGTGCGTTGCTGCCGAAACGCGACGAATGCGAGAACCTTCTCTCTCCGGTTTGCGTCTCAGCCACCCACGTTGCCTTTGGTTCGATCCGCATGGAACCCGTGTTCATGATCCTCGGTCAATCGGCCGCAACGATCGCCGCGCTCGCCAATCAATCCGAACGTGCCGTTCAAGACATCCCGTACGCCGACCTTCGCAAACGGCTGCTCGACGACAATCAAATCCTGGAAATACCAGCCGACATTTCGAATGCCAGCTACCCGGAATCACTGAACCTGAAGTCGGTCGAAGGCATCAGCGTCGATGACACGCAAGCCGACCGCATCGGCGGTTGGATTCAAAGCCACGCCTCAGGCAATTTCTATGGCTCGGGATATCACCACGACGGCAAGGCCACGGACCGCGTCCGACAAGCGATCTACCAAACGGACTTGCCCAAGTCCGGCCTGTACGAAGTGCGGGTGAGTTACCCCACCAACTCCAATCGTTCCAAGCAAACACGGATCGACATCCACCACAGCGCAGGCACCACGACTCACCGAATTGACCAGACTCAATTGAAGCCCGCGTCCAAGAAGCAGCCCTTGCTGGCGCTTGGTCGGTACGCCTTCGACACCACGCGTCCCGCCAAGGTGGTCATCTCGAACGAAGACGCGAACGGCTACGTCGTGATCGACGTGGTCAATTGGCTCCCGGTCGAAGAGAAGTGAATCGTAGAACCGTTGTCCCCCGCTGGTCTGTTGAACAGCCCTCAAAGGCCAAGCCTCATCCCAACTGAGTCGGCATCCAAACGTTTGCGTCACGCGGCTCGCCAACATCCGCGACGGCTTGTTGATTGAACCCTAACCCGAAGCGTGAGCTTTGAAGTTGCGCGTCGGGTTGTGAAATCGAATGAATCAACAAGCCGGAGAGCCTTGGGATTTCAACCCAAGGTCATCCGCCGACTCAGTCATCGAGGCTGAGACCGTAGTCCTTCATTTTCTTTGACAACGTGTTTCGGTTCATCCCCAAACGCGTGGCGGTCTTGGTCTGCACACCGCCGCATCGCAACAACAACTGAGAAATCAATTCGCGTTCGACTTGATCCACCACCACCGAATGCAAATCCTCTGCCTCGTCGGCTTCGTCCAACCCTCGCTGAACAACGATTCGAGCGAGTGTCTTCAAATCCATTCGACTGAGATCAAACGCCGCAGCTGCTCCCGAGGATGCCTCCGCGGATTCAGGCGGCGTGTCGATGGAACCGTTGCCCATTGGTGCGATTGAACTCAACCCGCCTGCGGAGCTCGCCGATTCGCGCGTCGCGACGCTGCGTTGGGGATCACGCACACACAAGGGCAGCGCATCGAGCACCAACTCGTCTGTGTCGCTCATCACGACCGCTCGCTCCACATAGTTTTGAAGTTCGCGAACGTTTCCGGGCCAGTGGTAGTCCTGCAAAGCTCGCATCACACCGTTCCCGAGGTGCGAGACATAGCGGTCATTGACTTCGTTGTAGTGATCCAAGAAGAACGCCACGAGCGCCGGGATGTCTTCGCGTCGGTGTCGCAACGCTGGCAGCTCGATCGGCACCACATTCAAACGCCAGTAAAGGTCTTCCCGAAACTCATCGAGCTGCACTTGCCGCATCAAGTCACGGTTGCTGGCCGCGATGATTCGCGCGTCAGTTCGATGACTGGAAGTGTCACCGACTCGTTCGAATTCCTTTTCCTGCAACACCCGCAGCAGTTTGACCTGCAACGTCAACGTGGTGGAGTTGATCTCATCGAGAAAGATGCTGCCGCCGTCGGCGGCTTCGAAACGACCAGCGCGATTGGCAACGGCACCGGTGAAGGCACCTCGCACATGCCCAAACAATTCGCTTTCCAGCAAACTTTCGCTCAGCGCGCCGCAGTTGACTTTGACGAACGGGCCTCCGCTGCGGTGACTCAATCGGTGCACCGCCGAAGCGATCAACTCCTTTCCTGTTCCGGTTTCTCCAAGGATCAGCACCGACGCATTGCTCACGGCAACCTTGCGGGTCACGCGATCGACTTCACGCATCGCGGGCGAATTGCCAATGACGCCGGGTAGGAGCTGTCCTCGAGAACTCACAGAATCACAACCAAGATGCGGATTGCCCGAATGCGTCCATGAAGACCTGATTCTTCAGTGGCGTTCGTTCTCGGACACCGCTCTGGCGGTCTTCTAACATCTGTTCCGCATCGGAGTTGGGTTCGCGTTCGTCGGCATAACCCATGGCGATCGCGGTGGCGGGCTCGTAGCCTTCCGGAATCTGATACTGGCCTCGGACCTGGCTCAGATTGACACCTGCCATTTGGTGCGTCTGCAAACCCAACGAGGTCGCTTGCAGAGACATCAGTGCGGCGGCGGCACCGAGGTCGTGCAGGGCGACTCGATTGGGTTTCTGGTTGTAAGAAAAATTGGTTCGAATGACGGTGCAGATCAGCACGCCTGCATGGGACGCCCAATCACGGTTGGCTTCCAACAGGCACTGCAACATGGCTTCAAAAGCCTCCCCGTCTTGGCGACGTGCGACAATCCACGACCATGGTTGATCGTTAAAACTGCTGGCAGCCCAGCGAGCGGCTTCCAAGCACTGACGCAATTTGTCATCTTCGACTTCACGCCCATCAAACCGATATGGGCTCCATCGATCAGCGATGACGGGCAAAACTTCCAGATCCGTTTCGTTGACTGCCATCTTCCATCCAACGCTTTGCAAGATTGTTTTGAACAACGTACCCCAGGTCGCCACGCCCAAAAACGCGACGCCAAACCGCCCCGGTGAGGTGCCGATAGGTTATCACGGCGGTGCAAAGTGGGCTACGTGGTCGATTCGCCAACGCTGTCAAATTGTGAGTCGTGCACGCGACGAAATCGCTTCGCGAGTCGATCAGTTGACACACTTCAGCCGGAGCAAACAACGGACCGACGATGCAGAAACGGTGGCGTCGGAATTGCTCCCCTTGTGCGAGGCATTGCGGTGGATCGGCAAGCATGGGAAGAAGACGCTGGCACCCCGAAAAGTTGGATGGATCGGGCGTCCAATGTGGATGTGGGGCGTCCGCAGCGTCGTCCAACGAGTCCCCCTGGGGCGAGTCCTGATCCTCGGAACCTGGAACTACCCGCTGCTGTTGCCTGGCGTTCAAATGGCACAGGCCCTCGCCGCGGGGAATGAAGTTTGCCTCAAACCCGCCGCCGGGACCGAAGCCGTGTCCGCCGAATTGATCGCCGCTTTTTATGCCGCGGGCGTACCGGAACATGCGATCACGTTGCTGAATTCAACCACCGAGGCGGCGATCGAGGCCCAAGCCTCAGGCGTCGACTTGGTCGTCTTGACCGGATCCGTCGAAACCGGCCGAAAAGTCCTGCACCAATCGGCCGAGAACCTGACCCCTTCGATCATGGAATTGTCCGGGGTGGATGCGGCGATCGTGCTGCCTCAGGCCGACCTCAACCGCGCAGTCGAGGCAGTCACGTTTGGTCTGCTGTTCAACAGCGGTGCAACTTGCATCGGCCCGAGGCGACTGATGATCCAAACCGATCCATCCACCGCCGCCTTGCCAGAACGACTGATCGATCGATTGCGAAAGACCAACGAAGTCACCCTTCATCCCGCGGCGCGGACCAGCACCGCCGACTTGCTGGACGATGTTCTCCGAAAAGGTGCCAAGGACAGCCTGGGCCGGTACGATTCTGCCACCCTTCGCACCACCGGCAAGATGCACGCCGTGGTGCTTGAAAACGTCCCCGAGAGTCATGCCATTTTGCAAAGTGACGTGTTCGCGCCCGTCATCTCGATCATCCCGGTCAAGCTGCCCGAGCACGCGGTCCAGATGGTCAATGCATGCCCGTATCGTCTGGCCGCCTCCGTGTTCGGCCCGACTTCCCAAGCTGAATCCATCGCGAAACAACTGGATGTCGGCGTGGTGACGATCAATGACTTGGTCGCACCCACGGCCGACCCCCGCTTGCCCTTTGGTGGTCGCGGCCAAAGTGGCTTCGGCGTGACGCGAGGCCCAGAAGGATTGCTCGCGATGACCACGCCTCGAGTCATTGCCACCCGACGCGGCCGCGTCGCGATGCACTTGTCACCTCGAAACGATGCCGATGCGGAATTGTTGTCCGGCGTACTGCAGTGGTCGCACAGCACCGGATGGACGCGGCGAATCGCAGCCCTCCGGCGAGTCACCACTGCCGCCGCTCAGTGGCGTGCATTAAAAAAGTAGTGCATGACGCACCCGCATTTGCCCGGAACGTTTCCCCACGGATCGAAAGCCCCCGATGATCGCCCCCCATTCCGCCGCAAATGAACCCTACGCCCCGGCTGAGAAAACATCCAATCCACAACATGTCGTGGTGGTTGGCGGTGGATTGGCCGGATTGTCATCTGCCTGCGTGTTGGCCGCCCGCGGTCACAAGGTCACGCTTTGCGACAAAAACGATTGGGTCGGCGGCAAAGCGGCCGTGCATCAAACCGAAGGCTACCGATTCGACATGGGGCCGACGATCCTGACGCTGCCGAGTGTCTTGCGTCGGGTCTTCACCGAAGCCGGGCGAAAGATGGAGGACTACCTCGATCTCATCGCCTTGGATCCGCAGTGGCGATGCTTCTTCGAAGGCACACCCCAATCAGGCACCCAAGAGAACACGGTGCTGGACTTGGTCGCTGACGTCGAACAGATGAAACGTCACCTGCGTGACTTCACCGGGGGCGACGCAACCGGCCAAGGTTACGAATCATTCATCGAGCGAAGCAAGCAACTTCACGGTGTCTCGGATCGATTCTTCTTTTGGCGATCGATCGGTGGGTTGGCCGACACCATGGAAGTCGGGGGTGCGTTTTCCGCCGCCGTGTTGAAAGATGTCCTGTCACTCAAGATGGGTCGCAGCGTCGCTTCGATCGTCCGCTCACACGTCCCTGAACATCGTGTGTCGCAAATGATGGATCACTTCACCCAGTACGTTGGCTCGTCGCCCTACGCGTCGCCTGCCGTCTTGTGCAGCATCGCTCACATGCAAACCGAAGAAGGCATTTGGTACCCGATCGGCGGCACGCGAGCGGTTCCCGAGGCATTGTCAAAACTCGCTGGCGAACTCGGCGTTGACATCCGAACCGGAACCGACATCCTGCGGATCGAAACCGGAGGCGGATCGGTCAGCGGCGTGACCACAGCGGGCGGCGAAACGATTGCCTGCGATGCCGTGGTCAGCAACTGCGACGCGATTCGAACCTACCGCGAATTGCTCAGCGGTACACCGGAGTCGACCAAGTTCGAAAAGTCCAATCACTACGAAGCGGCCTGCAGTGGCGTGGTGCTGTACCTGGGACTGAACCGCCGCTACGAACAACTGCTGCACCACAACTTCGTGTTCTCCAAAGATCCGGAAGAAGAGTTCGACTACATCTACAAAAAAGGCCAACCAGCGCCCGATCCAACCGCGTACGTCTGTGCTCCCACGATCAGCGAACCCGAAGTGGCACCCGATGGCTGTGAAGCCCTCTATATCTTGGTGCACACGCCTTACCTGCGGCCCGGTCATGACTGGAAAGCCATGCTGCCGAACTACCGTGACGTGATTCTGGACAAACTGGAACGAACCGCTGGGATGGAAGGCATTCGCGATGCGATTGTGACCGAAGATTCACTGACACCGGAGGGCATCCACAATCGTTACCGCGTTCTCAACGGCGCGATCTATGGTTTGGCCAGCCACGGCAAGTTCACCGGCGCCTTCAAACCTGGCAACCGTCGCAAGGACCTCCGTGGTTTGTACCTGGCCGGCGGGGCGGCTCACCCCGGCCCTGGCATGCCGATGGTCTTGATGAGCGGCTGGATCGCAGCGGATTCGCTGGACCAAGACGTGACCAACGGAAAATTCGCGTGACGGCAGCCTCCGACGTCATTGCGAAACCGGCGGATTGGTTTCAAAACGGATTTCATCGGTTCCTGCACTCCTACCTTCGTCGCAACTTCCACGCGATCGCGTTCGCACGTGAAACGGAATTGCAGACGCAGTTTCATTCGTTGGCCGAAGCAAACCCAGAACACGCCCAGGCCTCACCGCTGCAGGACGGCAGCCTTCCGCTGATCGTCTACAGCAATCACGCCTCGTGGTGGGATCCATTGCTGGCTCACGCGATCAACGAACGGCTGCTCGCGCCGCGACAGTTCTATGCACCGATCGATGCAGAGGCACTCCAGCAATACAAGGTTTTCGAAAAGCTGGGCTTCTTCGGCGTGCAATCGGATTCGAATCGAGGCGCCGCCCAATTCCTCAAGACCACCGCGGCCTTGTTCCAGCGTGAACACAGTGCGTTGTGGGTCACCCCCGAAGGACGCTTCGCAGACGTTCGCGATCACGAGGCGGAATTGATGCCCGGCCTGGCTCACGTGTGTTCGAAACTGGACCGCGGCTGGGTCCTGCCGCTGGCGATGGAATATGTGTTTTGGGACGAGCGTTTACCGCTGGTCTTGTTCCGCTTCGGCGATGTCATCTCAATCCCCACCGTGAGTGACTGGGACAAATCTCATTGGTCGGCCGAGCTCACGCGGCGTCTTCGGACCAGTCAATCGCGATTGGCGGAATTGTGCATCCAGCGATCGAGCGAACCGTTTCAAAATCTACTGCCAGGCAAACGCGGAGCTTCCGGTATGTATGACACGGCTAGGCGATTGAAATCGTGGATGACCGGCCAATCATTCCAAGCCAGTCACGGGGACCAGTTTCAATGATCGCTTGGATGGAATGGTTCCTCATCGCGGTCCTGCCGTTTGTCTCGTTGGTTCTGGCGGCGCTGGCGGCGGGCATGTTCGTTTCCAATTTGCCACTGTTCATGGACGGCAAACGATCCGATCACGTCGACGCATCTGAACCGGGCGTCACCGATCCTCCTCGCGTGTCGGTGTTGATCCCAGCCAGAAACGAAGAGAGCTCGATCGCGGCTTGTATCGAATCCGTGTTGCGATCCGTGCAGGTCGACCTGGAGGCCATTGTACTGGACGACGGCTCCACCGATCAAACCGGAACGATCGTTCGCGAAATCGCACAGCGAGACTCGCGAGTAAAGTTGCTCGAAGGCATCGAACTTCCCGAAGGCTGGAATGGCAAGCAACATGCCTGTTACCGACTGGCTCAGCATGCCGAATGCGAACACCTGTTGTTCCTGGACGCCGACGTGCGACTGGAACCGACCGCCCTGATCGATCTTTGCCGACGTTTCGCGGTTGAACACGATGGCGGCAAAATGGGTTTGCTCAGTGCTTTCCCTCGGCAGGAAACCGGCACACTGGCCGAGAAACTCTTGATCCCGATGATGCACTTCATCTTGCTTTCGTATCTGCCGTTCGCGCGGATGCGAGGCAGCACGCACCCGGCGTACGCGTCCGGATGTGGGCAACTGTTCTTCACAACCCAGGCCGCCTACCAGGCCGCGGGGACTCATGCTGCAATTCGATCGAGTCGCCATGATGGGCTGAAACTACCCAAGGCCTATCGAGAAAACGGGATGCTGACGGACTGCGTGGACGGGTCGCAGTGGGCGGTTTGCCGGATGTACACGTCGGCGGGGGAGGTGGTGCAGGGGCTGCTCAAGAACGCAGACGAAGGCATCGCGAATTCTCGGTTGTTGATTCCGTTCACGATTTTGTTGGGCGGAGCCAATCTGTTGCCGTGGATCACGTTGGTCATTGCCTTGGCAAAGCGGTCCAGCCTGATCGTTGAAGGCTTGCCGGTTTCGACGTCGGTGGTGATCGGGATCCTGGTCAGCACGATCGCGATTTTGGTGAGCTACGTGCCTCGAATGACCGGGGCGATCCGGCTGGGGCAGAGCGTCACGGGAGCGATCCTGCACCCGATTGCGATCGTCAGTTTCCTGCTGATCCAGTGGTGGGCATTCTGGAATCACCTCCGAGGCCGACAAGTCACCTGGCGCGGCCGCCTGGGCTAACGCTGGGCTGACGCACGCTGCTTCCCACCGAAGATGACCTTGGGTTGAAAACCCAAGGCTTTCGGCTGCCGTCGCTCCGCGACTGGTTGTGCGTGTCGGGGTGAGCTAACAACCGCGGAGCGGTGACAGTTGTCAGCCTCGGGTTTTCAACCCGAGGTCTCGGTCACCCCCCCCTGACTCGACAAGCCGCTCGGGACGCGCGAAAAACAAATGGTGGCTGGCGTCTGGGTTTCGCCCCGGATGGGGCCGTCGT
Organism: Rhodopirellula sp. UH5; assembly: GCF_056839225.1. Lineage (NCBI taxonomy): Bacteria > Pseudomonadati > Planctomycetota > Planctomycetia > Pirellulales > Pirellulaceae > Rhodopirellula > Rhodopirellula sp. UH5. The sequence continues at coordinate 5,794,015 of NZ_CM166390.1, read as the reverse complement.
GGGATTTTGGGGAGTCCCTCGCTCACGCGTCGGGTTGTGATGGGTGGTCTTGGTGAGACATTGGATCGAGTCTTTTCAGATTCTTGGCGAGCGGGCGGATTGCCGCACCCCGTTTTCCTGCGTCTTTTTATCCGGTTGGCTCCCTGGAGCAAATGTGTTCCGATTTGGGGGTTCGCTTTGTTTTCAAGTGCAAGGATTTCTTCGTTGTTTAGGCCTCATTCACGTCTTTGGTTGCTGGCCGCTGCGTGCTGCCTTCCTGTCGCGGTTGGCTGCAATGACAGCGAGATGGAGTTTGAATCCAATCGTGTTCATGCGATGGCGCTCGAACGTTCACGGGATCTGCCTACCGAAGCGGCATTGGCGGATGTCGAATTGGTGCTGGCCGAACTGTTCGGAACCCCCGCAGAACCCGCCTGGCCGGCCGATCGACTGACCGCCGACCAACGTGCATTGGTTTCGCTGGAACGGCTTCAACAAGCCTCCGGGTCCGTCGAAAGCGACGCTGAGAACGTGCACCGCGGGCTGTACACCGAGCACTGCGTGATCTGCCACGGCATTTCTGGCAGCGGCACCGGTCCTGCATCGATGTACCAGTGGCCTTACCCCCGAGATTTCCGGGTCGGTGTGTTCAAGTGGAAATCAACGCAGCGGGATGCCAAGCCGACTCGCGATGATCTGCGGCGATTGCTGGTAAACGGGATCCCAGGCACTCCCATGCCTTCGTTCATGACCGTGACGCCAAGCGACCGCGAAGCGCTGATCGACTACCTGATTTATCTCTCGATTCGCGGCGAAGTCGAGCGTCAACTGCTGGCTCTGGCGATCGATGACCTTGGCTACGAAGACACACCGCCGACCGATGACCTGCGTTTGCGAGTGACGGTCACGGAACAAGCCAATCCGGGAAGAAACGAGGCAGGGGAGATCGTTTTTACCGATTTGACACAGTCCAGCCGTGATGCGAAGCCCCAGGCACCTGACGAGGGCAATCAACCTGAATCGACGGCCGTGGAACCGACCGAAGGCGAATTGGCGGTCGAGGAAATCCTGCAGGCGGTGGCCAGCGAATGGGTTCAGCCGCAGGCGTCTCCCGTGCCACCAGAACAAATCCCCCATGCCGCCGATGAACTGCACGCCTCGATCGCTCGCGGTGCCAAGCTGTTCAGTGGCCAAGTTGCCAACTGCGCGGGGTGCCACGGTCCGGCGGGGCAGGGCGGGTTGCCGCTGAATGACCTGGATGACTGGACCAAGGAATTCACGACTCGGATTGGGATCACGCCCACGGATGCCGACGCGGTCAAACCTTTCCGCAAAGCCGGCGCACTGCCACCGCGAATCATCGAGCCCCGCCGACTGGCTGGTGGGGTGTTGCGAGGCGGCGACGATCCTGAGACCCTTTTCCGCCGGATTCAGCACGGAATCGCAGGAACGCCGATGCCGGGAATCGAACTCAGCGAGTCAGCCACGGGCGCAACAGGACTAACCCCTGGAGACGTTTGGGACTTGGTTCATTACGTTCAGTCGCTGGTCCAGCCCACGCCCAAACCGTCCGTGCGTGTGGTGGACGACGAAAATCCCTCCGCTGCCGTAGAAACAGGTGTCTCCTTATGAGTCGCGACAATTATCGAACCGTTGGCGCGATCGTGGGTTTGGCGTTGGGAATCGGTGCCATGTTCCTGTTCGGCATGTCCGGAATTGTTCCCGGAGCCATGTTTGGAGCGGGTGGATGCGTGATTGGCGGGATTGCCGGAGAACAGATTTTTGATCGACGAGGGCAGCAATGAACCAAGCTGCTGACACCCAAAACGCATCCGAATCCGGCCCCGAATCCGAAATGGAACGCCCCGCGGACGCGAACACCAGCGATGCACCGAAGGAGGACGGCTCGCAATCCGTTCCCCCATGGCCTCACCGGCTGACTCGCGTGATGGTCTGCTTGACCTGGCCGCTGATCTGGGTCGGGGGGTTGGTGACGACCTACGACGCGGGCATGTCGGTTCCGGATTGGCCGGGAACGTACGGGTACAACCTGCTTCTGTATCCGATCTCGACTTGGTTGCTGGGGCCGTTCGATTTGTTCATCGAACACGGCCACCGATTGCTGGCCGCCCTGGTTGGCTTCATCGCAATCGGGCTGGTCATCTCTTCCTTCCTGGCTGAAAAACGTCGCTGGGCAATTGGTTTGTCGGTGCTGGTGCTTGCCGCCGTGATTGGGCAGGGCGTTTTAGGCGGCTTGCGTGTGACGCTGAGTGCACGGACGCTGGCGATGATCCATGGATGCGTCGGCCCCGCGTTTTTTGTGCTGTGTGTGATCGCGGCCTGCGTGACCGGCCGGAACTGGCTGGCCGCTTCGGTGCGTAAGTCCGCCGAGGGCACTTCCCCGCAAACCCCGACCGCGTTTTGGCCGATCGCGTTGTTGGTTTTGGCTTACATGCAGTTGGTTTTGGGAGCGATGATGCGGCATGCCTTGCCCGGTTTCAGCCCGGTCGGATTTGCCCACATCGTCAAGACGCACATCACGATTGCCTTCGTCTTGTGGCTGATGACGGCTCTGGCGTACTGGCGAATGCGGCGCTGCGGCGATTTGACGCTGTCGCGTCCGGCGGGTGCCTTGATATGCTTTGTGGCCGTGCAAATCGGCTTGGGGGTGGCGACTTGGATTGTCAACTACGGCTACCCACAGATGCTGGCTCCACTTTCAGCGTCTGGCTCGTACCTGCTGCACAGCAAGAACGTCCTGGACGCCTGGATCGTAACGGGTCACGTTGCGACGGGATCGCTGATCTTGGCCGTTTCGTCACTGCTGTTGGTTCGGTTGTACCGCCGCCGACGCGTATTATCCTTCTCTGTCTCATCCTGAACCCGGAACGATCATGGCATCTGATTGCCGCGAAACGCTCGAGATTGTCGCCGGAAGTGGTTTGTCCCTCGATGATGGGTCTCTCCAGAACTCGGGTTCGCTCCCTCGCACCCGCTCGGCGGCGAGCGGATCGACTGCCGTGCTGGAACCTTCGTCGCGGATGAAACCTGTTTCCCGCCCGCGTCCCTCGACCGATCGAGCCAGCACGTTGAATGATGAAATTCCCGTGCCAGAAGCCACTCCAAAATCGCAAGCTTCCGACGCACCATCGGACGCAAGCCCCGCTGCGGCCACACGCGCCGACCGAGGTGTCTTCGCCGATGTGATCGAGCTGACCAAACCCCGCATCGTCACGATGATCCTGGTCACCACCGTCGCCTCGGCGTTGATCGCTGGCAGCGCGACGCTGACCTTGGTCGATTGGTTTTGGCTGATGATCGGAACCGCTCTGATCGCTGGCAGTGCAGGCGCGGCCAACCAAGTTTGGGAGTGCCAAATCGATCGCAACATGCCACGGACCGCCAATCGTCCGGTCCCCGGTGGACGGATGAGTTATGCCGTTGCATTTGGCTTGACCGCCGCCAGTGGAATTGCCGGAGGAGCCATCCTGTGGCTGGGCAGCGGCCCGATTCCCGCCAGTGTCGGCATCGCGACTTGGTTGCTCTACGTGTTGGTCTACACCCCGATGAAAACCCGAACCGCTTGGAACACCACGGTCGGTGCGATCGCCGGTGCTCTTCCTGTGTTCATCGGCTACACCGCCGCCGGTGGAACACTGACGGAACTGCCTGGCTGGATGTTGTTTGGTGTGCTGGCATGCTGGCAGTACCCCCACTTCATGGCAATCGCTTGGCTGTACCGAATTCAGTACGCCAAAGCGGGTTTTTGCATGACCACAACAGTCGAACCCACCGGACGACACGCGGCTTGGCAGAGCATTCTCGGCAGCGTGGCGTTGGCGATCTGCGGCGTGGTTCTGGCTTGGTTTCCCAACGGCCAATGGGTGGCATCGGCCGCCAGCGTTCTCGCAACGGTCCTGATCCTGGCCGCCTCGTGGCCGCTGTTGCGAGCTTCTTTGAACTTTCGTGCGAACCCCAATGACACGACCGCTCGCAAAATGCTTCGCTGGTCACTGGTTGTTCTGCCCGCCGTGCTGCTGGTGATGACTCTTCGAGCTTCACTGTAAAAAATCATTCATGACTACGACCTCGACTGCAACGAACCCCGCTGACGCGACGAACGAGTCCGCGTCCTCCTTGGGTGATGTCCTCTGCGACATTCGCGACCTCCACCATCGCTACGGCGACCACGTGGCGGTCGACGGAATCGACCTCTCTGTGCGTGCTGGCGAGATCGTCGCGGTACTCGGCAAAAACGGCAGCGGCAAAACCACGCTGTTTCGCGTCCTCAGCACACTGTTGCCAATCCAACGCGGTAGCGTGACCCTCGATGGGCTGAACATCTCCGAACACGTCGACGCCGTTCGCAGCCGGCTTGGAATCATTTTCCAGTCCCCCAGCTTGGACATCAAACTGACGGTGGACGAAAACCTCCGCTGCCAGGGTGCGTTGTACGGTTTGTCGGGACGGGAACTCACCCGCCGCTGCGATGCTCTGTTGGAACAGTTCTCACTGACCGACCGACGTCGCGATCTTTGCCAAACACTTTCCGGCGGACTGAAACGTCGCGTCGAACTCGCCAAAGGCTTGCTCCATCAACCGCGAATCATGCTGCTGGACGAACCCAGCACAGGACTCGACCCGGGGGCTCGCCTGTCGCTGTGGGATGCGTTGCAACAACTCGCAAGTGACGGCGTGGCCGTGCTGCTGACGACTCACTTGATGGAAGAAGCCGCCAAAGCCAACCGCGTGATTTTGCTGGACCAAGGCAAGAAAATCGCCGACGACGCTCCCTCACGCTTGCGAGCCGACCTGGGTGGCGGCGTGCTGACGATCGTGCCCGATGACTTGGCTTCCGCCAAAGCGATCTTGCAACGCGAACTGAACCTGGAAACTCAAATCGTTGGCGAAACCCTTCGCATGCCATGCGATGCCCCGGAGATCGTCGCCAAAGTTTCCGCGGTGCTCGGCAGCGGCGTCCAATCGATCAGCATCGGGCGGCCCAACTTGGAAGATGTCTTTGTCGCTCGAACGGGAAAAGAATTCCAATGAGTGCTGCTGCGATGAAAAACGATGCTTCCGCCAATCCGGGTCTCACGACCTCGGGCATGACCACGTCCGCACGGATGGGCGCCGCGTGGATGCTCGCCCGCCGCGAATGGACTCGGTTCTTTCGCCAACGCAACCGCGTGACGGCCGCGATCGTGCAACCGTTGCTGTTCTGGTTGCTGTTTGGAACCGGCCTGCGAGGCTCCTTTGAATCCGCTGGCGGTGAGAGTTTTTCCCAGTTTTTCTTGCCGGGCACCATCGGCTTGATCGTCCTGTTCACCGCCATCTTTGCAACCATTTCGGTGATCGAAGACCGTCGCGAAGGCTTCATGCAATCGGTGTTGGTCTCGCCTGCCGGACGCTTCCCAGTCTTGGTGGGCAAGGTGCTCGGCGGTGCCGCGATCGCCTGGGCTCAAGCGTTGATCTTCCTGCTGCTGGTGTACGTGGTCGGTGCGGCTTCGATTGCCTGGACGTTCCCGTTGCTGTTGCTGCTGTTGGCCATCATTGCCATCGCGATGTGCGCCCTGGGAATGATCGTGGCCTGGCCAATGGAAAGCACCCAAGGCTTTCATGCGATCATGATGCTGGGCTTGATGCCGATGTGGTTGTTGGCTGGAACGTTCTTTCCCATCCCCGCCTGGAGCCTCTCGGGACCGGTGGTCGAAACGGGTGCGGCAACGATGGGCGACTGGGGTGGCTGGCTGCTCGCGGGCATCATGCAACTCAATCCACTCAGCTACTCCATGCTGGAACTACGTCGACTGCTGAACCCAACCTTGGACCTTTCCTCGGCAGGCTTCGCGCCGTCCTCCACAACTTGCTGGACGGTCACGGTGGTTGCCACCATTGCGGTTGTGCTCATCGCATGGCGGTTGATGCGAGGCAGCCGCAAGGCAGATACGATGGTTTGAACCATCGGCGTTGCCTCGATGGTGAGTCACCAACAATTGCCACACTTGTTCACGCTTTCGCGACAAAGCAATGGAATTCATCTGGAATGACGGCGGACGATCTTCCGCAGGATTCGTTGGCCTCGCGGGCGACTGCGTGACGCGAGCGATCGCGATTGCGACTGGCACCAACTATCGCGATGTCTACCAGACTCTGGGCAAGTCTGCGAACAAGACCGTTCGCAATGGCGTCTGCAGCTCGATCGCGGACGACTACCTTCGCGCCAACCAGTGGCATCGACGTTCCGGCGACGACCAAGCCTTCGACGCTGAAAGTTTGCCTCGCGGGGTCGTCATCGTTCACCTCGAAAAACGCGACAGTCGGCGAGGTGGCCACTTCAGTTGCCTCATCGATCACCAGATCCATGACACCTGGAACCCGATGGACGACGGCGACTACGTCGTTGTGAACCACTGGACCTACGCGGGTGCTCCAACCGAATCGACCTTGCCCGCGATTGGACCTCAACGGCAGCAGGACAGCGAGCAGGTTCTCACTCAGAATGAGTTCGAAAAGATCCTTCGTCGCCTGCGTGCTCTCGACACGACGGCCAGCAATCACGCCAGCACGGAAGGCGAGAAACGCAACGCCCTGCGAATGATGCAGAGCCTGATGTTGCGCCACAATTTATCTCGCGAAGACATCACCGAAGACGACAACATCGAGAGCGTTTCATACACACGGATGGCTTGCCCGGTGAACGGACGACGAGCCTGCGGATGGGAAAAATCGCTTGCCGCTTATGTCACGGAAGAAATCTTCCCGATGGTGCAGTGGTACTACGGACGCAAACAAAACCGAACGCTGTTTTGGTTCTACGGACCGGTCGATGACGTGCAAAACTGTCTCCTGCTGTTTCGCGAGCTGTTGCTCACCATCGCGACGGCGGCTCACCTGCAATACGGCGGGCATTCCCGTGGCAGCGGAGCCTCCTACGCCGAGGGCTACGTTCGCGGAATGCCCCAGCAGGTGACACAAACCCCAAACACCATGGCGGAAGACCAACCGTTCAGCCAATCCGCGCTGATTCACGCTCGAACGCTGGCGGTCCAACAAGCCGCGGTGGATTGGCTGAAACTTGAATGCGGCATTGCCTTGGTGATGTCCCGAGGCAGCGGCCGCGAACAACACGATCCCGACGCCGCCAACCGCGGAAAGCGTCACGGTTCCAAACACGACCTCTCCACCGTCAACGGCCGCAAACGCCTCGGCCACAGCTAAAAGGTGTCAGGTACCTTTTTGGAAACTTAGGCAATCACAAACCACCTATTCCCCCAAAAAGGTACCTGACACCTTTTTCGCCCTTGGGGCGTCCGCCAGAACCACCACTCCCTCAGGGCAATTCGCCATGAAAATCTTCACTCACGTCACTCTGATTCTCGTTGCCGGAATTGCTCTCGGGCTGTTCGCACGCCAGCTCCGCCGATCCGCCGCTCCAGCGGATGGGCCGGGTGAGGGCGAGGTGATTTATGGCAACGACAACGCGGTGGTCGATAACGCGACCCTTCGGCCGGAAGACATTGCCAACGACACCCCCACCAAACCACCGGAAGACGTCGCATGGCTCAGTGAATTTGAACTGCTCGAACGCAGTGGTGAAATGGTCTCCACCGATGACCTGAAGGGCGCACCGTATGTCGTCAGTTTCTTTTTCAGCACTTGCCCCAGCATTTGCGTTTCTCAGAACCAGAAACTGAAGGAGCTGCAGGACGAGTTTGCGGGGCGTGGCGTTCGCTTCGTCGCGATTTCGGTTGATCCCGAAACGGACACGCCGGAAGTCCTTCAAGAGTACGCGGCGCGGTTCGGTGCCGATCCAGACCAGTGGTTGTTCTTGACCGGCGACCTGAATTACATCCGCCGGATCGGGGCGGAAATTTTCCAGCAACCAGTCAACAAACAATTTCATACCGAACGTTTTGTGCTGGTCGATGCCGACGGAAAAATCGAGGGCTTCTACAACTGGCCTGAAAAACGTCAACTGGAGGAATTGAAAGCGAGCATCGAATCCATGCTCCAGGAAGAAGCCTCCTCGAAGAAGTCTTGATTCATGTGGGATACACTGGCGGCCAATTTGCCGCACCTCAACGCGGCCTTGAATTTGATCGCCACGATCTTTCTGGCCCTCGGTCTGTACTACATCAAGAACGGACGGGCGAAGATTCACAAGCAAATGATGCTCCGCGCGTTTGGCGTCAGCATGCTGTTTCTGCTGTGCTACCTGTTCCACAAATTCGCGTTGTATCAATCGACGGGCGAGTTCAACCGGCGGTTTCCAGCGGACGCTCCCGATGCGGCTCGGTACACGTACCTGTCGATTCTGATCCCGCACATTTTACTGGCCATCGCCGTGCCCTTTTTGGCCCTCCGAGCGATTTACTTGGCCAAGAATGGCCGCATCGTGGCTCACAAGAAGCTGGTGCGGTTTGCGTATCCGATTTGGATGTACGTATCGGTCACCGGCGTTCTGGTTTACTTGATGCTTTACCAACTGTACGCATGACAATCTGAAACAAAGATTGCCGCGAACGTTGGTGCGGCAATTGCGTACACAAGAGAGTGGCGCAGCGAGTGCCTGCCCAATTGGCCTTCTGTCTTTGAAAACGCGAGTTTTTACCTGTCAGAACGGCTGATTCTCGGTGATGGAGCATCTCTTTCTGACAAGAGAGCCCAAGCCGATTGCGTTTGCTATCGATGTTTTCAAGGAACCTGCCTTCGATGGGTATCTACTTCCTGTTTGTTTTGCCTCCGTTCTTGCTGGGTTTGTACGCTCAGTGGAAGGTGAAATCGTCGTTTGCGGCGATGGCGAAAGTGCCGGCGCGCATGTCGGGTGCCGAAGCAGCTCGCCGAATGTTGGACCGAGCCGGATTGCAATCGATCGGGATCGAACGCGTGGCGGGCAAATTATCGGACCACTACGATCCGCGAGCCAAAGTCTTGCGGCTCAGCGAGGACGTTTACTCGGGCCGATCCATGGCTGCGCTCGGCGTGGCGTGCCACGAAGCCGGGCACGCGTTCCAGGACGCTCAGCACTACGCACCATTGGTGGTTCGCAACATCGCCGTTCCTGCCGCCAATTTTGGCAGCGGAATCGGTGCGACGTTGTTGTTCATCGGTGCGATCATGTCATTCCAACCGTTGATGTGGATCGGCGTGATTCTGTTCTCGGCCGTCGTGTTTTTTCAGGTTGTCAATTTGCCGGTGGAATTCAATGCATCCAGCCGTGCTCGAGAACACCTGGTCGAGTATGGTTTGATCACGGCGCAGGAAGAACGCTATGTCGCAAAGGTTCTGAACGCTGCCGCGTTGACTTACGTTGCCGCGACATTGCAATCCATCATGACGCTGGCATATTACCTCCTGATTCTCACCAGTGGCCGACGCAGTGATTGACCCTTCTGACTACTTTGCTGCCTTGGATGCCCCCGAAACATTGGCAACCAAGGCGGATGGTCCCGACGGTAAACTTCCGCTTTCCGATGAGATCCTGCGATCCTGGACCAGCGGTGACCTGTTTGGACTGACCCAAAGTGTCGGCATGGGATTCGACCCCCGCCGCGTCCTCGGCGATCAGTACTTGATCCTCAGCACCCAAGGCGGGGTGCGCAACCCAGACGGCACCCCTCAAGCCCTTGGCTATCACACCGGGCACTGGGAAGTCGGCCTGCTGGGCCAAGCCGCCGCGGAACAAATCGAACGCGACGGCGGAGTCCCCTTTGCTGCCTTTGTCAGCGACCCGTGTGATGGCCGAACACAAGGCACACACGGCATGTTTGATTCGTTGCCGTATCGCAACGACGCCGCGATCGTGATGCGTCGTTTGATCCGGTCGCTGCCAAGACGCAAAGGCGTGATTGGAATCGCGACCTGCGACAAGGGTTTGCCCGCCATGATGATGGCGCTTGCCGGGACAGGTCACCTCGCCAACGTGCTGGTTCCCGGAGGCGTGACCTTGCCGCCAACCGTGGGCGAAGACGCGGGCAAAGTTCAGACCATTGGGGCTCGCTACAGCCGCGGTGAAATGACACTGGAAGAAGCCTCCGTGGCCGGTTGCAAAGCCTGCGGCACACCTGGCGGAGGCTGCCAATTCCTCGGCACTGCCGCGACCAGCCAAGTGATCGCAGAAGCTCTCGGCATGACCGTTCCGCACGCGGCACTGGCTCCCAGCGGACAACCGATCTGGACACGCTTGGCTCGTGACGCGGCAGCCACGGCCGCGGCGATGCACGCCTCTGGATTGACGCTCCATGATGTGCTGACTGACAAAGCGTTTGAAAACGCGATGCTGATGCACGCCGCCGTGGGCGGTAGCACGAACCTGTTGCTACACATCCCCGCCGTGGCTGCCGCTGCCGGACGCCGTCGTCCGACCGCGGAGGACTTCCGCCGGATCAACCAATCCGTTCCGCGTTTTGTCGATTGCTTGCCCAACGGACCGGTCGGCCATCCAACGGTGCAATTGTTCTTGGCCGGTGGTGTTCCCGAAGTCGCCTGGCATCTTCGCGAAGCCGGGCTGTGGAATGCCGACGAGAGAACCGTGACCGGTTTGACGTGGAATGAGCTGTTGGATCAGTGGCACACCTCCGAGCGTCGCCAAGTTTGTCGCGAACGTTTGCGTGCCGCCGATGGAGTGGATCCAGACGAAGTCATCCTGCCGCCAGCGATCGCCAAAGAACGCGGATTGACCAGCACGGTTTGTTTTCCTTCTGGCAACCTGTGCCCGGAAGGTTCCGTCATCAAAGCCACCTCGATTGACCCGTCCGTGATCGATGACGATGGCGTTTACCGCAAACGTGGTCGAGCACGCGTCTTCACGACGGAAAGCGACGCCATCGCCGCAGTCAAAGGTCAATCGGATCAATCGGTTGAGGCCGGAGACGTGATCGTCTTGATCGGCCGTGGCCCAATCGGTTGTGGCATGGAAGAGACCTATCAGATCACGTCCGCACTGAAATACCTGTCCTTCGGAAAGCACATCGCGCTTGTCACCGATGCCCGCTTCTCTGGCGTCAGCACGGGAGCCTGCGTCGGACACGTCGGCCCCGAAGCACTTGCCGGTGGGCCGATCGGGCGAGTGCGGGATGGAGACACTGTCGAGATCATCATCGACCGCAAGACCCTGGACGGCCGAGTCGACTTGGTCGCCACCGTCGACGGTGCCGATCCAGTTGAAGCCTTGCGAACACGTCCGATCGCAGAGGGACTGGATCGCGACAAAAACATTCCGGATGACACGCGACTGTGGGCGGCGCTCCAACAGGTTGGCGGCGGCTCTTGGGGCGGATGCATTTACGATGTCGACAAGATCATCGAAACACTCAGCGCAGGCCAAGCCGCACTCGCGGCAAAGCACTCCGAGACGTCCCTTCAAGAGGCCGACGCGAAATGAATGCCCCCAAGCGTCCCATCCAAGATCCGGTTGCCTATGCCCCCACCGCCATCGAGCGGGAAGGGGAACGTGGCATCCGCATCGTCTGGAACGATGGTGAGTCGACATCCTGGACCGCTCGCGAGTTACGCGACGCTTGCCCCTGCGCGACCTGCCGAGAAAAACGCGGTGAGACCGGAGGCCACCAAGCCGTGACGCTGGTCGACAAAAACACAGAGGCAACCAGTGGCAAGAAATCACCGCTCATGGGACTTCCTGTCCTGAGTGCGGCCGAAGCTCGCCCGCTCACGATCGCATCGATGCGGCCCGTGGGTACGTATGCTTACAACATCGGCTTCAGCGATGGGCACTCATCCGGCTTGTTCACATTTGAACGCTTGAGACGTTCTTTCGAGTGAGCGACGGCGTCACGGGGTCCTCGCCCCGATAGCACTGGACCGCGTGATCCCGGTACCAATTCGCCGCCGCCAACAATTCATCATGCGAGGAACTGGCGGTCGTTTCCGCCTCCAGACGCGAGGCAAAGCGATGAAGCGTTTCGCTCGGCCGCCGAATCCATCCCAACCGCCGCACCCGTCGGTCCATCCGGCGGCGTTCTGCCGCCAAACGCACGCTCCGTTGATCATCGACCTTGTGCCGATTGCGTCGCCACAACAGTGTCACCAAGAACACCAGCAGGGGAACCTGCAACCAGCGAAACAGCGTCACCAGGGTGTCCGTGGTTCGCACCGATGCCCACCATCGCAGTATCGGCGCAAACCAGTTGCTCGCGACGTCTTCGGCTTGCTCCGCTCCCCCTGCACCTCCTGCACTGGCAAGCGCGAGTTCCTTTCGTCGCATGGAAAGGAAGGACCGTCCGGGGGTGGACTCGACCGGCAACCACCGAGAAGCTTCGTCGTCGTAGTACTCCACCCACGCATGGGCATCCCGATTGCGGGCCAAGTACCTGTCACCCGCCTCGTTGAGTTCCGTCATCACATAGCCCGTCACGTAACGCGTCGGAACGCCAACCGTCCGCAGCATCAACGCCGTGGCACTGGCAAACAATTCGCAGTGCGCCATGTGCCGGCTTCGAAGAAAGTGCGTCAGCGGGTCCAGCCCGTCTGGAACCGTCACGGGGTCGAGTGAATAGGAGAAATTCTCTTGGAAGAATTGCGTCGCTCGCTCAGCCCGTTCCGCGTCTGACTTGGCACCCACCATCAAACGCTGGGTCAGACTTTCAATCTCGGGTCGGATTTCGGATTCCACACGAACCATGACATCGCGATCGTCGGGACTCAATGTTTCGGCTGGCGGTTGCTCTTGAACTCCCACCACCCAAGGCCAACGGACTTCGACGCCATAGCCCAACACCCCGTGTGGCGTGATCCCAATCCCATCGCCTGCCAATTCGATCCAACGCGAAGAGGCGGGCAAGAAAACCTTGCGGCCCTTGCTCGGGTCACCATGAATCTCAACGACGCCGACAAATTGCCCGCCGCCCAGGTCGTTGCCTGCGACGCCATTCCAATTCAGCAGTTCAATGGACGAATCGACTTCTTCTTCCAGCTCACCGATCCGCATGGAAAAACGTTGGCGAAAGTGGTCATCGGGATCCTGCAGCAGCGTGGTTGCGACTCCCTCAGGTTGCAAAAAACGAGCTTCAGCGACACGCCGAACACCACTGCCGGGCGGCGACTGAAAAACCCATTTCCGAGACGTCCGCCAACGCCCGCTGCTATAGGAATCGTAAACGTTGCCACGGAGATACCCGGGCTCCGTGTCAGCGAACGCACTCAACGCGATCGCCGATGGATCACTCAGGATGGATTCTCGAACGTTGCCCAATCTCGAACCGCTGACATAGCGATCCGTCCCGCCCCAACCCTGGCTGGAACTGGCATCCAATCGATCGTTCAGCTGAGCCATCACTCCGGCTTGCACATCAGGCAAAAACAAAATGGTGGCATGAGTCGTTGCAGACGCCACGACCAAAATGGCGAACAATGCCATGAACTGATACAGCGTCCCACTGATTCGTTTGGCCCCACCGGACTGCGAGCGAAGTCCCACGACCTGCTGATGCTCCGATGACGCGCAGCTCATTGCCCGTGTCGCCAGGACAAAACCAATGCAGACCGTCAGCCCCAATGCCGTTTGCGCCGTCACGGTGGAGCTCAACCCACCGCCAGCAACCGACATCAAAACCGCCAGCATCCCCAACACCAACATCATGATGTGCCCACCCCGTGGCCAATGGACCCACAGCACGCAAAGCAACATCAACGAGGCGTGACCAATCGAATCCACCGCGACCAACAACACATTGGGCGTGCCTTGCAGCGCAGGGTAAAAACGCCAACCAAAGACAATCAGGACCGAACCCACCAGCGATGCAAACAACACCGCACCACGGACCAAACGAACTTTCCAGCTCACCGGTGCGACACTCGGTTCCGGCCACCGCATTCGAACCAACACCACCACCATCAGGCTGACCGCGGCGACAAAGATGCAAGCCGGCGTGGTTGCAAACGTCCCGCCAAGGAACGATGCCAAACCAAACGTCAACGCTCCCAAGACGACTCGGTCATCCGCCAACCAGTCTCGCCAATCCAACGCGTCCTCCCGTGCAAACGACGTCATGCGAGAGTCTCCGTTGGCGGACGATTGGTGTTGGTAACAGGGGGGTTGAAAACAGGGACGTTGCTAAATTCTTCTCGCGGTTCCGAGTTGATATTCAGCCACATCAAATCCGGCAGCCCCGAAAGATCCACGTCATCACTCGCTCGGCGTGAAAACACGACGCCGTGGAAGGTTCCGCCCGCCTGCGGCATCGCATGCAAAACCTCTTGCGCCGTTGCTTCATCAACCGGCTCGGCTTCTGCCAAAGCCATCAACAGCGGCGTCGGGTCGGATGCTCCTTCGCACAAAACCGAGCGCAATTTCCCGTTGCGTTCCTGACTTTGAATCACCGAAGGAGCCTGCCAGGGAACGACCAAACGCACCTGCACGTTGGCTCCCACCAAGGTTTCCAAACCAGCCGAAGCAATCGACAACAAACGCTCCAGCGAAACGTCTTCGTCGGCGGACAATCGCCGCCAACGCGAAGCGGAAATGGCTCGGGCATCCGCTTCACCTGGAGTGGTGTCAATGAAGACCGTGACCGTCTGCTTCGCCGCCGAATTGAACTCTCGCAAAATGGGTTTTCCCAATCGCGCCCAAGAGGCAAAGTCCCATCGCCGAACCGGCATCCCAGCTCGGTACTCGCGACTGCCCACGTAGTGCTGGTGATCACCTTGCGACAAACCAACGGCCAACCCCCGAAGGCTGGCATGGATGACTTGCCACGAAACGTCGCTGTCCCAATCCAGTCGACGAGGCGTGATCACCATCGACTCCCCACTGTCGATCCATTGTGTTGATCGAAACAAGTGAAATGGAAACAACGACTCCACACGGACTGGCGGCATCACATGAACCCCTCGCCGCAGGAAGGTCAACGATTGGTTCGTCGTTGCCGTCTCACCAGGAGCGATCTCGGGAATCCATTCCTTCGCAGAAGCATCCACGGTGATCTCAAGGTCTCCGCGACTGCTCTTGCGGCGGTTTGGGTCCAATCCGACATACAAACTCAACGCCGGCAATCGACCTTGATGAATCAGGGAGACACGTGCCACGAAGTCCTCCCCCGCTCGAACCGCCAAGGGCACATCCAACGTCGCTTTCAAACGAGGCGACATGACCCGGTTGATTCCCCAACCGACCACGAACATGGCGAAGCAACTGGCGAACATCCCCATCCAGGGATAGCCCCAAACAATGTTCAACGACACGATCCCAATCAACAACAGGGTCACCGAACCGCCCGTCAAACTCCGACGCAGCGCCAGCCACCAGCTGATGGGATTGAACCACCGCAGAGCTTTCAAAACCATGCGTCTTCGCGACCAGCGCGTGCTCCGCGGGGCGGAGGATTCCCTTTGCATTGGTGGCCTATTCAAACTGGGACAGGAACTTGGTCCACGATCGACGCAACGATTTGGCGACTCTCATTGGATGTCGCGGTTCCGTGGCGTGTGCTCACCCGGTGAGCCAAGACGGCGGTTGCCAATTGCTGAACGTCATCGGGCAAGACAAAGTCTCGTCCCATCAACACGGCGCGCGCCTGGGAGGCACGCATCAGCATTTTGCTGCCCCGCGGACTGCACCCCACCCGCAACCGAGAATCTTGTCGGGTGGCGGTGGCCAAATCGACGACGTAAGCAGCCACCTTGCGGTCGGTTCGAATTTGGCGGACCCAGGTTTGAAGCAATGTCAATTCGTCGGCATGCATGACCGGCTTCAATCCGGCCACGGGTTCCGCTTCGGATTGATCCAACAGCAAATCAATTTCACTTTCCATGTCGGGGTAATCCATCGTCAACCGAAACAGGAATCGGTCAAGCTGCGATTCAGGCAAGGGGAAAGTGCCTTCAAATCCCGCCGGGTTCTGAGTTGCAATCACCATGAACGGATGCTTCAAGTCATAGCGTTCACCATCGATTGTGACCTGCGATTCCGCCATCGCTTCCAACAGCGCACTCTGCGTTCGCGGGGACGCTCGGTTGACCTCATCGGCCACCAACAGATTGCAGAACACAGGCCCCGGACGAAACTCAAACTCCCCCTTGGACTGCAAGTAAATCGGTCCGCCCAAGATATCTGCTGGCAACAGGTCAGGCGTGCATTGAATCCGTTGGTATTCCAAATCAATCAATCGCGAAACCGATTTCGCGAGCGTTGTCTTGCCCACGCCAGGAACATCTTCCAGCAACACGGAGCCTTCCGCCAACAATGCGATCAACACCGCTTCGATCACATCCTCTTTCCCGCGGATCACCTGCCGCAACCGTGTCGAAACCTCTTGCAAGTGCTGCCAGGGTAGCAGCAGCTCATCCGGCAAATTGGACTTGAGTTCTTGGGAAGCCGACAACGTGTCTGCTGGAGGCGTCACAGGTTGAGCAGGAGAATACAAAACGAATCACGCAAGATGAGAGGACGAGTGAATTGCAAAGAAAGCAGAAGCGGTCGAGATGGCAACTGACTTTTGAAACAGCCGCTGGGTTCAACCACCGCTGGATTCGAGATGTTCGATACGAGGATACCGTTTATTCACGGGAGCCGGTCCTGCCTGGGACCAGTTGTTCGCTGGAGCCTGTCATTCCTTGGAGCTGGTTGGTTCTTTGGCAGCCTTTGTCTTGACCAAGCAATGAAAGCCATAACAGGGCTCTTCGTCTTCGCGTTCTTCCATCGAAGACTCTAGCATTTCTTGAACCTGACTCATGCGGTCCGCGTCGAGCGCCATCGACAACACACGCTGCTGCCCATCGGGTCCCAAAACGGCCGTGGTCAAGACGGCAACGCTGCCGGGATGCTTCAAAGCTTCGATGATATTCTCTCCCACCTGCTGCTCTGCGTTTTTGATCGTGGTTACAAATTGCGTTAGCTGCGCGTTGTCGGGAGGATTGGCCACCCGAAATTGAGACAGGTCCTCGCCGCTGGGGCGAACGTTCGGAGCATCGTCGGAAGGAGAAGAAAAGCTTGGTGAATTCATGAACGCCCAGCGAAACAGAGAGGATCAAAACGGAGACAAGACGGGTTCAACAAACCGGCCACCCTTTGCGAATCGACGTGCTCCTGCCAACAGGCGTCACGAACATTGCTCCCATTTCCAGGGCAGCGGCGAACGGTTCAGACACCATCATAAGGCTTCACCATCTTGCGATGCGGCAACGAAATCTCGGTGAAGGTTTCTCCAATCGCGGTGTAGCCCACCTTTTCATAGAAACCGATCGCTGTCTCTCGGGCGTGCAATTGGAATTGGGTGTACCCCCGCTGCTCCAGCGAGGCCTCGACTTCGGCCAGCAACTTGGCGCCGATGCCTTCGCCTTGCCGGTCCGGGGCTACCGCCATTTGCCGCAACTTGACCGAACTGGACGTCAAAGGCTTGGCGGACACCACCGCCGCCAACTTTTCGGAACCATTCCGCAATCCAAAGTGCAATTCGGCGTATTCACCGTCCAATTCCTCCGCCGTCAGCTTCAGCCCCAGCGGTTCGCGCAGCACGCAATGCCTGAGATCCAGTGCCTCCTGGTACAACGGGGTGCACCATTCGATTTCAAGGAATTCCAATCGTCTGCCTCCCGGTCTCGTCAAACGTCTCGTGGCGCGCCTCTTGGCTCTGACGAAGACGATTGTAGCGGACTCAGCAGGTTTTCACTCGTACTCGTCGAATTCGTCGGGATCGCCGCAAAGTGGATCCAGAACCAAGCCACTCCATTTCACCATCCGAGTCGCGGTGGGCCACAGACTGAAAATACCAGCAATCGCCAGAACCGTTGCGAGCTCAGCCAATACCCAAGGCAGCTCGACGCGTGCGAGCAAACACCCTGCTGCGGTGAAGCAGGCGGCGGAAATCAAGATCCCAGCGCGGTGGGCCGACGCGACGCGACGACTGACCCGGCAGGACAAGTAGATGTTTCGACTCGGATTGTCCCACTGTGCAATGAAACTGCGAAGTGCCACGCCGCGAGGGTAGTGCCGCAGACCGTTGAGCAACGACTCGTAGCGACACTTCAAATAAAGCTTGGGCAACTGAAAATGAACCAGCCCGCCCGCCACCAGCATGGCAATCGCCAACCCCATGAACCACCAAGGCGAAACCAGCGGTGTCAGCCTGGCGTCGCTTGAGGCTCGTAACATCACGGCGTGCGCCAGACTCGTTTGAAGCGGAAAAGCCGCCAGCACGATCAAGCACACCCGCAGGAAACGTCGCTCCGCTCCCAAATTCGTCAACCGAAGCTTCTGACGCGTCCAAGACGGGAAACGGTGCCTCACCCGTGCACCAAGCCCTCGCGAGAAAAGCGGGAACGTGTAGGCGGTGGTTGCCACGAACAACAACAGAGCGACTCCCCCGTTCGACCACGCGATCATCTCGTGACTGAGCGACGACAACACCAGCAAAAGCTGAGTTGTTTCCGTCACCACGCATGCCAATGACATGCCCAACGCGATCGCCCCGACAGCGGCCAATGACATGGCCACCGAGCGCGTGGATTGCTTGACGACAGACGCAGGTGCTGGTTTCCAGAGCAAAGGGAAAGCCCGTTGATGCAGCGCTCACGCACCAGCACGCTTTTCAACGGCAATGACAACCGTCGACAAGCCAAGGACTGGGGTGGCAGGGTGTGGGGAAAAGGAAAAGAGATCCGCTGAGACGCCCCCAACTCAATCGCACCAAGTCGCTTGAGTGGGAACAACCGCCATGTTCACCATGCAATTCGGGTGTGCTGGCAACCACAACGGCTCATCAATCAGCGGACACACTAATTCCCCAAGTCGTTCAAGGCAAACACTTTACACGCACCAAACGGGGGCCACCGGCACCCCCTGCCAGGACAATCCCACCAAGTGTCACAGCCCAGTGCCCTTCCGGCCTGTTGATTGAATCCTAACCCAAAGCGTGAGCGAGGGATCGCGTGCCATGCAACGAGCCTGTGGATCCCTCGCTCACGCGTCGGGTTGTGAACTCGAGTAAGTCAACAAGCCGCTTCCGGCGTGACCAAACGTGTCACAGGACTAGCGAACAATCTTTTCAGTGAGACGTGACCCACACGTCACCTCGGCCTCCCGCCCCACTGACGAAGGTTTTTCGAATGACTCAGCTCTCCCTCTTCGACGCCATCGCACCGACTTCGCCCGTGATCGCATCGGTCTCCGTGATCGCAGCACCGAAGCCCAAGGGCACCGACAACACGTCCGAACCCACACTGCTGGCTCTCGCGGAACTGATTCGCCAAGGACGAGAGCAACTCGAAGCCCAACGGTCATCCACCGAACGCCCCATTCAACGAATCGGCGATCTGGCCCAGGCCGTTTTGCGTCGCCACGATTTGGTGGCTCGTCGCCGCGCCGCGTCGCAACAAAAGGCCAGCGACTTTGACGCCGCCGACGACAACGTTCAGGTCGCTTCCTGATCCAAGCCGATGGAAGCTTCGGCTGTTTGGTTGTCCGCGACCCCATTTTTCTTGGTGGAAGACGCTTTCTGGGTGGGGGCATCCTGTTGCTTGGTTTCCGATTCCCGGGCTGACTGAGTTCGGGCGGCCTGAGCCTTGTGACGACTGCGGATTCTCCACGCCGTCATCAAACAACCCAGCACAAAGCTGACACCAGAGCAGCCCAGCAGCAGCAACGTCAGTGGGTATTCACCACTGAAAAACAGAATCGTGAGCGGCACCGAGTCTTGGTTTTGAAACGCCACGATGACGACGACCAAGACGGCCAGCAACGACAGAAACCAGCGGATTTTCTGGAGCATGTGAAATCGGCGAGGGTGATTTTTCGCGAAAAAAGGGATTTGCTAGCAAATGTTTGCTAGGCTCAACGGACTGAACCCAACCAGGTAGGCAACAAGACGATGCCGAACAGCGTTTCCACCGAAAACCTTTCCGCCCCACGCCGTTTGACCGCGTCAACCAGCGTCTTGGAACGAGTTCCCGAACAGCAAACGTTTGCTTTCTGGGAAGAACCAGTGGCTCCTTCCACTGTAACCTCAATCACCAGGCGTCGTCACGCAGCCCCCCCGCTTCCCCCTTCCGGCGAAAAACAACCTTCCCCCGGGAAAGCCAAGCGAAGCGCGAACCACACCCCGTTTCCCTCTCCCTCGCCCCAAGGCGACGACCACACCCCCACTCACCCACCCTCCAGGAGGGGCGAGGGGAAGGCCGAACAGGAACCCACCACCCGCGAAGCACTGCTGCAAAAACTGCGTCGCCAGGCCGAAGCGATCTCGGATCCGCGTGTTGCGACCGATTCCACGCCGCGATTTTCAACCGGATCCTCAACGCTGGATTCTTGGTTGCCCGGCGGCGGAATGCGGCGTGGCACGATCAGCGAATGGATTGCAGAAACGGAAGGCGGCGGAGCAGGCACACTCTCCTTGCTCGCCGCGGCCCAAATGCTGGGAACGACTGGGCAACCTCCATCAACGGCCCACGCTCACCACGACGGCCCCCTCATCGTCGTCGATCCCGGCGGTCACTTTTATGCTCCCGCCGCGGTCGCTTGTGGCATCCCCGCGGAACGCATCGTTTGGTGCCGCGTCACGAACCGGCGCGACGCGGTGTGGACGCTCGACCAAGCCCTGCGTTGTGGCTCCGTTGCCGCGGTGTGGTCGATGCTGCCCTGGAACCTGAACGACCGAGACGCACGCCGCTTGCAACTCGCCGCCGAAACCGGGCAAACACCTGGCCTGCTCGTGCGAACCGCGTCAGCGGGCCGGCAGCCATCGTTTGCTTCGGTGCGTTGGCACGTGCGATCCGTCCCGGCTCAGCCCGAGCAAATCGTTCCACTTCCCCGCTCACGTTCCGCTCTGCCGCCCACCAACCTTCGTCGTCATCGCGATCTTCGAGTGGCTCACGTGACGATGCCCCGCGCAAAAACCAGCGTGGCCCGGCAAGCCTTCTTGGGGATCACCCCCGACGCGATGCTGCACGATTTGGATTCACGACCCTTCCTCGCTGCTCACTCAAACATGGTTGGTGACATCGCAACCGCTGACACATCCACGGCAAACCATCATGAAAAGGCTGCTGTGCATTTGGCTGCCCAACTGGCCCATCCAACGTCGACACGCCGAGAGAATCCTCCGCGAGCCCCCCAACGCCGCGCCGCTGGGTAGCACAACCAAGCCCTCCCCAGCCACCGCGCCGCTGATCCTCTGGCACGCCGACCCACGTCGCGGACGAATCGTGGCGGCGAACTGCCAACGCGCCGCGGCCATGGGCGTGCGTCTGGGCATGCCGATCGCGCAAGCCGTTGACATCACGACCACGCTGGCCGATCAACACAACTCCAGCCGAAGCGTCGCGAATCAAAGCGTCCCACCCATCCCTGCCGCGATCATCGATGAACACGATCGTGTGGCCGATCGCCGCGCGTTGCATTCGCTGGCCACGGAACTGCAAAGCCACCTGTGCCCGCAGATCGCACTGGAAACACTCGACCGATTCAAATGGGCCGGACGCTTTCGACATGACCCCGAGGCGCTCGTCGCTGAAATCGATGGGGTCACGCATCTGTTCAGCGACGAACCAGGCTTGCTCGCCGCCGCGGCCACCATTCTCAAACGCCGTCATTTGAAAGCTCGCTTGGCGATCGCCAGCACACTTGGCGCGGCTTGGGCATTGGCCACTCACGCGCCCTCTCAAACGCGATCCAAAGACCTCACCAGAAACAACTTCGATTTCTTTTTGGCTCCCGCTGATCGCACCCGCGAGGCACTGCAAACGCTGCCTCCATCCGCCTTGCGTTTGAATCCCACCGAGGTGGAAACCTTGCAGCGACTGGGAATCGAAACCATCGGCTCATTGTTGCAATTGCCACGCAATGGATTGGCCACTCGCATCGGCCACAGTTTGTGTCACCGCATCGCCCAAGCACTCGGGGAAGTCGAAGAATCGATTCTCGCGATCGACATTCCGACCGAACACACCGCCGCCTTGGAACTGGAATATCCAACCGATGCCGTCGACCTGATTCGCGACCGCATCATTCGCTTGATCGAATCCGCCACCGCGTCCTTGCGTCCATTGGGAAGAGGCGTGCTGCGTTTGCGCTGCCAAGTCGACTTCACCGAGTCGCCACCCGTGACGCTGGAATCCGGATTGTTCTCGCCGACGCTGGACCTGGATCATCTCAGCAATCTGATGATCGGTGCCTTTGAATCCCATGCCTGCCAATCCAAGGTCACGCACCTGCGGTTGGACGTGTTGCAAGACGCGATCCTGGCCAGCACTCAACCGTCCATTTTCGGGCCCGCCTTCGAAAACGACACTCAAACTGATTGGACACGCCAAACCGACATCGCTCGTTTGATCGATTCTCTGAGCGGTCGCTTGGGCGAAGATTCCGTGCGAGGTGTTCGAATCAATCGCGATCCGCTTCCCGAAGACACCGTGTCGGACTTTCCGATGACGCAATCCCGCGGTCGCAAACTGGCCACCCCACCGAGGCGACGCCGATCCAAATCGAAATCATCGGCCACGGCAGAAGACCACGACGAGTCTCAGCTTCGTTCGGGGGACGCGACTCGCAAGGGGGCTCCCACTGCCCATGATGCGGGACGTCGGCCACTGCAACTGCATCCCTCACCTCAGCGACTCACTCCTTTAAGCGATGGCCAAGAGCCCCTTGGCGAAAATCAATTCCCCCCCCGATTTCGATATCGCGGTCGCGTGTGGAAGGTGCATCAACATTGGGGCCCCGAACGAATCGAAACTCGATGGTGGCAAGGCCCGATGGTTCGCCGTGATTACTTCCGAGTGGAACTGGAGGATGGTGTGCGTTGGTGGGTTTTTCGCGACCTCAATCATCCTGCCAATTGGCAACTTCATGGAAGCTTCGATTGAAACACATTGCAAAACGGTGCATAATGAACGCTCCACAGGAACGAGCGTAGAAAGTCCCCACCTTTTGCTTTTACTCCACGCTGGCCCCGTCTCATCGTTGACGGGATGCCTGCTTGGACGCTCCTCCCTCCCGCCATCCCCAACCAGCTCATGTTCGCCCACCCATTCCGTGCGAATGCGCGTGCACTGTTCGCATTGCTTTGCTGGGCTTGTTTCTCGGGAATCTGCCTGACAGCGGAAGAGCGTGCGCCCGCCCCCTCCCGGTCCTTGGAAGAAATCAAACAGCACGGCGCAAGTCGCTCGAAATACCGGGAACCCACCACTCGTCCGACCGAGACACTGGCACCTCAAGCCGACCTGCAAACCTTTCGCGACGTCATCGTTCCCATTTTGGAAGAGTCTTGCATCGACTGTCATGGGCCCGGCAATGTCGAGGGCAACATCCAAATCGACACGCTCGATCCGAACTTGCTGGAAGGCGCTGACGTGGATTGGTGGGTGGAAGTCTTGGCCGTGCTCAACAACGGTGAGATGCCGCCGCCAGACGAACTGGAGATGGACGACGAGGACCGCCGCACCGTCGTCGAGTGGCTGTCGGGCGAAATCCAAGTCGCCTCCACCTTTCGACGTGCCACCAGCGGCCACTCGTCATTCCGTCGCTTGACGCGTTACGAAACCAATCATGCGTTGCAGGATCTTCTCGGGCTGCCTTACGAGTTTGCCAAGGACCTGCCTCCCGAAGCTCACTCGGACGATGGCTTCCAAAACAGCTCCGAGATGCTGCACATGTCCGTCAAGCACTTGGAAACCTATCGCCAATTGGCCCGACAAGCCCTCGACCGAGCCATCGTGTTGGACAAACAACCGGCTCCAATCCACTGGAGCATCAGCATGAAACAGAACAGCCAGGTCGACCGGCACCAACAGCAATCCAAACTCGATCAACTGGCCGAAAAACTCAAAGACGATCCTGAAAAGCAAAAGCAAGAAGTCGACGCGCTTCGCGAAAGCTTTCAAGAGATCCCACGAGACACCCATTACAGAAACTTGACGACCGGGCAAAAGGTCTCAGCCAGCTGGGCTTACAACGGGGCTCGCTATGCGATGGATTCCGAAGATGCACCGCGAGTCATGCCGCCCACCTCGGATCACGTCGCCGTGCTGCCCGGCGGTCGGAATCAAAAGCTGATCGTGGAACTGGGCGACCAAGTTCCCAACCAAGGCGTGATGCGAGTTCGCGTTCGGGCCTCTTGGTTGCGTGAGCACGACACGTCGAACGACGAATTGCACCCGCCCAGTTTGCAACTGGATTTCGGCTGGCGAGCCAGCAACGAGGGCCGCGCCGACATGCGTGTGAGCCTCGCCGACCAACCAATCACCGCATCCCCCGACGAACCGCAGATCTATGAGTGGGACGTTCCGCTGGGCGACATCTACCCACGCAACTCCGTCCGCGGAGCCTCCAAGATGGGAGCGATGCCCAGCCCTTCGGAGTACATCCGGTTCGTCAACAGTTCGGTTTCCAAAGCAGCCATCCAAATCGACCATGTTGAGGTCGTCGCTCCCGTCAACGATCAGTGGCCCCCCGCTTCTCACCAACGCATCTTCTTTGCCAGTGAACATCGTGACGATGAACTGCAATACGCCAGCGAAATCCTGACGTCGTTCATGCGACAAGCCTGGCGGCGACCTCCCAGCGAAGCGGAGTTGCAACGCAAACTCAAACTTTTCACTGCCATTCGCGGCCAGTGTGAATCAATGGAAGAAGCCACCTCGGAAGTGCTGGCCTCGGTCCTTTCCTCGCCGAACTTTCTGTACGTCGTTCGCGAGACTGAAACCGAGCCGTCCGAATCGGACTCCGACCTCGATCAATTGACACACCATGAACTGGCAACGCGACTGGCGCTGTTTTTGTGGTGCAGTGTCCCAGACGACGAGTTACTCGAACTCGCCGACAATGGCCGACTGACCTCCGCCGATGAACTGAACAATCAAATCGACCGAATGCTGACCGACCCCAAAGCGGAACGCTTCAGCCAACAATTTGTTCATCAATGGCTCGACCTCCAACTCCTGGACTTCCTCAACGGCGCCGAAACCAAACCGAAGCTCAGTCCCTCGCTCAAAGAGGCGATGCAGCGAGAACCGATCGCATTCTTTCACGAAATGCTGCAGCAGGACGAAAGCGTGCTGCACTTCATCCACGCTGATTTCGCGATGGTCAATGAACGTCTGGCTCAGCACTACGGGATCCCCCACGTCCACGGCAACCACTTTCGCCGAGTCTCCCTGCAATCCGATCCCCGTCGCGGCGGCTTGCTGACTCAAGCCGGTTTGCTGGCGATGAACTCGGACGGCACCAACTCACATCCGCTCAAGCGTGGCGTGTGGTTGTTGGAAAGCATCCTCAACGATCCGCCACCACCACCGCCACCTGCAGTTCCCGAGATTGACCTGGCCGATCCTGAAATCGCCAAGATGACCTTGATCGAACGAATGGAAGATCACCGCAACCATCCCGCCTGCATGTCGTGCCACTCCAAAATTGACCCGTGGGGCATCGCATTTGAAAACTACGACGCGGTCGGTCGTTGGCGCAACTCCATCAACGGCAAACCCGTCGACGCAACCGCCACGCTGTTCAATCAACAGGAACTCTCCGGCGTCGAAGGCCTCAAACGTTACCTGCTGGAAGATCGCCAGGACCAATTTGTTCGCGCGATGGTCCATAAGCTGGCAACCTTCGCCCTCGGGCGTCCGCTCACATTTGCAGACCATTCCAGCGTCGATCAAATCACAGCGGAAGTTCGCCAGCAGGACGATGGCCTCGCCACGATGATTCGGCAATTGGTCGCCAGCGACCTCTTTCAGTCCAAGTGATCTCCGCCTCCCTGTGCCACCCAACCCATTCCTCTCGCCAAGCTCGCAGTCTTCCAGGAACCTTCCATGACGTTGAATCTGAATGGCCTCGATCGTCGCCGTTTTCTTCGCGGCACCGGTGTCGCACTGGCCCTGCCACTGTTCGAATCCGTCGCGATGTCGGCGGTGCGAGCTTCCGAAGAAACCAAGGACCCGAAGCGTTTGGCGTGTTTCTATTTCCCCGATGGTGTGCCGATGCCATTGCCGGAAGACCCCGCCTACCAAGACTGGTCGTGGTTCCCGCATGGTACCGGAGACGACTTCACGTTCACGAAGGCCTTGTCACCCCTGGAATCGCTGCGGGATGAGATCAGCATTTTGTCTGGTTTCTCTCACCCCCAATCACGCAGTGTCCACGGGCACTCCAACGCCGACCAATTTCTGACGGCCGCCGACACCGGATCCAATGGCCCCTACGAGAACAACATTTCGCTGGATCAGATTTACGCGGAATACGTTGGCAACCAAACCCGGTACTCCTCGCTCGTGATGTCGACCGATGGTGGCACCGGAACACCGCGAGGCACACACACTCTTTCATTCAATCGAAATGGTCGCGCCATCCCGGCGGAGAACCGTCCCAAGCGGATCTTCGACATGCTCTTCGTCAAAAGCGACGAAGATGCGGCGCGCCGCTTGGCACTCAGCCAAAGTGCGCTGGATGACCTGCTGGCCGATGCCCAATCGCTTCGCAAGACGCTTTCTTCACGCGATCAATCCAGCCTGGATGAATACCTCGACTCCGTTCGCGAAGCTGAGATCAAGGTTGAAAAGGCAAAGCATTGGCTCAACACGCCACTGCCAACTGTCAACGCGGACCACTTGAACCTCAACCTGACACCGGACGAACCGCGTCAATATTTGCAGACGATGTTCGAGATGATCTACCTGGCGTTCAAAACCGATTCGACCCGTGTTGCCACCTACCAAATCGGTCGTGAAAACGGCGTGGGCATCAGCGATCACTTGGCTCGCGCTGTCGGCTTCAGTCTGGCTCACCAACTCTCTCACGAAACCAAGAACCCAGGCGGCTGGAAAAACTTCGCGGTTTACTGCCAGTTCCTCAACGAGGAATTTGGACGCTTCATCGGCAAGCTGAAAGAAACCGAAGAACCCGCCGGACGGGGATCCATGCTCGACAACACGCTGCTGTTGTTCGGCTCCGCGTCCAGTGCCTTCCACCTGTCTCGCAATTACCCGTTGATTCTGGCGGGTGGCAAGAACATGGGATTCAAACATGGGAAGTACATCAACAAGGCTGGCTCCAACCCGCAGGGCGGTGCCTGGGATGGTGGTCGCGAACCGTGGCAACAAGAGATCGCTCACGAAGACCGACCTCTTTCCAACCTGTTCGTCACCATGCTCCAGCAGCTCGATGTTCCCGCGGATTCGTTCGCTGACAGCGACGGGAAAGTCACGGAGCTGATCTGAAGTCGCAACCTCCCGTAGCCGGATTCGCCAGAATTCGGACCGCTCACCAACGCGCCCATCCGAATTCTTGGCGAATCCGGCTACCAACATCACAACCCGACGCGTCAGCGAGGGACCACACGGGATCCCGGTGAATCCATCAACGTAGGCCAGGTCATCACCTGGCACCCAGCCGATGCTTTGGAACAAAGCGAGGCGTCCAGCCGCCCCCGCAAGCCCCAGCGATATCCGTCCAATCGCCCCGCCAGGTAGAACCTGGCCTACGCTATTCTGGTGAATCCAGCTACCAAGACGTGGGCCGGCAACTCACCGCTTCGGAATGTTGGACGTCGAGAAAGCGTCAGGCAACAAATCCGATAGGCGACGCATTTGTTGTTCGCCATCGATCACATCGATCGTGTAAACAAACAGATCCGACCCGAATTCGGCCAGCACTTGCCGGCAAGCACCACAGGGCATCGCACCGCCGATGCTGGCGATTGCCACGGCATGGAACATTCGATAACCGCCCGCCACGGCGGTGCAGACCGCCGTTCGTTCCGCACATTGCGTCAACGAGTAGCTGGCATTTTCAACGTTGCAACCTTCGACCACACGTCCGTCGTGGGTCAACAACGCAGCCCCAACGTAGAAGTGACTGTGCGGCGCGTACGCATGATCGCGAGCCGAGATGGCCGCCTGAACCAAACGCTGGACATCTTCGTCGCTGGGTGGATCGATCTCGGACGCTTGGCTGTGAACATCGGTCATGGCAGGATAGAGAGACAAGGAAGTAGACTCACCGAAGAGAGGAGCAGATTCCGCCATCAAGTCCCGATAGAGTACCTCGCCTCATCCCTGAAGCAATGCGGCAACACGTATTCGGAGCACCTCCGCCGCAATTGGCTTCGACATTTGCGGCACTGGCTCTCTATTTTACCAAAACGCGTCCGCTGCCGAGGCTTCACAGCCAGTTCGAAATGGATTCGGGCGCGGTAACATGTCAGATCCCCCCTTCACCTTCTCAACTGGTTCCAAGCGTTCCTGAAATGTTGTTGAAAATTGACTCCCCCCGCACAGCGACCCAGCACGTGACGATTCGAACATCTCATCGACAACCATCTCGCCTCCTGCTTGTCCTCCTTGCCATCGCTGCACTGAACTTCGGCCAGCCCGACGTCAGCCTGCCTGCGGCGAACGCTGACGAGGCGGCTCAAGTCAGCGCCCGATCACTTTCGCGAGCCTTCCGTGACGCGGCCCGGGAAGCAGGCCCCTCCGTCGTGACCGTGTTCTCTTACGGGCAGAATCAGACGCTCTCTGGCGAAAACACCGACGAAGCCGAACCGGAAACAGACGAAGAATCCCCCGACGAACCCGTCGGACCAACTCCCCCGCAACAATCCGACGATGGCGAGTTTGAACTCAGCGGGCTGGGATCCGGCGTGATCATCAATCCTTTCCCGGATGCCGACAAGAACGCCAACGAAGACAAGACAACGTACTGGGTGATGACCAACAACCATGTCATCGCGAATGCGAAGAAGGTGGTCGTCCAATTGCCAAACGAAACCGAGCTGGTCGCTGAAAAAGTGCACGGTGACCCGTCCAGTGACATCGCGGTGCTGCAAGTCACCTCCGCCGATGCCCTGAAGGTCGCTCAATACGGGGACTCCAACACACTCGACATCGGCGACTGGGTGCTGGCCATCGGCAGCCCATTCAAGTTGGAAGCCACCGTCAGCGCCGGCATCATCAGCGCCAAAAATCGAAGGCTCGATCGCATCCGCCGCAGTCGATTGTTGCAAACCGATGCGGCGATCAACCCGGGCAACTCCGGCGGCCCCTTGGTCGACCTGGATGGCAACGTGATCGCGATCAACACGGCGATTGCAACTCGCAACGGAAGTTACCAAGGCATCGGGTTCGCCGTGCCGATTGATCAAGCCAAATGGATTGCTCGCGAATTGGCCCGCTTCGGAACCGTCCGTCGCTCGACCATGGGAATCACCACGGTGGAACTGAACGCGAAAATGGCCAAGATGTTCAAACTGCCTGAGGGATTGGGCGTGCTCGTCTATGAAATCATTCGCAAGAGCTCAGCCGATCGAGCTGGCCTGGAACAGTTGGACGTGATCACCGAGTTCGCTGGCCAACCCTTCCTCAAACCAATCGATCTTCGCGAAGCGATTGAACGACAACCAGTCGGCTCCACCCAGTCGCTGAAGGTGATTCGCAAAGGCGAAGAAATCGAACTCGAAGTCATCTTGGCTCCCGTCGATGACCCAACCGCCACGCCGGAAGAGATGGGGATGGATTGAAAAAGTGAAATTGTAAAATGTAAATTGCAAAATCCGGGTGGTGGATGCGATGACGGGACGCGAACCGGAGGAGCATTCGGCGGCAATCACCGCCCCGGATGGGGCCGGCGTTCTTAGCTCGGGGCGGAAGCCCCGAGACCGATGACGAAACACAAGAGACCGCCCCGGACGGGGCCGGCGTCGGGTATGCCGCGTGGGCCTCGCGGACCGGCCTGTCGATTCACTCGAGTTCACAACCCGACGCGTGAGCGAGGGACCCACCGGCTCGCTGCAATGGCACGCGATCCCTCGCTCACGCTTCGGGTTAGGATTCAATCCACAAGCCGTGACGCGTTGGGGTTCCATTTTGGCGGGCTTGGAAGCCCATCGCACGGGGCACGAACCGGGGATCGTTCGGCGACGGGACGACAATCATCTGTCGTCGCTCCGCGACTGGGGAACTTGTGTGTTGTCGGCGGCTGACCTTGGGTTGAAAACCCAAGGCTTTCGGCTGCCGTCGCTCCGCGACTGGAGGTGCGTCCGGGGGATGGAACAACCGCGGAGCGGTGACAGTTGTCAGCCTCGGGTTTTCAACCCGAGGTCTCGAGTGTCACTCCCTTGACTCGGCAAGCCGCGGAGCGGCGACAGGTGAGATGGGGGATGGATTGAAAAAGTGAAACTGTAAATTGCAAAATCCAGGTGGTGGAGGCGATGGCGGGACGCGAACCGGAGGAGCATTCGGCGGCAATCATCGCCCCGGATGGGGCCGGCGTTCTTAGCTCGGGGCGGAAGCCCCGAGACCGATGACGAAACACAAGAGACCGCCCCGGACGGGGCCGGCGTCGGGCATGCCGCGTGGGCCTCGCTGACCAGCTTGTCGATTCACCCGAGTTCACAACCCGACGCGTGAGCGAGGGACCCACCGGCTCGTTGCAATGGCACGCGATCCCTCACTCACGCTTCGGGTTAGGATTCAATCCACAAGCCGTGACGCGTTGGGGTTCCATTTTGGCGGGCTTGGAAGCCCATCGCACGGGGCACGAACCGGGGATCGTTCGGCGACGGGACGACAATCATCTGTCGTCGCTCCGCGACTGGGGAACTTGTGTGTTGTCGGCGGCTGACCTTGGGTTGAAAACCCAAGGCTGTCGGCTGCCGTCGCTCCGCGACTGGAGGTACGTCCGGGGGATGGAACAACCGCGGAGCGGTGACAGTTGTCAGCCTCGGGTTTTTCAACCCGAGGTCTCGAGTGTCACTCCCTTGACTCGGCAAGCCGCGGAGCGGCGACAGGTGAGATGAGGGAGATTGAAAAAGTGAAATTGTAAAATGTAAATTGCAAAATCCGGGTGGTGGATGCGATGACGGGACGCGAACCGGAGGAGCATCCTGCGGCAATCATCGCCCCGGATGGGGCCGGCGTTCTTAGCTCGGGGCGGAAGCCCCGAGACCGATGACGAAACACAAGAGACCGCCCCGGACGAGGCCGGCGTCGGGCATGCCGCGTGGGCCTCGCGGACCGGCGTGTTGATTCACTCGAGTTCACAACCCGACGCGTGAGCGAGGGACCCACCGGCTCGCTGCAATGGCACGCAATCCCTCACTCACGCGTCGGGTTAGGATTCAATCCACAAGCCGTGACGCGTTGGGGTTCCATTTTGGCGGGCTTGGAAACCCATCGTACGGAGCACGAACCGGGGATCGTTCGGCGACGGGACGACAAACATCTGTCGTCGCTGCTATGTAGGTTTTTTCGTCAAGGGTGAATTTTGGATCTCGCTGGGAGATTCCGATCTGCATCGCAAGCTGCTATTCGATCGTGACAGGATTGCCGTCAGATCAGTAAACGAGTTCGCTTCGCAAAGCGGGTGATTCAAGTGAGAGCCGGATCATTCTCCGCGACGGGGAGGACCCAGCGACGATTCGATCGCGACTCTCGAAGGACTCTTGGCCAATGCGGGAATCTCTTCAAAAGACTTCAAGCATCAACCCTGTGACGAAAATTCCTCTCCTAGCAGGTGACGGTTCGGTTGTTGGATGTGGTTCAACTTCAATTGCGGATTCAGTGGCATCGCACGGTGGTCGTTCTCTCTTCTAGGCAGCTTGCATCCTCGAAGCCTCTTGAAGATCAACTGGGCCGCTCCGCCCGAGTAATTCGCTCGACACACCGCACTCCAAGGCACGATGCCACATCACCACCCCGAGCTTCCGCATCATCGCCACGAGTGCTTTCTTGGTTCGTTTGCTTTGGCCCTGTTTGATGCGATGGTAGTCCTTCGCCGCTGACTCACTCCGCGAGATCGATACCCAGGCCGCTTGACAGAGCAATTTGCGAAGTCTGGCAGGCCCCTGACGCGTGATTCGGCCTTTGCGATTGTCACTCTCTCCACTTTCATGACTCGAAGGAACCAGCCCCAAATACGCACCAACTTGCCGGCGATTGCTGAACCGCGTCAGGTCACCCATCTCGGTCAGGAACGTCATCGCCGTCAACAGCCCAACACCAGGAATCTCACGCAGCCTTTTATGAGCAGCGGCGTAACGCGATTCGCCCGATAGTTTTCGCAACGCGCTGTCGAGCTTGGTCTGTTCCTGACGGAAGGCTTCGTAACGATCCGCTAGTCGCTCGAACGTCGCGGCGACGACCGAGTCCATCTGAGCGATCACGTCTTCTCGCAGCCAGCGAACGAATCGCTTGGTCCAGTGGGTTTGATACCACGACGGCTTGGTGATGCCGCGTCGCTTCAGCCCCGAGAGGATTTTCAGTTTGACGCGAGTCAGCTCGTCGCCGACGTCGATCCGAGCCCGGACGAGCTCCCGGTCATCACGAAGTCGCTGGGGTGGCGTCCAGACGACCGGCAGCGAATTACCGGCTAAAACGTGACCACGGACTTGTTCCAATAGCATTTGAGCGTCCTTGGCATCCGTCTTGAGCTTGGCGGACTTCGGGGTGGTGGGCAACAGTGATGGCGAAAGGACGTAGCATTCGATGCCCGCTTCGTGCAGTTCGTCGGAGAGCCCGAACCCGAGCCCGGAGGCTTCGTATGCAAAGACAATTCGCTGGCACCGCTCTTTGTCAGCGAGCCGTTTGATCCGCGCGATCATGTTTCGGCGTCCCGATGGATTGTTTTCGTGGGCAAGTTGCTGGGGCACTTGCGTGCCGACGGCGTAGCGAAGGAGCATGCTGCGGTCGTGAAGGTCGCAGCCAATCATGATAGACTTGGACATGGATTTGGTACCTCGTTGTGGATTGTTTCAAAAGCTATTAAACGTCCCAACGAGTGTGCCAAATCTTTTCCACTCTGACTTGCCCCCTACATAGTTTCTCCGCGACTGGGCAACTTGTGTGTCGTTGGCGGATGACCTTGGGTTGAAAACCCAAGGCTTTCGGCTGCCGTCGCTCCGCGACTGGAGGTGCGTCCGGGGGATGGAACAACCGCGGAGCGGTGACAGTTGTCAGCCTCGGGTTTTCAACCCGAGGTCTCGAGCGCCACTCCCTTGACTCGGCAAGCCGCGGAGCGGCGACAGGTGAGATGGGGGAGATTGAAAAAGTAAAATTGCAAATTGCAAAATCCGGGTGGCTGTGGCGATGACGGGACGCGAACCGGAGGAGCATTCGGCGGCAATCATCGCCCCGGATGGGGCCGGCGTTCTTAGCTCGGGGCGGAAGCCCCGAGACCGATGACGAAACACAAGAGACCGCCCCGGACGGGGCCGGCGTCGGGCATGCCACGTGGGCCTCGCGGACCGGCTTGTCGATTCTTTCGAGTTCACAACCCGACGCGTGAGCGAGGGACCCACCGGCTCGTTGCAATGGCACGCGATCCCTCACTCACGCGTCGGGTTAGGATTCAATCCACAAGCCGTGACGCGTTGGGGTCGGAAAGCGAGATTGCCGGGGAAGGGCAGTGCGAGCCACTTCCCATGCCCGCCTCCTCACTCCGCAGAAGCACGTTTGGGCAGCACCCAATTCGGACGCACGAAATGGCACGTGTACCCGTTGGGGACTTTCTCGAGGTAGTCCTGGTGCTCGGGTTCGGCTTCCCAAAAATCGCTGACAGGTTCCACCTCCGTGACCACCTTTCCCGGCCACAAGCCCGACGCATTCACGTCCGCCATGGTGTCCAGTGCGGTCTGCTTCTGCTGCTCATCGACATAGTAAATCGCGGAACGGTACGACGGACCGCGGTCATTCCCCTGACGGTTTGGCGTCGTCGGGTCATGAACCTGAAAGAAGAACTCCAGCAACTGACGGTAACTCGTCTGCTCCGGATCAAACAGAATTTCGATCCCTTCGGCATGGTTGCCATGATTGCGATAGGTCGCGTTGGGCACCTCACCGCCGGTGTAGCCCACACGCGTCGATTCAACGCCAGGCAACTTGCGAATCAGATCCTGCATGCCCCAAAAACATCCGCCTGCCAAAACCGCTCGCTCTGTCATCATACTTCTCCATTGAATCTCATCGGAATGAAAAGAACTGTGGCATCGTCTTCCAGCCCGTGGTGGTCACCCCACAGGCTGGACGACGTTGCCACGTTCTATTTGCCAATGCAAAACCGGCCGAACACGCGGTCCAGAATATCATCGGTGTAGACCTGACCGGTCACTTCCCCGATCGCCTCGACAGCCAGACGCATTTCTGCGGCCACCAATTCGTGTCCCGCGGCTTGTTCCGTCCACTGTATCGCTTGGTCCAGGTGATCCATCGCGGCAGCCAACGAATCCTGGCAGCGTGCGGCGGTGCCGATCACATTGCCCGTCTCTCCGGCGTCCCGCTGTTCCGCGAAACCGACCAGGCTCTCGATCAATTTCTCCACGCCCGCCCCCGACTCACTGCTGAGAGCGAAGTCCGCCTGCATCAAATCACCCTCCCAATCCGCTGGCATCAAATCTCGTTTGGTCGCGACACAGATCAGTTCTGCCGATCGCTTGGCATCCGGCACAACCGCATCAGGGTTTCTCAAGGATTCAAAATCGCCGCCGAGGGTCGCATCCATGCACCACACGTGCACGTCCGCTCCACGGGCCGCTTCCGCCGCCTGCAACTGAGCCTCGCGCGAAACACGTGCCTCTGGATCCGACTCCTCTCGTGATTCCAACCCCGCCGTGTCGATCAATTGAAACGAATGACCGCCCCAGCTCGACTCCACCGTGACCAGATCACGAGTCGTCCCGGCCTGATCGGTCACGATCGCCGACTCGGTACGCGACAAGACATTGAGCAACCGGCTCTTCCCCGCATTGGGCAACCCTCGCAGGACAACCCGAATCGTTGGCGACGCCCCCCCTCGATCACTGAGCTGCGAACGCGTTTGTGAAAGCAGAGCACGAAGTTCATCGAGCCGTCGCACCAACACTTCATCGGAGATGAACTCAATGTCTTCGTCGACAAAATCCAACCCGGCTTCCACGTCCGCCAGCAAATCCAACAAGGTTGAACGAGCCGATTGCAACGGCCGCGAAAGGTTGCCGGCCAATTGCGACAGCGCTTGATCCAAACTGCCGCGATCCTCCGCTTCGATCACGCCGAGCACCGCCTCGGCTTGCGTCAGATCCAATCGTCCAGCCAAGAACGAACGCATCGTGAATTCACCTGGACGCGCGGCTCTGGCCCCGGCCCGAATGGCCGCATCCAAACTGGATTGCAGCAACGGCGGCGACCCCATCAGATGCAGTTCCGCCGAAGGCTGTCCGGTGTAGCTGCGCTGGGTCGGCCAAACCATCACGTCGACGTCGATGGCACCGAGCGGCTCCCCGAGAGCGAGCCTCTTCGACGCTCGAAACGGACGTCGACCGATCGATTCGGCCGAGTCCAAGATCTCCATCCGACACAACACATCGAGGCAGTCATGACCTGACAGACGCACGATCCCGCGAGGCGCGGGCGCCATCGGCGAGGCGATGGCGGCGATGGTGTCATCCGCTTCCGAGGTCACCGGGTTGCCATGCCTGCGGCCGCTGGCCCTGCGTTCAGGCCATGGTCGCCCAGCGACGTTGTGGTTGCGGGCACACTGGAACTGGCACTGCGGGCAACCTTCGTCTCCGCTCCGTCGATGCTGGGGCCGGCGTCTTTCAACGCATCCAACACACTCTGCTGGGACACCAAATCTCGCAGCACGATGGGCTCCGCTGGTGATTTCCCTGGGTAGATCGCCAACACGGGAATGGATCGACTTTGCAGCTCCTTGAGCTTGGCTTCGATCTCTGGATCTTGATCCGTCCAGTCCGCGAGCATCGGCACCGCGTCCAGCTCTTCAATCAACTGGCGAGTCGCTTCGGTGTTGAGCGCGACGTTGTAGTTGACGATGCAGTTCACACACCACTTGGCCGTGAAGTCGATCATGACCGTGCGTCCCTCGGACTGATACTCTTTCAACTTGGCTTCGTCGTAAGGCTGCCACGCAATCGTCTTCACACCTTCGGCTGGCTCCGGTGCAGGGCCCAACCACTGGAAAGCGGCGACGCCGATGATGATGGCCGAAG
This sequence comes from Rhodopirellula sp. UH5, assembly GCF_056839225.1. Classification (NCBI taxonomy): domain Bacteria; kingdom Pseudomonadati; phylum Planctomycetota; class Planctomycetia; order Pirellulales; family Pirellulaceae; genus Rhodopirellula; species Rhodopirellula sp. UH5. The sequence goes on along the minus strand of NZ_CM166390.1, from coordinate 5,758,112 downwards.
CCACGCCACCCGACCAAGCATACAATCGCGATTGCAGGCTGCTCCAACTGGGCACCTTGCCGATGATCCAGCAACCAAACCAAACACCGATCAAGGCCACGAACACGGGCAACTTGTCGCCGTCACTGAACTGGTTGAAGAAGAACGCCACGGTTCCCAAGAACAAGAAGGCGAGGAATTCTTTCAGCGTTTCCATCCAGGTGCCAGGCTTGGGCAACCAAGCCACAAGCGACGGCCAGATGCCGATCATCAGGTAAGGCAATGCCATCCCGACGCCAACGATCATGATCACCGCGACGGTTTGCAGACTGGTCAACGCGAAGGTCAACCCCAGGATGCCACCCAGCAACGGTCCGCTGCAGGGCGTCGCCAACACGGTTGCGAAGACACCTTTGAAGAACGCACCGGTGTAGCCCTCGCGTTGCTGCAGAGCTTGCGAAGTCTTGCCACCGGCCATGCCCGGAGCAGGGATTTCCCAAACACCGAGGTAGCTGAGCGCCATCGCGAACATCAACAACGTCAAACCCAAGCGGACGGGGAAGTACGTGAACTGTTGGCCCCAATTGAAAGACAACACCACTGCCAGCGTCGTCAGCACCGCAAACACCGACAAAATGCCGAGGGCGTAGACCACGTTGAGGAAGAAAATTCGCTTGCGATCTTGGCCAGCCTGCTGAACAAAACTCATCACCTTCAGGCCAACGACTGGCAACACACAAGGCATGAAGTTCAGGATCACGCCGCCGATGAAAGCAAACAACAGCGTCGTGCCAAAGGCAGTGCCAGCGTTCTCAGTGTCGTCCAGCACAGCGGCTTCGCTGACTGTCTCACGGGTCACACCATGAGCCGCTCCAGCGGCACTCGAACCACTCGCTGCGGCGTCCGCCATCGCAATCCGGGGCGTGTCTTCGGTTTGGGCATTGGTCGTCGCTCCGGGTTCGGCACTGGCACTCAGTGAAGGAGACAAGCCCTTGTCCACCCACTGCAGCGTTGCCGCATCGTCCAACACCAACATGCGTTTCTTGGCAGCCAACGTCATTGGCTTTGGTTGCGACTTCGCAGGAGCCGACGGGACCACATTGACGACGGTTTCAAACCCGATCGCTTTGGGCTGCTGACAACTGTCATCCGTGCAGGCTTGATAGGCGATCCCACCGGCCAGTTTGTGTTCGCCCGGCGCCGCATCGGCGGGGATCGACACGGGGATTGTCCAAGTCACATTGCCATTGTGATAGGTCACGCCGGGCAACAAGGCATAGTCCACGGATCGCGACTTGGTTTGAGGTGCACCGACCTTCAACTTCGATTTCTCGCTGACCACAAAGTTGGTCTTGGACTGCTCGTCGTTCACCGACGAGGTGTAAACGTGATACCCCGCATCAGGAATCGCAGTGAAGCGAAGCGTCCCGGTTTGGCCGGGTTCCAACTCGGGCGTCAAGTTGATTGCTTCCCATCGCACAACGTAATCGCGATCACGAAAAGCCTTCTCGATCTCAACGGGATGAGCTTTCAGTCCCGCTGGATCCTCCGACTTCGTGGACGCCATCGTTTGCTTGGCTGGCGTCGAAACCGACTCAGGAACATCGCCTGTGAACTTGGCGGTCAAGGTTTCATTGATGGGCATGCACGCCCCGCCGGTCAGACACGTCAACGCGTCCAGACGAATCTGCAAGTCACCCAACTGAGAAACCGTCGCTCCATCCGCCAATTTTGCGGTGACGGTGAAGTTGACCTCTTCTTCGAACTCTTCGACGGTGATCCCGCCAAAGTCCTGCGAGACGCTCCGTAATGGTTCTCGGTCGCTTTTCCAATCCCCGGTCAGTTTCACGGCTTCCGCGTCGACCAAACTCAACTTGGTTGGCTTGGGTCCGCCTTGGGGCTGGGTCGTGGAATACAAATGCCACTTCGGCTGAAGTTTCACCTGGACCTGAATCTCAATCTCACCCTCCGCAGTGGCCGAGTAGGTCGCTGTGGCATCCGCGGGGTCGTCGGTCTGCAGTGCCGCGTTGCCGTCCGCAGCAAAATCGTCCAGCGAGAATTCGGAGAACAAACCGGCCGTGTCCGGCTCGTCCGCCTGCACCGGCACCACCGCCGTGACAGCCAACAAGGCCGCGAACAGAACAACACCAGGAACACACATTTTCCGAGCAAACCCGGGTTGATAACTGCGATCCATCGAAAACATCCTCCGACGAGATAATTCAATGAGATGAGAAGACATCGAACCCCATTCGTTCGACTGAAATCAGTCCCGTAGCTTAACAAAAGTGGCAAACTGAATCGATCAAACCGGAAATTCGGTTTGAGAGAGACTCAGGAGACGAGAAAAACACTCGCCGCCTCAGTCCAATCCAATCCACCCAATTCGCCATTCCCACCCACGCGTTCAAGCGAAGCAGAGTCTCGCCCAAGGCAAGCTCTTCGGGTGTCGGGCTCTGAAGAAAGAATGGGCGTGCCTCGGCTCCATCCGCCAATCCCAGCCCGTGATTTGCGGAGGCAATCCGATTGTATCCCTCCACGGCCAATCCCAGCCGCGTGATCGTTGACCGCTGTTCCAGCTGAACCGGAAAGCTGCCCGCCCAGCGAGCCAAGTCCACGACCGGACAATCCCAGTCCATCGCGTCGTGATCAATGATTCCAGTCACCCGTTCGCGATTTGCACTGAACAGGATGTGTTCCCGGTGGACGTCGCGAAGCACCCAAGCCCGACGCCAGTGCGCCGGTGGCTGCTCAATGTGTTGCTGCAATTCCGAAACCAATTTGCGATGCATGATCACGCCTCGCTCGACCATGCAATCCGTCGCGGACATCATTCGCTGAGCGAGCTCTTGATAGCCGACCTGGGCAGCCTCCCGCTGGGGCCCCGTCGGCAGAGCATGGATTGGTGGAACGTTGCCCCCAAGCTCGCTCGCAGGCACACTGCCGTCATTCCCTGTCACACATCGTTCCAGCAGCGCTCGCCAGCGTGCCGTTGTGTTGGGCAATCGCTCTCGCAGCGAACTCCCCGACAAGACCCACGGACTCAGTTCCTGAAGCCGTTGCATTCGATCCCGCAAACAACGCGGGATCTCGTTGGACGGATGAGATGGCTCGGGCAAAGTGCTCAGCCTCGCCTGCACCCGTGCGATCGCTTTCCCGCCGAGCAACAAGGTGCGCGAGGCAGCGGTGGGATCCATTGCTTCGCGATCGGTGCACGCGGTCCCTTCCACCCACGGGATGCATTGCCATTGTCGGCCATGCTCAAAAACGACCCAGCGACCATCCGCGGTCGGAACAGGCACAGCGAGCAACCCGGAACGAAACGGGGCTTCCGTCGATGAAAATGAATTCAACGAGAGCAAAGAATCGCGGTCAGCAACCGCGGCATTCAAGAGAGATGGTGGCGAGATGCTTTCGCCGCGAGGAACGTCCAGCGTGGGCCCGCCGGGAACGTCACTCGACGCATCGGCAGGTTCCGCCATCGCTCTGGCCAACGGATCAGCCAAACCATGCCAACGAGCCACGGGCTGGCTTTCGGGCGACACCTTCAACGCATAGTAAAAGGGGTTCGCGGCGAGACGAATTCGATACACCCGCCCGCCGCTCAACCCTGGGTTCCACGAATCAATGCCCAACGACGCTGCGTCTGGAAACCAGAGTCGTGCGATTCGTGAAACGTCCAAAACGAAGCTACTTCTCGGCCAGGAATGACATGATGGATTGTTCAGGGACTGGCAATTTTAACAACGGTGCGAACTCAGCGGTGAGCTCATCCACTTCGGTCATGCATTCGACCAGCGACTCACCTGTCATTCCAGACAGTCGCTTGCAAGCGCTCGTGAATTTCTCCTGCTCGTGCCATTCCTTTTCACTGCACGATGGCAACAAGGATGCCAACGCGACACAAGCGGCACCGCGAGCCTCACTGCCCATTTCCAGCAACTGCTCAATCTCGGTGTGCTGAGCAATCAAAGCCACAAACTCTTCGGGAAGTTTCCAACGGGTCGCCAAAATCGCGGCGGCGTCCGCATGGTTCCAACCAAACATCTCTTGCTCCAAACCGCTCAGGCGTTTGCCTTCCGCGGCACGCTTCTCCACCAACGCTTCGTATTCCGTCGGCAACTCTTTGAGCAACAACGGAATCGCCATGTCTTGCAACAAAGCTCCCGCAAACAAATCTTCAGACGACTCCAGCTTCAACAGTCGTCCCATCTTTCGCGCAAAGATCGCACGACGCAGCGAGTCCTGCCACAGCGCCTTGAGATCAAAGGGACCGAACTTGGGATTGGGAATCACACTGAACACGGCGTTCCACAAAGCGAAGTTCACAATCGCTCGCGAACCCACCAACGTGATGGCCTGCGGGATGCTCATGATTTCGCGACTGAACCCGAAATACGAGGAATTCACAAACCGCAACACCTGCCCCATCAATCCTGGATCAGCCTCAATTGGCCGAGCGAAATCATTCGGTCCGGCTTCTTCTTTTTGAGACAATTGCAACAGGCTGATTGCGCTGTGTGGCAACGCTGGCAAAATGTCGACATGAAAAACATCTTCCAAATTGGTGCTTTCTGCGACGCTGGTCATCGATCTCGGCTCGTAGGTCATTGGTGCATGGTTCGCCGCCGCGAAAGACTCGCGTGGACTTGATTCCGAAGGCTGATGGAACACTACGCCACGAATCTCTCCAAGCACGCCGAGGAAGACGACGGACCAAGCTGGATTCGCGATCAACATCTTCCCTTGGAAGCCTTTGCCGATTGCACCGGTTGCAACGACGCGGTTTCGTGATGTTTCCATTCACCATCCCGCGCTGACCTTTTGCCTCATCAGTTGTCTGCACGCATCCAGTGAGGCCTGGCTCCCGGCCAGCCCAGTTCCACGCAAACCACGTCTAACGATGGACTTACGCCGCCAGACAAACAATCGCAACCGCTCTGGCCCAACACGTGCAACCGCCCAGTCCCATGGCACTCGCACGCTTTCGTTCGCTCGGCAACGCCCGATCCAACTCCCGCATTTCATCTCACCACCTCGGCAACAGCCCGCAGGTGGATGCGTCGTTCTATTGGAACCGCCTGCGACGAACAGCTGGTTTGGCCGTCTTGCTCGGGATTGTGAACGTTCTCAGCGGTGCCTCCGGACCGATGAAAGCCTCCCATTCCAACGGAACGCACAGCCCGACAACGCCAACTCTGGCCGAACTGCCGCCAGAACCAATGGCAACGCACTCACCACTGGCAACCAGCCCACCGCAGCCCCCCCCTCACCAGCCCGCCAGCAACGGCCCACCACAAGTCGCCAGCGGCCCGCGAGCTGTGCCTCCCGTGGGTTGGCGACGCACCGTCAATGGCTGGGAAAACGTCGCGGAATGGCCCGGTGCACACAACCACCTAGGGGGGATCCCTGCGCAAGTGTCCCTCTCAGATCAGATCATTTTGCAAGAGAAACGCGAACCCGCGATGCTTCGGCACTGGATGGACAAGCTTCGGCACACCCATCCCGCGGTCATCGCTTCCGTGCAGATCGTCAGTGTCCTGATTCTGTTCGCAACCTGGCTGGCGGTCCGAGAGAAACCCCGGCGGCGATTGCGTTCCCCTGGGAACTCGAGCCAGCTCGTCTCGTAACGTTTCGTCGGTGGTTCCCGCAAAACACGAACCTTTCGCGATTTGGCAGGCCGCTTTGCCTGAACTTCTCACCGCCTCGACCAGGGATTGCCTCGCCCGTGACCAAACGTGTCACGCCCCTGGCGAATACTAAGGGTGTGAAGAGGAGGCAGCCGAATGCGGTCTTCTCTGTGCCCCAAACGTCGATGAACCAAACGTCCATCCGACGTCACATCCTTCCGTGAAAAACCTGTCGAGCTTTCATTGTCTCCGGCAGCTTCCTCGATAGGATCGCCCCTGCGACTTCGCAGGGATCGCCATGTCTGACCATCGTTGGTCTGGGCATCGGTTGGGTTTGAATTGGAAACACCAAAAGTTTGTTCAGGGAATAAAGGAATCAGGACATGGCAAAGCAACCACGCATGGCAACGCCCGCAGCCTCCAAGGGCGTCAAGCTGGATCCAGGCATGAAGACCATTCTTGAAAAAGAACCCGGTCTGAAGACAACACTTCAACAGATCGAAAAGTCGTTTGGCGACGGTGCGATCATGCCGCTGGGAGCTTCCCAAAAGCTGACCATCGATTGCATCTCCACGGGCAGCCTCAGCCTCGACATGGCTCTGGGTGGAAAGGGCATCCCGCGTGGCCGAATCATCGAAGTCTTCGGACCGGAATCTTCCGGGAAGACGACGCTGGCTCTGCACATTGGTGCTGAAGCTCAAAAGTCTGGCGGGATCGCGGCGATCATCGATGCCGAGCACGCCTTTGACCCCAGTTGGGCCAAGAAGCTCGGCGTGGAACTGGACAGCCTGCTGGTCAGTCAACCCAGCAGCGGTGAAGAAGCGATGCAGATCTGCGAGATGCTGGTCAAATCCAACGCCGTCGACGTGATCATCATTGACTCCGTCGCGGCCTTGGTGCCCAAGGCGGAACTCGAAGGTGAGATCGGCGACAGCCACGTGGGCTTGCAAGCTCGGTTGATGAGCCAGTCGATGCGGAAGCTGACCGGTGCGATTGCCAAAAGCAAATCCGCGGTCGTCTTCATCAACCAAATTCGCGAGAAGGTCGGTGTGATGTTCGGCAGTCCCGAAACCACACCCGGCGGCCGTGCCCTCAAATTCTATTGCTCGTGCCGAATCGATGTTCGTCGGATTGGCAGCCTGAAGGACGGCGAAGAGCAAGTCGGTCAACGCGTCAAAGCCAAGATCGTCAAGAACAAGGTTGCACCTCCGTTCCGCATCGCTGAATTCGACATGATGCACTCCAATGGCATCAGCTTCGAAGGCGACTTGCTGGACCTCGGAACCGAGAACAAAGTCGTCAACCGCAGCGGTTCCTGGTTCAAGTACGGCGACACTTACCTGGGGCAAGGCAAAGAGAAGGCTCGCAACTTCTTGATCGAAAACCCAGACGTCTCCGACGAGATCAAGCAAAAGGTCCTGGTCGCGGGCGGCTTTGTCGCACCGCTCGAAGGAGCCGAAGACGAGGGTGAAGAAGCAGTCAAGGACGGAGAAGCCGTCGCCAACAGCTGACCCGCGAATCGGGTTGGTCGCGAGGTCAGTTGACCGCCAACGAAACGGATCGTCCCGGGGAAACCTGGGGCGGTCCGTTTTTTTGTGCCTGCCTGCGTCGCTGTCTCCACCCGATGAAATACGGCAGCATCCGACCCGCCAAGTGGAAGCCAAGTAAAAATCAACGGCAGTCTCCGCTATCGCCCAGCAAGGGCGTTCCGCCTGCCGCTGGGCCAATCGCTATGTCTTTTTCTTGACAAGGTGCTACCAAAACTCACAAATGAATGCAGACATAGGAATGAGTATTCCACCCCCTTGCATGACATCGAATCAGCTCATGAGACAGAAAATCCAGATCGCAACCATAGTCCTGTTTGCAATATCGCAATCATTGAATGCTTGCTTATCCGATGACAAACACTCAAGAAAGCCTCACAAAGAAGACACAGAAGAAATTTCGATCGACTTGGACTTAAAACCAGAACGACAGGATATCGACGTCGGGACCCTGTGGGTCTCAAAGCCAAATCGCCGAACCATCTTATCTTAAGAACACAACAAAGAGTTTCTTGACCCCCAAAGAGGTGTCCGTTTCTTGCGGTTGCGTCAAAGCAATAGTCAGCGAAAAACCAGTCGCTCCCAACGAATGCCTCGAAATTGAAATGTCAATACATGTCACCAAGGATGTTGACCGATTGACTCAAAAAGTGACCGTGCTTTTCGAAAATAGCGAACTTAGCCGCAAGGAATTTTTGGTCAGCGCGAACATTAAATCTGATGTGACGCTTTCGTCTAGAACTCTGAGATTCTCTGACGCTAAGACTGCTCAGACACTCAAACTGACGGTTGAGGCACCAGGGTTTACCCTGGAAAATCTATCAGCAGAATCGGGGCATCTAATTATTGACAGAGTACGAAAAATTGACTCAAAGAACTTTGAGGTTGACGTCCGTGCGGCGAATGCGTTCGGGCAGGCAACCGATATCATTCGAGCACGGCTGAAAGACAACAGCAGCAACAAGGAGGTGGTGCGTGATCTGCTTGTCGGGATTTCAGGATACTCGCTTCACAAATTCCTTCCGTCAGTCTTGCAACCACAAACACTAAGCACAGAAAAAGAAACAAGGGTAATTTTGGTTTTCGGTGGCCCCTACACTCCTCCCGCAAACGCAATCATTGAGATGAGCGTAGTGCAGAATACCGGAACCACAATCCCAGTGAAGCAGGACGACTACCGAATCACAAGAGTGAACCCGAGAGTGCTCCATCTGTTCATCCTTGGGAATCCAAAGCCTTTCGAAGACGGAACAACACTGCTCGTCACAACCGACAAAAAACCCTTCAAACTCCCTCTATTAAGCGAGAATTGAGATAATCAAACCTCTTCTATTTTGCTGCGTTGTCCTTTCTGCCCCAGTTGCCCATGCCCAGGGGCTTGGGGCCTGCTTCGAGTCTGACAGCAGCACAAACTGCAGTGAAAAACTTGGAGCCCAGAGCCCTCCGGCAGCATGTTCTTCCTGCAACGAAGACGACACCTGCGATGCCCAGGTTTGGACATCACCGGACACTGACATATCCGAATCTAGCTGGACCAAAAACAGGTCCACCACCATAGGTTTTGGGCCGTCTGGTTACTCACGCGTAGACCCAAGCAATGTTAACTGCGGGGTATCGGGCGGATGTGCTCTAGAATGCGATGAATACGAGCAAAACGGCCAGACCTACAGGACTTGCCCTAAGCTTGAACCTGGGATTGATACGATTATATATTTTTTCAACCTTTCGGATGTCTGCGAAATGCTCCCGCCTGAATAAACACTTCAAATCCTTTGTGACGAGATCCTTGTACCGAAGCAAGCAGGGCGTTTGCATACCAAGGCAAATCTTTTCTTGAGATGGGGTGCTTGTTAGAGGGGCGGCGTAAGCCGTCCGGTGCGTCATTTGCTGAATGGGTGTGCCATTCCGCTACGAAAGAAGATCCTCCAGTTTGGAAAACAAATTTGTCCTGGTTTGCATCTCCTGTAGGTTGCCGGACGTAACTGCATGAGGCTTCCCGGAGCGACAACCAAACATTTTCTGCCACACGCAACTCAGATCCACTGAGATCAACTATGAACACTCGAGCACTAGCTTTAATATTTCATTTGGTGCTAGCGATTCAGATCGGTGAAGCAGAAGAGCTGCAGCACTTGAAGCGAATGCAGACTCCACTATTGGAAGACTTCAGTGAGCTAAACCAAGAAGATTCCGCAATGGTGATTGGCTGGATGCAAGACATTGAGAGTTCACTTTTGAGTTCAGTCTATGAAGCGAGTGTCGTTTCTGAGCTTTTGGAAAGTCACTCCCAATCAATCGTCATGCACTGGCGCAATAGCTTCAGGGTTGCCCGTGACCCAGGTTCCGCAAGAATGAGGATCGTCACTGTCCGCCAGAATTTGCTTGACAATGCTGCCATTGCGACCAACCTTGGGATTGCTCGTGATACTCGCCGGCATCTTGATGTCCTTCGTGACGGCGACAAATCCTATTCAAGCCGTCTCATTGCGTTCGAAGACGAGGTGAGCGAACAGTTAGGTGAGGGCACGTGGAAAAACCAGCTCGAGTTCCTTCGCCTAGCTGACGTTTTCGACCCTTGCTTTGCTGCCACTGTCTCTGCTGGCCAAACGGCCATGGGTCGAGCCTGGGATTTTAGCCATCACAACGTAAATCCGAAGTCTGTTCACGGTGTCATCCAACTGGGAAATCGCACCCACGTGCTGCTTCGATTCAAAGGGGCCGACTACAAGTGCCAAATCATGACATTTGAGGACGAGGTGCCGGTGCAAGTCATTGACTTGAACTGGCGAGGATTCGAGGAGTCACTTGCGAAGGTCACGTCGATCACGCGGTCCGAATGGACGGAGCATGCTTCAACGAAGCAGAGACTACCGACGACCATCTATGGCATCTCCTATTCCGATCATCACCCGGTGGAACTCTTCGCCAACATTCGTTGGAAGCTTGGCGAGGAAGTCGACAAGAACCTTTTCAAGAAGAACACCCTTGGATCGGAGCAACCGGGCGACAAGCAAGACTTTGGCATCCCGATCAATCTTCGCTGATCGCCCGATGCGATGATGGTCACCCAACTCGTCACCTGCACGGGGATGCTCACCCGCGATAACATCGCGGCATGACCGCATCCGATCCTGCTCCAGCCGACTCGTCCGCGACCGATCCAACTTCCCCGGCCCCGACTCCCGAGTTGATCTTTTTGGGAACCGGAACCAGCGTCGGTGTTCCCGCGATTGGATGCGAGTGTGATGTTTGCCAAAGCACCGACCCGCGCAACAACCGAACGCGTTGCTCGATCCTGATCCGCTTGCCCGAAGGCAATCTGCTGATCGACACGCCACCCGATTTGCGAACGCAATTGCTGCGTGAAAAGGTCAAGCTCGTGCACGCGGTTTTGTTCACCCACGAACATGCCGATCACATCTACGGCCTGGATGACCTGCGGTTGTTTCCGTTTCGGCTCGGTCGTCCCGTTCCGCTGTACTGCCGTGCGGATGTCGAGGCTCGAATTCGCACGTCCTACGACTATGCGTTCTCCACTCGACAACAAACCCACGCGGGATCACGGCCCCAACTGGAAATCCTCCCGATCAACAACGACGACCCGTTTGAGGTTCTCGGCTTTCGTATCATGCCGGTTCCGCTGAAGCACGGACCGCACTTCGAAGTGCTGGGTTTCCGTCTGGGCAACTTCGCCTATTGCACCGACACCAATCACATTTCGGAGTCGTCCATGGAACGACTGCGAGGCCTCGACACGCTGGTCCTGGATGCCTTGCGATTCACGCCGCACCCGACTCACTTCAACATCGACGAAGCCCTCGAGGTGATCGAAGAACTCAAACCACGCCAAGCCTTCCTGACTCATCTGGGCCACGACATCGATCACGCCCCCGTGGAAGCCTCGCTGCCCGATCACGTCCACTTGGCCTACGACGGACTGCGTCTGCCAATGCCATCCATCCAGTAGCCGGATTCGCCAAGAATTCGGATCCCACCATCTCGAGCCTCTGAGTTCAACGAAGCCATCCACGTAGGCCAGGTTATCACCTGGCACCCAGCCGATGCTTTGGAACAAAGCGAGGCGTCCAACCGCCCCCGCAAGCCTCTGTCGGTATAAGGGGAGCTTCCCCTGGCTCCGATGAGATTGGTCTTTGGCCAAGAGCGAAAAGACCGGCCTTGCTGACCCAGCGGGCCAGGACGCTTCTCCGCGAGCAACACTCGCCAACCAAAGGCCACGGGACATCGATTTTATTGGCGAGGCTTTTTCTCGTTCCCAGGCTCTGCCTGGGAACGCAATGCACTGCAGGCTCCGCCTGCTGAGACAGAATCGGGAGGCGGAGCCTCCAAGACAGTGTGTTCCCAGGCAGAGCCTGGGAACAAGGAAGCCTCTGAACGCTGGCGAATCCTACGACTGGGCTTCCGTCACAACGAACGCATCGATTCAGCTAGACTGCGTCGTCCAACGATCGTCGTCTCGCCCCCTCGCAGCAAAAGTCCCCCCTTTGTCCGCCTCAGATCCCGCCCCCGAATCGGAACCATCGGTCACCTCCGATGTCTCGACTCCGCTCCCTGCCGCTCCCGCCTCGGACAGAACTTCCCGACTGGGACTGGTTTTGTTCGTCATCTACCTGCTGCTTTACGGCGGGTTTGTGCTGCTGAACGCTTTCAAGGCGGAAGTGATGGACACCATCGTTTTCGCGGGCTTGAATCTGGCGATCGTCTACGGATTCGCGTTGATCCTGGTCGCGATTGGTATGGCGTTGATCTACGGAATGAAGACCCCGGATGAGCCTCAAGCGATGGAGGCATCGGAATGATTTACGAACCCTCCATGACCGCCGTCGTTGTCTTCTTTGCTTTCGTCGGCTTCACGATCGCACTGAGTTTCTACCTTGGCGGCAAAGCCAAATCATCCGCGGGCTACTTCGCCGCCCACGGCCAAATCCCCTGGTTCATCAACGGGATCGCGTTCGCGGGAGACTACCTGTCCGCGGCATCGTTCCTGGGCATTTGCGGGATGATCGCGGCCTACGGCTACGATGGTTTTCTGTATTCGATCGGCTACCTGGCCGGCTGGATCGTGGCCTTGTTCGTGATCGCCGAACCCATGAAGCGGCTCGGCAAGTTCACCTTCGCCGATGCACTCGACGCCAAGTTCGATTCCAAAGGAATCAAGGCCGCGGCTGGGATCAGCACACTGATCGTCAGCGTGTTCTATCTGATTCCGCAAATGGTCGGCGCCGGGGTTCTGATTCAACCTCTGCTGGGTTTCCCACACTGGGTCGGCGTGCTGCTGGTCGGTGCCGTCGTGATCACGATTGTGGTCACCGCCGGAATGGTCTCGACCACCTGGGTTCAGTTTCTGAAGGGATCGCTGCTGGTTATCTTCAGCGCGATCCTGGTCGTGATGGTGCTGCAACAAGGGTTCAAGGTCGACAACCAATCGTTCCCTTCCCACAGCTTCGCCATCGGTGAATTCAATCGCCAGGCCATTGCAGAAGCCATGAATCGCGAACTGGTGGAACCATCGAGTTGGGCGGACAACGACCAATACCTCCAGTTCACTCGGGAAGACGGTGACGGCTACGACGTTTACCGCGCGGACATCCAAGAAGGCGGGACGATGATCGTCTCGGAAGCCCAGTCGATCACAACGCTGCCCGATGGCGAGACGTTGATTGGCGGGCTGCCCAAGGGCGACCAACCTGGGCAAGGCCACCTGCGACCGGTGGGCCGGATCAAGGTGCTGCCCAACGAATACATTGGCCAATCCGAAACCGGGCCGCTTGGCCCTCTGAAGTTCTTCGACGTTCTCAATCGCAGCACCGTGGTGCTCTGGGGCAATGAAACTCTGAAGAACGAAGATGGTTCGACCACGCAAGTCTTCTACCAAAAACCAACCAGTGGTTCGCAGGTTCTGCGGCCCGGCGAACACCCTCGTTTCGCTGGCATTCGCAGTGACAGTTGGACGGGCAAGTTCAACTTCCTGTCACTGATGCTGGCGCTGTTCTGCGGCACCGCCTCGTTGCCACACATCTTGATTCGCTACTACACGGTCAAGGACGCCGCCGCGGCTCGCAAGAGCACGATCGTTGGGATCACCAGCATCGGGTTCTTCTACGTCCTGACGCTGTACCTGGGACTGGGGGCCATGACCAGCGGCACCCTCGACGTGACGAACAGCAACATGGCCGCGCCGCTGCTTGCTCGCGGAATGAGTGGACTGCTGTTTGCCATCATTTCGGCAATCGCCTTCACAACCGTCTTGGGCACCGTCAGCGGATTGATTTTGGCCAGCAGTGGAGCCGTCGCCCACGACTTGCTCGGTGGCGTGATGGGCATGGAATTCAGCGAGAACAGCCAGGTTCGAATCGCAAAAATCGCGGCCGTGGTCGTGGGAGCCATCGCGATTGTGCTGGGGATCCTGTTCCGCAACCTCAACGTCAGTTACTTGGTCGGGTGGGCCTTCAGCATCGCAGCCAGTGCGAACTTGCCGGCACTCATCATGCTGCTGTTCTGGAAACGCACGACCGCCCAAGGCATCATCGCCAGCGTCATCGTCGGCATGTTCAGTTCGCTGGGATGGATCCTGTTGTCGGCCGACACCTTCGAAAAGGTGTACGGCATCGATCCGTTGAGCAGCCCCGTGCCGTTCAGCCAGCCGGGCATCGTGACGATCCCGTTGGCTCTGGTCACCTTGATCGTGGTGTCGTTGATGACAAAGAATGGAAAGGCCACCACAACGTAGCCGGATTCGCCAGAATTCGGATCTCTGAATTCCAGCGAATCCATCATCCTGGTGTATCCATCAACGTAGGCCAGGTCATCACCTGGCACCCAGCCGATGCTTTGGAACAAAGCGAGTCGTCCAACCACACCCGCAAGATTCAACGCGGCCCGTCCAATCACCCCGCTAGGTAGAACCTGGCCTACAACGTCATTGGCCAACGGCCAACCGCAACGCAACCCATTGAATTTGGCCGTTGGCCAAAGAACCGGTGCATTCGTCCTCGGGCCCCAGGGACGTTGCCCACTGGCTACGTTGAACAAGGCCGTTGGCCATCTCTCCGCACCAACTCGCGCATCCGAATTCTTGACGAATCCGGCTACCAAATCACAACCCGACGCGTCAGCCAGGGACCCCACTGGATCCCGACGAATCCAGCTACGACGCGGCGCGGTTGATCAGGCCCAAGACTTCGGCACGTGACTTGGGATCGGTCTTGAAAGCGCCTCGCATGGCGCTGGTCAAACACAAACTGCCTGGTTTGCGAATGCCTCGCATCGTCATGCAACTGTGCGTCGACTCCACCACCACCGCAACACCTCGCGCCGACAATCGATCCTCGATCAAATTGGCGACCGTGTGGGTCAATCGTTCTTGCACCTGCGGACGCCGGGCGACCTCTTCGACCACGCGAGCCAACTTGCTCAGGCCCACGACCTTGCCGCTGGGCAAATAAGCGATGTGTGCCTTGCCCGTGAACGGCAACAGGTGATGCTCGCACATGCTGCAGAAACTGATGTCTCGCACCAACACGATTTCGTCATAGTCCTCGGCAAACACTTTCGCGAGGTGACGGCCGGGGTCCGATTTCAGACCGGCGAACATTTCGGCGTACATGCGTGCGACGCGTTCCGGTGTTTCCAGCAACCCATCGCGATCGGGGTCCTCACCAACCGCTTCCAGGATCTCGCGCACCGCCGATTCGATTCGAGCAAAGTCGACTTCGTTGTGAGGCGCGTTCTTGTCGACAAAAAACGGCGTTCGTTCGGCAGGTTGTTCTTTGTCGGCCACGGGCTTGTCTGAATCCTGATTGGGAACCTCTCCGAAAAAGGGGTCTGACCCTTGGGAGGCGTGCTGTTTTCAATTCGAGTGCGTTCGCCGAAGAGGGCCAGACCCCTTTTCGGTGAGCTTCGAGAGCGAGCCAACTTGTTGGCCCCATCGCGAAACAACGCACGACTATAAACGAGTGGCTAGCGATGCGAAGACGAGCAAACCGCCCGCCGACGACAATTGCCCCAAAAACGGCCCCACGGACTCGATGGGGAATCATTCCTGGCTGGCAAAGCGGGACCGTCGCACGAGCCCCGCTAAATCGGCTCGAAACCCTGCTGATAGAAGCCCATGATTTTGCCAAAGATACGGAAAATCATGAAGATCAGGAACATCGAAACGGAAATCCAAATCACGCCCGTCGCCACACCGGCAATCGTTTTCATCGCCCCTTTGGCTCGTTCGTCGTAGTCCTTGGCCAATTGGTCAATGGATTCCGCATCGGTCCCCGAGAGCTCTGCAATCTCGATCTGGGTGATGAATTCCTCAGGGAACAAATGCGTTCGGTGGAGCGCTTCACTCAACGTCGCCCCGCCACGAATCGCGTCCTCGGCCGACTTGGCTCCGCTTCGATAATACGAACTGTCCGTGGCGTCCAAAGACAACTTCGTCGAATCGATCGGGTTGATCCCTGCGTCCAAAGACAGCGACAGCGTCCAAGCGAAACGGGCCAGCGTGATCGTTTGAATGGCACCACCGATCGCGGGAACCTGGTACACCAACGGCACAATGTTTTGGATGCCGCCAACGTTCTTTCGAAACGCCAAGTACATCCCACCCAGCACCGCAGCGAAGGCGGCGACATAGGCCCAGAAAATCAGCACTCCTTGGGGGCCGCGCAACCCGAACCCCAGCATGTCCGTCATCTCACCGCCGGTGGGAGCCGTCAGCACGCCCATGATCCAAATCATCAACGACACCACGCCGATGCCAATCAACAACTGAAGCCCTGGCCAAGCGATCGCGCGAATGAAATTCTGGCGCAGCGTGTACTGTTGGGCGTAGTGCTCAGACAGCGCCAACATGGTCCGTTCCAGCCTGCCGGTCGTCTCGCCCACCCGAGTCATCACGACCAACAAGGGCGGGAAGAATGGCTTCTGATGCCGCATCATCTCGCTGATCGCGTGCCCGTCTTTGGCCCCCTCGCGAATCTTGGTCATGGCCATGCGTTGCCGTGCGGGACCGTGCTTGGCCTCGCTTTCCAACAGCTTCAACAAGTCCGCACCGGCTCGCAGCCCGACGCCAAACCGGCGGCAAAAATCGCGGCAGGAACGCACTCCCATCTGTCGTGACATCACGGCGTCACCTCCGCCATCGGCATGCTGCCCGGTTGTTTGGCGGAGCGGCGCAAGCCGCCCGGTGCGTGACCGGAGGGCTCGCGCCCTGCCGCTTCGATTTTGGATCGAGAAACGCGACCATCAGCCAAAACCCACGCTGGCAGCTCACCAAAGTGCTGTGCGTATTCACGTTTTGCATAGGCCAACATGTACTCCGGGCTGGCTGCCTTCGACACGCCCACATGACTCGATGAAGTTTGCGAAGGCGGACTTTGTTTCGACAAACGCACCAATCGATGCAGCGCCAACTCGTACGCGCCTTGTGCTCGCATACGATCGCCGCTCTGGAGCAACCGCCTGGCGTTTTGCACCAACGCTTTCGCGTCGGCAATCGTTTCTTGTTGTGCTTCCTGTTTTGCAAATCGTCGCGGGTCCGCATCGCCGAGCAACTGACGGTCAATCTCGTCTTGATCGATGATCGTCACGGAGACGGATGCATTGCCGGTGCGAGTGGCACCGCCGAAGGCTCCGCCAGGCGAAAACCCACCACGCGATGAACGCCCGCTTTGGTAAGACGAAACGCCGCCGATCGATCCCGTCCCACGATCGGGAATCAACATGCTGCTGGTGGAAGAGAACCGTCGCACGCTGGGAAGCTGCACGACTTGGGCCTGCCCGACCTCCGTCCCAGCGATCAGCAGCAACCAGGCCGCGAAGGTCATGAAAATGAGTCGCTGCCAGCAAGGACGGCCACCTCTCCCCCAATGTTTAGATGCCGTGCAGCTTCGAAACATTGTGCTTGCAATCTTGAACTCACCCGCCTGAGCGCAGCGGTGGTGCAATTGCGAAGAGCTGTGCACGAAACGCTTGCGACCCCCGCCCGCGCGACGGGAGGGCTCGGAAAGCGAGCGTTCAGCGAGATTTCCGGGGGAGGGCAGTTCACGCCGCTTCCCATGCCCGGCCCTCACCCTCGCGTACGCCTGAACGGCGTCGCTCGACCTCTCCCCCAACTTCGTTTCGGGAGAGGTGCAGCCCACGAAGCCCCGCTGATAAGCGGCATCGACCAACTGCGCCGCCTCTCCAACAGGAGAGCGAAGTTGTGAGGCGATGGTCGACGATGAGCTGGGTTCAAACATGCATCCAATGTAACGCATCGCCCAAGAAACGCAGCAACGGAAGAATCCCGCTAGGCAAGGAACCAAGCTTGGATTTACTTCGCGGAGCCTTTGATCTTGTCGCCGAATTCTCGGTTGAATTTTCGAACCTTGTTGGCCACCACTGCTTGGCAATAACCGGCGTTTGGATTCCGGCGGTAGTAATCCTGGTGAAACTCTTCGGCCACATAAAACTTGGTGGCAGGCTCAATCAGTGTGACGATCGGGTCCCGGTATTCTTCGCCCAGTTTTTCAATCGTCTTCTTGGCGATTTCACGTTGCTCCTCGTTGTGAACGAAGATGCTGCTGCGGTACTGCGGTCCACCGTCGGCGCCTTGCCGATTCAAGGTCGTTGGATCGTGCGTTTTGAAGAACACTTTGAGCAGCTCTTCAAAATTCGTCTTGGTCGGGTCGTAATAGATTTGGACGGCTTCGGCGTGGCCGGTCATCTTGCCGCAAACTTGATCGTAATTGGGACGCTTGACCTTCCCTCCGATGTAGCCCGAGACGACATCGTTGACGCCTTCCATCCGCTCAAAAACGGCTTCCGTGCACCAGAAACAGCCCCCCGCCAACGTCACCACGTCTTCGCCCGGCCGAGTTTTGACCTCCACAATTTCGGAATCCAACGGCAACCCGTTGTAATTGGGGTTGGCGTTGGGGTCATCCGAATTCGTGCCCACGGGCGGAGCGGCCTGGGTGCAGGACGTCGCGACAATCAACAGTCCAGCTGCCGCGATGGACGCGAGCGAGCGGGATGGCGAAGCGAAGATGGAGGGCACTGGCATCAGAAACTCCTGCATTGGGTCGGGGATTCAGCCGTCTGGAGGTGAGAAAACGAGGTCGGGACAGCGGACCGAGTTGATTATTACGCAGTGGAAACCGGGGTGGGTCGGCAGAGGAACGATCCGTTTTCAGATTTTTGCCAATCGTGGACTTTGAGGTCGCGAGCCCGCACCAACCGTCGCCGGATTCGCCAGAATTCGGCTACCAACATCACAACCCGACGCGTCAGCGAGGGACCACACTGAATTCTTGGTAAATCCAGCCATGTAGGCCAGGTTATTACCTGGCACCCAGCCGATGCTTTGGAACAAAGCGAGGCGTCCAAACAGTCCCACAAGACTCAAAGCCATCCGGCCAAACACCCCGCCAGGCACAGCCTGGCCTACGTCCGTCACAACCCGCCGAGTTAGCAAGGCCACCCACCGTAGCCGGATTCGCCAGAATTCGGACCTCTCCACGTCAACCATCCGAACTTCTGGCGAATCCAGCTACAACGCTTCTGTGACGCTGCGATAGGATGACTTTGCCAACTCTTCGCACGCCGCTTCCCATCCCGACATCCACGCATGCCTCACACTTTCTTCGACCTGCATCACACAGTTGCCGACGACGAAATCGATGCCCAACAACACGTCCACAACCTGCGGTATTTGCAGTGGACGCTGTGGGCCGCTCGCGACCATAGCGCCGCCGAGGGCTGGGACGCGGCTTCCGCACTGCAAGACGGTTTGGGCTGGGTCGTTCGCGGGCATGACATCACTTACCGAGCCGCGGCGTTGGCCGGGGACGAATTGATCATCCGGACGTGGATCCCAAGCTGGAACCGTTATTCCTGCCAGCGGCTTTACCTGGTGACGCGTCCCTCCGATCAAACGGTGCTTGCCAAAGTCCAAACCCGCTGGGTGTTTGTCGATTTGAACCGGCACCGTGCCATCGAGATCCCTCCTGCTGCGGTAGCCGCCATCCACGTTTGCGAAACGCCTCCGCCATCCCCCTGGGCCGACTCCGATGACACCTGATCAACGACTGAAATGGTTTCTGCGAATCATTGGCGCTGCCGCGTTGCTAGCCTTTGCCGCGGCGGTCATGCCTGAGAAATGGATGATTGAAATCGCTCAGGAACTCGGCATCGATCCCTTCCCCGAATCCCCGTTGACGTTCTACCTGGCTCGCAATTTGTCGCTGCTGTATGGGTTTGTCGGTGCGTTGCTGTGCATCTTGTCTGCCGACCTGCCACGGTATCGCGCCCTCATTCGCTGGGCAGCACGGGGAACCATCGCGTTCGGGGTGCTCCAGTGGGTCGTCGACGCGATGTCTGGGCTGCCAGGTTGGTGGACGATCGGGGAGGGCGGTTCGACGCTGGTCGGCGGGCTGTTTTTGAGCTGGTTGGAACGAACCGCCCGAGCGGACTCGGCCGTGGCGGGTTCCGACGAAAGCCTGCGTTGAGTATTTTTCTGCTCCGCCGAGTTTGTTTGGCGAATTTCCCGTTTTCAAAACCTTTCGAACCTCTGTGTTTCTGCCATGCAACGCACCCTCGTCTTGCTCAAACCTGATTGTGTCCAACGCCGCTTGATCGGTGACGTCCTGTCCCGATTCGAAACCAAAGGATTGCACATCGTTGCCATGAAGTTGCTGCAAGTGACACCGGAACTGTCCAAGCAACACTACGCTGAACACGTCGAAAAGCCGTTTTACCCCTCGCTGGAAGAGTTCATCACCTCGGCTCCCGTCGTCGCGATCGCACTGGAAGGCCTGGAAGTCATTCGCGTCGTCCGCGACATGCTCGGCGCCACCAACGGTTTGCAAGCCGCTCCTGGCACCCTGCGTGGTGACTACAGCAGCAGCCGCCAAATGAACCTGGTTCACGCCAGCGACAGCGAAGAATCGGCCAAACGCGAACTGGACCTGTACTTTGGCGCCGACGAATTCTGCGACTACTCGCTGGTCCTGACGCCTTTCATGCGTGCCGACGACGAATAGTTATAATTTGGGTTCCCTCCCTCCCACCTGAGGCAACCCATGTCGCTGTTTGAGTCCCCGCTTACTTTCAGTCCGGCCGTCCAACGATTCGTTGGCGGCCTGTGGATCTGTTTCGGATTGCTCGTCGTTTCGCCCGCGGCAGTGACCGCCCAGGGTTTCGGCAACAACGCCGCAGCGGGTGGCGCCAACGAAGTCACCTCGTTCCGCGGCAAACTGGTTTCCTACCGCGGCATGATCCTGACGATCGAGCGGGAAGACGGCACCGAAGTCATGGTGCAACCCCCTGACTCGGTCTCGCAGCTGACCTTCATCGCGAAAGCCTTGCCGGCCTACTTGCGTCCCGGAATGTTGGTTCGCTTCCAAGCCAACCTGGGACCGACCGGGGCCCCTCTGGAACCAGTCAGCAAGCTCGAACTGTTCGCCCCCGTCAACGTGAAGCTGCTCAAAGGCCGCGAACGCGAAAAGTTTCAACCGGGCGTTCACCCCAGCAACCCACCGCAACGTGGCAACGCAGGGCCACCGACCGGCCCCGTGACCGTGGTCGGCAACCTGATGGCTCTCAACCCGCAAGGCGGCGTGGCTCTGCGAGCGGGCAATGTTCCGGTGCAAACGATGACATCACCGGACCTGGAACTGCAGCTTCGCGTCAACAATCTGTCGCTCGCCCAACCCGGTGACGCCGTCGACGTGCGAGGCTTCTACCAACCGCCGGATGACACAAAAGTCAAAGCCGAATCGATCCAGATCACGACTGATCGCGTCTACGGCGAAACACCACCGCCCACCGAACGTCGTTCGCGAAGAAGCAAGCGAGGCGAGCGGGACAAGGACGAAGCCGCGGAAGCTGAAAACGCCGACGAAGCCAGTTCAGAAGAAGGCCGGTCTCTCGGGATTCCAGACACCGAATCCGAGTGAGCCCCCCGTCCCCGGATTCGCATCTCCCGTAGCCGGATTCGCAACCCGATGCGTGACGGCTTGTGGATTGAATCCTAACCCGACGCGTGAGCGAGGGATCGCGTGCCATTGCAACGAGCCGGTGGGTCCCTCGCTCACGCGTCGGGTTGTGAACTCGAGTGAATCGACAAGCCGGTCCGCGAGGCCCACGCGGCGTGCCCCACGCCGGCCCCGTCCGGGGCGGTCTCTTGTGTTTCGTCATCGGTCTCGGGGCTTCCGCCCCGAGCTAAGAACGCCGGCCCCATCCGGGGCGGTGATTGCCGCCGAATGCTCCTCCGGTTCGCGTCCCGTCCTCGCCACAGCCACCCGGATTTTGCAATTTACAATTTACAATTTTACTTTTTCAATCCATCCCCCAGCTCACCTGTCGCCGCTCCGCGGCTTGCCGAGTCAAGGGAGTGACGCTCGAGACCTCGGGTTGAAAACCCGAGGCTGACAACTGTTACCGCTCCGCGGTTGTTCAATCCCCCGGACACACCTCCAGTCGCGGAGCGACGACAGATGTTTGTCGTCCCGTCGCCGAACGATCCCCGGTTCGTGCCCCGTACGATGGGCTTCCAAACCCGTCGAAATGGACCCCCAACGCGTGACGGCCTGTGGATTGAATCCTAACCCGAAGCGTTCGCGAGGGATCGCGTGCCATTGCAATGAGCCGGTGGGTCCCTCGCTCACGCGTCGGGTTGTGAACTCGAGTCAATCAACAAGCCGGTCAGCGAGGGACACATCTGAATCCTGGCGAATCCAGGAAATCAGCCATCGGCGGACGTCAGTTGCAAAATCGGCTGTTCATCATCGGGCCAAGAAACAAACAACTCGGCTTCGAGACTCGCTTGCCCCGCGAGCATCGCGATCAACTGATCCAATTCCGCCAAACGTTCGGCAAACATCTTCAAGCTCTTCTGCTGATTCTCGAGTTGGTCCAACTGCTGTTCCAAGCGAGCCTCCAAACGACGCGCCCGTGAACTTTCGGCTCGAGAGATGGCCGACTCCAGTTCAGCGTGCCTCCGGTCCGCCAGTTCCATTTGCCGAGTCACCACGGCCAACGTTTGCGAGACGTCCTCGCGGTCCGTCCATTGCCATGGCATCGATGGATCCAGCCTCGCGCCAAACCGGACTCGGACCGTCATCATCCGCGTCGTTTGGACGTCGACACGAACCACCACCGCCACCGATTCCGAATCTTGTTGGCTCAACACCGCGATGCCACGCACCTTGCGAGGCGACTCGTTTTCAATCGGTTCGATCCAACCGACATCGACTCCCTCGGGGACCACCAAATCCATGTTCAACCGGGCTCCTTTGGGTTCGGGCGGTGCGGCCAAATCCCACTTCATCTTCCCATCTCGATCCGCCAAATCGATGCCGATCGCGTCCCCTCGCAAACTCGGCCGCAAATAAACTCGCTGTCCCCCGGCAAGCTCCACTCGGCCGTGAAGCAATGCCTTGCGATCCGCATCCAACGCCCCCGGCAACCACTCCCACCGCGTTGCATTCTCGTCGGCATCGATTCGCAAGTTGGCGATTGCGGTTTGATCCGACGACCTCACAATCGAACCGCTGTCGGGCGTCCCACCAGAGACCGAGAACTCAAGTCGCTTGTCAGGAAAAACCAACCTCGCGTTTGTCCAAGAAGAGACCGGCCATTGGTCACGGTCACCTTGTTCTGATCCAGTCTCTGCAAGCGTCGGCAACGAAACAAAGATCGTTTGCGAATCCGCCGCCGTGGACTCCTCGGTGGATCCAGTCACCGCGTCCGAGTCCATGTCGTCCGTGTCACCATCGCTCATCACATCCGCTTCTTCACCGCCACCAAACGACGCGGGGCCGGTGCCTTCAGACGCCATCAATTCGCCGGCCATGGATTCGTCAACCTCGCCGACAACCTCGCCGACATCCTCGTCAGAAGACTCCGTCGCGACCGGCGCGGGAACCAGATCGTCCAACGAAAACGCCGACGAAGTCATCCCGTTCGTCTCTTCGGTTGCGGGTTGTCCGGTCGAAGGCCGGGCGCCTGAGTTCGCTCCCACAATCTCAGCGGCACTCATCTCGATGCCACTCGGATCAACACTCGTTTCGGCAGACACATCCGACGGTGCCGCGTCCACCAGCGTGCCAAGTTCCAGCGCGGACTCCTCGGTCGTCTCCAGGATGCCCGGTGCAAACACGTTCGCATTGGAGCTGGACGGAGCCACGTTGCCACCGGAACCATCAGACGTTTGAGCCAACTCAGAATCGGAACTCGGCCACCACAGGAATGCTGCCGCGAGCAAGGCCATCGCGGCGAGCACACCGACCCAAATTGGCTTGGACGTGGATGTCTTCTTGGGTCTCGAACCAGAACTCGCAAGCTCAGCCGATTCGTTCCGTTCGACCATTCCCACCAACGCATCGTCGGCTGAATCCAAGACAATCGGATCGGTCGCCGATGCAGCCTCGGTCGCGGAGTCACCTTCCGACAAGCGGATCAATTCCCCGTGAGCATCCACGCCATGCGATTGCCAAAACACATGGTTGGGCGAGCGAATCGAATCGCTCGATGGAGAGGAAGCCTGCATGGAGGGAAACGAGGTTTCCGCCGCGGCGACCAAGCGATCCCAGATGTCCTCGGGAGGTTCTCCGAGGCGTTCGATCATGTCCGCCACCGACTCCACGGGAACCGGCACCGAATCGCTCTTGGACGTGGTGTTCATACGCATCGTTATAACGAAACGCACAGAACATTTCCGACTGCCGCCAGATTCCCTGCAGTTGTAGCCGGATTCGCCAGAATTCGGATCTCAACCGCTTCGCACCTCTGAATTCTTGGCGAATCCAGCGACAGCCAGGCCGCCCATCGCGGACTCCTCCAGAGCCACGCATCCCGACTCGCCCCGGAGGGGCCGACATCGGTAGCTCGGAGCGTCAGCCCCGAGACCGCGCACGGACATCGCCATGTCGCCCCGGACGGGGCCGTCGTCGACGATGCCAGCCAAGGTGGCTGGCACCATCCGGCTCGGCTCATCCGGCTCGCCATTCGCCCCAACTCGCCCCGGAGGGGCCGACATCGGTAGCTCGGGGCGTCAGCCCCGAGACCGCAAGTCTCAGCGATGTCCGTCCAATCACCCCGCCAGGTAGAACCTGGCCTACATCTCGAGCCTCTGAATTCTGGCGAATCCAGCTACGACGGGTGACTTTGGATCAAGGAACCAAGAGTGCCGTGCCGGTGACCGCGGCGGCTTGGTACCAAGCTCCCCTCAGGCTCAACGGCACCGGTGGGATGATCCACGGGGCACAGTTGCCGGGACGGTAATAACCCAACGCATACTGGCATTCATGCGGCGAGTGCACACCCATCTTGTACGGCAGCACCGCGATGTTCGCGAAGAAGTGAGCCGATGACAAAACCGGTTGCAACACGGGACCCGCGGTGTGACCGTAGCGTTCCAGGTTGACCTCTTCGAAGTACAACGGTTTGTGACACAAGTTCGACGCGGCCCAGACCACGGTCGTCGGTTTCCAACGACGCGGTGTGAACGCGACCTGTTCCAACAAGCACTCCGTCGGCAATCCCCAGTTCTCGGAAATGAATCCCAAGTCCGCTTCGCTCAAGCGGTTGATCGGCAACTCTTCACGAGATCCGAACTCCGTCACGATCACAGCGTTTTCATACGCCAGATCGACCAAGCGACCGGTGCCCATCGGACGCCCATCGATGCTTCGCCAGACCCGTGATTCTTGACGCTCGTCAAAGCGTTCTTTCAGCTTCATGTATTCGCCTTCATCGATCACGTCAGGACGATACGGTGGGCTGATGTCCAGCGAAACCTGATCGATCGTTTGTGCGGCGATCCGCGAACGGAAGTCGTCACAAGACAATCCAACGGCACGACGGATCGGCCCATCGTCGTTCATGATCGGTGCGTCATCGCGGTCAGCCTGCGGTCGCAAACGGCCTCGGTCTTGAGCTTCCAACTCCAGGCGATCCAGCTCATCGCGTGCCTTCGATTCTTGGTCGCGACGGTCAAACGGATTGGATTCAAACCGGTCCGAAGGAGACTCCAGAGTTTCGGGCTCCGACGCCTGTGGTTGCTGCGGCAGATTCGTTTCGTCTTGCAACATGTCGCGAATCGATGGCCCGGCATCCGGTTGCCCCAATGCGTCGGGTTGTCCAAACGTATCCGGTGTCACATTGGGTGAATCCAATCCCGGAGCGGGCAACGCTTCCAATCCAGGTGGCACCATCTCGACGGGCGAGCTGAGTCCATTGCCAGGGGCTGCGTTCGGGTTCGCTCCCAATTCATCACGGAACGGGTTGGCGTTCCAATTCGGACGGCTTCCACTTCCGCTGGCAGCACCATTGTCGCCGGGCACACCAAAGCCACTGGACGAGGGAGGCGAGATCGGTTGCGCGTCGGCTGGCGGTGCCGCGTCGAACTCGGGCAATCCAAACCCTGACCCAGGTTGCTGCAGAAACGCAGCGGGATGGATCGAGGTGGAAGCAGCACCCTGGTTGCGGCGACTCGTTCCCGAGACCATCACCACGGCCGGGCCAGCAGGGTTGGCTTGTGGTGCGGCAACTGGCGGTGTGGCAACTTGCGGTGCAGTGGCTGGCTGCAGCGGTTGAGCGTGAGCGACCGATTGCTGGAACGAGGTCTCGTGTTGCTGGGGCGTTGCCTCATGGAAGGCAGCGTCGCTGATCCGAGCGGCTTCTTCCGAGGCGACCTGCGGGCTCTTGCGCCATTGCAGATCCCAACCGGGACGACGCATCGGCGATGCTTGCGACGCAGCGGGCGGATTCGGTTGAGCCTGCATCAAATCCGCGGTTCGCATCCGCGGAATGGGCTGACCAACCGGACGCGCCGGAGCCGGCGAAGTGTTCGCCGAAAGAGGATGCGAGGTTGAGTCCACGCGGGTGGGCCCAAAGCTGTCTTGGGCCATCACCGCCGAACTGGCGGAAAGAGCACCGACGCTGAGGCCAGCGGCAATGCATCCGGCCAGCCATCGTCGGCGGACCAATCGACCTGGCAATGGGCTCAGGCGATGGGTCGTCGGAACGTCTGCCTCAACTGGCGTCGCCCGAATGAACATCGGGACTGTAGTTGGGCGCTTCTTGTGTGATCGCAATGTCATGCGGGTGGTTCTCCCTCACCGTAGCGGCCGACACGCGAATGAATTTCGCGTCGCGGCGGAGTTCTTCGATCGTCCGTGTACCGACATATCCCATGCCCGCACGCAAACCACCGACCAACTGGTAGGCGTAATCGCTGAGCGGGCCTTTGAACGGCACGCGTCCTTCGACACCTTCGGGGACAAGCTTGCCCGCCTCGGTGCCTTTTTGGCGATACCGATCACTGCTTCCCTTCACCATCGCACCCATCGATCCCATCCCACGGTACGCCTTGAAGGTACGACCTTGGTACAAAATCATCTTGCCAGGACTCTCCGCCAAACCAGCAAACAAACTGCCGATCATCACGGTGCTCGCCCCAGCGGCGATTGCTTTGGTGATGTCACCGCTAAAACGGATTCCTCCGTCCGCAATGACAGGAATGTTCTTCTCTTGAGCGACCTTCACCGCACTTAAAATCGCGGTGACCTGAGGCACTCCAATGCCACTGATCACCCGTGTGGTGCAAATCGATCCCGGACCGATGCCAACCTTCACCGCGTCAGCTCCGGCCGCAATCAAATCTGCTGCGCCCTCGGCCGTTGCGACGTTCCCCGCCACGACATCAATGTCCCATGACTTGTTCTGCTTAATCTCTCGAACGGTCTCAATCACATTCCGGCTGTGTCCATGAGCCGAGTCGACCACCAGCACGTCGACACCTTTGCCGATCAAGCTTTCCGCTCGTTCATAGTCACCCACCCCAATCGCGGCTCCGACCCGAAGACGTCCCTGCGGATCTTTGCAGGCCCGCGGGTAACGCTTCATCATGTCGATGTCGCGAATCGTGATTAACCCCGTCAGTTTTCTTTCTTCGTCAATCAGGAGAAGTTTCTCGACCCTTTTTTCCGTTAAAATCTTCTCAGCTTGCGCAAGCGTTACATTCCCTACCGCCGTGACCAGGTTTTGACGCGTCATTACCTGGGAAATCGGCATGTCGGGGTCTTCCAAGAACCGCAGGTCCCGCCGCGTTAAAATTCCCGCCAAAGTGCGATCGTCCTGCACGATCGGGATCCCCGAGACGTTCGCCCGGTCCATCAACTCCGCTGCCGCGCTGACCTTTTGAGCGGGATTCAGGGTCACCGGATTGACGATGATCCCGTTGGCCGAGCGTTTGACCTTCAGCACCTCTTCGGTCTGTCGTCGAACCGACAGATTCTTGTGCACAATGCCCAAACCGCCCTCTTTTGCCAGGGCAATCGCCATCTCGGACTCGGTCACCGTGTCCATCGGCGACGAGATCAGCGGGATTTGCAGGCGGATTCGCTGGGTCATCTGACTGCTGACGTCCACCTCGCTGGGCACGACCTCGCTGTATCGAGGTTGCAACAGGACATCGTCGAAGGTCACTCCGAGGTCGCCGATTTTGTCGTCAAACATGCCGTTTTCGTTCCCACGAGGCCGTGGGCATCCAAATGTGATGCGATGGGGAAAACGAGCGATTATGACGCTCGCTGCGGTCGAGTTGTAGGGCACCTTGCCCGACTGACGACGAAAGAGGGTAGATGCGCCCAAGTTGTCGCCTCGCGTCACCGGATTCGGACCTCAAACGAACGCAAATCTCTGAATTCTGGCGAATCCAGCTACTTTCCGGCCTTTTCCAACCCAACGCCATGTCCACGACGACGGCCAGTGCCGCCAACGCCGAATCGCAAGAATCCGCCCCGCCTCGCGCGGTGGACATTCGACGTGATATCCCAGCTCTCCTGCTGGTCGCGGCGACGTTGTTGACATTGGTTTCGGTGATGACACACGACCCCGCCGACCCGGTTCCCACCCCAGTCTGGCCACTCGACCAATTCTTCACGCCGGATGTGGCCGTCTATCCCGCCAACGAAATCGTGCAAAACGCCTGCGGCTCGCTGGGCGCCCTGATTTCATCGATGTTGCTCAGCGCCGTCGGCATCGGATCCGCCCTGGTGATCTCGGCCGGCGGAGGCATCTCGACCGCACTCCTGATTCGCGGGCACATGAACGCGCCCGTGCTGCGGTCCCTCGGCGGCTGCATCACCTTGCTGGCTGTGACCACCGCGGCCGCCATGACGGACATTGAACTGGGCGGCATGCCTGTCATCGGCAACGGGGGCTACCTCGGCGCGATGACGTCCGCCTTCTTGCTGCAACACTTCCATCCCGTCGGCTCTTGGATTTTGACGCTGACAGTGCTGTCGGTCGGGTTGTTGCTGACGACGGACTACATGCTGGTCTACGCCGGTCGAACCGTGGTTGTCGGCGGGGCCAAGGCCTCTCGTCGTGGGTTCGCCAAAGCCGCGCAAGCCATGCCAGTCACACTCCGCCGGCGCCGCCAACCGTTCAGCGACCTGGACGGGCCGATCCTGATCGACGGGGACGAATCCGACGCGTCGCTGGATCCCAACGGCGGTCGCATCGACCCGGCCGAGCCAGCCGAAACCGGACCCACGATCCGCGTTCGCAAACCCAAAGAACGCGAAGCCGTGGCTGAGGCAGCCGAAGCCGCGGAAGAAGCCGCTCCTGCCAACGGGCTCGCCAAAGCCGCCAAGCTCGGCGCCGCCGGACTGGCCGCCGCGGCCGGGATTGGCGCCAGCCTCACGAAGTCCAAGGACGCCACCGAGGAAGAAGAATACGAGTACGAATACGAGGAATGGGAAGAGGAAGAAGAATCTCCCACCCGTGAACTCGAAATCGAAGGCGAAACGACGACCCTGCGCAATGATTCCGCGCACGAGGAATCCCCCGCGCCGACGATCAAGATGCCCAAGCAGCGAGACGCCAAGCAAGAACTCTACGACTCGGTCCAGGAAGGTGCTCCCGAAGGCATCTCGCAGTACCACTTGCCCAGTCTCGAACTGCTCGAAGGCAGCGACGGATTTGACTACGAAGAACAGCACGCGGAGGCGCTGCAGAAAAGCGCGATGCTGCAGCAAACCATTCGCAGCTTTGGCTTCAACGTCACGGTCACCAATGTCGAAATCGGTCCGGTCATCGCCCAGTACGAATTGGAACTTGAAAGCGGCCTGCGGCTGAACAAAATCACCGCGCTCGCCGATGACCTCGCCATCGCCCTGCGAGTCCCCAGCGTTCGCGTCGTCGCCCCAATCCCCGGCAAGAACACCGTCGGCATCGAAGTCCCCAACGAAATTCGACAAGTCGTTCGGCTTCGCGATGTGATCGAAGAATCCGATTCGCGGATCTCGAAGATGAACATCCCAGTCTTCTTGGGCAAAGACGTTTCCGGCGAACCGATGCCAGTCGACTTGGCCAAGATGCCTCACCTGTTGATCGCCGGTCGAACCGGTACCGGTAAATCGGTCTGTTTGAACGCGATCATCACCAGCATCCTGATGTGCTGCCGGCCCGACGAAGTCCGCTTGTTGATGATTGACCCCAAGATGGTCGAGTTGTCCGGCTACGGCCGCTTGCCTCACCTGATGCACCCCGTGATCACGGACATGAAGAAGGCCGAGGCGATCCTTGGCTGGGCCGTCGAAAAGATGGAAGAGCGTTACTCGCTACTCGCCAAAGCCGGTGTGCGTCACATCAACAGCTTCAATGACCTGGGCCGGGAAGAAGTCCTGCGGCGTTTGGAAGTGGATGAAGACGACGAGAACACCGACGTGCCGGACAAGCTTCCTTTCATTGTCATCATCGCCGACGAGATGGCCGACTTGATGATGACGGCCGGCAAGGAAGTCGAAACGCACATCATCCGCTTGGCTCAAAAGAGTCGTGCCGTTGGAATTCACTTGATCCTAGCAACGCAAAAGCCAACCGTGGACGTCATCACGGGCTTGATCAAATCGAACTTGCCCGCGCGTCTGAGTTTCCAGGTCGCCAGTAAAACGGACAGCCGCGTGGTGCTCGACGAGAACGGTGCCGACAAACTGCTCGGCAACGGGGACATGCTGTTCCTCTGGCCGGGAACCAGCACCCTGATTCGAGGGCAGGGGACTTACCTGTCCGACGCCGAGATCGATCGCGTCTGCGACCACTGCAGCAGCGGCGGCGAACAGCAATTCGTCGGCGAGCTGATGAACTTGAAGATCAACGACGAAGAAGGCGACGCATCCGAGATGGACGTCGACAAACTTCGCAAGCGAGACGAGTTGTACGAGTCCGCCATCGAAGTCGTGATTCGCGAAGGCCGCGGGTCGTTGTCGCTGATCCAGCGTTGCCTCGGGATTGGCTATGGGCGAGCCGCGCGCTTGGTCGACTACATGGCCGAAGACGGCATCGTCGGCCAGTACAACGGGTCCAAGTCACGCGAAGTCTTGCTGACGATGGAACAGTGGAACGCGATGCAAGGCATCACCGACGACTCCGCCGCGGCCACTGCCACCGCTGCCCCCAAAGCCTCCTCGCAAACCGAAGCGGAAGAGGAGTACGAAGACGAGGAAGAGGAAGAAGAATACTACGACGAAGAAGAGTACGAGGACGACGAAGACGTCTGAAGCACGTCACCATTCCCGTCGCCCCTCCCGTAGCCGGATTCGCCAAAATTCGGACCTCAACCACTTCGCACCTCTGAATTCTGGCCAATCCAGCGACCAACATCACAACCCGAATGCGTCAGCGAGGGACCGCCCACCCACTCGTCCCTCCGAATTCTGACGAATCCAGCTACATCGACGTCAGCAAGGCCGCCCATCGCGGACTCCTCCAAAGCCAAGCATCCCAACTCGCCCCGGAGGGGCCGACATCGATAGCTCGGGGTGGAAGCCCCGAGACCGCGTGCGGACATCGCCATGTCGCCCCGGACGGGGCCGTCGTCGACCATGCCGCCCAAAGTGGTTGGCACCATCCAGCACGCAAACAACCGCCATCGCATTCGCCTCGAATACGCCCGCTCAACCAACTCCAACCTCTGAATTCTGGCGAATCCAGCGACCAACATCACAACCCGACGCGTCAGCGAGGGACCGCCCACCCACTCGTCCCTCCGAATTCTGGCGAATCCGGCTACAGCAAGGCCGCCCATCACGGACTCCTCCAGAGCCATTCGCCCCAACTCGCCCCGGAGGGGCCGACATCGATAGCTCGGGGTGGAAGCCCCGAGACCGTGCGCGGACATCGCCATGTCGCCCCGGACGGGGCCGTCGTCGACCATGCCGCCAAAAAGTGGCTGGCACCATCCGGCAATCGGTCAGCAAGGCACCACGCACCGTCCCCGCATCCGCCAGAATTCGGACGCCAACCACTTCGCACATCTGAATTCTGGCGAACCCAGCGACATCATGCACCAAGTAGGAAAAGTCCTACCTGGCCTAAAATTCTTCGACGATCTCCTCTAGCCAAGGAACAGATCGTTTAAGTCAAGCTTGGCGGAGGGCTGGATCAATGGCGAAAGCATGTCTGTGCGTGCGTGGACACTTCGATCTCGGTAGTCACCTTGGACCGGGTGACGATGGACGTGGATGCATTGGGCCTGTGCGTCGACGATCCAGTACTCGACGATGTTCGATTCGGCATACAAACGTCGTTTGGTTTCCAAGTCGTAAGCTAAACTACTGAACGCAACTTCAATCGCCAGTTGCACGTCGCTCCCTCGCGGATGTGCATCGCGGTAACGGGCTGCTCGCAGCCACATCAAATCAGGCTCGGGACGAGACTGGGTCTCAGGAAGGTCCAATCCGGTTTGCGATGTGATCAGACTCAGAGCAGGGTCGACGCCGCGAGCAGACCAATTGGTGAGGTAGGTGATCAAGTCATCATGGATGGGGCCGGCGGGGTTCATCTCGATCAATTCTCCTCGAATCAATTCGACCTTTCGATCGATCTGATCAAACGCTCCGACACGGACCATGGAGTCATATTCAGGAAGCGACAGGTGAAGTGTCGTTGTCATTTTTTGCAGTCTCCAAACAAATCCTGATCGACCCCAAAACCAGGATCAACTTACAAACCAGTGTACCAGACAACAAACCGTAGGCCAGGCAAAACCAGCTCAACAATCCAGCTACCAACATCACAACCCGAACGCGTGAGCGAGGGACCACCCCGGAATCCGCCGCCCGACTTGGAACGATTGGCAACGCCAATCAACCAACGCCTCCCCACGCTCATCCGCATTTTAAAATTGTCAATTTACAATTTCACTTTTTCAATCGCCCGGAACCAACATTCACCTCGCGCCTCCGAATTCTTAGCGAATCCGGCTACTTCATCGCGATGCGAAGCAGGTCGGCAGGAGTCTTTCGGCATTTGGACTGTTTCGCTAAGCGTCGTTGCTCCCTCGTACAACCGGGGC
Organism: Rhodopirellula sp. UH5; assembly: GCF_056839225.1. NCBI lineage: Bacteria > Pseudomonadati > Planctomycetota > Planctomycetia > Pirellulales > Pirellulaceae > Rhodopirellula > Rhodopirellula sp. UH5. The sequence continues at coordinate 5,725,596 of NZ_CM166390.1, read as the reverse complement.
TAACGCCCAAACGGCTCACATGATGATGCCCGATCATTCCTGCCGACCTGCTCACCGCTTCCCACGCGCACTATTCCAATGCGCGTCCATCTCCTGCACCGTCGGAATCTCCGCCGGCCGGACCACACGGAACCCAACCCACGACGCATCGGTGTGATACCACAGGCTCTTGGGCAACTGCGGATCCTGTTGCTTCCAATCTTCGGAGCTACCCAGCCGCGCCGCTGACCGCAACCGATCCGGGTCATCGAACCAACTGCCGCCACGAACCACGCGCGGATACAACCGCTCCGGCACCGTCCAAGGGTTGATCAACACACCGCCCTCTTCGGGCACCGGATAGGACTCGCCATAAGCGTCCGCGGTCCACTCCGACACATTGCCGTGCATGTCATGCAGCCCCCACCGGTTCGGCTTCTTCGTGCCCACCTTCTGGTACTTGTCATTGCTGTTGTCGTAGTACCAACCGTGCTTGTCTAAATCGCCCTCGCCGAACGAGTACGCGGACGTCGTACCAGCCCGACAGGCATACTCCCATTCGGCCTCCGTTGGCAGCCGATAGAAGTGCCCCGTTTGGGCACTCAGCCACTGGCAGTATTTGTTGGCCGCGTGCTGGGTCATGCAGACGGCGGGATAGCCCGATTGTCCCATCCCAAAGCTCATCTCGGTGTAGGGCGGCGTCGGCTGACTGACCCCATCGACTGCGTCGTGGGTTGCCGGGTCAAAGTCCGTCCATCCACCATGCTTTTCGCGGCGGACCTCCGTCATCATGAACGGCTCGTACTCATCCCAAGTCACCTCGTGCTTGCCCATCCAAAACGGCGAGACCTTCACCCGCCGCTGCGGCCCTTCATCTTCCAGTCGGTCTGCCTCCTCCTCCGGGCTGCCCATCAAAAACTCACCCCCCGGGATCGCGATCAACTCAAACTCCACGCCAGCTTTCGGAATCGTCTCCCGATAGTCCGTGATCATTGCAGCCCCCATCACAACGATCCCCTCCCGAATCCGCGTCAGCAAAGCCGTATCATCCAGCGAAACCTCCGGCCCCACCTTCACCGCCGAGGCCGCTTCCTGGGCACCAGCGTCCTGGGCACGCGCGACACCGCCCATTCCAACGCACATCCAACCCAACAGGCCACACCGAACCCAACCGCCAAAACGCATCACAAACCAATCCCATCACGAGGCAAGAATCCCCGCATTCTAACTCAACGAAGCCGCGACCGCGGCTAGCTGCTAGCCCCGCGCACCGTAGCCGGATTCGCCAAGAATTCGGATCCTGCAACCACCCGCCGCTTCAGCAAGGCCGAACCACCATCTTCCCACTCCGAATTCTTGACGAATCCGGCTACGACCGACGCAACTCGAACATCCGAATTCTTGACGAATCCGGCTACCAAAATCCCAACCCGACGCGTCAGCGAGGGACCGACCTGTATTCCTGACGAATCTAGCGACGAGAGGTGGTCCCTCACTCACGTATCGGGTTGTGATAGGTGAGCCAACCACCAAACACACGAACGGCACGAAAAACCAAACGCAACCTTTCGTGTGCTTCGTGTCTTTCGTGGTTCAAAACGACGCGTCGACCAATTCACACAACTCGGAACGCCCTCGCTCTTTCGCAACCGAATTCTTGGCGAATCCGGCTACGAGGTCGTAAATCCGGCTACATCCGACGCTGCACTGCCCGGCGTCGGATTCCAACGACGATTCCAAGGGCCGACAACAACACCAGCGAGCCCGGTTCCGGCACCGCCGTGGCGTTCGCCGTCGTGAACCCGATGTCACGGAACGAAGCCAGTGTCAGTTCACTGAGGAAAGAATTCGGATTCAGCCATCCGGTCATCAACTCGTCCCGCATATCGCGGCCCAACGAGTCCGTGATTCCCGTCAGGCCGGACCCATTCAAGTTTTCGTTCCAGTGCCCGCCTGCCGTGCCAGCCCCACCTTCCGTTTCGATGTCAGGCGTGCCTGACTGCCCAAACTCGGACTGCCAAACGGCGGTGGCCTCCACGCCAATGAATTCGGATCCCGACACCAAATCATTTTGTGTCCACAGGGTCCCCAGCCCAAGGACATGCCCCATCTCATGCAAAATCAACGAGTTCAACTGATCGCCGGACAAGCTGAACAGGTCTTCCTCGTCAAAGGTCATCTGCCCATCCGTCGCCAGCCAATAGTCCGACGCATCTCTGGCAACTTGGTTCCAACCGGCGCTCCCCAGCGTCCCGCCCACACCATCGATGGATGACGTGGCCGCATCGATGTAGATGTCAGACAGGACCTGCCCGGTCGTGGCCGAACTTCCACCGGTTCGATATTCAATGAAGCCGTCTTGATACCCGGTCAGCAACCCTTGCCAAGTATTGGCAGCGGTCTGAAACGCCGTCTCCAGCTGGGCATCGCCCGAGTAATTCACGTGCAGGGTCAGCGACGCCTCCGCGCGGCACGGAAAGACAAAGCACAGCGGGAAAACGATCCAAGCCAGAACCCGCCCACATCCACCCCATCGACATCCGATCCCATTTGCCATCCCACGCCCCGCACACACGATCCACACAACCAAAAAAACCCGAGGAGACACGCTCCACGGGCATTGTAGTCACGTCGATTCAGCGGCGTTGGAACGAGGCTCCTCAACACGTCTCTCTCTGTAACCGGAATTCCTCCTGGGACGATCATTGACAAGTGGTCATCCAACCAAAGGCCGCAGATCAGACGCAACACTTTGTTTCCAGGCATTGGCGAGGACGCTTCCAGCGTCAGGGCACAATCGATTTCGCCTTCAGCCTGGAAAGTTCTTTTTGAAAGCCCTTTACACGAGCGTTGTCCGGCGACAACGACAGAAGGATTCGAATTTCACTCGTCGCACGTTTCCACTGCTCGGTTTCAATGAGCATCGCAACCAACCGCAACCGCATCGAGACACTTTCGGGCTCCTCGCCAATGGCCCGATCGAGCGCGGAAATCGCATCGAATGTTTTCCCCAGCTTTTCCAGAGCCTGCGACCGCAGATCTTCGGACTCGTGAAAGTTGAGATCGCGGCTGATTTGCTCGGGATCGTTGAGCAGGGCGAGCGTGTGGTTCAACAACACAACTTGCTCGCTTCCAGAGTTCTCCTCCAGAATTTCCGCCGCCGCAAGCAACCGCACTGGATCGCTGGGCAGCAATCGTGTGACGTAGTCTTCAGGCTCGAACGGATCTCTCACTCGCTCGAAAATCTCTTGCATCCGATGAGTTGAATAAGTCAGCGAGTCTTTCCAGTGAGGGATTGCAGCATCGAATCCAACCTCGTTGGCAACCATTTCGCCGGAGATGAAAGCAAGTTCCGGCTCACTCGGATGCAATTGTCGTGCTTTCAACAAGCAGGCCAGTTGCCCCGAGATGGACTGCCCCTCAATGAAATGCCACCAATCCTGAACCTGGAGAGGCCGGTCACGCATCACCACCCGAACTGTTTTCAGACTTGAATCAAATTGGGCTCGCCAGACATAAGGCTGCCATGCCAGGGGGCAAAGACGTTGCGACTCCAAGCTGTTGTCAACGAGCAGTTGCACTAATCGTGACCGCTCAGCTGGCAGCTGTTGTTCTTCTAAAACAGTCTGAATGATCCTTCCAAACTCCAACCGAAGCGGCAGACTTTCCGGGGTCGCAGCGACCGCTCGTACAAGCCCATCGGCAGCTCGGTCAGGGCGGTCAATCTCCAGGTCCTTGTAGGCAGCATTCAGCTGCTGATCCGCGTCAAAAGAGCGATGTTTCTCATAAACGAGGCCCAGGCTCAAGACGATCAATGCGATCCCAGTGCCACCACTCGTCAAGTAACTGAGACGGTTTGTTTGTGAGTCGTGGCGGTTCGTTCGCGAAGGTGCAACCGCCTGCTTTCGCTGCGCAAAAACAAGTGATGCAACGCTGATTGCCAGCACTGCGGTGGCGGGGACTCGCAATCCAAAATCGACAAAGCTATGGAACAAAACAGCCAACAGGCCAATCGATGCACCAGCTGAAATCTCGTCCTGACGACATCGTGCCAGTGCTTTGAAAATGACCGACAGGGCCAAGACCAAGAGGCAAATCATCCCGACGATTCCGTACTCACTCAAAATATCCAGAAACTCATTGTCCGCTCTCAGAGAAAGATGCTTCCAACCATTCCATTCGGGGTTGCCGGTTTGGTAGATGGTCTCCCAATGCTGATACGTTTCGCCTCCTGACCCAAACCAGGGGAAGTCGGGAACACTCTGAATCGCAGCACGCCACAACTGCCAGCGACCGTCGCCGGTGTAGCGGTCTGTTTCGGACAGCATCGTCAGTCGTGATTCGCTGAAGCTGAAGCCGACCCAGATCAACACAAACAGGATGGGAATGGAGACCAACCCGCCCATCAAAACACCGCGAACGACATTGCTCGAGCGCATCCGAATCAGCATCACAATCGAAAGGGCCAAGAACGCAGAAAGCACGCCGCCTCGCGATACGCAGACGATCAAGCTCGCCACCATGAAGCTGATCGCGACCAACAGCCATCCAACAGCAACATCAGTTAGCAGCATCCGGTACCAGTGCTTGCCCATCGTGGCCAATCGGTTCAACAGCAACCCAATGGTCATCCCCAAACACAAATTCAGGAAAAACGGGTAGTGGTTCCGGTTGATAAAAGGACCGAACCCCAACCCCCCTTCCACCTGGAAGGTCCAGAAAACCAGCCCTTCGTGCGAGCCGAAATGCTGTGCGAGCCCAAAGATGGATAGGATCGTGCCAGTCACAGCTGCGACGACGCTCAAGCGACGCAGACAAGTTGCTGGGGACCGGAACGTCCGAAGCACCGTGAACAGACCAACCAGCGCCAACACCCGCATCAAAAACTGGAAGCTGCCGCCGGCATTCAGTCCAAGTCGCGTCCCGCTGGCCCAGCGTGTCACGGAGTTGGAAATGTTGATTCCCTCCAGTTCCCATCCGCTCCAGTCTCGAACGCCAGGAGCAAACGCGTTGATCACACCCGGTGACACTTGGAGCAGGTGGAGGGCAGCAACCCCGGCCAGCCCAAGCAGGCCAACTGTAAACAGTGTCGCACCTCGCCCACCTTTCCATCGCAGCGGCCCATCCACCAATGCAACGATGCCCCAGAGACCCAATATGGCTGCGACCCCCAACGCCAAAAAGAACTCGAAGGTGTCACCCGTCGAACCAAAGGCCCAAGGAGAAAACGCGACCGTCAAATAGAGAAGCCCCTCACAAGTCGATTGACAGAAGAGAGCGATGCCCCCTGTGTGTGAAACTTTCAGGCCCATGAGGTCATTCAATCCGAGACGATTGCTGGGAACAAGGATTTCTGGCACGAAACAAAAAAAGGGGTGGACGCCGTGGCGACCACCCCTTCAAAGCAGTTTGGAAAGAACGAGAACGATCGAAGCCGTTAATTCCCGAAGCGTCCGCCCCCCACCACGGTCCCACCAAATCGGCAGCGTGGAGCACGACGAGCGGTGAACTCCCAGTCCGAGAGTGTCTCGGCACCGTCAGCCACCATCGGATCCACGGCAGTCGACGCCGCCGATGTGTCTGCCGGCACGGTTGCCATCACAGCAAACGACGAAAACAACATCACGGCCAGGGTGGATGCAGCGATCAACTTGTATTTTTGCATTGGTATGTTTCCTTGAAGCATTTGATCTGATTAGAGATAGCATCGAACGGAACGTCCGTCAAGCTTGAGACGGAAATTGCTCCGGTCAGAACCACGGCTAAGCCGCTTGGATCTGTTCCGCAACCTTCTGTCGCCGGCGTGAATGCCTCCGATAGGCGGCCACTCCACATAGCAATGACAACGCCACTCCCGTGGCGGGTTCAGGCACAGCCGATGCCGTCACCGCAAACTGATAGTCGAACGCGTTGAGGGCTCCCTCAAAACGCGTCAGCCCTGTATCACCAAAGAGCTGGAAATCCTGAACCGAGATGTCGTCGCCTGTGTTGCTGAAGGCGAGTCCCCACTCGTTACCGTCAGGGAGATCCGCGTCCATGTTCGCCACCACCGAGAACCAATACTCCTCACCAAGGTTCACTTCCAAAGGAGAAACATCCAGGCTGTACGAATACACTCCGTCACCCAGGGCGGTCTCATTCGCACCAACGTTCTCAAATTTTGCGAATTCATTCCCTATCGTCGCCCCCACACCAGGAAGCGGGGAGTCGAACAGACTCACTGTGAAACTGTCCGCAACAGGGATCCCCACGCCATCTGGAATGTCCAGATAAATTCCCGTCCACGAAAAATTCGTGATGAACCGATCGGTGTTGAGTTGGAAGTTATCGAAGACAGTCGCAAAATTGCTGATTTCGTCGGTCATCGGGTCGGTCACGGCGTCGAACTGGGATGTACCGTAAACGAAACCACCCGCGCCAGGCTCCGCGAAGGCAACACCTGTGTTCTGTGTGAAAACCTCAGCTTTCGAGGTTGGCAAGATACATGCACCCAAAAGCAGACCGATCGCAGTGCCAATCAACCTTGGAAACGAGGTCGTTAATTGTCTCTTCATCTTGTATCACTCACAATGGTTAGAAATAGAATTCCTGCGGGCAAAGAAAGGCAGCGACGCACCCCTCTGACAGAGACTCCTCGGATGCCAATCCTATTCCGGCCCCCATACTCGTACAATGGTCACCTGTGCAAAGATGGGGGTTTTCTAGCGATTGGCCGAAGGCGGATCCTTGGGCCCCCGAGCGAGTCGATCGGAGCAGGCTCCGCTAGGGCTGGCATTCCTCCAAAATCCGTCTCGAACAGCTTCCAATCCGTCCTAGCGTGATCGCCATGGGAAGATGGCAACTCAGGCTCCACGCCCCAAATTTTTGGGTCCAAACGGGCGGCTTGAGTCATTTCGCCGCTTCCTAAGGCGATCTGTCCGACAGAACTCACATGAAGCCTCTGCGAGAACGAAGTGTCCCGCTCAATCGCACTTCCTTGGGGACTTCACTCTCCCCTTTAAAGGGTCGAGCGAAGCGAGGCTATGCGTTGGATTCAATGCTCACGCTCGTCCGCCCGAAGCGGGCCGACTCTCCCGGAGGAAAGGTAACGGAAGTGACATTCGATGTCCTGCCCCAGTTGCGATTGGTTGACCGACTGGCTATTCCGCCCCAGCTCACTTCAGTCTGACTTGGCTTCAGCCAAAAACGGCTGTATCTCACTGCTGGCAATGCAGTGCAAACGCCCGTTCCCGTTCCCACTGACGATCCCAATCAGCTGCCCTGCGCTCGAAAACAAACCTCCGCCCGACATCCCTGGCTCCGAAACTTGATCCAGTATCAAGTACTCCACCGGAGGACCATCAACCTCTCGTCGGGCCCGCTTTTGGTCGATGACTGTCGCACCGATCCGATCCACCCCGTCCTGACCGTTCAGATTTGCCACCCATACCTCGGCATCTGTCCAGTCGCGTCCCGCTTCCAAGTGCAAGCTCGAATGGGCGATCTGCCCAGGTTCCGCCACCGGCCAATGCACCTGCAACAACGCCAGGTCTCGGCCCCGGTCTTCATCAATGACCTCGACTGACCGAAACAATCGCGGCCCCGCTTCGACCGCACCGGCATCCACCGCTGACTGCTCGTCCAAGAATCGAATCAGCTGGACATCCAAATCCTCCGATTGCGAGACCACATGAGCGGCTGTCAGAACGCGAAAGCCGCGTGAATCAACCTCCACGATGACCCCCGCTCCCGTTTGGCCGCTGACTCGACCACCACGCCTGCTCGTCGCCCCCGCGTCCCGACCGGTTTGAACCACTTTCACCAAAGAGGCAAACGCCTGGTCGATCAACGCCGGTTCATCCATCGGTTTCGCGGCGGAAGCTGACACCGAAGACAAGTTGGACTCAAACAACTCGTCCGCCCAATGGGTCGTTTCCACCTCCTCGCTGGCGGACTCCACCGCTGTCGAAGTCACGCGGCCGGTTTCAACTTCGCTTCCTTCGCTTTGCTCGCCCGGCTTGGAAGAGGCGGCGAGCATGGAACCACTGGACTCGACGAGACGCGGCTCCACTGCCTGGTTTTGATCGGACGAGACATCCGGTGTCATCGCGTCCAACGCGATCGATTCAGTCGTCCCCGGTGCAACCTCCGTCTCGGGTGATGTCCACAGCGCAGGGGTCCAGACGATCTCGGGCCAGTGGGGATGATCCTTGAGCAACAAGTACCCAAACTCACCGCAGACCGCGAGCAAGCACAGAAGTGTCAGTAGTTTTTTCATCGCATTCAATCCTTCAACGCACCGACCAAAGAAAGCTCCTAGCCACTAGCCTCTAGTGGTCTGTCACGACTTCTTTTTAGGGTAGTGGACGAGGCGACGAGTCCTGAACTGGCGTCAAAACCAAGGACTCGTCGCCTCGTCCACTACGATCAACCTTCACTTTTAACTTTGACAGACCACGAGCTCCTAGCCTCTCACCCTTCCGAATTCTTGGCGAACCCGGCTACATCCAACTCGCCTCTCGCCTCTCGCCTCTCGCCTCTCGCCTCTCGCCTCTCGCCTCTCGCCTCTCGCCTCTCGCCTCTCGCCTCTCGCCTCTCGCCTCTCGCCTCTCGCATCTCGCATCTCGCATCTCGCATCTCGCATCTCGCATCTCGCATCTCGCATCTCGCATCTCGCCTCTCGCATCTCGCATCTCGCATCTCGCATCTCGCATCTCGCATCTCGCATCTCGCATCTCGCATCTCGCATCTCGCATCTCGCGGAGCACCAACCCAAGCAGCACAACCTCAGGCGAGAAAACCGCCCCCCCATCCATGGTAGAGCGAACACAGAGAAAGGAAATCAAGTTGATGACGCAAAAACAACCACGGTGCGAGCAAGCCACCTTTCAGGCGGTTAGCGGCGGAGTGAATCGCATCGGGCTCGCCTTTCCGTCCAAGCACCAACCGTCCACCTCACCAACCGGATCGCCGCCTCCACAAAGGCGACGCCCGCGAGCGTGTACAGCAAGTCAGCGGTACCAAACCCGCGGGTTGGGATCCAACGCTGGCCGACTTCCATTCCCAGCAAAGCAAGCAGAATCACCAGCAGCCCAGTGACACGGACTCGGTCCAGTTCTCGAGTGCCCAACCAGCCCGCAGGGACCGCGGCCACCAGGCCCGCCATCACGAACGTTCGAAAATCCCCCCGGTCGTCCAGCCACACGACCCAGGCGTGTGGCAAGAACACCAGGTCCCCTGCCGTCGTCGTCGGCTTCCACAGCGCATAGACCGACACGAGCAACGCCAAGCAAGCCGCCGCCCCCGCCAACCACAAACGCACCGCCTTGCTCAATTTCATTCCATGATGATAAGCCACTAGCCACTAGCCACTAGCCACTAGCTATCAGCTATCAGCTATCAGCCTTCCGAATTCTTGGCGAATCCGGCTACTCGCACCAACTGCCAACTGCCAACTGCCAACTGCCAACTGCCTACTGCCTACTGCCTACTGCCAACTGCCAACTGCCAACTGCCAACTGCCAACTGCCAACTGCCAACTGCCAACTGCCAACTGCCCACTGCCTACTGCCTACTGCCCACTGCCCACTGCCCACTGCCCACTGCCTACTGCCTACTGCCAATGGCCTCCCCCAAATCCCTCATGAACTGTCCCAGGATCGCTTCCTGACTCAGGTTCTCGCCTGCGTACTGCCGCGCGGCTTTGCCGAGCCGCACGCGGGTCGTTTCATCAGCGGCCAGTGACTCAATCGCTTGCCGGAACGCATCGCCATCGTCGGGCAACACGACCCGCCCTCGGCCTGTCACCACGTCGGCGATCTGGGTGCCCGGGCTGGCACACGCCACCACGGGGCGTCCCGTCGCCAGCATCCCGGTCAACTTGGACGGCATCACCAAATCGGCTGCCCCGCCTCGCTGCGGCAACAAATGAATGTCGGCGCAGTTCATCAGGTCATTGAATTTCTCAAAGGGCTGGACCGGCAACATCTGGACGTTGGCGAGCGGCGCGCAGGCCTCCGCCAAGGAATCGTGCGAGGCACCCGTTCCACAGATCACATAGTGCAGCGGCAGCTCGCCGGACGCGTGCCGGGCGGCCTCCACGATCAGTTCCAGCCCCTGCTTGGCGCCGATGTTCCCGGCGTAGAGCGCCACGATCTTGCCCGCCGGGATCTGGAACGTTGCCCGCAACGCATCCATCCGCTCGCGAGCCGATGACATGGATGGCTGGTCCTCGGTCACCACCCGCTGCGTCAGCAAGGCCTTTTCATCACCCTCTCCCTGGGAGGGTCGGACCGTTTCGGGCCGGGGAGGGTGAAGGTGGGATTCGCTGGAGCTGGCAAGCTGAGCAAGCGGCACGGCTTCTTCCGCCGTGTCCGCCGACGCCTCGCCCGGCCAGAGCAGTGGTTTCATCGCGTCGCAGTCGACCCAGTTCGGGAACGAGACGACACGTTTTTCATCCACTCCTTTTTGGACCACCTTCAACAGCATGTTCGGCGAGATGCTGCTGACACGATCGAAGCGTCGCATCAAGAAGGCTTCCGCCGCCAGCACCATGCGCTTGAGAATCGGCTGCTTGAGGATCCCCAGTTCAAAGGCCGCGTCGACCTCAAAGTCCTGGACATGCAACCAGCACTTCGCACCGCACAAACGGGACGCGATCCACGTCGTCGGCATGCACATCGCAGCGGGCTCGACCGTCAAAATCACCTCCGGCCGGAACGAGATGGCTTTCCAAAGCACAACCGGGACACTCGACAATCCAAAGGAAGCCAAGTGAATCACACGCTTCAGCCCCGAAACCTTCGCCGGCACCCACAAAGGGCACCGAATGACGGTCGTGGGACGACCAGTGGCGAGTCGCGAGTTGCGAGCGGCGAGATCTAAGTTACGAGTGGCTAGTTGCGAGTGGCTAGACGGTGGATCGACAGCATTCCCTTCAACTAGCGGCTCGCCGCTAGCCACTAGCTTCTCTTCATCTAGCTGCTCGCGACTCGCAGCTCGCAGCTCTTCGCGCCGATAGGCAAGCCCTGAGTAGCCAGGCAAAATTTTCCAGCGTGGGTAATACGGCGGCGTGGTCACGACCACGACTTCGTGTCCCGCGGCGGCAAGCTCCGCGACCATCTCCCCCGAGTACTTCCCGATCCCGATTTCCTCGGGCGAAAAGTTCAGACCATGCAGCAAAATCTTCAAAGCGTTTCCATCCGATTCAACATCCCATTCGTTCCCATGACGTCACCAGCCTCATCCGTCCCCCCATCCCAACCCGACGCGTCAGCGAGGGACACCTCTGAATTCTTGGCGAATCCGGCTACCTCCATCCGACGCATGGTGGATGGGCACTCTTGCCCGTCAGAGTCGATGTCGGCCAAGAGTGGCCAACCTACCAACAAAACTCACCCATCCGAATTCTTGACGAATCCGGCTACGACATCCCAACCCGACGCGTGAGCGAGGGACCACACTGAATCCGGCTACCGAGACGTCGGCCAGGTCTCACCTGGCCTGACGGATCGGTGGCAAGCAGTCCAATCAAGGTGGTCGCATTTTGCCCGGGTTTCACAGGGAGCTCGCGTTCGCGAGGGAGGCCACGACGTGGTCACAGACGGTAGCCGGTGGTCGAGCAAAGCGACAACCACCGGACCGCGACAAAAGTTCGCGGCGTCGGCCCCGAAGGGTGTCGTAGAAAACTCGGCCGTCAAAGTCTTCGCCCCCGTCGGGGCCAACCGTGTGATCGGGCGGCATCCCGGAGGTGTTCGCTTCGCTCGACCGCCGGCTACCCTCTGCATTCCCTCCGGGAAAGAAGGCGCGCAGTCGCAATCCCCACCATCCGAATTCTTGGCGAATCCAGCTACGACATCACAACCCGACGCGTCAGCGAGGGACCACACTCAATTCTTGGCGAATCCAGCTACGACATCACAACCCGACGCGTGAGCGAGGGACCACTCCGAATTCTTGGCGAATCCAGCTACGGGCGGTCCCGCAATCAAACCGTGCGAAGCACTTGGTCATCGAGTGCCCCGAGGAAATCTTGGTAGGTCTCCACCAAGCCCTCCTTCAAATCAATCGTCGGCTGCCAACCGGTTTCCGCGATCCGGGAGATGTCCGTTCGTTTCAGTGGCGTCCCATCGGGCTTGCTCGTGTCTTGCACGATCTCGCCGGAATACCCCACGACTTCCGCGACCAGTTTTGCCAAGTCGCCGATGCGAATGTCTTCCCCGGTGCCCACGTTCACCCAGTCCGGAGGATCAGCCAAACCGACCAGGTGCACCAGCGCCGCGGCCAGGTCATCGACGTGCAAGAATTCCCGTCGCGGGTCCCCGGTTCCCCACACCGTCACCGATTCAGCATTGGCTTGCTTGGCCTGATGGAAGCGATGGATCAGCCCCGGGATCACGTGCGAGTTTTCCGGGTGGTAGTTGTCACCGGGGCCGTACAAGTTCGTCGGCATCGCGCTGTGGTACATCACGCCGTGCTGTTGGCGGTAGTACTGGCACAGTTTCAGCCCCATGATCTTGGCCAGCGCGTAAGCCTCATTGGTTTGTTCCAGGGGACTGGTCAGCAAGCTCGATTCCGGGATCGGCTGCGGGGCCATGCGAGGGTAGATGCAGGTGCTGCCCAGGAACAGGAACCGAGGCACGCCCGCCAGGTAAGCGCCGTGGATCGCGTTGCTCGCCATCATCACGTTCTGATAGGCAAAGTCCGCTGGGTAGGTGCTGTTGGCGTGGATGCCACCGACCTTCGCCGCCGCAAAGATCACCGCATCCAAGGACTCCGCTTGAAAGAAGTCCTGGACGGCCGCTTGGTCGACCAGATCCAGTTCACTGCGATCACGGACGACGCATTCCACGTCGTCCCGTTCGCCGAGCAGTCGGAGCAACGCCGAGCCCACCATCCCGCGGTGGCCAGCGATGAAAATTCTTTGTTGTGAAGGTCGAATCATGGATCCATCAAGTCAGTGAAAAAAAGTCAGAGAGGAAGATCACCCAAAACGAGCGCCCCCGCAGCCGGATTCGCCAAGAATTCGGACCACACAAGCGCCCCCGTAGCCGGATTCGTCAAGAATTCGGACCACACACCCCGCCGCGTCAGCAAGAGACCGCCCCTCATCCCAACCCGACGCGTGAGCGAGGGACCACCCTCACCTCCACGCAGCCGCGTCAGCAAGGCACCCCTTTCGATCGCGCATGCCCAACCACGAAACACACGAACGACACGAAAAAACAGCCACAGTGATTCAGGTGCCGCGTGCCAACAGATTGGAACACCACGACCAGCACAACCACAAGCAACAACCGAGCGCACCCTTTCGTGCACTTCGTGTCTTTCGTGGTTCAAGAATCACCTCATCCCAACCCGACGCGTGAGCGAGGGACCACCCTCACCACACCCCGCCGTGTCAGCAAGGCGTCCCTTCCGATCGCGTATGACCCACCACGAAACACACGAACGACACGAAAAAACGGTCCATCCGGGATTATCGTGGATTTGGTAAGATTCTCGGCCCTGGAGAATCACAATGCAAGACAAAGAACTTTATCAACAAATCCTTGGACTTCATTCGCCCTGGTCGGTCGATGAGGTCGAGCTCGATAAAGACGCAGCAGAGATACGAGTGAAGGTGGAACATCCTCGGGGCACCAAGTTCTGTTGTCCTGAATGCCAGACCGAATTGCCATGCCACGATCATTCGGAGCCACGACGCTGGAGACACCTCGATTCGTGTCAGTTCAAAACGATCTTGATTGCTCGGACACCGCGTGTGAAATGTCCGACTCACGGGGTCAAGACTGTGAATGTCCCTTGGGCTGAGAAGAGCAGCCGATTCACAATTATGTTTGAGCGATTCGCCATCGATGTCTTGATGGCGACACAGACCGTCAAGGGAGCGATGGGCGTTCTCGATACGAAGTGGGATCAAACTTGGAATATCATTGCCCGAGCTGTGCGCCGCGGAAAGAATCGGAAGCTGATTAGAATGCTGCCACGAATCGGGATCGACGAGAAGGCGTTCAAGAAAGGCCACAGCTATATCACGATGCTCTACGACTTGGACAATAGCACCGTCGAGGCAATCAGTGCAGGCAACGACACGCAGGCAGGAAACGCCTGTTTTTCCGAGCTTTCGAAACAACAATTGGATTCTGTCGAGGCGATTGCGATGGACATGAGTGCGGCCTATGTCAAGGCGGCAAAGCAGTCGATCCCACTGGCCGAGCAGAAGATTGTGCATGACCGTTTCCATGTAATGCAGCTAGCGACGAAGGCGGTCGACAAAGTGAGGCGACGTGAACACAAGCAGCTTCAAAGCGAAGGGGACGATCGCCTCACTCATTCACGCTATCTCTGGCTCAAAAGCCAGGAGAACCTCACGGAGAATCAACGTTCAAGATTCGATGAGGTCTATACCAATCAACTTGAGACCGGCAGGGCATGGGCGTACAAGGAGATGCTGCGTGATCTTTGGAATCACGACGATGCCGCTTCAGCAACGGCCTATTTCCAGGATTGGTACAAGCGAGTTATTCACACGAAGCTGGAGCCAATGAAAGCTGTCGCACGCACAATCAAGGATCGCCTTGGGAATGTTGTGAGCTACTGCACGTATGGCATTACCAATGCGGTCGCCGAAGGCATGAACAGCAAAATCATGTCCATCAAAAGACGAGTCGGTGGATTCCGAAACGTTGAAAACTTCAAAACAGCCATCTTCTTTTACTGTGGCGGCTTGGATCTCTACCCACGATAATCCCGGATGGACCGAAAAAACAGCCACCGTGATTCAGGTGCCGCATGCAAACAGATTGGCCCCATAACCAAGCACACCACAAACCAAGAAACGAACGCAACCTTTCGTGTACTTCGTGTCTTTCGTGGTTCAAAGAAATCACCCCTGACGCGCGAGCAAGCAGCTTTCCAACGGAGTGATCCAGGTCATCCCTTGACCTTCAGGTCCAATCCGGTCAGCCGGGCAAGCTCTTTCCGAATCTCATCTTTGTCATCCAGGTGAGCGATCGCTTTTTCGAGCTCCATGATCTTCGCACCGACCAGGAAGCGATACCAATAGCCTTGCAGGAAGTGGTAAACCAGTCCCGAGCGTCCGTCCAGGAACCCCAGCTGGAAGAGGTAGCGATACAAGAAATACCCCAGGGAACTCACCGTGAACGGAATCCGGTTGTAAACCTTCTCTTTGATGAACCGCTTGAACGATGCCTGGAACGAAGAGTTATCCGTTGTCACGCCCTCGTCACGCGGAAACAAGTCCAGGCGCTGGTTCAAAACATCAACCGCTTCCCGCGTGGCATACCAGTTGTGTTTATCAGTGAAGAAGGACAAGTCCTTCAAGTTGTGATCAGCAAAGCCACCGTCGAATGTGACAGTCCGGCCACCCCAAACCACCATGTGTTCGTCCATCCAGCGATCTTCGATGCGCCCCTGAGCATGTCGCCAGATTCGCAGCAGCACCAAGGGATAGCGTCCACCATGACGCACCCAACGATCCATAAAAATATGCTTTCGCTTGAGATTGACTCCGGCTACATCACTCGGAAGTTTTGGAAGCTTTTCGCGGATCTCACTTTGCAAATCAGCTTCGATGATCTCATCAGCATCAAGTCGCATCACCCAATCAGACGTGATCGGTGCATTATCCAGAGCCCACTGAAATTGTTTCGCATAGTTAACAAACTTGTTTTGCAGCACGATGGCGCCATGCTTTTCAGCAATTTCAACAGTCGTGTCAGTCGAGAACGAATCGACTACGAAAACCTGTCGTGCGATAGACGCTAAAGACTTGAGCGATCTCTCCAGATGCAGCTCTTCGTTTCGAGTTAGAATAACCACAGCAATACTACAGGACGTCGATGTCTCATTCATTGATTTCAAAGTTTCGCCCTAGCGGTTCATTGCAAAATAAAGAAGCGTTTTCGTGAATATGCACCGGGTTGAACATCGAACAGAGAATGACCGACCGTACGAAATCACTCTGCAACTGCTGAAAGCGTTCGTTCGGCTTACTATCAATCAAACCTCGGAGAGGCGAGAAAATGATATTCGATTGCGATTCGCGCAGTGACGCTGTTTTCGAATAGTCAGTCTTCACAACCGGGCACGCAAACTGCAATATGTCAAACTCTTCCAGGTACTGACCATGCGTTTGATCGAGTATCGATGGTGCCGCGAGGCCAAAACAGCGAATCTTCCCTTCCTGCTTGAGCTGCCTCGCAGTTAAGGAAATCGCTTCCAATTCTGCAATTGCTTCCAAAGGCTCGTGAATAAATAGATAGTCGACATAGTCCGTACGAAGAGCTCGCAAACTCTTTTCTAGGCTTCGTCTCATTGCTCGGGCCGTGATAGGGATCCGATTGTGAAAACGATCAGCGACCACGCGTGCTGGTGTTCTGCTGGAGGTATTCGCTGCTTTCGTCTTCCGCAATCTACGCGCAAGCGGCTTCAATGGGCGCAACAAAGATGCTTTCCAGTTCGCTTCGATGCCAAACTTAGTCGCGATCCTTACCGAATCTCGTTTTGCCTGCAAATGTCGACCAACGAACGCTTCCGCTTCACCATATCCGTACGAGCGGGCCAAGTCGAAATGGTTCACACCACAATCCAGAGCCTTATTAATCGCACGCGCTGCCGTTCTTGCGTCAACAGCCCCAAGAACCGGCGCGCAACCAAACCCTAGAGCTGAAGAACGAATTCCAGGAACAAGCTCAACTTGACGCAACAATATGCTCCTCCAAGTAGTGGGCCAAACGTACCGCAAACACCCCCGTCAAAAAGGTCGGGTTCGCCTGTCCAGAAGTAGGAAACACCGAAGAACTGCAAACAAAGACATTGTCACTTCCGAAAACCTTTAAATTGCGATCCACAACGCCCTCATCAGGGGAACTGCCGATTCGCGTAGTACCATTCTGGTGAATGCCGTCTCGAGACATTGACCTTATTCGCACGGGCAGCTCCTCAGGCTTGTACCAATACCGCAACTCGCCACCACCGCAGCGTTGGAGTTCACGATCAAAAATCTCGTGCGACCTGATCACGGATTGGATGTCAACGTCGGTCAGCCCATAGTGAATGACAAGGGTTTCACCATCGTCGGCAAGCTCCATCCGGTTTCCACTGGACGGAACCTGTTCAGCATGGAAGTGTAGAGCGTATTCATTTGAAGGGCTATATAAAAAAACGCCTGGCAACTTTCGATTGAAACAATAGCGCTTCCAAAACGTCACTGCCGGGACCGTCAGCGACTTGGGAAGACCAAAGACAACATTCCTCAAATGAGAACCAATCTTAGTCACCCTCCCTTTCGTAATCGAATGCGCAACGGCCGGCGGCGCAAGACGCTTCCCTAGCACGGGCGAGATCATTGCCAAGTACATAAACGACATCGGTCCGCTGCGATGACTTGGGTCATGATAGAGCGGGTTATCAAGCCAGAACGCCGTATTCAACAAGTTCTCTTGCAGCAGCACTTCCGTCGTAAACTGGAAACGGCGTCGGACATATGTACCATCAAACTCGCGTGAAAAACCATACTCGGTTTTCTTTGGATCACCACGAAACTTGACTGTTGCAATTTTACCGGAAACATGCCCTTGGTAAAACTTACCTAGCGACTTCGGCGGCCCCCCGACGGCATCAAAAAGTTTCGGACTGCGAAGCAGGAGGCGAGTCGTTTCTTGCGCGCCACCGGCGACGACAAAGCATCTCGCATTGACTGTTGCTATATCGCTTCCGCCTCTAGGCCGGACAACGAGAGCGTGAAGCGACTCGCTTTGCTTTGCCGATACAAAGTGCCGCGCTTCAACATTGCAGAGCAAATGTAGATTGGCAAGCTCAAGCAATTCATCACGATACCGATCACCAAACCTTGTCGGCATGCTCCAACGTTCGACCACGGTGTCGGTCAACTTCTCCGACTGAAAGCCGTCTGCGATCCGCGTCGACGGGTCATCAAGTGCAAACGCTCCAGTTCCGCACTCAAAGTACTCTTGAGTTCTCGGGATATAACCTTGCAGCGCTGCGAGAACACCAAGGTCCCAAGTACAGTTGTCCCCTATAGCCTCTCGAGGAACGAAATCGACTTCGTCGTACATCACACATCGCCCACCCCAAGTTGCCGTCGACCCCCCCACCCCCTTGTTCGTGCACTCCACCGGCGGGTGGTGATTAACCAAATTGTCAACTTGAATTGACTGGTCTAACCTATTCTTCGAATCGGCAGATCCTTTAGCAGGGCCGTAGTCAATCAACAGAACGTTTAGCTTGGTATCGGAGCGGCAAAGCTCGAGTGCAGTGGTAATACCGGCCGGACCGGCACCTATCACGCAAACATCAAAGTCCCTGCTATTGACAGCTTCAAAACACGTTAGCACTGCTTGCCGGTCTCCGGTGACTCGGTAGAAAACGATTTCCGCTTCTTGACTTCAGCTGCCGGATTACCAGCGTAGACAGTCCACGGCGTGAGGTCTTTGGAGACAACCGAGCCAGCGCCCAAAACCGACCCCTCTCCGCACCGCACACCTGGCAACACAATCGAACGAGCGCAGATCCAAGCATAAGGCTCTGTCGTGATCGGACGAGAAATGTAGGTAAAGTCTGGATCGTTGTAGTCATGAGTTGCACCGCACAGATACGCACCTTGAGAAACAATTGTGTGGTGCCCAAGTTCGACACCGCCTGGGTTGTAAACCTCGACACCTGGTCCTATCGTCACCACCGCTTCTGTTTTCAAGAGCCAGGGTGCCCAAATTGTCGCGCTCGGATATATGAAATTCTCAGCACCAATATCAGCACCGAACCAACACAGCAACCTGGATCGCCAGCGATGCATCGGCACAGGAGTCGGCCGAAACAACATCTGGTACATTAGTCGCCAGACCAGCCGGCGAACCCTGTCAACCAAGGGAAAGACAGGCCGTTTGAGTGCATCCGCGCTACTGGAATTGTGAGAGCTCAAAAAAGACATTAGTGATCTACTTTGACCTACAGACAAAACGAACGGTATTAACCATCAACTCCTCGTTTGAATACCCCTTTAGCTCCGATCTCACTTCCTTCGTGAGGAACGGTTTCGCCAACAAGGGATCATGATGCACCTCGTCAACGATGCGGAGACACTGAGAAATTATGCTCCGATATTCGTCCAAGCGAACCTCATTCAAGAATGTATTGGCTCGATAACGTTTTTTTCGCAAGTGCTCCCATGGCTCACTGCGACACGCCGACACGCTATCCCTGCTTTCGGTCTCATGCGGGTACCACTCCGTCAAGTGGCCCCCGCCGATGCTTGTGAACACATGCGGCCGCAATATCGCGCATCCATCATTCGCCAAGCATCTTGCAATCCCAGAAACGAGAGGAACCAAACCATCGCGAGGAATATGCTCCAAAACATCTTCGCAATATATAAAATCAAAACCAGCGGGTGAAACCGAACTAAAATCGGCACTACTTGCATCTCCTACAAGGAAACGCGACGCATCTATTGCTCCTACCTGACCTGAAACCGCGTCGACATGCCTAAACAGCTCCCCCCACTCTTTCCGGTCAAATGCACAGTATCGCACAGCAGACTTGACAGCTCGCTCCCAACCATTGCTTTTAAGCACTTGCACATACTCAGTTAGCGATCCATTCAGAACAGGGCGATCGAGATCGATCCCCCATGCATCATACCCCGACGCCAGCAACCACATCAAACGCAGTGGCCGCGCTCCGTAGCCGACTTCAAATATCCTCACATCCCTCAAATCCCTTGATGTGTGCAGCCTGAAGACATCATGATACTCTGAAATCTCTTGCCGAAGCCAATCCACTTGGTTTGCAACCTGGCCTCGCCCTCGAAGACGCATTCGAAAATGATCGAACCATTCCTTCGCCTTTAAATGAATGGGGATCCCCGAAACATTTGAGTTACTATGCCTCTCCAACATTAGCCTTCTCCATAGATACAGTATTCAAGAGTTTCACCGCGCAAACTTCAGGAGAAAACAGCTCTCGGTAGCAATCTGTTGCCGCAATCATTCGGTCTTTAGTTCGGCTCGGCATCGTAACCCAGGTCTTCAAAAGATTAACAACGCCTTCCAGGGTGTCCGCATTCACGATAGCTGCACCTGAACGCTCGATCTCCTTATAAATGTTCACCTGATCCGAAATCAGCACCGGTTTTCCGCAGGCCAGCGACTCAGCTACCGCGATCCCAAAATTCTCTTGATGACTGGGCAAAACGAATGCGTCACATCCGTAGAATGCCCCCCATTTTGCATCACCCTGGAGCATACCTGGAAAGAATACACGAGAACCCGCAAGGTGCTTTGCCAACACACGCATCTTGCGCGCATAGTTCGAATCAACCGGCCCAGCGATCACTAACGGAGGAAGA
The DNA here is from genome assembly GCF_056839225.1 of Rhodopirellula sp. UH5. NCBI lineage: Bacteria > Pseudomonadati > Planctomycetota > Planctomycetia > Pirellulales > Pirellulaceae > Rhodopirellula > Rhodopirellula sp. UH5. Next base: position 5,705,249 of record NZ_CM166390.1, on the reverse strand, counting down.
CACCCCTCAAAACCAGGCTCCAATGCAAGCCCAGCGTACGCCCGAATCAGCAAGTCGACCCCCTTCTTAGGTTGTATACGACCGAGAAACAGGAAGTAACGCCGGCCCGACAAACCTGGACAAGCTTGCTGAAAAGCCCTTGCCATCGCGTCACAAAAAGCTGGTGGAGCCTGAACTCCAATCCCTACATTGTGCTCGGATTTCGGACGGTAAGACCGGAATGTCTCCCGTGCAAGCTCGAGTTCCCGCTGGCATGTAAACAACATTCCATCCGCTTGCGAAACGACCTTATGCTCGACAGCCTTCCAAAATATCGCATTTCGGAAAGCCTTCAAACGGCGCGAAGGATCACGCTGAAACCAGGGATCTAGCATTCCATGGGGCATAACAAAGACCCTCGGCACTTCCTCACACCCGTCTCCGCTAAGCCCCCCAATCACATCAGTGACTGCGTAGCTATGATACTGCCATAACCCATGGACGATCACTGCATCATAAACCGTCACATTCTGCCTAAGCCAAGCACTCATCGCCCTGGAAAATTTCCACGGGCCCAGCCCTTTACCAACATACCGAACATCAGCGCTACCCAGACCAGCAAAGTTCGCGGCCTCATGATCCATAGAGACGATAGCATTGCGGTGCCCAAGCCGACTCAAGGGAAGAACCATTGACTTTATCGCCTGTGAAACACCGCCGCGTCTTGGATCCATACTGGATGTACAATGCAGAATACTCAACCGTCTATTATCCATATCTTGTCCGAACGCACTAAAAAACTAAAGGCGGCAAAGACTACCGGGAACCACGCGGCAAAACACTACAACTCCGGAAGAAACCGCTAGCAGCCTCAGCACACGGCGTCTGATCACAGCACAACCGACGGTTGAACGAAAAGCCTCGAAGGACAAGACTTCCTCATCCTTGAGAAGTCTGCTTTCGATTCTCTCCCAGCAACAATACTGCGGCTAACTCACGCCGTTGAAGGACCAAGGTTAGCGCCTGCGACAGGGCGAAAACAACACTTGTTACAAAAACCTTCGCTGCAATTCCATAAGAAACGTCAATGTCTAAAAAGCGTTCAAAAACAAGGTCCATAGACTCCAGAAACAGTATATGCACAAGATACACCCCATAAGACTGATTAAGAAGCCAAGATGGTCTAACTTTTCTTGCCGAACACAGATCTGAGCTTACAAACAAAAAGAAACCAACACCACCCACCGGGAGTATAAGTGGGGACCCACAAAACTCCATCCTCATCCCGGCAAGGCTCAGCAACACTACCCCAACCCAAAGAGCTAGCCCTAACACGCCAATTCGCTCGCTGATCGTACTCCGCCGCATAAATTCACCTATCACCTTTGCGGAAACGATGTAGATGGCCACTGAAACAAAGTGACCACTTCCTTCAGGGCCAAAGTAATTTTCCGCGCCTCCATAAAGAAAGTACGCTACAACCACAGCAAGCCCTGAAAAGCCAAGCGTCCGTCTCCACCCCCTGGCCCTAGAAGCAACAGCCCATGACAACAACAGACTTTGCATTGCTATCAATGTGGGCAGGAAGTACATGTGCACTGCAGAGAGGCCGTAGAAGACAGCGCCAACCCAATCTCGCCCCTCAACGTCTCCAACAACCCAATCCTTCGCTACCTGAAGCGACATATAGACTATCGACCACGCAATGTACGGCAGAATGAGTCTCCTCAACTGCTTTTCAATTGTAACCTGAGGCCGATCAACCCTGATTGATCTTGTAAAAAAGACGAGACCAGCTACATAAAAGAAGGGAACGCAAGTCGGCCAGAAAATTTGATTCATCGCCGTACACGCATATGTCCCCCCAGGAACATGGAGCGAGACCACCCCCCAAGCCGCGACTGTCCTCGCAAAATCCAGCGCAAGATTACGCTTGTGCGACAGCGAAGCACCTGACCCACGCTGCAATTTTCCCACGCTACCCCCACACCTTAACCCCACACAAAACACGCTCTATAGAGCGTGATCGCACCTTCGCGCGACACCTAAATAGACTCTTTCAATTTGATCCAAAACACACCCTGAATCAAATCTCTTTACGGATTCAGCCATATGAACTACCAGCTCCTCACGCTGCGATGGACTGACTGTGGCTACTCGTTCGAGCATATCTGCACCCGCCTCCTTCCATCTACCCAACGCATCCTTACTATCTCCTACCGGACGCCGAGGAATATAAAACGCAACATCTCCCCCAACTTCCGTCATAGGCTCTTTATCCGTCGTTATAACTGGACAACCCGCAGCCATTGCCTCCGCTATCGGCCAGCCAAACCCCTCTTCAAGCGACGGATACAACAAGACTGTCGCAGCCTGATAGAGATGGCGAAGGGTTTCATCATTCACATTTTCGACAAAGTGAATGTCCTTGCCAAAGTCCAGGCACGCACAAAACGACCGAAGACCAGAGCTTGGCGACTCTCCAACCATAAGAAGCGGAATCGCCTCCCCCCCAGGCCTCCCACGCCAGCAGTCATAGATTTCAGCAACCCCTTGGCGATTTTTATACCATGCATTCCCGCCCACGTGGAGCACGAAGCCATCGGAGATACGCAGCCCAAGTTTTCTCGAAAGCGACTCGAGAGATTTCACGCGACTGCTTACTGGGGAAAAGGCCTGATTCAGAGCATTGTTTACCACCGCTGACACACAAGGAGCATTCCCCAAAAAACGATGGAGGTCCCGGCGTGTACTTTCAGATACGGAGATAAAGTTGCGTCCCTTGCAGTAACCTCGTCGAATGTAAGCCTGGTAAAACCGACCTGACATCGACACCGGATTCTCCGGAAACTCCCTCATAGCAGATCGTTGAGCTAGAAAATCATGACAGTGAACAACATGAGGCCGATCCGCAACCAACGGCACCCACGGGCCAAGCGCTTGGTCAGCAAAAACAAAAAGTGTATCAGCGGGTAACCCCTTAACCCAGCGCCGCACCGTAAAAGGAAACACGACAAACTTATCTATGTAACCTAGCCACTTCCGGAGAAACCCCGCCCTCGAGACCAGCCAAAAGAGCGCCGATGGCGAACGGACCCGCACGCAATGGCCGCGGGCGACCATACCCTGCTCGAGCAAGCGAGCATACCGCGGCATGCTCTGATGCACCTCAAATGACGGATGGCAGAAAATCACAATTTTCAGCCCAGATGCTACGCGGCTATCTTGTTCCATCGAAAACCATACTTTCAAATATGTCGCAAAAGACAGATTCAGTGTACCCAGCCGCCCGTTTCCGAGCGTTGCAACTGCACGCCCTCAAGAGCACCGGATCATCGATCAATCGAGATACTGAAAGCGCCATATCGTCTATATCTCCAACACGAAAAATACTCCCGGCAGATGGCGAAGCCATCCAGTCTGGGTGAGAGCCCGTTCGATCGGAAAGAACCAATGCCAATCCAGAAATGGCGGCTTCCAAGATTGAATACGGCCAAGGATCGAGAGAGGAGGGGTGAAGAAAAATATCTGCGCTCTGAAGGAGCTGCGGGATCTCTCGCTGATTGCGGAAGCCCAAAAAACAAACCCTGTCGCTCACCCCTAAATCCTCTGCACGCTGCTTAAGCGACAACTCTAGGTGTCCAGACCCAAGAAACCACAACACCAAATTCCGACGCTTGAGCTTCGCGAGGACCTCAATCGCATCAAACGGGCGTTTCCGCTCAACGAGCTTTCCACTTACAACTGCAACAACATCCTCTTCAGCTACACCAAGAGACGCCCTGAAATCTGACCGGCCAACCGACGAAGAAAACACAGGCTTCCTGTACACCTCCGAGTCAGGCACGCATGGAACCCACCTCAACTGCCCCTCGGACGCTCCATTCTGCTCCCAAAATCTCCTGTTTTCCAAGCCTTGATAGGTGACCCCATGAGCACCTCGCGTCATAACACTCGCGATTCTTTTCCGAATAGCCGACCTCAAGAGACTCTTCTTGGCGAGCGTATCTCCATCACAGCGCAGAGCGAACGGCACACAATTGCGTCGAGCCCACGCCGCCCCACCCCAGGCAATCGCATCAGTGTAACCATTAACATACAAATAATCCGGTCTCCACTCCCTTAACTCAGAAGATAGCCCCGCAGAATAACTCTTCAGAAACCCTCTACGCTGCTTGCTCTCTGCGGGACGCAGGTATACCTCGTGAAACGAGGTTTCACGACGATTATCCCAAGCAATCAACTGCCCGAACTCCTGGTCGTCAATCAACCCCGGGGCACACCCCATGAACAGGGCCACCTCAACGTTCCCACGCTGATGCAGAGCATCAATCAAATTAACAAAGTATTGAATGCGGTGAGTCAGTAGCCACGCGACTCTAGGTTTTCTGGAGACGTGACCTCCGGAGCAGAATCGACTACTAGACATCAAACGCGGCTTCCAAAATTTGGCGACAAACATCTTCGTTGCCTAACTCAAGGCGACGTACCTTCAACATACCCATCTTGCGAATTGCCTTTCGCAGCGAATCATTCTCAAGCAAATAGAAACACTGATCCAAACACTCCGACTCACTCCCCCAGAACACTGCCTCTTTGCCTTCTTCGAATAGCTCCAGATGCTCATCAGTCCGCTCAGCACACAGAACCCCCCCACAATAAGGCACCTCAACAGACCTCCGCGTGTGACTATCCCGATTCCCATGCGAAAGCAACCCAAGCGAGATCTTCGCCCCAACTATTGAGTTCACATACTCAGCACCCGTCACCGCTTCGCTCCTCCAGCACTGAGAAAGCAGGCTTTTGTCCGGACACTTATGCCAATGGCTTCCCCGAATACTTACATCTAACCCTGCATCATGAAGCTTCCTGAGAATACAGTGTCGATCCTCACCAGGGATCCATGCCCCCACAAAACCCACGTCTGACAGAAAACCGCTTGGAATTTCCGCGCCCGGCGTAGGCGGACAGTGCCGCAACTCATCATAACTCATCCAAACTCGCATAGTCCGCCGTGCGCCGAGACGCTGCATTTCAACTTCAGTTGGCTGTCGCCTGGTAACGCATAAATCATATCCAGGCAGAGCCTTCAAGAGCGACCGCCAAAGCCCTTTGTCACGAGTCCCTGTTGGATCGTCATTATTATACAGAACAACCGGCCCTCCCAAGGCCCGAAGGGCACTAACACAATCCACTGAAAAATGCTCGCCACTATTAACCCAGCAGCAATCAACCCTGCCAGACAACTCGGCTACAACACCATGGACCCACCGCTCTACCGCCCCGCTAAGAAACCGATATCCCGTGCGATAATGAAATTTATTCGAAACACGGTTAGTTGCGAGGCGACCGACAAGCTCATAAGGGTCATAATGAAGGACCGTGTGCCCAATCCTCGACAACGCATCAGCACGGTGCAGGGCAGTGGAATCCTGAGACCTGGAACCAAAATAAAGAATATTCATTCGCCGTTTTCACCCACCCAAACCACCTAGAGCACCAGAAACCAGGCGACGCAACGGAGATGTTACGTAAAAAACACCCAAGTAGATCACTGCGTTCTGAAGAATGGTACGCGAGAAAAACCCAACCATTGCCCCGACACTCTCGATCCCCGACGCGGACCCAAACGCAACAAAAGTTGACATGAGCGTCAAAACACAAAGTGCCGAGAACTGAACTTCAGCACCACTTTGACTACGAGGCAAAACCTGACAATCCAAAAGAAAAAAAACAGGGATAGCCAGGACGCCAATTAGCAAGGGAAAAAACCAACCCAAGTACAAGTAGGCATCGGCATAGAGACTTCCAGTTCGTAAAGCACGTAAGTCGTTCGGATGTCCTGTGCGCCGCTCCCAAATATAGTCTCCCATCGAACTCCTCATAACCTCGTTTTTATCAAACGTTACACCAACCAGCCTAAGCACCGGCGACGGAAGCATACTCAGCACCCTGTTTTCACTAACCGTTCTGAGCATGACCAACGTATCTACATCATAGCCACTCACGCAGCACAACAAATTGTCATCATACTTAAGATTCACGACCCGGTTAACAAATTCACTTTCGAAATAAGACTCGTCCCATCGTTCATACGACAGGCCATCCAGACGCACTCTCTCTCGCATTAGATCCTGCTCATACTCCTTCACTATTGCGGGGTCCTGAACAACACGCAAGAAATTCTCGAAACGCGTGCTCAACGTTACCGTGGGATCTCGTTCAGTCGCAACCTGCGCCGCCTTAAACGCATACGAGATCGGGAAGCAGACCAAAAACACAGCCAGAAGGACGCCCGCAAGAGCAGGCAACTGCAGAACGGGAAAACTAAAGACCCCGAGGCAGACCCCTACAAAATACGCCAAGACGATATTCGCAAGGCCCATCACCGAATACGATCTATTCCCAAACGACATCGCAAGAACAAACAAACCACAACTGTACAAAACAAGAGGTAACTTGATACTACCAACAAATTCCTTGCCGGAAGAAACCATCGGATAGACAAGCACGACGAATGGCGCAAAACTCAAAAACGACATCGCGAACACAAGCTTATGAGCCCCCCCCCCCCTTCACTGCTACGCATGAGGTACGTGGCAAACATCCCCACGAGCCCCATCGACCAAAGCTGCATCGAACTCGGGGGCACAAAGAAGTGAAGCGGCTTCAGAACAGCATACTGCACGCGATGCCGCGCCGCCGAAAACAATGCACTGGCGGTGTAAAATCGATGCGTAAGCCTGAGAACAACTAAAACCGCCAATGCAGACACGAACACAGTCAACGGCCCCCTCAAAGTATCGATGATTGGCAACATCATCAAAGACTTCAAGAGCAGTGGAAAGTAAAAGTAGGTAGCACCCATCCCAGAAACGACAACTGTCGACAGCGTGTTGCTCGCTATGTTTCTGTAACTAAGCACGCCAACAAAAGCAAGACACCCAACATATGCCAGCAGCGAACACAACAAATTATCCAAGGATGCAAAGAAACACAACTGGACAAGCACCGCAACTCCGCCTGACCACACGACCCACCCTCTTAGCAAGCGGAGCGAGCGTTCCCCACCTCCGCAAGAACAACGCCTCTGTCCACTGTGACCCATAACGCCTAAACCCCAAGAATGTGCCCCGACAGAAACCTAAACCCTTGTGCACAGAACACATCCGCTGACGACACCTGCTTCCAATACGGCATCCTGACTTGACCTAAATACAAGCATGCTACCGCTACCATTGGACTGGCATCTCAATGCCGTGCCTCAAGAGCACCCGAGAAATCTTCCGAGCACGGCCATCACGCCATTGGCACCGAATAGACATCCCCAAGCATCCTAGACGCGGTTGCCGCCCACGTTGCATCATGCAGAACCTTCGTTCTCGCGCAGTCAAATACCGCATACCAGTCATCCGCAAACGCCTCAACCCGGCCGAGAGCTTCAAGAATTGCGTTTGAATCTCGAATTGGAACACGAATACCGACATCATTGCCGAGGATGTCCCCGACCCCGCAATGGTCCGTGTAGATCACCGGCAACCCGAAGGCAATCGCCTCAAGCGCAACCATCCCAAAACCTTCGTCGATCGAGGGGAGCACGAACACAGTGGCCTGCATGTACAAATCATGGAGTCGCTCGATGGCAACCGGTGGAATCACCTGGACACGAGGATCTTTGATTCTTGAAATATACTCCGGTGGGACCCCCCCCCTAATCCACAATTCTGCCTTAGGGTCCCTAACTTTCTCGAACGCCTCTACCAAATAATGAGTCCCTTTACGGAGAAAGTCATTCCCAACCAAAAGCACCTTCATTGGTCCTCTCTCGCGTATTTTCTCCCTAGGAAAAAAGTTACCGCCAAGAGGATTTACTTTTACCTTCCGCTCGAGTCCAGTTCCAGCGTAGGAAGCCGCCGAGTAGGTAGACGGAGCAATAATAGTCTCACATTCCGTAAATTCTTCAATTCCTTTATCCCGCTTTCGCTCATCCGCCCTGAAGGGAACACCAAGAAATGCAGCTTCCTCAACGAGCAAATCCCATTGAAACTGATTGTGGGGGCAACTTCTTTCAACACATCTTACCCAACAAGAAGGATCCAGCGATCGCAAAGTATGCAGAACATTCCCATTCCATCCATGAAACACCCCAAACGGCACCCCTTCCAATTTCCTTCGAAGCCATTTATCGAAAATCTCCGATCTCGAAAAATCTGAATACGGAACAAGTCTTGGAAACCGATTTCCTGCATACTGCCAATAATGGAGCCCAAACAGATTATCAAAATGACCTCTCTGAATACCATCCGGACAAGCAAGCACACGGTGGGCCGCAAGAACCCCCCCGAGCCTCCCTGCCTTCTCGTACTCACGAGCCAAGCTAAAAGCATGAAACTTTCCATTCACACCTAAAAATACTGGATTCATCACCACTTTAACCTTCTCTTGTTTCCGAACGAGGAAATCCGAATCCCGTGCGGATCAATCTGTTCAGCCGTAACCTTTTCCAACCTAGCAATTCCTTAACACCCACTTCGCGATCCAAACACGGCCAAAGCGTCCGCCGAGAGACATCAAAAACACAATCCACCGAAGCGGACGCGGCACACGTACTTTTGACAAGTCATGAACACCGTCAAGCTTTGAGAGCAAACTCCCCCAATCCCCAACTCCAGCTCGCAAACACGACCAACGATACTGAGAATCGTATGTCACACAAGCGGCCAGCCGAAGCCTATTAGCCATTGAGGGGTTACCATCGACGCAATTAGCATACAGCACATCGAGAACCTTAAAGACCTGACCATAGAGCTCCCCTCGCACGTTCAGATAGCTTGAGGCAACACCTGGATGACGACGAATCACTGAAACTTTCTCATCAAGCAATGCCAGCCCGAACTTCCTGGACACCCGACTCCAAAACTCGAAGTCACCTGCAAACGGCAAGTCCTCACGAAAGCCACCAGCATTATTTACGAGTGGCGTCCTCAAGGAAACATTGGACAAGTTCCCCGGAATACAACCAAAAAGAAGAAACATTACGTCGCTTGTTTCTGCGGATATGATCGAAGGACCTTCTTTCAAGAAGCAGTTAGTGCTGGCGTCTACTCCACGCCCGAGATGATTTGCCTTGGTAACCTGCACCGACTCCGGCTGTTTCCCCCAATAGTTAACTAGCAGTTCAACCGAACTCGCACTTGAGAAGTAATCGTCAGCACAGAGTATCTGGCAAACATGGCCTCGAGCCTGGTCAAAAAGAAAGTTGAGGTTTCCAAATATCCCTAAGTTTCTTTCTTGCAAAAATACTCTTATCCGCTTATCTCCCAGAGTTGCCAGGTATTCCCGGGTCGCATCAGTGGATCCATTGTCGCTTATAAGCATTTCCCAATCCGCAAACCCCTGGGAAACAACCGACTCCACACACTCCTTCAAAAAGGGCATCCCGTTCCATACAGGGGTCACTATTGATATTTTTGGTTTACTGTCCATACCGTCTTTGCTTACCAGAAACGAGAAAGGCCCCGCCGACTGACAGCCAACCTTAAGAATGAAGACTTAACGCCTTCTGCAACAAAAGGTGGTAGCCCACGAACAAACAACCCTAGATTCAGACCCAAGAGCATCAATGCCGCGAAGCAGATCAGAAACCGATCTTCGTGAAAGAGAACAATGAGACCATCTGATACAATTACAATTGCCACTGACGCGATAACACACCACCACTGCGAGCACGGCCACTTCATTCGATTGTTTTCCATCCAATTTCTTGCGGCGTATTGAGTGAGAACGGCATCGACGAGACTGCCGAACAGAAGTGCCCCCCCAACACCCATTGTCCCCATAGTTGGAATCGAGATAAAAGATCCGATTAGTACAGCCCCACCAGAAATCGCTGAAATTATTGTCTGAGCCTTCGTGAGATTATTCCCTTTTATTAATGCCGTTGCAGGCTGCACTGACGCATAAATTAGCACCGGAACTGAAAGCAGTGCGAATAGCGCAGGACTGAACGGCACTTTCCCCCGCGTCCACACTGTAAAAAGCGGCTCTACTGCTGCTTGCATCAGCACCAAGCCAGGCGCCATCAATCCGACCACGAAAACCCAGACTGTAGCGAATGCGGCGTTGGTCCTCGCCTGGTCTCTGAGACTTACAAACCGCATAAGCTCTGGCATCATTGGACTAGTGATAGTACCAAGCCCTTGATGGGCAGTATTTGCTACCGTTCTCACCGTTGCAAAAGCAGTCAATTCTGCTGGCCCTACAACTGGGGCTATCATCAAACGAACACCCTGCTGACGCATCATGTCAACACCTGATTTGAACGAAAGAACTTGCGAACGCCTCAACATCGCAAGCCCGAGTTTCCAGCTTACTTCACTACGCGTTTTCATTCGGCAGAGGGTTTGACGCCGCAGATCGAAAATGGTCACTAGTGTCAAGAGGAATTCCGACGCAGCGACTGCGTAGGCAACGACGACAATATTTGCACCAAAAGGCAGAACCATCAGCGGGGCACATGCCCTTGCCAAGGTATCAACGATTCCCCATGAGGTTGCACGGGCGAAGTTCCCCGTTGCATATGCTCCGCGCACCCAAATGCCCGCCCAATTCCTGATGAGCCCACTTCCCAATGCCAACACAAGAAAGGCAACGAGGGATTCAGTTCTATCACTTGCCTTATTTCCAATCGCATACTCTGACGAATAGACGCCAACTGCAATTGCCATTGCAATCGACACCTCAAGTAGCGAACAGAGCGTGCCAACTCGCACGCCTGAACGCAACTGCGATGCAAACCGTCTTGGAGCCGTACTAACCGTCTGCAGAAGCTCATAACCAACATAGTCTTGATAGCATTGCCCTGGAATTTGCAGCAAACCAACCGCCGCTACGATTGCAATCCATAGCCCGTAACTTTCCACACTCCAATATGACAGGTACGCGGGTGTCACCAAGACCTGAGCAGCTACCCCAACGGCCAGCCTTACCCAGTTCACAACTGTTCCCCTGAATAGCCTCGATGAGGTAGATCCTTTCATTTTGACTGACCTCTGGCCACTAGCATTCTCTTGGGAAGTTTGCTGTTTTTTGGCGAACACAACTTAGAACGGACAAATTCCATTAAAACTTCGTTGCGTGCGTTTCAACGATTTCCCTCCTCACGTCCTGGGAGGAGGGGTACATATCGCATCACCTCGTTGTAACGCGATGGCAGTGCACCAACCATCAGCTCACCTTGCGCCTCAAACCTCCCCCACCACTCCTCAGCAAAGCTACGTAAGCGACACGGGCTGCCGCTTCCAACATTTTCTACATTTGGCTCACCTGATAAAACGTCGTCTCGAACAACGCTATCTACAAACTTTTCAGCGACTTCGGTGACGTTGATAAAATCGCGAATCTGTTCGCCTGACGTCATGGGGAAGTCTTCCCCTCTTTCCGCTGCTCGTTTTAGCGATGGCCAAAAACGTGATTCAGCCTCTCCTTCTCCAAAGACCTGGAAAATCCGGTGAATCGACAGACGCAAGTTTTCCTCCATCGCTAACTGACTGAATGCGATCGACGCAGCTGCCTTCGACGCCGGATAACTGTGTGTGGGCTCGAGTGGAGCGTCGGGCGGAATGAACTCATAGCGTTCACCTGATCGGCCGTACTCAAAGCAACTACCAGCTACGACAAAACGTTCGATCCCAACCGAAATCGCGGTTCGGAACAGCTTTAATGGGGCCATTACATTCCACCTGATACAATTCTCTAGTGTGTCATAGGGGACGTTCGCCGTGTGGGCCGCTAAGTGGACAATGGCATCGCACCCGCTGAGCGCGGATTTTGGCACCTCGTCCAATGCCGAGTCGATCCACGTGGGCTGCTTAGCAAGCGTGATTCGTGGCTTGGAAGTAGGAAGCCTTCGTAACGCTATCACGTCATGCCCAGCCTCGTGAGCTTGGTTGACGAAGTGAGAACCGATGAATCCGGTCGCGCCGGTGACAAATAGTTTCATTGTTCGTGTTAACTGGAAAACGATGCTTGGCTTGTTTTCTTGACGCAGCTTACTGAAAGTCAGTGTTTGGTGAGTGGAGAATGAGTATTCCCCAGAGTGAGAAGCACGAAACACTGACCTTCGCTAATTGCCACCAATCTAAGTCCAACTCGCTCACGTGTCCCGATGGGGAATTGATAGGAACCAGACGCTATCGCGTGGCGACTGATTTCTTGCAAACCGGCCTGGGAGCAGGGGCTAAGCAGGTCGGCAGGAGTCTTTCGGCATTTGGACTGTTTCAGTAAGCGTCGTTGCTCCCACGTACAACCGAGACTAACGCCCAAACGGCTCACATGATGATGCCCGATCATCCCTGCCGATCTGCTCAACGCCAAAATAGGCAATTGCGAGCCACGGCAGACCTAGAACGGTGAATTGTATTCTTTCAATGTTGCGAATGCTCGGTCACGATCAGAAACGATTGCGTCTTCCGTTCGCCAGTCAAATCCGATGCTGTCAAAGCGAATGCCTGCATCCGATTTAGGTGCATACTCATGATCGGTCTTATAAACAACACAGGTATTATCTTCCAAACTCTTGAATCCGTGAGCAATTCCCGTTGGCACCCAAAGCACCTGCCGATTCGCTGCCGACAGCTTGAAACTGATCGCTTCCCCGTAGGTTGGCTCGCTCTTCCTTAGATCCACAAGCACATCGACAATCGATCCGCTGATGCAGTAGACAATCTTTTGATGGGCATGCGGTGGTGCTTGGAAATGCATGCCACGAATCACATTGGCATGTGAAACGGAGTAGAACTCTTCGCGAAGCTCAAATTTCAAACCAGCGTCCGCGACTTGGCCGATGTGAAATGTCTTCACAAACTCGCCCCGCGGGTCGCTGGCGTGAAACGGATCCAGCAGATAGACGCCAGTAAACTTTTGTGGTTGCCATTTTCCACTCATGTGCTTGCGACCGCTGAATCCGTGGTGACTTTGTTCGCAAACTCGATGATTGAATCCACGATGTAACCAAGCATTTCTTCGGTTAACCCCGGGTACGTTCCGGTGAACACGGTTTGATTCATGATCTCGTCCGCTCCACTCATTTCGCCAACCACTCTGACTGCCGCAGGGTTGTCTTTCCGGAGCTGAACGAACGCCGGTTGACGGAGCAGATTGCCGCCGAACAACATCCGATTCCCAATCTTCTTCTCGTCCAAGAAACGAGCCAGATCGGTGCGAGTGAACGGGGCGTTTTCGCGAACCGACATCTTGAACCCGAACCATGAACAATCCGTCCGATTCCCCGTGCTGTCCCAACTGAAGCTGCCGTCCGAATTCCATCCTGTGGCATGGGTCGGCAGCGAAAACTCAATGTACTCCTCCAGCCCCGCCAAACCAGACCGCAACGTTTGCCAATTCCGCTTTCGGGCTTCAATGAACTCGGGCAGTTTCTTCAACTGCTCACTACCGATCGCCGCTTGCGGATCGAGCGGCTTTAAGTTGTAGCCCAGATGGCTGTAGATGTACTTGTGATCGTAGCCTTCAGGCAGTTCGCCCAATTGCCAACCGAACCGCTTGTTGCAAGTGTTGTCTTTGCCCGATGGGCACCAGCAATCGCGCCCCCAATCTCGAAAACTCTCCACCAGCACCTTCAGCGCGGCTTGGCCAACAATGTTGACGGCACCGCCTTCCCCGAGAGTCAGGTGGTGAGGTGGATAGAAACTTTGTGTTGAGAGATCACCAAAACGTCCGGTGTACTTGGTGAGTGATCCGTCTTCATTTCGTTCCGCCTTTTCATACTGCGACAGTAGCGACGACTCAGCACTGAGCGTGTAACTGCACCCCAGTGCGTCGCAGTTGTCTTCGATCAACCACAGGTCGTGATCGCGGCAGAATTGCAGTGTGGTGCTGAGGTCAAATGGATTCCCAAGCGCGTGAGCCATCATCACCGCCTTGGTTTTCCCGGGAACGTAGGCGTCTTCGAGTTGCTCGCATTTGGCGTTTCCCGTGACGGGGTCTGCATCGATGAAAACGGCGGTGGCCCCACACTGAATGATGGGCGCGACCGTCGTTGGAAAGCCCGCCGCCACGGTGATGATCTCATCCCCAGGGCAAATCCGTTTTTCAGCTGGAAGCTTGTGGCTGGTGAGAGCCGAGAGAGCGACCAAGTTTGCGCTGGACCCTGAATTCACCAACAAAGATCGACGGACGCCAAGGAAATCGGCAAGGGAGTTTTCAAACTTCTCTCCTTCCTTCCCAAGCGTCAGCCAAAAATCGAGCATCGAACCGACGCCGGCTTCGACTTCGTCTTCAGTGAAAACTCGCCCGGCATAGGGAATGCTTGTTTCGCCCGGGACGAACTTGGGGGCGCTGGCATCGTAGGCTGGGCGATTTTGACCGTGAGTTCGCCGCGAATATTCCCGTGTCAAATTCAGGATCTGCTCACGGATTTCTTCAGTTGTCAGCGCTGCGTTTGGATTCATGTTGGCAATGTTCGTGATGGGGTGGCGAATTAGTCAGACAGGCCAGTGGTCTGCCACGACTTATTTTTAGGGTAGTGGACGAGGCGACGAGTCCTGAACTGGCGTCAAAACCAAGGACTCGTCGCCTCGTCCACTACGAACAACCCTAACTTTTAACTTTGACAGACCACTAAGCAGGTCGGCAGGAGTCTTTCGGCATTTGAAATGTCTTGGCAAGCGTGGTTGCTTCCACGTCCAACCGGGGCTAACGCCCAAACGGCTCACATGGTTCTACCCGATCATTCCTGCCGACCTGCTTAGAAGCCTATCCCACAATTGTCCCGGTCGCCCAGGCTCGTCCTGACTGTAAGGCGTCTTGTTCGTATTCTTCGATCTGGTTGGACGTGAGCTCAGCAGGATTGCTGCCGGTATGGTTGCCTTGATACCACTGGACGGTTTTCTGAATCGTGGTTTCGAAGTCCCATGTTGGCTGCCAGCTCAACAAGTGGAATGCTTTATCAATGGCCAGGTTCAACTTAGATGCTTCATGCAAAGCGTTTGGATCGCTTGCATCCAGCCAATCCCCATCCGTCGATGCAAGGACTTCCTGGACGACTTGCAACACCGTTCGGTTGCTGGTCAGCGACGGACCGAAGTTAAAGGCTTCGCAATACTGGCCTTGGCTCGCATTCATGCTTGCGGCCAACCAAAGGTAGCCCGAGAGTGGTTCCAGAACATGCTGCCAGGGCCGGGTTGCGGTCCGATTCCTAACGGCAACTGGCTGCTGAGAGAATAACGCCCGAAAAACATCGGGGATGATTCGATCTTTTGCCCAATCGCCTCCGCCGATCACATTTCCTGCTCGCGCCGATGCAACATCGATTGGTGAATCAACCGCAAAGTAAGAATTTCGGTAAGAACTGACCACCAATTCCGCACATCCCTTTGACGCACTGTAAGGATCATGGCCACCCATCGGATCATTCTCTCGATAGGCATGCAACCATTCTCGGTTTTCGTAACACTTGTCGGTGGTAACCACCACCGCACTGCAAGGACCGCTCCACTGACGCAGTGCATCGAGCAAATGAACGGTGCCCATCACGTTGGTGGCAAAGGTATCAACGGGAATTTCGAATGACAGACGCACCAATGGCTGCGCGGCCAGGTGAAACACATAATCTGGCTTGGCTGCCAGCAGTGCATCGCACAGGGACTTCGGATCTCGCACGTCTCCTCGAACGTCAGAAGCCAAGCGTGGTGACACGCCCAGTTGATCGAAAAGCGTTTCGTGGGGCTGAGGGTCCAGCGCGAAGCCATGGACATTGGCGCCCAGACGCAGCAACCACTGGCACAGCCAGCTTCCCTTGAAACCGGTGTGACCGGTGACAAACACCGATCGGTTATGAAATGCGTTGTTGAACATGTATTCGAAGTAGCAAGTTAGTCAGTAACGTATTCAAGACTTGAAGGGCCTCGCTTGTAACGACAGGCTGGAAGCCTTTCAGGCTGGTGATTTAGTTGTATACCGACTGAGAACAATTAGCCGATGGGCGTTAGCCCCGGTTGGCGTCTGTTAACCGCCGCTAACGCGGTACGGCTCATTAAATCAACAGCCCGCTATCCCACATTCACGCTTGAGGAAGCATCCCAGGTTTTCCAGGGGGCGTCTCCTGCGTCCCAGAGGTTTTCCAATTCGTTCTTGTCGCGGAGGGTGTCCATCGGCCGCCAAAACCCATTGTGTCGGTAGGCTGCCAATTGGTTGTCCTTGGCCAGCGTTTCGAGCGGCCCACGCTCCCATATGGTTTTGTCCCCTTCGTCGACATAATCGATTGCCTTGGGATCAAGCACGAAGAATCCACCATTGATCCAAGCACCGTCGCCGAGAGGCTTTTCCTGAAACTGCTTGACCAAGTTCGAATCGTCTTCAGAAAAGCCCATGGTGCCATAGCGTCCCGGGGGCTGCACCGCAGTAACCGTGCCGAGCTTGCCTTGTTCGTGATGAAACTGAATCAACTTCCCAATGTCCACATCAGACACGCCATCGCCATAGGTGAAGCAGAATGGCTCGTCATTGAGATAGCGGCGAACCCTTGCCAACCGACCACCTGTCATCGTTTCGTCGCCCGTGTCGACGACCGTGACACGCCATGGCTCGCCATGCCGTGTGTGGACTTCCAGAGAATTCCTTGAAATATCAAAGGTGATGTCGGAAGTGTGCAAGAAATAGTTCGCGAAGTACTCCTTGATCACATAGCCTTTATAACCCGCGCAGATAATGAAGTCGTTGATTCCGTGAGACGAATACATCTTCAAGATGTGCCACAAAATCGGCCGCCCCCCAATCTCAACCATCGGCTTGGGTTTTAAATGGGTCTCTTCGGAGATCCGAGTCCCAAGGCCGCCGGCCAAGATCACTGCTTTGGTCGAGCGATTATGAATGGAGTTGTTCATTGGGATAGGCAATAAAAAAGGTGATTTAGCAACTTAAGAACGATTCAAGAGATCACTTCGTGTGATTTGCATCTTCAATGGTCGAGCTATCTAACACCAAGCAGATAAACAGACGTAACTGGGTTTGAATCCAAGAAATGCTCGGGGAGTTCGCCACGCACGATGAGTAAGTAGCGGGTTTCGTAGTGGACGAGGCTGTGAGTCCCGTGCATGAGGATTCGTGGCCTCATCCACTACGCCAGTCATTGATCGTGCTTTGCTCAGTGCCCCTGCATGTGGCAACCGTGGCCGCTGGCAGTTTTTACTAGCTACTGAAAGCTGACTACTGCCAACTTCTACCTCTCCCTATTCCACCGCTACGCTCACACTGTGACCATGCTGTTTTAGCAAGGCATGTCGTCTTGCGATGTCGAGGTCGCTTTCAACCATCTCGGCACACATTTCTTCGACGGTGATTTCGCATTCCCAGCCGAGCTTTTCCTTGGCTTTGGCGGGATCGCCGAGCAGGGTCTCGACTTCCGCTGGACGGAAGTAGCGGGGGTCAACTTTGACAATGATGTCGCCCACGGAGACCGCGGGAGCCTTCTCTGAATCGGTGATTTTGGTGACGGTGGCGATCTCGTCGACTCCCTCCCCACTGAATTCGACTTCCATCCCAGCTTGCTCCGCGGACATGCGGACGAATTCACGGACCGTGATCTGCTTGCCAGTCGCGATCACGAAGTCCTCGGCCACGTCCTGCTGCAACATCATCCACTGCATTCGCACATAGTCCTTGGCGTGGCCCCAATCCCTGAGTGCGTCCATGTTGCCGAGGTACAGGCAGGGCTCGAGGCCCTGGGCGATGTTGGCCATCCCGCGGGTGATTTTGCGGGTCACGAACGTTTCCCCACGTCGAGGACTCTCATGGTTGAACAAAATCCCGTTGCAGGCATACATCCCGTAGGACTCGCGGTAGTTGACCGTGATCCAGTACGCGTACATCTTGGCCGCCGCGTACGGTGAACGAGGATAAAACGGCGTGGTTTCCTTCTGCGGGATCTCCTGCACCAAACCGAACAACTCCGACGTGCTGGCTTGATAGAACCGGGTCTTCTTCTCCAGCCCCAGGAACCGGATCGCTTCCAGCAATCTCAGCGTTCCCAAGCCGTCGACGTCGGCGGTGTACTCGGGGGACTCGAACGAGACCGCCACGTGGGATTGGGCCCCCAGGTTGTACACCTCGTCGGGCTGGACCTCTTGGATGATCCGGGTCAGGTTGCTGGTGTCCGTCAGGTCGCCGTAGTGCAGCTTGAAGCGAGCGTCTTTGGCATGTGGCGACTGGTAAATGTGATCGACACGCTGTGTGTTGAAGGAGGACGCGCGACGCTTGATCCCGTGGACTTCGTAGCCTTTTTCCAGCAACAGCTCCGCGAGGTAGGAACCGTCTTGGCCGGTCACGCCGGTGATGAGCGCTTTTTTCATAGTTGCGAGTTGCGAGTTGCGAGTTGCGAGTTGCGAGTTGCGAGTTGCGAGTTGCGAGGGGCGAGGGGCGAGGGGCGAGGGGCGAGTTTCTCGCGACTCGCGACTAGCCGCTCGCTACTTTTTCTAACCGCTACTCTCTTTTGTGTCGTTGAATCAATGCCCCCAGTATTCGGCCGAGCTGCAGGGCTTCGTCTGCCCATTGTTGACCGTCGGGCTTTTCAATGTAACCGGCTTCGATTCCGATCAGGATCTGCGTTCGGAGTTCGCCAGCCGAACCTTTGGCGTAGGTCAAGAATCTCGCAATCTCTTTGTCGCTGTCTCGCTCATAGCCCTCGGCGATGTTGGACGGGACTGAAAGTCCACTCCGAGTGAGCTGGTCTCGAAAACCAAAGTCCCGCAAGTCTTTCGTTTGCTGATAGAGCGTCGCCGAAAGCCGAGCCGAGCGTCGCCAGACGTCAAGGTCTTCGTAGGACACGGGAGAGGCCTTTGTTTTTTAGATAGCGGCGAGCGGCGAATTGGATGTAGCCGGATTCGCCGAGAATTCGGAAGGGAGAGAGGCAATTTCTCGTGTCTCGTGTCTCGCTTCTCGCTTCTCTTAACAAGCCCCCTCCCGGAAGAGGGCGGTTTTGATGGTTCGCCAGAGGATGAAGATGTCTCCGGTGACGGACCAGTTGTGCAGATAGAACCGATCGAAGTGGATTCGTTGCTGGTACGAGGTGTCGTTGCGGCCGCTGACTTGCCATAGCCCGGTGATTCCGGGGCGGACCATTTGGTACATCTCGAACACCTCGGGGTGCTCCTGGATGTACTCGCGGTCGTAGTTGCCGCAGTCGATGATCGGCCGGGGGCCGACCAGGCTCATCTCACCACGCAGCACATTCCAAAGCTGGGGCAGTTCGTCCAGGCTGGTTTTACGAAGGAAGTCACCGATCCATGTGATCCGTGGATCGTTTCGCAATTTGTGAGTCGCTTCCCACTCGGCTTTCATCTCCGGCCGTGTGTCGAGGTACTCCCGCAGTTTTTCGTCGGCGTTGCAAACCATGCTGCGAAACTTCATGGCTTGGAATGGTTTTCGATAACGGCCCACTCGCGATTGGCAGTAAAAAATGGGGCCGGGATCCATGACTTTGATCGCCACACCGATCGCGGCCATCACGGGCAACCAGAATGGCATCGAACCGATCACCAGAATCAAATCCATCGCCCGCTTGACGACTTGTGCTTTCGGGCAGGTCAGCGTCGTCCGGCAGTGCATTTCGATCTTGCCGTCGGCTTCGATCAAGCGGACTCGCTCGGTGGGATGCCGTTCGATCTCGGTTGGAATTGCGACATGCGGGATACCATGGAACTGCTGGAACGCGTTGCGGGCAGCTCGATTGCGTTCTGCGATCACAACGCGGCAGGCCTGCGCGTCTTGTAGGATTTCTTCGAGGGCGCCGATTGGCCCAATGTGGACGCGGTGGTCGCCGCCGGCCCGCTGGGCGATGGATTGGCACCACTGCATTTCGTGCTGCATCGACTGCCGCGTGTCGGCAACACCGCTTTCGTGGCGATCGGAATCCCAGTGCGGCATCGGATCGAAGACGATTCCCACGGGGCGGACGCCTTCTGTTTTGGCACCCGAAACACGTTCGAACAATCGGGCTGCCCGCTCGCCATTGCCAACCACAATCACGGGCTGGGTCCACCACTGAAACTGACACAACCAGCGACGCATCATTGGCCGGACGGCGCTGAGCAGGAAGCACAATGAAACACTCAGGACCGACCATCCCAACCAAGGGAATTCCAACAGGCCGGTTGCGAACAACATCCCCAGCCCCAGGGCCACGCAGACTTCCACTGTGGTTTTGAGGATCCGCCGGAATTCAATCGAATACGTGATCCCCACCCCGGGATACAGACCGTGCATGTGGTGCAGCAACACAGAGAGCGTCACCACGGCGACGGCGAACCAAGTCCCCGCCAAGGAACCCGTGCCGATCCCGGCCAGAATCGACAGACCAGCGGCGGCGGCCGCGGCGATCATGTCCGCCACCAGCAAGGGCAGCGTCGTCCGAACGTCGTACCAGGCTTGCAGCCGCCCCATCTGAATCGCAACCGGGGTGCTGATCCGTTGGGACTGGCCAGCCGGTCGGGGGCGAGCATGCTCCGCATGCCGCATGACCACGCGGCTCTGCGGCACATCCGCGTGAACCACACCGGAATCGGTCGAATCGTCTAACGCAATGGCGCTCATACTGCTCTCATCCTTGGATGAAGTGGAAGCGTGCTGACGGAAGAAGTTGGGGAGAAGAAGACAAAGTTGCGAGTGGCGAGATGCGAGCGGCGAGTAGCTGGATTCGTCAAGAATCCGGAAGGGCTAGCAGCTAGTTGGCAGTTGGCAGTTGGCAGTTGCGCGTAGCCGGATTCGCCAAGAATTCGGTAGGGCCTGGTAGCTGGATTCGTCAAGAATCCGGACGGGCCTGGTTGCTCGTAGCTGGATTCGTCAAGAATCCGGAATGGCTAGTTGCGAGTGGTCTGTCAAAGTTAAAAGTGAGGGTTGTTCGTAGTGGACGAGGCGACGAGCCCTTGGTTTTGACGCCAGTTCAGGACTCGTTGCCTCGTCCACTACCCTAAAAATAAGTCGTGACAGACCACTCGTTGGCAGTTGCGTGTAGCCGGATTCACGCAGAATTCGGAACGGGCTTTGGTAGCCGGATTCGCGCAGAATTCGGAATGGCTTTGGCGGGACGCTGGGCCGAATGCTGGTGAGTCGGTGATGCGGGATTGCATCGCGGTGGGCTGGAATCACAGGCTGGATGCCTATGCCACTGGGGGCCGAATTCTTGGCGAATCCGGCTACGGGTGGATTCCGAATTCTAGCGAATCCGGCTACGGGTGGGGAATCACTGTCAAAGCTAAAAGTGAGGGTTGGTCGTAGTGGACGAGGCCACGAGTCCTTGGATTCGACGCCAGTTCAGGACTCGTGGCCTCGTCCACTACCCTAAAAACAAGTCCAGACAGACCACTACGTGGTGGGGTGGCCGTTGGAGGATCCGTTGACGGCGGAACCGTTGGCAACGTGGCCGTTGCTGGAGGCGGCTTCGGGGATGGGAAGCGAACGTGTCGACGCCGCAGACGTTCGTTTGCTGGACGAACGTTTGCGACGCGGGGCAGAGCCGTTGTCGTCGTCGTTTGCTTCGTAATACCGACGGTAATTGGCCACGTAGCCGTACTGTTTCTTGCCGTAGTAATCGTACGAACTGTACGCGTAATGGTTGCTACGCGAGTCACGACTGTTGACGATCACACCGTCGATCGCGATCCCTTTGTCGGTCAAGACTTCCGTGGCCCGTTCGACCAACGTGCGATTGTTCTTTTCGATTCGGACCGTCAGGAAGACACCATCGACTTCGTCCGCCACGATCGAGGGATCCGCCACGGCGAGCAGCGGCGGCGTGTCAATCAGAATGACGTCATACGTTTTGCGAGCCAGCTCTAAGAACGCCACCCACTGGTCCGATTCCAGCAACTCCGAGGGCTCGGACGTCCGTGATCCGGAGGTGCACAGCGTCAGGCTGTCTTGCTC
The DNA here is from genome assembly GCF_056839225.1 of Rhodopirellula sp. UH5. NCBI lineage: Bacteria > Pseudomonadati > Planctomycetota > Planctomycetia > Pirellulales > Pirellulaceae > Rhodopirellula > Rhodopirellula sp. UH5. The sequence goes on along the minus strand of NZ_CM166390.1, from coordinate 5,683,334 downwards.
ACTCGCCTGAACACATTCGGCGAGCGTTGCCGGGTTGATCGGGCCATCGTGACTGAGCAAATCCGACAGGCCAGGTGATCGTTCGACACCAAAGTTGGCCGCCACTGTCGGGCGACGCATGTCCGCATCGATCAGCAGCACTTGTTTGCCCGTTTGTGCGATCGAGACGGCCAGGTTCGCAATCGTGGTGGATTTCCCATCCGAAGGACTGGGGCTGGTCAGCAAGAACACCTTCTTCGACTGGCTCTTGGTCAGGAACAACAGGGACGTCCGCAAAACTCGGAACGTTTCCGCCTCCGTGCCTCGGGGCAGGTGGAACGTCGGGATCATCGGTGAGATGCCGGATCCCTCTTTGACCTTTTTCTTGAGCGTCGATTCCTTCAGACGTGGCACGTGAGCCAGGATGGAAGCCCCAACGATGCGTTCCACTTCCGCTGGATCATGGAATGTGCGATCCGTCATCTCCGCCAGCAGGGCCAGGGCCAGCCCCAGCATGCCTCCGGCCAAAATCCCGAGCGCGGCAATCTTGGTCCGCGACGGCCAAACGGGAATGCTGGCGGGCAGCGGCATCACAATCAAATCGGTTGAGAAGCCCGAGTAATCATTGGTCAGGTTGATCTCGTGCAAGCGCTGAAAAACCTCGTCGTAGCGTGACTGGGCGCGATCCAGATTGGCCTTCAGGGAGCTACCAAGCAAGAACGTCGTTTCAACCTCTTTGGCAAGCTTGGATTCCTTTTCGGAAAGATCCAACAACTGCTCTTCACGCTTTTCCAGCTCAGCGATATCGCTTTGAAGCACTTGGTAATAACTGGCCAAAATCTCAGCCGGCTTGGCCTCCACTCGCTTCTCTTCTTCCGGCCGGCTTGCACGCGTTTCATCTACAAAACGCCGCATGTTTTCCAGTTCGGTACGCAAGGCACGAACACTGGGATGGTTTTCCCCAAACTCGGCCGTCATCAGCCGTTCTTTGCTCGACAGTGTAAGTAACTGTTGATACTCGGTCCGCGTTGACTCCTGAATGACCGCACGAGAGAGCATCTCATCATTGGTTTGATCATCGCGACTGGCAGAGATTGAAAGAAAGGCGTTCACACGGGCGATTTCTTCGGAATCCAGCAGCGACATCACATGCACGTCCGACAAGGATTCCGGATCCTTCCCCTTCACAAAGTCACGAATGACAACCCGGCGAGACTTGGCCCGGGAAAGAGATTCACGAATCCCCCCCAATTGTTGTTCAATGTTGTTGAGACGTAATCGGTGGACATCCTCCAGCGAATCCTGACCATTGATGTTGCTGGAGATGAGCGCGGGCATCGAGGCCACGAACTCCCGGTAGGCTTGGTCCGCTTCTCGCAGTGCCTTTTCATTCTGGATTTGCGCTCTCGCAATCAATTCCGCGGCTTCATTTCCGACGCTGCTGGTTTGATCGTCGATGTAGTCTTGATAGCTATCGAAGATCGCTTGCAAAACGGCCGCAGCGACCTCTGGATCAGGGTCTTGATAGGTTGCTTTCAGCACACTGGCGCTTTTCGCCAGCCCCTCGCCCCCCTTGCTGACCGACAAGTTCCCAGCCAAATCACCCACCTTGAGATTGAGCCGCGAATCCTGAATGGCTTTTTCGAGAATCTTGGGACTTTGGAACAATTCCATGTGGGTCGAGAGCACGTCCTCCTGCATGGACGCCATGTCTTTGGCCCCGTTGTTGACCCCCGTGTTGGCCACTTCGCCGGATCGTTGCCCCACCAGAACGGCCAACTTGGATTCGTAGATCGGGACTTGGTTGACGAAGTAAATCGTTGCCAGGGTGACGCCGACAAAGATCCCCAGGGCGATCAGGTGGTAGCGCCGCCGGACAATCCCCAGCAAATCCAGATCAATGTCCAGTTCGTCGCCGTTGACGTCGTCAGCAGATGGGTTGGATCGAATCATGATTTTTAGAAACTCGATTGGCTGGTCGGCGAAGAGCACTGACCGCGGCTCGCGACCGAGGAACTCTTAAGCCCGTTCCGTTCCGGCGAACAGATCACGCGAGAGGACGTTTGGAACTTGGGCAAGAGCCACCCGTCATTTGTACAGGTTGTGGAGCCCCCTCAGAAGGGAAACGCGTCAAATTCAACCCAGCACCGCACCTTTGGTCGCCAAGAAGAACTGCCGCTGCAGGGATTGCACCTCTGATTCTAGGTGCCAAACGAGCGTGAAGCGTTGAAATCCCTTCATTTTGCGCGCACTTCGTGCTCTTGGGTGACACTTCACCCCACCTTTGGCGGGTCCGTCTCCGAACCCATCGAGTCGAAACGAGAATAGACTGGAACGACCAAGATTCAATCCCCTTCTGGGGCCATTTGGGGGATTCAGGAATAAGGGCGACGATTTCGCAGCGTCGTGAGACAAGGGGGACTGATCCTCCCCAAATCCAGACGCGATTCTGACCTCACCAGCACGACACCCCCGTGCACATCCGCTCACTCCCCATTCGAGCGACGAGCGACGAGCTAACTGCTAACTGCCCATCACACCCCGAACGCGTGACGGCTTGTTGATTTAGTCAGCCGGAACGCGACAGCGTCCGGTTCGTTTCCGGTAACCGTGGGCTAGCGCTGGACTGCTGAACGCTTGGGCTTGGAGAGTATGGTCGCTTGTGCAAGTTTTCATCCCGGTAGGGATGCAAGATGGTAGCCGTCGGTAAGCGATCGCGCCACCGATGGACATGCAAACCACGCCCCCACTCTCCATCCCGCCGTGGCCGATGGCCACGGCGGGATGGAGAGTTTGTTAGGAGGCACGGTTTCCGGAAGTGCGCTGCTACGCAGCGCCCTTCAGCTACCATCTGACATCCCTACCGGGATGAAGAAAGACAGGATCTGCGAAAGGTACTGAATCAACAGCCTGGTGAGCGATCGACCACCCCGAATTCCTCGCGAATTCGGCGACAGGGAGAAACGAAAAAAGCAGGGGCTGTTTCCAACCCCTGCTTGATCCACTCGAAGATTTGATCCCAGGCCTAGCAGGCCAATGCCTTCTGTCCTCGACGGCGTCGGTAGGCAACGACACCGGACCCGATCATTCCCAGCATGACAAAGCTGGCCGGCTCGGGCACGGCCGTCACGCTGATTGTGCGAGCGGCGCCCAAGCTCGCGTCGAACTCGTTGAAGGGAAACGTGGCGCCATCTTCCGAGAAATTGGCGCTGTTACGCCCCACCCCGGCGACGAAATCAAAGGTGGTGTCGCCGGTCGCACCGGCCACGTAACTGAACTCAAAGAGGCTGGTGCTGGTACCCGCCGAGAAACCAAATCCCGGTGCAATCCCCGCGAAGCCAATCCCGCCGACAGCCGTCAAATCGGCCCCGGTGGCGTTGGTGGAAGCACTGAACAGCGGATTGAACGCCACGGGCAAACCTGCGTTGGGCTCTGCATTGCTGCTCGAAATCGTCGCCGTGAACGCTTGCAGCGTGTCATCGGTGAAGTCGGGATCCGATACACCAAGATCAACCAAGTTCAATCCCAATCAAGATCGTATCACCCCTTCACTCATTCCATCGACCGTCGCCGGAATTCGAAGCTATTCGGGCCTAAGTATCCCCAGTCACAACCCGCCGAGTCAGCCATGTTTTGATCTCTCATGTCGCCGCGTGTGATCGACGTCGACGCCAAACCAATCCAACGGCAAGTCCGGCGACCAGCATTTCGATCGCCATCCCCTGTCAGTGCCTGAGAAAGGGACATCTCAGGGACTGAGGTCCCTTGGCCAGTGAACTCGAACTCAGACCGTGGCGGTCTTCGCTCTTGATTCGCGACGTCGACGCCAAACCAAGCCAGCCCCCATGGCACCGAGTGCAAGGATCGAGCTCGGTTCGGGCACCGCTGTCACGTTAAGCGAAGCTGTCGCAGCGGGCCCAAAAACCGATGCCGTTTCGCCTGGTGTGTTCCAGAAAGTACTCTCACCGTCGGCCGTCTCCACAATGGAGAATGTGTGTGTACTCGGCGTCGCTTCCGTAATTGTGAATGGCAAACGAAACAAGCTGGTTGACGCCGGAGTGGAAGTCGCTGCTGTAAACAAGTCAAGCTCTCCATAACCTAACAGGTTTGTATCCGAAACGGCGAGCGACACCGGACTCCCTGGATGAATGTCGTCGCCGGGATTCGGCGTGATATTCGAGTCCACAGCCGGAAGGAAAGAAATCCCATCCTCAGTATCAAGCGAAATCAACGCTTGATAGGACTGAGGAACGTCATCAAGCTCTGCGCCGCTGACCCCCACTGAGACATCAATGAATCCAGACTCACCCACCGCGAAATTCGATTCCGAATTGCCGGATGAATCGAGAATCGTAAGCTGCCAAACGACGGCGGCATTCGAGATGGACGCGATCGAAGAGAACACCCCGAACATCGCGACGAACAAAAATTTGCGAAACATAATTAACCAATCAACAGATAGTATATTTTAAAACCCGAGGGCCGCGAAAACCGGATTGATTCTCGCGGCAGTTTACTTCAAAAGCCTTCAGACGACGAGCAAATTCCTACTCGAAAATGCCATCAATTGCCTGGTCGTCACTAAACACCGAGTCCACATCCGCCATCTGCTCATCCTCCGCTGCAATCGCATCGGAAAGTTCGTCAGCAGCAGACATCAACGCGAGCGACATAGGCGGCGTCACGGGATCAGGAACTTCGACATTGAGTCGATTGGGATAGAACGTCGCAACATCCCCGATCGTCACTCGGCCTGATCCATCGATGTCGAATTTCGAATCATAATTCACATCGCCCGGAACCGCGTTGAGTGATGCCGGGTAAAACGCTGCCACATCGGCAATGGTTACACGCTCTGAGCCATCCGTGTCACCGGGATTGACGTTGAACTCATCAACGGCCAAAGGAGCCAACGGATTGCCAAGCGTGTCTGTCACTCCGGAAACGCCAACAAGCACCCGATCAGCGGTTCCCGCAAACTTCGCAAATACGTCATCCAGAATCCATGTAGCAGTGTTGGTCCCTGAGTTAAAGCTGAAATCGTGAATCCCGAACGCCGAAACATAATCAATTGCGGTCGACGCCGCCCCGTTTCCAGTGAATCCAGTGACCGATAGATCAGCCTCCGCGACCACCACGTCCTCATTGAAAGTCAGCGAGATCGTGTTGAGTCGGATCCAAGGCAAGGTCTCGCCATCGGCAATCTCGTACCCAACCCCGCTTGGGTCGACGCCCGCCATAAAGCTTACCGACCAACCCGGGACGGCCGGCGAATCAGAAAGATTGGCACTGGAACTGACCCTGACTGCACTCACTTCCGGTGCCGTATCGTCAACATCGGTCACTTCAACTGTAAACGTCTCGCTGCTAGTTGATGTTGTCAGACCTACACTCGTTGCTGTGACCGTGATGTCATGGCTGGTGGCTGTCTCATAGTCCAAAGCCCCTGCCAGAGTCACCTCACCAGTATTTTCATCGATATCAAACAATCCGCCTGCATCATCGGTCAAGGCGTAGGTGACCGTGTCGCCATCAGGATCAATTGCCTCAGCGGTGATGCCGACCGTCGCACCCAAACCGGCATCCTCAGCAACCGATCCTCCAGACACTCCATCGACGTCAACGACCGGCCCGACGGAACTGTCGGGAAGATCATTCACATTGATCGTGAAGGATTCCGTAGTGACAGAGAGATCCTCACTGGTAGCAGTGATTTCAATGGTTCGCGTTGCACCATTTTCGTAGTCCAGACCGACGGCAGTTGTCACCTCACCGGTACCTGAATCGATATCAAACTGATCGTTATCTGCCTGACCTGCCGCCAACGAATAAGTGATCGCGTTGTTGGTGGCGTCGGCATCTGTCGCCAACCCAGTGATTCCAACGTAGGCTCCGACCGCATTTTCATCGACAGCATCCAAAGTCAAATCATCGTCGTCAACTAAAGAGTCGACATCAAACTCATTTGCGTCCACGACGCCGACTGAGAACGACTGCGTGGTAACGCTCAGGTTCCCAACGCCATCCGCACTGGTTGCTTTGATGGTGATCGTCCGAGTTGATTCAGTTTCAGCGTCCAACGAGCCTACGGTAGTCACCACACCAGTCAAAGGGTCAATCACAAACAGATCGTTGTCGTCAACACCTGCGTCCAAGCTGTATGAGACTTCGGCAGTGACATCGAGGTCAATTGCCAATGCGGTGACCCCAACAGCGGCTCCTGCACCGGCATTTTCAACCACCGCATTGGGCGATGGATCTTCGTCGGTAATCGAGCCAAGGAGATTATCATCCAAGTCAAAGACGTCGATCGTAAACTGCTCAGTGCTGAACGTACCATCGTCGCTTGTCGCAGTGATCTCGATGATTAACTCGTTATCGACTTCGGCGTCCAACGCTGCTGCGGTTGTAACCACGCCCGTGATTAGATTGATCGTGAAGAGACTGTTATCGAAGTCGCCAGGCACGAGCGAGTACTCAACATCATCCCCATCGAGATCTTCAGCGAACGCGGTAACGCCAACTGGTTGTCCAATGAAAGTCAAGGAACCGCTTGCTTCAAGGACTTCATTCAGTCCCGTATCGGTGTCGGTAATTGAACCGACCGGTTTGTTGTCCTCATTTGTAACGGTCAACGAGGCGGCTTTGCCTTCGTACGACAAATCAGTGCTGGAGGCAACCAAATCGATCGGGAAGGTGACATCGCCATCGACCACCGCATCAGCTACGCCAGTCACGGTAACCGTTTGCGGGGTATCCCAATCCAACGGGGTGAAGGTCACAGAAGATGAGGAGACAACTGCTTCTCCTGTGTCGCTGCTGATCACTGAGATAACTACATCGGCGGTTGGCGGCGTATCAAGAACGACTGTGAAATCAGCCGTCGTGCCCCCTTCGCTGACTGTCACACTGCTTGGAGCAACAGTGAAGCCAGCGGTGTCGTCGTCAAGATTGGTGACGTCCGACGAAGCGGATAGGCCCTGGTAATTGGTGTCGCTGCTCAAAGAATCGAGCTCCACCTGAAACACAATGTCGCCATCATCGGTCGCGTCATCGACACCGGTGACGGTGACGGTTTGCGGTGTATTCCAGTTTGCCGGGGTGAAGGTCAACGCCCCTGGACCAGCAGTCCCCTCGGTAAGATCGTTGCTTGCAGGAATGACCAGCACCGATCCAGTCGGTTCACTTTGAAGCTGGACCGTAAACGTTGCCGTTCCACCGGCTTCGGTTGTATCGCCGCTGATCGCAGACACAACTAATCCGGCGGTATCCGCATCATCCAAGTTGATCACAGAAATGGAACCGGGCAAGCCATCATAATCACCATCGCTGCTGCTGGCGATCAAGCCAATGTTGTAGCCAACAGGTCCATCGACGACATCATCATCGACGCCGGTGAGGGTAACCACTTGCGGTGAATTCCAATTCGCCGAAGTGAACGTCAGTGTGGCCGGACTTGCGGTCCCTTCGCCAGGGTCGTCCGAGACGACAGCGACAGTTACATCGTCGGTCGGCGCGCTCCCTAGCGAAACAGTGAATGTCGCTGTGTCGCCTGCTTCGGAGGTATCGCCACTGATGGACGAGACATTCAAGCCAACAGAATCGTCATCTTGGTTGGTGACGCTAATTGAGTTGGTCAGGTTGTAGTCCATGTCACTGCTCAATGTCGTGACATCGATGCTGTAGGACACATCACCGTCGGCGATCGCGTCATCAGCACCGGTCACAGTCACGGTTTTCGGCACATTCCAGTTCGCGGGGGTAAACGTGAACGATGATGTGCTTAGCGAACCTTCGCTGGGGTCACCGTTGGCTAATGTGACGAGCACATTGGCGGTTGGAGGAGTTCTCAGCACAAAATCAACGGATGCTGTTCCGCCGGCTTCATTAGTCGTCACCGATGTCGGTGTGATTGTTAATCCAACAGCATCGTCATCAATATTAGTGACGGCGACCGAACTCGTTAGCCCAAGATAATCCCCATCAGCCGAGGCGGTGACCTCCAGATCGATATCGTAGTCAACGTCGTCATCGTCCAAGACATCATCCACACCGGTCACAGTTACCGTTTGTGGCGAATCCCAGTCGGCTGGCGTAAAGGTCAAGGTCCCTGGAGTCGCCGTGCCTTCGCTGGTATCGTCGCTGCCGACCGTGATAGTGACGTCTGAGGTGGGTTCGGAATCCAATTGGACAGTGAACGTTGCCGTACCACCTGCTTCAGTCGTCGTCCCGGAGATCGCAGACGCCGTGATGCCGACGGCGTCGTCGTCCAAGTTCGTAACGCTGGCCGAATCGACCAAACCTTGATAATTCGTATCGGGGCTGAATCCCTCCAAGTCAACCATGTAACCGATATCACCGTCCTGTACATCATCATTGACACCGGTGACCGTGACCGCTTGAGCGACATTCCAGTTGCCGGGCGTGAACGTCAAAGTCGCGGGGCCAACGGTGCCCTCCGTCAAGTCACTGCTGTTGACAGTGAAGGTCACGTCATGAGTCGGCTCGCTGAGCAAGACCACGTCGAACGACGCTGGCGTTCCATCTTCGGCGGTATCGCCAGTAACCGGAGTCAACAAAACGCCTGACTCATCTAGATCATCTTCGTTTTCCACAGAAACCGTCGTGGAAGCCGATGGTCCATAGTTCGGATCCGCACTGGCCGAGTTCAAGGCGATCGAGTACGTCACATCACCGTCATCGATTGCGTCATCGAGTCCGGTGACGGTCACGCTCTGCGGCGTATCCCAGTTACCCGGTGTGAAGGTCAACGTGGTGGTCGAAAGCGTGCCCTCGGTGGTGTCGCCATTGACCAACGTAATCGTCACATTAGCAGTCGGCTCCGAATCGAGCACCACATCGAAGGAGTCGCTGCTCAGGTCCTCGCCCGTGGTCACCGAAGTTGGCGAGACGCTGATGCCGGCGGTGTCATCGTCGATGTTGGTGAATCCAACCGTCTCCATCAGCCCATCGTACGCCGTGTCACCACTCGCAAAATCAAGGGTAACGTTGAATGGCTTGTCGCCATCGTCAATATCTTCATCCACTGCCGTGACGGTCACCGTCTGCGGCGTGTCCCAGTTGGCAGGCGTGAAGGTCAAGGTGCCAAGGTCGACGACTCCTTCGGTCGTGTCATCGCTGGCAACCGTCACAGTGACGTCATCCGTTGGCTGACTGTCGAGGACGACATCAAAGGTTTGCGAGGTTGCTCCCGCTTCATTGACTTCGCTATCGACAGGTGGAGTGATCGTGACACCTGAAGTGTCATCGTCTTCATTGACTGTAGCGAGTGTGGTCGCAGCGCCGGTGTAATTTGAGTCGACGCTGAAGGATGTGACGACAATTCCGTAAGGCACATCGCCATCTTCAACCGCATCATCTTGACCGGTGACGGTCACAATTTGTGGGACGTTCCAGTTTCCGGCGTTGAAGGTTAGCGAAGCTGGCAATGCTTCACCTTCAGTCGCATCATCGCTCGCTACCGAAAACAGAACCGAGCTTGTCGGTTCGCTCTGAAGCACAACGCTGAACGTGGCCGTGCCACCCGCTTCGGTGGTGTTTCCTGAAATTGGAGTGATCACGATGCCGGACGTGTCATTGTCCTCATTTGTAACCGAAACAGAATTTCCCAGACCGGTGTAGTCCGATCCCGACGCGGTTACATTGACATCGACATCAAACGTCTGATCGCTGTCATCCACGTCGTCGTTCACGCCCGTGACCGTGACCGTTTGTGGTGTGCCCCAATTCGCCGACGTAAATGTCAGCGTCGTCGGGCCGACAGAGCCTTCCGTCGTGTCACCACTTACCACTTCGACGGTTACGTCGCTGAGTGGTTCGGTGTCCAAAACAACGTCAAACGTGGCAGTCGTACCGGATTCATTGGTCGTCAACGATGTTGTGGAAACCGAAACACCCGCAATGTCGTCATCCAGATTGTTGAGCGATTGCGAGCTGGTATAGGCATCGTAGAACGCGTCGCCACTGGTTCCATCCAAAGTGATGGTGTAATTGATGTCACCATCGACGACGTCATCATCTTCGCCAGTGATCGTTACCGTTTGCAGCGTGTCCCAGTTTGACGAATCAAAGACCAACGAGGTAGGGCTCACGGTGCCCTCATCCGTCGCACTACTGGTGACGTCGATCGTTACCGGTGTGGTTGGCTCGCTATCCAACACGACGGTGAACGTTTGGAAGCCGCCGGTTTCATCGGTGTCGCCCGCGATGGTCGAAACGGTCACGCCTGCAACGTCGTCATCTTCGTTGACGACGCCAACTGCGTCCGAAAGCCCCTCGTAATTTGCATCAGCGACCGATGTGGAGGCAACATCAATGTTGTATGCAACGTTTCCATCGGCAACGTCGTCATCGACGCCGGTGACGGTCGCGATTTGCGGGGTGTTCCAATTGCCGGGCGTGAACGTGAAGGTCGCCGGTGAAACCGTGCCTTCGCTGGTGTCGTCGCTGGTTAGCGTGACGGTTACATTGCCAGTGGGCTCCGTGTTTAGAACGACCGTGAAGCTGCCGTCGGCACCACTTTCGTCCGTGTTGCTGGTGAGCGTGGAGACAGTGAGTCCGGCAGTATCACCGTCATCCTCGTTGGTTAGCGAAACCGAGGGGATCGCGAAACCATCGTAGGCCGCGTCGCCCGTCGAACTGGCGGTCAAAGTGACCGAGTAGGCAACATCACCATCTTGAATGCTGTCATCCACTCCTGTGACCGTCACCGTTTTGGGCGTGCTCCAGTCGCCGGGCCCGAAGGTAAGCGTGGCCGGTGAAACGATCCCTTCTCCGACGTCCAGCGACGCCAAATCGATCGTAACGGTATCGGTTGGCTCGGTGTCCAGTACGACAGTGAAGGTCGCGGTATCGCCGCCCTCATCGGTAATGGCGTCTGTCACGTCGACGGTGACTCCAACCGAATCATTATCAAGGTTGGTGACCGCGACGGAATCGGTGAGTCCCTGGTAAAGCACATCCGAGCTGAGAGCGACTAAATCGACATTGTATCCCACTGGGCCATCTTGCACCGCGTCATCTTCGCCTGTGACGGTAACAACCTGCGACACATTCCAGTTGGCGGGCGTGAAAGTCAATGAAGCAGGAACGGCAGAACCCTCGCCCGCATCATCACTATTAACCGAAACCACCACGGTCAACAACGGCTGGCTATCCAACACGACTTCGAACGTTGCTGAACCACCATCTTCGTCGGTATCACCGGATATCGGTGTGACCGACAGCCCCGCTGTGTCGCCATCATCCAAATTGACAAAAGTCTCGGTGACCCCCAACGGATCGTAGTTTGTATCCGAGCTTGAACCCACCAGCGTGACGTCGTACGAGACGTCACCGTCATCGATCGCATCATTGACGCCAGAGACGACCACCGCCTGTGGTGTAGCCCAGTTCGAAGGAGTGAAGGTAATTGTTGCTGGAGCAACAGTTCCCTCGGATGTGTCACTGCTGGCGACGGTGAAAACCACATCGTCGGTTGGCTCGCTAGTCAGCACAACATCAAATCCTCCCAAGTCGCCGCTTTCGCTAGTGTTGCTGTCAAGCAAAGTAACACTAATCCCGGCAGTATCACCGTCATCCAAGTTTTCGGCTGACAAAATCTCATCAGGCAATGCGTCGTAGGTTGCGTCGCCACTGGTGGTGCTCAACGTGATGTCATAGATCTGTGTTCCATCCTGGATTGCATCATCTTGACCGGTCACGGTCACGGTTTGAGGTGTCGCCCAGTTGGCGGGAGTGAAGGTCAAGGTACCAAGGTCTACGCTGCCTTCGGTTGCATCATCACTGGCGACCGTCACGGTCACGTCAGACAACGGCTCACTCGTCAAAGCGACGGTAAAGGTATCGGGCGTGCCGGTTTCGTCAGTGCTAATTGGCGACATAGCAACGACGTCTAGTCCCGCGGTGTCACCAACATCCAGGTTGGTCAATGACAACGTATCGGTGAAACCGTTATAGAGCGGGTCGGTGCTGAACGACGCCAGATCGACATGATAGGGAACGTCCCCATCGTCGATCGCATCGTTTTGACCGGTCACGGTCACGGTTTGAGCCACATTCCAGTTTGCAGCCGTGAAGACCAATGCCGCCGCACTCACGGCCCCTTCGCTTGCGTCATCACTGGATACAAAGATCGTCACATCTGTCGTCGGCTCGGTTGCCAATTGGACGGTGAAAGTCGAATCCGCACCTGCTTCGTCGGTTGTCGGTGAGGAAAGTGCCGAAACCAACACTTCGGCCGTGTCGCCTTCGTCTTCGTTAACTACCGAGACCGTTTCCCCCAGTCCCGTGTAATCGGCTCCCGATGCGGTCACATCGACACTGACGTCGTAGGCGATGTCGCCGTCGTCCAAGGCGTCGTCCAAGCCCGTGACGGTTACCGTCTGAGCGGTCGCCCAATTGGCGGCCGTGAAGGTCAATGTGGCTGGAGAAACCGAACCTTCGGTCGCATCACCACTACTGACCGTGATCGTCACATCGCTGAGCGGCTCGGTGTCCAACACAACGTCGAACGTCGCGGTGGTGCCTGTTTCTTCTGTCGTAAGAGTCGTCTCCGACACCGAAACACCAGCGACGTCTCCGTTATCCTCGTTGGTGAGCACGGCAAGGCCCGTCAACCCGTCATAATCAGGGTCCGTGCTGCTGGCATCGAAATCGATGTTGTAGTCGACGTCCCCGTCGTCAACCATGTCTTCGACGCCCTCGACCGTGACGGTCTGAGGCGTGTCCCAGTCCGAAGATGTGAATGTCAAAGTGACTCCTCCAATGACGTCACCTTCGGTGGTGTCATCACTGACCAGCATCAGCGTCACGTCGTCGGTCGGCTCACTATCGAGAACAACACTGAATGTGACGGTATCACCATTCTCAGTGGTGTTGCCAGAAATGGCCGTGATCGTCACACCCGGCGTATCTGCATTGTCTTCGTTGGTGACCGAAACAGCGTCCACCGCAAGACCCGCGTAGTTCGTGTCAGCACTGGCGGTGGTGAACGTGATATCGTAATTGATGTCGCCGTCGTTGATCGCATCATCCACACCGGTCACAGTAACCGTTTGCGGGGTGTCCCAGTCAGCGACCGTGAACGTCAGTGTGGTTGTGGACAAGGTTCCTTCACTTGCATCACCGTTGACAATCGTGATGGTCACATCATCAGTCGGGGTGCTCTCAAGAACGACATCAAAGCCAGCACTGGTGCCCGATTCACTGGTCGTCAAAGACAGCGGCGATATTGAAACGCCGGGCGAATCATTGTCTTCGTTGGTGACCGATACTGAGGCGGAGAAAGTCGCTGCATAGGCGGGATCCGTGCTACTGGTCGCCAAATCGACCGCGATCGCTTGATCTCCGTCAAGCGCCACATCGTCGACGCCGGTCACGGTGACTGATTGGGGAACGTTCCAATTGGCTGCCGTGAACGTCAAGTCACCCGATACCGTAGCTTCGCCCGTGTCGGAACTTGTAACGGCAACAGTCACGTCGGCGAGGGGCTGGCTATCGAGCACAACGTCGAATGTGGCCGAGGTGCCGTCCTCGGAGACTGTCAGTGGAGTCGTATCCACCGACAGTCCTGCGGTGTCAGCGTCATCTTCGTTGATAACTTCGACCGATCCAGACTCTGCGTTGTACACAGAGTCTCCGCTGGTCGTCGACCAATCCACATTGAACGCAACGTCACCATCATCAATCGCATCATTGACACCGGTGACGGTCACGGTCTGTGCCGCAGCCCAATTTGCAGCGGTGAAAGTCAACGCTGCGGGACTGACAGTCCCTTCGGAGAGATCATCACTGACCAAACTGAACGCCACATCGCTGGTTGGTTGGCTGTCTAATACCACGGTAAAAGTGGCGACCGCCCCAGACTCGCTGGTGTTGCCCGTGATGGTTGTCAACGAAACACCAGCGGTGTCATCGTCCACATTGCTGAATGCCAGCGTGTCGCTAAAACCGTCGTAATCGCCGTCCGTACTGGTGGCGTTCAAAGTGACATTAAAAGGTTGATCCCCGTCATCGACCGCATCATCGACCCCGGTCACCGTAACAGTTTGCACATCGCCCCAATTAGTGTCGTCAAAAGTCAGTGAGGCTGGGCCAACTGTTCCTTCGCTGGTGTTGCTGCTGGCGACAGCGATCGTGACGGTTCCCGTCGGGGCGCTTGTCAAAACGACATCAAAGGTTGCGGCCCCACCCGCTTCGGTAACTGAACCCGTCGCGGCTAAAACATCGACTCCTGCGATATCTCCGTCGTCGATGTTCTTGACCAGCGAGACTCCTGTCAGACCTTCGTAATCCAGGTCGGAACTGGTCGTTGAGATAGTCAGGTTGTAGTCAACGTCGCCATCGGCAACATCATCGTCTTGTCCTGTAACGACGACTGGCTGGGCGACATTCCAATTCGCAGGAGTAAACAACAGTGTGTCTCCCGTGGTGACCACGCCTTCGGTGGCGTCGTCGCTCATGACGCTGACGGTCACATTCGCCGTTGGAATCGTATCGAGAACAACCATGAAGTTGGCGGTCCCGCCGGCCTCGCTGCTGTCGTCGTTGATTGCGGACACCGTTACACCCGCCGTGTCGCCGTCATCCAGGTTGGTCACGTCGACCGGACCGGGGATCAGCGGGCTGTAATCAGCGTCGCCACCGGTGACCGACAGATCGATTTGAAAAGCGATATCGCCGTCGGAGACAGCATCATTCACACCCGTTACCGTGACGGTCTGGGCGGTATTCCAATCTGCCGCTGTGAAGGTAAGCGTCGCGGGAAGGGCGGTGCCCTCTGTCACGTCGTCGCTCAGAACGTCAATCGTGACATCTGACGTCGGCTCGGAGTCCAACACAACTGTGAACGTGGCGGTACCACCCGCCTCGGTAGTGTCGCCAGAAATCGCTGAAACCGTGATTCCAGCCGTGTCGTCGTCGGTGTTGGACGCGGCCACGATCACATCGGCGAGACCATTGTAGGTTGCGTCGCCAGTGCTGCTAATGTCAAGGGTGACCGAGTATGCAACGTCTCCGTCATCGACAGCGTCGTCGACTCCCGAGACGGTGACTGACTGAGCAGTATCCCAATTGGCAGGAGTGAACGTCAGGGAGGTCGTACTGACCGTTCCTTCGTCGGTGTTGTCGCTAGAAACGGCGATCGTCACGTCATCACTCGGCTGGCTATCCAGTGTTACTTCAAATGACTGGGCTCCTCCGGCCTCGGTGGTCGTTACATTGGTCGGCGTCACCGACACGCCTGCCATGTCATCATCCTGATTCGTAACCGCGACCGAGGTTGTTACACCGATGTACTCCGGGTCCAAGCTAAATGATTCAAGGTTAATATTGAAAACCTGATCGCCGTCGTCGACATCGTCGTCCACTCCGGCAGCGGTGATGGTTTGCGGTGAATTCCAGTTTGCCGCTGTGAAATTCAATGTCACCGGCGACGCTGTGCCTTCGGCCGTATCGTCGCTACCGACGGTCACAATCACCAAATTTGTGGGTGCTTGCGAAAGCTGGACATCGAAAGTTGCAGTCCCACCGGCTTCCGTCGTTGAGCCAATGATTGCAGATGTCAAAATGTCACCGGCTAACAACTGACGCTGCTCAAGCATTTCAGGATTCAAGCGACTGCGGGTGGTGTTTTTTCGCTTGCTACTCTTTCGTTTTTTGTTGCGTCCAAATTTGACGCCGAACGGCAGCATCGCGGTGAACGGCACCGAGGGGCGTTTTTCAATGCTGACCACAAACGGTGGGTTGGCGATGAAGTTCCAGAGGGCAACGAGCCCCAGGCCGATCTTGGTGATCCAGCTGCCGCGGAAGGCGTTGCGGTAGCGTTCGATGCGAGCTTTCTGGCGCTCGATGAACATGGACTTGCGTTCGTTGGCCTTGTGCTCCCAACGATTGAAACGCTCTCGCATTTTCTGCATGCGAGCGACGGAGGTGTTCTGGGTGTTGCCGGCGAAGTTGTGATGACTGGGGCGAATCGACATGGGTATTCTCTGATTATGAAAGTCAAATGCATGGGGGATGAAGCCTGGAGCGTTGGGCAAACGGCAGGCTTTGATTAGCTGTCGACGAGAATTCAACACTCGTCAGCGGTCGCGAAGCGAACTTTGGCGAACGCGGCCCCTCACTTGGGGAAAAATCGTTCGAACACGCCTCACTCACGTGCCGCCCCGAGGCGGGTGAGGCGGCCGGAAGACTTGCCAGCGTGACTGGCAGGTTGGCCCCTGCGAGTGCGATAAAAAGGGAGGCAGCGACTGCTCGAAATCTTGTTTTCCCGCCCCATCGAACACCATGCGGCGTCGCTCAGGAATCGCGGTCGTATCGATGCACTCAACCATTGCGTCTTCTCACTCGAGGAAGATACCAACCGCCCAAAAAGCGGCTTCAATCGAACCAGCCCGACCGGACACACCCCCAATGCTTGCTAGCACTGAAAACGACACAGCAACCCCTTGCTGGGGGGAACCAACCGAGCTTAGCGGAAGATCCTAACTGGGGGTTCTAGGGGAAACAAGCATTTGGATTGATAAATCCGGAAGAACTGTTCCCCCGTTTGAAAAAGTTCCCGCGAAGAGATTCAGCGACACTGCACAAAACACGATCAAAATCAATTTGACCCTTAGTTTTGCAGTCTTTTTGAACATACATCGCTTCAAGAAAAAAATTTTTCTTGAGTACATTTCGAGTGGCCGAGCGTACGAGGCTTCGAAACAACCAGCCACCACCGCTCACGAACCCCCTTTCAGGCAGTGTTCACCCGAATCCTGAACGTAATTCACCGACCATTTAGCGAAACCTTCCAATCACACCCATCCGTTGAGTTGACACAAATTTCTCGTTTCCACACGGGCCCCCTCTGTGATGGAACGCACGGCATCGCCAATCGACCCACAACGAGAGAGTCGCCTGAACGCCCATGCACCTCGCTGTTCAGCGTTGACGAAAGGCCGGGAATGCCACTGATGATGGTTCGAAACCAACGCTCTCGCAGCCCACTCAACTTGGCGCCGGCTGACCCTCACTTCGCCCCTCACACACGAGGAGGTCGTGCGGCTTTGCTTCCCCCTCCCGATGGGAGCTTGTTGATGAAAGGCCTGGCGATACGAGCAATGAAAACCGCACGACCTCCGAGAGCGTGGGCCCGGCACGTGACCGCCAACGGACGATGGCTGACGCGCAAAATGGGGGCCGGGAGATCGGCTAAGATGGGGCGGAAGCGTTCTCACGCTCGCGATCCGAACCGCGGTCGCAGGACGCTTTCCCCACCCCACTTCCCACCCTTGGAGCAGAGCTGATGAATCGTGACGTGAATGCTGTTGACGGCCCCGGACTTTCCAATATGAATTCCGAATTCTTGGCGAATCCGGCTACGGGATCATCTTCCGAATTCTTGGCACCGGACGGCTTGCGCCGTTCCGCTAACGATGGGGACGCGTTGGCTCGTCGCGGCTTTCTGAAATCAGCGACGTTGGCTGGTGGCGTTGCAGCAGGATTGACGCTGAACGCTCCTGCCGTGCATGGGCAGGAGACTCCGGATGTGATTCAAGTCGCTTTGGTGGGGGCGGGTGGTCGTGGAACGGGGGCTGCCAATGATGCGTTGCATGTCGACAACGCGAAGCTGAAAGTGGTCGCGGTGGCGGATGTGTTTCCGGAGAATGTGGCTCGCAGCGTCAAAGCTCTCTCGAATGAACACATCGATGCGCCGGAGAAAGTGGACGTGCCGGAGGAACGGCAGTTCGTTGGCTTCGATGCTTACAAGCACGCGATGGACGCGCTCAATCCTGGCGACATCGTGATCCTGGCGACTCCGCTGGCGTTTCGATGGATGCACTTCCAGTACGCGATCGACAAGGGTCTGAACGTGTTCATGGAGAAACCGCTGACGGCGGACGGGCCTTCGTCCAAACGGATGCTGGAACTTTCCGCCAAGGCCGACGCGAAGAATTTGAAGTGTGGCGTGGGTTTGATGGTTCGTCACTGCCGCGGACGACAAGAGTTGTTCGAACGCATTCAAGACGGCCAGATTGGCGACATCATCATGATGCGTGCTTACCGGATGCACGGCCCGATCGCGTCAGCGTTCACGAAACGCCGCTCGGACGACATGCCAGAAACGCTGTGGCAGATCAAGAATTTCCACAGCTTCCTGTGGGCCAGCGGTGGTTGCTTCAGCGATTTCTACATCCACCAAATCGACGAAACGTCTTGGATGAAGAACGCTTGGCCGGTCAAGGCTCAGGCTCTCGGTGGACGTCACTACCGCGGCGATTGGATCGACCAAAACTTTGACACTTACGCGGTGGAGTACACCTATCCCGACGGCAGCAAGCTGTTCTTCGACGGGCGCTGCATGACCGGGTGCCGCAACGACATGTCGAGCACGGTGCATGGCAGCAAGGGTTCAGCGATCGTGAGCACGTCCGGGCACACGCCGGGCAAGGTGCGGATCTTTGAAGGCCAAAACCAAAGTCGCCGCGAGGTGGCTTGGGCGTACCCGCAACCGGAGAAGAATCCGTACCGCCTGGAATGGACGGACTTGGTCGACGCGATCGTTCACAACAAGCCCTACAACGAGGTGCCACGTGGTGTGCAAGCGAGCTTGGTGACCAGCATGGGCCGCATGGCGGCTCACACGGGCCAAGAGATCACGCTGGAACAGATGGCCAACTGCCCGCACGAGTTCGCTCCCGGCGTGGCGGAGTTGACCGTTGACGGATCGGCGCCTGTGATCGCCAATGCAGATGGCTCGTACCCGGTTCCGCAGCCAGGGATCTTGAAAGAGGTTGAGTACGAGCTGTTTGACGTGTGAAAGGCGTAGCCGGATTCCTAAAACGTAGCCGGATTCGCCAAGAATTCGGACGGGCAACAATCAGCAACATCCGAATTCTGTCGAATCCGGCTACGGTGGCCTGACGGGTGCTGAGGATGAGTTTGGCCGTTGGCCAAGAACCCTCGAGGCGGACTTGCTTCGCAGCCTGTTGATTTAGCATCAAACGGTGTTTAATTGTCGGCTTTCGTAGTGGACGAGGTCACGAGTCCCGGACTGCTGGACTCGTAACCTCGTCCACTACGACACTTATTGACCGCTCATTCCTTCGTCAGCCCTAACCCGGGGCGTTGCCCCGGGCTGTCATAGGGCTGCCCCGTTGGGCAACGCCGTGAACGATTTAGGCGACGGTACAAAACCCCAGTTTTTGAAGTCGATCGCGATCTTCTTTCGTGGCGCGAGTGACGTTGGGGAGACCGCAACGAGGCTTGTCTTTCTTGTTCGGTTTATACCTCGCCTCCTTGCTCGACTTGCGTTCGTAATCATCGATCAGCGCATCCCTCAGCATCTCCGATAAGCTCGGTTCCTCGAGATCGGTCTCGTTGAGGTTCTCAAGAATGCGTTGGAAAGAACGCACCACCCCTGCGAAGCTGATTCGACCAGGCATCGCGACCGGATCACCCCGGCGACGTTTCTTCGCGAGGTGTACTTTCAAGGCATACAGCTTGACGATCAGAATACTGAGGATCGACCAATGCAACTCCACCAACGCCCGGACGCTCTGGCGGCAGCGAAGTTGTCGTCGTCCATACGTTTGCTTTAGGTTGCGAAATTCCAATTCGATTCCCCAGCGGCTCTTGTAAATTACCAGTGCTTGCTCGTCCGTGAGCTTCTTCTCATCCAAAACGCTCGTTAAGAGAACTGCCTCTTTGCGGCCGAGTTGGATCTGAATCATGCGAAGCTTCAGGGGACGCATGCCCTCACGGCGTTTGTCCTTGGGCCAGCAGTAAACAAGGTTGTCTTCGCCAGGCTCGACATCGTAGCCGAGGCTATGCAGCAAGTTGACGTTCGCGCCGACGCGAACGAGAAAGTGGTGTCCCCCATCGATGATGCTCTTCCAAAATTCGTAGCCAACGAATCCCGCGTCACCGGTAAACAACGTTTTCCCCGGGAATTCGCCGTTTTCTAGCATCTCTTGCACGTGTGCTCGTTCGGACGCATTGCTAGGCCCAAGTTTCCAGCACCAAGTCAGTTGCGTGGCAACGTGCCAAATCTTTGTGATCCAAATCTGGGGTACTGGCGGTGCCGGTGGATTCTTCTCGATGGCCTGACGGCGCATTCCTTTGGTCTTCTTTTTTCGATACCGAGCCGTTGTCCCGTGACCATGATTGGGAGCGCAAAACGCTTTTTCGTTACTCAGTGTTCGCGGCGTTGTGTTTCGAGAACCATCGACAGCCATGACGACCCAACCAGTCGTCCTCCAAAGCTTGCCGGCGGTTGCCTCGATTTGCTTGTGAATCCGAGTAAGCAAAACCTCGGACAACCAGGGAGTCCATCGAACCAGCGCCTTGATCAGTCCAGAGTAACTTGAAAATGCGATCCTCCCGTGGACCTTTTTGCATTGCCGGGTGCCTGAATCAAAAGCATCCTTGAGCTTGTCCTTGTCAGAGAAGATCCACAGCAAGGCTTGGATCATCAGAGTCATTGTCTTCCAGCCAGTGTTGCCGTGGGCCTGCGTCGGCACTGCCTGCTCGTCACCCAGCACCCAATCGATCGCACTGCGGAACTCTTTGGCGTTGCGCGTCTGGGCTTTCCGATAACGCTCTCGCTGAGATTCGATCTTGACCTTGCGCTTAGCTCGGTTGGATTTCCTTTGTCGAGCATGTTCTTTGGCCTTGCTTGATTCGTGAGAATCGAGTTTCTTTGACACAGCCGGATTCCTTTCTGACTGAAGTGTTTCAGTTGGTTGGTAGGGGGATCCGGCTTTTACACTTCAAGGGCAGTTCAGCAAAACACCACAAATCGCGGCCTCAAAATCGTTCACGGCGTTGCCCGTTGGGGCGAAGTCGTGGAACAGAACTTGCGCAAACCAAGACGCTCCACAACATCAAACATTTCGCGGTCCAGGCGAGCGTCCGTCGTCTGATCGTTCAATCTTTGAAACGTCTTGAATCAACAGTCTGTTGGCCAGTGAGGTGAGTTGGCTGCGTCATCTTGGTGAGCTCTGTGCTCTTTGTGGCAAACGACATGCAGTGGGCGAGATTGGGAATCTACTGGACGCCTCGCTTCTGGCGAAGCATCGGCTGGGTGCCATGTGAGACATGGCCTACATTGGTGCCGGGAACCATACCTAGCCGGTGCCGGGAATGCGCATGCGTCCGAATTCTGGCGAATCCGGCTACGGGCGAGACCGGAATGAAAAGGAAAACAGGTTTGTTTGAGTTGCGTTGCACGGTTCGGAATTGCGGGTTGGCTTTGTCGCCGGTGGAGGGTGGGCTGCGCTGTGAGAAGCGGCACCATTTCGATCGGGCTCGCGAGGGCTACTACAGCTTGTCCCAGCCGCAGGATCGCAAGTCGAAACAACCGGGCGACGCGGATGCCGCGGTGCTGGCTCGTCATCGATGGCTGCAGCGTGGGCATGCTGCTGGGCTGATCGAGGCCTTGCGGCCTTGGGTGGCGGCGCGGAACGAGGCCAGCAACTCCCGAACGATCGATCTCGGTTGCGGCGAAGGCACCTTTGGGCCGGCTTTGTTTGGCGATTCGCCAGGCAGTTACTGCGGGATTGATCTGTCGAAGAAGGCGATCAAGCTGGCCGCTCGCGGGTGGCCGGAGGCGACTTGGGTTTGGGCCAACGCGGACCGATCGCTGCCGGTGGCGGATGCCAGCGTGTCCTGCGTGCTGTCATTGTTCGGCCGTCGGCCGGTCGCCGAGATTGCTCGCGTGCTCATGGAAGATGGCCAGCTGATTGTCGCCGTTCCGGGTGAAGAGGACTTGATCGAACTGCGTGAACACGTGCAGCAATCCGGGCAGCGACGAAGTCGATGGGAGAAGGTCGTCGACGAGATGGCGGTTGCGGGATTGAAACTGGTCGAACATCGGCTGTGGCAAGAACAGGTTGACCTGGACAGCGAGGCGATCGCCGATGCGATGGCGATGACCTATCGCGGTGTGCGGTTTTCGCAGAACGCTCGAGTGCAGACCGCCACCGCGATGCCAGTGACGCTGGCGGCGGATCTGATGTTGTTCCGGACGTAGCCGGATTCGCCAAGAATTCGGAGGGACGACGAGCAGAGACATCCGAATTCTGGCGAATCCGGCTACCGGGTGGGGCGAATCCGGCTACGAACCTTGTTGCAACCCGTGGGATCGCAGGTAGGAAACGATCCGCCAATATCGCGTCCAATAGTCGGCCGCGAAGGGAGCCAACTCGGGATAGCCGGGAACCAAGCACCCAGTGAACTTGTATTCGGCGTAGCCGTCGACTGGCACTAAACCAGCACGCTCTGGGTTCCGAGCGATGTAGTCACAGATTGCCTCAATCGATTCTTCCTTGCGTTCCTCATCCTGCAAAACGTCATCGTAGGCCTGCCCCTGCAACTCCACCTGGAGTCGCTCCAGCACATCATTGAATCGGTCGCGAAAGTGACGCATTGCAAGACGCTGATCACTGCTCTCAAACAGCCCCATCCAAAGCATGTGGATATGGTCCGGCATCAGACAATACATCGGGCAAGCGATGGCGTATCGAAAGGCGGTGTGCGTTAGAAGCTCGCGAAACTTGTAGAGCAAAATCGGTTTGCACCAGCCTTGTTTGCGGTCCTGAATGACAAGACTCCAGTGCACACAAGCATCCCCACGATAAAACTCGGGCGGGAGACGCTTGAGGTAGGAATGCTTGCTGGACGGACGCTTCATGAGCCTGATCTGAGAGCAGGTGGAAGAGCACTGCTGGTTGTGGGACCGTTTCGATGTAGCCGGATTCGCCAAGAATTCGGAAGGGCGACAATCAGGGACATCCGAATTCTGGCGAATCCGGCTACGGGTGGGGCGAATCCGGCGACGAATGGCGGCGGATCGGGGCGCAGCCACCTACGTCAGGATTTCTTCGACGACTCGGCTTTGTTTGACTCCGGTGAGGCGCTGGTTGAGGCCTTTGAAGGGGTAGACCATCGTCTCGTGGTGGAAGCCGAGCAGGTGCAGCATCGTGGCATGGAAATCTCGCAGGTGCACGGACTCGGTCGCTGCGGTGTAGCCGACCGCATCGGTCTCGCCATAGGTGAACCCCGGTTTGACGCCGCCGCCGGCCATCCACATCGTGAACGCCTCGGGGCTGTGATCGCGACCGTGGAACGCCATCGTGGTTCCGCCTCGGTTCTCTCGCATCGGCGTGCGTCCGAACTCGCCGCCCCAGACGACCAGCGTGTCTTCCAGCATCCCACGCTGCTTCAAATCAGCCAGCAACGCCGCAATGGGCTTGTCCGTTTGCTTGCACTTGTCCGGCAAACCGTGCTCGAGCGACTCGCTGCGGTTGGACCCGTGCGTGTCCCAGCCCCAATCGAACAACTGCACAAAGCGGACGCCTTCTTCGACCAAACGTCGCGCGAGCAAGCAGTTGTTGGCAAACGATTCTTTGCCAGGTTCGGCGCCGTAGCTCTCGAGGGTCTCGGCGGTTTCTTGCGACAGGTCCATCGCTTCGGGAGCAGCCACCTGCATCCGATAGGCCATCTCGTACTGAGCGATCCGGGTGACCGTTTCCGGGTCGCCGTACTGCTGCAGCGACTCTTGATTGAGTGCCGCCAGAGCATCCAACACCTGGCGTCGTTCTTGCCGCGAAACGCCTTCGGGGTTGGCGACATTCAGAACCGGATCGCCTTTGGATCGACACTGCACGCCTTGATAGACCGATGGCAAAAAACCGGATCCCCAAAGAGCCTTGCCCACCCGAGGCAAACGACCGCCGGACAACAGCACGATGAATCCGGGCAGGTCTTCGTTCTCGCTGCCCAGGCCGTACGTGACCCAGGAACCGATCGACGGCGATCCCATCGGTGCCGCGCCGGTGTGCACCATCAACTGAGCCGGTCCGTGATTGAACTGGTCCGTCTTGACCGTTTTCAAGAAACACAGGTCGTCGACTTGCTTGGCCAGGTGCGGCATCAACTCCGAGACCCACGCCCCGGACTCGCCGTGTTGCTGGAAATCATACTGGGGCCCTAGCATCCGTGGCGTGCCGTTGATGAAAGCGAATCGCTTGCCCTCCAAGAACGACTGCGGGCATTCCATGCCATCGAGTGCTTTTAGGTCCGGTTTGTAGTCAAACAACTCCAACTGGCTGGGGGCACCGACCATGTGCAAGTAGATCACTCGCTTGACCTTGGCTGGTTGAGGCGGCACGAGTGGACTGAGCGGGTTGGTGGCGTCGTGCTGGGGATCAAAACCATGTTGCAGCGACGGATTGGCATGCGCAGCATTTCGGCCCGCTTGCTGAGTCGCCAAGTAAATGGCGCCGAGGCCAGCGGCCGAATCGGTCAAAAATTGCCGACGACTGGTTTGCAACAACGACTGACGAAAAAGTTCTTGAGAGATTGTTTCGCGATGCATCTTATTTGCTCATGATTTCGTCGAGGTTCAACAACGCAGACGCGACCGCTTCGTAGGCGTCTTGCTCTTGTTCGGACGGTTGCTTGGCTTGCTCGTACAGAGTCACCAAGATTTTCTGTTCCGCGGCCGTCGGCGACCGGGAAGTCACCAACTGAAAACCTTTCGTCAAACGTTCTTCCAAAGTTCCATCCATGGCTTCGACTTTCTTGGCCAACGCTTGCATGCACTCCACGAAGGTGACATCGTTGAGTGTTGTCAGGGCTTGCAGCGGCGTGTTGGATCGAAGCCGGCGCGGTGTGCAGAACTCACGCGAAGGAGCGTCGAACGCAGCAAACATCGGATAAGGAATGCTGCGTTTGGTGTAGGTGTAAATCGAACGACGGTAGCGATCCGGGTTGCCGACCTCGGGCGTGTTCCATTTGTCGCCGCCTTGGAATGGTTTCCAAACGCCGTCAGGAATCGGCGGATGAACGGGAGCCCCATGCACTTCTGGCGAAAGCAATCCGGACACAAACAAGGCTTGATCGCGAACCATTTCGGCGGGCATGCGGAAACGAGGCCCGCGAGACAACCATCGGTTCTGTGGATCGACCAAGTCTGATTTCGGATCGATGACGGCGTCTTGCCGGTAGGTGCTCGACAACACAATCGATCGAATCAATTGCTTCCAGCTCCAGTCGTATTCGGTTTGGAACTTGATCGCCAAGTGGTCCAGCAACTCTGGATGCGTTGGACGCTCGCCGCTGGAACCAAAGTCTTCCTCGGTCGGCACCAATCCCATTCCGAACAACCGAGCCCAGACGCGGTTGACGGTCACGCGAGCGGTCAGCGGGTTGCTCGGATCCACCAACCACTTGGCCAGATCCATTCGGTTGAAGGGTCCATCGCCGGCAATGGGTGGCATGGAATCCGGCACATTCGGCTGGACGACTTGATCCTTTGTCAGGAACAAACCGCGAATGAACACGTGGCTGGGACGAGCCAAATGCTCGGGGCGTTCCATCATGATTGGAATGCGGACCGAAGCGATCTTCCGTCGTTCGCCGGAAATCCGTGACAGTTCGGCTCGCTCATCTGACAAGTCTTTGTCGGTCCACGCCAGCAAAGCCTTCTCGTCCGAGCACACATCAACGCTGCCGCGACGGACGACCAAGGGAAAGGCCCCCAACGCTTGTTGTCGACAACTCATGTCGAGTTTGAGCTTCGCACCTCCAGGGACTTCGATTGGTTCCTTCAACAAGAACACGGCCACACGAGGATGGTGAATACGAGTGAAGGCAGCGAACCCGTCGCTGTTCTTTGGATCCATGCTGGACCGAGGATGCTTCAGCGGCTCGGGCTCATCCGCGACGACGTGCGAGAACTCAACCTGGATCTCTTCGTCATCGTCCCCGACCAAGACCGCATTCAAATGCGACAGCACAAATCCCCACTCGGAATCTGCCAGTGCGGTTTTAGGATTGCGAGGCAGCAGCGTCAAACGGATGGCGGTGAGCTTGTCGGCTGATTCGGGCATCTCGCACTCCAGCGAAATAGTCGTGCCGTTGGACAGCGTGTCGATCGTGTAGAACTCCGTCCGCCCGTTGCGTTCTTCGACGTCGACCTTGGTTTGCTTGGTGGCCGAGGCGGTCATGGAGTCGATGTGCTTCCAGTCCAACTCGTTCTCGCTGACCGCTTCGAATTCCTGGTGCCAGATCGATTGCTGGAGCGAACGAATTTGACGATCGAGATCAGAGGCACGTTCTTCGTCTTCCTTGGCCAGCGGCACGGACAACAACGGTTCTTCACCACTCAAGTCACAATCGACCGAGTTGTTGAAGAACGCCATGAACTCGTAGAACTCATCGTGCTCGATCGGGTCATACGGGTGACTGTGACACTGGACGCAGCCAAACGTGATGCCTTGCCAGGTTTGCCAGACGGTGCTGACGCGATCCATCACCGCGTTGATGCGGAACTCTTCGTCGTCCGTGCCACCTTCTTCGTTGGTCTGAGTCAAACGACTGGCGGTGGTGGCCAAGCGATCGCTGATCGAAGGATCAGGCAACAAGTCACCCGCAATTTGCTTGATCGTGAACTCGTCAAACGGGATGTCGTTGTTGAACGCATCGATCACCCAGTCGCGATACTTCCACGCGTTACGGCGTCCATCCAATCCCAAGCCGCGGCTATCGGCGTAGCGAATTTGATCCAGCCACACCGAGGCCCAGCGTTCGCCATAGCCGGATGACTTCAATAGCTCATCCACCTTCTCAGAGTAGGCCGCGTCACCACGTGCTGTCGCAGCGTCCTGGAAGCGTTCGACTTCCTCCAGCGTCGGTGGCACACCGGTCAGGTCCAACGTGACTCGCCTGAGCCATTGGTGAGGAGGGGCATCAGCGGCGGGTTGAATCCCTTTCTCTTCGAGCGACTTGCGAACGAATCGATCGATGGTTTGGCGGCAGGCGTCCGGGTCGGCGACCTCGGGAACCTTTGGTGCCACCGGCGGTTCGTAGCCCCAGGATTGTTTCCACTGGGCCCCTTCCTCGATCCAGGTTTTCAGCAGGGCAATCTTTTCTTCGGACAGTGGTGCCCCATGTTCGGGTGGCGGCATGACCTCCGATTCGTCCTCCGACAGAATCCGATCGATCATGTAGGAACCATCGACGTCGCCCGGCTCGATCACGGCCAGCGCGCTATCGCGATGAATGAATGACAGATCGCCCGCCTGCTTGACCCCGCCATGGCAGGCCACGCAGTGCTCGTTCAAGATCGGCTGAATGTCGACGGCAAAGTCGACCGCGTGCGAAGTCGCCCCGCCTCCCACTGCCAACGCGAGTATCGTCGTGACAAGGCGACCAATCTGAGAGCGTAGCGTCATGAATGAATGATCAAGAAGTGTGTGCCGACGAGCAAGACATGGTCGCGCCACCTAGGAAGCAAGCGGGATGGCCGGACGCGAGGAGCGAGATCGAAACGACTCACGCTCCATCAACCGATCGTCCCCTCGCTACACAACGGAACGCTCCGCCAAGAAACCGTCTCGCATAAACAGGGAAGATGCTTCCCCACAATAAGCGGACTCTGCCCATCCAGCAAATCGGTCAACCACGCCAAAGCCAGCAAAACGACGGTGAAAACGCAAAACGCCCGTCATATCGAAAGATACAACGGGCGTCCACGTTTTGAAGAAAACGCAAAGTTGAGCAAGAACGAAGACACCAAGTCAAAACTCTTGATCAATCACCTCTCTTGCACCACGGGTCCCAAGTGACCCCCACAATCCGTAGGGGCTGGCCGATCCCGGTGGGTTGCTACTTTCCTCCGAAGCGTTGCGATGCCAGACGGTTTCCGCCCGGCTGTTCCCGGCTTCGATCGAGTCGGTGATGAACTTCACCGCCCCATCGGCCATCAACACGTGCACGCCACCTTGGTGCCGGCTGCTGGCGGTCGTGATGCCTTCCGTGCCGTGGTTTCCCCCCAAGCAAACTTCGCTGTTGGGCGGAAGGATGCACAGGAATTGAGAATAGAGCGGGCGAAAATCAGCCCAGCGTCCGCCACGTGTTGTGGCCCCACCACTGGTCGTCGTGCCAGCCAACCAGAACCCCGGACGAGCAGGATCGATCAGAGCATTGTCTTCGCAAGTCTTGGGATTGCCCATGATGCCGTTGCCCCACTGGCCACCGTGACCGCCGTTGTTCAGCGCGGCTGCCGAGCGGATGTCTCGGTCGCCCAAGTCCGTGACGATTTCGCCGCACATGATCGTGTTGGAAGTCCCATCGAGAATGTCTCGGAACATCGTGTTGCCGCGGGGAACAAAGACGCCGCGCAAGTTCGCCCGGCATTGGCGGACCAAATAGGTTTCATCCTGGTATCGCCATCGGCCTTGCCCGCCAGCGAAATGCGAAGCACCGATCTGAGTTCGGCTGGTCGCATCGCCCACGCAAGCCGCGTAGTTGCTGCGTCCGACGGTCGGCAGTCCCCGACCGGGATCGCTGGGGCAACGGTACGTCGGCACATCCGTTCGCCAAGGTTCGTAGCGGACCGCGTAGGGTGCCGGCCCCATGGCGGGCCAAGTTCGATCCGCTTCGTCAGTGAGTGGATTGGAGATGTGTTCCCACATCCCTTGCTGCTCAATGAACGGGAGGATACCGACCGAATAGCTCAACATGTGCCGGCTGAATCCAACGGGAGGAGCGGGTGCAATCCCGTGATCATCCCCCAACGACCAAGAATCATTGCTTTCGTTGGTGGCCCCAGTGCCGTGCATGGGCAATTGGCTGAAGGCCGCGTGATAGTTATGAACCCCCAAGCCAATTTGCTTGAAATTGTTGCCGCAACTCATTCGACGAGCCGCTTCGCGAGCGGCTTGCACCGCTGGCAACAGCAGCCCGACCAACACACCGATGATGGCGATCACCACCAACAACTCAACCAAAGTGAAACCGCCGTGCTGACGATTCCTGTGGCCACTCCACAGACGTGGAAGCCGGCTTCCGCTTCTTTGAATGAACATTTCACCGAACTCGTAAAAAGGAGAAAAGAATGAGCGCTGGCGACAATGAAGGCGGACAGCGTGAGATCCCGGTGAGGATTTGCAGGTTGGAACGGCCCCCTGCTGTGGATGCAGACCGCCCAGATCAAGGAGCCAGTTTCTCGGCTTCCTCGGCGGCCTCCGCTTCGGCGTTTTCCATCGCTGCGTCGTAGGCCGCGAACGCGTCCTCATCTTCACTGATCACCGTGGGTTTCGCTTCGCAGCCAACCCACATGCCAACCAGCAACAACGCCAACCAAGACTTGCCGAACAACGAAGCGACTTTCATCGTCCCTACCAATCACAACCGAGAGAACGGAGACGCAGGCACACAACGGGGCGTTCCGCCTCACTGCGCGCCAACAACGAGCCTGAGAACAACATCGCCACTGATGGTGGGGGATCCTCGCCGCGAAGTCAAACTCGATCGGAACGACTCTTTTCATGTCATCAAAAGTGGCGCAGCATTCGCTTGGGGTCCGTCAAACCCCGCAGGTCAACCATTGACTCGCTGTCTTACCCACGAACGCGTCAAGATAGGTAGCAATCGAAAACTTCGCGGGCGTGAACATCCACTCAAGAAAATCGCCCAAAAAATTTTCTTTCAAGGACTTTTGGGCGAAACCTTTTCAGCCAACGCGTGAACCAGGAGGTTCCCGGGCGTTTTCGGCCCCATCGCTGCAAGGGACATCCATTTCTTCAGTAGGCCGGATCAAGCATGAGGCTGGGCGTTGCCCTGGGCTGACATAGGGCTGCCCCGTTGGGGCGAAGTCGCAGTCGGCCAAGCCCCCCCATCACAACCCGACGCGTGAGCGAGGGACGCCCCCAACTCCCACGACGGCCCCATCCGGGGCGAAACCCAGACGCCAGCCACCATTTATTTTCGAACATCCCTTGGGGCGAAGTCGCAGAATAAACTTGGCATCCGCAATCAGAGCGTCAATGGTGACGGTTTGTTGACTCAGTTCTCAACGACGTTTCAGCGCATGCAGGATGGGCACTCTTGCCTTTTTATATACCCCACATCTTTTGGGAGCCGCTTGCGTTGGGAAACCAGGCGTTGTGAAGCCAAACATCCCTTGTCCAAGAACTATTAGTGTTCGAGATGTGGGGTTCAAAAAGGCACTCTTGCCCGTCAGAGTCGGCCAAGACCACCCATCACAACCCGACGCGTGAGCGAGGGACGCCCCCAACTCCCACGACGGCCCCATCCGGGGCGACCGTTTGTTTTCCGGCATCGGTCTCTCGGGGCTTCCACCCCGAGCTAAGCACGACGGCCCCATCCGGGGCGAAACCCAGACGCCAGCCACCATTTATTTTCGAACATCCCTTGGGGCGAAGTCGTGGAATAAAACCTGCGTCGTCCAAAGCGGCGTCAAGAAAGCCGCACGGGCTACCAAGGCGGGCAGTCAGCGCATGAAAAAACGCCAAGGCAACCAGCATGACTTGCTGGTTGCCTTGGCGTGATGTGTTGTCGAGTGCCGCTGAAGACGGCGACAATCAAAGATCAGGAGCCGACCTTGGCTTTGGTGCGAGCTTCCCGCAGACCACGGCTGAGGATGTCACGCAACATGGGCGAGTAATCCTCGTACTTGCTCTCGTCTGGTGCACCGCTGCTGAACTGATAGATCGCATCGCGTGGTTTCACACCCAAGGCGATCAGCGTGCTGCTGACCGTGGCGTAGTCGCCGTTGCGAATGACCATGCTGGGACGACCTTGCCCGACCGGTGAACGAGCGAAGACTTTGCTGGCCACGGCCAGAAACTTCACCGGTGAGTCCAGCGTTTGCAGGGTCAGAAGGCGGCGAGCCAATTGCACGCGACCGTCATCCGGGTCGTTCAAGTTGCGAGCCCCGATGATGTTCAGGCCCTCCTGCAACTCGACGACTTCTTGACGTTCGTCGGCGTGAATCGCAAAACCAGCCTTGGCATCCGCCAAGATGATGTTGCAACCCTCGTAACGATTCTTCGCGAATTCAGCGTGGGCTTTTTCCAGTGCACGACGAGACGACGTGCAACGCAATAAGTCCATCGCCAACTGGCCACGAGACCGTTGACCGAACAAGGGCGTCGCGGTGGCGCGGTTGGTCAAACCAACAAACAACCCGTTTTGATTTACCCCCAACCAAGTTCCACCGGCCTTTTGGTCGATCCCACACAAAACGCGTGGTTTACCGGATTGGATGGACGGCGTTTGGCTCGGGCGGTCCACATACTCCTCGCGGTTGGCCGCAACGAGGATGGGACTTTCGGGAACCAAACGGTACTGAACAGCAAGCAAGCACATCTGGGAGACATCCAACTTTCAAAGATCGGTGATTTCCAGTCTCACGCACGTGATCTCTCGCCGATTGATCGGGGACCCCCCGGCGAGCCTGGTGCGATACACGTGGGAACAATGTAGCCACGCGAAATCCGCCACCACACCCCCGCCTGGGTGGTTTCGTAGATATTTCTCAGATCTGGCGCGGAAGACAACCGGTCAGGGAAGATCGGCCGAAACCGATGTTCTTTGCCGTTTAGGCAGCCTATTTCGGGCCCGGGCGAGCCAGCGAGCCCGAAATCAGAGGGTCCAAGCTCAGGCTTTTCGTGCTGCGATTTCAGCCTTCATGAATTCCAGACCCTCTTTCGCGAGCGTCAGTTCGTCGGTGAACATCTTCCGCCAAATCTTGGTGGCGGCCGCGATTTCCGGCAGAGCCAGCCCGAAAGCTTCGATGGTCAGGTAGCCGTCGTAGCCTGATTTGGCGATCGCGTCGAAGTTCTCTTTCCAGTTCACGCCGCCCTTGCCAGGTGTGCTGCGATCATTTTCGCTGATGTGAATGTGGAACAACTTGTCGCCGCCGGCCAAGACCGCTTCGGTGACCGATTTTTCTTCGATGTTGCTGTGGAAGGTGTCGTACATGATCCCGCAGGACGGATGATCGACTTCGCGAGCGAAACGGGCTGAGTCGCCATGGCAGTTCAGCAGGTAGCACTCGAAACGGTTGAGGGCTTCGATGCCCAATTTCACGCCAACGGTCTCGGCGTACTCGGCAGTCGCTCGCATCGATTCGACGCCCCACTTCCACTCGTCATCGGTTGGCCCAGCGCCGCTGAACAACCCGATCGCCGAGTGATACGGTCCGACCAAAATTTCAATGCCGGCGGCGGCACAGCAATCCAACGTCTTTTTGTTGAGCTCAACGCCTTTGGCGCGGACCGCGGCATCTGGCGAGATCGGGTTGTCTTCTTCGCCGCGAATCGTCACGGCGGTGCGTCCCAGCCCGAGCTCATCCAGATGTTTGCCAATCTTGGCGTAGTCCAGGTCGAGGTTGAACATTGGCAATTCAACGCTGTCGTATCCGAGTCCTTTGAGCTGCTCGCAAACAGGCAACATTTCCTCGGTGACTTCGCCGGACCACAACAGCAGGTTCATGCCGTACTTCATGATGTTCTTCTCTACAGAGTTCTCGAAAGGGGAATTTCAACGCGGTTTCGCGTCAGCGGGATTGGCTGGGGAAGCCAGCGTCAGCTCAGGATAAGCCATCGGGCGACCTCCAGGGGCGAGCAGACGTGCGTGATGAAGTCGCACCTCTCGGCGGGCTTTCGGCAGCCAATCGCGGACGGCGGTGGGCAACGCCAGCAACCCAACTCGGGCCATGACCTGGTTCAACCGCATCAGCAGTGTGTCGTCGTTCAAGTAATCGTACAAGAACCGGGTGGACGCGAACCGCTGCAGCGTCGAGGGGATTTTGTCGGTCGATTTGCCCGTGATTTTCTGAACCGCAAGCGAGATTTCGTCCAAGGGGACTTCCTCGAACAACGCGTAGTACCGCTCGCCAATCTCCGGTCGGTCCTCGATCAGATTCGAATCCAACAGCATCTCGATCAGAATGTGACCGACGAAACTGGGGCGAAAACCGGCATCACCCGGCAACAGGTCTCGCAACTGCACGGCGAATTCCAGGTTCATCCGGGCGAACGTCTCGCCCCCGTGAAACCAGTGGTCGTCATCCACGTGTGCCAGCACCCCGCGAGCGACTTGTTGAAGCACCGGATCGGCGTCGTCGACAAACGGAGCCGCCAATCGTCCGCGGGCTCGGATCTTACGATCGATCACCGACAAAAAATCGGGGATGCCCGTGGAAACCGCCATCACAGGATGTTCCAGGTAAGGGATGGCGTGACACAGAAAGTTCATGGGCAGATCTTCATCGATCAGCAAGAGAATGCGAACGTCGTCTCAAACAAATGACGTTGGGATGTGAGTTCAGAACAGCCCGGAAAAGAGTGTCAGGTACCTTTTGCCGGAACGGCCCGGTGGGTGCTTCGCACAAAAGGTACCTGACACCTTTTTCCCCGCTCATTGCTGTGGGATGGTCAACGCGTTGCGCTGCCCGTCCCATCTGGGGGCAACGACGCCGAGTGCCATTGTCCCAACCACTGCATCATCGACCACCGCAGGTCGGACTGGTGCTTGGCGATCGCGTCGTTCAACCGGTCCGCCAGTCGAGCGTTCTCTTTCTTCAGCCACAACCGGATCAGCGTGTCCTCGGCCAGGTTGCCAAGCTCTTCCGCCGCGTCGCCACCCAGCTTGCTGATCCGTTCCACGTTGAAACGATCCATTCGCACATTGGCCTTTGCCACGTGCACATCCAACTGAATCGCGGGAGGCACCTCGCTGTAATCGGCGGACATTCCGATCACAAACTGGCACTCCAGGTTCACTTCCATCGTGCCATCCACGCTGATGCTGAACGCCTGCAAGCCGAGATTCCAACGTTCCAAACGAGTGTGAAATTTGGCAGGCGTCCGCACGACCGCGTCAACCAACCAACCGGGATTGCCGGCCGGCGTGGTCGAAGGCACCACGGACCGAATCGTCAGCGGTGACTGAGCGAGCGGAACCTGGGCGAGCGTCGAATCAGCCAGCATCCCCGCAGGGTCGAGGGGCAGGGTGGAGGGCCAAGCCAACGCGGAAAACAGTCCGGTGTCAGCGGGCAAGCTGAGGTCATGCTCGGTCCTCCCCGAGGGAGGGTGAAGTGCCGGTTCGGCTGTTGAGATGGGGCGTTGGAGCTCAGCGAGTTCCGGCAAAGAAATGTCATAGCGGACCCAACGCCCGTGGCGGACATCGCGACGGCGACGATTGGTTTTCAGCTTCCAACCCTCGCGGCGGACTTTGACGCCCGCCCAAACCGATTTGGTGTTGCCCCAATCGTCGTCGCCATCGAAATGATCTGGCACATGCTGGAGCAGTTGATCAGCCAACCATTGCACGGATTGACGAGCCTGATCCGGCGTCATCGCGAAACTGGTTGCTGGCGGCAACGCTGCCGCGATGCTGGAACGCTCTCCCGCAACCGGCCAGCTGTTCGCCGGCGCGGTCAGCGGAACCTGTCCGCTGCATCGCGCCCAATTTCCAATGCCATCCGATGGCTCGACCGCCGACTCAGCAAGAGCGACGGCCATCACCATCGCGTGAATCAGCGATACACGACGCAGAAGTAAACGCCATCGCGACCACGCGCCATCGCGGCACCTGCCACTCGCATGTTGGGATCGCTGGTGTAACAAGCCGAGACTCCGGCGGGCGTGTGGGAA
The DNA here is from genome assembly GCF_056839225.1 of Rhodopirellula sp. UH5. Lineage (NCBI taxonomy): Bacteria > Pseudomonadati > Planctomycetota > Planctomycetia > Pirellulales > Pirellulaceae > Rhodopirellula > Rhodopirellula sp. UH5. The sequence goes on along the minus strand of NZ_CM166390.1, from coordinate 5,648,877 downwards.
CTGCTCCACCCAACGCCTTCATAGCGTCCGGGGGCAAACGATCCCGACGGATGAGTTTTCAAACCCGTCGACGCCATCAACTGAGCGCGTCGTTCCGCGACCGCTTGCAATTGCGGATCATACGCAAGACCACGCAGTCCCTGTCGAGACCGTTGTGCGTTCAAAGTCGACAAGACGCTCGAAACCGCGCCACCCACGCGATGCGAATGAGCCGCTGAATGCGAGACCGGCGTCACCGCAGGCTGGCTCGTTTGGTGAATCACCTGGCCATGCTGGATCGCAGGGCGATGCGAAACCACTTGGCTGCCATGAATCGTTTGGCCGACGTGAACAGGCTGGCTGGCGTGAACGGGTTGGCTGGTGTGAAACACTTGCGTTCCATCCACAACCGGGCTCCCCTGGTGAACCATTTGGCTGTGTTGCACGGGCTGCCCATGTTGCACCGGACTTCCCACCGAAACAGATCGGCTGGAAACCGGTGAATGCGTCACCACGCTTCGATTCTGACCGCAATTGGTGCAGCCAGATCCGGTGGGGAGCGTCGTCCCCTGAACCACTCTGCCATTGGCAGCGTGGGCTTCTGTCGAGGTCGCCAACACCGAACCGCAGGTGAGCCCACCGATCGCGATCAACGCTGGCAGGTGAGGCACAAACAACCGAGGCACGAAACCTTGTGCAAGTTTGGCCAACGGGTTCCGTCCAGAGAAACGAGACGCTTCAAACAATCGAGACATTCGACACTCCTAGAGAAAAGGAGCCGGTGGAGCCATTCCATGGTCCAAGAACAAGTCACATCCGTGTGCAGCACCGGCGAGATTCCGTCGCCGCGAACCATTGCGATTCCCCGCATCGCGAAAAGCCCCTTTCTGGCAAAAAGTGCTTTTCATCGCGGCTTGCGCTAACGGAGAACGACGGAAGTCACCATCCGTTCACCACTTAGAAATGAAGCGATCGCCCGAAGAAGTTTCCAAGGTCTTTCGGGTGAGGCCAGGCCACCTGTCAAACTGGGCAAACCTGCCGCACTGAAAAGCAGGCCGGACCAAGGCTTCTAGCTTCTAGCTTCTAGCTTCTAGCTTCTAGCTTCTAGCTTCTAGCTTCTAGCTTCTAGCTCGTACTCGTGCTCGTGCTCGTGCTCGTGCTCGTGCTCGTGCTCGTGCTCGTGCTCGCGCTCGCGCTTAACTAGAAGGTGCCAGCCACCTTCCAAAGTCCTCTGCCATCAACTGTTCCGTCGGGCAGCCTTCCACCGCCAAGCCTCATCGCAAACAAGTCCACTTTCAACCATTCGCGTCACACTGTTCGACGACACCAACCAGTCACGCAAACATTTGGGGACAAATGTTCTACTCTGAAAGGACATTCAGCCCCCCGCGACTAGAAGGTGCCAGCCACCTTCTCAACCCTTTAAGAACCCCGCCCGACGAAGTTGGGAGGGGTCGGAAAGCGAGCGTTCAGCGAGATTTCCGGGGGAGGGCAGTGCGCCGTTTCCCATCCCCGGCCCTCACCCTCGCGTACGCCTGAACGGCGTCGCTCGACCGCTCCCCAAACTGCGTTTCAGGAGAGGTGCGCCGTATGAAAACCCGCCGAAAAGCGGTCTCAAAAATCGACACGATCTCTCCTGCCACGAGGGGGAACTCGTGCCTAGAAGGTACGCAGGTGTCATCGGGTATGTGAGCCGCTGGCGTTAGCCACGGTTTTCACGCACAACCGGGGCTAACGCCCAAACGGCTCACATGGTTGTGCTTGATCACTCCTGCCGACCTGCCTAGAAGGTGCCAGCCACCTTCCAAAGTCCTCTGTCATCAACCGTTCCGTCGGGCAGCCTTCCAACGCCAAGCCTCATCGCAAACAAGTCCACTTTCAACCGTTCGCGTCACACTGTTCGACGACACCAACCAATCACGCAAACATTTGGGGACAAATGTTCTACTCTGAAAGGACATCCCGCCCCAACTCACGCCACCTTCTTGCCGCCGGGGGCTCGCAGGTCGAACAGACCGAAGATCTCGTCGCGTGACAGTCCACCGGCCTGGGACAACGGTCCCGACTTCGCCGGGCCATCGCCCGCGGCGTTCTTGGACGCATCGCGTTGATCCGCGAACAGCATGTCAAACATCTCGCGTTTCTGATCGAGCACCGCCGCGATGCGTTGCTCGATCGTGTTGACCGCCATCATTCGCGTGACCGTCACGCTGCCAGCCGCTCCAATGCGGTGGGCTCGATTGATCGCTTGATCCTCAATCGCGGGGTTCCACCACCGATCAAACAAAAACACGTACCGGCAAAACTGCAGGTTCAAGCCCACACTGCCGGCGCCATAGCTCATCAAAATGATGTGGCTGTTGGGATCGTTTTTGAATTGCTCGATCACGCCTTCGCGTTTCTTGTGCGGGATCTTGCCGTGGTATTCCAGCGGTCCAAACCGTTCCAGCGTGGGACGCATCTTGTCGATCGTCTTGGTCCACTGACTGAACAGGATCGCCTTCTGGCCGCTGGCAGCGACCTCTTCCATGTCCGCTTCGAGTCGCTGCAATTTGGCGCTGGAATTGGTCACCGGATCGAAGTTGCAAATCTGCTTGAGCCGCAACACCAACTCGAACACGTGTTGCACGGTCAGAGACTCTTCCAGTTCCTCCAGATGAACCACGCCTTCCTTCTCAGCGGTGTCGTAGCGAGCCCATTGTTCGGGCGTCAGATCAATGTCTGCGTCGCGATAAAGTTTGGGCGGCATGTCTTCGAGCACCATGTCTTTGGTGCGTCGCAAGATATAGTCCCCCGCCATGCTCGCCATCTGCGACATCGGCATGCCGGTTTGCAAGTACCCCGGTGAGAGAAAGTCAAAGATGCCGACCAAATCATCGGGCGAGTTTTCGACGGGCGTTCCGGTCAGAGCCCACGACCTGGTTCGCGGGATGGCGCGAACGATTTCGCTGGTCGAGTTGTTGATGTTCTTGATCCGCTGGGCTTCGTCGAGCGCCACCAAGTCAAAGTGCAGACCGCCCTCGAGCACGATCTCTTTGTCTCGCATCAACAATTCATAATTGGCAATCTTCACCGGCACATTGGGCTCGCGCCACTGGAACTCGCGCTTGGCCGCGTTGCCTTCGATTGCGACCACAGGGATCTCCGGCGCCCAAACGCTGAACTCGCGCAGCCAATTGCTGACCAACGGCTTGGGGCAAACCAACAACACGTTGCGGAGTTCGCCGCTGCACAACAACATCCGCATCGTGCTGATCGCTTGCATGGTTTTGCCCAGCCCCATCTCATCGGCCAGCACACAGGCATACCGAGGAAACAGGAACGCGATCCCATCGAGCTGATAGGGAAACGGTTCGAACGGAAAGTTCAATTGCCCGCTGCCGACCAGCAAATCCAACGGCGGTTGCAACAGGTAATACAACCGGTCCTGCAACTTCACGATGTCATTGGGCGGCTTGATCCGCGAACGCTTGCCCATCGATTTGCGACGCTTTTTGAAACCTTCGTCCTCGGTTTCGGATTCGCCTTTTCCCTCGGGACCGATGGAACCGGCCACAGCCTGCGTGGGTTTCTCCGCTGGCTTGGGAATCCAAGACGCCGACTCGGGGAACAAGAATCCCGTTGTCTTGGCGACCAGCGGCGGCAATTTGATCGGCACGCGCATCGGTTGCAGTGCCGGCAACGTCCACTCGTTTGTTTCCAACTCAAAAGCCGTCGCGGCATCCCAACTGTTGGTACCGTCGATCTCACACTGCATCGTGGGACGCGGTGCCGAAGCCACTGCCGAATCGGCCGCTGGCGGCGCTGCGTCAGTCGTCAGCATCGAGGGCGCCGACGTCCTGGATGCGTGCGGCGAATCCTCTGCAACCGGAGACGATTTTCGGAACCACACTACGCCGCCCTCGCGATTTGGGACTGAGCCTCTCGGATCGCTTCTCGAATCCGCTCGAAAGGTTCCATCACATCGGGGAAGTCACCCATCTGCTGCGTGACTTGTTCGGCGGCTTCCATTTGTTCCATCGCCACCAGAACCGATGCCCCGCGAACTTTCATGGCGCAATGCCCGTTGGGTTCTCGCGCGACGTAGGCCTTGCCATCGTTTTCCGGCGTGGCGACAAACCCGATCGTGCAACTGGCATCCGCCATCTGCAGGGACTCCGTTTGCTCACACATCAACATGGAGATCGGTGTGCGACATTTCTTCAAGAGCGTGGGTCCGATGACGTCACAGATCAGGTGTTGACGCAGCGTGTTGCCAAACAAGATTTCGTGAGCCTTGGTTGGACGCAGCGGCAACGTGCACTGGAACTCCAGAGGCCGACCGCCTCCGTTGAGGACGAGCAATCCGCCCGTCCAACCGGTGCGTTCTTGTTGAACGATCGTGAAATAACCAAGCGTCGCAGGTGCCAATTTCGACTCCATCGTGGATTCGATCAGATGTTTGATTGGGGTAGGTCATCAAAGTTTCGCGGGCGAACGGACGCAATCGACATGCGGGTGTCAACTGCGTCCGCCCACTCGACGAATGGACGATCGATCACGTCCCGGCTGGGTCGACGAACGAGCCCGGTGCATCTGCGGAAGATGCCCCCGACTCGTTCGTCCCAGGACGAATCGATCGTTGAGTCAAGAAAACAACGGCCTGAACCGTTTTGCGGTCTGAAAAAGCGAATGGGGAGGTCATCACCGTGGCGAAAGTCGTCAAGACTTTCGGGATTTCTTCGAGCGAGTCGAAACTCTTGACGAATTTCGCCCCCCGAACCATTTGCCGTCACGGCCTTCTAGCGTCGCGTCAGCTGGTTCCCTTGCGAAGCCAATTGGAGATGGCCATACAGCGTCTGGTCTTTTCGAACGAGGTAGAACTTGGCCTTCGAACCGCGGCGGATGTTGGGTTGGTCAAGAATCTCGGCCAAGTCTTCCAGCCCGGCGGTTTGCCACACGTGAATCCCCAGCAGAACGTCGCCCGCCGTGATCCCTTGTTCGCTCGCTGCGGAACCGGCCCGCACATCGGTGACGATCAAACCGCCGCGGTAATTGGTTTGCAATCGCGAATTCATGCGATGCACAAACGACTTCCCAGCAGGTCGGACAGAGACACCCACGACTTGCCATGCAAGTGCGGCAGCTGGGTCACCAAATTCTTGCGACGAAACCGCGGTCGCCAATTGCGTTTGAAAGAACTCGCCCTCGCGTTCGAATTCGACCTGCATCGGATCCCCTGGCCCAACTTCTAGCACTGACAACGCGTAGTTGAGTGGATCCGCGATGTCTTGCTGGTTGATGCGTACCAAGCGATCGCCTGTCTGCAGGCCAGCCTGTTGTGCCGAACCACCGTCGGACAATCGTGTCACCTGCAATCCACCACGCGAGACGGCCGATCCATCCATTCCGATCACCATCCGGCGATCGTTGTGGCGGTTGATCATCTCGGTCACGGTGTCGAGCACCTGATCAATTGGAATGGCAAACGCAATCTGTTGAGCACCGACGCGAACGGCAACGTTCACACCGATCATTTCACCATCGATGTTCAGCAGTGGACCGCCGGAGTTGCCGGGGTTGATGCCGGCACTGGTTTGAATCAGATCGCGGTACTGCTGTGTCTCGTTGACCGGCACATCGCGGTGAAGAGCACTGATGATGCCTTCGGTGCTGGTGTGGACATAGCCAAACGCATTGCCGATGGCGATGACCGTTTCACCGATCATCAAATCATCGCTGTGACCACGTGGGATCGTTGGAAACGGGCCTTGGCCTCGCAATTTCACCAACGCCAGATCGCTTTGTGGATCCGAGGCGATCAAATCAGCGCGGGTGGCTTCGCCGTTGTGCAATGTCACGTTGAGTTCGTTGACGTCTTCGACCACATGGTAATTTGTGATCACATAACCACGCGGATCGATCACGACCCCTGTGCCCATGCCGTTGACTTGGCGAAACGAATCGGGCGCCCCACCAGCCATGCTGGCCGCGGTGGTGCGAATCGTCTTTTGACCGTGCAAATTCACCACCGAAGGCGAAGCACGACGAATCGCCGTCACCGTGGGCGTTTCACGCAACGATCGCGATGACCGACCGGTCGATCGCACGTCCCGTACGCTTGCGTCGCTGGAGCGAAAGCTGGTCGCCGTCACGCTCTGCAAGTCATCGGCTGACACCGAATCATCGCTGCCGACGCCGACGGTCAATCCCGCCAGCAACCCCATCGACAGCAACACACCCATGGATGGGGAACGATGCACCGACACGTCGTGACGTGAAGGCGAATGTTTTAGAAACCAACGCATGCAATCCCCGCACTCACGCAATCAAGCGGAAGTCATTGAAACAACCGGAACAACACGCCGCCAAGGCAGCATCTTGCTCCTGTGATGTCACCTGCCCGATCCGACAAAGCGGAACCAGGCGGAGTGACCGGTACGAGGGTTACCATCGGACATCGCCGCAAGGTCGCTTGATCAGTGACAGACCGCGCCGCAAGGTTTGCCAAACTTGACAATTGGCAGAAAATCCAAGATTTGATTGAAGCCGCCAACTCGCATCCCCAGGGCGACTTTCCCCCCACACCCCACCGAAGTCGTGCAGTTTTCAAATGCGGTGTTCGCAATGCCTTGAGAACCCCGCCCGCGCAGGAGGTCGTGCAGTTTACAAGCACCGTGTTGCCAAGCGTTTATGATCACCCTCCCTTGGGACGTTCGAAAAATAAATGGTGGCGGGCGTCTGGGTATCGCCCCGGATGGGGCCGTCGTGGGAGCTGGGGCGTCCCTCGCTCACGCGTCGGGTTGTGATTGGTGGTTGCTGCAGAAATCTGCCGAAAAGCGGCACCAGAAAACTGCCCGACCTCCAACGACGGAGGAAACCCAATGATCGAGGAGACTCAATTGTCGAGAAAACTCAGGGGCCCATCGGGCGGCACCACGCCCAACCGGCGTTGCCGATCGGTCAGTTCAGAGGGCGACGCTTTGGTGATCGGAAGAACCACCTGGGGCAGTTCTCCCAACGTTTTGCCGGGATTGGCATCCAACCAAGCGTTCTCGAACAACTTCAACTGTCGGCGCAGTGGCGGTGAATTGGGTGTCAACTCGACCGCTTTCCGCTGCGTCACAATCGCGGAGGGCAGATCGCCCACCGCGTAGTAACAACGGCCGCACGTGTCCAACAAAGCCTCACTGCCAGGACTCATCTCCAGCGACTCGATGCTGCGCTGGAGAGCTTTGTCGTAGTCGCCTTCGGTGTTGCTGACCAACCAAGCGTATTGGTTGTAAAAATTTGCCAGCAACAAATCGCGAATCGCGGTTTGCCGCCCGGGACGACCGTTGCCGGTCTCGCGAAACGTCTGCCGCGTTTCTTCGATGTCGTCGTCGATTTCCGTCAACACAGATTCGATCTGGCTGATCACGTCGTCCTTCCACGCCTCGTTCCAGTCCATCCGATACATCGCGATCAGAATGTCGATGTTCTCGGGATTCATTGAGAAGGCGGACTGCATTCGTTCGCTCGCTGCCGCATGGTCCTCGCGGTTGGCGAGGTCCAAACCGGCTTGAAAATCCAGGTGGCTGCGGAGCGAGGAGTAATCAAAGTCATGAGCCATCAGCTTGTGCCGAAAGTCATCGTCCTTCTCCATTCGTTCCACCAGCGGCTGCAACAAAGCGACCACTTCGCCCGGCTGCTGCAGCTCGGCCAAGTGTTCCGCGAGCTCCCACCGCGCCGTCGCGGAAGACACATCGTGCAGCGGCAACTCATCGATCAGTTTGCGATACTCATCTTCCGCCCAATCGGACAACCCGCGATCGATCAGGTCCGCTGCGATGCGAAGATGAGCTTCCGCATGGCTCTCCAACAAAACGGGGTGCAGCGGGGGCTGCCCGGATCCTTCCGAGTTCGCAACCGGATTCAGCTCCAACGCCTGTTGGGCTCGCTCAGCCGCCAACGCCGGTTGCCCCGATTCCAACAAAGCCTCCGCTGAGGCATACATCAAAGAAGGCGACTTTTCGAACAACGATTGGTGCTTGGCGTGAGCCGCGGTGATGACGTCAAACAATTTGTGATCGATTGCCCACAACGCCGCGTCGGTCAACTCCCGTGTGCGTGGCGGAATGACATCGATGTGTCGCGAGAGAAATCGTGACGCATCGTCGACTTGGCCCAGCACCCGAGCTCGTTCCGCGTTCAACCATGTCAGCCGAAACATTTCGTTGCCGCTGATCATCGCTCCGGGAGCAATCCTCCCCCGAGCCACGTCCTGCGACGACGCACCGTCATCGATGTCCCAGCTGGATTCCATCTCCTCAATCAGCTTGTTCCAGCCATCGGCTTCAAAGCGTCCCGATTCCAACTCCTTGGCGTATTGCCTCATCCACAATCCGCTGAACTGAGTGTCCTTGGCAAACACCTGCTGCAGATGCGTCACCATCAGCGATCGATCGTGGGAACTCAGCCCCAGCCAATTCTCGTTTTCCGAGTTCGGTACGTCTTCTGAATTGGGGGCATCCGAAGCGGCATCTTCGCTGGCGTTTTCAGGGGCCCATTCGGAACGCAACTCCAACGTGGCCCGGACCGGTTGTGCGAGCAACGCCATTGCGGCGAAACGGCTGAGCGTGGGCTCGGCTTCGTAACGCGTCAAACGAACGAGCGCCGGGAACGATTCCATCGTGGGCAGCGAAGCCAGTTCGCCAATGCGTTGCCGACGAGACATCACGGAACGCGACCCGTACTCATGCAAGATCTCCTGCACGACTGGCGAGTCCGTGTTGACCGACCAAGGCACCTCGACACCGCTGGTCAGTTTGCGAGCCACAATCGCAATTTCGCTGTCGGGATGCTTGCGGGCTTCTCGCAACGCGTCGAACGCGGCCAAACCAATTCGTGACAAACGTTGACGACAGCGAACTCGCGTGGCGTAACTCTGTGATCCCAGCCCTTCGATCAACGCTGCAATTTCGTCATCATCGACGACCGGCAGGGTGCGAAGCCATTCGCTGTCCGCCATCGCAGCAGGGCTCATCAATGCCCCCCCGCCCGGGAGCGATATCCCAGCCAACGGGCCAAGAAGAACGCTCAGAACCAAGCAGCCAAACGCCTTTTTCGCGGGCTGGGAGAAGAGATTTTGGATTCGCATCGTTAGGACTTCGTATGAACGAGAGAACCGGTCCAAAAAAATTGCACTCCGAATTGTAGCAACCTGGGACGACCACACGTGATTCTCACCGGTGACTTTCCCCAGCGAACGCCCGACTTCGAATCCAAGGCGTCAACGTTTTGTTTGATTCCCCCGGTGCAGACAACTAAGCTGAAACGGTCTGTTGTTGAACCATCCGCTCTTCTGTCACAGGGTCCCCGTCTCGATGAAGATTCGCCTTGCCTCGCCGCTTTTCCTTTTCGCCTTGGCGATTGGCTTTTTGAGCACCACCCAGACCAGCACCGCCTCCGCCCAATCTGCTGTGCTGGCGGAAATTTATGGCCGAGGTGTTCACGCCTACAACGCTGGAAACTACAGCAAAGCCTACGAACTGCTTTCGATGGCGATCGACAACAACATCCGTGACCCGCGGGCGTATTACTTCCGCGGACTGGCCGCCAGCGCCAACGGAATGGGCTACGCCGAAGGCGATTGGCAAATGGGTGCGGAACTGGAAGCACGCGGCGGCGACGCTCGCTCGATCGGCCGCGCCCTGTCTCGCATTCAAGGCTCTCAGCGTCTGAAACTCGAAGACATTCGCGAAAAAGCTCGTTTGCAAGCACTCGCGACCGGAGCCGCTCGTTCGACCATCCGTGCCAATGAATTGTCAGCCCAGGGCGGTCAGCCCGCAGCTGCTTCCGGAGCCCCTGCGATGCAACGTGGTGCCACGCCACCACCGGCCCCCGCCTCCGATGACAATCCCTTCGCCGACGATCTGGCAGGCGAAGCTCCCGTGGTGGAATCCAACGACGCCCTCGAAGGCGCGATGGACAACCCATTGGCTACTGAAGCGGCTCCCGCCGACGCCCCCGCTGCTCCCGCCGATGGTGGTGCCAGCCCGTTTGAAGGTGGGGCAGCTCCTGACGATCCATTCGCCCCCGCCGGAAACGACGACCCGTTTGCTCCCGCTGGTGGTGGTGACGATCCGTTCAGCGGATTTTGATTTTGAAAGCGTTCGCGTCTGGAACGTGAGCCTTTCCTCCCCCAGATTCGTTGTTCCCACAGCGATTCAGTGACCTTAAAGTGTGTTCCTTCGAGCACCTTTCCTCCCAACGGTCGCGAATCCTGTGTCTCCCACCATCGAATCCATTTGCCAATCCCTGTCCTCCATCGCTCCGTTGAAGCTGGCGGAGGAATGGGACAACGTGGGTCTGCTGCTGGGAGACCGCTCCGCGGAAGCCCACCGGATCCTGACCTGTTTGACGATCACTCCCGCGGTGGTCGAAGAAGCAACCGAATTGGCGGCGAACTTGATCGTCGCCCACCATCCGCTGCCGTTCAAACCGATGAGCCGGATCACAACCGATTCCGCCGCGTCAGCGATGGTCTGGAATCTGTGTCGAGCCGGAATCGCGGTCTACAGTGCTCACACCGCCTACGATTCAGCGCACAAAGGCATCAATGAGCAGTGGGCAAACCGCCTCGGGCTGACCTCGATCACCCCCCTGACGCCGTCCATCGAAGACCACACGGTCGGTACGGGCCGCTACGGCGAGCTCCCTGAGCCGATGACGGCGAGAGAGTTTTTGGCCTTTGCCGCAAAATCATGTGGCTCCACCCGGCCTCGTTTGGTGGGTGATTTTGAACGTCCTCTCCGACGAGTTGCGATCGGCTGCGGCAGCGGAGGTTCGTTCGTCGGTGCCGCTCGGCGACGCGGATGCGATGTTCTGCTCACCGGGGAAGCCACGCTGCACACGTGTTTGGAGGCGAAAAACACGGGATTAACGATGGCTTTGGTCGGTCATCACGCCAGCGAACGCTTCGCCATGGAAACGCTGGCCGAACAGCTTCTGCGAGAGATCCAGCCGCTGCACGAAACCTTTGCCGGCAATCAAGACCCGTCGACTCCGGATCCCACGGGCAATTGGGTCCGTAGTAGCCAACGCGAACAAGATCCGATCGCAGTTGACCCAATTTCCCTGAACCCGTAACGTTGGAAGTTGGCATGGTTTACGTAAGCCGCACGCTTTCACCCCCCAATCGCACTGATTTGATCTTTTATGTCCATCCTGGAACGTCTTTGGGACCTCCTTGGCCTCGTCTTCGGTAGCACGTTTGAGCGTGTCGGCAGCCTGGCCACCAGTGTGTTTGGGTCCGCCAATGCCCGGCAAGTCGCGAAACTACAAGAATCCGCCGACCGAATCACGGCGATGGAATCCAAGTACGCGGCGCTGTCGGACGACGAGCTTCGTGAACAAACCAAATTGTTTCGCAAACGCCTCCGCGAAGGCGAAACCCTCGACGACATCATGGAAGAAGCCTTCGCCGTCTGTCGCGAAGGCGGCAAACGATTCCTGGGCATGCGCCACTACGACGTCCAGTTGATCGGCGGCATGGTGCTGCACTCCGGCGCGATCGGTGAAATGGTCACCGGGGAAGGCAAAACCCTGGTCGCCACCTTGCCCGCTTACCTCAACGCGCTCGAAGCCAAGGGCGTTCACGTCATCACGGTCAACGATTACTTGGCCCGCCGTGACATGGAGTGGATGGCGCCGCTGTACATGAATCTCGGCCTGACCGTCGACGCCATCCAATCCGGAATGTCGACCAGCGAAAAACAAGCCGCTTACCAGTGCGACATCACGTACGGAACCAACAACGAATTTGGTTTCGATTACCTGCGTGACAACATGCGTCCAGCCGCCAAGGGCGATGACCGCTTCCCCAGCGAAGTGCAACAATGCCAAGGCCCGCTGAACTACGCCATCATCGACGAAGTGGACAACATTCTGATCGATGAAGCTCGGACACCACTGATCATCAGCGGTCCCGCCGACTTGGATCTGGGACGTTATGGCGAAGCCGACCGGGTCGCTCGGCAACTGAAAAAAGAAGAGCACTTCACCGTCGACGAAAAACAACACAACGTCACCCTGACCGACGAAGGCGTTCGCGCGGCCGAAGAATTGGCCGGTGTCGAGAGTTTCTACACCGCGGGCAACATGGAATGGCCGCACCTGATCGACAACGCTCTGAAAGCACACTTCCTGTACAAATTGGACGTCAATTACGTCGTCAAAGACAAACAGGTTGTCATCGTCGATGAATTCACCGGTCGTTTGATGGACGGTCGCCAATGGAGCGATGGCTTGCACCAAGCCGTCGAAGCCAAAGAAGGCGTGCCGATCAAACAGGAAACGCAAACCTTCGCCACCGCTTCCCTTCAGAACATCTTCAAGATGTACAAGAAGCTGTCCGGGATGACCGGGACGGCGATGACGGAAGCGGACGAGTTCTGGAAAATCTACAAACTCGATGTGGTCGCGATTCCCACGCACCGCGGAATGCAACGGATCGAACACCCCGACCTGATTTACTTGACCGAAAAGGACAAGTTCAATGCTATCGCTGACGACGTCGAACGCACCCACAAGTGGGACGTTCTGGTTCTGAAAGACGGCACGGAAATTTGGGGACACATCAAATCTGAGACGGATTCGGCTGTCGAATTGCTCCCCAAAGGCGAGAAGCAAACCGAGTCGTTCCCACGCGAAAAAGTGGTTGCGATCGAGCGGGCCGGTCGGCCGGTCCTGGTCGGTACCGTCAGCATCGAAAAGAGCGAACGCCTCTCAGCACTGCTCGAGCGCCGCGGCATCAAACACGACGTGTTGAACGCCAAGCAACACGGCCGGGAAGCGGACATTGTCTCGCAAGCCGGTCGCATCGGCGCCGTCACCATCGCCACGAACATGGCCGGTCGCGGTACCGACATTATTCTCGGTGGTAATCCAGAAACTCTCGCCTGGTCGCAACTGCAACACCAGTACGCGACTCGACTGGAAGTGCCAGACGCCGAGTGGAAAGCGCTGGTGGACGAAATTGACGAACGCGAAAACATGAGTGCCGAGGGCAAGATCGTTCGCGAAATCGGTGGCTTGTACGTGCTCGGCACCGAACGTCACGAATCACGCCGAATTGACTTGCAGCTTCGCGGTCGTTGTGGTCGTCAAGGCGACCCCGGTGGCAGCCGATTCTTCTTGTCTCTCGAAGACGACCTGATGCGGATCTTTGCTGGCGACTTCGTCAAAAGCATGATGGAACGCATGGGCATGAAAGAGGGCGAAGCGATCGAATCATCGCTGGTCACCCGCCGGATCGCTGCGGCTCAAAAGAAGGTCGAAGAACGCAACTTCGAAATTCGAAAGAGCTTGCTTGAGTACGACGAAGTGATGGACGAACAACGCAAACGCGTCTATCGCTATCGCCAAAACCTGCTCGACGGACACAGCTCTCGCGAAATGTTGTTGACGTTGATTCACAACGAGATTCAATCGCACGTCGACACGTTCCTGGATCCCAATTACGGCGTGGACACCTTTGCCTCGTTCGCCGGCGGAAAGTTGGGTTGCCAACTGGACGCACGCGATTTCCAGAACATGGATTTCGAGATGGCGGACACCTACGCAAAGGATCAAGCCGAACGTGCTTCCGAAGTCACGGTCGGGGAAGCGGTGGAAGAGAACCTTCCCGAAACGATGGAAGACGAGTGGAACTGGAAGGCGATGGCCACCTGGGCCAACACGCGCCTGAACACGAACTACCAAGACCATCAGCTGAAGAACAAAGACCGCGAAGAGATGATCGACGAATTGATCGCTCACTCGCACAAACAAATCGAAGAGACGGATCTGTCCGAAGGTGAACCCTTGCTGGAAGCCGACTACGGCCTCCGTGTGCTGTGCGCTTGGATGCGACACAAATTTGGCATCGAAACCACTCCGGAAGAATTCCGCGATGTCGAAGATCGTCGCCAGGTCACCGAAGAACTCAACCGTCGCGCCGAAGCCGCCTACACCGAGAAGGAAGCCGAGTACCCGGTCCTGACCGGCATCTCGCGATTCACCGACAAACAGGGCGCCCAAGTCTCGCTCGACCGCGAAGGTCTGGTCGACTGGGTTCACGGTCGTTTCAACCACGAACTCAGCGTCGATGAGGTCAAACTCAATCGGGACGACCTGAAGGTTCAGCTGATTCAGTACAGCAAACAAACCGCCAGTGCCTCGGGTGCAATGCTCGAACAAGCGGCTGCCAAAGTCCAAGATTTGTTCGGCAAAGCCGATGATGACGTGACCGCGACACTCGCCAGCGGCCAGTCCGGCAAGTTGGAATCCTTGGCAACTTGGTTGCAAGAAGAACTTGGCAATCGCAACACCGCCGAAGACCTCTCGCGGATGAATCGTGCGGAGCTGACTTTGGCCGTCAACGGTGCTGTCGACGACAAGTTCCACCCCGAAATGCGTCGGATGGAACGTCAGATTTTGCTGAACATCGTCGACGACTCGTGGAAAAACCACTTGCTGACGATGGACCACTTGCGAAGCAGCGTTGGCCTGAAGGGCTACGCCCAAATGGACCCCAAGGTCGAATACAAACGCGAGGGCATGCGTCTGTTCGAATCCATGTGGGATTCGATTGGCGAACGTGTGACGGACCTGATCTTCCGCATGGAGTCTTTCAATGATGACTTCATTCGCAGCACCTGGGTCGACGCGAGAACACGTCACGACGACGCTCACGAAGCTGGCCGTTCGGCTCAACAAGCCGCCCAAATGGAGTCCAACACCGCCGCTCAACGAGCCGCCGCGGGAAGCGAAGGCCGAGCCGAGGGCAGCGTCGACACCGTTCGAGTCGAAGAACCTCGTATCGGTCGCAACTCGCCTTGCCCCTGTGGCAGCGGCAAGAAGTACAAAAGTTGCTGCATGCGTCGCGACGGCTGATCAAACAAGTGGCATAGGCTTCCAAGCAGGTACGCAGGTGTCATCGGGTATGTGAGCCGCTGGCGTTAGCCACGGTTTTCACGCACAACCGGGGCGAACGCCCAAACGGCTCCCATGGTTGTGCTTGATCACTCCTGCCGACCTGCTTAGCCTGTGAAAAAGAGCAGAAAGGAATTCGATGTGGTCCCTCGCTCACGCGTCGGGTTATGATTCCCATGCTCTTTTGATGTGAACCACGCAAACTCGGGGCGCCCCGCATGGTTTCGCTCAAACAAAGAGTTCGTTCCCCGACAACAATGTTCCACTCCTGCCAAGGAAGGCAACCATGTGGCTCAACCTCGCCTACGCTGCTGCCTTGACCGCGGTCTCGCCGTTGGTGCTGCACCGGATGATTCGCCACGGTCGTTATCGCCGCGGTGTGGGTCAAAAATTGCTCGGGCTGTCGTCCGAACGAGCCGCGGAAATCCGTGGTGATGCCGAACGAACCATTTGGTTGCACGCCGTCAGTGTTGGCGAAGTCAATTTGCTTCCCGAGTTGGTTCGCCGATTCGAGAAACAGCATCCCGAAATCGCACTGGCGATCAGTTCCTCGACGGACACCGGTTACGACCTCGCGTGCAAGCACTTCGGTGACGATCGCGTTTTCTTCTGCCCACTGGATTTCACCTGGGCCGTTCGTCGCACGCTGAAGAATCTTCGCTGCGAGCAGTTGGTGCTGGCGGAACTGGAACTGTGGCCCAACCTGATTCGCTGTGCCCAAGAAGCGAACTGTTCGGTCCATGTCATCAATGGCCGACTCAGCGAAACCAGTGCGGGACGCTATCAACAGTTTGCCAAAATCTTGCGTCCTACGTTCGCGCGTTTGGATGCCGTTGGCTGCCAAGACACATCGGCAGCGGAACGTTTCATGGCTTGTGGAGTCTCCCCCGAGAATGTCACCGTCACGGGTTCCCTGAAGTTCGACAACGCACCTCGGACGCGGGACACCACCGAAGTCAACGCACGAATCAATTGGTCTGGGATCGATCCTTGGCACCGAGCGTGGTGCTTTGGCAGCACCCAAACTGGCGAAGAAGCGATGGCTCTGCGGGTCTACGATCGCCTTCGATCCCAGCACCCCGAACTCCGCCTGATCTTGGTGCCGCGTCACGTCGAACGCTTCGAAGAGGTCGCCGAACTGATTCAATCCCACGGTTTGTCGCCGATTCGTCGCAGTCGCAATGACAGCCAATACGCGGATCAATGGGACTCCGACGATGTCATCTTGATTGACACCATTGGCGAACTTCGTCACTGGTGGGGCGTCGGTCAGATCGCCACCGTCGGCGGCAGCTTTGGCGATCGAGGCGGCCAAAACATGCTGGAACCTGCCGGTTATGGCTGTGCCGTGTCCTTCGGCCCCAACACGAAAAACTTCGACACGATCGCCAAGCAATTGATCGCCGCCGAGGCCGCGATTCGCGTGGCGGATGAAGCCGAACTCGAACAGTTCGTTTCGCGCTGCCTGACGGACATCCCCGCCGCCGATTCGCTCGGCCAAGCCGCTCGCGAGTTGGTCAACCAACACCGGGGTGCGTATCAAAAGACGCTGGAGATGTTGATCCCGAGCAAAAACGCCCGACTTCAACGGGCCGCCTAGCGGTCACCCAACGCCAGCGTCTCGAGCTCGCTTGCTACGGACAGCCCGACGTGTAACAGCCGATTGATTGAGACGTCAACGAGGTTTGAACGCATGTAGGATGGCACTCTTGCCCGTCCAAGTTGCGGATGTCGGCCAAGAGTGGCCAACCAACAGCAAAATCGAAAAGCCGGGCACCCAGCAAACTGGAAACCCGAAGCCGAACGGCTTGTTGATTGATTCGATTACACAACCCGACGCGTGAGCGAGGGACCAGGAAACGCGAAGCGTGAGCGAGAATCTTGAAACCCCAGAGCCGTGCCGAGCAACGCGAGTCACGGCAAATGCACGTCATCCTGGCTCAGCGGTTCTGAGTCGCCCAAGGTGCCGAAGCCGCGTCCCAGCCATTCTGGGCACCTGTTTGGGGTTGCCCGTTGTAGTTTTGCTGCGGATACGCGTTGGGATTGTACGCCCCTTGCTCACCGTAACCCGCATTGGGCTGACCGGTGGGGTAGTTGTTGTACCCAGGCACTTGATTGGAATTGGGCACGTTGTAGTTGGGCGCACCGTAATTCGGGGCGCTGTATCCCGCCCCCTGCACAGGCTGGCCTCCTTGTGGCGGCCACGCATTTGGATTGGCAGGCGCACCGCCCGGATAGTAGCCACCTTGATCAGGGTAACCGCCGGGTTGTTGAGCCCCCTGCTGTTGAGCCGCTTGCTCGCGTTGCCGCTCGTCCAGAATGTCTCGCCCTCGATCAATTGCGGACCGCGTGTCGCTGCGGATCTCCGTTTTGTTGATTTCAATGCGAGTTTTGTCGCCATCACGCTCGATGGTGAACCATCCCGCCATGAAAGCTCCACCGATGGCCAAGCCGAGAAATAGTATTGTTCGCATGACACATCCTTGAAAACAGAAAAGACGAAACGGTCCTCCGAACGTTCGATCATCTCGAAGATCGAGTTTCGGCGGAAGATCAATTCATCAAGCCGTATCGGCATTCCCCAACCGGAAAATCCAGTCGAACCCTGATTTCTTTCCAAATCATTGCAATCGGCCGCAACTGCAAATCCCTGTTGAATCGACACCTGATTCACTACGATGGGACGTCCCCGCCGCGTCGCACGAAACGAAACCATGAAACACATTCGCAATTTTTGCATCATCGCCCACATCGATCACGGCAAGTCCACCTTGGCGGACCGACTGATCCAATCCTGTGGCGGTGTGACTCAACGTGAGTTTCACGACCAAATGCTCGACTCGATGGACATCGAGCGAGAACGCGGCATCACGATCAAAAGCAACACGGTCACGCTGAATTACACCGCGAACGACGGGGAGGCGTACCAATTGAATCTGATCGACACACCCGGCCACGTCGATTTCTCGCACGAAGTCCGCCGGTCGCTGATGGCCTGCGAAGGCGCTCTGATGGTCGTCGATGCCTCCCAGGGGGTCGAAGCCCAAACCGTCGCCAACCTGTACCTGGCGCTTGAATACGACCTGGAACTGCTGCCGGTCATCAACAAAATCGACTTGCCCGCCGCCGATGTGGACCGCGTTCGCGGAGAAATCGACGAGGACCTGGGACTCGATCCCTTCGTCGCGATTCCGGTCTCTGCCAAAACCGGCCAGGGCATCGAAGACGTGCTCGAAGGAATCGTCAAGAATCTGCCCGCTCCACAAGGCGACCCGAAAGCGCCGCTGAAGGCTTTGGTGTTTGACGCTTTCTTCGACAAGTATCGCGGTGTGATCCTGCAATGCCGCGTCATGGACGGAACTCTGAAACCCAAAGACGAGATCCACTTCATGCACGCCGATCGCGACTTCACCGTCGACGAACTCGGCTACAACCAATTCAAACTGGTTCCCAAAAAGGAACTGACCGCCGGGGAAGTGGGCTACATCGTGGCCGGTGTCAAATCGGTGCAAGACATCGAAATCGGCGACACCATCACACTGGCCAACCAACCCGCCGACGAACCGATCCCAGGCTATCAACCCGCTCGCCAAGTCGTGTTCTCGTCGGTTTATCCGATGAGCACCGATGAATACCAAGACCTCACCAAGGCACTTGAAAAACTCTCGATCAACGACGCCGCACTGACGTTTGAAAAAGACAGCTCAGCGGCCTTGGGATTTGGCTACCGCTGTGGCTTCCTCGGACTGCTGCACCTCGATGTCGTGCAAGAACGCTTGCAACGCGAGTTCGACATCGGACTGGTCATCTCGGCTCCTTCGGTGCAGTACAAAATCAAACTCAAAGATGGCTCGACGCAGGACGTCGACAACCCGACTTACTGGCCCGACCCCTCAACCATTGACTCGGTCAGCGAGCCCTACATCAAAGCTCAGATTTTGATTCCGGAAGAGTACGTCGGCCCGGTCATGGAACTTTGCCGCGAGCATCGCAGCGAGAGCCAAACGATGAACTACTTGTCGGCCGGACGATTGGAAGTCACCAGCGAAATGCCTCTCGGAGAAGTCTTGTTCGACTTCTATGGCAAGCTGAAGATGATCACGCGTGGCTACGGATCGTTCGACTATGTGCCGATCGAGTACCGCAAAACGGACATCGTCAAAGTTGACATCTTGGTCAACAAAGAACCTGTCGACGCGTTGGCCTACCTCGTGCACCGCGACAAATCACGGGCGCGTGCGATGCACTACTGTGAGCAACTGGCCGAAGCGATCCCACGTCACCAGTTCAAGATTCCGATCCAAGGTGCGATTGGCGGCACCGTGATCGCGCGAACCACAATTGCCCCGTACCGCAAAGACGTGACCGCGAAGCTTTACGGTGGTGACGTGAGTCGGAAGAAGAAACTGCTGGAAAAGCAGAAGAAAGGCAAAGCCAAGATGAAACAGTTTGGCAGCGTCAACATCCCGCAAAAAGCCTTCATCTCCGTGCTCCGCACCGATAAAGACTGATCAGGCAAGAACGATTGGTTTTCACCCTGTGAACCGTTTGGGCGTTAGCCCCGGTTGTGCGTGAAAACCGTGGCGAACGTTGTGCTGCGAAATGTTTGGGCTTGTGGCGGCCATGTGTTTGCACAAGTATTCATCCCGGTAGGGATGTCAGATGGTAGCCGTCGGTAAGCGATAGCGCCACCGATGGACATGCCCCCCACGCCGCCACTCTCCATCCCGCCGTGGCCATTGGCCACGGCGGGATGGAGAGTTTTACGGGAGCTCGTTTTCCGGGGGTGCGCTGCTACGCAGCAACCCCCGGCTACCATCTGAAATCCCTACTGGGATGAAGAAAGACAGAAGCGACGCGATGGATCCGATCCTGAACACTCACCTCGTGTGCCGTTGGGGCAGTATGTGACTTGGAGCGGCTCCAGCTATTTCGGCCGCATGATTCACGACGGCCCCATCCGGGGCGGCTTTGTGATGTCCACCAATGGTCTCGGGGCTTCCGCCCCGAGCTATCAACGTGGACTCCTCCGGAGCCGTTCAGCCCGAATGGTGCCGTTGGTGATCACCCCAGAAACCCGAACAACCGCGTTCTCCGCTACTTTGCATCCGCCTCATACCCGTGCCACATCCAGGCCAGCGTGTCGGCCAAGGTCGCTTCGAACACTTTCCGGTCGCAGTGCCGGGTCGCTTTCGAGAACACATACCGATACTCATAGCCCTTGGCTTCCAAAGCGTCCGCGGTTCGCTCGTTCGCCATCACCCAGTTGTGATAGGTCGACTCGGGATCGTTGGCTCGATTGTCGTTCTCCGCGACGTGCGTGAAGATGCGAAGCGGTTTCTTCTCGCTGTTCTCAATCAGCTTCATGCTCGAGTGATACTCCCAAGCCCCCAGCGGGTACTCGGCTTCTTCGGGCGCATCATCGTCCTGCTGATCCACAAACGTGCCCGAGTACGTGATCAAACGGCGGAACCATTCCGGACGGAACCAACCCATTGTCAGGGCCGCCGCACCGCCACTGCTGCACCCCATCACGCCCCGTCCCCAGGGGTCATCCGTCAGCTTGAAATTCGGGTAGGCCGCACGGATTTCAGGATGGTTCTCGACAGCAGGCAAAACTTCCAGCTGAATGAACCGAGCCAATCGGTCTGACATCGTGTCGTATTCCAAACCACGTTGGCTGCCTTTGCTGTCGTTGCCACCGTTTTGAACTGCGATCGCAATGAAAGCGGGAAGGCGGCGATTCGGATCCTTCGAGATTGTCATGTTGTCGAGCGCGTTGCGAACCAAGTTCAACCGACTCGGCCCATCGTGCATGACCAGGAACGGTGCCGCGGTTCCGTCTTGGTAAGCCGCTGGAACATAGACCACGATTTTGCGTTCCTTGCGAACGTCTTTGCGTGGATTCAAAGTCGAATCCGTGCCGTCAAAAATCTTGCTTTCCGACAACGGCATCATGAACTCAAACTGCTTGCCCTTGGGTGCCCCGTGATCCTTCAGTTCAGAGGCCAGCTCATAATCCGGACCGATGACGACCCGACCGTTCTTGAGAGAATCGGACGCTGAATCCTCTGCCAATGCGGTTGCACCAAGGAAGCCAAGCAGTGCGATCGGAGCCAAGGCTCCCATCCAAGATCGAATCGACGAGTGACAAAAATTTTGCATGGGGTGGGTCATGAACCAAGGTGGGGTGGGGGTGGGAATCGAGGAAGCGACCATTCTAACTGCCACGTCGGAAGCCGTGCTTGTGAGACAGAAACCGAAGGTTCATTCCACCGAAAACCTTGCCCTGAATCGATTTGTGAATTTGAGTGGAAGAGTGTTTGCAGGCTTCCCCCATGGCGGTCTACGCTGGACGGTTCGGCGACCAAGCATTTGACTTTCCTCGATGGACATCCCCATGACCTACCACCAGCTGACACCTCGAACCGTTTTCTTCACCAGCTTGCTCTTGCTCTCAAGCCTCACCCTTCGTGGATCGCTGATCGCTCAAGACCAACTCAAGGTGAACTCACGCGATGGCTTCCCAACCGAATCATTTCAAGTGAGCTGTGAGGGAACCTACCCGCACCACTTGCAAGGCGTTTGCATCGGCGGAACGTCGATCTACTGGTCCTTCACCACGACGTTGGTCAAGACCGACCAACAGGGCAAGCTCCTGAAAAAGATCCCCGTCGCCAACCACCACGGTGACCTCTGCTTTCGTGACGGCAAGATCTACGTCGCGGTCAACCTTGGGAAATTCAACGACCCCAACGGCAACGCGGATTCTTGGGTCTATGTCTACGACGCGGAATCCTTGGACGAACTAGCTCGGCACGAGACGCAAGAGGTTTTTCACGGCGCGGGCGGCATCGGACACCACAATGGACACTTCTACGTTGTCGGCGGACTGCCTGATTCGCTCGGCGAAAACTACGTCTACGAATACGACGATGCGTTCCAGTTCGTCAAAAAGCACGTTATCACGAGCGGGCACACTCACCTGGGAATCCAATCCGCCACCTTCGCTCATGATCGCTGGTGGTTCGGATGCTATGGGTCACCAGCCATCACACTCGTGACCGACGCCGACTTCCAGATGAAGGGCCGGCACGAGCTCAACTGTTCGCTCGGTATCGAAGGGCTTGCTGATGGTCGACTGCTCGTTGCCAGCGGCCGTTGCGACAAAGAAAAGGGCTGTAGTGGGAAACTCCAGCCGGCGCGACCCAGTGAATCAAAAGGCTTTCAGATCCAAGAGTGATCCGACGAGCGTTCTTCGAAAAAGGTGTCCGGGAGGCGACATTCGTTCCCCGGCCATGGCTCACTCCATTAGGATCGTGCCTTTCCGCTCTCCACTCACAGAAGGCGACAGGTGAATGATGTCAGGCAAGCAACTTCCGAATCGACGTGACATTTTGGTGGGGGGGACGGCATTGGCGGCCTCTGGTCTCTCTCGAGTTTCACCTGCTCAGGATCCCGCCCCATCATCCGCCAACGATCGCCTGAAGATTGCGGCCATCGGCGTTGGCGGGCGAGGGGGCTCGAACCTGCGGACGATGGAAAAAACAGGGCTGGTCGACGTCGTTGCCGTCTGCGACGTGGACACACGTTTCACCGACCAAGCCCTTCTACGACATCCGAAGGCCAAGGCCTTTCGTGATTTCCGAAAACTGTACGACGCCGTTGGTAGCGACATCGATGGCGTCGTTGTCAGCACCACCGAACACACGCACGCTTTCGCAACGATGCCAGCCTTGCAGCTTGGCAAGCATGTCTACTGCGAAAAGCCGTTGGCGTACAACATCGACGAAACGCGGAAGATCACCGAAGCGGCCGAGCGGGCCGGCGTCGTTACCCAAATGGGAACTCAAATTCACGCCGGCAACAATTACCATCGAGTCGTGGAGTTGATCCAAAGCGGGGCGATCGGCGAAGTCAGTGAGGCGCACGTCTGGGTGAACCGAGCCTGGGGTTTGCAGTCCGAAGCCGACGCCAAGAAGCACCGCGATCTTCTGCATGTGGATTCGCGTCCGAGCGACGTCATGACACCACCGGATCACGTCGATTGGGATCTGTGGCTGGGGCCCGCGCCGACCCGTCCCTACCATTCGGTCTACTTCCCCGGGCCACGCTGGTATCGCTGGTGGGATTTCGCTGGCGGAACGATGTCGGATCTCGGCAGCCACTGGAACGACCTTCCGTTCTGGGCACTGGAACTGGATGCACCCACCACGGTGGAAGCATTCGGCCCTCCGGCTCATTCGGAAATCGCCCCGGCATCCATGTCAGCAAAGTACGAGTATCCCCAACGCGGCGATCGCGGTCCGGTCTCTGTTTCCTGGTATCAAGGCACACACAAACCTGAGATCTGGCAACGCGGTGAGATCCCCCGCTGGGACAGTGGGGTCTTGTTCATTGGCAGCAAAGGTATGTTGTTGTCAGACTATGGGAAACATGTGCTGTTGCCAGAGGAATCCTTCGTGGACTTTGAGCCGCCAGCCCCCTTCGTGCCCGACTCGCCCGGACACCATGCGCAATGGGTTCAAGCGTGCTTGGGCGAGGGCGAAACCGCCAGCCCGTTCAGCTACGCCGGCCCACTCACCGAAGCCAATCATCTCGGCAACGTCGCTTACCGAGTCGGCAAGAAGATCACTTGGGATCGAGACAAGATGGAGTGCGTGGGATGCCCCGAAGCAGCCCCCTTCATCGCCCGGGAACCACGCGAAGGATGGTCGCTCAGCTAAGCACGGCTCGATCCATCACTCCCCGTCTGAACCACGGAGCGGTGACATGCGGATAGTCTCGGGTTACGTCGGGCACTCCCATTCGTGAAGCAGGCCACGAAGTGGTCACAGACGGTAGCCGGATTCGCCAGAATCCGGACCGCTTCAGCATCCCGCGCATCTTAAGTCAGGCGAATCCAGCTCCCACCCACTTCATAACCCGAACGCGTGAGCGAGGGACTAAGCAGGTCGGCAGGAATGATCGGGCATCATCATGTAAGCCGTTTGGGCGTTCGCCTGGGTTGGACGTGGGAGCAACGACGCTTACCGAAACAGTCCAAATGCCGAAAGACTCCTGCCGACCTGCTTACACGGAACCCTGGCGAATCCGGCCACCAGGTCGACGTAGGCCAGGTCTCACCTGGAAACCAGCCAATGCTTTGGAACAAAGCGAGGCGTCTAGCCCTTGCCCACGAACCCCGCTGCGGCCTTGCCGTTTGCTGACACCGCATTTCGGCGGATTTCCACCTGCCGCACCTCTTCCGAAACGAAGTTGAAGATGAGGTCGAGCGACGTCGTTCAGGCCTACGCAGGGGTGAGAGCCTGAACAGATGAGGCGAGGCGAACGACTTCACGCGGGTCGCTCAAACCCCCATGAAGCGGCCAGTGCATCCGCGGCCTCTTCGATGTCGGTGATTGTGCCCCAACCGCCGTTTCGCAGAAACGCGTGTGCAAACTCATGGGCGATCACATAGTGTGCGAACGCTTCGGCCGCCTCGGCCAATTTGCTTCGCAGGATCACGCAGCGACTGCCATTCCCATCCACTCCGGGGGCCGGCATCAAAAACGACCAGCCCACACCGGGAACGAAATTGTCGATCTCCACTCGAAAGCGTTCGTCACCCAAAAAGTCCGTTTGCACGTCCTCGGGCAGCTCCCTCAAAACGTCCAGCACCCTTTGCTGCAAAACGGGGAACTCCGCGAAGGGTGCGATGTATTCGGAGAACGGCATAGCAAACAGAAGGAGTGATGGGTGTGGGGATGCACCTCATTTTATCTTCCGCGAACCGCGAGGTGGCCTCCGCCGAAAAGGTGTCAGGTACCTTTTTGGAAAGATAGGCAAACCCACCTTACCCAAACAGCCAAAAAGGTACCTGACACCTTTTTGCGGCGATGGCGGGTCACGTCTGACGACAGCACGGACATAAAAAAACCCCGTGAAAACCGGGGTTTGCCGTCTGGGGGTGGTGCCCAGATTTCCGAAAGAGTGCCCCCGCTAGGGCTCGAACAAGCGTCAAAAACACGAAAAAAAACGCAACCCGACGGTCCGGCGGTGTCGCGGGCGGTGTCATCGGTGCCGGGAGAAACCGAATTGCTGCAGTTGTTCCGTGATCTTGAACCTCGCAAGCAAGCGGAACTGCTGAGTATTGCTAAAGCGTTGGCAAGCAAGCATCCAGCCAACTGAATACCGTCGGTTGCTGAAATGGCTGGCGAACATACTGGCCGTGCGGTTTTGTCTTCGATCGTAGCGTAGCCGCAGCTAACCACCCAGTGGAGAACCGAGCGCCGCCCCGACCCGGTAGCCTTAGCCGCACAGCAGGGGACGAGCAACGGCGCCACACGCCACACAGCCACCGGAGAGGCGGGGAGGGGCTGGCGACGGGCACCATCGATGGCAGGTCAGCGAGTAGAACAGGGCCCAGCGAAAACGTTTTTCAGTTCGGACCGCCCCGCTATCGTTTTTTGACCCGGCACCCCCGCATCTCTCAACCGGGGTACTTGGTTGTCAGCTGGCCCTACCTAATCTGATTGGACGCCGAAGCCGTTGATTTACGAGCGACTGGCATTGCCGAGCCTCATGCCCTTCAACAGCCAGTCGGAGTACTTGAACCAGCTCCAACCAGGGGCTCAAATATCGCACCCAAGATTCGTTCACTCACACTAACTGGCTTTTTGGCTCTAACCATGGCTGCTTCTTCCGGCCCGCCCGTGCACGCAATTCATTTGGATGTCCTGAAAACTGGAAAGACCGGGTTATCATCTGGAGCTGGCCACAATGCGGCCGAAGCGGCTGCAGTCTGCTTCGAGGAGAATTCTCATTCCGCAAGCGTGAGTTTGAAAGTCGATGGCAAACGCAAAGGAAATTTCATCGTCGAGTGGGAACCCGTGACCATAGGTGTCCGAAACTCTCACAATGATCTACAGGATGCAACGAAGGATGGGGCGGTTGGCATGGCGGCTGCTTGTGCACCCTACCTGTACTCCAAGAAGATCTTGAAACAATCACGGAAGAAAAGCGGTTTTGACTACTATCTGGCGGATCAAGATGCATTTCTGTTTCAGGACGCGATTGGCTACGAGATTTCCGGGATTTTGAAGAACGATGATTCAGAAATCGCTCGTAGAACGAAGCGGAAAGTCGATCAAGTCCGCAGAGGGAACGCAGGACTGAATGCACATGTCTTCGTAATGGAGTTTTCGCAGCCAAAAGCTCGAACAGCCGTTTATGACCACCCTTGACCAAGCAGAACTGAACCGACTGCATGACAGGTCGATGGAACTTGCTGGCAAAGCGAGAGCAGTCGAGAAGGCGGGAGGTGCAAAAGCAGCAAACTACCTTTGGAAGGCAGCTTGGGATCACGAGCGACGGGTAGCAGATCAGCTCCTGCCTCATTTCGACCTGGAGCCCTCCCGGGGAATTATCTTCAGAAGCGCAGCTTCATTGGCCCTCAGGTTTGGCGATACGCAATCAGCCGAAAGGTATGCAGCACAGGGACTAGCTGGAAGCGTCAATGATCAAGTTCGAACTGAGCTGCGCGAACTGCTGGACGAAGTCAGACTGGTTGAGCACATGCAAACAATGGAGACGAGCTTGCAAGAGGAGCAGCTTCATGTCTCAATGACCGGTTCTCGGGTAGCCCAGGTCCAAATTGACGCAGACCTGCTCGCCGATCACATCCGAGTGCTTCGCCGAATCGTTGTTCGGCTCCAAGAAATGCGAATGGGGTTTGTTTTTCGTCGCGTTGGCAAGGCCTCCCGTGACGTTCGCGATGTTCTGAACGTACGTTACGCCCCAGCCAGCAATGGAGTGTTCGGGTACAACCTCGACGTTTATTCAACTCAGATGATATTCAGCTCAATGGGTGGGGATGTAACAGGAGTTGCTCAGGGAACCGGCAAGCTGTTCGAATATGCTTCCGAGGGAAGGAAGAAAGCATTGCTTGAATTCTGCAATCAAGATTTGAACTACTATCGTTTCTTCGTCAATAGCATCACAGACGCACTGCCAGATGGGCGAAGATTCGATTTCCTTTCTTTGGTCACGAACAACAAAGAAACGTTCCTGAAACTTCACAAAGATGCTCGCTCAAGAGTTCGACGGCAGCTGGCAATTACTGACGTTGGAGAAGAACGGATTGTCAGAGTTGGGAAGCTGCTTTCCATCAAAGGAGAGCCAAACTCAAAAGAAACGCTCGTTCAACTGGTCGATGAAGACTCTAGCCTTCGCGGAGAAACCTTCAGCTTGCCGGGAGGATTGACTGGTAGTCGGTTGGCCGCACTTTGGGATCAACCGGTCAAAGTGATCGCATACGGCAGTGCCGTGATGTCGCACCCACGGATCGAATTCATCGATCGGTTCTCAGGAGATGCTAGCGACGCACCATAAAGGCAATTGATGCCCGGTTATCCCACGAAGCGTCGAACGCAACGACTAGCTAGGGTCCCTCTGCGGTGACTTTGTGGCAATTAGTTTTAAGCGGGCGGCTGAGTCAGTGAAGATGATGCCTTAAGCTACCGTGTCGCAGCTGGTGAATCAGCCGGACAATGACAGACAGCGAGAACTTCAAACGGAGCAAAAGAACGAGGCCGATCTTCAGGCTCATTCGTCCCTGATCGACTTGAAAGGCTGCATGGTAAATCTTGTCGTTCCGTTCTGAGTGTGAGCACGACTAACATCTACTTCCCCTGAACGGCGGTCAATTCGGTAGACGAAGGTTTCCTCAGAAACTATGTGGTATCTGTCGTTGCATTCTTGGTAATAAGCCACTGACGCGTAGGTGGCTGATGCAATTACCGTGGCAAACAGAAAGCAAAATGCGGCGCTTCGGTTCATGTTATTCCCTGCTCGTGTTGATGGCTTTAGCACAGCATAGCAAACGACTTGAATCAGTTGGTTGGCACGAAGAACGATTGGATGATCCGAACCGGATTGACAAGCTCCCAATACAAGCACGATGGTGAGTGGAGCTCCGCTGGCAAACCTGCGAAACCGCCAACCTTCATCGCATTGCAAGGTTGCACTTCCGACACGTAGCCAAAGCGGGTTTTCGTAGCAGTGTGAGTAAGCAGGTCGGCAACAGTCTTTCGGTATTGGACCTGTTTTGGCAACCGGGATTGCTCCCACGCACAACCGGGGCGAACGCCCAAATGGTTATGCCCGATCCTTCCTGCCGAACTGCTTAGTAAACCGCAAATTTGCGGAGCATCACCCTGGCGGTTGGAAGGCTAGTCTCAGGTGCAAATTTGCCCCTGAGTTTGAGAGTTCGCAAATTTGCGAAATGTTGCAGTGAAAGGAAATGTCGTTTGGTCTTGTGAACGGTCATCGTTGACCGGCCAAACTCTGCTGCAATCCAATCGCCGCCGCCCTGGCCTTGTCCCAAGCATTCAAATCATTGTGCCAGTCACTCGCCTGCTTGTTCACGGTGCGGTCGCGACGTATTGCAGTGGACTGGCCAACGAACTATTGCACAGCGTCATGGTAGCCCTAGATCGTCCGTGCCTCCATCCGGGCTCCGGCTCGCATAGGCGGCAGAAGCGTGCCCCTGCTTCCCACTAAGCTCGCTCAAGACTCCTACGCCAATCAGTCGCGATCCGTTCCACAACGCTGTTGCGAGAATCAATGCGTTCACATTGCGTGTCAGCTGAAAGAAGCTTCTCCCGCCTAGTCCTGAGGGCGTGCGAAAATTGGGATCAGTCGTGTTTCCGCACTGGGATGACGTAAAAGAAAACGCAAAGTTTTTCATATGGGGTACGTAACCCAGCGGGTTTTTGACCTTAACTCATGACTGGCGATGAAGATGGGAAATCTCCACGCGTTTCAAAAAGCTACCCATCTGATTGACGCAAAACATTGTTTCAGTCACGTCGAAAGTTGGCACCAATGCTGAAAACCTTGTGCCATATCAAAGGCACGCTAAGTTTCATGGCATCGCATTTTGGCCGTCGTCATCCAAACGAAACGCACCCATTCCTCTATTGCCAACATGGACAACATGCAAACAGAAATGCCAATCTCGTTCCCTCAGGCTGCGACGATAGCGTCTGGGGTCGCCGGCAGGACGATTAGCCAAAAGACAGTCTGGCGATGGTCTCGCTATGGCCGATCCGGCAGAAAACTCCAATCATTCGAAGTGGCGGGTCGAGAACTGACGACCAAATCTATCCTGCTCTCGTTCATGCGAGAAACCAAGTTCATAAAGGAATGTGAATGACTCTCCGATCTGCTACTCAGCTGGGTCCACTGTGGACAAACATTCTCGTCAGCAGAGACCAAGATCAATCACCCACTGAAGGAAGGAGACGCTAAGCGTGGCAAATCAATTAAGGACGCTTGACGAGCTCGCTTGTCAGTTTGGCATTGACTCGGACTGGCTCAAAGAGCGGGCGAATGAGGGACACTTACCGTGTATCCAACTTCCAGACGGGAAGGGTGGACAAACCTTGCTCTTTCATTTTGATGCCGCTTCGAATGCCATTGCAGGCATGGCGGAACGCACTGTTCGTGATGGTGACGAGGGATTCAATGACTGACTTGCAGATTGAAACGGCCCTCTCGAATTGCGACCGGATGGCAATCGTCCAAGGTGTTGTTGATGAGCTGAAACCTTTGCTGGACGCTCGCCCGATTCTGGTAGATGGTGATGGTCTGGCCCAGTTGCTGGGTGTGAGTCGAGCAACGATCGACAGGTTGAGGTCCACTGGAACCATACCGAGTCTACAAATTGGTAGGCGACGATTGTTTCGTCCAGATGCCGTGCTAGCTGCGATTGAGAAGCAGGGAGTTAAGCATGACGAATAAATCAGACCAGGACACCCTTTGGTTGCTTCGGGAGTCTGAGCGGACTGACAATGCACTTGCAACTCGGTTCGTCGATTCATTCGGCGCCGACCTAAGGTACGTTGCACGCTGGCGGAAGTGGCTGGTGTGGGACGGACAGCGGTTTCAGATTGACGAAGGAGGAACGCTAGTTTTGAGGCACGCGAGGAAGTTCGCGAAGGGTCTCTGGAAGGACTTTGCTGGAATTGCTAACCGAAGTTCGGTTTCACGCGACGAATGCAAGGCAGCAATGGGATTCGTTCGTGCAACAAACAAGACCACTGGCATTCGAAACTTCCTGGAGCTTGCGAAGGCGGACGACCGGGTGCTGGTAGAACATTCCGCTCTCAATGAAAACGCATCGCTGCTGAACCTCCGAAACGGAACGTTCGATATGTCATCCGGCAAGTTTCGAACGCACAGCCGAGACGACTTGCTAACACAGATGTCTGACATCAGGTTTGACGAGGCTGCAAAGTGTCCCGGGTGGGAAGCTGCGGTTGAATTGATCTTCGATCGTGACAACGATCTGATTCGGTATGTCCGGCAGATTCTTGGCTATTCACTTGCGGGTTGCAGTGGCGAGCACATCCTACCAATCGCCTATGGCTCAGGCTGCAACGGCAAGTCCTTCATCTGGAACACGATCGTAGAGATTGCAGGCGACTACGGTTGCGTTGCGAACGACTCGCTGTTGCTGGGCGACAAGAACGCCCATGCCACCGAGAAAGCGAGTTTGTACCAAAAGAGAATTGTGGCGATTAGTGAACCGGAGCATGGCTGCCGAATGCGTGAAAGCCGAGTGAAAGAGCTGACCGGCGATACCTTTGTAACCGCTCGACGGATGCGAGAGGACTACTGGACGTTCTCTCGCACTCACACGTTCTGGCTCTCAACAAATCACCTGCCCAAGGTGAGTGGAACCGACGACGGAATCTGGCGGCGGTTGAAGATCATTCCATTCACGATCGACCTGAGGAGGAAAGTGAAGCCGATTGCAGATTACCACCGGCAGTTGATTGATAGCGAGGGGTCAGGGATTCTCAATTGGCTTTTGGAAGGATACGCGGACTACCGCAGACATGGTTTCATTGAGCCCCAAGCCGTTCGCAAGCTGGGACAATCATATCGTGTCGAGCAAGATCGCCTCGGTCAGTTTATAAGCGATTGCTGCGTTCTTGACGCTTCGCATTTGACACGAGGGAGTGAGATTCATGCGGCTTACGTGCGATGGGGAGGCGACCTGAGCGCGACGGCATTCGGCATGGAGTTGTCTCGACGCTACGAAAAGTCGACTCCAAGATCAGGGCCCTACCGCGACAATGTTGTCTACCAAGGTATCGGGCTGGCACAATCCCGCCCTAATCAAAACTGAGCCAATGGGGTGACCTGGGGTGAGTCGATCTATTAGCGCTATAGAAACGTCCGGTTCTAAGAGGTAAACAGACTAACCCACCCCAACTCACCCCAAACTGAAAACTCGAAGGAAGATGGATGAGCCGGAAGCATCACGCAAACGACTGCACACCGATCAGATTGGCACCGCGAAGCACCTTCAAAGTACGTCATGTCTCTTCTCGCCCACATCCAATTGGCAACGTTAATTGCGTGGATATTGGGACTAAGGTGGCTATGCAGTCGCGACGATGATGTGCAAGCGAGGTAGTGCCTGCTTGGGTACTTCCCTCGAAAGGTTGTGCCTGACACAAATCGCTTGCCGAGATACGAACAGATTGAACATTGCAATCGTGTGCGACGTCTTTGAGAACGCCGCCTACCCGTCAGGACGGTTGAAGCTGCCAGTGGCAGTCTTGATTTCGCAACATTCTAAAACCCAAGGAGATTTCCCCGTGGCATCGCTTCGCAAAGAGACGGATCGGAACCGGACTGGTTGGAGGCTGCAGTTTCGACAGAGCAGGAATCGGCGTTCATTGTGGCTTGGCTCGATGTCCAAGCGTGCTGCGGATGGAGTTTGCCGACATGTCGAGGAACTGGTGCGGGCTGCAGGTGCGAACGTGCAGCCTGATGCAGAGGCGACGAAGTGGGCCAACGGTGTTGATGAGCGGATCCATCGTAGCTTGGTGAAATGGGGGCTCGTTGAGGCGCGTCAGCAGGTTCTTGCCGATCATCGATTGTGTGATGGGTGGTTTCGGTTTTGGATTGACGACCAGACCCACTTGGACGCATCGACTCGCGTGAAGTACCACCAGGCCAGAAAGTGGTTCGTTAAGCGGTTTGATGTGGATCGTTCGCTAGCGTCGATCACACCTGCGGAGTTTGAGTCGTGGCTGCGATGGATGGCAAATCCAGATCGGCTTGCCCAAGCAACCAGCAACAAGCACGCAAAACGCGTTCGCACGATGTTTGCGAAAGCGATCAAGGCTCGGATTATCTCGGAAAATCCCTGCAGCGAGACACGCATCGGCAACGAAGTGAACGAGGAGCGTGACTACATCGTGAGCGCAGAGGAGACTGCGGCCGCGCTTGCTGCTTGTCCTACCTCTGCATGGCGAGCGATCTTTGCACTTGCGAGGTTTGGAGGCTTGCGAGCTTGCGAAGTGGCCGTCCTGACTTGGGGCGATGTTTTGTGGGACGTTCAGAGGTTGCGGATCGATTCGCCCAAAACTGGCTTGCGGACGGCACCGATCGCACCCGAGCTCATGCCAGTGCTACGTGAGGCTTTTGACGCAGCGGTCGATGGCGAGATCCTGGTGGCTGGCCAGCGGTACAGCGATCCGTCGGGGATTGGGACGATCTTAACCGGCATCCTGGAGCGTGGCGGGATCACGCCGTGGCCGAAGCCAATGCAGAATTTGCGGCTGACTCGCCGTAACGAGTTGGAGGCGTTTCATCCGCACCACGTGGTCAACGCCTGGATGGGGCACTCTGCCAGCACCGCACACAAACACTACCTGCGGGTCACGGATGCAGACTGGGCAGCGGGTTCCTCGACATCCAGCGTGACCGAGCCAGCAATCGGCGGTGTCACCGGCGGTGTCATCTCTGCCGATCTGGACCGATCAGGAGCAGGTGACGACACAAAAAAACCCCGCAAAACACGTGGTTCTGAGGGGTCTGGATGCTTCAAGAGTGGTGGTATCATGCCCCCGCTAGGGCTCGAACCTAGGACCCACGGATTAAGAGTCCGTTGCTCTACCAACTGAGCTACAAGGGCGTGGGCGAGTTAGCGAATGCTGAATCTCACCCATTTGGACGATGATCGTAGCTCTGATTCGGTCCCCTGAAAAGGGTCGCGTCTCAAAAGCCTCTGCCATCATCAGAGGCGACGGTGGGATTCGAACCCACGAATAAAGGATTTGCAATCCTTCGCCTTAGCCACTTGGCCACGTCGCCTTCACGTGCAAGGAGCCGGTCAAAGACTGACTGTTGCACAAGCTGAGCAAGTTAGGAAACCCGTGCTTTTTCGTCAAGCCCGGCCATCCTCGAAGACTCTTCGTTGCTCAAAGCGATTCAATCGCTGATACCGTACTTTTCGGCTGAGTCCGGCCGAAGCTTGAGCCACAAAACAAAAAACGCCCGACAGCTTTGAAACTGCCGGGCGTTTGAAGTCTTTTCGTTCGATCATGCTCGAACCTGCGAGGGTGCCAGCTCAGTCAACCGAGGCCATTGCGAACAGCAATTCGCTGACTTGGGCACGGATCGATTCCACGTACGATTTGTCCGCGTCACTGAGTCGTTCCAACGGGACGGTGCAGGTCCGGCCATTGGATTTCAGAATCTGAACTTCGCTTTCACGGACTTCAACCAAGCGGCCATCGGTTCCCCAATTGCCAGTGTTGTCGATCCAGGTGCGAGTCTTGGTGCTGTCCAGCACGTCGATGGTCTTGGCGACGCTCTTTTCCGTCACAACTTGTGTGACTTCCGAATCAGCCAATGACTGTTTGGTTTGGCCAAACAAATCGTCGATCACAGCGTCGGAGCTGTCTTCGGCGGGTGGGTCACCGAACAAATCGTCCAAGCCACCGCCATCAGCCGGTGCTTCTTCGGCCGGTGCGGCGTCGTCGAACAATCCGTCCAGTCCACCTTCTTGTGGCATCGCTTCTTGAGCAGGAGCTTCCGCTTCACCACCAAACAAGTCACCAAAACCATCGTCGGCAGGTTGCTCAGCAGGCATGTCGGCGGGTGCTTCCGCTTCGCCACCGAACAGGTCGCCAAAGGCGTCGTCGGCAGGAGCTTCCGCAGGGGCCTGGGGCATGACGGGTTCATCTGGAATCACAGGATCGGCTGGTGCAGCGTCACCGCCAAACAGGTCTTCGACCGATTCGGTTTCAGGTGCGGCGACATCGGGAGTGGCCGGCTCGGCGGGCATTTCAGTGTCGCCACCAAACAGATCGCCAAAGGCATCGTCGGCAGGAGCTTCTTCCACCGGTGCTTCCTCGGCTGGCATTTCCAAACCGGGTGCTTCTTCAGCGGGTGCGTCTTGTGGGAATGGGTTGTCGTCAGCAGGGAACAAGTCAGCGGCTGGTTCTTCCATGGCGGGCTCTTCCTCAACGGGTTCCTCCACCATTGGCTCTTCGGCGGGTGGATCAACCACCGGAGCTTCTTCCACAGGCTCTTCGACCGGCATGGGGGTTTCGGGTTCCACGTCGGCAGCTGGATCGGCTTGCGGTTCGACGATGGGCTCTTCTGCGACTGGTTCAGCGGGAACTGGCGGAGCAACGTCCGTCGACTCTTGAGCCGGCACGGCGGGAGCTTCGATGATCTCGCCTTCGACCATTTCGCCTTCCGCCATGGGAACGATCGTCGATTCACCGTAGAAAGGTTGTTCAACGATGACACCTTCGCTCATTGGTTCGACCAGGGAACCGCAGCAGTCACTTGAAACAACAGGTGCAGGAACCATTTCAACGGTGCCACAGCAGCTGGGGACCGATTCGCAAGCGATCGGTTCGGGATCGCAACAAACGGGTTCCGGTGCTGGGACACAGCAAACAGGCTCTGGAGCAGTGCAGCAGGTGTCGGTTGCGATTTCACAGCAATCAGCGTTTTTGCCGTGAATTCGCTTCAGCAGCCATCCAGCCGAAGCGGGACTCACGCTCAAAATGGCGATCATGCAGACCACCAACGTCCACTGCAGTGCGAGGCGAAGGGAACGTTTCATCGTATTCTCAGAGTCAGAAGGCGGGAAATTTGGAGGCGTATTGTGATCGTACGAGATCGTGAACTAGTCTCGCATCCTAGTTGTGGCCAGGGGGGCAAACAAGCATTTCCGCGGTGATTTACGGACCATTCTCCTTGCCGCCGGAGGTAAAACATTCCAAAAAAACCGGTTGAAACGACTGGTCGCGGGCACGAAACGCTCGATTCGTCTCGTCGTGGCCGGCGGTATTCGTCAAAATGAAGTTTTCCGGCCCTCCTTTTTCCCGGTCCAGTTGAATGATTTCCCACGACCTTCTTGCCGCCCCCGGGCCTTCCCGCGGAAGCTCATGCTGAGGTTCATCCAAAGCCTGTTTTCATCGATGAGCTTGGAACGCAAGTGCTTGCTGTTCTTCGGCTCAGCACTGGTCGTGTTGATGTGCGGAGCCTTTTGCATGGTGTTTCTGCTGGCCGATCGCTGGGTCAGCAGCACGACTCAGCAGCAAGCCCGAGACGCCGCAGCAACCGAGATGATGCTGATCCATGCCGCCGCGACCTACACAGAACACTTGCCTGAAAACAAACTCGACATCACCCGGCAGAAGATCGCCGACCTCCGCTCTCAATTGCTCAGCCAAGACATTGAGTTCGACATCCTGGGCCTCGATGACCCGCAACCGTTTGAGAACCTGCCCGCTCCGATCCAGCCAACCGACCCAATCGAACTTCGGCTGCTGCAAGAACTCGAACCCCAATTCCGAGCCCGCCTGGAACGATTGCTGTCTGGAGATCCGATCGACCTGAGCAAAGCGGTGGACTTGGCCGATGACGCGGCGATGAGCCGAATCGGTCCCGCCAACCGTCCCGTGTTCCAAGAGCTTGGTCCCACCAACGGGCGTTACGTTTATTACGAACCGGTCTTCATGACCTACGACTGTGTTCCCTGCCATGTTCCAAGCGGCGAAATCATCTCGCTGTCCAAAGACGAAGACCCGGCCAAGCTCGCCTCGCAATTGCCTTACCGAGTCAAACGGGTCAGCATGCCGGATGACAAAATCGTCAAGGACATGACTGGCATTCGCGCAATCGTGGTTTCGATCGCGATGTTCATCGTCGCCGTGACTCTGTTTGTGTTGCACGCGATTGTTCGCTACCTGGTTTTGCAACCGCTGCTTCACCTGCGTGACGTCAGCGACGCGATCACGCATGGTGACACCAACCAACGAGCCAACATCTCCACCGATGACGAGTTCCGTGAACTGGCAGATGCGTTCAACCGGATGCTGCGTCACCTGACCGAGACGCAGACTCAATTGCAAAGCGTCAACCGGGAACTCGACGCCCGCGTTGACCAGTTCGCACAGTTGAACTTGCAACTCTACGAAGCCAACCGGTTGAAGACTGACTTCTTGGCCAACATGAGCCACGAACTTCGCACCCCGCTGAACAGCATCATCGGTTTCTCAGAAGTCCTGCAGGGCATCGATTCGCTGTCCGAAAAGCAACGTCGCTACGCTTCGAACATTCAAAAGAGCGGACGCCTGTTGCTGGAAATGATCAACGACATCCTGGACCTCGCGAAAGTCGAAGCGGGCAAGATGGAAGTTCGCCGCAGCGAGTTCCAACTGTCTCGATTGGTTGGCGCGCAGTGCGACATGATCCAGTCCCTGTCGGAGGACAAGAACATCTCGTTGTCAGTCGAAGTCCCCGATGATTTACCCGTCGCCTACCAAGACCCGAACAAGCTTGGGCAAATCCTCAACAATCTGCTCAGCAACGCGATCAAATTCACTCCCGAAGGCGGCATGATCACCGTTCGCGTGGTCGATTTGCACGACGATCGCTTCCGGCTTTCCGTGACCGACACCGGCGTGGGTGTGGCGGAAGAGGACCAGCCCATCATTTTCCAGAAATTTCGCCAGAGCAAAAAGGTGCTCGACGGCGACGGCCTGACACGCGAATTTGCGGGCACGGGTTTGGGGCTGTCGATTGTCAAAGAACTCGCGGTGCTGCTGGGCGGCGAAATTGACTTTCAAAGCGAATTGGGCCGGGGGAGTACGTTCTGGGTGATCTTACCGTACCGGCTCAGCGACCATGCGATGGAAGAAAACGAAGTTCCGATCAGCAAATTGACCGCCGTTCCCCACCCGGCATGAGGACCAGAGTGCGTGAACTCCGATTCCGTTCGTCGCGTCTGTTTCTTTGGAAGTGTCCCGGTGGTTTGAGCCCCGTTTCGGGGTCTCGCGTGGCCTCGTCCATCAAGCATTCCTGCAAAGCGGGCCGCAAACCGTCTCCTCACTGCCTTCCCAGTGATAAAATACGAGAGACCAAACTGCCGCGAGAGCGGTTCCCGGAGCAAATTCGTTTTGAGTGGAAGTGTGTTTCCTAACCCGATGCGTGAGCGAGGGATTCCCCGGTCCCTCGCTCACGCGTCAGGTTAGGATTTCTTGTGGCGGCCCAGTTTGACAAACTGAGATGCCATGGAGCGGATTCGCTATGACTGGATTCGCTGTGACTGGCCGAGGTCATCGGCAACGGCTACAACGGGGAGTCCTCTTTCCAGACGTTCATCCGTCAACCAGCTTTTCATTGAGTGAAAACGATATGAGTGATTACGGCATCTTCGGCGACGAATATTACGTGAACATGAATCTGTCCACCGAAATGGAGTTGCCGCAAGGTCGTGAATCCGTTCTGCACTACTTTGAACAGGTCCAGCGTCGTTACCCCAAGATGGCAAATTTCTACGCGCGCGAAAAAGACGAATACGTGCTGGAAGAAGAAAAGGAAAAAGAAAGCGGCTCTTATCGCTGGGTCTCCGTCGAGCCCAAACGAGTCAACAGCGGAGTGGTCAGCCCGACCAGCTACGAAGACGCCTGTGACCAGCACCGAGCGGTTCTGGAATTGGTGCCGTATGAATTGTCCGTCAGCCCGTTGGACTGCGAAGCGTTGACAGTGATGCTGGGGTTCGACTTTGTCTGCAAAGGCAACCACAACGAAATCGTGACCGAAGCCATCGGCATCGCGCCCGGGTTGGAAAAGTTCACCCAACTGCCTTATGGAAAATTGCTATCCAATGAACCCGTGGTGCAGTTCGCACTCGATGAAGATTGCAAGACTCAGTGTCGAATCAGTTTCGAATCACGAACCGGTGCCTTCCAGATCCGAACCGGCGAGTTCACCGAGGAACAACTCAGCGTTTACATGATGGTCCGGCGATACGATTCCCTGGGTGCCAAGGAGAACTACGCGGACGAGTTCACGCGATTGTCTCAGCTGTGCCGAGACTTGGTCGACGAGTACTTGAT
Source organism: Rhodopirellula sp. UH5 (assembly GCF_056839225.1). NCBI lineage: Bacteria > Pseudomonadati > Planctomycetota > Planctomycetia > Pirellulales > Pirellulaceae > Rhodopirellula > Rhodopirellula sp. UH5. The sequence continues at coordinate 5,610,757 of NZ_CM166390.1, read as the reverse complement.
CGACAGCGTGCTGCATCCGCTGCAAACTGCAATCTCGATTCGCTGATCACTTGCCGTGAGTCGGGCAGGTCACTTCACCTTGATCCAGCCCGTACGCGTTGCCCGATGCGGGACACGTGGGCAAGTTCACCCCGCTGTAGTCTTCATCAGCCAATTCGCGAAGGGTTCGGCCGGGCAATCGCCCGGTCTCGTGCTCGTACAACTCCACGTCACGCTGCAACGTGGACCGGTTGCCTTCGCAGGCGCGCGATTTCGCGGTCTCGCCGTGCGTTTGCACAAACGCGAGCCCCGTCATCGCAAACATGGTGGCGATGGTCAGTGCAACAATGATCTCCAACATGCTGAACGCGGATCGTCGCTGGTGACAACAACGCGATGCTTTGACGATTAGTGATTCACGGATCATTCGAGGACTTCAAACATGTGGAACATCGGCGTGTAGATCGACAGCACCATGCCGCCGATCATGACGGCCAACGAGATCGTGAGGATGGGTTCGAGCATCGCAACGGACGCATCGATGCGAGACTCCAAGCGTTCTCGCAAGTGATTGCAGGTGCCTTGCAACGAACGAGCGAACTCGCCCGATTGCTCGCCGACACCGATGAGTTGGCACAGCGTCGGTGGAAAGAATCGTTCGTACCGGCCGAGCTCCACGCTCAGCTTCTCGCCGCGGCGGACGCCATGATTGATGTCTTCGATCGCACTTCGGACACAGCGGTTCTTCACGCAGGTCGCGGCAACCTCGATCGCTTCGATGGGTTTGTAACCGCACTGGACCATGGCCGAGGTGGACTCAATGAACTGCAGCACGGCGGCATCGCGAAGCCAGGGCCCGACCACGGGCAGTCGCAAGAACGCGGCGTCCATCTTGGCCGCCACGCGTGGTTTGCTACGTCCCCAAACCCACAGCACCGCCACCACCAACGCCAATGGAAACGCGAACAAACCTTTGGTCAGCATGAACCGACTCAACCCCGTGACGAACTTCGTCACCGGCGGCAGATCAACTCCGCTGGCCGTGTAAACCGTTTCAAATTCAGGCACGACAACGACGCACATGAACACCATCAACCCGAGACCGGCGACGCTGATCAAAACCGGGTAACTGACTTTTTTGAAGATCCGTTTCCGCAGAGCGACTTTGCGTTCGACTTGTTCACATACTCTCAGCAGAGCGGTCTCGAGAGAGCCACTTCGCTCACCCAACCGGACTTGTTGCACCTGCATCTTGTTGAAGGTTCGCGGGTAGCGAGCCATGGCATCGCTGATCGATCCGCCCGCCATGATGGTGCTTCGCATTCGCAACAGCACGCCACTGTACTTGCGACTGGAATTGTCCATCGCCAGCGACCCGAGTGCCTTGGGCAATGTCAGCCCGTTCTGAAGCAACATCAACATCATCCGCATCAACTGCGCCAGTGGCACTGGCGGGATGCGAGTGGATTCACAGCCTTTGGGAACACCGCGTTTCGGTCCGCCCACCTCGATCGAGTTGAGCTTTCGCAAAAATCCCATCAGACCACCGGTGGTGGTCGCGTTGGTCGTGCTAGCAGGGAAGGACATGGGATGGCACCGAGGCAAAAAACAAAAGCGATGTTGGAAAGATCCAACCCATCAGGCTGGAATGAAATGAATCAGGCGATGGCACTCGGCACCGGTTGGTCCTGGGATCGGCGACCGCCCACAATCGGAGTCGAACTCGTGCTGCGTCGATCGCCGCTGGTTTTGAAATACACTTCTTCCAGCGAGGTCTTTCCGGCGACGGCCGCTTCCAAACCGGCTTGGCGAAGTGGCACCATGCCGGCCGCATGAGCCATGACTTCCAATTGCGAGTTTGGAACACCGGCTTCGATTGCCGCGGTGATCTCCGCGTTGAGTGGCATGATTTCAAAGATCGGCATCCGCCCGGCAAACCCGGTTCCCAAGCAACGCTTGCAACCGGCACCACGGACAAACGTCGTGTCTCGCGGAACGTATTGTTCGGGATCCAGTGCTTCGAGCAAATTCAGGTTCGCCGGTGCGTCGACCTTGCAGTTTTCACACACGCATCGCAACAGGCGTTGAGCGACGCTGCCGAGCAACGACCCCGCGATTTTGAAGTTATCGACGCCCAAGTCAGCGAGGCGTTGAACGGCACCCACGGCATCGTTGGTGTGCAAGGTGCTGATCACCAAGTGGCCCGTCAAAGCCGCCTGAACCGCTGTCGACGCGGTTTCGCAATCGCGAATTTCTCCCAACATGATCACGTCGGGGTCTTGCCGCATGATGTATTTCAAAGCGTTGGCGAATCCCATTCCGAATTCGTTGTCACTCTGGACCTGGTTGATCCCGGCCAGTCGATATTCGACCGGATCCTCGACAGTGACAATGTTTCGGTCGTCATCATTGAGATGCTGAAGCGCGGCGTACAACGTCGTGCTCTTGCCACTTCCCGTTGGCCCTGTCACCACAAACATCCCGTGAGGTTTGTCGATCACACGGCGGACCGCGTCGTAGTCCCGCTGAGGCATCCCGATGCCGGCCAAGTCAAAGGTCTGGCCGCCTTCGTCGAGCAATCGCAGCACCAACTTTTGACCATCGACGGTGGGGATGCCGCTGATTCGAAAGCCAACACGTTTCCCGTTTTCGTAAACGGTGAGGTGACCGTCCTGAGGACGACGACTTTCGGTCGTGTCCATGTCCCCCATGACCTTGATGCGGCTGATGACCGAATCTTCAATGTGATTGGGGATGGTCATCACCACCTGCAGCTCACCATCGACGCGATACCGAACACGCATCTCGGGTTTGTGTGGTTCCAAGTGAATGTCGCTGGCACCCGCGGAAACGGCACCGGACAAAATCGCTTGGACCAGTTTGACCACGGGCGCGTCTTCTTGACTGACCGCTGACATCGCCAATTCATCTTCTTCGGTGACCTCGCCCGATTCCGCCATTTCGGCGAACTTCATGTCAACGATGGTTTGACGAGCGAAGGCCCGATCGTCGTAGATGCGGTTGAGCAAATCGCGAACGTCTTCTTCCAACGAAACGACGGGGCGAATTTTATAGCCGGTCATCAACTCGGCTTCGGCAATGGTTTCGATGTCGTCGGGTGCGACCATCGCAAGCGTCAGCATTCGATCGCTGACATCGATCGCCACCGATGCTTGCGAACGCGCAAAATCCTCTGGCAACAAACGGGCGACTTGCGGATTCACGCTGGAGAAATCGATGTCGACAAACGGCACCGAGAACTGCTCAGACAGCGCCGCACCCAACTGCGCGTTGCTGATCAAGGATTGCCGAACCAACCAGTCGCCGATCATCACACCACGCGGTTTCCCCGCGAAGGCAGCGTCCATTTGTTCGTTGGTCAGAATGTTCAGTTCGACCAAAATGTCGCCAATGCGTTTCATCGTGCGAGTCCGTCGTGAAGACTGGGAAGTGGATGGGAAGAGACATGCATCGCGATCAAACCGTCTCGGCGTGGGAGGGCAGCAGACGCTGCACCTTTTCCTCGAGCACGGTCGGATCAAACGGACTGATCAAGTAGTCTTGAGCACCAGCCAGGTAGGCTCGTCGAACCATTTCTAGACTGGGATCGAGCGAGAAAACCAAGGCGGGGACTTGCTCGGCTTTGAACTCCAGACGCAGTTCGGTCAGCCATTCCAATCCATCGCCTTCGGGCAACTTGGTGTCCAGGATCAGCAGGTCGATTGGTTCATGGCGGAGGCGATCGAGCGCTTCGGCACCACTGTGCACCACTTCCAACCGGTACCCCAACAGTTCCAAACGGAACGTCGCGAGTTCAGCCAAGACCAGCTCGGGCTCGACCATCAACAGTTGGGCTTGGGTGGTTTCAAACATGAATTCAGCATCAATTGCGATACAAAGGAACAGCTACCGTTTCAAAGGTAGGTCACCAATTGATCCATGTTGAAAAAACACCTCATCAAGGTGTGCGTGTGCCGCGTCCGAGCAACATGCGATGGTCACGACGCAGGCAGGAATGACGGGGTTTCATCCTGTGAGCCGTTTGGGCGTTGGCCCCGGTTGTACGTGGGAACCGGGGCTAACGCCCAAACGGCTCACATACCCGAAGACACGTGCGCACCCGCTGAGAGAGTCAAAACCACTGCAATCGCTGCAACCGAAACGGAGGCCGAGTCCGGTTGAATTCCCGCCCTCAGGCCGCGACGGGAGAGAGCCCGTGCAGGGCAACCAAATGCGTCGGGTTGCCATCCTTTGACACAACGATCTATCGCACGATTTGGTTGGCCACAGAACATCGATTGAATTGCTGACGTTTTTTCCTTGTTCCCAGGCTCTGCCTGGGAACACACTGTCTTGGAGGCTCTGCCTCCCGATTCTGTCTCAGCAGGCGGAGCCTGCAGTGCATTGCGTTCCCAGGCAGAGCCTGGGAACGAGAACAGCCTCTTCAATCAAATCGATGTCCCGAGGCCAACGAGAGCGGACGGGCTCAGCCAACAGCAATGGCCTCCGCGAAGCAGGCCGGCAGGAGTCTTTCGGCATTTGAAATATCGTGGCAAGCGTGGTTGTTTCCACGTCCAACCGGGTCTAACGCCCAAACGGCTCACATGATGATGCCCGATCATTCCTGCCGACCTGCTTAGCAGCATCGTCCTGACAGGCAACACGGCCCAGGGCTGGCAACGTCTGAATCGGTGCCAGAGAGGGGACCGGACAGGGAGCCCCTGGGTGAACTGGGGCCGTGAAAGGCAACTCGCGACAGAGAGTGGGTCACTGGAACACGATGGTTCGCCACTCACTCGCGGCCAGACCGTCCCATTCGAGATCAAACGGTGACGGGTTGAATTGCCTGAGGGATGGGAAAGCTGGAAAGCAGACGATCAGTCTTCCCACTCTTCTTCCTCTTCGTCCAGGCTGTCTTCTTCGTCCTCATCATCCCAATCTTCGTCGGCTTCATCGTCGTCGACTTCTTCCCAGTCGTCGGTGCCGTCGAGGTCATCTTCTTCGTCGTCGTCATCATCGTCGTCGAGGTCACCCGAGTCATCATCCTCGTCCTCGTCGTCATCATCCTCTTCGTCGTCATCTTCCTCATCGTCATCATCATCGTCGTCGCTGTCGTCGTCTTCATCATCCCAGTCATCGTCGTCGAGGTCGTCGTCTTCCTCATCGTCGTCGAGATCAAATCCGTTTTCATACAGATCGTCTTCTTCGTCTTCGATCACGGCCGACGAATCATTCGACAACGCAGCCTCCGGATTGGACGCAGGCGCATCCAAAACGGCCACCGCGCCGGATGGGTCGGCATCGAGGGAAACGGTGAATTCGGTGGCGAGAGTTTCGATCGCGGCGACACTCACGTCAGACTCCTTGGTGGGGTGTAAATGCTCGGGTTCTGAAGGATTCGTATCCGACAGTTCAGAGTCCGAAGATTCACGGCGAGGATGGGATTCAGGTTGAGAGGGATCTCTCGATTTCAGTTCTTCAGCAGTCTCTTCGTCGGCAACGTTTTCAACCTCGCCGTCGGCAGATTGAGAAACATCATCGCAGGATGCGTGCCAGTCAATCGGCGGCAGCGACTTTATTGATGCCAATCCGCAGATTTTTAAAAAACGTTTGGTGGTCCCGTAAAGGTAGGGACGCCCGAGCTCTTCACTGCGACCGCTGATCCGGACCAAATCCAGTTGCATCAACTGTCGCAGAATTTCTCCGCACGCGACACCACGCACGGCTTCAACATCCGCCCGCGTGACGTCTTGGCGGTAGGCCACCACGGCGAGCGTTTCCATCATCGGCCAACTCAACCGGACCGCTGGAGCCAAAAACCCAAGTCGGCGCAGCCAAGGTGCCACGACCGCCCTTGTCATCATTCGCTGGCCGCCAGCAACCTGTTCAATCCGGACCCCGCGTCCCAAACGTTCGTAAAGTTCGTTGAGTTCCCCCACCAGCGTCCGAGCGGAGGTGGCGTCCTCCACGTCGGCCAAAGCGGCCAAACGACGGTAGTTCAGCGGCGATTTGGCGATCAGCAGCACAGCCTCAATCCGTGCTCGGGCGGCAAGACGATCTTCCGGGTCGCCCCCGGCCGCGTCCGAGCCACTGCTCTGAGCATCTTCTTTTTCTCCCGCAACCGCCGCTCCGGCAGACACTGCGGGGGAATCCGTTGCCAGCGACCCCGTCTCGACGAATCTCCCTGCAGCGTCCGCAGACACCACCAGGGAGCGTTTCTGGGCGAGTGCCGCGCGTTGTTCGGGCGTCAGTTGTCCTTGCGTGGGGCTGCTCCATGACGCCGCCACGGGGGCCTGCCGCATCGCGTTGGCCCAGGCTCGACGGCCGGCCCAAGGTGTGGCGTACCCATTCATCTTTGCTACGCTTGGAAAATAAGGGGCTTCGGGACAAACAATGACGAGTCGCGAACCTACCAAACCGTTTGTTTGACGTCTGCCGGGATATTTCAATGATGTCAGCGACCTCCGCCTCGCCGTCCTCTGGCTCCACCGCCGCCCAAACCGCCACGCCATCGCGAACTCGAAAACGGGTCGCGACCGGCTATCGATTCCTGCTGATCACCGTGTCGTCGCTGATCATCGGCGGCTTGCTGTTTGTCATGATTCGGACATTTGGTTACGTGGAAGGAACCGAGTTCGCCCCCAATCATTTTCAGACCCGTCGATTTTCGTTCTACGAAATCCCGCTGGTTCACTGGCAAATCACGCCCATCCGCCGTGTCAGCACCACGCCCGAGACCGCTCGCTACCTGACCCAATCGAAAATCCTGACGATGCCGAATCAAATCCCAGACCGCTGGGATCTGGTGGAAATCCGACACGGTCTCCAGGACGCCGAACCACATGATCCCGCGCTGCTGCTGGATCATCTTCGACTGATGGACGAGGGAATCTCGGTTTGGAAGCAATGGAGCAAGAAGAACCCGAAGCAGGCCCAACAGCTCTGGCCCACCATCGCCAAACTGGCCGATCGCGAACTCTATATTCTGATCCCGCGATTGATGGAATTGACGCGTGATGTCGAGGACGTGGCGACCCTGAAAGCCACCGTCGCGGATTACTTGGCCGAGGAATACGTCAGCCTGATACGCGACATGCGCGACGCCCAACGTGATGAACTGGCCGACGCTCTGTTGGCCGAGGCCCTCGAGGAATCGCCCGACAACATGGAACTGCAATCCCTGAAGAAAGACCGGCAAACGGTCGATCCAGCTGAAAACACATGATCTATCTCGACAACAACGCGACGACCGCCATCGATCCCGCGGTCGCTCGTGTTTTGGCAGAGGCTTTCTCACAAACGCCGGCCAACGCGTCCAGCCAACACCGGCTGGGCCAACAGACTCGTTCCCGCTTGGAAGCCGCCACGGATTTGATCGGCCGTTGCTTGGGAAGCGACCTGACGCGGGTGCATGCACCTCGTTTGCTGATCACCAGCGGTGGCACCGAATCGAACAACCTGGCCATTTCTGGCATCGGGGAACCCGACGGCGCGATCGTGCTCAGTCGGATTGAGCACCCCAGCGTCCTGGCGGCCGCGGCCGCCGAAGAATCATCCGGTCGCAAAGTGAACTGGGTCAACGTCGACGCGAATGGCGTGATCCTGTTGGAATCGCTGCGAGACACACTGGGGCGACTGACTCAGTCGGGCGATGCCCCGGAAGCGGTCTCGGTCGTTTCCATCATGTCCGCCAACAACGAAACCGGCGTCGTCCAACCGATCGAAGACGCGGCGAAGATCTGCCGTGAATTTGGGGCTCCTCTGCACGTTGATGCGACCCAGTCGGTGGGCAAAGTCCCGGTCGATCTGACGAAATGGGGCGTCTCGGCCGCCACGATCACCCCTCACAAATTGCATGGCCCCACGGGAGTCGGCTTTTTGTGGCTGGACGCCGGCGTGGAAATCCGGGCGGCCCTGCGTGGCGGAGAGCAACAACTGGGCGCGCGGCCTGGCACCGAGCCGGTCGCTCTGGTCATCGCTGCCGCCGAGGCCATCCGAATCGCCTGTGAGCAACAACCCACCGCCGCGGAGGCCATGGCGGCCCTGCGAGACCACCTGGAATCCGAACTGCTTCGCCGTCACCCCAACTGCGTCATTCATGGACGCCAGGCCCCACGCCTGCCATCCACCACCTGCCTGTCGCTGCCCGGGGCCGACCGCCAGAGCCTGCTGATGTCGTTGGACATGGCCGGGGTGGCGTGCAGCAGTGGATCGGCGTGCAGCAGCGGCAGCAGTCCCCCCAGCCACGTGCTGCAGGCGATGGGCGCTTCCAAGTCGTTGGTGGATTCCGCTCTCCGCTTTAGCCTTTCGCGGTTTTCCACCAAGGCCGAAATTGACCGAGCGATCGAGCTGATTTCGCGACAATTTTCGAAGGCAGAAGGTTTTCCAACTGTGGATAACTCGGTGGAAAATGGATAGCGGTGAGCGGTTGTTCCATTTAGAGTGGAACTGAGTCAGAGGTTCCGACCAGACGAATTGCGCCTGATTGGTTCCGTTTGACCATCCCCACGCCTGTTTTGCCCGTCGCGATTTTCCCGTCACGCGGCACGAACTTTCGTGCTTCACCCGTTCACAGCTGTTCGCCGTGGTCGCTTCGCCTCCCAACGTCAATTCCTTCGCGCTGGAACGCCCGTCGCTTCGTCGACGCCGTCGCGACAGTGAAATCGTCCGTCCGATCATCCCGCTGTTTTATTGCGGCGATGAAAATCGGTTGGCGGGCTACGTTTGTGAAAACCCGATCGAGACGCTGCTCGAAATCTCCCGCCCCATGCTGCTGGTCGGCCAACCCGGCACCGGCAAAACCGCACTGGCGCTGCACTTGTCCAAACGGATGAGCATCAGCAACGTTTGGGAAGCGATGGAGTTGGACAAAGACACCGCCCAAGGAGGACCGACTGGCGTGACCTCGCGAGTCCTTTCCAGCCGCGTTCTGTACCAACCCGCGATCGACTTCGCCCGCGAATTTGCCTCTTCGATCGATTCCAAGGACATGCCACGTTTTCGCGAAAAACTGGACACGGTTCCGATCCTGGTGCTGGATGATTTGCACCTGATCGCGGACAAGGCACCAGCGCAAGAAGAACTGGCCCAACGCTTGGAAGCTCGCGACGCGGAAGGCCGCCTGACGATCGTCACCTGCCGAAGGTTGCCATCGGAAGTTCGCGGGCTGCGGCCCGCCTTGGTCAGCCGCACGCTGCCCGGATTGACGGTGACGCTGCATCCACCCGCCGGCGACACGCGTCGGACCATCCTGCGGGAATTGATGCTGGCGCATCTGCCCGAGATCGAATCCGAGGCGTTGTCGCTGCTGGACGCGGGCTTGCCAGCGGAATCGACTGTGCGAGCGTTTGAATCCGCGATCAAGCAAATCGCACTGTGGTGCCGGATGCATGAGCAACCAATCTGCGCCGAAGCGGTCCAGTCGGCGATTGAAGCCGCCGGCGGCACCCAGTCCATTTCCATCAAAGCGATCACCACCGCCGTGGCCCGCCAGCTGGGTGTTAAATCGGCTGACATGCGAAGCGGTTCCCGACGCCAAAACATCGTCCGAGCCCGTTCGCTGGCAATGTGGCTGGCACGCCGGATGACCGAGGACAGCCTGACTCAGATCGGCGATGCCTTCGGCGGTCGGGATCACTCGACCGTTTTGCACGCGATTCGCAAGATCGACGGCTCGCTCGACGACGACGTCCTGCTCCGACGCTCGGCCGACCAGATCATGGAAAAGCTTTCCAACTGATCGCGTTGCAGGACTCTCCCGAGTTCAGAAATCGCCGCGAAACCGAATTCTGGCGAATCCGGTGACCAACAGTTTTTTATTTGCGAATCGGCCAGATGGATTCGGCGGTGATGCGAAACGTTTGCTCCGACAACGGGTGCGATTGCCGCTGGGAATCATCCGCCACGGTCTGTGCCAATTGTTGCTGCAGATCGGCTGGCAACTGAGCCGACCACGCGATCAAGAAATCCCGGTTGGGCACACCGACTATCGCAGCCGGTTCCAGCTCCAAATCGTCTGATTCCTCGCTTAATTCCTGGATCAAACGTTCGCGAATTTGTGGCAACAGAACCCTGGCGGCGTCGTAACCGTCGCCGGACTGGATCGCAATGAATTTAGGGGGTCCTTCGACAACGCCCATCGGGCAAGCCAGCGAATCCGCCAGCAAATTCTGTTTCGCGACTTCGATCAAATCAACAACCGACTGCCCCCAGCGTTCCGCGTCTTCGGGCCGAATGTAGGCGTACCCGTGAGGCGAATCGACGACCACGCTGCTGGTCACGTCACTGGCAAACGGAAAGGTGATCGCTTTGCGGAGTGCGTCGATGTCGCTGCGGCACAACTGGACTCGCAATCGGGGCTTGGCTTCTTCCCATGTTTCGGGCAACACCTTGTCGGCAGTCCGCACCATCTCCAACATTCGCGAGAAGGTGACACGGACGGTTTCCTCCAATTCCTCGTCGGTGAACCCGGCCTGCTGAGACTGGGCCAACAAGTTCGACAGTCCGAATTGCAGCTCTCCGCATGTCAAAACGCCAAACTCATCCCCCAACTGAAAACCTTCGGTGGGGAAGTGACGCTCCAAGATTCCGAGCACGCGTTGACTGAACGATTCCAAATCCATCGTCGGCCTCAGCGTTGATAGATCGGCAGGAATCCGCGATCGATTTGCATCATGATCAGATTGCAAGCCGTCACGTAGACCGGGTGAATCTGGCCTTCCCACGATCCATCCGGTTTTTGTTCGGCCGCGATTCGATCGTACAATCGATCACGGAACGGCAACCACAACTCATCGCCTTGCCGATAAACGACTTGGCTGTAGTACAGATACGTGTAGTGCCAGTGACCGAACGCGCGGGCCCCGTTGTTGATGTCATGCAGCGTTTCTTTGCTGTACTTCAACATCTCCGGCACATGTTCGCCGTCGTAATCGCCGGCGTTGTAGAGCGCCGCGAGAGCCGCCGCGGTGATCGCCGGCCGACTGCTGCCCGTTTGCCGGCTGCTGTAACTGATGCCACCATCCGGATTTTTGCAGCGATAGATGTATTCCTTGGCTTTGTCGATCACTTCGCCGCTGACGGGAATCCCAGCGTTGCGACAACCACGCAAACCTTGAACCTGGGTGATCGTCGTGCTGCCTTCGTCGAAGTCGTTGCCTTCTTTGGCCGAGACATATCCCCAACCACCGGCCTCCGTCTGGGCATTGCCGCTGAACTCGACCGCTTTGGCCAACACGTCCACCAACTCTTCGCGGCGATCCAGCAGCCCTTCTTCGCCCAGCACCTGGGACAGGAACAGCATTGAAAAACCGTGCCCGTAGGTGTAACGAGAATCGGTTTGCGGGTCGCCGATCAGACCATTGCTGCGTGACTTGCTGATCAAAAAATCCGAGGCCCGAGCGATTTGCCGAGCGTAGGGGCCCTGGGTCGTGGTGCTGCCGCTGCCGATCAGAGCGGTGCCCGACAGAGCCGCCATGGCGGTGGGGTAGACCGTCGTGTTCCATTGTCCGCGAGACGATTGCTTGCTGCTGAGCCACTCCAGGCCACGCTGGATGGCTTCCTCCCACTTGGCTCGGCCGGCGGCGTGAGCGGGGCGTGCCGAGGCCGCTCCGGCAGCGATCGCGGCCCCTCCGGCCAATCCAGCTCGCAAGAACCGGCGTCGATCAATCGTGTTGGACAACAAAGTCTCACCCCTGTGTTTCGTGTGCATGTTCCCATTGTGCCCCATCGTCGCCTGGGAGTCACGCCGAATCGAGTCAGCGGCAGGGCAAATCAGGTTTTGAATGGAGGTGTTTTTCACCACCCGAGCAAGGCAAAGAGAGCCCAGAAGTGGATCTCGAAATCTCACACTCACAAAGACGAGAGAGCCGTGCCGTTTCGCAAGACACTGACCTCACCCTCCTCTGGGGAGGGTCGAGCGAAGCGAGGGGAGGGCTCAGCATCGGATCCAGCGCGTCACCTTCCCGGCCCGAAGCGGCCCGCCCCTCCCAAGAGAGGATGCCGTTTCCAAGTGCTCTGTTCGTGACGTCTTGCGAACCCCGCCCACGCAGGAGGCCGTGCAGTTTTGAAGTACCGTGTTGCCAAGCGTTTATGATCACCCTCCCTTGGGACGTTCGAAAAATAAATGGTGGCGGGCGTCTGGGTATCGCCCCGGATGGGGCCGTCATGCTTCGCTCGGGGCGGAAGCCCCGAGAGACCGATGCCGGAAAACAAACGGTCGCCCCGGATGGGGCCGTTGTGGGAGTTGAGGGCGTCCCTCGCTCACGCGTCGGGTTGTGATGGGTGGTTGCTGCAGAAACCCGCCAAAACCCAGCACCAGAAAACTGCACGACCACGCAGCGGGAGGGGTCGAAAAACGAGCGTTCCGCGAGCTTTCCGGGGGAGGGCAACACGAGACTTAACAACCACACGGCGTCCTCGAGCGGCCGCTGCGCCACCTGGTTTGTTTGCCAGCGGAAATCCTCCCGAACCTTTTTCTGGAATCATGTCAAGGTTTTCCGGTAATTCCGCCGATAACGATTCTGTCACCGATTTCAGGCAGACGGGCTCTCGTTGCGTGAGCCGTTCGGTCCGAAAACTTTACGCGTTGGGGCGTACAACGATGGAAAACAAGATGAACACGCAGTGGATCACCCGCGGGACGATCGGCACATTGGCTCTCGCTGCCCTGTTGGCGACCAACACCGGATGCCAGGTTTCGCTCAATGGCCAAACCCTTCCGAGCCCGCACTATTTGCAGGATGATGTGCAGTACTTCCCGGCTGGTCCGGAGTTCAAACTGTCCCGCGAAGCGGCTGCCTTGCAAGCCGCTCGTGCGGAAGAAAAACGAAACCAACGCTAAGTAGGATCGTCCATGACTGCCAATCGTACGTCGCATCAAGAAAAAATCATCCGGAACTATTACCAGAACCGGGATGCGATCGGTCTGCAGAAAGCTCAAGAAGCTGTCACCGAGCTTTACTTGAGCGAGGGCAAGAAACGGGCAACGGTCTGGAAGCGTCTGTGCAGCCACCTAGAAAAGGTTGGTGTCCCCGAAGCCCGCATCGAAGAACTGCGGGAATCGGACGACCCTGCCGCCGTGGCAGCGCTCCTCGAAAAGATCGCCAAGTAGCAGCGTCAGGGCTGACCGGATGGATGGTGCGGCTTTGCTGCACCCGCCCGGGGTCATGCCGTTGATCGACGCCGCTTTTCAGCGTGTTTTTACATGATGCCCTCTCCCGTAACGAGGTTTTGGGGGGAAGTCGATTTGTGAATTGCAGCACTTGGTAATGGATGAGGCAACGAGTCCCTTGCATGCGGAAGGACTCGCTGCCTCGTCCACTACGATTCACGTCCTCGGCGAAGGACGCGTCAAACAACGTCGGCAATGAATCGACGGCATGAGGGAGCCGGACGCCAGCTTCTCACGCGGCGTAGGTTGAGCTGCCCAGCTGGGATTCGATCGCCACAAATCGCTCGCGCCAACGCAGCCGAGCGAACCAGCTCGGATGAGTCAGGTTGGGATCGTCTGCCAACACGCGGTGTGTTTTGCCGCGAGTCGTCCGCATGGTCAACGTGCCGTCCGAGTTGACCTCGTCGACCATCCAAAACTTCTCGACGACGTAGTTGTAGGTCTCGCCCTTCAAGTTGGGTTTCACGCTCGATGCACGCGGCCCCGGCACCTTGCTGCGTTTGCTTTTGCGATAGATCGCCCAATCACCCGGCTTCCATTCGCGATCGGTGCGCCGCTGACTCTCACCCGGCTTGAACGAAATCGCTCCAGGGTGAACGAAACCGTTCCGACCAACCGCCGCAAGCGAACCAAATCCGTCGCGTCGCAGTGATCGTAAGTGGGCAAGGATTCTTTCGGTCATGATGGGGTCCCATCGCAACAAGACATTCGGAAATGGAAGGCGGCCGCAACTCAAACCCGATCGCGGTCGTGAGAATCACCCAGAGAGCAGACGCTGTTTGCAACTGTGCCATGCAGAGACAACAGCAAACAACGCGCCAAGCGACCACCCGAAAGTGGTCCAAAGAAGACTCACGATAAGCAAGAACCCCGGTTTCCCTGCATGCAAAACCGAGAAGTTCTCAAGAAGTTTCCCAGCGAATTGCTAGCAAACGAGCTAGAACCAGCAACCCAAATGCGGTCGCCATCAGCACGGCGAGTTGCGGCTGCAGCGCACTGGGTGGCAACTCACGCCAAAAGACTTTGTCGTACCCATCGAGCGCCCAAGCGTTGAAGGTCCACAGGCCGGCTTCTCGCAAACCTTCGCTCATCACGTAACGCGGAACCATCGATCCACCCAGCGCGCTCATCGTCAGCACCGCGACCACTGACAGCCCATTGAGCTGCCCGCGTGTCTTGCACAGCGTTGCCAAAAACAAACCAAACGAGGCTGCCGCGGCGGAAGTGACCAGCGTCATCATCACAAACCCATCCAGGTTGCCGATCAAGTCCAACCCAAACACCAGCTGAGCCCACACGAACATCACCGTGACCTGCACGCATCCCAGCAACGTCAAGTAAAACCACTTGCCGAGCAGCAAATGGTCCATCGTCATTTGGGTCGATAGCAATCGTTCCAACGTTTGATTCTCTCGTTCCTCCAACAGCACGCCACCACCACTGGTCGCGCCAAACAACAAGAACATCACCGCAATGCCCGCCGCGTAAACGCTGATCACGGGGTTGGTTTTGTCCTCGCCCATCACGTTGACCACGGTCACTTCTGGCGGTGCCATCAACACCTCGGCAGCAGGGCGATCCGGTTCAGCCAAAGAACGGTCCCCAATCTCGTTGGTAGCGGAAGGGCGCGAGCCCTCCGGTATCACGCCACCGGGCGGCTTGCGCCTCTCCGCTAAGGAATCCGGTTGTCTCGGAAAAGTTCCTAAGCTGGAATCGTCGCCGGCACTTTCAATCGCAGCAGTTTGCACGAACTGTTCAAACCGGGCTTGTTTCACACCAACTGTTTCACCGGTTGCGTTTTCATCCGCTGTTGTTGCCGCGGCAGTCGCCGGGCTGGTTCGCTGCAACCCATCCGGTCCGAAGTTGCCTTGGGTTGGTCCCGCTTTGGCCATCAACATCGCTCGCATCACCAACGCCGAAACCACTTGGCTGGCAACTTGATCGGAGGCGTCATTGAGCAATTCCGCAGACAACTCCTCGCCACCTTCGTTCAGCACGATCGCGATCGTTGCGGAACCTCGCCGCACCAAGTCTTCTCCCGCAGCTCGATCCAGCGCCGGGTTTTCGCCGCTGTCCTGAACCAGCCGCAGCCCTTCGCTTTCACGAAGCGTCTGAATCACTTGATCGCACTGCATCGAAGCCAGCGACGTGGAACCTGTTTCCACCTCCGAATTCGCACCCGCCTCGCGAATCAAAGCCACCTTCACACGAGGCGTGCCTCCCACACCGCGAGAGAAAATCAACGCAAAGATACTGAAGAACGCGATCGGCACCACAAACGTCAGCAACCACTCGATGCGGTTGTGACGCAAACGACGCAAATGAATTTCAATGACTTTCCAGACCATGTTCAATCCCGCAGTGCATGGCCGGTCAGATGCAAAAACACGTGATGCAGCGTCGGTGACTGGACCTCCACATCTTGCACGCCGTATTCCGCTTGGCTGAGTGCGTCGATCAATCGTGGCAATCCCATCGCGACCTCCGCCATCTTGGTGCTCACCACGTTTTCACCTGGCCGAGCGGTCACGCTCAAACCAGCCAAGGCCAACGGTTCGTTCCCATGTCCACGCAGTGGTTGATCCAAGCGAATGGTCACCTCGCGATCACCCCCAATGGTCTGGCGAACCAATTCTTCAAACGTGCCCGTCGCGACAACTTGGCCATGATCGACAATCACGATTCGGTCGCACTGACTTTCGGCTTCGTCCAAGTGATGGGTCGTCAACAAAACCGATGTGCCTTCCGCGTTCAGTTCCGCCAACATCGCGAAGATCCGCTGGCGGCTTTGTGGGTCCACCCCCACGGTGGGCTCATCCAGCAACAGCACTTCGGGTTCGTGCAACACGCCACAGGCCAAGTTCACACGTCGCTTCATCCCGCCCGAAAATGTGCCGACCAAATCATGGGCTCGATCCGCCAGCCCGGTCCACTGCAATCCCCACTGAATTTTGTCTCGTAGCACCCGACCACGCAGCCCGTGAAACCGCCCGAACGCAGCCAAGTTCTCAGTCGTTGTCAGGTCTTCATACAAAGCGATTTCTTGCGGCACCAAACCCAATGAATCGCGAACAAACGCGGCATCGATCGGTTCGCCCAGCATCGTGATGCTGCCCGAGTCCGGTTTGGCTCGCCCCGAAAGACAGCGAATCATGGTGGTCTTGCCGGCTCCATTGGGGCCCAGGTAAGCCAAGCGTTCGCCTCGCCGAAGCTGGAACGTCACCCCACTGAGCGCGGCGTGCACCTTGCCCCCACGACGATACGATTTTTTCAATCGATCAACGGAAATGGCCGCGTGATCGACGGCATCCATGGATTCAGGCGGGGCGGGAGCGGACAAGATTCCTGTGTCCCTGCGTGGGAGAACGACCAGTCACGATGCCCGAAAACAGGATCGCCGATGCATCCTAGCCAATCCGAGCAACGGCCCGAAACGCCAAACCCAGGCTCACTTTCCCTGTCGCCAGACTCACTTTCCCTGCTGATCGTACAGCGGCAGGTGCCGGTAATAGACTTCCAAGCAGTAGATCGACAGACAGGTCACGTACAGACGTCCTGCCCGGCGGCCCCATTCATCGGCTTGAGGCGACCAACTGCCCGCCTCGGCACCTCGTTTGAGCTGCAACCGCGGCAATTCCGTCCGCATCACGCTGTTCCACTTTCGCCAAGGCTGTCCCCCGTAGTGGTGGATCGCCTGAGTCGCGTAGTACCAGTAATAAACGTTGGGATTGTTCGGATCCAACATCCCGTCCTCGACCAAGTCGCCGATTCCCAGCTCCAACGCCTCTTCGTCATGCGGCCAGCCCAGGTACTGCCGGCACAGCAACCCTTCCGCCGTCATCGCGTAACTCCCCGGTCGATTGGGTTGGTAGCTGTACCACGAGCCAGCATTTGACTGGACCGAATCCAAGTACGTGTTGGCCATCTGCAAGGTCGACGAGGGAACTTCCAATCCGGCAGCATGAGCGCTGGTCAGCGCCATCACATACCACCCTGTCACCGACAAATCAGAATCCAGCCGCGGCCGATAACGCCAACCACCGGCGGCCGACTGAGCGTTCACGCAGTAGTCCACCGCCGCCTGAGCTGGCCCGCGAAGGGCGGAATCTTCCGTCATCGCAAACAATTCGCAGAGGGCGATTGTCGCTTGAGCGTGCCCGTAAGCCTGTTGGTCATCGCCACGAACTTCGGTCGCCAAAAAACCGTCCCGGCGTTGGCCTTTGAGCAAAGTCCGGAGGCCCCGCTCGACGTTCTTGGAGTAGGGCCCCTGGAGATGCGTGTTGCCGTCGCCTTGGAATGCCAGCATTGCCATTGCGGTGGCGGCACAGCGGTTTTCAGAAAACGGAGCGGCATCGGAGTAAGGCCCCGCCATGCTCCACGATCCCGCGCGTTCTTGGTTTTTCACCAACCACTGCAATCCACGCTCAACCGCGGTCACGGTTTGGTCATTGCCGCCATAAGCTGCGATCAAGGCACTCTTCATCGCACCCGACCGACCGCTGAACATGGGTTTGACCAGTTCACTCGCGGACCCAATGCCGTTCTCGACCTGCACCATCTCAAGTGTTTCGGTGGGTATCTCCATCGTGTCCATCAACGACTGGATGTCCGTGTCGACCACCATCTCGCTGTCCAGATCGCTGGTTGAATCCAGCATCGAATCCGAGCTCTGGATATTCACGCTCTCCAGTTCAAAGTTCTCCGACTCGGTCGCTTCGCCGAACTCCAACACGATGCTGCCGATGCCTTCGCCAATTGGAGTGGTCAACAGAGCCAGGACCAGCAACACGACCAAGTGAAAGACCATGCTGACCAACCACGCTGGCACCGATCGCCTGACGGGTGCCAGTTCGTCTTCTTGTTCGGCCCCGGTCTCTTCGTTGCTCTCAGGTTGGACTTCCGTCCGCCAGCGTGATTTCGGGGTCGCCGGCGGCACTTCTGCGGGGACCGCTTTCGCGACCTCGGGCTGAGCCACCGGAGCGACCTTGGCAGCGTGAGCCGCTCGCTTCGTCTTTCTTGCAGTTGCTGGAGAGGAGCTCGCTGGAGACGGGCTGGGCAGCGAATCGTCTGCAGAGCCAGCACCATTGCTGACGTTGGGTTCCCGCGTCAAAGGAGGCTCGACACCGGGCGGTTTGACCGGAGGCAAGGTCGCCCGCGGAGGAGCGGGCGGGGGTTTGGGAACACCGTTCGGCTGCGTGCGATCGGGTTGCGAACTTGCGTTCGCTTGCGGGCTGGGCGTGGACGCAGAATCCGCTGGGGGTGGCGGAGCGACGGGGGGCGGCGGAACCGGCGGCCCGGAAACATTGGCTGGGCCAGCCGAGAACGTCCCCGAGGAATCCATGGCATCCGACGAATCGGAAGCGGTCGTGTTGGGGGGAAGGTTCATACTCGAAAAGACTTGGCGGAGCCGGCGCACAACGTACTACTCTAGGCCAACATAGCGAATGGCTGGCCAAAAAACGAAAATCTCACCAACAATCCGAACAGCCGCTTGACGAATCCGCCATCGTGACCGATAGTTCCTCCATCGTTGCCACGAGGCCAAGAAAATGATGTTTACGCGAAATTTCGCTGTAGAAATCGAACCTTGGCGTCCGATTCAACGTCTCACATACCGCGGGATGGAGCAGCCCGGTAGCTCGCGAGGCTCATAACCTCGAGGTCGTCGGTTCGAATCCGGCTCCCGCAACTTGAGTGGGACAGGCACCTTGCCTGTCATTCACCACCGAATCAAAAAAGCCGACGTTGGTCACTGACCGACGCCGGCTTTTTTCGTGGCCCACCACAGCCGAGCGGCGGCAGATCGCTCCGAACTCGTTTCAACGGTTGTCGCTCCGCGACTTGGGTGTGCATTGGGTCACGGCCGGACCTTGGGTTGAAACCCAAGGCTGCCCCAATGCCGTCGCTCCGCGACTGTTCGGTCAAGATGTTGGCAACCAACCGCGGAGCGGTGTCATTCGATCGCGTCGGGTTTCAACCCGACGTCTCGGATGCCCCCGCCCAATTCCAAGCCGCGGAGCGGCGACAGATGGGTCCCCAATGATTGATGGATGGTGGGTGGCGCCAAACGGATGATCATGGAGACTCGGGAGCAGGGGTTTTGGTTAACAAACATGAGCACACAGTGACATCGGCAAATCGCCCGCACGCTCGCGACCATCCGGAGTCACCAGACGTCCGAGACGCTCCCGGCAGCGCGCGACGTCAGCGAGAGCATTCAACCAGCAACCAATGTCGCACCGCCGCCGTTGCTCTCACGCAACTAAGCAGGTACGCAGGTGTCATCGGGTATGTGAGCCGCTGGCGTTAGCCACGGTTTTCACGCACAACCGGGGCGAACGCCCAAACGGCTCACATGGTTGTGCTTGATCACTCCTGCCGACCTGCTTAGTAAGCTTGCGAGAGCCGACCGTCGATCTCATCACTGCTAGTGTCCCGATCGAACAGCACCTGCCAATCGACTTTCGCCCCCCCCTGGGCCGGCCTTGAAGCGTTTCCCGGACACCAGAGAGAAAACCACGCCATTCTCAGGTGCATCTAGCTGAAAAAATCGGCACCGGACACCTTTTCGAAACCCGGATTTGAAAAGCAGTGGATAAACCGCATGCCTTGATCGGCGAGCGTGTCGATGGGAGGAGCCTGAAGAGACCGCCCGCAATAGGCCGACAGACACTCGATGCCGGGATCATCGCCGAGGATCATGACGACGTTCGGCGGCCGGCTCTCGCGTTCATTCGCGTGTGAGATGGCGCCGGATTGAAGCAGAGAAACGCATCAACAGAGAGTCAGCGTTTTGAGCATATTCAAGCACATGGGGAGGCCTTCATTATCGCGCTCGAATGAAATTAGTTCTGCAACTTCTGCCCACTGGCAAGCAGTCGTTCTCGCAGTTTGTTGTACGGGATGTCCTGCACTGCTACCGCACTATCAATCGCGATGGATGCGGCGGCACCTGCGCTTTGCCCGAGAATCATGAAGACCGGTTCCATGCGAATCGACCCATAGGCGGCGTGGGTGGATGATAGGGTCACGGGCACCAGCAAGTTCTCGCACTCCCGTTTGCTGGGCACGATTGAACGGTACGCGACGGGATAGGGCCTTGGGCACCACTTGCCGAACCCGCCCTCGTTGCGAACGGTCGTCTTGCCGTCGCGGACGACAACCACACGTTGGCAGAAATGGGAATCCATTGCGTACGAAGCAAGGCCGACCGAGTCTTCCGCGATGCGTTTTCCCTCGCAGTTGGCTTGGTCCATGATGTAGCCCGAGACCATTCGCCTGCCTTCGCGGACATAGAGTTCGTGGGGCCAATGGCCAGTGTTTTTGAACTCACTTGGGTCCAGGCCGAATGAGTTGACGCGTTGTTGTAGCGGTTTGGGGACGCGTGGGTCGTTGGCCAGGAAGTACATCAGGCCGACTTGGTAGTTGATGTGATCTTGAAAGATCTTTTCGCGTAGTTCGTACAACTCGGCCATCGGCATCGGCAATCCTCGGCGTGGCTCGGGTAGTTCATCGAAGGAGCCTGGGGTGTAGGTGCCATCGGGCCACTTATAGTTCCCGCCGACGTAGTCGCTGGAAAAGCTGCCGGCGTTGTTGGAGTCGCCGCGACGCATCTGCACTGGCCCGTCGGTCATTGGCGTGGTCGTGTAATTCAGTCTCCATTGGATGTCAGCATCGAAGTCAAGAAATCGGGCAAGCAGTGCATAACGATCGGGGTCGTAGCCTTTGGGTTTGGGAAATGGGATCTTGTTGTCGCTGTTCGTTAAGATCATGCGAAAATTGTACGCCTGGACCTTGTAGTCGCCTTGGCCAGGATCGCCGGCGGGCTTGATCGCGATCTCCCGCAGTAGGCCCGCGTTTGGATCACCGGGTTTGATGAACGGGCTGATGGGAAGATCGCAGAACTGGTACACGCCTTTCCATGACTCCGCCTGCCATTGTCCGGCGAGCGACTCGTTAAACGCCGACCTTGGCTCGCGGCCGACTTGGTAGGACACGCCTGCAGCCGCGTACAAGTCCCCTTCGTAGGTCGCATCGACAAACATCTTCGCGACGATTGTCTCGCCGGTCATCAGCGAGATCGATTGGATCCGTTTTTCGCGGAGCTCGGCGGATTCCAAGGGGCGGTCTAACAGAACCGTGACGCCGGCATCGTTGAGCATTTCAAGAAACTCAGTCTCGGCCTCATACGAGCTGAAGTTACTAATCTTTCCAAGTCGGTTATAGAACTCGCGAGCCAAGCCGCCAACAGATGTGTTCGTGCCGATGTCGGTCGCTGTCAGGCCGCCTGTGGTCAAACCGCCGACATGAGGACCGAACGAAATGAGTGCGACGTTCTTGTCCATCCGAGCCGCTTGGACTGCGGCTGTGATTCCACCCGGCGTGCTGCCGTAGACAACGACATCGAATGTGAGGTTTTGGGTTTCTTTGCGTTCAATCGGCGTGTAGTAGCACGGCAGTGATTCTGCGAAGACTGTATCTGGCTCCGTCGCTGGGCATGTTCCCACGAATGAGACTGCGGAGAACGAGACAAGGAGGAAACATAGTCGCTTGATCATGGCGGAGCTTTTAAGGTACTGGACTCTATTTTCGCTGCTATCTTGGTCCGCCAGTTGTAGCGAGTCAATCAGACCGCGGCTTTCGATGTGGAGCTGTGAACACCATCACGGGCGCATCAAAGACCGGCAAAAGTGCCCTCATTACGATTGTGGACTATTGTTTGGGGCGGGGGGCATTGTTGGGTTCGGGGAGGGGGTCTGAACGAAAAAAAGTGGCATAAGCTTCCAGCCTGTGATTGCGCGGAACACAGGCAGGAAGCCTATGCCACCTTTTCAACCGTCGAGAGCGTTCCGGATTTCAGCATGCAGTGCTGACCGGGTTGGGTATCGGTTCTTCAGTTCATCGGCACTCGTTCGCAAAACGCCACTGGTCGACCTCGGCTCGCGAAGACAGGGCTTGCATGAACTCAATCGCGTCGGAATCCAACGGTGACTCAATCGCGAGGAATTCGATCCACTGATACTCTGACATAGGATCTCAATTTCAATCACTCAAGGTTCGAATCGAACCGAGGAAGCATCTTCCTGATTCACATCGCAATAGAATGCACCTCGCCTCGGCAGATTGCAACCGATCCAAAACTTGGACGAGTCAACCGATGGTGGAAAACGAACAACTGGTGACCCTGGTCGTCATCCGCGAACGAATGGAGCAAACGTGGCAAAACCGAAACGTAAACTGACGGCAGCCGAAAAACGAGCCAAAAAAGAACGCCAAAAAAAGTACCAGTGGATCTTCATCAACGGCAAACAAGTGCGTATCAAACGTCCGCCGACCATTGACGGCCTTCCCGTCGACGAATTCATCCTCCGAAATGCCGACCCGATATGGCTGCACCAAAACGAAATGTGGGAATACATTCAGCCAGAACCGATTCCGTTTCCTGATGAAGACGAAGTGAACGCGGCATTCGATGCCGCTCACCAACAAGACGCGATTGAAGAAGAGTGAACAGAACCTGTTGCATCGGGCGTTTCCACTCCACGTCCCAAAATGCGTTGCAAAGGAACCGAGCCAAACGAGCAAGACCTGAATCGCAAACGCAAAAGAAGGACGCCCCACTCCTCTCGTTCACTTGGACAAATTCTTGTGGAGGATTTCGTTGATGTATGCGTTGACTTCATCGGGGTGTGTCAGTGAAAGGACGTGCCCGCCGCCGGCGACGATCTTGTCGGGATCCGTGTAGCGCAGTGGGAGTGTCCAGTCGCGGTCGCCGTGCAGATGGAAGACCGGGCAGGAAACGGCCGGTGTGCTGGACCAATCCAAGAGACGGGACAAAGACCATTTAAAAACGACTGGGTTGGAGTCGCGGAACTGACAGGCAAGCCCGTACGCGAAGGGTGCATGCCGCTTGATCGCTCGCGTCGCGATCGGCCGAGCGAGGAGCTGAAGAAAGCGAATCGGAATGAAGGGAACCAAGGACCGAAGCGGCCGAGCACAGCGGGCATACAGCGGCAGTTGTGACGGTGACTTGATGCTTCCGATCAAAATCACAGCTTGGGCGTCGACATGTTCGGCCAGATGCAAAGCGACGATGCCGCCAAATGATGCGCCACCCACAATGCACGGACCTTCCTCGAGTGTGTCCGCTATCCGTTTGGCGTACTCGTCGATCGACTCTTGGCGGTGAGGAGGCAACCAGGCGGGACAATGCAGTTGCGGAAACGCAATCTTCTGCGGCGTGAAGACGCGAGCGTCCGCGGCAAGCCCTGAGAGCAGAACGAGCGGCGTCGTCGTATCAACTGGAGTCGTGATCATTGCGATGAATCAACTTGAAATGTTGCCGACGAGTTCCTGTTGGATGATATCGGCAATGGTCTTCCAATTCCCGCCGGCAAGTCCGGCACCGATCATTGGATAGCCGAGCAACGGCTGGCTGCATAACATGTTTGCCGACAAAACCTTACCAAGTTGCAGATCGCGGATACGCCCAAAGGAGTGTTTCTTTACAATTTACAATGACGGTCCCGGGGAGACGGTCAACTGCAATACCGAGCGCCCCGAGATCGCTGAAAGACGAAAGCAAAGTTCAAGAACGTGGCGAATGGAACACGGTCGCAATTCGAAAATAGAAAGATTTAGATCATTCAATTTCGATGTGTCATGTTCTGGGTCTGGCGACGGCACTCCTCTCCGATGCCGACAATGCCACGTCGCGACTGAAATTTCATCACGACAAAAGGACGCTGCGTTCATGTCGGCGATACGATGACGAATCGCGTTCATCTTTTGCAACATTTTTCTGCAAACGCCCTGATATCAAACAAGTGAATCGATCCCAAAAGAAAGCAGCACGATGAACGCACATCAAAAGACAATTCTATTGACGTTGTTCTGTCTTTGCGGAATTTTCCAGGCAGATGCGTATGGCGAGCATCCTCTTCAATCAGCGACTTCGACGGAGCCTCGTACTCGTCGGGACCGGCCTAACATCGTCCTCATTTTTGCGGATGACCTCGGCTACGGTGATCTTGGTTGCTATGGAGCGACCAAGCTGAAGACACCGAATATCGATCAGCTCGCAGCAGAGGGACGACGCTTTACCGACGCGCACTCGGCGTCTGCGGTGTGCACGCCGTCTCGCTATGCTCTGCTGACGGGAGAGTATCCGCACCGGAGAAACCTGAGCAGGCCCGTTTTTCTAAAGAGCGGTTTGGTTGTCGATCCGAAAAAGCAGACCTTGGCGGATGTGATGAAAAACGCGGGCTATGCCACCGCCTGTGTTGGTAAATGGCATTTGGGCTTCGGTGAGAAAACTCCCGATTGGAACGGCGACCTAAAGCCCGGCCCGCTGGAACTGGGCTTTGATCATTACTACGGCGTGCCAACTGTGAATAGCCATCCGCCATTTGTTTATGTCGAAAACCACCGCGTCGTAGGCTTGCTGCCGGATGATCCGTTTGTTCATGGCAAGAAGGCGAAGACCAAAGAGATCCACGAAAAGATGCACATCGGCGACATCGGTGGCGCGGATGCGGCCCATGCTCTCTACGACGACTATCATGTCGGTACCCACCTCACGGAGAAAGCGGTCGATTGGATCAAGCAACAAAAGGAAGATCCCTTCTTCCTCTACCTGGCGACTACCAATATCCACCATCCCTTCACACCGGCACCCCGCTTCCAAGGAACCAGTGAGTGCGGCCTCTATGGCGACTTTGTTCACGAACTCGACTGGATCGTAGGCGAGATCACCAAGACGCTCGAAGCGCAAGGCGTGGCCGATGATACGCTGATCATTTTCACCAGCGACAACGGCGGCATGTTCAATGTAACCGGGCAGGGTGCTTGGGATGCGGGACACCATTTGAACGGTGAATTGCTCGGCTTTAAGTTTGGCGCTTGGGAAGGCGGACACCGCGTTCCGTTTATCGCCAAATGGCCAGGCAAGATCGAAGCGGGTTCGGTTTCGGATCAGTTGATTTGCAACGTCGATATGGTCGCGACAATTTCCGCACTGACTGGTGTCGAGATTCGCGACGGTCAAGCGGTCGACAGTGTGAATGTGCTGCCCGCACTGACTGGGAACCCGCAGAACCCCATTCGTGATCACTTGGTTCTGGCAGCGAGTCGACGCGGCTTCCTCGCGATTCGCAGGGGCAAGTGGATGTATATCAGCGGCCAGGGAAGCGGCGGTTTTGGCGGAACCAAACGAGGTCGACACGACTTTGCCGGCCCTGCCGCCATTGCCTATGCGGGATACACGAACAGCGATATTGCAAGTGGAAAGATCAAGCCGAATTCACCACCCGCACAGCTCTACGATTTGGAAAAAGACCTGAAACAGACTCAAAATTTGTATCACGAATTTCCGGAAGTCGTGCAGGGAATGGAGACGCTACTCGAGACCTATCAGCCATCGAGTGCCCCCACCCCGAAGAAAAAGAAGGCGAAGAAGCAATGAGCCTTTTGTTGAAATGCATCTGTCTGTTCTTTGGTGCGCGTTGTCCCAACGCGTCACCCAGTTGCGCCATGAAATGGCCCAATTCGTCGGCACCTTGAAGCGATCGTTCTTTCCACTGGTCTTCGGTCAGCTCAAACCTTCGCGACCCTTCATGCATTGGAGCAGCGGGAGCTTGCCGAGCGGGAAACGACACCCACCGAAGCCAGGCCCAAACCAGGCCAAATCCCACTCGAAGCAGCCACGCCTGAGAACGGCTTTTCAAATCTTTTCAAACGCAACTTCTTTGTGTGCGTGCTCGTCCCCAGGCTCCCGCCTGGGAACGCACTGTCTTGCAGGCTCTGCCTGCCGGGTTGCAAGTTCGTGAGGCAGGAGCCTCGGGCGCAGGGTGTGCCCAGGCTGAGCCGGGGCACAAGATCGCACGGATCGTTCCCAGGCTCCCGCCTGGGGACGCACTGCCTTGCAGGCTCTGCCTGCCGAGTTGCAGGTTCGTGAGGCGGGAGCCTCGGGAGCAGGGTGTCCCCAGGCTGAGCCGGGGCACAAGATCGCACGGCTCGTTCCCAGGCTCCCGCCTGGGGACGCACTATCTTGCAGGCTCTGCCTGTCGGGTTGCAGGTTCGTGAGGCAGGAGCCTCGGGAGCAGGGTGTGCCCAGGCAGAGCCTGGGCACAAGATCGCGCGGCTCGTCCCCAGGCTCCCGCCTGGGGACGCACTGCCTTGCAGGCTCTGCCTGCCGAGTTGCAGGTTCGTGAGGCGGGAGCCTCGGGAGCAGGGTGTGCCCAGGCTGAGCCGGGGCACAAGATCGCACGGCTCGTTCCCAGGCTCCCGCCTGGGGACGCACTGTCTTGCGGGCTCTGCCTGCCGGGTTGCAGGATCGTGAGGCGGGAGCCTCGGGGCAGGGTGTGCCCAGGCTGAGCCGGGGCACAAGATCGCACGGCTCGTTCCCAGGCTCCCGCCTGGGGACGCACTGCCTTGCGGGCTCTGCCTGCCGGGTTGCAGGTTCGTGAGGCAGGAGCCTCGGGAGCAGGGTGTGCCCAGGCTGAGCCTGGGTACAAGATCGCACGGCTCGTTCCCAGGCTCCCGCCTGGGGACGCACTGTCTTGCTGGCTCTGCCTGCCGGGTTGCAAGTTCGTGAGGCAGGAGCCTCGGGCGCAGGGTGTGCCCAGGCAGAGCCGGGGCACAAGATCGCACAGCTCGTCCCCAGGCTCCCGCCTGGGGACGCACTGTCTTGCAGGCTCTGCCTGCCGGGTTGCTGGATCGTGAGGCAGGAGCCTCGGGAGCAGGGTGTGCCCAGGCAGAGCCGGGGGACAAGACGGCGATGTCGCCGTCGTCAACTCCGATCATTCGGGGCAGCCCACTTTGAACGGTCGTCTCATCGCATCAAACGGGGCCTGACCCACGAAAGAGTCAGCCGTTGTTCCAGGTGATCGTGAATTGCAACACGGTCGCGATCGTCACCCAGATCAGGTACGGGATTTGAGCCACAGCGATCCAGCGATGGTGCGGCCAAATGGCTTTCATCGCCCAGACAATCGTGATCCACACGATCGCGATGTCGATCGCGGCGAGGGGCAGGTTCCGCAGACCGAACTGGATTGGTGTGAAGGCGATGTTCGCGATCAGATTGATGGCGAAGGGGATCGCGACGGGCCATGGGATTTGCTTGCGGGCGACACAGTAGAAAACGTATCCGAACGTGAGCAGGATGATCGGGTAAAGAATTTGCCAGATCGTGCCAATCGTCGAAGGCTCAGGCGTCCAAGCCGGTTTGTCGAGCGCGTCGTACCAGTCTCGCCAACTCATCTTTGGAAGCTCAAAATTGAAGGGGTGAAGTTTAAAGAGTGAGTGATGAAGTCGTAGCAGGTCAGCTACCCCACCCCAACCCTCGCCCGCTCGAAACGCGAGGAAGAAGGAGCAAGAAACAATTCGCTGCGAGGCTTTCGTTCACTGGGGAACGATCCAGAGCTACACTGATCAAGAGGCTCCCTCGATGAAGATTGCTACGAAGTGTTTTGCGGATCTTTTGCAAACTGTGAGTTGCCTCACTGCCCAATGAGCTCCTCGCTGCGATCGTGACATTGGACCGATGGGAAAAACGCATGGCCACCCCATCGGTCGCTGCCGGAAATCATTCTGACGTCGCCTCGACACGTCATCGCCAGGCAGCACACTCAGGTCTCTTGATTCATCGAAAAGGAGTTGATCCGAAATGGGTATTCAGTCCGGACTGATCCGCCGTTGTCTGCTTTTCACTTCGTTCGCGATGGCAGTGTCATGGTCGCTGCAACGTCATGCGGATCATTTCCCCAGCAATCCGCCAATCGCCCAACCGGTGCAACTTCCAGGTCAAGGAGGTGTCGGATTTGACTTGAGGCACGCCACCATCCCCGCCCAGGAGATTCGCTCGGGTGGTCCTCCCAAAGACGGCATCCCCTCTCTGTCGAATCCAAAGATGGTATCGGCGGCGGAAGCGACTTACTTGCGGGCCAGCGACCGGGTGATCGGCGTTGCGTCGGGGGGTGAATCGCGTGCCTACCCGCTTGCGATTTTGAACTATCACGAGATCATCAATGATCGCATCGGAGAACGACCGATCGCGGTGACCTACTGTCCCCTGTGTGACTCCGCCGTCGTCTTTGATCGCCAGACTCCGCTCGGAGAACTGGCGTTCGGCGTCTCCGGTTTGCTCTACAACAGCAACGTGTTGATGTACGATCGATCCAACACGGAAAGTCTTTGGTCGCAGGTGAAAGGCGAAGGTGTTTCAGGACCCGGTGCCGGAATGAAGTTGGGAGTGTTGCCAATGGAACTCACCACGTGGGCTGCATGGCAAGCTCGCAACCCAAACACAACCGTCCTCTCATCGGAAACGGGGCACCGGCGAAACTATCAAGGCAGTCCGTACGCCCGCTATTTCAAACAGCCCCAGCTGATGTTCCCAGCAAAACCAATCAGCAACGCCTTGCCCTTGAAGGAAAGCGTGTTGGGGGTTTGGGACGATGCCAACTCAATGGCGATTCCGATTTCCGCGTTGGGAGAGAAGTCGAAGCAAATCGAAATGTCACTGGGCAACAGAAAGTTCACCGTGGCCTTCGACGCTGACGATCAAACGATTCGAGTCATCAAGGCTGAGGCTGAACTTCAGTGGATGAATACGTTTTGGTTTGCATGGCATGCATTTCGTCCTGAAAGTGAGATTGCGAGTCGCTGACGTTGCCCTCCGGATTGCCCCGCAGTATGGTCCGTCACTTCACATCCCAGCGTTCGACGACACTCGCGGATTGGCGACCTTGATCATCACGCTCGATCGTTTTGTTGGAGTTCAGCATTCATGCCATCCCATCTATCTCCGCGGAAGAAATCCGAAGCCCGCGAATGTGAACTGATCTTTCGCATGGCACGACAGCAACTCGGCGTGGTTCCAAACTCGATGTTGACGATGGCTCGTCAACCAGCAGTGCTCGGCAGCTTCGCAATGCTGGTTGGAAACATCCTGGGCCCGCCAACCGACCGTCGCATACCGATTTGGACGGGCGTCCGGTTGTTCTGGAAGAACATCGTCTGGACGATCCGTCATCAGCAATCCAAATCCCGGGTCCCTGCGCCGCTGAAAAGTTTGGTTGCCCATGTGAGCAGCAATGCATCAGGATGTCGGTACTGCCAAGCGCACACGATCGGAGAGGCCTTTCACCTGGGCGTATCCGTCGAAAAGCTCGAAGCGGTTTGGGACTTCGAGAACAGCGACCTTTTCGACGCTGCGGAAGTCGCTGCGTTACGCTTCGCACTTGCTGCTGGCAGCACGCCCAACACTGTGTCCAGCGAACACTTCGCCGCCCTGAAACTGCACTACAGCGACGAACAGATCGTTGAATTGGGAGCAACGATTGCGTTATTTGGATTCCTGAATCGCTGGAACGACACGTTCGCGACAACTCTTGAACCAGAATCCGCGGCTTTCGCCCAGAAGCATCTTGGCGGTAGCGGGTGGGAAATTGGCAAGCACGGGTAGTGCAAGACTTGCGAGACTCAACGCCGCGACCGATACCAGCGCTGCAACGTGTCCGGTGGAATGCCCAAGCCGAAACCGGCGATGCAAAGTTGGTTGATGAGGGTGGTTTTTAGAATCCCCAGTCGCAGCCACCGGCAGGCGGAAGTTGTGACGGCGGCTTCGACCAGCGAAATGGTTCCCTGCTTCCGCAAACGGCGGCATAGCTCAACGTCTTCCATGAGCGGCCAATTCGGAAAACCACCGATTTCGAAAAACCGACGGGCGGACACAAACAATCCCTGATCCCCGTAGGGTCGTCCGAGGAAACGCGATCTGAAGTTCACGCCGCGCTCGATCCACCGCAACCCCCAACGGTCGTCGTCGATTCGCAACGAAAAAGCGTTTGCAAACCATGAACTTGGAATCGCAACTGAATTGCCTTCCGGGCGGTTTGTCGGAACACACTTTCGCCACCCCAGTCAATCTCTTGAAAGAGGCCAGGCTGGTTCGCGTTCAACCCAATCAGGTCGTAACCACCATCGATCGCCGGCCCCAACACCACATCGGCACGCGACAGTGCCCTCATCGCCTCGTCAAGAATAGTGGGGTCCATTTCGGGACAGTCCGATCCGATCACGACGACGCGTGTTGCACCTTCGTTGAAGGCCACGGCGAATGCATCGATCAATCGCTCCCCCAAACTTTCACCTTGCTGGGAACGATACTCCTTGTCCGTTCCAAATGCGTTTCGCATTCGTGTTGAATCACCACCGGCGAATCGCACTTCCAAATCACATGAATGGCCGCTTCGATACTCACTCGCGACGCCCAACGTCCGTTTCGTCAGTGACTGCTGCAGCCGTGCCGCACACTCAGCCCCTCGCGCCGGAATCATCCGGGTCTTGGTCACACCAGGTTCTGGATAGCGTGAGAACACGATCACCCGATGGGGCTTCGCCGCCGACTTGCTTGATTCAGGCGGATGGTCCAGAAGCTTTCCGATTGGATTCGCACTCTATGCGTTAACCCGCCTTGCCGTTGACGTAGGCGACCGTCAACGGTTGTCGTGGTTCATCGAAGATGCGAGCACCGGTCCCGTGCTCGATCAACGTGCCAGTCCCGTCGGTCGCCCAGAAGAATGCCGCGTAATCGGCGACCCGCCGGGCTTGCTGCAAGTTGTGGGTCACGATGACAACAGTGTACCGACCTCGAAAACGGAGCAGCAACTCTTCCACCACACCACTGGCCAGCGGGTCCAGGGCGCTGCACGGCTCATCCATCAAGAGAACTTCGGGACGCAAAGCAAGCGCCCGTGCGATGCAAAGCCGCTGCTGCTGGCCACCCGAAAGGGACAAGGCAGACGAGCCAAGCCGATCCTTCACTTCCGCCCACAGGCCGACGTCTTCGAGAACGGTCTCGATGATTTCTGCACGCTCGCTCCGGTTCCGAATCCCGTGTTCTTTCAGTGGCATTTCGATGTTTTTGCGTATCGAAAGCGGAAATGGATTTGGCTTTTGAAAGATCATTCCGACGCGACGGCGGAGCGAGATCACATCCTTGGTCGCGCGGACGTCGAGCGCACCGAGCGCAACCTTCCCCTCCACTCGGCATCCAGGAATCATGTCCGTCATCCGGTTCAAGCTACTCAAGAAGCTCGTTTTCCCGCATCCCGATGGCCCGATCAACGCGGTCACACACCCTCGGTGGATCGTCAACGAAATCCCGCTCAAGACGCGAGCGTTGCCGTAGTGAACCGCAAGCCCGTCGACTTCAATCAGCGGTTGAGGAAGACAGCAAGGTGGCCCGGTGTCGACGGGACCAAGTGTGAACCCGTTGCTTTCGGGGCAAGACGCTCGTTGGCAACCATCTTGGTTGCGTGCTGCTCTGTCTTTTGCGTTCATGTCACCACGATCCTTTTTCTCAGCCAACGATTGGCAGTCCAGCTAGCACTCGCGTTGATGACCAACAACATCGCAATGAGAACCAACGCGGAGCCATACGCATGCCGATCACCGCCAGCGACATTCATCGACAGATCAAAAATGTGAACAGACAAGGCACGCCCGGAATCAAACAACGAATCGGGTGAGCGGTCGACGTATCCGCTGGTAAAAATCAACGCCGCGGTCTCAGCCAACGCTCGGCCGATACCAAGCACCAATCCGACAACGACACCTGGCACAGCGGCTGGCAATAGCAGTTGGACAAGCGTGGCTGTTCGCGACAATCCCAACGCCGCAGCCCCCATCCGATATTCATTCGGAACGGAACGAAACCCTTCTTCCGTCGCTCGAATCAGGATCGGCAGCACCATGCATGATAGTGTGAGACCGCCCGATAAGA
Organism: Rhodopirellula sp. UH5; assembly: GCF_056839225.1. NCBI lineage: Bacteria > Pseudomonadati > Planctomycetota > Planctomycetia > Pirellulales > Pirellulaceae > Rhodopirellula > Rhodopirellula sp. UH5. The sequence continues at coordinate 5,578,817 of NZ_CM166390.1, read as the reverse complement.
TGGAAAACCCCAGCCCCAAGTGGATGCAAAAAAATGCGTTGCCGAATAGCCCGAACACAATGGAGGGCACCCCTGCGAGTACATCCAAGCTTCTTCTCACCAGCTTTCCAAACAGACTTTCCGCCTGCGTCAACTCACTTAGCAGGATCGCAGTCCCGACTCCCAGCGGCACGGACACGACCATCGCAACGGCCAGAATGAGCAGCGTTGAAACAACGATGGGAAAGATCCCTCCATCACGTCCCGCGTTGCGAGGAGCTTCCGTCAGAAACGCCCAGGAGATCGAGGGCAGGCCGGCAATCACGATGTCCGCTAAGATCCAGACAAAAACAACACTGACCATCGCGGCGATGGACCACACGACACAGGTCGCCAGGGAATCAAGCAGCCTGCTGACAGTTGGACGCGAAGGCGTGGTGGTTGTGCTATCCATGAATGCGTCCTTGACTGACCCATTCTGCGAAGCCAACCAACACCATGACCATTCCCATCAAGAGCAGTCCGCACACAAACAGTGCCGAACGATGGCCCTCCATCGCGTAAGCCATCTCCAACGCAATGTTTGCCGTGATCGTACGGACCGGCTGAAAGATGCTGGTCGGGTTTTGGACGACATTGCCAGCAACCATCAGCACCGCCATGGTCTCGCCGATCGCCCGGCCTGTCCCCAACAACACGGCCGTGAACAGACCCGATCGAGAGGCCGGCAACACGACGCTCAAAACGGTTCGCCCGCGAGACAACCCGAGTGCCGCGGAAGCTCGCAGGTATTCGCTTGGCAAATTGTCGAACGCAGCACCGGCGAGCAACGCGATGGTTGGAAGAATCATGATCGTCAAGACGATGATCGCCGAGAACAGACTGGTGCCTGGCGGATGCCAGCGTGCAATCAGTGGGACGAGCACGACCAGGCCCCACAGACCGTAGACCACCGAAGGAATCCCGGCGAGCAGTTCGATCATTTTGCCGTGCGTGTGCCTCAATCGGCTCGGGGCATAGAAGTGTGCGAACACCGCCGAGCCAATGCCAAGTGGTGCTGCCAGGAGAACGGCGCCCGCGGTTGCCAGCGACGTCGCCACCATCATCGGAACAAGATTGAATTGCCCGCCGGCCGCCCCAGCGGACGGGTGCCAGGATTGGTCAGAAACGAATCGACGAACACCAACATCGCGAATCGCGGGCAGTGATTCCCAAAGCAGAAACCCCACAATCACCACCGTGATCGCTCCGGTCAGCAACCCGCATCCGCGAAGGATCCAAACGAGCGTGACATCACTGCGAGAGCGGGACAAAGTACTGCTCCAGAATGATCTGATTGACGTCGCGTGAGCGAGCAAAGTCGATGAACTCCGCCACGATTCCGGTTGGCGTGCCTTGCACGACCAGATTCAATGGACGCGACAAAGGAAAGTCACCCGCTCGTACATTTTCGATGGATGCCGCTATCCCCGCCAGCGGGAGCAGTTTGATCTCGACGTCGTGCTTGGCATCGTATTCAGCAGTCCCAATCGAAACATAACCAATCGCGTGACGGTTACCGGCGACTGTCTTGATCCCCTGTTCGTTGTCGCCGATCACCGCATCGGCTTTGATTTGTTCGTTGTTCAGTTGGAAATGCCCAACGAATAGCTCCAGTGTGGATCGACCTTCAGCTTTGTTGACGACGGCGATGGGAGCGTCTGCCCCGCCAACTTCCTTCCAGTTGTTGATGCGATCTGTGTAGATGGCCACAAGCTGATCGTCGGTGAGTGAGGCCACGGGATTGTCCCGATGGATGATGACGCAGACACCATCTCGAGCGAGCGGGAACGCCGTCAGGTCCTGTTCTTCTGCTTTGAGGTCTCGCGAGACCATCCCGATGTCAGCGAGGCCACGCCGTGCATCGGCAACGCCTCGTGAAGAGCCGCCGCTTTGCACATCAACACGCACTCCAGGGTGCAGCGATTCAAATTTCTTGGCGATCTCACTCATCAACGGGGCAACAGTGCTCGAGCCTGTCAAAACGATTTGGTTCTCGTTTTGATCGGCATCGTTTGAAGAGCAACCGGGGAACACGCAGAACAGCAGTCCCAGGACCAACAGGGCGATTGCCCTGACAAGATGTGGGCGTGGTATCACGATGACTCCTTCGACACACTCTCCACCACGGTTCCCTGACATTCCAAACCGCATCCGTCGGTGCAGCCGAAGCAATGCCAACCGGTCTGGACCGAGCCGCACATGACACCCTCAACGGTGAGCGAATGGAAGACGTCAATCAGTTTCTGCATGCACACATCAAGTGGATCGGCCCGGAGCAGATCATCGAGGAACCGGCTGATTGGAAGGATGATGATCGTGTGCCGTTCCCAAGAGACAATCTCGTCACGTGACTTCAGCTCGTCGCGGGAAGCCGAACCTTGGCCGCTCGCAAGTGAAGACGGTAGGCCGACACGATCCTTACACGACATCCGAATTTTTCTTGGCCGACGTTTGCTGTGTCGAAGCGTCAGCCATGCCGACGGATCAAGAATCGTTTCCTGCGTCTTGCCCTTCCGGAATGGCTTATCGTGTGCCTGAACCGCCAGATGGCGCAGAGCGTGTCCCAGAACCGCCAGGGGCTGAGTAGCTTTGTGCAGGGGCGGAATACGACGACGCAGGCACTGAGTTCGTCGAGCCAGAGCCCTGGTACGCGGGCTGGGAATACGAAGGCGACGCCGAGTAGGCAGACGAGCCATACCCTGCCGCAGGAACGGTGCAACTCCCGTTCTGGCGGCATCCGGCAAGCCACAGGCTTCCAAACGCAGCCACGCCGACGACTGATGCACGGGTGAGTAGTTTACGAGACATGGAGAGGCATCCTTGCAAAAATGGAGCTTTGATTGGTCTGGAACGAGAATTCCTGTCTGGTTCCTCTTCGGCTCGGCACGTCCGTTTGCAGTGTGAGCCGACACACGGGGCCGGGAATCGTTTTACAAGAAGCGGAGCCTTTGGTCTGTGAAGTGACTCACAGTTGATGCTGCCCAGTCTTGTCCCCAGGCTCCCGCCTGGGAACACACTGCCTGGGAGGCTCCCGCCTCCTACTAAGCAATCCCAAAGCAGGCTCTGCCTGCCGAGTTGCAGGATCGTGAGGCAGGAGCCTCGGGGCAGGGTGTGCCCAGGCAGAGCCGGGGTACAAGATCGCACAGCTCGTCCCCAGGCTCCCGCCTGGGGACGCACTGGTACGAGTTGTTGAGCCGCTCGCCTGTTCAGGAAAGCGTTTGCGACTGCAATCACTTCCGCATCGCTTACACTTCCAATCATCACATGGCCTCTGTTGGCCATGTCGTGACACTTGAAGTTCAACCCGCCTCACGCCAAGCAACTCAAACAAGTCGAATCGACGTTGGTCGTCGGCACCGTCGCCTCGGCCAGTTGAATGACATTCCCCCTTTCAAAAGAAAGCAGACCAAATGAGTGAAACCATGACCGCCGGAAAGCTGATCGACCTGCACGACATCGGCACCGATGCCGAACCCAAACCGAAACTGTTGATCAAAACCGAGCCGATGAACGTGATGCGTTTGGTCCTGCCCGCCGGCAAAGCCATCCCCGAACACAAAGCCGCGAAGGACATCACTGTTCAGTGCGTTGCCGGGAAGGTCGACTTCACGGCGATGGGCGAAACGATGACGATGACACCAGGCAAGATGTTGTTCCTGCCGCCCGGCGAACTTCACAGTCTGACCGCGATCGAAGACTCGATCATGCTAGTCACGAAAGCCAACTGACGCGGCCCAGGAGTCCGATGCGACTCTCTACGACCGTGCGACAGCTCACCGTGGGCCGTCTGCCAGATCGCAATCCCCCCTGAGGGCCAGGACGACGAATCCTTCACGATCCGCGCTGGACCGGGACTGATATCGAAGTGCATCCCATGCCCTCGGCCCGAAAAGGCTGAGGGCAATCGCAATCGGCCCAGCAAGATGGGCGATGAGCAAGACTCTTCCACCGAATCAGCAGATGCAAATTGCCCAGCGGCTTCAATGCTCGGCGGGGCGTTTCAGCGTTGGCAGGGCAGTTTTGATCGCGATGGTGAACACCATCAACCCGAACGCCCAAATCCCGACGGTGACTTTCCATTCGAGTTGGCTGGGGACGTATTCAACGACCTCGTGCAGTGTGCTGGGGATGAAACCGGGGACGATCAACCCCATGCCTTTTTCGATCCACGCGCCGACAAATGCCATGCAGCAAGCGGCCACGAGCAGTGGCCGCCAACGGAATCCGAGCAACCCCGGCCACAGGAAGAGTAGCGCCGCGGTAATGTTCAATCCGATCGCGGTCCAGGTCCATGGGACAAGTGCGGTTTTGCCGTGCAAGCCGAAGAACAAATACTTCGCTGCGCTCACGTGCGAACCACCGGTGTAGAACTCAGTGAATAGCTCGGACGCGACCATCAGCAGGTTGATCAGAATGGTGACTCGAATGATTCTGGTCAGCGTGGCGATCGGATGATCGAGTCCGCCGATGCCGGTCAGTCTTTTGATCAGCACCATCGCAACGATGATGAACGCGGGGCCGGAGACGAACGCGGACGCCAGGAAACGCGGGGTAAGCAGCGCGGTGTTCCAAAACGGTCGCCCACCGAGACCGCAGTACAGGAACGCGGTGACGGTGTGAATTGAAATCGCCCACACGATCGACAGCATCACGAACGGGATGTACCACGTCGGATTGGGTTTGCGGCCGAGGAAACGCATGTAAAGCAAGTAGCCGCAGATGTGCAGATTCAAGACGAGATAGCCGTTCAGCACGATCACGTCCCAGGTCAACATGGAGATGGGCCAGTTGAATTTTCCAATCCCTGGCAACATGTGCCAAAACCGATCCGGCCGGCCGAGGTCAGCGACAACGAACAGCAAGCACATCACGATCGCAGCAATGGCAAGCAACTCGCCGATGATGACAACATCATGCATCTTGCGGTCATGATACAGGTACGCCGGGATGACCATCATCACACCGCCCGCAGCCAACCCGACCATGAACGTGAAGTTGGCGATGTACAGTCCCCACGAAACCTGATCGGTCATGTTGGTGCCGATCATGCCGCCGGCAACTTGATTGGCCCACGCGTTCGCGCCGACCAAAAACAGCATGGTCAACATCGTCATCCACGCATAAAACGCGAATGACCCTTCCGTTGCCAGCCACAACGAACGTCCGATGAATTTCGGATAGCTCGTGACATGCGATTCTTTGGCGGGGATGCTGCTCATAATGAATTGCTTCTCAAGAAAAATGACGCAGAGGCGGCCAGACGGAGAGCCGCAAAGAAAGGAGAAAGAAGGTCAAAAGCTCCGCGTTGAAACTTCCCTCCGCGTCTCCCCATCACACGCGACTTTGCGTCAACTTCTTTCCCAGCTCAATCGAAGTAGTAAAAGAATGCCGGCTTGGTACCGAGTTCTTCTTTGAGGATGTAAACACGTTTGTTTTCCAGAATCCAGCGGATATTGGAATCCTTGTCGAGAATATTGCCGAACACGCGAGCGCCCGTCGGGCAGGCTTCCAGGCACGCGGGCAACTTGCCGCGGCGGGTTCGGTGCAAGCAATACGTGCATTTTTCAACGACACCGACCGGACGAATCCGATTGCTCAAGTAGCTTTGGTCTGGGTTGACCTCTGCGGCCGGCACCTCCGGTTTCTTCCAATTGAAACGCCGCGCGTGGTAAGGGCAGGCCGCTTCGCAATAGCGGCAACCGATGCACCAGTTGTAATCGACCACAACGATGCCATCTTCTTCCTTCCACGTCGCCTTGACCGGGCAGACGTCGACACATGGTGGTTCGTCGCACTGCTGGCACTGCACGGGCAAGTAGAATTTGTCGTCCTTGGGAACCACACCGGTGTACGTCGTCGAGCCTTGTTCCATGTCCATCGTGCCCTTTGGCATTTCGATGACGCGGATGTACGACTGGTTGGTGTCGCGGTCGTGATTGTTTTCTTTGTGGCAGGCTTCGACACATTTGCCGTTGCCATTGCACACGCTGAGGTTGATCGCGTAGACGAATTTTGTGCCAGGGATTGGGCGATCATCCCCGATCGTCACGTCCGCGCCGTACTTCTCTTTGGTCTCGGCTTCCAGGCGAGCAATCACATCGGCCTTTTGCTCGGGCGACAGTTCGGTGTAGTGCGTCTGCATGAACTCCGCCGCCGACGTGTTCTTGGCGGCTTGTCGCAGCGGCGAAATCGCGGCCACGAACGCTCCCGCACCCAGCGTTGCAAAACCGGCCTTCACGGCGGCGCGGCGGCTGAAGTTCTCAACGATGGGCAGGCTGGGCTTGGACGAGGGCGTTGAGTCGGTTTCAGTGCTCGTCATGGGATTCCGCTCCTTCGTGGTCGTGACTGTGATCGAGAGGGGCGTTGAAGCGGTCTTTCGGCTTGAAGCCGACAATCATCTTGGGGTAGGCCGGTGCGTGCGGATCGTGGCAGTCGATGCAGTTGTTCTTCATCTGGGGTCCGCGAGTCAAATCCCAGTGCCCGTTCATACCACCGTGGGCACCATGAGCGAAGGACTCCGCTTGTTTGCTGTGGCACTGAGAGCACAGCGTCATCACCTCCTGATAAGCCACCAAAGTTCCGTCGGCCAACCGCAACGAATCCGAGTCATCGGGATTGTGGCAGGAATAGCAAGCGATGCTGCCGTGACTGAATGTCATGCCTTGATGAAATTCGTCGAGCGTAGCGGCCGTTTTGTTGTCCAAGTTCGGCTGGCGAACGCGGTGGCAAGTGGAACAGGCAACGCTGCCGGTTCGTCCTTGCGGGTCCGTGCCGGCGAGTTCGATCCGCGGCGGACCAGATGGTTTACGGATGACCGTAGGGTAAGCCTCTTGCTCGCCATCGGACTTCGCTGCAGGCTCACTCGCAGACTGGAAGCTCACGTCACCAGACTGTGCAACCGAAGCCACAGCGTCCGGGGTGGCGTGCGAATCCTCTCGCAATGCCGTTCGACTGGTCGCGACGAAGAACATCGCGCCGATCAAGCACACCACGCCAGCGAAGAGCAGATTGGCGATTCGCGACATGAATTTCCATCCCAAATGAGGTTTCACTGACGACGCCCATGGTATACCTTGACGTGCAGGTTCGCGAAACCTCACTTCCGATCCTTTCTGCCACGTTTTCAAAAAGCAATCTCAGTGCCAATCAGTGGTCTCGTCGTCACGTTCGCTTCTTCCGTGGAAGAACATATCAGTGCGATCGAATCCATCACAAACATTCCCGAAATTGACTTGGGGCAAGCCTGTGGCAGCAAGCTTGCAATTGTCGTGGACAGCGAAACTAAAACACGCGACCAAGAGATCTGGAATGCAGTCCGAGACTTGCCGGGAGTGATCGACTTGGCCGTCGCCATGGTCGCGTTCGACGAAGACACCGAAGAAGAACCATCCACAAGGAACTGAAGATGAACAACGACCGACGTGCCTTGCTCAAGACAGCCGCGATGGCTGCCGCCGGTTCCATGGTCGCGGGCGCGACGCTGCCAGTTCTTCAGGCTGACCAAGCCGTCGATGGATTGCCCACAGGCGAAGGCTTGGAGTGGAACAAGGCACCTTGTCGTTTCTGCGGCACTGGATGCCACGTTCAAGTTGGTGTCGAAGATGGGCGTGTCGTCGCGGTTGCTGGCGACAAGGCCGCCGATGTCAACAAGGGTTTGCTGTGCGTCAAAGGCTATCACGTTGGCAGCATCCTCTACGGCAAGGACCGACTGACTCGGCCGCTGCTTCGCAAAGACGGCAAGCTGACCGAAATCAGCTGGGACGAAGCGATTGAAACCATCGCCCAACGAATCTTTGACTCGCCGGATACGTTTGCGTTTTACGGGTCCGGCCAATGGACGATCCCCGAAGGCTACGCCGCTCAGAAGTTCATGAAGGGCGGACTGAGCAACAACCACATCGACCCCAACGCGCGGTTGTGCATGGCTTCGGCGGTGACCGGTTTCCTGGCAACGTACGGTGTTGATGAACCGGCAGGTTGCTACCAAGATCTCGACGAATGCGACGTGCTGATCACCTGGGGCAACAACCCCGCCGAAATGCACCCGGTGCTGTTCTCGCGAGTCACCGATCGTCGTTCGCGTGGTGAACAGGTCCGCATCATCGACATCGGAACGCGTCGGACTCGAACCACCGATGCAGCGAACGACTACTTGGAAATGAAACCGCACGGCGACGTTGCGATTTCGCTGGGCATCCTGCACCTGCTCATCGAGAACGACAACTACGACAAATCGTTTGTTGAGAAACACTGCAACTTCCGAGGCGATGAAGCGGACACCCCGACGCTGCAAGGTGAGCCAATTAGCGAAGAGGAATTTCGCAAACGGATCGCCAAGTACACGCCAGAGCATGTCGAAGAATTGTCGGGGGTTCCGGCGGACAAGATTCGCATGCTTGCCGACTTGTTTGGGCAACACGACATTCGAATCACGTCGCTCTGGTGCATGGGCATGAACCAGCACACGATGGGCACGGCCATCAATTCGTTGGTCCACGGCGTTCACCTGTTGTCGGGGCACTTCGGTCGCCCCGGCGATGCCCCCACCAGCCTCACCGGACAGCCATCGGCGTGCGGCACGGTCCGCGAAGTTGGCACGCTGGCTCACGCGTTGCCAGGTGGCCGGGTCGTCACCAAGCCTGAACATCGCGAGCAAAGCGAAGGCTTCTGGAACGTTCGCGAGGGAAGCATCAGCGAAGTGCCGGGCTATCACACGGTGAAGATGTTCGAGCAGTTCACCAAACCCACGGCGGAAGGCGGTGACATCACAACGATGTTCGTGCAGGTCACCAACCCGGGCCAAACACTGCCGAATTTGAACGCACTCTTCAACGACAAACAGGGTCTCGAAGACAAATTCTTGATCGTCAGCGATGTGTACCCGACCGCGACCACGGCACTCGCTGATCTGATCTTGCCAGCCGCAATGTGGGTCGAGAAAAACGGCATGTTTGGCAACAGTGAGCGGCGAACACAACAGTGGTTCAAAATGGTCGATCCGCCGGGCGAAGCCCGTGACGATTGCTGGATGACCATCGCGATCGCGCACAAGCTGTTCGAGATGGGCCATGAGGGAATGAAGGACAAAGACGGTGCATTCATCTTCGCGGTGAAAGACGACGCTGGCCAAGAGATTCCCGTTTGGGAATTCGATCGCTACTACGACACCAACGTCGACAAGCATCTGTTCGAGGAGTACCGCCAGTTCACGACGATGAAACACAAGAACCTCGCCCCGTATGAGGAATACGTGAAAGCTCGCGGGTTGCGTTGGCCAGTGGTCGAGCAAGAAGACGGTTCATGGCGAGAAACCAAGTTTCGTTTCTCGGGATTCGACGACCCGTTTGTAAAAGCCGGCGAGGAATTCGAGTTTTATCATTCCTCATCTAGCGATGGTCGCGCGCAGATTTGGTTCCACGAGTATCAGCCGCCGCCGGAAATGCCTGACGAAGAATATCCGATGTGGCTTTGCACCGGCCGAGTGCTGGAACATTGGCACACGGGCACGATGACACGGCGGGTCTCGCAACTCAGCCGCGCGATGCCAACCGCGTATGTGGAAATGCACTTGGAAGACGCCCAAGCAGCCAACATTCGCCAGGGCGAAATGGTCACCATTGAATCTCGTCGTGGCGTTTGCGATTTGCCGGTGTGGATCGATGGCCGTGGCCGACCACCACGTGGCACGATCTTTGTTCCGTTCTTTGACGAAACCAAACTGATCAACAACTGCACACTGGAAGCTTACGATCCGTTTTCGAAACAACCGGACTACAAGAAGTGTGCGGCTCGTGTTGTCAAGAAAACGACTGCCAAGGTGCCTTCATGAACCGGCTGACAACGATCTTTCTCTCGGTGGTGATGGCCGTCGCGGTGATGGGATACTTCGTTGGTCTGGGTGATGGCGTGCCAAAACCCGATGGCATGCACGAATCACCGTTGACTGATCGCGAGATTTCAAGAACGAGGACGGAGACAAAGTTGATTCCTGCGGTCAGTTACGCTGAGATCGCCAGCACACCAATGGGACCGACGAAACCCTGGCAGTCGATGCCGCAGGCATTGCCAGCGCCGGAGTACGATCTCTACACCCAGATCGAACCGAGTGAATCGGAGAAGGAAGCGTCCAGCGGACTGCGGGCATCACGCCGTGCGTTCAACGGTGCTCCACCGATCATTCCGCACCCCGTTGAAAACACCACCGATGCGGCTTGTTATGCATGTCATTCCAGTGGCGTGCAAATGGCGAATTTGAAGGCCAGCGTGATGTCGCACGAATTCCTCGGCAACTGTGTCCAGTGTCACGCATCGATGGCACCGGCACCGTTCCAAGAAGTCGATGCCAGTGTCTCAACGAGCTTTGTCGGCTTGCCGGCACCGAAAGCGGGCAAGCGTGCCTACCAAGGCGCACCGCCGACAATCCCGCATTCGCAGTGGATGCGAGAAAACTGCAACGCTTGCCATGGCGGCCCGCATGGATGGGCTGGCATGGAATCAACGCACCCGTGGCGAACGAACTGCACGCAGTGCCACGCCCCCTCAGCTTCGCTCGATCAAATGCCAGAAGCCAATGCCGTCCCGATGCTGCCGCCGCTTGATGTGGTCGCAAAGTGAATCAGGGAAAGAAATGACGCCAAGTCACGAGGACCGGGGAGACGTTGACAAGCCAACGCAGAGAAAAAGCTCCGCTCTGCGGCGGTTCCTCTTTGCAACTCTCCGCCTCCCGCTTGTTGCGTTTTCATTTCTCTTCCAGCCGACTGCCGTCTCCCAAAGCCGCCGTGCATTGCTGCAAGGTCGACTCTGGAAATTGAGACCACCATCGCGATTTCCGGCGCTCGTCACACGATTGCCCAAACCAGAGGTGGAAGAACGACCGCTTGCACAGCCACGCAGCATTGGCGGCATCCATATCGATCCCGTTCCGCCAACCAATCTGACTGGCCAGCCTCTCGCTCGCACGATCCCTGTTCATCGACCACCCGGTGCGATCGACGAGTTTCAGTTCCTGGCGGGCTGCACCCGGTGCGGCGACTGCATCACCGCGTGCCCGCACAACGCGATCGTTCAAGCCCCCGATCGCCTGGGCGCGGTCGCCGGCACACCGGTCATCGACGCCGACACATCCGCCTGCTTGATGTGCGAAGACTTTCCGTGCATCGCATCGTGTGAACCGGGTGTGTTGGTCGACACGATCCCGCCGATCATGGGAACCGCCCGGATCACCGAACACCTGTGCCTGGCCCACCACAGCACGACTTGCACCGTTTGCAGTGAACGATGTCCTGTCGACGACGCAATCGCCGTCACCGATGGCAAGCCCGTGATCAAGGAAGACACCTGCACCGGGTGTGGCGTTTGCCGCTACGTTTGTCCGGCACCTGAAAACGCCATCTTACTGATGCCCGCCTTCTCGCGTCCCGGATTACCCAACGCATGACGTCGAAAAAACTCACACTGGCAGACCTCGAAAACAATGAACCGCTGCCGGAAATCCTGGAAGCAGAATGGGCCCAGGATCAAGTCCTGCAGTTGTTCGCCGACCTCTCCGAAGGCGCCGACGTGCAGCACGTTCAAATGAAATCCACCGCGACCGATGCGACAGTCTCGCTGGCCGAGGCCGCATCCGCATTCGCTGCCGATGAAGCCCAGGCCATTCAGGTTCGTTACGTCTTTGAGAACGAAATGTGGTGCGACACGATCATGCCCGGCAACCCCACGACCAAGATCATCCGGAACCGGTTGCCAACCGGCTAGCGTTGCCCAACCACGGACGGAGGTGACTGCAGGCTCAACGGGCAATTGCAAGTTCGGCACCTGATTCGGCGCCGTTGCCCGATCCAAGATCGTGATCGCGACTGCTGATCGCGGTGCGCAGACAGCCGCGAGAGCGCGCTCGGCTTTTTTGAGAGCACGCTTCTTATCAGGCCAACCCAACTCGGAACCGCCACCACGCCCACTGCCTCAACCTACACCTTGCTATACACATTCCAAAGTGCATACACTGATGCATGTTCACTCGTTGCGTGGAAGTCCCCCAGACGATCGGTTTCCAGTGCTCTGGAAGCCGTGCCGCTAACGTTGATTGGTATTGATGCGATGTGTTTCCACATCGCTCGCGTTTGCAGGCCACGTTCACTACGTCAACAAAGTCGGCGCGCTCTACTGCGTCCGTCAATGAACAGGAGCAACAACGATATGAAGTCCGACTGGAATCCCGAATCCGATCAAGTCATCCGCGATCAAGTGGCTGCGTACGATGAGATGCGTGAACGTTGTCCGGTGGCTCACAGCGAGTCACGCGGTTGGTCCGTGTTTCGTCACGCCGACGTCATGCAAATTTTGAATGACCATCCAACGTTCAGCAACCAAGTGTCGCGGCATCAATCCGTGCCCAATGGAATGGACCCGCCGGAACACACTCCTTTCCGGCAAATCATTGAACCGTATTTTTCCCCTGAACGAGTGGGCGCGTTTGAGCCGGTCTGCCGGGAGATCGCGTCCGACTTGTTGAGCGAATTGTCAGTCGGCGGCAGCGACGTGGAGGTGATGAGCGATCTGGCATCCCACTTCGCCGTTCGCATTCAATGTGCCTTTCTAGGGTGGCCAAGCAGCCTGCACGAACCGCTCCTCCGCTGGGCCGAACAAAATCAATCCGCGACTCGCGCCCGCGATCGTGTTGCCTTGTCGACGCTGGCGAGTGAACTTGATGCGATTGTCGATGACCTGATTCAGCAGCGTTCCCAATGCGGTGCCAAGAAGGACGACGACGTGACCGCTTCTCTGATGCACGAAACTGTCCATGGACGACGACTGAGCAACGAAGAAATCAGCAGCATTCTACGGAACTGGACGGTTGGCGAACTCGGAACCATCTCCGCTTCGATCGGAATTTTGATTCATCACCTGGCAGACAATGCGGAGCACCAAAGCACGTTGCGTCGTGACCGTTGCGTGCTGCTGGCCGCGATGGACGAAATCCTGCGAGTTCACAATCCATTGCATAGCAATCGGCGGACCACCACATGTCCTACCCAACTCGGTGGACGTGATCTCGACGCGGGAGAGCGTGTGGATATCAACTGGATCGCCGCCAATCGCGATCCATCCGCGTTCGAAGATGCTGGGATGGTCAAGTTCGATCGCAGTCCGAAAAACAACCTGCTGTACGGAGCTGGCATTCACGTTTGCCCGGGCGCACCACTTGCTCGGATGGAGATGCGTGTGTTCATGGAATCCCTCTTGGATCAAACACTCGGTTTTCATCTCCAGCCCGAATCCCCTCCGTCGTTGGAATCGTATCCTGCCAGCGGATACGCGACGGTCCCCATCCACGTCCAATGGAAGTGACTTTGCTTGGCCATCGCTCCCGCCCAATCCGAACAGATCGGCAGAAAGTTTTCGATGGTTGAGACCGCCTCGATGATCGAACCAGCCCGTGGCATCAAACGCTGGTTGTACTGGTTCCTGGCCGGGCTGTTCTTTGCGCTCGCCATGGTTGGTGTCGTGTTACCGGGTATCCCGACCACGCCATTCCTCCTGCTGATGTGCTACTTCCTCATCCGTGTGTCGCCAAGCTGGCACGCCAAAGCAATGGCGTGGCCAATCGTCGGCGGCCCACTGCGTGATTGGCACAACCAAGGCGGTGTTCGACCAGGAGTGAAAGTGGTTGCCATCACCATGGTCACGGTGCTGGTCGGATCAACGTTGATCCTTAGCAGTCTCCATGTCGCCGCCAAACTGGTCACCCTATCCGCCGCGGCCTACGGCATCTTTGTGGTGCTTCGACTACCGACAGTGCCCTCAAACTGATGCCCGTCCGGGTCATTTGTCTGGCCGGACACGCCGATCGGCCGACTCGCTGGCCAACCCGACTCAGGTTCCCAGGTGTCACCTGACCCGCGTCCTTCAGCCAGGGGCGCTATTGAGATTCATTGGGAGTGACAGGAATCACATTGTCGACCTCGCTTGACTGGTACAACCAACGGATCGGAAAGCGAGTGATTTGCAACGAATTCAGACCGGGGTACTCGCAATGGGCAAGCAGCACATGATCGTCGATGAACTCGATCGCCGTGTAGCAATACCACCCCTGTGGATCGGTGCCGATATTTCGGATGTGCTTCCAGGTGACGCCTTCGTCTTCGGAGAGCGCCGCTGTGAAAGGGCGCCGGCCGACTGGCTTGACGATTGCCAACGGGTCATCGCCGTTGTTCCAGACCAAGAGCAAGTCACCGGTTGACGGAATTCGCTCAATGGAAGCCGGCGAGGCACTCGGCTGAGCGATATTCGATCGCTGGAGCGGCGACCACGTCTCGCCACCGTCTTTGGAATGTGAGACCAGCTGACAATCACTGCTGCGAACAAACATCATCAGCTCACCGTTTTTGAGCTCCACCACGCCAGGTTCCTGAGCCAGCAGCTCGGATTCCAATGTGCTGGTGCTCGCACGCCATGTCTTCCCCAGGTCGTCCGACAAATAGCAAACGATCTGCGCCGAGTTCCGCCACCCTGCCCAGCCCGGTAAATAGTGAACGGCCAGCGGCACCACCAGCCGCCCCGACTTCAACTGAATCACGCGATCATTGTTGAGCACGCGGTAACCCGGTTGGTCTTTGGGCACGACAAAGGTCGGCTCCGACCACGTCGCTCCTTCGTCAGTGCTGGTGCGCATCAAGACATAGTCCAGTTGGGAATACTTTGTCCCCGGCGGACCAACATACTTCTGGATATAAAACAGGACGATCCGGTTGTCTTGCAGACGCAGGAGAGAAACCGACATCAAGTTCGTTTCACCAGGCCTTCGCTCCAGAACTGGCACATCCTCTTCGCTCCAAGTCTTGCCACCGTCAGCGGAATACCGAGCCATGAGCTCGGCGGGTGCGTGGTCACTCGTGCCGATGAACTTAGTGTAAATCAACTGAAGCCGTCCATTCTTGAGTTGGATGAAATCGCCTTCGCTGTTCCGGTCATTGTCAGGTCGGGGCGAAATCCGCAGTGGCTTCTCGACCCCTGGGGCGACCCCTTGAGGTTCTTGAGACTGCACAACAGTGGACGACACAGCGACGCAAGCCGCCACAATCAAAACGGGGGCCAAAGAACGGCAGTTTCGGATTCGCATGGTGCTGATCGCCTTCTGGAAGACGGATGGGACAGTGAAACAATTTTCAAACACGTGGTCAGGTCTCATGGGGCTGAATCAGCCACCGAGCATCAGTTCTCAGTTCACGAGACCCGAACGTGAACACGTTTCGGTGAATCGACTTTTGCCGAACGACTTCTGCTGACACGTTGAACACAGATAGCTTTCGCGACGACTTCCACTTTGGAAAGGAGGCATTCTATTCGATTCGATTCGAAGGGACGAAAAAGCAGCAGGCATCGAGTGGTCCATCCGAGACGGTGGTGAGCCTTCAGCCAAGCCACGCGGACATTGAGAGATGTCCGGAGAAACACTTTCTGAACGGGATGGCCACGATCAATCACGGCGAAGTCCGGACTGGATTACAATTGGCACCCCTGACTTGGACGCAGACGGAGGCATCGCCCTTGTGGTCGCCGGCATGGACGGCATTCAAATTCTGTTTCACCAACGGAAGCCTCCCTCGTCTCGCGCGTCCTGATTCCCTCCCCTCCCTCCTTCCATTTCATTGCTCGGACGCTGTTCATGTTGCGATCCATTTGGCGATCTGCCTGCCTGTCTTTTTTCGTTGTCAGCTGCGGCAGTGCGTCCGCCCAAATCTCACCCACCGACTCTCTCAAGTCGTTGCATCCGGCCGCAGGCATGGAAGTATCTCTTTGGGCCAGCGAGCCAATGGTGAGAAACCCAACGGCAATGGAGATCGATTCACGCGGACGTGTTTGGATTGCGGAAGGACTCAACTATCGAATGAAACAGAAAGAGTTCGATTCGATGAGCCGAGTCGCAGACGCGGATCAGATCAAGATCCTCAGCGACACCAATGGCGACGGAAAAGCCGACCAAGTCAACGTGTTCGCTGACAACATTTTCCCGGTGCCGTTGGGACTGGCCGTGGAAGAGATTTGGAAAGATGGCGTTCAAACCGGAACGCGGGTCTACACGGGCAATTCACCCAACCTCTTGGTTCTGGAAGACACCGATGGGGACGACATCGCGGATCGCCGACACACTCTGCTGACTGGATTTCGTGGTGTCGATAGCGACCATGGACTGCATGGGATGACTTTCGGTCCCGATGGGAAACTGTATTTCACCGTTGGCGACGCCCGCTACGGAGCAGACAAACTGAAACCCGGCGAACCGACGCTGGATGTCATGGACCAATCCGGCCAACGGGTGACGTCCTCGAATGTTGGCACAACGCTACGCGTGAACCGCGACGGAACCCAACTGAAGATTCTGTCGTCAGGTCATCGCAACAACTACGAGGCAGCGGTGGATTCCTTCGGAAACGTGTTTGGCAGCGACAACGATGATGACGGCGATCGTGGTTGCCGGATGTACTGGGTACTGGAAGGCGGCGAGTACGGTTACCAGCATCCTGATTCGCCTCGGCACTGGGCGGAAGAATTGCCCGGCATCATTCCGAAGTTGGTTGGAACCGGAAACGGGTCACCGAGTGGGCTGGTGGTCTACGAGGGAAGCCTGTTGCCCGAACAGTATCATGGCGCGGTGCTGCAGATCGATGCGGGGACACATCAAGTCAATTCGCACCCACTCGTTCGCCATGGGGCCGGCTTCCGATCGGACTACGATGTGCTGCTGAAAGGCGATGACGACTGGTTCCGCCCCGTCGATGTCTCCGTCGCCACCGATGGATCGCTGTTCGTCTGCGATTGGTACGATGCCGGAGTCGGTGGCAACCGGTTTTCCGATCAGACGACCGGGCGGATCTATCGCGTCAGCGCAGAAAATACCAAGCCGAACACGTTGACATTCCACGGGGACAACGCGGCCGAAGCGTTGCGGTCACCCAACGCAGTGGCACGACTGGCCGCACGTGACCAATTGGTGAGACAAGGTGCGGGAGCCCGCGATGAATTGCTGGAGTTGCTCCAGGACACAAACCCAGTCATCCGCGCGCGAGCACTTCATGTCCTGCATGGACTGCCAACCACCGGCCAAGCCGACGTGGCGGAAGCTATCCACGATCCCGATCCGCGAATCCGCGAAACGTCACTCAGCCTGCTCAGTGAATCGGACCGAGACAATGAATCGAACCAGAACCTTGATCGAATCCTAGCCCTCGTTGACGATCCGGACGCCGGCGTGCGCCGCGCATTGTTGCTCGCCATTTCGAACCAGCCAACCGAAGACATCGGCGCCGCGTTGCAATCGTTGACCGCTGCATGGGACGGTCGCGACCGGTTTTATCTGGAGGCTCTGCGAGTCGCCTTGATCCATCGCGAGCCAGAATTCATCACGCGTCTGTTCAGCACCTTGGCTGAAACAGCGATCCAAGCGGGGTGGGATGAGCAACCGATCGCCGTGCCTCCGTTTTACCCGGTTGGTTCCAACGATGCGTTCCTTCGGCCTCAGGATGCATTGCCGCCCTCGAATTCGGCGTCACGCGTAATTGGCTTGGCGTGGGTGCTTCAGCGCAGCGAAGCGTTGCCTGCGATGGAGCAACTGCTATCGCACAACCAATCCCCTTCGGTCGAACAAGCTGCTTCGCTTGCCCTGGCTGGAATTGCAGACCCGGCTGCTGGTCGTGTGCTCGTCCAACGATTCTTTGCAGATGGAGTCACCGCCGAAGGCAAACTCGAAATCATCAGGCAACTCGGTCGCAAACTTGCCACCGATTGGCGTGAACTTGCCAAAGACGATTCGCTAAGGCAGGTGTTCATGAATGCCTTGGACTCGCCCGCATTCCAGATCACCGCGATCGCGTCGATCGCAAACGCATCGTTGGTCGGATTCGAAGCCCCACTGATGAAACTTGCAGGCGACGACACACAACAGGATGTTGTTCGCGTGGCAGCCCTGACGTCCCTCGGAAAAATGAAGCACCAGCCTGTTCGTGCGTTAGCAGCCAAGTTGATCGACGATGCGCAAGGCAGTCCGAGCGGTGGACGACTTGCCTTGGCCGCGCTCGAAACGATCCACTCGATGGCAGACGACACGGCACAACCCCCCCTGCTGCATGCCCTCCTTGATGAAAACATGCCACTGGATGCAAGACGTCGATCTTTGCAGCTGATCGCGACGAGCTTCCAAGGAGCCAACACGGTCTTGTCGCTGCAAAAGCAGACGAAGATTGCTGCCGACTTGGAGAGCGAACTGTCGTTCCTGCTGCACAATCATTCCGATCGTCGAATTCGTCTCGCAGCTGAGGAGCAACTTCCAGTGAAGGCAGGCAGCGACAGCGCGAAGATTCACAACGTGCAAGCGGTGCTGGCGATGCAAGGCAACGTCGAACGAGGCCGCGAGCTGTTTGCCAATCACAAAGACGCCGCCTGCGCGCGATGCCACCGGGTCACCGGGGAAGGCGCGTTGGTCGGCCCCGATCTGGCGTCCGTGGGGATGAAGTACGGTGACCGAGAACTGCTGTATCACATCCAATACCCAAGCGGAGCGATCAACTACAACTTTGTCGCGACCACCTTTCTGCTGGAAGACGGCCGCGTCCAAAACGGATTGGTACTCGATCGCCGAGACGGAAAAATCACGCTCGGCATCGCCACCGGCCAACAGATCACGATCGACGAAGCAGACATCGAAGAGGAACGCCCCCAATCCGTCTCGCTGATGCCCGAAGGCCTCGTCGCCAACTTCACTGAGCAACAACTTTCCGACTTGATCGAATACTTGCTGACGCTCCGCCAAGGCGACGCAGTCCAATAGGGAAGTGGCATCGGCTTCCAGCCTGTGAAGGAACCAGTCCAACCAACAGCCCCCTGCACAATTAGAAACAAAACGATGAGCAACACCCCGCCTTCCTATCGGCTCGCCTTCACTGGGATGCGTTCACGACGCCAAAACGATAGACAACAACGAGGTGCTGTCAGTTGCCTGGTGCTCTGCACCGTGTTTGCAATCGCCACGTGCGGCAGGGCCGAGGCCCAAACGCATGCAGAGGATTTGGCGGCAGCGGCCGGATCCGTCCAGCGAATTTCGGCGCATCGTGGATCGAGCCATGATCGTCCCGAAAACACCATCGCAGCGATCGAAAGAGCGATGGAAGCCGGAGCAACGGCGGTCGAACTTGACGTCCGCACCTCGCGCGATGGCAAGTTGGTGATCATGCACGATGCGAAGGTGGACCGGACAACCAACGGCAGCGGGCGTGTCAACGATCTGACCTGGAACGAACTGGCGGCACTGGACGCCGGAACTTGGTTCGGAACGGAGTACCATGCCGAACGGGTGCCTTCACTGGAACAAGCACTGCAGGTCTGCCGTGGACGGATCGATGTCCAATTGGACCTGAAGGAAGAAGGCGCGACGTATGCGGATCGAATTGCCGCAGCCGTGAAAGTCCATGGCGAACCCGCGCGGACGATCGCGGCCGTGCGAACCGTGGAACAATCGCAGCAACTCAAAGAACGCTTGCCGGAACTCCAGACGCTGATCTTCCTGCGTCAGAAAAAGCAGATGGAGGCGTTTTTATCCGCGAACATGAATTACTTGCGACCTCAGATTGCTTGGATCGAAAACGACCCAACGCTACTGACAAAGATTCGCGAGGCGGGAGCGAAGATCCATTTCGACGCGACGACAGGGACACCCGAGAAAGTTCTGCCGCTGCTAAAATATCGTCCGGAATCTTTGCTGTGCGATGATCCCGGGAAACTGGTCCAAACGCTTGCCGAACTGCAGGCAAAGAACCCATCGCGGAAGCCAAGGACTCAGGACTGAATGGCACTGGAGCGGCGTCAGTCCCATGCCTCGCCAGCACCGTTCGTCGGCGTGAACGATGCCGCTCCCCGTGCACGATCCGGCGTGATCGCAAGCCCTCCCTTGGCCAGTCCAACAACGGAGGCGACGCGGAGCGAGTCGAAAAAGGTCGAGAACTCAGAACCATTTGCCGCCAAGAAATCGCGGTCATCCCAGTGGAAGCATTGAAGGTCACCCCATGAAACCTACCCTGACACTCACCCTCCTTCTCCTCATGGTGCAAGCGATCGCGATCTGCTGCGTCACATCGGTTGCGGCTGAATCCCCCGTCGCGACGCCCGCAGAGGTGCGGCTGACGGGAGCATGGACCATCTCGGTGACCGTGCCGGGACCTCAATCGGTTGCGGCTGAATTGAAACTCGCTGGTCCCGAAATCGTCACGGTCACCCACGAGAAACACGATCGTTTACCCGACTTCGACGCCAAGACAACAGCGGGCTGGCGAAAGGGTGTTCGGCTCAAAGGAGTCATCGCAGCGGAATGCACGGTCGAAGGTTTGCTCGACCCCACCAGCGTTGTCGTCCGAGCCGGTCTGGAGCCCGCGGCCAAGACCTTTCAAAGAGGGATCGACTACGAGGCTGACCTTGTCTCCGGCACGGTCGGTCGGTTGCCGCAGGGAGCCATCGCCCCCGACCAACCGGTGTACATCGACTACCAACACACCAAACAACGCATCGATTCAGTCGTGCTCGACGGCCATCATCGGATCGTGCTGAAGAAAGGAACGCCACATGCTTCCATGCCCGAACCGCCGGCTTTGGATGCGGGCCAGATCCGGCTGGCGAACATCTACCTTCCCACCCGCCTTGATGCGTTGAGCAAGGACCACGTCTTCCCAATCTTGGAAACCGCCTACCCCGAAACAACAGCCAACGGTTCTTCCGTTGCGGATACATTGCTGCCTGAGTCTTTGAAAAAGCTCCAGTCCGGAGAGCCCCTGAAAATCCTCGCTTGGGGTGACAGCGTGTCGACCTTCAATCGCTACCAATCGATGTTTGTGGAGCGTCTGAAATCGCGTTATCCAAACGCCAAAATCGAATTGGTCACGGAGGCGTGGGGCGGACGGAATACCGGTAGCTACCTGAGCGAGCCACCGGGCAGCGAACACAACTACCAGGAGAAGGTGTTGAACCGGCAGGCCGATCTGATCGTGTCGGAGTTCGTCAACGATGCCGGTCTTTCAGAAGTGCAAGTGGAGGAGCGTTACGGAAAGATCCTCGCTGACTTCCGCGAGAGAGATGCCGAGTGGATCATTCTGACACCGCACTATGTTCGCCCCAGCTGGATGGGGTTTTCGAGCCAGCAAAACATCGATGACGATCCCCGCGCCTACGTCCAAGGCGTTCGTGCTTTTGCGCAACAGAACCAGATCGCGGTCGCTGAAGGATCCCTTCGCTACGGTCGGCTCTGGCGACAGGGAATCCCTTACATCACCCTGATGGAAAACAACATCAACCATCCCAACGTCAACGGCCACCGGATTTTCGCCGACAGTCTGATGGCACTCTTCCCAAAGCCCGAATGATGAGGGGAAGCCGTTCGAAATCAACTCGAACCACCAGCTTTCTCGCGTCTGTTTTCGGCGTCTTTTGATTCGTTCTCTGTGACCGGTTCAAGCGACCTGTTGCCCTCCTCATTCCTCTCGTTCCCAGGCTCCCGCCTGGGAACGCCATGCACCGCAGGCTCTGCCTGCCGGGTTGGAGAGACAGGAGGCAGGAGCCTCCAAGACAGGGTGTGCCCAGGCGGAGCCTGGGTACAAGGGTGCCTCTCGTTCCCTGGCTCCCGCCTGGGAACGCCATGCGCCGCAGGCTCTGCCTGCCGGGTTGGAGAGACAGGAGGCGGGAGCCTCCAAGACAGAGTGTGCCCAGGCAGAGCCTGGGTACAAGGGTGCTGCTCGTTCCCAGGCTCCCGCCTGGGAACGCCATGCGCCGCAGGCTCTGCCTGCCGGTTTGGGAGACAGGAGGCAGGAGCCTCCAAGGCAGGGTGTGCCCAGGCGGAGCCTGGGTACAAGGGTGCCGCTCGTTCCCAGGCTCCCGCCTGGGTACGCCATGCGCCGCAGGCTCTGCCTGCCGGTTTGGAGAGACAGGAGGCAGGAGCCTCCAAGACAGGGTGTGCCCAGGCGGAGCCTGGGTACAAGGGTGCTACATCCAGTCGGTGCAAACGTTGATGAGACAAGGCTGGCGAGCGTAAGCTCTAGCACTGGAGAAACGCCAGTGCAGCGGATCGTCGACGTATCCACGCCGCAGCGGATTGTGGTGCATGTATTCAATCTTTTGCCACATCACTTCGTCCGACTCCATCACTTGCGGATGACTTCCTTCTTGCCATAGCTGGTGCGTTTGGTCGACCTTGTGACGCAGTTTGAAATACTCCAGTTCTTGAAGCAACGTTTCATATCCCATCCGCTTCATCTTGTGGAAGATGCTCGTCGCCGTGAATGACTTGAACTCTCCGACGCGTTTGCCAATTTGCGGGCCCACCGCAATCCAGTGAAGATGGTTTTCCATGACAACGAATCCGAGGATTCGGATGTCACGCTCGCCTTGAAGAAAACGCCAACTATCGAAAATGACGTCGGTGAATGCCGGGTAAGAAAAGACAGGCAACCAAGCCACGATGGTGTCGGTCATGAAGTACGGCCGGTAGTCTTCTCCGAACTTGTATCGAGAGCGAGACATGATTGCTTTCCTGGGCGAGAGGATGGACACCTTCCGTCAGCCTAGCATTTCGTCACGACTCGTTCCCAGGCTCCCGCCTGGGAACGCCATGCACCGCAGGCTCTGCCTGCCGGGTTGGGGACAGGAGGCGGGAGCCTCCAAGACAGAGTGTGCCCAGGCGGAGCCTGGGTACAAGCGTGCTGCTCGTTCCCAGGCTCGCGCTTGGGAACGCCATTCGTCGCAGGCTCTGCCTGCCGGGTTGGGGGACAGGAGGCAGGAGCCTCCAAGACAGGGTGTGCCCAGGCGGAGCCTGGGTACAAGGGTGCCGCTCGTTTGCTCGTTCCCTGGCTCCCGCCTGGGAACGTCATGCACCGCAGGCCCTGCCTGCCGGGTTGGGAGACAGGAGGCGGGAGCCTCCAAGACAGAGTGTGCCCAGGCGGAGCCTGGGTACAAGGGTGCCGCTCGTTCCCTGGCTCGCGCTTGGGAACGCCATTCGTCGCAGGCTCTGCCTGACGGTTTGGGAGACAGGAGGCGGGAGCCTCCAAGACAGGGTGTGCCCAGGCGGAGCCTGGGTACAAGCGTGCTGCTCGTTCCCTGGCTCCCGCCTGGGAACGTCATGCACCGCAGGCCCTGCCTGCCGGGTTGGGAGACAGGAGGCGGGAGCCTCCAAGACAGGGTGTGCCCAGGCGGAGCCTGGGTACAAGGGTGCCGCTCGTTCCCTGGCTCCCGCCTGGGAACGCCATGCGCCACAGGCTCTGCTTGCCGGTTTGGGAGACAGGAGGCAGGAGCCTCCAAGGCAGGCTGTGCCCAGGCGGAGCCTGGGTACAAGGGTGCGAGGTTTGGCGAGGAGGAGGCATCATTGGACGCATGACACTGCCCCCTGCTCATTGCTCAGCCAAACAACGCCGCGACAGGTTTCCCTTGATCGGTAATCGGAATCGGACGAGACCCATCGAATAGTTCGAGCCCTGGATTGATGCCAAGGGCAGCGTGGATCGTGGCATGGAAGTCGGGAACGGAAACAGGTTTTTCGACGATCTTTTTACTCAGCTCATCCGTGACGCCGTAGGCCCCTTGATGGTTGAGGCCCCCGCCAGCGAGAACCAAACTGAAACACGTCCCTTGGTGCCCGCGCCCGCCACGACCATCATATTCCGCTGGCCGGCCAAACTCGGTCCCGATCGCAATCAGTGTTTTGTCCAGGATGCCCTGTTGTTCCAGGTCCGTGATGAGTGCTGACAACGCGATGTCGAGTTCCTTGATCAGCACATGTTGATTCTGCTGGCCTTCGTTGTGAGTGTCCCAACCAGTTCCATTGATGAAATTCAGATTGTGCGACACTTCGATGAATCGTACCCCAGCCTGCACGAGGCGTCGGGCCAACAAACATCGTTGCCCGAACTCCCCCCCATACGCATTCCGCAGATCGTCGCTCTCATCCTGCAAGCGGAAATGACGCATGAAGTCTGGCCCAGCCAAACGCAGTGCTTCGGTCTGAGCAGTGCGGTACTCCGAGAGCAGGGAGTCGCTCGGGACGCGGTCGGTCAGTGGCTGGAGCAATTGACGGCGTCGATCGACTCGAAGCGCAGTCACGTCCGCCGGCCGTGAGAAACCAGCGGGCCCGCTTTCGGTATCGACCAGATAAACGTAGCCAGCCTTTGGCCCCAGGAAACCGGGACCACGGGCGACGTTGGGATAACCGATCAGCATGTAAGCGGGAACGTCGGGGTTCGCTGCACCACGCACATGACTGACAATGGAACCGATCGACGGATAGGTCGTGCTTCCACTGATGGGGCGCCCCGTGTGGACAAAGTTCGTGCCGAAAGCGTGTTCGTCGACCAGGTGATGATTCACGGTGCGAATGGCGGTCATGCGATCGGCGAGCTTCGCCGAACGAGGCAGGTGTTCGCAAAACTGAACTCCCGGCACGACGGTGTCGATGGCCTCGTATTCCGAGCCAGCGAGTTTCGGCGAGGCTTGGGAGTTACCACGACGCTTTGGATCGAAGGTGTCGATCTGAGACATGCCTCCGCCCAGCCATATGAACACAACGTGCTCGGCTTTGCCCTTCGGAAGATTGACCGCTGGCGGTGATGCGAGCACCGAGGGATTGGCCAAAGCGGCTCCAGCAATTGCGCCGGATTGAGCAATGAAGTTGCGGCGTTTCATCGTGGTACTCCAGTGTTGGACTGTTTCCATGGATCTACGGTGTGTAAACCCATTCCGGCGAATTCAGGACGGCCCACAGCATGTCTTCCATGCGGAGACGCCAGTCCTCGTTCAAAGCGTTGGTGGGTGGATCGCCACGGCGGGCGTCAGCTTCCTTTTGCACCGCCAACGTATTGGCCGGCCCATCGACATGGTTCGACCAGCTCACGTAACGGATGCGTTCGCGTTTGCCGGGTGTCGGTTGGATGCGTTTCGATTCCGGAATCACGCGTGTGTCGTAGCCATCGGACAGAAAGCGAACGTACCGTTCCTTCTCTTCCGCGGATGGTTTCCGTGTCAGCAGTCGAAGGAAAATGCGATCGACCAGTTGCTCAACGGGCTGGTCCTTCAGCACGAGTGATGTGATTCCGTGGCGGTCGCTCAGCCGAGTCAGCCAAGTGCTCATGACGCCGTTGGCCAAAATCGCTGGCTGAAGGATGTTGGAATCCGTGTCGCGAAGACTCTGCGGATCCTGGCGAGCACCTCGCCAACCGAAGGTCTTCAACACGCTCGTGACGGCCGTGATCCGTGGCAGAGACAAACTGGGACGATCCCGTTCGTTCGAGCTCGAGGTGAGCATCCAGCAACGACTCGCTGGTCCGAGCGAGATCGTCGTGTTCACTGCTCGCACACTGTCAATGTCCAAACTGACTTCCTCCACATCAAACGGGGTTCCGGTGGCGTGGAAAACAGAGTCGACGATCTGCTCGGCCGTCAATCGACGCGGTGCTGGCGAAATGAACAGCGGACTGGTTTCGATCAGCGACAAGTCCGTCGCACGCTGGTACGCATGCGAGTTGAGAATCAATCGATTGATGGCTTGGAGGTCATACCCGGTCGCGACGAACTGGTGCCCGAGCCACCGCAGCAGTGCCGGGTGCGTGGGACGATTTTTTTCCCAGTCGGACACTCCAGCAACCAGGCCACGCCCCATCAGTCGCTGCCAAACACGGTTGACCATCACCTGAGCAAAGCGTTCGTTCTGAGGAGCCGTGATCAACGCGGCGAGTCGATCTCGCGAATTCCCGGGACGTTCAGCCAATGCATCCGCAACCGATTCATCGCAGTAGCGTTCGAACGGCCAAGCGGGCGCGACGACGGTTCCAGGTTGCAGGGTCACCTGGATCAGCGGTTGGCGGCCCGCCTGACTCAGCCGATCCATCGGCACACTGCTGGATTCGGGCAACGTGATCGGCTTTTGCTTGAGCGATGCCGCAAGCTGCATCAAATCTTCCTGCAAGGAAACATGCGATGGGGAATCGTGACAGCGAGCACATTTCATTTCGACTCCCAGAAATGCAGAGCTGACAATGATTCCTTTGGCAGCCATCGGCAGGTCGTTCTGCGTCGCCGTGGCGAAACCAGCAGGACCACCAAAACGCTCGCTCCCTTCCATGCGAATCAGTTCGGTCACGAACAGGTCGGCAGGTTTGTTATCCAACAGCGACTCGTGGAGCCACCAGCGGAACGGCCCGGTGTTGTTCAATGTCGGGTTGAGCATGTTCGGGTTCTCAGCAAGAACATCCAGCCAGTAGCCCATCCAGTTGTCTGCCCAGCGAGGATCGTCCAACAACCGGTCAATCACCTGACTGCGGCGTGTCTCGGGGGCGTCATTGCAGAATGCGATGATCTCCGATTCCGTCGGGGGCACACCGACGATGTCCAGGGTTACCCGACGAAGAAATTGCAAGTCATCGGCCAACGGCGTCAACTCAAAACGGTCAACGTCGAACTGCGGCCAGACAGCCCCCTCCTCAATCCAGCGTTGAAGCAGCGAGACTTCCTCGTCCGTCAACGGATCGCCCTTGGGCGGCATCACGACATCCTCGTCCTCCGTTGTGACCCGATCAATCAACGCGCTGCTGTCGATGTCGCCGGGAACAATGGCTGGACCGTCCGATTCGCCACCGATCAACACAGACGGATGATCGTCCAGACGCAGATCCCCCTGAGCCTTTTCACCTTGATGGCAAGCGTAACAACGTGATTCCAACAGCGGGCGAATCTGCCTGAAGTAATCGATGCTGGTCGCATCACTCCGAACGGATTCCTGTTGGACGTCTGATATCCGTGCGGCAATGAAATGATCGATCGCATTCCGAGCGGGGTATCCGCTGGGCAGCTCCGGCACAGCAACCTTGTCGATGCTCGACAGCCACTCGGCGGCGATGGCACGGCGGCGTTTCCAGTAATCCTGGTTGGCCGCACGACGTTCCGATCGAGCCACAGCATTCCTCTTGGCGAGCACTGAGCGACGTTCCTCTTCGTATGCTTGCCATCCATCATCCGTGTAATGCACTTCGCGATTCCCGCCCGAAAGCAGCCACCATGATTCGCTTTTTTCCGGTGAGATGGCAACCACCGTCTCACCGACATCAGGCCGGAACGTGCTGCGTCCAGTGACACCACCCACCATTGTTTCGAGGATGACAAAATGCTCGCCACCTTTCGTTTCAAATTCACACCATGCCTCCCGATTGCCGGGGGGAGCAAAGCGGAAGTCTGGCCCGAGATCAAGGTACTCGTCCTGAACCGAGAGTGGCTCATAGCCTCCGGGGTCGTGCGGACGAGGCGAAGTCTCTAACAATTTCTTTCCGTCGACGAACAGACGACAGGCACCACGGCCTCGCAACAGAAGCCGATGTTTCCCCGGTGGGAACCCCACGACTGCCGAGGCTCGCAAATGCGATGGGTTGGACCGATCACCCCGAACGCCCGTCGCGACGTACTTGTGCGGCAGTTCGAACAGCCCGAAGACCTCTTCCAGGTAAGTCTCGGTGACGACCGGCTCTTCGGGCCAATGATTGGATTTCGGGACGCCCTCCTCGCTGATCTGAATCAACACCTTGCCCGGCGGAACCATCTCCCGCGTCACGGGTGGTGGTGGTGGGACAAACTGATAGCGTTGGCTCATCTCATCGGGATCCAACTCACCGCGATAGATTGCGAGGTGATCCAACCAGCCTTGAAAGGAGGAGCCTTCTTCTCGGGTAAAGCCCGTGCCGATGACAAGATCATCCGCATCCTGCACCGGCGGAAGATCGGTCGCACCGCTCTCATCCCATGCTCCCGTGACCGCTTTGCCGTCGATCCAAGCCAACAGGCTGTCACTTTTCCCGAACGTGAACTGCAATGCCACGTGATGCCAGCCCGTGCCAGGCACCGTGGACTCGCTCCACCACCGATGCCACAATCGATCCTTTGTCTCGGGATGCTCACTCGTGAACAGGATTCCAAAACGGGCTCCGCCCTTCACTCCCTGAAATCGAACGGAGTAATTCTGATTCTTCTCCGCGAAGTCCTCCCCGTGCTTTGGGTGCCGTCCCTTGCCCAGAAGATAGGCGGTTTGTCCTGCGCGGATGCCCTTGAACTTCACCCAGGTTTCAAAGGCAAATGTGTCCCCTTTGCCAAAACGAACATTGGTGAAACCACCTCGCTCGTGATCCTTCACCAAAATGGCTCCTTCATGCCCCGCGAAGGGCATCGCCATGTTGCCACGGTCAAATCCGGGATACTTCGGTGGTCTTGGACCACTTTCGAGCGTTCCATGTTGGCCCAGCCAACTCCCCGGTTGCGACGCACCATCAAACTGCCATTGCAAAACCGTTTCACCGGCCGAGGAAGCACCACCGCTCAACAGCGCGACCAACATGATCATTCGAAGTGACCAATTCACGAATCGCCTGGCTGGATTGTGACGAGTTCCGAAACCGCACTCAGAAACTCCGATTCCTCCGACAGGCTCGTCAATGCAAAGTGCAGGGAAAGCAGGGCTGTGCACGCCCTCTGGATCGGTGCAAAACGTGAGACAGAAAGCATGATCCGACATGGCAGATTTTCCTTGCTGGGGCGGGAACCGTCGGACTCGTCAGGAACGAGCGTACGACGGCCAAAGGAAAGGCAAGAATGAGAGTATAACCCATCGCCACGGCCTTCTGACTTGGATGCGCCCCGTCGACCACTGCTCATCGATCGGGCACCAATCAAGTTCGCGATGGTGGAGGATCGGCATGATCCGTTCCCCTATCTCTTGGGACCGTTGGTGCTGGGGTGGATCTTTCCTGCCGTGGGTTCGGGCAACTCCGAAACCATGACCGCTGTGTCAGGCGCCTTTCCAGAGTAAAAGGAGACGTGGTGGGTGTCCCCAATCACGGTGGCGTTGGCGTTGCCCGAATCCCACGGAAGCGGACTGCCGGTGGCGACTGCCTCCGAAGCGGGCCAATGCAGCGGATGGTCGAAGACAACGTCCGGATCAACGACTCGACGCCGGAGGATGCCGCGGCCACGTTCGTAATAATAGTTACTCAACCAACCGTTTTCGGCGTCGAGGATGAGGCTGGGTGTGGAGGCGTAAATGTCGCTGATGTTGGTTTGCTGGCGCGTCCACGTGGCACCGTTGTCCGTCGAGACCATCTGGAATTGAGCTGGCCCGCTTTCCGTTCGCGCAACAGCAAGGATCCTGCCATCGCCGAGGTAAACAGCGGAGGGTTCGGTGGGCCAGTCTGCTTTCAACAACCCGGACTCGATGGCAGTCTGCGTCCAGGTGGCACCGTCATCGCTGCTGGTCATCACACCCCAGGAGTGAACCGCTTTGTCGCTGTAGTTCCCCGCGAACCACAAGGCCATCAACCCCACCTCGGGGACCGCGAAGACATCCGTGATCTGCATCGGTTGTGTGGCGAGTTCAGGAGTCGCCACAAGCGTGAAGGTCACGCCATCGGTGGTGCGGTAGAGGTCGTGATGTCGCTGCTTGCCGACGCGGCGCACCCACAGCAGCATCGCCCCCGTGGAATCCAGGCCTTTCCCGACCGTGACTTCACCGAAGCCAGGCGTGTTCGCGACGACCGTTTCCGCCGTCCACGTTTTTCCGCCATCGGTCGAAGTCCGTGCATACACGGCGCGAGCGTCCTCTCCGATCGAATGCGCTGACCCCCGGCTATAGGTGCAGACCAGTATGTCGCCTATGGCCTGAGTCATCGGCCACGAGTTGTAGCCACGCACATCCTGCACGACATGAGCTTTCGCGAGAGCGTTCAAGGGCGTCACCTTCACAACCGCCAAACCAGTGGGGCGGGTGAACGTGTCGCCGGGCAAGCCAGGTTCCCGCTGAATCCGCACCGTCAGGGGCGCGTTGGGAACCACTTCGTAGTAGGACTCCAGAACGATGGTGCGGGAATGAAGCGGACCGGCGGGAAGCGGTGTTCGCACTGGTTTGCCCAAGGCGTATCGCGATGTGAACGGCGCATCGTCCACCATTTGCGACAAGTGAACCCGATAAACATCCTCCACGTCCGGGTTGGTTCCCGCGTCGGTGGAGGTCACCACGATCTCGACCTTCACCGCGCGGCACTCGTCGGGAAGCCCGTTGACGATGCCGGCAATCGATTGCCCCACGGTGCCGCCGGACAAAGACCACACGGGAACGTGCGTCGATCCACTCGACATCAGAACGAGCGAAGGCTTCCCCGTTGCGATCGACAGATCATTCGCGGTCAGATAGATCGGAGACCATCGATGGGAGCCCCGTTCTTCGAGTGCGCCTGCGTTATGCTCCATCGCAGACGCAGTGATTTCCCCGGGCAGAATCGCCAGAACCACAACCAGAGGGACGAGCGATAGGCGCAGAGCAGGCGGCAACGATTTCATGGCGTTCAAAACAGGCGGGGAAGGAACCTTCGACACATCGGCGACCAAGCGTTTCCTTGGCAGGCCAACCTTAGTCGAGAGAACCGGCCGACTCAATCTTCGGACATCGGAGCGACTCGCGTCGCTGATCCAATGCAAAACCTCTGCCGTGGAGCAATCGATCGCGAGCGTCTTTTGTTTTCGGTTAGAATCGTGCCATGAACAATGATCCATCGCTCGTTTCGACCAGCAAATTCCGGAGCTTGGTTCTGCGGCACCAACCCGAGGTCATTGGCCTGAAGCTGGACGCAGAGGGCTGGCTCGCCATGCCAATGCACCTGTTCAAGAGAGCGGAAGAAAAGAACGCTCCCGCTATGACAAGGAGTCCAACCACCTTTCGCGGATGCGGGCATCCACCCCATCGCCTACGAAGAAACGGAACATTACCGAGTGACTCGTTCCTTCCTTGAAAACCCTCGCCGGATGCTGTCCCACCTACTGGGCGATGGCAGAGAGATCGCGGAATGATCGAGCACACGCTCTTTCAGTTGCCACGCAGACAAACTCCTGTTTTAAACCGCCACGCGAGGCAAACACGTATCATGAAGAACCCTGATGAGGAAACCATTCCACAAGCCATCACTGGTTTCCACACCGACGATGAAGGCCACTGGGTAGCTCAACTTGCCTGCGGCCACAACCAGCACGTCCGCCACTCGCCGCCCTTGGTCAGCCGTCATTGGGTGCTCACGCAGAGGGGCCGCGACGCAATGATCGGGTATGAACTGGGATGCAAAAAGTGCATCGACCAATCCCCTCCCGACGATCGCCTTGGCCAACCATCGCGATGATGCGACGCGGTTCATGGCGTTGTGCCAACCAACGGTGGCAACGCCTCCTCTGATTTTGGCTCCGTGTCTGAGAGACTCGGCGCTACCGTGGCTACGTTTCCCACCGCGTCCGATACAATCGCTCCGTCACGACGGAACCACACCCTGGCTTCAGCGACGTTCGCGATGGCGAGTCATGTGGACGTCACCAAAACAAGTTGCCATCGCCATGTTCCAACGCAGCAAACCAACCTCTGAATCCGCGGACGCTCCCGCCAAAACCCCCGAGCCGAGGTCCAAAAAGAGGCGGGCCTTTGCCGCATTTGTCATGTTCATGCATGTGCTCGGCGCGCTGACATCGATTCAAGCCGTGATGTCGACACGCACCTCGCAGGGCGCTGTGGCCTGGGCGGTCAGTCTCAATACCCTGCCATACGTCGCCGTCCCAGCGTACTGGGCACTCGGGCAGTCAAAATTTGATGGATACGATCTGCTGCGACGCAGCGAACAACTCGCAAGCAGCGAGGTCGTCAAACTCACTCGAACGGAACTCGAGGAAGACGATCTCTTGCTGGTACCTCAAACACCCTCCGAAGAAAGCCAGTCGCGTCTTCTCAACCGCCTGAGCCGACTTCCCATCACCACCGGCAACTCCGCCAAACTGTTGATCGATGGGCAAGCAACATTTGATGCCATCCTGGACAGCATCGACCAAGCCGAAGAGTACGTGCTCTTTCAGTTCTACATTTTGCGAGACGACAACCTGGGGCAAAGATGCAAAGCCGCTTTTCTCAAAAAGGCCGCCGAAGGTGTCCGAGTGTTCGTGCTCTACGATGAACTGGGCAGCAAAGATTTGTCGCCTGAGTACATTCAGGAACTCCGCAGCGGCGGCGTCGAAATCTCTCCCTTCAACACAACACAGGGGAAAGGCAACCGGTTCCGACTGAATTTCAGAAACCACCGCAAGATTGTGGTGGTGGACGGCAAGGTGGCTTTTGTAGGAGGGCACAACGTCGGTGATGAATACCTCGGCGATCACCCGGTGCTCACTCCCTGGCGTGACACCCACGTCGAACTTCGCGGTCCGGTCGTGCTCTGCATTCAAGCCCCCTTCGTGGAAGACTGGAACTGGGCCACAGGATCGCTTCCCCAACTTCAATGGAATCCCGTCCGCGAGGTAGGAGGTGAAGTCGTCGCCGCGTGTTTGCCGACTGGACCGGCGGACATGCTTGAAACAGGAACGCTGTTCTTCCTGCACGCAATCAATTCTGCCAAGGACCGTTTGTGGATCGTCAGTCCGTACTTCATTCCTGACGAGCAATTGATGTCTGCGTTGCAACTGGCGGCCCTTCGCGGAGTCGATGTCCGGATTCTGATTCCGCAAAACCCTGATCACCTGCATGTCTATTGGTCAGGAATCTCTTACCTGGAAGAAGCCAAAGAAGCAGGCATCCAGATCTACCGCTACCAGCCTGGTTTCTTGCACCAAAAAGTCTGGTTGATCGATGACTCTACTTCGCTGATTGGGACGGCGAATCTCGACAACCGATCGATGCGATTGAACTTCGAAATCACGATGCTGATGATCAACCAAGAATTCGCGAAGGAAGTCGAAGCCATGCTGGAAGCGGATTTTGCCAAAAGCGAACTTGCGTCGGCGGCCGAGTACACCGAAAGTTCACTTCCCTATCGGTTCCTGGTTCGTGTCTGCCGTCTGCTCGCCCCCATCCAATGAACTTTTTGAACGACCTCTACGACCAGCTCCTGGAACACAAAGGTGCCATGCAGTGGGCCGCGGTCATCTCTGCCGTGGTTTTCGTTGGCAGTCTTCTCAGCGTGCCTTTTCTGGTGGTCCGTATCCCGGCTGACTACTTCGCCAAACCACACCGGCCCCGAACCCTGTTTGCGGATCAGCATCCGCTGCTACGATGGTCAGGGCTGATCCTCAAGAACTTGATGGGCGCCTCGTTGCTGCTTGCCGGAATTGCCATGCTGATCCTTCCCGGCCAGGGGTTGCTGACCGCCGCGATCGGTGTCCTGCTGCTGGACTTTCCGGGAAAGCATCAATTGGAAGCCAAACTCATTCGCTTTCCACCGGTCGGCAAATCCATCCATTGGCTTCGCAGGAAAGCGAACGCGCCACCGTTGGTGATCGAACCCCACTCGCCACCCGCCAGCGACCACCAGGAAGAACCTGCCAGATGCATGCCCAGCGACGCCCCATCCGCAACCGGCGACACGAACGCCAGCGATCAATGAACGAAATTGAGGAAATGGCGTGATGGAAACGGACGACACCACGGTGCTGCATCACGACCAACAGCTTGGTGGCAATCCACCGGGCAGCGATCGACACATCGTCGTCGTCGGTGGCGGGACGGCGGGGTGGATGAGTGCAGCGACGTTGAAACGACGACTCGGATGCCGCGTCACGGTGATTGAATCGGCTCGTGTCCCACCGATCGGTGTGGGCGAAGCGACGATCCCAGCGATCGTGGATTGGATCGAGAACATGGGCATCGACGAGGATGAGTTCATCCGCCGGACCGGTGCGACTTACAAACTGGCGATTCGGTTCGACAACTGGGTCGACCCCCAACACCGTTACTGGCACCCGTTTGGGATTTGCGGCAGCCCCATCGATGGCGTGGACCTGATTCACACCTGGCAACGGGGAGTTCGCCAGGGCTGGATCCCCGTCGAATCCAAGTACACCGACTACAGCTTCCAACGCGAACTGTGCGAACGAGGACGTGGTCCGCGTGCGCCTGGTCAACCGAG
The DNA here is from genome assembly GCF_056839225.1 of Rhodopirellula sp. UH5. Taxonomy (NCBI): domain Bacteria; kingdom Pseudomonadati; phylum Planctomycetota; class Planctomycetia; order Pirellulales; family Pirellulaceae; genus Rhodopirellula; species Rhodopirellula sp. UH5. The sequence continues at coordinate 5,544,816 of NZ_CM166390.1, read as the reverse complement.
TCTCGCGCACAACTACGCGTTTCATCTCGACGCGGGAAAGCTGGCTGCCTTCCTGCAAGAGATTGCTATCAACGAAGGGGTCCAGCACGTTGTCGCGGACGTGCGCGGCGCGGCCCACGATGAGCAAGGCAACATCCAATCCCTTTCGCTGGATGGGCAAACCGCCGTGGCAGGGGACCTGTTCATTGACTGCAGCGGATTCGCGAGTGTGCTGATTGAACGAGAGATGCAATCGAAGTGGACCGACTGGTCCGGGCAATTGATCTGTGATCGCGCCATCACGATGCGTCGGCCTCGCAATGAATTGGGCGATGATGAAGAGTCTTCCGCTGAACTGCCGCCGTTCACGATCAGCACCGGAATGAACTCCGGTTGGTCCTGGCAAATCCCTCTGCACGAGAACACGGGTTGCGGCTATGTGTTTTCGTCGGCTCACATCAGCGACGAAGACGCCCGAAGCGAACTGATCGACTTGGTCGGTGGCGACGCGGAAACAATGGAGACCCGAGTTGTCCCGATGCGAGTGGGGATGCGACCGATGTCGTGGGTCGGCAACTGCGTCTCGATCGGATTGTCCGCTGGTTTTGTCGAACCGCTGGAGTCCACCGGGATCTTCTTGGTCCAGCGCGCCCTGGATGAATTGGTGGATTGTTTGCCGACGGCGATCTTGCCAGGTGTCTTTGACAAACGCTCCTGCGACACCCAATCATTCAACACACGGATGACGGAGGTTTACGCTCAGGTGCGTGACTTTGTGCTGATGCACTATGTCGTTTCACAGCGCCGCGACACCGCGTTTTGGAAAGACGCTGCGACGGTCGCGTTGCCTGACTCTCTAGCGAGGTTGCTGGAGGAATACACTCGCACAGGCCGAGTCCTGATGCCACAGCGTGACCCCACGTTCCTGGACGTGAACCACCACTACATTCTCAGTCCAGCAGGCGTTCAACCAGGTTGTTTGCCAGGAGCACGCGACTCCCAACCAGGGACCGTCGATTTCCTGGAACACATTCGCTCGACGCACACTGAGATCGCCATGCGACTTCCTTCCCACGCGTTGCTCATCGATACGATCCATCCGTAGCGAAACTCGTCAAGAGTTTCGATGTTTTGGAGAGGGAGTGGACGAAACTCTTGACGAGTTTCGCTACGATCGCTTCACGACGCTGCGACGGTCGCGTTGCCAGGCTCGCGCGACTCCCAACCAGGGACAGCCCAATTCCTGGAACACATTCGCTCGACGCACACTGAGATCGCCATGCGACTTCCTTCCCACGCGTTGCTCATCGATACGATCCACCCGTAGCGAAACTCGTCAAGAGTTTCGATGATTTGGAGAGGGAGTGGACGAAACTCTTGACGAGTTTCGCTACGATAAAGGGATGACTGTCGAGCGTCCGCAACGGCTAAAACGATTGCCGGCTGAGTATTACCGGGGCGAAGCATGGGTGCATTGGGTGTGCACGATTGACGGTCGTCGCACCGGTTGGCTCGACGCTCGATTTCTCTACAAGATGAGAGAATTGCTGACCCACGCCGCCTTTCGCTATCAGATCGCTTGTCCGATCTATTGTTTGATGCCCGACCACATCCACCTTCTGTGGGCAGGGCTCGCCGATGACTCGGATCAGTTGCCCGCCATGAAAGCGTTTCGCTTGAATTCAAACGACTGCTTGAAACGAGTCGGGCATCAATTCCAATTGCAACCGTACGATCATGTTCTGAAGGACCATGAACTAGATCGCGGTGCGATTGAATCCACCATGGAATACATCGCCAGAAACCCCGAACGGAAAGGCTTGGTCAAGACAGATCATTTCCAGACCTACCCGTACACCGGATGCCTATTGCCTGGCGCACCACGCATTCGGCTGTTTGGTGAAGCGGGCTGGGACGAAGTTTGGCAAACGCTTTCTTTTTTGAAAAGAACGGCCTGCTTCCGTCGCCCTGATCCCAAATACTTGTAACGAAAGCTCGTCGACTCGTAGCGAAACTCGTCAAGAGTTTCGATGATTCGGAGAGGGAATGGACGAAACTCTTGACGAGTTTCGCTACGAAAATGAGATTCGCGACGGGAATGAGTTTCGCGACGATGTTTTGCGACGGATGCGTCGTGGATCAGTATTGCAACTGGATGCCGGTGGTCAGCCCGACGAAGCTGAGGTCGTCGTCCAGGACACTGTCACCAGTCACGTCACCGTCGCGGCCCTCCATCGTGGCCGGTGGATTGACACCGCCGACGCTGGAATGATGCTGGCCTTCAAAGGCAACAAAGGTCGTGAAGTGATCCGTGATTGTGTATTCAACGCCGACTTGCATTTCGAGACTGCCGGCAAAGGAATTCACGCCTTCGTCATACGATCGCAAATCGATTCCGTTGACGTGTTGTGTGTTGCCAAAGTTGGACTCTCGTCCCAAAAAGTCTTTCTTGCCATACAACATCGCCCCACGCAACGTTCCGAACATCGCCAAGCGATCCAGCGGCAATGTCTGCCGCAGACGCAGAGCCATTGTAGGACCAAGCCCTCGGAATTCGGTGATTGCGTTGACGGACCCTTCATCGGTCACGGCGGAGTACGTTTGGCTGAACTTGCCGTATCGCATCCCGATGAATGCGTCGACGGGTTGGATCAAGTTGCGGGAGACCTCCAGGTCGATCACATCCGCTCGAACGCGGCTGGTGAAGGTGCCTTCTTCAAAGAGCTGCACGCCCAAAGCGACGTCACCGTCTTCGACGAGGTAGGGCACATCGGCTCGCCATCCCGGCTGGATGATGCCGTTGTCTTCACTGGCAACAAAGGACTGGCCGTGATCGAACTGCCAGTATCGAAGTTGCCATCCGACACCGTTGCTTGGTGGTTCGTAACCAAGCGTGACACGGGGACTGTGCTTCATTTCCCATGGAAACATGACCGTTGCGAACTCTTCGTCGCCTGTTTGGACGATCAAGGCGGTTTGATTGCTCTGCACGGGCTGCACAATCACGCTTTCATAGCGTGCAAACAGCTTGCCCGGCCGAGCAGGCCCATTCTGCAATCGAGCGAGTTGCGATTCCTGTTGGGCCAGCCGGCGTTCCAGATTCATCAATTGAATCGACGAATCGGCACCATTGTGAATGGTCACCCCGCCATCAGCGGCAGCTGCTTCCGTCCACTGAGCGTAAGACGCCTGGTCGATCAGGTCATCGATCTCGTTCGCCGGCAGATCCGTCACGCTATCGAATGAACTGGAATACCCACTCGCCGGCGAATCGTTCTGCGGTGACTGAGCCGACGCTTTGCCAGAAAACGACCATCCAATGACCAGCAGATTGGCCCCAACGAGGCATCGGGAAGTGATGCCAACCCAATCAATTTTTTGAGTCATCAGTTTCAAGAGATCGTTCAGAGTTGATGCGGTCGGGTGAACCATTGTTCACAGCGAGGGTTGAGCGGCACCAAGAAGATCCTGGCTGCTTGAGGCTTATCCAAACAAGAACGCCCGCGTCAAGATCAACCAGACATCAAAATGGTGACAGTTTCCTGCGTGAAACTCATCTAGCGATGCGCCTTCAATTTGAGTATTTCCTGCTGCAATGAATTCGCCGTTTTCTTGGGATTTCGCTCAAGAAACGGCGGTCATGTTTCGTTCCATGGATGGAAACAGGCTGACGATGAACATCGATGACTTACTGCGTGGACTTCAACTTCGCCGCGCAAACTGTTCCAGCGTGGAACAAAGCGGTCCCAACAGTCGATCCAAAACGAAGAAGAACCGTCGGCGTCATCGACGTTCGGCTCGATTCGAATCGCTCGAATCACGGCAACTGATGGCGGGCGACTACGAAGTACGCGGGTCGGCTCTGTACGATTCGATTCAGGTCTCGCAAGACTCGGGAAACTTGATCGTTGACGGCAACCATGACTTGACGGTGTACCTCGACGGCTTGGAAGTCGTCCCTCCCGTGAGTCAAACGGACCAAACACGATGGGAGATCCCCACGTCGGCCAATTCGATCAAGATCGATGCGTACCTCGGCGAAGACACGATCCACGTCAGCGGCACGATTGACCTCAGTCCTGCGATTGATTTCACGATCATCGGCGAGCAGATCACAGTTGATGCCAACGCCCAGATCACCGCGGGCGACCTCTCGCTGCACAGCGTTGGCGCGGAGTCCGGATTGTCGGTGGCGAGCAACTTACCGATTGATCTCACAGACGTCTTTTTGTCGGACCGGTTTGTCAAAATCGAAGATGGCGTCGCATTGATCGGCAAGGACATCACGCTCGATGCGCAGCGCATCTCTTCGCTGGTCAGCCCGATGCGTCCGGTCGGCGTGGGCAAGAAGAACACCAGCGTGAGCATTGGTTCTGCCATCATCACGGCCAGTGGTGATGTCGAAATCACGGCCGAGGCTCGCGACAAGAACATCGACACCGTCGTTCCTGAGGTGATCTCCGGCTACACCCACAAAGCACTGCACTCTCTGTTCCCTTTGGCACCGCTGCCGATGCCGGTGTCCGTCATGGTTCGCGAAAGCGAGTCAACCGTGACGCTCGATTCAGCGACGATCACAGCGGATGGGACCGTCAAAATCACATCCGACGCCACCGCTGATGCGACCACGTACGCGTTGGCCAACATGCAGTTTGGCACCGGGGCCGTCTCTCGCGGATTGGGGACGGTTGCGGTCGGTGTCAGCATTTCCGACGCTTCTGCCCAAACGTTCTTGCAAGGCAGCACGTCCATTCAGGCCGCCGGCACCATCACGATCGGTTCCAACGCCGACAGCATTGCCGATGTGCAAGCCTCGGCCACCAACGACAACGGCATCGAGAAGTCCGAATCCGTTGAAGGGCCGCTGTTGGAAAGCCAAGAAAGCTTGGAAGAAGTGAAGACCAAGACCTCTGATTCCAAAGCAGCCGGTGCGGCCGCCGCTGTCAGCGTCTCGGATTCGGTCAGCAACACTCAAATTGACTCTGGCGTCGTCGTGACCTCCACGGCCGGCAGCATCAACGTCAACGCAACGGGCGTCGGAACCAACAACGCCGCCGCCAGCGTCGGAATCAATGTCGACGCGACCGTGGCACTCGGGTTCGCTGTCGCGGTGGACACCGCTGACATCCAGGCCACCGTTGCCGGAAAGCTCACGGCCGCCGGCACCTTCCAAGGTGTCAATTTAAACAACGATTCAGTGCCGACCCAAAGCACCACGATCCACGCCGAAGATCATGGTTTCGAAACCGGCGACCCACTGAACTATGAAGCGATCCCGATTGGTGACAACGAGGCTTTCCCGTTGCCTGGTTTGACCAGTGGCGAATCGTTGTTCGTGGTCAAAATCGACGACGATCATTTCCAAGTCGTCCGCCAGCGTTCCATTGACCTGTCAACGGACACGCTGTCCGCGTACGACGCCAGCGATCATCCGACCCACTCGATCTACACCACGGAAGTTTCGCTGTTCGATCCGGCCACCTCGGTCAATCTCACAGACAACACGATCACGTTGACAAAGGACCAAGTCAACGATTTCGAAGCGATCCAAAACGGGTATGTGCTGTCGTACCAATCTGGCAGCGACGACGACAACGAACCGCAGGCAATCGGTGGCCTGGAAGACCGGAAAAACTACCTGGTTGTGAACCGAGGTTTTGTGCCTGGATCGAACTCCACCCAAATTCAATTTCAACTCGCCGGTTTGACTTCCGAGAATGATTCCACGCCACTGGACCTGACTGACGTTGGCGTCGGAAACTCGCACGGTTTTGTGTACGCAGGAGTGGCACAAACATTTGTTCCCAACGCGAGTGGCGTGGTGGATTCGACGACGGATCAAATCACCATTCCCGATCACGGGCTGCAAACCGGTGATGAGATCACCTACCGAACCGACGCGGATCGATCCAGCACTCAGCTGACGACCCAGCACGCTCGCTTTCACTCGGTTGACGTGGCGACGAAGACGCTCGCCATGCCGGGTCATGTGTTGTTCACCGGTCAAGCGATCACGTATCACGCGGGCGTCGATGCTGTCAGCGGCGATTCAGGAAGCTCGTCGGCCGGTCTCATTGACGGCACCACCTACTACGTCATCTCTGATGACGCCGAGTCGATCCAGTTAGCCAACACCCGCACCGAAGCATTCGCGGGAACGGCCAGAACTCTGTTGGCCACGTTCCACGACAATCAAAATCAATCCTTCTCGTTTGAAACCAAAGCGACCGAATTTGACGGCACTCGGGCAACTCCGCTTGTCGACCCGGTGGCCAATCAATTCGTCATCCCTGGTCACGGACTGACGACTGGCACCCTGGTGAACTATGAGGCTGGGGACAACAGCACACCGGGTGAGATTGTCAACAATCAGAACTACTACGTCGTCGTCGATTCCATCGACGACGACCGGTTTGGATTGTCCGCGAGCCCCGATTCGCTGGTCCTGGTTGACCTCGATGATTCCGCAACGATTCAGTTTGGTGAACACGTCTTGGCGGTGATCAGCGGCGACTTGGACGTCACCGACAATGAGATCGCCATCCCGAGTCATGAGTTGTTCGACGGCGTGATCGTCCGTTATCGCCATGATGCCGGTGACGTGGCGATCGGCGGATTGACCGATGGAACGGACTACGAGGTTTTGGCGACCAGCGGCGATTCATTGCAATTGCGCCCCGTCACTCCCGATGGCGGCACTCCTGCGGACGTCATTGACCTTTCCGCCGCCGGCATCGGCGATGAACACCACTTGGACGTTTACACGGACAACGATTCTTCCAAACCGGTTGCGCGAACACTGACATTCGTGCCGACTCGCGTGCAACCGCCGGTCAATCGTTTGCAATTCGACCCGACCGCTGGTCCGGTCATCAACTCGGATTCAGTCGACCCGACAACCAATCCATTTGGCGAGACGATCCGATTGGACTCGCATGGATTTGAGACCGGTGAAGTGGTCACATACCTTGCGGACGGCGGCGTGATCGGCGGACTCAACGCAGGAACCCAGTACACCATTGACGCTGTGGATGCGGATCACATCCGCTTGACCACGATTGCAACCGAGTCCACACCGGCGGCGATCGTTGATTTGACCGGTCCTGGTCCAGCTGGATCGCGGCATGCATTGGAGGTGGCTGCCGATGTCATCCTCCTTGACCCGGCCATCGACGGATTGGTCGATGGCGGCGTTTACTATGCAACGGTCATCGACGACAACTCCATTCGTTTGTCGGCGTCCAAAGGCGACGCGATCAACGCCGCACCCATCACGCTGATCGCCATCCCGGTTGCGACCGCCGCAACGACCACCACGCACCGATTGGTGGACCCGCTCGCGACAGAAGGCGTCTCGGTGAAGGCGTCTTTGACGGCGGCGAACTCGTCGACCGTCGGCGCCGCAACCGGGGGCGCACCGTTCCTCACCAAACTCAAAAATGGCCGCAACGAAGTAGGGAACTTGGTCGGCGGGCTGGCGGGATCGTTCGACAGCACCAAGGAATGGGGCCAATCGCAGCAAGGACCGACGGCAACCGATCTGCAGCGAGGCGAAGGCAAAGGCAACGATCTGTTCACCGTCTCAGGTGGCGTCGCCATCAATGTCGTCACTCACGATGTGGCCGCGACCATTGCGGCGACTGCAGTGCTGTCATCATCCGTGGACGTCTCGATCGATTCGGAAATCGAAAACCGTCTCAAGACGCAAACCTCGGGGAAGATCGTGACCGATGGTGGTGACAGCAGTGAAGTCGGCGGCACAGAAAAGAAAGTGGCTGCCGGAGTGGGGATCAGCATTGGCGTGTACCACAACTCATCTCAAGCCGTCATCGAAAGCGGATCGGACATCCTTTCTGGGGCGCAGCTGGATGCCAGCGGCCAACTCACTGTTCGCAGCCAACTCGCGCTGCCATTGTTTGCCGAGCCCGAGAATTGGACCGGCATTCACGATGCGTTCGAGACCGACGGGTTTTCACTCGACCGTGTGGAAAACATCACCAAAACCGTTGGGACGTTGCTGAGCAATCCCTCCGGCGGAGCGACCACGGCAATCGGCGGAGAAAACACAGGCACAGACGGTGCCGCAAAGTACACCGTTGCGGGCACACTGGTCGTTGCGGAATATCACACCGAATCCTTGGCCACGATCGGGGACTTCACCCGAATCAACCAAAACGCTGCGTGGCAGGCTGCGACGCAGACAGTGACCGTCGACGCCAATACAGAAACACGATTGGTTCACACCGCCGTCGAAGCACCGACTTCGTTGTCGCCTGGTGCGATCATCAGCAACAACACCTCTGGCAAAGGTGGCATCGGTGGTTCCGTGATTGTCAACGTGCTCGACACTGTGACCCAAGCCACGATTCAGCGGGGTGCCATGGTCCGCACCGGTGACGATCAAAAATTGAAAGTCAGTGCCACGGAAGATCACTTCGGCCTCAACATCGCCTTGGCAGGCGGCAAGTCCGGCGGGTTTGGTGTCTCGGGCAGCGTCAACACATTCGATGGCACACACAAAACCATCGCTCACGTCCACGACGGTGTCACGATTGACAGTGGCGTGATCGACGTGACCGCAGATTCCAACCAAATCCAAACCGGAATGGCCGGTGGCGTGATGCGAGCCAAATCGTCGGGCGCGGGGATCAGCGTCAACGTTCAACAGAGCACTCGGGATACCCGAGCGATCATCGGCGATGGCGAGGGAATCGACAACGACACGTTGGTTGGTCAAGACGCAGCGATCACCGCGACCCGTGTCCAAGTCAGTGCCGATTCCACGGGCTGGCAAATCGGTCTTGGGCTGGCCGGCGCCTCCGCATCGAACACCAAGGCTGGAGAAACCGAGGAAGAGGTCGATGGCGGCGGTGCTTCCTCGGAAGACGCATCCCCCACATCCAGCCGCACCGGCATTGGGATCGCTGGCGTCGCGTCGTGGAACGAAGTCACCCGAACGACACGCGCCAACATCAATACATCGGGCACCATCGGATTGTCCGGTGGCGACCTGCTTGTTTCCGCCGATGACTCCGGTTCCACCATTGGACTGTCGGGTGCTGGCGCGCTCGTGATCGCTGACGACAACGCCGTGGGGCTGGTGGGTTCCTTCAGTCGCGCGATCATCGACACCACCACCGAAGCGATCGTTCAAAACGCGACGATTCACAACGCTCACGATGTCAACGTCACCACCAATCAATCTGGTGAGATTGTGTCGGTGGCTGCCTCCGCCGCCATCAGTGCGGCTCCACCGGCCGCCAAAGAAGGTGGTGGATTAGGAGTCGGTTTGGCGGGCAGTGCGAGCTGGAACACGATCACGGCGAACACCGCCGCGAAGATCGAAGCAGCGGACATCATCGCCACGCAAGACGTCCACGTCACCGCCACAGACACGTCGAAGGTGTCGTCCGACGCGGGCGGGGTGGCGCTCGCATTGGGAGCCACTCCCGGCGAAGGATCGGGCGTCGGCGTGGCAATCGGTGCCTCGATTGCGGCGACCAAAATCAGTGGCGGGCTGATCGCTCAGATCAATGACTCAACCGTCAATGCGGGCGGCGATGTCAACGTTCAGACCGAGGTGAGCGATCAAATCGACACGGTTTCCATTGCGGGTGGGATCGCCGTGGGGAATTCGGAAGGTGGCAACGGCATCGCTGTCTCAGCAAGCGGTTCCTACGCCTCGGCCGACATCACTCGATCCGTCACCGCCGCCATCGAGGGGAATTCCCACGTCACCGCGGGAACAGACATTGTCGTGCAGGCAGATGATTCCGCTAGCATTCACACGCTGGCCATTGGGGCTTCGTTGGGACTGGGCGCGAGCTCGGATGCAGCCGGAGTTGCGATCGACATTTCCGCCTCGATCTCCAACAACTTCATCGAAACCACGCTCGGCTCGACGATCGATTCTTCCACTCTCGCCGCCGGTGGCAACGTGATGGTTGGCACGCATGTTCAGGGCAAACTGCGACAAACGCTTGACCAAACCGGTGACTACGCCGTCAATGCCGCTCGACTGGACGATGCCGCGAATGCCGAGGTCGATGGCGCGAGCAACGAAGAGCAGGCCGATCAGGCCGGAGACAATGCAATCAAGCTGCGCTTGTACAAGCAGATCTACGGCGAAGTCATCGCTGCTGACTTCGTCCCTGAAATGGACATCACTCAACAGTTCAGCAAGCAAGCGGTCAATGCAAACAATCCCACCGAAGCGATCAGTGTCGGCACGGGCTGGATGGTCGTGGACCGAGTCTCAGGCGACTCCTTTTCAATCGAAGAGATCGATGGCGAACTGAAAGTCTTTGAACTTTCCCTCTCTTCCATCGCCACCGCCACAGCCGTCTCATTGGGTGGCGGTGTCGAATCCGGTGTGGCCGTCTCAGGCGGCGGTGCGTTCTCTCACAACACGGTGACGAGCACCTCGGCCGCGAAGATTTCCGATTCGACGGTCCATTCGGGAACCGATACCGCAGGCACCGGTGCCGGGGACGTCAACGTCAATGCCGCCAACCAAGGCAGTGTTCTGTCAACCATCGTCGCGGTCAGCGCCTCAGTTGCAGCCGGTGGTGAAACCGGAGCCGCGTTTGCGCTCGGTGTTTCCGTCGCCACAAACTCCATCGGATACGACAACGACGGTCTGAGCAATGCCTCCACGACCGCGATCATCGATGGCGCGACCATTTCCGCAAACGGCGACGTGAACGTGATTGCGACCAGCGATCAGCGGATCAGCACCGTGGTGATCGCCGTCGCGGTGGCAGCCGCGGCCAGCGATGCGAATGGGGGCGGAGTCGCCGGTGTGGGATCCTCTGTGACCAACCACATCGCGGCAGACACCATCGCGGAAATCAAGAACATCGACTCGGGTGCATGGACCTCTCACGATGTAACCGTGGACGCCAGTGACACGTCTCTGATTCGCGCCTTCGCCGGTGCCGCTGCCTTGTCGGCGGCCTTCAGTGGTGAAACCGGAGTGGCCGTGTCCGTCGGGGTTGGGATTGCGCTGAACACCATCGAATCCAACGTCGATGCGAACATCAACAACGCGGTTTTCGAACAGATCGTGTCCTACGACGAAATCGATTCGCGAACCCACGAAACGCTCGACACGTTCAACATTCGCGACTTCGCCGTCGACAACGTGACGGTCACCGCAACCAGCAGCGGGCAAATCAGCGTCATCGCCGCCAGCGCCTCCATCGCCGCGGCACTCAGCGGTGAAACAGGCGTCGCGGTCAGCGGAGCAGGAGCCGGTGCAACGAACACCATCAACGGGAGCACGCTCGCGATCGTGACCGGTTCACGATTGCACGCGGAAGGGAACGTCCAAGTCGACGCAGAATCGTCCGCCGACATCGACGCGGTGATTGATTCCACATCGCTTGCCCTCGGCATCGGCGGTTCCGACGCAGTCGCGATTTCCTTCGGCGTGACCGTGGCTCAAAATGTCATCGGCTACGAAGCCGACAACAGCGTCACTGCCGATTTCGTCACCGAGCACACAGAAGGAAATTGGGTTGGCGATCAAACTCAAATGACCAACGGACAATCGCTGAAATTGTCTTACGGTCCCGCCAAAGGAAACATCTACGAATACGTTGGCGATGATCCCATTGCGATCGACTATGACGAAGACTCGGAGGGCAGTTCGCCCGACTGGATCGGCAAACTGGACCTGCACAACGTGCAGAAATGGAAACGGGTCGACGTGTCGCTGTCACACACTCAAACGTCGGCTCTGGTGGAAGATTCCAACGTGGTGGCGAACGGTCAGCTGATCGTGGATGCCAAATCCGATTCCAAGATTCACGCCGTCACGCTCGCCAACGGAGGCGCAGCCAGCATTGCCGGTTCTGCCGCCGTCAGTCTGGCAGGCATGGGCCTCGGCGTTGTCAACAGGATCGGCATGGATGTGTCCGCCCAGGTCTCCGGCAACGGCCCAACTCCCGCCACGATTGCCTATCGTGGCCCAGAAGATCGCGTGATCAAGGACGCGGACGATGATTTGCTGAGCGGTTTCTCGGGGGACGCTGTGCCCTCCATCCATGTCGTGTCGGCATCGATCACGGCAGACGACAATTCCGAAATCTCCACCGTCGCAAATGCCTCTGTGATCACGGTCGCCTTCAGCGCGGAAGCCTCCGGTGCGTTCAGCATCGGTGTTTCGGCAGCGATCAATTTGTCCCACAACCGAGTCAACGCCTCGATTCAAAACGTCCAAGGCGGGATTCTGGCTACCGGGCACGACACCGCAACGGCGACCAGCCTGCAAGGACAAACGCTGACTCCCGAGCAAAGCCTTGCCGGGGACATCATCGTCGAAGCCACTGCGAACGCGAAGATTGAGTCTCAATCCATCGCAGTTGGAGTGAGCGCCGCGGTCAGTGAGGCTTCCCTTGCTTTGGTAGGCGCGGGCGCGTATTCGTTCAACGGAATTGGCAACACGGTCCATGCGACCGTCGACAACAGCCTCGTGTCAACACAAGGTTCCTCGGTGTTGAGTTCCAGTGGCGACGTGGTGTCGTCCGCCGACTTGAACGTTCACGCAACCAACACCAGCACCGTCGACGCACTCGTCGTCAGCACCTCGGTCGCTGCGAGTGGTGGGATCGTCAGTGGCAGCGGTGCGATTGGAGCGGCCATCGCAATCAATCAACTCGACTCGGTGCATGACAACGCCGTTCCAGGAAGCTACGCGTCCATCACGGGCAGTGCAATCGATGTGGATGGGACGGTGGACGTCACCGCGACAAGCTCCGAAACGTTGCAAACAGCCAGCGCCGCTGGCGCAATCGCGGTGGCGGTTTCCATCGGCGGTGCGGTCTCCGCCACCGGAGCCACCTCGACCACGAAGGTCCATTCGCAAACTCACGCCTTCATCGAAGACAGCACGATTCACGCTGGACGAGATGTCAACGTTCACGCCACGGGGAGTGTGGCCGTGACCAAGGCGACTGGAGTGGGCGCTTCCATCGCCGATGCAGTCGGGGCACTCGCGGTTGCCGTGACCACCGTCACCAACACGGTAGGCAACGAAGTCCAATCGTGGATCTCCGGCGACACGGGCGCGACCACTCGCTTTGGAATCGTGGCCGGAGGCGACGTCAATGTGACAGCCGACGCCAGCGACATGAAGATCGACAACGTCACCGGCGTTTCGACGGCCATCAGTGCAGGTGGGTTCTCCGCCAGCGGTGGTGGACTGAATTTGCACAACAGCATCAACAACGATGTGACAGCAAAAATCCTTGGCCAAGTCAAACTGGATGTGCTTGGCAACGTGTCGGTTCAGGCCGACGAAGACGCCACCCTCGACGCGACGGCGGTGAACGTCGACTTGGCTCTGTCCTTCGGTGCCGCACTGGGAGTTGCCCTGGTCACGAACGAAGCCTTGTCAACGATCGACGCATCGATCACGGACGCGATTATCAACGCATCCGGCGTGACCGTGAATGGCAGCGGCACCGTTGACATCAAGCGAACGGAAAGCGTCGGCGTCTCTGCGTCGCTCTACCTCGGCGTGGCCGGAAACAACAGCACGGCAAAAATCGCTCAGGCGGTCAACGCCGACATCAGCGGTGGAACGATCAGTGCCTCGGGGGACGTCGAAATTGTTGCGACCACCGACATCACGTCGCGAAGCACGACCGGTGGTGGTGCCGCAGGTGCCGTGGCCATCGGTGCCATGGTTTCGGAAACTCACTTGGGCAAAGGCGAAAACGTCGATGAGGTCACCGCTCGAATCGGCGACGGGACCACCATCCTGGCCGGTGGCGTTCGCATCGCCGCAACCAACGCAAACGACGCCCTCGGAGAAGCGATTGCCAGCGGGGTTGGCATTGCTTCAGGAGTCGGTGCCAACACGATTTTGACCAGCGATCAACAAACCATCGCCTCGATCGGCGATGACGTCACCATTCAATCGGGACCGATGAGCGTCACGTCGACGTCGCTGCAGAAGCTCGACGGGGAAGCGGACGCCTACACCTTTGCGCTCGCCGCGGGCAGCGGTGCAGGGTTGCATCTCACGCTCACTGGCGACGCCAATGTTTCCATCGGCGACCGAGCGAACATCACCGCTTCCAACTTGAGCGTCGCGGCCAAGAACACGGTCACCAAGCAGAACGATGGCACTAATTTACGTTCTGGTTCAGCGGCCCTCGGCAACTTGGTGGTCTTGACCAGTCAAACGGACATCGGCACCGACGCCGATGGCCTGGATGCAACCGTGACCGTCGGCGACGACTCGAGCGTGATCGTCGACGGAGAGGAGATCGGTGACTTGAAGATCGATGTGGGTGTCGACGTCACGGCTTACGACAGCATCCACCTTGAAGCCATCGCGGGTCTGGCGGTGTCCACCGCGCTGAGCAACCTCGATTCCAACACGGACGCAGCGATCACACTTGGCGACTCATCGATCATCAACCGTCGCGGTGATATCACGATGTCTTCCCAAGGCGAAATTTTGCTGCGGCCCAGTGCCAGCCTGTTGTCTGCCTCGGTCGCCAGTGCGGGCGGTGTCAACGCAAGTTCCGCCAGTGACATTCAGAACCGCATCGACGTCAACGGCACCCTGATCCGAGGTTCCGAAGTCCGCCTGCAAACAGGCCGTGACAGCTTCCAAGTCCCCAACCTGATCGACCACCTCGCCGACGTGGAGGTCACCACGATCTCGTTGCGACCGAGCATCACCATCGGCGACCCAAGTGTCACCATTGATTGGCACAACACCGTCGATGTTTCCAGCGGATCCAGAATCGAAGGCTATCGCGATGTGTTGTTGATCGCCGATCGGGCGCAGGCCATTCCGGTGACGGGCAAGGCAGAAGGCATGGTCATGAGCCTGTCTCTGGTTCCCTATGGATACACGGTCGCCAACGACACCACGATCAACGGCACCAGCGAAGTCGATGTGGATGCCGGAGCGACGATCACGGCCGGCTTGTACAACCAAGCCGTTTTGGCCATCGGCAACGTCGAGTGGGATAAAACCAACCACGACGCCGGGACGCGATTGGATTTTGCCACGGATCAGACGCCCGTTCTGTCCGACACCGATCGGGATTGGGCAAAAACACGTTTCAGTTTCGAAGAGGACCTCGCTGAGGACGTTCCTTTTAAGTTCGCCAAACTGACCATCGATGCGATCCCGATTCTCTTGAACTATGGAACGATTGTTCGAGCCGTTGCCGATGCCAATGGTGGCGGCGTGGATGGCCAGTACTACCGCTACAGCCCTTCGGATTCCGCCGGCAACCGATTGGATCAGGCAACCAACATCCCCGTCATACTCGAAACGGCCAACTACTCGGACAATTTGACTTGGTTGCCAGTTAGCGCCCAAGAACAATCGGATTGGACCAATGACCCCTCGCTGCTTGATGAGGTCGACATGCCGTCCTACGACAGCGACCACACCCAAGAACTTCGCGACGATTTCTCAGGCAAGTTCTACGTCATCAAGAACGCTGAACTGCCACTGCCAACGTTGTCGTATGAAAACCTCGGCAACCTGTTGGTGAAGCAACGCGACACCGTCCTGAGTTGGATGCGGTCCCACAGCAACAACGCCGAAGCCATCGCGAGATACCAAGTTCAACTCGACCAAATCAACGATGAACTCGACGCGATGGGTCTGCTGCTGCCAGCGGAAGATTTGGGAGCGGGCTTCACCCAACAACCAGTCCAACAATCCGTCGACGCGATCTTTGTGGAAATGCCCAGCATCGTCGCGGCTCCCGGATCGATTTTCATCGAAGCCAACACCAACACGCAAGCCGGTGTCCTGACCGCCCGGGACAGTGCCAGCATCACGATCGCCAACGCGACGCCGCTGATGTCGATCATCAACGACACCACCGTGATGGACAACCGACGCACGGCGGTCGTCGATGGCGAACTGAAACAGTTCACCCCGGGACATGTTTACGTCAATTGGGTGTTGCCCGAGGGTTTGCCCGACGGTCAGGGCACCGGCGAAATCTCGATCACATTCACACCGCCGGATGCGACTGCTGCGGAACTTGGCTTGCAAAACCTGCCCGCTGGCTTGCAAAAGGACCTGTACGTCAATGGCGACATTGTCAATCAAAACGGCACCGTCCGAATCAGCAATCCGTCCGGCAGCATCAACGTGGCGGGCGAAATCCGCTCCGCTGAAACGATCATTCAGGCGGGAAATCAATTCACGCTCAACACACCCTCGTTCCTGCACACCAACGTTGACCCACGGCAATACATTGACTTCGCACCGCTGCGGGCCGCGGTGTTCAACACCGACGGCCATCTAAAACGCGACCTTTTCGCGACCACGTCGAACGTCAACGCCGACGGACACAACCTTGCCACCTCGATCAGCGAAAGCCGATCCGCGATTGTTGCCCAAGGGGACATTTCCGTCACGGCTCGCTACTTGAATATCAACGGGCTGATTCAATCCGGCGTCGACACCATCACGCTGAACATTGATTCTGATTTCAATCCAGGTCGGACCACCGAAGCCTTGATCGATGCCAGCGGCAATCCATTGGCAGGACTGTCATTCACATCCGACACGAGCCCCACCTCGATCCCGGTGAACGGCTACTTTGACGCGGCTAACAACTCGATCGTCATTCGCGAACTCGAACCCCAGGGCGGCCACATCACCCTGGCAGGTCAAATCCTGTCGACCGGCGGCGGCAAGATTGTTGTCGCGGACGGCTACGCGTCTCTGGACGTCGACAACCAATCACCGTTTGACATCGTGTTCGACAGTATCAACTTGACCCGAGACCGTGTCGGCGAAATTGTTCTGATCGATTCCGAACTGCTGCGTCGAACGACTTACAAAACCACCTCGGCAGGGATGACGGAACTGCACGAGATTGGCACGCTCAACAGCACACCTGGCGGCGGACTGCCACCGCAAATCGAATACACGCCCGCCCCTGGTACGCCGACCCCGACGGCCGCCAGCCAACTCTATTACCCCGGTTCGTCGGACCAGTATTCCAGCGCGACCAGCGGCCAAGTTTATCTGTGGATCGAAGGCCAGGAGAAAACGAAAACCGTCGTCCGTGTGTACGAGAAGAAGTCCTTCAATCTGTTCGGCGACAACTCGTTCGCCGACCTACTGGAAAAGGACAGCGGCTACTCCTACCAGTCGATCGAATTCCGCGATGCCCAACCCATCCTGCAATCCGAAGTCGTCGTTCGCCCCGACGAAGCGGACTTCCCCGACTATATCGGTAGCAACCAGTACACGCTGACTTACGAACAAAAAGTCGATCGCAACGTCAGCGTTTCGCCGGAACAAACCATCATTCGGGTGATCGCGGACCACAACGCGGGCGGCACCGTCGGAGACTACTACCGGTTCGCGGGAAGCGTCACCGAATCGATCGACCTGTCAAAAGAAAACTACGCCGACACCAATCGCTGGACAAGTGTCGCCAAACCGGCCAGCGGCACCACGGACGTTTACGACAGCGACTACATCAACCAGTCCCACCACGTCGAACAATGGACCACGGGCGGCGGATGGCTGCGTTCAAAGACAGTTCACTCGCGTGTCACCGTCATCAGTGGTTTGACGGACTACTACACACACACCCTGATCGCGGATCGTCCGATTGAGATCACCTCGGTCGGTCAAGCGGGAAAACCAAGCCTCTCCATTGTCAGTGTTGGCGACGTGATTTTCTCGGGCGACGTCGAAGTCCCCGCAGGTTCGGGAGTCGTGATCACGAGCACCCAGGGCAACATTCAAACCACGGGCACCTCGGGTTTCTACGGGGAAACACCAATCCTGACCGCAACCGTTGGCAATGTCTTTGCCCACATTGAAACCGGTCATTCACCACTCACCACGACCGCCGGCGGCGACATCACGATCCATGGGATTGGACAAACTTCCGCTGCAGCGGACGCATCGTTGATGACGATCCGCAACGTCACCGCGGGCGATGACGTGTACCTGAACGTTGCCGGTGGGCTGGTCGCGGAGAACGAATCCTCCATCGTGACCGGTGACCATGTGCAGTTTCGCACCCGAGATGGTTCGGTTGGCGGCGATTCCACGTTGAGAGTTGACACAACGTCTGGCTTGTCGGCCTACGCGAGCGACGACATCAACGTCATCGAAATCTCCGGCGGATTGAATCTGGTGTCGCCGACCGCCTACACCGATTCGGTCGTTGCGATCCTCAGCACATCCGGCGACGTGACCGTGACCGCCGCCTCAGGCGATGTTGTCGATGGAATCATTGAATCGGATAGGGCGCCGACTCCCGAGCAAATTGCCGCGATTGACGCACGTCAAAAACTGTTCGGAGACGCCGCCACCGCTGCCGCTCACGAACAAATCCGTCAAACCGAAGCGAGCAAGACTCGGGATTATCACAATCACTGGCAGACTCGTATCGAAACACAATCGGTTGTCCCGACGATTGCCTCAACCATCCATGTCGCAGCGATCGATTCGGCAACTGGAACCATCACCACCGTCGCACCGCACGGACTGGCCTCCGGCAGTCTGATTCGATTCAACAACGACGGAGCAACTGGTACCGGGATTGTCAGCGGTTCCCTGTTGTACGTCGTCGTGACCGGAGCGAACACGCTTCAATTGGCACCGACTCGTTACGATGCGGCCATTGCCCCCGATCCAGGATCCGGCCTCTCCCACGAAGGCATCCGGTTGCCGATTGCCGCTGGCACCGATCCAACCGCCATCCAACTCGAACGATTGGCGTACGCTGTCACCGCCGAAGCGGGCGAACCATACGGAGCTGTTTACAACCCCGACACAATCGTGCGTTTGGACTCCGACACCCAAGCGTCGATCATCGCCGATCGAGTTTTCCAAGCCACGACGACCGATTCCATCATCACCGCATCGCTGGCGCACTTCCTGTACCCCGAAGCCGCCTCGACGATCTCACCTGCCGCGCCGACCAACAACGAAACACTCAATGTTTCCGCCACCGATGTCAGCTTGACCGCGTCGGGACGAATCGGTGCGTTGCTGCAACCACAAACCATTCATCTGGCGAACGGTTTGGAGTCCTTGTCCGATTCAGAAAGGACTGCCATCCAAGCAGCCCGAGTCGGTGATGTTGTCGGTGTCCACTATCGCATCTACCGCTACACCGGCGCCGCCAGCGTGGACATGCAACTGGCCCCCGATCAGCTCGCCTCGCTCGTCAGCGACGACGCGAATTGGTCGGTTGTCACTCCTGATTTCAACACGACGGACAACACCGATCCGATCGCCATTCAAACCCACCAAACGGTGTTGGTCGAATCGCCTGACGACGAGTACGGATGGTACGAATTCATCGCTGCGGACCAAGACGTCACCCTGTCCGGAGAAGATTTCTCCGACTCGTCGCGTTGGCAGCTCGTCACGATCGCTCACAACACAAGCGAATCGTTTGACGCCGCGACCGGGACCAGCGGTGCGGGTGCATCGGTCACCGTTTCAATGGGCGATTTGATCGAAGACCGAACCATCATCGAGCGTTTGCGACTGCACCGAACCGATGACATTGATGTCGAAGTGACTGGTTCTCTGATCGCCAGTGCACCTCAAGGTGTGGCCATCGGCGGCCACGGCGATTTGGGAGTCGATTCGATTTCGTCGGTCAGCGACGTGCGTGTTTCCACGACGGGATCCCTGATCGATCAGGGAACCGGGTCATTCGCGATCAATGCGGGTGGTCACTTGGACATCAACGCCAGCACGATGGGTGGTGTGGACCTTGATTCCGACTTCCGAATCGTGACCCCGGGTCGAACACGACTGGAAGCCACCGGCGCGATGCGAGTGCGGGCGACGTCGGGCGACTTGAACCTGATCTCCGGGATCGCTGGCGGTGCGATGCGCATCAGCACCGACGCTGGAAACCTGACCATCAGCGAATTGACTTCCGACGATTCAATCACGCTGGACGCAAACGAAAACTTGATCGGCGCACCGATCACATCGCCCACGATGGTCCACTTGGATGCCCCCACCGCATCCATTGCGACGGGGGGTGATTTAGCGTCCAACACGCAAGCCTTGCGATCCAAGATCACCGGCAATTTCGATGCGAACATCGGTGGCAACGCATACGTCAACAACCTCGTTGATCTGCATCTGAATGACGTCACGGTTGCCGGCACGCTGGCGAGACTTCATTCCGACATGGACGTGATGTTGGGACGAGTCAACGCCTCCGCAGCAGCAGTGACCATCACGGCGACCGGTGACATTCTCGACGGCCGCGAAACCGGCACCGGCGGACTTCCCGATGCGGACGCAAACGTGGTTGCCAACACCCTGAACTTGACCGCCTCTGGCGGGACAGCAGAAATCGGTTCGTCCGACAATCCGTTGGAAATCGACGTGGCCGGGCAAGTCGACGCGACCGCGGACGTGACCATTCGCTTGGCCGAAGTCAGCGGTGACCTGAACATTGGGCGCATCACAGCGGACATCGCCGACGTGCTCCTGTGGGCCGACGCCAACTTGATCGACGCGATGAACGACACGGCAACCAATGTCGCCGGCCGGAGCATCATCTTGAACGCCGGGTCGGGCATCGGTTCGGACGCGAATGACTTGGAAATCGACACCCACCACAATGCCGCGACCACAGAGGGACGGTTGTCGATGGAAGCAGGTGCTCCGGTGTTCGTCACGGAAACCACCGGTGGATTGATCGTCGATTCAATCGCCACCACCGCCGGCAACACTCGCCTGACCGTGCGTGATTCCTCCGCGACCGGTGAAAACCTGTTGCTCGATTCGGCTTCGTCGATCGATGTCGCAAGCGGTTCGATCACCTTCCAGGTGGGTGACGACGTGACCGTTTCCGAGGGCGCAAGTGTCTTCGCTTCGGAGGAAGTCGTTTTTGAAGCGGATCATGGCAATGCTGATCTCGGCACCGGATCCACAATCGAGATCCGTCAAAACATTGACGCTCCTGTCACACGACTGCACGGCGGCTCGGATCAAGATTTCGTGTGGCTGAAAAACTTGAACGCCGACCGCTATCTCGTCGACATGCGTGGCGGCACCGACGCGATCGACATTCGCTTGGACCAAATCGGCAACGAACGTGTCAGCGTCACCGATTCGGGCAACCCCGATGACGGCGACGACACGCTGACGATCCACACGACATTGGAAGATGACACCGTGCTGCTGCGGCGAAACTTCATGGCATTGCTGCAATTGGACGGCGACGACAATCCGACCGCCAACTTTGAGCGAGTCGACATGGATGAAACCATCAATGGTCGCTTGCGAATCAATGCCTACGCTGGCAATGACTCGTTCTTCATTGATGACAACTCCACCGCCACCACGATCGATGGCGGTGAAGGCGAAGACGTGTTCCAGGTTGGCCAGGTCTTCGGCAGTGACCCAAACGCGGCGGGGTCAGCCGTCAATGGGGTCTACCCCAGTGGTGTGATGGTCGGTGACGAAATCGCAACCACCGAGATCACGCTGGGCTATTTGTCGCATGGCATTTCCAAGCCGATGGTGATCTTCGGCGGTGCGGGGGAAGATGAGTTTTCTGTCTACAGCAACAAGGCGTCGCTGCGGATGGAAGGCGAATCCGGCGATGACACGTTCGTGATTCGGGCCTTCATCATCGAAGGTGAAACCGTCGTTGAAGGCGGCGACGGCGACGACCTTGTTCACTACAACATCAACGCGCCCGTCAGCATCAACGGTGGCGAAGGCACCGACCGCGTCGTGGCGATCGGTTCCGAAGGCGACGACAGTTTTGTGATCACGGCCGATGGCATCTATGGTGCCGGCCTGAACATCAACCTCGATGGCGTTGAAGAAGCGTTCGAGATCGATGGCCTGGAAGGCGATGACTCGTTCTTCGTGCTCGGAACTCGCGCCGGTGCGACCTACACCATTGTTGGCGGACTGGGAAGCGATTTCATTTCCATCGGTGGCGATGTCACCGACACGATCGTGTCAGGATCCGACAGCGGTGCCTCGTCGATCATCAACCACGGCGTCGAATCGGATGACACCGACTACGCACAGGCACACATCGGTGGCGTCGGCGTGACCATCACGGGCGACTACACCGGGCAAGAGACCGGCATCGTGTCGATCGTTCACTCCGGTGGCGAATCATCCGTGATCGAAAACGCCTACGACACCTCCGCCGACTTCGCGACCAACTCGATCAACAATGCAACCCGTTTGGCTTTTGACAGCTACACCATCGGAATGGCCGTCGACCGTGCCAACCACGCCGGTACGAAAGCCTACCTGACTGTCTCCGCAGCGGGTGCGAGCAAGACCAAGGGCACTGAAAGTGATCCCGCCAAGGGAATTGAAGTTTCGCTCGACGGAGTGACTTGGCAAACCGCACTCACGTTGGTGTTTGATTCCGGATCCGACGCGAATTGGAAAACACCGCGGACGATCTACACCCGCGCGATCGGCGACGATGTGGCCGAAGGTGAAACCCGAGCGATCATCAACCACACTCTGATCGCACGCACGACCTCGACCAACAACACGGTTCAACAGCGGGTCGCCAACCTCAACACGTTGCCGATCGAGAACCTGTTCGTCACCGTGTACGACGATGACCTCGGCGGACTGATCCTTCGCGAAACCGAGGGTGGGACGACTGTTCTGGAAGGCGACCTGGCATCCGGTGCGGGGATCAACGATTCGTACACCGTTCAATTGACCAGCCGCCCGGCAGCCGATGTCACGGTCTTGCTTCATCACGATGGGCAAATCAGCACCAACGCGGCCGCTGACACGTTGACGTTCACGCCAGATAACTGGAACGTCCCGCAAACCGTCCTCATCACCGCCGTCGACGACGTTGATCTCCGAGAACGGGTCACCTCCACGATCACGCATGAATTCAGCAGCAGTGACCCGACGTTCAACCCTGCCCATGTGATTGGCTCGGACACCGCTCCGACCATCGACGTGACGGTGATCGACAATGCGACGGCCGACGCCCTGATCGTGGAATCGGATGGACGAACCGTGGTCTCTCGCGATGGTTTGACAATCGACAGCTACACCGTGCGGTTGACCAAGGCTCCCACGGCTGACGTGGAGTTGCCGCTGATTCTGTACGGGCAAACCGAAGTCTCCGTCGACGGTGGATCGAATTGGTTCGGCGCGGATCAACCGCCTCACCTGTTGTTCACCTCCGTGAACTGGATGGAAGAGCAAACCGTGCTCGTTCGTGGTGACGAATCCTTCACACCCGCTGCAGAATCTCAGCCGACAAAGTCGTTCACAGCGAGTCCCCACACGACCTCTCTGATGGCCGGTTCGATCATCGTCAACGGTGGCACATCAGGCAACTCCCATGATCTCACGCTCGCCGCGATGTTGCCAACCGAAACCGCAACGGAAGCGACCGGAACGAATGACTTCACCAACGAAGCGGTGCAGACCGACACACTGGCCGTGTTCAACGACGGATCGGCAGCGGACGACGAATTGAATGTCACGCCAACTCAGTTGACCGGCATCGGCATGTCCACGGCCGGAATCACCTACCAGGGTCTGGAAGTGGTCGAAATCTTAATGGGCAGCGGCAACGACACCATCAATGTGACGGGCACGGCAGTCGGCGTGACAACGGTCATCCATGGCGGCGGAAACCGAGAGACTTCTGGCGTGATGGGCGGCGATACGTTCACCGTCTCAGGCGCGAGCCCCGACGGTGATGCGCCGTTGATTCTGCTGGGCGATACTTTCCAAGACGGCACACGTTATTCGAGCACGTCCGGCATCAGCAACGGCAACGCTTACTCGTTCGCCGATCACGGGAACGATGTGTTCGACATCAGTGCGGCCAACTTCGGGGTCGTGGCGTACGGTGGGCGTGGTGACGACCAAATCAACGGCGGCAATGGCAACGACCTCTTGCTTGGTGGCTCGGGGAATGACGTCATCGTCGGCGGTGCGGGCGATGACCGGATGATCGGTGACACGGGTCTGAACGCAAACTTGAAAACCCGTTTCGATCTCGCGGGTTTGATGTTTGACGGTGTCTACGATCCGATCCTTGCCTTCGCGGTTGCAAACGCGACCAGCGATTTTTCGACGAGCGATGACATGACGTTGGCGGGCGCCGACCGCATGACTGGCGGTCTCGGCAACGACCTGATCTTTGGTGACCATGCCGACATCACGATGGGAATCGTCCCAGCCCAACCCGGCGACGAGACGTTCCAGAACCAAGATGGGATCGTCCCAGAGCGACGGGGTCTGGCATTGCTTGGCCTGACCAACATGCAGTCGATGCAAACTCGTTCGCCCATGATTGGCGGCGACGATGAAATCGCGGGTGAATCAGGGAACGACCGAATCTTCGGTGGAGCCGGCGATGACCAGATCAATCAAACCGGTGGCAGTTTCGTGTTCGATCCGGAAACCGGTGACGACGTGATCGTCGGTGACGGTGGACGTCTCGTCTACACGCGGCCCGATGGTCTGCTGACCTCTCCCATGGCTCTGACCACGATCGAAACGGTGGACTCCGGAATCGGTGGGATCGACATGATCACTGCGGGCGACGGAAGCAACCTGATTCTCGGCGGTGCCGGCGGCGATCAATTGCACGCCGGGAACGATTCGCTGATCGACGTGGTGCTCGGAGACGAAGGCCGCGTGACCTA
Organism: Rhodopirellula sp. UH5; assembly: GCF_056839225.1. Taxonomy (NCBI): domain Bacteria; kingdom Pseudomonadati; phylum Planctomycetota; class Planctomycetia; order Pirellulales; family Pirellulaceae; genus Rhodopirellula; species Rhodopirellula sp. UH5. The sequence goes on along the minus strand of NZ_CM166390.1, from coordinate 5,520,174 downwards.
CGATCCGAACACCGGAACGATACTCTCTGTCGAATCAACCGCTCCATCCATGGGTGGTGCCGATTCGATCACCGGAGGGCAGGGCATGAACGTGCTGGTCGGCGGCGCGGACGCCGATATGATTCATGGCAATGCGGGCAACGACTTGATCTTGGGTGATTCAGGAATGATCACTTTCGAATCGGGATTGTTGATCAACATTCAAACCACGTCGCCGGATCTCGGTGGCTCCGACACAATCCTGGCTGGCGAAGGCAACAACATCGTCTTCGGTGGCGCCGGGTCTGACCAAATCACGACCGGTGATGACGCCGACACCGTGCTGGGCGACCACGGTTCCGCCACCTTCGACGCAGGATTGCTGACGCACATCCAAACCAGCGATCCAACCCTCGGCGGTGATGACACCATCCTGGCCGGAGCCGGTGACAACCTGGTCTTCGGTGGTGCCGCGAGTGACAATCTCACGACCGGCGACGATGACGACACCGTGTTGGGCGACCACGGTTCCGCCACCTTCGACGCAGGATTGCTGGCGCACATCCAAACCAACGACCCGACCCTCGGCGGTGACGACACCATTCTGGCCGGAGCCGGTGACAACCTGATCTTCGGCGGGGAAGGCGGCGATTCCATCACGACCACCGGCGGAGCGGACATTCTGCTCGGCGATGGCGGTGAAGCCACCTTCGTTGCTGGGGCACTCACCAGCATTGAAACCACTTCCCCCGAATCCGGCGGAAACGACACAATTCTCGCCGGCGAAGGCAGCAACATCGTCTTCGGTGGTGCCGCGAGTGACAACATCACGACCGGCGATGACGACGACACCGTGCTGGGCGATCACGGTTCCGCCACCTTCGACGCAGGATTGCTGACGCACATCCAAACCAACGACCCGACCCTCGGCGGTGACGACACCATCTTGGCCGGAGCCGGTGACAATCTGGTCTTTGGTGGTGAGGGCGGCGACTCCATCACGACCACTGCCGGAGCGGACATTCTGCTCGGCGATGGCGGTGAAGCCACCTTCGTTGCTGGAGCACTCAACTCTCTGCAAACTAATTCACCTGAGTCCGGTGGAGACGACACGATCCTGGCTGGCGAAGGCGAGAACATCGTCTTCGGTGGTGCAGCGAATGACGACATCACGACCGGCGATGACGACGACACTGTGTTGGGCGATCACGGATCCGCCACCTTCGACCCAGGTCTGCTGACGCACATCCAAAACAGCGATCCAACGTTCGGCGGTGACGACACCATCTTGGCCGGAGCCGGTGACAATCTGGTCTTTGGTGGTGAGGGCGGTGACTCCATCACGACCACCGGCGGAGCAGACATTCTGCTCGGCGATGGCGGTGAAGCCACCTTCGTTGCTGGAGCACTTGCCACTCTGCAAACCACTTCCCCTGAATCCGGCGGAGACGACACGATTCTCGCCGGCGAAGGCAGCAACATCGTCTTCGGTGGTGCCGCGAGTGACAACATCACGACCGGCGATGACGGCGACACCGTGCTGGGCGATCACGGTTCCGCCACCTTCAACGCAGGATTGCTGACGCACATCCAAACCAACGATCCGACCCTGGGCGGTGACGACACCATTTTGGCCGGAGCCGGTGACAACCTGGTCTTCGGCGGGGAAGGCGGCGATTCCATCACGACCACCGGCGGAGCGGACATTCTGCTCGGCGATGGCGGCGAAGCCACCTTCGTTGCTGGGGCACTCACTAGCATTGAAACCACTTCACCTGAGTCCGGTGGAGACGACACCATTCTGGCTGGCGAAGGCGAGAACATCGTCTTCGGTGGTGCCGCGAGTGACAACATCACGACCGGTGATGACGCCGACACCGTGCTGGGCGACCACGGTTCCGCCACCTTCGACGCAGGATTGCTGACGCACATCCAAACCAGCGATCTGACCCTGGGCGGTGATGACACCATCCTGGCCGGAGCCGGTGACAACGTGGTCTTTGGCGGTGCGGAAGACGACGCCATCACAACGGGAAGTGGAGTCGATGTGGTGATCGGCGACGGCGGTCAAATGACGTTGACCGCAACGGGATCACGAAACCAAATTCGCACCATCGATCCCATGCAAGGTGGCGATGACACGATCGATGTCGGCGATGGCGACGACATCGCTTTGGGTGGAAATGGAAACGATGTGATCGAAGGCCGCGCCGGTCACGATCTCCTGCTGGGCGACAACGGGCAGATGGACTACGAACTGGACACGACCTCCCCGACGTATGCTCCTGGGACCATCGATTTCGTCACCACAACGGACTCGGGTGTCGGCGGCGCGGATACGATTCACGGTGGCATCGGTGACGACATGATTCTTGGCGGGACCGCCGGCGATCAACTGTTCGGAGAAGCCGGGATGGACCTGATCCACGGCGACAACGCAGCGTTGGATTTCCAAATCACAGCGTCAGGGATCGTGGATGTCGCGACAGTCCTCGCCCCGACCGTTGGCGGAAGCGACACAATTTCCGGTGGCGATGATGATGACACATTGATCGGTGGAACCGATGGCGACACGATCCATGGCGGTGGCGGCTTCGATGTCATCTTCGGCGATCACGCAACGTTCACACGTGCCGAGGCCCTCGGTGCTCAACTCACCAGCACATTCGTTGCGGCGACCGATGGCGGTGGCAACGACATCATTTCTGGTGGCGATGACGATGACATCGTCTACGGCGGACAAGGTTCGGACACGATCGATGGCGATGCCGGCGACGATGACTTGGTCGGCGGACACAATGTTGCGGGCGGTGCCGACGCAGACGACCTGATTCACGGTGGCGATGACAACGATGTGATCCTGGGTGACAACGCAAGGATCCAACGAACCTATGGCGGTGTCACACGCGACTCCCGCCAAACCTACCTTGCCCCAATGCAGTCGATCGTGATGCGGGACGTGTTCGCATTCGATCAAGACGACCTGATTGGTGGAAATGATGAACTGCATGGAGACGCGGGCTTGGACCATCTCCGTGGCCAACGCGGCAACGATGTCATGCGTGGCGGCGAAGGGGATGACGAATTGATCGGCGGCTTGGGTGCCGACACGATCTCAGGTGACGCTGGTGTTGACTTGATCCTCGGTGATGAAGGTCAAATCCTGCGAGGATTCAACGACGACAGTACCCCGCGACTGAACACCGACGGATCCTGGCATCGAGATCTGCTGACCGAGCAAATCGCCCACGTCACAGACATCATTCCGATGGACCCGTCCACCCTGCAAAACCCTCCTGCGGAACTGGCGGCCAAATTGCTTGCGGCTGACCGGATTCTGTTCGGAGCACTGCGAACCTTCGACGACGTGCTTCTGACCGACCCATTGTCCGGATTGTCTCGCAACGTCGCGATCTTGATGGACATCGAGGCCGATTCCAACGACACCATTTTCGGCGGCGACGGAGACGACTTGGTGATTGGTGGTCGCGGCGACGACACGATCGATGGCGGTGGTGACAACGACACACTCATCGGTGATTTCGGTGTCAACACCACCTCGATCATCGGCGATCTTTCTATGATGGCAGACTCGCTGCGGTTGATCGCCACAGAATCGGCGACGCTTGCGGGAGTCACCTTGTCTTTGCCCAGCGGCGGACATGTGATTGTCCCGGACATGGTCGCTGTTCCCGGCGACTGGCTCGCGGAAGCCCCACGTTGGGACCGGATTTCAGGAGTCAACCCGACGCTTTCGGAGATCGCCAATTCGGATGCGATCCCAACCACAGACGACGTGTTCATCAACGCGTCAATCTTGGTCACGCCGACGCTGGTCGATCGCTCGGCGGTCAACGACGGGGCGGACACCATCTTCGGCGGAGACGGCCAGGACGTGATCGCAGGCGATTCAATGATCGTGCAAAGCGAGTTGCAATCGGACGTATCGGCATTGCAAGCCTCGATTGACGAGACTCAAAACTCGATCACCGGGTTGATGGTCGGACTCAACGACATGCTGCTCGATCAAGCCGTCGTGGACTACGAGATCCGAAACCTTCCTATCCCCAGTCGCAACACCGACATCGGCGGCGACACGATCGATGGCGGCGACGGCGACGACACGATCGTCGGCGACCAAATGGTGATGGAGATGCCCGAGACTCGCGTCATCCCCGGCGACAGTGAACTGTCGGACGCGGCGGCGATCGCCGAGAACGCGGCCTCCATGATGGACTACCTGGAGGGACTGCGAACGGTCGCCTCCGACGCTGGCACCCTGATCGGCGTCGCCCACATCGGTGTGATCGACACGTTGCTGGCCGATGCCGCCAGCCAACGCCCCAGCCTACCGGCAATCACCGGTCGCAATGTTGACTACGTCGACACGCTCGAAATCACCATCGGTGAAGACGACCTTCGCGGCGGCGACGGCAACGACATGCTCGTTGGTGGTGACGCTCGAGTGGTGGCACCGATGATCACGGGAGACCTGTCCGATTTGCCCGACACGATCGTGACCCCGGGCCTCACGACCGCAGAGTTGGCCGACCTCGAAGTCCAGCTTCAAACTCAAACAACGGCGGCTGAGACTCGTTTGACGCAGCGTCGATCCACCCGTGCCGTCGACATCAACGAGATGCTTGACAATCGCACTCCGCTGAACCGGATCGCGTACGTCGCCGAAATGGATCGAAACATCGACCAGGACGAAATCAGCGGCGGCATCGGCGATGACATGGTGATCGGTGACGATGGCGTGCTGGTGATGCCATTGGTGCTGAACTCACCCGCGGATGCGATCGCAACGTTGGAACTCGAAAAGCACGTGGAGAAGCTGCTCGATCAGTTAGCAATCCTGGACAACGCCCAAGTCCCGACCAACGTGCAAACGACCGAAGGACGTCTCGCCCGAGCTGCCGAAACCAGTGAACGGCTCTCGCAAGGTTCACGTCATGGTCACGTCGATGCCCGCTGGGAAATCGGGAACGATGACATCGGCGGTGACGCCGGCAACGACATCGTCATGGGCGACCATGCCGCGATCCTTGCCCCGCGTTTGATCGATGCCCCGTCGACATCCGTCGATCTTCGCTTGGCCGTCTATGCGATCGAAGGAAGCGACGTCAACGAAGACTTCTTGATGCGATCGCCAGAGCTCTCCGGGATCAGCCTCGATTTCCACGAGGACACCATTCAAGGCGACGAAGGCGACGACATTCTATTGGGCGGCATCGGCGACGACCGCGTCAACGGAAACGACGGCGACGACGTGGTCCTTGGCGGCACCGGTCGCAACCTGGTCAACGGCGGCGCCGGAATCAACCAAGTCAGCGAGGAGGGTCGCAACTATCCCAGCCTCGATGACGGCGACGAACTCGGTCAGCGATTGTTCACCACCACCTCGCCACAGATGACGCAGTGGTTGCTCGACGCAGCCACCTCTGCTGCAACGACCGAAACCTGGACGCCCGGCGGACTTCCCCCCAGTGACGAAGGCGGGACGCCCGTCGATCCGCCTGCGACTCGCACGGTTGCGATCACCGCTGGCTCCGCTGGCGTCGTCGGTCAAACGCTACAGTTCAGCGCCAATGTCACCGACGCTCCCGACGGTGCCACCACCGAGTACACCTGGGAAGTCAAAGACTCCGACGGCCGCGGCGTTCATGCCGGCACGGGCCAGTCCTTCACGTTTGTCGCCGATCAACCTGGCACCTACACCGTCATCGTCGAAACTCGCGATGACGTCAACGGAAGCGGAATCGCATCGACCACGACCGTCGTCGAACAAAACCAATTGATCCCCGACCCCGACAACCCGGGACTGTTCATTCTGGTGATCGGCGGCAGTGGAGGAGACGACCAAGTCCGACTGGACACGGTGAGAGACAAACCGAACAGCATCGAAGTCGATCTGCGTCTGGGGAAACGGACACGCGTCATCACAACCTACGACAACCTCAGCCGAATCGAGGTCTATGGCGGAAACGGCGAAGACGACCTCTACGGCGACCGTCGCTCAACCATCCCGGTCCGGTTCTTCGGCGGAGACGGTGACGACAAACTGTCCGGTGGCGGCGGAGACGACTACCTCGATGGCGGCCGCGGCAACGACCGTTTGTATGATCGCACTGGCAACGACATTTTGATCGGCGGCCTGGGCGCTGACCAACTCGACGGCGGTGACGGCGATGACCTGATCATCATGGATTGGCTGACCACCGTTCCAGGCAAGACCGATGCGGACAGGTTGATCGCCGTTTGGACCGACACCTCCCAAACTGTCATCAACCGAGTGGCCACCTTGGAGGACGATCTGATCGCCGCACTCAGCACAGACGGATCGGAAGATCGATCGCTGAGTGAGCGCGGCATCGACGCCTACTTCGCCTCTGCCGAAGACGACCTCCGCCTCCGCGAAGGAGAGGACATTGTGCGAATCATCTGATTTGGGTTTTACAACTCCGGTGCCCGCCACTGAAGCGTTCAGACGACTGCGGAAAAGGGGACGCTGCGGAAAAGGGGACGGGGGTCTTTTGGGGATTCAACGCATCGAACACGGGCTCGTCAGCTGTCATTCTCCGCACCTACCGGAAGAAACTGAAAACCAAGGTGCCGAGGGTGATCAGTCCAAGGATGACCACCAACAGGTTGGGCATCACTTTGAACTTCTTCGCAAGCGAAGGCCCAAACTGACCGATCAACAGGAGCGATACAACGATCCCTAAGATTGCCCCGGCTGTGATGCCTCGGGCCATCAGGAACGCTGACAGCAGGAGGAGCCCCCCCGTGATGCTGCCTGCGATCAACGAAGCTTTGCTTTTCGCTTTGACATAGCCCATCACTCCTCCAAAGACGACAAAAGCTCCGAAGATGGCTGTCACGATTGCAGGAAAGTCCACACAAGTCTCTTTGAGTTCAAAGGGCGAAGTTCGGCAGCCAGGATTCAGTGGTTTGGAAACGGATCCAACCATGCAAGCCGCTTTTTGCCGAATTGTAGTGTGCGATCCCCAAGGCACCAGCCACACACATACCTGGCTGAGTGGCTTCGTTCGAACTCCCGCCGGATTTCGTTTCGGGAGAGGCTCTTGTGATGCCCCCCAACCGAACGCGGCCCCGAACGAATCCCGAAAACGGCCGCCCTCGGATGGTCCCAACAGCGACAGCTTGTCGCGGCTCCACGACGTTTCGCAGAACTCGGATTCAGACGATCCTTGCGATGGTCAACGAGCATGCAGGTTCGCCGACATCCCAAGCAGACCTTCCGCATCCGTGTGGGCGGAAGGACGCCTCCAAAAGCCATCTCTTGGTCTCCCACGACCGACAACTCGATCTCAAGAAGCCCCCATGCAAGTCAAAGACGCCATCTACCAACGCCGATCCACCAAGGCATTCGATCCAGCCCACAAACTCACCGATGCGGAAGAGAAGGAGCTGCTCGAAGCCACAATCCAGTCCCCAACCAGTTTCAACATCCAGCACTGGCGGTTCGTGATCCTGCGCGATCCAGAACTGCGGGCGAAGATTCGCAAGGAACACGGGAACGACCAGTCACAAATCACGGACGCATCGTTGCTGGTGCTGTTCACCGGGGACACCAAAGCCTGGGAAAAAGCCCCTTCTCGCTACTGGGTGAATGTCCCCACTGACATCTCCGAGATGATCGTCAACTGGATGGGTGAATTCCATCAAGGCCGCGAGTGGCTTCAGCGTGACGAAGCCCAACGCTCGATCGGCATGGCAATGCAAACGATGATGCTGGCGGCCCAAGGCATGGGGTATCAATCATGCCCGATGATCGGCTTTGATATCGAAGCGGTCGCCAAACTGATCCACCTTCCCGACGATCACGTGATGGGCCCCATGGTCGCGATCGGCAAAGGCACCAAAGAACCTTGGCCGAAACCAGGACAACTCAGCCTGGAAGAGCTGGTCGTAGAAAACGGCTTTCCACCCACCGCATGACCAACAAGGACAGAGCCCCCAGGACTGCAAAGCCACTGACCAGTGGCACGATGGTCTCGTTGTAACTGTGTCCAATCAGGATGCCGAGCGGCACCGAAATCAAAGTCGAAACAGCGCCCACCAGAGCCGCGCCTATCCCGGCGACGTGCCCGAGTGGTTCCATGGCCATCGAATTCAGATTGCCAAACAGAATCCCGATGGCAAAGAAAATCACCAGCAGGTAGCCCATCGTGGTCCACAACGGGGGACTGCCTGCCTGCAGAACCGCGAATCCCAGGAAGACAACCGAGGTGGCGGTCAGCAAACGCATCGCATGTCCGATCAAGACGCTCATCCCAAATCGCATCACCAAGTTGGCATTCAAGAGCGACGCCACTCCCGCAGACGAAGCCAACACAGCGAAGTAGATCGGAAACAGCGACCCGAGCCCGTATTGCTGCTGGAAAATCTGGGGTGCCGAACTCAGGAAACCCAGAAACGCTCCCGACACCAAACCGGCGACCACCGTGTAACCCAAGGCGATCGGATTCGTGCCGATCTCACGGGTGACGTGCAGGATCCGTCGGGTTGAAAAGGGCACTCGCTGAGCCGACAACAAGGTTTCTGGCTGTCGCCATGCAAACCAGCCAAACAGCATCAGGGCGAGAATGGCCAGCACCCCAAAGATCGCACGCCAATCCGCCACCAACAGAATTCCCTGACCCAAGGTGGGTGCGATCACAGGCACCAGGATGAAGATCGTCATCACAAACGACATCACGCGTGCCATCGACCGGCCGTGATACTGATCGCGAATCAACGCCAGCGACACGCTTCGCGGGCCAGCCACGCCGAGCCCCTGCACAAAACGTCCAACCAACACCAGCGTGAAGCTTCCAGCGAACATCGAAATCAGCGAACCCACGATGAAGAGCCCCAACCCCGCGCTGAGCGCCGGTTTCCGGCCCACGCTGTCCGAGAGAGGGCCAAAGAACAATTGCCCCAGCGCCATGCCCAAGAACAGCAGGGACACGATGAGCTGACTGTCGTTGGCGTGCGTGGCCCCCAATTCCTCCCCAATGACGGGCAGGGCTGGCAACATCGCATCGATCGCCAGGGCGACCAAGGCCATCATCAACGCCATCAAGGTGACAAACTCGCCCAGTGGCAGGGCTTGCTTCCGCTCCAATTCCATCTGCGTTCTCGATCTCATTCATGTTCTCGATTGAATTCAGCATGGCAATGTCCGTTCCATGAACCCAGCCCGACAGTCATTTCGCATTCCCTGTCCTGATTCCTTGCATCATCGGCTGCTTTGCGAGGCCCGCCCAGAGGGAAGACTCACCTTGACACCCATTTTGCAATCCGCAATGCTTGCACACTGACGCAAACATGCATGCAAATGGTTGATCATGAATCCACAAGAAGCCTCTCAGTGCTGCGGGCCGATCGATGACTCGCTCGACGCGGAACTGTTCAAAGCGCTTGGTGAACCGACGCGGTTGAAACTGCTTTCGTGTTTGGCCAAGTGCGGAAGGCCATGCTCGGTCACCGAACTCGCGGAATGCTGCGTGGTGGACTTGTCCGTGGTTTCACGCCACTTGAGTGCACTGGAAAAAGCCGGCGTCCTCACCGCCACCAAAGAAGGCCGCACGGTTTTCTATGCCGTGCGTTACAAGCACCTCACCGACTCCTTTCGCACCCTCGCGAAGGCATTTGAGGGATGCCGCCCCAAACGAAACACGAAAAAAGCTTCGCCTTGACGCGGACGCAAAAAAGTTAAACCGAACCAACGTGGGACGAATGCTCCCAGCTCATGAAATCGGAAGGACAAACGACATGACCAAGGCTGAAAAGACTGCGATCAGCTTCTTTGAAAAGAACCTGACCTACTGGGTCGCTCTGTGCATGGTGATCGGGGTGCTGATCGGGAAGTTTCTGCCGGCGATCCCCGAGTTCCTCGCCAAGTTTGAATACGCCAACGTTTCGATTCCGATCGCCTTCCTGATCTGGTTGATGATCTACCCGATGATGATGAAGGTCGACTTCGCCAGCATCAAGAATGTGGGCAAGAACCCGAAAGGTTTGTTTGTCACTTGGATCGTCAACTGGCTGATCAAGCCGTTCACGATGTTCGGGATTGCGGCATTTTTCTTCTACGTGGTGTTCAAGCCCTGGATCTCACCCGAACTGGCCAAAGACTATCTGGCCGGTGCCGTCCTGTTGGGTTCCGCGCCGTGCACGGCGATGGTTTTTGTCTGGAGTCACCTGACTCGCGGCAACGCAGCTTACACCGTCGTTCAAGTCGCAACGAATGACTTGATCATCTTGGTTGCCTTCACCCCCATCGTGGCATTCTTGCTGGGCATCGGTGGGATCACGATTCCCTGGATGACGCTGATCATCTCGGTGGTTCTGTTTGTCGTTGTCCCATTGGCGGGCGGAGTCCTGACTCGTCATTTGGTGATTCGATCCAAAGGCGAGGAGTACTTCCAAAACGCTTTCCTGCCGAAATTCAACAACATCACCATTGCGGGTTTGCTGCTGACATTGGTGCTGATCTTTTCATTCCAAGGGGAAGTGATCCTCAACAATCCACTGCACATCCTGCTGATCGCCGTTCCGCTGATCATTCAAACGGTGCTGATTTTCTTCCTGGCCTATGGGGTCTGCTACAAACTCCACTGCCGACACAGCATCGCGGCGCCTGCGGGCATGATTGGTGCCTCCAACTTCTTTGAGCTTTCGGTTGCCGTGGCGATCACGCTGTTCGGGGCATCCTCGCCCGTGGTGCTGGCCACGATCGTGGGTGTCCTGGTGGAGGTGCCGGTGATGTTGGCGCTCGTCGCCTATGCCAATCGAACGCGCAAGTCGTTTGCTGAATTCGAAATGCCCAGCGAAGGCGAGGCTGCTCCTCAACTCAAGTAAACTTGCTGGATCGTGATGTAGATCCCGACCGCCAAGATGCTGCCACCAGTGATCCGGCGGAGCCAGGTTTCTGCATGGGTCACCTTGGTGAAGAACGCGGAAAACGACTGCTTGCCAAACACCAACAGGATCGCAAACACCAGGACGGGCAGACCGGTGCCAACACCGTACAGAGCCGGCAGGAAAGCAGAGGAATCATTCTTCACCGCCAAGGGAATCAGGCTGCCAAAGAACAAGGCGGCTGACACGGGGCAAAAGCTGAGCGCAAACAGAATCCCCAGCAACGCCGATCCAACGAACCCAAGCTTTTCAAACTTCTCGCGAAGACGCTGGATCCCTTGGCCAGAACCCGTTGGCAACTCGATCAGCCCCAACAAGATCATTCCGACAAGAATCAGCAGTGGGCCCAGAAACAGGTTGAGATACTTCTGCAGTCCAACCGCCAACCCCGGTGCCGACAACAAACTTGCAACAACCAGCGTCCCCAGAACCGTGTAGGCCAACACACGCCCGAAGGTGTACAGCAAACTGGAGACAACGGTTTTCCAGGACTGACCCAAGTTGCGACTGACATACGACACCGCCGCGATGTTCGTCGCGAGCGGGCAGGGACTGATGGAAGTCAAAATCCCCAACCACAATGCGGAACCAGCCGCGATCCAATAGCCATTCATGGCTGACAAGCTCCCATCAAGACGTTTTGAATTCGGACCAGGCTTCGTTGATGAACGCCGTGAAATCGGCTTGATCGCTGGTGTGATTCCAAACCTCTTCGAGGTTCTTCCAACGGACCACTTCTCCGTCTTTCATCTCAACCAACACGACTGTCGAAGTGAAGACCTTGAACTGATCGACGAACGATGAGTTCTCGTCAGACGTGTAGTCCGCGATCTGCCATGCGAGCTCGCCTGCTTCGATCTCCGGGGTGAGTGCTTCCTGAGAAAAGCTCTCGATCTTGCGGCAGGTCGGGCAGCGATGCGGCGCGTGGAAGTAAACCGCGTTGAACGATGACTCAGCGAGCTTGGATTGCAGGCCCACTGGCGTTGCCGCCGCGGTCGTGGTTTGTGCTGAAACGGCCTCCGCCGATCCAGAAGCGGTTGACGGTCCAACCTTGCGAATGGCCATGGCAATGCTGACGGCGACAAACGCCAGCAGCAACAGGCTGACCAGGGACTTGGTCTTCATCACAGATTCTCTCTTTGGTTTGATTGGTCAATGAGTTGATGAATCTCGGTTGGACTGGGCACCGTCCCCACCGAGACGACTTTGCCATCGATGGCGAGGGCAGGTAGCGCCGAAGGATTGAACTCGAGCACTTCCATGATGTCGTCAACTTTCTCGACGGTATCGCCCGCTTGCCGCTCCTCCACGACAGCTTCTGCGTTTTTCAACAGGTAGCCGCACTTGGAACAGCCCGTGCCGAGCACTTGAATCTTCGCCATGGTGGAATCTCCTAAGACGCTGAGGTACTGAGGTCCGAATGAGTCAGGCGACTGAGCCCCTGCAGTCCCGTTGGCGGTTCGAGTTGCCAGGGAATGATGGCGACTCGATTGGCCTGAACCTCGCTGACTTCCCGCAGGTATTGCTGCTCATGCGATTGCCGTTGTTTCATCAACGGATCGGTCAGGGGCAGCGGCGACAGCACTTGATTGATCACCCACGCGTATGGTTCGATCTCGGCGCGTCGCAGGTCTCGCTGCAGCGAAGCCGCTTCATGCACCGGCGTCGACTCCGGCAGCGTCACGATCAACACGCGGGTGAAGTCTGGATCGCGGAGTCGTGGAAGCAAGTTTTCCACGGCTTCTGGCATCTCGCTGGTTTGCCGTGTGACTTCGCGGTGATAGGCCAACGCGGAATCCAGCAACAACACCGTGTGCCCTGTGGGAGCCGTGTCGAGCACGACAAATTGGTTGGCACCACTGGCAACGGCGTCGGCAAACGCACGGAAGACAGCAATCTCTTCCGTGCAAGGCGATCGCAGATCTTCTTCGAGAAGTGCTTTACCTTGCTCGTCCAGGTCTTTGCCCGCTTTACCCAAGACTTCCGCTGAGTACTTGGCGGTTTCGACTTCCGGATCAATGCGACTGACCGACAGATTTGGCAAGCGTTCGTCGTTCATTGCCGCTGCGAGGTGAGCCGCTGGGTCGGTCGTGGAAAGGTGGACGTCATACCCACGTTCCGCAATGGCAACCGCAACCGCCGCAGCAACGGTGGTCTTGCCAACACCACCTTTGCCCATCGCCAAGATCACCCCGTGGCCGGGAGCCACCAAATCATCGATCAACTCAGACAGCATCGGCAACTCATTCGTCGGATCAGCCCCTTCGCCGATTGCATCGGTCACCGCAGCGGAATCGATCGTCCCGAGCAATCGCAGGGAATCGATCCCGAGCATGCCATTAGGGCTGAGTGGCACAATCGTTTGCGGCAGAGCATTGAGTCCCTCCGGCATCGCGTCCAGAGCCGTGGCACCTCGCTGTTGCAGAGCGACTGCATACGGGTCGCTTGAGTCGATGGCTTGGAAGACACCATTGACCACAAGATGCTGATTTTTCACTCCGAGTTCCGCCAGCTCGGCGCTGGTTCGATCGGCTTCCCGCAGAGCACTCGGTTCGGCGCGCGCGACCAACACCAGCGTGGTCGCCGAAGAATCGCCGAGCGCCTTCACCGACTCTTGATACAGCTTCTGCTGAGCCTGCAATCCAGCCAGCGGGCCCAGGCAACTGGTCCCCGTCGTGTTCTGTTCCATGAAACCATCCCACGCCGAAGGCAACGTGAGCAACCGCAACGTGTGGCCCGTTGGCGCGGTGTCGAAGATGACATGCTCAAACTCAGCCGTGGCAGAAGGATCCCCAAGCAAGCGTGAGAACTCATCAAAGGCCGCGATCTCAAGTGTGCACGATCCTGAGAACTGTTCTTCCATGCTTTTCACGGCTGCCTCCGGCAACAGACCGCGATACGGCCCGACCATTCGCTCCCGATACTCGGCTGCCGACTTCTCAGGGTCCAGGTTCATCGCAAACAGCGTTGGAACTTCCGGAACCGCCGTCGGATGGTTGCCGAGCGTGACGCCCAACACTTCATCCAGATTGGAGGCCGGATCCGTGGAAACCAGCAAGACCTTCTTGCCAGCATCCGCAAGCTTGACTGCCGTCGCACACGCCACGGAAGTTTTCCCGACCCCACCTTTTCCGGTGAAGAACAAATTGCGGGTGGGATGATCTAAGAATTTCATGATTCAGTTCCTTTGGAGACCAGACTTCGTTCGCTCTAGCAACAGCCACTCGATCCGCAACAACCACCATCGGAGCTCGCGACCGGCAAGCCTTGTTTGGCTGCACCACCTTCGACCCAGGCCGCAAGATCTTCCCGTGAGGGATAACCGGCTTGGCTGACGACTTCCCCGTCGACAAGGACCACTGGCAAGCAATCCGTTCCGGCGGTGCTCAACAGTTGATGAATCACCTTGTTCTCAATGAAGGCTTGAGGCTGTTGAGCCAGATTGAAGCGGTCCACCTGATGGCCTTGCTGCTTGAGCCAATCGAGATCCGCAGCGAACTTTGGCAGCACGGGATCGACATCGGGACCACACACCCCTGTTGAGCAACACATTGGCTTGTCATAGACCTGAACGTTTTTCATCGTTTTCTCGTCAAAAATGAGTTGGACTGTCAAATCGGAATGGGACTCAAACGACTTGGCCCTCTTCCGCTCACTGCGGTGTGCTCCCTCGCACACCATCGCACATCGTCGAAATACGATCATTCACTTCGAAATGCTCGCCAGCGCCCCGACTTTCGACACTCAAACGCCCTTTAAATTGCTTATCGGCGATACACGATAAAGAAATGCAGTTTATCTGTCAATTCCGCTCCTCCTGCACTCATGCAAATGAGGCACCAAAACCGCTTGCACGACTGAAATCCAGCCCCTTCCCCAATCCCTCATCGAACCCGCTGCCAGCCCCTTACTTCGGTTCGAACTTGGGTCGACCGTGCGAGTTCATGTAGGCGGCCACATCAAACGCTTCTTGGTCGGACAAATCCGTGTCGTCCAGCGGCATCGCGACTTTCAACCAGGACGCCAACTTGGGCACGCCCGCCAATCCCGCCCCATCGTTGAACGACTCGTCGCCCCAAACCGGTGGCCCTTCGTCCGTCCCCAAACCATCGTCCGAATGACAATCGGCACAGCGATCCATGTAGATCGATTCACCTCGTTCGATGCTGGGCGGTTCAGGAGAACCGCTCAGCAGCGTCATGTGGTTTGGACCAAGCGGTTTCTCCGGGTTCATCTTCAAGGGCGTGCCCTGGGACAACCACGTGATGTAAGCGGCGATCGCGACTGGGATTTCAGAACCATTCGCTGGTCGTGTGCCGTTTTGGCTGCGGATGAAACAATTCAAAATTCGATCCTCCAGCGTGATCACACTTTGCTCACGCGGGGAATAGGCCGGGTACGCAGCAGCGACTCCGATGAACGAACCCGCCTTCTCATGCCGCCCCCCATCGAGATGACACGAGGTGCACTTGAGCGAGTTGCCAATGAACGGCTTCGTCAGCGGGTGTTCGTTGGTTTCGTTCACCAACGTCTCCCCTATCCGAACGATTTCGCCAAGTTTTCCGGGCGGGTACGCCTGCGCAGAGTAGACAGCCTGATTGGCAACCCATGGAACGGGCGTGGATGGCGTTGCCGGCACGGCATGGTCCCAAGGCTGCCAAACCAGCCAAGCCGAAGCGATCATGAGCGAAACGACCGCCAATGCCATGGCGTCACGCGACAAACGAAGGTAGGTGAGTTTGATCATGATTCCATGTCTCTGAAAATACAGCCCAATCAAATGAAGCTCAGAAGGGTGGTCGCAACGGGACTCTGGAGTTGCCCGCAAACACTCCGCTCGACACGCCCAGGCCATCCCCATGAAGATGGCCTTGATCCGTGCTGAGCCGCCATTCTTTCGGAAGCCGTCGCCAGCAGGATGTGCCGGCTGGCTGACTCCACGACAGCGACTACTTGGCTGGCTTTGAAAACCGCAACAGATAGTTTTCTTCGAAGGCATCGACTTTGACTTCGTCAGTGAATTCAAAGCCTGCTTCGACGACTTCGCTTTGGAAGACTTCTTTTCCAGCTCGCACATGTCCCATCAAGAATTCTCGCGACACACCAGGGATTCGCTCGAAGTCGATCAGGACCAATCGCCCGCCAGGCTTCAAAGCTCGATAGATCGACGCGAGTGACTGCTGCGGGCTTTCAAAGTGATGGTAAGTGTCACAAATGAACACCAAGTCAACCGATTCGGGCGGGAGTCGAATCGACACGTCCGTCCCCAAAACCGTGGTGAGGTTCTCGATGCCATCGGCGGTCGCTCTGGCGGCGATGTGCTGCAAGAAATTGGGTGAAATGTCGACGCTATAAACCCACCCGTCCCAGCCAGTCGTCTTGGCGAATAAACGGCTGTAGAACCCTGTGCCAGCTCCCACGTCGGCGATGCGTTCACCGGGCTTGATCCCACACGCCTTCAACACTTGTTTGCGAGCTCCATAAACCTCGCGGCTTTCGACCTCGAAACGATCCAGCCACTCATCGACGTTCAGTTCCGGGTCTTTGAACTTGTCGTTGATGCCATCCGGAATGACCGATGCAGCTCCCGCCGCGTCGGCTGGGGACACGTCAACGGCAAGCCCCTTGTCCTGTGCCGTCGCGGTCCATGCCGAGACGATCATGAGGCTAAAAAGAACAACAGGTAACATTCGTTTCATGAGGAAATTCCCGAGAGAGAGTGGTGTGATTTGGCAATGACGCCATCTTCCATTTCGTAAGTCGTATCAAACACGTCGAGCGAACGATGGTCGTGAGTGACAACAATCACCGCTGAACCTTGTTCGTGAGCGACCTTGGCAAACAACTCCATGACCTGCCGGCCACGATGACCATCCAGCGCCGCAGTGGGTTCATCCGCCAGGATAACACTGGGGCGATTGGCCAGCGAACGGGCCACGGCAACCCGTTGTTGTTGCCCCCCGGACAACATCGAGGGCAAATTGTCGGCTCGATCCGCGACCCCAAGATAGTCCATCAGCTCGAACGCTCGCTTCCGCGAAGCTCGCTTGGATTCTCCATTGAGCAGCATCGCGATCTGAACATTTTCAATGGCAGACAGAAACGGAATCAAATTGGATTTTTGAAAAACGTACCCGATGTGTTCCCTGCGAAAAGCACGCAAATTGACGCGGGACAATTCGCCTTCCAAAACAACCGTCCCACGAATCGCGATCGTGCCGGAAGTCGGAGGATTGATCAGCCCAATGGCAGTCAAAAACGTCGACTTGCCGCTGCCGCTGGGGCCGAGCAAGGCAACGACTTCGCCTGCCTGAACCGTCATCGAGGCCTCTCGCATCGCCACCACTTCGGTGTTCCCGCTACCGTATCGCTTGGTCAAAACGGAAGCCACGATGGCGGGCTGAACCGAGGCGGCAGGTTCACTGGAAGACAGTCCGTTCATACCAAAGCCTCGTTGGGTGAGACTTGCAGGGCCTTCCAAATCCCCATCAGGCTGGAACCAATCGAAATCCCGATCACCACCATGGCAAGTTGAACCAGATCCGCGTCGGCAAGAATCACGCGACGTGGGAAGTGGGGAAACAACTGGCTGCCCAGCGTGTAAGCGATGAGGTATCCCACCGCACCGAGCACCAGGGCTTGCTGCAAAATCAATCCCAGAATGACAACGTTGGATGCACCGATCAGTTTCAACAAGGCGATCGAGTGAATCTTGTCCAAGGTCAGGGTGTACAGAATCAATGCCATGATGATCGCTGCGATCGCGGTCAACAAAACCCGGAACATCCCAATCTGACGTCGCGCTTTTTCGACCGTCCCACGCAACAACAATTCCTTTTGGCCATCGCTGGTGAAGACCGAAACATCCCCCCAACCTTCAATGCTCGATGCCACCTCATCCACCCGGGCTTCGGGCGACAATTTCACCATCACCGCACTCACCTGCGACCGCGCGACGCCGGGCAGTTCTGCCGTCGGCCTCGATGCATTCTCCAGCAGTGCAGGCTGGCCAACCACTGCCTCAAAGGCTTCGCCGCGGGCACGCCTGGCCGCTCGCTCCAAGCGAACCGCTTCGCCAGGATTGTCAAACTGAATCGCCTGCGAGTCGGCGATCGAAAAGAAGGCCAGCCCGTCACCGCTGGCACTGATCATGCTCTCAGTGACGCCAACCACCGTGTAGTCATCTTTCCCCAATCGGATCTTCTCACCCACCCCCATGCCCAGCGAACGATCCGCGACCATTTCATAGTGAGCTTGACGAAGCGAACGCCCCCCAGCCAGCGGCAACCACTCACCGCGATCGTTTGGCCAATCCAACCCGAGCACGGCGATTCGCAACGGTTTCCCCAATCGCTCCCGCTGAATGGTGTGATACACAAACTCACGAGACGACTCGACACCGGGCACGGACGCCACGCGATGCACCAGCGTGGGAGGCACGCGAGAGAGTTCGGCAAACGGCCCGCGAGTATCGCGTTGAACCACCCAGATGTCTGCGTCGACACGGTCCACCAACAGCGTGGCATCCTCAATGATGCCACGGTAGATCCCGCCCATCCCCATCACGACCATCAACAACATGCCAATCCCAATGGACGTCAGAACGAAACGCCCCAAGTTGTGCTGGATGTCTTTGAAGGCCAAATTCATTGGACACCAACCCTCCGACCATCCGCCAGTGATCCGCTGGGGGAAACGGGCCTCACGATCACTTCTCCCGACTCCAGTCCCTCGATGATCCCGATCGTGTCGGCCGTGTCTGATCCAAGCGTGACCGTTCGCCAAGTCGCCGTGCCGTTGTCGTTGACAAAGACACCATCCCGTCCGTCTCGCCGGACCAAAAATGACTTCGGAACCAGCGGGACTTCTTGCGGTTCGGCAACGGTGAGGAACGCTTCGGCGCGCTGGCCGACGGCCCAGTTTCTGGGAAGCTCCAGAACACGCACATCGACAATGAACTCACGTGTTTCGCGATCTGCCTCGCGTCCCAATCGAGCGACCTCGGCAGGATACGACTGTGCAGGCTCGGACCGAAAGACCACGCGTCCCGCTTGACCTGGATCCAACTTCGACATCTCCGTTTCATCCACCCAAGCGCGAATCCAAAGTTCTTGTGTTGAAATCAACGTCAAGATGGAACTGCCGGGAACCACGACATCGCCTGGTTCTCGATTTCGCTTGACGATCATTCCGTCAAAGGGTGCCACGATGACCGTGTCACTGAGTCGTGCTTGTTGATACTGCAAACTTTTTTGTGCGGAAATCAGACCTTTCTGCCCCTCGTTGATCCCAGCCTCCGCCCGCGCCACGTCCGCCACAGCGACCCCCAACGCCTCCGCGGATTGATCCAAGTCGCCTTGACTGGTCGCATCCCGCTTGGCGAGTTGCTCAATGCGTTGGTAGTTTTTCTCTGCCTGCGTCAGCACCACGGCTGCCCGTTCTTTGTCGGCTTTCAATCGTTCAATCGCAGCCTTGGCCGCCTCCACGTTGGCCACCGCGATCGCGACTTGTTGCTCCAGATCACGATTGTCCAACCGAACCAATTCGTCCCCCGCCGAAACAAGGTCCCCTTGATCAACCAACAAAGCTTCGATGCGGCCTGAGATTTTGGGGCTGATCGTGGTCGACACACGTGCCTCCAGCGTCCCGGTCCCCATCACCTCCTCGACCATGGTGCCTCGTTGCACGGGATGCGAAAGCACTGCAACGGGTTTGAATCGAAACCAGTAAACCGCTCCAGCAATGCCAACGATGACCACAGCCAGCTTCAAAAAGGGAAGGAACCTCCTCATGCGTCTTGCCTCTCCTCCGTGACAAATTTGACGGAGGAAACACCGGCCAAGAGACGAATCGCGGCGTTCACGATGCACCGATCGTTGCGATCCAAAATGGGACACGAAAGCTTCACCGTCTTGTCTTCCACGCTTACGAAACGAGCTTGGTCAAACCCCAGTCGCTTCAATGATTGGTTGACCCGTTCGCGGAGTCGGGAATCCGCTTCGCCGCATGGTTGAGAGGGAGTGTTTTGCATGTTGTTCATTTCGCAATGGCCTTCGGTTGGTAGAGCAACCAGTAGGCTGCGGGAATGACGATCAGCGTGAAGCCGGTCGATGTGAGGATGCCGAAAATGATGGCCCACGCGAGCCCCGAAAACACGGGATCGAGCGTGATCACCCAGTTGGCCAACAGCGTGGTGCCTGCGGTCAACAAAATGGGCCGCGTGCGAACTGCGACGCTGCGAATGATCGATTCACGCAGGTCATGGCCTTCGGCTTCGGCCAAGTGAATGAAGTCAATCAAAACCACCGAGTTGCGAACCACGATGCCAGCCAACGCGATCATCCCAATCATCGCCGTGGCGGTGAAGAACACCGGATTGGGGTGCCCACCGATGGGTTGGTCCATGATCAAATTCAACAACCAAAAACCAGGCAGGATCCCAATCATGGACAGCGGAATCGCGGTCATGATCAGCAACGGCAACAAACGCGAACCGGTCTGAAACATCAGGATCACGAAGATCCCTAACAACGCGGCGGCAAAGGCCAGACCAAGATCACGGAAAACATCCAACGTGATGTCCCACTCACCTTCCCCCGACCAGACCACGCTGTAACCGCTTGGAACGGACCAGGGCACACCACCCCCCATCGACAGCCAAGAACGTTGTTCAAGCGGAATGGGCGTGATGGCGGGAGCGGGCGTGCCCGCGTTCGCCAGATCACTTGCTTGTCCCACATCAGCCCGCTGATCGACACGGTCGAACTCAATGTCCATGATCGCATCCGCGGGTGGTCGACCAGCCACTTCGGCGTAGACATACACGACCCGCCGCAGGTTCTTGTGATAGATCGTTTTGTCTTCCACCGTTTCGCGAAACTTGCCCAACGATCCCAACTGCACGATTTGGCCACCGCTGCCTCGCACATAAATCTCTTCCAAATCATCCAGCGCTGAGCGACGTTCCCGAGGAAGTCTCAACTCCACCCACAACGGTTCGACCTCGTCAGGCAAGTGCAACACCGTGGCCTTGCTCCCACTCAACACCGCTTCGACGGTGTCAGCGATCGTTTGCGTGGAGATCCCTGAGAGCGCCGCCTTGGGTTTGTCAGTCTCAAACACAAACCGCACTTGATCGTCTTCCGCGCTGACGTCCAAGTCCACCAAGCCGGGCTCCAATCCCAGACGCGTTTTGACTTGCCGAGCAAGCGAGATCTGATGTGCGTAGTTGCCTTCCGGTGGCCCGTAGACCTCCGCCACAATCGACGACAAAACAGGCGGCCCCGGTGGCACCTCAACCAACTTCACATTCGCGTCCATCGAATCGGCCAAGCGATCGATGTCGTCACGAATCCGCAGGATCAATTCATGAGACTGTTGAATCCGATGATCTTTGTCGACCAAGTTGACACGGATGTCGGCGACATGGTTGCCCTGCCGAAGGAAATAGTGCCGCACCAGCCCGTTGAAATCGATCGGCGAACTGAGTCCGACAAACACCTCGTAGTCACGGACTTCTGACAACCCGCCGAGGTAACTTCCCAGCCGGCGAGCCACTGCGTCGGTGCGTTCCAGGGTCGTGCCTTCGGGCATGTCGATGACAAGTTGAAATTCATTCTTGTTGTCATACGGCAGCATCTTCACGGGGACCTTGCGGAACACCGGCAGCATCATCGCGGCGACCAACATCACGCCGATGGCCAGCAACACGCCGGTGGCCATCCAACGCCCTTTCAAGATCGGTGACAGAACCCATCGCGAAAGTCGGTAAAGAGGTGTGGTGGTGACGTCGTATTCATTCACGTGATGCGAGTCATCCAGCTGTTTCAACGAGACCATGGCCAACCAGGGCGTGATCACAAACGCCACCAACGTGGAGATCGTCACCGTCAGAGGCACATTCAACGCCATCGGACCCATGTACGGTCCCATCATGCCCGTGATGAATGCCAGCGGCAAAAAACTTGCAATGATCGCCAACGTGGAGAGCAGCAATGCGGGACGCACCTCCTGAACCGCTCGCAGAACCGATTGACGAGGCGGCAAGATCTTCATCGCGTAATACCTGGCGATGTTCTCGACATCGGTGATCGGGTCATCCACCAACAAACCCAGTGCCAGGATCAACGCAAACATCGTGACCCGGTTGATCGAGTATCCCACCATCAAGTTGATGAACAGGGTCAAGCTGTAACACACCGGGATTGCCAAGGCGATCACCAGCGCCGGACGCCACCCCATCGTCAGCCCAATCAATCCAATGACGGTCAACACCGCCACCACGAGACCTTCGACCAGTTCGTTGACCTTGTCGTTCGCTGTTTCACCGTAGTCACGGGTGATGCGATACTTCACACCGGCGGGAAGATGGGAATCGGCCAGTGCTTCCATCTTGGCGTGCACTGCATCGGCAACATGCACCGCATTGCTGCCTTTGCGTTTGGCAACCGAAAGATTGACGGCCGGAAACACCGATGCATCCGCATCAGCATGCTCTTGGTCCGCAGGACCAAAACCAATCCAGCTGTAGCTTTCGGACTCGGCGGGTCCATCGATCACCGTCGCCACGTTCTTCAAGTGCACCGGCCGGTTTCCGTTGACACCGACCACCATCTCGCTCAGTTCGTCGACGCTGCGGAAAAACGTGCCCGTTTCCACATGAAAGGACTGGTTCTGTTGTTCGAACTGACCATTGCGGCGAGTCACGTTACTGACTCGCATGGCCGCGGCAACGTCCAGCGGCGAGACCTGATGCGCCGCCAAACGTTGCGCGTCCAATTGCACATTGATGCGTCGAGGCCTTCCCCCGATCACGTCCACTCGGTTGGTATTCGGAATCGACTGCAACTCATGCTGCAGTTCCTCGGCAATCCGTCGCAGTTCATGATCGCCATAGCGTTCCGGTTGCTCGGACCACAACGTCGCGATCACAATCGGCACGTCATCGACTTCGATCGGTTTGATAACCCAAGCATCGACCGATGGTGGAATCAAATCCGTGGAAGAATTGATTTTGTTGTAAAGCTTGACCAGGGAATCTTCCCGATCTTCGCCGACGAAGAACCGCACCGTGACGATGCACGATCCAGGGCTGGACATCGAATAGACATACTCCACCCCATCGATTTGATACAGCAGTTTTTCGATACGATCGGTGACTTGGCGTTCCACCTCCGCGGCGGAAAGCCCCGGTGCGGAAACCATCACATCGGCCATCGGCACAACGATTTGAGGTTCTTCCTCACGAGGAGTCAGAATCAACGAAGCCGCCCCCAGCATCAACGACACCACGATCAACATGATCGCGACATCGCCACGCAGGAACACCTCAACAATCCGAGTCAGCAGGGGCGAACCATCCGGTTGAACGACGGGATCACTCATGATCGGGTGCTCCTTCCGTCTTCACCGTTCCGGCCTCGGGATGCAGCACCACTCGCTCGCCAACATCCACGCCGCTGAGCACCTCTTTCCGCCCGGGCATTCCCAGGCTGCCACTTTGAATCAAGCGACGCTCCACGACCCCGTCGGGCAGCACCACATCGACAAACTCCAGTTGCCCGATCCGGACCACGGCATCCGTGTTCAAACAGAGATGCCGGCGGGTTCCCGATGGAATCAACAATCGACCGAACATCCCTTCGTACAGATCCTCCGATTTCGGCAGGCTGGCTTTCACCAAGAAAGATCGACTGGGTGCGTCCGCCTGAGGAACAATCTCATCCACCGTTGCTCGAAAGACACGATTGAGAGCATCCACTTTGACGTCCAGTTCGTCACCCGCACGCAACTTCACTGCCAAATGCTCCATCACGGGAGCCTCCAGTCGCAATGAGGTCTCGTCATAGAGCGTCAGGATCGGCTGGCCAGGCTGGGCGATGTCGCCAGGCTCGGCACTGCGATCAACAATTCGCCCGCTCTTGGCTGCGGTCACGGTCGCGTACGAAAGCATCACCTCCGCCTCACGAACCGCTTGCATTGCTCTCGCCTCCTCGGCAATGGTCACCTGCACATCGCGACTGGCGTTGTCAAAGTCCGATCGCGAAGCGGCGTTCTGCTGCTGCAATAGCTTCACTCGGTTGAAATGCTTCTCCGCTTGCTCCCGGTTCGCCGTGGCAGCTTCCAATCCCCGTTTAGCTTGTGCCAAACGACTTTGGTATTCCTTGTCATCCAAGCGAATCAGCGTTTGCCCTTTTTCGACCTGATCACCGGCCACGACCGTGATCTCATCGATCGTTGCCATCAACTTGGCCGACACGATCGTTCGACTAGACGCCTTCAGGGTTCCGATGGCTTCCTCGATCGTTTGCTTCTCGACTTCGTGAACCGTGTCGGTTGGCTGGTCCCCGAGCTTCGCATCAGCAGGAGCCTTCCACCCCGGTTCGACCTTTTCCTCCAGCATGCCAGACAGCCACGCGATCGTGCCTAACAGAACGACCATTGCGACGCCTGCCACAATCAGCTTGGAAAGGCCCGAGAACACCTTCTTGAATGCTTGCCCGCTCATCAGTTTGCCTCCTGGTTGGATGAATCGACGCAACGGTCAACTTGAAATTCAGAAACGAATCGCTTGTCGATCCATGTTTTAAGCTGCCAACACCAACGACGATGGGCCGTGATGCAGCCGTACTGCAGAAGTGCTTTGCCGTCACCGGTGTTCAGCAACTTCAAGAAGTCACTTTGGGGGTCAAATGCATCCATCGAACCGCCCGACAAGAATGCTTGAAGGTTGTGCGATAACACTGGACACTGCCTGACGGCATAAACCCCTGCTTTGGGCACCGGGGATTCCAGGATCGTTCCCGAGTCGCCAACAGCGAAAACGCGCGGGTCGGTCAGCGACTGAAGCGTTTTCGATGTCGCGATGAAACCTCGATCGTCAGTCTGCAACCCCAACTTCGACAGCACCGGTGGCGCCGCGGCACCGGTGGCCCAAATAACGACCTCACTCTCGTGCCGGTCGCCATTTTCGGTTTCCAAGAACGTGTCCCCAACGTGGGTGACTCGTTGCCCGGCAATCACCTGGATCCCCCGTGACGCCAGGATCTGCTCAATGCGGCGGACACTGCGTGGTGTCATGCCCTCGGCAACGGTCTCACTGCTGGTGAAGATCTCAATCGAAACCTGGCGACTCAGCTTTTGTCGCTCACAATGCTGCAACAGACACAAGGCGATTTCGACACTGGCAACCCCACCACCAACAATCGCGACTTTCGACGGCCGCTTCCTATCCGCTTGCGCCGTTGCGAGGTGTTGATTCAACCGCGGCAAAAATGTCTGCATCGGTTTGATCGGAACCAGCGATGCTGCCTCCGCATGCGTTTCCCACCCGGCGGGCATCGATCCAACGCCAATCGACAACGCGTCAAAGGCAACGGCTTCATGGTCGGCAAACAACACCTTCCCCGTTTTCAAATCGAGGCCGCTTGTTTCTGCCAAAATCAACCGGGCACCGGCCCGTTTGCACAAGGCTTTCAAATCAATTCGCATCTCCCCGTCGGTGAACTGGTCACCCAGAGTTCCCGGCAACATCCCTGAGTAGGTCGCGGTTGCGAACTTGCTGATGCACGTCAGTTCACAGCCTTCGATGGGATTGGTTTCCCATTGCTGAACGATGTGAGCGTTCGTGTGACCGACACCCAATAGAACGAGGTTCTTGGCCATCATCACTCCGTCACTTGCTCATACTTCGACGGAATCTTGTACCGATCGCTGTAAGTGTGCACACGATTGGTCGACTCACCTTCGAGTGTGACCAGCGGCAATCCCGCATCCACCCATTTCAGAATGCTGCCTTTGTAGTTCTTGACCTTCACGCCCTTTCCCACCAACTGCTTGGCATACGCACCACTGCGACCGCCCACCGTGCAGTAGGGAATCACCAGTCGGCCACGGTACTTGGCAGCATCTTTCTCATACATCGCTTTCGTGATCGCACCGGGAATCACAGACACCTGGGTTTCCTTCTCCGAACGCACATCCACCACCACGAATCCCGGATCGGAAACCTCCGAACCGTTTTGTTTCGCTTGGTCGTCTTGCTTCTTCTGGTTGGCCAGTAACTGCCGCACCGTCTGCGTGTCGATGGTTTCCACTTTGGGGCCACCAAAGAGTCCGCCGAACTGAGCGGAGACCGTCTGACATTGAATCGACGTCGACACCAACACAGCCACGAAACCGAAGAGCAGTCGAAAGGGTGCAATCATCATGTGGAACCTTGTTTGAACGAGAACGGAATGGATCATCAAATGGCAGGCGTTTCGACCCAAAACCAACCTCGCAATTCACCTTCGCGAAATCCGGTGGCTTGGTCGTTGGGATAGAGTTTGGTGAGTTGGTCGCTGATCACAGGAGCAATCTGTTCCGTGGGTCCATGACACATCAAACATTGCGATTGCAATTGAATCGGCAACAACGCCGCCGCGTGGCCGTTGGTCAGCGACACAAACTGAGGCGTGCTGACCTTCGCTTCGGTCATGGATTTCGCCCACGACGGGGGCAGGTTGTCCGTATTCCTCAGCCGGACCCCGGTTCGTCCAATTTTCACGCCGTGTTGGACACCGACTTCCGTCGCGATTTGGTTGGCTTCCTTTTGGCACACAGCGATGGCACCCGCCGGCCCTTGGGAGCCCATGGCTTCCATCAATCGACCTGACAGTTTCTGAAACAACGCGTCCTTGGCCTGCAGCATCGCTTGCTTCTGTTCCTCGGAAGGTGTTTCGCCTTCCACGATCGACACAGCGGAAGCGTCTTGTTCGGAGACATCCTCTGTCACCGGTGGCGCACTCTTTTGACACCCCAGGTTCACCAGCAGAAACGTTCCTGCGATCGCCAGGATCCCGGCTGATGCGGTCCATTGAATTCTCATCTCAATTCCCCAGTGGTAGATAGGCGTGGCCGTCGGCTTGCAAATTGACAACAGCGGTCAGGGCGGAAACGGCCGTCTCCACGAACACCACCACATCCTTGGGATCGCCTCCCAGGGAAGTCAGTGACTGGCCGCAGACGTACATTTCCACGTCCGCTTCATGCAGTTGCTTCAGCAGATTCAGATTTGGATTCTCCGATGTCCCGAACCGTTTTGCATAGGCCTCGGGATTCAGCACTGCGAGCGTCGCACCTCCGTGAAAGACAATCGCAATCTTCGCGTCCGCGGGCTTGGCACCGCCGCCAGCGTAGATGTTCAAGTACTTGGCAACGTTTTCGATTGCAGTGTTCAGTTTCGCGGGGTCACCACCACGAGTGACATCGACCAACAACTTCGTGCCGCTTCGAGGCTGCATCGCAGCATTCGGCAACTGCACCACCGACCCATGCCCCTCGATCACGGGATAGGTTGGCGTGAGCTTCTTGGCTGGAGCATCCGTTGGCACCGCGTGGTTCTTCATCGCTTCCGCAAAGCCATGCTCGACAAATCCCGACACCGTTTTCGCGTGAGCCTGGATCAACTTCGCAACATAGGGGTCGTCCGACGTTTCGGTCACTTTCACTCCCTTTTCAGTGTCCTCGTGGACCATTTTGATCTTGTCGGTGTGTCGGAAGATCTCAGCAAACAACGGGTCCCGCATGCGAATCGGATTCGTGTTTTCGATCCGGTACTCCATCCACTCCACGTGTTCTTTGATTTTGTCCGCGATCTCCGGCACATTGGACTCAGTCAATGTTTCGACACCATTGGGCAGTTCTTTGACTGTCCGAGTGATCTGTTCGTGGTTTTGCAACAATGACTGAAAGACTTCACGATCCGCATCGTGTCGATCATCGTGCCCGTGCTGACCCCCGGCTTGTTCATCGTGCCCAGAAGCCGGCCCGTTTTCGCTCGCTTGCCGACCAGCCCCCAAGCCGCGGCCCATCCCTCGGCCCATCCCGCGACCGCGCCCCATTCCTTGGCCTTGACCTTGGCCGCGGCCCATCCCAGGACCGTTTCCGTTGCCGGGACCGTTTTGTGACCACACGGGCCCCGCCAACATGGCCCCCAGGCAACCAACGACGAACAGATGGATGAAGCGTTTCATAGGAGCACCGGGGCGAAAGGATTGGTATTCGTCGAGAAATTCAATGACACAAAACGTTTGCGTCCTTCAAGTCATCTCAGTTTTGATGAGGTTCGTTGTCTGGCGTGGGAATTGGATCAATCACCGATTCGCCGGAGCGGGAAGGAAGTCTCGGCAGCGTGATTTCGGGGAACCGACCTTCCAAGGTGGACAGGAATGCGATCAGTTCAGAAACCTCTTCATCTGCCAGGTCTTCATCCAGTTGGGTGCTCGCCATCACTCGGCAAGCTTCCGCCAGCGAGGGCACCTTTCCATTGTGCATGTAAGGAGCCGTCAACGTGATGTTTCGCAGCACTGGTACTTTAAAGAGATGAGCGTCGCTTTCATCGCCCGTCACCTGTTGTCGTCCCAGGTCGCTCACAAGATCATAGCGATCCACGAGTGGCGAATCGGCATCGCGAGGAAAATCGACGAACTCGGCAACATCGTCGGGTCCCGTCCAGTTGTTCAGCGCCGGTCCCGAATGGCACTCCGTGCAACCAATGGACTCAAACAATTCCATGCCGCGGATCGCTTTGGCACTGATCGCGGACTGATCTCCTGCCAGAAAGCGATCGAAATCGGAATCCGGCGTGATCAACGTGCGTTCAAACGCGGCGATGGCATCCACCGCATTTTCGATCGTGATTGCTCCGGTCTGGCCAAAGATTCTTTCGAACTCGTCGGCATAGTCAGGAATGTTCTTGATCCGACGGATCACTTGATCGTGACCCGTCATCCCCATTTCAACATCCGCGACCATCGGCCCCATGGCTTGTTCAGCCAGCGTTGCGGCGCGACCGTCCCAGAACTGGGACGATTGAAACACAGAGTTCCATACGGTCGGAGCGTTTCGCGGTCCGGTCAATCCATCGACGCCCATGGAAGTGGGACGCCCATCGTCGCCCCCCTCCATCAAGTTGTGGCAACTGTTGCACGACACGGTTCCCGTCGCGGATAGCCGCGGATCGAAGAACAACTTCTTTCCCAACTCGATTTTCTCAGGTGTG
Organism: Rhodopirellula sp. UH5; assembly: GCF_056839225.1. Classification (NCBI taxonomy): domain Bacteria; kingdom Pseudomonadati; phylum Planctomycetota; class Planctomycetia; order Pirellulales; family Pirellulaceae; genus Rhodopirellula; species Rhodopirellula sp. UH5. Next base: position 5,491,220 of record NZ_CM166390.1, on the reverse strand, counting down.
TCACCCGCTTGGGCAGTGGTCGTGGGCAGGGGGACAAAGTCCTGGGCATCCACCCGCGAGTTGCAGAGCAACAACGAGACGAGGATGCAGTGCCATAGTTTGAATCTTTGAGAGACGTTCATTGTTTGAGGCCGCACGTCACACGAGCGGATCGTTGACAAGAGGAAAACGGGTTGGGATTTAGACGCGGCCACGCAACATGCCGTGCCAGTAGAGTGCCGGCAGCCCAAACTTCTTGAGCATGAACATGCTGAATCTTTCTTTGGCCTGGTCAAACGGAAACGTTTCGGCAGGTTGCCCGCTGTAGTCAAACTCAGCCAGCACCAACGAGTCGTACCCGGTCACCACGGGGCACGAGGTGTAGCCGTCATAGCTCGCCGGTGCTGGCTGATGTTTCATCGCTGCCAGCAGATTGGCAACCAAGACCGGTGCCTGCTTGCGAATCGCCGCACCGGTTTTGGACGTTGGCAGACTGGACGCATCGCCCAACGCATAAACATTCGCGAAACGAGTGTGCTGAAGCGTGTGCTTGTCGACATCAACCCATCCGCCTTCGCCGGCCAGTTCGCTGCTGGAGACAAAATCCGGTGCGCTCATCGGGGGCGTCACATGGATCATGTCGTACTTGATGACAATTTCCTCGTCGGTATCCATGTGCCGATAGATGGCCTCCTTGGAAGCGGAGCGGATCTCGACCAAGTTATGACGAAAACGTGGTTCGACGCCTTTCCGCTGGGCAACCTTCTCAAGCACCTCGCGGTAGCGATCGACCGCAAACAGACGCGGTCCCGCCAAGGTGAAGATGACTTCGATCTGATCACGAACACCGCTGCGGCGAAAATGATCTTCGGCCAAGTAACAGATCTTTTGCGGTGCGCCGCCACACTTGACCGCACCGGCGGGCTGCGTGAACAGAGCCACGCCTTGTTTCAGTTCGCGTACGAACTTCCAAGTGCTGGCAACCGTGTCGATGGAATAGTTGCTGCAAACTCCATCTTTGCCAACCGACTCTTTCAACCCTTTCACTTGATCCCAGTTGATTTGGATGCCCGGTGCAACAATCAGGTAATCGTAGGTAATCGTCCCGCTCTCACGCGTCGTCAAGCTGTTTGTGTTTGGATCGAACGAATCGACGCGGTCCTTGATCCACTGAACCCCGTACGGGATCAAATCCGCTTCCTCCCGGCCTGATTCTTCCGGCTCAAAAACCCCGCCACCCACCAAAGTCCAAAGCGGTTGATAGTAGTGTTTGTCAGACGGTTCAATGATGGCGATGTCGAGCGATGAATCGGCGTTCCGCAATCGAGCGGCGACGGTGATACCAGCGGTTCCCCCGCCGACGATAAGAACTTGATGATGTGCCATTTCAATGACCTCTGTTTTGAGTGTTGGAAGTGATCTCAGGGGAAGGCGTTTCCTTGGCTTGGCTTGTTTCATCCAAGACACCGCCGAAGCACTTGGCAAATTGCAAACCGAACGACAATGCTCGCTGGGTATTGGGATCGCGAATCGAGTTCAGCAATCCAAACAGCCCGACTCGCTTGGGAACGGGATGCTCGCAACTTCCGCGTCGACAACTCGACAGGGCAGAACCAGCCATGCCGACGGTTTCGACCGAATGTTCGTTCAGGACATCGGACTTGAGCAAGAAACCGATTCGATCGAGTTCCTCTTCGTTGATCCGACTCCCCAAGTACAGTGCGGCGTGCAATCCCTGCCGAACGCTCTGTTCCAAATCGATGCCTTCCGACTTCAAATCGCTGGCGTATTCATCGAACACGTCCATGGCGGTCGCAATCAAATTCGGCACTTCATCCAGAAGAGCACTCCCCTCTTCCAACTTCGGTAGGCGGGCAACCAGTCGCTCGATCGCCTGCATGTTGCTCGGTTCAGTCACCTGAACGACCAACTTCACTAGCTGAGTCGCTCGGTGTTCGATGTCGATGCCTTCCTGCGACGCCTTGCGGCTGATCGCGTCGAAGAAATCCACCGCGATGGCCAGCAAGTTTGGAAGATCGCCCGCGACCTGCAGAACTTGATCCAACGATTCCGCGTGGTCGAGCAAACGGTGCAAAACTTCAGCGGTCGCAGGATCGTTCAATCGATCGACCAGAGAGGGGTGTTGAAGAGTTGTGTTCATTGGATGAAGTGGGGTGTTTCGGGGAACGTTTTCGGAAACTGGGATGGCTCGCTTACCCGGTCACCATTTCCTCCGATTTCACGCTCGGAAGATCAGCCGATTTCCAAGCCATGTAGCCGCCCGTCAGGTTGACCACGTTTTTGATTCCGGCGGCCTGCAAGACACTGACGCCGATGGCCGACCGAGCACCACTGCGGCACTGCACCACAATCTTTTGGTCCCCAGAAAGGTCACTGAGGTTGTCGGGCAACCGCCCAAGGAAACGATGCTCTGCTTGCTCAATATGCCCCTCGTTCCACTCGTCGTTGGAGCGAACGTCAATCAGTTTCACCTCGCCAGCCTCAATGGCCGTCGACAAATCCGCGGGAGTCCCCGTGGCATAAACTTCACTGGCCATTCCAGCGGCACGCACCTCATTCGCGCCAAAGCCACCGACGATCTCCTCGACACCGATCTTGTGCAGAACTCGAGCGGCTTCTTCGAGTTGATCAGGTTTGCAAATCAAATGAGTTGGCTTGTCGTAGTCGACCAACCACCCAGCCCATGCCGCTAACATGCCGAGTGGGATGTTGATCGAACCGGGAACGTGCCCCCGAGCAAAGTCGGCGGAGGGTGTCAGGTCGACAACGGTTCCGTCCTTGATCGCCGACGACAACTTGGCCACATCCAGCATCGCATGATGATGCCCGGCGCCCAAAACCCTGGGCCCTTCCTTGTTGACTCGTTTCATGACCGCGAAGTACTTCGGGGCCTCCGGTTGATCCGCCAAGATGTACCGGACAAATTCTTCCTCCTCCGTGAACTGCAATGCTGGATTGAACCGTTTTTCATAACCAACAGTCGATGACGGGATCGCCCCCAGGCCCTTGCCGCAGGCACTTCCCGCACCGTGAGCGGGCCAGACTTGCAAGTAGTCGGGCATGGATTTGAAACGCTCTGCCGAACGGAACAAATCACGAGCCCCTGGTTCGGCGGTGCCCGCGATTCCGGCGGCTTCTTCCAGCAAATCCGGACGCCCGATGGAACCAACGAAGACAAAGTCACCGGTGAAGATGCCCATGGGTTCGTCTGCCCCACCGCCTTCATCCGTCAGCACAAACGAAATGCTCTCAGGCGTGTGTCCCGGCGTGTGCAAGACATCGAATTTGATCTTGCCAAGCATGAAGTGATCACCGTCATGAAGGAGTTGGTGATCGTATGGTTCAAGATACAGGTACTTCCAATCGGCTGGTCCCTCATCCGAGACATACAGCTTGGCACCCACGCGGTCGGCCAGTTCCCGTGCCCCGGAAACATAGTCCGCATGAATGTGCGTCTCCGCGACGGCGGTGATTTTCAGCCCTTCGCGATCCGCCATTTCGAGGTACTGGTCAATGTCGCGTCCCGGATCGACGACGAGAGCTTCCTGGGCTCTCTGACACCCAACCAAGTAGGAAGCGTGGGCCAGCTTTTGATCGTAAAAGTATTTGAGCAACATGATTCGATTCCCCTGTGAAAGTGAACGAGCTTTATAAAACCAGTGACTTAAAAATGACAAACGTGGCGACCAGGACGACGGCCACAGCAAACGTTTTTTGTAGTGTGGGCCCCTTCAATCGCTTGGCGACAATCCCGCCCAACCACATCCCTGCAAAACCTCCCACCAGGAATTGCAGCGTTGTTTCCAAAGACAATTCATTTCCGTTGGCCAGATGCGACGCCACGCCACTGACACTGACCAACACGATCACAAACAAAGACGTCGCAACCGCTTGATGAATGGCCATCCCACTGAACAACACCAGTGCGGGAACGATGACGAAGCCACCTCCGACGCCGAACATGCCTGACAACACACCCGTCATCAGCCCGACCAAAATCAGCAACCTTGCACACTTGGAAGTCAAACGCAGCTTCCCGTCTTCGTCCCGCTGACAGGCGCTGCGATCACGGCCCGGCAGCGTCTCCGTGTTGCAAACACCACTCGGCAACCTGGGGTTCTTGGTCTTGGCCCACATCCGCTGAGCGACGACCAACATCAACACCGCAAACATCACCAGCAGCACTTGCTCGGGGATCAGCGTCGAGAGATAGGACCCCAACGGTGCGCCGATCATGCCAGCCACCGCGAAGAGCAACCCCGTTCGCAATTCCACTTCCCCTCGCACCAACCGCGGCACCGCACCGAACAAAGCCGTCCCGCCCACGGAAGCCAGGGAAATCCCGACGGCCTCTCGCGGGGCAACTGCCAATCCGTAGACCAGCAAGGGCACTGCAAAGACTCCGCCGCCCCCACCGGTCAACCCCAGTGCAAAGCCAACGATGCAGCCGAAAAGAATGGCTAGACCGAACATGACCCCGATACTCCACAACGATTCCAGGGCATCTTGGAAAGCATCATGCCCATGCCGCATGTGTCAGTGATCCCAGCAAACATCAGCCCAGCACCGATGAAGGCAGAAATCCCAACGAAGTACGGATGCACGAAGTAGCCGAGCACCGCCCCCAGCAGCGCCAGAAACCCGGCCAAGATACGGACTTGACGGTCCAGCGAGATCGCCTTTTTGCCACGCACCGCTGGCAATCCAGCTTGCACCCAAGCCGTCGTCCCGCCTTCCACGTTCACGATGTTTTCGATGCCAGCGTCCAAGAACTTCTGGACCGCTTTGCTGGATCGATTGCCACTGCGGCAAATGACATAGATCGCTTTTTCCGAGTCGCTTCTGAGTGACTCAGACACCGCCTTGGGGTCGAGTGAATCGAGCGGCACGTTGACCGCGCCTTCGACATGGACCTCGCGGTATTCGGTCGGCATCCGAACGTCGATCAGCTCAATGGCGCCGTTGGCCTGTTTGTCGGCGAGTTGTTTCACATCAATGGTTTGCATCAGAAACTCCTTCTGCTCGTTGCGTTGAAATGCTTGAAAGTTCTTTAGTTCGTAATGTCTCTATTCGACGAGGTATCGTCGCAAAAAAACGGTCTGGGACCGTGAATGGTTCACTGATCGGTCTCATCAGAAGGCAGGAAACGTCCCTCAATGCAAGCCATCAATTGCTCCAGGTGAGGCTCGGCGACGCTGTAGTAAACCCGTCGCCCTTCGCGTTGGCTGGTTAAAAAGCCACAGCGTTGCAACAACCGGAGATGCTCCGATCCCACGTTGTCTTGAATGCCACAATCCGCGGCCAATTCACCCACTGTGTAGCGACCGTGCTGCAAAAGCTGCACGATCCGCAGTCGGACAGGGTGAGCCAACGTCCTCAAGCATTCCGCCGCGTCCGCAAAATCCCCGACTTGGCCGGGCGGCTTGCTCAGCGTTTCGGAAGTCTTCGGCTTGGTTGTTTTGATTGCCATGGTTTCTCCATCAGGTGTTCAATCATCATATCGTCACCTCACGATGTGTCAACACATGTTTTCTTCCGATTTTCGCTGGAAGCGTTCGGCAGCCTCGTCATCGATGCCGGTCCAAGATCGTCTCTTCGGCCGCCGTTCCTGGGCAACGGGGAGTGGACAGAATCTGTCCACCGACGTGGTGAATGTCTTTCCGTTGCCAAGGTGTCGTCTCACCCACTCACCTCCAAAAATGGCTGCAACACTGGAAAAACGGCTCTTTTCAAGCGTTGGCACGGACCGTGCTAACCACTCGTACGAATCAGGACGGACGCCCATCGCTCCCCACCAACTTCCAATTGCAAACCGATGACAGTCACCAACACTTCGACGTCCCCTTCCTCGGCCGGAGAACCCGCTGCGGATCTCACCGGTACCAAGACAGGCATGGTCGCGTCGGCACTGAAGGGCCTGCCAACCCTGTTGGTTCTGGTGGTGATGGGTGGCGGTTGGATGGTGATGCACCAAATCAACTCGGGTGGCAGCAGCACCGAAGCGATGGTGGAGACCGCCCAAGAACCCGTGTCCAGTGACACCCTGAACTTGCCCGAGGGCAAACTCAAGGTCGCAAAGATCAAGAGCATCCCTGCACAGCCTCAGAACATCCAACATGTTCACACCGTGCCGGGTCGACTGCGGTACGACCAAACCAAGCATGTCGATGTGAAGGCACCGATGGACGGCATCTTGGCCGAGCTGGTCGTGACCCCCGGAGATCACGTGAATGCCGGCGATCTGATCGCGGTGCTTCGCAGCCCCGAAATCGGTCAGGCACGTGCCGAAATCTTGAAGCGGAAGAAAGAGCGTGACATCGCCGAGCAGATCCTGCAGCGTGAACTGACGCTGGCAAAGAATCTGCAACAAGTCTCCAACATGCTCGATCAAGGCCAGTCCGTCGATGCGATCGAGACGGCGTTCTCCAATCGTGCCCTCGGGGTGTATCGCCAAGACATCTTGTCGGCCTATTCCAAAATGTTGCTGGCCGACGAACTGCTCGCCAAACTTCGCCCGTTGGTCGCCTCGGGTTCTGTTTCCGGTCGGACGGTTCGAGAACGAGAGGGTGAACGCCAGCTTGCCGAGACCGCATTCCGAACCGCTCGCGATCAAGCCTCGTTCGAGATCGAGCAATCCCAAATGAAAGCGGAGGCCAATGTGGCCGAAGCGAATCGACAACTCAACCTGGCTTGGCAATCGTTGGAAACGCTGCTGGGATACAAGGAAGACAAAAACACAGTCAACCTCAGCAACGAAGAAGCCCTTTCGCGATTGGAAGTCCGAGCGCCATTCGGCGGCAGCGTCGAGTCACAAGGCTTTGCCAACAACGAACGCGTGATGCGAGGTGATGCCCTGATTGTGCTTGCCAACACCGACTCACTTTCCGTTGAAGCCAGCATCCGAGAAAGCGATTGGTCGGTTGTGAATTTGCAACCTGGTGCGGAAGTGTCGGTCATGGTGCCCGCGCTGGATCAACGCGTCTTCCCTGCCAAGGTGAGGTACTTCGGACGCGAAGTCCAAGCCGACACCAATTCCGTCCCACTGATCGCACGCATTGAAAACAACGAAGGCTTGTTGCGTCCGGGCATGTTCGTTCGAGTCACCGTCCCAATTGGCGAACTGCGTCAAGCGCTGTCAATCAAACCGGAATCGCTTCTCCAACACGAGAACGAACAGTTCGTCTTCCTTGATCTGGGCAACGGATCTTTCCAACGAGTAAACGTTTCCACGGGACAAGCTTCCGATGATTGGGTGGAGGTCACAGCAGGATTGTCGCGAGGCCAGTCGGTGGTCACCAAAGGCGCCTTTCTGTTGAAGTCGGAGTTGCTACTCCAAGGGGAAGGCGAATAGCGATTTTGCTCGCCCGCTCCTTTCCCTCACTCCCCGTCCTCTCACTCCACGGCGCTAAAAGTCCATTCAGCGTCTCAGCAACTCGAACGACTTCATCATGCTCACGAAGATCATTGAACTCTCGCTCCTCAATCGTGGGCTCGTCATCATCCTGACGATGCTGATGGCGGTCGCGGGTTTGTACTCGGCTTTGCATCTGCCAATCGATGCCGTCCCCGACATGACCAACGTGCAAGTTCAAGTCGTGACCGACGCAGGTTCCTTGTCTCCCGTCGAAGTGGAACGCTACGTCACTTATCCGGTTGAAAACACGATGGGCGGGCTGCCCGACGTGGAAGAACTCCGCAGCGTTTCCAAATTCGGAATTTCCGTCGTCACGATCGTGTTCCAAGAAGGAACCGATATCTACCACGCTCGCCAACTCGTGACAGAACGACTCGGCGATGCCGCCGCCGACATTCCGCCCGGGTACGGCACACCAACGGTTGGTCCCCTGACGACGGCGCTCGGCGAAATCTTGCAGTTTGAAGTTCGCAGCGACCGCCACTCACCGATGGAACTGCGGACGATGTTGGAATGGGAGATTTCCCCCAAACTGCGTCAGGTTCCCGGTGTCACGGAGATCAACACACACGGGGGTTACTACAAAACATTCGAAGTCCAGCCTGATCCCGATCGAATGACCAGCTATGGGATCCCGATGGAGTTGCTCTTCCAACGATTGCAAGCCAACAACAACACCTCGGGCGGCGGCTACGTCATCCATCACGGCGAACAACGCTTCATTCGCGGTGTCTCGCTGCTGGAAAACGAAGCTGACATTGAAAGCGTGGTCATTCGTCGGGAACCGGACGGGAACCCCATTCTGCTCGGTGACATCGCGAAAGTCAGCATCGAGCCGATGACGCGGCAAGGTGCCGTGACTCGCGATGGACGTGGCGAAGTGGTGACGGGTTTGGTGATGATGTTGATTGGCGAAAACTCACGCGAAGTGGTGGAACTCGCTAAAGAACGCCTGCAAGAGATCGAAGTCACATTGCCCCAGGGAGTGCGTCTCGAGGTCACCTATGACCGTGCCGCTCTGATCGGCCGCACGCTCAAAACGGTGCTGACCAACCTGACCGAAGGCGGCATGTTGGTGATTGTCGTGCTGCTGTTGATGCTCGGCAACCTGAGAGCCGGGATCATCGTGGCGCTCGCGATCCCCTTGTCCATGCTGTTCGCCACCAACGTCATGGCCTACACCGGCGTCACGGCCAGTTTGATGAGCCTGGGTGCGATCGACTTTGGACTGATCGTCGACAGCAGCGTGATCATGGTCGAGAACTGCATCCGCAAACTCTCCCACGACAACGGCGATGCCAAACACGAAGACGTGATTCGCGACGCAGCCGTCGAAGTTCGCAAGCCGACGATGTTTGGCGAACTGATCATTGCCGTGGTGTTCCTGCCGATCCTGTTGCTGGAGGGCACCGAGGGCAAACTGTTTCGCCCGATGGCTCTGACAGTGCTGTTCGCACTGGGCGGTTCGATGATCCTGTCTCTGTCATTCATGCCCGCCATGGCCTCCATCTTTTTGCCCAAGAAGATGAAGGAAGAAGATGTCCTGTTGGTGCGAATCGTCAAATTCTTTTACGAACCGTTGGTCACACGAGCGATCAAGCATCCTTTTGTGACCGTTTCCATCGCATTGACCGTGTTCGCACTCAGTCTGCCAATGGGTCGACACTTGGGGGCAGAATTCATGCCTCGATTGGAAGAGGGCGACCTGCTGGTCGAAGCCTTGCGGTTGCCAAGTGCGACACTGGAAGGTTCGATCGAAATGTCGACCCAAATTGAGAACATCCTCAAAGAGTATCCCGAAGTGGAAACGGTGTTTTCCAAAACGGGACGCCCCGAGATCGCCAACGATGTGATGGGTGTTCACCAAACCGATGTTTGGGTCCTGTTGAAACCGGTGCACGATTGGCCGGAACAAAAGACACGCGACGAACTGATTGAACAGATGTCCGAAGAACTCAATGCGAACGTTCCCGGCGTCGCCTTCGGGTTCACTCAACCGATCGAAATGCGAGTCGACGAACTGGTCGCTGGCGTCAAAGCCGATGTGGCTGTCTTGCTCTACGGCGATGACATGGAAGTGCTGGGTGAGAAAGGCAAGGAAATCGAAGCGGTGTTGCGTTCCATTCCCGGTGCGGTGGATGTCAAAGCAGACTACCAAGCCAACCTTTCCACCCTGACGATCAAAACCAAACCTCAGGCCCTGGCCCAATACGGCATTGATGCCCAAACCGTGTTGGACGTCGTCTCATCACTGGGGGGACATCAAGTCGGTCAAGTCTTCGAAGGACGTGCGCGGTACCCGATCATGGTTCGTGTTCCGCAGCGGTGGCGAGAAAACCTCGCCTTGCTCGAGCAAGTTCCCGTTGCGGACTCCAACGGAAAATCGGTCCCTCTGAAGGAACTGACCGACATTCGATTGGAAGAAACCCCGCCCACCATTGAACACGAAGGCAACCGTCGACGAACGTTCATCTCGGCCAATGTTCGGGGACGCGATGTCGCCACCTTCGTCACCGAAGCCCAAACCGCCGTGGCGGAACAAGTTGAATTCGCTCCAGGATACGAAGTGCGGTGGGGCGGTGACTTTGAAAACCTTCAATCCGCCAGCAAACGACTGGCGATCATCACGCCGATCGTGCTGATGATCATCATGCTGTTGTTGCACACCAGCCTTGGTTCGATGCGATTGGCGCTGCTGATCTTCCTGGCGGTTCCCATGGCGGCTTCCGGCGGAATCATTGCGTTGTATCTTCGCGAAATGCCGTTCAGCATTTCCGCCGGCGTCGGGTTCATCGCCTTGTTTGGCGTCGCGGTGCTCAATGGTTTGGTGTGGGTGAGTGCGGCGGAGCATTCCCGCCAATCAGGGATGCCACTGCAAAACGTCAGTCACGACACCGCGCTGGTTCGACTGCGTCCAGTCTTGATGACGGCACTCGTGGCCAGCCTTGGGTTCTTGCCGATGGCCCTTTCGACCAGTGATGGTGCCGAGATGCAGCGTCCTCTGGCGACCGTTGTGATCGGTGGTCTGATCACCTCAACGCTCCTGACCTCGCTCGTGATCCCCACGATCTACCCTTGGTTTGCCCGAGGCCTCGATGACAACAAGGTGGGCAGCGATCCCTGACTTCATTGATCGACGAACCTGTTTGTGAATGCCTTCTCAACAAGGTTCGTGGGCGAAAGCCCCTGCCCGCCACCTTTCACACAGCCGACGCCCGCCATCCCCCGCCCCGCTCAGACGGCGGCGGAGCTCAGTTGGCAAAGTCCGCGGCTTCGATCCCCAGCGACTTCAGCTTGCTCCGCAGGGTCACGCGGCTGATCCCGAGCAGAGTCGCCGCTTTGAGCTGGTTGCCGGCCGTGTGCGTGAGCACTTGACGCAACAGTTGACGCTCGGCGATGGAAATGGCTTCGGCGTACAAGTTGTCGGTGCCAGCCTCGAGCCGCTCAACAACAAATTTCTCCGAGAGAAACTCGGGCCCCGAGGAATCCCCGGCGTGTCCGCGAACGTCCCCCAGGGGCGGCAAGAAATCGGGCAACAGAACATTGCCGCGAGCGGTCAGCAACGATTGCTTCATCACGCTTTCGAGTTCACGCACATTCCCAGGCCAGTGATAGGCCCTCAGCGCTTCCAGTGTCTCTGGCGCGATCGTGCGAATGTCTTTTCCGAATTCATTGCTGTAGCGGCGCAGAAAGTACTCCGCCAACACTCGCAGGTCATCCTCGCGTTCTCGCAGCGGTGGTAACTGAATCGTGACCACACTCAGTCGAAAGTACAGATCCGATCGAAACAGGCCTTCGGAAACCAACTGCTTCAGATCATGATTGGTGGCCGCAATGATCCGGACATCGACCTGGATGGGTGTGTTGCCGCCAACACGTTCAAACGTTTGATCCTGCAGCACTCGCAGCAGCTTGGCCTGAGTCATCGGCGACATATCGCCGACCTCATCCAAGAACAAGGTGCCCCCATCTGCCTGCTGAAGTTTCCCGATGCGTTGCCGGTGTGCGTCGGTGAACGCGCCTTTTTCATGCCCGAAGATCTCGCTTTCCAGCAATGCGTCTGGGATCGCCGCACAATTGATCGCTTGAAACGGTCCGGTGGACCGAGCGCTGTGATGGTAGATCGCTTGGGCAACAACCTCTTTGCCGGTCCCGCTTTCGCCCAGCAACAACACCGTCAAGTTCTGCGACGCCACCCGGCCGATGGCCTTGTAGACCTCCTTCATCGCGTTGCAGCGACCGACGATCGCATCGCCCGTCGACTCTTTGTCAGCGTCCGATTCGGCGAGCACTGGTTGAACGCGGACCATCCGGCTGAGTTTGAACGCTTTGTCGAGCAGCGTCCGAATCTCGTCCAGTTCGAGTGGTTTGAACAGGTAGTCGTACGCTCCCAACTTGGTCGCTTCGATGGCGGACTGAACCGTTCCGTGCCCCGTGATGAAGATGAACGGAACTCGCGCGTCCAGTTCACGCAGACGCTTGAAGAGTTCCAACCCACTGACATCGGGCAAGCTCAAATCGATCACAACGACATCAGGTTTGGCATCCGTAAACAATCGCTCGCCTTCGGCACCGTCTTTCGCGGTCAACACCGAAATGGTATCGCTCGAGAAAGCTCGCTCGAACGCTTTGCAGATCGAGGGTTCATCATCAATGACTAAGAGACTTTGCATGAGACCTTGTCAATCGATGAGTCATTCGATCGGTTGGTGGATTGATCGGCCAACGGCAGCGTCAGCCGAAACTCCGCGCCCCCCTGAGCTCGGTTCTTCCCTGTCAGGTTCCCGTGGTGCGAGCTTGCGATTCGGCGGCAGATCCCCAACCCGAGACCAACGCCGGTCGGTTTGCTGGTCGAGAACGGGGTGAACAATTTATCCAGCATGTCATCCCGGATCCCAGCTCCCGTGTCGACCACCGACACTTCGAGTTCCCCGTTGCTGGCAACGGCACGAATGGTCACTTCGCCTCCGTCGGGCAGGGCATCCAGTGCATTGAGGGAAAGATTGAGCAACAGCTGCTGGAGCTGTGATGCGTCGCCTTCGATATGAAGAGGAGTTTCATCGCATTCGACCGTGAGCTTCACACCCTGCTGCCCACAACGGCCTTCGACCAACTGTGTGGTTTTCTGGATCACATTTTGAATTGGAAAGACCGACTGTTCGCCTTGTTCTGGACGTGCGAAATCCAACAGGCCGTTGACGCTGCGCTCCATCCGACGGATTTCCTGCTCCACCAATTCGAGGTCGTCGGTCGGCAACCCTTCCTCAGCAAATTTGCTGCGATTGACCTGGATGAGCATCTTGATCGACGTCAACGGGTTGCGGATCTCATGGGCAACCCCGGTGGCCAATTGAGCCAGCGTGGTCATTTGCTGTGCTCGCAACGCTTCGGTTTCGCGGGCCATCATCAACCGTTCCGATTCAGCCAACTCCGCCGCTGTCAGGTCACGAATGATCGCGATGCGAAGCCGTTTGGATTCCGACGGGTATTCGCTCACCGACACTTCGACTGGGAACGTGCTGCCATCAGGTCGCTTGGCACTGAGTCGGAAGGAGGCGGGCAAGGACTCGAACGACTGGGGCAAATCCTCCAGGAACGCGCTCGTCATCGTGCCCACCACCAGATCCATTTCGGTCGAAAACAACTCCGTTGCCGCACGATTACACGACAGGATCACTCCGTCATGGTCGAACGTCAGAATGCCCTCGCTGGCGTTGGCGACAATCGTTTCGCTGCGACCGTGTTCTTGAACCGCAATTCGCCGCAGTGGACCAATGATGACCCACCACAGGACAGGCGCGCACACCAGCGTCAACAACACGGCGTCCAGGACCGCGGTGCCGGTCTCGCCTAAGAAGTCCGGCATCACATGCGGTAACGCCAACATCACGCCGACCTCGGCAATGAACACCAGCATCAACACAATGCCCAGAATCCTCGCCGGCGAACGCAGGATGGAGGACAAAGCGGAAACACGGTCGGACATACGCCAAAACTGATCGAAGCGAGGAAAGCGGGCAGTCGCGTTGGATGAGTGACTCAGACGGGGCGGATGTTCGCCACAAACATCCGCTGGGATTGTCACCCCGCGGTCCAATGCCTGCTCCAATCGACTCGACGACTGCCATTCTACCAATGATTTCGACACTCAACATCTCGCCGATAGCGGCCAGCCAATCAGGATGCCGGCCGAGGTTGTGACAGCGAGACCCACGCACTCTCGCTTCGATGCCACCCTTCAAGCAAGCGATGTGCCGCTCCATGATGCCAGCCGCCGTTCAGCAGTGGACGGGCCGGCATGGCCCACTCAAACGGGCATCTGGCGCGCCGGCGCTGCAAAGGATCACGCCGTTGCCTTGGCTGTGAACCGACGAGCGTTGGAAAGTTTCTGTCCATGGGCGTGAACAGCTTTTGTCTCCCAACACTCCACGTCGGCTGAGCGCGATTCAGCCGACGTTCATGACTTGCCCGCCCCGGGTGACTCGCTGCAGGAGTCCTCCGAACACCGCGAAAGCAGACTTTGGTTTTGCCTACTGCCCGCCGAAGGATGCACCGCGGATGCCATCCCCGTCGGTGTAGTCGGTTGGCGAATCCAGTCCGCCGGTCAGCAACAGACCGTCCATTTTGGAGGCGGCTTGGGCCAGGTTCCCGCGGGCCTGAATCAAACGAATCGAAGACTCGTAATAACTGCGTCGAACAATCAGAACCTGCAAGAACTCCAGCTCGCCAGCACGATAGGCTTCCTCGGACAGTTCCAGACTCTTCTTCGCTTGCGGAATGATTTCATCTTCGTACTTGCGAACCGATTTCATCGCCGAGCCAAATTCCTGTGCCGCACGGGCCAAACGCGAGCGGATGGATTGTTCAATGCGTTGGACTTCTTGAGTCGCTCGAACATAGTCAGCGTACGCCGCGGAAATGTTCCCGGAGTTCTTGTTCCAAACCGGAATCGGAGCCGACAACTGCAGGTTGAGCATCCCGTGTTCGGTCGCCTCGTCGTAGCCTGCTCCCAGTTGAGCGGTCACATTGGAGATCGGCTGCGCCTTTTGACGCCGCACGAGGGCTTGCTTCTCGCACACGATCGCTTGGGCGGCGGTGAGCTCTGGACTCTGCGCCAAGATTTCCTGGTAGGTGGTTTCCCAGTCCGGAGTCGTCAGTGGAGTGTCCAGTTCGGCCACCAATCTGGCGGGCGTCGACATTTGCAGCCCAGCGATGGCGGCCAAGTCTTTCCACGCACCCTGGTATGCCACCTCAGCTTGTTCCGCCGCCAACGTGACTTCGCTCAGCAGCGTTCGTGCTTGCAGCGTTTCAATCAACGTGCCTTCTTCCGCATTCTGACGGTCTTCGGCGACCTGCACACCACGAAATGCCACACCAGCAAACTGCCGCGTCGCGTCGACTTGTTGTTGGGCGGCGATCGCTTCGAAAAAACGAACGCGGACATCCGTCAACACACGGTACCGCTGCGTCTCACCCTCAGCCGCTTGGGCGCGTTGGGTGTGACCGAGCACTTCTCGGTTGAGCCCCAGTTTGTTGCCACGCACAAATTCCTGTTCGACATAGATGCCGTGTTGGTCGGTGCCCCGGTCAGCAATCTGCTGCCCAAAGTATCCCAGCGTCGGGTTGGGGCGAGTCCCAACCTGCGAACGCAAACCAGCCGCTTTGCTGGTGGTTGCGTGGGCCGATTGAATGGCAGGGTTGTTGCCCAAGGCCATCGCTTCGATGTCAGCGAGTGTGTAGACCGCCGCATCGGAGACCTCGCCCTCGTTGGACATGCCCTCGGCTTCCCATGGCTCAGCCCGCTCAATGACAAATGTCGGGAACGATGGCGGATCGCCAGTGTGCGAGTTCGCGTCACCTTCGCCGCTGGCATCAACCTGTTCGTCGTCGAAGTACGCGACCGTCTCGACCGAGCGTGGTGCGGCATCATCCGCCGACACAACCTGCGAAGGCAGAGGCTCGATGTTCGCCTGACGGACCACATGCTTGGACGGGACGTTCACTCCCGCACAACCAGAAATCGCCAGCAGGCATGAGAGCGTGATTGGAAAGGTGAGCTTGGTCATGGCATCCGTGCACAGCAAGAGAGTGATTGAGAACCAGCGAAACGCCCCCGCTTCCATGCTGGTTGGATTTTCGTTGTGTTTGTTGTGAATGCCTTGTTGGGATCAATCGGTTGAACCGCTGCGAACCTTTGCAACAGGACGATCGAAACGATTGAAACACCCCTGAGAGGCCCGGCGAACCCATGCAGCTGAAGCAGCTGTTCCAGCTAGAAAAACCCTTGCAGCTAGAAAATTTTGCCAAGAGCTGCGTGAACACGGCCTCCTAAGCCTGCCCTGGCTGCTTCCCCATGTGGTTCCGGTGCGTTCCACCCGGCCGAGATGAGCGATCACCAGCGAGCAGAATTTCGTTCCAGTAAGATGTGCAACCTGCCTTTGACGCCCTCCAGTCATTCCTCCCTCCTGCCCCCACCTTGTCGATGCCCCCAATCATTCGCCTCCTCGGTCTCCTGACGTTTCTCTCTGTCCCCGCGGTCCAGGCCCACGGGGACTTCCCTCTTCGCGAAGCAGTCGAATGTCATCCACGGGCTGGGCTGCCAAACTTCATCGCCAAAGTCGAGGCAGGCGAGACCGTTCGCGTGGCCTACCTCGGTGGCAGCATCACAGCCGCTCCCGGTTGGCGGATTCAATCGCGTGAGTGGCTCCAAGAACAATTCCCCAACGCCACCGTGAATGAGATCCATGCCGCGATTGGTGGAACGGGATCGGACCTGGGTGTGTTTCGTCTGCAGCGGGATGCGTTGCAACACGACCCGGATTTACTGTTCGTGGAGTTCGCCGTCAACGATGGCGGAGCTGCGCCGGAGCGAATCCACCGTTCCATGGAAGGCATCATCCGGCAAACCTGGGCTGCCAACCCTTCGACGGACATCTGTTTTGTTTACACGCTCACGCAGCCCATGCTGCCTGATTTGAAAGCTGGCAAGATGCCTCGCGCAGCCAGTGCCATGGAAGATTTGGCCGATCACTATTCGATCCCATCCATTCACTTCGGCGTCGAAGTCGCGCGTTTGGAATCAGCGGGCAAACTCATTTTCAAAGCTCCGAAGCCTGCCGACATGGCCACGGAACCGATGGTCTTCTCGACCGATGGCGTCCACCCCCATGTCGAAACGGGGCATCGTCTCTACACCGAGGCAATCGCCCGCTGTTGGCCACAGATCACCGCAGCAAGCCAAGACGCAAAGCCTCATGCGATCGAAAACCCACTTCGCGAAGACAACTGGGAACAAGCCAAAATGGTGGCGATCCAACCCCAGATGTTGACCGGGAACTGGACCAAGCTCCCCTCGGATCACTCCTTGGCCCAACGCTTTCAACGAAACATGCCCGAGCTCTATCAAGCCAACGAACCCGGTGCCCGTTTGGAATTTGTGTTTGAGGGAACCAACGCGGGAGTGTTCGACCTCCTTGGTCCGGACGGCGGCGAAGTCCGCGTCTTTCTCGATGGCAAGGAAGTCACCCGCAATCGAATCGATGGCTATTGCACCTACCACCGCATGGCAACCCTGAACGTTGGCTCAGAATTGGAACCAGGCCAGCACACGGTCAAAATCGAACTGACACCGAAGCAACTCGACAAACGCGAAATCCTCTTTGAACGCAACCGAGGCGATTTCGATGCCAAGCCCGACAAGTACCAGGACCACACCTGGTATGCCTCCTCGGTGATGTTGATCGGCGACTTGAAGTGAGCCGCGATCGGCAGCTCAACCAGCCTGCCAAGGAAGCTGAAGCAAACTTTAACTTCGCTTCAGCCACACTTCATTCAGCTTGCATACCATTTTCTTCCGTCGACTGGAGAACCGGAATCCCCTGTTCTCGCAGTCGCTGGAATTCACTTCCCATTCAAGGAGTCAGAAAATGAAATTGCTACTGCTGAGTTCTCTCGTCGCCACAATGCTCGTCCCGCTCGGCTTGACCACCACCAACGTTGTCAACGGACAATTCGCTGGCAGCACGCGGCTCTCGGTGATCGAAATTGTCCAGAATCTAGAAAAAGACGGATACGGTCCATTCACGGAACTCTCGAGGGATGACGGCAATTGGGAAGTCGAAACGCACAAGGGTAACGAGTCCGTTGAATTGATGGTCGATCCCTACAGCGGCAAAGTGCTCTCTGAACATCACGACGATCCCGACACACCGCCACCCGCGGGCGCGATGCCGCTGTCGAAGTTGCTCAAAACGGTAAAAAAGAACAGCAACACTCAACCGATCCACGAAATCTCGTTCGAACGCCGCTACTGGGAAATCGAAGCGTTCCGAAATGGGCAAAAGCGAGAATTGCATGTTGATCCGATCACAGCCAAAATCATCGCGGATCGCATCGATGACTGACACGGCCTCTTTCGAAAGAGGCCACACACCTTCTTTCCCGGGAGATATCGATTTCATTACCAACGTTTTCGACGCGTCCTTCTCAGAGGACGCGAACCGTAGTGGACGAGGCAACGAGTCCTTCCCCACGCAAGGGACTCGTTGCCTCGTCCACTACCCAATGCTGTCATTGCGACTTCCCGGAGGGAATGCAGAGGGTAGCCGGCGGTCGAGCGAAGCGAACACCGCCGGGAAGGGATCCATCCCACCAAAAAACTCCCTCGAAAACAGACATGCCCCGATGAAATCCGAGAGAGAAAAAATGCTCGCCGGCGAGCTGTATGACCCGAACGACCCTGAGTTGGCGGAAGCCCGCATGGTCGCTCGCGAACGTTGCCATCAGCTCAACCACAGCTCGCCTCGCGAAGAAGCACTTCGCCGCAGCATTCTGAAGAAACTGTTCGCCAGCGGTGGCGATTCCGTCTGGTTGGAACCTCCGTTTCACTGCGACTACGGGACGAACATCCATCTCGGCAAGCAGGTCTACTTCAATTTCGATTGCCTGATCCTGGATGTCTGCGAAGTGCGGATCGGAGACTTTGTCTTCATTGCTCCTGGCGTCCACATCTACACGGCAACGCATCCTCTCGAATCACACCTGCGACGAACCCAAGAGTATGGCAAACCAATCACCATCGGGAACGACGTTTGGATCGGCGGGAAAGCAATCTTATGTCCGGGCGTCACCATCGGCGACCGCAGCGTGATCGGTGCCGGCAGCGTGGTGACCCAAGACGTGCCGGTTGGATCCCTGGTCGCTGGCAATCCAGCCAAGGTGATCCGACCAATCACTTAGCACGATCTTCTCTCTGCGTTGAATCGCGACGATCGACATCCACGCCTCCATCCATCCACCGTTCACTTAAACGATGAATGGATCCACCACCGATCAACCAGTGCGTCACCTATTTGGTCACGTCGTACTTGGCTGGGTTCTGGTTGAACATCTGCTGTTGTTTCTCGCCTGGGAATTGATAACGCATCCCACGATAGAAACTCGTGAAAGCTGGATTCCCTGCCATGTCCTGATTCATTTCCACTTTGCAAACGGAACATTTCCCGTCCAACGCAAGGTCCGCGTTCTCGTACTTGGCCTTGTCGGCCTCAAACATCGCCTTCGCTTTTTCATTGGCGAACAAGTAGAGGCGATCATTGTGCATGCTGGAGAACTGCACGTTGCCAGGAACCCGTTTGTGCATTTCGACCAAGGCCACCACACAATCGCCTCCCAGCGCAGGGGTGAACTGAGCTGGGTTGCTCAAGAACATTTTCTTTTGTTCTTCGCTTGGAAAGAGGTAGGTCTTTCCATCATGTTTGACCGAGAACTGCGGATCACCCTTGACCCACTGTTTCATCTTGATCACGCAAACAGGGCAGTAGCCTTGCAAACCAACCGCATTTCCTGCGGCGTGATTCCCGGCGACTTTTGTCCCGCTTCCCGCGGCGCGAGGCGGAGCGGTTCGGGTTCCGGACTGAGCTGCCGCGGTCTGAGCTGCCATCGTGGCTGGCAGCAACGCCAACGCTGCGATCAGGATGCCTCGGATCTGAATTCCGTTGCCGAGCGAGTGACTTGTGTTCATGGCTTTCTTTTTTGACTTGTGAAAGGAAGGGGTTTCTTGCCTGCGTCGATGACGAAGAGCCCGTGGATTCCTTACACGGAAATCCTGTTTTTTTTCGCACTCCGTCCTTCAGGATAGAAAAAGGTAGAAAGCGAGCGTTCAGAGGGGGGGAAGTACGTCGAGTCGTCGGCACATGCTTCCAGGACGCGTGAAAGCCTGCTTCCCCATCTTCTCCGGTGCATCAACGACCCACCCGAAAGAGAGGTTCTTTCGCTGAGAAAAGATTCAAGAACTGTGACATCACTCACATCCTCGCGGCGGATGGCGAACCAGAATCCGCATCAGTTAAGTCACGGGACATGGAGCTGTGTCCCAGAGGAACCCTTGTCGATAAGGAACGAAGATGAAATTTGGATGGAAGTACTCGATGGTCGCTTTGGCGGCTCTGTTGGTTTGTGCCATGAGCAGTGATGTCAGTGCACAAAGCGGGTCCTGTGGAGCCGCCTGTGCCGCGGCACGGACGGTGTCGCCCCAGGTGATGTATTCCACACCTTCGACGACGAGAATGTACACGTCGACTCAAGCAACACCGATTGCGGTTGGATCAGGTTGTGCATCGGGCAACTGCGGTGGCAACGTTGTCACATCCCACTCCATTGCCCAGCCAACGATCCACTACTCGACGCCCGTTTCGACGCCCATCTCGGCGACAGTCAACTCGGTTCACACCAGTTACGCCCCGAGCTATCAGGCCACCCAGGGTGTGCCTGTCTCGTCCGTGCCCGCCACTTCATGGCAAGGTGCCCGATACCAGACCTACTCGGCACCAACTTGTTCCGGTGGCAACTGCTCTGCGAATCGAGTTTATCGCCAACGCCGCTAAGTGCCGCACGCTTGCAATGGCCCCCTAAAACGCGATCGTCAGAGGCGATCGTGTGTTGGGTTGAACAGTGTCCCCGACGGTTTCTGAACCAGCGGGGACCGAGGTGTCCAAGCCTGCTTTGCAAATCCCCAGGACGCTCTGAAGTGAGTCAATCAAGAAGCAAACTCCGACTGCGGTTTCAACACCGCCCCCTGACAACTTGAGCCGCAACCCGCTGTGCACCCAAAGCAATGGCGCCCGGTCATGATCGTCCGACTCGTGAGCCGTTCGGCATCGAAATCGTGAATGGTCCCGGGCATCCCCGGTTCCAGTTCAATGTTCAACATCTGATTGAAATCACAATCAAACAGTCGACCTTGCCAATCCACGGACACCATCGATCGGCACATCACCCCATCAAGCGTCAACGGATTGAATTGATCGATCAGCATCTGCAAATACTCATCGAGCTTGCCTTGCTTCAGCAGGTCATCCAAGAATCGACTGATGGGCAAATTTGTGATCGTGTGCAACTCTGAAAAAACAATGTCGTAGCGTGACTTCAGTTCACGTCGATACGTTGCTTCCAATTCCTCTTGCTGCGGTGGCAAGGCGAGCCCAATGGGGTTGTAAACCAATGACAGTTTCCGGCGTGATCCGGGGATGCCATACCCCAATGAGTTCAAACGACGCAAAGCATCGATGGATCGCCGGAACACACCGTCGCCACGCTGACTGTCACAGTTCTCTTCCAGGTAACAGGGCAAAGAAGCCACCACCTCCACATCATGCTCAGCCAGAAACTCTGGCAAATCTTTGAATCCGTTGGCCATCAAGATGGTCAAGTTGCAACGGTCAATCACACGTCGCCCGAGCTTGTGAGCTTGCTCAACGATCCAACGAAAATGGGGATTCATTTCAGGAGCGCCACCGGTGATATCCAGCGTTGGGATGTCATGGTTGGCCAGCACGTCGATGATTTGCTCCGCTGTTTCTCGCGACATGCTTTCGCGGCGGTCGGGCCCGGCGTCCACGTGGCAATGAGTGCAAGTTTGGTTGCACAATTTCCCAACATTGATTTGCAGCACGTCGATGCTGGTGGCGCGAAGCTTCCCCAATCCGCTGGCCTGCATTTTCTGGTTGAAGGTGGGCTGCCGAGGCGTCCCCTCTCCCTCCAGAATTTCTCGCTGCATCGCTGCATTGGCGAGCTCGCTCTTGCTGCGTAAAAGTGACAACTGCATGGTATTTTCCTTGGTGAACGAGTCTTTTTTCTTTGGGAATCAGCGGGAGACGGCCATCGGCACAAATCAACA
This sequence comes from Rhodopirellula sp. UH5, assembly GCF_056839225.1. Lineage (NCBI taxonomy): Bacteria > Pseudomonadati > Planctomycetota > Planctomycetia > Pirellulales > Pirellulaceae > Rhodopirellula > Rhodopirellula sp. UH5. The sequence continues at coordinate 5,469,630 of NZ_CM166390.1, read as the reverse complement.
ACAAGGCTCTTCGCCGCCGCAGTTGGACGTCGCATCCGTGGTGGCGTGATATTCGAGACCTTTCGTTTCACGCGGGTGACGGCGTGCATTGCGCCGGCAGTCGAACGGCGTCGCATCTTCCAAGGGCACCGCTTCGCGAGGTTCGATCGCGTCAAACAGATTGGCATACGGCGGTTGCTGAAGCAGGTGATAGGTTTTGTCGCACACAGCCATCCGCTCACCGCGAAAGTAGGTGTGACCATCATCATCCTGCACCTTCTTGAAAGGCCCCCGATACGAAACCGCTTGCCCACGTTCCAAACAAGGACCTTGCTTTCCCTTGTAGGCCACGACCGTCACCGAACGGAACTCGATTCCCTCCACCGTTCGCCACGGTTCACGTTGTCGTTTGACGATCTCGATGCCATGAAAGCCAGCTTCTTCAAACGCTTTCAGAAATTCGTCTTCTCGAAACGCTCCGGTGATGCAACCCGACCAAAGCTCTGGGTCTTGCTGCAATCGTTCGGGCACGGATTCGTCGCTGACGATGTCGCTGATGGCGGCCCGCCCACCGTTCCGCAAAACACGAAAGATCTCGCGGAACAATCCTCGACGATCTTGTTGCCGGACGAGATTCAAAACACAGTTGGAGAGCACACAGTCAACCGATTCATCAGCGACCAGTGGTCGTTCGCGACGCAAGCGTTCTTCCGTGTGACGAAGAGCGAGATAGCCCGCCGGATCGCTGACCGGGTTGCCTGACAATTCCTCGGCCAACAGATCCAAATCCAGTGCCAAGTCCTGAATCAAACCATAACGAAAGTCCACGTTGGCATACCCGAGTTTCTCCGCCACAGTTGGTGCATGCTTTCGAGCAAGCCCCAGCATTTCGCGGTTGCAATCCACCCCGATGACTTGTCCCCTAGCGCCCACGGCTTGAGCCGCGATGTAGCACAACTTGCCACCCCCGCTGCCCAAATCCAACACCGTTTCTCCTGACCGAACATACGGTGTCGGATCACCGCAACCATAATCTCGTTCGATAATTTCCTCAGGGATCACCTTCAGCAAATCAGCCGAGTAGGTCACCGGGCAGCAGAGCGCTGGCTCGACAGCCTGAGCAGCAGCGGCGTACCGCTCATACACCGATGACTCGGTGCCCTGGGTTGCGTCCAACAATGTCGCTTTCATCGTGCCGACTTCCTTTCGGATGCGAGTTGCAGTTGCCACGCTCAACAAGAGCAGGCCATTCGCCGAGGAAGACGGTGACGCCCGAACTTCCTTACACGATCCAGAAAAAGATTTCCTACGGTCGCTCAGGTTCATCGCAACCCCAGCCCATCGAGGACCTCCCAACTCACCCCGTCTTCGGTGGGTGCATCGTCTGGCCTGACAACAAAAGCCCCATCGGTCTCGGCGACGACATGCCATCCAAAGCATCCCCGACCGTCCTGTTGGATCGAAGTGTGGTGACTCTCACAGACACACGGGGATTCCGATGCCATTGTGGGGCGGACATTGGATTCCAGTCGTCATTCCACGGGACATGGCGATCTTGGAATTCGCCTCAGCCCCCTCAATGAATGGAGTCCTTCCGATGAAAAAGTCAGTGCTGTTGTTCGCCTTCTTCACCATGGCGACGATCTTGTCCACCGAAAACAGCTTGGCTGGAGCCAAGGTGAACGTCGGACAAAACGTTCCGGCACGGCAGCAGATCTCGATGGACGACATCACTCCCAGCCAATGGGATGCCTTGCTGAAGAAATACGTCAATGAGAAGGGCGAGGTCAACTACGCGGCCTGGAAACAATCTGCGGAGGACATGCAAACCCTGGATGCGTTCCTCTCTCATTTGTCATCCGCCAACCCCAACGCGCAGGCGAGTGTTCCCGCCAAGTTGGCATTCTGGATCAATGCCTACAACGCGGTGACCGTCCGAGGCATTCTCCGAGAATACCCCACCACCAGCATCAAAAATCACACCGCAAAACTGTTTGGCTACAACATTTGGGATGACCTGCTGTTGACGGTTGGAGGCCAGTCGTTTTCGCTGAACCAAATGGAGCACGAGGTGCTACGCAAAATGGGTGAACCGCGGATCCACTTTGCAATCGTCTGTGCATCTCGCGGTTGCCCGCGACTGCTGAACGAAGCGTACACCGCCACTCGCCTGGAAGCACAATTGACTACCAACACCAAAGTCTTCTTCGCCAACCCCAACAACTTTCAGTACGATCCGGCACAGCAACTGTTTCGGTTGTCTTCCATCCTCGACTGGTTCGGCAGCGACTTTGGCAGCGATCAAGCGGCCCAACTGCGCAGGATCTCTCCCTACCTTCCGTCTCAACAGGCAGCCACCGCGGCGGCGGCAGGCGTCGGGACCGTCCGGTACTTGGACTATGACTGGGGACTGAACGACCAAGCCTCCTCATCCAACGCACGCCGTTGACCATTTGGCTCGGGTGAATCCACTGATGCGTGTGGGGTCCGCTCGGGACCACAACGATCCTAGGATGCATCACGCCTTCCCACCTCCACTTGGTTTCTCGCCGCCTCGCCAATCCGACGAGGCGGGGCACGGACCTGGCACCGTTTCTCAGCGCAAGAACTCAGAGCACAAAATTGACGGGCGAATCAACACAAACGGAGGAGGCAACATCCAAGCAGGACTTTCGCCTGTTGGTCATCCTCGCAGGGTGGTCGACTTGCCTTTACGGAATCATCGCGATCCTGAGCTGGCAATTCGACTTTGACAGCATCCCGACCGATCGCCCGATCGTGGCCGTGCTTTGCCTGTTCGCGGTTGGGTTTGCGTGCTACCTCGGAGCGATTCGGATTGCGTGGCGCCCCCAGTCGGATCCACGGACCCTCCAACTCATCATCGGCTCCGCGATCGTGTTCCGTGTCGTGATGCTGTTCTCACTGCCAATTCAAGAAGTCGACATCTATCGCTACCTGTGGGACGGTGCGGTCAGCACTGCCGGTGTCAGTCCTTTTCGCTACAGCCCTCAACAAGTCCGGCTTACCGAATCTTCGCCCCAAGAGGAGAACGCTCTCCGGCGACTGGCCGAGATGCGAGAGGAAGATCCAGCAATAGCAGAAATTTTGCACCGAGTGCATTTCTCTGAACTGCCGACGATCTACCCTCCCACCAGTCAAGCGGTGTTTGCCGCGGCCAATCTCACGACGCCTTCCTCCTCGTCGCTGCTGACGCGATTGTTTGTCATGAAGGCATGGTTCATCGGATTCGACCTGGCAACCTTGCTGGTCGTGATAGCACTCCTGCGTCAACTAGCACTCCCCACCGGGCTGTGTGTGATCTATGCCTGGTGCCCGTTGCTTTTGAAGGAGGTGGCCAACAGTGGGCATTTGGATGCCATCGCAGTGTTCCTGACAACACTGAGCGTGTACATGTTCGTCCGCTGCCTCGGCTGCCAAGCGGTCCCTGAATCCGGCCGAAGATTGATCGATCCAGGACGGTTGAGTTACGCCGTGCTCGCGGGCGTTGTGTTGGCATTCGCGGTCGGTGCGAAATTGTACCCCATCGTTCTGGCACCCCTGATCCTGCTTGCCTTGGTCCGTCGACGAGGCTGGCGTTTCACGCTCGTTCCCGCAGCCACCTTCATCATCACAACCCTGGCCTTGCTTTCGCCAATCGTCCCCTCCCAACCAGCGACTGCCGGTGAATCACAAGCTCACGATCCCAGTCTCGGCGTCGTGACGTTTCTTCGGCGATGGGAAATGAACGACTTCCTGTTTTTAATCGTCATCGAGAACCTGAAACCAACGGCACAACGAGGGCCACATGAAACCGCATGGTTCACTGTGATCCCCGAATCGGCTCGCGAATCGATGGTGGACTCAGTCAGCGCACAACTCAACCTGGCTCCTGCCGAAGTCCCGTTCCTCATTTCTCGTGCCATCACGGCGACGATTTTCATGATCATCGCCGTCACGTTGGCATGGCGATCGACGCCCCAAAATCCCAAGAGTTTCTGTGAGTCCGCGTTCCTGACCATCGCTTGGTTTTGGTTGCTCTGCCCGACGCTGAACCCCTGGTATTGGACATGGGCTCTGCCCCTGCTGCCGTTCACCCGAAGCCGTGTGTGGCTCGCGCTCAGCGGCCTTGTGTTCCTCTACTACCTGAGATTCTGGCTGGACGCTCACTTCCCAACGACCGCGGTGCTTCGTTCCCCTTACACCGGAGCAGCCTTCTTTGATTTCGTCGTCACCTGGATCGAGTTTGGTCCCTGGTTTGTGGCCTTGGCCATGGGGTTTCTGATTCGGTTCCATCTGAAATCGACACGTGCTTCCATCCTCCCTCGGCGAACGCGTTGTCAATCGCACTGAAGCGACGGTTTCGGTCGGCCAACCCCACGCCCGGAATGCAAATCCTCGCCACCCAGCGAACGATGAGCAGCAGCTCTCCTGGCCATTCAGAAGGTTCCCTCATGACGAACCGTGGTCAGCAAACCACTTCCACCGCAATGCGGTCAGCAAACCACACACAGTGGAGACTCATTGTCGATGCTACGCAGCCACGCATGAACCAAGTCCCTCGCTCCTGTGAGATTCTGCACAGACGCCTGTTCGATGCGCGGCGAGGATTGCAACAGCCGCTGGAAGAGTGATCGCTCTCAGGAAGGCTCCCTGCCACACCCCACACCATTGAGGAATGAGTTCATGGTCCGCCAAGACAGAGCCCGCCCAAACGCCGAGTCGTCTTCCCAATGGGGCGTATGCGCAACAGGTACGCTCAGCGATTTGCAAAATCAACTCGAAGCCGCACGATGGCGCAAGACCCGAGTTGGCATTGGCATTCCAATCGCCACCGTGCTGCTGCTCGCGATCAGCGTTGGGACCGCCCGTGAATCCGTCCGTTCATTCCGGTCAGAAAAACCAATTCAAGAGTTTCATTTCGAAGGGATTCGATGCAGCGAATTCCAGGCTTCCATGACTCAGTTCGCTGCCAAACAACTTCCACCCGCCCGACACAACCAGCTCAACGCTCATCTCCAACAGTGTTCCGCTTGCCAAGCCGAACTGAATGCAATGCAAGCGACCAGCACGCCCATCGCAAAAAAAACAGAATCGAAACAATCCAGCCATCCGTTCCCAAACTCACAGATCCCTGCTTGCTTCCAACTTAGATTGACACTCGCAGACCACAAAGGTCAGTGGTCCAAAGGTTGCACACGTTCCTCGGTTCATGCCATTCAGCATGAGTGTGACGGACCTCACAGAACTCAACTTGCCCGCCTGCGAGGATGAAGCGATCTGCAATCAAACACATCCCCATCGCCTAAGCTGAGAAGATGAACGAGCTCGACCGCTACCTGCGAGAATCGGTTTGGGTCGTCATCCCAGCACTCAATGAAGAAGAATCCATTGGACTGGTCTTGCGTGACTTGCCCTGCGTCGCCGGCGTGATCGTGGTCGACAACGGTTGCACGGACCAAACGGCCGTCATTGCTGAGCAAGCCGGTGCGTTGGTGGTGCGGGAACCGCAACGCGGGTACGGCGCGGCCTGCCTCCAGGGTCTGGCAAAACTGGACGCCATGGTCCGTGAAGGCAAAGCGAACCCCCAATCGGTTGCCTTCGTCGACGCGGACTACAGCGACCACTCCGATCGCTTGCCGGAATTGGTCCGTCCGATCGCAGACGCGGACGCGGACTTCGTTCTTGGATCCCGACTGCTGGGCGAACGCGAACGAGGCGCCATGCCTCCCCAGAGTGTTTTCGGAAACAAACTCGCCTGTTTTTTGATGCGAGTGCTGTTTGGCATTCGGCACACCGATCTTGGCCCCTTTCGCGTGATCGACTACCGCCGTCTCGGTGAACTCCAGATGCAAGACCAAAACTTTGGCTGGACAATCGAAATGCAAATCAAAGCCTCGAGGCTTGGGCTGCGTTCGCTTGAAATCCCAGTGCCATATCGCACTCGAGTTGGCACCAGCAAAATCAGCGGCACTTGGAGCGGCACCTTCAAAGCGGGATACAAAATCCTGTTCACAATCGCGAAACATGGCTTCCTGCAGCGTTCGAGCTTCCCACGGGTGTCGCTCCCGAAATCCGCGATGCCCTGCTCAACCGAACGTTGAGACAGCTCGCATTTCGTCCCCGCGCTCAGCACGCCCCCATGTGCGTTGGCGTTTTGCGGTGCACGGACTCTGCCAATCGATCAGCTTGAATCAACGTGATGCGTTGCCGTCCCAAGTCGACCATCCCCTCCGACTTCAATTGACCGAGCAAGATGGTGACGGTTTCGCGAGTGCTGCCCATCAAATTCGCGATTTCTTGGTGAGCGAGTTTGATGCGAAGGTGAATGCCCTCTGAATTGCGGATCCCAAATTGCTCCGCCAGATCCAGCAACAGATGAACCAAGCGATCTCGATTGGAAAGAAACAACAGGTTCTTCAAACGCCGTTCAACGCGATGCCGACGCAATCCGATCATCTTTGTCAAAGCAATCGAAACATCGTGATTGGCGACCATCAACTCTTGAATCGCGGTGGCAGGGATCATCACCACCGTCGACTTCTCCACCGCTTCGACGTATTCCTCCCGCTGCTCCGCTTCGAAAAGAACCAGCTCACCAAACAGCTCACCCGGCTCAACGAACGCCAGAATGGACTGCTTTCCATCGCTGGTCAGGTTGCAAACCTTGACCAGCCCACTGGCCAGCAAGAATACGCAGTCCGCGGCCTGGCTCGGCAGATAGACAGGACTCCGAGCGCAAAATGCTCGCGACCGACATCGCGATTCGAGTTGCTCCAATTGGCTTGGTTTCAGCTTTGTGAACAGCTCATTCGTTTTCAAATGCCAGATTTGCTGCGGCACGCTGGTCCCCTCTCCACCAAGTTGCTTCGGCCGACCAAGTCACACGCTATGACCTGATGCTCGCGAAGTTCCTCGATAGACGAGCCAACGTGCGTTTCCTTACAGAAAAAAAATTCCCCGCTGAGTGCCTAACCTCGCGATTTCATGGCGTCCACGATTCGTTGTTTCGCGGCGGCGGACAACTCCACCGTTTTGGACATCTCTTGATCAGGCGAAGGCTCGGGTTGCTCGGAAAGTCGCTCTCGAAGGACCATCTGGTCACGGCGAAAGGCGGAACAAAGCCGGCACATGCGCAGATGAATCCAAACCGAAATCCGCTGCCCAATGGGCAAGGGACGGTCGAGCGATTCCGACACGAGTTGGGAGACTTCTTTGCACGACAACATGACGGCCCAGTTCGGCTAAACCTTTTCTTGAAGCCAACGCACTTTGATGCAATTGGCGAGACGAAGACGTGCGCGATGCAGCAACACCCATAGATTCGACGCACTGATCTCCAATTCCTTACAAATTTCTTCCGTCTCCAGTCCTTCCAGCTCTCGCAGCTCGAAAACCCGGGACTGACGGTCAGGCAGTGAGTGAAGACACGTTTGAAAAACAGGCCAAAACTCCTGCCGATCAACCGCATCAAGTGGCTCCAGCAAGGTTTCCCGGACATTTGGGTTCCACTTCCCACTGCGATCAAAGAACGTGTCCCGTTGATCGATCGTGCCCGGTGTATCTGCCTGCCCCTCTGACTGAGCGGACCGGTTCCGTTGCCGGACGAAGTCAATGATCTTGCGTTTCAGGATCCCCATCAGCCAACCCTGCTGCGAACCAACACCAGAAAACTGGTCCTGATGCTCCAACCCAGCCAGGAATGTTTGCTGCACAACCTCCTCAGCAAATTCCGGATTGCGCAGCCGCGACAGAGCATAGCGAAACAGAGCGTCGCCATACTCGTTCACCCAAGCCGACGGATCGCGACTGAGGTTGGGATCGGGCAATTCAGATTGTTCCATTCGATTCCAAACACGAGAAAAACACTTCGGACGATCCTAGCAGAAACGTCCCATGCTTCTGTGAGCAATTTCACAACTAAGCCTGATCAGGTCAACGCCTTCCAGTCATCGCCTACGCACTTTGCGGGGCAATGGTCTGGCACGTCTTTGTGCGTCCCGTCGAAGAACGCGATCTTCAGATTCGGTTCGGGGCAGACTATCATCGCTACCAGAAACACGTCCGACTCTGGATCCCCACGGTGCCTTTCTCTTGATCCACCGCATTGCAATCGCCGGCTACCGTTCGATCCGCTCGCTGACCGTGCGACTGGGTGAGTTGACGGTGGTCACCGGGCCAAACGGAAGCGGCAAAACCAATCTGTATCGTTCGCTGCGTTTGATCGCTTCCGCAGCCAATGGCAACCTCAATCAATCATTGGCGGAAGAAGGTGGGTTTGAATCGGTCCTTTGGGCTGGCCCAGAGACGATCCCCAACGAAATGAAACGGGGTGAGGTTCCCGTTCAAGGAACTCTGCGAAGAAAACCCATCGCATTGAAACTCGCCTTATCCGCCGATCCGATGAGCTACTGCATCGACCTTGGGATCCCGGTTCCCTCCCAGTCCATGTTCGATGGTGACCCTGAGATCAAACGCGAATGCATCTGGACGGGGCCGATGCCGGACGCCAGATCGCTATGCGTTGATCGCAAAGGAGCGAACTTGCGATGCCGATCGGGGAAAGGCAAATGGCAAGACATCGACTTGCACTTGTCTCGTGGGACAAGTCTGATGACCGAGTACGCTGATCCTTTCGCGGCTCCCGAGATCATCGTGATGAAGGAGCAGTTGCGAGGATGGAGATTCTACGACACATTCCGATGTGACTCGCACGCGCCCGCTCGACTGCCATCGCCTCAAACGTTCACTCCGGTGATGGCCAACGATGGATCCAACTTGGCCGCGGCACTGCAAACGATCCGCGAGATCGGCGACAGCCACATTGTCGAACAAGCGATTGAAGAAGCCTTCCCTGGTTCGGAACTCTACGTGCAATCCGGCGAGAGTGGCATGCAAGTCGTGCTGACTCAACCTGGCATGCTGCGTGGTCTCACGGCGAGAGAATTGTCTGATGGGACGCTTCGGTATCTGCTGTTGCTGGCCGCATTGTTCTCACCGCGACCGCCGGAGTTGTTGGTGTTGAACGAACCCGAAACCAGCTTGCACCCGGACCTGATCGGACCGCTGGCAAACATGATCTGCCGTGCCGCCGAGCGAAGCCAAGTCATCGTTGTCAGTCACAATCAACATCTCGTCGAACGACTGGAACGGGATGACATCTGTGTGCCGGTGCGTCTGAACAAGGAGACGGGTGAAACCATTGTCGAAGGAGCCGACTTGCTGAGCCAGCACGGATGGAAGTGGCCGGCGCGGTAGGCGTTGCCTTTGTGGGTGGATGACGCGGCAGAACGCTTTGTTGATTCGGTGAGATCGGGTGCGAATTGACGGGCGTCGTGGAACAATTGGGGACAATTGTTCTACATTTTTGCGGGAACTCGTAGGTCCGACGCTCAACTGAACCCAACATCACTTCGGTTCAAAATCTGCCCGAAAATCATTCTCTCCTGAAAAGACCTCCGACACTCGCTCGAAAACACTCTTCGTGCCGGATCGAATGAGGACCAAACCAACCCCCAACTCAAAATCAAGATTCAGCGGGCTTTCAGACAGCCCCTCAGCGACTTGAATTTCCTGTTTCTTCCCCTTCATTGGTGGCCGCGTGGGTTCAACATCCTGATCAACAACCGTGATCGACAAATCATCCACCCAAAGGCGACCAGCCCCAGAGAGAATCGCACCAAACGTCAGCACCGATGCATCCTTGGGAACGTCCAAAACGATTTGCACTTCCTGCCAGTCATTGGTTCCCTCGATTCGGCGAGACTGCATGTTGTCGAACGCGACTGTCCCACGCTCGGCAGAATCGACTCGCAACCACAAGCCGGCAGCCTCCGTCTTGTCTGTCTTGATGAAACCGCTGAAACGGATCCGCTTTCCGGTGTACTCGGAAGCTTGAATCGCTTGGACGATCGTCCCGAAACTTGGCTGCCACGATTGACTGGTGCTTTCCAACGACGCACTGAACTCACCAGAGTGTTTGACTGACTGATCAACTAGCACTTGGTACCCAGCAGGACCGCCTCCCCAGTGCATTGGGAACCGATTCTCGAGTGGGTCGGTTGACTTAACATCGCCGTCATTCTCCGGTTGATTGTGCTCGTTGTCCCGATACAGCTCACTTCGATTTTCCTCAGTCATTTTCGCATCTCCGATTGTCCTCCTTTCGCCTGTTTCTAGATCCTTCAGGTGAAGATCCACCGTGTCCCCAGGAAAGTGATTCATTTCCCAAAGCAACTCGACCAAGTCCTCACTCAATCGCTTTTTCCATTTACGACCGTAAAGTGCTCGCGATTGCAGAACAAGGTTTGCGATGGTGAACTGATCCACACCTGACAGCTGATAGGTCTTGGACTCAAATTCAACCAAGACTTTTCCGTGGTCATATTCCATCCGAGTGAACGGAGAGATCTTGGGCGGTTCTTTGCCTTCCATTCGCCAGTCGCCCGCGCTGGGTCGATCGGAGGCTTCTGATGCAAGCAACGCGATCCTTGCCACCTGTGTCTCGCCACGTTGAATGACGACGGACTGGTCCAACACCTCGAACCCGTCCGCTTCACCGGCGATCTCGATCACGTACTCGCCCGCCTTCACTTCGACGGATGCACCGTCGCTGGTCACGGTCAATTCCTCAACAACCTCGCCTCCTTTGCGAATCACAATCGGCACGTTTGCGTCTGCGGAGCTTTCGATCCGGAGTGTTCCCTGGTCGGTCTGCAGGATGATGACGGTCGCGGTCCAAGCGAAGAAACCAAACATCCCGGCGGCAAGAACCCAAGGCAGCTTGCCATTGAAACGCCCGCCGATGCCGGAACGACTTGCCAGCGTCTTGGCTTGTGGTGCGGACTCAGGTGCTCTGGCGTTGGCCGGATCCAGCAAATGAGCTTGCCAAGCTATCAACAACTTAGCGACTTCCGAAGAACTTTGGTAGCGTAGGTCGGGATCTTTGCTCAGCAATCTCGCCACAATCGTATCAAGCCACTCGGGAACATCCGAGTTGATTTGTCGAAGCGATCTTGGTTGGTCGTTGCCAATCCGGTTGAGAACTCCCATCGTCGTTTCCGCTCGAAACGGGCTGCGACCAGACAACATGAAGTGGATCACACTGCCCAACGAAAACAGGTCGCTGCGATGATCGATCGAATCCCCGTGGGCTTGTTCGGGAGACATGTACTGCGGCGTTCCCGCGATCACGCCACTGCGAGTCATGCTGGCGTCGTCTACCGCTCGAGCCAAACCGAAGTCCGTGATTTGGACTCGCTCGACGCCATTTTCCAGCAACACGTTGGCGGGTTTGATATCGCGATGCACCAAACCTTGCTCGTGTGCAGCGGCCAAGCCATCGGCGATCTGCGACGCGATGCGGACCGTTTCGATCAACGACAACGGCCCGTCGCGATCGACTCGTTGTTGCAGGCTCGGGCCATCCACAACCGGCATGACCAAGTAGGGCAGGCCATCGTGTTCGTCGACCGTTTGAATTGGAACCACATGCGGATGAACCACCGCCGCGGCACTTTTGGCTTCCCGCGAAAACCGTTTGCGGGCGGCGGCGGACGTGGCCAGTTCAGGTGCGAGAACCTTCACTGCGCAGCGACGGCCGAGTGACGTGTCCGTCGCTTCCATCACGATTCCCATCCCGCCGCGGCCAAGAATTTGATGAACCTCGAACCGTGCAAAACGGCCGATGGATCCGGGCGCGTCGGAAGGCTGAAGGAACTGAATCCAACTCGAGCGATCCTTGGCTTCGGGCTCGAATTCAAAGTCGTCCGAGCGGTGTTCGCCGCCGTTCGCAATCGGCTCCCGAAGCAACTCGCCGACTTCCTCCCACGTCACGTCATCGGTGACCAAACGCTCCACGTGAGCCTGACATTGCTCGCAGACCTCGATGTGCTGGGTGACCTCTTGCGTGTCCGCGTCCAAGCGGTCGTGGAGATAATCGTTGAGCGTTTCCCGATCGTAGTGAAGCCCACCGTCGTGCTTCTCATCTCGAATGCGTGCGATCATGCTTCCGTCTCCCACTGACCAGAAATTGCTTGAGCTTCTTGTTGCAAACGAGCCAACACGCGGCACTTTGCCATTCGCACGGATCCCTCGGACTTCCCGAGCGATTCCGCGACACAGGAGATGGATTTGCCCTCGACGGCCGTCATCCAAAAGGATTGCCACGTCGCGGGTGCCACATGCGGTTGCACACGATCGGCGGCGAGTTGGAATTGCTGACGACGCAGTTCGTGGTCGAACAAGGTGGCTGTTTCGTTCTCTCGTTCGGGTTGCTGCATCAACCACTGTTGAACATGACTGTCACCCGATCCGACCGGTCCCTTGGAACGCGTCAGATGATTGACGACCAAGTTGCGAGTGATTTGGAACAACCAAGCACGAAACGAACCGCTACCACGCGACTCGAACTTGGTCAGCGACCGTCGCACCGCCGCGAAAACGTCTTGCGTCAAATCTTCCGCATCCGCGTGCTGCAACCCTTTCGCCAAGGCGACCCGAACCACCAGCGGCCGATAGATCGTGACAAACTCCGTCCAAACTTCTTCCGAAGTCGGCTCATTCAGCTTGCCAATCAGCGACGCTCGTGTTTCCGGACCTTGCGACATTCGTTTCTCCTACCAGCCAAACACAGCGTTTCGAGATTTGTCACATGCAAATCCCGAAAGTTGACTCATCGACCAGTGAATGTTCGTGCAGCACATCGAACATTGGACCATCAAATCACTCCTGATTGGCGAGTTTGGATCGTTGAACTCGACGCTTTGCAGGAAGCGTTCCGAAGCGTTTTCTCGGACGAATCGTCGTTCGGTTCTCTCAACCACGGTTGAAATCGATTGGAACCTGCTGCATTTCCATGTTGATAACCAAGGCGTGAACCAGCAGCTTTTGCTTGCACATCGAAAAACGAATTTCGATCAGAAAAAGTTTGACCATCTCGTATCCCAAGCGTACAGTGAGTGGGTAGCAGACCCCTCTGCGGGGTGAACATCCGTCCGCTTCGGTCTTTCGATTGGGACGCGTGTCACTTGTGCCTGGGCTGCCTTTCAATCACGCAAACGGGAACAGGCAAAATGAACGGTGATCAGGGGCAAGCAGCAAGTTTCAAGGACGCTTACGTGGTGCTGAAAAACATGGCACCTCGCGTGGGTGATCCCTTTTCGGTGCCGGCAACAATCTCGGAAGCCTCGTTGGAAGATCGAATCTCGATCGACACGGACGAGATGACGATGCCAGAAGTGGTCCAACGAAGTCAGGAGCGAAACGTCCAAGCGATCGCTCCCGTGATGCCGATGCGGTTGATTGAACCAGTGGCATCGGTCGCCGTGAATGGACTCGATCCCCAAACATCCGCCTCGTCCGGCGGTGCGACCTGGGGCATCGAAGCCGTGCGGGCAACGTCCAGTGCCTTCACTGGTGAAGGAATCACCGTCGCGGTATTGGACACTGGCATCGATGCAGGGCACCCGGCATTCGCCGCCACGTCCATCACTCAACGTGACTTCACCGGAGAGGGCGACGGTGACAACCACGGTCACGGAACCCACTGTGCGGGGACCGTCTGTGGCAATCTTGTCAGCACACGCATTGGCGTTGCCCCGGGCGTGAGTCGGTTACTGGTTGGCAAAGTGCTTGGGCAATCCGGCGGAGCCACCAACTGGATCGTCAATGGCATCCTGTGGGCGATGGAAGAGGGTGCCAATGTGATCTCGATGTCGCTTGGCACGGACTTCCAACGATATCGCGAGAACCTTGTCGCTCGCGGGATCCCAACCTTGGCAGCGACCAGCATTGCCTTGCAGGGATACCGAGCCAACGTTCGGCTGTACGACAGTCTCGCCAACACCATCCGTGCTCAGCAATCCTTCCGTCCGTCGGGATGCATCGTTGTGGCGGCGTCCGGGAATGAAAGTGCTCGCGACGGCAATCCCGCCTATGAGATCGCAGCCGCACCGCCATCCAACGCGGATGGCTTCCTTTCCGTGGCCGCGATTGGACGCAATGCCAATCACTCGGGATTTGAAATTGCCAGCTTTTCCAACACGGGAGCCAATGTCGCGGCTCCTGGCGTGGAAGTGGTTTCGGCTTGGCCTGGTGGTGGACTTCAGTCGCTCAATGGAACCAGCATGGCGACACCGCATGTCGCTGGTGTGGCGGCGTTGTGGGCTCAAAAAGCTCTTCAACAAACCGGTCGCATCCATGCCGGCGATCTGATGGGAAAACTGGTCGGCAATGCCTCGATTCCGACTGGACTGACAGCTGCCGACGTTGGGACCGGATTGGTTGTCGCCCCTTGAACTCTCCCTTGATCTGCACGAGGGCTTCACGCCATGCCTCGCAATGAAATCTCCCTGGACTCCACCGACTATGTGCTCGATGCGCGCCCCGATCGCATCGATCATCGCGACCGCCCCTATCAGCCACCGCTGATATCGCTGCCGAGTCGTTGGCCAACCGAGCGTGACATTGCGTTGGCGCTGCCCTATTTCTCCGCCCTGGTCGACGACCAGGGAACCGAGGGTGCCTGCACAGGGTTCGGGCTCGCCGCCGTCATCAACTTTGTCATCTGGCGAGACACGGTCTTGCGACTCCCACGCAGCGATCGCGGTCTGTTGGCAATCGACCTAGACCAGGCCATCTCGCCAGCGGTCAGCCCTTACCAGCTCTACCACCTGGCGCGCACCTACGATGAGTGGGAAGGCGAAGACTATGAAGGCAGCAGTTGCCGGGGGGCGGTCAAAGGTTACCACAAACATGGTGCGTGCTTGAAATCGTTGTGGCCGGAGAAGAAGCCACCCACGGGAGAGGCGAGGAGCCTCTGGCAAGCTGACGCAGCTTCGCGTCCCTTGGGGGCTTACTACCGCATCGACCGTCTGTCGATCAATGATCTGCAAGCCGCGATCTACGAAGTCGGTGCCGTCTACGCTTCGGCAAGAGTGCATGAGGGATGGAAGCTCTCTTCTTCCCCCGAAAAGTTACCGGTCATTCGTCGATCACCAATGGCCCCCCACATCGGCGCTCATTCCTTCGCAATCATCGGCTACGAATCACGCGGGTTCATTGTCCAAAACTCATGGGGTGGAGACTGGGGCTATTACGGTTTCGCAATCTTGCCCTACGACGACTGGGCGAACTCAGCCCTTGATGCTTGGGTCGCGGTCATGGGAGCGCCGACATCTGTGGCGGCCAACCACGTCGACGATGAAACCACCAACACCGGTGTCATGCAAGCGATGACGCTGCATAGTTATCGCAAGGACTCGCTGTCGCTCGCCACCACTCGAAACCCAGGTTGGTTCTGGGGGCGAAGTGATTCCGGCGAACGCACGGTCTCACCACTCAGCCGGGAAGAAGCCTTCGGTCTCACGGTTGTCCTTGAGAACGATGGTCGCCCACTGCGAAGACGGGTGGGTTTTGAATCGGTCGGAGAAGCCCTCGAGGAAATCGTCCACCAACTGCCCAAGCGTTGGTTTCAAAACTTCGGCGAAGAATTTGGGGACACGCTCAAGCTGATGGTCTTCTTTCATGGCGGCCTGAACAGCGAAACCGATTCTCTGCGGCGGATCGAGAAGATGGCACCTTACTTCCTTGCCAATGGAATTTACCCCCTGTTCATCACCTGGCGGACCAGCTTTCGGGATTCCATCACCGGCATCTTGGAAGACAGCCTGCAACGATTCTTTCGTCCGCCCACCCGAGCGGATTCGTTGGGCTGGCGAGAGGCAATTCGCGAACAGGTCAGTGAAGCCACAGACCGCGCGATCGAAGTCGCGTGCCAACAGTTGCTCGTCAAGCCGATCTGGACGCAAATGAAGCAGAATGCCCAAGCGGCGATCGCACGTGATCGAGGAATGTACTTGGTTGCACAGTCCATCGAGAAACTGTTCGGAGAACTGGGCGGAGGAGAACTTCATTTGATCGGGCATTCAGCCGGATCACTTCCGATTGGCCATTTGTTGCGGCGATTGCAAACACGATCCATGTCGGTTCAATCCTGCCGACTCTTCGCTCCCGCCTGCACAACTGATTTCGCAAACGACCATTTCGGCCGCGCCTTTGAACGAGAGGTGCTGTCACCGGATGACTTCTACTTGCACGTGTTGTCGGACAAACTCGAACGGGACGACAACATCTCTCGCTATGGAAAGTCCTTGCTCTATCTCGTCTCTCGTGCGCTCGAGATCAACCACAAGGAACCATTGCTGGGTTTGGAATACCTCCACCAAACGGATCCCGCCCAGGTGCCAAACGACTTTTGGCACATTCCGATGTCGCGCCGAGATGGCGATCGAGTCAACCCAGATGTCCAGCGTTGGCAAGAAAACTTCCTGCCATTGATTCCGACCAAGAACATCACCGTGCACACCGAAACCGATGTGGTGACTCGCGTGGGTTCACACGGGACATCAGACACCATCCGACAGACCCACGGTTCCTTCGACAACAACATCGGTCTGCTGACGAAATGCATTTCTCAGATCAGGGGCAAGGAAGCCAATCCGAAGGTGACTGACTTACACGATCAATAACCAAAGATCCCCTGGAAGGTGACGTACATGACACCAATTGCATGCAAGGGTCAACGTGATCGAATGATCGCGACGACTTGGGTTCTGATCGCCTTGGCAAGCCTCACGTTCTCCACCGGATGCTCTCGCGAGGCTCCTCCAGACGAACCGAAACTCGAAGGGTATCCCGCTAACCGTCAAGGCGCACTGGACCGTTTCCCGCTCGCCGAACGCGACTACTTCCACGGCATGGACAAGCAGGAAGATGCTGACGGGAATGTGGTCGACCTCGATCTGTCACCAGAGGAGATCAAAGGACGCAACGCTTGGTTGTTGTGGACCGGTGGCAACGAAGCCTTCTGGGACTGGTTGGCTCGCAACGGCTATGCCACGATTGATTTCCTCAAGGTCATCGACAGCCGTCATCGAAGCGATCGCTTCGCTCGCGCCGGCATGGTCAACGAACCTGGGATGCGTTCCTCCACCGACCGCGAAGCCAAACTTGCTCACGGAATCTACTACGACCGGCATCTTGATCAAGCCATTGGTTACGCTGGCCCGTTCAAGCAGGAAACCGCCTCTGCAAGAACCTCCGACTCACCTGCCTCAACCGACGATCCGAAGCACGGGACCAAGTCGGGCTATGACCCAGCCGATGGACCTGATCCACGAGTCTATGGCTATTCCAGTGGGGTCGTTGGTCTCAGGCTCTTTCCGAACCCCGAGTTCGACGGTGCTGCTCGGCGGCGATGGGATGCGGAACGCTACTACACGGACCTCGAATACGCCGCTCACCCCAAGACGATCCGGCCCTTTCGAGTGGGCATGTCCTGCGCGTTTTGTCACGTCGCGCCGCACCCGTTGAACCCACCCAGCGACTTCGAATCCCCCGCTTGGGAAAACCTCTCCAGCACGATTGGAAACCAGTTCTTGCGGGTGCGCGAGACGTTCGGCAACACACTCGAACCGGACAACTATTTCTACCATGTCTTGGACTCGCAGCTTCCCGGAACGATCGACACCTCCCTGATCGCAGCGGACAACATCAACAACGCCAACACGATGAATGCCATTTACGGGCTGTCATGGCGTGTCCGGCGAGCACTTCACAACCCGTCCGAAACCATCGGCCCCGAGTCGGAGCATTACGCCGGGGTTTGGGGCGAACCGGAGTACCCGCCGTCCATCTTTTCAAAGGAGTTTCGCGACGCCAGCCCGCAATTCGAAGGCAATCCAAGATCGGTTCCAAGGGTCTTGGTGGACGGAAGCGACAGCGTCGGTTCGTGGGTTGCGTTGGCTCGCGTTTATTTCAACATCGGTTCCTACCATCAAAACTGGATTCGACGCCACAACACGATTCTCGGCTTTCGAAAACAAGAACCGTTCAAACTGGCCGACGCGGAAGCCAACTCCGTGAACTGGCATGGCACGTTGCTGCGTGTCGACCCGATGACCGCCTTCTTTCTCAAAAGCAGCGATCCCACCCGACTCCGAGCTGCCAAGGATGCCGAAACCGATGGGAAGGAATTGGTACTCGGCACAGGCGTCCCGAGTGACCCTGCGTTGGAATCCGGACGACAAGTCTTCGCACGAACTTGCATTGCGTGCCACTCCAGCATTCAACCGGGGAATGACCCGAGCCTGGAAGCATTGATCGACCAAGCGATCGCGGAGGCCGGGAACGCACCACTCGTCAGCGAAAGAGAGGTTCTCTCGCTGACCATGAACGATCGCTGGAGACTCACTCGGGGCGATGGAAAACTCCCGGTCCAGTATCAACGCTGGGCAGAACGAGCGGTCGAACAACCTGAGTTCTGGAGAGAAAACTATCTCTCCGCTGACATCCGCCTTCCCGTCACGATGCTTCGCACCAACTCGGCTCGCGCGGTGGCCACCAACGCGATCCACGGCAACATCTGGGAAGACTTCGCATCCGAGACCTACAAAGGTCTCGAGACCGTCGGCTTGGTCGACTACCGCGATCCGTTTGCACAAGTCGACAAGTCTTACCTTGCGCCGTCCGGTGGCCCCGGGTACTACCGAGTCCCCACACTGATTGGGGCATGGGCCACAGCCCCCTTCTTTCACAACAATGGACTGGGCGATTTCAACAACGACCCCTCGGTTGCCGGGAGGGTCGCCGCCTTTGACGATGCGATCGAAAAACTACTTTGGCCGCATCGCAGAGCAGACCACGACCGCAATGCGCTGCGTTCCGATCAGTCGGTTGCCGCCGCGGACTATGCCAATGACCAAGGTTTGATTTGGCGGACGTCAGCGGATTCCTATCTGCACATCCGAAACTTTCAGATTCCAACGACACTGGCGGGTTTCACCGGTTGGCCACCAACTGTGCTGGCGTGGATCCCTTGGGTTCCGGCACTCTTTGCAATCGCCATCGGCGTGCTGCTGATTCTGAATGATTCCATCCGCGCCTTCTTGCATCGTCTCAAACGAAAAAAGCAGTGGCTACAACCGGCAATCTCCGCGGTGCAGTGGATCGTCGCTGCCGCCTTGGCGTTCGCCTCCATCGGCGTCCTTGTTGGACTTGTCAAGTTCTTCTGGACGATCCGTCGATGGGAGCAGATTCTTGAATGGCGGTTCTACTGGGTCGAAAGCCAAGTGGTTTTGTTCGCAATGCTCTTGGCGTTCGCGTCTTACTGGGTGATACACAGCAAGCTCCCGCTTCGAAATCTACAGCGTCGCCAAGCAAATTACGCAGGTGTCGCCAGCCTTCTGATCGGCGTGGTGTTCATCTTCGGCGTTGGAACGTTTCTCTCCGGACGCGGCGGAGAAATTCGCGTGGGCCCTTTCCCGGCGGGGATGCCTGTCAACTTGATCGCAAACACGGATCCGGACGCTCCCCTGAAGAAAAAGCTTGCCGCAGGCAAGAAGCTTCAGAGCTATTTGCGGGAAGCTCGGCGGCGTCGGGATGCCTCAGCAGAGCAGTACGACACGGATCTCTTGACGCTCTTTGAACAAGAGGTCGCCCCAGAACTGATCGCAATCAGCAAGTGCCCCGACTACGTGATGGACCGTGGACATGACTTTGTCTTTCTTCGAGACCTGACGGACCAGGACAAAAACGACCTGATTGAGCTCATCAAAACCTTTTAGCGGAGCAACCAAGAATGAGTTCGATCAACGACCTGTGGCAAGACCCCAACGCGACTCCCTTGGACTTCATCGTCGTCGGAGGAGGCGCCGGTGGCGGTCCACTGGCAGCGAGATTGGCCGAGCGTGGGTACCAGGTCCTCGTGTTGGAAATGGGACCGGTCAAACCACCAATGCCTCCCGATGCCACAGTGGAAAACACCGAGGTTCCGCTGTTGCATCCGGAAACAACCGAGGACCCGCGGCATTCGCTGCGGTACTTCGTCAAACACCATGACCATGATCCGGAACACAGCCTCGACCCCAAGGTTCACCTGGGTGAACAAGCGGACGAACGTGGCATCTATTACCCTCGTGCCCAGGGCATTGGCGGGTGCACGATCCACCACGCCATGATCACCATCTGTGGGCCACCGAAAGACTGGGACGAAATCGCAGAACTCACGGGGGACCCGTCGTGGCGAGGCGAATCCATGCGTGCCTATTTTGAACGCATCGAATGCTGCCACTACGATCAACCAAGATCCTGGTGGGGAAAATTCAAATCCGCACTCGGTTTCCACGGGGGCTGGCGAGACGGACGTCATGGCCACTCCGGTTGGTTGAACACAACCATGGCCAGCACGCGGTTCTTGAAAAAAGAGAAACAGTTCTTTCGATCCGTGCTGTCTGCAGCAGCTCAAAGCGCCGACTCGAGCACCGATCAAATCGCGGAATGGATCCGGCCAGTCCTCAAGGGACGTGCGTTTCCCGGCCTCGACCCCAACCACTGGAAAACAATACGGCACAGCCAAGAGGGTTTGACTCAAATCCCAACCGCGATCGGATTGGACGGTCGACGCAGCGGCGTGCGAGAACGTCTTCTGGATGCCGCCAAGGAGCACCCCGACCGCCTTCACTTGGTAGGTGATGCGATGGTGTCCCGGTTGCTCTTCGATCGCACGGGTGATACCCCGAGAGCCATCGGCGTCGAGGTTGTTCTGAAAGCCCATGCCTACCAAGCGGATCCCAACCACTCCGAGATTCCGACAGACTCTTTCAGCCAGCCCCAAGCCATCTACTGCAACCGGGAAGTGATTCTCTCCGGTGGGACGTTCAACTCCCCGCAACTCCTGATGCTTTCAGGGATCGGCCCCCAGGATCACCTTCAAACGAATCAGATCGAAGTGATCCATGATTTGCCCGGCGTCGGCTGTCATCTTCAGGACCGCTATGAGGTCCCCATCGTCGCGACTCTGACCGATCGCTTCCGCACCTTGGATGAACTCTCGCTGACCTCCTTGGGCGAAGCGGCCAAGAACGACTCGGTGCTTCAAGCATGGAAACGTGGGGACCAACCGATCGAGGATAACTTTTATGCGACCAACGGTGGCGTGATCGGGTTGTTCAAACGGTCGCAGAAAGAAGATCACACCCCTGATCTGTTCATGTTTGCAATCGCGGGACGATTCCCTGGGTACCAGGTTGGTTGGTCAAAGCCCTCGGCGCTCGCACCGGCAATCGGCTCGTCCCGTGTTCCAGAGAAGGCACCCACCGACGCCGCCTCCAAGCACAAACGCTCGCTGACCTGGGTGGTACTGAAAGCCAGAACGCATCATCAGGACGGTTACGTCCGACTCCGCGATGGGAATCCCAGCCGTCGCCCAGAAATCAATTTCCGCTCCTTCCCGGGTCTCCATGACGATGCTCTGGACGGCACTGACGCGGACCTCGAAGCGATCGTCGAGGGAGTGCAAACGATTCAGGAAATCTTGCTGCACGGAAAAAAGAGCGGTGCCATCGAGTCCTACGAACTTCCCGGCCTCAGCAGTTTTGATGGCGATATTCGACGATGGATCCGCCACACGGCCTGGGGACACCACGCTGCCGGCACTTGCAAAATGGGCAGTCAGGATGAAACCGATGCGGTGGTCGACTCACGCCTGAAAGTCCGAGGGATTCAAGGCCTGCGGATCGTTGACGCCAGCGTGTTCCCCAAAATCCCAGGCTACTTCATTGTCACGAATATCTACATGCTCTCGGAAAAGGCAGCGGACATTTTGACCGAAGATCATCCGCTTCCAGACAAACTCGCCACCGATCCCAACGCTCCGCTGCTGGAATCCTCCACGGCCCATGCGACGCGCCGTGCCTACCCAATTGAATTCGAACGGGAGGAGGCTGAACTGATCCGTCGCAGACGCCAAGTCGCAGGGCTTGATTCCTCCGTTCCTCCAAACGATGGAGCCCAATCATGACTCATGACCACGTCCCAAATGACCTGCCTTGGTTGAAGCAATTGCCGGGCGTGGAACCGACCGGCGACACGTCCGATTCAGCCGCCCCCTCGTCGCTTCCAAGCGACACGCTTGGCGTTGCACTTTCAGGGGGCGGTATCCGCAGCGCCTCCTTGTGCTTGGGGCTCGTTCAGTCCATGGCGAGTTGCGGATGGCTCCGACATGTGGACATCCTTTCAACCGTCTCGGGAGGTGGATATGCAGGGACCTTTCTAGGCCGCTACTTCGATCAGTGCCGACGCTTTGCCGACCACCAGGTTCCCGGCGCAGCCCAACGACGAGTGGCCGCCGGGTTGTCCAATTGCCAATCACCGCCAATCAGTTGGCTACGACGCTACGCAAACTACCTGGCGCCGACGGGCTTCGGTGAAGCGATGTTCAACTTCGCCGCGTTCTGGCGAAACTTTTTGTCCTTGCACGTTGTCTTGGGACTTTTCCTGCTGGCGCTGTTTGGGATCTTCAACGCGATTGGGTACTGGTTTCTCGGCACCGCCCATGACATTGGTCTGCAACACTTCACCGCCCTTGCCACCCCGATCACGGACGTCATTCTGCCGTGGAAGACTTCGCTTTGGTGGGTGAGTGCCGAACTGACATTCTGGCTAGCGACACTGCCACTGGCGCTAGCTTATTGGCTGGTTTCCCAAGACCACCATGAACGTTTTGTCGGAACGGTGTTCGTCGCGTCGATTTTAGTGGGGGTCTCGGCACTGGTTGGAATGAGCCAACCGCTGCCGTTGATCGTTGTGATTGCCGCGATCGCATGGTCCGTTTTCACGTGGTTCGACATTCGTCGAAAAGAAGGTCACGGAGATCCGAACAGTCGCTTTCGACTTGCAATTGCGCCAATCGATTGACCTATCGACTTGCTTTCTGGACGACGACGCTGGTCGTGATTTTGGTCCTGGCCTTGATTGACTCCTTGGGGTTTTGGCTGGCCCACACCACGCTCCAGTCAGAGCAACCATGGGGTGTGATTCAGCTGCAACTTTCCAGTGTCACGGTCGCGTTGCTAGCCCTGGCGCCCATCCTACGCTGGTTGGCAAGTTTCGTCGTCACGAACAATCCCGACAGTGGCGGTCTCCTGCGGTCATTCCTCCAAATCCCTTACCTCTCCTCCGTTTTGATGATCTTGGTCGGCGTGGTGATTCCGCTGTCGATCATTTCATTGATTTCACACATCAGCTTCGAAGTCGGGTATTCGCTTTGGCAGGGAATCGCGGTGGCAGCCGGGGCTGTCTTTCTCAGTTGGTTGCTTGGCCGGCAAACATCCCTGCCGTTTGTCAATCGAAGTGGTCCGCTCACGATTTACGCTGCCCGGCTGGCCCGAGTCTTTTTGGGTGCGGTGAATCCCGAACGACATCGTCACTCCGCCGGCGGCAGCGTCACCGACGTGATTTCGGGCGATGACGGCCCCTTCATTGAATACGCGCCGCACGAAGCGGGTGGCCCACTGCATCTGATCAACGTGTCCGTCAATGAAACCGTTGACGTTGCCAGCCAGCGAGGAATGCGAGATCGCCAAGCTGAGAACATGGCGGTTGGTCCAGCGGGCACCAATCTGTCCCGGCACTGGCATTCACTCTGGACAACCGAAAACGGCTGCCGAACCAGCGAACTGCGACCGATTGGCAACGCCAATGAAATTCATCCGATGCGGAGCAAGGTCACAGAGGCAGCCAAAACAGAATCGCTGAACGTCCGCCAATGGATGGCAATCTCTGGGGCCGCGGTCAGCCCCGGAATGGGACGTCTGACTTCCCCGGCCCAGTCCTTGTTGTTGACCTTGACCAACCTTCGACTGGGGTACTGGTGGGACAGCGGGATCTGGTCGGGACACCGCGTCTTGGTCCCGTTTCCTGCTGGGATCTTCGCCTGGATCAAGAACCTCTTCTTACGAATCTTCGCGACCCAAGCCTTGCTGCTCGGCGAACTTCGGGGACGATTCGCAGGCCCTTGGCGGCGACATTTCTACTTGTCCGATGGGGGACACTTCGAGAACACCGGTGCCTACGAACTCATTCGTCGCCGAGTTCCCCTGATGATCGTTTGCGATGCGGGAAGAGACCATCGGCAAAACGCCAGTGGGCTCGCCGAATTGACCCGAATTGCGAGGATCGATTTCGCGGCAGAGATCGAAGAAATCTCCTCCGATCCCGCCCAACTTCAATCGGAACTGATTCAGGCCTTGGGCTTGCCAATGGAAACGGCCAGCATGCTCGGGACGCTCGACGAATTGCTCTCCGTGGATGGAAATCCATCCGGAAAACATGCTGCCTTGCTGAAGGTTCGGTATGGATCGCCCTCCATCGACCAACGTTCCTCCAAACAAGCAACGGATCGCGAAGCTTGGAATGGGCGAAATTGTTCGTGGATGCTGTACATCAAGTCGACCGTCACAGGCGACGAGCCGACGGATGTCCGCAACTACCGTGGCCAGCATCCGGATTTCCCAAACGAATCGACAGCCGATCAATTCTTTGATGAGCCCCAGTGGGAAAGCTATCGCAAGCTGGGCGAACACATTGGTGACAAACTTTTCCATTCGATGGATGATCGATCATGAGCCAGCACTTCAACCGGTTCATGTTTCTCGCTTTGTTCTGGGTCCTGTTTCCCCAGACGGTAACTGCGAGCGATCACGCCGATCCCATTCGGCTCGCTCACACAGAGGCCGGCATCACGGGGTTGTTCGTATTCCCTGATGAGGCCAATGCCCATTTGGTGATTGTGCTGTGCACTCATCCCAGCCTGGAATCACCCCAGACTCTTCCTCTGGAACCGCTTCGATACATCCTGCATCTCGATCTGGATCCCGCTCTGACGTTCACAGAGCAAGACGCTCTCAACCGATATGGCGGGACCGTCCTGAGCCCGACCGAAATCGAGGCCGACCTCGAAATCCGATATCAACTCTCCGATGACATCGAACTGCAAAATCGCAGATTGGTTGGCCAGCACGCTTCCATTGAACTGCCATCTGCCGAGGTTGGCATTCACGACGACCCCTTCGTTTTCCATCGATTTCGATCCACCAACGTGGTGGCGATCGTCCAACAGATCCCCTTCGATCAACTCCCCGGTGATCCGAAGCATTTTCTCGTCTGGGCGACCACCGAACGATTCGGCAAACAAGTGGATCATGCTGGCAGGGCATTGCGAACGATGTTGCCCCGATTCAATTTCCTCAACACGCTGCACCCCAGCCAACATGTCGCGGCGATTCGTCAACAGCATGAGGCCCCCGGTGTGCTTCAAGATGTCTTGTCGACATTCGCGTCGCCGTTTTTCGCCATTCGACACTACGACTTCGCACCCGATGTCGTGATCTACAGCCGATCGCGACCGGCGGGCTATCCCAACGGTCGCCTGCTCACGGATGACGTGGCCAAACTCTGCTGTGAACAGGGCGACTGCCTGCTGTACGAGGTCTCGTTGGCGGATGCCCATGCCGACCATCTCCCCCGGCCAACAACCAACCCACAAGGATTCCAACCGGACTTCCCTTACTTGGCATCCGCCAATGACCAATCGATGCCACCGGAAGAACCACACCTGCGGACTCGAACCATCGTTCTGCTGGCCTCGATCGGTGCCAGCGTCGCTGTGCTGTTTGTGCTGCCATGGATCCTGCTTTGGAAAAGCCATCGCCGTGGATCAAAGCCACCCCTCCTCTGACAACCTGTTCTCTCCCCATCCATTCTCGCCGACTGATTTCCCGCGGACATGAAATGCTTCCGTTCTGGGTTAGGAGTTTCCAATGAATCGCTCAAACGCGCACAAAGATCCAACAGACGCCGTTGCGTCGTTCAACGAAGAAGTCGCCAAGCCGAAACAATGGCAATTAGAGGAATGGGAATGCATCGCAACTCGCCGGCAAAAGGCTTATGCGTCCTTCTCCAGCAGGCAAGAGGCATCCCTCAAAGAAGAACCGAAGAACCTCACCGGATTGGCTCTTTCGGGCGGTGGGATTCGTTCGGCATTGTTCAACGATGGATTTTTGCAAGCGTTGTCTCATCGTGGATTGCTGAGATACGTCGACTATCTCGCCAGTGTGTCAGGCGGTGGCTACATCGCTGGCCACCTGATGGCTCAAAGTGACAAGACCTCTGAGAAGTGTTTTCACGACGACCCTGATCGAGCTGCCCTCGGACGCGATCCCGTCACCGGTAAAATCGCGAACGATCGACTTCCCGGCATCGGCGGGTACCTGAGTCGTCCCCTGGAATTCATCCCCGCCTACCTCTGGTCATTCTTCTTTTCGCTCGCTTTCTACCTGGGGATTGTCGGCGTCATTTCGACGGTCGCCGCACTCTTTTGGAGATCATTCGACAACATTCAGTTCCGTGAAATCTACTCCAGTTCACTCGGGCTGAACCAGTTTGGTGATGAACTGACGATTGCTTTTCTCCCCACTCTCTTCGTGCTCCTGTTGTTGGTGACGAGCGAACTCATCCTGACGGTCTGCCGCTTCTCTTCAAAGCTCAATGGGCAACGATTGATCAAGATCCATCGTTGGTTTCGTGCCACCACGCTACTCGCCGCAGTATTCGCCGCTTTGACATCCATCGCGATTTTCCTTGGCAATGGAAAGTCGTTTGTCGAATCTGGCACCAACACACTCTATCTCAATCGATACGTCCAGTACTTTGCCATCACCGCTGGCGTGATCCAGGTGCTCGTCTTCTTGGGCAGAGACCGTCTGTTTCGGTCCGAACGAGGCGAAGCCAAAGGTTGGCAACGGCATGTCCAGTACGCCGTGACCACGCTCGTGATCATCACCATGGTGTTCTCCATGGTGCACTGGATGGGCCGAGAAAACATCAGCAACTACACCGAGTACCGTGACCCGCATCTTGTTGTCGGTGACGTCCAGGACTGGAAACGACTGCAGGCCATTGGTGCGACCTATCCGAACGAATCAAACATCAATCTGCAGACCTTCGATTCCGAAAAAGTTGTCCTGCCGACCGTTCAACGCGAAGTCGTTTTCAAGTCCGGTCAGATTGCTCCCAAAGGTCGTTGGCATCTCGCCGTTGCCAAGTCCCGACTCAATCTTTTCGGCTACGACAAGGTCAAAGAAGCCGACTTATCGGAGCCTTCACCGCCCGACGTCCAAAGTCTGTTGAAACTGAGCCAAGAAGACCGCGATGAAAACAAAGTCGTGATCTATCAGTCACCTTCCGAAACCTGGTTGCTTCCCAAACGTTTGCTCGCCGCCGCCTATGGCTATTGGCAATGTGTTTTGGTCGGTCCAAAAACCGCGGATCGAGAAGGGTCAGAACCCATCGAACCCCTCATAGAGAATGTGACGCTTCAACAGGCTCAAGACATGAGCGTCTATGAAACGGTCGATGACATCATTGCGGCGTACAGGCTTAAACGCGTCCGGCAAGAAAAGTACTTGATTGGCTTCAATCAATTTTTGGACCAGCCCGAATTCACTCAGTTCCTACTGAGCCGAATTAATCTTCGCCTAGCACCCCCAACCGAATCCGGCCCTGACAACAATGCAGCAGCGGAAAATCCGTCCCTCAACCTCAACCAGTTCCTGACTTCGAGCGCACTCCAACTCACAGACAGCCAAAGAAAAAGCCTGACAACACATTTCCACAGTTTGAACCTTGACGCTCCCGACGCACCATCCGAGGAAGGCTCTCCCAACGAAGCCTTCCTTGAGCCCGCCGTGGTCAATCGAATTTTGCTGGAAGGACTCTATCCAGCGGTGATTCAGCGCAAGAATGTTCCAAGCACCCTCGTTGTTCCTCCGCACGATCAACGCACACGTCAACGTTGGTTGATCGGATGGACGTTGCTTTTGTTCGTCGGTTTGATCGGCGGACTCGGCCCTCACCGCGTTGCCACGGTGTTCCATTTCTACCGTCGGCAATTGACAGCAAACTTTCTCGTCCCCACCAACAACCCCGATCTTCAGTACGGTGAAAACCCACTCAAATCAGTGCAGCCCTACGAAGACGGGCTGCCCTACCCACTGGTCCTGGCTGGTGCACTCAAGCCTTCGTCTCGCAACGGCAGCTACCGGGTTGCGGCACGCCCCTTCGTCTTCAGCCCCCTTTACTCGGGTTCCTTCGAAGACGGGGAGGAGCCTTTCGACAGTGAGCAACTGAGTTTTGGCCGCAATCCCAAAACCCCACCACTCACTCTCGCCGATGCAGTGACCCTCTCGGGCGCTGCCATCACCCCGCTGATGTCTCAAAACCGATGGTTGACCATCATTCTGGACTTTTTCAACACCGGGATTGGGCAACGGGTTTGCCGCACCGATCGAACGAAGGCGAACACCAAACCCTCCTCAGATCGCTGGCCTCTTCAGACACTGATCGCGTGCTTGCTGATTGGCTTGGTTTACTGGCAGCACATCGGATTTGGTTGGTCTCTCGCCTTGGTGTTCGCCACGACCGCCCTCTTCTGTCAGTGCTGGAGTTTCTTCATCGGATCACCGGGATGGATTCGAGCACTCACCTTTCTTCCTGAAACCTATCACGAAGTCCAATTCAACCAGAACCAATCGTTTTACATCGCAGATGGAGGGTACGTCGACTATCTCGGGGTGAGCGAACTGCTGAGACGGCGTTGCGAATTGATCGTCGTCAGCGATGCCGGAGCCAATGTTGGTGGAGATTCCCTGGGGACTCTGGCGCGGATGTGCCAACGTGCTGAGAGCGAGCAGGGCATCCGGTTCCTGGACCTGGATCACGAAGCACCCATCGACTTTGGCCGCCTCGAAATTGATGACCAAAGTCGCTTGGTCCATCAACCATTCATCTGCATGCGAGTTCGGTACCCTGAGCCGAATCGAGAAGAAGGGATGTTGGTCTATTGCCAAATGTCGATCACCGCATCGGACCCCATTGAGATCAAGAACATCCGCAACTTGTTCCCCTCGTTCCCCGACGAACCAACGGTGAACCAGTTCTACAACGACAAACAAGTCGCCGCCTATCGTGCACTGGGTTATCACATCGGCAAACGTTTTTGCAGCGAACTGTACCCGTGGTTCGATGAACGTTCCAAGCTTCCCCCACAGGGAGCAACTGCCAGAAAATCCAGCCCACCGAAACAGGCCACGTCGCATCGCAAAAAAGACAAAGCCTCCAAGTATGAGAGCTTTGTCAAGACTTTGAAGAACGGGTTCCCCGACACGCAATTGGGAACGCAACTTCCATCCCAGCAGCCACTCTTTCGCATCGTCGGCGAACGTCTGCTGACCGCTTATCGCTTGGCCTGTTACCAGGAGATCACTTACAACAAGGACGACATCTTCGGGGAAGCCGTTTGGACGGGTGGAGAAATTGCTTTTCCCTCGTTGCCGTGGGAAATCCAGCAGTTTTCTGCCGAACAAGAATTGGAATACGACCTATCGAATCACTGGTTGAAGCGTTACGAACTCAACCCGGATCTGCGAAGCGCCTACCGGGCCGCCGTCATCGAAGACATCAATTCTCTCGGTGTGGAAGCGGATTCCTACTGCGGGGCACTTTGGACAGCCCTTCGGGAGCGACAAGGAAAAGGAACCGCTCTCGAGGCTCACTTGGCAGCCCACCTGACATGCATCGCGGTTGCCTGCCAGGAAATCCACCGCGGAAGACCCAATGCAGCATTTCAAGTCGGTGGACGAGACAAGCTGATCGACCTGTGTGATCGCATCGCAAATCAAATCGCCAAAGTCGCCCCTGTCCAATTCCGACACACCAGCATTGACCAGATCTTCAAGGACCTGGATGGCACGATCGCGGAACTGATCGAAATGGAGCGGTCCATCTTTCAAGGCGGCGAACACGTCGCGACCATCTCCTTTGCTCAGTGCATGAGTTCCGCGTGGGGGCGAATGGCTCGAGAGTTTGAAATGCAGTCCAAGCAAGCCGAGACGATCAGCGATTTCACCTTTGCACAACGACTCTTTCAAACCGATGGCCTGCTCGGAATGTTCGAGCAACGTGGAAATGAAACCCCACAATCCATTGAGACCTTTGATCTGATCACGGCTGAAATCCGTCACCAACTTGACATCGGCATGAAGGAAATCCGCTTGAAGGCCATCCGCAATGGTCTGGCCAAATCGTGGTACACAGGATTCTTCAACGCCAAACAATTGGAATCGTTCAAGACATCGTGGGGCGATTCTTCGGATGACAAAGCGCCCGAGACAAGCACTGCCAAGTCTCCCTCCCAAACCAAGAAATAGCCGCGACGACGAAGGCTTTCCAGCGATCGCAGCGAACTTTGGCGGAGCGACATTTGTCGCTTCCGCTTCCTCAACTCGTGATTGGAGCAGCCATGACCTACGACGACGATGTCATCGTTCGCTACCACGACGAGATGACGTTCGTCAACGCGACCGTCGAGGGTGAACTTCCCACAGCAACGATCCAATCACTCGCAGCAGATCGACGGTCCAAGTTGGCTCGCGTCGAAAATTGGCAGGACAACGCCTCGGTCATCGACGAGAGCGTCGCAACATTGCCGGCGGCCGACTCCCTGATCGATGCATGCAACCAACTCTATTCGTCCGAGTTCGCTGGCATGTGCTTGGCGATGTAGGATGGTTCCCCCATTCGCTCCAGCAGATCCAGTTGCAATTCCAACCAACCGGCGTGACCTTCTTCGTCCACGGCGATTCGTTCGAACAATTGGCGAGTCCCGATGTCACGGTCTTCGCTCGCTTGAATCGACGCCGTGGTGTAGAACTCGATCGCTTCCTTTTCGTCGGCCAAGTCGGATTCAAACATCTCTTTCAATGACTTTGCCTGCACAGGCGTTTTCTGCATCGCCACGTTGGGGCTTCCGTTCAGAAACAAAATCCGGTTCAGGAAGTCTTCCGAGTGCCCCAACTCCTCTTGCAATTCTTCCCGCATCTTGGACGCCAACAGGCCCATTCCCCAATCGTCCAGCACACAAGCATGCAACTGGTATTGGTGGGTCGCGGTCAGTTCCATGCCCAACGCTTTTTGCAGGTTCTCGATCGTTTGTGTTTTACTCATCATTCTTCTCAAATTGTGTTACGAAAAAACAAAATCAAGCGTCGTCGGAGACTCGATCCCCACCCATGTAATATGACCAAACGAGCGTCTCATCAACCAACCCAAACGTCTCGGTCCACCGAGATTCGTTTTTCCAGCAAGATCCCCGTATGGAACCACCGACATCCAAGAACGAACTGCCCGATCATCACTGCCCGGTGTGCGGAAAAAAACAGCGCGTCTTCCTTCGCTACCCGTGGCACATTTGCAACGAATGCCTGAGCCTCGCAGAAGATGGCGATGGGCGTCGCTTGGCATTTGGAAACACAAGTGCTTCTGGAGGCCTCTGTTACAACTACCCCGAAGAACCAGAACTGGCTGCTCAAATTTGTTACTCGGTCATTTGCCTGATTCACCGACGGCCCGTGCTTGTCACGGAAGCTCGCTTTGGCGGCGTGGTGGCACAACCGTTGCCATCATCGCATGTCGTGACCAAGGACAAACACGGCTGCGTCGAATTGACACGCCGCACCATCCATTGAGAAAGGTGGAGGGAATGAGCATCGCGGGAACCCTTCGGGGCGCCGATCAATGAACGAACAAGATGCACGACCAACGCCATCACTTGCGTTTGCTTGCGGCACGCAACAAAATGCAGAAGTTTCGGTACAAACAACCCGCGGCAATCCATCCAATGCGTACATCCACGCTCGTTCTATGCATTGGCCTCTGCATTGCTACCGTGTCGATCATCAGCTTTTACATGATCTCGGTTGAACAACAGCGTCATGCCGTCAACGAGCTGGCGGCGAAAGTGACTGACACCACCGAACGTCTTGAACATGAGATCGGTTACGGAGGCCTCATCCACAACTTCAAGAACTACGTGCTGCGCCCAGATGAGCCAGAGCACTACGAGAAAGCCCTCCAAAACGCGAGGAATGCAAACCGGCTGATTCGCGAATTGGAACGGATTGATCAAGGCCCGATTCAAGGTGCTCCGCTTCCACAAACCACACGCATGATCGCGCAATACGCGGGGCAGTTGATCGTCGTCCGCACCATGGCGGACAACAATGCCACGGCCCGTGAAATCGATGCTGCTGTTCGTTTCAACGACACTTCGACTCTCAACGAGTTGGAGGCGACCATGCATTCCCTTCATCAATCCTGTCGCGTCGAAGCCGAACGACTTGAAAAGCACACGCAAACGCTGATGCTTCTCAACATCCTTCTCGGAATCGGCACCGCGATCACCTTGTCGGCGGTGAGTATCCGCCAACATTTGAAAGACCTGCAGAATCAGGTGGTCTACATTCAGCTGTTGGGTGAAAGTGGGGGCATTTGGAATTGGAATCGACAAACCGACGAGGTCCAGTACGGACCCAAATTCCGTCAAATGCTCGGTTACGAGGGCACTGACCGGCAATCCTTCGCTGAGAATTTCCATGCAATCCGCGACCGTCTTCATCCAGACGACCTCGCCTTGTTCTTAGAGAATCTCACCACGCAACTCGATTCCCGCGTTCCCTTCAGCATCGATGTGCGGATTCGTCATCGAGACGGGCATTGTCAGTGGTATCGCGTGCATGCTCACACGCTGTTTGACCGATCAGGAAGCCCAATCCGGACCGCGGGTACCATCTTCAATGTGGAAGACAGAAAAAAGTACGAGCAGGAACTGCAAGAGAGCAATCGCGAACTTCAGCGGTTTGCGTCTGCCGCGTCGCATGATTTGCAGGAACCCCTGCGGGCGATCACCGGATTCAGCCAACTGTTGCAACAGCGGCACGCCGCTTCGCTCGATGAAAAAGGCCAGGGCTACCTCAAGCACATCATCGCCGGTGTGGGTCGCATGAAAGCACTGATCGACGACATTTTGAGTCTGTCTCGAGTCGGGCAATCGGAACTGGAATTCGCGGAAATCGAACTCAAACCCTGCGTCGACACCGCCCTTCAAAACCTTTCTCAATTGATCCAAGACACCTCTCCCGAAATCTTGGTCGCGGAACTGGGAACCGTGCACGGCCACGCAGGTTTCTTGGCAGAACTGTTTCAAAACTTGATTGGCAATGCGATCAAATTCCGCAAACCAGGCGAAACAGCAAAGATCGCGATCGACTGCCAGACCGATCAATCGCAGCACCTGATCACAGTCACTGACCAAGGGATCGGGATTGCAGAAAAGCACCACGACCAGGTTTTTGAACTTTTCAAACGCCTTCACCGCCGAGAACAAATTCCGGGCACAGGCATTGGCTTGGCCCTGTGCAAACGAATCGTCGAACGCCACCACGGCACCATCTCGCTGGTCTCCGAAGAGGGCGTAGGAACTTCCTTCCGAATTTCTCTTCCCAACAACATCCAAGCAGGTGGGCAGGAATGATTGGGTTGAATCCCGTGAGCCGTTTGGGCGTTCGCCCCGGTTGTGCGTGGGAACCGTGGCGAACGCCAGTCGGCTCACCTACCCGATGACACCTGCGTACCTGCTAGCACTCCACTTCCAATGCAAAACCTCCACATGTTGAATCAAGGAAAGCCCATCGACATCCTCTTGGCCGAAGACAGCGAAACCGATGCGGAACTGACCATCGATGCTCTGCAGCAAGGCGAACTCCGCAGCAACATTCACCACGTTTGGGATGGAGAAGAAGTCCTCCAGTTCCTTCGAAAGGAAGGCAAATACAAAGAGGCAGTGCGCCCTGATCTCATTCTGCTGGATCTCAATATGCCCCGCATGGACGGGAGAGCCGCACTGAAAGAAATCCGTTCCGACGACAAACTCAAATCCATCCCGGTCGTGGTCCTGACAACATCCAGCCATGATTGTGACATCGACGAATCGTACGGCTTGGCCGCCAACAATTACATCGTCAAACCGGTCGATCTGGTTCAGTTCTTTGACGTCATTCAGAGCGTCCAGCACTTCTGGGCGAACGTGGTCAAACTGCCGTCGAAGTAGAACAGGCGGGGTTACTCAGTGTCGGAAGTGCAGGTCAACGGATGACGCATCGAAGAGGATTTGAATGGCCAAGGTCACCTAAAAAGGGGGCCCACTACGCGCCACCGCTCATTTTGCAACAATGGGTCTTCGCCGTTGTCCGATCCTACAAACCCAATTCACAAAGATGAGTGACCTGCCGAACTGCCCTGAATGCGAGGGCACTTTCACCTACGAAGACGGCATTTTGCTGGTCTGCCCAAGCTGCGGCCATGAATGGTCGCAAGCGGATGCCGAGGCCGCTGCGGAAGCAGACATCGTTCGCGATGCCAACGGGAACGCACTCGAAAACGGCGACACCGTGGTTGTGATCAAAGACTTGAAAGTCAAAGGCGCTGGTCAGACCGTCAAAGTGGGCACCAAGGTCAAAAACATTCGCCTGGTCGATGGCGATCACGACATCGACTGCAAAATCGATGGGATCGGTGCCATGGGACTGAAGTCGGAATTTGTCCGCAAGGCCTGAGCGCGCCGCTCGGCATCTGCACCGTTTGAAACTCGGTGGCAGCGTTCCCTCCTTCAGCGAACGTGGGCAAGTCGCCCGCGAAAACCAGTTTGGATCCAAGGTCAGCTCGCAGCGCCGATCACCGTGCCCCCAAAAACACGTTCGCTGGAACGGAAGTCACCGTTCACGTGAGCGTGACTTCCCGGATCGCCGATGGGGTCTCTGCCGTTTCTCGCGGCATGCAAATTTGAATCCTGGTTCCTGACGCCTGAGTGAGCGCGGTGACCGTGCCCCCGTGAGCTTCGATGATGCGTTGGCAGATCGGCATCCCCAATCCAGTCCCGGTGGGTTTCGTTGTGTAGAAAGGTTCGAACAGGTGCGTGGCCTGCTCTTGATTGAGGCCCGGACCATTGTCCGAGACACTCAGGCAAACTTGATCGCTGGTGCACTCACAATGAATTTCAACCCGGACGGGGTCTTCCGTCGCCTCCAATGCGTTGAGAAACAGATTGCGAAAAACCTGCTCCATCCGACAGACATCCACGACCGCGAGGTGCTCGCAATTCGACATCTCCTCCATCAACTCTGCGTCCCGGTGCTCTCGCTTGGATTCCAGATCGCGCCAAGCCCGACGCCAAACATCTCTCAGATCAACACTCTCCAACTCAGTCTGAATGGGTGCCGCATACGCTCGTACACTTTCCAGCAGTGTTGCGAGATCTGATGCGGCTCGTTGGATCGCGGTCACTTCTTCTTCCGAGTCTGCGTTGCCGTGGACATTCATGGCCAAGACTTCGGAGGCCGCTTTGATCCGCTGAATCGCATTGCGACTTTCGTGAGCCAAAGCCGCGACGGTTTCTCCAATCGCTGCCAAACGCTCCGCACGAACGACTCGCTGATTCGCTTCGCTCAAATCGGAAACATCGATGCCGATCGACAAAATGAACTGAGCCCTTCCATCGTCATCCTGCAGCTTGGAATTCGACCAACGAATTTCACGAGCCTCGCCGTTCTTGCAGTGAATTCGATTGGTGAACCCGCGAGACGCCCCCAGTCTCACAGTCGTTTCAAAGAGTTGTCCGACCCGCTGAATGTCCTCGGGAAAAACACATTTCTCCAACCAGTTCTCGCCAATCAATTCCTCCTGAGACCAGCCCGTCAATTCGGTCAAAAAACGGTTGAAGTGAATCACCTGACCATCAAAATCCAGCACCAAAATGACAGCTTCGGCGGTCGCCTGAAGCCGCTCCGCAAAGGCATGCTCCTTTTGAAATTGTTGCTCCAAAATTCGTCGGTCAAGAATCCGCCGGGCTGTTGCAATGAGGTCCTCCGGAATGATCGGTTTGATCACGTAGTCCGAAATCCCCTGCCGAAAAGCATCGATTGCTGCCTGCAGATCACTGTACCCGGTCACCACAATGACAGGTGTCTTCGCACTCGCCACCAACAACTCCTGCAAACGATCTTCAATCAGCCCGTCGGGCAGTCGTCGGTCCGTCAAGATCAATCCGAACCGCTGTTTACCAAGAGCCTCCAAGGCCTCGTGGACGGATCCCGTGGTGGTGACGTCAAATCCGCCAACGGACAACACGTCGGACAGCGACTCTGCTGAGTCTGCATCGTCTTCGATAACAAGAATGTGATTGAGAACACGCATGTGAATCCTGGACCACGAATGGCAACGGTTCGCCCAGGAGGCGAAGTGGCTGCTGTTCGCTGGTCGGAAGTGAAAAGCGGAAGTGACGAGTGGGAGACTGAAGCAAGCAGCGAGGGTTGCCTGCTTGGGCACGAGCGGCATTTGGCCAAGGCGAAAGGCAACGCCCAGCAAAACGCGAATGACCAAACGCGAACGATGTGCCATGGCGAAGCAGCGATCTGAGCGACCGGAAAAAGCCACGCCTGCAGTGATCGCATCGCCCCATTTTCCATCACCGTATTCGCTGGCGTCCCTCCCTGAACACGTCGCTCGTGCCATACCGCACACCAAGTGCCCCCAGCCGCACACTCGCAACCCCTGGAGGGCTGATTCACCGTGATTCTGACACTGGAACAAAGATCGCAGAAGGAGGTGGTCCAGCCCAGATTCCCGACCAAAACTTGATTGCCTGAACCACGCCATGAGCCAAACCATTCAATTGCTACTCGTCGATGACGAAGATGACTATCGGCGCAGTTGTGGCAAGTTCATGGAGCGGATGGGGCACAGGGTCCGATTGGCGGCGAGCGGTGCCGAAGCGATGGCCTTGCTCGACCGCGAAGATTTTGACGTGGCTGTGTTTGACATCGACATGCCGGGGATGAGCGGATTGGAATTGATGCAGCGCGTCCAAGAGGAAGCCTTGGATGTCGAAGTCCTTTTCTTGACGGGCAAAGGAACCATCGAAGCCTGTGTGCAAGCGATGCAGATGGGCGCCTGCGACTTTTTGACCAAGCCATGCTCACTGGCTGATTTGGAACATCGCGTGCAACTTGCCCGCCAAAGAGGGCAACTCCGAAAAGAGAACCAACAACTCAAAGCCATCGTGACGCGAAGTCGTCCATCCCCCAGGTTGATTGGCAAGTCTGCGGCGATGAAGGAACTCACACGGATGATTTCGAAAGTTGCACCGACTCGCAAACCGGTGCTGATCGAGGGAGAAAGTGGAACAGGCAAAGAAGTGGTGGCTCGCGCCGTCCAACAACAAAGCGATCTATCGGACCAACCTTTTGTGACCGTCAACTGCGCCGCCTTGCCACAGCAGCTGGTCGAAAGTGAACTGTTTGGTCATCAAAAGGGATCCTTTACCGGAGCAACCGCCGACAAACCGGGGCTGTTCGAAATCGCCGATGGCGGGACGCTGTTCATCGACGAGGTCGGCGAATTGCCGCCCGAATTGCAACCCAAATTGCTGCGGGTGCTGGAAGACGGGTCCCTCCGCCGGATCGGCTGCCACCGCGAACGCAAGGTGAAGGTTCGCTTGATCGCCGCGACCAATCGAGACCTGACCGAAGAAGTCAAAGACGGACATTTTCGAGAAGACCTCTTCTACCGAATCAATGTTTTGACGCTGAGATTGCCTCCGCTGCGGGAGCGTGAAGGTGACATCGATCAACTCCTCCAGCACTTCCTACCGCCGGAATGGTCCGTGGACCCAGAAGCTCACAAAACGCTGATTCAGTACCACTGGCCTGGAAACGTTCGCCAGCTGATCAATGTCATTGAACGTGCGACGATTTTGGGCAACGATCAAAGGATCACGATGGAGGACTTGCCGCGGGAACTCCTTCACCCAATCGCCCGATCGACTGCCGCACACACCTCACCCAACCGGATCGTTCGAGAAACGAACCAATCGGGCGCGACTGCCAACGAGGCTTTCGCCAATGGCTTGCCAACCAAAACGGCCCCCCATCTCGCGCTCGGCGACAGCAACCTCAAAGTGGACGACCTTGTCAAAGCGCACGTGCTCAAGGTTCTCGAACAACTCGGTGGAAACAAAGCGAAAGCGGCTCGGCACTTAGGAATCCATCGCCGTAAACTGTATCGTTTGCTCGAACGCTTCGAACAAAACTTGCCCTCGGAAGAAATCCTATGAGTGAACCCAAACAGGCCCCCTTGAAAACGCTGGTCGGAATGGATTCTTCGCCGCCGGCCCGCAACGCATTGGAAGCTTTGGCACTGTCGCGAGTTTCGAAAGCATGCGAGGTTTCGCTGGCCACCGTTCTCCCAGAACCCTCGCTGTACCAAGTCGATGAAGCCGACCTGTCTTGGATCCCCCAAGAAGTCATCGATTCTCAAATCAAAGCCGAGCAGGCGCACCTGAACAAACTGATTCAAGAATTTGGCTCCCACTTCGCCTCTTGCCAGTCACTGGTCACGCAAGGAAACGCCGGCCGCGGATTGCTGGAATTGGCGGAAAAGATTTCGGCGGACTGGATCGTGCTGGCGTCGGTTGGGCACTCCGCGATTGCAAGAATCATGCTGGGAAGCACTTCCGACTATGTGGCCAACCGCGCCCAATGCACGTGCCTGATTCATCGCCCCGTTGATCCGCCGCTGGACACAACCGAAGGCATGTTTTCGCGCGTGGTGGTCGCCATCAGCAATGCCGCCCCCGACTCCAGTTTGCCTGGCTGGATCGAGTCGCTGCAATTGCAGCCTGGATGCGAGGTTCACCTGTTGCACGTGATCGAAACGCACCCGGAATACGAACTTCATTTGCTGAAGAAGGTCTCTGCCTACATGGAAGAGGTTCGCTCGGCCGCGTGGAAGCTGATGGAATCCACACGACCTCATTTGGAATCCTTGGGCATGAAAGTTCAACCGATGCTGGTGGAGTCCGCTCACGTGGGGCAAACCATCGTCGACTACGCCGACTCACACCAATGCGATTTGATCATCGTCGGCGACCAAGACGAATCCCTGATCGAGCGTGTCATGCTGGGAAGCGTCAGTCGCTTCGTCCTCCGACACGCCTCTCAATCAGTCCTCGTTGCTCGCTAAGGAACGGTCGGAAAACAACGGTTCACTTGCGAGAAGCTCCTTGCCACGCCCGCGGCATCCTTCCTTTGTCATGCCGTTTTGATCCCGGAAGGGGTTCAAGAGAGTCGGCGTCGGGAATCGATTGCTCCACTTCCCAACCCAACGGCGCCGCGCCAGCCAGCCGACGTCCCCTCTCCCCCGAAACGCGTTTCGGGGGAGAGGGCAAGGGTGAGGGGGCTTCCCCTGCGGACGGCGCGTCCGGCCTAAGAATGAATTCACCCTCCTGGCAGGAGGTTCGAGCGAAGCGAGGCGAGGTCGAGCGCGAACACGGTGCTCATTGAAAAGGTGAAACTGCAAACGGCCAATTGACTCGCCACTTCCCAACCCAACGGCGCCGCGCCAGCCAGCCGATGTCCCCTCTCCCCCGAAACGCGTTTCGGGGGAGAGGGCAAGGGTGAGGGGGCTTCCCCTGCGGATGGCCCCACGCTGATCTTCGTTCCGATCCACACCACTGCCGAGTCCGTCCGACCAACCGCGAAGCCAGCCTGGCTCACTGGCTTGTTCTCCCCAAGCGAATCCGCTGAATTGGATTGCATCACCCCGGCGAATCCGACAAACTGGACGCATCCCAACGGGGGGAGCCCCCGCTGAGAACAAGTCTCCGCGGAGTCAAAGCACCCGACTTGTTCTCACCGAAGAACCTGCCAAAACACTCCTGAAACACCTATTCTCAGTCGATCCGACGGCTGAGAAACAAGTTGAACGATTGAAATCTACCCTACGACAAACGCAACACATGGCGAGAATGCAACATGGCTGACCCTTGGGAGCGACTCCAAACTGCTGCTGGCTTAGCACTCAACTGGGCGTGGGACGACTTAGCGCAGCGCGGCGAAGAAACCGCCCTGTTTGCACCAATGGCCAAATACCCGCAAGCGTCTGGGTGGTTAGCCCGTAGCATGGCAATGAGCGATGATTCCGTAACACGAAAACTAGGCGCGATGCTGGGCGGATGGCTGGTTGATGGCGATTTCAACCGTGATTTGCTGGCTACGATGTTGGATAGCGAACGCGAAGTTGCCGTAAAGAACATGCTCGATGCCAACTCGGTAGTCGAGGACATTATGTTTGCTGCAACTCGATGGGCAAACTCGTCTTCTGATGTCACGCAGATTGCTGGCCGATCTGTACTCGCTAGTATCGTGCGTGATGCGATTTCCGGTATCAAATGGAACACGGCACACTGGGCATTCGCAAATTTGTACGCTGCCACGACCGGTTCTGATCCTGCAATTGCTGAAGCAATTGCAGCAACCGAAGACCAACTTGACGGTCAACAGTTTCTTGCGAACGCCATAACGACTGTCCGATCGAATGAGTCGGGCGCTATCGCACGCCTTGTTACGCCACCAAACCCGGCCGTTGACCTGGCTCCTGACGATGATGGGCGACCACTCGCAATCGAACTATGGAATGCAACGGCTGATGCCGAGATTGCCGCAAACGCCTGACTGGACCCAAACCCACGAATAACCATGCCGTGAACCGGAGCGGCGAAGTCGGGCGGATTTGAAATGGAAAATCTTTCGTCGCCGCCCGGTTACGGCGGTCGTTCTGCTACACAATGAAATTGCATCGGTTCCGATTCTCGATCGCTTCACTGCTGATTTTGACCGCAGTTGCTGCGTTTTACCTTGCAGACAATCCGTATCAACCATTCCACCCTCGGGACATCACAACGCGATCGACAAGCGATGCAAATGGGATTGCAATGATTCACACCGGGATTAGGCGACACAAGCATGACTCAACATTGGACACCGTAGACTTTGTCGTGATTGAACGACTTTCTGTACGACAGGAACTGAAGTCCCTTGTCACTGTCACTTCGTCTAGCAGTGACTACGAATCTTCCGCGACTATCGAACTGGAGGATCGCGTTATCGAGCTTCCCGCGTCACAAAAATTGATTCAAATTTCGGATGGCGATTACACTACAATTGACGCCGATGTTGCCCCGAAGGTATTGGACGAGTTTTTGGCCACGTTTTCATCTCGATCCACGATTGATCGACTTGCGATGCTCGTCCAGCCAGATGAACGAGCAGAACCATGACATGCACGGGAGGACGGCTTGCGGCATTTTTTGCAATGGATAGCTCACTCTCCGTCCCCCGTGATGTCCGCCGTTCTGCTACTCAATTATGAATCTGCATCGCGGTTTGATCTGTCTCGTTGCAACGGCTTTTTTGGCTGTAGCAACATCGTGCAATAAACGCAGGACACCGACGACACTCAGTAACAACAAGTTCCGGACGGGGGCAGTGACGACTGGAAACAGTCTCGACGGCGATGGATATTTTGTAACGACTGTTCATCGACCAGACGAACCGCCATGGCTTCTCGTGGCAAAGCCGATGCCATATGGAAGGGAGGACGGGTTCACGACCGAATCCTCAACCGATTCGAGTGCTGTCACAATCGACGGACGCCAATACACGCCGGAGCCCGGTGTGTGTTTCGTTGCTCTTGATACTGGCACCAAATACACTTCACAACGATTAACTGTTCCCGGAAACGCAACACTCGAAAAACTGAAACAGGTATCGCTGGCAATCGAATTGCCTCAGTTCAAACAGCTAATCGCTCCACTTGAAAGAGCAGAACCATCCGATTCACCGAAGGACCGGGGCACCGCTGAGGGACAGGCACCGCTGAGGGACAGCACCGCTGAGGGACAGAGCACCTTTTCGCGGGTTGACTTTCGGGATGGACACACAAATAACGATTGGATGGAGTTTGACGCTGGTTTCTGCTTTGTGAGGTTGCGTCGATGGTTCGTCTTGCCCGCTGTGAAGTGTTTGATCCCGATGAGGTGGCGGTGGCCCATGTTTGGAACCGCACCTGTCGCCGCTGTTTCCTGTTGGGCGATGATTCCGTCTCCGGCAAGAACTTCGATCATCGAAAGGTTTGGATCGAAGACTTGCTGCACCAATTCGCGGCTGAGTTTGGGATCGACTTGCTGGGCTTCGCGATCCTCTCAAATCACTTTCACCTGATTCTTCGGACTCGTCCCGATGTCGTGGCGTCCTGGAGTGACGAGGAAGTGGCCGCTCGCTGGTGCCGAATCTGCCACCACAACCGCAAGCCCGACGGCAGCCCGGCTGAGCCGACCAAGCCACAAATTCGTGCCATTGCCGGCTGCCCAGTGAAGCTGGCCGAGATTCGCCAGCGGCTGTCCAGCCTGAGTTGGTGGATGCGGTTGCTGTGCCAGCGGGTCTCGATGCGGGCCAACGCCGAGGAAGACGAGAGCGGCCGGTTCTTTCAAGATCGCTACAAAGCGACACGGTTGGTGGATGAAGCCAGTTTGCTGGCGTGCTCAGCCTACGTGGATTTGAACTTGATTCGGGCAGCCATGGCTCAGACGCTCGAAACCAGCGATCACACGTCGGTGCAGCGTCGGATCGAAGCAGCTCAGCAGGACGTTGCCCAGGCGCAGGAGGCCACTCAAGCAGTGGAAGAAGGGCTGGAGCGGCAAACCAAACGTCCCGATGCGTTCCTGTCTCCGCTCACCATCGACGAAGCGTCCGATCCAATCGGCCCTGACCCGTCGCCGCTTCGTGATCGCTGTAGCGAAAAGGGGTTCCTGGCAATGTCGTTGGTGGATTACCTGGAACTGCTGGACTGGACGGCCCGTCAGTCGATCCCAGGCAAAGGGGGCATCACTCCGGCTTCCGTTGCGGCGGTGTTGAAGCGTTTGGGTCTGGACGGGACGGTTTGGTGTGAACTGGCGGGCAACTTTGGCCAGCTGTTCGGCAATGTTGCCGGGCGTCCCGAGAGCGTTGATTCGATACGCAGTCACCGGACGCAGCGACGGTATCACTTGCGACGTCGCGCACGCGAGTTGATGACGACCGCTTAGCCGCCCCTCACGCTCGACTTTTGCCGTTCGGCCACCGATTGGCCTGATGGTCTAGTGGCGCTGCAGCCGAAACGGATCAGAGCGAACTGGCTCAACAGCTAGCGACGCTCCGGAACCGCTCTCCATGCAGGCAACCACAAGCCAACTTGAAACACGGTCTCTTCGAGGCACCCCGGAAAAGTGCTCTGTCCCCAGTTGGCTCTGTCCCGTTGGCTCCCGTCCCGTTGGCTCCCGTCCCGTTGGCTCCCCAGTTGGCTCAACTGTCCCTGCCCCGGCCTTGCCGCGTCCCGGGCATTCCAAGAATCGTATCTGGTAGACTCTTTCTAGCGAACCAGACGTCCTGATTCGCGTCCCCGACCAACCCAGTGCGGCGACAAAGTTCAACGCACGATCTATCCATGCACCTCCTGTGCCTCCATCGATCGCAATTCGTTATCGTCAGGCAGACGGATGAATTCTTCGACTGACCTAATACGCCGCACCGAAGAGATGTTTGACCGCACCTCTCTTCTTGAAGGCGGGATATCTCTTCGTGAGGCCATCGTCATGGACAACTATGGCACCATGACCGAACGCAAGGAAGCGCGAACCCAGGACGAACTCACCGATTGGCGTCGTCTTGTCGGTACGGACCATCTGAAGCGTCACGTCGATGCTGGCGCACTGTGCTTTGTGGATGCATTGG
This sequence comes from Rhodopirellula sp. UH5, assembly GCF_056839225.1. Taxonomy (NCBI): domain Bacteria; kingdom Pseudomonadati; phylum Planctomycetota; class Planctomycetia; order Pirellulales; family Pirellulaceae; genus Rhodopirellula; species Rhodopirellula sp. UH5. Next base: position 5,426,260 of record NZ_CM166390.1, on the reverse strand, counting down.
GAATGCGGTTCTATTTGCCTCCGTGCTTTGTCACAATCTTGCCATTGGATAATCCTGACGACTGTCCCGAGATCTCTCGTGCCGTGCTTTTCCATCTGTCGGGAGCAGACGAGCAGTTTGCACTACTGAACCAACGGCAAACGGTGTTGATTCGCGACATCCTGCTACACTGGGAGCAGAAAACGGACCGGTGGCATCGACGAAGTGTTGCAGAGGCAATTCGGTCGGTCGCTCGAAGACTAAGCACACAATACTGATGAACCAGCGGATGCACGTGAGTCGCCGAGCTGAGTTTATTGAAGTGGTCAGTCGTTCGCGGCGACGACGTGATCCATATCGTTCGATCCAAAAACCAAGACTCAGGCAACGATCGCCAGGCACAGGCATGGACATCACTCTGGAGGATTTGACCCGAGATCCCCTCTCAAATTACGTCATCGAGCACTATCACGGACTGCTAACGGAGGTCGAGCAGAACGCTGTCTCTGCGCTGAACCTGAAATTCAAATCCGATCATAGTTCGAGTCCAGGTCTTCGACTTCAATTGATTGAACGCAGAGGATTGCTGGCGGATCCTGAGGCGGAAAGAATTTTTGACTTAGGTTTCGTCAGGGGCAGGCAGGAGGTGCGTGAAAATGCATTGAAGCGTGAGCTGGATCAAATCTTCCTGAACTACTGTAGGAATTGCCAACGACTATGCCGTACGCCGTTGGCCCGGATGTGCGTTCATTGCGGCCACTCCTGGCACGACACTACGGTCGAATAGCCGATGGATTGCTCGGAAGTCGGGCATCACGCGTTTTGACAGATCAAACTTTTTACGGCCCGACCCCGTGAATCCAAACGTGGAGCCTTTTTCACGTCTGACCAGCGGATAGATCACAATTCGTCATCCGACTGGCATCTTCCAATATTCAAGACGACGTCATCGATCGGCTCTTGGGAAAGACCTCCGAGGTGCAACTGACCTCGTTCACTCGCAATCGTTTCTGCATCCGATCACGATGGTTGAGGCAGCCGTCCGTGGCGGAGCACGAGCTCTCGAGGTTGTGTGCGTTTGGACAGCCCGGGGACACAGCGATCGCCTGGCAAGCGTGCCATCCTGTCACACATTTCGTTCCGTTTCCTTGATTTTCCCGATGGCCTGAAGGTTGCAACTCTGACCCGAACATTGCGAGCCGGATCGTCCTGAACCCTCGCGATGTCATACCAACTGGACACTCTCTTTCTGGGAACTGAACGATGCGAATTCTACTGGCTGTTGATTCTTCGACTTACGCACAGCGGGCTGTCGAATTTGCATCTCACCTGCCGTTTCGAAAACCCGTTGATTTCGATTTGGTTTCGGTCGTCGCTCCGCCCATGATGGTTGACACTGGATCGATGGCGATGCCCTTGGACTTCGGCGCGTTCTTGGACATTGAAACCGACCGCAACCGAGAAGCGATTTCAATTCTGGCAAAGGACTTGGAGTCCCAAGATCACGTCCATTCGGTGCACACCCACGTGCCAATTGGGCCCCCGACCTCTTCCTTGCTGGACGTCGCCGAACAGTCCAACGCCGACCTGATCGTGCTGGGTGCCATTGGTCACTCGGCCATCGAACGAGTCTTGCTGGGCAGTGTTTCGGATTACGTGGCAACTCACGCCGACACCAGTGCCCTGGTCGTGCGTTCCCCCAAAGAAGCCAGCGTGGAACCAGGATTGCAGAAAATCATGCTGGCGCTTTCGGGACACCCGGAAGACGAACGCATGCTGTTGTGGCTGAAAGAACTCAAAGTCCGTCCCAACGTTGAGATCCACCTGGTTCGCATCTTGGATCGGTTCACGTTTTATCGACAGGACCTGCGTCGGCACGCTTCGGAAATTTGGGAGTCGCAGTACGAACAAGCTCAAACTCAGATCTTGAATTTTGAAACCAAACTGCAGGCCCTGAGCCTTAACACGGAGACACACTTGGTCGAAGCCGACCACGTTGGCGAAGCCTTGGTTGAATATTCGCGGCGGCATGGTTGCGACTTGGCCGTGACGGGCGACAGCGACAGTGGGTTGCTCACCCGCGTGTTTTTGGGCAGCACCTCACGTTACGTGCTTCGCCATGCAGACTGCAGCGTGCTGATCGTTCGCGACAAAGAAGATCGCGTCCAAGCTCACCGTCAGATTGCTGAGCAATCCATGACCGGCACCTGAGCCCGTCACTCAGCGAGATCCAACCATCGCCTGTTCGGTGTGCCATGCCTGGCCGCTGAGCAGGCTCGTTCACCGAGCCTGCAAAGGCCCATTTTCAGTCCACAAAGTTCAAACAAAAAGTGCCCGTCGAGTGAACGACAGGCACTTTCGCAGGAACGCTTCATCCATCCTCCGCCATTCAGCTGAGTGCTGTTTTGGAACTGGATTCCACACGTTTGTGCTTCAGACCTTCGATCATTCGATTCCGAGTGATCCACACACTGCAGGGCACATGACGCAGCACGTACTGCGAAGTGCTTCCTAACAAGAATCGGCTGAACTGCGAACGAGGCGTTTCACCCAAGACAACCAGATTGATCCCGTGTGTTTCCACGAATCGAGTGATGGCTTCGCCGTAGTGAACGTCTTCCAGGAAGTGGGTGGTCACATGATCCGACACCTCTTCCAGCTGTTCTTTCGCGCCGGCCAATTCCTTTTTGTAGTGCTCAACGCAGTTCGAGTCGGCGTACACTTCATTCAGACAAGCCGCCACCAGAACCACGTTCAATTCGGTCTGACCTCGCCAAGGGCTTTCCATCAGCTCTTCGAGCGCAGCTTGGCAGGGACCGGTGCCCTCGTATCCCAAGCAAACCTTCAGCGGCTCCCCATTGGCAGGCAACCCTTCTGGACGAACCACCAACACACTGCAAGGTGCGTGGGTTGCCACAAAGTCGCTGATACTTCCCAGCAACATGCGGCTGATCTGGGAGTGCCCCGTCGCTCCCACCACCACCAAATCGGCTTTGATCTCCTTGGCCTTTTCAACAATTGACTCACCGACCACCCCTTCGAGCAGTTCCGTCTTCACCTGCACGTTGGCACCCTCAAACAGGAGCGCCACTCGCTCCAGGCTCTTCATGGCGTTCGCACGGTCCTGTTCGTAGGCCTTTTCAATCAACTCGTTGGTTGAATAGCTGGCGTGAACAAACCGCCGGTGCACCACCGAAACCACGGTCAGATCAACAGGATCAAAATGGGGAAGGCGAGCAACAAATTTCGCCGTTTCTTCCGATGGCTTCGACCCATCAATGGCTAGCAAAACATTGCGCATGACTTCGACTCCTAGAAATGAAATGCGATCCCAATTGACCAATGGCATCGCCCGATCGCTGGTAGCGGTGACCCAGCCACCAAAATCGCAATCTTGGTGCCAAAGCGTTCAAACTGGAATTTCGCGAAACAATCGCCCCGATGTGCGCTGATGGTCACACAAGTGAGACAGCAAAAAGCACAGTCTCTCCATCACGCTCTGGCCCCGTTTCCCGCGGCCAAAGCTCATTCACCACGCATCCGAGGGCCTTTTCACGGCCGGATCTGGAATGCCAGTTGCGTCGACTCCAGGCAGAATCCGCGGCTCGTTTTTCGAGCTTGCACCCCACCCAATCCCCGCACAAGGAATCAACCATGTCGAATCGAATGAAATTCAACGATCAACTCACCGTTGGAGCCCAACCCAGCGAAAACGAATTGAAGCAATTGCCGGAGGAGGGCTTTCAATCCGTCATCAACTTCCGCACCGCCGGAGAAGAGGAACAGCCTTTGGCCCCGGACGCGGAAGGTGAAGTCGTACGATCGGCCGGATTGAAGTACCTGCACGTCCCAGTCTCGATGGATGGAATGGACGAACAGAAGGTGGACCAATTCCGAGAGCAGTACCAGTCGCTTCCCAAGCCGGTCTTGGCCCACTGCAAAAGCGGCAAGCGGGCCGGGGCGATGATGATGATGCACACCGCGGTGGAGCAGGGTTTCTCGGGCGACCAAGCACTCGAGCAAGCGAAGGAAATGGGATTCGAGTGTGACAAGCCCGAACTGGAGCAGTTCGTGAAGCAATACGTCGACTCCCGAACCCAAGCAACCGCGAACTGACCCTCTCGGAACTCCAGCGGTGGTTCATTGCTGCTGCCGAGTCCAGCGACGTTCAGAGACGAACCTCGCTGGGCCGCCTCCTCCGACAACCTTTCCCTGACATTCAGGTGTGTCTGATGACCATGATCTTTGAGACGATTCAAACCGAGGGAATTGCACAACTGTCCTACCTGGTCGGTGACGACAGCACGGGAATCGCCGCGGTCATCGACCCTCAACCCAACGTGGAATCCTACATCCGTCTCAGCCGCCAGCACGGCGTCGCGATCACGCATATCTACGAGACTCACATTCACGCGGACTTCATGAGTGGATCGCGTGAGCTTCAGTCCAGACTCGGCAACGCGAAAATTTTCGCGAGCGGTGAAGGCAATGCCAGCTATGAATTCGATGTTCAGAAAGTTCATGACGGAGATTCGTTTGGCTTTGGATCCACCACGCTCACGGCTCGGCATACCCCGGGGCACACTCCAGAACACCTCTCCTATGAGCTGGCTGATTCGGATTCACCGAGTGATCCATGGGGCGTGCTCAGCGGTGACTCGTTGTTTGTCGGATCCGCCGGTCGCCCCGATTTGTTGGGATCCGAGGAAACCGACAAACTCACCCAGCAACTGTTCTCGACGCTGCTATGTAGGTTTTTTCGTCAAGGGTGAATTTTGGATCTCGCTGGGAGATTCCGATCTGCATCGCAAGCTGCTATTCGATCGTGACAGGATTGCCGTCAGATCAGTAAACGAGTTCGCTTCGCAAAGCGGGTGATTCAAGTGAGAGCCGGATCATTCTCCGCGACGGGTAGGACCCAGCGACGATTCGATCGCGACTCTCGAAGGACTCTTGGCCAATGCGGGAATCTCTTCAAAAGACTTCAAGCATCAACCCTGTGACGAAAATTCCTCTCCTAGCAGGTGACGGTTCGGTTGTTGGATGTGGTTCAACTTCAATTGCGGATTCAGTGGCATCGCACGGTGGTCGTTCTCTCTTCTAGGCAGCTTGCATCCTCGAAGCCTCTTGAAGATCAACTGGGCCGCTCCGCCCGAGTAGTTCGCTCGACACACCGCACTCCAAGGCACGATGCCACATCACCACCCCGAGCTTCCGCATCATCGCCACGAGTGCTTTCTTGGTTCGTTTGCTTTGGCCCTGTTTGATGCGATGGTAGTCCTTCGCCGCTGACTCACTCCGCGAGATCGATACCCAAGCCGCTTGACAGAGCAATTTGCGAAGTCTGGCAGGCCCCTGACGCGTGATTCGGCCTTTGCGATTGTCACTCTCTCCACTTTCATGACTCGAAGGAACCAGCCCCAAATACGCACCAACTTGCCGGCGATTGCTGAACCGCGTCAGGTCACCCATCTCGGTCAGGAACGTCATCGCCGTCAACAGCCCAACACCAGGGATCTCACGCAGCCTTTTGTGAGCAGCGGCGTAACGCGATTCGCCCGATAGTTTTCGCAACGCGCTGTCGAGCTTGGTCTGTTCCTGACGGAAGGCTTCGTAACGATCCGCTAGTCGCTCGAACGTCGCGGCGACGACCGAGTCCATCTGAGCGATCACGTCTTCTCGCAGCCAGCGAACGAATCGCTTGGTCCAGTGGGTTTGATACCACGACGGCTTGGTGATGCCGCGTCGCTTCAGCCCCGAGAGGATTTTCAGTTTGACGCGAGTCAGCTCGTCGCCGACGTCGATCCGAGCCCGGACGAGCTCCCGGTCATCACGAAGTCGCTGGGGTGGCGTCCAGACGACCGGCAGCGAATTACCGGCTAAAACGTGACCACGGACTTGTTCCAATAGCATTTGAGCGTCCTTGGCATCCGTCTTGAGCTTGGCGGACTTCGGGGTGGTGGGCAACAGTGATGGCGAAAGGACGTAGCATTCGATGCCCGCTTCGTGCAGTTCGTCGGAGAGCCCGAACCCGAGCCCGGAGGCTTCGTATGCAAAGACAATTCGCTGGCACCGCTCTTTGTCAGCGAGCCGTTTGATCCGCGCGATCATGTTTCGGCGTCCCGATGGATTGTTTTCGTGGGCAAGTTGCTGGGGCACTTGCGTGCCGACGGCGTAGCGAAGGAGCATGCTGCGGTCGTGAAGGTCGCAGCCAATCATGATAGACTTGGACATGGATTTGGTACCTCGTTGTGGATTGTTTCAAAAGCTATTAAACGTCCCAACGAGTGTGCCAAATCTTTTCCACTCTGACCTGCCCCCTCCATAGTTTCTCCGCGACTACTACCTGAGTCTCGCCGATCACGTCATCGTTTACCCGTGCCATGGTGCGGGCTCCGCGTGTGGAGCCAACATCGGTGAGCGGCCGATGACGACCATCGGCCAGGAACGCAAACACAATGCGTTCTTGCAGCATCAGGACTTCGATGAATTCGCAGAGTTTGTCAGCGAGGGCGCCCCTCCGGTTCCTCATCACTATCCGATCCTCAAAAAAATCAATGCGAAGGGGCCCCAATTGATTGGCAGTGCCCCCGTTGTTCCAGGCCTGCCTCCCAAACAATTTCAACAGGCGATCCAGTCCGGTGAAGCACAACTGGTCGACACACGTCAAATGCTTGCGTTCGGAGGAGGCCACATTGACGGTGCGATGAACTTAGGTGATCGACCTGAATTGTCGGTCTGGGCCGGCGACATGCTCGACTACGATTGGCCGATCTTGCTGGTTGTTGAGGATGACACTCGATTGGACTGGGTCTCTTGGCACTTCGCAATCGTTGGGTTGCGTCGTTTCGCAGGCTATCTCGTCGGCGGCATGAAGGCCTGGGACAATGCTGGCCTCCCACTTTCGATGACTCCCCAGCTCACCGTTCACGATCTGAAGAAACGTCCGAGCGAATTTCAGATCCTGGACGTTCGTTCGCCTTCTGAATTCCAATCCAACCGAATCCCAGGAGCGAAGCACCACTACGTCGCCGAGATGAGAGACGGTGTCAACGGCGAGTTGGATTTGAACCGCGATGATCCAGTCGCGGTCTACTGCGGCAGTGGGTATCGGGCGAGCATTGCCGCGAGTGTTTTGGAACGGAACGGATTTCAGCGTGTCCACAACGTTCCCGGCAGCATGAGTGCCTGGAAAAACGCGGGCTACTCGATCGAGAACTAGCCTGCAACGTCGACCGTCCATGCTGCCCCCCCCCAAACCCCTGCGACGCGCACGTCATTCGCGAGCGAGCAGCACCAAGATGCAACTGCCGTCGTCGATCACGGTGAGCCCGGCTTCGCGAGCCGCGTGGCTGGCTTCGTCGTCCTCCGCACCGGGCTGCATCCACAGGTGACGCACCCCCGCTTCGATCGCGTCAGCGACCACTTTGCGAGTCACCTCCGGCGGAGTGATGATCGAAACGGCCTCCGGCACCGTCGGCAAATCCTGGATCCGCGGGTACGCCTGATGCCCCTCGATTTCCTCCGTGATCGGATTGAGAGGGTACGCGATCCGCCCCGATCCAATCAGAGCTCGGAAGACCTTGTTTCCGTACTTGTGCTGGCGAGCGGAAGCTCCCGCAACAGCAAAGGTTGGTACGGAAAGAAACGCAGCGATGGCATCGTTCATGGTTGGTCTTCGGGTGATAGGTCAGTGAGCTGATCGGACATCCATCAAGCGCCGCTCGAGATCAGGAACACAATCTCGGTGAGGTACTTCTTCGGATTCCCTTTGAAAATCATGCCGGGCCCTTTGTGATAGATCTCTCGCGTGGGAACGTGATAGTCCAACGACTGCGTTTTCGCGTGCTTCATGATCTTTTCGTAGGACCGACCGATCTCCTCATACGGTCCTAGATGCATCAACGACAGGGCTCGTCCGCCAGGCAGTTCTCGGACGATGATCTCGTCGCTTGATTCACCTTTCTTCACCGGCATGCAAGCCTCGAAGTCGGCGTCATCTTCTTTGTATTCGGTGTCGTGGTGCAACAACATGGGTTTGCCATGGATGAAACGTCCCATTCGACGTCCAATTTTCGCGAATCCTTTGCCGCATTCGCGGTAGGCCCCCTGCATGCGAATGCTCGCGATCAAACACGGGTCGACGTTCTTCTCCTCGACGGCGTAGCTGGTCTGGTTCATCGTTCGGGTTGCCTCGGTTTCATGGACAATGATTTGATCGAGCAACCCTGCAATGTCGCGATCCTTCTTGATCCGCTCTTTGATTGCATTTCGCTGCAATCTCAAACGTTCGACCATGTCGGCATCGTCACTGTGGTTGCTCAGTATTTCACGAACGTCAGCGACAGAGAATTCCAGTTCACGAAGCTGCGCAATCACCCGTGCCGTGTCGACCTGCGTTTCCGAGTAGTAGCGGTACCCGCTTCCCACTTCGACGCGACATGGCGTTAAAACGCCTTGCTCGTGATAAAACCGGAGGGACTTGATCGTCAGTCCGGTCATCTTCGAAAATTCGCCTATGCTGAACATTCCCGCCATCCTACGGCCTCCTCCAAAGGGAGAGTCAAACGCCAAATCCAGAGATTCTCTGGTTTCTCCAGATCCTCGATCAACCGACAATGTATCCCCTTGCCCACTCCCGTTTGGTTGGCGATTCGCCTCGTTAGGAATCATGCATGATTTGGTTGTCCCAACAGTTTGTCCTCTGGCTCAACCGGATCGCGCCCATCCTCGGTTGGAATCGCGTGGAAGACATTTCAACAGAGGAGCTAGCGAGACGATTGGAACAGAACGATCCAACGATCGTGCTCGTCGACGTTCGATCGGAACCCGAGAGGAGTGTGTCTCATATTCCTGGCTCCATCTCCGACGACGAATTCCGGTCACGGGAGAAAGAGTTCGAAAATCGAACCGTGGTTGCCTCGTGCACCATCGGCGGCCGCAGCTGGATCTTCGCTCAGCGTTGTTTGCGACGCGGGATGAAGGCACGCAACTACCGCTCGGGGATCTTGGGATGGTGCGAATCCGGCGGCGAACTCGTCGCAGCCGATGGCACGCCGACGCAACGTGTTCACACACACAATCGGTTCCTCAGTGCACCGTCTGGTTATGAAAGTGCGACGAGTCAGCACACCCCAGCATCCAAAGCGAGCGAATGAGCACACCAGGTGAACATCGCTCGAGAGGCTTGGTTCAAGTTGCGCGTTTGCACGCAAATATTGACTCATGAGCTGTTTCCCGCTCCCGCGAAACTGCTACATTTCGGCTCACCAAGCGAGTCAGCATCCGCCCTGCTTGGATCACGCAAAAGGAATGGATCATCATGCGATCTGCCACCGGCGATCCATCGGAACCGACGCCAAGCACGAATGCGGGAAAGAAACGGTTCCCCAGAATCGCGATGCTCTTCTGCGTCGCCCTGGGACTGCTCGCCGGAATCGGCACGTTCACTTTCGGTTACGGCAAAGGCGCCAGTTACCTGAGCAACAATCCTGAAACCTGCGTCAATTGTCACGTGATGCAATCGCACTTTGATTCCTGGCAGCAGAGTTCTCACCACCATGTTGCCGTTTGCAATGACTGCCACCTGCCGCATGACAAAATCGGCAAATGGATCGTCAAAGGTGACAACGGATTTTTCCACTCGTTGGCATTCACCATGGGTGGCTACTCCGATCCGATTGAAATCAAACCACGCAACCGCCGAGTCACTCAGAGCACCTGTGTGGACTGCCACCGTGATTTTGTGCATGCGTTGCTGCCAGCGACCCCGCAGGGTGACATGCAGAACTGCGTCCACTGTCATGCCGACGTCGGCCATGCCGCCCACGGCAAAGTGGACTGGATGCATCCGCGTTGACACCGCTTTCGGTATCAACCTCGTTCTTTGACGTTCTTTCTATTCGACCTCTTCTTTCAATCTTCGTTCGCAAAGGTTTGTCATGTCCGATCAGCAACCACGCAGCTTCGGATGGCTGATTCTATTGACCGCACTGACCGCTTTCGCAACGTTTGGCGTTGTCGCGTTGCTGGTCAACATTTTCGAACGCAAACAGGAAGCCCGGGTGCCCTTCACCCGAGTGGTGGAGGTCACAGAAATCAGCACGGACCCAGAACCTTGGGGTCTGAACTTCCCGCAGCAATACGAGGACTACCTGAAAACCGTTGACGACGACTACACCGACTTCGGCGGCAACCACGCTCTCCCACCCAGCAAACTGGAAGAGTCCCCCTGGCTGAAACGATTGTTCGCCGGCTATGCCTTCAGCATCGATTATCGCGAAGCACGCGGTCACGCTCACATGCTGGCCGACCAAGAAGTCACCAAGCGAGTGACCGACGTTCAGCAATCCGGTGCTTGCTTGCATTGCCACGCGTCCATCGCCGCCACGTACCGACGCATTGGACTGGAAGAACAAGGCAAACCGACGGACGCGAAATCCCTGGCCGATGGTTTTCAACAGGAAGCGGTCTTGGCCGGTTTCCGTGCGGTCAGCACCAAGAAGTACGAAGAAGTGCACGCTGAAATTGACCAAACACCCGATGGATTTGACGCCAGCGGCGATCCTCACATCGGCGGTGCCCATCCTGTTTCTTGCGTGGACTGCCACGAACCTGAAACCATGGCGATACGAGTCACTCGCCCCGGATTCATCTTGGGCATCGACAAACTCGCCAAAAGCGACGCCGAGGTCCCACACCTGCCCAGCGTCCAGGCCTGGCGAGATGGCGGCAAGCAAGGCGTCTACGATCCGAACACCATGGCGACTCGCCAAGAGATGCGATCATTCGTCTGCGGCCAGTGCCACGTGGAGTACTACTGTGCGAACAAGATGACGTTGACCTACCCCTGGAGCAACGGCCTGAAGATGGAGAACCTCGAGGCGGAATGGGACGCCACCACGTTCCCTGATGGCGGCGAGTTCTACGACTACGTCCACAAAACGACCGGCACAAAAGTCTACAAAGCCCAACACCCGGAGTTCGAACTCTGGAGCCAAGGCATTCACGCCCGAGCCGGTGTCAGCTGCAGTGATTGCCACATGCCCTACGAAAAGGTCGGCGCCACCAAGGTCAGCAGCCACTGGGTTCGCAGCCCCATGATGAACATCAACAAGGCTTGCCAAACCTGCCACAAGGTTCCCGAGGCTGAGATCAAAGCTCGTGTCGATGTGATCCAAGACCGAACAAGAGCCCTCATCGACCGCGCGGCCAGTGCGATGACAGAAATGCTGGACGCGATCATCGAAATCCAAGAAGCCGGCGCGACCGAAGAACAACTCAAACCCATTCGCGATTTGCAACGCAAAGCGATGTGGCGTCTGGACTACATCGCCAGCGAAAACAGCAAGGGATTCCACGCCAGCCAAGAGTCCGCACGAATCCTGGGCGAATCGATCGACTACAGCCGGCAAGCGATTGCGAAAGCGTATCGGCTCGGTTTGCCAGCTTCCGAGTCCTCCGATCCAGAACCGGAAGATTCAGAAACCCCTGATGGCGATTGATGCTCTTGGCGAGGCTTTCGCCCCTTGATGAGCCTGCCCTGCGTGGTAGATCATGGTCTTTCTTGATGCCAGCCGACCATTGATCTCCCTCCGGAAGCAGAGCGTAATCCTCGCCCATGAAGCCCTCCACGCTGTTCGTTTTGATTGGGATCGTGGCTGCGATCACAGGGGACATCCATGAATGTGCAGGCCAGTCGCCTGCCATCGTTCGGATGCAGGCCTCGGCACCGTCAATCACCATGGCTCGCAAACGGATCGGTCAGGCGGTCAAAGCGGATCCAATTGATTCGCCCGGCCGCGTCGTCGTCGTGTACTTCACCCCTCGCGACCGTCCTCCCGCGGCCAATCACAGCTCTCGCATCCGCCGAATCGTGGAGGAAACCGCCGGGTTCTACGAGCGTGAACTGAAACGGCATGGCTTTGCCAATCGGTCGATGCATGTGCTGCGGAACCAACGTGGACAAGTCGACATCATTGATGTGGTGGGCGAAGAGACCGACTACGACAAACCCGATGGTCGACGAATTCGGGAGGAAGTGATCCCGGTGTTGCGCCAACGCGGGATCGATGCCGACGCCTCGGTGTTGCTGCTGTTTTGCAACTTGATGGATTACGATCCGGTCGCCAGCAAGATCTCACATCACAGCCCTTACTACGGCGGTGGAAATCACTTGTCGGGAACCGCCTGGCAATGCGATTCTGAGATTCTCGATCCTCGTCGTTTTCGTGACCCAACCCCGATCCGAGATGGTGAGTACGGACGCATCACCATCGGTCGCCACAACTCCATCTTCATTGGAGGCGTGATCCATGAACTGGGTCACGCTCTTTCGCTGCCGCATTGTCGCCAACGTCCCGATGAAGCCGAACGCGGGACGGCACTGATGGGAGCGGGCAATCGAACCTATGCCCAACAATTGCGTGGCGAAGGCAAGGGGACGTTTCTAACGCAAACTCATGCGCTGCGATTGGCTGCTCATCCAGTCTTCAACCGACAGGTCCCCCGGTCCATCCACGACCGCCCAGCGACTGACTTCAAACACTTGCTCGTTTCGGCTGGACCTCGACGTTCGGTTCAAGTCGCCGGACAGGTCAGCGGCACCCTCCCAGCCCATGCAGTGGTTGCTTACTTCGATCCCGATGGAGGCGGTGACTACGACGCCACCACCGCGTCCGCGGTTCCCGATCCGAACGGAAAATTCGCACTGCACAGCGGCCCCCTTCGTCCCAAAACGTCCGGCGAACTGCGGCTTGTGTCGTGCCACATCAACGGGACGACAAGCACACGTTCCCTTCGGTACAGCGTCAACGCCGATGGCAGCCCCGATCTGTCCGTCGCAAGACTGGAGCTGGAACTGAAACCAGTGATGGATGAGTTGCAAACCGGAACGGTCGACAACGCCAAGGCGAGACTCAGTGAGATCGCTAGCTCGGATCCTGACCTCATGGAAATTGGCCAACGTGTGCTGGATCGTTTTCAGACGCTTGAACCAGCGATTTCAATCGATGCAAATCAGGTTCCTTCGGACACAAACTCCGTTTGGCTCTCAACGATTCGCCCACAAACCGCCGAGGTGGGTTGGCTGCGGCCAACTTACAATTCCGTCCCAGACAAACAGCGTTTGCTGTCGCTGGGTGGCGACTACTTTGCGCATGGAATCTACGCCCATGCACCCGCGAAACATGCCTATCCGATCGAAAAGAAGTGGAAACGCTTTCGCGGTCGCTGTGGAATTCAAGGCAACCTGTTTGGGCAAGTCGACTTTGAGATCCTTGGTGATGGAAAATCACTTTGGAAAGCCACTCGCGTGACCGCGGGCGAAGGCAAGACGTTTGACCTGGATGTAAGCCAAATCCAAACTCTCACGCTGAAAGTGACCGATGGAGGCAACGGCACCGGTGGCGATTGGGGCGTCTGGATCGAACCGCTGCTCACTCGATGATTCCCGATCGCGATTGTGAATTCTGTATGTCTGACAGTTCCCACAAGAGCTTGTGATCTCAAAAGCAGTGGTTGCCGGTGGGACTTGTGGCCAGGCAGAAGAAAGCCAGTGCTCGCCAACCGGGATTGAACGATCTCAACTCAGCGTTTCTGATATTCCTCCAGCTCGTTTCGATTTCACTGGCATCGCTTTCCACTCCTCTCTCGTCCACCGCATGACCACGATCTACCACAACCCACGTTGCACCAAGTCTCGTCAAGCTCTGCAGCTACTCAAAGAACGCGGCATCGAACCGGAAGTCATCCAATACTTGGACACACCGCCGAGCAAGAAGAAACTCACCGAGATCGTGAAGCTGCTGGGCATCCCAGCGGAAGCCTTGGTTCGCAAAAAGGAACCCCTCTTCAAAGAATTGAACCTGGGTGAACAAACGCTGACCGACCAACAATGGATCGCGACCATGGTGGAGCATCCCAAATTGATCGAGCGTCCGATCGTGATCCACAACGGCCAAGCAGCGATCGGTCGTCCCACTGAAAACATTGTTGAGATTCTCGACGCCTGATCGGGGTCCGATTGCAAACGAGTTGTCCGGTCAATCTCCACCGTGATCCGATGAACTTCTTCAGCGTGCCTCACTCGGTCGCGATAGGATGGTTGGCCCCCGCGTCCATTCCCATCTGCGAGTCGCTCCGATGAATCCTCTTTTCCGCGTTGCTGCGTTGGGTGTGTTGCTTGGGGCTGGTGGTGCGATCCAGAACGGCCAGTCTGCATACTCGCAAGACACGCCCCCCTTTCCGGACACCACGCGAACGATCCAAAAGGGATTGCAGCATGTCGAACAGGCCGGTGAACGCTGGATCGAAAAACGTGGCTGTGTTTCCTGCCACCAAGTCCCCACGCTGATCTGGAGTCACCAAGCTGCCCGACAATCAGGCGTCCCCGTTCGTCTCAGCAACCTTGCCCATTGGGGACGATGGTCGACCGATGTGGTCAACTTCGTCAAACCGGCACAGAAAGCCGACGCGGATCACTCCGCGACCATGGCGTCCAACATCGACACGATGACGCAGCTCTTGTTGGCGATGCCCCGGGCATCTGCCCCCCCAGGCCAATCAGCCCTCGGTGAGAAAGACTGGCGAGCACGCTTTGCCCAAAAGTTACTCAAGGAACAATCGGAAGACGGATCGTGGCGAGCCTGCGGGCAACTCCCCGCCCAGCGGCGACCGACCGATGAGACCACCGCGACAACGACCGCTTGGACCGCTCTCGCCTTGATGCGTGAACCGGTCGAGTTTGATCCTGCCACGGCGGTTCATTTCATCGATTCCATCGAACAGCCGAAGTCAGCGGAGTACTTGGCCACTCGACTGTTGATCGCTCATCAGATGGAACCTCATTTGATCGATCAGCCCCCGACTCAAACCGCGACGCAGCGATGGCAAGCGAAATTGCTGAAGCACCAAAACGACGATGGTGGCTGGGGCTGGAAGTTAAACGAGGGCAGTGATGCTCTGGGCACCGGATACGCCCTGCATGCCCTGGCAATCTCGGGCGCGGACTCAAACGCTCTGGAGCACGCCGCCAAGTACCTGGTCACAACACAGGAAGCCAACGGACGCTGGAAAGTGCCGGGCACCAAGGCTTCCGCGAAGGGTGCGACCACCCCAACGGCAGACGACTGGGGAAGTGCATGGGCGGTGATCGCCTTGTCGACCGTCGTGAAACAGGACAAATGAGGCTGGAGGCCTGTAACAAGACCTGGATTGGCCTGGATTTCGGAGCACCGAATCCGGTAGTTCCACTTTCATGTCTATGGTTCGATTAGCGAGGTTCCTACCCGCCCGGTGGCTGATTGCGTTGCTGCTGGTCGGTGCGGGCTGCGCCAACCCAGACAACACCTGGACGTTTCAATCTCAAACGCCGCCTCCGTTTTCCGCAGAAGGTGAAGTGGTTCAACCAGACCGCTGGTGGACCAGTTTCAACGACCCGACACTCAACGCCGAAATCGAAGTCGCGTTGCAGGGCAACTTCACTCTCGCGGCGGCACTGCAACGATTGCATGCGGCACGGGCTGTGACACGACGCGAAGCCTCGGATCTGTGGCCCGACTTGAATGGCATTGCGGACTATGGCAGCACCATGGGTCCGGGCAGTGATCGCTCCAGTTTCATCTGGGGATTGGACGCGGGGTACCAAGTCGACTTGTGGGGCGAAATCGAATCTCGTGTCGACGCGGAACGCTTGCGGACGTCTGCCACGCGAGAAGACTACCAAGCAATCGCGCTGACACTGTCGGCTGAGATCGCTCGGACGTGGTTCTCGCTGATCGAAGGCCACGCTCAGATCGAATTGCTCAACGAACAACTCGACAACAACGAAATGGGACTGGCACTGCAGGAAGCTCGTTTCGCCTCGGGACTGATTCGCAGCCCCGATGTGCTGCGGCAACGCCAACTGGTCGAAGCCACGCTGGAACAAACGGTAGTGGAAAAGGTCCGGATCGAAGTCCTGGAACATCAACTCGCTGTCCTGCTCGGCGAAATGCCTCAAGCCGCGGAATACGACCCCGGGTCCGATCTGCCGGCCCTGCCACCACTACCGTCCACGGGCCTGCCGTCGGAATTGCTGAAACGCCGTCCGGATGTTCGACGCGATTACCTGGCTTTCCGTGCCGCCGATCGAGACCTCGCATCCGCGATCAGTGCCCAGTACCCGCGGATCAACCTCACCGGCTCTCTGCTGAATGTGTCGGAATCCCCCGAGACGGTGTTCCGCGATTGGTTTGTTTCGATTGGTGCACAAATGATCGCCCCTCTGTTCGACGGTGGGCAACGTCGAGCCGAAGTCGACCGAAATGCGGCGGTGAAACGCGAACTATTCAATATTTATGGGCAAACCATGCTGAACGCTTTCAGCGAGGTGGAAGACGCACTGGCCCAGGAACGGTACCAACTCGAACGCATTGAACACCTGGTAAATCAGGTCGAACTGGCTCGCCAATCATCCGAGCAATTGCGTGAGCAGTACTTGATCAGCGACGCGACTTACCTGGATGTGCTCAGTGCGATCACCGCCCAGCAAAGATTGCAGCGCGAACTGCTTTCCGCTCAACTAGACTTGGTGCTCATTCGCGTCTCGCTGTACTTGGCGTTGGCCGGCGATTTTGACACCCGTTCGCAAGACTTTGAATTATTGGAATCCACCGTGGAAATCATTCCGGAGACCGTTGTCGATGAATGATGCGTCGAAACAGCGACCTCAGTGGCGCTGGCTTCGCATCCTAGGAACCATCATCACCTGCTTGGCCATTTTGGGAGCGTCCGCCGCTGCGGTGTTCGTGATCAACCGAACCGAACCCACCGCCCAGCAGATCAATGCCACCCGAAAATCGGCGGCTTTGGTGGAAACCATCCCAGCGGAACGAGGCAATTATTCACCTCAAGTGGTGGTGCTTGGAACGGTCGAACCCGCCCAGGACATCACCGTCAGCCCGCGCGTCAGCGGACAAGTCATCGAACTTTCCCCGGAATTCATTCCCGGCGGCATGGTTCGTCAAGGCGAGCGCCTGCTGCGGATCGATCCAGCCGATTTCGAAAATGCAATCTCGATCAGCAACAGTGAATTGCTGCAGAAAGATGCCTTGTGGGAAATCGAACAGGCTCGCCAGCGGTTGGCCGTGAAAGAGCTGGAAATGCTCGAGGGCACCATTGACGACACCAACCGAGGCTTGGTGTTGCGTGAGCCACAAATCGCTTCCATCAAAGCGGAGATGGCCGCAGCCAAGGCCGCGATGGAACGCGCCCAATTGGATCTTGATCGGACGGAGGTCACCGCTCCCTTCGACGCTCATGTTCTTTCCCGTTCGGTCAACATCGGTTCACAAGTTGGTCCCGGGGACGAACTCGGCCGCCTGATTGGTCTGGACGAATACTGGATCATGGCCGCTGTTCCGGTGCGGACTCTGCGCTGGGTTCAATTCCCCGAGACAGCGGAGGATGACGTTTCGATCGAAGGTTCCAAAGTTATCCTTCGACACCCAGATGCCTGGGGTCCAGGCGTCGAGCGAGAAGGGCGGGTCGCCCGGCTGATTGGCACTCTCGATCAACAAACACGCCTGGCCCGCGTTCTGATCACCGTGCCGGATCCACTCGGTCGTGAATCCAAGGCGCCGCCATTGATTCTCGACACGTTGATCGAAACCCAAATCGAAGGCCGCGAAATCCAAGACGTCGTGCGATTGCCACGCGACTACGTTCGCAATCAAGACACCGTCTGGGTCATGAAAGACGAACAACTCGAGATTCGGGAAACGCAGGTTGTCTTTCGGGATGCAGAGTACGCCTACATTCGCGACGGGATCGAAGCGGGCGAAGACATCGTGATCACGACCCTGGCAACCGTGGCCAATGGAGTTGGACTGCGGAAGATCACGACCGAGGAAGCCGACCCGAACGTGGACTCTGACGAAACTGAGAGGGCAACCGAGTGACCTCGTTGTCGAAAATGGTTCCGGAGGGTGGCCCGATCGCCTGGATGGCTCGCAATGCGATTGCAGCCAACCTGCTGATGCTGCTGTTGCTCGGTGGTGGGATCTGGTCTGCCTTCGCGATCCAGAAGGAGGTCTTCCCGCAGTTCCAACTCGACATCGTCGAAGTGACCGTCGGCTACCCAGGGGCCGCTCCCGAGGAAGTCGAGCAGGGGATTCTGCGTCCAATCGAAGAAGCCGTTCGCGGCGTCGAAGGAATTCGTGAACTCACCAGCGAAGCTCGGGAGGGACGGGGGGAAGTCCTGATCGAATTGGTCGCCGGCGAGAACCGCATGAAGGTTCTGCAGGATGTCGACCAAGCGGTCAGTCGAATCCGCACCTTCCCGGATCAAATCGAACAACCCGAGGTCCGCCTGCAATCACGCCAACAAGAAGTGATGCAGGTGGCGATCTATGGCCCCATCGATATTTGGGCCCTTCGAAAGCTGGCCGAACAACTTCGCGATCAACTGCAATCCAAAGAACAAATCACGCAAGTCGAACTGCGCCGCGTTCCGGCGTATGTGACCCATGTCGAAATCCCGCGGCAACGCCTGCGTGAATACGGACTGACGCTGCCTGACGTGGCTCAGGTCATTCGCGAATCCAGCCAAGACGTGGCGGCGGGATCAGTGCAGACCACCGCGGGTGAAATCCTGCTCCGCGTCAAAGCTCGCAAGCAATGGGCGGAAGAGTTCGCTGGCATTGAAATCGTCTCCGGACGCGATGGCCCGATGGTGACTCTGGGCGACATTGCCACAATTCGCGACGGATTCGAAGACGTTGGATTCCACTCTCAGTTCAGCCAAACGCCGTCGGTTGAACTCGATATCTTTCGTGTCGGTTCGCAGTCTCCCATCGATGTGGCGGAAGCGGTCCACGAGACGATGGCAGAATTTGAATCCGCGCTTCCACCTGGTGTGAAGTGGCGAATCGACAGCAACAACGCCGAAGAGTTCCGTCGGCGATTGATGCTGGTCGCAGAGAACGCTGCGATGGCGGTTGTGATTGTGCTGGTGATTCTGTCGCTGTTCCTAGAATTCCGTTTGGCATTCTGGGTGATGACAGGCATGGCCATCTCATTCATCGGCGGCGTGCTGCTACTGCCGGCCGCCGGTGTCAGCATCAACATGATTTCGCTGTTCGGTTTCCTGGTCGTCTTGGGCATCGTCGTCGATGATGCCGTGGTGGTGGGAGAAAACGTTTACGAAAAACGACAGACACTCCAGGATCACGAGGCGGCCGCCGTTCAAGGCACCCAAGAGGTCTCCGGCCCGGTCACTTTCAGCATCCTGACGAACATCGTCGCATTTGTCCCGCTGCTATTCATCCCCGGCGAGACGGGCAAGTTCTGGGGCCCACTGCCGGTCGTCGTGATCATCGTGCTGTCGCTGTCGTTGGTTGAATCCCTGTTCATTCTTCCTGCTCACTTGGCCCACGCTCGCGACGCAGATCGCAAACGCAACGGAATTGGCGGCCGATTGCATCATGCCCAACAGCGATTCAGCCAAGCGTTCAACCGGTTGGTTGAATTCTTTTATCGTCCCATCCTGGTCGTCAGCCTTCGGCATCGATACGTCACCGCTTCGCTTGCCTTGGCATTGTTTGTGGTCATCGGTGGCTATGCGACCAGCGCACACATGGGGTTGATTCTGATGCCCGAGGTGTCGGCCGATGAAATCGAAGCCGGCGTGCGAATGCCGGTTGGCACGACTCAGGCCCAGGCCGCGAAAATCGCTGACACGGTGACCCAGGCCAGCATCCGAATGTTTGATGAACACAACCTGTATGAGGTCGCCGAAGGCATCAAAACCAATGTCCGCGGGCAAAGTTTCATCGACGTGGAAATCGTGTTGAAGCCACCAGACCAGCGTGACATGACCGCCAACCAAGTCATCGAACTGTGGCGAGAACACATCGGTGATTTGCCCGGTGTGAACCAAGTCACGTTCGAAGCGGAGAGTGGCCCAGGTGGTCACCGCCGTGACATCAGCATTGACCTCAGTCACAGCGACATCGAAGTGCTGGAAAAAGCGGCCACGGCGTTCGTCGATCGAGTCCAACTGTACGCCAACGCCAAGGATGTCAGCGACAACTACAACAAGGGCAAAACCCAATACGATTTCCACTTGCGCCCTGAGGCGCGTTCACTCGGTCTGACCGACGAAGAACTTGGCGAACAATTGCGAGGTGCCTTCTTCGGATCATTGGCACTGCGCCTGATCCGAGGGACCAACGAAACCGAAGTTCGCGTCAAACTTCCCGAAGAACAACGCGAGGACGTTCACAACCTTGAAGATCTGATCATCCGCACTCCAAGCGGCGCTGAAGTTCCCTTGCTCGATGTGGCTGATGTCGAAGAGACACTCGCCTTTCGATCCATCAATCGTCGCGATGGGCGACGCGCCATCAATGTCTCGATGGATGTCGAACCCAAGCGTGCTGCCACCCAAGTCATCGAAGCCCTGCGAGCCTCAGAACTCCCCCGGCTCCGTGAAGACTTCCCTGGCATCACGTGGAGCTTTGAAGGCAGCGACGCCGAAATGCGGCAAGCCACGGCGTCATTGTGGGGATCGTTCGGATTGGCTCTCGCCGTGATCTATTCGTTGCTGGCGATTGCTTTCCGAGGTTATGTGCAACCGCTCATCGTCTTGGTCGCGATCCCGTTTGGTGTGGTGGGGGCGATCATCGGTCACATCATGCTGGGATATGACTTGTCACTGGTCAGTTTGATGGGCGTGATCGCCCTGTCGGGTGTGGTGATCAATGACTCACTGATCATGATCGACTACGCCAATCGACACCGAAAAGGCCAGTCCGCCTTCGACGCGATCTCACAAGCCGGACTGCGTCGTTTCCGCCCAATCATGCTGACCACGTTGACGACCTTCGGCGGACTGATGCCGTTGATCTTCGAGGACTCCCTGCAGGCCCAGTACATCATTCCCATGGCAATCTCTCTGGGCTTCGGAATCCTCTTCGCCACCGGAATCATTCTCGTGCTGGTACCGTGCCTGTATTTGATCCTGGAAGACATCCAGGAGATGTTCGTGTCGGAAACGGAATGACCGCCGTGATGTCCAGCAGGTAGGCCGGATCAAGCCGCTTCGGCGCTGCTCCGGCAGATCAAGCTGGACTTTCGAGGAAAAGTCATTGCCAGAGCGCGCCACAAAGCCACCTTCATTCGGCGAATGCCAAATGCCGCCCGGGGTTCCACCCAAATTTCCGGCTCATTCCGCGTTGCAGGCTGTCGGTACTTTGACAGCGTCCTCAGGCGCGGCAGCTTCATAGGTAGGGAAGTCCGTGTAGCCATGCGCGTCGTGCGAATACCAAACCGACATGTCGGCTGTTTCAGCCAAAGGCCAACCGTTGGCGAAACGTTCGACGAGGTCCGGATTGCTGATGAACGGCCGGCCGAACGCAATCAGATCCGCTGCTCCGTCCACGATGGCCTCTTCCGCGGACTCTCGGGTGTAGCCCACGTTGCCCATCAACGTACCGCTGAAGACCTTTCGAAAATCAGCCATCGTCATCGCGGGACCAAGTTCATGGAAACCAAATCCGGTGCCATCCATCACGTGCAAATAGGCCAGCCCATACCCGTCGAGTTGACGAGCCACATAGGTGAACTGCTCGACGTACTCTGGCGATCCCATGTCGTTGAATGACCCATTGGGTGCCAAGCGAACACCCACTCGATCGCTGGGCCATACACTGGTGACGGCATCAACCACTTCGCCAAGCAACCGATATCGATTCTCAATGCTTCCGCCGTACTGGTCGTCGCGTTGATTGGATTTTGACTGCAAAAACTCGTCCAACAGGTACCCATTGGCAGAGTGGACTTCGACGCCATCGAACCCAGCTGACTTCGCACGTTCGGCCGCTTGGCGATAGTCCTCCACAATGCCCGGCAATTCGCTGGTTTCGAGAGCACGCGGGACCTCGTACGGTTTCTTCCCTGAGGGAGTGTGCACGCCGTCGCCTTCGATCGCGATCGCCGAGGGTGCCACCGGCAACTCACCGTCATGGAAATCACTGTGCGAAGCGCGTCCAGTGTGCCACAACTGCAAGAAGATTCGGCCACCCGCACGATGAACCGAATCGACCACGAGCTTCCATCGTTCCGCCATTTCATCGGTGTAGATGCCCGGTGACTGAGGCCATCCAATGCCTTGCTCCGAAACCACGGTGGCTTCGCTGATGATCAAACCAGCCGACGCTCGCTGGGTGTAGTACTCAGCCATCATCTCGTTGGCCATCCGTTCCACCCCGGCGCGAGCTCGCGTCAGGGGTGCCATCACGATGCGATTGGGTAGCGTCAGCCCGCCCATTTCAAGGGGCTGAAACAAGGCGGACTGGGATGCGTTGGAACTGGGGGTGTTCATCTTCTGCGAGCCGTTGGGGTTGGTTTCAATCGAGCGGTTCGGTCCATCTGAATGGGTCGCCACCTCTCGGGGCGTCGCACTGTAGATGTCCGGCTACGGTGATGCCCCGCAAACCACATGCCTCCACCGACGCCACGCCAGCATCCCAAAGAACGACCGACACCAAGATCGGACGGTGCAACGACTCAAACCAACGACATGGCGTAAAGCATTTCCCGGGCGATCTGCTGAGAGCGTCCGTCGTAAATTTCAGCTTCTTCCCGCGTGTCATCGGAGACCTTGGGATCCTCGTAGCGGATCGGCAACCTCAGGTCGCATCCCGGGACGTACGGGCAAGCCTGATCCGCGCTCGAACACGTCATCACCGCCGCAAATTGAGCCGTCGGATTGGGCGACTCGTTGTAAACCTTCGAAAAGCACAGCAACGGTTCGCTGTGGTCTGCATAGCGAACGGCGTAAGTCGGATTGCTCTCATCCTCGGTTTGGACGTCCACCTGAAACCCCGTCCGTTTCAAAGACTCCACCACACGAGGATTCATCGCCGTCGCTTCGGTGCCGCCAGAGAATGTTTGAACGTTCTCCAGCCCGAACAGATCAGCGGCCACCTTGGCCCAAATTTGGGTCAAATGACTGCGGCGTGAATTGTGGGTGCAAATGAAGGTCAATTGCACCCGTTCCGACTTCTGAACTTCGTCGCGAATGTACCCAGCCAATTGCTTCAGATCGCCCTTGCGATCCTCGGGGATCTGGTCCGTCTCAGTGCGACGTTGTTGAACAAAGGCATCCAAGGATGGGAACAAACCAATGGTGCGCAGCTCACTCATGGACACTCTCAAGGGCAGGCGAAAACCGGTACACATTCAAAGGACGGTCGCCACAACCAAATCGTGACAGATGGCAATCGTCCAACGACGATCAACGATATTGCGTCCCAATCCTGACGTCAACCAGACCGTCGCCTCCCAGTTATCAAGCCCAGCCATTGCCTGCGAATGCTGCCTCAGGCCAAGGCCTTCTCGAACAACGCGAGCATCCGGCTCCAAGCTTTCTCAGCTTGCTCTGGATTGTGAACTCGCGTGTCGGGAGGGCACCAACCGTGCCCCGCAGGGTAGACTTCGATCTCAGCTGCGAGATTGGCCTCTTCAAACGATTCCTTCAGCACGGTCTTGGCTTCCGGATCGCGTTGGTCATCGTTTTCTGCAACCGCGATCAGGAAGTCCGCCTTCATCTTCGGAATCAATCGATGCGGGCTGTCCTCGCCACCTGAAACCAATCCGCCACCATGGAACGTCGCTGCCGCACCGATGCGATCGGGAACCGCAGCGGCGGTTCGAAAGACGATTGGCCCACCCATGCAATAGCCCGTTGTGCCAATCGGTTTGCCCGTGTCGACCTGGGCTTGCTTGTCCAACCAAGCCACAAACGCTTGCGCATCGGTGGTGTGCGTTTCCGGGGTCAGAGAGCGAGCCAAAGGCCGCACCTCTGCGATCGACGTGTTGGCCCCATTGGCGGCCGTCGGAGCTTTTTGTTGGCGATAAAACGGATTGACCACCAACACGCTGTACCCCGATTCGGCCAAGCGTTTTCCCATTTGACGAAAGGCAGGACGCAAACCAAAGATGTCCGGCCAGATCAAAACAGCCGCATGCGATCCCGAGGAAGGAGCCACGAAGTAAGCGTCACACTTGCCGTCCGGCGTTTCGATCTCAACGTCGCGTCCGCTGACTTCCGCCGCGTCGGCGACTTTGGGAAGCATCATGGCAGCACCAATTCCAGCCGCGGCCAAGGTTCCGATATCACGACGTGAATACTTCTTCAGATCTTCTTCGAAATGATCCTGGTCACACATTCTGAACTCAACCTTTTGAGGGGGTACGTGGAAGGGGCTTGAGAAACAAATCCGGAGTGACACTATCGTTCGCCAGCCACATCCAGACGACTCACGAACTGTGACACGTCAACTGCTACTCGCCAATGCAGTACAAATGTGACTTGCCACGCAGAAAGATCTGGTCGCCGACGATCGCTGCCGACGCATCGATTTCGTCATCCAACTTGTTGGTGGCAATGGCTTCCAACTCATTGCCATGGCGCAATACCAGCGTGGTTCCATCACGACCGGTGAAGTACACGCGATCCGCCGCGGCAACGGGCGAGGCATAAACCGATGCGATGTCTGGCAGTCGAGTTTGGTCGATCACCAATTCTCCCGTCTTCGCCTGGCGAGAAACCAAAACACCGTTGTTGGCCTTCACGAAGTACAGCTGACCTTTGTAAAGCACCGGCGAAGGCACATAGGGAGCCGCATCTTCTTCGATCCAAGTGATCACGTCGCTGTCGGTGATGTCGCCCTTGGCACTCAGTGGAATCGAATAAATCGCGTAACCACGAAAGCCGGTCATCACGATGACGTTGTCTTCAAAACGAACAGGGGAGGGGATCGGGTTGCCAGCCTGCCCGCCACATTCCCAAATCAGTTCTCCGGTCGCCAAGTCATAGCTGCGAACTCGCTTGGAACCATTGGTGATGACCTGTGTGCGGCCTTCGTACTCGGTGATCAGTGGCGTCGACCAAGTCGTTTGTTCATCGCGACTTTGACGCCATTTTTCGTCTCCGGTCGCGGCGTCCAAGGCGACGATGAAGGATTCGCCTTCATGATCCCAGGGCACAACCAAGGTGCCGTTGTGGACGGCAGGCGAACTGCCTTCGCCAAATTGATTGCGAGTTTGCATCTGGCCCAAGTCGACACTCCACAACTGCTTGCCATCGAGGTCCAAACAGAAAACACCTCGCGACCCAAACGACATGTACAATTTTTCGCCATCCGTGATGGGCGAAGCCGATGCCAGCGTGTTGGTGTTGTGACCGGCTTCGTGAGGCACCTCTTGCGTCAACGATGTCCGCCAGATTTCTTTGCCGTCGGTGCGGTCGTAAGCAATCACCATGAAATCGTGATAGTTCGTCGGCTTCGCCTCACCACCTCGGCCGCCGCGACCTCGCCCGCCGCGTTCCGGTCCCCCGCGTCCACCTTCCGGACGTCCGCCTCCAGCGCGTCGGTTCCCGCGTGGCGGAGCGGCTTCCTGGGACGCCTTGGCGGGTGCTTCGCTGGAACCAGCACCTTCCGCCATCCGCTCGGTTTTCACGGCCGTGCTGACGTACACCCGATCACCGAGAACGATTGGCGTGCTGCTTCCGACGCCAGGAACGTCAATTTTCCAGAGAATGTTTTCCGACTCACTCCAAGTCGTCGGCGGATTGGATTCCAGAGCGGCGCCCGACGAATCAGGACCGCGCCACTGAGGCCAATCGCGGTTCACATCATTGCCCGTCGCGGACGAAATGGCGTTTGGAGTACAGCATGCCAACAGTGCCAAACCACAAAAAAAGGTCGAGTGTCGCAAAATTCCAGCTCCAAAATGCCGGTGGGGAATCGCAGGGAACGTCCAGAACGCGCCCAATCAAGCATTCAACCCAGAAAGTCTGCCTGGGTTCCGTGCTCCCCCAAGATACACGACGACCACCACTCCCGGTCGCCACGTCACCATTCCTTAACGGCTGGTCAGCAACATTTCATCTCGGCGACGACGAGCATTCAACGCCAGAGCCCCCGCGACGATCGCCGCTCCTGGATACGCCAACCCAGACAAACGAAGCGGCCGAGAATCGAGTGCAGGCTGAGCCAAGACGTCGGTTTCAAACGCGATTGCCGCCAAGACCGCATCCCGGACTTCGTCCACCGCGACTGGCCTGGACACCGTTTCGGACGACGCCATCAACCCCACGGTTCGATGGACTCCGACCGTTGCGTCCAACGCAATGTCCACCATTCCCGGCGACAGCGTCGGAACGACGGTTGGCAACGTGCCTTGGAATCGAATTCCATCGACCAACCCGGTCGGTGAACCAAACCAAGTTGCCAGAGCATCATCGACGGAGTGACCTTCGAGCAGCGACGATGCCCCGTCATCACGAGCACTTGCCGCCTCCACGTCGCCGGCATCCTTGTCCGATGCGGCCCGAGCCACCTCACGCAGATGCTCGAGTGTTTCTTCGTCCAATTCCCACGAATCATCTGCTTGAGACGAATCCAACGACACATCATCGCTGGACACTCGCGGCAACCAATCGATCGTGCCACCATCCATCTCGCCCGCAACACTGGATGAAGAGGAGTCGACGAGATCGATTCGCGAACCTCCTGTGGTCGAGTTCATCCGTTCATACGACGTCGTCGCGGCAGCGACCGCTGACGCGTCGACGACGCCATCCACGGTCGATTGATTTTGTTGCACTGGACCACCGTCTGCCGTGACAGCATCCGATGCGGCCGCCTGCACCCCATCGCTTCCACCGGCAACGCTTTGCTCGGAAGGTGCTGCATTGGAGTTCGCGCGAACCAACACGGTCCCTTGCCCCACCGATGACCGCCCGCTTCCTCCACTGAGCACACTGTCAACACTCACACTGTTGTCAGGTCGTGGCGAAGGGGTCACGAACTGAACCACCCACACAAGGCTGTTGGACTCGATCGGCTGATCGCTATCACTGCCCGGCGAACGATCAGCGGAGGTCAGGGAACTCGACTGCAACGAACCGCTCCGGTTCAAATCACTCCGTGATTGGTTGTTTCGCGATTCATTCCCAAGACTTTGCAGTCCTGAATTGCTTTGTCGAGCATCACGCTGGCCCAAACCGCCACGTTGATCCGACGATGACCCGGGATGAGAGTTGGACGAAAAGCCTTCGATCGGTCGGACGGAACCCGAACCTTGTCCACGTGCATCGAGTGCCTGAATCCCCGAACCGTCACGTGAGCTACCGGCCTGAATCGATGCAACCGTTCGTTGCAATGCCGGAATGGCTCGATCGATTTGCGAGCGATCGAGTTCCTGCGAGCCAACCCCTGCATCTGAATGAGCAAGAATCCCACCCGCCAACAAAGAACGTGATTCCAGTTGTTCAAGCAGTAAAATTCGTGAGTCTTCAGTTGGCTTCATGGGTCAATCCTTGTGGCTCTTCTTGACGCCGCGAATTTCCATTGGATGCCATCACTTTTTGATGATTGGCCTGATGCTTTCGCAGGTAGTCATTGTAACGCGCAACTTCGGGAGCAACCGAAACGGCGACGGATTGAAGCTTGATTGCTTGAGAATACGCTCGGGCGGCGGATTCCGTCTCCCCCAGTTGCTGCTGCAAGAAACCGTAGTTATTCCAAACCCCGCCGAGCATGCTCTGAGTCTCAGCATCCTCCGGGAATTGGACCGCCAGCGACTGGCCTGTTTCCAATGCCTTTTCAAACGCTTTGCGAGCCTCTTGCAGCGTCCCCCTCTTCGACTGAGTCAAACCCAGGTGATTGAAACTCAAGGCGAGATCCCGTCGATAATTGGGATGATTCGGCCAACGAACAACCACTTGGCTGCCAATCTCAATCGCTTGTTCAAACGTCTTGATTGCCTGGGTGTGGCGTCCCGTTGCTGACTGAGCGGCCCCCAGTGTGTTCAGTGTCACGATGGTCTGCCCAGCAACCTTCGCATCTCCGGGATCTGCCTGCAAAAACTTGAATTGCGATTCGAGTGCCTGGCCCGCATGCTGAATTGCTCTTTCAGGATCCGATTCGGTTAACAAGCCGGCCAAGTTGGACTGCACCGCCGCCAGCTTCTGTGGAACGAGATCAGCCTTCGATCCCGGCAAACGTTCAGCTTCCGAGACCGACTCATTCAACAAAGGCTGAAGTCGCTCGATCGCTCTGACAAAATGCTTTTCGGCCTCGGACGTCGCGCCCGTTCGCATCAACAACAAACCCATGTTGTTCAAAGTGGTCGCGAGCGACACCTCCGCCTCTCGTTGCGAAGGAAACGAATCGCCTCGATCAGTCAGCGTCTGCTGGGTCGTCATCGCTCGCACGAAGTAGCGAGCAGCGTCTTCGAGTTTTCCTGCCCGAACCAAGGCCTGTGCCAAGTTGTTCTGACAAGTCGACCAGTGCAACCGCACGGGATCATTGAGCCCAGCGTCCTCCGCCAACTCCGCGTAAATCGATTCACTGCGTTTGAGCTCTTTGATCGCCTGCTCGCTGTCGCCAAGCTCCGACTGCAACCCCCCCGCTTTCGCGAGTGTCATCGCAAAATCCTCTCGAAGCGTTGGATCGTCTTTGACTTCCGCGGCGAACCGTTCGTAGTAGTCCAACATTTCCAACAACAACAAACGGCGTACCGAGTCCGCTGCGGGAATATCAACCAGCAACTCGGCGATGCGCGTCCCCATCCGATCCAAGGCCCCTCGCGCCAGCAACTCGCCCCGAGTGGCCCGCAATGCATTTTCGTCCGACGCCTGCTTTGCAGTCGCCAACTTGGCATTGGCAATGGCGGAACCGACCAAACCCAGCGTCACAATCAAAGCGGCTGCCAACGCAACACGACGATGTTTGGAGGCCAGCCGAACCAACCGATCCGCGATGGACGGTGGTCGGGCGATCGTGGGTTCGCCTCGCAGCACCCGCTTCATGTCATCGGCAAACTCATTCGCAGTTTCATATCGATCTTCGCGATTCTTCGACATGGCTTTCGCGATGACCGTCCCCAAATCACGAGGCAAATCGGGCCGCAACAGATGCAAGGGGATCACCTCCTCATTGTCGATTCGCTTCAGAATCGTTGCCGCGTCGTCTCCTTCATGAGCGTACCGCAGCGTCAGACATTCGTACAACGTCGCAGCCAAGGAGTACTCATCGGCACGTCCATCAATCAAAGCCGACTGGCCACGTGCTTGTTCTGGGCTCATGTACCGCATGGTCCCGATCACGTCACCCGAACGAGTCAGCGACATCTCCGTCTGACAACGAGCCAATCCAAAATCGGTGACCCAAATTTTGCCAGCGCGATCCAACATCAAGTTGGACGGCTTCACGTCGCGATGCACCACACCGTTTTCGTGAGCGACATGCAACGCATCGGCGATGTCGATTCCCCACTGAACCACTTGCTTCCATGCGTCGCGTTTTCGCTCCGTCGACTCCGCACGAGATTCCCCAGAAGAAGCACCCGATCCATTGCCGAGTTCTTCAGCCCGTTTTTCTTCACGGCGTTCTCGCACCCATGCATCCAAAGCAATTCCGTCAATGAACTGCATCGCGTAGTAATGGACGCCTTGATGACTACCGACACTGTGAATCGGAACAATGTGCGGGTGCTGCAACAGACCAGCCGCATGAGCTTCGTTCTTGAACCTTGCGATCTGGTGAGAGTCCAACATGGAAGCCAGCGGCAGCAACTTGATCGCGACGCGTCGATCAAGCGACTGCTGGCTGGCCTCGTAGACAACTCCCATCCCACCGCGACCAATTTCTTGGTGCAAAAGGAAGTCGCCAAGTTGCTTGTTCGTGGGAAGAGGAACAGACGGCGCATCGAGCGTGGCCTGCATGCCCGCCGCGACACCGTAGAGCGCACGCAGTTTTTCAAGGTACGCGTGAAAGACCGATCCTAAGTCGGGATTTTGCTGGACAATTTCATCCGCATCCAAACTCTCGCCGTTTTCCAACGCAACCAAATACTCATCCAGCAACTTGGTCAGCCGTGATTGTTGCTCTTCGTTCAACCCGCGCAGCAGCGAAGGATCCGCCGAAAGTGAATCCGCCTCCGAATGCTGGAAAGCGACCATCAAAGCTGCCCCTCGGACGCCTTGAAACTTTCCAATGCACGCAGCCAAAGCATCCGAACAGCCCCGCACTTGCGATCCATCCGCTCCGCAATCTCATCAAACGAAAGCCCTTGCAGCACGCGCAGAACGATCACTTCGCGGTAATGCGGTTTGAGCTTGCTGAGCTGATTGGACAATTCCACGGCTCCTTCTCGAGCACGCATGGGTGCACTCGGCGAGGGTTCATTGCCTGCTAAAATCCCCGCCCAATTGCAGGCGGATTCCTCCAATCGATTGCTGACCGCTTCCAAAGAGACTTCGCGACGAATGTCTCGCTTCTGAACTTGAACGTGACGCTTGAAACTGCGATGCAACGTGTGAATCAAGATCGTTCGCAACCAACACAGCAACTCGCCTTGGCTGGTCCCACGAAAATCGCCGAAGTCTTGGTGCGCTTCCAACATCGCCTCTTGAACGATATCCGACGGATTGACGCGTTTGCGCAACCGGCGATCCAACTGGGTGCTGGCTAGAATCGTCAGGTAATTCGCGTACCACTGAAGCAATCGCCCGAGAGCATCCCGGTCACCAGCCCGCGCATGATCCAGCAACTCAATGAACCCGAGGTCATTGCCCCAGCCTTCTCGGTCACTGGATTCATTTTCGCGTGCCGTCCAAGAGGAGTCTGTGGCGACCATCGCATTGCCTTCTGAAGAGTAGTCTGACTTCGCATCATCGTTCGCAAGGAACTAGTTGCGGGGCAAACTGAAAACCGCCAGTCCGTTTTGCAATTTCTTTGAGAATCACTTATTCAGCGACGAAAACCGGAAAAACGGGTGCGAGGGGTAGACCTCCCCACCTCCCTGAATGCGGCGTCGACACGAGCGAACTGCGACAGCCCGGATTCGTCCTCTGCGATCGCGGGTTCCTCTCGAGAGGCTTCCCACTCAGCGAACGAAACACCCCCATCCGCGTCCCCGTCGGCCACGGACAGTTTCGCCCAGAGTCGATCGCGAACCTCGGTCTCGGTGATCAAGCCATCGCCATCGGCGTCTTTGGACAGAAATCTTTCTTCTCGAACAGTCAAGAATGTTGCGGCGAGCTCTTCCGTCGTGAGCAAACCATCCGCATCCGCATCGGTGTCCAACTCGGCCCACTTTTCCCACAGTCGCTCAGGAACCTCTGCTTCCGACAACAACTGGTCACCGTCCGTGTCCCATCGCTCCATCAACGCCTCCACGTCTCCGTCAACCAAACCGACTGGGAACGAACCGTGAGGTCCATGCTGAAATTCATGCGAACCATGATTGCAATCTTCCTCCTCCATGGATGTCGGCTCGTCGACCAAACCACCCTCATCAATGGTCGAATCATCTTCTTCATCCACGATGACTTCCGTGTCATCCGAGGTATCCGATTCCACGTCGCCCTCTGATTCTTCCGCTTCCCCCGCCTCTGTTTCGGAGACCAAACTTTCAACGTCGGCGTCGTTCATCGCATTGATGACCAACAAAGCGTCCAAGGAAGTCACCGTTCCGTCGCCGTTGACATCACACAACCCGTCGGTCGCCACCTCGCTGGATTCGCCATCGGAAGTTTGATTGAGCTGGTTGATCACCATCAAAGCATCCAACGCAGTGGTGCTGTTGTCCTCGTTGACGTCCGTCGGATTGACGTAGTTGTAAGAATTCAGCTCCACCTCCAAACGTCCACTGAACCGTTGCCGAAAACTGTTTCGGTACCAACGATTCCAAGCAAACCACCGGCTCCGATGCTCGTCGGCCTCCGTCTCCGTTTCGCCGTTGTCATTGCTTCCAGGATCCTCCGTCGTGGGATCCTCCGAGACCGGATCGTCGTCGGCATCCATCGTTTCGGTGTCAGCGGGCACTTCAAAATCGTCCGCCGTTTCCGATTCCTCTTCGGTCTCGTCCGCCGCGGTATCCGCCGCCGCATACAACTGCGTGATCGCAATCGCGTCATCCTCATCCAGTTGGGTGAACGATTGATTGGCGGAAACGAACGGTGCCAAAACACTTCCAGAGGCATCGGTGTGATCCAGCCCCAACGAGTGACCAATTTCGTGCACCGCCACCCAAACCAAATCAAACGCGGCGTTTCCAAGTGAATTGCCAACTTCCCAGTTTTCCGACAGATCAAATTGGATGTCACCTGCCAACCGAGCCGGGTTCACGTCGTCGGGAAAATACGCCTGGGCGAGCGTGCCGGCTCCTCCGTCCAAGTTCTCGAACGAGATATCAATCGAATCACTCAGTCCCAGTTGGTCGACTTCCGTGAACTCGATGTCCGCCACGCTGGCCCAAGCATCGAATGCCGTTTCGATCGCTGCGTCGGTTTCTTCCTGCGTCAGGGAACTCGGCGATCCCGAAATCGTGTAGGTCAGGGCGGCACTGCCCAGTCCCGGACCATCCCAGCCCAAACTGGCGGCAAGCACTCGGCGTGTTTCCAGAGACTGGATCGCGAGACGACGTGTTTGTTTCTTCCGCTGAATCATATCGGACAAGCACTGCAAATAGAAAAGGGACAGGGGAGGCACCTGCGATCGTTCCAATCGCCAGCCCAACCCATCACGAACCGGGCTCCGACCACGCGTTCATCTGATGGGCCACAAAGAAAGGGCACCATCCTGCCCGCCACGTCACATCCCCACGCCATTTTTATGGAAACACCCGTTTTCCGCGGCCAATCCCACCACTCCGACATGTCCCAAATCAGCGT
The DNA here is from genome assembly GCF_056839225.1 of Rhodopirellula sp. UH5. Taxonomy (NCBI): domain Bacteria; kingdom Pseudomonadati; phylum Planctomycetota; class Planctomycetia; order Pirellulales; family Pirellulaceae; genus Rhodopirellula; species Rhodopirellula sp. UH5. The sequence continues at coordinate 5,393,550 of NZ_CM166390.1, read as the reverse complement.
GACTAAAGTCGCAGAGCGACGGCAAGTGGTGCGTCGCTTTGCTCACCCGTCGCCGCTCCGCGGCTCTTGAGGCATGGAGTTGCAACCAAGACCTCGGGTTGAAAACCCGAGGCTGACAGATCTCACCACTCCGCGGTTGGGGGTACGGGAACGTTCACGGCAACAGTCGCAGAGCGACGGCAGTTGGTTCGTGGGTTCGCCGCGTCTGTCGCCGCTCAGCGGCATTTCCAGTGCCGAACTCTCAGGCGAGGACGATAAAATCCAGACCGCGAATTCTTTCGGCACCGTGAGCGACGAGAACGTCGATCGCGTCGCTGGAATCCGACAAACGAACCTGGTAATCACCTGTCTCGTCCAACGCTCGAAAGCGATAATTCCCGTATCGATCTGACACCGTGGAATCAACGAGTTCGCCGCTCGCGCCAATCAACTCGATCGCCACTCCCGGCACACCTCGAATCTCGTCCTCACGCAAATCGCCCGGCATGGTGGTCGGCGGAATGGAGCTGGCCAAAATGACTCGCCCGCGAAGTTCCACTTGCATGAAGAAGACGTTTTCTTGCAGCCCCTCCACACTCGTGTTGCGTTCGATCAGGTCTGCCAAAGTGGAACGCTCAATCGACTCAATCTCTGAATCGGTCAACACGTTTTGATAGAAGAATCGATCGCCGTTGCGAGCCCGCTGGAATTGATCGGCAATGACCTTGCCTGTCAGCTCGCCAACCGAGGCATCGCGTTGGTGATCTTCGGCCATCAAGCCAACCCAAAGATCGATGTTGTCAACATTGCCGTACAGCGAAGCCAACTTTTGCTGCAGTTCCACATCGCTGGTGATTTGCCCAAACGATTCCACTCGACTCAAACCGTATGCTTCCCGGGTCGCGTTGTAATCGCTCAAGCCATGGTCGCGGCCACGCTGGATGTTCATGGCAATGAGATCCAACCCGCCCGCACCCGGAGGCCCGAACAAGAAGTTCCGCAACGAATCGACCACGACCAAATCCACTTCCTGAGCCTGCACGGACGCGTCGAACTTCAACAGGGAATCGATTCCGGTCTCTTCCAACATCGACGCGTGAAAGAACGCGTCTTTCAAATCCATCTCGTCTTGGCTCTCACGTCCGTCATTGGACATGAATCCCACTTGATCACGGAGCGTGCTGTGACCGAGCCGAAACGCGGCGGTCGAAAACTCATTCGCGATCCCAGGATTCACCGACGCATCGTAGCCCTGATAAGCCGCAATCGCGTGCTCGCCCAAAAGTGCCGGCAGGAACTCGTTGTAAGTGATCGATTGAATCAAGCTGGTCACGACCAACCGGGCTCGCTGGTAAATTTCTTCATCGGCTGCTTCGGGGGCCGTGGCGAAGATTTCGTCGGCCAAGCGATTGTGTTCCCGGACAAACAGCGTCTGGATCGCCGTCAAGCCGACATTTTCACTGGCCCGAACATCGCCGGCGATCACCATTCCGCTCTCGTCCAAAGGAAGCAGTCCGTCGTCGGAGATCGCCATTCGACCACCCACAAACGTCCTCAGACCTTCTGCGGTTGCCGCATCACTCCCGTAAACCATCGAGCCATCGATGAAGGCCGTGATTTGATTGAACTGTTGAGCTGGATTGTCGACCGATGTTCCCGTTCCTTCCGCAATCGGCGTTCGCCTCATCGGAATCACCGCTTCACCAGAACCCGTCGGATCGAACCAGAGATCTCCTTCTGGCACAGCGATGTCGATGGCCTCTCCGTGCTCGTCGCTTTCGCTCAACCCTAAATCATGATCGATGAATTGCCCCCACACGTAAACAAAAGCAGAGAGCCCACGATCATTGAGCACCTGACTGGTGTTCATTGCCGACAACACATTGCTGACTTCGCGTGCGCTGGGTCGGTCCGCTCCCGCCAGCTTTGAAATCCCATCGCTATAAGCAGCCGGCGCCATGCGTATCAAACGTTGCCCAACGCTGCCCCAAAAGTGATCGATAGGATTGTTTCCGGTACCATCGATCGAACGAACCTCAGACGGCGTCTCCGGAAGCGGCGGGTTCAGTTCCTCGTCGGCATCGGTATCAACTGAAAATCCATCGCCGCGTTCAATTCGATTGATCACCCGCAGCGCGTCCAAAGCACTGCGTCGATCATCACCGTTGACATCGGTGAACATGTTTTCATCACGCGAGATCTCGTTGGTCATCGCATTGATGATCAACAACGCGTCGATGGCTGAAACACGACCGTCATCGTTGACGTCTTCCGCGTCATAGACGTTGTGACGGTACCCACCGAAATCAGCTGCCATCAGCTGTCGAGCTTCCAACGGTTCGCTTCGCAATCGACGCCGCTTGCGGCCAGGATGCTTCATCGTGCGTTTCAACCGGAACAACATGAGATGTGCGACAACGTTGGCGATGACAATCGAGACAACGCTTCCATCGGCGAAACGAAAGCCGACAATGAAGGTTGCTGTGAGAAAACTCGAAGCGATGGTGGGAGGCGAAACGTCCCAATCGTAGTCCAAGCAAGACGTCCCCACCTATTTGAACGACAAGCCACCGCGTTCTCTCGACAAAATTTCTAATCGACATCAATTCCCCATCCATCTCGTCAATTGGTTGCTGAGAACTTCTTGACGCTGTAGCAACCTCCGATTGATCTTTGGAAAGAAGTTGCCCGAAGACCGAAACCAACTCCAAAGTTGCCATTCGCGAAGATCTGGTGCAAAATGGCTCCACGAATGGCGTCAACGACCTATCGATCTCCTGTGAAACTTTGGTTCACAACTGAGATACGATGTCGCTTTCGCCGCGATGACAACCAATCGAAAGACCCCCCAAACCATCGATCGACAATCCGATCGTCTGAACCGTTCAATCAAGCGTTTCGCCCCTCCCCCTCCCCACGCGAATCCCCTCATCCCAATGCCGTCAAAAATCCAAACGATCGTCACGTTGCTGACGCTCACCGCCTGTTCTTTGCTCGCACCCAATTCCATTGCCCAGGCGAAAGAACGGCCCAACGTATTGCTGATCTTGGTCGATGACCTGAAGCCTGCCCTGGGATGCTACGGCGACACGATCGCGAAAACACCACACATCGATTCGCTGGCAGGTCGCGGGATGCGATTCGATATGGCGTACTGCAACCAAGCCGTCTGCGCACCATCGCGTTTCACCTTGATGCTGGGTTCACACTCCACCTCAACTGGCCTGTACGGCCTGGGCAGCCAACTGCGTCAGATCATCCCCGAGGCGGTCACGATGCCACAGCACTTTGCCAAACACGGTGGCTACCGGACCGAGTCTCTGGGCAAGATCTTTCACATTGGACACGGCAACCATGGCGACCCAGAGTCGTTCTCGGTTCCCCACTTCAAAGAAAAAGTCATCGAGTACCTGGAACCGGACAGCACCGATGGTGGGCAACTGACCCGCGAAGAGGCCTACTTCACCAATCAGATGCTGGATCAAATCAAATCACTTCCTCGCGGAGCCGCGTATGAATCGCCCGAAGCAAAGGACGAAGACTACGCCGACGGTCGCGTCGCAGCGGAAACGATTCAACGGCTGCAAGCGGCAAAGCAACGCCGACAAACCGAAGGCACGCCATTCTTCATCGCCGCCGGCTTCGCTCGTCCCCACCTGCCATTCAGCGCCCCTCAGAAGTACTGGGATCTCTACGACCCAGCTTCGCTGCCGATGCCTGAACACGAAGCGTTGCCCGTCGATGCACCGCAGGTCGCCGGTAAACGCGGCGGCGAAATCTCCAACTACAAACCTGTCCCCACACAACCCAAAGCAGAATTCAGCGACGATCTCAAACGCAATTTGATTCACGGCTACTACGCGAGCGTCAGTTACGTCGACGCCCAAATCGGCAAAGTGGTCTCCGAACTCGATCGCTTGGAACTTTCCGAGAACACGATCGTGGTGCTTTGGGGCGATCATGGCTTTCATCTCGGTGACCTCGGCATTTGGACCAAACACACCAACTACGAACAAGCCAACCGGATTCCGATCTTGATCACCGCGCCGGGTGTCACTCAGCCGGGCACCTCCACCAAGCAATTGACCGAAAGCGTGGATCTCTTTCCAACGTTGAGCGAACTCGCGGGCCTGCCTGCACCAACGGGCCCCCAACCGATCGACGGAGTCAGCTTGGTCCCGGTCCTCCAGAACCCTTCCGCACGAGTTCGTGAACACGCCTACCACGTTTTCCCCAAACGCAAACTGGGCCGAGCGATTCGGACCGAACGCCATCGCTTGGTGCAGTGGAAAACGATCGGTGGAGACGACGTCCCCGCCCTCGAACTCTATGACTACCAAACCGATCCACTCGAGACCAAGAATCTGGCCGCGGATCTCCCTGAAGTGGTCAAGCAATTGTCGATCGTCTTGGAGAACTACCCGGCCCCCGCGGCAAGAGATCGCTGAATCGGAACCGCTGAATTCGGGCGGTCCCTGCCGCCAAAATCAGTGTGTTTTCAAAAGTCGTCGGCGCAGATCGCTCTCACTGGCTCTGCGTGGCCGACTAGAATGCGAGCGGCTGATCTTCAGGATCGCTGCCCTCAACATCCCCCACCTCGCCCGAGAAACCTTCATGCGACTGGCTTCTGTCCTTCGACCTTCCTTCGCTGTTCTAACGTCGCTCTTCCTGCTTGGTTTGGCGACATCGCCGTCCAGTTCCTCGGCGGACGCCAAACGGCCCAACATTGTTTTCATTCTGGCCGATGATCTCGGCTACGGTGACCTGGGTTGCTACGGCCAAGAACTGATCCAAACGCCTCGCCTGGATCAGATGGCAGCCGAAGGCATGCGGTTCACGGACTTCTATGCCGGCAACACCGTCTGTGCACCTTCACGCAGCGTCCTGATGACCGGAATGCACATGGGACACACCCACGTTCGCGGCAACGCGGGCGGATCGGACATGTCCAAGCAATCGCTCCGCGACGAGGACGTGACCGTGGCGGAAGTGCTCCAGTCCGCCGGCTACTCCACCGCCCTGTGCGGAAAATGGGGACTCGGCGATGAAGCCCTGGGTGGTCGCCAAGGCTTGCCACGCAAACAAGGTTTCGATCACTTCTACGGCTACTTGAACCAAGTCCACGCACACAACTACTACCCCGAGTTCCTCTGGCGAAATGAAGCCAAAGTCGCTTTGCGAAACGAGGTCCAGCGACGTGACCGATCCTACGGTGGATTCACCGGCGGACGGGCGACCAAACGAGTCGATTACTCCCACGACCTGATCGCGAATGAAGCGATGGGTTTCATTCGTGAAAAAGCACAAGAACCGTTCTTCCTGTACCTGTCGCTCACGATCCCGCATGCGAACAACGAAGCAACGGGGATGACCGGCAACGGACAAGAAGTCCCTGACCTCGGCATCTACGCCGACAAAGACTGGAGCGACCAAGACAAGGGCCAAGCCGCGATGATCACTCGCATGGACTCGGACGTTGGTCGCATCCTCGATCTGCTCCAAGAACTGCAAATCGACGAGCAGACCGTCGTCATGTTCTCCAGCGACAACGGCCCGCACAATGAAGGCGGCCACGATCCAAAGCGATTCGATCCAAGTGGCCCTCTCCGGGGTATGAAGCGAGCCCTGACCGAAGGCGGCATTCGTGTCCCGCTGATCGTTCGCTGGCCTGGCACCACTCCACCGGGAACGGTCTCCGATCACGTCGGCTACTTCGGTGACTTGATGGCGACCACTGCGGAGCTCGCGGGGACGGATTTCCCCGAAGACACGGATTCCATCAGCTTCGCACCAACCATCGTTGGCCAACCGGAAGCCCAACAACCACACGAGTACCTGTACTGGGAATTCTACGAACAGGGTGGCCGACAAGCGGTTCGACGCGGAAACTGGAAAGCGATTCGCCAACCCTGGATGACCGGCCCGACCCAGCTATTTGATTTGAAAGCGGACATCGGCGAATCAACCAATTTGGCGAGCGACCATCCCGAAATCGTCAAGCAATTGGAAACGTTGATGGACGAAGCTCACGTGCCGCACCCCAACTGGCAAGTCAGCGGGAAAGCTCCTAAACGCTAAGCAACTTCTCGCTTCTTAGCGGAGCGACGCGAACGGGCGATTGATCCAGTCGGTCTTCGATTTTTCATGTGAACCGCTTGAGCGTTAGCCTGGGCTGCGAAATCTTTGGTTTTGACACCGCTTTGGGCTGCGCAGGTTTTGTTCCTCAACTTCGCCCCAACGGGGCAGCCCTGTGCCAGCCCAGGGCAACGCCCTGGGTTGTACTTGAGCCATCGACGAAGCTTCACTTGGGTTCCAGAAACCCAAGGTGATGCGCCGCGTGAATCCACATGAACTGACGCCACTGCTCGGGCGTCAGGCCATCCAGAAACGGGTACTCTTCCATCGACCCTTCAAACGCACTCGCCCGCCGAATGGTGGCGATGCATTCCTCGATCACCTTTGAGTCGTCCGGACCATCCGGCGACTTGGGTTTCAATCGATCCAGCGTTGGGGCACTGGCCATTCTTCGCTGCCGCAGGATTCGGCCGAAAATCCATTTGAGCACCGTGGCACGAAGAACCTTTGGCAGACGAAAGCCAAACCCTTCCATGCCACCAGTCATGATGACGTTCAGGTGCTCACAAATCTGGGTGAGGTTCCAGTTCTTGCTCTGCGTGTAACCCTCCGCTTGCAATCGATTGATTTCAGCGATGACTTCGTCACCCGTTTGGAAGTCCAGAGAACGCTTGGAGATCTTTGACATCGTTTCGCCGAGAGAAGAGCAGGGAGGAAGGCAGACGAGAATGGCTCGCCTTCCAATCTATCCATGCGACGAACCTCGCCGGTGACCCGCGACGTCAAAATGGCTCCACGCGACACTGGGCCGCAGCGAAACACTGGGCCGCAGCGAAATTCACCAAACAACCATGACGGAACAGGATCCTCCCAACCTCGTGCATTTAGAACGCCCACTCCCCCATTACGGATCCTTTCGATGAACGCGGCCTCTCGTTTTGCCGACTGAAGAACCGCTCCCCGAAAAACAAACACCGCTTTGACGTACAATCGCCGTGTTCCATCTGCCTTGCCGTCCCAAGAAGTGGACCAAGACTTCGACGTGATGTGAATTGCTCTGCCACTCAGCTCGCGGAAGAACTTCGATGACCCTGCTCCTGCCGCTTTTGCTTGCTTGCACGTTCGCCGTCCCGACGACGCCCACTCATTCGGAACTGAATGAGCTCCTGGATTCCCTGCGTCAGACGCATGCACCTGATTCGCGAATCCAACTGTGGGAGGTCCAGGTTCAAAAAGCTGAAGGCCATTGGCAGGTCCAAGGGAACCTGTCCAGCCAAAAAACTCATGCCGCGGTGCAGCAAGCCCTTGAGACACAGTTTCCCTCGGTGGACAACCAATTGGTGCTGCTCCCAAAGGATGGAACCGGAACGCTGGTCAACGCCTTGGTGAACAATTCCGTGATCCACTTGCGACGCGACCCCAGCAGCAAAACCGAACTGGTCACGCAGGCCCTGCTGGGAACTCCGATTCGAGTTCTCAAGACAGAGCGAGGAAAGTGTCTGATCCAAGTTCCCGATGGATACCTTGGCTGGGTCAATTCAGCCGAAGTGCATCGCATCGCTCCGAAAGAGCTGAAGACCTACCGGGACGCAGAAAAGGTCATCTACACCGCTCAGTCCGGACTGGCCTACAGCACCCCAGATGTGACCTCGATGCCGATGACTGATCTGGTGGTCGGAAACATCGTGCGGAAAGTCTCGGAGCAATCGGGGTTCACCCAGATCCGCTATCCCGATGGACGCCTCGGTTGGGTGGACAGTCGCCATCTGCGTCCGGCTGATGCGATCTTCTTTCAAGCAACCTTGCAAGAAAACCTGGTCCAAACAGCTCTCAAATTCCATGGCATTCCCTACCTATGGGGAGGCATGTCAGCGAAGAACATCGACTGCAGCGGACTGATCTGCAACGTGTACTTCATGAACGGAATCCAATTGCCCAGAGATTCCAACATGCAGGCCAACATTGGCAGGGAAGTGACAACCGACTTTGTCTCGGACAACTTGGAACCGGGGGACCTTCTGTTCTTTGGCAGAAAAGCAACGCCCGAAACGGAAGAGCGTGTCACCCATGTTGCCATGTACATCGGCGAAGGGGAATTCATCCATTCAGCGGGCTACCGAGAACGGGTGAGCATCAACAGCATGGACAGCGCCCAACCCAACTTCATCGAAAGCTATCCCGCGATCTTCGTCCGAGCGGTCAGGATCATCGGCGAAGATCCCAAGGGCTTCCTTCCCATCCCCAAGAACGACTTTTACAACGAAATCATCAGGAGCACGGAATGAATCGAGGAAGAAGAGCCCTTCTCAAAGGCTTGGGAGCCAGTGCCCTGGCGACCGCATTGCCAACCACCGTTGGCACAGCACAGGAAGCCTCCACAGCCCCCAGCTCGGCGACCGATTTAATTCGAAACGGGAAAATGAAGCTGAGCTTCCGCCCCTATGAACTGCAGCTCAAACACACCTTCACCGTCGCCGGAAACTCACGCGACACCACCCCCGTCGTCCTGACTGAAATCCAATACGAAGGGCACACCGCTTACGGAGAAGCCTCCCTGCCGCCTTACCTGGGTGAGTCACAGAAATCGGTGATGCAGTTCCTAAGCAAGGTCAAACTGGATCAGTTCAACGATCCGTTTCTGCTCGACGAAATCCTCCCCTACGTGGACTCCATCGACGAAGACAACCGCGCCGCGAAAGCCTGCGTCGACATCGCGCTGCACGACCTGATTGGGAAACTGGTCGACCAACCACTTCACAAGCTGTGGGGCATCAATCCCGCGAACACGCCCGTCACCTCGTTCACGATTGGCATCGACACACCCGAGGTGGTGAAGATGAAGACGGAAGAGGCCGCTCGCTTCAAGGTCTTGAAAGTCAAACTGGGCGGAGGCAACGATCGCGAAATGATCGAGACCGTGCGGTCGGTGACCGATGTGCCGATCTATGTCGACGTGAACCAAGGCTGGACCGACAAGCACCAGGCACTGGACATGACGCACTGGTTGGCCGAACAGGGTGTGGAGTTTGTGGAGCAACCGCTTCCGAAAACGGCGGTCGACGACTTGGCTTGGCTGACCGCCAAAAGCCCCCTTCCCATCATCGCCGACGAAGCCTTTCAACGGCTCGGCGACGTAGCCGATTTCCAAGGCGTGTACTCCGGGATCAACATCAAACTCATGAAGAGCACTGGTTTGCGGGAGGCCCAAAAGATGATCACCGTGGCCCGAGCGTTGGACATGAAGGTGATGATGGGATGCATGACCGAAACCTCGTGCGCCGTCTCCGCCGCCGCGCAACTGTCGCCGCTGGTCGACTGGGCCGATCTGGATGGCAACCTTCTGATCAGCAACGATCTCTACGAAGGAGTCCAAGTCATCAATGGCAAGTTGACGTTGAACGACTTGCCTGGAATTGGCATCCGAAAGAGAACGGCATGACACTGGGCTGCATTGACACTGGGCTGCATTGACAATGGAACAGATGGTGACAATTGACAAACAAATCCTCAGGCAGAAGTTCTGGAGGTACCTTCCATTTCTAGTTGGTCTTGGAGTCGCCGTTTCATTTTGGGGATTCCCAAGTTGGATTCGGCAAATCGCTTACGCAGCCAACAAGGACCTCTACGTGAAGCGAGTACTCAGGATCTCGTCTGTTGAAGAGAAAATCAGACAAGGCCCGAAGGGAAGAATACGAGAAGCCATCGTGGTTGGAACCATTTTGGACAAGCCTGTGAAAGTACAAGCCAGCTCTCTCCTCTCTCCCCGCACCTCGATTTCACGAACTAGAAAACACTACGCGGATATCACAACGCAATCCGTTCTGGTTGCATCCGAGCCAGTTCTCGTCCCGGTCAACGACATCGACATCACCGTATTGGATTTTGAGACCTATCACTCGCTCAGTTGGCCAAGCGTTGTAATTTGCTTCCTTCAATGGAATGCGATCCTGCTGGGATCATTGATCATCTGGGCCCAAAGGCGAATCAGGTACCTTGTCTTTCTTTTCCGTTTCCGGTCAATGGCTGATGATCGATCTTGAATAGATGAGGGCCTTCCCTCGCTCAGAAAAACGAGTGGGTCAGTCCACTGACTGATGTAGCGGGAAAATCCGAAGGACTTGTTCTTCGGTTCTCGCGCGGTCCACCGACTGGCGATAGTGGTTATGACAAGACAAACCTACGCATGCCAGCGAAGTCGAAACTCTTGACGAGTTTCGCTACCTTCAATACAAGCTTGAATACACCACTATTCCTTCTTTTTAGTCGGCTTGGGGAGCACTTGGTGGCTTTTTGCCCATTGACGCCATTGCTTTTGCAGGTCGGAAACTTCGTCTTGGTTTTCGGCGGCGAGATCGACTTGCTCGGTTCGATCGGAACCTAGATCGAACAACTCCCATTCTCCTCGCGCACCTTGCCGAACCAACTTGCGGTTGCCGACTCGGACGGCGGCATTGCCTTCGTGCTCCCAGTACAAGGCTCGTTCCGCGAATTCGCCCATGCCCGTCAGCAATGGCTGAAGACTTTGCCCTTCGAGCGGGTGAATCTCGTTGCCCTTGAACTGAGTCGGGTACTCCGCCTTCGCCAAATCAACACACGTCGCCATCAAGTCAATGACATGGGTGGGCGTTTTGATCCAAGCCTTTTGGTCGGTTGAAGGCTGAATTTTGGCTGGCCAATGCGCGATCAACGGCGTCGCGATGCCGCCTTCGTGGTTGTAATGCTTGTACTTGCGAAAAGGCGTGTTGTTCATGTGAGCCCAACAACGGCCGATGAACACGTCCGAGTGCGGGTCTCCTGGGGCGTCGCCTTCGTATCGGCCGCTGACGCCAGCCTCCGCATTGCCGCCGTTGTCAGACAAGAACAGAATCAACGTGTTGTCGAGTTTTCCTCGGCTCTCCAACGCAGACACCAACTTCCCGATGTTCTTGTCGATCTCTTCAATCATTGCCGCATAGATCGCCATCATTTCGTCGTAGCGTTCTTTCTCTTCTTGCGACAACGATTCCCACGCAGGGAGTTGTTCTGGCCGAGGTTCCAATCCCCAGCTCTCGTCAATCAACCCGGTTTGAATCTGGCGAGTGTATCGCTCCTCTCGCAATTTGTCCCAACCACGCATGTACTTGCCGCGATACTTCGCGATGGTTGCTTCCGGTGCCATGCACGGGAAATGGGGAGCGACATGGGCGAGGTACCAAAAAAACGGCTTGTCTTCCGCGATCGCTTCATCGATGAACTCAATCCCTTGCTCTGTCCATAGGTCGGATCCGTACCACGGTGGATCGAATTGCGTGTCATCCCTGGCAACCTCTTGTCCATTGAGGAAGAGCTTGGTTCCTCCCTTGGATCCCGTTTGATTCGAAAAGTGCAAACCACCGGCGGGCAAGTTCAAACTTCGATCAAAGCCTCGCCCCCAGGGCGTCACTCCCTGCTTGAAACCGACATGCCATTTTCCCGTCATCGCGGTGAAGTAGCCGGCTTGCCCAAGCACTTCGCCAATCGTGACGCACTGATCATTCAGTCGACCACGATAACCCTCCACTTTCTGGTCCGTTGTCATCCAACCAATTCCGGTTTGATGAGAGTAAAGTCCAGTGAGCAAGGCGGCTCGCGTCGGACAACAACGACCGGTGTTGTAAAACTGAGAGAACTTGGCACCGTTTGCGGCCAATGCATCCAAGTGCGGCGTGGGGATCTCACTGCCATACGGACCGATGTCCGAAAAGCCCATGTCATCCACCATGATCACCACGATGTTTGGACGATCTTCCGCAACGGACCATCCAGGCAGACCCCATGTCACGATCGTGAAAGTCATCCACCACGCCGCCCTGAAATGCAATTGGCAGACCGACTGAATGGGTAATTTCGAAGCAGAGTTGACGCGGTTCATGGTTGGCCTGAAAACGTTGCGAAGTTGGACGCGGCAGGAATGACAGGCAAGCGATTCAATGAGAGACCTCCTATCAAACCACCCGCCTCAATGGGCACAATCCTAACGGGTGGGAATCAAGGAACCTTGAGATCCCACGTCATTCAGATAACTTATTTCACCAAGGCTCGATGATCACCGAACCAGAGCGGAGAGCATTGCCAGCAGGGCGTTCGCCTGGACTGCTCGATGTTTGGGTTGTTGCGCAAGTTTTCATCCCGGCAGGGATATCAGAGAGTAGCCGTCGGTAAGTGATAGCGTCACCGACGGACATGTCATCCGCGTCGCCCCTCTCCATCCCGCCGTGGCCTATGGCCACGGCGGGATGGAGAGGTTTTTTGGGGCTCGTTTTCCGGGGGTATGCTGCTACACAGCAACCCCCGGCTACCATCTGACATCCCTCCCGGGATGAAGAAAGGACGTCGTCCGACCACACCATTCCAACAAACACACCATGTCTCTCATCACTTGGCAAGAATTTGAAAACGTTGACGTGCGAGTTGGCACGATCACGCTGGTCGAGGACTTTCCAGAGGCTCGCAAGCCCGCATACAAGATCACGGTCGACTTCGGCGAGGACTTGGGGCTAAAGCGAACCAGTGCCCAGATCACGGTGCACTACACCAAAGAAGAACTGATCGGTCGCCAGATCCTCGGCGTGGTCAATTTCCCGCCCAAGCAGATCGGGCCGATCATGTCTGAGTTTCTGCTCACGGGTCTGTACCGCGATGATGGATCCGTGATTCTCGCGGTCCCAGACAAACCAATGCCAAACGGCGTCAAACTCGGCTGAGCGTTCAACCCTTCGCAGGTCAGCAGGAGCCACGACTCTCACATACAACCGGGGCTAAGCAACGCGTGAACAACAAGTGACGATATTAGCGGTGTGGCGCAAGTCGCCCGGTGAGGAACCGGAGGGCTTGCGCCCTTCCGCTACGTCACTTGTTGTTCACGTGGTCCTAACGCTGGCCTGCTGAATGCTTGGCGTTGACACGGAAGCCGCAACCCAGGGCGTTGCCCTGGGCTGGCGTAGGGCTGCCCCGTTGGGGCGAAGTCGAGGAACAAAACCTGGGCAGCCCAAAACGCTGTCAAGACCGAACATTTCGCAGCCCAGGCTAACGTCCAAACCAGCGCCGCGACCATGTCCCGGCGCTAGTGCAAATGCATCGTTCCAAAACAAGCTTGGCAGCCCAACAACTATGAGCGTTGTTTTTCGTCGTCCTCCAGTTTCTTTGCCAATTGCTTGGCTTTCTCAAGATGCTTTTCGATCTTCGAAATGGCCTCTTGAGCGATTGGTTGCAATTCCTGCGGACCGGTGCTTTCAATCGCCTTCAGTTCCGCCAACATCATTGTGTGAGCCACGCATTGCTGCCCGAGGAACGCCATCTGAAAGTCCTGACCTTCGTAGTTGGTCAGCATGTCCTTGGTCATCTTCATCGCGTTGTCACAGGCTTGGTCCGCGATTTGGCAAAGCTGGGCGGGCACCCGCTGGCCCTGTGAATTGCCTTGATGCTGGCTGCTGAATTGCTGCAGCTTTTGATTGAGTGCTTCGTGATCGCGGACGATTGTTTGAGTCAACTGTTTCAGTTCGTCGTGATCCGTTTTCTGCATCGCCATCTTCGCCAACTCGATCTCATTCTCGTTGGCCTTTTGCAACTTCTGCACAATCGCTTGCGTGACGGTGGGCTGCTCTTGGCGACTGTCGGTGGTCGTTCGCCGTGCTTCATAGCGGCCCGAGTCGGCTTGGTTCTGCGGGGTTTGAAGTTGACCATCCAGAATCGAACCCCCATTGGCTCCTTGCTGGGCGTTGGCAACGGGCAGTCCGGTCAACACGGTGAGTGCAGCGGCAGCAACAGTGAATCGCAATTTCATCATCTGGATCTCCATACAAGTTTCGGGGAATGTCCTGAGCACAAAGGGGACTCAGGCTGTCGAAGATGTCTGCATCTTGTGTTCCAGTGCGTGGTCTCTGTTCCACCGTTTCGCCCAAATTTCGCTCCTCCTTCATCGAGCCAATCAATTCACTTCGAATCAGCAACAAAACACACCCGTGATCCAACGTTCTCTCCTCGACGTGTCGACACCGTCGGTCGAAAACCAGCCACCCCGGAACACATCGCCCGACCGCTTGGCGACCACTTCACGAAGATGCCATCTCGCCTTGGCAAGCTCGTGCAAGGATCCCACAACCTGGCTTGCATCACCTTTGCACCTGATCCTCCATCATTTGCCGGCACTCTCGACTGGCTTGCCTCCAGTCGCCCGCGCTGGCCAACTCGATGACCCGCTGAAGCGACGAGTGGGATTGCTCGGAAAGCGTTCCATCACTTCGCCACTGAACGATTTGATCGGCGACCTTCTGAAGAGATGTCCCATCTTTCTGATTGCAAATTCGATAGAGCGCCACCGAGGCGTCGTACCCCTGGTCGTTCAGTTCGACTTTCTCGCGAGGATAGAAGAACAACAACAGTCCGAGAACAACGACCGCCGAACACGCCCACTTGATCCATGCAGTTCGCTTTTCACTGGGAACCGCTTTCGCACTCGCCATTAGAGTTTCTCCCAATCGATGACTTCGCTCTCGTTCATGCTGGACATTTCAGCCCAGAGAAACAGATCCACAAAATCACTGATGAAGCGAACCGATCCGTCCCCGAAAGCGACCATGCCTCCACCGGGATGCTCGGACACCATTTGCCCCACGTGGTACGTCGGGAAATTCACGGGGTGAATGATCGGATACCCCGTGATGTCCAGTTCGCCGCCGGAAGGCCCGGCATGGACCAACGTGAGTGTCGCCGCGGCATCGGGACCGTTTTCGGGTGATTCATAACGAGGGTGCGTGAACGCCCCCGGCACAACGCCCACCCAAGTCTTGTCGCTCAGCGAGGAAGTGTGCTCGCCAAAGAAGATCGTGTTGCTGGTCCCATCCAAGACGTCTCGGAATCGAGTTCTCGAGTTGCGATAGAACGGACCATCGGCGACACGCCCTGCGTCTCCATCAATCACGATCGTCTTCGTTTCCGAAGTGTAAATGTTGGTGAAGACAATTCCCGTCGCGGCAGACCCACACTCGCCCCAGCAACTCTCTTGCCCGTGACTGGCAACGTAGTGACTGCGGCCGAGCTGGATGCCCCGACCGCCAATTTGCAACGGATTGCCAGCGCCGTCCTGCACATCAAACGCCGCGTCACCCCCTGCGGCACTGGGACACAAAAAGGTGGGAACCCGCGATCCGATGGCGGCCTCATTTGCCAACGACCAGATCGGTTCGTCCATTCGCAACTGATCTGACAAAGCCGTGGCTTCTAAGAATGGCAGCAACCCCGTTCCCCATCCCCAACCGGGCCCCGCGTCCCAAGTCACCGGATCCATCGCGACCGACGTGGGAGCCACACCAGAACTGGTTGAAAACGAAACGTAACCGGCCGGGAATCGCTGATACGCGGAATGGTAGTTCTGGGCCGCCAAGCCAACCTGACGAAGGTTGTTGCTGCACGACATCCGCCGCGCTGCTTCCCGAGCGGCTTGAACTGCCGGCAGCAACAGCCCCACCAAAACACCAATGATGGCGATCACGACCAACAGTTCCACCAGCGTGAACCCCGACCTCCATCGCGGCGTCCGAAACATCCCCTGCTCGCGAGCGTCACGACGATTCACTGCATTCCATCTCAACGAAACCCGTCTCATCCAATCTCTCCTAAACACAAACTTAGCCAACACTAAGTTTTAAGCCAAAAAAAACGACAAAAACCCCGGCAGAGAGCACCGCCGTTTCCGGCCGGATGCTCTTTCAGCCTGACTTCCCTTGTTAGCTCGTGCTAACATTCTTAGCAGAGGCTATCAACGGGCGATTGCGAAAGCAAGTGGGTTTCTGCCCCAGATTCCGATGCTAGAATGCGGACGAACTCCCCCCCATTGCAGCTGCACGGTCTCAAGAGGCCCAATTTGCCTTCTCAATCGCATCACCGCACTCGATCCGATCACGCCAGCGAAGTGGCGGAGGACTATGTCGAAGCCATCGCGGAAGCCATTTCGGAAAACGGAATCTGCCGCGCCGTCGATTTGGTGCGTCACTTCGACGTCACGCACGCGACGGTGAACAACACGATCAGTCGTCTGCAACGCGATGGGTTGGTCATGACCGAACCCTATCAACCCATCACGCTGACCCCGCAGGGCAAGCGGATGGCAACCAAGGCTCGCAACCGGCATGAAGTCGTTCGATCGTTTCTACTGCGCCTCGGCGTCAGTGAAGCGACCGCGACGGTGGACAGCGAAGGAATGGAGCACCACGTCAGCGACGAAACGCTCCGGGCAATGAAACGAATCCTGAAAGAAGGGCTTCCGGAGGCGAACTAAGCAGGTCGGCAGGAGTCTTTCGGCATTTGGACTGTTTCGGTAAGCGTCGTTGCTCCCACGTACAACCGGGGCGAACGCCCAAACGGCTCACATGATGATGCCCGATCATTCCTGCCGACCTGCTTAGGCACGTGCTGCACCCCTGCTCTCAGTTCTCCGAACTCTGCTCTGCCGACTCGGGCGATGGCTTTTCCGAACGCGAAACCACAACGTCGGTGAGCAGCAACCCGGCCACGATCGAGACGGCGGTCAACATCATCGTCGCGGTCAGTCGAATGCCGCTGGGCAGGTCCTCTTGGACCATGATCTGCGAGAAACCCGAGAATCCCAGACTACCGGGAACCAAAAGCAGCAGCGCTGGTAGCAACATCACCGCCGTGGGGATCCCCAATCGATTGGATGCAAAGTGGCTGGTCACACTGGCCACAAAGGAGGCAATCCCAACCGAAGCAAAGGGCCCAAAGGTGGTTCCCGCCAAACGCAATGCGCCATAACCCACCAAGGTCGATGCGAGCAACCAAGGGATGTCGCGATAACGCGCCCGAAACGTCACAGCAACGCACAACCCGATCGGCACCAGAACCAGCGCCGACGCCAACAAATCGGGTGAATGCAAAGGCAACGAAGAAGGCACCGGCCGAAATGCTTTGACCAGACCGTAGCCCATCGAGACGCCAAACACGATCGTCAGCAGCGTGGTCATCGCACCGGCAAACCGAGCCGACCCCGAAGCCAAGTTCTGCGTTGCCAATTCATTGATGCTGATCGTCAGATGCAATCCAGGAACGAGCAGAATCAAAGCGGCCAAAGACGTGATCTCAAAGTTGCCCGCGCCGGTGAAGGCCTGAATGCCACAGGCAATCGAACTGGCCACAAACCCCGCGACCACGTTGATCAAGTGCGCCTGATGTCGCACGTGATTCATCCACACCACCACGCACCCGACGATCAACCCAATGACGCCCGCAGCAAGCACGACTGTCTCGTCGCCTCCCACCAGAACGCTGATACACGCAGCGACTCCGCCTTGCGAGGCAATCTGAACCGCTGGTCCGTACCCATCCTGCATTTCGTTGATGAGAGCCAATTGATCCCAAGCTTCCGTGACCTCCAACTGGTCTTCCTGAATCGCACGTTGCAACTCAAACAGTGCGGCGTACCGCCCCAGATTGGTGTCGCTTGGATAGACACGCAACAACCGAGTCTCGCTGCCACCGAAGGTCACAAACAGGGCCGTTGGCGTCGAAAAGAAGCTCGCCTCATGCCCCAACGAGGCTGCCACCTGCTCCATTTCCAAGTCCAACTCGTACGCCGGTGAACCGCAGGCGTGCAAGCTCCTCGCAAGTTCCATGATGAGCTCGACGGAAGAAACTCGTGACAACGCTTCAGGCCTGAAAGAGGTGATTGGCAACGGAGCACCCCAAACAGGAAGAGGGCTTTGCAAGCACGGCATTAAAACAGGCCATCGGCGGTCTGAATAGGATCGAGCTTGCGAACCAGTCTCCCCGGCCCCTCCAATCCCGCACCGGCCGCACATTCGATTCAACCGCCAAGGTCATTGCTCCCCCAGGCGAGGCAGCGTCTTTCTCATCCCCGAATTCTCATTCTCCAGGTCTGCATCACGATTCCGATGTAGCGTTTGACAGCCTTGAGGAATCAAGGCAACAACACTACTAATCCAACATTGCTCGCGGGGCACGTGACATGTTACATCGAAAAACCCACTCTGGTTCCGTCCAGAGCGTGGACCTGCAAGCGGTCCATCCAACGACCAGAAAGATCCCGCCGTTCCTGATTCGAGTCGCAGTTCTTTGGGGCTGCCTTCTGGCGGGTCTCTTCTTCGCGTTGATTGCTTACGGCAACACGGCGGGTCCCTCCGAACCGCCGCCTGCCACCGGACCCGTCGAACATCCGACCAGCGTCTCGCGATCAACCAACTCTTCCGACTGGGAATTGGTGATGGCCGTTCATCCGAAATGCCCCTGCACGGTGGCATCGGTCAATGAACTGCAACGCCTGCTCCGTCAGGTTGACAACCAACTGACCTGCCGATTCCTGGTCTACCATCCCGCCGACACCAACAGCGATTGGATGGACGGAAAAATCACCTCCCGTCTCTCGCGCATCCCTCACGCTTCCATTCAAGCGGATGAGGCAGGGAAGGCGGCGATGGAGTTGGGCATGAAGACGTCGGGCGCGGTGGTCGTTTTCGACCCTCATGGCAAACCCCGTTTTCATGGCGGGATCACCGCTTCTCGGAATCACGAAGGTGACAACCTTGGCGTGCGCTCCATTTCCATGTTGCTTCGAGGCCAAACACCGCCTCTCACTTCGACACCGGTTTTCGGTTGTCGGCTGTAGTCCTCGAGCCGGATAGTCATGTCAGAAAACGAACTCGAAACGGCACCTCTTCCAAAGAGTGCGCAGATCCTCTTTGCGGAGCATTTGCAATCACGGCAAATCAATGCGGACCGCGCATTGGCTGTGGTTCTCGCTCTGCAATGGGCGTTTGCAATAGGCTGCGCCGTTTGGATTTCGCCGTACACCTGGATTGGGTCCCAACAACTCGTCCACGTGCATGTCTGGAGTTCCATCGTTGGCGGCGGACTGCTCACCATCTTCCCGGTGTTTCTCGCCATCAATTTCCCTGGCCAGCGCATGACGCGGATGATCATGGCCGTCGCGCAAATGCAATTCTCTGCCTTGCTGATCCACTTGATGGGCGGCCGGATCGAGTCCCATTTCCATATCTTTGGCTCACTCGCCTTCCTGGCGTTTTACAAAGATCCCTGGGTGTTCCTGCCGGCAGTCTCCGTGATCAGCCTGGACCATCTGGTCCGCAGCCTGTTCTGGCCTGAGTCCGTGTTTGGCGTTCTCTCGCCATCGCCCCTTCGTGCTTTGGAACACGCCGGTTGGATTGTCTTTGAGACGATTTTCTTGATCCTGGGAGTTCGTCAAAACAGGCTTTCTCTCTGGGAACTGGCCAAACTTCAGTCCTCGCTCACTCAACAACGTGACTTGCTGGAAGAACGCGTTCGCAGTCGGACGTCGGAGATCGAGCAACAACGCCACATTCAGGACACCATTCTGCAGCGCATTCCCGCCGCCGTCTTCTGGCGTGACATCAACGGAACCTTCTTGGGTTGCAACGAAATATTCAGCGAGT
This sequence comes from Rhodopirellula sp. UH5, assembly GCF_056839225.1. Taxonomy (NCBI): domain Bacteria; kingdom Pseudomonadati; phylum Planctomycetota; class Planctomycetia; order Pirellulales; family Pirellulaceae; genus Rhodopirellula; species Rhodopirellula sp. UH5. Next base: position 5,374,036 of record NZ_CM166390.1, on the reverse strand, counting down.
TCGTTGGACTGAAGTCGCCCCAAGACATCGTTGGCAAACGAATGAATGACATCATTCCTTCGAACGACCAAGCGCACAACCGATTGTCCAGCTTCTGCGATTCACCGGATGAGAATGTGGAACTTGTCAACATCGAAGAGATCCTGCAGAACTTTGCCGGGGAATCCAGAACGGTTCTAGCGGGCGCCACCTCGCTTCACGACCATCAAAACAACTGCTTTGGAACATTAGGAAGTTTCCTCGACATCACCGACCTGAAACATGCCGAGTCGCGTGGCAAATCGCTTGCCAATTTGATTCAAGAATCGCCCAATGAGCTCTACATTTTCGATGCGGAGACATTGCGCCTGGTGGAAGCCAACCGCGGATTCCTGCGGAGCATCGGCCTGGAACGCGACCAACTGGGCAACTGCTCCCCGCAGGACTTCCTCCAAGGCATCTCAAACCATGAACTGCGTCAACGGATCACCGTGGCCATGGCAGACCCAAGCGAACGATGCGCGTTCAACTCGGCTCACGTGAGGAAGGACGGCACCGCATTTCCAGTACACGTGGACATTCACCGGTCGACGTTTGAAACTCGGCCCGTGTTCGTTGCTTTCGCGACAGACCTGAGTGACACGCAAGCCATGGAACGCCAATTGGCGCAAGCCCAGAAACTGGAATCCATGGGGCAACTCGCCGCTGGGATCGCTCACGAAATCAACACCCCCATGCAATGTGTCAGCGGGAACGTGGAATTCCTGACCATGAGCTATGAGCGTCTCTTCCAGTTCACCGACGGATTGTTCGAACTGCTCAAAAGCCCTTCGTTGAATGCGGTCGATGCTCAATCACAACTCGAATCGTTGACCAAGCAGCATCGCTACGACGTGTTGCGAGAACAGACGCCGGATGCCATCGAAGAAGCATCACAAGCGGTGATTCGTGTGATCGAGATTGTCCGAGCGATGAAAGCCATGTCGCATCCAGGCCGGCAAGAGATGAACGACACCGATGTGAACACTCTGATTCAGCAAGCGGCAATCATCAGCCGCAACCGATACAAATATGTTGCTGAATTGGAACTGGATTTGTCACACGACCTACCGCCAATCCCTGCCTTCGGGGCAGAACTCAGCCAAGTCTTCATCAACTTGATCGTCAACGCGGCGGACGCCATCGCAGAACGCAAGGCAAGTGAGCCTGACCTCGAAGGCAAGATCCGAGTCAACTCAGTGCAAAAAGACAACCAAGTTGAAATTCGCGTGAGCGACAACGGAACCGGAATGTCAGCGGATGTCCGTTCCAAAGTTTTCAACCAGTTCTTCACCACCAAAGAGGTCGGCAAGGGCACCGGGATGGGACTCTCGCTGACATACAACATTGTCTCCTCGAAACACAATGGCACGGTTCGTGTGGAATCCGAACCCAACGTCGGAAGCTCCTTCATCGTGACGCTCCCAATGGACGCCAGCCAGTCCATTGCAGACGACTCCGACAAAGAACGCCCGGACACTTGTCGTGTTCCGGTTCTGACTTGATCTCCCTGACAACCACCTAAACACTTGATTCAACCGGCGAACAACCCGATGAATGAACGAATCCTACTCGTCGACGACGACTACAGCTTGCTGAACACACTCAAGCGAAACCTGTCCTTTGACTTCGAGGTCACCACCTGCGAATCCGGTCAAGAGGCTTTGGCCTGCATCAAGAATTCCGAAACCTTCTCCGTTGTCATGGTCGACATGCGGATGCCAGGAATGGAAGGCATCGAAGTCATCCAAAAGGCGCGTGAGATCTCGCCCAACAGCGTGTACCTGATGCTCACAGGAAACCAGGACCTCACCACCGCGATGGACGCGGTCAACGACGGGCAGGTCTTTCGGTTCCTGAACAAACCTTGCCAAATGAGCGACATCAAAGCGGCCATCAATGCCGGAATCAAACAACACGACTTAATTACGAGCAAAGAAGAATTGCTCAAGAAGACTTTTTCAGGTGCGATCAGTGTCCTGGTGGAAATCATTGAATACGTTGACGATCCGTTGGTCGACACCGACGACATCCTGAAATCAGCGAAAGAGATGCTCACCGAATGCAACGCGGACACCGATTGGCGTGTGCCGTTGACCTCTCGCTTGATGGTCGCAGGCATTCCACTGCTGAACCTCGACCAACGAGAAACCTTGGCCAAAGCGTCCATCACGTCGGACGAACATCGCAAGATCGTGAAAGAAGTCTTCTCCATTTCCAGCCAATTGATCAAACAAATCCCACGACTGGAACCGATCTCTGATTTGCTGGATCGAATGGGAAGCACCGAGATCACGACCAAGCAGTGCACCAATGACGACGACAAAATTGCTCAATCGATCTTACTCAGCTACTACCAAAGCATGCTGAAACGTCGAGGCGAAACCGGCGATGTCGCCTTAACTGAAATTGAAGATCGATTCCCAGACCTCGATCAAAACTTCAGTGAACATGTTCGTCATGCTACCGATGCACAGCCTAAACCGACGATCGAAAGCATTTCAACATCTGAACTGTTGACAGGCATGATGGTCGCAGAAGACGTTCGAATGCCGAACGGCCTGCTGCTCATTGCATCCGGACGCAAGCTATCGCCGCCGATGGTCACACGTCTCCGCAATCTGATCGGCCTGGAAACAGTCGCGGTCGAAATCCCAGCCAAACGATCGCCCGAAATGGCGGGGACCTAGATCACGAGGATCCAATTCTCTCACGCCCGATTCTTTCGACGTCTGTCCCGTCGCAATTCAAGTGTGTTTGACCGCTTCACTGGACCAGCACCACGCTCAACATTGGCTTGCAACCTTCACCGAGTGATCTCGTGCACCTGGTCGACCTTCATCGGCCCCAACTCAATCTTCTCGCCATCTGGCCACCGCACCGTCACGTTCTGAACAGCCTCGTGCTGCCCCAGCCCAAACGTCAACGGCAACTCCACCTGAGTGAGATAGCTTCGCGTCGGCATCACCTGTTTGGCCAGCACCTCGTCGCCGACCGTGACTTCCACCCAAGCCCCAATCGCATCGCGATTGCACTTCACCCCGTCGCCCACCAATTTCAGTCGCAGCCAATGGTGACCGGTTGCTTGATCGTTGCGCAACAACCGTGGTGAACGCCCCACCGACGTGATCAGCAAGTCCAAGTCGCCATCCAAATCAATGTCGGCATACGATGCGCCGCGACCAACCATCGGCACAACAAAATCGTTGCCCAACTGCTCCGCACCGACAGGAAGAAACTCCGTCTCATACTCGGGTCCCGCGTTCCAAAACATCTGCGGTGGCTGCTCGTAGTGCTGGCTCGGCTGCACCCGATTGATGTCTTCTTCCAAGTGGCCGTTGGCACAAAACAGATCCAAGCGACCGTCCAGGTCATAGTCGACATAGGCCAAACCAAACGTCAGCAACAACCGCGTGCTGGGCCCGAGTCCGGTCGAGACCGCTTCGTCGTAGAACTGCATTCGCCCGGCTTTGGTCACATACAACGCCGTCATTTCATTGGAAAAGTTCCCGATCGCAACCGCCATGCTGGATCGCTCACGAAAGGATGTCACATCGATCCCCATCGCCCCGCGAGCGTTGCCGGTGGAATCAAATGCGATCCCACAAATCGCGCCCATCTCCGAAAATTTCCCGTCACCACTGTTTCGAAGCAAACAGTTTTGGACCGTGTCGTTGGCGACCACCACATCCATGTAGCCGTCCTGGTCGAAATCACAAAGTGCCAAACCCAGCGACTTCGACTGTGGCACGTCGGTGGAAACATTTCGAACCTGAATGCCAGCCGCTTCGGAAACGTCCGTGAACTTCCCGTCCCCTTCGTTGCGATACAGGTATGAGAACGTGCCTTCGAAATTTTGCGGTCGACCATAGGCCCGTCCGCCACCGACGAGTTGAAACCCCTGCGACTCATCGTATTCGCGACTCCAAACGACGTAGTTGCACACAAACAGATCCAGATCGCCGTCGTTGTCATAGTCAAACCAGCCCGAACTGGTGCTCCAGCGATCTTCCGCGCCGCTCACACCCGCGGACTCGGTGAGGTCTTCGAATTTCCCCTCACCAAGGTTCCGAAACAAGCGATTCTTCCCGACCGCCGAAATGAACACATCCACCAACCCGTCTTGATCGAAGTCGCCAACGGCACACCCCATGCCATACATCTCGACATCCAATCCGGATCCCTGCGTCACATCCACAAAGGTGCCACCCTCATTTCGATACAGTCCCGATGTGTTCCCCCGACCACTCGGTTCATCCCAGGGCCAATCCATGGAGTTGATCAACAACAGATCCTGATCCCCGTCGTTGTCAAAATCGAGGAACGCGCTCCCTCCCCCCATCGTTTCAGGCAGCAACTTGTCTCCGGTCGCGCCGTTGTTGTGCACAAACGAAATCCCCGCCTCTTCGGTGATGTCTTTGAACGGGGTTTTTGGAAGCACCACCTTGGGTTGTTCTCGAATGGCAACGCTCGCCAACTGAGATTCGCGCACCGGCGGCGCCGGCTTGGGACGCGTCAGAAGATAGGCGGCGATGCCGCCGACCAGCACGATTGCCACCAACGCGATCAACGACCCCCGCATCGCGCGACCGATATCGGCTTCATCACGCAATTCACTTTCATCCACTTCGTTTGACTGCGGATCACTCGACATCATCATCTCCTTCGGGGGCAGGGCTGGTGACCGCAGCGGAATGGTCCGTTGGGGTTTCGGGCGGTGGGGTTTCCGTTGGCAATTCCCGATGCAAGGAATACTTCACGACCGCTTCGGCCGCGTGGTTGGCAGCGGGATACTTTTCTCGGGCCAGACGAATCGCACGCCCTTGGGCGTTGTCATCCGGCTTGTAGATTTGGTGCAGTTTCCGATGTTTCTCTGCCGACTCTTGATCGCCGAGACGCTCATAGAGCAATTGCAAATTGTGATGAGCGGAAACGTTTTCAGGATCGATCTGCAGCGTCTTTTGATACTGCCTGACCGACTCTTCGAAATAGGCCTGACTCTCGTCAGTCCGACGTTGACGTTCGCGAGTGTTGCCCAGATCGAACAAAGTGCGACCCAGTTGGTTGATCACTTCAATATCCAAACTGAAATCAAAGCCGCGACGCTGCATGTCTTCCGTGCTGTCTTCCAGCACGCTTCGAAGGTTTTGTTCGGCCTCTTCCAAGCGCCCCTGTTGCGAGTTGATGACGCCTGACAACCACGCCCACGTCCAGCGTGGAAAACCTTCGGTCTCGCGATACCCATCGGCGCGCTGCAAGGCCTCGACCGCTTCATCCAGCCGACCTTCCGTGTTCAGGACGCGAGCCAAGTTCAGCGGGCCGTCGTATCGATCCAACGCCTCCACTTCACGGAAAGCGCCTTCGGCCTGACGAAGTTCCGCCTTGCCCTTCAGTAGCAAACCGATGCCGTAGTCGTTCCAACGCTGCCAGGTTGGAATGTCCCGCGGTGAATTTTCAACGGCATCGTCCAACCCTTCGACAGGGAACACCATCGTGTCGACCGCCATCGTCGTGATCGGCAACTCATTGGTGTAGTGCTGACCGGGAATGTGCCCGCGAATTTGAATCCCATGTTCTTCATTGACCCTGGCCACGAAGTCCATGTACTCCGTGTCGAACTTTCGATACAGCAACTTCAACTCCACCTGAATCGGTTCGCTCACATCGTCGGGCACATTCAGTTCGTAGTGAACTGTCTGCCCAGCCCCCGGTGGGATTTGGTGATTGTAAAGCGGCGTGAAGATATCTTCGGCATTTCGCCGATTGATTCGGTTGCCATCCTTGTCCAGCATGAACACGTTGATGAAGTGCGACCACGGATCGACTTCATTGTGTCTGTTTTCATTGACCCAACCGCTGTGACCGATCAATCGATCGCCGCTGGTGACTTTGACTTCCAACCAAATTTCGTTGCTGTCCACGGTCCCCTGCGAAAACAGGTGCCCCATTTTCATCGTCCGAACCACCGTTTCCAGCAGATACTTTTCACCCCGTTTCAGTGCGGGCACCTCTGGACGCAGGGGCGCGATCAATTCGCCATCGATCTCACCACCTTCCCGAACACCAAAGATGTCGACACGCATCACGTCCTGCAAATACTCTTGATGCGCCTCAATAACGTCCTCTCGATCACGCAGCCAGGCGATCCCGGTGTTCGCCGAGGGGAACATGTGATCGTGCACACTCAGCTCCTCGGCGCCGTCAAACTTTTTCGCGCCAAAGTCATTGGATGCCACCAAGGGCATGTGACACTTGTTGCAGTTGTCGACCGCCTTGGGCGGGTAGTAAAAACTCCTTGCACCGTGCCCGGACACGCCACTGAACAAATACGGGTCGTAGTGGTTTTGGCCACGCAAAAATTCTTTGTAACCGGTCAACGCTTCTGGCAAGTGCACCTTGTGGCACGTCGAACAGAACTCCGCCGTTTTGTGAAACGGTTTCAAGAACGTTTTCTTGTGAAACGAAGGTTTCGCCTTCACCAATTGATTGTTGATCCACTGCAGCGCCGCGTTGTCGCTGTTGGCAAACGGATAGTGCAGTGGTTCTTCAATCGTGTAGTCGGCGTTGCCTCGCACACTGTTCACGTTTGTGATCGCATGACAAACCGTGCACGTGATCCCCGCTTTGGCAGTTGAGTGATTGGTCATGTCAAAGTTGGGATCGTCAAATGCCCCCGAAAAGAAGGGCACGGGATCGTGGCAACCCGCACACCATCGTGAGGCCTGAACCGATCCGTCCCGCTCGAGCGACTTCGCTCGTGTTTCGCTGACGCTGGCAAAGTAGGGTGCATTGTTGAAAGAACTGAACCGGTGAACGCTGTCCTGCCAATCTTTGTGAATGTCGGCATGACACTTCAAACAGTATTCATCGTTCATCAATGCATCGGAGGGAATGAAGTTACCGCTCGACGTCCGCGCCAAGGAAGGTTCGAAGTACTGCGTGCCTGAGTCGGGTCCCACCGCATTCCACTGCCGAGGATCCTGCATCTGCAAGATCACCATGGCGGCGATGGACGCCACCGCGACCCCGCCAAAGCTCATTCCGATTCGCCACTTGATGCGCGGTCCGGCTAAGCGGTGCAGCCAATACAGCCAAATCGAAGCGAGCGGAAACGCGACGTGCAACCAGTACACGGTGTTGCGTGCCAACGGTTGTTTCAAATCAAACCCACCGATCCGAACCAACAAAATTCCCGTCGCGAGGATCCCCAAGCTGACCGCGAACAGAGCGTACCCAATCCGGACCGCCCGCCGGTTGCGACGATCCTTGGTGTTCCACATGTGGATGAACCCAAAGATGACGACCGGCAGAACCAACAGCAGTCCCATCACCAAGTGAGCCAGGAACATGTATTGATAAAAGTAGTCCTGGTACGTCTGATCCCGAAACCACTCGAGGAACGTGAACGTCGCCAGATATCCCGAGTTGGCCAACAGCAATGCGAACAGAACGAAGATGGCGTAGAGCAGTTTTTTGAGCCGCGGACCAACCGCGCGAACATACTTTTTTCGCGGCTTCGGCACGGCCGCACCGGGTTGTGCAACAGATGACATGAGTCGATTCCAAGAAACGGTCAGATGACAGACGAGGTGCGCACCCGCCACCGAGAACATCGGATGGGGTGCATCAATCGAATGAAAGCGGAGCACTTTCAATCGGGACCCTTCGTTCGCCAGCGCAAACGAATTGGCGCAGGCGATGACTTCGAGCAAGACCTCTTCCGCAACGTTGACACAACGCCAGAGGCGAACTGTGTGATTGGTGCTGCGCCCGCATGTGGATCATCGACCAAGACGATGAATGACAATCGAGACGTGCAGACCAGGGTGTGGAAACGACTTGCTCAAGCCTGAGACAATGTCATCTGCGGCGGGCGATCGATCCCGAGCGAGAATCCCGGTTGGACATCCATCGAGTCTTCCTGCGATCGGCAAAGAAACTCGCCCAAGCGAACGCTCTCCGCCCCCGCCTTCCAAACCGCATCGTGATGCGGACGTTCAGCAACAGGAATCATCGGCGCAGGAATCGGAAGCACTGGTAGTTGGCCACACAACGGGCCATCACACGGTTTGGCTGGCACCGATTGGCTGGGCAGCCCTCGACTGGGCAGTCTCTGACTGGGCAAACCTTGTTGGGCCATCTCAAGATGGCGATTCTGCTGCGTTCCCGATTCGCTGTTTCCACCTTCGCTGATTCGCATCGATGACGGCTGAGCAGCGACGATGGAAGTGCTGCCGGAGTGCTGCAACCAATCCCCGCAACTCGCCTCGACTGAACGTGGCGTCGAAACGCCCGCCAGTAAAACGGCGACTACGAATGGAAAGAGAACACGCGACATCGATTCTTCAGTCGGTCCAACGGAGAGTCTGCCACCTCAAGAAAAGCAACGCTCGACCAAGAGCAGAGGCTGGCACCCCTACGAGCCTAGGCGGACTCACCCCCCAAGTCAATCAAACAAGGGGAGCTACTTTCCCCGCAGCGGTCTCGGGGGCACCTCGCCCCCTCCGAAACCCGCGAGCAGGAGGAGCGATTGCCGTCTCGGCGTCGCTCCTCCCAAGCCCGTCCAAGCTTGCTTCTGAAGGACGCAAAATCCCGAAGTTTGCTACGATGATTGCACCTGCGAGACTTACTCTGGATTGACATGAAACTGACGACCCAAACTGACTACGCGTTGCGAACGCTGATGTACTTGGCCACGAGAGACACTCGGGCCAACGTCGCGGGGGTGGCCTCGCTTTTTAATATCTCAGTCAACCATGTCGCCAAAGTGGTCAACTTGCTCGCGCGAGAAGGCTACGTCCGAAGCATCCGCGGAGTCGGCGGTGGGATTGAACTGGCCGTTCGACCGGAAGACGTTACCGTGGGCCAGATCATCGAAACGATTGAAAACGACACGCATCTCCTGCCCTGTGTTGGATCCGACCACAGTTGCGTGATCCATTCGTTCTGCAAACTCAGTGGCGTGCTGGCCAACGCCGAACGCATCCAAATGGACTATCTGAACAGCGTCACACTCGCGGACGTCGTCCCCACGCGTGGCCAATTGGATCAACTCAAGACCGAATGAGCCGGGTTGGTTGAGCAAACCCAGACCCATCGGAACACGCGCCCCCTGCTGCGGACGTCCACCGCCCGCAAACCGGACCTTTCGCGAACTTCCGCCCCCCTCGATTTTCTCGGCGGAAAATACTCGACAAAAGATATTTCACTAATAACCTATTCAGCAGTGAAACGAAGTCCGTTTGAGGAAGTCGCGATGAGCCTGCAGCACGAACTGAATCGCCCTCAACCGTTTCGCTGCTTGGACCAAGAGGTTTTGCTGAATTTCCTCCGTATCGGTGACCAACTTGAGAACCGATTTTCGCGACTGTTCCGCGAGCATGGATTGACGCTCTCACGCTTCAACATCCTACGCAGTCTCGCATTGGCAGAACGCCCGCTGACCTGCGGCGAGATTGGCGAACAAATGATCCAGGTTGTGCCCGCGGTCACGTCGCTGGTGGACCACCTTTGCTCACAAAAGCTGGTTGAGCGGAACCGCTGCACAGAAGATCGCCGGGTGGTGCATGTGACGATCACCCCGAAAGGCAAACAACTGGTGGACGACACCATGCAGCCCTTGAAAGAGATGGAAGATCGAATGCTGAAGCAGCTCAGCAAGGCGGACAAAAGCCAGCTTTTGCAATTGCTCAATCAAACTCGCGAATCGATCTCACACGTTGACGACTGACTTCGGTCGAACCTCCCCCCCCATTCACCTTGGTCGCTCCGCCCCGCCTGCGTGGAGACGCCACGCCCCCCCGAATCACCCTCCCGTTTCTGGACCCCTCTGAATCATGACTCCTCCTCATCACAACCTCAACTTCCTTGGGAAGCTTGCTCTGGGAGCTGGCATCGGTGGGATGTTGCTCGCTGTCACTGGGTGTGGCAATGCCCCGAGCGGCCCTCCCGCAATGCCCAAGCCGACCGTGACCGTGGCCCAACCGATCTCGAAGAAGATCGTTGAATGGGACGCCTACACCGGCCGGATGGAAGCGGTTGATTTGGTGGAGGTCCGCGCACGAGTGGACGGATACTTGCAATCGGTCCACTTTGACGAGGGACAAATCGTTGAGAAAAACGATCTCCTGTTCATCGTCGACCCACGCCCCTACGAAGCAGAATTGGCGGCGGCACAAGCCAAACTTCAACAATCGGAATCGCTACTGAAACAAGCCAAGGCGATGACGGAAGTCGCCCGCGCGAACCTGTTGCAATCCGAAGCTCAGCTGAACCTCGCTGATGTTCGTTACAAACGAACGCAGCGTTTGGTGGAACGCAACGCCTCTTCCCAAGACGAACTCGATGACCGTGAAGCAGAGTTCCTCAAAGCCAAGGCAGACATCGAAGGCGTCCGCGCCAGCCTCAACTCAAGCGAAGCCGCGATCGCCACCGCGCAAGCGGAAATCGAAGTCGCCAAGGCTGGCGTTGACACGGCTGAACTGAATCTTCAATACACTCGTATCCGTGCGCCGATCACTGGACGCATCAGTCGCAAGTACGTGACCGAAGGCAACTTGATCGCGGGTGGAACGGCGACCTCTTCGTTGCTGACGACCATCGCTTCGGTGCAGCCGATCTACTGTGTGTTTGACGCCACCGAACAAGACGTGCTGAAGTATTCCCGCCTGGCCAAATCGGGTGAACGCGAAAGCTCGCGTGTGGCCAAGAACCCCGTGTACCTCGGTTTGATGGATGAAGAGGGTTTCCTGCACCAAGGACACATGGACTTCGTTGACAACCGGTTTGATGTCGACACAGCCAGCATGCGTGCCCGAAGCGTGTTTGCCAACGAAGATGAACTGTTGCTGCCCGGCATGTTCGCTCGCATTCGGATCCCCGGCAGTGCTCCGCACGATGCGGTGTTGATCCCTGATTCGGCGATTGGCACCGATCAATCGTCTCAGTACGTGTACGTGGTCGTCGATGGTGTGATTCAGCGACGAACAATCACGAGCGGCCCCATCATCGATGGTCTGCGAGTCATTCGAGAGGGCTTGGACGGCACCGAATTGCTGGTGATCCAGGGCCTGATGCAGTCGCGTCCCGATGCCGAGGTGAACACCATCGACGGGACGATCGAGGTCGTCGAAGACGGATTGCCTGACGAGTATCTCCCCGTTCCCAAAGAAGAATGGATTTCGCCCGCCCCCACCGCCGTCCCCATCGCGGATCGCAAGACGGAGGTGACACGATGAAGTTCCCACACTTCTTCATTGAACGCCCGATTTTTGCCTCGGTGCTGTCATTCCTGATCGTGCTGGTCGGTGGGATCGTGTATTTCACGCTCCCGGTGTCGCAGTATCCCAGCGTCGCGCCGCCGACCATTTTGGTTCGAGCCAGTTATCCTGGGGCAACCCCGGAAGTCATCGCTGACACCGTGGCGACGCCGATCGAACAAGAGATGAACGGCGTCGATGACATGCTGTACATGGAATCGTCGTCCAGCTCGGACGGAACCATGCAGTTGACGGTGACGTTCAAATTGGGCACGGACCTCGATGATGCCCAGGTGTTGGTGCAGAACCGAGTCGCGATTGCAGAGTCTCGTTTGCCTGATCAAGTCCGCCAAATCGGTGTGACGACGACCAAACAAATCCCAGACATGCTGATGGTGGTTCACCTGAACTCGCCCGACGGCAGTCGCGATCAGCTGTACATCAGCAACTACGCGTTTCTACGAGTTCGCGATGCATTGATGCGATTGAATGGAGTCGGCGAAATCCGAATCGCCGGCGGCAACGAATACGCCATGCGCATTTGGCTGGACATCGAAAAGATGACCCACGTCGATTTGACCGCGGGTGAAATCGTCAATGCCATCCAAGCCCAGAACATTCAAGTCGCGGCCGGTGTGATCGGCCAACCACCGACCGATGACACCGGTGATTTTCAGCTCAACGTCACCACGCAAGGACGCCTGATTCGCGAAGATGAGTTTGGCGACATCATTGTCAAACGAGGCGACGACGGACGCATCACGCGACTTCGCGATGTGGCCCGCATTGAACTGGGAGCTCAAGACTATTCGCGATTGAGCTATCTCGATGGCAAACCCGCCGTCGCAGTGCTGGTCTATCAGCGTCCCGGCACCAACGCGGTTGAAACCGCGGCGGAAGTCAAACGCATCATGAACGAAATGAGCGAGGAATTCCCTCAGGGGATCGGGTTCGAGGTCGCCTACAACCCGACCGACTATGTCGAGGATTCGATTTCCGAAGTGTTTGAAACGCTCTTCATCACAACGATTTTCGTCGTCTTGACCGTGTTTCTATTCTTGCATGGCTGGCGTCCAACCATCATCCCCGTGATCGCGATTCCGATTTCTTTGATCGGCACCTTCGCCGTGATGCAGTTCCTGGGGGTGACGCTGAATACCTTGTCCCTGTTTGGATTGGTCCTGGCGATTGGGATTGTGGTCGATGACGCGATTGTGGTGGTCGAGAATGTCGAGCGATTGATTGCCGAGGGCATGACCGCACGGCAGGCCACTCACAAGGCAATGGACGAGGTCGGGTCCGCCCTGATTGCCACGACATTGGTGTTGATCGCGGTGTTTGTGCCCACGGTGTTTGTGCCCGGGATCAGTGGCAAGTTCTACCAACAATTCGCGTTGACGATCTCGATCTCCACCGCGATTTCCACCTTCGTTTCGTTGACGCTCAGCCCAGCGTTGTGTGCGTTGTTGCTTCGTCCGAAAGACGCGCCGAAGAATCGAATGGGAAAAATGATTGACTTCCTGTTCGGCTGGTTCTTTCGGTTGTTCAATCGAACGTTTGATGCGACCAGCAACATCTACGCATCGATCGTTGGCAGTTTGATCAAGAGGACCGGTTTCGCACTGGTGCTGTACGCGGGCCTGTTGGTTCTCACCGGGTTCAGTTTCAGCCTGGTACCGACTGGTTTCATTCCGGACCAGGACCAGGGCTACGTGATCGTTGCGATCAACTTGCCCGACGGTGCGTCGCTGGCCCGAACCGACCGGGTGACTCGGCGAGTGGCGGAGATTGGAAAGCAGATCGACGGGGTGAAGCATGCCGTCGGAATCGCCGGTCTTTCCGGGGCCACGTTCTCGATCAAACCCAACGCGGCGGTGACATTCTTGCCGTTGGAAGACGCCAAGGAACGAGCCAAACGAGGGCGTGGGGTCAATGCAATCGTGGCGGACATGCGGCGTGAAGTGGCGGCCATCAACGAAGCTCAGATCTTGATCATTCCGCCACCCCCGATTCGTGGGATTGGGCGTGGGGGAGGTTTCAAGATGTATGTCCAAGACCGCAGCGGTGCGGGACTGGATTCACTCAACCAAGTCGCCCAGACAATGCTTGCCGAAGCCAACCAACAACCTGGCGTCACGCAAGTGTTCTCGAACCTGCGAATGGATGTCCCACAAGTCTACGCGGACGTGGACCGGACCAAAGCACAGATGCTGGATATCCCCGTCAACCGAGTCTTCGAAGCGTTGCAGGTCTACTTGGGATCGGTGTACATCAACGATTTCAACTTCCTCGGCCGTACCTACCGGGTCACCGCGCAAGCGGAACCCAAGTTTCGCGATGAGGCGGCCGACATTTCCCGGATTCGGACTCGTAGCGATCGAGGAGCCTCCGTGGCACTGGGCTCGGTCGTCAACATCACCAAGACCGCTGGCCCGGACCGATTGGTCCGATTCAACCTGTTTCCTGCTGCCGACCTCAACGGAACCACCGTTCCTGGTTTCAGCACCGGGCAATCTCTGGCGACGATGGAACAATTGGCCGATCTGAATCTGCCACCCGGTTTTGGCTATGAATGGACCGAGATCGCCTTCCAGGAGAAACAAGCAGGCAACACGATTGTGTTCTTGTTCCCCTTGGCGGTCTTGTTCGTGTTCTTGGCTCTCGCCGCACAATACGAAAGTTGGTTGCTGCCGCTGGCCATCATCTTGATTGTGCCGTTGTGTCTGCTGTTCGCCCTGACCGGCGTTTGGTTCCGTGGGATGGACAACAACGTTCTGACACAGATCGGTTTCATCGTGTTGATCGGTCTGGCGTGTAAGAACGCGATTTTGATCGTCGAATTCGCCAAAGCAGAAGAGGACGCTGGCAAGAACCGATTTGATGCTGCCATCGCGGCTTGCCGGTTGCGGTTGCGTCCGATTCTGATGACGGCATTTTCGTTCATCCTGGGTGTGGTGCCGTTGTTGGTTGCCACGGGTGCAGGATTCGAAATGCGACGCGTGCTGGGAACCGCTGTGTTCGCAGGCATGTTGGGAGTCACGATCTTTGGTTTGTTTTTGACGCCTGTGTTCTATGTTTTGCTGCGACGTTTCGCGAAACGCACCGAGCCAGAAACAACACCGGAAGGCACTTGATCCGTTGGCATGAAGGAGCCAGATTTCTTCTCCAAGTGTCTGGTTTGCATCGGAAGTGAAAAAGAATCCGGACAGCTCGCGTCGACACTGCTAAGTTCCTTGGCAGTGCTCCGCGGGCTTTCCGGGTTTTCGTTTGGTTCCCTAGACTGAACGTCCGGTAGGAACCCAACCGACGACTTCCGATCATCCTTCCTTCCTCTTTCTGATCCAATCATGTTCAGCATTGAAACTCTCATCCTGCTCGCCGGGAGTTTGCTGTTACTAGGAATCGCGTCGAACAAATTTTCGGCGAGAATGGGTGTCCCCGTGCTGGTGGTTTTCTTAGCCATCGGAATGCTGGCGGGATCCGAAGGCATCGGGGGAATCGAATTTGAGAACTACACGCTGGCCCATGGTTTTGCCACCGCCGCGCTGTGCTTGATTCTGTTCAATGGCGGGATTGGAACGCCCTACGCGGCCTTTCAATCGGCTTGGAAGCCCGCCTCTTTGTTGGCCACGGTGGGGGTGGTGGTGACGGCCGGGATCACCGGATTGGCTGCGTCTTGGATCCTGGGCCTGAGTTGGACGCAGGGGTTGCTGCTCGGCAGCATTGTGGGCTCGACCGACGCTTCGGTCGTGTTTTCGGTGCTTCGCGGAGGTGGCGTTCATATCCGCCCCAGGTTGGCGAACACCTTGGAAGTCGAAAGCGGCTCCAACGACCCCATGGCGATCTTCTTGACCGTCGGTTTGATTGAGGTCCTGACCGGACAGACGCCGCTTGGGTTTGGCCTGGTCACGTTGTTCCTGAATCAAGCCGTCGTCGGCACCGGCATGGGGCTCGCGGTGGGCTGGGTCGGTGCCTGGTTGCTGCAGAACATCCGATTGGAAGCGGCGGGTTTGTATCCCGTGATGGCCACTGCATTGGGCCTGTTCTCATTCGGCATGGCCTCCGAACTGGGTGGCAGCGGGTTCTTGGCCGTTTACCTCACCGGCGTTGTGATTGGCAATCGAAGGCCTGTTTTCCTTCGAGGCATCGTCTTGTTCCACGACGCATTGGCGTGGATGTGCCAGATCCTGATGTTCACGGCTCTTGGCATTTTGTCCTTTCCCAGTCGCCTGTGGAACGTCACCGTCCCGGCGATTTTGATCGCCTCGGTGTTGATTTTTGTGGCCCGGCCCATCGCCGTGTTTTTGTGCGGGATGCCATTTCGATTCTCGACTCGCGAGTTGACGTTTCTGTCTTGGGTCGGACTTAAAGGCGCGGTGCCCATCACCCTGGCCACGTTCCCAATGATGGCGGGACTTCCTGCCGCCTCGATCATCTTCGACACCGTTTTCTTCGTCGTTTTGGTTTCGGCACTTGTGCAGGGCTGGACCCTCCCCGCGGTCGCGCGCGTTTTGAAATTGGAAGTGCCCAAGCATCAAAAGACGCCGGTGACGCTTGAGATCAGCTCGCTTCAAAACGTGGACGGGGACATTGTCGACTACTTCATCGAACAGGATTCACGGGCATCGGGTTGCTTGATCAAAGACTTGGCGCTGCCCGATGGAGTGGTCATTGCGTTGATTGTTCGCGACGAGCAAACGGTGCTGCCACAAGGTCGATCGCAGTTGAAACCGGGGGATCACGTGGTTGTCGTGCTACGGCCAAGCATTCGTGCGATGGTCGACCGTGTTTTTGCCCCCACGCGTGCCCACACCACCGACCTCCCGCCGGAACTCGAATTTCCGCTGCGAGGCTCGATCAAAGTTCGTGAATTGGAGCAGTTTTACGAGCTAAAACTGGCCGACGACGGGGACCTCACCATGGATGAGTTGGTCCGACTGCATCTTAAAAAAGACAAAATGAAGATTGGCGCCGCGGTCCAAATTGACAAAATTGTGCTTCATTTACGAGAATTATCGTCCGATGGAAAGGTTCAGTACGTAGGAATGTCGATCCTTCCAGAACCGGAGTGAACGACCGATTCGTCCTTGTCGGCATCCGCCTTGCCACTAGAATAAAACCACCTCTTGAGAGAGCCTCCAAGCTCCTCTCTCATTCGATCTCAACCAATCCGAACTGCAGTTTGAATATTTCTCCACGTCACTTCGATCTGGGTCGCGGCAGCCGCATGATGTCATTCATCATGCTGTTTTTGCTTGCATTCCCGACGCTGGGGATCTCCACCACCGTTTCCCGCTCGCTGCTGGGGAACGGTCGACAAACCGAAACGGAAGAAATCGAAGAACGCGTCCCGTGCTCTCCGCACCGACGTGTCCAACAACTTCGGTCGCCTCAGGGCGGATTTGTCCTCCCTCGAGAGCTCCTGTCGGGCCGGAACCTGGTTCCGCAAACGCGCCCCCTTCTTTCAGCAATTGACGGTCATCGAATCGCCAACGGACTGCTCGCACCGATGCGGTGCTAGGCCACCGGTACGTCCAACCGTTTCGTCTTTGAACTCTTGCGAAGCACCCTCCACCGGAACGATTGTTCCCAGGACGGTTCACTTGGCATGCCTGATCACAAACTGTTTGTCCGTGGATGCGTTCCGCACTGACTGAAGTGATCCAACGCTGCGCAGGTGCAGCGCTCGAGTTCGACAGTTTTGATCCCGCTCTTTCACTTGCATCACGACGTTTCGTTTTGCGAAGGATTCTCCATGTCGACATCCGAAGTTCCCAAACCGACCAGTCTGTATTCCCCCAGTTCCATTGCCCAAGACCTCGTCGCGGGTTTGGTGGTCTTTCTGGTTGCCCTCCCACTCTGCCTGGGAATCGCCCTGGCCTCCGGTGCAGACCTCTTTTCCGGATTGCTGTCAGGCATTGTCGGGGGCCTGGTGGTCGCCGTCATCAGTGGATCGCACACCAGCGTCAGTGGTCCCGCGGCGGGATTGACCGCCATCGTTGCTGCCCAAATCACCTTGCTGGGATCCTTCGAAGCCTTTCTGTTGGCCGTGCTGATTGCCGGCCTCATCCAGATCGGTTTTGGGATCGCTCGAGGCGGTGCCCTCTCGGCGTTTTTCCCCTCCAGCGTCATCAAAGGACTGTTGGTCGCAATTGGTGTGATTCTGATTCTGAAGCAGATCCCTCACATCTTCGGCCACGACACCGACCCAGAAGGGGACATGTCGTTCATCCAACCTGACCAGGAAAACACGTTCTCTGAGCTGCTGACCATCTTCGCTGGTGAAATTCACGTCGGGGCAATGGTGATCGGGCTTTTGTCGATTGCCATTCTGTTGATCTGGGAACGTATCCCTGCCCTCAAGAAGTCCCTGGTTCCCGCCCCGTTGATCGTGGTTGCCGTGGGAGTCCTGATCAACTTGGGATTCACCAACATCGGCCCAGACTGGTTGGTCAGCGGATCACACTTGGTACAGATCCCGATCGCACAAAGCTTTTCTGAGTTTGTCGGTTTCCTCCGGATGCCCGACTTCAGCCGAACGTTTGACCCAGCAATTTACATCGCCGCTGTCACGATCGCGGTGGTCGCGTCCCTGGAGACATTGCTGAACTTGGAAGCGGTCGACAAGCTCGACAAAGCGAAACGCAACTCACCACCAAGCCGCGAATTGATCGCACAGGGGTGCGGCAACATGGTCTGCGGTTTGATTGGTGGGCTTCCCGTCACCTCGGTCGTCGTTCGTGGTTCGGTCAACGTTGGTGCTGGTTCCAAAACGAAAATGTCGGCGATCTTCCACGGAGCGCTGATCTTGATCAGCGTTGCTTTCTTGCCGACTTTGATGAACAAAATCCCGCTGTCCGCATTGGCCGCGATTCTGTTGGTGACGGGTTTCAAATTGGCCAGCCCCACCATTTTCAAGCAGATGTGGAAGGAAGGTCGTTATCAATTCATACCGTTCATCGTCACCGTCGTTGCGATTGTCATGACGGACTTGTTGGTCGGAATTCTGATCGGCTTGGGAATCAGCATTTTGTTCATTCTCAACAGCAACCTGCGTCGACCAATTCGGCGCATTGTGGAAACGCAAGTCGATGGCGATGTCACTCACATTGAGCTCTCCAACCAAGTCAGCTTTCTCAACCGCGCCGCCTTGGACCGAGTCCTCAACGAAACGAGTCCCGGCAGCAAACTTGTGATCGACGCCTCTCGCTCCGATTACATCGATCCCGATGTGTTGAGCCTGATTCGAGACTTCAAAGACAACGTGGCCCCGCCCCGAGACATTTCGGTCAACCTGGCTGGCTTCCGGCAGAAGTATCAACTCAGTGACGTCAAAGAATTCGCCGAATTCACATCGCGTGAACTGCAAGAAAAAGTCACCTCCGACCAAGTCATCAAGATCCTCCGAAACGGAAACCGTCGCTTTGCCGACGGCACGCGATTGAACCGCGACTTAGGACGGCAGGTCAATGCGACCGCGGCGGGACAAAGCCCACTGGCGGCCGTCCTGAGCTGCATCGATTCGCGGGTGCCAACGGAGTTGGTCTTCGACCTCGGTGTGGGGGACATTTTCAGTGTGCGAGTGGCCGGGAATATCGTTGGCACCAAATCACTGGGCAGCCTCGAATACGCCGTCGGCGTTGCCGGAGTGAAGCTGGTCGCTGTCCTGGGACACACGCGTTGTGGAGCAGTGACTTCTTCCGTCGAACTGATCGCCGCCAACCAAGGCGCCGAAGCAGCGACGGGTTGCCAGCATTTGCAGTCAATCGTCGATGAGATCGCACCCTGCGTCCCCAGTGACTCCGCCGAAGCGGTCGAAAATCTATCCGCGGAAGCGATGGAGCAATACGTCGACAAGGTTGCCGAAGCCAACGTCATTCACACCGTCGAGGAAATTCTGAAAAGAAGCCGCATCATTCGCGAAGCAGTGCAAGACGGACGTGTGAAGGTGATCGGTGCGTTGTATGATGTGAAGACCGGCCACACCAAGTTCCTCGGGGACGGCGGTTCAGAACTTGCATCCGAGTCAGCGTCGGGTCCTCCGGCAGAAGTGGCTGGGTAACGTTTCTCGCGAAGGTCGTCACGCGACCTGCTCGTGAGAAGAATCTGGGCGTGAACTCCACGTTCACGCCCATTCATCCCACCCATGCGCCAACTCATGCCGACTCCCTTCAGTGAAGAACGCGCCGAACAGATCTCGCGGCACCTCAAGCTGCTCACGTTTCTGTTCGTGATTGTTCCGATTGTGTTGCTGGTGATTTTCATCGAGTTTCGCTTTCGCTCGATCGAAGAGAACCTGCCTCTTCAATCCCCCAGCGTTCGCGACGAAGCCAGACGCGAACTGGACACGATGCCGTGGCACCCTGTCACGGGCCAGCGGCTCTATGTTCCCGCGTACTCGCACGTTTATCACCAAAAGGGTGATCCGTATCTGCTGACGGTCACGCTGAACGTTCGCAACACCGACGTTGACAATGAGATCGTGATCACGTCCGTCCGGTACTACGACACCAGCGGAAAAGAGATTCGATCGTTGCTGCAGAAACCATTGCAGCTCGCCCCACTCGCAGCCACCGAATTTGTCATCCAACGCGATGACAAAACGGGAGGCAGCGGCGCCAGCTTCCTGGTTGAATGGCAGGCGGGGACCGAGGTCAACCAACCGATTGTGGAGACCGTGATGGTCGACACGAGCAACACACAAGGCATCTCATTCACCGCCTCGGCCGTCGCAATCAGCGGGAACTTGCCGGCCACTCAAGGGGCGACAGAATCGGAGGAATGACCTCCTTTGCTAGACGAAAAGATGGAAGCTGCCTGCCGTCTCGATCGTCTGGGCTTCTTCACTGAGTGGTTGCTTCGCCTAAGATGATGTCTCCCTTCCCACCACTCAACGAAACCAGTGATTCGGACAAGCACCGCCTCCGTGCTCACGTCTAATTCCACCGCGTTTCGTCCCACCTCCCCATCCACCACCCGAGCAGGTTGCTCGTGATGGGCCCAAACGTCGAGATCATCCATGAAGCTTCGCTTGCACAGATTGCTGTCCTTCTGCCTCGTCATGCTGGCGATTTCCGCCTCCCTTTCCCCCGTCTCCGCAACAGAGCCATCGGCGAATCAGACCCCCGTCAAGCTAATCCTGGACACAGACATGTCGGGCGACTGCGACGACGCAGGAGCACTCGCGCTGTTGCATGCCTTGGCTGATCGCGGCGAGTGCGAACTCCTGGCTGTGGTCACCAATCGTCGCGATCTGACAAACGCTTCCGCCGCTGCCGTCGACGCGATCAACACGTACTACGGCCGAGGTGATATCCCGATCGGCACCGACAAAACGGGGCCGACGGCATTTCAACGTACCAGCCCCTACACAACGGCGCTGCGAGACGACTTCGACCACGACATGCTCCCTGATTCGGAGGCTGCTGACGCGCTCGACGTGTATCGACAGGCCTTGAGAACGGCAGCGGATCGCAGCGTCACAATTTGCAGTGTTGGAGCGTTTTCCAATCTCGCTGTATTGATTCGCGAGGAACCCGAACTGATTCGCACCAAAGTCAAAAGCTTGGTCGTGATGGGAGGTCATTTCCCGCAATCCAACCGGCGCGAAGCCAACATTGCCACTCATGTCGAAGCAGCCCGACTGGTGGCGGAGCATTGGCCGGGCGAAATCATCTGGCACGGTTTCGAAGTGGGCAAACAGCTGGTGACCGGTGCCAGACTCAAATCCACTCCCCAAACCAACCCTGTTCGCCGCGCGTATGAACTGCGTCCGATGCCTGGCAACAAGATGTCAATCGACGCCGGCAAACCGAGCTACGATCAAGCGGCCGCACTCTTTGCCGTTCGTGGTGCGGAACCCAAGGTCTGGCAAATCATCCCAAATGGGCGAGTTGAGATTGACGATCGCGGCATCACCTCTTGGACACAAGAATCACCGGGCGCTCAATCAGCAACTCACTCCTACGTCAAAATCGCAACCTCGCCCAAGCAACTGGCTCGCACCATCGAAGACCTGATGGTGGTCGCACCGAAGTGACCAACCGAGTTTCGCCAAACTCCAACTGCCGCGATCTGATTCTCCGGTCTTTGGCTCCCACCAACGCTCCGATTGCGGAGAACCGCGGGGGCATTTCGCGGACGTGAGCCCCGTGCGAAGGGCCACACGCCGCTGGCAAACGTCAAAAACTCTCGCTCCGACAACGCCTGGGTTTGCTGCATCGCCGGCGCATTTCACAGCGCAGAATCACGAACTTGCCCATGAATTTTCCGTGAACTTCCGCCTGAAGTTTGGTGACGGAAGAGCGTGCAGGCTCATGATTGGCCGGCAAAACAGGCTCATACGCAATCGTTCACGAATTGTGTCGATACGGACACACTTGCCAGGGACGCTTGATCGATTTGAATGGGCCTCTCATAACCTACTCAGCCCTCAACCAACCGCATTCGACAGAGCGGATCCCGAATCAAAAAGGGGCTTTCTCTTCCTTCGAGCGATCGCTCCGCACACCACACGGTTCCCCCATGAGTCTATCCAACGAGAGCGTGTTGGAACACGCTTTGGAAGAAGCGGTGTCAGAGGAAATGCCCACGACGGGCAGCCACTCACCAATCCTTCAATGGATCTCCGTCGCAGTCCTGGTCTATTTTTTGATCTGCGCGGTGGGATTGATCGGCACCGGTTTCAAGACCGCGACTGGAGATGAAGCGGAAGAGATGTTCGGGTTTGCGACCAACCCCTTTGCTGGCCTGGTCGTTGGAACGGTCGCCACCGCGTTGATCCAATCCTCTTCCACAGTGACCTCCATCATCGTGGGTTTGGTTGCGGGCGGGTTACCGGTCTCCGTTGCGGTGCCGATGGTCATGGGGGCCAACATAGGCACCTCCATCACCAACACGATCGTGTCGCTCGGCCACGTTCGCCAGAAAAAGGAGTTTGCCCGGGCCTTCGCTGCGGCGACCGTGCACGACTTCTTCAACCTGCTCTCCGTGGTGATCTTCTTGCCGCTGGAGATGATGTTTGGCCTGCTCGAGAAAATTGGCAGCCTGCTGGCAGGGTTCTTTGTGGTCGAAGATGCGTCGATGAAGGGAATGAACTTTGTCAAAGCCTCCACCGCTCCGGTCGTGAACAGTGCCAAACACTTGGTTGAAAATCTTTCCGACGGACTGGGAGGATTGACCCTCATCTTCGCGGGCATCGTGCTGATTTTTCTAACCATTCACTATGTCGGCAAACTGCTCAAGCAATTGATGGTTGGCCGAGCCAAGGACATCATGCACGCTGCCATTGGCAAAGGCCCACTTTCAGGGATCGCATCGGGAACCCTGGTCACCGTTTTGGTTCAATCTTCTTCGACGACCACCTCGTTGATGGTACCGCTGGCTGGCTCGGGTGCGTTTGGGTTGAAACAGATCTACCCGTTCACGCTAGGAGCCAACATCGGCACCTGCATCACCGCCCTGCTTGCCGCCACCGCGGTCGATGGCAACCAAGCGGCCGCGTTGCAAATCGCGTTCATTCACTTGACGTACAACGTCCTCGGAGTCGTGGTGATCTATGGCATCCCGTTCCTGCGATTCCTGCCGGTCCGTGCGGCTGAATGGTTGGGGGCAACCGCGTCCGAAAACAAGTTGATCGCGCTGGCGTACATCGTTGGAGTGTTCTTCCTCATTCCCGGACTTTGCCTGGGCATCTCCAGCATTCTTTGAAAGGAACCCTGTGACTGAATTCAAACACTACTCGACACAAACCGTTCGCAACCTGATTGAGGACACCGAATCGACACTGGATCAACTCAAAGCAGAAATGCAGCGTCGTGAAGAGGCCGAACAAGAAATCGAAATCGAGGGCCTCGAAAAACACATGAAGAGTGCCGAGTTCTCCCTGCGATCGATTCGCGAATTCTTGGCGTTCTTGGTTGAAGAATATCGCAAGGAATAACAGCTCAGTGACCGAACAAAATCTCCCCACGGATTACGACCGAATTCGCGACGACATCCTGGATTCGATCGACGAAGAAATCGAAGCCGAGATCGGCGATGCGTTGATGGAACGCGCCACCGAACCGCGGCCTGATGGCAACGAGCAAATCGGGCGTCACGAGTACTTTCGCAACTTGCTTCAATTGCAACTGGAACTGGTCAAACTGCAGGAATGGGTGGTCGCCAACCAAGTCAAAATTGCGGTGCTGTTCGAAGGCCGCGACGCGGCCGGAAAAGGCGGGGCGATCAAACGCATCACCCAGCGTTTGAATCCACGAGTGTGCCGCGTCGTTGCCTTGCCAGCTCCCAACGAACGTGAAAAGACGCAGTGGTACTTTCAGCGTTACACACCGCACCTTCCCGCCGGCGGTGAAATCGTGCTGTTCGATCGCAGTTGGTACAACCGTGCGGGAGTCGAACGCGTGATGGGTTTTTGCACCGACCAAGAGTACGAGCAATTCTTCCAAACCGTCCCCGAATTCGAACGAATGATCGTCGCTTCCGGAACGATCCTGCTGAAATATTGGTTCTCGATCACCGACGATGAGCAAGAATTCCGTTTCCAATGCCGGATCAATGATCCTTTGAAGCAATGGAAGCTCAGTCCGATGGACCTGGAATCTCGTCGTCGATGGGAACAGTACACCAAGGCCAAGGAAGTGATGCTGGAACGATCCCATATCTCCGAAGCGCCATGGTGGGTCGTCGAAGGCAACGACAAAAAGCGAGCCAGGTTGAACTGCATCCATCACCTGCTGTCCCAGATTCCCTACGGCGAAGTGGCCCAAGACTCGGTGGAACTACCGGATCGATTGCACAGCGACGAATACAAACGCAACGAGATCCCTCAAGAAGTCATCGTGCCGATGGTTTATTGATCTGGCATGGCTGCTGGAGAGTTGAACCATCCGCGACCGTCAGAATGGCCTCTTCGATCACGTTGCATCAAACGAAGCCAGCTCGAACCGACTTCTGGTGAAATCGATTCGAGCAGATCGGAGATGAACTCCACCCCATGTCAGGTGCAGTGACGCTTAGCCTTCCGGTCGATCAGCACGTTCTGGGCGGTCAGCACGCTCGGGTCGGTCTGGGCGTGCAGGACGCTCGGCACCATCGGAATGATCGCCTCGATGATGCTCACGCCCTTCGGGCGATTGCTCGGGACCACGACGCATGGCTTCCAATTGCTCTTCGCTCAAAATTCCCTTGAGCTCCGCGTCCACCTTGGCTTGCAATTTGGCGATCGCTTCGCGTTGTTCGTCATTCAGGCCCATGTGATCTTGTACGAACGACGGCAACACTTTGCCGATTTCAGGAGGTCCGCCCGGTCCACGATGACCTTGCGTATCGCCGTCGCGCGGTGGTCCTCCGGCACCTTGTCCCGGTCCGTGTCCATGCTCTCCCTCGCCGCGGGGTCCACGATCGCCTCCTCCACGCGGGCCGCGATCGCCCTCACCACGAGGTCCGCGATCGCCATCAGCATCCATGGGGCCTCGTCGAGCACCGTCTTCCCGGCCACGACCTTCACCACGCGGTCCACGTTCTCCTTCACCACGCGGGCCGCGGTCACCTTCGCCCCGAGGGCCACGGTCACCTTCACCGCGGGGGCCACGATCACCATCGCCACGTTGACGACGACTCATCATCGACTCCAGTTCCTCACGAGTCACAACGCCGTCTTCGTCTTTGTCCGCTCGTGTGAACAGAGGTTTCAACTGCGAATCACCGACTTCTTCAATGGTCAGTTTGCCGTCTTCGTCTTTGTCCAATCGCATCACGCGATCAATTGGAGAGCGTCTCGATCGCTCAGCACCGGGACGTCCCGCATCACGGCCCTCCCGCTCACCAGGAGGCTGGGCGACCGCGGTACACATGCCAGCACACGTCAAAACAACAAACGAAAATTGGGTCAATGCCTTCATCGCAGAGGCCTCCAGTGGTGTGGGGTTAAGTCGCAGGACTGCGATCAAACTCTCGATCACATGCTGCTAAAGAGTCAGTTGCGACTCCTCTCAACAACCGCCAAACAAAACTTTGATTTTGAGACGAAACGCCGCGACTGGCTGGTTTGGCTGCCCGTCATTCCCCGGAAGATTTGAGCTCGAGCGTTCCAAAGCAATCTCAATACTCGCCCTGGATGACCTCGCGGCCGGCTCGAGTTCCCAATGCGTGCCAGATCGAGAGCTCCACCGACTCGGTGACGGAAGTGACACTCCCGTCAACCTTGGCGACATTCACCAATCCGACGTGATGACTGCGAGACGTGATCATGGCGTAGGTCGGACTTCCGCTTTGACCGTCCTTGCCCTCTTGCCACGAACTGAAATCCATCTGTTCGTACACTTGCCCGCCGGTCTCAAATTTCACGTCGCTGTTGGGCGGCAACGTCACCGTGAATCCAGTGTGATGACAGCGACCGTCAGGCCATTCGGTGTGACCAGTGTCCTTGAACTGGGCCCCGCTGGCGACGATCCATTCAGCTTGCTCTTGGTTGATCGGAATCGCCGTGTCCGAGGGACCACCGTTGCGTTGATAGGGCGTCCAAGCTTTCACTTCGCCGGTGAGCAACGTGTGACTGCTACCATCCAAGCAATCTCGAAAACTGTAAAACTGGTTGGGAGCGAACATCCCGTCACCAGCTTTCTGAGTCGTGGGGTCGAATACAAACCATCGGCCAAAATTGAATCCGTAGGTGGTTGGATACAGGGTCGGCCGGCCATCGCTGAACGTGCGTTCTTGATCCGTTCCCGGATCACTCGGACAGGCGTAGGTTGGAATCTTCAGACCGTCGATGGAAACTTGGTTGTCCCAAGCCAACGAGAGATCGATGTTCTCATAAACATTGCCCTGTTCCAGAAACGGCAAAATCCGCCCATGGACTCCCCAAGATCCATTGTTGCCGGTCGAAGTCACGCTCAAATCGACCAAAGCCGATGGAGGAAACCGCTTGTAGGCACTCTGGTAGTTGTGGACGGACAACGCGATCTGCTTCAGATTGTTGCTGCACTGCATCCGACGAGCCGCTTCCCGAGCGGATTGCACGGCTGGTAGCAACAACCCAACCAACACCCCGATGATCGCAATGACCACCAACAATTCCACCAATGTAAAAGCGGAGCGAGCTGCGGAACGATTTATCATCGAGCGATTCCTTCGTGGAGAGAGCCTCATCCCAGAGGCCCCCGAATGGCGAATATGTGCGGGTCAAGCAGGTTCAGAACTGAGTTTGCAAATGCACTCGCTGTGCCAATCACAAAAAGAGCTAAAAGCTTCCCCATGATGATCCGAATGCCTCGTTTCAGCCAATGCCGCGGCGGGTCTTTCGCCACTGGCGGCGAATTTTCCATCTCGGACATCCAGATAG
Source organism: Rhodopirellula sp. UH5 (assembly GCF_056839225.1). NCBI lineage: Bacteria > Pseudomonadati > Planctomycetota > Planctomycetia > Pirellulales > Pirellulaceae > Rhodopirellula > Rhodopirellula sp. UH5. The sequence goes on along the minus strand of NZ_CM166390.1, from coordinate 5,347,414 downwards.
AATGAGTCCTGTGACATCTCCTCCTCTCCGTTCGCTGCGACTTCGCCTGCTCACGCCGATCATCGCCACCGCGCTGATGGCCGCGGTGTTGGTGGCGATCGCCTCCTATTGGCTGGGCACCCAGCGAGCGATGAAAGATCTGGAGCAACGGTTTTCGGCGATTCAGTCGACGTTGTCGGATTCCAACTTCCCGCTCAACTCGATCGTCCTGGAATCTCTCGCGGATCTGACCCGGACACAATTGATTGGATTGAGTGCCAGTGGTCTGGTCACGTCCTCCACGCTGCAACTGGACGAAACCGCCAAAACGTCTTTTCGCGAACACCTTCAAAACCAGCGACCTCTGCCGGCCTCGATCATTCCCAACGACGATGGAATCGGCTTTCGATTGTTCGCCTTTCAGACCGTTGGCAGCCAGCTCCGCCAAGACCGAGTTGCTGCGGTTGCGGTTCTGTTTGAAGACGAACAGTTCAACGCCAATCGTCGACAAGCCGCGATCCTTCCGCTGGCAACTGGATTGTCAACGATTGTGGCCCTCAGTTCGTTGACGTTTTGGCTGACGTCACGATTGGTCCGCCGCATCAGCAAGCTGCAACGACGCGTCGAAGCGGTGGCCAACGGCGACTTTGACTCGACGGTTTCGGACGATGTCCCTGACGAGATTGGGCGACTCGGTGGCGCCGTTGATTCGATGGCCCAGCAACTCAAACAACTCTGGAACCAGATCAACCGCCAGCAAAGCCAAAAGCTGCTGCACCAAATCGCCGGCGGGATGGCGCATCAATTGAGAAACAGCTTGACCGGCGCCCGGATGGCGGTCGAACTGCACGCTCAAGAATGCCAAGCCACCGATGACGAAGGCATCCGAGTCGCCATCCATCAAATTGAGTTGTCCGAAGATTACGTTCGTCGGCTGCTCCTGGTTGCCTCCGGACGCCAGGACAAAGATCGGCCGACCGATGTGACTACCTGCTTCGACGATGTCCGTACCAGCCTTTCTCCCATTGCGAAACATTTGCGAGTGAATATGCGGTGGGATCTGGACGATGACCTTGGGCAACGGCGAATCCAAGACGGCCCGACCTGGGTGGCGGCCGTGACCAACCTGATCCACAACGCGATTCAGGCGGGTGACGAAGTGGACGTCTCGCTGCAACAACTGGGCGAGAACATCCTTCGAGTCACCGTCTCTGACAATGGTGCCGGAGTTCCCGAGCAAGTGGCTGGCACTCTCTTCGAGCCCTTCGTGACTTCCAAACCCGAAGGCATGGGATTGGGGCTTCCCGTTGTTCAACGTTCCGCCGAGTACTTGGGTGGATCGGTGCGATGGCGACGCGAGAACGAACGAACCATTTTCGAGCTGGACACGCAATTGCTTCGAACGCGCGCCCAACCAGACGAACCACAGTGATTGAAATGACCACAGCACAAACCATCCTCGTTGTCGATGACGAACCGTCCATTTGCTGGGCGTTGGAAAAGATGCTCACCAGCGAAGGGCATGAGGTCATCACCGGATCCAGCGCCGAAGAAGGCCTGCGGCTGGCAAGCCAGAACAATATCTCGATGGTGATCTTGGACGTGCGTCTCCCCAAGGAAGACGGCATCACGGCGTTGCCCAAGTTCCTGGAAGCGACCAACAATGCTCCCGTCATCATCATCACCGCCTTTGGTGACTTAGAAACCGCCGTGGCAGCGGTCAAGAATGGAGCCACGGACTACCTGACCAAACCATTCAAACTGGAGGACGCCCTGCGGACCTGCCGCACCGCACTGCAAAAATCGTCGCGCCGGACGGCCCCGGCCGCGACTCAGCCGATGGACATCGATCCGTCGGTGCTGGTCGGCACGTCGCCCGCGATGCAGCAAGTCTTTCGGCAGATTGCCTTGGTTGCCGACAGCGATCTGTCCGTGCTGATCACGGGCGAAACCGGCACAGGAAAGGAACTCGTCGCGGCCGCGATTCACCGTCACAGTCGCCGCGCCGACGGGCCCTACATTCCCATTGCCCCGGTTGCACTCAATCCCGATCTGATCGAAAGCGAACTGTTTGGCCACGTCAAAGGAGCGTTTACGGGCGCCAGCGACGACCGTGCCGGATTGTTCGAACGCGCGGAAGGCGGCACCGTGTTGCTCGACGAAATCGGTGACCTGCCACTGGGCACGCAAGTCAAATTGCTGCGAGTGCTCGAACAAGGCGAGTACTGCCGCGTTGGAGACGTGAAACCACGAACCGCCAACGTTCGCATTCTTGCTGCCACGAACAGCGACCTGCACGAAGACGTCGCCACCAACGCTTTTCGCGAAGACCTGTTTCATCGCCTGACCGGCGTGCAAATTCATCTTCCGCCGCTGCGAGATCGCGTGGAAGACATTGGCCCGCTTTGCCGCCATTTCCTCTCCGCGATGAAGTACGCGGACATCGATTCCGCGGTGGACGAGGAGCTGCTGGAACAACTTCATTCACGCCCTTGGCACGGCAACATCCGTGAACTGAAGAATGCGGTGGGACACGCCGCTGTGGTCAGCCGAGGCCGCAAACTCACGATTGATGATTTCCCTGCCCCCAAACCCGGACGGGAAACACAAACGACATCCCCCGTTCTCGCCATGGAAAAATCCATTCGAGTCTGGTCCGAGAACGCGATCGAGGCCAACCCTGACTCGGTGACGCTCCACAGCGATTTCCTGGCGGCAACGGAACCCACTTTGCTTCGAACGGTGATGCAGCACACAGGAGGCAACCGGGCCAAGGCCGCGGAGATGCTGGGCATCCACCGCGGCACGCTTCGCGATCGGATGAAGGCCTACGGCATCGACGACCAGTGAATGAACTCATTGATGCGAAACAACGACAGGGCGAAGCAACCCGTTCATCCTTGGCCGCCACGTCCGGCTTGTAGCAACCCGAGCGGTTCGGCTCGACCGATTCGCACGACAGGCCACAAACCGGCTAGCAAACACAGACCGATCGTCATCGCAAATCCAATTGACAAGTGTGCCCACGGGATGATGAAGTTTGGCGGTCCGGCAAACCAACCGACGTACTGAGCCATCCCGACACCGCACCAGCCCGCAATCAATCCAAAGATCAGACTCAGCACACAGGCACCGGCCGCAATCAAGATCGTTTCGGCAAGGACCAACCGCACAAGCTGCCCGCGAGTCACACCGATCGACCGCATGACGCCAAACTCCCACGTCCTCGACCGCTCCGACGCGATGACCGTGTTGGCGATGGCCAGCGACATGATCGCGAGCGTGATCAACGGCAGATAGCTCATTCCCCAAATCATGTCGTCGGCTCGAATTTTGATTGCTTTGCGGACATTCTCCGAGGCGGTCATTCGAGCAAACGGACGGTACGCCTTCACGCTTCCCAAACCGCTTGCCACAAAGGTCTCTCCTGATTTTTGTTCGGCGATCGATTGCAAATCCGCTTCCATCGTCGACAAGTCCGCATCGTCTTCCAAGTCCATCCAAACGAATTCCGTTCGATGAAGATGAAAGTCTCGCTGCACGTCATCGCGACCTGCGAACACCACCGTGGCGGTCCGGACAAAGTGTCGCCTCACACCCGAGAACTTCGTCACCCAGTGCCAACCGGGCAGCGACACAACACCAGCGATGCGATACGTCACTCGCTCACCTTCGGCGGTCGGCGGCGTGAAGCTCAACTCGTTACCGACGCTGAGTCCCGTGCTCATCTGAAAGTCTTCGGAGATCAAACACGAACCGCCGGATTGCAACGCATCGATCGCAGAAACTCGATCGCCCTCCACGAACCCAAAGGTTAAGAACGGATTCTCATCGGAAAACGCCATCGCCGGATCGATCCCAAACAAGACCGCATTGTCGCGTTGCACCCGGGAAGGTTGGTCGGCATCGCCCCAGTCAAACCGGGCTTGTTCAACCGCCATCGGCATCACGCGATCAGAGCGGACCCCGGAAACCTTTCGAACATCATCGATGCCTTCATCATCCAATCCGACCGGATGGAAGGCGACCAACGCATCGGGAAGCCAACTTCCCGGGGTGAACGGTTTCAACATGGAATATCCCCAGATCTGTGTCGAAGCAAAAAGCCCTAGCCCGATCGACAAGGCCAACGTGGCTCCCACCGTCCGCCACAGATTGGTCGACAATTGGGTTTTCATCATCCGGTTGTCCAGCCCCAACGAACGAGTCACCCAAGGACCGATCGCGAATTCAGTCCCCACGACAACCGCGGGTGCCAAACCAATCATGCCCAGCAACAACGTGGGATACGTCAAGAAGCCATACGACCAAGCTCGCCATCCATCCGACATCGGAATCGCGAAAACCAGCAGCGGTGTCAGTGCGGAAAAAAACAATCCGATCAATCCCAAGACCACCCAAGACCGAATGCCGGGTGTCGAAAGCTTGGATGTCATCGCTTCCAGCGGTTCAATGCGGGTGGCTCGCCAAGCGGGAACAATCGCAGCGCCCAGTGCACCGACCAACACCGTCATTCCCGACAACACGATGCAGCCCCAGCCCAAGACCGCATCCGTCCCAAACCATCCCGGCACGTAGTGACTGCCAACGACCAACATCGCGTATCCCGCTAGCAATCCACCGACCCAACCGACCACCGCAAGCAAGACGCTTTCGACCGCGATGATCGTGGCGATTTGCCCCCGAGTGAGCGCGACCGCTCGCAACATCGCGAATTCGCGAGTGCGTTCACTGACACCCATGCTGAGTGTTGAAAAGATGATGAAGATCGCCGCCAGCGTCGCCATCCCGGTCGCAGCCCAAGCTTGGGATCGCTGGCCTGACACGGATCGAGTCGACTCCATCCCCGCTCGCACGGCTTCGAAGTCGATCAACTGCATCGCGGGACGTCCGCTGGTCAGACGCTCTTCCCAGGCTTCGCGAAACTGCTGGATGGTGACCGTGTCACGAATCGCAATTTGTAACACCTGAGGTTTCGAAACGTAGCCGTTGATCCTCTCCGCCAACGTCGGACGAACATAGACTGCGTTGGCGGCAATGCCTTCCGTAAAATTCTTGGGCATTCCAAGCACCGCTTGATTCGTATCGCTCCTTGAGTCGTTGGATTCCGGCTTGGCTTGTTTCGGCCTCTCGTTTCGCTTCCCAGACGGTGGTCCCCCACGCCCTCGCGACGACAACGAGGGTGCCTGCGGGGCTTGCTCGACGATCCCCACGACTTTCAACGAAACCTCATTGGCCAACGAAATCAGCTTCAGGTCATCGCCGACCGACAGGGTTTTCTCTTCCGCAACCAACTCGCCAATGACAATTTCGTTGGCCTCGCTGTCCTCACTCAGCCAGCGTCCTTGCAACAATTCGTAAGGTGGTTCGATCGCGGGAGTGCTGACCAAGGTTGGATCCAGAGGTGGCGCACCGTTCACCGGTGGACGGGCCCCCACCACGAAGTCGAGCGATGACTTCTCGTCCTCCACAAATTTGCCGACGGGAATGACCGTGACCCTCGATTGGCTGACCGGATTGACTTCCAGCACTCCCGCGTCGTGCTTCAACTCATCGACCAAGGCAGACTGAATTGGTGGGGCCTCGGATCCGGGTGGCCCGGGCTTGGGCATGATGAGCAGGTCGTAGCGACCCAGGTACTTTTCGCTGTTCTCGTCAAACTGAGACACAAGTGCGTCGTAACCGCTGACCACCCAAACCACGGCACAGGTCGAAGCAATGATCCCCAACATGGTGATGAATGCACGCCCCGGATTCAGTCGCATCTGTGCACCAACGAACTGGATCAATAAGCGAAGTGAATTCATGAACGCGGCAGCAACAAGGGGAATGGACCAAGGTGGAAGGTCCGGCAATTGCAATCACCGGACCAATGTCGGTCCTCTCGCGAAACAGGAGTTTCCGAAGGCATTCGCTTCTTGAGACTGATGAAAATTTCGCCAACGGCGACGCATTCTCCATCGCCGCCTTGAGTCCCAACGCCACGTCCGTTCGCCTGGTCAATTCGACGTCGTCGATCCATGCGCTCGGTCCCAATTCTGTCGACGCAGAACTTCGTCATTCACGCCTTGAGGAGTCATCCTTCCCGTGCCTTCCATCACCTCTGCCACGCCGCTGCAAATCGATCAAGTTTGCAAGACTTATTGCCAAGGCACTTCCACGGTGCACGCGTTGGAGGGGGTGAACCTGACCGTCCAACCAGGCGAATTCGTGGCGATCATGGGTGCGTCGGGATCGGGTAAAAGCACGCTGCTGCATGCGATGGCGGGCCTGATCCAAGTCGACTCGGGACAGGTGGTTGTGTCCGGGCAAGATCTCTCGCAGTTGGGCGACGTCGCGCTCACCAAGTTCCGGCAAAAGAACTTGGGGATCGTCTTCCAAGCCTACAACTTGATCCCGGCTTTGACCGCGGAGGAGAACGTTCGCCTCCCAGCAACCGACTCTGGCAACTTGGACGATCGCGTCGAACGCCTGCTCGACCGGCTTGGGATGAGCGAGCGACGTTCGCATCGCCCCATGGCTCTTTCCGGCGGCGAGCAACAACGCATCGCGATTGCGAGAGCCCTGATTTGCGACCCAGCCATCCTGCTGGCCGACGAGCCCACCGGCAGTTTGGATTCGGTCACCGGCACTCAGATTTGTCAGCTTCTTCGCGGCCTCGTCGATGAAGAACAACGCAGCGTCGTGGTCGTGACCCACGAACCCCACGTCGCGATGTGGGCGGACCGCGTGGTGGTCATGAAGGACGGCACCAACCTGGCCGAGTTTGAAACGTTGGGCACACGAGACCCGCAGATCATCGCGAATCGCTACCAAGAATCACTCGGTGCGGAGGCGGTGCATTGAAAGTCATTCGGCTCGCCTTGGCGTTTCTTCGCGAACGCACCACTCGCACAGCACTGACCACGGTCGCCATCGCCGCTGCCGTTTGCATGGTGATCTGGGTTTCCAGCAGCTACGAAGCGCTGCACAAAACGTACGACGAGTTCAGCAACCTGGCTCTGGGCCGCTACGAACTGGCCATCGCTCCCATCAGCGGAGATGAAAACGATTTCGTGACGCCCGATGTCTTGCAACCACTACGCGAAGACCCCGCCGTCACCGCAGTCGATCCAATGTGGGCGAAACGCATCGCCATTGAAAACTCAAACCTGCCGCCCGCGGTTCAATCGACCTCCCCGGGCCCCGGAGACGGTCCACGCGGATTGCTGCCCAGCCTGATGTTCATGGCCACGGACGCGGCAGAAGCTCCCTTCGATCTGTCGAAAGGAACTTGGATCGCTTCTGACACCACCTCGCCACAAGTCGTCTTGCGAGCTGACGTGGCGGAACGTCGTCAGTTGCATCTCGGCGACTGGCTGACAGTCGAACGACCTCGCCCCGGATCCGACGGGCAAGACATGCTGGCGTTCGAGATCGTCGGCCTGCTCGATGCACCTCCCACTCCCAAGTTGGGCGTGGGATCGATCCCCATGCTGACGCCAAGCTTTGGGGAAGCGTTCATCAACGTCGAATCGGCGGAAGACATTCTCGGCGAGCCGTTTCAAATCAGCTTGCTCGGTGTCTCCGTCCAAGACCAAGCCGACATCACGAAGTTTCGATTCGGATGGGCGACGCGGTTGAGCCGTTATGAAACGCCCCTTCAGTTTCAAGAAGCCTACGAAATCGAAGAAGCACTCGACCAAGCGTCCGAGGCCGAGCACGTCAAACTGCAATCCTACGCCGCCACCGGCGTGGCCATGTTGGTTGCGATGCTGGTGACGTTTTGCTCGCTCAGCATGGGCGTGACCGAACGAACCCGGCAATACGCCGTCCTGCGAGCGATCGCTTTCACCAAATGGCAAATCCTTTCCCTGATCGTGGTCGAAGGGTTGGTGCTCGGTGCGCTGGGATTGGTCGCTGGCATCGTTGTCGGGTGGGGACTGCTGCAAATCGTGGAAGGTTTGTTTGGCGATTTGCTGCACCATGGCATCATGCTCGGCGGCCGCAACCTGAATCTCGCGGTGCTCGCGTCCTTGGGCGGGGCCTTCCTCGCGTCGCTGCTGCCTGCCTATCGAAGCACTCGCGTCAAACCGCTGGATGCCGTCGCCCCCCTTCATCAAACACAGATCTCGCAGCGTCCCGGTTGGCTGCGATTGGTGGCGGGAATCATGTTGATTGCAATCAATCCCGTGCTGACGTTTGTCTTCCCGCCCAGCGAAAGCAGCGTGGGTTTGGCGATGGGAATCGGTTTTCTCTGTTCCAGCATTGGCTTCTTCGTGATCGCTCCCTCGATTGTGATTTGGGTCGATCGTCACGTCGGCCCGACCTTCGCCCGATGGTTTCGGATCGATCCCAAGCTGCTGGCCAGCCAGATCACCAGCCACCTGTGGCGAACCGTCGGCGCCGCCATTGCCATGGCGTTTGGTCTGGGGTTGTTTGTCGGGATCCAGGTTTGGGGATTCACCATGTTGGAATCCTTCATCCCAGGAAAATGGACGCCCGACGCCATCGTGATGTTGAATCCGGGAATTGCTCCGGAGGAAGCACGAAAACTTGCCAACCATCCCGATGTGGATCCCCAGCGTTGCCTGCCGATGGTGGTGGAACAGCCTCGGTTGGTCGAAGATCTCACCGGGAGCGCCGAACGCCCCTCCGTCATTCGCCAGGACAACGTGGTGATGATCGGACTGGATCCCGAACGAGCCCTGGTTGGAGAGCATCCGCTGCTGCAATTGGAATGGGTTGCGGGCAACCCTCGCGACGCCGTGCAGCAAATGCAGCAAGGCGGTGCCTGCATCGTCCCCGATCATTTCGTCGATGAAACAGGACTCCAACTGGGCGATTCCATCTCCGTTTCTCCACCGCGGAACGCCGACAACCAAGTCCAATACATGATCGTAGGCGTCGTCCAACTTCCCGGATGGCATTGGCAAACGAAACTGACGGGCCTGCGAACTCGAACGCACCGCGCCGCCGCTCTGGTCATCGCGGATTACGAATCCGTGGCGTCCGACTTCAACTTGCCAACCGCGTCACACGTGTGGTTCTCCTACGCGAGTGAGAATGCCGATGTTGACAGCATCCAAGCCTTCGCGAGCAACCTGGTCCGGCAATCCATCGTCGATGAATCGTTTGATTCGGAAGCACCGCCCAGAGCCCCCACCGATCTCGACCTCGCCAAAGTGGTTCCCGTGCAGGGTATCCGAGATCACTTGGACATCACGGCGCGGCGATGGATTTGGGTCATCAGTTACATCCCATTGGTTTCGCTGCTGATCTCTTGCCTGGGTGTGCTGAACGTGATGCTGGCGTCCGTTCGATCGCGACGATGGGAATTTGGCGTGTTGCGATCAATCGGCTTCACCAGTTCGGACCTCACCCGCGCGATCTTGGTCGAAGGGTTGCTGATTGCGTTCGTTGCCGGCGTGCTCAGTCTTGGTTTTGGCGTCTTGAGCGGATGGTGCGGCAGTGGGATGGCTCAGTCCATGAGCTTTTTTGGCGGACTGCATCCACCGCTCGTGATCCCGTGGCTGCCGATCATGGGTGGCTTTTTGTTGGTGCTGCTACTCGGGATTGGCATCGCCGCTTGGCCCGCCATCTCGATCGGTAAATCGCGACCGATGGATCTGCTCCAATCCGGAAACGACTTCAGTTGAGCCGCTTGTGGACGCCCCATGATCATCGTCAAGCTCGATGGAATTTCGGTCACTGGCGACGGCAATTTCGCCGATGGCGTCTGCAACGCCTCGCGTGCGATCCCGATTGGATTGAGCCCCCGAAACGCAAAGCATCCCGTCAATCGTTGGTTTCAACGTGATCCCTCCCGTCGTCAATCAATGATCGCAATGAGTGTGGCACGGCCCGTGCTTATCGAAGTGGTGTTTCTCGTTTCAGCACCTCTTGCCGCCGTCCCTGATGCCACCGATCACGCCACTGATGTCTTTTTCTGAAACGGTTCGTCGGACCACCGCAACGGTCCAGTCCATCTCCAAAACGTATCGCCAGGGAAGTCGCTCTGTTGATGCGCTGCGTGATGTCAGCCTCAATGTCGAAGCGGGATCCTTCGTCGCCGTCATGGGAGCCAGTGGGTCGGGAAAGAGCACCTTGCTGCACTTGATGAGCGGGCTGACTCGCCCCACAACGGGCTCCGTTCTGATTGAAGGGCAAAACATCGCTGAGCTGTCGGACTATGAACTCACCTGCTTTCGTCGGCGGCGGATCGGATTGGTGTTTCAAGCGTTCAACCTCGTGCCATCGCTCTCAGCCAGGGACAACATTCTGTTCCCGCTCTACGCTGCAGGAGAGAGCTTGGCCAACGATTCCGATCTGCAGGAAGTTGCGCTGCAATTGGGAATCGAAGACCGCCTGCACCATCGTCCCGATGCACTCAGTGGTGGCGAGCAGCAACGTGTCGCGATCGCACGTTCGCTGATCACCAACCCGGCCATCGTTTTCGCTGACGAACCCACCGGGAGCCTGGATTCTGTGACCGGTGATTCGATCTGCAAGCTGCTGCGAAACCTCTGCGATCAACAACAACGGACCATTGTGATGGTCACGCACGAGCCCAGCGTTGCGATCTGGGCGGACAGCGTCGTCGTCCTGAAAGACGGCCAGATCGTGAACCAATTCCTGACAAAAGAGTGCACAAACGCTCAGTCGCTCGCCGCCAGGTACCAGCAAATCGTCTCAAGCGATGCCCAGGAAGTGCCCCTATCGACCTGATTCGAATTGCCGCGGCATCGCTTTTTCCCACTGTGGAACGCGTGCATTGCTTTGAAAAGCTCAAAACTCACCCCCGCTTCCCGTTTTCCCCCTTGTAACCACCCGGATCAACCAGCACCATATTGCGACTGACTCGCAATAGCAGATTCGTCGACGCAGCCAGCAACGGGTTCATGCCCTCCAGCCAGCCACGTTCGTTTCGCTTCTTGATCCATCTCACCACCGTGGTGAGCTGTGATCCGCTGAAGTAGATCCGTCCCATGTGTGCCTTTTGGCAGGAGTTTCCAATGTCCCGTTCGCATTTCGTTCCTTCTTCGATGCCCCTTGAACCGATCTCTAGCGAGACGAATCAAGCTGGCTCCTCGCGTCCCGCCGCTCGCCACAAAGGTTTCACCCTGGTGGAGTTGTTGGTGGTCATCGCGATCATCGGCGTCCTGGTTGGTTTGCTGTTGCCCGCGGTTCAAGCCGCTCGCGAAGCCGCCCGCTCGATGCAGTGCAGCAACAACCTCAAGCAGCTTGGGCTGGGCCTTCACAACTACGCATCGACGTACAACGGCGCCTTCCCCAACAACGGCTACAGTTGGACCGGCGGATACCCGAGTGACTACTCACCGTTTGCCAAGATCTTGCCATTCCTTGAGCAAGCTCAACTGCAAGATCTGATTGATTTCAACATCTACATGGGTCACCCCGCTCTCGCAGATTTGCCCGCAGGCTTGCAAGAAGCGGCTGGCACTCGGGTCCCAACCTACGAGTGCCCCAGCGATATCAATGGGGAAGTGCATATGCTGACAATGCCATCGGGCGCCAGCATTCCGATTGCAGGCACCAGCTACGCGATGAACCAAGGCAGTGGACTGGACGGGGTCTATCACCCCAGCGTCGGCGAACCCGACGGGCTGTGTTGGACCGATGCGAAGGTCAAGTTCCGCGACATCTTGGACGGCACCAGTCACACCATCGTGTTTGCAGAAACTCTGATCGGTGGCGGGCTGAACTCGGACACACCGACTCCCACCATGGACCCACAATTTTCCCGCGCGGGGTCATCCGAAGTCACCACCGCAGTCGCCAATCTCGCGGACACAGGCGACATCGCGAACGTTCAGCCTTACATCACCAGTTGGAATGGCGACCGCAATCACTATTGGTTGCGAGGCACCGTTCCCAACGGCCCGATCATCAACGGCCGCTTGTCACCCAACAGCAACATCCCCGACTTGGTTCGCGGTTCGTCCAAGATCACCGCCGCTCGCAGCAACCACACGGGATTGGTCAAAGTCGCTTTGGCCGACGGCAGTGTGCAAACCGTGACCGACTCGATCGACTTGCAAGTCTGGCACGCCAGCTGGACCCGAATGGGACGCGAGGTCGAGACCATTTCGTCCCACTGATTCCTCGACCGCATTCAACACCTTGATGAGCACCCCTCCCGCCGAAACGTCTGCGACGCCCACCATCCGAAAGCCCGGATTCTCATCCGCCGCTTTGCGGATGGTCGTGTTGTGGCACTGGACCAGCTCGGCCGTTTGCTTGATCGGGATGTTGGGGTTTGCGATCACCGGCATCACGCTGAACCATGCTTCCCAAATCGAAACTGACCCGCAACGCGAATCGGTCATCGATGATTTGCCGCCAGAGCTTGTGACCTTGCTCGCGAATTCGACAGAGGAAGAGTCAGCCGCCTTGCCGCCTGAATTGGCCGAGTGGTTGACCAAGCAAACCGGCAAATCAATCGGAAGCCGAGAAGCGGATTGGTCGGAAGAGGAAGTCTACCTTTCGATGCCCGGTCCCGGTTCCGACGCGTGGCTGGCCATCGATCGTGAAATCGGTGAGTTCGAATTTGAATCAACCAAGCGAGGTTGGATTTCTTACTTCAACGATTTGCACAAAGGGCGCAACACCGGGGCAGCCTGGAAATGGTTTTTGGATCTTTTCGCAATTGCCACCTTGGTGTTCTGTCTCACGGGTTTGCTGTTGTTGGTGGAACACGCTCGACGTCGAAAAATGACTTGGCCACTGGTTGGCCTGGGATTGTTCCTTCCCTTCCTGCTTGCTGTTTTGTTGATTCACTGAACACTTTCCTTCCCTTTGAAACACGACCTTCTTTCCATGCTGAACCGAATTGCGTTGATGCTCGGCATCACATTGCTCGGCGTTTGCCAAGCAACCGCTGAAGACTGGCAAGCCACCGTCGAAATCCCACGGTTGAACGTTTCGGAATACCACCGGCCTTACGTCGCGATCTGGATCCAAGACGAAAACCGAAAGTGCGTCGCAAACTTGGCCGTTTGGTACCAACTGACCAAATCGGGCGAAGGCGAAGGCACCAAGTGGCTGCCGGACCTGCGTCAATGGTGGCGTCGCTCCGGACGTTCCTTGCAAATGCCCGTGGACGGCGTCTCGAGCGCGACACGCCCAGCCGGCAAGCACGAGCTGATGTTCAACGATGCCAACCAACGTTTTTCAAAGTTGCCCGCGGGCAAGTACAGCCTGATGGTCGAGGCTTCACGCGAAGTCGGCGGCCGCGAAGTGTTGGAACTGCCGTTTGAATGGCCTTCCAAGACGACTCAAAAGCTGAAGGCCGCCGGCAAAGAAGAACTCGGCGAAATCACGTTTGTCATTCCCCCCACCAAGTAACCCTTCCTCGCTACACGAGATCAATCATGAACCGCTTGCTTCTTTCGTTTGTCTTTTTGCTCGCTGCCGTTCCAAGCGCATCCTACGCGCACAAGGTGTGGTTGCTGCCATCCCAAACCGTTTTCTCGGGCCCCGAGCCCTGGCTGACCGTCGACGCGGCTGTCTCCAATGACTTGTTCTACTTCAACCACTTTCCATTGCGACTGGACAATCTGGTCATCACCGCTCCTGATGGAACCGAAGCGGAAGCCCAGAACCAATCCACCGGAAAGTACCGCAGCGTGTTCGATCTGCCCCTGACCCAACGTGGCACCTATCGCGTTGCAGTCGTCAACGATGGGGCCTTTGCAAGCTGGGAGGAAAACGGCGAACGACGTCGTTGGCGTGGAAGCGCTGATGCCATCGCAAGTGAAGTTCCCGCCGACGCAGACAACCTTCGCATCACTGAAAGCTTCGGACGGGTCGAAACGTTCGTCACCAATGGTGCACCGTCACAAGAAGCGTTGCAGCCAGTTGGAAAAGGCATCGAGCTGATCCCTGTCACGCATCCCAACGACTTGTATGCGGGCGAAACGGCAACCTTCCGTTTCTTGGTCAACGGCCAACCTCAGAAGGACATGGAAATCGTTGTGATCCAAGGCGGAACCCGATACCGCAATTCGCAAGAGGAACTCAATGTCACGACCAACGAAGAGGGCGAGTTTCAAATCACTTGGGCCGAACCGGGCATGCACTGGATCGAAACCAGTCATCAAGACGACGAGACCAAGATCGAAAATGCTTCCGGTCGCCGGATGAGCTACGCGGGCACATTCGAAGTCCTGCCTCAATGATCTCGAAGGTCAACACCATTTTCCTCGCGGCACTTGTCTTCGCCGCCTGGGGTTTGGCACATTGGACGGAAGGCACTTGGTGGATCGCACCACCGAGTGCCTCTCGTTGGTGGGCGGCGGCAGGTTCGCTTGCCGCCTATGGCTTGCTGTGCATTTGGTCGTTTCGAGGGAGCTCAGCCCTCAAGACCATGCCAGTGAAAGCAACGCCGATGACTTGCAGTCAGGTGCTCCCTGAAGTTCCGTCCAGGAGCTTCGACGACGATCCCGTGCTGGTGATCTACGCCAGTGAAACCGGGTTTGCTGAGGAACTTGCTCAACAGACCTTGGAATTGCTTCGTGGGGCGGGCAAGTTCGCTGAACTGCTGCCGCTTGATTCGATTTCGGTGGAACGCTTGCAAACGACTCGACAAGCATTCCTTTTGGCAAGCACCGCAGGGGAGGGTGAACCGCCCGCTCACGCCTGCGAGTTCGCCGAAGACGTGATGTCCACTCAGCATGACTTGTCCACTCTGAGCTACGCGGTGCTGGCACTCGGTGACAGCAGCTACGACGAATACTGCGCCTTTGGCCGGCAAATCGACGCCTGGTTGCAACAATGCGGCGCAAAGGCCACCGGCGATCGGATCGACGTCGATGATGCCGATCCCATGGCATTGTCAGACTGGCAAGCTCTCGTCGAAGAGTTTGCCGGCAATCCTCAACCGAGTCTGTGAGTTCAGCTTCGGTAGCGAACCAAGTACCAACCGTGACCAATCGAAGTCGCATCCTCCAATTCGTGCGGGTCGGACAATCCCCCCACAAATGAACTCGGCCGACTCTGTCGCGGGTGCCACTCCGCCCAATCACCCCCGTCGGTTCCAGTCAGCTGCAGCTTGATCGCACCGTTCTGAGACTCGATCGCGCTGACATAGACCGACCGTTTGGCCACGGGAGGTGCTTGCAACAGAACCAATGTGGTCGGGCGTCCAAAGGGATACGCCATGAACGGTCCGATCGCAGGCAGTTCACCATCGCGCTGCGGCCACTGCTCACGTAGAGGCGCCGCGATGCGTTCGAGTTCCTGAACACGCCAGGCAAATCTCGCCCGTTTGCCTTGCCAAGCGATCGTATCCAGGTGGATCGCGAGTGCACACCAAAACGCGGCCAACGTTGCCACCGCCAACAACTGCGCCAAGGATCGACGATGAATCATCGACGACGACCTCGCAAAGAATTGCACCATCCACCCCAGCAGGCTTCCCACGGCCAGGATCGCAATCAGAACGATCCCCACACAGCGAATTGGATTGGCTGACATCCATCCGCTCGAAAACCAATTGCCGTGGACCAAGGGCTCAAACGAAGGATCCACGGCTGCCCAAATCACAAGCATGCTGAATGCCGCGACCTGGATCCCCCACAGCCATTGTGATGGTTTTCCCACGGGGACCGTCTCTTTCGATTGCAATCGATTCGTCAGTAAGCTTTGCTTCAACGGAAAGTCACTGGCAGTGCCCCAACGCCATCAACGCAAAGCTGGTCGCAAGGTTCTTGTCGTTTTCGAACCACCGCTGGTTGTCATTGCTCCACGACCCATCTTCGTTTTGACGTTCCGCTAGCTCAGCGACTAAATCGGCCTTCCAGTCATGTTCTACGCCATCGGAATCGGCAACGGTTTTTAGTCCTGCTGCATCGAGTGCGGCCGCGAAGGTGTGGTAGTAGTAATACAGACCGGCGGTTCCCATGCCGGGATTCTTTTCGACGCTGTAGTGATCCTGGATCCACTGTTGAGCCGCTTTGACACGAGGATCCTCCTTGGTCAGACCGGCGAAAATCATGCTCTTGAGCCCCGTGTATCCCATCGAGCCATAACTGCGAAGTCCGCCGTTGGGGGTGAAGCGTTCTTCCGACGTGCTCGGGTCAATCTTGGTCGTCGGGATTTCGTAGTAGAACCCGCCGTCATCAACCTTGTTGGCAAACTGCGTGTCGTTGAACTCGCTGTCCAAGTTCTGGCATCGCGAAATGAACACCAACGCACTTTGAATCGCAGGGTCACTGGCCGGAGTTTCCACGGCACGCAAGGCTTCGATCATGTACGCGGTGTTCGACAAATCAGGTCGTCCAGCACCGCTGTAGCCGACGCCGCCGTACCAGGGGTCGGATGGGTCACGGGCTCCAGAGCCATATTGGATTCCGGTCACGAACCCTTTGGCTCGCTTCAGAATCTCGTTGTACTTGCCGGTCTTGTTGGCTTCGGCGAAGCACACCATCGCGACACAAGTCTCGTAGTTTTTCAGACGCCCGTTGCCATAGATGCCGCCGTCTGGTTTGACGTAGCCTTCGAGTGCCTTCAATCCCTCGGCAACCATCGGGTCATCGATCGACTGGCCGTTCCGCAGCGCCGATGTGATCGCCAACGCCGTCACGCCTGGACCAACTTTGTCCGAGAAAGTCCCTTGCTCGGACTGCCCCTCTTTGGCGAGGAAGGCGAGTCCCTTGTCGACGATCTGCTGGCGAAGCTGCTCTGTTTTGCTGATCGGTTGATTCCCCGCCGTCGACTCGGCGTTTTGGCCGTAAGCGGGCAAACTGATGATCGCTGCCGCACAGGTTGTGACAAAAACCCGGCGACCGAGGCGAAATTTCCGGCGAGCGGAAGTGTGACGTGCTGGATTGGAATCCCAAAGCATTTGTGTTTCTCAGTGATCGAAGGGGAGGAAACGCTCTCTGTCTTGCCGGATGCCTTTCCAAAGCAAGGGATGTGCCAGCCACTTCGTGGCCGCTCGTTTCTCATTGGAAACTTTTTCGCGTTTTATGCGGCGGATTCGAATCCGGAACACAACTGGTCTGGTGAAGGCTTTCTGCCCGTGGTCTCCAGTCTTGTTCGCCAGGTATCTCGAATGCTCCGTTTCCCGCTCGTTCGCCCCGCAGCCTTGCTGTTCTCTGGAGTCGCCTTGATCGGCGGCCTCGGTTGTTCGCCCAACATCCAAGCTCAACCGCCTGGAATGGGTCCTGGTGGCCCCGGCGGTCCAGACCAACCCGACCAAGAACTCGTCGAGAAATTTGACGCGGACGGCAACGCTTGGTTGAACGATTCCGAGCGCAAGGAAGCTCGCGAATTTCTCGCCGCCAACCCCGTTCAGCAAGGTTTCGGTGGCCCTGGTGGACCTCGCGGCCCGGGGGAAGGACGTGGTCCCGGGGAAAGTCGCGGCCTCGAAGGAGGGCGTGAACGAGGCGAAGGTGGCCGTGGCGGATTCGGTCCGCCACAAGGCTTTGGTCCGGGCCCCGGATTTGGGCCTCCATCCGACTTCGGCCCCCCCCCAGGCGACGAAGCCCGTCGCGGTCGTGGCCAACGTGGCGGTGGACCTCCCGGAATGAATCGTGATCGTCCCGAGCCCACGCCCGGACAAACCATCACCAAAGAATCCGTCACCCCCGTGGACGGCGATCTTTACGATCCTCAGATCGTTCGCACCGTGTTCTTGGACTTCGGCACAGATGACTGGGAAGAAGAGATGGAGACCTTCCACAGCACCGACGTCGAAGTCCCCGCCACGATTACGATCGATGGCAGATCTTATCCCGACTGCGGCATCAGCTTCCGAGGTGCCTCGTCGTATGGCATGGTCCCACGAGGCTACAAACGATCGCTCAACATCTCGGTCGACATGGCCAACGAAGACCAACGGATCGGAGGCTACAAAACCCTGAACCTGCTCAACGGCGCGAGCGACGATTCCATGATGAGCACCGTGCTGTACTCGCACATTGCCAACCAACACATTCCTGCTCCCCGTGCCAACTTCGTTCGCGTTGTCATCAACGGCGAAGAC
Source organism: Rhodopirellula sp. UH5 (assembly GCF_056839225.1). NCBI lineage: Bacteria > Pseudomonadati > Planctomycetota > Planctomycetia > Pirellulales > Pirellulaceae > Rhodopirellula > Rhodopirellula sp. UH5. The sequence goes on along the minus strand of NZ_CM166390.1, from coordinate 5,329,446 downwards.
TGGGGCGTGTACACCAACGTCGAGCAATTCAACAAAGACTTTGTCAAGCGAAACTTTGGCAGTGCCAAAGGGGCACGCTGGAAAGTCAGCGGTTCGCCTCGCGGTGGCGGTGGACTGGAATACCGCGGCGAAGACCTGGAAAACTACCGCCATCCTTTCGAACAAAAGTCCGGCAATGACAAAGACCTTCAGCGTCTGGTCGATCTGTGCCGTGTGCTCGAACAAACCCCAGCCAATGAACTCCCCGCGGCCTTGGAACCCATGGTCAACGTCGACGGATTGCTCTGGTTCCTCGCTCTGGACAATGCCTTGATCAACTCGGACGGCTACTGGATCCGAGCGAGTGACTACAGCATCGTGCTGGACAAAGACGACGTGTTCCACTTCATCCCACACGACATGAACGAAGCCTTCCGTGCTGCGGGCGGACCTGGTGGCCCCGGCGGACCTGGAGGTCGTGGTGGCCCGGGCGGGCGAGGTGATCGTGGACGCGGTGGACCAGGTGGCTTTGGTGGCCCCGGTGAGTTTGGCGGTCCCCGAGGACTCGATGGGCCTCGTGATGCAGATGGACCTCGTGATGCGGATCGACCTCGTGGATTTGCTGGCCCAAACCAGAACGGTCCCCGCGATGCAAACCGTCCCGGTCCCGAAACAACCACGTCTCCGCTTGGTTTGGATCCGCTGATTGGCCTGGAAGATCCGACCAAACCGCTTCGCAGCAAAGTGCTCGCAGTCCCACAGTATCGCGATGCCTACCTCGCGAAAGTTCGCCAACTCGCGGAAAACTCTTTGGACTGGAAGACCATCGGCCCGTTCGTTCAGGCACAAGCAGAATTGATCGAACCGCTGTTGGAAGTCGACACGCGAAAACTGGGAACGTTGGAATCATTCCAAGCGATGACCAGTGCCACCGATGTCTCCGGCCAATCGGAAGCACCGAGCCGCGGCCATGGTGCGATGAACTTGAAAGCCTTCGCCGATGGGCGTCGCGAATTCCTGCTGAAGTAGCGTCAAGACGTCATTGCAATCGACGCCTCGCGGAAGCCCCTGTTGTGACCGCGAGGCGTTGCGACCCAAAAATCATTTTCCAGCATTCAATCCAGTCATGAACGACAAGCGAATCGAACTGAAATATCAACTGGATCCCAGTTTGGCATCGGAAGTCAAACAGTGGGCCCGTCAACATCTCGCCGCGGACCCTCACTGCGAAACGGGGGACAGCTACGACGTCAACACGCTGTACCTGGACACTCAACAGCTGGATCTGTTTCATCAGACCGGAGTGATCGGGCGACGGAAGTATCGGGTTCGACGTTATGGCCGCGAAGCTCAGCTTTGGTTGGAAAGCAAATCCAAGAAAAAGAGCGAGGTCCAAAAGACTCGATCCGCTGGCCCCGAACAGGAAGTGTTGCAGGCCTTGATTGGCCTGGATGACATCCCAGAGCAGAAGGACGACGATTCCACCTCCACGCCTTGGTTCGGCGATTGGTTCTGCGACCAAGCCACTGAGCGTCAACTTCGCCCAACCATTCAAGTCCACTATCGACGATTCGCTCGAATGGGCACTGAACAAGGTCAAAACATGCGTTTGACCATCGACAGCCAACTGCACGCCAGCCCAGCGTCTGAGTGGGAAGTGGCATCCGAAGACGCCTCGTCAGATCGTTCGCAACGGGTGAAAGCGACGCCGCTCGAAATTCTCGAGCTGAAGTTCCATCGAATCATGCCGCATCGTTTCAAGGAACTGCTGCGTGAATTCCCAATTCCGGTGACAGGATTTTCCAAGTACCGTGCCGCCATCCGCTGTTGGAACCTGGATCAGGCTGTTCCAGTGTTTGACACTCCGAACACCGCACCTGCTGACTTGCATTCCCGAAACGAGACCCTGACGCATGCCTGAATGGCTTCCTTCTGTCTCCACCCAAGTGGATGCCAACTTGCCAACGCTGGCAACACGACTTGCGTTGGCTTGGTTGTGCGGCTGGGTGGTGGCTTTGATCGCGCGGATCAAATCGCCCCACGACTCGCCGAATCAGCTCACGCTCACCCTGGTGCTGATGAGCGTGTTGATCGCCATGGCGACCCAAATCATCGGCGACAACATCGCGCGTGCATTCAGTTTGGTAGGCGCTCTTTCGATCGTTCGATTTCGGGCCGCGGTGTCCTCCACACGAGACGTGGCCTTCGTCTTGGCAGCGGTGGTCGTCGGCATGGCGATCGGAGCCGGACAATACTGGGTCTCGTTCTTGGGTTTGATCACACTCGCTTGGGCGACACAGTTCAACGGCGGAAGCTCCGCATCCCTGCCCAAAAAACTGCCGTTGACAGATGGCCCCCAGTGGCGATTGACACTCAAGGTGGGCCTGCATTCCGTCGGCAGTTGGGACGCCGAACTGAAACGTCTGACCAAGAGCTACCAGCTCCTTTCTGCAGAAACAGCTCGCCGTGGTGGGTCGCTGGAACTCGTCTATCGCTATCAACCGCAAGATGACACCGATGCCAGCCAACTGATCGCTGCTCTGAACGCGATCCCAACTGTCGAATCGGTCGCCACCAAACCAATCTGACCACCGACTGGCCAAACTTCACGGGACCTGAAGTGACTCCAGTGGCAACACAGCCATCTCGGCGCTGTTCTGGTTGGCACGGCGACCACCGTTGTTGGAGTACCCAACATACAGTTTGCCGTCATGTTCCAGCGCACATGGATACGACAAACTCAAACTCGGGGCTGATTCACCGGGCGCGCCCCCGTTCATCGATCGTCGAATGACAAACACCTTGGAAAACACATTTTCGCCAGGACGCGAAACGGCAATGGTCAATGGCGACCGCTTGCCACCGTTCTTAGCAGCGGTTGTGCAGACCAAGTACCTTTGGCCGTTGCTCAGGACACCGGCCGCGGGTTTGGACGTTGCCATCGGCAGGTTGCTGATCGCCGAGGATGACCAAGTCCGACCATAGTCGTCGCTCTTGGCGACCAAAGCCTTGGCGTCACCACCGTAGCGGGCGACGTTGAAAACGGTTGGGCCGTCCACCCACAAACTGGATTCACCCCACATTCGATGAACGGAGGGCTCCACAGGAATCTTCACCAAATCCCACTGGGTGAAGTCAGCCCCGCGACTGATCGCAACCGCCGCCGGGAACACATCGTCCCCCGAATAACGCCTGCCAAGGAATCCCGGCATGATCCAATTGCCATCGCCCATCCGAACGGGTTGGTTCATGGGCCAAAACCCCTGTTCAATGATCACACCCAGTGACTTCCACTTCCCCGTGGAATCGTCCAACAGATAGGCTCGCGTGTGAATGTTGTCCATCCGCCCATAGTAAGCCCCCTGGAATGCCCACAAGGTTCGCCCGTGTGAGAGGAACACCCCGTGACTGACAGCGAGGTTGTCCTCGTCCCCTGCATCGATGATTTGCAGCGGCCCCCATGTCTTTCCTTCATCCTCGCTCACTCGGTACTGCGCCTCCTCGGTCACCGTGTTTTCGTCCCCTTGGTTGTGACCGATCGAAGCAAACAACTTCCCTTGATGCCAAGCAAACGCGACCCCGTGCAAGAACGTGTATCCATCGCGGGGCTTGTCCCATTTTTTGATCACATGGAAGTCGACGTTGGCAACTTCCAGCAGATCATTGGCCGGGGCCAACGGTGAGTTCTCATCCCACAGTGGGAACGGTGGAGGAGGGGTCGGAATATCATGAACCAAACCGACCGGATGATAGGACGCGGCCACTTCTTTGGACGACAACGCTCGGGGCATTAGCTGAACCTCATCGATCGCGCCATACCAGGTTTGCCGGGCAATCCCGTCGTCGTTCACTCCCCCCAACGTCAGCGGCGCATCGGTGGGTTGAACGGGCCGATCCAGCTTCACCGATCCCGAAAGTTCACCGTTGACATACAACTCAACCTGGTCAGGTTTCATCACCAAGCAGAGTTGGTACCAATGGCCGAGTTCAGGCACAGGACCAGAAATGGTTCGCCATCCATTTTGATGAACATAGAGGCTGAATCGGTGATTGCGATCCAGCATCAGCGACCACTCGCGTTCATCCAACGAATAACGATTCTTGGCCGCGATGATCTGTTGGCCAGAATCCAAGCGGTAGGGGTTCACCCAAACAACGAGCGAATATTCCCCCGATTTCAAAACGTCGCCTGCGTCTTGTGGCTCCAGCACCGTTGTCCCGTTGAACAACCAACTCTCACCCTCGATCCCGGCACACAATTCCGCTTTGCCGTGCGTTGCGACAACGTTCGCTCGCGCCGAATCAGCCGACCAGCGCACTGGTTCACTCGCGACTGTCAGGACAGGAACCGAGACAAACAGACTCAACAAAAGGGTTCGGATCATCAAAAGGGGATGCAGCAACGAGAGACTGAAATGATCAACCGCGAAAGCTCCAAAATGGACCGCGACAACGAGCGCACAATCATAACCCGAAGCGTCAGCGAGGAAGGGAGTAACGTCCATTCCCTCGCTCACCAGCCTCTTGATTTTGTTGTAGGTTGGCCACTCTTGGCCGACACCCACAACTCTGACGGGCAAGAGTGCCCATCCAACACGCGTTGGAACGATCGAGAGATCCATGCCACGTAAACGCTGTGAGCTGATTAAACACTCAGTTCATCGATGAATCGCACGGCGTTCTGCACGCCCGATTCCGATCGAATTTGTTTGCCAAGTTGGTCCGCCCTGACTTCCATCTCACGATCCTCCATCGTTTGAGAGATGGCATTGGCAAGCCGCTCGGGTGTCAGCTTTCGTTGTGGGATCGGTTGGGGGCCGACACCGAGATCCTGAACCACACGCCCCCAAAACGGTTGATCACCAAAGAATGGACAGATGATCGTGCGACGTCCGGCGCGGAGTCCGGCTGCGGTGGTCCCGCAGCCTCCATGGTGAACCACCGCGGAGACTCGGGGGAACAACCAATCATGTGGAACTGCATCGATGGAAAGCATCGTCTCCGGCAAATCGAACTTGTTCAGGTCCATGCCTCCCCAGCCCGCTGCCAACAGCGCACGTTGACCAGACAACCGAACCGCTTCGATGACACGCTCCGCAGTCGCTCGCGGATCGCGTCCGAAGATGCTGCCGAAGCCAACGTAAATCGGTGGTGGTCCTTGTTGAAGAAACTTCACCAGGGTTGGATCAGGTATGAATTCGGTCGATGCATCCAGGAACCAATAACCCGTCACTGTCGCGTGATCCGGCCAATCGCAGGGCCTTGGAATCACGGAGGGGCTGTAAGCATGCAAAGCGGCGACCGGGCTGCCATCCGCGCGACGAAAGTACGCTGGACGCTTCGCCGCCATTCCTTGAGATCGCCGCCATTTTCCCACGAACCGAGCGCCACTGCGACGCGAGATGAATTCGATGAGGCGATAGGTCGCGCGGTTGTACCAACGCCCGAGCGGCAAGCGTGGGAATCCAAACGCTGGCGACTCGCCCGTGGGCACATAGAGCGGCAAATAAAACGCCAGGGCACAACGACAACCGAGACGTTCGGCAAAATCTTCTGCGCCGATCGCCTTTTTGTGGAACAGAATCAAATCCGGCTCAAAGGCCTCCGCCGCCGTCCACATTTCGTTGACTTGGCGGTGCATCATGTCGGTGAGTTTCGGCATCAGCCGAATGCCAGCCCGAACCATCTGAAACAGGTTGGTGGTGGTTTCCATGGCCGATCGTCCCTCATCGGATTCCATGAAATCGCGGAGGTCATTGTTCAGTGGAGCGTAGTCGATCCCGTGCGAGCGAATGAACCCTTCGAACACCTGACAGGTACAAATTTGCACCACATGCCCCGCCTCCTTCAGCCCACCGGCCAACGCGACGTACGGCTGCACATCCCCTCGCGTCCCCACCGTCAGCACCAAAATCCGCATTCAACCTCCCAAAAAGGTGTCAGGTACCTTTTAGTCACTCCCAAAAAGGTGTCAGGTACCTTTTAGTCAAACTGGGCAATCTTCGATCCACTCAGCCGGGAAATCATTGCCAAAACGGGTCGCCGATCAAGGCGTCCCATTTCTCACGCTGTTCTGGTGTCAGGATCTCAAGGATCTGCCCCACGGTGACCCGAGTCGCCTCAGACCGCCACATATCACGAGGCGGCCCGTTGAATTCTGGGGGGCCGCTGAACTCGGGAGGTCCACCAAAACCAAAGCTAGGCGGTCCATTCATCTCAGGCGGACCACCAAATTCATCAGGGCGACCACCAGGGGACCGTGGATCATCGACAGCCGGCCCAATATCGGGACCACCTCGCATTCCATCTGATCCACGAGGCCCTTGCCCGCGACGTCCGTCGTTGTGATCCCGAGGTCCGCGGCCGTCGTCGAATCGACCTCCTCGTGGAGGTCGCGTTTCTTGGATGATTTGATTGATCTTGGCACGCTGCTCTCTTGTGAGGTTGAGCGCCGCGACGACCTCAGCGGATTTGAACGTGAATGGCAACCGTCGCTGACGAGCGATTTGTCGCAACCGCTCAAGTTGACTCGTGGTCAATCTCCCAGTCAGGAAAGTATTGAACGCGTTGAGCAACAACGTCATATCCTCGTTGCTTTCGGAAAGATTCCCAGGGTTCTGGTTGGCCAAGGACTGACGTTGCGTTTGCAAAGACCGGATGGCCTCCGTGATTGCATCCGCTTTCTCACGATCGATGCCCAACTCTTTCTGAACCGAGGTTTCTGCCAACTGCATCAGCGGTCCAATTTTCTCAAGAAGCTGCAGCTCTTCCACCATCGCTTCCACGCGATCCGACGTCAGTGCCAAATCGCTTTTGAGCGCAGGATCATCGGCACGGAGTTCCAAGAAATCTCGGTAGAACGACAGAGAGGTTTCGAGGAAGCTCCGGCGAAGGTCTTGGAGGTCACCACGATAAGCCAACTCGCTTTCACTCAAGGTGCTGAAAGCATCCACGGCGGCGCGTGCCTGCTGAAAACTCTCTTCGGCCAACTGGCGTTCTTTTGTCACACGATCGAGGGCGTGTTTCGTGTTCCTTTGTTCTTCCCAGACCAACAGCGTCGTCACCAGCAGCGCAACCGATGCAATGAACAACATTCCGAAGGCCGCAGTGACCAGTCCGCTGTTGCGGCGACGCCATTTCGCCAATCGCTCAAGTGCCGTCGGTGGTTTGGCTTGGATGGGTTTGTCGTCCAACCAACACTGCAGATCATCCGCGAGATCCTTCATCGTTGCGTAGCGTTCGGACGGTTGCTTGGCAATCGCTTTGCGAACAATCGTGTCCAGCTCTGTGGGCAGATTTGGTGCGATTGAGATCGGAGACGGTGGTTCCACCTCGATCACGGCATTGAGCAAATCGCGAAAACCTTCGCCCTGAATGGCGGGCTGTAACGTCAACAATTCGTATAGCGTGACACCAAACGAATACACGTCGGTGCGATGGTCCAAAATCATTCGGTTGCCAGACGCTTGTTCGGGCGAGGCATACCGCAACGTCCCCATCGGATCGCCGGTCCGAGTCAGATTGTTCGTGTCGGACTCAATGTGTGCCAAACCAAAATCGGTGACCCAGACCTTGCCGGCACCATCAATCAACAAGTTCCCCGGTTTGATGTCTCGGTGGATCACACCGTACTGGTGAGCGTGTTCGATTGCGATCGCAGCGTCATAGGCCATCCGCACCGCCGATTCGTAGTACCGCCGCCGTCCCAGCGAAGTGCCCAGCGAAGTGCCCATCGAAGTCGTGTTGTTCAGTCGAGTTGGAGCAGTTCCTACTTCTTCTCGGAACGGCACGGTGTCATCCGTTTTGCCTTGCTCTGACTTCTGCCGCATCTCGTCGATCACGTCGGCCAGTGTGCGTCCCTCAATCATCTGCATCGCGTAGTAGTGCACACCACGATCGCTGCCGACGGCGTAGACGGGCACGATGTTGGTGTGGTGCAGAGCCGCTGCCGCATGAGCTTCGTTGCGGAACCGCTGCAAACGCACTTCGTCCAGACCGCTGGCGAACGGCAGCACTTTGAGAGCCACCTTGCGACCGAGCGAGAGCTGGATGGCCTCGTAGACCACGCCCATCCCTCCGCGGCCAAGTTCACCGACGATTTGAAAATCACCGATCGGTTTGGCAGTGAATTCGGCATCGGGCCCCACCGCGTTCACGGGCGACTCAGACGGTGCCCCGACGCCATGGAGCATGGCCAGCCCTTCGAGTGCCGGACGCAACTCGACTTCGATGGTGGCATGATCAGCCACGAATGCGTCGATCGAAGGAGCCTTCCCGCTATCAAGCAATTGCATGTAATCCTTGACCGCAGCGACCACGCCGTTGTCATTGGTTTCATCGAAAGTGGCCATATTTCCCTCTTCGTTCAGTTGGTCGTCTGCAGCTCGGCCTCTCACACACTCACGTCATGATCGTTCGCAATTTCGCAAGTCCACGTACCCAGAGTTTTTCAACACTGTCCACACTCTTTCCCATTGTCTTCGCGACGTCTGCGAAAGACATCCCTTCAACATGACGCAGAACGATGACCTCGCGGTAGTGTTCAGGCAGCGTCTCAATCGCCTCCGCCAGTTGCAGGAAAGCTTCGTTGCGAGCGAAGTGTTGACTTGGTGAGGTCACATCCGCGGCGATCTTTGATTGCAAGAACCCGGAAGCGTTCGCCAAACTGGCATTCAAATTCTGCTCCAATCGTGGATCGCGTTTCTTTGTCCCCAAGTACTTTCGCAAGTGCATCGCCAAAATGTTCTGCAGGATGCCTCGCAACCAACCCGCGAATTCCTCCGGCGTTTGGCCGCGAAAATCGGCCATGTTCTCATGCGCCGCAATACAAACCTCCTGCGCCAAATCCGACGGATCGGCTTTGCCTTGCAAATGATGGTGCAAACCGGATCGCGCCAAAAACTTGACGAACTTTCGGTAACTGTCCAGCAATTCCCCCAACGCGTTTTGGTCCCCCGATCGCGCATCGGCAATCAGCTTGGCAATCCGAGTCTGAGTTTCGTCGGGGTCACGTTGTTCAGTCATGTTGTTCTAAATCAGCGGCACGATTGAATGGACGCCATTTCGTGGCACACCCTGCCGCACCTTGGAACCAGTTGCAGTTGAACCAAAAAACCGCCGTTCAAACAAGAAACTTTATCAGAGGTTGGATCGATTGGGAGTTTCAAACCACCCTCAACGCAAAATGAACCGTGCCGAGCGTCTTGAGCGTGCCTGATCGATCCGTCACAGAAAATCCCAACCGGTCGGCACACATCGAAGCAAGACTACTCCGACACACTTCCACGGGCGATATGCAGAATTCGATTCAGCGTTTGAAGATCCTCCGCACTGACATGCCCCAACAATTCGCGATGCAAATTCTGGATCGGCTCATCCAATTGTCGGAGCAAGGCGAGGCCCTCCTCCGTCACACCAACCAAAAAGACTCGGCGGTCCTGGCTGGATTGCGTTTTGTGGACCAACTCTCGATGGAGCAATTGATCGACCACACGGGTGATTGCGGGTGCCACCTGGATCATCCGATCGGCGACTTCCAAGCAAGGCATTGGTTCGCCTTCGCCACGCATGATGCGCATCGCGTTGTACTGTGACGGCGTCAGCCCATACTTTCGCAGCAGGCGAGCCAAGCGATTTTCAAGCAGATCGCTGGTACGGAGAATCCCCAGCATGGCCTCTTGCTCGAGGGATTGGAACGGCCCCTTTTTCTTGAGCTCTTCACGTAAAGAGGACGGCGTCATCAATGAATCCTTGGGGCAATCGTCAACAACTGCGCGTACCTTCACGTCCAAGCAGTTGAAATTGTTCTGGTGCCCCCAAATGCTTCGCTCGCAAACGACCGAAGCAACTTCAACAACATGGTTCATGAATCGGCGACTTGCATCCAAAATGCCAAGGAATCCTCCCCTCCTCCGGCAGAAATCCCCTCCCAAACCAGGTGAGGTTCCAATGGTACCGACAGTGAGGAAACGGCAGTCCAATTCACGTCGCCTCGTTGAATTGGTCCCCCCGCCATTGCATGCGGAAGTTGACCAGGCAGACGCCGCGACAAATCACTTCCTGACGCTGGCGCACCTGAAACCCAACCGATTCAAAAAAAGGTTTCGCGGTGACGCTGGCTTCGGTAGAAACAGTTTCACAGTTCAAACGTCGAACATGCTCGCGAAGTCCGGTCCAAATCAACTTTGCGACACCTTGTCGTTGATGATCTGCCGAGACAAACAGTCGGTCCAGGTGCCCGTCGCGGGTCATGTCTGCGAATCCAATCAGCTTCGAATCCAACTCCACCACCAAGGCCACGCGATTTTGAAACCGATCGGTCCAAGCTTCCAGGTCCACCTCCTCCGGCGCCCACGCGTTCAGCTGTTCCTGGGAATAATCCCGACCATTCACTCGATGCACGGTGTCATGAAAAAGATGCCAGCATCCGACAGCATCCTCGTTTCGAAATGAACGCAACTTCAATTCAATCACCTTCCAGAAATCTCGATTTTCAAACGACCTTCCAAAACAGTCACTGCCTTGCCAGTCAAACGCACACGATCATCGACAACCTCACATCGAACCCTTCCACCGCGTCGAGACGCTTGGTAACCGACCAAGGTGTTGGTCCCCAAACGCGGCGCCCAATACGGGGCCAAGCAACAGTGTGCGGATCCTGTCACGGGATCTTCCTCAATGCCACAGCCAGGGGCAAAGAACCGAGAGACGAAATCAAAATCAGCGTCACTCTCTGCTGCCGTCACAATCACACCACGAGTCGGAATGGCGGTCAACAATGAAAAATCGGGCTGCAACCCCATCACCGCCTCACGCGATTCCGCCACCATCAACAGATCAAACGGTGTCCTCCAAACCTCAGCCTGTTCGATCCCCATGGCCGCCTTCAGTTGTGATTCCAGTTTCGAATCGTCCAGTGCCGACAAGGGTGCGTGAGGAAAATCCAGCGTGATCCCCGATGCACTTCGTGAACAAGCAAGTTCACCGCTTCGGGTTTGAAAACGAATCACAACGCGTTCTTCCACGCGATTATGTTCCCACAGCACGTGCGCTGCCGCGAGTGTTGCGTGGCCACACAGATCCACTTCGACATTGGGAGTGAACCATCGCAACTGGTATTCGGCCGGATCGGCCAACGGAACCAGGAACGCTGTTTCCGATAAATTCATCTCGCTGGCAAGGTGCTGCATCCACTCGTCGCTCGGATACTCCTGCACGAGGCAAATGGCAGCTGGGTTCCCACCAAAAGGCACGTCGGTGAACGCGTCCACCTGCCAAATCAAAGGGTCGTTGTTCGACATGGGATTCATTTTTTGAAGGAGAGAATGTCGGGACACTTTGCACGAGACATTTGGTACCACCCAGGTTCGCCGTCACCTACGATCAGGCTTCGTATCCGGTTACGATTCGGTGATGAACCACTCTGAAACCATCCCCCGGCGAGTTGCCGAGATTGTGAGCCAGCGAATGGCCGACCAACAGGCCGGGCACGGATTCGATCACGTCCGGCGTGTCCATCGAACAGCCTGTGACATTCAAAAGCAAATTGGAAGCGACCTTTTCACCATCGAACTGGCGGCGCTGTTGCATGATGTCGGTGACGCGAAATTCCATGATGGAGTTGAGCGCAGCGCCGAGTTCTCTCGCGAAATCCTGGGGGACCTCAACGTGGATCCCATGACGATCGAGCACGTCGCCCACATCGTCGACAACCTTTCGTTTCGAAAACACGAAACCGCGGAAGAACTTTCCCTGGAAGGCAAAATCGTGCAGGACGCCGATCGGCTCGACGCACTGGGCGCGATCGGAATCGTGCGAACGATCGAGTACGGAGCAACCGTCGGCCAACCGTTTCACATCGCTGGCAATGACCCCAGTGATCTGAGCGGACCAAAGACCGGTGCTGGTCACTTTTATCAAAAGCTCTTTCGACTGCGTGACCTGCTGCACACCGATCCAGCCCGTCAAATCGCGACGGACCGGGAACAGTTCATGAAAACCTTCTTGGCTCAATTCATGAGCGAGATGGCCGACTGACCACCTCTTTCATCAGGCACGTTTGATCGGAACCACTCGGAACGTTTCGACCAGGATGGCGTAGAAAGCGGGCACGATGAGCAAAGTCAACATGGTCGTCAGCAACAGTCCCACGATCATGCACCACGCCAATCCTTCCCACAGCGGTCCGCCGCTGAGAGCCAAGGGCAAGAGGCCACCAACCGTTGTCGCGGTGGTGAGGAAGATCGGCAACATGCGCTGCTTGCCCGCGTCGATCAAGCAATCACGAAACTCGTCTTTGGTCAGACCAACAATCGGTCCCTCCTCTTCTCCGGAGGAGGCTTTGGCTCGCGATCGTTCTGAGATCAAGATGTCGGCGAATTCGACAAAAATGATCGCGGTGTTCAGCACGATGCCAAACAAAGCCAGGATTCCCAACTGCGGCATGAATCCCAGCGACTTATCAGACAGATACAACCCCAGCCAGGCTCCCACCAACGCCAGGGGCAACGTGGAAAGGATGAGCAGCGGTTTGGACCAACCGTTGTACTGAAAGATCAGACACAAAACGATCAGCAGGAACGAAATGGCAAAGGACATCATCATCTGCCCACCGGCTTCCGCACTCTCTTCGTACGACCCACCCGGTTCGATCCAATATCCCGTGGGCAGTTCGTCCTGAATCTGCCGCATCTCTTCTGACTTCAACACCCGAGCGACCACGTCGTTGCCGGTGACGCCCGGTTCCATTTGCGAACTGACCTCGATCGTTCGATTCATTTTCCGACGTTCAATCTTGGCAATTTCGAACGCCGGTTTCAAAACCGCCAAGGAAGCCAGTGGCACCTTCCCACGATCCCCTTCCACATATGACTCTTGCAGTCCGCGAACCGATTCGCGTTCGCTGGCTTTCAACCGAAAGTAAACCGGCACCTCGTGGTCGCCTTCGCGAAACGTGGTCAGTTGCAAACCGGAATAGTAGGAATTCAGCGTCCGAGCAATCTGCGAATTGGTGACCCCCACCAACGACGCACGATCCTGTTCCACCGCCACCTGAATTTGATACCCATCCACTCCCCAGGAATCCGACACGTCCCATGTTTCGTGCTGTGCCGTGACGAGCTGTTTCAGCTTGTCGGAGGCTTCCCGCAACACGGCAGGGTTCGCGAAACCATTCCCAGAAATCCGAAAGACCAGCGGATCAGCCGGTGGTCCCAACGCCAATCGAACCGGCACGATGCGAGCCCCGACGATCGGATCGATCCCCAAAGCCTCGTCGCCACGCTCCGCGATTTCTCGCACGCGTTGGGCGAACTGTTTCGTCACCGACGCATCCGTCGTCCGCACCAAAATCTCCGCGAAGGACCGTGTTTTCGGCTCCGGATTCCATCCCAAGTGCCAACGCGACCCGCCACCACCAACCAAAGATCGATACACGCGAAGTGGAGGTTGGGCAAATCCGTTGGCCGCGAGGTTTTCGGTTCCCAGACGCTGAAGAATCGTTTCAACCTGCTGGGTGACTTGATCGGTTTGTTCAATCGTTGCCGTTTCGGGCAAGATCACTTTGACCGCAAACTGAGTCCCATCTGCATCCGGGAAAAATTCCGAACTCACTGGCAATGCTAAGATTCCAATCATCAGTCCGAGGGTGGCAAACGCCGTCACCCATTTGAACTTGACCGCCAAACCGCCCAGCCATCCATACAACCGAAAGGGCAGGTTCTCTTGCTTGTCGTTGGAAAGGCTTCGTGAGGAGCTTTCGGGGGTTTGATCCGAACGACGTTTTCTTCGCGGCATCCAATGGGCCAGTCGATTCCATGTCGCCACCACCGGCGAACCCGTTTGATCTCCCTGCGGAGCCCGAATGAACATTCCAGCCAAGATCACACACAGAGACATCGCCAACACCCAACTGAGCGCAAGCGTGGTCGAAACCGTGACCGGTAGACTGTAGACGTATTCTTTTCCGCCACCTTCCAGGCTCACCAACATCGGCACAAACGCGGCCATCGTGGTGAGTGTGCCGACCAACATCGGAATCGCCAAGGTGTTGGCACCATCAATCGCCGCAGGGAACGGATCCATGCCCGCCATTTGATTGGACCTGGCTTGGTCACACACCTGCACGGCATTGTCGACCAACAGCCCCAACGAAATGATCATCGCAGCGAGCGAAATCTGTTCGAGTTGAACGCCAAACAAGGAGATCAGACCGACAGCGACGACCACCACGATCGGAATGTTCGCCGCCATCACAAACGAGGTGCGGAAACCGACGACCAAGTAGACCACCACCACCACGATCAAAACGGCTTCGACGACATTGATGATCACGTCGCGAATCTTCTTCGCAACGCTTTCGCTTTGATCTGAAACGGCGGTCACGCCAATGTCCGGAGGCAACAATTGCTCCACCTCCGACATCTCCCACACGCGGTGCTTCGCCGCTTCGCAGACGTCGATGATGTTCGAACCAGATTTCATGGTGATCCCCAGCATCACAGCGGGTGTGCTGCCTTTTGAATCGCCCACTCGGCAGATGTAGTTCGCCGGATCTTCGTAGTCACGCGTGACCGTCAGACCAAGTTCCGCCAAAGAAACGCTGTTGTCGCCTTGGCCGGTTCGAACCGTGCTCGCAATTTGGGTGATTTCATCGACCGCATTGAACTCACCTTCAGTCTTGACCGAAAAGTGCCCGGAATCGGTGTCCAGTTCTCCACCGGCTTGAATGATGTTGCGATCATCCGCCAACGATTCCAGTTGGTTGGTGGTGAGTTCCAACTGGGCCCAATTGGCGAGGTCTGTCTCAATGAAGATCGCCTCGGATCGTTGCCCGAACATGTCGACTTTCGCAACGCCCGGCAACAACCGCAAAGCGTCCTGCACCTCTTCGGCGTGCTTTTCCAATTGACGCAGTGTGTAACGATCCCCAGGACGGATTTCGGACCGTCCTTTGGAAGGTGTCTGATGGATCCCCAACAACAACACGGAGGTGTCACCGAACTCATCGTTGACAATGGGACTGACGTGGGCAGCAGGCATGGGAACCAGATCCACGCGCGCCCGAACCTTGTCCCAGACATTCTGAATGTCCGCGGGCGGGATGTTGTCTTCCAATTCCACAAACACAGTGGACTGGCCCGTCAACGTGGTCGACCGAGTCAGCTTGACCTCCTCGATGCCGGTCAAGTTCTGTTCGATCTTATCGGTGACCAGTTCCTCCACTGTCTCAGCAGGCGCTCCCGGCCAGGAGGTTGAGACCACACAAACACGAATCGTGAATTCGGGATCTTCCCGTCGGGGGATCGTGACATAGGTGACTGCTCCCCATGCCATGGCCAAAACCGCCAGTGAAAAAACGATGGGACGGTATTTGACCGCCAAGGTTGGCAAGTTCATTCTGCGGATCCCTCCACCACCATCGGTGGCACCGGGCTACCAATCAAATGCCCCTCTTCCAGTTCATCCAGTCGTCGAGGCGCTCCCACTTTTCGCACTCGTTCGCCGTCGGTCAGAAAGTGAACCCCACGAACGACGACTTGCAATCCTTCGCGAAGCTCCGGCGATTGCACTTCGATCATCGAACCGGTGTCCAGATTTTCCCGAGCGACCACTTCAACGCCAACTTTGGAAGCCAGTCCATCCATGATCTCATAGAGAAACGTTTGACCTGACTCCTCGTCAATCGCATCGAACGGCACGAAGAAACCTTTGCCTTCGTTTTGGTCCGCCAAGTCAACTGTCACCAATTCACCTGGACGCAACATCCATTCGGCCCCTGGGTCCAAGACCACCGACTCGCCGTCCCAATTCCGGGGCGGGTTTCCGCCTTGCTTCGCCTCCGCAGGATCCATATTGGGATCGCCTGCTAATTTCCCGACATACAAAGACTCCAAATCGATGTCGATCGGTTCCCCGTTCTCGCCCAGCATTTGAACGCTTCGAAAAACCCAGTTCCCCAAGAAGGGAATCCTGAGTTTGTTCTCCTGCAAACGCTGCTGGCGGACTTTCAAGACCTCTGGCAAGCGTTCTCGCAGCTTGCTGTTGGCGACGAGATAGATGAAGGAACCTTCGTCGTCGCGATGAATGGACTCTTCTTCCACCAAGACCACTTCCTCCGAAGTCCCCATCATGCGATTGAGTCGCAGGGGCCAAAGGTCTTCCGAGCGAGCCACTTTGTCATCGGGGAGATCTCCCGGCAATCGGTCTCGCATTCGCTCATTCAACAACAACATCGTCATCGTGAAGGTTCGAGTACCGGGATCCGCACTCGCGTCCACGTTGTAGACCAACCCGTTGGTATGACGCTGGGTTCCATCGGCCAGGGCGTATGAAATGGGCAACTGACGGCGACTCCGCATCGATCGCGATTGTTTGGCCGACAGCTCCACCTCGACCTTGATCGGGTTGGTCATCTGCAATGTCAGCACGGGATCCCCCGCGTTGACCACACTGCCAGGAACAACATTCACCGCCGAAATTTGCCCCTGATACGAACCAAACAAGGTGGTGTGTTCTAAATCGCGTTGAGCGTCGCGCAGCGTTTGTTCAGCGCGTCGAATTTGCGACTCGGCCGACTTCAGTTCCGCACGGGTCTGCTTTTCCGTGGCCTGCAATCCACTCAACGAAGCCAAACGGGTTTGGACGAGGTTTCGAGCTTGGTCGTATTCGCTTTTGGAGGCCGCGTTTTGCTGTTTCAAATTATCAATGCGTGAGAACTCCATCTCGGCGAGTGCCAAGTTCGCTCGGGCCGATTCCATCTCCGCCGGCAACGACTCGTCCAGCCGTATTTCGATGCTTTCCTTGTTCAACCGAGCGACTTCCAAATCCGCCACCGCAGACTCGACGGCGATTTCGTAGCGTTCCGGATCGATCCGCGCAAGCGGCGTTCCCTGCTGAACCACTTCGCCGCCCACGTCGATGACTCGTCCGTCGATGTTTTCTCCTGGTTCCAAAACCCACAAGACTTTTCCACTGACCTCAAAACCGATGTCCTCGGTCTTCCAAGACTGCACGCTGCCCGTCGCGGTATAGGACG
The DNA here is from genome assembly GCF_056839225.1 of Rhodopirellula sp. UH5. Lineage (NCBI taxonomy): Bacteria > Pseudomonadati > Planctomycetota > Planctomycetia > Pirellulales > Pirellulaceae > Rhodopirellula > Rhodopirellula sp. UH5. The sequence continues at coordinate 5,312,432 of NZ_CM166390.1, read as the reverse complement.
AAACCGGAACGGTTCGCGTCAGCGTCATCACTTCGACAGGTCGCGGCGCCTTTTCGAACTGGCGTTCTTCCTTTGGTGCGCACCCCACCGTCACGATCAACCAAACAAGGGATGCCAAACGGGCTGCATGCCCCGTTGGTTTGAAAGAAGAAGCTGTCATCAAGAAGGCAATCAGAGAAGAGCGAAATTGCAGCATGATCTTCCAATCGGAAGAGCCACGCCCAAAGCACGTCGCGGTTTGTACCAAGTCTATTCCAACAGCAAAGCTACAACCGGGGAGATCCAAGGCAACATCACAAAAGGATTCGATACACGACGTGACAATTCGCCACCTGTTCGAGGAATGAAGTGGCGCCCCGTTTGGGTACGATGAATCCAATCATGACCACGCGCAGCATGGCGTTTGTTTTCCAACGAGAGCCTTTGAATCCATGACGAACCTGAGAACCTTGCAGTTCAACGACTTGAATGACGCGGCCGAAGAGGCTCGATCGCTCCTGCAAGCTGGATACACCCCCTGTGGCAATTGGTCGCTGGGCCAAATTTGCCGACACTTAAGCCTGGTCCAGAACCCAAGTGTCGATGGCTACCCCGCCTGGATGTCTTTGTTTGCATTCATGCGTCCGGCCATGCGACGCTGGTTGCTGCCCAAACTTCGTCGTCCTGATTCTCCACGCGGAATCCGAACCGCGTCGATATTCGTCCCACCTGATGACGTCATTGACCAAGAAGAAGTCGATGCATTCGCTCACAGTGTCAAACGATTTCATTCACACCTGGGCGAGTACGCACCTCACCCGGCCTTCGGGCGGATGAGCCGGACTGAAATCGAAGAAATTCACTCGCTGCATGCTGCCCATCACCTCCGTTTTCTCCAGCGAGATGGCTGAGTTTTTGCTGCGAAGTTCTGGCCGCCACATCTGACTGAACTTCAACGAGGCGGGGTCGAATCGGCATTTGCCTGAGCAGGCGGGGCAGGGCTGTTCGACGAAGCCAGTTTCAAACCAACGATCCCCGACACGATGACAGCGATGCACGCCAACCGAATCGCGTCGCGGGATTCACCAAACAGAATCATTCCGGCGATGGCGGTTCCAACGGCACCGATCCCGGTCCAAATCGCATAGCCCGTCCCAAGTGGAATCTCCCGAAGTGCCAACGAAAGCGTGAAGAAACTCGCGATCATGATCACGATGGTGATCAACGTCGGAACGGGGCGTGAGAATCCTTCGGTGTACTTCAATCCAACGGCCCATCCAATCTCAAGCAAACCGGCCAGCAACAAGTAACCCCAAGCCATTGTTCTTCTTTCAAACAATCGAAAACCGCCTGCCGCGACATACGATTCCAAGCAATTGAAACTCGCGGCGAATCGCTCAGTATCTCTGCACGCAATGGGATCGCAAGACCGGTCCTTGTGTTCGTCAGACGTTCGTTGACTTCATCGCGAACGCGTCATCAAAGCGATCATCGAACTCAATGAATGCTGCGACCAACTCCGGGCGTTCCAGAACCTCTTCCAATTGCTTGGCACCGGCTTCCATGTTCTCGTCGGCGCGGAGATCCCCCGCGGGCTGCGCTTCGTTTTCACGGCCAGCAACCTTCGCCGCCAAATCCATCGCGGACTCCTTCCATCCGGTCGCTCCGGCCAAGGCATCCGACATGCCTGCACGAACGACCCGAAAATCCATTCGGGCAAAGGCCTCTTCGAATGCTTCGCGCATCGCCACGACTTGCTGAGGTCTCACTGGTCCGGCCGCAATCACTTCTTCTTTGAGAAGTCGGTCGAGAGTCCGCCCCAACAAAACCATTCGGATGATCTCCATCGGAACCCCTCGCACCGAAGTCAGAATCGCAACGATCTTTCGAACGGGGAACAACAACAGCTTCAACGGTGCCTTGGCGAGCATTCCCAGGCAACCGGCAACGCAGCCTGAGTCCTCCGCGTAAAAAGCACGCAGTTCTTTCAGGGAGTCGGTTCGATTGTGTGCTTCCAGCGTTCGAGTCACGACAAACCGACGGCATTGGCCGCGGATCACGTCATCCACAAAAGGAATCGGGACGAATCTCGCAGCGGAAGAGACCATGCCCGCGAGAATCCACTGATGCGTCAACCAATTCATAGTCACAGATGTTTGCCAGAAGAGTGGGGAGCCCCATCGGCTCCAAATTCAGTTTGCCCCGGTTGCAGTTGCCCGAGGGCTCGTTTCATTGCCCTTCCTATTCATTGCACTTCCTATGCCATTTGGAACGCCAACCTCAGACGCCGGAACAACCGGGACTTCCGAACGACCGAATTCTTGGCATGGCATGTGCGTCCGTGTTTGCTACCTCGGCACACTTGGGTTGGGCGTCGACGCCGCACGGCGTCGGTTTCCGCGACTGACGGGTGTCGAGTTTACCTCTCTCGTTTCCTCCATGGACATCGACCGATGACTCAACACAACACCGCTCTCATCACCGGAGCTTCATCGGGGATTGGACGAGAACTGGCGATCCAATTCGCCATGGGTGGGGACGACGTCGTCTTGGTCGCTCGCAGCGAAGACAAACTTCGTGAATTGGCGACCGAAATCGAATCTCAGTCCGGCCGACGTGCCACCGTGATCCCTTGCGATCTGTCTCGTCCTGAGGCCGTGGATCAACTGTGCCATGAACTGACACAACGATCGATCCCAATCGACACGCTGGTCAACAACGCCGGATTTGGTGCCCTCGGAAAATTCTCGGAACTTTCGGCCGATCGTCAGACCGACATGGTGATGGTCAACGTGGTGGCGTTGACTCGTCTCACCCGTCAACTGCTTCCGAACATGCTGCAGAAGAACCGAGGCGGCATTCTCAACGTCGGATCGATTGCGGCTTACCAAGCGGGTCCCAACATGGCGGTTTATTACGCGACCAAGGCGTACGTGCTGTCCTTCACCGAAGGGCTGCGTGAGGAGCTTTCAGGCACTTCCTTGCACGTCACCTGCCTCGAACCCGGCCCGACCGAATCCGGATTTGGTGCCGACTCAGGGATGGGCAACCTGGACATGTTTTCCTCGACCACCATGACCGCCGATGCGGTGGCGCGTGCTGGATACGAAGGCTACATGAAAAACGAAGACGTTGTCATTCCCGGCTGGAAGAACCGTCTGATGGTGACTTCCGCAGGTTTCTTGCCGCGTTTCGCCACTCGGAAATTGGTCGGCAAGATGCAAAGTGCCTGACCTGCTTCCCATCCCGTGAATTCCCTGTCTGGCGATCACACATCGCTGCGATTCCACTCACTCCTCAAGGACTTTTTCATGTCGATTACCAGCGTCAATCCAGCCACCAACGAAACCATTCGCGAGTTTGAACCGCTTCACAAGCAGGATGCGATGCAGGCCATCGAAACCGCTCACAAAACGTTTCAAAACTGGCGATGCACGGCATTCGAGGAACGGAAAAAGTGTCTCCTCCAATTTGCCAACCTGTTGCGAGCGGACTCCGACGAATACGCCCGCATGATCACGCTGGAGATGGGCAAACGGATCTCGGAATCGCAATACGAAATCGAATACTGCGCAAACATCGCTGAGTTCTACGCCAACGGGGCGGAGGAATTCTTGGCGGATCAGCCAATCGAACGCGTCGAAGCCAACGCGTACCTGCACTACGAACCGATCGGGGTGCTGATGGGCGTGATGCCTTGGAACTTCCCGTTCTACCAAGTCGTTCGTTTCGCGACGCCCAACATCATGGCGGGCAACACTGTCATGGTGAAACACGCCAGCAACGTGCCGCAGTGCGCTGCCGCGATCGAAGAGCTTTACAACGATTGCGGGCTGCCAAAGGGTGTGTACCAAAACCTGTTCATCCCATCGGACTTCGTCGAATCGATCATTTCCGACTCGCGCGTCCAAGGGGTTTCGCTGACGGGCAGTGAGCCTGCTGGACGAGCGGTCGCGGCTCAGGCAGGCAAGAACCTCAAACGCAGCGTTCTCGAACTGGGCGGCAACGATCCATTCATCGTGCTTGACGATGCGGACCTGGATCTGACGATCGAACAAGCCGTGAAGGGCCGCATGGTCAATGCGGGTCAATCCTGCGTGGCCTCCAAACGCTTCATCGTCGTGGAGGAAGTCGCGGACCAGTTCATGAAAGGCTTCAAGGCCAAGCTTCAGGAACTGAAACTTGGCGATCCAATGGATGAGGAAACCACACTCTCCCCTCTTTCGACCGAGGACGCCGCGGTCAAATTACAAGAGCAAGTCCAATCATCAATCGATGCGGGTGCCACGGTCATGCTGGGCGGCGATCGCCCCGACCGGGATGGAGCGTTCTTCAACCCCACCATCTTGACCGATGTCACACCAGACAACCCGACATTCGATCAGGAACTGTTCGGCCCCGTCGCGACGATTTATGTCGTCGCTGATGAAGCCGCTGCCATTCAACTGGCGAACCGATCTTCGTACGGGTTGGGCGGATCGGTCTACACAAAAGACATCCTGCGAGGACGTCGTGTGGCAGAACAAATTGAAACGGGAATGATGTTCTTGAATCAGCCCACTCGCTCGCAATCCGAACTGCCATTCGGCGGCATCAAGAACTCCGGCTACGGTCGCGAACTTTCGCACCTGGGCATCTTGGAGTTCGTCAACAAGAAACTGATCCACTTAGGAGACCAGGAGTAATTCATGAGCACTGCAACAAGCAAAGCGATTCAATCCAAACAAATCGAGCTGGTATCGCGTCCGGAAGGGATGCCGCAAAAATCAAACTTTGAACTGCGGACAACAGAGGTCGGGCCGATCCAGGACGGCGAGATCCTCGTGAAGAACCGGTGGATGTCGGTGGATCCCTACATGCGAGGCCGCATGAAGGACAGCGACAGCTACGTGCCACCGTTTCAAATCGACCAACCGCTGGAGGGCGGATGCATCGGTGAAGTCATTCAATCGCAGAATGCCGACTTCGAGGAGGGCGACATGGTCCTCGGCAACCTTGGTTGGCGAGAGTACTGGACGTCCAACGGAGGTGGAATCACGAAGATCGATCCCACCATCGCACCGGCTCAAGCCTTCCTGGGTGCCCTCGGCATGACAGGCATGACCGCTTGGGTCGGGCTGCACAAGATCGCGCAGCTCAAAAAAGGGAGCACCGTCTTTGTCTCGGCAGCCTCCGGAGCAGTTGGCTCCATTGTTTGTCAGTTGGCCAAAGCCATGGAGTGCCGCGTGATCGGAAGTGCTGGCAAGCAGGAAAAGATCCAGTGGCTCCAGGACAAGACCGGCATCGATGCGGTCATCCATTACAAAGAAGTCGACAACCTCAGCCAGGAACTTGCCAAGCATGCTCCTGACGGAATCGATGTTTACTTCGACAATGTGGGCAGCGACCACCTCGAAGCAGCCATCGACAACATGAACGACTTCGGTTGCTGCGTCGAATGCGGCATGATCGCGACCTACAACGCCACCGAAGCCCCAGCGGCACCACGCAACCTGTTCAATGTGATCGCCAAACGCTTGCGAATCCAAGGATTCATCGTCCGAGACCACATGGATGCCAAGGACGAATTTGTGTCCGACATGGCGAAGCTCATTCAACAGGACAAGGTTGTCTGGGAAGAGTCGATCACAGATGGCATTGAAAATGCACCCAATGCCTTCATCGGGCTGTTTGAAGGCGACAATCTTGGAAAGCAACTGGTCCGTCTCAGCTGACTCCCATGTTCGACGATGCGACGAATGGGAGACCACTTCGCAGAGAAATTTCGAGCCCTCCATTGAGGAATGTCCCCATGAACTTCATTCGACTCCTACTGGTCTTTCTTCTTCCACCGGTCGCGGTTTACATGCAGTTCGGTGTGGGGCACTATTTTTGGATCAGCTTGATCCTGACGCTGCTCGGATTTGTGCCAGGCCTGGTGTACTCGCTCTACATCATGGCCTCTCGGCCGCCGGGGCTTTCGCGTCTTTCCTAAGTGCTGACAAATCAGCCAGGATCATCCCTCCAGCAGCACGTTTCCGATGAGGCCGAGGAGAAATCCCAGGACAGCCCCGATCGCGGGCGCTCGCTGATTTTCAGTCTTCGCTTGCGGCGCCAGATCTTGAAACGTGAGATACAGAATACCGCTGGCTGCAAACAACATGATGAAGTCCACGAGGCGAGGAAAACTGGAAAGGTGTTCATAGCCGATCCAACCCGCAAGTGGCCCGAGAGGAACACAGGCCGCCAAGCAGGCGATGAGTTTCCAGCCTCTCAGCTCGGACGAGGAGTCCAACTCGCGATACGCGTTGAAGCCTTCCGGAAGATTCTGTAGCCCAATCAACACGGCGAGCAACATTCCCGCTCCTTCCCCCGTCGCGAAGGCCGCTCCGAGTGCGACCGCTTCCGGCACAAAGTCCGACAGCATCGCGACCAACTGAGCCATCGAACTCTTTGAACGATCTAGGAGCGTCTCCAAGCCCCAGAATACGAGACCCCCTAACGCGAATGCCAGAATGATCCAAGGCAGGGACAGCTCTTTGATTCCCTCCGGGACCAACACCAAGGCGACCGCCGAAACCAACACCCCACCACCAAATGCGATGACGCTGTGCCGAAGTTCGGTCTCCAACCACTCCGGTGAGATCTTTTCGACCATCGCGACCAAAGCACCGATTGGAATCGCCAATCCGGCCATTGTGGTCAGCAACAAAACCTGAGCCAATTCATTCAACTTCGCGATTCCTTTTCGAACAAGCGACCCACCAAACCAAAGCGATCAACACCGCTTGCAAGGGCAGTCGAGCGATCAAGCCCGTCTGTGAAAACGCATCATAGCGATCAGCGTGCATCGCCATGTGCACATTGGCTGGAAAGACCGCGATTAACAACGCAATCAAACCGAAACCGGCAATCGTGCGAAGCCGTCGAAAAAGCAAACCGGTCCCGCCGAGAACCTCAAAGAACCCTGACACGAAAACCAGCAATCGGGGGCTGGGCCAACCATCCGGGATCATCTGAACATAGAAAGCAGGCGAGACGAAGTGGTTGATTCCCGCCAAAATGAATAGAGCGGCGACCAGCCACAAGCACACCGATCTCCCAACGAAAAGCAACCGACGCAACGAGGAAAGGACCATTGACCTCACTCGCTTCGTCGGTTGATGAAAAGATTCTTGCTACCAGCGTGGAACTGCAGAGAGACGATCGAACGTCGCTGCAACACCCGCTCAGTCAGTGGGTGAACCAAACCGGGTCAGCCCCAAGTTCGCGTCTTGAAGTGTTCCCATCGAGTTGGTTCGCGATGCTGCCGAAACCACAATGCCGTGACCGTGACACCAACGAGTGCTCCTGCCACAAAGCTTGCCAAAACCGATTGCGTTGGTCGTTCGGCGATGCACTCATCGGCTCGCATGACAGCGAAGCGCGCCGACTCGCTAGCCTTGCGGACGGAGTCTTCCGCGGAGTGGCTGATTCGATCCGCAATCGATTCCTGAGGCGCGAACTCGCGGACGACCGACTCGATTTCATCTTGCGATGCATCCACCCGGCTCTTGACAAATTCAATCATCCACTCCGCCTCGTCTGGGCACTTGGACAACTCTTCTTCTTTGATATGTGGCCAGCGATTGCACACCGCTGAGCGAACGCGGGTCCAATCCGCTTCGTGAGCCACGCTCGTTTCCGTCGACATTTCAAACTCCTTCTGGGATGACGTTGAAATAGATCCCAGCGAGCGTTTAAGACCGTTCGCTGCGAATCGCCTGAATCAAATCCGACTTGTTCATCTTGCTTCGTCCCTCGATCGCGAGTTCGGAAGCTAGGTTATGCAACTCTTTGACCGTTCGATCTTCCAAGGAAGCGTTTGGATTGCCTGTCCCTTGAGTTGTTCGATTCGGTGTTCGTCCCTCGTTTCGACGTTGTTTATTCACAGTGCGAGCCGCGATTTCCTCTGCCTCTTTTTCCGTCTGACCACGGTCCAGTTCACTTTCTTTGATGTGCTCGTACTGGCGACCGTCTTTTTCCGTCCACTTGGCCATTGTCACACCTCCAACGCGTCAAGCGTCTGTCGCAGAACTGATGTTCGCGGGTTTCGCGGGCGAATCCTCCGAGGGGGAATTCGATTCCCAACGAGCGAGCGACTGCAACTTCGTACCAAGCTTGCTAGTCAGCGACGTCAACGCGCCACCGCGGTGCATGGCGCATTCGCTGCATCGCTCTTTCACCCGACGTTCGACTTCTTCCATGACAGTCCTTTCGGACTTCCATGAGTGACCACTCATGACCAGCGTCTTCAGCAGGCCATCTTGCCGTTCCACGAACTGCTCGCCATCGCCTTCGAGCGATTGGCAAACCAGCGTGGCGAGTTCATCCAACGCTCGTTCCATTTGCGGGTTCAATTCTTGATCCATGTCTCTGATCCTGATGGATGAAGTGACGATCCGTGTCGATCGACGCATCGGAAGACACGCAGATCGTTTAGGTGTCACGATGAGTTCGCATCCTCAATCAGACGGTTGGTCCACGGCGGCCCATGACCAAACCAAGAACAAACAGAACCAAGAAGACAACGAACAAAACCTTTGCAACCATCGCAGCGGTTCCGGCCAGTCCACCAAAACCCAATGCGGCAGCGATCAAAGCGATTACCAAAAACGTCAAAGCCCAACCCAACATAATATTCTCCTTAGATTTTTGATTGTGTTTCGCCAACACGAACACCGTGTTCTCAGCGAACGAAGGTGAGGTAAAGCGATTCCCGTGCCGAACAAGATCCCGTTGATCCACAATTCCCTGAAAGTCTCAAAAGTGCCCGTCTTTCACCGTCAAGTCGCGTTTCACCAGAAGCAATTGATTGGGAATCATGCAGGCAGCGTTGAAACCGACCAGAGTCCATCGCGAATGCTCTGCAATGAACCAGAGTCAACCGAAGTGAATCAATCCGAGCCACCACCGAGTTCTGGAAGGATGAATCTCTCACCGGCGTGCTCGGCCACGAACCGCTGCAAACTGGTCGCTTGCTCACTCACCGCCTCCACCGCAGATTGCTGCACTTCGCGATCCGCGCGTCCAGTGAAGGCTTTTGGAACTGTCACCCGGACATCCAACGCCACCGTCAACGTGACCTCCGTTTGAGTGCCTTTGGGTCGTGCATCGAGCGTGGTTCGATACGAATCCAAATTCGCGGCTGCAGCGATCGATTCCGTGACCACGTCCATGCCATCGGGGTGGACATTGGCTCGCTGACGCAACGTCAATTCATCCGCGGCGATGTGCGGGTCGTTCAAACTCACACGCAATTTTTTGACCGCCTGAACGTCGGTTTTTGAACGACCTCGAATGGCATTGAGCAGCGGTCGATCATCCTGGCTGGTGTCGACCTGGAGATCTTCCACGCGTTCATCGATCAACGTCATGCCGGACTGACCCACGATCGCAGCGGTCGCGTTCTTCCGAACCATGATTTGGCGAAATTTCTCGAAGTCACATTCCACCACAATCGTTTTTTCAGCGGAACCGCTCGCCAAATGCTCCACCGAACTGAGCGAGAGGAAAGCCAAGGTCCCTCCTGCGACGAGCAACAAGACAACCATGGCCGTCACGACCATGCGAACGGGAGTCCCAAGCAGATGATTCATACCATTCCTCGATTCACAAAAAAAAATGCCTGGCGGCCAAACGACCACCAAGCATTCATAGGGTTCAATCCACCGGGGTGGTGGGCAATCACTCCACTTCAATTTCTTCGAGACGATCGGCCTTCTGTTCACCAGCCTCTTCCAATGTATCGGCTTTTTGCTCGCCGAGGTTTTCCTTCTGATCGGCCTTGGTTTCGCCTCGGTCTTCAATCATGTCAGCTCGTTCTTCAGCGGCATCTTCCATTGCATCCGGAGCGTTTTCCGCTTGATTCCGGACGTTTTCAGCCTGCTGTTGAGACTGATCACGAATCGTTTCAGCCGTTGACTGTGACGAATCACGAATGTCTTCGGCCTGTTGCTGGGTGGCATCGCGAATCGCATCGGCCTCTTGATCCAAGGCGGATTCGTCGCATCCAACGGCAACCATCATGCAGACGGCCATCAAAAATGTGGTGATCGATTTCATAGCACTGTTCCAAATGGGAAAGGGTTCTCGCCCTTGGGTAGGGCGGTTTCAACGATTCCCGCCAGTCGCGGGTGTTCCGCCCTACACACAGGCAACTCGCGTACCAACGACAGCAAATCGGATCGGCACAATAAAAAAGGCGGGAGCTGAACTCCCGCCTTTCAAAGCGATCACGATCCAAACCGGCGGACCGGTCGGAAATCACTAGCGAATCGAACCGTTCAGACGAGCGTTACTCGCGGCGGACGCTTCCGCTTGACCGACACCGTTTGCAGTGGCTTGTCCTTGGGCTGAACCATTGACGTTCAGGCTGGCAGCTGATCCCACTTGGTTAGCCGCCTTTGCTTGGAACGATTGAATCTTGGTTTGTGTCGACGCCATCGATTCTTGTTGAGCCGATGCAAACGCGTTCAAACGAGCCTCCATCGCGTCAGCTTGCGCCAACAATTCGGCATTGGCCGAGACCAAGGCTTGGTCACGCATTTCAGCGATCTCAGCTTGGCGCTGACGTGCCGCCACGGCGATCATCGACGAGAAGTCAATGTTCGACGCCAACACACCGGCGACGCCGAAGTCCCCGGCCGCTTGGCCCGTCCCACGAACCGATTGGCCATTGGACGCACCGGCTTGTCCCTGAGTGACTTGGCTGAACGCGCCGCCGAAGGTCGATCCAGCAACCCCAGATGCATCGGGGGCTTCTGGTGAACCTGCTTCCGGTGCGGAGGCGTTTTCCGAAGGCATGCTGGCCGTGCTTGGCGAACTTGATGGGGCGTCGCTCGAAGCGAAAGCGCCGGTGGCTTGGGCGGTCGCATTCTGACGAACTGCCGCGGCAGTGTTCAAAACGGCCGACGTGCGGAGAGGGTTGAACTGACCAAAGACAGAATCGTACGCCTGAATTTCAGCAACGCTGATTTGGATCGGGCTGGCAGAGACTCGCGTCGAAGAAGCAAACCCAGCCGAGGTGCGTGACTGCGATCCGGCAACGTTCGCATTTGCATTGACGTTGATTTGGACATCGGAGTTGGCACCGACGTTGCTTCGCGACGCACGGTCGGCAGTCGCATTGGCTTGTGCCTGAGCACGTGCAGCCAAGCCAGCGGCGGTTTGGGCAGCAGCTTCGATTTGGTTTCCGACGCGAGCTTGAACACCATTGGCAACGTTCGCTTGAATGCGTTGTTGCACTTGGCTTTGGACGTTCGCTTGCACTTGGCTCTGAACGCGAGCCTGGACTCGTTGCTGAACTTGGGTTTGCACATTCTGCTGAACCTGCCCGCGAACACGTGACAGGGCTCCATCCAATCCTTGAGCTTGAACGGTTCCACCGGTGCACAGCATGCAAGCGATCGCCAAGGCATTCTTTGAGTGACGTTTCATCCGTGAGTTCAACTCCATCTGAATTTCCAAACGCCTGCAAGCCATCGCCCCTTTCACTCGAGCTTCGTGAATCGGGGTGGCAACTGAAAAGCGCCGACTGATACCAACTGGGAGCGAACGGACGTCCGCCCTCAGACCGATCGCAAAGTAGGCGATCCTGGACGCGAATTTCCAGGGTGATTCCGACGCTCACTATGCAGTCATCCGTTTGACAACGTTGCAAAACAACTCTCGCTCGGCAATTGAATGATTGACTGGAACCGCCGATTACGAAGTTTCGCTTGGACCAGTTGGTTGGGCCTGATCGCTTTCAGTTCTATCACCTTGGCAGACGAGTTCGCAGGCGTTTCCCCCCCAACCAGTTCGACGAGTCCCGATCTGGAGACCGCTTCTGGCCCCAGTCCTGCTCAACAGCGGATGCTGGTCATGCTCCAGCAAAAGGTCGCCGAGAATCCGGAGCACTCTGATTCGTGGCGAACGTTGGGGCGACTGCAACGAACTCTCGGTGACCCAGACGCTGCCATCGCGTCGAATCGGAAGGCACTGGATCTCGATCCGTTCAATGCCGCCGCTCATTTTGATTTGGGGCAACTACTCAACGACCAAACGCGTCCAGATGCGGCCCGTTTTCATCTGCAGGAGGTGCTGAAAATCGCTCCTTCGAGCAACTACGCCGACCAAGTCCGTGCACTGGGTATCGAGGCCCCAGCCCCCGCGATCGCACAACTCATCGCACCCACCACGAGCCCAGACTTCGCCGACCAACCATCGGCGAAGACCGGGATGACTTCCGAACCCTTCGAACTGGCGCACCCAAACGATCTTCCCGCGCCGCCCAATCTTGCGGGTGCGCCAACTCAAACAGTCGGCTACGAAATCCAAACCTTCGATGGTTCCGATGACCTCGAGAACCGCTTGCGACAACTCGAAAGCGAAGCGGTAAATCCGACCAGTCCGTTCCGAATTTTTTTGGAAACGGGACTGCTCTACAACACCAACGTCACGCTCACGCCGATCAGCCGTGAACTCGCACAAGACGAGCAAGCCAGCTTTCAGTGGTTCGCCAGTCCCGACCTGGACTGGAAACTGATCCGCCGCGAAAGCTCTCGTGCAGGGGTTTTGTTTCGCGGGTATTTCACCGCCAACGAAAGCCAATTTCAGGAATTCAACCTGGCTAGTTTCCAACCCGGTGCGTTTGCGGAAAGAGACTTTTTATTCGGCGGGAACGAAGTGATTGGGCGAATGGAGTACGTGTTCTCCAATGACTTCTTCGATGGGAATCAAGTGGGCGATCGGCATGCAGGAACAGCGTCGGTCACCGTGATCCGACCTGACTTGAACGCTTGGTATGGGTACACCACGGTCGCGCAATCCAACTTTGAAGACGACGGTGCCGTCCCAGCACAAACCTCACTTGACGGAACAACGCTGACGTTCGGTGCCAGCCACTTCAAACGAACGCGTTGGGAAGCCCTGCCAATGGTCGCCTTGGGAACCGACCTGGAATACGCCAACACCAAAGGCGACGATTATCGATATCTCTCCATCAACCTGCATGGTTCAACGGACTGGCAAATCAGCGACCGCTGGAAGTTCACGCCGACCTGGGGTGTGGGCTATCGCAACTACCCCGACTTCACCGACCCGATTGGTCGCGATGAAATTTTTTGGCGAGTCGATGGGAAGCTGAGCTATCAGCTCACTGAACAGCTTTCCGTCTCCGCCGTCGCCGGGCACGATCGATTTGCTTCGGACAACGACGACTTCGATACCGAGCGTTCGGAAGTGGGCGTGCTGGTCGGATTCAAACGCTGAGTGAACGCGCGGGATTCACGTTGGCATTTCAGTTCATCTCAGCAGGATGCCAGCCCACCAGACAATTCGTACCACTCCGCTCCGACGAACAGATTGACAAACGATTCCGAAGGGCATTGTTCAGCCTTCGTCGCTGGGCGGAATCATCCAGCAAGAATCATGAGGCTGCATTCCGACATGCGGGTAGTAGCTTTCCGCCGCAGGTGCCGACAGCAGAATCAGCCGAGTTCGCAGGCCAGCGACTTGATGAGTACGCCGAATCAATTCCCGACCGATGCCTTGGCCTTGGTGATCTGTATCGACGGCAAGATCCGACAGATAGGTGCAGTAGGCATGGTCGGTGATGGCTCGCGAAACACCAACGAGCTTGCCGGGTGCTTCCGAATGGGCCACCGCTGAATCTTCGACCCAATGAGCGGTCACCAGCACGTCCGCGTTCGACAACATCTCGCGAATCCTTGCCTCGTCGTCGACGGGACGGCGTTCCGCCAAGGTGGATCGTTTCAGCAGATCAATGAATTGCGTCGATTCCAACGAGAGACCGACGCTGTATCGGATGGCCATGCAAAAAGACTGGAGAGGTGAATTGCCCATCGACGGTCGAGAGGCGACCGACGCAGAGCGGGCGAGGGAACGATGCACACGAGACAAGATAGCAGGGTGCGCCTCCAGGTTCGCTCACCCCTCGCCACTGACATTCCCCAACGCCGGACGCATCACACCGGCTTGTCACGGTCTCCGAAACGAGCTGGTGGGCTGGTTGCTTCGATCGCGACGATGGGTTTGAGCACGCGATATCGATGAATCGCACCTGCCGGGACGAGCCAGGAATCGCCGACGCTCAATTGCGCCGTTCCCCCATCCAACTCCAACTCCAAGGCACCTTCCAACAGGTAACCGACGGCCTCGTAGTCACGGGTCGTTGGCTTGCTGAACACGCCCGGGCTTTCCTCCCACCGGCGAAGAGCGACGTGCTTTCCAGTCGCCAAATAAATCTGCCCCATCGCACCTTGCTCGGCGTCGGATCCAGTTGTGATTTGCGGAATGTCCATGGGTCACCGAATTGCTTTGTGGTTGGAACGGGGTGCTTTCCCAGCACGGAAAAGGGCCGCAATCGACCAAAGCCGACGCGACCCGCTTGAAACGACAAACGCGATTGGTGAATTCTTGCTCTCACCATCGAGCAGCCTGGTTGGACTCAACAATTGCAAGACGTCTCAAACTTCTTGACTTGCTTTTCGGCTTCGTCTTTCGCCAGTCCATAGCGTTCTTGGACGACGCCAACCAGCTCCTCGCGTTTTCCGTTGACACGATCAAGGTCGTCATCGGTCAAGTCCCCCCATTGCTGCTGAGCTTGACCTTTGACCTGTTTCCACTTGCCTTCGATTTGATCCCAATTCATTTCGTTTCTCCTGAAGAATTGATATTCTGAAACCCGCCCGGACGAGCGTCGCCCGGGGCTCTGCGGTGTCCTACTCTTCGACGTCCACACTCACACTGCCATCGTCGACGTCACGGTTCACTTCCACGCCACCGTTTGGAGTTTCAACGTCCAGCACGGTTTCTTTCCGATCGCATCCGGTCACGATGAAACCCGCCACCATGGCCGCGGTGAGCAAAAGAAAGTGAACGACATCACGTGGTTGTCTCATGGCTGGACCTTTTGGCATGCGAAGTTGGTTAAGATCGAGGCAACCTGCTAGGCAAAGCCGTGAAGGCGTCTCGAGAGCAATCACGCTGACGCGAATGCGATGCCAAAGCAGCCAAATCACATGACCGGCATCGGTTTGAGCGAATCCAACCAGTCGTCACGTGATGTCCGCTTGGGTTTTGAGCCATCCCTCGGCCGATCCAGTGGAAACCAAGCGAATTCTCGACCGGGGTGGAGATTGCACGATGACTGGTCGATTGATCGGAAACCAAACAACGCAGGCAACGGGGGGATCATCCGTCCCTGGCGACCGTCAACCATTGCAAAACGTTTCGCCAAAGCGTGGAACACGGCATTTGCACCCCACAATCGATTGACCCCAGCGGGCTCGTCGCGTCCAATCAGGACGAACCGGACGTTCGTCTAGCGAGGTTGTTGAAGAGGTTTCGATGACCTCTGAATCTCATCGAAACGAAGCCATGCCAACCACCCCCACCGACCCAAGACCGAACTACCTGCCGACGGTGGTCGCGGGTCGGGAGAGACATTTCTGTTGAGCGATCCACCACTGGAATCCAAACCACTGGTTGTCGGCGTGGGTGCTGGCGCCGGCGGGATGGAAGCATTGCGAGAATTCTTGACGTCATTGGGTGACTCACCTGATCTGGCGGTGGTGTTCGTCGCCGATGATCCATCGGAATTGCATTCACACCAGGCTGGTGAATTGGCGAGTGCGACGCCATTGCAAATCGTCGAACTGAAGTCTCGCAAACTTCTCAAACCGAACACGGTTTACCTCTGCCCCCCCAACAGCCTGCTCACCATCAGCAGTGGTTCCCGGTTGTTGCTGAAACAGACCACCGAAGAATCCTTTGCGACGCCAATCGACCATTTCTTTCATTCCATTGCGGAAACGCGAGGAGCGCGAGGCGTTGGAGTCGTTTTGTCTGGGACGGGCACGGATGGCACGCTGGGGTTGAAAACCATCAGTGACGCAGGGGGAATGACGTTTGCCCAAACTTCCGAATCTTCAAAATTTGATTCGATGCCGAGAAACGCGGCGATCACCGGTGTGGCCGATCATGTTCTCTCCCCAGCAAAGATCGCTGATCAACTCAAGGACTACGTTCGCTATCTGAAACAACACTCGGACGAACGGGTGAGCGGATCGCTGCTGGAACAGATCGAACAGGCAATCCCCGAAGTTGCGGATATTCTGTATCAGGAGACCAAGCACAATTTCAAACACTACAAGACGGGCACGCTGACCCGACGAATCTTGCGGCGGATGCAAGTCCTGCAGATCCCCGATGTCGCGGCTTACTTGAACCGAATGCGGGACGACCAGGAAGAATCGCAGAACCTGTTTCGCGAATTGCTGATTGGGATCACGGCATTTTTCCGCGATCCCGAATCGTTCGCGAAGTTGGCAGCCGAAGTGATCCCTCCGATCTTCGAAGGGCGCACTGCCAGCGACCCAGTTCGCATTTGGGTGCCGGGATGCGCGACGGGAGAGGAAGCCTACACCCTGGCGATCCTGTGCCATGAATACGTTGACCAATTGCAAACACAGCAAGGTGGCACCCTCTCCAAAGAATCCCTGCCGACGTTTCAAATCATCGCCAGCGACATCGACGAGCGTGCGTTGGCTATCGCGCGACAAGGAGTCTATCCGCTTGGGATCAGCGAGCACATTTCGGAAGACCGACTGAAACAGTTCTTCGTCCAGCGTGGCAAACGCTATCACGCGAAAAGGAATCTGCGTGAGTCGATTCTCTTCTCGCTGCACAACCTGATCAGCGACCCACCTTTCTCGCGTCAAGACTTGATCTCCTGTCGGAATTTGCTGATCTATTTGGGTCCGCACCTGCAGAAAAAACTGATCCCCCTTTTTCACTATGCTTTGCGTCCCAACGGGTACCTCTTCCTTGGTCCGAGTGAATCCATTTCCTCGCACGGCGAACTGTTTGATGGCGTGAACGCCAATCATCGAATCAACCGACGCAAAGGAACCGAAACGGTCACGGCGGCGGAAGACTCACGAGGTTTCCTCAGCGCAATCGAAGTTGCCCGACCGGCGGCAATCCTTCCAGGCGAAGAGGACACCCAAGAAATCCACCAGGTTCTGCAGCGGATCATCCTGGATGAGTTTGCCCCCAAGGCAGTGGTCGTTGACTTTGACGGGCAAGTCGTTTGCTCCTTGTCAGAGACCAACCCGTATCTGTCCAGTGACGGCGGGTTGCTGCAAAAGAACCTGATCAAGATCGCTCCTGCTAGTCTGCGAGTTGGACTCCGCAGCGCCTTCGCGGAGGCCAAGAGCAATCGTCGACGGGTTGTCCGCGATGATCTGTCGGTCGCCTGCGAGGGCGGCCAACAAAGGGTGAAGCTGACCATTCAACCCATGATGCAATTGGGGCACGAAACCGAGTTGTTCATGGTGGCCTTCCAGGATCGGAGCCCTCCCGCTTCGGACTTGGAAGGGTCAACCGACGGCTCAGATCCGCCGGAAACCTCGGAGAAAGACGCCCAACGATTGATCGAACAACTCCAGCGAGAGCTCGCGGCCACCCGGGAAGACCTCGATCGGTCGATGCAAGAAATGGAGGCTACCAATGAGGAGCTGAAGTCGTCCAACGACGAACTCCTGGTGATGAACCAAGGGCTGCAAACCGCCAACGAAAAACTGGAGGTCTCCAAAGAAGAAATCCGCAGCAGCAGTGAGGCGGTCGCCCGTGCCAATGCGGACTTGCAGAACCTGCTGCGAAGCACACGCATTGCAACCATCTTTTTGGATGACGATTTGTCGATCCGAAGCTTCACACCTGCGGCGACAGAGATCTATGGTCTGATCGCGACCGATGTGGGGCGTCCACTCACGCAAATCGTTCCCAATGTGAGCGTCATGCCACCGCTTCCCAGTTGGGAACAATTGATCCAAGAAGACGGCGTCGAGCACACCATTGTTGCTCAATCCGGCCAAGCATTCATCCGTCGTGTGCTGCCGTATCGCTCCCACACAGGCGATCACGATGGGATTGTGCTCACCTTCACCGATGTCACGCAGCTGCGAGAAAGCGAAGAGCTGTTCCAATCGTTGGTCCGTGCCTCGGCCCAGATCGTCTGGATCGCCGATGCCAAAGGTGTGGTCGAATCCGACTCAACGAGCTGGCGTGAATACACCGGACAAACCATGGAGGAATGGTCTGGTTTTGGATGGCTGGACGCGATCCATCCCGACGACCGGGAACTGACACAGAAGGTCTGGGTCGACGCGGTCGAAAAGGGACGCCCGCTGGTGATGGAATATCGTCTGCGAAACCGAAATGGCGATTACCGCTGGTTCCAAGTTCGGACCGCTCCTCAACACCGCCCCGATGGAACCGTGCATCGTTGGGTGGGGATGAACATCGACATCCACGATCAAAAACAAAGCCGGTTGGAATTGGTTCATCGTGAGGCTCACCTGCGCCGCGTGATCAACAACCAACTGGGATTGGTGGGGGTGATCGATCGCAACGGATTGCTGTTGGAAATCGATGACCGGTCGCTGGAACACGCGAAAGTCAACCGCACGGACGTGATTGGCAAACCGTTCCACGAGGCTCCGTGGTGGAGCTACGACCCGGATGTCGCTCAGCAGATTCGAGAGGCAATGAAGCGAGCCTTCCAGGGTGAACCGGTGCGCTACGACGTGTCCTTGTTCGCCCACGGTGATGATGGCGTGATGATCGACTTCATGGTTGCACCTGTATTCGATGACAATGGAAACATCGAGTACCTGATTCCATCGGGCGTCGACATTCGCGATCGTAAAAAAGCAGAACGGGCCATGAAAAACGCTTCCCGGCGGATGCAAATGGCACTTCGGGCGGGAGGCATGGCCGCGTGGGAATGGACGCCAACGAAAAGCTATTGGACAAAAGAGCTGTACGAACTGCTGGGTGTTTCAGCAGACCAACAAGCCAGTTCCGAACTTTTGTTTTCACTCGTTCACCCTGACGACACGGAGGGGTTGAAACAACATTGGCGAGGTGCGATCCAAGGCAAACACGACTACGAATTTGAGTTCCGCATCCAACGCCCCGATGGGGAGTTGCGTTGGATCACCGGAATGGGGGAGATCGTGCGTTCGAAATCCGGCCAGGTCACTCGGATGCACGGTGTCAATTGGGATTCCACCCAAGAGCACGTGCAAGCAGAAACGCTGCGAGAAAGCGAGCGACGCGCGAATGAAGCCAGTGCTTCCAAGAGCGCTTTCCTGGCGAACATGTCGCATGAAATTCGCACCCCGATGACCGCCATCCTTGGCTACGCCGATTTGCTGCACGATGTGGTGGAGGACAGCGAAGCTCGCCAGCATCTGCAAACGATTCGGCGAAATGGCGACTACTTGCTGGACATCATCAATGACATCTTGGACCTTTCCAAAATCGAAGCTGGCAAACTGGATGTCGAAAACGAACGCTTTGATCCAGGCCGGTTGATCGAAGATGTTCGCAGCATCATGGAAGTCCGAGCCAAAGAAGCCGGGCTCGAATTGACCGTCGAATACAATGAGCACATCCCCGCATCGATTCAATCCGATTCCAAACGCCTCAAACAAGTTCTGATCAATTTGGTTGGCAACGCGATCAAATTCACCCACGAGGGAAGCGTGCGATTGGTGGTGCGGATGGATTCCGATCCCGATCGCTTGTGCATCGACGTGATCGACACGGGGATCGGGATCGCAACAGAACAACAAAACCATTTGTTCCAGCCTTTCTCGCAAGGCGATTCCAGCGTCAGCCGGACGTTCGGTGGAACCGGGCTTGGATTGACGATCAGCCAGCGATTGGCAGAAATGCTGGGCGGCAACATCACGTTCGAAAGCGACATGGGAGTCGGCAGCACATTCACGCTGATTGTTTCCCCTGGCGAGTTGACCGGTGTCCCCATGGTGGACCACTCAGAACCCATTGCCTATCAAGACAATGTTCCTGAAGCCCCGGACGGGCATCCCATCGAACTGAATTGTTACGCGTTGGTGGTGGATGACCGCCGCGACATTCGTTTTTTGAGCCGGCGTATCCTGACCAAAGCAGGTGCCACAGTCGACGAATGCGAGGACGGCCTGCAAGCCGTCCATAAAATCGTCGAGTGCATGAACGAGGAACATTGCCCGGATGTCATCATTCTGGACATGCAAATGCCAACACTGGACGGGTACGCCACCGCGAAAAAGCTCCGAGAACTCGGCTACGAAGGGCCGATCATCGCCTTGACCGCAGACGCGATGCAGGGCGACATGAACCTGTGCCTGGAAGCAGGTTGCAACGACTACCTCAGTAAACCCATTGATGCTGCCAAACTGATTCAGCTGGTCAGCAAATTGACATGAGCGAACTCACCACCACCGAACAGCAACTGCGTCTGGCATTGTCGATGTCCTCGATGGGTGTCATCCACATGGACTACGACACCCAACTCGCCTCGGCTGATCAGCAAGCCGCACGACTGTTTGACTTGCCCCCGGGTGTGCAGGTCGACCGGGAAACAGTTCATTCGAAGTTCCACCCCGATGATGCGGTCGCGATCAACGAGCATCTCGCCGAGTCGATGGATCCCAATGGTGTGGGGGAATTCTCAATGGAACATCGCATCATCCATGACAACGGAGACGTGCGTTGGCTGAGCATTCGGAAAAAAGTCATCTTTGAGGAGCGAGACGGCCAACGAACTCCGGTTTCGTCACTTCTGGCGGCCGTCGACATCACTCACAAAAAGCAGGAAGAAGACTTCCTCAAACGATCCCAAGAGACGTTTGAGAACCTGGTGCAGAACAGTCCCTTTGGCATCTACGTCGTCGACACCGACTTGAAGATGCGTTACATCAGCAAGGGTGCACGGGAGCACTTCACTCAATTTGATCCCATCGAAGGGCACGATCTCGAAACGATCATGTTCACGATTTGGCGAAAGGAGTTTGCCACCGAGATCATGAGGCTCTTTCAACACACGCTGGAAACCGGTGAACCCTATCAAGCGCCGGCGTTCGTTGAAAATCGTCATGACACGGACCAAGCCGAATCCTATGAGTGGCAAATCGAGCGAACGACGCTGCCCGACGGATGCTTCGGAGTGGTTTGCTATTTCTACGACGCCACCGAACACGAGCAAGTCGCGGAATCGATCCGACGCCGCGAACAATATTTTCGCGAGATGACGGACGCGGCCCCGGCGATGCTGTGGGTCACCGGCGCCGACCATTCCTGCACATTTCTCTCTCGAGGCTGGCAAGACTACACCGGACAATCTCAATCCGACGGCTTGGGAATTGGCTGGCTCGACATGGTTCACCCCGATGACCGTGAGGACGCCCATCGGATCATCCTCTCCGCTTTCGAACGCCGTGACCCTTTCGAACATGACTTCCGACTACGGACCGTCAACGGCGACTACCGATGGGCCATCGATGCCGGGCGTCCCAAGTTCAATTCCCAAGGACAATTTGAAGGCTACATCGGAAGTGTGATCGATGTTCACGATCGCCAAGTGGCCGAAACATCGCTGCGGCAGCGGGCCGCCGACATCGAGGCCAGTGAAAGCCGCCTGCGTTTGGCCGCGGAAACGACCGGCTTTGGCACCTACGACATCACCACCACCGACTCGCAGAACATTTGGTCCGATGAATTGTTCCGGATCCTCGGCTTGCCCGCGGACGGGGCCGCGGACGAAAACCGCTATGCGTCGTTGGTGCATCCCGATGATCGGCAACGATTCCGGCAAACACTGCGTCATTCCATGTTGCCGGACGGCCCCGACCAGCACTCCATCGAGTTTCGAATCAATCGTCCTGATGGAGAGACTCGCTGGCTCATCGACACGGGATGCACCTTTCGCGAGGGCATCCAACGGAGTCGTCGTGTTGTTCGGCGAGTGGGCACGGTGCAAGACATCACCGACCGAAAAATCTTTGAGCAATCGCTGCAACGCGCCAAGCGATCGGCGGAGATGGCCAATCGATCTCGCGGCGAATTCCTCGCCAACATGTCGCATGAAATCCGAACGCCCATGTCAGCGATCCTCGGGCATGCCGACATTCTGAACGACCACCTGAAAGACCCCGACAATTTGTTGGTGGTGGAAACCATCCGTCGCAATGGAAATTTCCTGCTGGCAATCATCAACGACATCTTGGATTTGTCCAAGATTGATGCTGGCAAGATGGATCTGCAGAAGCAACCGGTCCGGCCCGACACGATCGTGGGTGACATTCGTTCGCTGATGGATGTTCGCGCCGCGGAAAAAGACCTGCCGCTGAAAGTCGAGTTCGCTGGCCCGATCCCAGAAACCATTCGCACCGACGCGGTCCGGTTGCGTCAAATCCTCTTGAACCTGGTCGGCAACGCGATCAAATTCACCAACGACGGTGAAGTGCGACTGAACATCCGCTACGACCAACGATCCAAACTGCTGAACTTTGATGTGATCGACACCGGGGTGGGCATTCCGTCGGAGAAACTGGATTCGCTGTTTGAACCGTTCACACAAGTCGACAGCACCTCCACGCGTTCGCATGGTGGCACCGGGTTGGGACTGACGATCTGTCGTCGATTGTCCCAAGCCTTGGGTGGGCAAATCGATGTCTCCAGTCAACCTGGCAAGGGCAGTCGATTCACACTGTGCCTGAAGGTCGACGCCAGCGGGAAATTGATCCAACCCAACCTGAACAGCCTGCCTGCGCAAGAGACACCAGCCCCCGAGGTCCGGTTGTCGGCCAATGTGCTGGTCGTCGATGATCGACGCGACATCCGATACTTGGCCCAGCACTTCATTGAGAAAGCGGGCAGCACGGTCTACACCGCCACCAACGGGCAGGAAGCCATTGAGTTCATCGAGTCGCCCGATTCACCACCGGTGGATTTGATCGTCATGGACATGCAGATGCCGATCATGGACGGCTACGAAGCCACCACGGAACTCCGGCGGCGCGATTGCAAACTGCCGATCATCGCCCTGACCGCCAATGCCATGAAAAGCGATCGCGAAGAGTGCTTGGCCGCGGGATGCACCGACTACACCACCAAGCCGCTCGATCAACAGAAGTTGATCCAAATGATCGCCCGCCTGACCACTTGATTTGCTCTTGCAGCGAATCACGGTGGGTCACCCCAGCCGACAATCTCCGAAAATTCGTCCTGAACCATCAAACTTGAACATGGACACCGGTCGATAAGCGGGAGGAACGTCCTGCTTGCATGGAGCGAAACCTCAAGTGCGAATCGACACTCGCCAATCCGGTGTGACGACCCAATCCGGTGTGACGACACTGGATGATCATCGCCGAACTGCCAACGAAAACGTGCAAAGCGTCTTCAGCGAAGTGCTGGAGAACTTCGGACGCGAGGGATACGCCAGCGCTGAACCGGTCTCCACTGAAACGCCGCTGGATTCTCAGATTCAGCAATCGTGGACCCAGTGGTATCGCGTCGAGCAACTCGGGCGTTATCGCGGCCAAGAGGACGCCGCGGCTCTGGGTGAGTCGTACGCTGGCGTGATGTCCCAGGCTTACGACGAAGGCGGCTACGCCTCGCCAAAAGACTTCCTGCGTGGATTGCCGGCCGACGAACTGGAAACGGTCCAAACCATCCATCGCTTGGCTGATCCGATCCAGGTCGATTCGCTAAGTGAGGAAGGGGCGCTCAACCTTTTGATCCCTCCCGCTGCCCAGGTGGACCTCAACCGCGATGGGATCACGCAATCAGGCAAAGCCAACGGGCTTCGGTTCCCTGATAGCACGACATCGCCCGAAGCGACGCAGGCGTGGGAGGAAGCGACTGCCGGCATGTCCTGGGGCGAACGTGCGGTTCACGAGTTGCGGATGAAGCTTCCCGTGCTGACTGCGAATTTCCTCGTCAACGGCGACGGCCAGATCACGGGGCAACGTGAACCAGGGGATCCGGACTGGGTCAATCCCATGGCGGACCCGGAATACTCCTTCGTCGAGGAGACCAAACGCTGGATCGACTACTTGGATGACTTCAAAAACCAGATCGATCCAGACCAGTACGCCAAGGATCGCAGCTTCTTTGAGACGTTTCAGCAAAAGTTGATTGAACACGGTGCTCCCTGACGCCATCGCGGTAGGAACCATTCAGCGGCAAGCCTTCCCTTGTGAAACGCGAGCAGGAAACTGACCTGTTTCACGACCGCTGCCACGACTGTGTTTGGGCGGAAATCGCGCCGAAACGGCTCCCATCGGCCAATCACTTGTTCCTCCGCAAAATCAACCATTTTGCAAACTTGATTGAAGTTCGAGGGGAGAGTCGTATTCGCCTTGTGGCACCCGCGGAAGCATTGGTAGAGACGGGAAGATCCTGTTTCTCGTGCCACGGATATGGCTGCTCATGCCGTTTCGATTCTACCGCTGCGATACTTCGAAGCACCGCTTTCTAGCGTGTTTTGTTTGCTGCTTGGCGATTGCCTTCTCATCCAACCATCTTCACGCCCAAATGGGTGGTGGCGGCATGGGTGGAGGCCAAGCTCAAGCACCCGCCGCCGCAACCAAACCCAAATTCAGTGATCACATTCACAACCGCGACGGCATGGCACTGCGTCGCGAAGCGGGCGACGCAGTCGTGGCCGAAGTTCGGCTGGTCGGCAACCAAGTCATCCGGACCACAGACATTCTGGCGGAAATTCAAACCCGCAAAGGTCGCTTTTACAGTGAAGATACCGTTCTTTCTGATGTTGGTCGACTGAACGACATGGGATCCTTCGATCACGTCACCTTCGAAGCCGAGGAACGCCTCACGGCAACTCCCGGTTCGAACGGCAGTGCACCCCAGAAAAGCGTTCTGGTCACGTTCTACGTTCGGGAACGAGCGATGGTTTCGCAGGTCATCTATCACGGCGACTACGGAATGAACGACCGCGAACTGTCGGGGCGTTCGGGAATCACCGCGGGTGACCCGCTCAGCGAATTCGCGATCGAAACCGGCAAGCGCCGTTTGATCGACTACTACCACGAAGAGGGCTTCAACCAAGCCGCGATCATTGCGTCCATCGGACTGCCCGGTGATCCCAACGCGGTCGTCTTTCGAATCAACGAAGGCCCGAAAGAACGCATCCGAGACATTCGCATCGAAGGGGCTTCCATCGTCAGCGAATCGCGGTTGAAAAAAATCATTCAAAGCCGTGGCCCCATGATGGGCATCATGAGCTACATCGGCAACGTCGCGGACATGAAAAAGATCGACGCCGATGTCGATGTGTTGGCGTCCTACTATCACAACCTTGGATTCCTGACCGCGACCGTCGGACGTCGGATCGAATACGACCGAACCGGCAAGTGGATGACAATCGTGTTCGTCGTCAACGAAGGCCCACGTTTCAGCATCGGCGACATTCAAATTGTCGGCAACGAATTCATCACCGAAGAATCACTGCGACGACGTCTGGAACTGAAAGCCAATGATGTATTCAGCGGCACCAAGATGCGAAAAGACATCGGTGAGATCGTCTACGGCTACGGCGAACTTGGATTCATCTACGCCGAGGTCAACCCCAAGACGATCATGCGAGATGAAAACGGCATCGTCGACTTGGTGTTCGAAATCACAGAAGGCGATCGCTGGAAGGTGAACAGCATCCGCGTCGAAATCGACGGGGAACCTCACCTGATGCGAGAAACCACGATGTTGAACCTGATCGAGATGCGAGAAGGTGATTACATCGATCGTCGCGACTTAGAAACCGGGCGTAACCGGATCGAACGCAGCCAACTGCTCGAAACCAATCCCACGATCGCCGCCCCGCCGGACATCATCGTGAAGCCATTGGAGGAATCGTTGAGATGAACTCCAAGACCCCACTGAATTCACTCCCGCTCAAGTCCCGCTTCAAGTCATGGATGCGTGCTGTGACCCAATCTTCTGAATCGGATCCTTCGGCCACGTCGAAGCATCGCGCAGCAACGCGTTGGCTCGATGACATCCACCGCGCGCTGTGGACTCGCGTCTCCGCGTCCGCGTTGCTGGCATTGTCGTCCAGCCTCGTGTCGTCGTCGCCTAGCTCCGCACAAACGGACTATCCAGCTCCGCCGCCACCGTCCGCCTACGGAGCACCACCTTCGTTGCAGGGCACAACAGCGGCGCCGACCAATTCGACCTACGGCCAATCGGTCTATGGCGGCCCGTCCGCCTACGGCGCACCCGGAACGACTGCTCCCGCGACAGTCACACCTGCCCCCACGGCAGCCAACCCCTACGCCGCGCCGACTTATGGCGGAAACGTTGCAGCTCCGCCGGCGGCCTATCCCAACGGCGCCTATCAGGGGCAAACTTACCAAGGCCAAACCTACCAAGGTGACGTTTACCAAGGCGGAACTCTACCCGGTCCTTTGCAGGGCAGCTTTCCATCGTCACCCAGCTTGGCACCTCCGGTTGTCAATCAACCCACCGTTCGGGAGGCCGACCTGATCATTCAAGGTTACCCCGCTCGCACGGGTCGCCTGATGTTCGGCGGTGCGGTCAACAGTGACGCCGGCGTCACCGGCCAGATCACCGTGGATGAACGCAACTTTGACATCAGTCGCTGGCCGACCTCCTTTGGCGACCTGTTCAGCGGAACCGCCTTCCGTGGTGCTGGCCAAACGTTTCGATTGGAAGCCGCTCCCGGGAGTGATTATCAACGGTACACCGCTCAGTTCGCGGACCCCAACCTGCTGGGTTACTTGCCCATTAGCATGTCGCTGAGTGGGTTCTTGTACGATCGCAACTTTGACGACTGGGACGAAAACCGCCTCGGCGGCCGAGCCAGCTTTGGTTATCGCGTGACCCCCGACCTTTCGATTTCGCTTGGCGTCGGCGGACAAAATGTCGAGATCACTGACCCACGAGTCAACACTGTGCCCGAACTGAATTCGGCCCTCGGCGACAACGCTCTGTTCAGTGGCATGGCATCACTGATCCACGACACTCGCAACAGCCCATTGCAACCCAGTCGCGGTCACTACTTTGAATTGAGTTTCGAACAAACCTTTGGCGACTACGAGTACTCCACCTTCGAAGCCGAATACCGCAAGTACTGGTTGCTTCGCGAACGAGCCGATGGCTCGGGGAAGCAAACCCTTTCTTACAGTGTCCAACTTGGCTTCAGCGGCGACGAAACACCGATCTTCGAAAACTACTTTGCCGGTGGTTACGCGACGATTCGCGGTTTCGATTTCCGGGGTGCCAGCCCCGTCATCAACGGCGTGGAAGTCGGGGGTCAGTTCCAATGGTTGAACTCGGTCGAATACATGTTCCCGCTGACCGCCGACGACGCTTTTCGCGGCGTTGCCTTTGTTGACTTTGGAACGGTCGAACAGGACATCGAGATTGACACCGATAACTTCCGTGTCGCTCCTGGCTTTGGTCTGCGTGTCGCGATCCCGATGCTCGGTCCCGCTCCGCTGGCGTTCGACTTTGCATTCCCAGTTGCGATGGCCGACACGGACGACGAGCGAATGTTCAGTTTCTACATGAGTGCGATCCGCTGATCAGGGCCTGACATCGCCGGTTCGGTTCGAAATCCGAACGGCGAGACCTCTGTGGTCTCGCCAGCGGACTACTTCGCCGATCCGGATTGGTTGGCGGCGACCTTTTCTTCGGCCGCGCTGGGCCGAAAGTATTTGGGCAACACGTCCATCGGATCGGTCGTCTGCCCCGCCAAATACTTTTGATTGGCCAGCCTCGCGACCGCGGACGCCAACGTTTGCTGCTGAACGACGGGCTTCAAATGGTCCGCCGGCAACCTGTTCTTCATCGCGTCTCCAGTGGCCCAAATGCCTGGAGCAGCTGATTCCACCGTTTCTAGCCAGTGGGCTCGATCCAGCAGCTCAACCGGTCCCTCGGAAACCCAGCCTGAGTCCTGTTCCCGAAACCATCCCACAAACGTTTGGCCGCGATAGGCATCCAGCCCGACCAACAATCGCTGCCCGGGTGCTGGCCACTCAGCCGGCGTGGAATCTTTTTCGGAGGAATTGGCTGGCAGCACGGCGGCCGCCAAAACAGACAGAGAATCCAACGTCACCACGGGAATTCCCCAGGCATACGCCAATGTTTTCGCGGTGGCTGCGGCAATGCGCAGGCCGGTGAACGATCCAGGGCCATCGGCAACCGCGATGTAGTCCGGTCGAGTTGCAGGGGCGCGAAAACCGCTGCCCGTCGAGACGGCCTCAGGACGTTTTTCGCCTGGATGGATCGCCTGCAACAACGTTTGCAGAGCCGGAGTCAACGATGCGGTGGCCCGCACATCGCTCGGCAATTCCAGCGTCTGGACGACCTTGCCCCCCTCAATCAAAGCCACCGATCCTTCGCGACCGATGACTTCCAGAGCCAATCCAATGACTGGTCGTGGGCTGCCAAATTCGGTCTGGGGGTCCATGATCGAGAACTCGAAGAGTGAATTGCGTGGGATTGTCGTGCAAAATTGGTCCAGACTACAATGACACTCGGCAGGTTAAGCATCCAGGTGAGGTGACCGAGGAATTTTGTGAAGCGAGCGTTGATCAGCGACATCCACGGGAACCTTGAAGCGCTGCAAGCGGTTCTGGAAGACATCGACAAGGTCGGGGTCCAAGAAGTCATATGCCTGGGCGATATCATTGGATATGGTCCCAACCCGTGTGAGTGCTTGGATCTGGTGATGCGGCGATGCAAACACACCATCCTGGGCAACCACGATCAGGCAGCACTGTTTGATCCTGACGGGTTCAACCCGATGGCTCTGCGGGCGATCTACTGGACCCGCGACGAATTGGACAGCGGCAAAGGCGGTCCCGCTCAGATGAACGCTCGCTGGGACTTCCTGGGTGAGTTGCCGCGATTCATCGATGACGGCGATTTCAAATTTGTCCACGGCTCGCCCCGCGACCCGACGAACGAATACGTCTTCCCCGAGTACATGTATGATGCTCGCAAGATGGAAATCTTGTTCGGGAAAATCGACAAGTACTGCTTCATGGGGCACACGCATTTGCCGGGTGTGTTCACCACCGAGTGCGAATTCGTCACGCCGGACGAGTGCGATCACACGTACGCTCTGGGCAACAACAAACTGATGATCAACGTCGGCAGCGTTGGCCAACCGCGAGACGAAAACAACCAATCGTGCTACGCCATCTTGGACACCGACGCCCAAACGTTGACCTACCGCCGAGTGGAATACGATTTCGAGAAGACGGCTCAAAAGATTTACGCACAACCCGATCTGGACGATGCCCTGGGCGATCGGCTGAAACGAGGACATTGATCGGGTGACACGCACAGCCATTCTTAGCGACATTCACGGAAACCTCTCCGCGCTCGAAGCCGTTCTGGCCGATGTCGAGGCTCAAAAGGTCGATCGCATCGTCTGTTTGGGCGACGTGGTCGGCTACGGCCCCGAACCCTGTGCGTGCCTGGACATCGTGATGGGGTTCGATTTCTGTGTCCTCGGGAACCACGACAGCAGTTCTCTGTTCGACCCCGAAGGATTCAACGTCGCGGCCGAGCAAGCGATTTTCTGGACCCGCAGCCAACTCGAAGCAACCGGTGACGATCCAGGCGCCAGCCGCAAACGGATCGAATACCTGTGTGCGTTGCCGCGAACCGTTCGCGAAGATCACTGGTTGTTTGTCCATGGTTCGCCACGTGGACCAACCAACGAATACGTCTTCCCGGAAGACGCCCAGAACACCAAGAAGATGGAAAAGCTATTTTCGCTGGTCCCGCGAGTTTGCTTCCAAGGCCACACGCATGTTCCGGGTGTGTTCACGATGGAACAACGCTTCGTCCGCCCGGCGGACACCGGCACGGGGTACTCACTGGCCGATCCCAATTCGAAACTGATGATCAACGTCGGCAGTGTGGGCCAACCACGTGATGGCGACCCTCGCAGTTGCTACGCGATTGTGGAACCGGATTTGGTGATGTTTCGCCGAGTCGAATACGACATCGAACGAACCGTCCAAGCCATCGAGAAAGAAGCCGAGCTGGACAATTTCCTGGGCTATCGGCTTCGCGAAGGTCGCTGAGAAAAAACGAGTGGCCGAGACAGGGTTCCCGCTTGGCTGGGTCGACGCTCGACCCACTTCCGATCCATTGCAGGAATGGATCCGTTCATCGACGCGTTAGACGCGGACGTCGATGTGACCGCTGGCGAGTTGCTTTTGCACGTCAACGACTTCGGAAATCATCTGCACAATCGCGTCGCCGGTCTGCCGCTGCACGTCCAGATTCTGTCCCAGCAGCGCCACATCAATCTGCGTCTGGGTCGCGTCTTGGCGGGCTTGCAGGACCTGCTGCACGGCGGGTGGAATGGCACTCATGATCAAACTCGCAAAAAGGTTTGCACGTCGCATCGAACCAGGCACACCCTCGCTCGACACGCAAACCTACGTCACCTTTCGGCCCCCCCACCGCAATCCTCCTGGCGGGGCCATGGAAACGCGACTGAACCTCCGAAGCCCTCACCATTGATTCCGATTTTACGGGTCGCACCGGCTCATCGCCTCACTTTCATGCGGCGATCTTCACCGACTCAATTGCCTTGCAAGATCGCTGGAATTGGTTTCCCCGCGAGTTCGTCCATGATGCCCTGGCTGCGTTCTTGAGCGTTGAGGACTTCCATCTTGCCAACGAACAGCATCACTTCGCCACCCTCGGGAATGGCCTCTTGAATCAATTTGCCGGCCGCCCGTCCAGCCAAGTAGTTGCTGGTGCCCAGGTAGAATTTCCGGCGTGAGGCTGGCGCATCGCTGTCTTGGCAAATCACCGTCGTGGCTTGGCACGCCTCGTTGATCATCGCCACTTGGTTCTCGGGATCGATCGGGCTGATTGCGATCCCATCCACGTTCGCGGCCACGTTGGATTCCAAGAATCGCTTTTGCTCTTCGATGGAACCGGAAGAAGGCATCTGCACATCGACCTCACAACCAAACTGCTCCGCCGCTCGTTTGCAGCCCGCATCGGCCAGCGTCCAAAACGGGTCCAATGAATTGGTGATGTAAGCGACACGAACCCCCGCCCCATCGATCTTCTCCTCACCGGACAAAATCGGGCCTTCACCGGATTTCATCGCGTCCACGTCCGCCGCGAACTCATTGACATTGTCGAGGGTGATCGACCGGTGAGGAATGATGATCATCCCTGACTCAGGCACATCGACTTGCCCGCCTTTCACCAGCGTCGTCAGCCACTGCACACTGCGATACCCAAACGCATAGGGTTGCTGCACCACCGTGCCAAAGACGGACTGATCGCGGATACCAGCCAAAGTGTCCGGGTGCTCATCGAAACCGACCACCGAAACTTTTCCGACCGCGTCGCTGCTCCGAAGCCCCGCCAAAATCATCGGCGTGTTTTGGCTCCAGAGCCCAACCAAGCACCCGACATTTGGATGCCGCAACAACGTCGTTTCGGCATTCTCTTTGGCTTTCGAATTGTCCTGATTGTCGGTCAGAATCCCCAGCACCGTGTAGTTGCCGCACTGACGCGGAAAACCGGAGGCATCCACCGAAGCCTGTCCCACCGTTTCAGGGCCGGATTGCGATTGTTCCGAGGAACTGGAACCAGATTTGCTGCATCCAAGTAGCAGAACCAAACCGAGACATCCCAACCAACAGCGAGCCATAACGACCATTCAAGCAAGAGAACCAGAAGAAGAAACGCCCTAGTTTAGCAAAGTCGTTCGGCTTCCATGGGACGACGCTGAGGCACAACGCAGGCCCGAAACTGGAATGAAACCCGCGCGAAATGAAGCCCTTTGAGCCAAAGGTTTGGCGGAGAAGGTGGCGCAATCAGACATTTTGATCCCAGGACTTCGAGTTTGCGAACGCATAAAATTCAATGGATCCCGCCGCAAACACTTCCCGACCTCTCCTCCCAACAAACCCTTCAGGTGCCACATGAACACGCCTCTCAAAACACTGAGTTCCACGAAACGTCACCTGCCCGCTTGGGCTTCGACAGGCTTGGTGGCGCTGGCTGTCGCCGGTCTGGGAGCGTTTTTCTTTGCCTCCGATGCGTCCGCCCAAGGTTACCGGTATGGAATCCAAAGCAACGGATTCAATCGTGGCGGCAGCGCCATCATCGGCCAGCGGGGCGGTTTGCCTCAAAACAACTACACCGCCCGCCGTGCTAGCATCAGCGGCACCAACTCCAATCGCGGGTCAGTGACAAATTATTACTACAACACCCCTCGTCGATCTGGCTACCGCGGTGGGTATGGTTACGGCGGGTACGGGTACGGTGGATATGGGTACGGATACCGCAGCTATGGGTATGGTTTCGTGCCTGGAACGGTCAGCGGAACTGGATTGCAAGTTGGCCCTGGAGGCGGGGTGCAGTTCGGAACTGGAACCTACTATGCCGTGCCACGCTACTACGGCGTGCCGACCTACGGGTTCCGCTGAGACGAGCAGCAGGAGCAAACGATCGTCGGGATGGAATGGTGGCGAAGCGACCCAAATTTGGCCGACAAACGAAGTTCACGCCTCTTTTGGTTCGCCCTTTGCCTGTGAGTGGGCTGCGATCATAATGTCGGCCCCGTTTCCCATCGCACCAGGATCCCCTCATGTCTCTTGCCGTTGAGTCCAAATCGGACGTGGACCACCAAACCACCTACTTTCGTTGCATTTCAGGCTGCAGCGCAAAGCACTCGATCTTTGATGTGATCTACACCTGCCCCACTTGCGGCAGTCTGCTGGAGGTCTATCACGAGCGGGAACCGCTGAAACAAAAAAATGCCTACCAGTGGCAACAACTCTTCGATTCTCGTGCCAGCACTTCGAAATGGCCATTCGGCAGCGGCGTCTGGGGCATGCGAGAGTGGGTTGTTCCGTCGTTGGCAAACGAGAACATCGTCAGCATGTTCGAGGGAAACACAAACCTGTTTTGGGCCGAGCGACTCGGAGCTCAACTCGGTGTCCCCGATCTTTGGATCAAACTCTGCGGCAACAGTCACACAGGCAGCTTCAAAGACCTGGGCATGACCGTGTTGGTCAGCGTCGTCAAACAAATGATGGCCCAAGGCAGCAGCGTCAAAGCCGTGGCCTGCGCCAGCACCGGTGACACGAGCGCGGCATTGGCCGCTTACGCCGCCTACGCGGGCATCCCCGCGGTGATCTTCTTGCCCGCTGGAAAAGTCAGCACCGCGCAGCTGATCCAACCCGTCGCCAATGGCGCCCACGTGCTGGCACTCGACACCGACTTCGACGGCTGCATGAAGATTGTCCAAGAGGTCACGCAGGACAATTCGATCTACCTCGCCAACTCGATGAACAGCCTTCGCATCGAAGGCCAAAAAACGGTCGGCATCGAATTGGTTCGCCAATTTGAATGGGAAGTTCCGGACTGGATCATCATCCCGGTTGGCAACCTCGGAAACATCAGTGCCCTCTACAAGGGTTTCAAGCTGATGCTGGACCTGGGGTTGATCAACCGCATGCCACGCTTGGTCGCCGCCCAAGCCGAACGCGCCAACCCGTTCTACACCGCTTACAAAAACGGCTTCGCGGAAAAAGTCAGCGTCACCGCTCAAGACACGCTGGCCAACGCGATTCGAATCGGCGATCCGGTCAGCTACGCCAAAGCGGTCAAAGCCGTCCAAGAAACCAATGGCATTGTCGAGCAAGCCACTGAAAACGAACTCGCCGAAGCGTCGGCGTCCGCCGACTTGACCGGGATGTTCACGTGCCCGCACACCGGTGTCGCCTTGGCTGTGCTGAAAAAATTGATCGATCGAGGTGAGATCTCCTCGAAAGACAAGACCGTTGTGATCAGCACCGCTCACGGGTTGAAGTTCACCGACTTCAAAGTCGGCTATCACGAGTCAACGCTCGAAGGCATCGACAGCAAACATGCCAACCCAGCAGTTCACCTGCCCGCGGACGCCAACGCTGTCAAAGACGAGATCGCTCGCCGCCTGGAACAACACAACGGCTGATCCATTCGCAAGGCGAGCTTGTCTTGAAGCAGGCCTGCACAAAAACGGTTTGTGCGAAGCAGTCAGGGCGGCGTTTTTGCCGCCTGGCGTGGGGCACGGTTCCGACGTGCAACTGGAGCGGACGCCCACACGGTGCATGTGTGTTGCCCGCTTATTTTGGTGTCGCTGCTTCGCAGCCAGGAAACATGACTCATCTGCCCCACAAGGGACACCAACAAGTGGTCAACTCACGGGCAAACGACCTGGCTAGACGGCTGCCATGACACTCATCCTTGGCGTCTCTGCTTACTACCACGATTCCGCCGTCGCACTGATCAACGATGGGGTGGTGGTCGCTGCTGCAAGCGAGGAACGCTTCACAAGGAAGAAGCATGACGCGGCATTTCCCAGCGAGGCACTGGCAGGCTGCCTGGAGTCAATCGGGGCCAGCGTCTCCGACATCGACTATGTCGGGTTCTACGAAAAGCCATTGCTGAAATTTGAAAGGTTGCTGGAAACCTACTTGGCGTATGCTCCACGCGGCTACGCGTCGTTCGCCCGAGCGATGCCACCCTGGCTGCATCTCAAACTGCACCTTCCTCGCGAGATTCGAAAGCATCTTGGCGGCAAAACCAAACGCCGGATTGTGTTTTGCGAACACCACGAATCGCACGCGGCGAGTGCTTTTTACCCCAGCCCATTTGACGAAGCAGCAATCCTCACGGTGGACGGTGTCGGCGAATGGACGACCACCAGCTGGGGAATCGGAACCCGAGAAAAGATCGAGCTGAAACAAGACATTCGATTCCCCCATTCGCTGGGCTTGCTGTATTCGGCGTTCACCTACTTCTGTGGCTTCCGAGTCAATTCAGGCGAATACAAATTGATGGGGCTCGCCCCCTATGGCGAACCGACGTTTGCGGACGTCATTCGCAAAGAATTGATTCGCGTCAACGACGACGGAAGCTATGAACTGAACATGAATTACTTCTCGTTCGCTCATACGCTTCGAATGACCGATAAAAAACTGGAACGTCTGCTGGGCGTCTCACGCCGAGCCCCAGAGTCCCTGGTCCGACAAGTCGACATGGACATCGCAGCAAGCATCCAAGTTGTCACGGAAGAAGTGATCCTAAAACTCGCATCCCATGTCCATCGTCAAACCGAGAGTGATTCACTTTGCCTGGCCGGCGGCGTTGCTCTCAACTGCGTTTCCAACGGACGACTGCTGCGGGAAGGACCGTTCGAAAACGTCTGGGTTCAACCGGCGGCCGGGGACGCCGGCGGCGCTCTGGGTGTCGCCTGGCTGATCTGGCACCAACTATTGGGGAACTCGCGAACAGCCAATCCTCAGGACGCCCAGCATGGTTCCTTGCTGGGGCCACCCATCGACGAATCCAGCGAAGTTGCTTCGTTGATTCGGTCAGGTGCCGTTGTTCAGACATTCAACCACGCGTCCGAACTCGACCAACGTGTCGCAGGGTTGCTGGCAGACGGCAAGGTGGTCGGCTGGGCCCAGGGACGCATGGAGTTCGGCCCGCGATCGCTTGGAAACCGCAGCATCTTGGGCGACCCTCGCAACACAGAGATGCAGTCGACGATGAACCTCAAGATCAAATACCGAGAGTCATTCCGACCATTCGCTCCTTCTGTTTTGGAAGAATGTGCCAGCGACTGCTTCGAGATCAAACAGGGTGCATCCAGCCCCTACATGCTGTTCACGTTTGACGTCTTGCCGTCTCTCCGAAAAGAACCAACCACTCCCGTCGAAGGCATCCAACGCGTGCGCCAAGTCAGAAGTGACTTGCCCGCCATCACCCACCTGGATCATTCGGCTCGAGTTCAGACCGTCAGCGAAAATCGTCAACCTCGATTTCATTCCTTGCTCAAGGAATTCCATGAGCAAACCGGCTGCCCAGCACTGATCAACACCAGCTTCAACGTGCGAGGGGAACCTATCGTGCGAACGGCGGCGGACGCCTACCGGTGCTTCATGGCGACCCAAATGGACGCCTTGGTGGTGGGCAATCACCTGATGCTCCGCGAGGAACAGCCTGAGAGTGCGTTCGCCTCCAGTCAAACTTACCTTTCCAACCTGGCTCCCGATTGATCCCAACACCATGCCGCTAATCGATCTCCAGGCGCCCCCATCGCCGTCCATGCGTCGCTGGTTCGGGCTATCGCTGGGCCTGCTCCTGATCATCGCTTCGTTTTTAATCAGCGACTTTGGACACTGGCTCAATTCCGCCTTGCTGGTGACGGGACTCGTCGTCGTCACTGTTTACTATGCTTGGCCAACATCCCAGCAACCAATCATTCGGGGCTGGCAACACGCGACCTATCCGATTGCCTTTTGTGTTGGCCATCTGCTGCTCGCATCGATTTACTTTCTCGTCCTGACGCCCATCGCTCTGATGTTGAGAACGACGGGCCACGACCCATTGAACCTCCAACAAGAAGGCCGCTCCAGCAACTGGAATGACCGCCAATCAACGCCCACGCCCGACCAGTACTTCAAGCAGTTCTAGCTTCCACATGCCCGATCCAAAGACACCCTCCGAGCCCACACCTCCCAACGATTTCGAGCGTGAATCGGAACAGCAGGACATTGGCCTGCTACGAGAGTTCGCGATGTTCCTGCGCGAAAACAAGAAGTGGTGGCTGATCCCACTGATCGGATCACTGCTGCTGGTGGGATTGCTCAGCATCATGGCCAGCAGCGGGGCGGCACCGTTCATTTACACACTGTTTTGATCCAGTGAGACACCTTGGATCCAGTGAGAAGCGGTCGCCCCGTTTTCAATCAGTGGGTCAATCAGCGAGTCACTCGGGACGAAGCACGGGGAACAGGATCACGTCCCGGATGGATTTCTGGTTCGTCAGAACCATCACCAAGCGATCGATGCCGATCCCCAGCCCACCAGCGGGCGGCATGCCATAACGCAACGCGCGGACGAAGTCGTGGTCCATCTTGGCCATCGAGTCTTCGTCGTCCTGACCTTCAAGCTGAGTCTTGAACAACTCTTCTTGCAGATCGGGATCGTTCAGCTCGGTGTAAGCGTTGGCCAATTCCATCCCACAAATGAACATCTCGAATCGCTCAGCGATTTCGGGGTTGTCTTTTTTGCGTTTCGTCAACGGGCAGATGCTGGCGGGGTAATCGGTCACGAAGATCGGACCTTGCAGCGAATCTTCGACCTTCTCTTCGAAGATCTCATTGCGGATCACGTCGGGATGCTTGCCATCGATGGTCAGCTTCAGACTCTTGGCGTATTCCTTGACCGCGTCTTCGTCGGCGGGATCGATGCCGGTGGCTTTTTGGAACAACTCCGCATAAGTCGCACGCTGGAACGGCGGCGTGAAGTCCAACATCGTGCCGTTGTATTCACGCTTGAATCCACCGCCGATCTTTTCGATCGCGTCGCAGATGATCTTCTCGGTCAGATCCATCATGGATTCGTAGTTGCCGTACGCCTGGTAGGTTTCCAGCATCGTGAACTCAGGGTTGTGCCGTGGCGACAATCCTTCGTTGCGATAGACGCGCCCCAGTTCGTAAACGCGTTCCATCCCACCGACCATCAATCGCTTGAGGTGCAACTCCAATGCGATCCGCATGGTCAACTGCATGTCCAAAGCGTTGTGATGCGTTTCGAACGGACGAGCAGCGGCACCACCGGGAACGGTGTGCAGCGTGGGTCCTTCGACTTCGCAGAACCCTTGATCATCCAGCGTCGAGCGAATGCTCTTGATGATTTTGGTTCGATCCAGGAACGTTTGCATCACGCCATCGTTAAACGCCAAGTCGGCATAACGCATGCGTTGACGGAGGTCTTGATTGGTCATCCCGGCGTGCTTTTCCGGCGGGACTTCCAACATTTTAGTCAGCAGAAACATTTCTTCCGCGAACACGGTCAGCTCGCCCGTGTTGGTGCGGCCCAGTCGACCTTGAACACCGATCAAATCGCCCAGGTCAAACAGCTTGGCCAACTCGAAGTTTTCATCACCGACCTGTTTCTTGCCGACAAAGATCTGAATGTCGCCCGTCCAGTCGCGGATGTTCATGAAGATCAACTTGCCCGTCGGCCGCGACAGTTGGATCCGCCCGGCAACACGAACAATCGGCCCAATTTCCTCTCCGGGGCCATTGTCGGCTTTCCATTGGCGGTAATCGACGTCATCGCTTTCGACGTCGGGCAGGGCGATCGCTTCGCCTTCCTTGGGCTGCCACAGGATCGTTGGAATGCGATCGCGGCACTCGCTGACCAACAAACGGTCGTCAAAACGCTGCCCCCAGGGATCGATGCCTTTGGCGGTGATTTCTTCCAGTTTGTGCCGACGAGCCGCGTGCGGGTCGGTCAAATCAAGGTCGTCGGCTTTGGAAGGCGTAGCGGTCACGGCAAATGCACTTGCGAAGGTGGAAAAAATCAATCGGGCTGACGATTGTGAATTTGCCGACTAATTCACGCAAGGGAGCCGTTTTTTGCGAGTGCGACGGTTTTCGTCGGCCCACTGAATTTCGCGAGCGCATCGGCACGCCACGGGCTCTGGAGGGAGGACGCCACTCGCCTTCATTCGGCCGGGCACCGCCGTCAGCGATTGGACGCGTTTGCAAATTGCGAAAACGGTGGTTTGTGTTCTAATGAAGTGCTTGCCGTGAACAGGCACGAACTATCCTCGATGCTGATTTCCCGGGCATTTTGCCACTCATCCCTCGTTTCTGAATTCGTTTGATGCAACTTCCCATCCTCCCGCAGAACAACGTGACGGTCGCTTCACCGGGGACAGACCCGCTGATCGATCCTGAAACGGGAAAACCGCGGGGGCGGTACGCGGTCGTTTCATTGGGCTGCCCCAAGAACCTCGTCGACACCGAACAAATGCTCGGTCGTCTCGACGCCGACGGGTACCGGATGGTCGATTCGGTCGACGGTGCCGACTTCGTTGTGGTCAACACCTGCGGGTTCATCGACTCGGCGCGTGACGAATCCATGGCCGCCATCGATGAGATGCTGGCGCTCAAACGGGATGGCAAACTTCGCAACGTCGTCGTCACGGGCTGCTTGGCGGAACGGCAACAAGACAAACTGCTGGAGGCTCGTCCCGACATCGACGCGTTGGTCGGCGTGTTCGGTCGCAACGACATCGTTTCGGTCGTTGACGAACTCTATTCGGGACTGCAAGAACAACGCACGATCTTCAAACCCGCCGCGGTCAATCCGCTCAGCGATGCGATGCGATCGGCCGTCACCCCGCGTCACTTTGCCTACCTGAAGATCAGCGAAGGCTGCGATCGGCTGTGCACGTTCTGCGCGATCCCCAAGATGCGTGGCAAACACTTCAGCAAACCAATTGAACAGATCATCGACGAAGCCAAACGATTGGGTGACAGCGGCGTTCGAGAGATTGTGGTCGTGGCGCAAGACACCACCTACTACGGCATGGACCGCTACGGCGAACCTCGCCTGAACCAGCTGCTGCAAGAACTCGACAAAATCGAATCGGTCGATTGGATTCGGCTGATGTACTTTTACCCGATGTACATCGACGACGCGTTGATCGACACGTTGGCATCGGCCAAGCGAATTGTGCCGTACATCGACATGCCACTTCAGCATGCCAGCGACAAGATGCTGAAACGCATGGCCCGCAAAACCACGCGTGCACTGCAGACCGACATCGTTCAAAAACTTCGCTCGCGAATTGATTCGTTGGTGATGCGAACCACGATGATCACGGGATTCCCCGGTGAAACCGAAGAAGACTTCGTCGAGCTGATGGATTTCGTCAAGGAATCTCGATTTGAAAACCTGGGCGTGTTCACTTACAGCATCGAAGAAGACACACCGGCCGCAAGATTGCCCAATCGAGTGGATCCCGCCGTGGCCGCGCGACGTCGTGATGACTTGATGGAACTCCAACAACAGATCGCGTTTGATTGGAATGATTCTCGCGTCGGTGGAATCGAAGAGGTTTTGATCGATGCCGAGATGCCCGAACAGGAAGGTGTCTTCATTGGCCGCACACGGAGCGAGGCACCCGATGTTGATGGGCTGATTTACGTTTCGCAAGTCGACCCGGATTCGCCCGTGGAAGTCGGTCAAATTCGCCCCTGCGAAATCGTTGCGTCGCAAGGCTACGACTTGGTGGCCGCAGCGACTTAACAATCAGAGAGAGGTGTGAGCTTCCTGTTGTGCACAGCACCCGCAGGGCCGTCCTGGCAAAAGGTATCTGACACTTCTCGTCCTGACCGTTCCCTCCCCACAACTGCTCGTTTGTTTCCCCTGATTTTGGTCGCCTCATGGCTGGTCCCTCGATCTACAACGTCCCCAATGCTCTGACGACAGCACGCTTTGTGTTGGCGATCGCGGTGATGGCGTTGATCCCATCGGGCAAGTACATGGCGGCCATGATCGTCTTTCTGATCGCGGCGTCGACCGACTGGATGGACGGGTATTGGGCTCGCAAATACGGGCAAGTCACCAAGCTCGGAAGGATTTTTGATCCGTTCGTCGACAAGATCATCATCTGCGGTTCCTTCATTGCGTTGGTCGAAGTCCCCCACAGCCCAGTCGCGTCCTGGATGGCCACGATCGTGATTGCTCGCGAACTACTGGTCACCAGTTTGCGAGGCATCATCGAAGGTGCTGGAGGCGATTTTTCAGCCAGCTGGCTCGGCAAATGGAAAATGGTGCTGCAATGTGCCGCCGTTGTTGCCGTGCTGCTAACGTACATCGTCACCCCGTTGCCGATGTGGCTGGGCTGGACGACGTGGGTTTTACTCTGGGGAGCCATTGGACTGACGGTTTACTCCGGTGTGGACTACACCCTGATCGCAGCCCGTGTGATGCAGTCCGAAGCGGGCCTCGAAGTCCCTGCCGATCCCACGGTCACCCCCGCCACCTCCGATTCTTCGCAAGCCATGCCCTCCGAAAACAACCCCGACGCCAACCAAGGCCCGTCGAGCACGAACCCGGCGTCGTCAGGTGATGACGCTGACCTTCGCTCCGTTTCCAACGAACTCCCAACCCAATGAGTTTCGGATTGGCTTCGGCGTCATGGTGGGCGTTTTCATTCCTGGCGCAAGGCGAAGTGACCGTGCCAACGGACTCGGCCGAATCACCTGCCTTGAGCGAGGTCGCAGTCGACGCGGCGGAAGTGGTCGAGCTTGGCCCGACCGAGATTGCACTGTCAATCTTGTCGATTCTGATTCTGTTGGCTTTCGCGACCTCGCTGTCGCGTTGGATTCGGATGCTTTATCGCGGGCATCGACCATTTGGTGAAAAAGCCTTTGTCCCGGTCCGTGCCAGGCACCTCCCGTTTTGGTCGGTGATCTACTTCGTGGTTTTCATCGGGGCGTTGATCTTCAGCACCTCCTTGCTGCAAGGTGCGTTTCAGTTTGCCGGCTGGATCGAACGACCAACCGCCACTGACACCGCTGTCCTACTGGATTCGTCTTCGGAACCCTTGGTCGCAACGGATCCGTCGGAACCGACGACGGATCAAGCCAACGAAGTGGCGGCAACAGAAACAGTTCCCGTCGAAGAAACCGAGGCGGCCCCCACTCCGGGACTCTCCGTCCCGCAACTGACATTGAGTTCGCTGGGGATGTTGTCGGCGACCTTGATCACGCTGGCGATGTTGTGCTTGAACCACCGCGAAGCAATTTCGCGAATTGGCCTGATTCCACAACGTGGCGACATCAGTCTCGGTTTTCGATCCGCGTTGATGATCCTGCCGCCGACGATGTTGATCATGACCTTGGTCTCAATCATGCAGGATTATTCGCACCCGGTCTTGGACGCTCTTCAACCGGACGAAGCGGACACCGGCCCGAACTATGGCGTCTTTGCTCTGTTGTTCATCACTACCGCTCTGGTGACACCCGTGGTCGAGGAGTTCTGGATCCGTGGCTTGCTGCAAGGTGGGCTGCAACGCTTGGCCGATTGGCGACTCGCGATCGTTCGAAAATCCCTGGATCCGGCTGTCGCTTCAATCGAAACGCCCGGAGACGAATTTGCGTTTGGCGTCACGGATGCGGAGGAATCCACCGATGAAACGGCATCCCTGGCCTCCAGCGCCGTTTCACTGAAGGTGGACTCCAACGACTGGACGCCCACCGCGATCTGGCCCGTCTTCGCCGCCAGCTTGGTGTTCGCATTGCTGCACTGGGGACAAGGCCTCGCGCCAATTCCACTGTTCTTTTTGTCCCTCGGGCTGGGCTATCTGTATCGGCAAACCGGTTCGCTGATTCCGCCGATCATTGTCCACTTCGTGCTCAATGGACTGACCATGGTGATGACTTTGATCGAGATGTCGCGGGCATGATTTCGCCGTCCACGGACAACTTGATTCGCATTCGAGGTGCCCGGGTTCATAACCTTCGCAACCTCGACGTCGACATCCCTCGCGACGCGATCACGGTCATCTCGGGAGTCTCCGGCAGCGGCAAGAGCTCGCTCGCGTTTGACACCCTGTTTGCCGAAGGCCAGCGGCAATACATCGACAGCTTGTCGACTTACGCCCGGCAATACCTCGACGCCATCCCACGTCCCGACGTGGACTGGATCGACGGGTTGGCACCGACCCTGTCGATCGATCAAAAGAGCGGTTCGCACTCGGCTCGCAGCACCGTCGCCACGATCACCGAGATCTACGACTACCTGCGTCTGCTGTACGCGCGCGTTGGCGTGCCTCACTGCGTCGCCTGCGGCAGCACGATCAGCACCCAAACACCCGATCGCATCGTCGCGACCTTGGCGGCTCTGCCCGATCGCACCAAGCTGACTTTGATGAGCCCCATGGTTCGCGGCCGCAAAGGGGCTCACGCGGACGTGCTGGAACAAATCGCCGGGCACGGATTGGTGCGTGCTCGCGTCGATGGCGAGATGTATCTGCTCGAGGATGTGCCGCCGTTGGCGGTTCGTAAAAACCACACGATCGAAGCCATCGTCGACCGGCTGATCATCAAAGACGGAGTGGACGCTCGTTTGGATGAGTCCACTCGGTTGGCACTGCGGCTTGCGGGTGGCATGTGTTCGGCATTGATCGATCGCGGGGACGGCGAACCGGAAACCAAACTGTTCAGCACTTCGATGACTTGTTTGGAGTGTGGCGAAAGTTTTGAAGAACTGGAACCGCGAACATTCAGCTTCAACAGCCCCTACGGTGCCTGCCCGACTTGCCAAGGTCTCGGCAAAGTTGCCGTCCGCGGTGACAAATCGCACATGGTGACCTGTTCGACTTGCGAAGGTGGGCGATTGAAAGCGGAATCGCTCGCCGTCACGATTCACGATGTCTCCATTGATGCCCTGTGCCGGATGCCGTTGCCGGACGCCCAGTCGTGGATGGAAAACGTTGCCAAACCACTCGATGCATTGCAACAAAAAGTCGCCGCTCCGATCCAATCCGAAGTCGTTCGTCGTATCGATTTTTTGCGGCGTGTCGGTGTCGATTACCTGACGCTGGACCGTTCAGCGGAAACGCTCAGTGGCGGCGAAATGCAGCGCGTCCGCTTGGCCACCAGCATCGGCAGCGGTCTGGTCGGCGTCTGCTACGTCCTAGACGAACCTTCGATCGGACTGCACCCGGCTGATCACCACCGGTTACTCGCCGCGATCAAGGAATTGCAGACCGCCGGCAACACGATCGTGATTGTGGAGCACGACGAGGACACCATCCAAGCCGCGGACCATGTCATCGACATTGGGCCCGGCGCAGGACGCCACGGCGGCCGGTTGGTCAGCCAAGGCACGGCGGCAGAAG
This sequence comes from Rhodopirellula sp. UH5, assembly GCF_056839225.1. Lineage (NCBI taxonomy): Bacteria > Pseudomonadati > Planctomycetota > Planctomycetia > Pirellulales > Pirellulaceae > Rhodopirellula > Rhodopirellula sp. UH5. Next base: position 5,268,838 of record NZ_CM166390.1, on the reverse strand, counting down.
TCGCCGACGACGAATCCAGCCCAACGGGAGCCTACCTGTCCGGACGCTCGAAGATTGGACTGGACCGGCCAAGACGCACGCCTCGCAAATCACATCAGCTGACGCTCAGCGGTGCGACGCTGAACAACTTGCAAAACGTCACCGCAAAAATCCCGCTGGGATGCTTGGTAGGCGTCAGCGGCGTTTCCGGCAGCGGCAAAAGCTCGCTGATTGTTGACACGCTCTACCCAGCTCTGGCTGCCAAGCTGGAATTGGTCGCCGACCAACCTGGCCCACACAAACGGCTGACCGGCGCTCAGCACATCGACAAACTGGTTCCCATCGACCAAACACCGATCGGCCGAACGACGCGAAGTTGCCCGGCCACTTACGCTGGCGTCATGGATCCCATCCGCCAAGTCTACGCGAGCACGCGAGAAGCCAAGACGCTCGGGTTCGCCGCGAATCGATTCAGCTTCAACAGTCCGGCCGGTCGCTGCGACGTCTGCAAAGGCAACGGCTTTGAACGCATCGAGATGAACTTCCTCAGCGACTTGCTCATCGAGTGTTCACGCTGCGGCGGCAAACGTTTCAACCGCCAAACACTGCAAGTCCGGTTCAAGGGCGCGACGATCGCCGACGTGCTCGGCATGACGATCGACGCGGCCCAAGAGTTCTTTGAAAACGTGCCCAAAGTCCATCACTTGCTAGCATCGCTCGTCGATGTTGGACTGGGCTATGTGACGCTGGGGCAATCCAGCACCACGCTCAGCGGTGGCGAAGCCCAACGGATCAAATTGGCCACCGAGCTCGCGCGACCGGCAACCGGCAAAACGTTTTACGTGCTCGACGAACCCACGACTGGTTTGCACTTTGCTGATGTGCAGCGTCTGCTCGTCGTGCTCGATCGCTTGGTCGAAGCCGGCAACACGGTGCTGGTCATCGAACACCAATCCGATCTGCTGGCCGCCTGCGACTGGCTACTCGACCTCGGCCCCGGCGGCGGCTCCCAAGGCGGCCACCTGATCGCCGAAGGCCCGCCGGAAACCATCGCCGCCTGCCCCAAATCCGCCACCGGAAAATTCCTGCGGCTGCGGTGATTATCGAGGTTTCCAACCCGAGACAAGCAAGCCAGCCCCTTCCAGGGCGAATTCGTGGATGACTCCGGAGGAGTCCGCGTCAATAGCTCGGGGCGGGAGCCCCGAGGCTGTTGATGAACCAAATGAAATCGCCCCGGATGGGGCCGGCGTGGATCCGATGAGGGGCCGAGAACACTCAGACGGACAGGCGAGGGTGCCCAAGCTATGATCGTCACGCATGGTTCGTTGCCCTGCTCGTCGGTTCATCGACCTCGCTCATGCTCGGCAGCAAGGCGATTTCAACGAGAAACATCCGGCGATTCGAAAACGCTAGAACGACACGGCGGCTTCCTCTGACTGAACGTGTTCGCAAATCGATTCAATATCTCCCGCAAGAACTGCATCCCAGGCGATGCTGATCCGCCAACCAAGCAGCAACATCCCTGGGCGACGCTCGAACACCTTGATACCCGACTTCTTCATCGCAGTCGAGCAAGGCGTGGAGGGTGCCGTCCACCATCCATTCACCTTCGTTGTGAGGCATCGTTGCACCTGACCGAATCATGCGGCAGCGTCCTGTCGCTGCTGGACTCAGAAGTCGACGTCAGGGCGACGGACCGATGCTCTGGTGCAGCACCTTGGTCAATTTACCCCCGTCCCCTTTGATCCGCCTATTTCGCAGGTCCAGGTTTGGCGTTGCTCTCAAGATACGTTTGCCGACGCAACAAAGGTGAGTCCTCATCTTCAACCGCCAGCACTTGAGATCCAACAAGAGAGAGGCCGTTCTTTTCGATTCGATACTCAAACACGTTCTTCCTTACAATCCAGTTAGCAATAGCTTCGATGTGTACGCTCTTCGCGGAGCGGCGAATGCTGACAATGCTGGCTGATGATGGGCAGATAAGTTGCCAATGCACAATCCCTTCCTCTGTAACAAAAGCTGCAATTGTCTGAATGGCATAATCTGCTGCATCGGGGTAGGCTAGCTCGCTGAAAACAAAGATAACTTCGTCATTGGTTCGCCCCGGAAACGCCGATACCATGCGCATGGCCTGGAACCTTCCAAGAGTGTTTTCCTTAAGCTTTTCCGAATCAGACCCTGTGTTGCTCATGACAAGTTGAAAGAAATCCCTCTCCAACGGTGTGTAGCGTTTGCTGTCAATTAGTTGCGACAGGCTTCGCTCTGATTGAGGAGGTTCTGCAGCCGGAAGTCGTGTGCAGAAAAGAACAATTGCGATGCCTGCAAGGATTGAAAATGCAGGCGAATCTTGTGTCTGTCTCGCGTTCGATACCATCGAAATTTCCTTGCTTTGTAAAAACAGATGTTTGCCGCTTCGGATCTTCTGAAGCAATCTAACGTTTATGTATCCTGGCCTTTATGATCCGCATTTCAAGCTCTTGCCCTTCAACGGCAATCAAGGGGTGGAGCGCACCGTCCACCATCCATTCACCTTCGCTGGGCAGCATCGTTGCACCCGACCGAATCATGCGGCAGCGCCCTGTCGCTGCTGGACTCAGAAGTCGACGTCAGGGCGACGGACCTCTGCTCCAGTGCAGAACCTTGGTCAATCTACCTCCGTCCCCTTTGATCCGCCCTCTGAACCGCAATCGTAAAAGCTCAGATTCAGAGATACTCAATGCTCTAGCAACGACTCCAAGTAATCATCTACCTGCTCAATCCGCCATTTGCCCGCAGGAACGTCCTTGATCTTAGAAAGCAAATGGCGGGCATCGTCACGTTGACCGATCTTGACCAAGCAAAAGTACTGTAGCATCGCAGTTGCTCTTTCTTTTAGAGCCGGCACTGCATTCACGACCTGCTGCATCGCAGCCACGTCTGCTCGCGCAATCGCCTCGCATGTTCCCCACTGACGCATCCACGGTTCGACATCCGTAACGACAGCTTCTTTGATCCCCTCAACAACTGCAAAATCGTCTGGTGGCACGATCACCTTACGAAACGAATCGGCGACTTGCGAGCCAACGACCTGCTCAATTCTCTGCCTGATGATACACTCGTGCTCCAATGGTTTTTCTGGGATCTCGAGCCTGCCGGATAGCAATTTGGGAAAACCAACCGGGTGGGCGCATACATTAACGAAGAAATAGCTTCCGTGAGCACCTGACTGGAAATCAATAAGCTGAAACATTTCATCCTTGACTCTCCAAAATCTGCTCTTCGTTTTTGTGTAGCCCAGCGAGTGGAACGCGTCTTCCAGGGACGTCAGCATGTTGGCTAACTCAAAGGTTTTCAATTTTTTGGTCCGATGTAGGTTGGGCTGTCGGGTTGAAATCGAGGATTAGCTGGATCGTAAAGATCGACCTGCGGTTCGTAACCATGTTCTTCCATCAACGCGGCTCTCCTTTGAGCGGCACGGCGGCAGGTGGCGTGTCCGGTTTGATGATTCTCACTCTGTTAGGGTTCTCAATCCCTACCCCATCCTTGCGGACACCCCTTCCACTCGGCAGTTCAATCCGCTGTTCTGGCATCCACTCCCCAAGGCCCTCGGTCTCCAACTGCCGGTGTGCCTCCTGTCCAATCTCAGTACTTCTCCGAACTCTTGGATTGCTGGCGCCTCTTGGGGAGGGGGCGATCGGTGGCTTAGTCACTGGTGGCCTGAGTGGAACAATTAGCAGCCGAGAACTAGGCACCGCACCCATCAAGAAATCACTGGGTTCTAAGTGTGCCTTGTAAGTCTCACCGATCGGGCGCCCTCTTATCCAGTCCATCGCATCACAAACCATTCGCTCCATATTGACAAACGGATCGAATGTGACTTCCTTCATTGCCTCTAGCACTTCGTCTTCGTCCACCAGTCCGCTTGGATCGACTCTGGTCGTTGCTTTGTTCCCAACGTATCTGTAAAGATTGGTGTCTCTCGCATCGAATCCAATCGGATCCTGGCTCATCCACCGACCATTGTTGGTATCGAAATAGCGAGCCCGGTGGTAGTTCAATCCGCTGGCTTCGTCGCGTTCGCGGCCGGTGAAGCCATAAAGGAAGTCGATGTCGGTGTCTGTTTCGCTGACTACGTTTCCGTAGGCGTCGTAGACAAGATGGTTCTCAACCGTGCCATCAGAATCGACCACGTCGCGGACGCTGCCTAATTGATCAGAGAGTGCCCAGAGCGTGTCACCGGTGGAATCGTCTTCGATCGCAAAAACTTGGTCGACTGCGGGACCGTGAAGCATTCGTCGGGTGATCGACCCTGATTCATCGCTAATTGCTAGAATATCGGTTCCACTGTAGATGTAGCGAGTGATCTGCTCTGGAAGCGGCCCCGCTCCGTCGAGATCCACGCTCATGCTCACTCGCCGGTCAAGCACGTCGTATGTGTGCTCGACAAGCTGAGTCACGGTACCCGAGTTGTCTTTGTTGGTGACGGAAACCAATCGATTGCGATGGTCCCAGGTGTAAGTCACCGTTTTGTCGTCATCGGGATCCGAACTGACTCGTGTCTTGACAGTCAAGTTTCCTTCATCGTTGTTCTCCATCTTCGTGATCAAGTGAGGTAAGCCGCCCCATCGAGTCAAAATAGCAGATCGGTTATTGCAATGGACGCAGCTGGCGTCACTGTGGCGGATGCGTACCGAGCAATGGAGTTCACTCGACTCGCAATTTACATTCCGTTGGAACGATTTCTTGGCGGGCTAGCCTTCGTCAGCGTCCGTAACCCTCTTGTTGAAAGCGTTTTGCAGAGATGCGATTTAGTGATTGATCCCTCGTGTTTCAGCGGGTTTCGCTCCCGTCACCGATTCATCGCTTACCCAGCTGCTTCATTCCCCCGCTCGACTGCTTAAAATGAAGGCATTCGCAGAATGCACCCTGGAGTGAACATCCGAGTTGTCCAACACGACCGTTCAGAGAGTAGGAAGAATCTTGTTTGGCGCGAAATGCCCTCGCAATTTCTGGTCGTCTGTGCATCCGTTTTCGATTGAGATCAAGGCTTCGATGAGGCAGGGTGGGTTCCCACGACGTGCGCCATGATTAGGCTTGCGTTTTCGTTGACCTTGGACACTGATAAAACCATCCAGTTCCGAAGATTTCCCCACCATCGCTTCCGCAAACAACCATCCTTTTGCAACCATGCCCCATCCCGAAAGCATTCTGGTGACCGGAGCGACCGGCATGATCGGTGCGCCGGTGGTGAGACGTGTGGCGGCTGCGGGGCACCACGTGCGGGCGGTTGTGCGATCGGGATCGGATCGTTCGGTTCTGGATGGCTGCGATGTGGAGTGGGTCGAATCGGATTTGACCGATCCCAACGCCGCGTACCAGAACGCGATTCGCGAGAGTGACGTGATCGTTCACACCGCGGCTCATGTGGGCGATTGGGGACCAGTGTCGACCTACCGAGCGATCAACTTGGATGCAGTCGAGGACCTGCTGCGTTTTGCCTCAGGCTCGGATCGATTGCGTCGGCTCGTTCACCTCAGTGCACTCGGTGTCTACCAAGCCAAGCACCACCTCGGAACCGATGAAACCACGCCCGTCGACCTTCGCGGTTTCGATGGCTACACCCACACGAAAGCACTCGCGGAAGGACTCGTGAATGCCGCTCATGAAAAAGACGGCATGCCAACCGTGATCGCTCGCCCCGGATTCACGTATGGCGAAGGCGATCGACGGATTTTGCCAAGGCTGATGCAGCGATTCCGAAACGGTTCGATCCGGATGATCGGCGACGGCCAGCGAGTGCTCAACAACACCAACATCGACAACCTCATCGACGGATTGTTCCTGTGCATCGACCACGACGCGGCCGTGGGCGAGACCTTCAACTTGCGAGACGAGCGTTTGGTCACGCGAGCGGAATTCCTCGGCGCGGTGGCAGACTTCCTTGAGCTTCCACCTCCCAAACGTGTTCCGCTATGGTTCGCCAAAGTCGCTCGCCCGGTTCTTGAAACCTACGGCCGAATTCGCGGCGCGGACGAGCCACCTTTGCTGACCGGAGCGACGATGAAGTTCATGACGCTGAATTTGGACTTCAGCATCGAGAAAGCCAAACGCTTGCTCGGCTATCAACCGCGAATCGATTTTCGTGAAGGAATCCAAGACGCACTGAAGTGGGCGGCAGAAAATGCAAGTCACTGAACTCACCGCGTTCCTGGTTCCGCTGCCGCTCAAACGCGAAATCAAACACGCTTCGTTCACGCGGACCGAAAGCATCAACCTGCTGATCCGATGCAAGTTGACTGATGGGACCATCGGCTGGGGCGAAGGCGTCCCGCGTCCCTATGTGACCGGGGAAACACCCGAAGGATGCCTGCAACAACTGTCGCAATCCAATCTGCAACCAGCACTGATGCGACCGGCATCCAGTTGGCCGGATGTGATTTCGATCTGCGATGGATTGGAATTCCACAACGAAGCCGATGATCCGCGAGGCTGCGGTTCGAACTCGCTTCGATGTGCGGTAGAATTGAGTTTGCTTGATGCGTTTGGCAAGCACTTCGGGCAACCTGTCAGCGCGGTGGTGCCACATGTTGTTGAAGCATCAAAAATTCATCTGAAACAACCTCACGTTCGCTACTCCACCACGATCACATCCTCGGGTACCAAAAGCGAGCGAATCTCCGCTCTTAAAATGCGTGCCTATGGGTTCGCTCAATGCAAAATCAAAGTTGGTGTGGACGGGCAAGACGACCCGTCACGTGTCGCTCGCATTCGACGCTGGATTGGCCGAAACGTGGACCTGCGGTTGGATGCCAACGAAGCTTGGCGTCCCGAGGAAGTCATCGAGAAGATGCGTCCGCTTCGCGAGTTCGGTGTGACTTGCATCGAGCAACCGGTGGCTCACGATGAGGTCGATGCCCTTGCGTCGCTTCGCGAATCGATTGGCGTTCCGATCATGCTGGACGAATCATTGACCAGCCGCATGGATGCCAAGCAGGCCATCGAGCGGGGCACTTGCGACCTGTTCAACCTTCGGCTTTCCAAGTGCGGTGGCTTCTTGAGTTGCCTTCGATTGGCCGCGCTCGCCCGAGCATCGGGGCTTGGTTGTCAACTCGGGTGTCATCCCGGCGAGTCCGGTGTCCTCTCGGCAGCCGGCCGACACTGGGCCAGCTCCGTTCGCGACATTCGATACCTCGAAGGTTCGTACGATCGACACTTGCTGACCGCTTTGCCAACGCAGGAGGACATCACGTTCCGATACGGCGGCTGGGCACCGGCACTCGATTCACCAGGCCTGGGAGTCACCATTCGCGAAGATTGGTTGCGGCAGAACGCGAAAGCGGAACGCACGTTTGTGGTCGAAGCTCAATGAATGGCATGCAGCAATTGCCACAGTGCGAGATCGAGATGTTCGACGGTGCCGGTCGGCTGCGATTGATGTCGCGGCGATGGCGTGTCACTCGTCCGCGCGGTCGCGTGGTGTTTTTGCACGGTATCGTCAGCCACTCGGGATGGTATTTGGCCAGTTGCGATGCCCTGGCTCAAAATGGATTTGAAGTCCACTTCCTGGACCGACGCGGCTCGGGAGGCAACCCGTCTCGGCGTGGCGATGTCGATGACTGGCGGCATTGGATCGACGACGTGGTTTGCTTTCTGAAAACTCAACCGCGTGATGTGCCGTTGATCCTGGGCGGGATCAGTTGGGGCGGCAAACTGGCATCGGTGCTGGCGGCTGAGCATCCTGAGCTGATCGATGGGTTGGCACTGGTTTGCCCTGGAATCTACGCGGCGCAGTTCCCTTCGCCGGCCAAGTATCGATTGCTCAGCGGACTTTCGCGGTTGGGCCTGGGCGGATTGCGGGTTCCGATTCCGCTGAAGGATCCCGCGTTGTTCACCGGAGTCGCTCGCTGGCAATCGTTCATCCAAAAGGATTCGCTGACGCTCCGGAAAGTCAGCGTTCGATTCGCGTTGGAAGACCGAAAGCTGACCCAGCACGCTCGGGAAGTCGTCCCGACAATTCGCACGCCGACCTGGTTGGTGCTGGCGGGACAGGACCGGATCGTCGACAACGCGAAAACACGTGAAATGTACAGTCAGATGGCGGCGAGCGACAAAGAATGCACGTGTTACGACCAGGCCGCCCACACGTTTGAGTTCGAACCCGACCCGCGGCCCTATTTTCGTGATCTGACGAATTGGGTGACTCGGGTCGCTCGCAAAACGGCTGGGGATTGAGCCCATGGGAAGGATGCGGGATATTGCCGGTGCATCTCCGTTTTTCCTGACTCACCGGCTCACCGCATGACTGCCTCCGCGATCTTGGCCTGCCAAAAACATCCCGTCACGACCATCATCGGGCTGGAAGTCCACGTCCAACTGAAGACTCAAACCAAGCTGTTTTGTGGATGCACCACCGAATTTGGTGCCCCCCCCAACACTCAGGTTTGCCCGGTTTGCTTGGGGATGCCCGGAGCGCTGCCGGTGATGAATCGCGAGGCGATCGCGTTGTCCGTCAAAACCGGATTGGCGTTGAATTGCGACATTCCCCCGCTGACCAAGTGGGATCGGAAACAATACTTCTACCCCGATTTGCCGAAGGGCTATCAAATCAGCCAGTTTGATTTGCCGATCTGTGCCGATGGGTACCTGGCAATCAGCACGGACGATGGCGAGACCGAACGCCGAATCAGGCTCGTACGGGCACACTTGGAAGAGGACGCTGGCAAGAGCATGCACGATGAAGCGTCAGGCATCAGCGATACGAAGATCGACCTCAACCGATGCGGCACACCTCTGTTGGAAATCGTCAGCCAACCGGACCTCCGGTCTGCCGATGAGGCCAGAGCTTACCTGAGCGAACTGAAGTTGCTGCTGACTCACCTGAAGGTTTCCGATTGCGAAATGCAAGAAGGCAGCCTGCGAGTCGACGCCAACGTGAACTTGCACATCGACGTCGAAGGCAAAAAAATCGCGACGCCGATCGTTGAAATCAAGAACCTCAACAGCTTCCGAAACGTCCAGCGATCGATTGACTACGAAGTGCAACGTCAACTCGTCGCGTGGGAAGAAAACCGCCAAACGATCGATGACTCTCCCAAGACCACTCGTGGTTGGGATGACTCCGCCGAGCAAACGTTTGCTCAACGAGAGAAGGAAGAGTCGGCGGACTACCGATACTTCCCCGATCCCGATTTGCTGCCCGTTCGCCTGCCTCGCGAATACGTGGATTCCATCGCGGAATCGTTGGGCGAATTGCCCGCCGTGACTCGCGAGCGATTGCAGACGCAGCACCGCATCAAACCTTACGACGCCGAGGTGATCGTCAACCAAGGTCCCGACGTGATCGAATACTTCGAGACCGCCGTGGGAGCCAGCGGCGACGGACGTCGCACAGCATCGTGGATGATGCAGGACGTCATGCGAACGATGAAGGAACGAAACCTCGACATCGATGCCTTCCCTGTTCCGGCCGAGCGACTCGGTGAACTGATCCGGATGATTGTCGACGGGAAGCTGGACAACAATCGTGCTCGCGATGTGTTTGAGCACTTGCTCACGCATGACGAAACGATCGATCAAGCCACCAAGTCGCTGGGCATCGAAGCGGTCGACGACGACGCACTGGAATCCCTGTGCAAGGAACTGTTGGCGGCCAACCCACAAGTCGTCACGGACGTGCAGGCCGGCAAGCAACAAGCGGTCGGAGCCTTGATCGGACAAGCCAAAAAGAAGAATCCCAACGCATCCCCGCAGGCCGTCCGCCAATTGCTGATCGACCTGATCGCGAAGATGTAGTCACCCGACTGCCAGTGGCCAACGACGGCGTTCCGGCACAACCCGCACAATCGTTTCGGTCTGGATCCGGCGGTGACTGGAACGGTGACGTGATGTCGCAGAACCGCCTCCTCCAATGCCGATGATTGGGTGTGGGGTACGTTTGAATATCCCCACTCGGCGTGATGTCGTTGACCGACCGCGCCCGTCGAATTTCTTCCATCGGCCATGGCCCCATGAATGCTTCTGCGAAACCTTCGACGCTTCGATCGAAGCCGGATTGGGGATATCGCATTCTGATCACGGTCGCTGCGGTCGTTGCCGCTTGGTTGCTGCTGATGCCCGTGTGCCCGCCAATCATTCACTCAACGATGCAGCGGTTCCACTTGCGAACGCCTTCGTTCGCTTGGTGGGCGATCCAGACGCCGATTCCGGCGATGTACAACTTCAAGAACACCACCGAAATTCGTGACTTGCCGCCGGAAGGTGAACTGGCCGGGTTGGTCGATCCGCTTTGGTTGTCACCCTTGGACGAGAACGCGACCGGACTGGGCGTCTTGGCAACACGAACCATCAACCACTACCCGGCACGTGAATTCACCTTCGCCAACGGGCGAGTCCGCTACCTGCAGGACGGCGAACCGCGTTGGTTGGTGATGGAATCGCATTACCGTGGCGAATCGCTGCAATCAACGTACGAGCTGTCATGCGATGACGCTGGGATGTGGCGAATGATGCTGGCCGAGGATTCAGCGCAATGAATCTCGTCGCCAAATTCAGGAGGCAGCTTTCAACGCTTCTCAAGAAACTGTCCTGGACGCCACTGACGCCGCTCCATCTAACATGGGTCGGCATGATGCTGGGTCTGTTTTGGAAGTGGACGTTTTACTTGTTGGCCGATCGAATCTATGAAGCCATCCCGATCCAACACGATTTCTTCCCGACTTGGTTGCAATCGGCGACGGTGTTGCGAGTTGCCTTCTTAACAGCTGCCATCTCCGTTGTTGCCGCATGGATCACAGAACAACGCTGGCCGCGATGCTTCGCCGCTGGCGTGACGTGGATCTCAGCGACGGTGATGATCTGGCATCAGGGCAGCTACAACGACATGACCTTCGTCACGTTTTGGTGGTGCAGCCTGTGGGCGTTTTGGTACACCACGCGGTTGGAACTTGACTCGCCAGAGGAACTCGGACGCAAAGCAAGCTTCCTCAGTCGCGTGATCGTTTCGGTGGTGTTGCTGGGAGGAGCCTCCGGGAAATGGACGGCGGAATACTGGTCCGGCGATGTGTTGTGGGAAATCTATTTTCTCGACCGAGACTTTTGGGTCTTCAACTTCTTGCGCGGCAACTTTGACACCGAAACGCTTCGCTCCATCGCGACGTTTTACAGTCGCAAAGTGGTCTTGATTGAAACCGTCGCGGGCCTGGGTGTTTGGTTGCTTCCCGCTCGCTGGGCGGCAATCATTGGAGCGATCGTGTTCACTTCCATTGCCTTGTTCTCGAATTTCATGCTGTTTTCCGTGTTGAGCCCGCTGATCGGGTTGTCGCTGGCCGGATGGTTGCCTCGAGCAGGCACCCAAGCTGAAACGCCTTCCGCATTGGAAACCCAAACGACCCCAGGCGTGAGTGGATGAAACGCATGCGTCCAATTCAAAACTGGTCCCGGTGCATTCGGTTTGGACTGCTCAACCGCTTTGTCCTCCGCCCAACCACGGACCCGATCGACCACCGCCCTCAAATTCGATGTCGCGTCTCACTGTCGGATCACTCGAAATCCGATTCCAACGGTCGTGCACCTGACGCTTGGATTGAATCCTTCGTGCATCGCGTCGGAAACACTTCGGCAAACAGCGTCCAAGACAACAGCCGCCTGGAAGATTGGCGAGAGATCCCGCCACCCGAGGATCTCGTGCTGAAGTTCCCCGGAACGGGCGGACGAGCGGAGCGGTCAACACCGTTTCCAATGCAACCCAAGCAACCGATTTCGAAGTCCGCCGAAGTGTGGACCTGGAATCCACCTGGCTATGGTGGCAGCCCTGGCAAAGCAACGCTCCAGAATTTTTCAAACGCAGCAGCGGAGTGGTCCCTCAGAGTCCTCTCGGCACGTGCCCAGCAATCCTCCAGTGGCAACGAGACACGCATTTGGCTGTGCGGCAACAGCCTCGGGTGCTTGCCCGCGATGCATGTTGCGTCATTGCTTCAGGAGGCATGGCCTTCCGCGGTTCTTTGGGTGCGAAATCCACCTGATTTGCGTCGCGTGATTCTGAACATTTCGGCTCGCTGGCGTGCAACCACCGCGATGCAGCATGTCTCCGCAGTGTTGCCCCAAAACGTCGATGCAGTCGACTTGGCAGGCCGCTGCAAGATTCCCGCCGTGTTCCTGATGTCCGAAAAAGACTCGCTGGTGTTGCCTGAATACCAAAAGGCAATCCATGCCGCTTACGCTGGTCCCAAACTGGTGGTGGAACTGTCTGGCCTGAGCCACGACGATGTATTGGAAGAGGAACACCGCCCGGCGATCAACAATGCGCTCGACTGGGTGATTCGCAGGTCACAACGACCAGCGTAGCCCCGGCGCATCCGAGGCAATGTGTGGCCTTTGACGGCTGGCTTCTAACTGCACAGTTTCCTTCATCCGACGTTCCAAGTCAGGAACCACGCTGGCTTGCATGCGTCCACGACCAACGCGATAGAGCCGTCCGACCCGCTGGAAACCGCACTTGTGAAACGTGCTCTGCGAGGCAACATTCGTCCAATCGGTTGTGGCGAACCAATCCTGCAGATTCAACCCCAAGGCGTCTTCGTGGATCAATGAACGAAGCAGATTCGCCATCAGCCCGCGACCACGGTGTTCTGGATCGGTCCAGGCATTGAATAGAAAGCCACAATGCGGTGGCATGTTGAGCGAAGATCCCAGATGAGCACTCCGACTGAAGTTTTCAGAGGCGGGAATGTAGCCCGTCGCAGCCCAAATGAATGAGATGACTCGCTCGTCGTTCCGAATCCCAAACAACCATTGATCACCCGGTCCATGGTCGCTCGACGCAGCGGTGCGAGCGATCCCCGTTCCGACAACAGGACTGATCCGGTCGTCGCGACGCAGGGGCTCCAGTTCTTCGAACTCAATCACATGGGCAACCAACTCATCGGATGCTGGACGAATCGGAGGAGGCTCCGCAGCGTCCACCGGTTGGACCGGCGATGCATGCAACAAACACGTGACATCCATCACATGCAGTCGCCGTATCGCTCGATAAAGAGTTGCTAGAGTCGCGGACATGATGAACTCTCAATTGCTCGGTTCGGGTTCATGCGAAAACGCACCCGGACGTTGATAGTCTTGAATGGAGTAGATCATGGCCGACTCCAACCGCTCTTCCTTTTCCTCGACAATGGTTTGATGTGCCACCGAAAGAATTGCCGGCACAACCGCGAGCGATTCTGTCACGCTCTTTTGATCAGGAAGGAAAGCTCGATGCTCTTCAGCAAAGGCTTCCTCGAGAGTGAGCGGTTGTTCTTGAGGCAGATCCTTCATGCGTCGCCACTGGACTTTGAGCAACTGGGTTGCACGATCTTGGGCCATTCGCACTTGCCCGCGAGCATGCTTGGCAAACACCGAGATCTCCAACAGGGGAGTCGGGTGGGAGTGCAGACGACCCTTGTAAGTTTCGTCACCGCGCATGTAGTCGATGCCCGCGCGACCATGACGGTGAGCCTCACGGAACATGTGCGAGTTCAACAGGATGCCCGGTTTGAGATCTGGGTACGCGTGATTGACACCGGTGCTGTAGCAGTACTGACGTCCATCGTCACCGATGTAGTGCAACTCGGTCGCGACGACCTCGTCTTGGTAGACCAACTGAGGCAACAGCAACCGGCCACGATCGCTCATTCTCAACGTGGCATCGGTCACAAAACGAACCATGCGCTCATCGGCGTAAGTCCCTGGTTCCCCGACCGCTTGCCAACGCTTTTGATGCATCTCGATCAGCTTCGACACCCCTTGGCGAGCTTCTGCGGGGGATCCCGCATCTCGCACAAAAAGTTCTCCGTCGCTTTCATCCAACTTGCGAAGCAGTCCGCGAACTCGGTTGCGATACTTGCGTGAACGCGTCGCCAACAGATCTTCCCAGGTCGCTTCGCAACGATTGAACCAGAGGTGCATCCGAGTGCGAATGCTGGTCGGAACTTCTTCGGCCGCCAGACGTCGCAAGAAGATTTCCATCGCCGGGTCACCCGCGATGGTTCCGTCGAAATCGATTTGGTCCCATCCCTGTTTTCGATCCGAGGAACACTCGATCAGATAGCTTGCGAAAGCGTTGGCAATCTCTTCGCGATCCTCGGGGCGTGCCAGAATCGAAACGTGATCGGTGCAGACATTGCCGGCGGCGAGGGTCTGCAACCGACGCAGGTCACCCTCGGTTCGCTCCAGAGGCAGCATCCCACGGCAAACGCCCGATTCATCTCGGGCGACCATGAAAAAGGCTCGTTCGGCATTGCCAAACTGCTGCCACCAGGATTGCAACCATACGGTCTGCCGAAACGGAATCCCGCCTGCCAGGCGGTCCCAGGCAGTCATGTCGGACAACAGTTCTTCGGGCGAATCGGTGATTTCAATGTGGATCATGCGGAACTTTAGACCACCCCCCGATTGCCCATTGCAACAAACGAATTGATTTGACCTACAATCAGTGCGTCTTCACGCAGAGACACACCCCAACCCGCACAATCATCGCAACCCGCCGCGATGCCATCCTTCATCCCACCAAAACCCATGCCCATCTCCGCATCGCACGCCGCCCCTCGTTGGACCGTCATGATCCGTCGCACACTTTTGGGCGGATGCATCGCGGCCAGCACCGCTTGCGGCTCCGTCTTGCCCGCGAACGATTCCACTTCGACAGGCCTCGCACCTTCCTCGTGGACTCAATTCCACGGGCCCAGCTCCTACGGCGACGCCGGTGCCGGCACGTTGCCAACCAAGTGGAGCGATGACGATTACGCTTGGAAGGTGCAACTCAATGCACGGCATGTGGGTTCGCCTGTCGTGGCAGGCAACCAAGTCTTCCTGCTCGACACCGCGGTCAATCCGTCCGATCAATCGATGACGATGGACTTGGTCAGCATCGATGTGTCGACAGGCAAAGTCCTCTGGCGTCGTTCACACGCCTTTGAAGAAGCTCATCGTCACAGCCGAAACACGGCCGCCTCCAGCACACCCGTCGTGCACGAAGGGCATGTCTACTTCGTCTACGGAGATGCCAACCACGCTGAGTTGTTGGCGTACAACGTGAATGGTGAAGCCGTCTGGTCACGCGACCTAGGGACTTGGTCGGGAGTGCATGGTTTTGGTGCAAGCCCCGTGGTGATCGATTCCCAACTGCTGTTGTTCAACGATCAACAGTCCAGCCGATTGGAAGCGTGGCAAACACCAGGCAAGAGTTCCATGTTGGCGTTCGATCCCAAGACTGGCAAAACGATTTGGGAAACCCCCGTGACCTCCACGCGGCCTTCGTACGGTGTGCCAACCACGGATGGACAACAACTGATCGGTGCCAGCACTGGCGATGGTATCTTTGGCCTCAATCCAGAAACCGGCAAGATGCTGTGGTCGCTCAAAGTGTTCAACAAACGAGTTTGCAGTTCACCGTTGGTGGTGGGTGACTTGGCCATCGGCACCTGCGGAAGCGGTGGTGGTGGGAATTACCTGTCCGCCGTGCGGATCCCCAAGAGCGCGTCGGAACAACCCGAGGAAGCCTTTCGGATCACGACCGCGGCACCGTACGTGCCAACACCCGCAGTCAAAGGCAACCTGATGTTCCTGGTGTCGGACTCAGGCATCGCCACCTGCATTGACTGGACACAAGACGGCAAAAAGGTTTGGTCGAAACGATTGGGCGGCAACTTTGGTGCCTCCCCCATCATCGTCGGAGATCAACTGCTGGCCATTTCGCTGGACGGGACCGCGCACGTGTTGTCCGCTAGCGATTCAGCAACTCAAGCTGGCAAATTCGATCTTGGCGGCCCGGTCGGCGCGACCCCCGCATTCACCGGAGGTCACTTGTTCCTTCGCATCAACGACCAACTCTGCTGCCTCAAAACGAAGGAAGCAGGTGGGCAGGAATGATTGGGTTGAATCCCGTGAGCCGTTTGGGCGTTCGCCTGGACTGCGAAATATTCGGTGTTGCGGAGCGTATTCGTTTGCGAAAGTTTTCATCCCGGTAGGGATGTCAGATGGTAGCCGTCGGTAAGCGATAGCGCCACCGACGGACATGCAACCCGCGTCGCCACTCTCCCTCCCGGGATGGAAAAAGCCGGAAGCCGGAAGAAAAGTTGCATCCGCTATCAGAGCTCCAACACCAACTTTCAGCAGTCCAGCGTTAGCCGCGGTGATGTGCGGGAACCGTGGCGAACGCCAAACGGCTCACATCCCCGATGACACCTGCGTACCTGCTTAGAAAAAGTCGTTCCGAGTTTCGAATCACTCATTGAGCTCGGGCGATCTCGATCGTTGCATCGGCAATCAAGCGGTTAGCGTACTGCGTCAAACGCGCCTCCGCCCCTCGGAACCAACCCAGCAAAGGCGTTTGGTAGTCGACCGGAGCATAGGGCGACGGACCCGTTGCATCCGACGGCCAAGCCGTGCTGACAAAGCGTCGACGGGCCGGGTCGAACTGGTACTCGCCACCGAGTGGGCATTGAGGCCGACCGCCCAACACCAACTCGGCTTGGTCGATCACTTCGTCCACTGGCACGCTGAGTTGGGCCACCAACGAATTCAGGAACTCGGCTCCCGCCAGACTGGCCGTGGCGGCGCGTTCGTACAATTGTTGGTTCACCCAACCTTCCAGTTTGGTGCCTTTCAGATTGTCGATCCGGCCTCGCACCTGAGCAGGGTCTTCGACTTCGTTCGCGGCCAGATGTGACAGAGATGCGTTCAACACCTCCGGTTGGAATGACAACACACTGAAGCCGCCTCCCGTGTAGCGATACACACCTCCAATCAATCGGTTCATGCCTGGACCAACCGGTTGCCCGCGTCCCAGGCCCAAGGGCAATCGGTCCAGCGCACCAGGTTGAGGCCATGCGCCCAAGTACCCGGGCAACACCTTCAGCGCTCGATACTTGCTGATCAAACCACCGATCGACTCTGGTTCGGGCGGGAACGAATCCTTGATCGCCGCAAACAAATGCGTTGGTGGCCCGAGCGTTTCGGAAGCCACGTGAGCCTGCAGCGCCACCACATCGTCTGGAGCGAAGTCGATCGCGACTTGGGTTGGTGGCCCAAGCTGTCTCGCCCAACTGCCGTAGTTTTCGGGTTGCCAAGGAGCGATCTCAGCGTGAATCGTCAGCCTTTCACGGCGTTCTCCACCGGCAGCGCCCGACGGATCCACCGGGAATTCCTCCCGTTGGACGCCGATCACGATCGGATCCAAGGAACTGAATTGATCGCTGTAGGCGGCCGCGATCTGGCCGTACCAACGCGATTCGCTAGCGGTTACCAAATCAACCGGATTGTCGGCGATTGGCAAGAAGGTTCCGCGAGCCCCTCGGCGAGTGTCCACCAAACGATTGCCAAACGAAACCACACCGGTCCCATCCGCTCGCTCACCGAAGTTCTCAGGCAAAAATCCCATGTCGATCAACGTGTCGATCTCTTCCATGGGAGGTTCCCCCGGAATGGCATTCGAGCGAGCCGCCATGCGAGCCAAACGCACCAGCGCAATGTCGGCTTCCGCCTGCATTCGCCGACGCAGTTCGATCAAGTACGACGGTTCCAACAACCCTTGCAGCATCTCAGCCGAGAAGTAAGCAAAGATGGTGTCGTTGCGTTCCAACGGCATGTAGCTGCGTGCCAATTGAAAGTCCGCCGTGGCGGCCAAGGACTCTCCTGTCTGGGCAACTTCCAGAAAACGATCGGCGATCGTTTTGCTGTTCGTGACCAAGATGCAAGAGCCCGCCTCGACCAAGAACGATCGCACTCGGTTGTCACTGCTCCGAAGCAATGTGGCAGAACCATGCTGCAAATCGACTTTCTTCAGTGTCAACGCATCGTTGCTGTCCGCCAACTTCGTTCGGTCGCTGTTCAAACTGCTGCGAAGCAAGAACACATTCTTGGCGTGGAATAACACGCCGATCGACGCGCCGTCGTCCAAGTACAAATCGCGACCGATCAAGGCTTGATCTTCGATCACGCTGGGGCCGAGCAAGCGGCTCATCGCGTTGGTTTGCACGCCCAACTGACGTTCCAAACGTTCAGCAGATTCATTGCTGATCCCACGCAGGGTGATCATGCGAGAGATATCGCCGCCGTATTCCAAGGTCAGGTCGCGAAACCAAAGGTAGTTTTCAAACGAGCCGTATCGCAAGTAAAAACATTCCGGCGGAACATGCTCGGCCAACACCTCCATCGCAGGTGTTTCCACCGGAGCGGTCGCCATCGGCGATTGCCACGCTGGAGAGGCGGGCAAGGGCAACGCTGCGACTTGAGCCGGTGCAGGGTCGTTCAAAGTTTGTTGCAACGCCCCACCCGCCGCAGCCGTCGCGAAAACTTCGTTGGCGACTCCTGCCGCGCCACCAATCCACTCGAGCGTGTGAAGCAACGGGTCTTGGGTTTCGGTTTCGTCGCCCCGTCCGAACCACGCTGGCAACGGCAGATTCAAACGCCCCGACAACATCGCGACCAGGTAGGTTGGGACCCACGGCGGTGTGTCGGTGGCATCCATTTGTCGTTTCGCGGCGGCCGTGGTTTCTTCCCACCACGCCGTCTGCAGGGTTCGAGCGAGCGTGGGATCGGTCACCGGTCGAACGTCGACCATCGTCAGGGTTCCCAGGTGATCTCGCACAGGAACCGAGAACGGCTGGTCGCCGGTGAACAAAAACATCACCCGCCGACCGACCGTTTGGTCTTTCGGGTCATCATTGGACGCCAATTCGCGAATCAGGTTGCCGACTCGATTGAGCAAACGCCCGCGGCCGATCTGCGGCACAGGTTGCTCCGATGGCGGACGCCCCATGGTGACCCGCACGTCGTTGCTGACGGGATAAAAGATCCTGGTCGACGCTGGAGCAGGTTCTTCATCGATCGTCAGCGGTCCTGGTCCCGGACCCACGATCGGATTCTGCAGCGGCATCTCGATCACAGCGACCCCGTAGGGCTGGCCAGCGACAGCTTGGGCACGAACGTTGACGCTGTTCGCCGCCGCTCCAAACGGAAACCCACCCGGCCTCGGAACGGGCTGTCCCGGCGAGGCAAACGGGGTCTGCGGGATCGGGGCGGGCTGCAGAGGTGTGGCGGGCAACTGAGCGTTGGCGATTCGAACGTCGCCCGCGATCAACAGGCCCAACATCCCCCCCACGGACGCCAGCACGATCGCGAGAAATGGCTTCTCGGGAAACAAAGTGCGAATGGGGCTGGATTGTTCAGACGGGGAAGGCATGATCAGAGTCTCGTGGAAGATTGGCAGCGTGGTTTTCACCAGCCGTGTCTTGCGACATTCTATTCGGGCCTGAATTTGGGCACGCGAATCCAGAACATTCGAAACCTCTCACCCAGAAAGTCAACCGTGGCCAGCCCGTCTCGAAGTGGTGTCTTCCAAGCCGAAACCGATGCCCGACTGGAAGCATACGCCGAAAGCATCAGTTTTGACTCGCGGTTGTACGAGCACGACATTCGCGGGTCGATCGCCCACGCGAACATGCTTCGCGAAGTCGGGCTGCTCACAGAAGAGGAATTCAAGCTTATCCGGGACACTTTGGAAACCATTCGAGGCGAACTCGACCGCGGCGAATTGCCGATGCGATTCGAACTCGAAGACATCCACATGCATGTCGAGCAAGCCCTGATCGATCGGATCGGTGACACCGGCCGAAAACTGCACACCGCTCGCAGCCGAAACGACCAAGTCAGCACGGACACCCGAATGTGGATCCGGCAATCCCTCGATGAAATCGATGCGTTGCTGGTCGATCTGCAAGCGGCGTTTCTATCGCGTTGTGAGAATGACTTTGACGTCATCCTGCCCGCCTACACGCACCTGCAACGCGCCCAACCGGTGCTGGCGCCGCACTACTGGCTCGCCTACATCGAAAAACTGGAACGGGACCGACAACGCCTCGCGGATTGCCGAAAACGGGTCAACCAATGCTCGCTGGGGATCGCCGCGGTCGCTGGCACGACGCTTCCCATCGATCGCCATCACACCGCCTCAGCACTCGACTTCGAAGGCATCACCGCAAACAGCCTCGACACCAGCAGCGACCGTGACTTTGTGGTGGAGTCCACCTTCGTGCTCTCACTGATCGCGTCCCACCTGAGCGGCTGGGCGGAAGAGTGGATCCTGTGGAGCACGGTGGAGTTTGACTTCATCCAAATCCCACAAGCCTTCTGCACCGGCAGCAGCATCATGCCACAAAAGGTGAACCCGGACACCTTGGAATTGACCCGCGGAAAATCGGCTCGCGTGATGGGCGCGCTGCAAACCCTGATGCTGCTGATCAAGAATCTGCCGTTGGCTTACAACCGTGATTTGCAAGAAGACAAGCCACCGTTGTTCGATGCCTTCGACACAACCCGAGCGATGTTGGAACTGGCCGCACCGATCGTTCGCGGAGCCGAACTCAAACGCGATTCCATCGCAGCACGCATCGAGAAGGGCTACCTCGATGCGACGACCTTGATGGAGTGGATGATCGCTCGCGGGATGCCCCAACGCACTGCTCACCACTTGGTCGGTGCGATCGTCTCGGAAGCGATGCAGCAGGACGTGAGGCTGTCGGAATTGCCTCTGGCAACCTACCAAAAGCTCAGCGATCAAATCGATGAATCGATTTACGAGGTGCTCGGCACGACCAACGCGATCGCCGCTTTCCGCAGCGAAGGCTCCACCGCACCGGCCCGAGTTCGTGAGCAGATCCAGCTCTGGACATCACGCCTGGAAAACGCGTGACCAACGCGGTCGCAACCCGTACCCCATCGACGCCGCTCGCTGGGAGGTCAACGTAGGCCAGGCCCCACCAGCCTGACGAATCGGTGCGAAGTGGTCACAGACCGTAGCCGGATTTGCCAGAATTCGGACGCTCACCAACTCAACCATCTGAATTCTGGCGAGCCCAGCTACCACTCACTTCGCAACCCGAACGCGTGAGCGAGGGACCACCAGGGCATTGAAAAAGTGAAATTGACAATTGTAAATTTCAAATTGCTGTGACGCTGGAAGCAGGTTGCCTGAATCCGCGATTTTGCATTTTGCAATTGTCAACTTGCCCTTTGCAATCAGCACCACGCAGGCGTTGCAAGAACGCCTCCAGAGCGAGAGTACCCCCTGCCCGATTCGAACGAGCGTTTCGGCCGGATAAAGGCCGACGTCCTGGGCCACTAGACGAAGGGGGCGAGGCAAAACCCGCTGAGACAAAATCTCAACGCGTAGTGGACAAGGCAACGAGTCCCGGTGCTGGCTCGTTGCGCGGCCGGACTCGTTGCCTCGTCCACTACGGTTTGTTTGCGAGATGGCCGGCGAAAACCGGCCCTCTCACTGAATCAAAATCGATCAGTCGTCGATGCTTTTGACAACCTTGTCGATCAAACCATAACTGCAAGCTTCATCGGCTGACATGAAGCGGTCACGGTCGGTGTCCTCTTCGATCTTTTCGAGCGAGTGACCGGTGTGTTCGATCATGATCTCGTTCATGCGTTGCTTGATTCGGCGCAACTCAGCGACGTGGATTTCCACTTCACGCGCGGTGCCTTGCATGCCAGCGAGTGGCTGGTGAATCATGATCCGAGCGTTCGGCAATGCGAATCGCTTGCCCTTGGCACCGGCGGTCAACAGGACCGCGCCCATCGAGGCGGCTTGGCCAATGCAGTACGTCGCGACGTCACACGAAACGAATTGCATCGTGTCATAGATCGCCATTCCCGCCGTGATGCTGCCACCAGGCGAGTTGATGTACATGTGGATGTCCTTCTTGGGATCGTCCGCTTGCAAAAACAGCATTTGAGCGACGAGCGCGTTGCTGATTTGGTCGTCGACTTGTTGCCCCAGAAAAATGATCCGGTCCTTCAGCAACCGGCTGTAAATGTCGTACGTGCGTTCTTCGCGGCCGTTGCTTTCGACCACGTAAGGGATGACGGGCATGATGATGTCCTAGTTGTTTTGGTTCGTTGAGAAGAGGAGGTCCGAAGTCTGAGAGGAATCAGTCTTCGTCGTTTTCGCTCACGGGAGTTCCCAGCAAGATGTCGTCAACGAGCCCGTACTCTTTGGCTTGTTGGGCGTCCAAGAAGAAATCGCGATCGGTGTCCTTGGCAATTTGCTCGACCGATTTGCCACAGTGGCCGGAAATGATTTCGTTCAATTTGTCGCGGTAACGGAACATTTCAGCGGCTTGAATTTCGATGTCGCTGACTTGACCCGAAACGCCACCGAGTGGTTGGTGCATCATCACGCGGCTGTTGGGCAAGCAGAATCGTTTTCCCTTGGCACCACCGACCAGCAACACGGCTGCTCCGCTGCAGGCTTCGCCGACGCAATACGTGGCGACGGGGCACGACAGCATTTGCATCGTGTCGTAAATCGCCAAAGTCGCGGTCACACTGCCGCCGGGCGAATTGATGTACAGGTGGATGTCTTTGCGACGATTTTCGCTCTGAAGGTACAACAACTTCATCACGATTTCGTTGGCGTTGGCGTAGTGAATCTCGCCTTGCATGAAAACGATTCGGTTTTCAAGCAACAAATCGCCCAGCGTCATCTGACGCTGACGCTGGTAACTCTGATAGGAAGCCGCATTTGCGAGACGATGATCCGAAGCCATGGCGTGTTGCGCGTTTAGGTTCTGATCATGCAGGGACGGAAACGGGGAACCAAACGGATCGGACATTCGTGGTAGCCTTTGGCGTGGAATACAGGGTTGCCGTCATGAACAAAAGGCCCAATCGGGGCAAGAAGGTTCAGTGTTCGCGATTGAACACCAGGTGACAAGACGGGTTGACCCACGAAGGTGTTCTCCGAAGCCGTTGCGATGCATGCTAAACTACGCATTTTAACTTTCGGGCCCTTTCGACTCCCTCCGCGGTGCCCTTTCGGCGGCACCGCTCCCGCCCCATTCCCCTCACCCCCGATCCCACCATGCGTTTGCGAACCACCGCTCCCCATCCGCCTCATTTGACTCGTTCCACACTCCTTCCTTTGACCGCTTGGATTCTGGGCGGACTGACGTGCGTCGCGATCCTTCCCGCCGCGACAGCCCAAGACGCGTCTGCCCCCAATTCGGCCGCTCCAGACGCCTCCGAAGCCGATCCCGACCTCCTAGCGCCCTACCGCGAAGCGGCCACCAAGCGATGGGACAAGGAAATCCAGAAATATGAGACTCTGGATGCAGAAACCACCGATCCAGCTGACGGGATCCTGTTGATTGGCAGCAGCAGCATCCGTCGCTGGGACTCTGCGGCAGAAGATCTGGCCCCGTTTCGAGTCATCCCACGTGGTTATGGCGGAGCGAAGTTCTCCGATTTGGCAGTGTTCGCCGAGCGACTGATCACGCCGCATGATTTTCGCGCTGTGGTGGTTTTCGTCGCCAATGACATCTCGGGGCGTGATAACGATGCCGACCCCGCCGAGGTCGAGAAATTGGTTCGCCACGTCGTCGCGGTCGCTCGCGAGCACCGTCCCGATGCCCCCGTGCTGCTGGTCGAAATCACTCCGACCCGTTCACGCTACGACGCGTGGCCCCAAATCCGCGAACTCAACGCCAGATTGCGAGAGATTTGCTTCACCGAACCCAATGTGCACTTCGTTTCCACAGCGGAAACGTTCATGACGCACGACAACCAACCGCGAGAAAACCTGTTCGTGGGCGATCAATTGCACCTCAACGAAGAGGGCTATGTCATCTGGGGCGACCTCATTCGCAATCGCCTGATCGAGGTCCTGCGCGAACAGACCCACGATTGAATCGTCCCGTCCCTGACCGGCCGGTTGATTCACTCGAGTTCACAACCCGACGCGTGAGCGAGGGACGCCCCCAACTCCCACGACGGCCCCATCCGGGGCGATACCCAGACGCCCGCCACCATTTATTTTTCGAACGTCCCAAGGGAGGGTGATAATAAACGCTTGGCAACACGGTACTTAAAAACTGCACGACTTCGAAGTTGGGAGGGGTCGGAGAACGAGCGTTCAGCGAGATTTTCGGGGGAGCGGCATCACGCGCCGCTGCCCGTGCTCTCGCGTACGCCTGAACGGCGTCGCTCGAAATCTACCCCCGCAACGTGAATCGCTGCACGCGGTGGTTGTTGCTATCCAACACGTGCACGCGACGCTTGGAATCAACGACCAATCCCCAGGGCTGATAAAGTTGTCCCGGATCGTGACCGGGTGCGCCCCACGATGAGATCGGCTCGCCTTCGGGGGTCATCCGCTGGATCCGTTGATTGCCGTATTCGCAAACCAAAACGGTCCCATCCGAGTCCACGGCGATGCCGTAGGGATAGTAAAACTGGCCGGGTTGTTTGCCCTCGTGCCCCCAAGCCCCGATCCACTCTGGCTGGGTGGTGGAGATGTCGTAACGCTGAACTCGATGATTGCAGGAGTCGGCGATCCACAGCGTGCTGCCATCGACGACCAAGCTTTGCGGCCGCACAAAATGTTGGACTTCGCGTCCTGTCCCACCCCATTGAGCCATGAATGTGCCATCGGGATCAAATCGCTGAATCCGATCCGAGGCACCGTATTCGCCGATGTAGCGGCAGCCGTCGCCATCGACCGCGATGTCCGTCACAAACGCGAATTCACCCGGGCCGTCTCCCGATGTGCCGCCGATCAAATCGTCGGGCAAAAACTCGCCGTCCGGAGTGAACGCCAACATGCGGTAGTAATGCGTGTCGGCGACCAACAAGCGTTCTCGAGCGCCGTCAAAGACCATCCCAGTGGGACGGCCGTTGGCGGTTTCAGGTGTCTTCCAAGTTCGCAAATGTTGACCATCGGCGTCAAAAACTTGGATCCGGCCGGTCGTGTCGACGATGTAAAGCTGGTCGTCTGGGTCGATCGCCATCGCTCGTGGCTTCAAGAACCGCCCATCAGACATCCCACGCCGGCCCCAAACCAACTCGGGTGTCCCGCCCATGGCAGAGGCCACACAGCCGTTCAGTCCCGTCAGCCCCAGCAGACCGCTTGCTCCCGCCAGCATTCGCTGACATGCCTGTCGACGATCGATCCGTTTGGATTCAGCGGGATCGTTTCGTGATGGAGGGTGCATGCGGGCTTCCTGGGGGAGCGTGACACCTGCCATCTTGCATGCAGGCTGCCATCGATGAGCTCGAATCGCTAGCATAGGGAGTCTCGCTAGCGTTTGGTTCTGAATTGATTTTGACTCCTCCTCATCCCGCTGGTCACCCTGCACGGGGCCAATCGACAACTGTTCCCGTGCGTCGAACGTCGCTTGCCCTGGGCAGTGGACACCACGGGAAGCGAGCGTCGTGCCACTCACCGTTTTCGAGACCAACCTAGTTTAGCGGCCATCCCGGTCGGATGGATCGTCCACGTTTCACAGAGCCCATGATATACGACCTGCAAACGACCGATGACCCGCGTGACATAGTTCATCGCAGCGTGCAAGCGCTGGTCGAAGGCCAGGTCATTGGGGTCCCCAGCGAAACCGTCTATGGGCTGGTCGCCAGTTCGCTGTGTCCTGCCGCCGTCCGCCGATTGGCGCAGTGGACCGCGACCTGCCGAGGTTGGCACACCCACTCAGATGCCTCCGGTGCGGACCCGACTGACTTTGTGGCGCCCACGGCCGACGCCGGTTCGATTGCGCTGTGCGTCCGCAGCAGCGAGGCGGCCGGTGACTTCCTGATGCCAATGACGATGCTAGCTCGACGAATGTCGGAACGCTGCTTTCCCGGGCCGCTGACGCTGATTGCGGACTGTGATGATTCGGTTTCAGCGATGAGCTGCTTGCCTGAAACGGTCGCGGAAACCCTGCGAGCGGGCGCCGGACAAAGGTCGTCCTCCACGGGTGGGCCAGTCGCATTCCGAGTCTCCGAGCATCGCTTGCTCAGCCACATTCATCGTTATCTGTCCGCCCCCTTGGTGTGGGGAGAAATCGGTTTGCCGGACGCTTCACCGCCCACCACCGCGGAAAAACTGCAGGCGGCACTGACCGCAGGAACGGGCGAATCCTTGCCACTGCTGCTCGATGACGGCATCAGTCGCTATGGTGATGAAGGAACGGTGGTCCGCGTGTCGGGCAATCACTGGCACGTCCAGCGAACAGGAGTGATCCAACAAGCTGCCATGAATCAATTTGTCAAACCAGTCATCGCACTCGTGTGCACCGGTAACACCTGCCGCAGCCCCATGGCGGAAACACTGCTCCGGGAAGCCTTGCGGCGCAAATTCGGCCGGGAAGATGTCGCGCGCGTCGTCTCCGCTGGCGTCGCAGCAGGGCACGGCAGCGGGGCTGCCCCTCAAGCCGTCGAGGTCATGGGTCGGCGTGGTTTGGACCTGACCGGTCACGCCAGCCAACCGCTCGAAGAATCGTTGATGTCGATGGCGGACTTGGTTCTGACCATGACCCGTCGCCACCGAGATGCGATCGTGGCGGCCTGGCCCGACCGTGCCGAACGAGTGTCCACGCTTCGGCGAGACGGGGGCGATGTCAGCGATCCCGTCGGAATGTCCGTCGAGGTGTATGAACAATGTGCAGATCAGATCGTAAGCGAACTGGAAGGCTGGCTCAGTGACCTGCCTCCCGATTTTTTCCCGTCCGATGGCCCCGACGGAGGCCCAGATGACGAACCAAGGCAGCCGCATGCAGGTTCGGAGTAAGGAATGACACTCAAAGTAGGCCTGGCCAGCGACCATCGCGGCGTGCATATCAAGGCACGTCTCCTGCAAACGCTTCTTCGCGAAGGGTTTGAGGTCTGCGACGAGGGCACCGATTCCACCGACCCCGTCGACTACCCCGACTTCGCCATCCGCGTTGCCGAGCAGATTCGTGACGGCAAACTGGATCGCGGGATCCTGATCTGCGGCACCGGAATTGGCATGGCAATCGTCGCGAATAAATTTCACGGCGTTCGTGCCGCTTCGTGCTACGACGAAGTCATCGTGGAAATGTCGCGGCGACACAACGACGTCAACGTGCTGTGCTTGCCCGGTGACTTGATCGGGGAACGCCCCATCGACGAATTGGTCCTGATGTGGCTTCGCACCGACTTCGAATGTGGACGCCACTCCCAACGCGTCGACAAGATCACTGCGATCGATGGCAGTGCCTCGCCCGACAACAATCCTGGCGTCTGATTCGTGTCCGCGAAGAAAGCCTCTGGCTCCTCCCCCAAAGCCGCGAAAACCACGCGCGCGATCGCACTCGACGCGCCGCCTCTGAACTCGTGGAATGAACTGATTGGGCACGACAGCTTGGTCGCGGGCTTGAGCACTGCGATCCGACTGGGACGCTTGGGCGGAAGCCTGTTGTTTGTCGGCCCCAGCGGTGTCGGCAAAACTTCCGCGTCGATTTTGCTGGCCCAAACACTGCTCTGTGAACGCAGCACGGCACGTGACATGGCGCCTTGTTGCGAATGCCCCTCCTGCATTCAAGTCCGAGCGGGCACGCATCCGGATTTCATCCAAGTCCGCAAACCAGACGACAAAACGCTGATCCCGTTGGAACTCTTGATCGGCCCCGTCGACGCGCGTTTGCAAGAAGGATTTTGCCACGACGTGCACCTGAGACCGATGCAGGCTCAACGCAAAGTCGCGATTCTGCACGACGCGGACTTCCTCAACGAAGAAGGCGCCAACTGCCTGCTGAAGACGCTGGAAGAACCGCCGGCCAACGCGTTGATCATCTTGATCGGAAGCAGCGAACAACGCCAGCTTCCAACCATTCGTTCGCGATGCCAAATCCTTCGCTTCCAAACACCCGTCGGTGAGGCCGGCCGAAACCTGCTGCGAAAACAACTCGATCACTATCAATCGCAACACGAAGACGAACCCCTGCCTCCCATTTCCGACGATGCCCTGGACGCCGCGATTGAACTCTCGGCCGGCGACATGCACGTCGCCGCACGACTGGCCCGCGGGGGCGGCGAACAAATTCGCGAAGCCCTTTGGAATCAACTCGCCGCTCCCGTGCCCGACCCAACGGCCATTGCTCGCTTGATCAATGGGCACCTCGATTCGATCAGCAAAGACGTGCCCAAACGACGAGCGGCACTTCGCGATGTGTTTTCAATCGCCGTCCAACACTACCGCCGGCAACTGCGATCCGATGCCAACGCGGGGGAATACGACCCTGCCACCCACCGGCGACTTGACCGCACGTTGCGAACGTTTCGAGAAATCGACCGCAGCGCCAACCTCGGCACGCTGGTCGACTGCTACGCCGCGGACTTGACCCTGGCCACCACCGGAGACCGAGGCGCCATCGGCTAGGCAGCCCTTCGTCGTAGGCCAGGTTATCACCTGGCACCCAACCAATGCTTTGGAACAAAGCGAGTCGTCCAACCACTCCGGCAAGACTCCCAGACGTCCGACCAGCCCCGCCAGGCAGGGACGGACCTACACCCGCCGCGCTACAGCTTGCCGATTCAATCGTCAACGAGGTTCTAGCGCATGCAGGATTGGCACTCTTGCCCGTCCAAGCCGCGTTCGCATCGGCCCCCCCGCTGAACGCGTCACGACTTCGATGCGAGTCAGCCACCGAGACCGCAAAGCTCACCAACTTTTGCTGTCCTGCGGGCATGCCAACCGTTAGGCTAGAAGCACCGCCTTCTCTTCGCCGTCTTCTCGGGGTGTCACGATGTCCGCTTGGAAAAAGCTTCTCGCCAGCGTGTTGCTGCTCGCCTGGATTGCCTTCATTGGATCCCCCAGCTCACTGGCCCAAGACAACAGTGGACCGCTCGTCCCCGGAGGCTTCGGCCCCGATGTCGCTCTTCCCTCAGGTGCCAATCCAGACCCAGGCGCAGCCGGTGGTCAATCTCTGGCTGATTTCAGCCAATTGATGCAACTGATTCAAACCACGGTCGAACCCGAATCCTGGGAAGCACTTGGCGGCGTCGGAACGATGGCGCCGTACCCCGCTGGCATCGTGGTCACTCCCGATGGACTGCTTCGCGAAGTCGAAAACAACGCCAAACCGGATCCCCAATCCGCCCAATGGAAGAAGCACGCAACCGCATTGATGTTGGACGCGGCAAACTTTCGCGACGATGTCTCAACGCTGGTTCCGGAACACTGGACATCGCCCGCCAAGATCCGATGTGTGTCCGTACGAAGATGGATGCAAGCACTGGCTGCCGAGAACCTGAATTCATCCTCTGCTTCGGAGCGGAACTCGAACAACGATGCACTGGGACATGCCGGTGGATTGTCCAAGATTTCGCTGGTCCTGCTGACCGATGACGACATTGTCTTGGCCGGCACCGTCGGCGGATTCGAGCAAGTCGACGGTTGGCAAGTCGATCGACGCTCGGGGCTTCCACCCATGAACCTGACTTCGCTCGCCGTTGGATTGTCGGCAGCGCTTCACCAACAACCGTTTGGTTGCACGATCGATCCCACACCAGCCGGCCTGAAGAAAGCGACCGCTCTCGGTCGGTCCATCGTTTCCGGCGACGTCCCCATGGGACTGGCCGCGGAGTCGTTGGCCGAAGCCCTGGGACGGCAAGACATCCACGTCTTCGGAACCTCCGCGGATCATGAAATCGCTTGGCTGCTGATCGAAGCCGACCGCCACATGAAACGTTTGGCACTCGGCGAGGAAGACATGCCCGACGGAGTCCGCAACTACTTGCAAACGATTCAAGCCACCGCGGGCAACTCACCGCCGGCCGACCTGTTGCTTCGATTGTGGTTCACCGGGCAAGCCTTGGAAGTCCAACATGAGCGAGCCGATTCCGCCCACCTGTGGCAGTTGTCGGGCACGCCATTGCGACTCAGTGGCGAGAATGAATTGGCGTTGCTGACCGGCCGACGCGGCAACGTGGTCTTGGATCCATCCACGGAAGCCTTTGTGGATCACTTCAACCAACAGTGGTCAACGATCCGAACTCGTTACCCGCTCTACGGCGCTCTCGAGTCGGTCTACCAAGCCACCGCCTTGGGACAACTCTGGGCACAAAGCAGCCAGCGAAATTCGACAACGGTGTCGCCTCAAAACGACCACGCGACCTTGCAACGAGCGCTGCTGCATTTCGCCTCCCGACGATCCTCCCAACTGGCAACGCCAACGCAAGTGGACTCGATCGCAGTCCTGCATCGATATCGGCACCGCAACAAAATGCATCAACTGATTTTGGCCAGCGGCGGCGTCAGCGTCGAACCTTCGGACTTGCTGCCGACTCAAATGCTGCCCCGACCAAGTTTGGCCAACTACGGTGAACTCGTCGACGCACGCCCCAGCGATCGCTGGTGGTGGAACGCGGAGTGATTGACCGAACCAGTGCCCAACCAGTCGTGTCCCAATTTCCATCGGCTCACGCCGATGGCTACAGCCTGCCACCACTTCGTGGCTAAACACGCGCACCAGTCCCAACGGGACGACAGGTTGTCGCCACGGGTGCGAACCCGTGGATCCGAAAACAACACACAAGAAAACAAAAGCCCTGAAGGGGCGACAGGTGGTTGGAAACGGCATGCGACCTGCCGTCCCTTCAGGACTGGATGATTCTGTCGCCGCCCGATTTCCATCGGCTCACGCCGATGGCTACATCCTGTCACCACTTCGTGGCTGAAACGCCCACACCAGTCCCAACGGGACGACAGGTGGTTGGAAACGGCATGCGACCTGCCGTCCCTTCAGGACTGGATGATTCTGTCGCCGCCCGATTTCCATCGGCTGGCGCCGATGGCTACATCCTGTCACCACTTCGTGGCTAAGACTCCCACACCAGTTTCCATCGGCTGACGCCGATGGCTACAGCCTGCCGCCACTTCGTGGCTGAAACGCCCGCACCAGTCCCAACGGGACGACAGGTTGTCGCCACGGGTGTGAACCCGTGGACAGTGAAACAACGCACCAGAAAACAAAAGCCCTGAAGGGGCGACAGGTGTTGGAAACGGCATGCGACCTGCCGTCCCTTCAGGACTGGATGATTCCGTCGCGGCCCAATTTCCATCGGCTCACGCCGATGGCTACAGCCTGTCGCCACTTCGTGGCTAAGACTCCCACACCAGTTTCCATCGGCTGGCGCCGGTGGCTACATCCTGCCGCCACTTCGTGGCTGAAACACCCGCACCAGTCCCAACGGGACGGCAGGTTGTCGCCACGGGTGTGAACCCGTGGACCGGAAAACAACACACCAGAAACAAAAGCCCTGAAGGGGCGACAGGTGGTTGGAAACGGCATGCGACCTGCCGTCCCTTCAGGACTGGATGATTCCATCGCGGTCCGATTTCCATCGGCTGACGCCGATGGCTACATCCTGTCACCACTTCGTGGCTAAGACTCCCACACCAGTTTCCATCGGCTGGCGCCGGTGGCTCCATCATGCCGCCACTTCGTGGCTGAAACGCCCGCATCAGTCCCAACGGGACGGCAGGTTGTCGCCACGGGTGTGAACCCGTGGACCGGAAAACAACACACCAGAAACAAAAGCCCTGAAGGGCAACGCCGTGAACGATTTTGAGGCCGCGATTTGTGGTGTTTTGCTGAACTGCCCTTGAAGTGTAAAAGCCGGATCCCCCTACCAACCAACTGAAACACTTCAGTCAGAAAGGAATCCGGCTGTGTCAAAGAAACTCGATTCTCACGAATCAAGCAAGGCCAAAGAACATGCTCGACAAAGGAAATCCAACCGAGCTAAGCGCAAGGTCAAGATCGAATCTCAGCGAGAGCGTTATCGGAAAGCCCAGACGCGCAACGCCAAAGAGTTCCGCAGTGCGATCGATTGGGTGCTGGGTGACGAGCAGGCAGTGCCGACGCAGGCCCACGGCAACACTGGCTGGAAGACAATGACTCTGATGATCCAAGCCTTGCTGTGGATCTTCTCTGACAAGGACAAGCTCAAGGATGCTTTTGATTCAGGCACCCGGCAATGCAAAAAGGTCCACGGGAGGATCGCATTTTCAAGTTACTCTGGACTGATCAAGGCGCTGGTTCGATGGACTCCCTGGTTGTCCGAGGTTTTGCTTACTCGGATTCACAAGCAAATCGAGGCAACCGCCGGCAAGCTTTGGAGGACGACTGGTTGGGTCGTCATGGCTGTCGATGGTTCTCGAAACACAACGCCGCGAACACTGAGTAACGAAAAAGCGTTTTGCGCTCCCAATCATGGTCACGGGACAACGGCTCGGTATCGAAAAAAGAAGACCAAAGGAATGCGCCGTCAGGCCATCGAGAAGAATCCACCGGCACCGCCAGTACCCCAGATTTGGATCACAAAGATTTGGCACGTTGCCACGCAACTGACTTGGTGCTGGAAACTTGGGCCTAGCAATGCGTCCGAACGAGCACACGTGCAAGAGATGCTAGAAAACGGCGAATTCCCGGGGAAAACGTTGTTTACCGGTGACGCGGGATTCGTTGGCTACGAATTTTGGAAGAGCATCATCGATGGGGGACACCACTTTCTCGTTCGCGTCGGCGCGAACGTCAACTTGCTGCATAGCCTCGGCTACGATGTCGAGCCTGGCGAAGACAACCTTGTTTACTGCTGGCCCAAGGACAAACGCCGTGAGGGCATGCGTCCCCTGAAGCTTCGCATGATTCAGATCCAACTCGGCCGCAAAGAGGCAGTTCTCTTAACGAGCGTTTTGGATGAGAAGAAGCTCACGGACGAGCAAGCACTGGTAATTTACAAGAGCCGCTGGGGAATCGAATTGGAATTTCGCAACCTAAAGCAAACGTATGGACGACGACAACTTCGCTGCCGCCAGAGCGTCCGGGCGTTGGTGGAGTTGCATTGGTCGATCCTCAGTATTCTGATCGTCAAGCTGTATGCCTTGAAAGTACACCTCGCGAAGAAACGTCGCCGGGGTGATCCGGTCGCGATGCCTGGTCGAATCAGCTTCGCAGGGGTGGTGCGTTCTTTCCAACGCATTCTTGAGAACCTCAACGAGACCGATCTCGAGGAACCGAGCTTATCGGAGATGCTGAGGGATGCGCTGATCGATGATTACGAACGCAAGTCGAGCAAGGAGGCGAGGTATAAACCGAACAAGAAAGACAAGCCTCGTTGCGGTCTCCCCAACGTCACTCGCGCCACGAAAGAAGATCGCGATCGACTTCAAAAACTGGGGTTTTGTACCGTCGCCTAAATCGTTCACGGCGTTGCCTGAAGGGGCGACAGGTGGTTGCAAACGACATGCGACCTGCCGTCCCTTCAGGACTGGATGATTCTGTCGCCGCCCGATTTCCATCGGCTGGCGCCGATGGCTACATCCTGTCACCACTTCGTGGCTAAGACTCCCACACCAGTCCCAACGGGACGAAATTCGCCGACACTTCGTGGCTGTTTTTAAGAGATCACTAAACCACTTCGCGATACAGCGCTCGCGTGGAGTCTTCGTCGAGCTCGATTGGGTTGAAGGTCCCGGTCCATTGCTTCAAGGCATCTTCGACAAACAAACCGATGTCCGATGTTGGGATCGAAAGATCATCCAGCGTTGTCGCGAGGTCCGCTGCCCGCATCCACTCCTCAATCAGCTCCGCCAATCGCGTCGGCGCTTCGGAAACCTCGCTACAAGGTTCCAGCTCTCTCAGCAACTCGGCGTACCAATCCGCGTGAACGGTTCCGTTGAACCGAACCACCGCGGGCAACATCAGACCAACCGCCTGCCCGTGCACGACATCATGCCGGGCAGTCAAAGGATTGGCCGTGGCGTGCGCCGCGCCCAACATCGATGTTTCGATCGCCATGCCAGCCAGGCACGCCCCCAACTGCATCGCCGAGCGAGCTTCCAAGTCATCAGGAACTTGCAACACGCGAACAAAGGACCGGGCCAACAATCCAAAGGCACGTCGACTGTATGTTGTCGACATCACGTTTCGTTTTTTGCTGACATAGGTTTCGACCGCATGCGAAATCGCATCGATGCCGGTCAGCGCCGTCACCCCGCGTGGCTGCGTCAACGTGAACGTTGGATCCAACAACGCGATCCGGCACGCGGCCTTGGGATCGCCGCAAGCCATCTTCACGTGCGTTTCCGCATCGCTGATCAGCGCAAAGCTCTGGGCTTCGCTGCCGGTTCCCGCCGTGGTGGGAATCGCAATCATCGGCAACATCTCCGCCGTCGCTTTTCCGACCCCGTGGTAGTCGTGGATGCGACCACCGCAGCTGTAAACGAAGTTGATGCCTTTGGAGCAGTCCATGCTGCTACCGCCCCCCAGCCCAATCAGCAGGTCAGGCTGGAAATCCGCGGCCACGCTCACGCCCGCATCGACCATCTCAGACGTCGGATTTTCGGCGAAGTCATGAAAGGACTGCACCTCCCAGTCGCTCTCGCGGAGCAAACCGGTGATGCGATCGAAATGCCCCGCGGCAACGATTCCCGGATCGCAAACGACCAAGACTCGAGGACGCCCTGAACTCAGCACCCCGCCGAGCGAACGAGCCAGCCCATTGATCTGATTCGAAACGTTCGGCCCAAACACGATTCGCGTTCGTGGATGAAGATCAAACGGTTGCATGCGGGTGTCCTAAAAAAGGGCGGCAATCGAGGTGGGAGATCAGGCAGGAAGGACCATCAGTTGAACGCATCCGTCGCTCATGCCAAACCCCATTGACGGCGCAGGAACCACTCGACTGACAAAGCCCCGGCAAACAATAGGAAAATGAGCCAACCGCTCAGCGGTCCGTCACCCAATCGAAACTTTTCGATCACCGTTCGGGTGGACTCCGTCCGGCGTGACTGGATCAATTCGACCAAATCGTCCATCTGGTCCGGATCAAACACCTGCCCGCCTGCCCCCGATGTGGCCGAAGCCATCTGGCGAAGCAATGCATGATCCGTCGCCGACGCCGTCAGTTCTCGCGTGTCGTCGAGCACTTGAAATGCAACCTCAGCCGGCTCGATCGTCTCCCCGGATTCGGATGAAGCACCTTGCCCGCCCGCAGCCACACGCAAGCGGTGAAACCCGGCCGGCATCGGTGGCAACTGCCCCGTCAAGGAAACCGAAGACTCACCCGTCGAGGTGGTGCTCGACATCGGCACGACGATTGTGTCCCCCGAAGCCAGATTCACCTCCGCTTGCAGCGATGCACCATTGGGCAGCGACGAAAGATCGCCTTGCATCGTTGCGGTGAACGAAGGCGCCTCCGTTACCACAAACCGCCGCGGTGACAACTCCAACTGAATCGCTTGCTGGGAAGAATCCTCTCGGGCCAGCGACCAAAGGATCAACTGACGCCAGAACCGCCGATGAAAATCACCCAGCCCTGCACGTCGCCACGTCCAAGTGGAATCAAACGCCAGCGCGGCGACTCGGCCGCGACCATATTCACCGACGACCATCATCGGTTCGTCACTGGCGGTTTGCAACAAAACTTGAACCCCCGGAGCCACTCGAACCCCAGGCCATCGATTGGCTCCCGGCATCGGTGGCAGACTTGACCAACTGATCGGGCTGCCCTGGTGGCTCGCTTGGATCGATGTGATCGGATGCGGATCGGCAGGTTGCAAACTCACCGATTGCCGCGTGGGGTCCGCACCACTCGTCAATCGATCCGATGCACTCAGCGGCCCCGGCGTTTGTCGTTGCCGATCATCCAATTGCACCGGCAGAACGCTTGCGAGCGGTGTCGTCGCGTAACCGCCTCGTGAATACGTGTGCTCGCCACCGAGCATGATCAACGCGGTGCCTTCCCCAACCGAGTCCGCTAATTCTTGCAGTTGCTCATTGCCGAGTGCCGCGGAATGCAGGTCGCCAAGGATCACCACGTCGTAACGACCACGGCTGAAATCATCCGCTAGATCGATCGGCCAGGCACCGACGGTGTCGCGTGGGATCCATCGATACGTCAGTTCCAAATCGAGGAATCGACCCAGTGCCCAGCGAAGATCTTTTTGCTCCAGTCGCGGTGTCCCTTCAACGTACAACACACGCCCGCCACCTTCGCGAACGTCGACGAACGCAACCTGTGAATTGTTGTCCGTGATCGTCTCGCCCGATCGAGTCTCGACGCTGGCCACCAATCGATATTGGCCTGGCTTGGGAGCCAGCACGGGCACTTCGATCGCAATGGTTTGCTCCATCGAATCGGGCGTGACCGTGCGAGTCGCGGCAATCGCGGTTTGACCCGCCGAATCGATCCACTGCAGTGAAACTTTGGCGGGCGACTGCACGATGCCACGCGTGCGAACATCAAACGACACACTGGATTCATTGCCAGTGAACATGCGAAACGTCTCGGGCAAAGATTCAATGGCCAAATCAATCTGACGCGACGCCTCCGCGGGAGGCCCCAACGGGATCGTCCAAATGGGGACGCCCATCGCTCCGACCAAGCGGGCTTCTCGACGTGGATCTGGTTGCGACGATTCGTCGCCTTCCGTTCGATGGGTGACTTGCGTCCCATCGCTCAAGACAGCGACTCCCGTCAGCGGGCTGTTTCGTCCTCGGTTCATGGCCATCAACAACGGCGATGACAAATCGGTCTCTTTGCCGGAATGCTCGACCGTGCCAACACGGCTTGCCAACGTCTCCAGTTCGCTTGTTCCACTCTCACCGATCACGTTGGCTGAAGTATCAAACCCCATCACAACAACTTGCAATGCTTGATCGGAATCCGACAGACCTCCCGCCAGTCGTTCCAGCGCCCGACGTTGCTGGTCCCAGCGGCTCTCCGATCCATCGGATGGCAAACTCATGCTGGCCGACGTATCGATGGCGATGGCCAGTGTCGCTGCTGCGGGACGATTGTCTGATCGAACGAGTGCCGGTCGAAGCAACACCAACGCCAGGGCGACGGATGCCAAGCCACGCAGCAACAACAGACTCTGCCTGCGACGCCCGCTCACTCCCGGAGGCAGGATCGTGAACAGCATCGCCACGATCAAACCCACCAACAGCAACGCAATTGGCAGCGAATCATAAATCGGGTCCAGGCTCCAACTCACGTGGCCGCTCCCGATGTGCGGTAAAAGCGATTGCTCAGCAACTGCTCGGCGAGAAACACGATCACGGCCAGCAACATCATCGGTCCGTGCAACGACACCGGAGGCGAACCTCCCACTCGACCTTGGATTGACAATCGATCCCCAGAATCCGATGGCATCCACTGTTCGACCCCGAATCGCAGGTCCATCTCCGACGCGGTGACTCGTTCGTCTTGCGACCAAACGGGATCCAAGTTCGTTGAGTAACCGCCCCAGTAATCGGGACCTCGCAAGAACGTGATTCCGACTTCGTTGGTTTCAGGGAACACGCCGCCACGTTCGACCACATCCACTTCGCTGACGGCGGGTTCACCGCCAAACGCACTTTCCACTGCCAGCGGTGAGTACAACCGAACCGTTGGTTCCGTCATTGCAACCGTGGTGCTCTCCGCCGGACTGGAAGCACGCTGAATCCGATTCGCAGCATCCGTTTCAGGGACCACGGCGGTTGCCCCCACCAAGACCGTCGTCGCTTGGTCGGATACTCCGGTCGCCCACTGCATCAGTCCACGCCAGATCACAAACGCAGGCCAAGCGTCAGCGGCCGTGAACATCTGGTTCCACGATCGCGTCTTCTTCGACAACGCCGGCAAGGGCGTGGTGAGCACCGCGACGCGACCTGATTTCACACTTGATTCATCCGACTCAATCGTGCGAGCCAGGATGGCAGGGTGCTGAGTCCCGGCGTAGCGGACCACCGTCTGCCAACCGGCATCCACATTGGGTTCGGTTTGCCAGTAGCGATTGACAGGGAAGGAACTCCACGGCGGCTGATCATCGAGCAAGGTCAGCGGTCGCAAGATCGGGTGCGAAGGCAGACGCTCTTCCCAAAACTCCCCTGGCGCCGGCACTCGCCACGAGCGCACCAAAGGCGGCAACAACCGATCCACCTCGTCCGTTTGATTGTTCGGCCGCGCAACACCCAAGACCTCCGTTGACGGCCCCATCATTATGACCACGCCTCCACCGCGACGAGCCAACTCCATCAACTGGTCGACGGTGTTCTTGGTCAGCCCATTGCCCGAAACGACCGATTGCGATGCCGCGTCGATTTGGATCGGCGGGTCGATCATCGCCACCGCATCAATCAGCTGCCAATCAACCGCCGACAAATCCGAGTAGGCCACCCCGGCAACACGAAATCCTGCCCCGTCATCATCCGGTGCTTTGGGTGCTGTCAAAGCGAGTCCAAGCTCGTTGCGTTCATCCGCGTTCTCACCCACCAACAGCACTCGCGGCGGAACGGGAATGTTGAGTGTCAAAAAGCGTCGATCATCCCACTCAAACGCATCGTCTCCCACCAGCTCAACCACCGCGTGATGAGTCCCCAAGTCCAAGGGTGGCAACGTCAGAACCAACTCCACATTGGCTCCCGCAACAACCGTTGCCGAAGCTCGGTCCACCCCGCGCAGTCTCGGCAGCACCAACTCACCGTCACGAATCACAGGCAACGATGGATCGCGTTCATACAAACTCAACTGCACCGTCACATTGAGTGATTGGCCTTCGCTCGCTGAGGATTCCATCCCAACAGAGACCGAAATGGGGATCGAGACCCCCGGTGCCGGAGCCGCATCGATCAACTTCGGTGGCGACAAAAAGCGATTGATCAAAGCCCCTTCCGAAGCACCTGCACTGCCATCATCACTGGCAGCGACTTGCAACATTGAGATTGCAACGTCTTCCAATTGCATCGCGGGTGTTTGCGCAGAGGGCTTCCACGACGCCGCGTTCCAGTCCGACACCACCACCAATTGCTTGCCCGGCAAATCGCTGGACCGCAACAACTCGACCGCCGCGTCCATGCGTTCTTGCACCGGCAGTGGATTGGCCAGCGGTTTCATTTGCGACAAACGCAACCTCGCCGAGGCGGCATCCAGCGCAAACCCGATCGGTGTCGCGGAGCGGTCCAACACCGCCAAACGACTTCCCTCTGGCAAACGTTCGATCACTGTCGCCGCTTCGCGAATCGCTTGGTCCAGCCGACTGGAATTCGTTCCATCCGAACTGGCAACCGATCGCATCGCCGAGGGCCCATTGTCGATCAACAACGCCATCGCGACGGGTTGCTCATTGCCTTCGGACAGCTCACCCGATGTCGCCCACGTTCGTGTGCCCAGAAACAACGATGCAAGCAATGCGACCAAGCCGGCCACCGCCACGCCAATGGCCAACGACCGCCCCATTCCACGAGCAACCGCAAGGCTGGCCAAAACTAAAAAACCGACTCCGGTCAGCCCCATCAGACCGACCGTCCACCACGTCGATGACAATGCCGAATCGATGTGCGGCCGAGCCAATGCAACCGCCAACGCGATGACTGCCAACACACGAAGCGCCAGCAACCACCACCGACGGATTCGCAACCGACTTCGCTGGGAACTCAGCTTGGGTCGCAAAAACCGAACCCCAGGAAACACAACGCGCTGCGGTTCACGACGAGCCAGCAGGTGCAATGCAATCGGCACCACCGCCGCCAGTGTCCCCAGAATCAACGTTGCGTTAAAAAACGTCACTTGCGATCCGTCAATTCAAGAATCCATTCGGCCAACGCGTCCAGTGTACCCGCCTCGATGGTGTGCGGTCCCTGGAACGCTCGGAAGTCCCACTCC
Source organism: Rhodopirellula sp. UH5 (assembly GCF_056839225.1). NCBI lineage: Bacteria > Pseudomonadati > Planctomycetota > Planctomycetia > Pirellulales > Pirellulaceae > Rhodopirellula > Rhodopirellula sp. UH5. The sequence continues at coordinate 5,229,394 of NZ_CM166390.1, read as the reverse complement.
TCGGCTTCCTCATGCAACGTGTCCGCCAACGTCGCGGCACTGGAAAACGGCAAGATTTGATCCAGCGTTCCGTGCGACTGCAGCACTCGCGTCGCTTTCAAACGGCCGCCTCCGGACTTCGACGCTGCCTCGCGCCACTTCGGCCCACACACCAATGTACCGGAGAATTGCACCAAAACATTCGGGGGAGGGATGTCGCCGGTCAACGCCGCGTTCATGCTCACCATCGCGCCCTGGGAAAATCCGCCCAAGACATACGGCCGAGACGACTTCGCCGTGCCTGGCTGCTCGTTGGATCCGGCCGGCGGATCCGCGGGCATGCTGCTCAAAACCGCCTGAATCGTCGACACCAATTGGTCGCTGGCAGACTCGATCCCCGGAGGCGTTTGATCGTGCAGTTGGTCAAACTGGGAAGTCTGCAAAAGCTGCTGAAGCGATGCCATGTTCAGTGGCCACCACGCTCGACCGCCCGGCATGCCCTGGTCCGCCAAGTCACCGGGTGCGACGGGATACACAAACCGAACCGCTTTGGCGGCATCACCCAGCTTGCTGACCAGGTAGTCCGTCAACCCGACCAAGTCATCGCCAGGGGCTCCGTAACCATGACAGAGAATGACAGGCAACCAAGGCTCATCCGAGCCGTCGACCACGGTGCACGCGAGCTCACCGAATTCAGACGCGTGAAAAGATTGTTTGGGAGTGTTCATGCCTCCCAAGATAGTGCGTGGGCGGTGGTTGAGTCAGCCCAGACCCGATCGAGCCATTGCCCCAATTGTTCCCCCGAGTCCTCGCGGAATGACTGTCTCGAATCACTCCTCGATCAACTCGCAACCAAGAACAATTGGGACAATGGCTCGACGCCGCCCCCCTCTCCGTCATCGGGCTTGTTTGATCCAACTCATGAGCCGGACGTCGGCATCCCGAGCTGACGCATCTTGCGATACAAGTTGGATCGATGCAGCCCCAATTTGCCGGCCGCTTCGGTCATGTTGCCGCCGCACGACGCAATCAAACGCTCGATGTGCTGAACCTGAAACACCCGCGTGGCCGAGTTCAAATTGCCGTCCACATCACCCATCATCGGTGCGACCGTCGCTGGACGAGATGCCGAGGGGGACATCATCAAATCATCCGCTCGAACCACATCGGTCGTGGTCAGATAACAAATTCGCTCGACCGTATTGCGCAGTTCCCGCACATTGCCTGGCCAATCATGCGACAGCATCGCATCACGAGCACAGGGAGCAAACGTCGGCACCGCTCGGCCAATTTGCCGGCAAAAATCAACCAAGAAATGCTCGGCCAACTCCATCACATCTTCGCCCCGCCGCGACAACGGTGGCAATGTCAGCGAGACAACATTCAACCGGAAGAACAAATCTTCGCGGAAGCGTTTCGTGGTGATCAGCTCTTGCAGCGGTTGGTTGGTCGCCGCGATCACGCGAACATCCACCGGAATCGGACGCGACCCACCGACGCGGACCACGACCTTCTCTTCCAGAACCCGCAGCAACTTGGCTTGCCCGCCAGCGCTCATGTCGCCGACTTCATCCAGGAACAACGTGCCTCCGTTGGCCAGTTCAAACTTGCCCACACGAGTGTCCGAGGCGTCGGTGAACGCCCCTTTCTCGTGCCCAAACAGTTCGCTTTCCAGCAACGTTTCGACCAAAGCCGCGCAGTTGACGGCGACGAACGGCCCGTTGCGACGCTCGCTCTGATAGTGAATGTTTTGGGCCAGCACTTCTTTGCCCGTTCCGTTGCTGCCCAGCACCAGAACGCTGAGATCGGTGGGCGCCACCTTGGTGGCGTTCCGGCGGATCTCTTGAATGGAATGGTGGTTGCCAATCAGCGGCTTGGACAGGGCAGCTTGCTCGACCAACCGGTCACGCGTTTCCGTCAGATTCGTTCGCGTTCGATAGGAATCAATCGCAATCGAAGCGTGCATCGCCAATTCGGTCAACGTCCGAACGTCCGCTGCATCAAAGCTCTCGTTGCGGTGATCTCCGGGGCGAGCGTTGATGCCCTCAAACACGCCAATGACTTGGTTGCGCGCGTTGACCATCGGGACGGCCAGCAACGACCGTGTCGTGAAATTCTGGGCCTGATCGATTCGTCGGTTGACGCGGCCTTCGTCGGTCCCACCGGCGGACCACCATCGGGGGTTGCCGCTGTGCAAGGCTTCGCCAACGATCCCCGCGTTGTCTTCGACTTCCAAAACACCGCCTTCGATTCCAATCGCCGGTCGCCCGATCAGCTTCTTGGTGCGTTTGTCCCACAGAAAGATCGTGGCTCGTTCGCAGTTCAGCACTTCGCAAGCGCAGTCGGCCATGGAAGCCAACAATTTCTCGTCGCTGTCCAGCTGCTGCCACACAGCCGCGTGCTGCAACATTTTTGAGGTTTGCCACAGCCGGCGAGCGTCATTTTGATGATTGCGTTGCAACCACAAAAAACGGCCCAAAGCAGTGGCCAACATTGCCAGGGTGCTGGCATCCGCCGGGCGGCCGTCCACCGACAACACAATCGCATCGCTGCCGACGCCGGGCAAAATCTCTTGGCTCGACGGATCTGCGGATCCGCCCGATTCAGCCGCGGCCGAATCGGTCGTGTCACAGCCCGGAGCAACCTGAACTCCCACCGCCGCGAAGCCCTCGGCCGTGACGGTTTGATCGTCGGCCACCGCTTGGCTGGCCAAAGATTCCGCCTCGCTCCAGCGGTCACCCGTCCAATACGTGGGCTGCCAGCGATCTTGGATTTGGCTGACGATCCCGCCTCGCAAAGTCGCCCGATTCCCAACCAGCCCCAGCAGAACGGGCATGAACGATGACATCGCACGGGTGTGCGTCATCGAGCCCTCCGAAGTGACCGGGGAAGCGAGTGGGGGCGAAGCCGTGTGCGACCGTTCCATGGTTGAAGGTGCTTTGACAATAGTGGGGGATGAGTAACCAATCACGCGTCGGTGTCCCAGTTACGAACGTCGGCTTGTCGGTCTTGGAAACCGCCGCGATGATGTTCACCGTCGGACAAACAAATAGAACTAAGCCGAAAAGGTTGAAGATGCAATTTGAAGGAAAAAAAGGGCTGATCATCGGGGTCGCCAATGACCATTCGATCGCGTGGGCGATCGCTCAAGAAATCCTGAAACAGGGCGGCAAATGCGGTTTCACGCACCTTCCCGACCGAGCTGACGACGAAAAACGACGCAATCGACGCCGTGTCTCCAAATTGACGGATCTGGAAGACAATGCCGAATTCCTCCTACCCATGGACGCGAATAACGACGACGACATCCGCACCGTTTTTGAGCACACCGAGAAAACCTTCGGAAAAATTGACTTCCTGCTGCACTCGATCGCCTTCGCGGACCGCGACGATTTGGGCCGCGAAACGATGCACACCTCGCGTGCCGGCTTCAAATTGGCCATGGAAGCCAGCGTTTTTTCACTGCTGGCCGTCACCGCCGCTGCGGAGCCCATCATGAATCCGGGCGGTTCCGTGCTGACCATGACCTACTACGGCGGCGAAAAGTGCGTCCCCGGCTACAACGTCATGGGCGTCTGCAAAGCCGCTCTGGACGCCTCCATGCGTTACCTGGCCTTTGACATGGGTGCCCGCGGCGTCCGCGTCAACGCCCTCTCCGCCGGCCCCATCCGCACCCTGGCCGGACGTGCCGCTGGCGTCGAAGAAATGCTGACCATGTACGAACACATGGCACCGATGGGCCGCAACGTGACTCACGAAGAAGTCGGAAAATCCGGTGCGTTCCTGCTGAGCGATGCCAGCTCCGGAATCAGCGGCGAAATCCTGCACGTGGACGGTGGTTACAACGCCATGGGCAGCCCCGGACGCTTGCTCGACGAAATCAAAAAGCATTCGAACTAGCTCCTAGCTAACTGCTAACTTCAACTCCTCCTCCCCAAGGACTTCCCATGGTTCGCACCGCTTCGACGATGATGCCACTGGGCACTGCCGCCCCTGACTTTTCGCTGCCCGAAACCGATGGCGGAACGGTCTCGCTTGCCGACTTCAAGGACCACAAGGCCTTGCTGGTCATCTTCCTTTGCAATCACTGCCCGTACGTCAAACACGTCGCCGAGCAACTCAAGTTGCTGACCGATGAGTACATGCAGCATGGCGTCGGCGTCGTCGGCATCAACAGCAATGACATTGCGAAGTACGCCGACGATGACTTCGATGCCATGAAGGCCGAAAAGGAATCTCGTGGCTACGGATTTCCATATGCCTTGGACGAAGACCAATCGGTCGCCATCGCCTACGGAGCCGCCTGCACACCCGACTTCTTCTTGTTCGATGCCGATCACAAACTGACCTACCGCGGCCAGCTCGACGCCAGCCGCCCCAAGTCCGACCTGCCGGTCACCGGCGCGGACCTGCGTGCGGCACTCGACGAAACCATCGCAGGCCGTTCGCCCAAGGCGGAACAACGTCCCTCGATCGGTTGCAACATCAAGTGGAAAGAAGGCAACGAGCCGACTTACTTCGACCCCAACGGCACCGCGTGAACCCGATGACTCCCGGAACGCTCTTGAAGGACGCCCGAGCCATGTTCTCACATGGCGTCGAAGCGGTTCTGGGAGACCGTCTGATCATCGATGCGGTCTCCTTCGATGAGACCGCCATGCTGATCGCTGAGCACTCGATTCGCAAAGACTCCTTCGATCGCGTGGTGGTTGTCGGTGCCGGCAAAGCCTCCGCGGCGATGGCCGCGGGTTTGTCGGAAGTCATCCAGAACAACCTGACCACCGACAGCGGCGAAGACTTTCCCGTCATCGGGCATGTCAACGTGCCCGAAGGATGCCACCGCGACCTGCCCGGCATCACGATCCAGGAAGCTCGCCCGGCGGGCGTCAACGAGCCCACGATCGCCGCCATCGAAGGCACCGATCGGATCCTGCAATTGGTCGCAGACGCCGGTCCTCGTGACCTCGTGATCGGGTTGATCTCCGGCGGTGGCAGCGCGCTGCTATGTCGACCATCCCCTGGCATCTCGCTGGACGACAAACTGACGGTCACGCGTTGGCTCAGCTCGCACGGCGCCGACATCGTGGCCCTCAACACCGTCCGCAAACACCTCAGCGAAGTCAAAGGCGGTGGACTCCTGCGAGCCAACCAAGCCGGTCAGTTTCTTACCCTGATCCTCTCGGATGTCCTCGGCGACCCGCTCGATCTGATCGCGTCTGGCCCGACCGTGCCCGACACCTCCACGGCAATCGATGCCCTGGCCGTCTTGGACCATTTTGATCCTGATCACCAACTCCCCAGTCTCGTTCGTGAACATCTGAAACGAGCCGCCGACCACCCTGCGTCCGCCATCGCGGCTGCCGACCATTCCACGTTCGTGCTTGGCAACAACGCCGTCGCGGTCGACGCAGCCGGAATCGAAGCGGAATCGCTGGGCTACAACCACGTGATGCATTGCCATCGCCAATCCGAAGGCGAGGCGGAAACCGTGGGCAGGCACCTCGCTGACCTAACACTGACGATGCTGCAAGCCGACCCGGCCGTGCACCGACAAGACGCCTTCCTGAGCGGCGGCGAACCCACCGTCTCCCTTGCAGACGCGTCCATCCGAGGCATCGGAGGCCGCAACGGGCAACTGGTCCTGGCCGCCTACGCTCGCCTTTTGGAACTGAACCTGTCCGACGACCAATGGTCTCGGCTAGCAATCCTGTCGGGCGGCACCGACGGCGAAGACGGCCCCAGCGACGCCGCGGGCGGAATGATTGACGGCAGCATCCATCGTCGAATTGTCGAGCTTGGTCTCGACGTCCACGACGCCTTGCGACGCAACGACTCGCACAGCTTTCTGCGGCAAGTCGGCGGCTTGCTCCTCACCGGGCCCACCGGCACCAACGTCTGCGACCTCCGCATCGCCCTGGTGGACCATCCCCAGCACCGCCGCCACACGAACTGACTCCATCGCCTGCGTCCGCAACACACCCGGCCGCGTTTCCCTTCGGGACCCAAACGCCCGAGTGAAAGACTACTTTTCGAGCGAAGCATACAAGTGCCTTCGAGCATGTGAGCCGTTTGGGCATTGGCCCCGGTTCCCACGCAGTCCCGTCAGGGATTTCAGACGGTCGCCATCGGTCGCGTAGCGCACCGACGGATCAGAGGCAGACACCAGCAATCGAGCACGACCGTTTCTCAACCATGCTCCTTGAAATCAACGGCACCAGTCATCTGTTCCAAGCTGCCCGGATCGGTCACAATCAACCCTCAGGATGAGTCCAACTCATCCCCACGCACCCGTGGCACAATTGGATAGCGCGTCGGCCTCCGAAGCCGAAGGTTGTGGGTTCGAACCCCGCCGGGTGTACTTGGCTAAAAACCCCGTGATTCGTTGGTAAAACGATTACCTGCCGCCGTTGGCAGCGGCCTCGGGGCTTCCGCCCCGAGCTATCAACGCGGGCTCCCCCGGAGCCATTCTCAAAACTTCGCCCCGGACGGGGCCGACTTCACTAGCTCGGGGTGGAAGCCCCGAGAACGTTGGCGGACATCACCAGGCCGCCCCGGACGGGGCCGTCGTCGATGATGCGGCGAGAAATCCCCACGTCCAGAGAAGGCCAATTTGAACGCAAGCTTGTAGAACGCGCACCGCTGCGCCACATCCAGAATACGCCCACTGCAATCGACTACCACATCGAGGGGCTATCAAACGGCTGTGGCAAATTCCCTTCACCTGCGGGCTGGGTGGAACCGGACGACGACCAATCAGCTCCAACGTCATCCATCTCGGGGTGCGGTGAACGCGACGAATGGCTTCGGCGTCCTTCAAAGTCTCGAGTCCCATCGAAGCCAATCGTTCAAGCATTTTCAAGTTCTCGCGGTTTGTCCACGGAGACCACATCGAGTGACACGCCCTCGTGTTTTTGCAGGTAAGCAAGGATGGCAGATAGGTTTTCAGATCGTGGGTTGCCATCCTTGCTCAGCATTCGCATGAGACTTTGTGGTTTGAATTCACCAAGCCCCTTGGCCAAGCCTTCAAAACCGATCGTTGCGTTGACGTAGTCGCGAAGCGTCAACCGCCCAAGTGCCGCCTCACCGTTTATGAAAGCAGCAACGGCCGACCGAAGCATCGACACGCGAAACTCCGGATCGTTGTCCGCCTTCTCTTTGATTGTGTTGATGAACTCTCTCGTGAGTGCCATGTCATTTCTCTTTCCCCCTCGGCGTCCGTCCCGAAGGCTTGTGGGTTGTTTTCTTTGCTCGTGTCTCCGCCCGTTTTCGGGCCTTGTAATTGGCCCAGTTCGTTTTTGCATCCTCAATGTCGCGTTGCTGACGCTTCTTCGTGCCGCCCGCAAGCAGGATGATCCATTCATCACCGTCCCGGCCAAAGTAGATTCGGTACCCCGGACCAAACGTGATGCGGCGTTCGGAAACACCTTCGCCAACTGGCTTCACGTCCCCCAAATTTCCAAGCTCCATCCGCAAAACAACTTCACGGATGCGGTCGGCGGCTTGGCCATCCAAAGCGACAAACCATTCACCGAATGGAGACCGGCCATCTTCGTTTTCGAACTCTCTTACTGAGGGCATATCGCCTCCCTGCTCTTGAAAGATTGCTCCCGATGGCCATGACTCATTCCTTTTGCCCATCGGATGGGATAGGCACGCTCCAAAGATAACACATGCGTTATCTTTTGTCAATCGATTGGACCTTCGCCCCGGACGGGGCCGACTTCACTAGCTCGGGGTGGAAGCCCCGAGAACGTTGGCGGACATCACCAGGCCGCCCCGGACGGGGCCGTCGTCGATGATGCGGCGAGAAACCAATGAATCACTACGCACCAAGGACTCGCTGCCTCATCCACTGCATGAAAACCAAGTTGACATCGACAACGAAGCAGGTCGGCAGGAATGATCGGTCACAACGATGTGAGCCGTTTGGGCGTTAGCCCCGGTTGCACGCGGGAGTAACAACGCTACCCAACACAGTTCAAGTGCCGAAAGACTCCTGCCAACGTGCTCAGCGCTGCAGCAACATGGAAAGTTCCGCAAGCGACGTCCACCAAGTCCGCATCGAGTCATACACATCCCAATCCACATGACGATTGGTTGACCGTTCGCGGGCCAATCGAAGCACCACCATATTCTGAAATCGCTTCCAAGGAATCAGTGACACGGAAACGCCACGCCGCACACCAATCGGTCCGGTCTGAACCTCGATGCCAGCGGCAATTCGCGAACCGATGTAGCGACGACCAATGGACTCGTTCGCCGCAACAACCGTGAGCCGTTCGCCCGACAAGCTTCCGTTTTCAAAGATGAATCGATCCCACACCGGAGCACGCTCCAACGACCATTGATCTCCGCCAGCAGGAGTCAGCGTGACAGAGGATTCCGCATCGTCCACGTCAGAAGAGATCGCTATGAGCCCTCGTCGTTTCATTCGATCAAGGGTCACGTGAAGTTGTGAGTCGGTGAGTCCGTGCGAATAACCAACATTCATGTGCAGCGAATACACCTCGCTGGCAAGGCACCGAGTCATCACGGTGTGCTGCCAAAGGAAATCGCAAAGCAGCAACTCGGCATTCGAGAGGCTCGAGTATCCAGTCCGCCGCGGAGGAGCATCCATTCACTCAGTAGGGAAATTGAACAATACGGGTGTGTCTGAGACGCGTTATGGTAATACGTTCAAACCCATGCGTTCCCAAGAACCTGCTGAATTGCCTGCTCAAGTTTTTCTTCCTCCGCTTTTTGATTGAGGAACCAGTCGGTTGACCAAATCCGGTGGATTTCCCATCCTCGCGACCGGATGATCTCTTCTCGAAGTCGATCGCGGTCGCGAGCGCTGCGAGCAGAGTGATACGTCGCACCGTCGCATTCGATCCCCAGCAAGAAGGATCGGTCACCATCACGCCTACGAACACCGATGTCGACAAAGAAGCCAGCCACGCCGACTTGAGGAACCGCCTCCAGTCCCATCTGCTCGATCTTCCGACCCTCCCACCTCAGTGAACATGCTGCATCGAAGCGAGCGAAAAGACGCATCTCTTTGGCCACACGAACATGCTCACCACAGATCAGCAAAGCAACGCGTCTGTCTTCCTTGCGAAAACACAGCGTTCATGCACCCCCACATCGGTCGACACGTGAGAGCTTCCTCGCTGATTGCCGGGAACGCCAAGTTCCGGCCAGAGAAACTCGTCCATCGCTATGGCTTCAAAACGACCTTGATGCAGCCGTCTTCTTTGTCGCGGAACTTTTTGTACGCTTCCGGGGCGTTGTCCAAGGGTTCGACGTGAGTGATCACGAACGATGGATCGATCTCACCGTGGGTGATTTTTTCCATCAACGGTGTGAGGTAACGCTGCATGTGAGTCTGGCCCAAACGAATCTGCAACGCTTTGTTCATAGCGGTTCCCACTGCAGGCTCACGCTGCTGAAGTAAACACCGGGCACAGACACTCGACCGCCTTTGCGGCAACACTTGAAGACCTCGTTCAGCACGTGCGGTCGATCCGATCCGAGATGCAGCGCTGTCTTGGCATCGTCCAGCGCGGACTGCAAGTTGCCCGCGGCGTGATTCTCCGCCCCGACCGCATCGATGCAGCAATCCGGCCCGCGGCCCTTCGTCCACTCCTGCAAAGTCTCGTACACATCCGATCTTTCGTAGTCGATGACTTCCGCCTTGGAAACCGATCGCGCCATCTCCAATCGCTCGGGCACGTTGTCGATCGCGATGACTCGTTTGGCACCAAGCATCCAAGCACTTTGGATGGCGAATTGTCCAACAGGACCACAGCCCCAAACCGCGACCGTGTCGGTGGATTGGATGTCGCAGTTTTCCGCCGCCATGTAACCGGTCGGAAAGATGTCCGACAAGAACACGACTTGTTCGTCCGGCAGTCCATCGGGCACTTTGATCGGTCCGACGTCCGCAGAAGGCACTCGCAAGTACTCCGCTTGCCCTCCCGCGTATCCACCGAGCATGTGCGTGTCGCCAAACAAACCGGCGGGCGAATGCCCAGCATCTTCTCAGCCTGTTCCGCATTGCGATTCGAATCAGCCCACATCGACAATGCCGCATCGCGAAACGCTTCAAAAAAAACCCGCCACGACTGAGTCCAATCGTGGCGGGCGGGCGAATTGACAATGCGATGGCGTGCTCGAATCAAGCGGACACGCCCACATGCAAAAGGCTGAGGTTCACGTCACTTTGAGGCTGACCCAAAAAGTGAATCGTGATCTCGGCGCCGGGCTGGCCATCACGCACGACTGGTGCCGCGTACACCGAAGTGATCGCCGGGTTCTTTGCATTTTGCGAGGTCAGCGTGCAGAACACATGCCCAGAACGAACGCGAGTTGGCACGAATTCTCGCAACTGATTCTTCGTTTCCGCGTCCGGCGTTTCCCGCGGCGAAAGCGTCAATTCCGAGCAAAACACGTCGGTCACTGAAGCACTTCCGTCGGACGCTTGGGCCGGGCGGTTCGCGAGAATGCCAGCCAAACCGCCGACGCCTCCGGTGAGCAATGTGCCAACCGCTTCACGCCGTTTCATACTACTTTTCATGACGTCTCCTTCGAATCAATCGACCAGGGTGGAAGCTAGCGCTCATTTCTCCATTTGACCTTTCTGAGCCGCCGACTTCGGCGAAGCGGCACCTAACTGTGGCTTGTCACCCAGCGGTCGCATTCTGACCACGGAGTTGGAGCCTTTTCCGTCAAACGATTTGCCCTGGGTCCATTCGCCGCGTGGCGTTTCAAAGTCATCGCCAATGCCAAAGGACTGGAACGCGTAGGCGTAGTCACTGTTCTCGTTCTCTTGTGGGAACGAGTTCGGGATCGGATGGTTCTCCGGACCGCCGAGCTCTTCCCAAGCCGCGAGCCATTGGTTTTGGTGCATGGTGTCGCGAGCGATCATGTAGCTCAACATGTCTTTCATGCCAGGATCGTCCGTCATTTCCCACAACTGAACCGCGAGCATGCGTCCGGTGGATTCCGCGGTCGCGTTGGCCAGCATGTCGGCGGCAACGTTTCCGCTGGCATACACATGGCTGCAATTGAACGGCACACCTTCGCTGTCGACCGGCATCGCGGCCATGCAGGTGCCGATCGCATGTTGGATGTTCATGCCTCCCATTGCCGCCATTACGACTGGGTCTTTCGCCGCCTCTTCTTGTTCCAGCGGTGCGTCTTCCAGGTTCAATGCAACAGCGGTTGCCAACATTTCAATGTGGGCCATCTCTTCGGTGCCCGTCTCCAGCAACATATCGCGATACTTTGCCGGACCACGTGCGCCCCAAGCCTGAAACAGATATTGCAAGCAAACGCGAACTTCGCCCTGAATACCGCCGATTGCTTGCTGAAGTGCCTTGGCAAAGATCGGGCTTGGTTTTTCAACGCGAACCGGATACTGAAGCTTGCCACCATCGTGATAGAACATCGATGACCTTTCGATTTGGAAGTGGGAAGAAAAGTTTCTCCAATAGCGCATCGACCGAAGCAAGTCATGCGCCATCTCACTTCATTACCGATCACATCATGGATGTTTCGGACTGAGTCAATCCCGCCAGGCTCCTGTCATCGATTCACGCCCGACGCTTTCGTTTGCGGATCGCGTCGGAGATTCGGGGCTGGCCAAAATCGTCGTCGAAGAAATCTTCCGAATCGTCTTGCTTGGTCAATACATCTCTCATCTCCGGTTGAGATGGTTGGTTTTGAGACAGCAAATTTCGTTCGAGCAAATGACGACGAACGAGCTTCAGCAATTGATCACGGTAGCGATCGGCGTTTTGCCCTTGTTCGATCCAAGCACGCACTTCAATTCGTTGAGACCGTTGGCCGACGCACACCAAAGTGGCTTGAGGAGCCGGTGTCAGCAGCACATCGGGCTGCTCGATCATCAATTCCTGCAAGGTCCGACACAGGTCCGCGGGCCGCTCGTCTCGCGTGACCGCGACTTCCATGGGGATCACACACAAGCGTCCGGCCCCCATCCAGTTGACCACGTCGTCACTGACAAAGTTCTTGTTCGGGATGATCACTTCGCGACCGTCATCGTCCGACAACACGGTCGTTCTCAGACGCTGTGCCGCGACGCGTCCGGTGAAGTTCCCAACCGTGATCAAATCACCCAATCGAGCAGGTTTTTCAAACAACACGATGAATCCGCCAAACAGGTTTCGGACCATGTCTTGCAAACCGAAGCCCAAGCCAATCATCAGACCAACGGCCAGCCACTGGATCGTGTGCCAACGGACTCCGATCCATTTGCAGGCGATGAAGCACCCAACACTGAACAGCAGGAACCGCCCCAACACCAACGTGAAGTGTTCCATGCCCTCATCAAACGACACTCGCTGCAGCACCAAGGCATCAAACAAGGCTGGCAGCAACTTGGCCAATTGAAATGCGACGAACAACGTGCCCGCGGCCAGCAACAAATGCACGGCGGTGACGGGCGTCGTTTCCACCACCGATTGCATGACGGTTTGCCCCATCGCGTTGACGCTGGCTTGTTGCACGGTGTCGTCCACCGTCCACAGCTCCGGGTTTCCCATTCGGACGTTTGGGAACACGTCGATCCAAAGCCAACCAAAACACACCACCGCGCTCAACACCAACGCACACTGACATAGGAATGCGAGGTGATGTTTGAGTTCCAAGAAATGTTCGCCCAGAGCCCCGGCAACACGGCCAGCCTCAGGCTCGTCGTACTCGTCCTGTTCTTGTTTGGTCGAACGCGTGCCCGTCAGCAAGTCCCAGGCTTCGGCGGACACATACTTCACACCCGCCCAAAGAATCGCCGTCGACATCAACGTCACCGCCGTGAAGATGATCCGCTGAATGATCTCATGCGTGGTGACGCTGTACCCGAGCGTGGACAAAGCAATCAAAAACAACGGCAATCCAATGCCGGCCAAGTACATCAAGAACCGACCGCGATGAATCACACTGCCGCAGAACTTCTCAATCAACGGTTCCAGGAATCCACCAACGGGACGAAGCGTCAAATGCATCGTCCACGCCGCCAACAACATCGTCAGGATGAATCCCACGCGAGCAACCGAACCACGCCACATCCCGTGATCCACTTCACTCATCAACGTGATCGTGTAAGCAGCGATGACCAATCCCATGCCGATGATCGTCAGGTACTTCATCGCACGTGGTCGACGAGGCATTTCAATGTCGACGTGTTGATCCAAGTATCCATCCGCCCGCAACCACTGCCGCGGGACCTCGATCAACCAAGCCACCAAACTGGCAGCACAAAAGGCATCGGAGGCATGCAAGGTTGCTTCGGAAACCACGCCCGTGCCCAACCAACGCCCGACCCAAAACAGGATCGCAGGAATTCCTGAAGCGACCAGGACCGTCAGCACACCCGCAAACAATTTCCGTTTGTGCGGCGAGGCCTTTCGCATTCGTTTCCGACTTCCAATCGCAATCAGTGCGGACTTGGCAACCCAACGCAGCACCAGAATCAACACGACGCCGACCAACAGACCGATCGCACCGACCGGGTTGGTCGAAATCTTTCGTTCAAAGGTCGGTCCAAAATCTCCGCTGCGGTTGGAATCGAACAAAGCCGCCATCCCAGCCTTCAAATTCTGGGCGTCGCTCAGCCCGAGTGGCTCATCGCTGCGGATCCACATGACGTGCCGGTCGATCAGCATTCGATAATCGTCCGCCAATGCCTGCGATGCAGTGGCAATCGAATCCAATTCGCTGATCTTTTGCTGGTGATCCTGATATCCGATTTGCAACGAGCGGATCCAGGCACTGCGTTGTCGCAGCAGCTCTTCGACTTGCAATCGCAACGGGTCGCCATAACGAGTGGCGTCGTAACCGGCCGCCGCAAGAACTTCTGTGGCTTGCTTTTCAGGTTCCGTCCCATCCAATCGGATCAGGTCCAATTCCAATTGCTGCTGGCGTGACTTTCCCAGAGCCTCGCTCGCCAAAGCAGTTTGACTGTTTTCGATTTGCCATTGTTCGAGCTGATCTTTCTTGTGACGCAGCAACAAACCAATGGTTGGCGTCAGACCGTGTTGCGTCAACTTCTGATTGACATCCTCGTAGTCAGTCCGTGTGGCCTCGAATTGTTCGCTCGCTGCGTACACTCGACTGGCGAGTTGGTTGTAGTCCGCTGCGAGAACAATCCATTGCTGAACCAGTTCCGCATTCTTCTCAGCAATGTCAGCTGCGATGGGATCCGAGGTTTGGGCGGCCGAGCGAAACCGGTTTTCCGACTGCTGGGCCGCGCGCACGTGCATCTCTGCGTACGGCGATTGTCGCCAATCTTCCACCTCAGTTCGTTGACGAGGCAGCAACGGATAACTCGCCGTGGTTGCTTCGGTCGAATCGACTGCGTTCCAATCGGAACCGTTGCTCGACTTGCCATTGCCTGCCAACGAGGATGTCTGAGTCGTCCCAGAAAAAGGGCGTTGAACGGGGCGTCGATTCGGTGACGAATTCGTCGTGGCCGAATTCGTGGACGACGAGGGTCGTGATCGAGAGCCAGAGGTGGAACGGGATGACGTGTTGGATGTGAACGCTGGCGGCGACAAACGACCTCGCGAAGAGGTTTCCGTGTGGCCGGGCCAGCTTTCAACGGGTTCCGATGGAGTCGACCAAGATGAACTCGACGACGCCACTGGCAACGACGTTTCAACGGGGTAGGTCGTGACAGACGAAGTGGTGAACGGCGGCGGTTGCGGGGTCGTCCAGACGATCTCCTGTGCGGACGCCACACCCATGCCGAGCCAAACCAGGAAACAGCACCCCATCCACAACAGCGTCGCGGTGCTGCCGTGCTGCGAACGATCGACATTCACCGCCTGCAGCACTGCGTGACGCGGCTCGAATCGCGATTGCGAAACAGAACGAAACGACTTCGATCTCAATGGGTGGTTCATCGGGACCACAGCATGCAAACAGAATGGCGGCGAAACCGCCAGGAAGAATTGGCCGCCGGCGGAGAACGGACACCGAATGAATACGGAAAATCGGGGTTCATCGCCACATCGATCCAGTTTCACACCCGACGAATCAACAAAACAGCGAGCGTGCCAGATTGAGACGCGGATCAACCACGGACGACCACGGCCTGGCAGTGGTCCACTTGTGTTCAGAAACGTTTCCGATAGGGTTGGAATTGAAGGGCGGGTCATCAAAATTGTCGGGATTCGCCCAGTCCAATTTCTCAGGATGAATTTGATGTTCACGAAGCTCACTCAATCGTTGCTTGCCCTTTCTTTGGTCGCTGTTTTGGCTGGATGCGAAAAGGGCTCGGACTCCGCCGCTGGAATCGCTGATCAAGCCAAAGCAGGTGTTGATTCCGCCGCTGTTACCGCCAAAGACGCGAGCGCAGACATGGTCCCAGAAGCTGCCAAAGAAACCGTTGACGGTGCGATCGACCAAGGTGGCGACAAGGCCAAAGAAACGATCGACGCAGCCGCTGGCACTGCTGAGTGATCAAATGGAGTCCGATTGATTCACGATCCATCACGGAGCCCGACTGGCCGGCGAGTTCAAATTCCCGGAAGTTGGCTCCGTTTTTTTGTGCGCGTGCCTCTCCGCCTCTGCATCGAAATTGGCTCGCGTTCGCGTTGAACGTTTCGATGAGTCTGTGCCAGCACGGAAACAGTTGCGGACAACTGTTCGACTCAGGTTCCGCCCAATCCTGCCTGCCTGTTCATTTCGTATTCAGAGCTCGGGCCGTTTTCTGATGCCGCGTCCCGGCGGATTTCCACTCTCCCTTGTCCCTTGTTCCCAGGCTCTGCCTGGGAACACACTGTCTTGGAGGCTCCGCCTCCCGATTCTGTCTCAGCAGGCGGAGCCTGCAGTGCATTGCGTTCCCAGGCAGAGCCTGAGAACGAGCAGATTTTTTTGTAGGTTGGCCACTCTTGGCCGACATCCACCACTCTGACGGACAAGAGTGCCCATCCTACATGCGTTCAAACGTCGTTGATGACTCAAATCGACAAGCCGGTTGGAGACGGGAGGAGTCGAAAAGCGAGATTTCCGAGGGAGGGCAATTCACGCCGTCTCCCGTGCCCGGCCCTCACCCTCGCGTACGCCTGAACGGCGTCGCCCGACCTCTTCCATCAAGGGGCCTAGAAACAGCGGGTGGCAAACGGACAATGAATGGCCCGCTCGGTCCGCCGAGAACATTGGTGACTCTCTCATGCCCCAGGATCGTTTCGTGGCCTCCGATTCCATTGCCAGCCGCGTTCAACAACTCGTCGACGAAATCAATCACCACAATCGTCTGTACTACGACGACGCGGCTCCTGAGATCACCGACCTGCAATACGATCAATTGCTGGCCGAGCTCACCCAACTCGAGAACGAACACCCCGAACTTCGCCAGCCGAATTCACCGACCCAGTTGGTCGGTGGCGCGGTGGTCGATCAACTGGTCCAGGTTCCTCACCGAGTCCCAATGTTGTCGATCGACAACACGTACAGCCGCGAAGAATTGGCGGCGGCGATGGAGCGAATTGAAAAGTCGCTCGAAGGCGAATCCGTTGCCTGGACAATGGAATACAAAATCGACGGCGTCGCGGGTTCGATTCGTTACGAAAACGGGGAACTGGCACTGGCTCTCACACGAGGCAACGGGCAAGTCGGCGACGACATCACTCACAACATTCGTACGATTCGCGAATTGCCTCGGTCCATCGCCGATGCCGCTCGCGCCCATCCTGAAATTGCCGGTGGAAACGTCCCTGAGGTTCTCGAAGTTCGCGGCGAACTCTACATGACCGACGCCGACTTGGCCGACCTCAATGTCCGCCAAACCGAAGCCGGTCACGAACCGTTCAAGAACACACGCAACGTCACGGCGGGCACGATCCGCTTGCTCGACCCCAAGATCGCAGCTTCGCGAAACATCCGGTTCTTTTGTCACGGCAGCGGCGAACTGGTCGGCGTTCAAGCCGCTAATCACATGACGTTCCTCAAGCATGTCGAGGCACTGGGCATTCCCATCGCACCGGATGTTGTTCGCTTTGAGAACAAAGAGGACGCCCTCCAAGCGATTGCGAAACTGGAACTGGAAATGCCCGACCTGCCATTTGAGATCGATGGCATCGTGTTCAAAGTCAACTCGTTCGAGCAACGCGAAAAACTGGGCGTTCGCAGCAAGAGTCCGCGCTGGGTGATCGCTTACAAGTTCGAACGCTACGAAGCCATCACCACACTTGAAGCAATCGATGTGCAAGTCGGCAAGACCGGCACGATCACGCCGGTCGCGTACCTGACGCCCGTCGACATTGCCGACACCACCGTCTCGCGAGCCTCGCTTCACAACGCCGACGAGATCGAACGGTTGGACGTTCGTGTCGGCGACACGGTGGTCGTTGAGAAAGCCGGCAAGATCATCCCCAAGGTCGTGCGGGTCGAAAAACATGCTCGCACCAAACCGCTTCCCAAATTTGAATTCCCAACTCATTGCCCAAGGTGCGACGAACCACTGACACGTGACGAGGGCGGCGTTTACATCCGCTGCACCAACCCGGCATGCCCCGCTCAACTTCGCCAACGACTGGTTTACTTCGGCAGTCGAGCGGGCATGGACATTGATGGTTTGGGCGAAGAGGTGGTCGATCTGTTGCTGCAAAAGGAACTGGTCGAAAACTACGCTGACCTGTACCGATTGAAAGTCGATGAACTTGCGGAGTTGACTTGGCCACGACTGCGAAAGGGCAAGGGCGACGAGATGATCGAAGTTCAATTCGGTCGCAAAAATGCCGAGAGCCTTGTCGCGGGGATCAACGAAAGCCGCACGCGTGGGTTGGCCCGTGTGCTGTCATCGATCAGCATCCGCCACATCGGACCTCGCGTCGCCAAATTGATTGCGGCAAAGTACTGGAACCTGGATCTGCTGCGTTCGGCGAAAGCAGAGGACCTCGCTGCGATTCATGAAATCGGTGACCGAATCGCCGAAAGCCTCCTTAAATTCATCCACAGCGAATCGGGTTCGCAAACGCTGGCGGAATTGGACGCAGTGGGCGTCACGATGTCGGGCCCCGAGCCAGTTGAATCACCAGACGACACGGAAGACCGGCCATTGGCAGGCAAGAACATCGTTGCGACAGGGACGCTGCAGCACTACACCCGCGACGGAATCAAAGCTCGGATCGAAGAACTGGGCGGACGGGCAGCGAGCAGCGTGAGCAAGAAAACCGACTTTGTGATCGCCGGTGAAAAAGCGGGCAGCAAACTCACCAAAGCGGAATCGCTGGGCGTCGAAGTCCTCAGCGAAGAGGAGTTCCGTTCGCGATACGAAACCGACGATCACGAAAAACGTACGTCAGCCTTTCCAGGCTGAAGAGTAGAACAGTTGTCCCCTACTGTTCCGTCGAGCATTTCTCGAACGTCAAGCCACGTCGCCCCCCATCCCATTGGTAACCATTCGCGTCTCGCTGCTCGAAGACAGAAACCCGTCACGCAAACATTTGGGGACAAATGTTCTACTCTGCTGCAGCTTCCTCGTCCGACTTCGGCGGCAGCTTGCCGCCATTTTCCTTGGACTCGATCACAGCCTCTTCCAAGTCACGCACCAGCTTCGGGCTGATGTGCTTGGTCAGCAACTCACGGGTCACGCTGAACATCTCGTCGACCTTGCGTTGCTGATTGGCATTCTTGCCAATCGCTTTGATAAATTCGGTCTGACGCTTGCCCATGTCATTGGCGAGCCGTTCATTGGTCGGTTGGTTCCGCAACACCTCCAACAACTCTTCGGCCGATTCGAGGTCTCCTCGTTCCAGCCGCATCATGATCCGAGCCTTGAACAATTCACGAATCGCCAGCAAGTCGATGATCGAGTTCTGAACGCCACGGATGTAGGATTCCGCCTGCAACCGCATGTCGTCGCCGGCAAGATCCGCGACAGCATTTGCATGGTGCCCGGGGACCATCGGCAATCGAGCCAACACCGCTCCACCATTCTTGACATACAGCAAACGCAGTGGCTGGTCCTTGGCAAACTCGACATCCAAGCGACCGTTCCAATCGGTGCGTCCGATGAACGTCATGCTTTTGCCTTCCAGTTCCTTTTCGTAGATCTCGTATCCAATCAGCGGCTGATTGGGGTCACCCTTGGCATGCAAACGCAACAGGGTCTGGTCCTTCCGCGGCCGAATCCGCAGTCCCATCCGGTGCGTCCTGGCATTCTTGCGACCTTGCAAACCGCCCGCACGCCCTGCATGGAAATCCATCTTGACGCGTCTGCCATCCAACTCTTTTGCCAGCAAGTAGGCCCAGTCGAGCGGCCCAATCGAAATCGGATTGCCGTTGCGATCGTCCTTGCGAACCATCGGCACCAACACGTCGCCCACCTGGACGAGGGCAGGCGATTCCTTGTCGGTCACCAAGCCGGATGCTCGCACCAATCCCACCGCGTTGCTCTTCCCCGCATCATCAATCCGAGCGACGGGAGCAAACACATCTCGCAATGTCGAGCCAACCACTTCGGGCAACAGATTGAAACTCGACACGGTGGCGCTGGATGTGTCACCGAAGTACCGCATCAGTGTGTCGAATTCCACGCTTTCAACCTTCATGGGCGTGGTCGCCGTTCGAATTCGAACGATGAAGATCTTGTCATAGGCTTGGGCGGCATCAATGACTTGGCCAGTGATCGGCGGCACGATGATCTTGGCTTCGGGCTCCGTCAGCGTTTCCGCCATCCCGCGAGAGACCAAGATGGCCTCCGTGGTCTCGGTCGCCCATGCTTCTTTCAGCGCGACCGCATCGCCCTCCACCGGATGCAGGATTTGCAACCAAGCATTCTTGGGGGAACCTGGATCGCCAACCAATCGCGAACGCACCTCTTCCATGCGTCCTGGCGTGGTCAGAATGCTGGAGGCGTAACGTCCCACATCGCCTGCGAAACGAATTCGAACCGCGTCATTGTGAGATTTTTTGAGCGCGATCACCGGGTCGGTGGCAGCCAACGTGTCGAAGTCGACTTCGGACAGGACGCGCATTGCCATCGAGGCAACGGACGTGGGTGCGTCGGCAATCGTCGTTCGCCACACCGCATGAAAATCGCGATCCAGCACCTTCTGCAAATCGTCTCGTAACGTGTCGGCAGACACACGCGGCGAATCGGAGGCCACCCAAATCAAGGTTCGGTAAGGGGCAAAGTCGAACGGGGGTGGCTCCTCAGGCTCGGCCTCCGCCTCGGGATCAGCCTCTGCATTGGCATCCGCGACGACAGTGGTTTCGGCACCCGATTCCTGAGCCGGCGCAGACGCGAGCGATCCGAACGTCACGAACAAGACGATCAGTCCAATCGCACACCGTGGCAGAAAACGGAAATTGGAAAACAAGGTTGCGATACTCATTGACTCAACCGCCATTTCTCAGCGTTTTGATACAGCGACACGATGTCGGAACCCACACCCAGCAGTTCTCGGCTGTAGGCATACGAATCAACCAATTGCCACAACGGCAACACGGGCAATTCGTGGTGAGCGATCGCGTGCAAATCCAACAAACGATCTCGAGCGTCGCGCCAGTTCTTTGACTCCTCCAATCGACGCAGCCCCAAACCAACCAATTGATCGGTGCTGCCGGCCATGCCTTCGGGGCCCAACACTCGTCGAGCGTCAATGATCGGTTCCCAAACGGCCGCGGAAACATAGGCGATGTCAGCGGTGCCAGGATCCGGGAACGCGCGACCGACCGGCAGTTCGACAAGCTCGATTTCAAGCCCCAACAACTGCCACTGGCTGCGAATGGCCTCGCAAGCGATCCGGGAAAGGTTCTCCGGCGGAAACGCCAATCGAATCGGCTTCAGCTCCGGTGGTTTTTCCTTCTTGCGTGATGCCTCGGATTCCATTTGTTTGGTCGTCATCGTCATCAGCAACTTCGCCAAACGAGGCTCATAGTTGCGAGGTGCGATGGATTGGTCGTAGGCGTAACCGAGCGGGTCATTGTCTTCGAGCCCGGCAGGGAAAGGACCGGAGAGCACGCGGCAACCAGGCACTTCCAAGCTTTCCAACAACTCGCCGTTGAGGATGTCTTCGCGGTTCGTGCCGTACACCAACGCACGTCGGAATGTCTTGTCGGCGAGGTACTCGTGGTCGCTGCAGGGAACCAGCATGTGCACGCTGGGCAAGGGATAATTGACCACTCGCACCTTCCGATTGCTGGACAACCGCACCGCATCGGCGGGGAACAGTTGGTCCAACACGTCGACTTCGCCTTGCAGCAGTTTACTGACCCCTTCGGCGGCGGATTCGGTTCGAATCTCGACAATTTCTCGAGGCTGCAATTCGGTGCGGGGCTCGCCTTTGAGAACGTACCGCACCACGTCGCCTTCGACGACATCTCGGCGATAGTCCCCCGTCGGCGATCCAGGCTCGCCACCGAACCAGGACCCATCGACAGTGACCTGAATCAGCGCCGACGGAAGCACATTGGGACGACGCAAAATGCAGTCAATCCGCTTGGGACCGTCCAGCCCGATGGCCTGAACCGCGGCCGCCCAAGGCGAGAAGTAAGTCGGTGATTCTGATTGGACGCGTTCCGCCAAAACATCCGCGAGGTAAAAGCCATCGACCTTGTTGAGCGGTTCCGGCAAACGCTCGGGTTCAATGAACATCGAAAACCGCTGACGGTCAGGGCTCTGCTCGGTGTCGCCGAAAATGAACTCGTACTCGCCACCCTCGGGACCGGCCCCCTGCATCTCAAACAGGACACGGTACAGCAACCGCCCAGCACGACGCGCGGCCCAGTTGTCCAAGCGAGTCGGGTCCAGCACGGTGGCCGTTTGGAGCACACCGACATTCACCAGCGGGTAGATCTGGTCGACTTTGCGAACCAGTTCCGTGCCGCCTTCGATGTCCGGTTTCAGAAAAATGCTTTCTCGCGAAAATTTGCGAGCGTCGCGGTAGTTCTTCGCTTCCAATGCCGCCAAGGCGAGGTCCCGTTTGTCTTCCGCCATCGACAGGAATTGAGCGTTCCATTTCTTGATCGACGACAGATTCTGGCCCCGGTACTCCTTTTCCAATCGAGCGAGCAGTTGCTGGCCCAACTCCAACTTGCCATCGCTGACGAGTTGTTCCATCAGTTGATCCGTCAACGCGCCGATCGCGGTCAGCACCGTTTGTGTTTTGTATTCGGGAGCGTAGCGACGCAGCTCCTCCAGCATGGCCAGTGACGCACCGAACTCTCGATTCTTAGCGCGTCGCCCCGCATCTCGCCACAGGAACTCAGTCCGCAATTGACGCATGCCAGGCCGAGCCGGGTAGTCACGAATCAGCACGGACAGGAACGGATAAGCACCGACGAAATCACCCGCCTTGATCCGTTCCGCCGTCTCTCGTTCGAGCCGTGTTTCCCAAAAGTCGATGTTCTGGATGTCCGTCCATTTGGCAACAAACTCCTGCTGCTCCACACCGACAATGCTGAACTTCAACGACCCACTGGGGGAAGCTGGCATCTCTCGCCTCGGCAACTCCAGCAACCGAGTTTTCACCCAACCGCCACCGGCCTTTTCCGTGAAGAAGATCAGGTCATGAGGCTCTTCTTGCAACAGCTCCAAACCGGGAGCTTCCGGCCGGCCGGATTCGGCGTAGTTGAGCAACTGAGCTTGCGCACTGGTTGCACCCAAAACACAGAGCATCAGGAACAGAATGCTATTCCGAACCATGCGGTGAAGGCGGCGAGGTCGTCGAAAATGCAACACGTTGGAATTCATCAAGGACTGGAAGTGCATGGATCAGGCGTCACCGGGAATGTTCGTGATGTAAACGACACCTTCGGTGCCCGGGACCAGCAGCTTATCGCCCACCGGCAAAGGACCGGCCGACAAAGGCTGGCCAAGTTTCGTTGTCCCAACCACGTTGCCCGAAGCGGGATCGATCGAGGTCAACCAACCGTCTTTCCCCGTCAAAACCCAGCGTCCACCAATCGAGACGACCCGGTCAACCAACTGACCGGCTTCAGGCATTTGCGTTTGAAAGAGAGGTTCGCCCGAGGCACTGAAGCCTCGCAACACTTGGTCATCCGTGATCACCAATGCGATCTCGCCAGTGGATTCGGATTGGGCCGCAACGGGTCCCCAAACAACACGTCCATCCAAGACCTTCTTGAAGGTTTGCTCGAGACCGGTCTGGTCATGCCCCACCAAGAAGTCCGAGGCTGGACCACTGACACTGCCAAGCAGACTCGACTCCACACCCGCCACGGTTCCTAAGAAAGGCGACTCCAAATCAACGCTCGACAACTCTCGAATTTGGTCGCCGACTCGCAACCGGTACAGTTTTTTACGACTGTCTGCGATCAAGACTTGGTCCGGGTCCGCAGCACTGTTGATGGGGTTGGTCCACTCGACGGTCGCCGTGGGGTCGCTGGCCGGTTGGAACGGTGCCCCTTTGACACGCCCCGTTTGCCAATCCATCAACACCGCGCGTCCGGTATCGAGCGGCAAGAACAAACCACCACCGCTGAACGTTGCCACGCCGGTTGGCTTGGGCCCCGTCAATTGGAATGTGACCTTGCGAAGCTTCTCACTTCGACGAGTCGGGTCGTAGATCAACGCTTCGCCCTTCTGGGCTTGGTTCAACAGGATGCGGCGAACGTCGTCCACCGCGATTGGGTTTTGGAAACTCATGGAGATCCCCTTGGCACCGGGGTTCTCAATCGGGCCCTGCGTCGAGCCCGTCGCCAGTGATTCCGAGGTCAACTCGAACAAGGCTCCTTGGCTGGTCACGGCATGGAAACCGCTTTCCGGTGCAGGCGTGATCATCGCGATCGGGGTCCCCACATCGGTTTGCCACAGCATGTTCCCCGTCTTGGGTTCGGCCGCCGTCACGCGAATCGCAGAGGTGCCTTTCAAGACGCGAGCGTGGACGAGCACATCTTCGAGCGACAATGGTTGGCCGATGAAGGTGTCACCTTCACTTTTCCCCCAACTGAAAACCACTCGCCCCGTGTTGATCTGCAACTCGTAGCGACCAATTCGTGTGCCCGTGATCCACATTTGACTGCGTCCGACCGCCATCCGAGTCAGCGTGGGTTTGTCATACGCGGCGACCTGCTGAGCGATCAACGAGACCTGATCTTTTTCCGAGGTTGGCTCGATGTCATACACCGCCACTTGGCCGCGATCGGTCAACACGATCAGACGACGATTCTGAACAATCGGTGGAACCACCACGTTGCCATCCAACCGGAATGGACTCTGAGCAATCTTGATGTTCTCCCCGTTTTCATCGACTTTCAAAACGTGAACTTGAGCGTAATCGCTGCCCGTGTTTTCGATCACAAACACGTGGCCGAGCAAGGACACGGGAGCGACCGCGATCGTTCCTTCATCGTGTTCGAGATACAAACTCTCGATGCATTTGCCATCGCGTGCGTTGAGCACGTACAGGTTGCTGTGACTGCCGGGAATGTAAATCCGATTCAGAGTGTCATCGAGTCCGGCGGGCGTCGACAATTCCTGGGACAGATCCGTTGACCATTTGACGTCGCCAGAATCCGAATCCATCGCGGCCAGCGTCCCGGACTTCATCGTCACCAAAATGGAATCGCGTCCGGCAACGGGTTCGACAAACGGTTCGCCGATTTTCGCACGCCACTCCACTTCACCGTCTTCTCCACGGCAGCGACGAATTTCATCGTTGGCCATGTCCGACAACAAAACCGCCGTGCCATCGTCCAATCGCAACGGCGTGTAGTCTTCGCCTTGTCCGGTGTAATCACGCCACAACAAGCGACCGTCGTCGACTGCGAACGCCAACACCGATCCACCCGCACGAAGAAAGAAGACCTCGTCTTCAATGCCGGGAATCGAATTGCCTTGGCGCGTGGTCAACACGATGGACCGCAGCGCGGCATCTCCGGCAGGCTCCGCGCTGATCTCAGGTGTCTTCGCCGATGGCTTGACCAATGTTTGCTGGATCTCGCTGGCCTCCTCGACCAACGTCACCAAGCGTGAGTCCTTGGCCAGTTCAGGGAAATCACGCAGCAACGAATCACGTTGGTCGTAGGCTTCCTTGGTCTTCTTTTCCGCGAGTGCGGCTTGCATCGCCGCTTCCGTCTCGTCCAGGCGAACGTTGCGATCGATTTCTCGTTTGACGCGGTTGCGAGCCTCTGAGAGTTGCAACAACCGACCCGACAAAGTCGTCTTCATCGATGACAACATGTAGTTCGGGTTGTCAATCAACGTTTGTTGCTCATCAAGCCGCTCAAGCAAGCGTCGTTTTTCTTCGGTTTCCTTGGCCGCCTCCGCTTCTCTGGCGATGTTCTCGGCAACATCGACCAGGAAACCTGCCAGGTTGCCACGTTCATCGTTCATTGCCTCCTCGTTGATAACGGTTGGCAACTTCTCCTTCGCCATTTCCAACCCAGCCACCGGATCGGTCATCTGCTCCGCACGAAACAACTCGCACATCGTGATTCGCGTTCGAGCCAGCGAAGAGTATTGGCTGCTTTCGCCAAATTGATCGAGGTAAGCGATGTAAGCGTCTTGAGCCGGCTGATAGCTTTGGCTGTCGTATTGTTTGTTGGCGAGCGCGATGAACTCGTCCGCGTTGCCCTTCGAAAGCACGAACCAAAGCACACCGCCGGCAATGATCAAGAATCCAATGATTCCCAAGTAGCCGTAGATTTTAAATGAGTCCCAAGTCGACTTGGTCTCAGGTTTCTTGATCCGAGAGGAGGACGGGCGACCGCGTGATGGTGCGTCCCCCATCGAATCCGCTTCGGCGACCACTTCGACGGGTTCCGCGACAACGGCTTCGACTTCAATGGGATTGTCACCGAACGGGTCGTCGTCTTCGATGATGGCTTCGGGAACATCGTCGTCATCGATCAGTTGTGCTGTCAGATCCTCCTCGCCATCGACCACTTCCGCAGCTTCGGAATCGTATGACTCACTGCGCAGTTCGCCAATCAGCTTGGTCGCTTGGAATCGTGTCAGCTGGCCATTGTCGACCAACAGCTTGGCCACCGCTTCGGGCGTCACGCGTGAGCCTCCTTGCGACATTTGTTCCCGCAACGCCTCGATGATCTCTTGGTCCAAGAGACCCCGCCGTTCCAGTTGGTCAATCAGTTCGTTTGCAAGCATGTTGTTGATTGTGAAACCGCCGACCATCGAGCCGGTGGGTTCTGTTGGTGGAGAGAAAAGACAAGAGTCAAAGAATCACAAACGCCGACGTGGGGAATTCGCCAACGTGCTGGTGGTGGGGACGAGCGTCAAGAAAAGCGTCAATCAAAACCGTCGACTTCGGTGACCTGCAGGGCGGCGAAGCCAGCGATGGTGCCAGCGTCCATGCCATCGACCAGAAACTGGAGCTTGGCGTTTTCGTGAATCTTGATGTTCAACTGCATGCCATCCCGATTGTCGCCCACCGCCTCTTTCAGGGCGCTGATCAGATTCTGCTTCCCGGGTGTTTCTTTTTCCCACTCGGGAGCGAGAACCAGGAAGCCGCCGTTCTCGTCGATTTCCAGCTCGACCGGATCCTTCTCGTCCGTTTCTTCTGGGTCGTTGTTCGTACTGGGAAGTTCGGATTGCTGGCGAGGCATTTGAATCGATTTCTGCAACGAGAAACTCGCCGTGACCATGAAGAAGATCAGCAGCAAGAACGTCACATCGACCATCGGTGTCATGTCGAGTTCACCGTCGTCACGTTTTTTACGCGGTGGCAGGGCATCGTCATCGTCGTCCAGGTTGAACGCGGCGGGCTCCACGCCCTCTGAGACGGCCGCGAGCTCGTCTCGCATCGCGGCATGAGCGGGACTGCCGAACCCCGCCTCTTCGGCTTCCGCACCCACCGTGGCTTCGACGACGGGCTCCGCTTCGAAGGCATCCATCGCAATCGGTTCCGCTTCCACGAGCTCCACCTCAACCGGTTCGGCTTCCGCCACAACGGGAGCTACCGGGATCGTGATTGGTGAATCGCAACCAGGGCATCGAATTTTTCGTCCGCCCAAGCGTTCGTTCACAAGACGTGACTCACCGCAGGAAGGGCACTCAAATTGGATTGACATCTTTGTCACTCAAAACGGATGCGGGTTACTGTTCTTTAACGGCGATGTAGGTGAATTCCAAATCTTGAAACGCATCCCCGACGATTTTCTGAACCCGGGTGACCTCGGACACCTTCACCTCGGCGTCCCCGAGCAACATCACTTGGTTCTTGTTCGTTCCGATGGACTTTTCCAATTCGCCAGTCAGGTATTCAACGATCTCGCTGGTTGCGGTCTCTTCGTCTTTGCTGAATTCGCTGCCGTCGTAGCGACGCAAAATCGCGGGAGAATCACCGCCGGCGGGCTCAATGAAAATGACCGCTGAATCCTTGGCCGAAATGGCCAAGCCGTTGGTGGCTTCCGGAATCTTTCCCGTTTGCGTCGGATCCATCTTGGAAGCGACCACAAAGAAGATCAGCAACAGGAACGTGATGTCGATCATCGGTGTGATGTCCATCTCCTCCTCAGGTCGCTTCTTCCGAGGCAGCGCTGGTTCGTCATCCTCATCGTCGTCAATGAATCCCTGACTCATCATCGCACCCCAGCAGTGACTTCGGCGCTAGCGGAGGCACCGTTTTTGGCAGCGGCACCTTGTGACTTGGCCAGCCCAACTTTGAACGCTTCGAAGAACCGCTGCAGACCGGATCCGAGCAAATCTTCCATCTTCGCAATTCGAATCATCACGGTGGCCACCAACAACATCAGTGGAATCGCGATCGCCAAACCACTGGCGGTCGTCACCAACGCGACTTGAATGTCGCCGGCGAGCGCCGATGGTTCGACCTGCTCGGCGGTGGCCAGCGTTTTAAACGCTCCCATCATTCCGAACACCGTCCCGAACAACCCGATCATGGGAGCACTTTTGATGACGGTGCTGACCCAGCTGAGTCGGTACTCGAGGTCACTCATCACGTCGCGTTGAAAGCGGTCCATCATGATTTGCTTGGCGCGTTTGAACCCTTCTTCGCGATTGACGACGGCCATGTCGATCATTTGTGGGATCGCTCGAACGTCTCCGTCACAGTATTCGTGAACACCTTCGTAGTCGCCCGCTCGCAACATTTGCTCAACGTCGTCCATGAACGCGTCCTGTTGTTCTTCCGTCTTGAATCGTTTCTGACCGACCCGGGTCCACACGATCACGATCTGATACAGCCCCCAAAGTGCAACGGCAGCCAGCGCCAGGTACGTTGAGTTGGAGATGATTTCGTACAGCGAAGTTTCAGCGAGCAACAACGTTTTGTCCTATGTACTTTCAGAGTGATGCGATTGTTTGGTTGGGATTCGGTTGGGCGTCTCGCTGACGAGACAAGTCTGGTTCAGTGTCAGTCCGCGTTGATTCCCGCGATGGGAATCTCACGATCCGGTGTGAGCGGAGAATGGGAACGAGGAGTGGAGACAACAAAGGCTGCCGCGTTCCATTGTGGTTACCCGATTCGAAATTTCACGTCATTTGCCTTTGCGATAGCGTTGTTCGACCACCTCAAATTGGTACCCGCTTCCGCTGGCAGTGCTTTGAAAGACCGTTTTGGCAATGGAAACGACGCTGGGATGCCCTTTTTCCCTGGCGTATTCCAGTTCGATATGAGCCAATTCGTTCTCGAGTTGTTCCGGGATGAATTTCAGCATCTGACGGCCGTTGACGTTGATTCCGGCCTGAGTCAGCAACGTCCGATCGAATTGCATCAGCGGGCTGGGCGTCGTCCACATGAAATACAGCCGCTTTTCAGCCTCACTGTCGTCGACGTGCCGCGACTTCGGCTTGCCAGCCAAGTCGCTCGCGTAATCGACCCCTTGGACTGATCCACCGATGGAACCGAGCTCGATTTTGTAGTAATCCAATTGGCTGGCGTAGGGCTTCAGCCCTTTGGCCGAAAAATTCAATTGCCAACGCTCGAATCGAGGGATGATGTCTTCGCCTTCCCCCTCGGGGCCTGGTGGACGGCTGTCCCCTTTGCCCGTTCCCGCGGTGCTGGCTGTGGCACTGGTGTTCATCGTGTCCAAGGCACCAGCGACGCTGCTGACCGCGTCAGTCACCGCTTCGATGGTGTCCTGCAGAGTGGGCTCCATCAGCTCCTCGACTTCTTCCGCCCCTGGCGGCTCAAAGTCACGCTCGAAACCTTCGGCATTGTCGGCACGACCGGCCGCATTTTCTTCAATGGGCGGGAAAGACTTCACTCTCTCTGGCATTCGCATCGTCAGCCAGACGATGAACAACATCACGACAAAAGCCCCGATGAACAAAATC
The DNA here is from genome assembly GCF_056839225.1 of Rhodopirellula sp. UH5. Classification (NCBI taxonomy): domain Bacteria; kingdom Pseudomonadati; phylum Planctomycetota; class Planctomycetia; order Pirellulales; family Pirellulaceae; genus Rhodopirellula; species Rhodopirellula sp. UH5. The sequence continues at coordinate 5,200,188 of NZ_CM166390.1, read as the reverse complement.
AGGGACATGAACAGCGAGGTCACCACGTCGAATTTGCTGGTCCGCAAACGCTCCCGTTCTTCCAAACGCTGCTTCTGGATCTCCGACATGCCCCCTGAACTGACAGACCCCGCCCCCTGCGACGCACCGTCGTTGCTCGTGGAAGTCGTTTTTTCGTCGATCTGCGGTTCGTCGATCACATTTTGATCGGAAGAAGCCATATTCAGTCCTTGAGCAAGGAACGACCAAATCGTTGGCCAGGAAAAGTGTTTTGAAGAGGCCGATTGACGACGACACCCATCATAGCGTACTTTCCTACCTTGTCGCCGAGGAACTTGTTCTTTGGCGCAAGCAAACGGTAACATTTGTGAGGCAATTTGCCTCCAAATCACGGTTAGATAGCTCAGTTGGTAGAGCACGGCCCTGAAAAGGCCGGTGTCGGCGGTTCGAGCCCGCCTCTAACCACTTTCGCCTTTCACGACTGCACCACGCAGACGATGAAAGAGCTTCTCAATCGCGGCGATCCGCCGCTTGGAATCAAACCTCGGTTTGAATCAATTCCAGCCTTCCCCCGCGGAACGAATACCGGGGTGAATCGGCAATCACCGGATTCCCCACCAGCCGCCGAGATGCCCCGGCGGCCTGTTTCACTTGGCACGCAGGCCAACCGGCTACTTTCTGCCGATGGCTTCCAGGTACTTGCTCAGTTCGTCGCGAACCTTCGGGAACAGCAGGAACAGCCCAATCATGTTGGGAAAGACCATCGCAAAGATCATCGCGTCCGAGAAATCGATGACAGATCCCAGCGAAACCGCCGCTCCGATCACCACCACCACGCAGAACAGCAATTTGTAGGACAAGTCCGCTGCCAAGCTGCGTCCAAACAGATACTTCCACGACTGCAGACCGTAGTAAGACCAGGAAATCATGGTCGAAAACGCGAACAGAATGATCGCGATCGTCAGCAAGTAGCGAAAACCGGGCAACACGCTGTCAAACGCGGCCGAGGTCAAATCCACCCCACCCAAACGAGCACCGTCGATCAGCACCATGCTGGACTCGACCTGCCCCCACTCGAACGAATTGTCTGCGTTGAACAAAACGATCACGATCGCGGTCATCGTGCAAATCACGACCGTGTCAATGAACGGCTCCAGCAACGCCACAATGCCCTCGGAGGCGGGAAAACGCGTCTTCACGGCGGAGTGAGCGATGGCAGCCGAACCGGCCCCGGCTTCGTTCGAAAATGCCGCCCGACGGAACCCTTGGACCATCACGCCCAGCAAACCGCCAAAGCCAGCCTCCAGCGAAAACGCACCGGAAATGACTTGCCCGATCGCCCAGGGCACGTCCTGAATGTGCATCAAGATGATCCCGAGTGCCGCGATCACGTACATCAACGCCATCAATGGCACGACCTTCTCGGTGACCTTCGCGATTCGCTTGATGCCGCCGATGATCACAATCGCGACCAAGACTGCCATCACCAAACCGATGATCGTTCCGGAGGACCCAGTGTCGGGCAAATTCAGCAAGGATTTGATCTGCTGAGCCGCTTGGTTGGACTGAAACGCGTTGCCTCCGCCAAACGATCCACCCACACAGAAAATGGCGAACAACACGCCCATCACTTTTCCGAGTGGTGCCAGCCCGAGTTCAGCGAGCCCCTTTTTCAGGTAATACATGGGTCCGCCATGGACCACACCATTGGCATCCACGTCGCGGTATTTCACGCCCAAGGTGCATTCAACAAACTTGGTCGACATGCCCAGCAAACCGCAGACGACCATCCAGAAAGTCGCCCCGGGACCTCCGGTGGCAACCGCGACGGCCACACCCGCGATGTTCCCCAGGCCAACCGTTCCCGAAACCGCGGTCGCCAGAGCCTGGAAGTGCGAAACCTCGCCTTCACCCTCGTCACGGATGGTGTCGACCAAGTCACCATCCACCTCCATGACCTCAACCCCCGTGGGGATCGTCTGGCCTTGTTTTTCAATCTCGTCAAACTTCCCGCTGACCACCTCGATCGCCAACGGAAACAACCGCAGGTTGATGAACCCAAACACGATCGTGAAGAACAACGCTCCGCCGACCAGCAAGATCAAAACCCATGGCAGGGGACCCACGCCCGGCAATTCCACACTGTAAAAAACAATGCTGCCCCAGGTGTCGGCGATCGGCTTGAACCATTCATCGACCTGCTGGTCCAGCCCCAACGCCGGTTCAGCGACCGACTCCTCCACCACCTCCTCCGAGGTCACTTCTTCTTGCGCGAATGCAGCCGCTCCCCCCACCCCGAACAGGGCAACAATTAAAGTGGCGATTCTTAGCAAGCTGAAACGAGCGAGCTTTGACAACAACATGAAGACTCCTGTACGAAGGACTGATTCGAACCAAACTGATGGGGAGATGGGCCATAGGATAGTGAATCCTTCGCAAACGCGTCGGGGGTTTGTCACCAGCGATGTGCCAAGAAACGCTCGAAAGCGGATGAACTCGCAAAAAAGTAGCCTTACGTGACAAAACTCTGCATTCTGAACGTCGTTGGATTGACCCCCAAACTGCTTCGCCACGCGCCCAACCTGGCCGCGATGGGAAATCACCGGCCCTGGACCAGCCCGGTTCCGGCCGTGACCTGCACCAGCCAAGCCACCATGCTGACCGGGCTTGCCCCGCGAGATCACGGCGTCGTTGGCAACGGCTGGCTGTACCGCGACACCCAAGAAATCCGCTTCTGGCAGCAAGCCCGGACGTTGATTGAAGGCGACGTTTTTTATGATCGCTACGAAACGGCCAAGATGTTTTGGTGGTTCAACCAATCCACCACCGCCCAGTACGGGGCCACGCCCAAACCTCACTATGGATGCGACGGCAGCAAGGTCTTTGACATCCTGGATTGGTCTGGCTGCAATCTCACGGAGAAACTTGGCCCCTTCCCGTTCTTCGGTTTCTGGGGCCCCGCCGCCGGCATCGCCTCAAGCGAATGGATTGCCCAAGCCACCGCACTCGTGATGCGAGAGAAGCAACCGCAACTGACGCTGTGCTACCTGCCTCACCTGGATTACGACTTCCAGCGGTTGCCCCACCATGATCCAGCCCGAGTTGCCGAGGTCGATGCGGCCGCGGCAAAGGTCATCGAGGCCGCCGGCGAAATCGGCGCCCAAGTGGTTGTCGTCAGTGAATACGGACTCGTTCCCGTCGACACCCCCGTCGGCATCAACCAAATCCTGCGTCGCAACGATTGGCTGAAAGTCCGCCGCGGCCCCTTCGGCGAAATCATGTTGCCTGGCGAAAGCGATGCCTTCGCCGTCGCTGATCACCAGTTGGCCCACGTCTACGTCCGCCGCCCCGAACTCATCCCCACCGTTCGCAGCACCCTGGAACAAACCCCCGGCATCGCCGCGGTCGTCTCCCCCGGCGACCTGCAACTGGATCATCCACGAAGCGGTGAACTGATCGCGTTGGCCGAACCGAACGCTTGGTTCACCTACTACTACTGGCTCGACAACGCGAACGCACCGGACTTTGCCAGAACCGTCGACATTCATCGCAAACCGGGCTACGACCCGTGCGAACTGTTCCTGACCAGCAAACTTCGCGCGGCAGCACGGTTGGCTCAAAAGAAAGCAGGGCTCCGCTACAAAATGGATGTGATCCCGCTCGATCCAACGCTGGTGCGTGGCAGCCACGGCGTCCTCCCCGCCGACCACAACGATGGCCCCCTGATCATCGGCCCCAGCGAGCTGCCGGAAACCATGCAGGGCTTTCCTCGCTACGTTGAGCAGCTCCTAGCTCCTCGTAGCGGAAGTCGTCAAGACTTTCGGCTTTCCCGCAACGAACGAAACTCTTGACGAGTTTCGCTACCCTAAAATCGAGTTAGCAAGCGTCGCTGGAAACACTCTCGGCGTCCTGCGACTCCCGCTTGGGGTCGTGCAGCGGGAAATACTCCTCGACCACCGAATGAAATTCTTCGGCCGAAGAAACCTTGGCGACATGAGTCCGGAAGTAACGGGCCCCGTGTTTGCCTTGGGCATAACAACACGCGTATTTGCGCATCAGCACGGTTCCCTTCTCTTCGCCAAAGCGATCGACCACCAATTGGTAGTGCTTGAGCATCACGTCGCGCTGCTCCGGCAGAGTCGGCTCGGGCGGAATCGGTTCGCCCCGCAGCGCCGCCGCCGCTTGCGAAAACAACCACGGCCGGCCCAGGCACGCGCGGGCGATCATGACCGCATCGACGTCGTACAACTCAAACGCCGCCACCACCTTTTCAGCGCTGTCCAAATCGCCGTTCCCGATCAACGGGATGTTGCGGAGATGCGATTTGATTTCGCTGATTCGTTCCCAGTCCGCATTGCCACGGAACATGTCCGCCGCCGTCCGCCCATGAACGGTGAGCGCCGCCGCCCCCGCTTCTTCGACCACCCGTGCGATCTCGTTGCAGTTGATATTTTCGCGACTGCACCCCAAACGGATTTTCGCCGTCACGGGCGTCGGCGCACACACCTCCACCAATCGCGAAATGATCGCATGCATCCGACTCGGTTCCCGCAGCAGGTAGCTTCCGCTGTGAGCTTTTTCAGTCACCTGCCGAACCGGGCAACCGAAGTTGATGTCGACGACGCTGACACGGTACTCCTCTGCCAACCGGCGACCGACCTTGGCCATGGTCTCGGGATCGTTGTCCCAAATCTGAACTGCCAGCGGCCGGGGTTCGTCGGCCACCCCCCACAATCGATCCGGATGTTCGGCTTCGTTTTCATCCAACCAAACGAACCCTCGAGCGTTGACCATTTCCGTGGCCAGCAGCCCGGCACCGCCGAATTGACGTACAATGTGGCGAAACGCAGCGTTGGTGAACCCAGCCATGGGCGCCTGCAGAATCGGTGGGTCGATGACCAAGTCACCAATCCGTAGCGGCGGCACGGTTCGCGTGGGGGCGGAAACGGGCGTGGCGTCTTTTTCAATCATTCGACGGTCGATTTTCGCGGCGGTTTGTTTTCACCTCAGTTTATCGTCGCCTTGCATCATTGGCGAATCGCCCGTTCATGAATCCAAAGCCTTTTCGCGTCGGCCTGGTCGCTTGGCACGCCCTGCCAGCCATTGTCCCCCCCGCAGCGGCTCACCGAAACGTGGCGGAAACAAGCGATGGCCGGATCGCGACGCAATCCGCCCCCACACGCTTTGGTGAGACATTCGGCGGACTCGAAACCGCGATGTGGACACTGGCACGGCACCTCGCCCACCAAGCAGACATCGAGCCAATCTGCTTTCTAGAAACTGACCGCCCGAGAAATGGTTCCATTGCTTGGCCCACGGAAGTCCAAGGGGTCAAGCTCGACATCAGCGTCAATCGTTTTCGAGCGATTCGCCACGCGGTGGGAGATTGCATCGACACAGAATCCAAACGCATCCAGCGTTTCTCCCCTCACTTGCTCTGGCAATTGCCGCTTCTGGCCGTGACGCGTCCTTTTCGATCCCGCGATCCCATCGACAGCCAACCGGACCCCCGCTTGGTCGGCAAATCAATCGATGCCTGGATCTCATTTGGAGTCAGCTCTTCCAGTTCGCGAGTGGTGGCAACCGCAACCCTGGAACAAACGCCGAGCTTCGTTTGCGTCCGCTCCAACGCAGGCTTGGAAGACGGGCTGGCAACTGACACGGAATACCGCAATGAATGCGGCGAATCCTCTTCCGCACGTCGATTTGCCTTGCTGCAATCAGACCATGTGGTCTGCCAAAGCCAATGGCAAGTGGATCGGTTGAAGCAACTGTTCGATCGAGACGGGTTGCTCTCTCGCAATCCAATCCATCGCGAAGATTGGCAACCGCCGTTTCCGATGCCGGCGCCGGAACCGTTCACCCAACCGTTCGACGTTCTTTGGATCGGCCGCTACGACGACTTCCACAAACGCCCCTTGCTGATGCTAGAAGCTGCCAAAAAGCTTCCGCATCTGTCGTTCAAGATGATCGCCAATCCGTTCGACCCCGACATCGAATCTCGCGTCCGCCAAGAAGCTCCCGAGAACGTCGAGCTGATTGACCGGGTTCCGTTTGCCCAGATGCCGGCCGTGTTCGCGGCGGCCAAGTTGTTTGTGTCGACCGGAAGTCGAGAACACGAGGGATTCCCAAACGTCCTGCTGCAAGCGGCCGCCTCCCACACTCCCATCGTGTCGCTTTCCGACCACGACGATTTCCTCGTTCGATCAGGCGCTGGAGCGGCCTGCGGCGAGTCCATGGAAACGTTCACGCAAAGCATCGAAGAGCCATTTCGACGCGATGCGACTGATTGGTCACGCGTGGATGAATACCTGGATCGTTTCCACGACGCTGGCGGTCGAGCCGCCGAATTCGCGAATTGGATCCGTCGTTCGATTTCCTCCCCGACGGATTGCTCTCACTGAGCCACGAAAACGTGTTTGGGATTCACCGTCAGGTACCATTCCATCCAGGCTCGCTCCGCTTTGCGAAGCTCAACCTCGGTCGGTTTGTCGGGCATTTCAAAGCCCTCAAATTTACGGCTGATGAATCGCAATCCATCTCTCGCATAACGACGCACCGAAAGATCGGGATCGCTGAGTGCATAGATGAGCGCCGGGACCACCCGCATGTCATCGCTCTTGCCTAGCAAACGAGCTGCGACGCGGCGGGCTTGGTAGGACTGACTGCCTCGAACCAGCCGTTCCAATCGATCCAGTTGAGCACGCAAATCTTTGGGATCCGTCGCTAACTGCATGTCCTCAGGCAAGGACTTTCCCTCCAGTGCTTCGTTGCCGTCATCTTCGAGTGCCGACAACAAATCCAACACCGACGCACCGACAGGCTCCCCTTTGATCTGCGAACCTTCCCGCCGAATCTTCGTCGTGTCCTTTGGAAGTGATCGCCCACCTCCCAATGTCCCCGAACTGGCTTTCACGATGGCCCGTTTGGTGCTTCGGATCAGAAACAAAACCGAGAACGCGGTGCTGACGGAACTGGTCGTGTAGGAACCGCCAGGCCAACTTGGTCCTTTGCGAACTTCCTTCAGGTACTCGACGCCGCTGTTGTACCAAGCAGGACTGGGATTGATTTCCGACTCAAATGCCATCTCTCGAAAGCTTTCGTATCGCTCCAGCGTGTACAGCTGATAGTAGGGCCAGATGCTTCGCTTCACGCCCGGGTCAGCTGAATTTTTGCCCAGATAACCTTCACAAGCTTGAATCGCTGCCACGACAGGTTCTTTCGGCATCTTGGGCCGTTCCACCTTTTTCAGGCTCTGCCCTTCTTTGAATTCTTTCACGGCTTTGGGCAATCCGACCAGTGCGGAAGCTTCCCCGCCCAAACTCTCACCCCACATCCGGAGGATGTCGGTCCCGATCAGCAGAGCGCTTCCTCCGGCCACAGCCATCGAGGGAGTGACACCACCTTGCTTGACCCGATTGTTCCCTCCCGGGTCAATTCCCTGGTAGGGCCATCCACCACCTGGGTCTTGGACGCGAAGCAGCCAACCAACCGTTCGGCCGACGCCTTTGTAATCGATCTGGATTCCCGCTCGATCCAGGGTCCAAAGCGCCAGCATGGCATACTGTGTTTGGGAAACGTCCCCCGTTTTCTCGCCCACGTAACCGTAGGCACCGTTGCGGTATTGAGCGTTTCGGAAGTAGCGATCGATCTGTTTGAGTTCCGACTTGTATTTTTCTGCGTCCACTTCAGCGAGCAACAGCGTCGCCGCAGCAACGGCATACACCGTTTTGCTGCTGTGCCCGCCGGGGTCAGGAGCCCCAAGCTTCGAAACCAAGGTCCGCGACGAAGAAATACCTTGCTGAACCACCGGATCGGTCGGGTCGTGATTGACCTTCATCGCCGCATACCCCGTCAACGCATGTTCGCCGAATCCACCCGTGAAAGCGGTCGTCAACGCGTAAAACGTCTTCTGGCGTGCGTTCGTTCGCAGGGATTGGACACCGCCATCGACCAGGGCCTGGATTTCAGGATCCTCGGGCGTGTACCCATGCGCAGCGCCACAGAATGAGAGCAAACCACCTAGCGATACCAAGCATGCGACACACAACGTGGCAATAGAACCGGTCTCTCGTTTTCGCATTTGGTCTTCGGTGGGTACCATGAGGTTCCTTCGGACAGAAAAGTCTCTTCGACAAGGCCAAAACGCGACTCGTTTTGACGGCCGCACTATCCTAGCACGACAGCGGATCGATTGAAAAGAAAAGTGCCCCCTCGACCAGGCAAGGAATCAAGCGGATTCGCACGCCTTCTACCAGGCAAAATCTGGCGTTTGCTGGGTCGATGCTTGGTTCCCAACACCCTGCATCACCACCTCCAGTGGCGGGCCGACCGCCTGGGCCAGAAACTCTCGCTCGGGGAGAAAATCCGATTGCGATTTCGGCTTTTGATCGAGCCCCAGCCTCTGACATGGCTCACCTGGCATGAGCTGACTCACCCGGTGGCGATTCGCATCGGAACGTCGGACGAATACGTCTTTGAGCAGATTTTCTTTGATCTGGAGTACAAAATCGACGTTCCCACGCCGAACACGCTCCTCGATGCGGGTGCCAACATCGGCCTGGCGTCCGTCTGGTTCGCGAACCAATTCCCCAAAGCAAACATCGTTGCGATCGAACCCGACCCTTCCAACTTTCGCGTGTTGGAACAAAACGCAGCGGCCTATCCACAAATCCATTGTCTGCAGGTTGGTTTGTGGCATCGAAATGCGATGCTGGAACGAATCTCCGAGGACGCGCAGCCATGGGCATACCGGTATCAAGAAACCGCCCCAGTCGCTGAGACAGATTCATCCGCGATCGAATCGGTTGGGTTGGACGAGGTCGTGAACCAGTACTTCGACGGGAAAATCGACCTTCTCAAAATGGACATCGAAGGCGCAGAAAAAGAGGTCTTGGCCGTCGGCGGGCAGTGGGCTGATCGAGTGCAGACTGCCATGATCGAGTGCCATGATCGCTGGGTCCCCGGTTGCGAAAAGGCAATGGCCGAACGCTTCCCACCCGACGAATTTGACGCCCGACAAAATGGCGAGAACACCGTGTTCGTTCGCCAAGTGAAATCCCATCCCCCCGCAGACTCAGGGAACCAAACGTTCTCATGAGTTCGAGTGAACCGCCACCACGACGATCCTGGCCTCGTCGCACATTGAACCGTTTGGAAGTCGACCGCGCCACGTTCTACGCCGTCGCGACTCGTTACTGGCAGTTTCTTTCCGGCCCGATCACCCTTTGGCTGGTGGTCAAATACTTCTCGCCGGAGATGCAGGGGTTCTACGTGACCTTCTGGTCCGTGATCGGACTGCAGATGTTCTTTGAACTGGCGTTCCCACAAACGATCGTCACGATGACGAGTCACCTCTGGAGCAAGCTTGATCTCGATGAAGATCGACGGTTGATTGGCGACGAGGATTCGATCTCGCGATTGACGCATCTGATGCGCATCTCGACCGCCATGCAGGTTGGACTCGCCGTCTCCTTTGGATTGCTGGCAGGTCTCTTTGGGCTGTGGTTCTTTGCCGACGACGTGGCAGCGGACCAATTGGTTTGGCGTGCACCCTGGTTGACGTTGGTTGGCCTGTCTTCCTGCGCCTTCGCGCTGATCCCGTTTCTCGCGGTGCTGGAAGGATGCGACCAAGTCCGCGAGATTCACAAGCTCAACCTGGTACGAGGCATCGCGGGCAGCATCGCCGTTTGGATCGCCATTCCGCTGGGGGCAGCTCTTTGGATCCCGGCGTTGGCAACCGCCGTTCGTTTGATTTGTGAACTCGGCTGGTTGCTTGGCAGGTACCCAAGATTCTTTGCGACGTTTGCCCGCCGCCCCACAGGTGCATCCATCGCTTGGCGAAAAGAAATCTGGCCCTTTCAGTCCAAACTCATGCTGAAAGGTCTTTTCAATTACTTCAATGCCGATGTCATGCTACCGGTGTTGTTCCGATACCAAGATTCAGTGGTGGCGGGTCAATTCGGATTGACCTGGAACATCCTGCAGTCGCTGCGTGGTGCGTGCTCCTCGTGGGTCCGGACTCGCACACCTCGGTTTGGTGTCTTGATCGCCGAGCAGAACTACCAAGAACTGGACCGGATCTACTTCCGAGTGGGCAAAGTCGCCGCGACTCTGATGGCGTTGCTTGGCGTCTGCTTTTTGAGCGGCGTGATCGGGCTGGATCTGATTGACTTTCGATATGCGCATCGTTTCTTGCCGGCCTTGCCGACCGCATTGTTGATCATCGGACTGTGGGCTGCATTGATCATCGAATTCCAATGGATTTACCTGCACGCTCATGGAAAATCACCGTACCTTGCGATCAGCTTGGCTGGCTGCATCACGAGCGGTTTGGTGATTTGGGGGATGGGAATTCAGTTTGGAGCCGTCGGCGTCAGTGCGGCCTTCCTACTGATGCACGCGATCGTTTACCTGCCGCTTTCCACCCTGGGTTGGATCCATCTGCGCCGAGATTGGCATCGCAATGAATGAATCCAACTCACCTTCGCCACCCAAAATTTCAGTTCTGCTACCGGTCTTCAATGCGAAGAAGACTGTGGGCGAAACGATTGGCAGCATTTTGGGGCAGACCGAAGCCAACTTTGAGTTCCTCATCCTCGATGATGGATCGACCGACGGATCTTGCGACGTTGCACTTCAAGCCGCCCAGAACGACAGTCGGGTGCAACTGATCCGGCAGAGCAATGCGGGCATGGCGGTCTCACTGAACCGCTTGATCGACCAATCACGTGGACAATACTTGGCCCGAATTGACGCTGACGATGTTGCCGAACCCACTCGATTCGCAACGCAGGTCGCTTACCTCGACGCTCATCCCGATTGCGTGTTGGTTGGTTCCGCCGTTTTAAACATCGACGGCGAAGGTGATCCCTATGGTGTGACCATCCTGCCCGCCGATCACGACGCGATTGAGGCAAGGTTGCTTTCGGGTGCCGGTGGCGTCATGCATCCGTCCACCATGCTTCGTCGTGAGGCAGTCATCCAGACCGGCGGCTTCGCTTTGAATTACCCCGTCGCGGAAGACCAAGATCTCTGGCTACGCCTCGCTCGAATCGGCCGCCTTGCGAACCTGCCTGAACCGCTCACCCGTTACCGAGTTCACCCTCAAAACATGTCGTTTGTTCGGCAAACCGACGGAGCGGATGCACTGGACCGGCTGCTCGCGAAAGCTCATGCAGATCGTGGGTTGCCGTACACCCCGTCCACCAATCAAGCGTCCGCGGAGACAGTGTGCTCAGCCTGGGACCGGCAACGCACCTGGGCCTGGACGGCGGTTCAAGAAGGCTACCTGTTGACCGCCCGCAAACACGCTCGACGTCTGACACGTCAAAGGCCCCTGGACACGCGCGCGTGGAAACTTTTGGCTGCCTCTCACTTCCCTCGATTGTTCGCATTGCTTCGATCTAAATCGAGCTAACCCCTTGCGAATGTCTCCCCAACCAACACCTCCAGACGACGCTCGCTTGCTTTGGCAACAACTGCTGTGGGCGACCTTCATTGGGTGCGCCGTGCTGGCGACAACAAGTGGGCATCGATTTGTTGTTCCGAGCGAGACAGACGCCTCCATGTCGGGGCTTTTCATCGCGGCATGGCGAGTCTTTCAAGCTTTTGCTCCGGTCGCATTTCTGCTGTATCTCGGTCGTTGGAAGTTGTCGTGGCATCGATGGATCTTGGCCTCGATGACATTGTGGTGGGTGTGGGTCTTGGCTGACCTGTTGGTCTTTCATTGGATTGGAATCCGTTTGATTTCCACCGATGCATGGAATCTGTTTTCCACGCGAGTGTCAAGTCTGGTGCCTTATGTCACCCTTGGAATGCTGCTTCGATTGACATTCTCGATTGCCGGATTGTTTGCGATTGGATGGACCTGCCACTGGTCGGTGCATTCCTTGGCTCGAACCTTCACGACCCGAAATTGGCAACTGAGCATTCGTGGAGCAACTTATGCGTGGACGCTTTGTGTCCTGATGACGGCGATCCCAGGATTGGTCACTTGGTCGTCGACTCAAAACAACATGACAAGCGCCCCCTCACGCCATGCCTTGGGTGTCACCGGTTGGTTCGATGACCCTGGTGCTGATGCGCGGACGAACGAACAACAGGTCATCCCAGTTCCTTTGTTCACAGCAGCGGATGTCACGCGACGCACCCGCCTGTTTCGCTTCAATGTGGTGCAAGAAACCCGACCGCTGCCGCCCGACATCCTGCTCGTCGTGGTCGAATCGCTCCGACCCGAACTGGTTCATCCGTCGGTCATGCCCAACATTCATTCGCGAGCCACGCAGGGACTGTGGATGCACCGCCATCATTCCGGTGGCAACGCCAGTTCTCTGGGGCTGTTTTCTTTGGTCAACGGCCTGGATGCGATCTGGTTCTATCTCGCGGACGTTCGTTTCTCTCCCGCAATGAATCGTTTGTTTGAGCAAGCGGGTTACGAACTGGGATTCTTCGGAGGCGCCGAAGACTGGAACGCCTTTCAAATGGATGCGTTCCTCCATTCGGATGTCTACGACACCTTCAAGGTTGAACCGCGGGACGGTTTGGCCTCGGAACAACGTGCCATTGAGTCAGCTCAGATGTTTCTGTCTGACACTGAAATGCCAGAGGGCGAACGACACTCGCCTCGTCTCGCGGTGCTGTACCTCTACGCCACACACGCACCGTTCCTGGTTGACTCCCAACACGTGCGAGACCTCCCTTCGGCGGGCACGGACTATCCCTTGCCGTTTGGCCCCGATTCGCGAACAGCGGTTTGGAATCGCTATCGAAACTCAGCCAGAACGCTGGATGCCATGATTGCCCCGTTGTTGCAAGATCCAAACCGACTCGTTGCGATCGTGGGCGACCACGGCGAATCCTTTCTCGATGACGGAACCATCGGCCACGGAACTCGTCTCTCATCCGCACAAGTCCGAACTCCCGCCATCGTTTTCGGGCCGGACGTCGTCCAGCGAGAAATTCGCTTCAACACCAGTCACGCGGATCTGTTGCCCACACTGATCTCCCTCGCCGGAATTCGGGTCAGCGATCCCGATTCCTTCGATGGTGTTGATCTGTCAGCGGAATCTCCTCGTCCCCGAATCCTCGCCATCGCGGACTACTTGAGACCGCAAGCATTGCTGATTGACTCAACGATGATCGATTCCGAGATTTTCGGGTTGCAGTGCGAACTGGCCCTGCGGCCGCCTGAGGTTCAAATTCTGGGGCCGAAGGATGCGCGAGGACATTCACTCGCCTCGCCGAGTCGCTTGCCATCGTCACGCGTCCTCCATGACTATCTCCAGCAGGCGTTTGGCGAGTCCAGGCAATAGACGACCGTTGTGTGACCCACAAACGATCGGGCCGCTGCGTCACACACATCTCAAACTGGCATATCTTCCCCGCTTCACCCAGGCCGCTTATCTTCTCCATTCGTCGTGTGATGTCACACACAGCTTGCAGGCCCCCCAGAAAAGCAGTGACGATGAGATTCCCCAGTCGCAAACCACGGACAGATTCCCGTTCCACCATTGGAATGCACCGAGGCCGGCGTCGATTGTTGTTGGAATCCCTTGAAAATCGGCGGTTGTTGGCGGTGGCGTCTGACTTGGTGACGATCCAAGGGCAGGTCACGGACAGCTTCCTTGGGGGCAACTTTGAAGACGTCGCCTTGGATCTGTTCCGCGATGATGGCGATGGGGTGTTCGAACCCGACACAGACGACGTCGAAGTCAACATGGCCATGGCAGATCCCAGTGGGAACTACCAATTCACGGGCGTGACCGCGGGTTCCTACTTTGTCTTCCAGCCCGCTCAGACCGTCAACGGTCGCTCGCTGCAGCAGCAAACTTCGCCGTTGATCACGGTGACCACCACGCAAGTGGCCGGGCAATCTTTCCAAACCATCGACTCCTTCCAAACCACTCAAAGCGTGGAAGACACGGTCACTGATGGGACTCCGGTCACGTCCACGCAAGCCGCGGCCGAAGCCATCGGCGGCTCACGCGATTTGTTGGTCGACAAAACCCAAGGTGGCACGGGCGACATTGGCACAGTGGCCATTGGCGTCAACCAAGCCGTCTCCCCGAACTTGCTCAGCTTCGATGCCAACGGGTTCGCCGACGGAAGCCGCTTGGTCATCTGGGACGGGGCCGGGGACGACGCTGCAACCGTCGACGACGACGGCTTGGGTGCCATCGATTTGACCAACGGTGGTTCCGCAACCGGACTGCGATTTGTCATCGGCTCGGTGACCAGTGGCACGGCGCTGATCCGACTTTACAGCGACGATGGCATCGCGGGCAGTCGAACCCTGGTCAGCCAAGCCACGCTGACCATTCCCGCCCTGCCAACGCAGCCCACTTCGGTGGAGTACATCCCGTTCACCGACTTCCAAACCATCAGCGGAAGTGGCGCCGACCTGACCCAAATCGGTGCGATCGAACTCGAAGTCAGTGGCGGCCCCGACTACGACGCGATCGCCGACCTGCTCGGCACCGTCGGCCCCACCATCATCGTCCAGAACATCGACAACGCTGGCGAAGCGGACTTGGAATTGACCAAGACCCTGATCACCACGGAACCCACGTTGAACGAGAACGTCGTGTTCGATGTGGTGGTCACCAACAACGGCCCCGATCCCGCAACGGGCATCGTTGTGACGGACCGCATCCCCGCGGGAATCATCAACACCACCGGAACAACCTCCACAGGAACCTTCACGCCCGGCACGGGACTTTGGACCATCCCAAGTCTCGCCGTCGGCGCGACGGCCACGCTGCGACTGACCGGGCAACTGGACAGCCTGGATCCGCAAACCAACGTGGCGGAAATCACAGCGGCCGAACAACTCGACGCGGACAGTCCCCGCGACAACAACGTGCTGGCTGACGACGATCAAGACGCCGCGACCGTGACCGCGACGCGGGTTGATTTGCAGTTGTCCAAAGCGGTTTCCGATAGCCAACCCAACGTCGGCGACGAGATCACGTTCACGCTGACGTTGCAAAACTCATCGCTCGACACGGCCACCGACGCGACGCTCAGCACCGCCACAGGGATTGTGGTGGAAGACCGCTTGCCCGCTGGATTGACGCTGGTTGGCAACACGCCCAGCGCCGGCACTTCGTTCAACACGTCAACGAACCGTTGGTCGATCTCATCGCTCGACGTCGGCGGACTGGCAACATTGGAACTGGTCGCTCGCGTTGACCAAGCCGGTGACTTCACCAACGTGGCGGAAGTCCTGGCGGTCACCCAAACGGATCGCGACAGCACTCCGGGCAATGACTTGATCGATGAAGATGACCAGGATGAAGTCCTCCTCCAAACTCCGGTCGCCGACCTTTCGCTGACGAAGACCGTCTCCAACGAAACACCCACGGTCGGCGAGAACGTGACCTTCACAATCACGGTCGACAACGAGGGTCCCAACGACGCAACGGGGGTTCAAGTTCAAGATCGCCTGCCAGCCGGATTGACTTACGTCAGCGATGTGACCTCGTCTGGAACTTACGATTCAGACACGGGACTTTGGACGGTCGGCGATGTGACCGCTCCCAACCCAGGCAACCCAATCCCGGCCATGCCAACCCTGCAGATCATCGCACGTGTCGACAGTCTCGGGATCAAGACCAACTCGGCCACCATCACGGCGTCAGACCAGAGCGACCCTGACAGCACTCCTGGTGCAGGTGCTTCCACCGAGGACGACACCGACTCGGCGACACTGACCCCCAATGCGATCGACTTGCAATTGACCAAGACGGTCACACCGGCCCGCCCAGAGCCCGGCGACACAATCACCTACACGATCACGTTGTCCAACGCCGAAACCAGCGTTGCGATTCCGATCACAACAGCGACCAACATCCAAGTCACCGACCTGCTTCCAAGCGGACTGATTTTCCAGGACGCCCAAGTCACCGACGGCACTCATGTCGACGCCACGGGAACATGGACGGTCGATTCGCTGGCGGCCGGAGCAAGCGAGACGTTGACCCTGACCGCGATTTTAGATCCCGGTCGCAGCGATCTGTTCGCATCCATCACCAACACCGCCGAGATCACGCAGGCGGCCCAGTTCGATCCTGACAGCACGCCTGACAACCAAGACGCGACCGAAGACGATCAAGCGTCCAGCGCCGTCACTCCCGCACAAGCCGATTTGTCACTCACCAAATCCGTCGACAACACCAACGCTGACGTTGGCGAAAACGTGACCTTCACGATCACAGCTCGCCACGCCAGCGGAGATCCGTCGGGCCAGTTCATCGTCCTGGACTCGCTGCCTGCCGGGCTGCAATACGTCGAATCCACCGCCTCCATCGGCACCTACGACGAGAACACCGGTCGCTGGACGGTCCCCGAGCTGGACGCTGACTCCGGAACCGCCGCCCCGTCGTTTGCCACCCTCGAAATCGTCGCCACAACGCTTTCCCGGGGCACACTGACGAACACTGCCGAAATCATCCAAGCCACGCTTCCGGACCCCGACAGCACGCCAGGCAACGGATTGATCGACGAAGACGACCAAGCCGCAGTGAGTCTACAAGCCGAACAAATCGATTTAGAACTGTTCAAAACCGTCGACAATCTCACACCACGCTTGGGCGAAGCCATTCAGTACGAAATCGTCATTCGCAACGAGGGCTTGGACACCGCCACCGGAGTCATCGTCGAAGAGAACTTGCCGATCGGCCTGACGTTCATCGATGCCACACCGACAACGGGCAGCTTCAACTCATCCAACGGTCGTTGGACAGTCGGCGAATTGGCCCCCTCCGGAACGGCGACGCTGATCGTCAACGCTCGCGTCAACAACAATGTCACGTCGGACTCACCGACGATCACCAACCGCACCGAAGTCATTGCGGCGGGGCAGATCGATTCGGACAGCACGCCGGACAACAACGAACCGGCCGAAGACGACCAAGCCAGCGTGACCGCTCGCGTCGAGTTCATTGATCTGTCGTTGGAAAAGACCGTCGACAACCCGTCCCCCAACGTCGGCGACCGCGTTGCCTTCACGATCACGTTGACCAATGATGGCGAGACCGCCACCACGCGAGACACAGCAACCAACATCGTGGTCCGCGACTTGCTTCCCGCGGGAATGACTTACGAATCCAATTCTCTCAGCGACGGCACCTACGATTCCGACACGGGCGAGTGGACCATCGACTCCTTGGCCGATGACGCGACTGCGACGTTGACCCTGTTTGCAATCGTCGACCAAGTTGGAACACAAACCAACACCGCTGAGGTCGCTTCCGTCGATCAAGACGACATCGATTCCACGCCCGACAACAACGTCGCGGCGGAAGACGACCAAGCCAGTGCGAGCATCACCACGCCGGTCATCGATCTCTCGCTCACACAGACCGCTTCCCCCGAACGTCCCGCCATCAACGGCGAAGTCACCTTCACGCTGACGCTTCGCAACGATGGTCCCGACGATGCCACCGGAATCGTCGTTCGCGACTCGCTTCCCGATGGATACACCTTCACATCCTCGTCGCCCGCCGGTGCATTCAATGCAGCGACCGGACTTTGGACGATTGGTGATTTGGCATCCGGCGAAGAAACCACGCTGGAGCTGACTGGCACCATCGGCGACGTGGAAACACTCGAAAACCGAGCCGAAGTGATCGCTGCCGAGCAAGCCGACCAAGACAGCGTTCCTGACAGTGGATTGGATGACGGCGAAGACGACACCGCCACCGCCATGGTGACCCTTGCGAGCGCCGACCTTTCGCTGACCAAGACCGTCGACAATGCCTCGCCCAACTTTGGCGACGCGGTCACCTTCACGATCACCGTTCGCAACAGCGGCCCCGACCCAGCGACCGGAATTCGCGTCCGTGACTTCTTGCCCGCCGGAATGGACCTCACCGACCAAACCACTTCCGACGGCACCTACTCGCCGGTCACCGAGATTTGGATGATCGATGAGCTCACATCTGGTCAAACCGCCACGCTGACACTGACCGCAAACGTCGACTCCGAATCGTTGCAAACCAACGTGGCGGAGATCATGGCCAGCGACCAACGCGACCCAGACAGCACGCCGGGCAATGGCGACGTCGATCCAGCCGAGGACGACCGAGCCTCGGTGGACGTCCAAGCCCAGCTGATCGATCTGGCGCTCAGCAAGACGGTGGACGGCACCCGTTTCGACTTGGACGACCCGGTCGAATTTGAATTGACCGTTTCGAACACGGGACCAACGACAGCCACCAATGTCGAAGTCGCCGACTCATTGCCCGCCGGGCTGATCTTTGTCTCTTCGTCGACCGCCAACGGAGGCTACAACCCTCAGTCGGGCACTTGGTCGATCCCGAGCATCCCCAGCAACGAATCGGTCACGCTGACGCTGAACGCATCGGTCAATCGAGACGCGATCACGGACGACCTCCTTCGTGACGGCATCACCAACTTTGCCGAAGTCGCCTCGGCCGACCAACCTGATCGCAACAGCGTGTTTGGAAACGGCGACGTCAACGAAGACGATGCCGACTCCGCGATCCTGATGATCGCACGTGCGGACTTGTCGTTGACCAAGTCCGTCGACATCTCGGATCCCAATCGCGGCGACACAGTCCAGTACTTGGTGACCATCACCAACGCCAACAACGACCCTGCGACCAACGTCGTGATCCGGGACATTTTGCCCGGTTCGCTGAACTTCCAAGACGCGACGCCAACCCAAGGCACCTTCAACGCTGGAACAGGTCTTTGGACCTTGACTCGCTTGGAACCCAATCAATCCGCGACGTTGCAAATCAACGCCATCGTTGAGCAGTCTGGATCGGTGACCAACGTGGCCGAAATCATCCAGTCGGATCAAATCGACCCGGACAGCATTCCAGGCAACGCGAGTGCCGACGAAGATGACCTGGCTTCGGTCCAGATCACACCTCAAGTGGTCGACGTCAGCGTCACCGCGACGGTGGACAACTTGGAACCCGAAGTCGATGACATCATCACGATCACCTTGACCGCCGCCAATGCCGACGGTGTTTCGGATGCCACCGGCGTCGTCATCGAATCCTTGTTGCCCGATGGGTTGACGTTGGTACCACCGGTCTCACCGCAGCAAGGCACCTATGATCCCGCGACGGGCCTGTGGAACATCGGCCCCTTGGCGTCCGGTGCAAGCGTCCAGTTGGTCCTGACCGCACGCGTCGACAATCGCGGGTTGAAAACATTGAACGCCGAGGTCACGCAAACCGACCAGTTCGACGTCGACAGTGTGCCTGGCAATGGCGATCCAGACGAGGACGACCAAGTCGCTCTTGAGATCCGAGCCCCACGTGTCCTATCCAAGCGGCTGTTTTTGTCTCGCTGAGACGATCCCACATCCGCTGCATGACGAGCACCCGCCGCCGCAGCCACCGGCGTCGGCGGTGCCGCACCCCGGTCCGCAACCGGTTTGCATCAAATCACTCAGCTCGATGCTCTTGACTTCGGCTTCGTAGCGGCGAACGATCGCATCGGTCAGCTCGCGGCCAAGTGCATCCGGTTCCCCCAAGAAGTGCATCACCAGCGTCCCGCCGTCGAACAATTGATCGACGTCCAACAAAACCGCTGACGATTCGCTTTCCGCCAAAATCGCTTGGCATTCGCGAACCGCGCGAACCTTGTGCCGCTGCAAACGCTCGATCAGAAGATCATCGTTGTGTGTGGTCGGCCGGAGGATTTCCAGGGTGGTGGGTGTGCCGTCATCGTCGCAAACCGACAATGCTTCGGCCAATTCCACCCCGCGGGGTGTTCGCACCAACACTCGCCGGCCACGTTCGATCCGTCGCTGGGCACGAGCCAGGTAGATTTCTCCCGCGAAGCCGATTCGAACATGGTGCGTTATCATGTCGATCAGTCTAGCCGTCCGACACGACGTCGTCGTCCCCAACTCGCTCTTCACCCACCCCGCCCGCAGGAAGCCTCTTGAGTCACCGCCGCATTCTTCACGCCGCCGACATTCATCTGGACAGCCCCCTGCAGAAGCTTGACGCCTACGAAGACGCTCCCGTCGACGAAATTCGCGAGGCATCCCGGCGAGCACTCGAGAACATGACCCAGTTGGCGATCGACGAACAAGTCGACTTGGTCGTCATCGCAGGCGACCTCTACGACGGCGATTGGCCCGACCAAAACACCGGTCTGTTTTTTGTCAAACAAGCCAGCCGGTTGGTTCAAGAAGGCATCCAAGTTGCGGTCATTCGAGGCAATCACGACGCCGCCAACAAAATGACGTCGAACCTGCCGCTGCCAAAGAACCCTGACGGCTCCGATATTCTGCTCAGCGAAAAGAAAGTCGACCAACGTGTGCTCGAAGACCTCGGCATCGTGATCCACGGCCGATCCTATGCCAAACGAGCCGAAACCGGCGACATGGCCGCCGAATACCCCGCACCGATCGGCGGCATGTTCAACCTCGGCATCTTGCACACCGGACTGTCAGGCCTGGACGGTCACGATCCGTATGCCCCCTGTTCCCCGCAGCAACTCGCCGACAAGGGCTACGACTACTGGGCCCTCGGCCACATTCACTTGCGCGGCGAGCACCAAATCGAAGGCACCGCCCCGGTGGTCTTCAGTGGCAACATTCAAGGCCGACACATTCGCGAATCGGGACCGAAAGGTTGCCTCCTCGTCGACCTGGACGCTCGCAATCAAACTGAGCGTCGGTTCATGCCGCTCGATGTCGTCCGATTTGAAACCTTTGACGCCAATGCAAGTCAATGGTCGCACACCGATGAATTGATGGACGCCTATGAAGCCTGGATGAACGACCAACTGGAACAGGCCGAGAATCGGTTGCTGGTCACCCGAGTCATCTTGTCCGGCCAATCATCGCTGCATCACCAATGGATGCGTGAACAATCCAATTTGGAAGCGTCGCTGCGAGCCACTTCGGTCACCCATGGCCACGGACAAGTCTGGTTGGAACGGTTGAAGATCAAAACCTCGGCCGAGGTCGATCACTCGCCCGCGGAACAACACGATACGAATCAGGAGGGCCCGCTGCACAGCATTCTCTCCGTCGTCGAAGAATTGAAATCCGGCGGAGGCGACTCGGATTGGATGGCCAGCGAGATCACCCCATTACTGAAAAAACTGCCGACCGAATTCAGTGGCGACCAAGCCCCCATTCGCTTGGACAACCCTGAAGAATGTCACGAATGGATCGAAGCAGCAACCACGGAATTGCTCGCACGACTGCAAGGAGGCAAACGATGATCATTGAACGCTTGGACCTGATCGCCTTTGGGCACATCACCAACCGCAGCCTCGACCTTTCGGCAGGCCCGAACCGATTCCATTTGGTGGTCGGTCCCAACGAATCCGGTAAATCGACCAGCCTGCGTGCCATCTCGTCTTGGTTGTTTGGCATGGCCACCCGCGCCGACGATGCCTTCCTGCATCCCGCCGCGAAACTACGCGTCGGTGGGCGACTGACCACGCTGTCCAGCGATGGATCCGCCCCCGAGAGGGTCCTCGAGTGCATCCGGCGTCGTGGTCGCAAAAACACCTTGCGAGGTGCCGACGACCAAGCCGAGATCGCCGAGTCCGAATTGGCTCAAATGCTAGGCGGCGTCGATGAAGCCACCTTCCGTTCACGCTTTGGTTTGTCGCACGAAGAATTGCTGCTCGGCGGTGAACAAATTCTGCGAGGCGAAGGCGAACTCGGCGAAATCTTGTTCTCAGCGGGTGCCGGCATCGGACGTCTGCGAGAGATCTATGAACAACTCGACTCCGAAGCCAGCGAACGCTTCAAACGCACCGGCAAAACACCCACGATCAACCACAGCCTGCAACAACTCGACGAAATGCGTCGCCGACTGCGTGAGGCACAAGTCCCACCGGCCGAATTCGCGGACCTGCAAAAACAACTGGCCGAAAAAGAAGCCCAGATTCAAAGCTGGCAAGAAGAGTCCCAATCGCTCGTCCAACAAATGGGCCGCTTGCAATCGACCGAACAAGCCCTGCCATTGATCCCACGCTGGAAAGCGGCGACGCAAGAATTGGCCAGCGTGCAAGACGCCCCCATGCTGTCCGATGATTTCTCTGACCGCCGACGGGAATGGGAACAAGAGCAGAAATCGACCACCCGCTTGCTACAAAATCTACAACAAAACCATGCTGAACTCACTCAGCAACGGAAGCAACTCGGACACGACGAATCCATCGGGCTCTTCGAGAGTGAAATCCTGGCCCTGTACCGAGACCTCCCCAGCCGAGAAAAAGCCGAGGGAGAAAAAGAAACCTTGCAACAAGCGTTGGCAAGCCTTGAACAAGAGATGCGATCGCAACTCCATGACCTCGCCTTCGGGGAAGCCCCGCTTCCAGCGGTGCACGCAACAACCGATGACAATCAGGATGCGCTGACTCAACAAGTTGACTCACTGCAAATCAGTGAATCGCAACGATCCAAGATTCAACGTTTGGCTGGCGAATACGAGAAGTTGGTCCAACAATGCGACGATGCCTCGGACCAACTCGACAAAGCCAAGCGTGAACTCACGATGGCCGAAGACGTGTTGGCAGAATCCAACGTGCCAACGCAGTTTCAACTGCTCGACCGCACGCTCGAAGAAATGGGCGCCCCGGAGCGTTGGATTGAATCCGCGAGGCGAGAACAAACGCAAGTCGACAAACTCGCTCGCGAATGCCAAACGATCCATCGCCGATTGAAGTTGGAGACGTCCAGCGATGACGCCGCAATTCAGTCCGCCGTCGAACTGTCACCGCCGACCCAGTCGCAATTGACCGAACAAACGCAAGCTCTCGACCGGGCTGGCAAAGAAGTCATGCTGGGCCAGCAACGAGCCAAGGAACTGCAACAATCACTTGCCAACGCGGAAGAAAAACTGGCGTCCCTCAAGGCTGACGCGGGAGATCTGCCAACGCCCGAAGATCTTCGCGACGCCCGCCAGCATCGCGACGAGATCCTCGCCGTCATGAAGCAAAACGCGGACTCGTTTTCCCCCGATCAATGGTCAGCGAACCTCGCCGCAGCCGAACTGGCGATCCATCGGGCTGATTCCATCTCGGATATTTTCCAGTCGCAACACGAATCGATCTACCGACGGCAAGCCGCCCAGAACAACTTGGATCAACTGCGGCGTCAGTCGACCGAGCACGACCTCGCGATCGCTGACGCTCAAGCTTCTCTGACGCAGGCTCAAGAAAACTGGCAATCCATTTGGCATGCCGCGGGCATCCCAGCCAGCGATCCCGATGCGATGCGAACCTGGATGTCCGATCATCAAAAACTAATCGAGCAATTCGCGGAACTGCAAACCGCAATCGGCGAACGGGACCAGTCTCACGCACAACTGCGACAAGCCATTGCGAGGCTGCAACAAGCGCTGGAAATTCCAGAATCCGACACCTCGTCCGAGGATTCACTGGAACCAACCTGCACCACGCTTTCGCGTCTGCATGACTTGGCGTTGACCCAACGCGCCGAGCAGGCTCAACAACTCAAACTTCGCGAACAACGCGAGCACAAACGCAACGAATGCCGGACCGAAATCCCCGGACTGGAATCCAACCTGCAGCGCCGGCAGAGTGCCTTGGACGCCTGGAACAAACAATGGGATGAACTCACCGCGTCCCTTCAACTGAGTTCCAAACCCGCCCCGCAAGACGCCTTGTCGATGATGGACTCGATCACGCAGTTGATCGGTCAAAAGAAACAACGGGACGACATCTCACTTCGAATCGCAGCGATCCGCCAAGAATCCGAGACCTTTGTTCGGCGCGCCATACGCTTGCGAGATTCCTTGGCGGCGCAGGACGTTGACTCCACCTCCCCGACTGATTCCGCAGGCGACGCAGTCGGTTTGACCGAACTCGCCGAGACCATCAATTTGGCACACGAACGCCTGCAACGCGAACAACGCGCCCGCAGCGCTCGGGACGAAGTTCAACAACAACTCCACCAACGCGAACAGGAACTCGCGGACGCAAACGAGCAACTGGAACGACTCACGATCACGCAGCAACAACTCTGCGACGAAGCCCATTGCACTGCTCCTGAAGAACTGGGCGAAGTGGAAGCACGCAGCCGTCGCCGCGTGATCGCGGAATCCAAAGTCGCTGACCTGCAAGCCCAACTGGATCACTGGGCGAGCGGGCAGGATCGCGAATCGTTCGTCGAATCCTTGCGGGACCAGCAGCCCGCCATGATCGCGGAGGAACTCAAACAATTGACCGAGAAGAAACGTGAGCTGGACGAAAGACTCTCGGTGTCGCAAAAAGAACTCTGGAGTCTGACTGAAAAGCTGAAGGCCATCGATGGAAGCGGTGAGGCGTCCAAGCTCTCCCAACAAATGCAGTTCTCACTCGGCAAACTGCAACGGGAATCAGAAGAGTACATCCGCCTGCGTTTGGCCGCGGCGATCTTGCAGCGAGCCATGGAACACTACCGCAACCAAAACCAAGAACCCGTGCTGCGTGAGGCAGAATCCTTTTTCGCGACGCTCACCTGCGACGAGTATCAGGCCTTGCGAGTCGATTACGGCGACAGCGACAAACCATCGCTGTTCGGCGTTCGAGATGGGATCGATGTGCCGGCCAATCGCATGAGCACCGGCACCGCGGACGCGCTGTATCTGGCGCTGCGTTTGGCGTCGTTGAAACATCAATTGGCCCACGCCAATGCGATCCCACTGATCATTGACGATTGCTTGATCCAGCTCGACGACCGCCGGGCTGCGGCGGCACTCAAGGTCTTCTCAGAACTCTCCACCACCACCCAAGTCATCTTGTTCACCCACCACGATCACTTGGTCGACTTGGCGTCCGAGACGCTTCCCGTTGATGGGTACCACGTGCATCGTCTGGGCGAAACCAGCCCGCATGCGTCCACTCCACCCGTCAAACAATCCGAGTCCGCCCCCAAACCAAAGAAGAAACCGACTCGCAAAAAGACGGCCCCCCAACCACCCCCCAAGAAGTCCGACGAAAGCCTTTCGCCGCCTGACACGCTCTTCGACGTCTTCTCGCAATGAGCAATCTCGGGGCTCCCACCCCGAGCTATCAATGTAGGCACCTCCGGAGCCGTCCATGCAAATTCGCCCCGGACGGGGCCGTCATCGCTAGCTCAGGGTGAAGTCATCCCAACGAAAAACGGAGAACGGCCTCAGGCTCGATTGTCAGACGTTGGAATGGGTCTGCTGCCGATAGGCGGCCGGTGACTGGCCGACCATCGACGTGAATCGTCGATAGAACGTCGAGAGATCAGCAAAGCCAGATTCAAAGGCGACCGATGCGATCGGCAGATCGGTTTCCTGCAATAGTTTTTTGGCGTGTTCAATTCCCAGTTCACGCACTCGCCTCAACCAAGTCGTGCCCGTCAGTTCACGAAACAACTGGGTGAAGGTACGACGAGACAAATTGAGTTGATTCGCGGCGGCATCAAGCGTGGTGGCTTCTAAAAACGATGTCTGCAACTCATCAATGTATTGCTGGACGATTCCGACGTCGGTTGCCTGCTCGACACCGATTGGTTCCAGCATCGACTCGATGTTGCCGGCTTTTCGATGGCAATCGTAATCCGTGACGCCACGAAGCAATCTCCAGGCGTCGATCATCATGTCGATGCCGCACGACGACGACGCCAAGTTTTGCGTGTAAACCATTCGTCGCAATTTCGACGCAACAAAATGCGTTTGTCGGTTGCCACCCGACAACTTGCCCGAAGCAATTCTCGCCGCGGTGACGGGCTCCGCCTTCAACACATTCTCGCAGATGCACCCGGCATACAAGCTGGACGGGGTGCCTTCGCCGTCACAGATTCGATTCCGCAGATGGGGCGCGATGACGAACACGTCACCAGCAGAGAATGCAATGGGACGGTCATCGAGATGAAACGTTCCCGCACCACTCAGGAAGTAAACGAGTTTGACAAACGGGTGCTCACGCCACTGCATCGAAAAATCAGGTGCATGATGACTCTCAAGAACCAACACCCCCCATGGCGGCAACTGTTCCGGCATCGCTGTGCGGACCTGACGGGCGCGGGTGGGCGACGTTGAAGTTGGCGGAACAGATTCCCCGGACATCAGGCAGATTCCCGGCGAGTATCAGAACGCTTGCGCGGAAAGCTTGGCACGCAAGGACGCGATGACCGGACGCGGCACAAATTTCGCCAGGTGCCCATCGTCCTCGCTCAGCATTGCGATCTGTTTCAGCAACGAAGAACTGACGTGCGCAAATCGCTCGTCGGCCATCAAGAACACGGTTTCAATTTCCGCGTCGAGTTGGCGGTTGGCCATCATCATGGTGAACTCGCCGGCGATATCGGTCAGTGGACGAATCCCCCGCACCATCACGCTGGCACCCAGCGAACGCACAAAATCGACCGCCAAACCATCAAAGGTTTGAACACGCACGTTCGGCAAATGATTCGAGATGGCTTGCACCAATTCGATGCGTTCTTCCGGATTGAACAACGCTTTTTTGTCTGCGTTGATGCCGATCCCGACCACCAATGTGTCGAACAACTTGGAGGCGCGTTCGATGATGTGCAAGTGACCGAGCGTGACAGGATCGAACGACCCAGTGTACACAGCGATGGAATGCGACAGTTCGCCAGCGTCGGCGTTGGAGGAGTTCAGAGACAAGGCAGATCAGCTCCGCGCTGGATTGGAAGAAGAAACAGCGGGGGACGAAGTGACCAAATCGGCCAATCGTTGCAAATCCGCGTCGTCATTATAGACATGAACGCTGGCCCGAATGCCGCCGCCGCGGCAACTGATCACCACCCCCGATTCGAGAGCCCGCGTGCGGAAATCATCTGGTGATTCCCCAGGCACTTCAAATGTCGTGATCGCACTGGCGTGAGGCGTCTCATCCCAAGGCCCAAACAACAATTTCGCACCGGCTTGCGTCAGCAAACCGCGGAGACGCTGAGCGCGTTCCAACACGCGATTTCCGATCGCATCGGCCCCGAATCGTTGCGACACCGCGGTGAACATTTCCAAACTGGCCGCGAACGCGATCATTCCAGATTGGTTCAGCGAGCCACCTTCAAAACGGGATGCGTCCTCCCGCAACTCAAATGTGGATCCCGAAAACAGGTGCGCGTTCTCAACGCTCTTCCAGCCCACGGTGGGACAACGCAGCGAATTCAAATGACGCTTGCGAATCACCGCCACCCCGGCCCCTTCCGGACCGAGCAGCCACTTGTGCCCGTCAGCGGCGACGAAGTCGACATCGCAGGTTCGCATGTCGAGCGGGTACATCCCCAGACCTTGGATCGCATCGAGGAACACCAGCACGCCTCGTTCGTGGGCCTCTTTCACCAAGTGATCCAGGTCCACGCGAAAACCGCTGGCGTAGCCGACCCAACTGACTGAGATCAAACGAGTGCGTTCATCAACTTGAGCCATCAAGTCCTCGACCTCGACGCGTCCATCACGACGCGGAACGATTCGAATCTCGACACCGCGAGCTTGCTGGTTCAGCCACGGATACAGGTTGCTTGGAAATTCGCCTTCCGGAACAACCATGTTGTCACCGGCTTTCCAATCCAGACCTTCGGCGACCAAGTTGATTCCGGTGGTGGTGTTGGGAACCAACGTGACCTCTTCCGACTCGCAGTGAATCAAATCCACCGTCAGGTCACGCAATCGATTGACGGCATTGGACCAATCCATCCAGTGCACATCGCCATGCGATGCCGCGACTTCGGCGAAGGAACGAAGTGCCTCGGCGGCCGGTTGGCTGATCGGTGCCACGGCTGCGTGGTCGAAGTAAGCCCAATGGTTGGTCACCGGCATGCGATCCCGCCACCACAGCCATGGGTCGTCTCCCATGTCCGATCCGATCGGCACATTCGCGTCTCGCGACGAAGGCTTGGAAACCATCACGGTTTGATCCCAGTCATCAGCCCCAGTCCGACGCGACTGGCTGCGATGAAGGTGAACTGAATCGATTCCAATCCGGCAACCTTCATCCGTTCCTGAGCCTCTTTCAATTCGGGCACCGCACCGCCTTCGGTCTCGATTCCGATCCGCAGGGCTTCAATTGACTCCGCCAAACTCGGGCGGTTCGGGCCTTCGAATGAATCAATCACAATCACCCGCCCACCCGACTTCACCGCGGACGTCGCGCGTTGCAACATCAAACGAATCTGATCGGGCGAATAGCTGTTCAGTCGCTGAGCGATCAACACATGGTCGAACTGCCCCTCGGGAAGCTCTGTGGTCAAAGCGTCGCCTTGAATGGATTCAAAGCGATCACCCAACTCGATCGAATTGGCCGTTGCGAGCGCCGCTTCCAAGGCACCGGGATGGTCCACCAACGTGACTCGCAACTGTGGGTCACGGTGAGCTGCCGCACAGCTCCATACCGCCGACCCGCATCCGAGATCGAGCAACGTTTGTGGAGCCGAGTCGCCGGAACTCAAAACCGTTCCTGCGCCTTCGTCCTCTTCTCCTGGAGTCGGTCCAAAGTCCAAGATTTCTGCCGCCTGCATCGCCGCAGGTGTGTGCACCCACTGAGTCGCGGCAATGGAATCAAAGCGACTCTGAGGGACGGCGGCATCGGCAGACGATTGAGGCTCGGATTTCAATCCGGCCGGGGCGCCCTGCCAAATCGCGTCGCCCAGGTCCGCATCGTATTGGCACAACAAACGAGCGACCGATGAAATCGCATAATCCTCGGCGTACTTCTCGATGATCCCCACCGATGTCAGGGGTCGCAGCAACAGCAACAACCGTGACTCCGGCAAACCGGTGCGTTCGGCCAGCACCTCGAGCGTTTTCTGACCTTCCAGCAAGGCGTCGAACAATCCGAGTTCACGGCCGGTTCGCAACACGTGCGAAGTGGCGTTGATGGTCATCAATTCCTGGTAGTGATCCAGGGTACGGTCTTGGGCAGACATGCAATCAGAGAAAGAAGAGTCAAACGGATGGGTGGGTTGGGCAACGCCTCGTGAAGGCTGCACAGCCAAGAAATGATCAGGTCAGCTTCGAACAACGAATCTCGTCAACGGATTGTCCAGTCAGTCAGCCGATTCAGAGCTGAGCCGAGGGGCGTGAGCCAGGAATTCAACGCCTGGCAGCCTGTTGATTTAGTCAGCCGGAACGCGATCACGTCCGGTTCGTCTCCGGCAACCGTGGGCTCGCGCCCGTGGGCTGATCGTTCGATCTGCGAAACGTTTTCAATCAACAGTCTGCTAGACCTCCCCTTGCTTCGCTCACCCCGACAAGGAATGTGAAATCCCAGAGCAGGTGGCATCGGACTCATGCCGTGCGGCTCATGAAACGGCAAACGTGGTTCACCACTCTTCTCCGCGCAGACGAGCGATTTCCATCGAGTCCTTGTCGCCTCGTCCGGACAAGCAGATCACCAAGTGTTCTTGGTCCGACATTTCGGCCGCGACCTCCATGGCTTTGGCCACCGCATGAGAGGTTTCAAGGGCTGCCAAGATGCCTTCGCTGGATGCCAAGCGTTCAAACGCGATCAGCGCTTCCTCGTCACGGCAACCGATGTAGTCGACGCGTTTCGTGTCCTTCCAATAACTGTGTTCAGGACCGACCCCGGGGTAGTCCAACCCGGCGCTCATCGAATGCACGTCACACGTTTGACCATCATCGTCTTGCATCACGTAGCTGTAACTGCCGTGCAGAACGCCGGGGCACCCATAAGACAGTGGCGACGCGTGATCACCGGGTGTTGCCGATCGGCCACCAGCTTCCACACCGACCATTCGCACCCCTTCGTCTTCGACAAACGGATAGAACATGCCCGCCGCGTTGCTGCCACCACCGACGCATGCGACGACGCAATCCGGCAACCGACCAAACGTGTCCCGGCACTGCTCACGCGTTTCGCGGCCGATCACCGATTGAAAATCACGAACCATCATTGGGAATGGATGCGGGCCGATCACGCTGCCGATGATGTAGTGCGTGTTCTCGACCGAAGCCATCCAGTCTCGCATCGCTTCGTTGACCGCGTCCCGCAGCGTTCGCGAACCGGACTCGACGGGCGAGATTTTGGCCCCCAATAACTTCATGCTGAACACATTGGGTTTTTGCCGCCGAATGTCTTCCGCGCCCATGTAAACGGTGCAGGGCAGTCCGAAGTGGGCGCAAGCGGTCGCCGACGCCACGCCATGCTGACCAGCGCCGGTTTCGGCGATCACTCGAGTCTTGCCCATCCGCAGCGTCAGCAGGGCTTGCCCGATCGTGTTGTTGATTTTGTGAGCGCCGGTGTGATTGAGGTCTTCGCGTTTCAACCAAATCTGGGCCCCACCAACGGCCGAAGACAACCGCTTGGCGTGGTACAGCGGGCTGGGACGCCCGACAAAGGTCTTCAGCAAACCGTCCAATTCACGCTGAAACTCGGGATCCCGCTTGGCCTTTTCGTACTCTTCGGAAAGCTCATCGAGTGCCCGCGTGAGTGTCTCGGGAACGAAACGGCCACCAAAATCGCCGAATCGCCCGCGAGAATCGGGGACTTGGGCGGAGGCATGTTGCTGCGACGGGACGGTACTCATGAGGTAGTTTCAGCGGGAAAAACGAAAAGGGTTCGAAGACTTCCGTAACCGAATTGTCACTGGAGAACAAAACTTGGTCAACGTGAAGCCCGACATGTCCGCCATGATGTTTTGCACGTCCGATGCCAAGATTGGCGTTCCATTGGTCTCTGGCGTCGACTTCCGGGTCGCAGCCCAGGCGAGAAAGAACCCCGGCATCCCAAATTTTTCAGCAGCAAAGCCATCCCCCCGCTGAGAGATCGTGCCGTTTTACTTCACCCTCCCTTGGAGGTCGTGCAGTTTTCTGGTGCTGCGTTTTGGCGGGTTTTCACGTGGCGCACCTCTCCTGAAACGAAGTTTTGGGGGAGGTCGAGCGACGCCGTTCAGGCGTACGCGAGGGAGGGGGCAGAGCAGGGGAAGCGGCGCGTGTTGCCCTCCCCCGGAAATCTCGCTGAACGCTCGCTTCCCGACCCCTCCCGCTGCACGGGCGGGGTTCTTAAGGCATTGCAAGCACAGCATTTAAAAACTGCACGACCTCCTGAGAATGGTGGATCCTCAACCAGTGAGGCGGGTCGCCAGACAAGGTGACCGCCCAGGTCAATGACTTTGCTTCCTGCTGAACCGATTGGGTCAAGTTTGACGGGCTCGTGAGCCGATTCAACGAAGACACGTGTGCGCGCACGAACGCTCGGCTTCACACTTTCGCGAGACGACCATGGGGCTGTTCGGCACCATCCAACAATCCAAGGGGGCGCTTGACGCGGCCCAGATTGGACTGCAGGTCGTTGGCAATAACATCGCCAACGCCAATACCGAAGGGTATATCCGCCAACGTCTGGAACAGACGCCTGCGGTGGCCTACCGTCAGGGCAACTTG
Organism: Rhodopirellula sp. UH5; assembly: GCF_056839225.1. NCBI lineage: Bacteria > Pseudomonadati > Planctomycetota > Planctomycetia > Pirellulales > Pirellulaceae > Rhodopirellula > Rhodopirellula sp. UH5. The sequence goes on along the minus strand of NZ_CM166390.1, from coordinate 5,168,854 downwards.
ATCCAGGGCCACGGTGTTCGCGCCACCGGTGTCGTGCAGGTGATCGACCAGCAATTGGCCGAGCGGATGTTCAACGCGAAAACCGCGGCGGCCGGTGCCGATTCGCTCAGCTCCGCCTACGGCCAACTGGAGTCCCTGATCACGGACCTCGATGGCGGTGGACTGAATGAACAATTCAGTCTCTTCAACAATGCGATGCACGACCTGTCGACGCAGCCCAACGATGCGGCCACCCGAGAATTTGTGATCATCCAAGGCCAAACTCTGGCCAGCAACGTCCAACAACTCCGCACCAACGCGGGTGAACTGCAAGACGGCTGGAATGCAGAACTCGATGACGCAGCGACGCAAATCAATCGCCTGACTGAACGAATCGCTCAGCTGAACGTCGAAATTGCAACCATCGAAGGTGGCGGCACACTCGGCAGCGACGCGACCGGACTGCGTGACCAACGCTACCGCGACCTGGAAGAATTGGCCAGCTACGTCAACATCAACTTCCAAGAGCAAGCGTCGGGAAACGTCAGCGTCTTCGTGGGCGGGGACTACTTGATTGCCGATGGCAATCGCCGCGAAGTCTACTCTGCCTACAGTGAAGAGGCGGGCGGGCAGGAAGTCCGAATCATCGACACCGACGCTCCTTTGAAAGCCACCGGAGGCAAGCTTGGCGCGGCGATGGAAGCTCGCAGCGGTGTCTTTGGCGAATATGTTGAGAGCCTGGATCAAATGGCCGCGGCACTCATCCAGGGCGTGAACAAGGTTCACTCTCAAGGCCAAGGCCGGACCGGATTCACCTCGTTGGTTTCCAGCAACACCAGCCAACCCGGTGTGCCACTGGGCGAAGCGGAATTGCCCTTCGAACCGAGCAACGGCAGCTTTGATTTCAACATCGTGGACTCCGACGGAGAACTGGTCAGCACCACGCGGATCGACGTTCGCAACTTGGGGACCGTCAACGACTCGACCATCTCATCCATTGTCTCTGACATCAACGCCGTCGAAGGTGTGACAGCGTCGCTTTCCGGCGATGGTCGCATTCGAATCGACAGCGACTCGGCCACGGCCCAGTTCACCTTTGGGCAAGACACCAGTGGTTTTGTGGCGGCGGCCGGAATGAACACCTTCTTCACGGGATCGTCTGCGGTGGACATCGAGGTCAACTCGGTGCTGGCCGACAACATCGATTTGCTGGCGATTTCCGACGGCGGCATCAATGCTGATACCAACACGCTGTACAACATGCTCGACCTGGTGGATCAACCGCTGGACGAACTGGGCAACCGCTCAATCCGCGGAATCCACGAACAAACCATCGCGGCACTGGGACGCGAAATCAGCGTGCAGAACAGTGCGACCGAAGGACTCAACGATTTGTATTCGACGCTGAAAAGCCAACACCTGGCGATCACCGGTGTGAACATCGACGAAGAGTCGATTAAGATGATTTCCTACCAACGCGCCTTCCAAGCTTCGTCGCGCGTGATTTCAACCGCAGCGGAAATGCTGGACATCTTGTTGGCAATTTGATTTGAGTGGTTACCTGCAAGAACTGACGTTGCGATTGTCCGTCGGTGCAAGTCGGCTGAGCCCCGAATTCCGATCTCGCCACGCAGACTGGCTGAGATTGCGACAACGCGACGACGGTGGATTTGCGGGCCGCGAAGGCGAAAGCGATCCCTACTACTCCTCCTTTGCGTTGCGAACGCTTTGGCTCCTCGGCGAACTCGACCCCCCCACCGCCGAAGCAGCAGGCATTTTCCTACGCCGGCGGATGAGACAACGGGATTCCATCGTGGACCTGATGTCCCTGATCTTTGGTGCGGCGATTCTCGAAATGGCCTCCGGCGTCGTGGTGATCTCGGACGAAGACCACCAATGGCGAGACAACGTCGCGGCGTTGCTGGCAGACCTCCGCACCGACGACGGCGGATTCGCGAAAACGCCGGAGGGCCGCGCCGGCAGCACCTACCAAACGTTCCTCTCCGTGCTGTGCTACGAACTGATGGATGTCCCCGTCCCCGACGTCGATGGCCTCCTCCGATTCCTGGCAAGCCAACAGCAACCAGATGGCGGCTACCGCGAGATCCGCGTTGCCAAACGAGCGGGCGTGAACCCGACCGCGGCTGCGATTGGATCGCTGAAGACACTCGGGCGACTGGACCCTGCTCAGCAGGCCGACACGATTGAGTTTCTGCTGGAGATGCAGAGTGACGAAGGTGGCTTGACGGCCAACACGCGGATTCCGTTCGCCGATTTGCTCAGCTCCTGCACCGGTCTGATCACGCTGGTCGACCTCGGTGCCGGTTCCAGAATCGATGCGCCGCGATTGCAGCGATACGCTGATTCCATGCAGCGAGAGGGCGGCTTCGTTGGGTTTGAACTCGACCAAACCCCAGACGTCGAATACACGTTCTATGGCGTCGCCACACTGTCGTTGCTGCAGACACTGGATCTGTAGACGAGTCCGAATGCTTGGCAAATCCGGCGACTGGTCTGTCACAGCTAAAAGATAGGGTTGATCGTAGTGGACGAGGCCACGAGTCCTTGGATTTGACGCCAATTCAGGACTCGTGGCCTCGTCCACTACCCTAAAAACAAGTCCTGACAGACCACTACGCTTGGATCACAAAAAACGCCTTGCTCATGAAAGCCATGAGCAAGGCGTTTTGAATTTCAGATTCGCGGGTCAACAATCAGTTGACGGAGACTCGCTTGAAGACCACCACTTCGGCTTCCGGGTGGAATTCTTTGATCGCAGCTTCGACGGTCTTGCTGTCGTCCAGTGCGTAGAACTGGCTCAACAAGCAACGCTCTTGGTCGAGCAGCGTGTTGTCGGCGATGAAACGCTCGAGCTTACCAGGAACAATCTTGTCCCAGATCTTCTCAGGCTTGCCTTCGGCCTTCAGTTCTTCCTTGATCGCATCTTCGGTCGCAGCCAAGACTTCAGGAGTCAGTTGGCGACGGCTTGCAAACTGAGGAACGTTCTTCATCGGCTTGCCGAGGTTTTCTCGTTCGTTCAGTTCATTCTCAGCGTTGATCTGAGCCTGAAGTGCTTCGGTTTCCTTGGCAACGAATTCTTCATCGAATTCGTTGGGGTGAAGGATCGAAGGTTTCATGGCAGCGATGTGCATCGAGACGCCGCGGAAGAACAGGGGCGCGTCTTCTTTGCCACCGTCTTTGTACGACACCAGGACACCGATCTTGGCACCCGCGTGGATGTACGACGCCAGGTTTTCACCTTCGACGACTTCCAAATTGGAGACTTCGATCTTCTCGCCGACCTTGCCGGTTTCGTTGACCAAACGCTCTTTGACCGTCGTGCCGTCGATTTCGAGTGCGTTGACTTCGTCAATCGTGGTGCAATTGGCGTCGAAAGCCATCTTGGCGATGGTGTTGGTCAGCTCGATGAACGCTTCGTTTTTGGCAACGAAGTCGGTTTCGCAACTGAGTGCCAACAACAAGCCTTTTTTGCCTTCAACCACGGCAGCCACAACGCCTTCGGAAGCTTCGCGATCCGCTCGCTTGGCCGCGACCTTCTGGCCTTTTTTGCGGAGGTAGTCCATCGCGCCATCCAAGTCGCCACCGGATTCTTCCAATGCCTTCTTGCAATCCATCATCCCGGCGCCGGTGGACTTGCGAAGTTCGCTCACCGCCTTGGCGGAAATCGTCGTCATGTTTCTGTTTCCTAATCGTTGATTGAATTCAGTGAATGTGGTGGTCGAGATCAGCCTTCGCTGGGAGCGGCGGCGACTTCTTCTGCGGGCGCGGCAGCGGCTTCCGGAGCAGCCTGGGTGTTGGGTGCCGCTTCGGTTTGGGTTTGTCCCTTGCCAGCGATCACAGCGTCCGCCAGTTCTCGCATGATCATTTCAACGCTGCGAATCCCGTCATCGTTGCCTGGAATCGGCAAATCGATTTGGCTTGGGTCGCTGTCGGTATCGATCAGAGCAACGGTCGTGATGCCCAAACGTTTGGCTTCGCGAACCGCGTTGCGTTCTTTGCCTGGGTCGACGATGAACATGACTTCTGGCAACCGGTTCATCGATCGCAAACCGTTCAAGTTGCGATACATCTTGCGATATTCGCGGTTCAACGACGACTGCATCTTCTTGCTGTATTCGTTGATGCCGTCACCCTTCCGAAGGGCTTCCAGCTCTTCCAAACGGCCCAGTCGGCTGCGAATGGTGCGGAAGTTGGTCAGGGTGCCACCGAGCCAACGCTCGCTGACAAAAGGCATCCCGCAACGCAGCGACTGCTCTTCAACGGCTTCCCCAGCTTGACGCTTGGTGCCGACGAACAGAATCAAGCTGCCGCCAGCGGCGACTTGCGAAAGATACTTCTTCGCTCGCAGCAAACCACGCAGGGTTTCGCGAATGTCGAGAATGTGGATTTGGTTTTTCTTACCGAAGATGTAAGGAGCCATCTTCGGGTTCCAGAGACTGGTGCGGTGACCAAAGTGGACACCAGCTTCAATCATCTCTTTGACAATTTCGTTTGCCATCAGAATCTTTGCCGCGCATTGTTCGCGGCATCTCCAGGATTTGGTTCAGTGCGGGTTCGGAGAACTGGCTTTCCATCAACAGGAAAACAGCAGCCCCAGAGCGGTGAAAACGACGCAAAAACGCGTGATTTCGGTGCCCTTCGCCCCAAAATGCAATGAACTGGGTAAAGGATACGCCCTGCCAAAACACTGGCGGGGCGGGAAAGGAAGGCAAAAAGTACGTCTCAGAGCGAAAATTTGCAACCCCGACGGACTTCTTCCAATCGGGTCTTCCCAAGGAATTCACGGGATTCCATGAATCTTTCATCGGCACGAACCGATCCGAAATCGACTTGGAGTCCAGCAAATGGGATCGGTGATTCCTTCTTGCGAGCTTCATGCAGCATTCACCTTTCACACAAGTTGGAAAGCTACGATCCCCGCCTTGCGGTGACACATCCCTCATCATCGCACACGCTTCCAGCCAAACGGACCTGTTCATGCGAATCGCTGCCATTGCCAATCGCTTGGACCGAAGCCACCCAATCGCGTTGACGCTCTGGGCGATGCTGGCGGCTTTCGTCACGTACTTCTGCATGTACGCCTTCCGCAAGCCGTTCACGGTGGTCAAGTACGAGGGCCTGCTGATTGGCGGCCTTGATTTCAAGGTGGTGCTGCTATTTGCCCAGGTGGGCGGCTACGCACTTTCCAAGCTGATCGGCATCAAGGTGATTTCCGAGCTATCGCCTCGCCGAAGGGCGGTGATGATCCTGTCGCTCATTGCCGTGTCCCATCTGGCGCTGCTGCTGTATGCCGTGGTGCCTTTTTCGCTGAAACCTATTTGCCTGTTTTTCAACGGCTTGCCGCTGGGGATGGTGTTCGGTTGTGTCTTTGCTTATCTCGAGGGACGCCGTGTGACGGAGGCATTGGCCGCAGGACTCTGTGCGAGCTTCATCATGGCCTCTGGATCGGTGAAGTCCGTGGGAGCAATGCTCATGGAATACCAACAAGTCAGCCCTTTCTGGATGCCCTTCGTGACCGGGGCGTTGTTCTGGGTGCCACTGCTTCTAGGTGTCTGGATGCTAGAACAATTGCCTCCCCCAGGCGAACTTGACATCTCCGCCCGTTCTCCTCGAACCCCATTCAACGGGGAGGAACGTGGACGCTTCTTTTCACGCTACGCATTGGGGATCTGCGCATTGGTCTTGGTCATGGTTTTGCTCACTGTGTTCCGAAGCATCCGTGACGACTACGCAACCGAAATCTGGTCGGGATTCGGCGTTGAACGACCGGAGATATTCGCTATTTCGGAAACCTGGGTGGCGGTCGTCGCCGTCCTGTTGAGCGCAATCACCGTTTTGATTCCGGGCAACTACCGAGCGCTCCAGGTCAGCATGGGGATCATCGCGGTTTCATTTGCCAGCGCCTTTGGCACCACACTGTTTTGGTGGAGCACCCCTGAGTGGACGGAAGCAACCGCGTTTCTCTACATGGTTCAGATTGGAATCTGCCTCTACGTTCCCTACGTCCTATTTCATACGACGGTCTATGAGCGGGCAGTCGCGCTGCTGAAAGAAAAAGCCAACGCGGGGTACTTGCTCTACCTAGGCGACTGCGCGGGCTACTTCTGCACCATCTTCATGATGATCCTTTTTCATCTGATCAGCCCCGAATCGGTCGACTTCAAAGGCCTGCTGTTCAGGCTCGCCGTGGTCATTTCACCTGCCTCCATCGCCCTGGCGGCGGTTGTGGCTCTCTACTTTCGAAAACAAGGAAGTTCCTTCCCGATGGAAACCATTGAACACCCTCTTGCCGAAACCGCAGTGCCGACAGGAGTCACGCCATGAGCATCTCTCCGTCAGTGGATCACCTCGAAACATGGGAACAAAAAGGTTACGTCCAATTCCCTGGCTTTCTTTCTGAAACCGAAACCAACGACCTGAAAGAATGGGTGGAGCAAATTAGCTCATGGCCGCCCGATCCGGAAAAGTGGATGCATCACTTTGAGCAAATCGGTCCCATCGCAAGGCCGGCTCGAACGGAGTACATCATCGATTTTCATGACGGACTGCGACGACTGCTGACCACCGGCAAAGTCCCAGAAACAGCCGGCAGCCTGCTCGGGCAGCCTGTTGTCCTGTACAAAGAAAAAATCAACTACAAGTATCCCGGTGGTGGCGGATACGCCGCACACCAGGATGCTCCCGCCTATGAATTCGTGAAGCTGCACATCACGTGCTCCATCGCAATTGATGACGCGACACCAGAAAACGGCTGCCTTTACTTCGCTCCAGAGTTGCACCGCGAAGGTTTGATTCACCTGAACGACCAGGGCTGCATTGAAGAGAGCAAAGCAAAATCACTGAACTGGGAACCGATCCCGATGAAAGCTGGAGACGCATTGTTCTTCAGCTCTTATGCCCCCCATTACAGTCTTTTCAATCAAACGGATCAGTCCCGGCGGACGCTCTACCTCACCTACAACGCGCTTGCAGAAGGCGATCTTCGCGCATCGTATTACGCCGACAAACGACAAGCCTTCGCGGAGGCGGCGAAGGCTGGCGATCAGAGAATGCGAGTTAGTAAAATCGGTCACTTCAACGGCAAACCCCCGGAACAATCATGAATCAGAAAGTCGACACCTCGCTGGCGGAGTGCCTCGAGAACGCAAAGACAGCGGCAGACAAAGTCAGCTTGCTGTTCCAATACATGGACCAGCATGGCCAGAGCTTCTACGACGAGTCCGTGACCCAACTTCAGCACGGGCTGCAGGCGGCGTTCCTGGCACGAACCAACGGAGCCACTGACGAACAAGTGACCGCAGCGCTGCTGCACGACATCGGTCACTTCCTAATGGACGAGCACGATGCCCAGGGGGATTTCTTGCAAGAAGATTGGTGCCACGAGACCGTTGGGGCAGACTTGCTCGAGCCTTTCTTTCCAACTGTGATCATCGAATCCATTCGTCAGCATGTGCCTGCGAAACGATACCTCTGCGCAGTCGACCCCCGCTATCACGACGGGCTGTCACAGGCGTCGAAACGAAGCCTGGACCTGCAAGGCGGGAAGTTCACGCCCGAAGACGTCGCCGAGTTCGAGAAGAATCCGCACCACGAAACGGTTGTGCTCGTCCGCCGCTGGGACGACGGCGCCAAAATCAAAGACCTCGAAGTCCCCGGCCTGGAAGCCTACCAAGAAACGGTCGAAAGCTGCGTGCTTCAAGGCAACGGCAAATAGCAGAATCGAAACCCGCTGGGAGTGGAGCCGCATCCGCCTGCTTCACTCCGCTTGCTGCTTGGATCGATTCAACAAACTGATCGCAATCAACGGACTCACCAGCGAACGTGAATAACACGAGGAGCGTGGGAGTCACCAGAAACGCACAGACGACTGAAGAACACGGCAAACAATCGCCGAACGGTCCTCCGCACAGAACCCGTCCCACCCAAGCCGGCGGCACTCAGCAATGGGAATTTCCGTTTGCGCTGCCCCAATAAAAAACCCTCCGCTGAGAACAGCGAAGGGTTGGATGTTTGGAACACAGAGGGCGGAACGGAACGTTCGCCCCGCTGGGATCAATACATGTCGTGGTCGCCACCGTGACCGGCTTTGCCACTCTTTTCTGGCTTCTCAGCAACCAACGCGTCGCTGGTAAGCAACAAGGTTGCGACGCTAGCTGCGTTGCCCAGTGCGGTGCGAGTCACCTTGGTTGGGTCAATGACGCCGGACTTGACCAAGTCTTCGTAAACGTCGGTCAACGCGTTGTAGCCTTCGTTGCCCTTCATTGCCAAAACTTTTTCGCAGACGATGCCGCCATCTTGGCCAGCGTTTTCGCTGATCATGGTCAACGGAGCACGGCAGGCACGCAGAACGATGTTGTAACCAACCAATTGGTCATCGCTCAGGGTCTCAGCCGCTTTGACTTTGCCGCTGGCACGAAGCAAGGCCACACCACCGCCGGGCAGGATGCCTTCTTCGACCGCTGCGCGAGTCGCGTGCAACGCATCTTCGACGCGAGCCTTCTTTTCTTTCATTTCGCTTTCGGTTGCCGCACCGACGTTCACCTTGGCAACACCGCCGGCCAACTTGGCCAAACGCTCTTCCAATTTTTCGCGATCGTAGTCGCTGGTGCTGAGCTCGATTTCGCGACGAATTTGGTCGATGCGAGCCTTGATGTCAGTGCTCTTGCCGCCACCTTCGATGACCGTCGTGTTGTCTTTGTCGACGATGATCTTCTTGGCACGACCGAGTTGTGGCAGGTCGACGCTTTCCAGCTTGACGCCCAACGCTTCGAAGATCGCTTGACCACCGGTCAAAATCGCGATGTCTTCCATCATGGCTTTGCGACGATCGCCGTAGCCAGGTGCCTTCACTGCACACACGGTGAACGTGCCACGCAGACGGTTGATGACCAACGTTGCGAGTGCTTCGCCATCGACGTCTTCGGCGATGATCAACAAAGGCTTGCCTTGTTGAACGACTTTTTCGAGCAACGGCACCATGTCTTTGATGTTGCTGATCTTCTTTTCGAAGACCAAGACATAGGCGTCTTCGAGAACGACTTCCATGCTGGTCGAGTCGGTCACGAAGTAAGGCGACAAGTAGCCGCGATCGAACTGCATGCCTTCGACCCACTCTTGTTCGGTCTGCAGGCTCTTGCCTTCGTCGACGGTGATCACGCCGTCTTTGCCGACCTTGCTCATCGCGTCGGCGAGCAACGTTCCGATTTCACGGTCGTTGTTGCTGGCGATGGTCGCGACGTTGGCCATGGCTTCTTGGTCTTTGACCTTGACCGCCATGCTGTGAAGTTGCTCGGTGATGTCGGCAACCGCGGTTTCAATTCCGCTCTTCATTTGGATCGGGTTGACGCCAGCGACGACGGCTTTGAGGCCTTCGTTGAAGATCGCTTCGGCCATCACGGTTGCGGTGGTCGTTCCGTCACCGGCAACGTCACTGGTCTTGCTCGCGACTTCGCGAACCATTGCAGCACCCATATTTTCATAGGGGTCTTCCAGTTCGATTTCCTTGGCAACGGTCACGCCGTCTTTGGTCACGGTGGGACTGCCGAAGCTCTTTTGCAAAATCACGTTGCGACCCTTGGGGCCCAAAGTGACTTTCACGGTGCGAGCGAGTTTGGACACGCCGCGGCGAATGGCTTCGCGTGCTTCTTGGTCAAACGCAATGATTTTTGGCATGGTGGTCTATTAAATTTAAAGGTGTGCAGAGATGGGTTTCAGAACAACGCGATGGAAACCATCGCCGATGATCACTCGATCACGGCCAGGACGTCGTCTTCTCGCATAAGCAGGTATTCGGCGTCGTCGACTTCGACGGTTTCGCCGGCGTAGCTGCTGAACAGCACGCGATCGCCAGCGACGAGTTGGAAGTCAGCTCGGCTGCCGTCGTCCAGCAATTTGCCGGTGCCCAAGGCCACAACGGTCCCTCGAGCAGGCTTTTCCATGGCCGAATCGGGCAACACGATGCCGCCGGCGGTCGTGGTTTCGCTTTCCTCACGCTGAACAACGATGCGTTCGCCGAGGGGTTGCAAACGAATTTTGGTTGCACTCTTGGTGGCTGCTGCCATGTCCGTGACACCTTTCGTGGTCTGGAGTCGAGATGTGGGGGAAATGTGTGGTGGGGCTAACCGGTTCCGGCTGGCTGATCGGAGCGATTTCAAACGCGTCCGACTTCACGGCCAACCAAAATGGCAGCTTTGTTCGTTGAAGCCGCCCAATAAGCAATCGCTGTGCCGCAGACAGAAAGACTGGCCGCAAGCCCCTGCGAGACAATGACTTGCGCCAAATCCGAGGATCGTGACCGGAATTCAGCAGCTCATCCGTGACAGCCCGCCAGCGTGGCACACGCGGCAAAACTGCCACCAACACGCCCTCTCCACCCCGCCCGCAGCAGCAAAGAATGGGCACGGATGTGGAACTGTCACTGTCCGGTGGTTTTCGCTTTGCTCGACCACCGGCTACCGTCTGTGACCACTTCGTGGCCTCACTCGCGAACGCAAGCCCCTGTGAAACCCGAGCAAAATGCGACCACCTTGATTGGACCGCTTTCCACCGATTCGTCAGGCCAGGTGAGACCTGGCCGACGGCTTGCAAAACCCCGCCCGTGCAGCGGGAGGGGTCGGAAAGCGAGCGTTCAGCGAGCTTGCCGGGGGAGGGCAGTCCGCGCGGCCTCCCATGCTCGGCCCCTTCCTCGCGGACGCCTGAATGGCGTCGCACGACCTCTTCGTCTTGGGAGAGGATCCTCGTTGCCGGAACTACTTCGACATTGCCTTGACGACGGCTTCGCCCATTTCAGCGGGCGAAGGAGCGACGACGATGCCGGCGTCTTCCAACGCGGCGACCTTTTCTTCTGCCGTTCCTTTGCCGCCACTGATGATCGCACCGGCGTGGCCCATGCGTTTTCCGGGAGGTGCGGTGCGACCCGCGATGAAGGCGGCGACCGGCTTGGTCACGTGCTCTTTGACGAACGCGGCGGCTTCTTCTTCAGCGCTGCCACCGATTTCACCGATCATCAAGATCGCTTCGGTTTGGTCGTCTTCTTGGTACATCTTGAACAGGTCGATGTAGTTCGTTCCGACGATCGGGTCGCCACCCAGACCAACGCAGGTGCTTTGGCCGAGTTTCAGCGAACTGGTTTGCCAAACGGCTTCGTAGGTCAGCGTTCCACTGCGGCTCATCACGCCAACTTTGCCGGGATTGTGGATGTAACCGGGCATGATGCCGATTTTGCATTCACCGGGGGTGATCAAACCGGGGCAGTTGGGGCCGATCAGCGTCGATCCGCTGGCTTTGACCTTTTCGTAGACTCGGACCATGTCGATGACAGGCACGCCTTCGGTGATGGCGGCGATGACACGAATGCCAGCGTCAACGGCTTCCAAGATGGCGTCCGCGGTGAACGGCGGCGGGACGAAAATCATCGTCGCGTCGGCGCCGGTCTTTTGAACCGCTTCTTCCACGGTATCGAAAACAGGAATGCCTTCGACGTCTTGGCCACCTTTGCCGGGCGTGACACCGCCAACCATTTGCGTGCCGTAGTCGCGGCACCCGAGAGAGTGAAATTTCCCGGCGTTGCCAGTGATCCCCTGGCAAATGACCTTGGTGTTTTTGTCGACCAGAATACTCATGTTGATAGCTTTTCGCGTTTGGCTGGTGGCGTCGCACCAACAGCCGAGGGTGATGTTTTGGAAGGAAGAGATCAGGCGATGCCTGAATCTTGTTTACAAATCAAGCGACCGACTGGAAGCCGATCGCGAGTCGCTCGACGCGAAGCGTCACGCAGTCGCTGCGACGATCTTTTTCGCCGCGTCGGTCAAATCCATCGCGTTGATGATGTCGACATCGCTTTCTGCCAGCATTTTGCGGCCTTCCTCGACTTCGGTTCCTTCCAATCGCACCACCAAAGGCACGTTGAACCCGACTTCTTTGCTGGCCGTGATCAACGCGTCCGCGATCGTCGTGCAACGAGCGATCCCGCCGAAGATGTTGACCAACACACCCTTGCAGTTGGGGTCCGACAACAGGATCCGGAACGCTTCGGTGACCTGAGCCGCGTTGGCTCCCCCACCGACGTCCAAGAAGTTGGCCGGTTCGCCACCGTGGTACTTGATGATGTCCATGGTCGACATCGCCAGGCCGGCTCCGTTGACCAAGCAAGCGATGTTGCCATCGAGCTTGACGTAGCTGAGCCCAGCCTTCTTGGCTCGCATTTCGGACTCTTCCTCTTCACTGAGGTCCCGCAGCTCTTCCAAGTCTTTGTGACGGAACATCGCGTTCTCGTCGAAGATGATCTTGGCGTCCAAAGCCACCATCTCGCCTGATCCGGTGATCACCAAGGGGTTGATCTCAGCCATTTCGCAGTCGAAATCGACAAAGAAACGGCACATCGCGGTCATGAATTTGTAAGCACTCTTGGCCGCAGCACCTTCGATGCCGAGCTTTTTGCAAAGCTTGCGGACCTGGAAACCGTCCAGCCCGATCGCGGGATCGAAGTGTTCTTTGAAAATCAGTTCGGGTGTTTTTTCCGCGACGGTTTCGATCTCCACACCACCTTCGGTGCTGACCATCAGTACGGGCTTGCTGCTGCCGCGGTCGACCACGATGCCCAAGTACAATTCGCGAGCGATGTCGCATCCGGCTTCGACGAAGACCTTGGAAACCGTTTGGCCTTCGGGCCCGGTTTGAATGGTGACCAATTTGTTGCCCAACAATCCCTCGGCTGCCGCTTTGGCTTCTTCGGCCGATTTGACCAGGACGACGCCCTTTTGGTCCGGGTTGTCGATGACATTGCCTTTGCCACGCCCGCCCGCGTGAATCTGAGCTTTGACGACCGCGATTTTGCCACCCAGTTTGTCGTATGCGGCAGCCGCTTCGTCAGGCGTTGTCACCATGTGCCCTTCCAAAACCGGCACGCCGGCGGTTCGGAAAAGCTGTTTGCCTTGATACTCGTGAATTTTCATCGGGGGTTCAGCCCAGTTGGCAAGCGAAAGGAATGCGAAGGTACGTCTCCTCGCCATGATGGCGAGCGAGTCCGGGGTCTGTCAGACTGCCGGAAGTGAAAATGGTAGCAGCTCGGAAAATTCCAACCACCACCGCTCAATAGATGACTGGCACCGACCACCCATCCGCCTCGACACCGAATCCCAATGCCAACGCGGAGGGCTCCGGGGTCGCTGATCCATCCGAAAACAGCCCGGACGGTGCTGCCCCCAACGGAACCGACCATGGCGTCGTTCAACTGCACGATGGCGACAACGTTTGGATGGCCGCGCGGGCCTTGGTGGCAGGCGAAACAATCGGCAACCTCCGTATCGCAGGGTCCGCCGTTCCCGCCGGACACAAAGTCGCCGCCCAAACGATTCCCGCCGGCGAATTGGTGATCAAATTTGGCCAGCCGATCGGCAAAGCTTCCTGCGACATCGGCGTCGGTGAACATGTGCACTCGCACAATTTGGTCGACGCCCATCAAGTCGACTCGGATTGGCGGTCGCTGGTCGGAACCGCTTTCTCAAAATCCGCTCCCGCGAAAAAGCCAACCGTTCCCGCCGAAAAAACTTGGCAAGGGTTCGTGCGGCCGGACGGCCAAGTCGGCACGCGAAATTACGTTCAGATTCTGGCTCGCGTGAATTGCAGTGCGACGGTTTGCCACCATGTCGCGGCTCGGTTTCCTCCCGAACGCTTGGCGGAATTCCCTAACGTGGATGGAATCGCGATCGGAACGCACACGACCGGCTGCGCGCTTCGCTACGCCGGCCAAAAACAACAAATGCTCGGCCGAGTCCTCAAGGGCTACGCGGGGCACGCGAATGTCGGATCCTGCCTGACGATCGGACTGGGCTGCGAACAAACGACGCCCGAGTACCTGAGCGAACATCACCAATTGGTCGCGATTTCCGACCCCCGGTCGCTGCCGGTCACCTCGCCCGAATCGGAATCGGTCTCGACGACGATGCTGACCATGCAAGCCGAAGGCGGCACGCGAGCGACGATCGATCGTGCGGAAAAGCATCTCGAAACGATGCTCGAGATCGCCAACCAAAATTCGCGAACCACGGTCCCGGCTCGCCACCTTCGACTCGCTCTGGAGTGCGGCGGCAGCGATGGCCATTCGGGATGGACTGCGAATCCGTTGGTCGGTGCACTCGCCGATCGCATGGTCGCTCACGGGGGCGCGGCGGTGCTCAGCGAGACCACGGAACTGATCGGCGCCGAACACTTGCTGGTCGCCCGTTCGCGTGACGAAACGGTGGCCCAGCGTTTGATGGACAAAGTCGATTGGTGGAAGCAGCACGTCGCGATGTACGGCGGCGAGATCGACAACAACCCATCGATCGGCAACAAAGCCGGTGGGCTGACCACGATCACCGAAAAATCACTCGGGGCAGTCAGCAAGTCCGGAACGGGGATCCTCGATGGTGTCCTGGACTACGCGGACACAGTGCCCAAGCAAGGTTTGTACGTGATGGACTCGCCGGGCTTTGATCCGTCCAGCGTCACGGGCAAGGTCGCCGGCGGTTGCAACTTGGTGCTGTTCACCACCGGCCGCGGAAGCTGCTTCGGCGGCAAACCGGTTCCCGTGATCAAGATCGCCAGCCACTCCACTTTATTCCACGCCATGCGAGACGACATGGACTGGAACGCCGGCCAGTTGCTCGAGGGTGTCTCGATGGACGAACTCGCGGATCAACTGTTCGAAGAACTGCTGCAGTTTGCCAGCGGAACACAATCCGCCAGCGAACGCCTTGGGTTGGGCGACCATGAATTTGTGCCGTGGACAGTCGGGCCGGTGCTGTGAATTGTGAGTGGCTCTGATTTGCGATTGGCACCATGAACATTGACCTGATCATCACCGAAATGAACTTTGGCGGGGCCGAACGAGCGCTCACACAGCTCGCCATCGGTCTTCGCGATCGAGGCGATGACGTGCGGCTGTTCAGCTTCGGCAAATTGCCCACCGCGGACTCTCTGCCCAAAGGCAACGACCGACTCGTGCAACAGTTGCACGACGAAGGCATCGAGGTCACCAGCGGCGGAGTCCAAACGTCTCGCGGTTTTCTGCCAGCGACGATTCAGTTGCGACGTTGGCTGGCACGTCGACCTGGTTCATTGGTCCAAACGTTTCTCTGGCACGCCAACGTGCTCGGCATGCTCAACGTCTCGTCCCGACAACCACGAGTCGCCGGCATCCGTGTCGCCGAACCGAACCCATTGCGACTGGCGGTGGAACGACAAACGCTTCGCAAAGTGGACCACGTGGTCTGCGTCAGCCGAGCGGTCGAGACCTTTGCGCAGCAACAACTGAACCTCTTACCGGATCGCACATCGGTGATCCCAAACGCGGTCGACGTCGATGCGTTTGCTTCCGCCGATCCAATTGACTGGACCGACCTGGGTTGGCCCGCCGACAGTCCCGTGGTTCTGTTCGTCGGGCGACTGCACACGCAAAAGGGTTTGGAGCATCTGCAGCGCACCGTTGAGCGGTTCGCTCCGGCAGGCAGCCATCGCAAGTTGGTGCTAATCGGCAACGGCCCACTACAAAACGAACTGGCCAACTGGGCCAAACTAGTCTCCGGTGACCGCGTTCGCGTGCTGACATGGCAGAGCAACATCGCCAGCTGGATCGCCGCCAGCCGTGTGGTGGTTTTGCCGAGCCGTTACGAAGGCATGCCCAACGTGATTCTGGAAGCCATGGCAGCAGGCAAACCCGTTGTCAGCAGCCGCGTCGAAGGCAGCCAAGAGTTGATCGGTCACGATCCCAACCAAGGCTTCGAGCTGAACGATGACACGGCGCTGGTTCATTCGCTGGAACGTTTCTTGGCCGACGAAGATCTGGCAACGCAAACCGGACAAGCCAACCAGTCTCGCGTCCGTTCCCAATTCACCATCGACGCCATGGTCGACGCCTACCGCGAACTGTACGCCAAGTTGGTGGCATAGGCTTCTAAGCAGGTCGGCAGGAATGATCGGGTAGAACCATGTGAGCCGTTTGGGCGTTAGCCCCGGTTGGACGTGGAAGCAACCACGCTTGCCAAGACATTTCAAATGCCGAAAGACTCCTGCCGACCTGCTTAGCCTGTGGAGTCGGAATCACAGGCTGGAAGCCTATGCCACTTTGCATCCCACAATCCTGTTGTTTTTCTTGACTCCGGGACTTCACCCCACGAGACTGATTCACAGGGGATTTACACCTCAAAGGCAGGACGGAGCAGTTCATACAACATGCCCCAGGTTCAAAAGACGCAGCGACTTGGTCCTTGCCTCGCGGAACTGAACACTGACTTGCAACGGCCGCTGCTGCGGCGAAGGTGAACAATGATGAAAGCTTCGTTTCGACGACTGCGGACTGGGGTAAACATTGCGGCCATCGCCATGGCAGTTCTCTCCGGTCACAGCACTTTTTCAGACGAGCCTCCGCAACCCACTGGCATACTTGGTTCGGACGAGCGGCCATCGGACATAGGCTTGGCTCAAAAACACGCGGTTCACTTTCTGGAGTCTTGGGACGATTTCCCCGCGGACTTCGCCTGCTGGATGGACTCGCAAATAGCTCAGATTGTAGAACGCAGTGAGGATCCGCAAGACATACACATGTCGGAAATCATCGCGTTGGGACCTGGTGACAATAACAAAGCTTCATGGACCTATCATGGTTTCGGTGAAGTGCCTGTTCAGAAAGGCCTTTCAACCACTCGCCCGCTGTGGGACCACAGACTACGTGTTAATCAAAAACCCGCCATCCTGTTTGTGCGCCAAGCCACACTATCAACCCCACTAGGGGTTTCCAAATACATCATCGGTGAAGAGCCAGATCCTCCTCGAACGCACAGGGCTTGGTTCCATCCTTTCGTGCTACCTTTCGCTCGACATTCGAATTTGCTATCCGGCCGATGTACGAAAGAATGGTTCACAAGTATCTTCCTCAACAAAGATCTCATTGAGAATGTGGAGTGGTCCGATGACCGAGAAACGCTAACGGCCTCGTATGTTTACGGCGGTGTGCGAATACCAATCATTTGCAAGGTAACCTTTTCAAAAAAGAATGATTGGCTACCCACTTTGGTAGATTACCGCCTCAAGAAAAATGGAGCTCTGGTTGCCACCATTGGAACGTCTTACGAAAAACGGAATGGCCGATGGCTACCAAAGGTGGTCGAGCAAATGAGTGTGTCAGGGAGCGGGAAGACTCGCATTAACTCGCACACCGAGTTGGACTGGCGGATTGCTGACGAATCTCCAGACGGTGCCCCAGACAGCGATGACGACTGGCGGTTGCACTTCTGCAAAATCTTTGAGAAAGACTGTTTGGACCCACGAATGGAAAGGCAACAAATGTTTAACTTCCTCAAACAGGTCGGCGGCGCAGACACCAAAGAAGCAAACAGGCAATAGTCGAGTGTGGCATAGGCTCCCAGCCTGGGGAGTCGGAATCACAGGCTGGAAGCCTATGCCACTTTGTCTGCTCAGAACTGCTGACGGTTGGCCAAGCGTTCTTTCAAACGTTGTTGCAACTGCTGAACCAGTTCAGGGTTTTCGTCGGCGACGTTTTTGGTTTCGCCGGGGTCCGTTTCATGATCGTACAGCTCATGAAAACCCTTTGGATGCGAGACCAAACGATGCGTGGACGTGCGAATCGTCGTGGCCTTCGCATACGAAACCGCTTCGCCTTCCGGTGATGCCGGGTCTTTCAACACGGGCACCAACGACTCGCCATCGACCTTTGGCGGCGACGGCAAATTTGCAAGCTCGCACAGCGTTGGAAACACATCGATCGTCTCCACGATCGCGTCCGTTTGGCTGGCGCTTTTCATCGACGGATCGTGAATGATCAGCGGCGAGTGCAGCGATTCCTCGAACAAAGCGTGCTTGCCCCAAATCGCATGTTCGCCCAAGTGCCAACCGTGATCTCCCCAAACGACCACGACGGTGGACTCTCGCAGGCCCAGTTCATCGAGTTGCTTCAACACCTCGCCCACGTTCGCATCCGCGTAGGACACACAAGCGGCGTAGTGCCGCCGGACGGCCTCCGCGAATTCGGCGTCTTGGTTCGGATCCTTGCCCCAGCGGTTGTATCGCATGAACTCACCGGATCGATGCCAAGTCGTTTGACCAGATGGCTTGGTGGGATGCTCGATCCTCGGCAACACGGTCTGCCGGTAGGGTTCCATGTGCTCGGCGGGAGCCCCAAAGGGCAGGTGCGGTCGAATGAACCCGACCGCCAAAAAGAACGGCTTGTCGGCGGCGTCCTTGGCCAGCGTGGCAAGCTCATCCAGCGACGTTTCCAGGATCAAATCATCAGGGTACTTCGCCTCACCGCCTTCCGATTGGAACACATCCATTTGGCTGGCGTCTTTTCGAATCTCGCCATCGGCCAAGCCGTGCATGGCTCCGCGAGGATGCTGCCAAGGCCCGGTTGGCATCCGGTGCCGGTCCCAAGCACCTGGCATTTCAATCTCGTCCTCTTTGTTCCAGTCCGCTCCGCCACGACCGCCGGGATGATGCGAGACCTTCCCCACGGAAACGCTGGTGTACCCGTGATCGCGGAACCAGCGTGGCATCGACGGGGTGACGGAACTCGGATCCTTCGCCAGCTGTTTGGCTCGTTGAAACAAAGCATGGTTTCCCGAAGGACCGTAACAACCCGTCAGCATCGCAAACCGAGAGGCACCGCAGGTCGGAGCCTGCACAAAGTGATGATTGAACTGAATGCCTTTGGCGGCCAGCGAATCGATGTTGGGGGACGAGATGTAGTCCGCTCCATAACACCCCAACTCAGGTCGCAAGTCGTCGACGCAGATCAACAACACGTTCTTGGGCGTCTCAGCGAAACCACTGACGGCGAAAGCCAACCAACAGACAGTCGCGGCCGCGCTTCGCAGGCTCCAAGCCGAATGGAATCCGGCTCGTTCAAAACAGCGTGACAAAATGGGAAAGGATCGCATCGCGAGAATCCTTCGTAGGTGAGAGGCAGGGAAGGGGCACCCACCATACTTCATCGCCACCGCCAATGGTCGATCCCGCAACCATCAAATCCTGATCACGAAGGACCTTCTTCGACCTCGCCAGGGAAGACACCCTGCGTTTCGGGCCGGCATTTCTACAAACTCCGATGAATCGCGACCAGCAATTCGGCGGTGGCTTCGGTTTGTCGGTCCAAGCGAGCGAAGCTGCGAAGCACGATTCGTCGCGGTTCCAGTTCGCCCCCACGCCGCAGCACAGCAATGAAGACGACGCCGTCCACTTCGGGCGGCGCGTCGGGGCCGAGGTGTCCCGTGATGGCCGCGGACATGGTTGCATCAGGGGTGCGTTGAAGGACCGAGGTCGCCATCGCGTTGGTGATCGCCTGGCTCTCGGCAGTGTGCTGTTTCAGGTCGGCTTCCGAGATTCCCAGCCACGCTTGTTTGGTGGTTTCTCGGTACGTCACCGCGCTACCGCAGAACACGTTGGACGCACCCGGAACGCCTCCAATCGCGGCGGCAGCAGCGCCACAGGTGCAGCTTTCGGCCAGGATCAAACGTTGCTGCGACTGATTCAGTTGAGAGACCAGTTTCGCTGCGATCGAGGACGGGGAGCTTGCTTCGTCGCTTGGGTCGCTCTCAGACATGATCATGCGATTGGATCGTCCGATGTGGAATTGGTCGCCGAGGCATCCAAGCATTTGCGAACCAACCGCAGGACTTCTTGGCGGACTTCGTCGGGAGTCATCCCATCGGTTTGCAGAACGATCGCGTCGGCAGCGGCTCGCAACCTTCCGACGGGTCGCATTCGATCCTCGAGATCGCGTTGATTCTGCGCGGTCAGAATTTCTTCCACCGACATCACCTGGCCGCTTTGGGCGAGTTGCTGCTGCCGTCGACGAGCGCGTTCTTCCGGGGATGCAGTCAAGAAGATCTTGCAATGGGCATCGGGAAAGACTTCGGTGCCTTGGTCACGACCTTCCGTCACGATGTCACGCCCGGTGGCGATGCGACGCTGCTGCGCTGTGATGCGCTCGCGAATCCTTGGCGGGTCCGCCAAGTGCCGAATATGACGAGTGACCTGCGGCGAACGGATTTCTTCGGAGATGTCTTGGTCGTCGAGATAGATGCAGTCGTCCTGCCAAACCAAACAGACGGCATCGGCGAAATCGACCAACGCGTCCACGTCGTCCCACGCGATCTGACGCTGCATGGCGCCCCAAGTCACGGCGCGATACATCGCTCCGGTATCGAGGAATTCGAACCCAAGTTCGTTGGCGACGCGTCGTGCGATGCTGCTCTTGCCTGCTCCGGCTGGACCGTCGATGGTGATGATCATGGGGTGGAACGCTTTGCAATTTGGCGAAGGGTACTCAGTGCGTCTTCCACGTCAGGGCGTGACAACAGCGACGACTCCGGTTGGGGTGCAGGGGCAGCCGATCTGGAATTCACGGCGGAGACTTTGGGGTCAACACGGGAAACTTGGCCGGAGGCTTCTGGATCTCCGGCCGGCATCTGCCCATACCGTAATGCGTAGAACGCGTCGGTCAATCGACGCATAGGAGCATGAAGCTGGGACGACTGCTGACCCGAGTCCGAATGAGCTTCGGATTGGGGACTGCGGGTGGGATCCAGGCCCGGCGACACGTCAGTGGCTTCCAATTGCCGGGTCAGTTCTTCCGGGGTTTGGCCCGGGCGTCGTTCGATACCAAGACTTGAAAGCAGGTCGAGTGCTTCAGCGTAGAAAGGGATCGAGGGGCGTGGGGCCTTGATTTGCCGATGCTTGCCAAGTTTGCTCTGCAACCATCGTGGGAAGCGGATTTTCAGCCCAACCATGGCCAGGATGGTGAGCACGATCGCGGCGACGGCACCTTGCCAAGAAAACAGTTTGCCACCGCCAATGCCTTCGACATCGCCCGAGTTGATTCGCATGGCGAGTTCCTTTGTGCGATCGATCCATGATCGATAGGAAGCGGTCATCGGTGCCAAGCCTGGTGTCGACATCAGGGCCGCCTCTTGTCGCTTGGAATCCATTTCGATGACATAGTCGTCCCACAGATCCCGTGCTAAATCGAGCATTTGGTTGCTACTCGCTTCGGCTCCTGCCACGCCTCCGCCGCCTGGGGTGGGGTCCAAACGCAACCAGTAAAAATCGGACTCCGGTTGCCCGTAAACCGATGTCCCCATGGGGATGTCGGCGCGAGCGATCAAGGCCTCCACCCAGACATGAGCGTGGCTTTGGCGAACGATGAAGTACTGCCCCAGTTCGCTGAATTCATCGGTGTGATAACCAACGACCACGCGAGCGGGGATGTTTTGGCTGCGCAGCATCATCACCAACGCCGAAGCAAAGAATTGGCAGTGGCCACGTCGGTCGGTCGACAAAAATTGCTCGATTGGATCGACGCCGACCATCGCCGATGGGTTGGGCTGCAACGAATAGCGGAAGTCACTGCTCAGCGACAAATGCTTTTGAAACGCGTCCGCAATTCCCGCGGGGGTGCGTTTGTTCGGTGGCATGTCTTCAACGATCTTGTTCGCCAGCGATTCTGCGGTGGGGATCAGGACTTGCGGGTACTCAAGCAATTGGTCCAAGTAATTCAGATCATTCGCGGTCAGATCGGCGGGGGAAGGGGAATTTTCCAGGGACCGATCGAGCACTGGGGTCTTGTACGCCAACCAGCGGCTTTGAACGCCACTTCGAAACGCGTGGGTTCCGAAGTGATACTTGACCGGCGGGTACCAAGGCAGACCCAACGCACCGGTGGCGACAGACCCTCCCGAAGCATTGCGACGCGCGACCGTCCACTTGCCACTGAGTTCCATCAGGTCGTCACTGCCGGGAGACCAGTGATAGGGAGCGATGGCAAACAGCGATTCGGTGGACATCGATTCGCAAGCAATGCGAACATTGACACGATCATAAAAATTGGAGTCGCTGATTCGTTTCGGAACGAATTCTGGGGGCAGTGGTGGAGGTGGCGACTTGGACACCGACGTCGCTCGCCAGCTCGTTGCTTCATCGGCCAAGTACTGTTCCAGCACAGCGCCGCGTAAGTACAGGTCGCTGACAACGGGATAGGGCTTTTTCGTTTCGCGGTCGATCAGGTCAACGCGCAATGCTCGTTGAGAGTTTTGTTGCATTTGGCTGATGTCGCTCAGGTGCAACGTGTCGCTGAACCCAACCATCGCGACACCTTGCGAGCTTCCTCGGTTGGCGTCCACGCGACGCGGAAGACCAAAGAAGAACATGGCGGCAAACAGCAGCACCGCTGGAAACAAAATCACTCCGACCATCCAGGGCAAACTCACACCCGCGCGAGCAAAGGAATCCACCGCGGCGGAGTTGTTCCAGGTGATATTGAAGGCGTCTGTTTCTGCGTCTGCCTCCAACCCTCGAGCCAGCGAACTCGCTTGCTGATCCGGTGACTGAGCCTGCTCGACCAAGTTGTCAGCGGCGAGCAAGGCGATCGCCATGCCGCTGCAGATCGTCAACGGAACGAAGAAAATCGCGTAGGCAAACGCGTCATTGAAGACCGCTGCCACGACGCAGTTCAGCAACGCGAAAACCATCAATTGCTCGAACAGTCGCGAGGTCTTTTCCTGGAGCATCAAAATGGACTGCGCGATGATCAGCAGTTCCGCGACGGTTTCCATCTTGTTGCCGACTTGTATGCCTTGCATGAAGCCCGAGACACAATAGATCGCGGCAATAGCCATGGCGGCATAAGCGACCACCGCGGGCAACGCGAACAGCTTCATCCAGTCAACAAACAGGAACCCAATCACGCTGAAGAACACCACGATGATCGGCAATGATTCTGTTTGCCCGCTGCTGCCAATGACCAACCCACTGAGCATCGTGACCAAGGCGAAGGCCAATTTGGTTCGCAGCCGAAGTGGTGAATCAGGCGTGGTCTCGGTGATCGCCTGCAGTTCACGCAGATTGAGCGCGTCGGCGCCGCTCATGTCATCGTCGGTGATCGAAGCATCACTCATGAAGAGCCTCGGCAGGTGATTGGGAAGACGATCCTCCGGCGATCCAACTTGCAGCGTCACGACTGGACAAATTGACCCAGTTCAACCGCCCTCGTTGCTGCCATTGCCGCAAAAGGGATGACTGACTGTCATTGGCTGCGAGAACTTCCGACAGCGGTCTGGGACTGAGCACGACCAGATCGGGCAAATGCTTGACCGCCTTGGCCACTTGCCCCAACGATGCGTCTAAATCAGGCGTGTTGGTGGTCTGCAATCGAGCGAGGATTTGCAGCATCCGCCGGAGGGCTTCGCGAGAAAAACCGCCGCCACAGGTTTCATTGTGTTGGCCGGCAACACTCAGCATGATTTGACTGCCGGAGCCACCGAAGAGCTGAACCACCAGCGAAGCGGCCAGACTGATTGCGGTCTCCACACTCTGATGTGGGGCGTCGGATTCGGCAGCCGAGACGGGGCAATAGGCATCCACCAAAAAGCAAAGATCCAAGCGTCGTTGCTGCTCAAATTGACGGACCACAAGATCACCGATTCTCGCGGTGGTTCGCCAGTGAATGTGCCTGCGACTGTCCCCCCGGCGATATTCGCGAAGCCCAAAGAAGACTTCATCGGCATGCCCCTGCCGGTGAGCCGAGGAGGAGACGTTGCCGAGCTTGGTGGGCAGAAGCTGCCGCCAGGATCGAGTCAGGGGCAGCAGTCGCGGGTAGACATCGACGAACTCTTCTTCGTCAGTCGACTCACGCCAAGCGGTTGACAAAGCAAACGGCGCGGTCGTTGAGACTCGCCATCGCCCCAGCTGATAGCGCCCGCGATGCTCGAAAGTGACATCCAGGTAAGCGCTGGTTGCTTGTGAAGGCAGCAGCAGGCCCACACCCGTGTGGAGCGAGCGAGCGGTGGTGGTTGGTGGCAAAGAGTTGCTGCTTGAGTCGGTCGAGTTCGTGTCGGCACCCGTTCGCATGATTTGATCACTGAGACAGATCAACCACAGCGGCATCAATCGATGGCGGTTGCTGACTTGGTACCGGATCCGTGCGGGTTTGCCAGCGAACACTTCCCGCGGGACTCGTCGATCGACTCGAACTGATTCGATGGTGGATCGGCTGACTCGCCATTGCGCAAGCAGCACGGCCAGCGTCATCGCCGCGACAACGATCAGCAAGTTCAATCCGTTGAGCGACCCACCCAGAAGCCCAAACATGCCGATCAGCATGAATTGCCAACCGAGCCGCGTCAGACGATTGCGGGTGTTGCGTCGCTGCAGGACCATCGTGTTTAAACCGGCACAGGGATGGGTTCGATCAAATCCGCCAATTGCTGCTCGACCACCGATCGGTTGCCGCCTTGGAAGATGCCTTCGGCCAACACGCGGTGAGCGAGAGACGGAACTGCCATTTGTTTGATGTCGTCCGGCGTGACATAGTCGCGACCACGCCGGATCGCCATGGCTTGGCAACCGCGATGAAAACTGATCAGCCCTCGGGTGCTGACACCCACTTGGAATGCATCGTGATGACGTGTTGCCTCGACAATGTCCAGCAAATAGTCCACCAGCGATTCATCCATGCGGACTTGTCCGACATAGGCTTGTGCTTCGCTGACTTCCGCGGCGCCCACGATGGATTGAAGTTCATCAACGGGCTCACCTGATTGGTGAGTCGTCAGAATGTCACGTTCCACGTTGCGAGAAGGGTAACCAATCGAGGTCCGCAGCAAGAAACGGTCAAGCTGACTTTCCGGCAACGCGTAAGTGCCTTCGTATTCAAATGGGTTTTGGGTTGCGACCACCATGAACGGTTTCGGCAATTCGTGAGTCACGCCATCGACGGTGACCTGTCCCTCGCTCATCGCTTCTAGCAAAGCCGATTGGGTGCGTGGCGGGGCGCGGTTGATTTCATCGGCCAAAACGATGTTGGCAAAAATGGGGCCCGGTGCAAATTCAAATTGGCTGGTGTCGGTGCGGTAGATCATGCTGCCCGTGATGTCGCTGGGCAGCAAGTCAGGCGTGAACTGAAGCCGAGTGAACTTGGCATCCAGGCTGCGTGCGAGCGCTTTGGCCGTCAACGTTTTCCCGACACCGGGAACATCTTCCAGCAAAACATGTTCACCGGCCAACAACGCGACAACTAACAAATCGACGAGTTCGTCTTTGCCCAAGACGACCTTTGCCAAGTGATCGCAGAGGTTCTGGCATAAGTCAGACGCGGCCCGAAATGACATTTGGTCGACCGTGATTGGTGAGCGAAGGAAGAAGGAGCGAAGCAGCCGTTTGAGAAGAACTGCTATGCTAGTGGCTCCGCGATCGCTTTTCTATCGGCCTGATCTTCTGGGGCGGTGCGTCCCCGTGTTGAGATTCCCCGTGTTGAAATCCCCCATACGAAAATTGAGTGGGATGAATTTCGCGGCAGAGGATCCCGTGCGAACCAATTCAATGGAGACCATCCGATGAACGACGGTCGATCGATTCCTGAACATCAACCAGGCGACGACGAGGGTGTCGTGCCGATGGACTCGGACACTCATGCATCTGGCGATGGCAACACTCAAAAGGAAGACACCACTCGTGAATTGGTGCAGTTGTGCTTGCTTCCGGGATTGGGGCCAAGGACGTTGACGTCCTTGTTGGATGCGTTTGGCTCGGCTCGTTCCATCCTGAATGCAGACAGAAATTCGTTGGCGTCGGTTCATGGTGTGGGGCCCAAGATGGCTCACGTGATCGACACAGCGGATGATCACGTCGATATCGAGGACGTGTTCGCTTGGTGTGCGGCCAAGGATGTCAACATTCTGCGTCGGGGGCAGGCGTCGTATCCGGCTGCCCTGGAAGAACTCGACGACGCTCCGCCGTTGATTTTTAGCCGCGGCTCGATTTTGCCGCGGGACACGGTCTCGGTTGCGATCGTCGGGACGCGGCACGCAACGGCTTACGGGTTGCAGCAAACGCGTCGCATCGCGATGGACCTGGCGCGGGCTGGGGTGACGATCGTCAGCGGGCTGGCGCGGGGCATCGACACGGCGGCTCACCGGGCGGCACTGGAGGCGGAGGGCCGAACGATTGCGGTGCTCGGCGGTGGGCTCGGAAAAATTTATCCTGCCGAAAATGCACCGCTGGCGGACGAAATTTCTCAGCGTGGAGCGGTGATCAGCGAGTACGCCCCGATGGCCCAGCCGCGCGGTGGAATGTTCCCGCAACGCAATCGAATCATCGCTGCGTTGGGGCAAGCGACGTTGGTCATCGAGGCTCCCATGCGAAGCGGATCCCTGATCACCGCTCGCTTGGCATCGGAGCTGGGCCGGTCGGTCGGATCCCTGCCTGGGCAGGTCAACAGCCGGGCTTCGCAGGGGTGTCATCACCTGATTCGAGATGGTGCAACGCTGGTTCAGCACGCTGACGACGTGCTGGAGCTGCTCGGACCACTGAGCGGGAATGTCTCTCGAGCCACAGCGGCCGATGGGGGGGAGGCAGTCCGAGATGGGCGTGAGATGACGCTCAACGAGGTCGAGCGGCAGGTCCTGTTCGCGGTGGGCACCTCGGGCACGGCGATCGACGAGGTGACGCTCCGCAGTGGGCTACCCGCGTCTCGGGTCAATGCGATCGTGAGCATTCTGGAGATGAAACGGTTTGTTCGCCGCTTGAGCGGCCAGTATGTGTCGCGGATCTGAGAAGGTTGACAGTTCGGCCCTACAGCGCTATTCTCCCGCCTTGGTTCCAAGCCTCCGTTCGTGGCTGTTCACCGAAGGTCCTCGCGACGCTGACTTGGTGGTGGTGTTTCGACCCGCCTCGATGTGGCTTCATCTGCGATGGTGAATGACGCTTACGACTCAATCTCAACCGTTTCTTTCGATTCGATCGCCGCATTGTCTTGACCGATGGCTCATCACTCGTAAGAGAGATTTGCCACGCGCGCATTCGAATCGTCCCACGATGCTAGCAAAGCGACCGACATCCGATGACTGTTGATCTGGACGCAATCGCCCAACGCGGGCGATGCGAGGTCTCGAGTTTACGCCTGGCCCTGCCACTGATTGAGCAAGGTTACACGCCTCCTTTCCTTTCGCGGTATCGCCGTGACGAGCTCGGTGACATCGACGAGGCCAGTCTTTGGAACCTCGCCCATGCCGTGCGAACCCAGAAAGTGCTGGACGAGTACCGAGCGGATCTGCAAGCCGCTTGGCAGCAGACCCCCTTGGTCGATCCAGCGATCGGCCGAGCGGTCGGAAATGCTCAGTCAAAAAGACTGCTCGATCGCCTGAGTCGCCGCGTCAAACTAGAATCCAGCGAATCGGCGGGGCTTGCGCAGCGTTTGGCGGTTCGTGCTCTGAACCCGCAAAAAGGCGACGGCGAAGACCTGAAGAGCCTGGCGGAATCCTTGGCCGCCGAGCCGGTCGCGACAGCAGCCACGGCGGAAGAAGAAGCCCCCGCGACGCCGGACAGCACCCCAGCGGATGTCGACGGTGTGTTGGCAAAATTGGATGCGACCATCGCCAAGCGATTGATCGGCGATCCACGCATCATGGGCGCCGCGGTTCGCTGGCTTTCACGCAACGCGAAAATTCGCGTGATGGAAGTTCACGATCCTCACATTCAATCCGAAGCCGATTCATCGGATTCGCAGCCCAAGAATCAGAAATCAGACGCCGCTGCGGAAGCACAGCCAGAAGCCGCTGCCGCGGAACCGACTGCAGAAGCCCCGGCTGAGACCGCTGAAACTGCTCCTGAGGCCGAAACACCAGCCGCCGAAGCAACTGCCCCCGAGGCCGCGGCCTCCGAGGACGCAGCACCCGACGCGAGCAGCACAGTCGAAGCCAGCGCAGCCGAAGCCAGCAGCGAAGAAGCTCCGACGGCGGAAACCGCAGAGGCACCTGCTAGCGAGCAACCCGCTGCGGATTCGGACTCCACCGAAACCGAAGCGACTGCCACCACAGAACCTGTTGCTGCGGATGCATCCACTGCGGATGCATCCACTGCGGATGCCACCGCTGCAGAACAGACCGAACCCGCTGGCCCTGAAGCGTCCGCTGATTCGGAAACGCCCGCCGGAACGGACAAACCCGCTGAGTCGGTGACCAAGACGGCTCCTGCAGCCAAGGCAGCGCCCGCGAAAGCGAAGCCCAAGAAGTCCAAGAAAATCTCCCCGCGGCAGCGTCGCCGTCGCTGGTTGGTCAGCACGCTCAAGCCGTTGGCCGGCAAAAGCATGCCTGCCAACAAGCTGAGCTCTTTCCAATTGGTCATGCTGGGCCGGGCTCTGCGAAGCCAGGTCGCTCAGTGTGCATTTGATTACGACGCCGCAAAACTGGTTGCGGAACTGCAAAAGACCGCCGCTGGCTTCAACCGCCCCTTGGCGGATCGCTTGTCCGGGTTGGTGCTCGAAAACGAAGCGATCATTCGCGACGCTGCAGAAGCCGCGTGGTGGGATGAACTGCAAGAGCAGGCTTCTTCACGATTGGTCGCCATCGCCGCTGACAACTTGCACTCGCAAATCAATCGCGGGGGCGTCGAAGCCAAAGTGGTGATGTCGATCGATGCCGTTGGGCCTCGTACCGCTGCCACCTCGATCGTTTCTTCGGACGGTCGATTGCTGCACAGCGAGGACATCCCGTGTCAGCTGTCCGCCGCGATGCGAACACTGGCCGTGACCAAGATGGGCGAGCTGATCCATGCTCATCACGTCGATTTGATCGTGATCAGCAACGGTCCTGCCCGCCGGGCTTGCATGATCGCGGTTGGCGAACTGATCAAGCAATCGGCTGACAAATCGGTGCGTTGGACGCTCGCTGATCGCAGTGGTGCAGACGCCTACGCGGGTGGCCCTGCAGGCGATCAAGAGATGAAATCGACGCCGCGTCGCTTCCGTGCAGCGGCTTGGATCGCATTCTCGGCCATGCAACCCGCTCAGGCACTTGTCAAAGTTGACCCGTTGAAACTGCGACTTGGTTCGTTCCAACGTGAATTGTCGGACGACGCCGTCCTGTCGGCGCTGGAAGACGTGATGGTCAGCGGCGCAGCCCGTGGCGGCGTCGACGTCAACTCGACCGCAACGACTTGGATGCAGCGTCTGCCAGGCATCACGTCGGAAATCTCCCAAGCCATTGATGAGCGTCGCCGAGAGAAGCTGATTGCTTCCCGCGAAGAGCTGGCGACCGCGATTGAGTGGCCTTCCGTTGTCAACTCTCGCCAAGCAATGCCATTCCTGCGAGTCTTCGCCAGCGAAGAAACGCTTGATGGCACATTGATTCATCCCGATGACTACCCGCTCGCGAAAAAACTCGCGACGGCCCTGAACATCGAACTGCCTCCAGATCGGCCGCCAGCCTACGAGTTGCCCGATTACAGCGAACCCGTTGTGGTCACCAGCGCCGAAGCCCCGGTGGAAACGGCCAGCGAACCAACGGCCAGCGAAGAGACTGCTGCCGGTGAAGAAGTCGCCGCCAAGGAAGAATCGGCTGCCTCCGAAAACGCTGAGCCAGATGCTGCGGCCAGTGAAACCACCGCGGAGCTGTCAGCCGAATCCGCGACGGAATCTTCCGATGCACCCGCTGCCCAGACGCCTGCAGCCGACGACACGGCCAGCGAAGAGCCTGCCGCGGAAGCCAGTGCAGAGGAAGCCAGTGCCGAGGAAGCCGAAACGCCTGCTTCAGAAGAATCGCCCGCACCGGAAGCTGCCGCTGATTCAAGTGATTCAGAAGCTGCCCCGAGCGATGGCGAGACCACAGAAGGTGCCACCGAAACCAAATCGGAGGCACCCGCCGCGCCGGAACCCGTGCGTCGCCCAATGCCCGAACGGGCCGCCGTCGACAAACTGATCAAAGAATGGCAAATCGGAAAGCGTCGTTCGCACCAACTGGTTCGCTGGTTGTGCGATCCCTTTGGTGAAGGTGCCTCCGAAGGTGAGTCACCTGCCGTGATGACGGCGATGCCATCGCTCGCCGAGCTCAAACCAGGTGACCAAGTCATCGGTGTGGTCGTCGGCGTGATGCCATTTGGTGTGTTCATTGAATTGTCACCGGACTGCAGCGGGTTGATTCATGTGAGCCGCATCTCCGACAGTTTCGTCGAGGATTTGCACGAAGCTGTTCAGGTTGGTGACGTCATCACCGCTTGGGTGACCGGAACCGATGCCAAGCGTCGCCGGGTTGCTTTGAGTGCGATCTCGCCGGAACGCGAAGCGGCTTTGGAAGCCCGTCGCCAGAACGATCGCGGTGGACGCGGTCGCGGACCTGGTGCACGTGGTCAAGGCGGCCAAGGTGGTCGTGGACAACGCGGTGCCCAAGGCGCTCAGACGGGTGGCCAAGCGAGCGGACAGGGCGGCGGACAAGGTCAGCGATCTGAGTCGGCACCACGCGGTCGAGGCGGGCAGTCCGGCGGATCAGGCCAAGGTGGTCACCGTGGCGGGCAAGCTCGTGGTGGCCAAGGCCAAGGCCGTGGTGCTCAGGGCGGACGCGGTGGCAAGCCAGGCGGTCGTCCCGGTGGACGCGACGCAGGCAGAGGCGGACGCGGTCGCGGACCGAAGAAACCGGAAGTCTACGAAGTCATCGGCAAAGACCCTGAAAAGCCACAGATCAGCGATGCGATGGCCAAAGGCGATGAGCCCATGCGATCCTTCGGCGATCTGATGCAAATGTTCAGCAAGGAAAAAGGTCAAACGACTCCTCCTGCGGACAAGAAACCGGCTGCCAAACCGCCTGCTGCGGAGAAACCAGTCGCTGAGAAGCCAGCGGAAGTGAAACCAGCTGAAACACCTCAGACGGATCCGCCGGCCGCTCCGAAAGCAGAGGCACCTGCAACGGAAGCCCCCGCCTCACCATCCGCTCCTGAGAACGACGAATGAGCGACGATTTTCAGTCTCGATTGGAATCGGCCATCGCTCGCGGACGCCGTCGTGCGGAGCATGAAGCTTCGCAGGAACGGAAGAAGGAGATGTCAGAGGAGGACCTGAAGCGGCTTCACACGTCGTATCGCTTGTCTCTGTCAGAACAAATTGAAGCGGCTGTGCGCCGCGTCGCAGATCACTTTCCCGGGTTTCGCTACGAATCGGTCTTCGGCGAAGAGGGGTGGGGAGCGGCGTGTTACCGCGACGATTTGCGACTCGATGCTGGACGTCGCACGAACCTGTACAGCCGCTTGGAACTGGTCATTCGGCCCTACAGCGACTTGCGAGTGCTGGACCTGAAAGGCAAAGGCACGGTGATGAACCGTGAACTCTTCAATCGCACGCACTACGCCAAAGTTGCGGACGCGGAACCGGAAGAGTTCAGCCAATTGATCGACGCGTGGGCGATCGAGTACGCCGAGATGTACTCCGCGAAAAGCTCAACGTCCTGAGCGTCGCCCACCATCGCCGCAGCCGACTGCCTCAGCCGTTTGTGGGTGACACCTGCATACGAGCGTGCGTTGGCAGATGATTCTTGCCGATGCGCCCGTCGGCTTTGACCCAACCCAGTGGGCGACCGAGATGCTGCACAATCTGCCATCCACGGCGGTCCGTCGGAATCGTGCCTCCCGACAAGTAGGTCGCCGCTTGGGCGTCATCCAAGTCGATTCGTCCCGCCCCCTTTGCGAACTCGTCGTCGACGTGTCGCAGAGCACAAGCGTGAGACGGTTTCCAGGTTTGACCGGTTCGGTACGCCACTTCGGGGCCAATGGTCCAGGCTTGTTTGACCCACTCGGGTGCACCCTTGCAGAACGCTTCGGCGATCCAGTCTCGTTGTCGCAACAGCCCTGAATCCTTGTCGGTGCTGTTTTCCGGAAAAGCTCCCAAGACCGATTGAAGCACTTCATCGCAAGCGGGATCGAGCGGTTGCTCGGATTGGAGAACGCCTCGGCGAAGCAGCCAGGGATCCTCGACGAACTCGACCGAGTCTTCGGAGGCGTCAACATCGCCCGGTTTCTTCACGCGCGCTGCGAAGGCGCCGGCGCAACCGTCGCGATGCGGCCACACTCGGTAGCCGCATTCCGTGAGCGAGCTTTGGTAGTCACACAAGGCAGCGACTGGTGACGGCTGCATTCCCAGTTCACGGGTCATCCAGTCCACTTGGTGTTCGTTCTCGGCCACCGCGAAGGTGCACGTGCTGTAGACGATGGTGCCTCCCGGACGCAGCAGCAGATGCGCCGCTGCCAGGATTCTTTGCTGACGCGCCGCGTTGGTAGCGACCATCGACTCGTTCACGGCACCCTTGGATTGCCGGCCACGTGACAGCAAGGCTTGGCCACTGCAAGGTGCATCGATCAAAATGGTGTCGAAGACGCCCGGCAGTTTTTCCGCGAGGGCGTCCGGGTCTTCGCAGCTGATCGCGTAACGATCCGATCCGGTTCGTGAGAGGTTGTACGCCAGCGGTGCGATCCGCGAACGAATCGGTTCGTTGGCGAGCAGGAAACCATCGTCTCCGATTGCTTCCAACAATCCGGTTGCCTTTCCTCCGGGGGCGGCACAGAGATCGCAAACCAGCTGCCCAGCAAGTGAGCCCGTGTGAGCTTCCGCGGCCGCGAGTGCGAGCAGTGACCCCGCGTCCTGCAGATAGAATTCCCCCGCGGCAAAGTCGATGGAACGGGAGGCGTGAAAGCCATCCGGGATCGCGACAGCGAGTGAATACCAAGGCACGTCGGTTCGTGAATCGGAGCCGCTGCTGCTTGGTTGCAGGCGAAATGTTGGAGCGCGGTCTCGACGAACCCGCATCACATTCGCATGACGTTGGCTCATCGCCGCTGCCAGGTGCTCCAGTTCAGCGTCTGGTAATTCAATCGGGTCGATCGCGGAGGAGACTTGTTCCGCCGTCAGCGCCACGGGCTTGCGATTGGCGGAAAGTTTGGAGGATGCCTGCGATTTGCGGCTGGCTTTCTTCGAGCCTTTTCGAGATCGACTCACGTTCTTGTGATCTTGTTCCAGACGGACATCACGAACGACAGCGTGATTGCGATCATGAGTGGCGAGGTGAAAGTGAACATGATGAACATGACTTGCGAGAGGCTGCCGGATTCGTCCTCGGGCGGTTGAGCACCAACCCAAATCGCGACGTCCGTTTGAACGCTGGGAACTCGCGAGGCATAGAACAAACCCGCCAGGAACAACGCACTGATCAGGACCAAAAGCAACGACACCGCGATGCTGACCTGTGGGCGAGGCGAATGAGATGCAGCCGTTCTTGGTTCGGGTTGGGAGACGAAATCAGCTTCAGCCATCGAAAATGCCAGACCCAAAATTGTCGAACGGTTCCGAACTCGCTTGCGAGGAGCGATCTGGTTGGGCCCCTCCAGCATCGCGGTTGGGAGAGTTTGTGATGGTCGAACCGCGAGACCCACCGCCGCGACGATGCAGGTGAGGTTGTGGGATGCGTTGCTCGTCGCCCTGTTCGCCCCGAACGATCAAGGTTTCAGAATCATCCTCCGCCACGGGTTTGGTGACCGGTTCGGTGTTGGAGTCTGATTTGGATTCGTCTGTCGAGGAACTCGTGTAGTCCGCTTCGTCGTAGTCGCCAGCATCGAAATCGTCTTCATAACGACTCCGGTACCCAGGCTGTTGCGATCGATCCAGTTCTGCTTCGAATTCTTCGATCACTGCCCGCTGAATCATTTCGCGGCATTCGCTGTTGATCGGGTGTGCGACGTCCGCATACAGCTTTTGAGGCGAATTGGCGTTGTGGCCGCTCAGTTTGGCGCCGCAGTGATTGCAGTAGGCTGCGCGCAGGTGATTCTTGGAACTGCAGCGCCCACAGTGCCCCGTCAGCTTGCGACTGGGCATCGCAACGAAGGGGCCGCTCGTTCCGTCGATGATTTTCAGATCACGAACGACAAACGACTGATCAATGGTGATCGAGCAAAACGCCCGCAGACGGTCCTCCGAACCTTCCATCAGCTTGATGCGAATCTCGGTAATTTCCACGACGTCCCCTTATGCGATGTGGATCTCCGACGGCACCACACAACTCATAACCGGTCGGATCAATGCGCCGCCTGGAAAAGTCGAACGCAGCGTTTTCGCAGCGAGTGCTGCTTGTTGCGACGAGTCAGCCAAAGCGAAGCAAGCCGAACCGCTGCCCGTCATGTGGCAATGTGTCAGTCCAGCCTTCGACAGACATTCTAGGGCGGGATCGATGCGCGATGAAAGCCCGCGTGCGGGCGCTTCCAAGGTGTTATGCAATGAAAACGTGGTTTCGGCGGACATTCCTTGCAATGCGAGCACCAAATCATCGCTGGAATGGGGTGAATCAGGGACGGTGCACCGAGAATAAACCTTTGCAGTTGATACACTTGCCGCTGGGTAAAGGACGACTGCGTGCAGCGGATTGGCTAATGGGAAGAACTCCAGTTTCTCACCGCGACCCGTTGCACGGGCACATTGGATGCCTTCAGTTGACTTTGGAGCCCCGAGCAAACTGGCCCCCCCTAAGAAAAAGGGAACATCGCTGCCGATTTCGGCGGCCAGGGGCAAAAGCAGCTCTCGCTTGGAACTGGCTGGCATTTCCGGATGGGTTTCGCAGGCTGCTTCCCATCCCAATTGCAGCGCCGAGGCGGCATCGCTGCTGGCTCCTCCCATTCCCGCACCACTGGGAATGTTTTTGTTCAGCTGGACTTCCCAGCCGCCCTCCAGACCAAGGGTTTCGCTCAGGCGATTCAGAGCGCGGACGACCAAGTTTTTGCCATCCGTTGGAATGAACAAGAGTTCGTCGTCTTCACTGACCTGCAACTCATTGGCGACGGCTGCGCGGTTTGGAATCCAATCAACCGACAGCCGGACGCCAGGTTGAGTGGTGCGGCGAAGGCGAAGTTCGTCTCGCCAATCGATCGCGATCATCACGGTATCCAGTTCATGGAAACCGTCTTCGCGACGCGCCAACAGTTCCAGAAAAAGGTTGAGCTTGGCGGGCGGCGACGTGTGATACCAGCGAGATTCAGTCACGTGTTCAGGCTGCTTTTCGAGAAGATGGCAGTTGGTTTCCCACCGTATCAGCTGACTTCATCGCCACCAAAGCAATCCCCAGACGGTCCGCCAGTGCGATGGTTGTTTCGCTGTCCAGCAGAATGGTTTTGTCGGCTTCGATCGCGATCGCTGCTCCGCCCGCTTCGTGGACGCGTTGGATGGTTTGAGGTCCAACGGTCGGCACGTCGAACCGCATGTCTTGTTCTGGTTTGCTGACTTTGACCAGTGTCCAACCACCACGGCGGCACAACTCGCCGGTGCGTGCGATGCAGGCGTCCGTGCCTTCGATTGCTTCGACGGCGATGATGGTCCCATCCTTGATCGTGATGGCTTGGCCGATATCCAGCCCGCCCATGGTCTTGGCAATTTGCCAGCCAGCGGCAATGTCAGACTGAATTGCCGGCGAGGGTTTTCGCCGTGTCAGCCGCCCCGTTTTCGCGAGCAGTTCGGGAGCCAAGTC
The DNA here is from genome assembly GCF_056839225.1 of Rhodopirellula sp. UH5. NCBI lineage: Bacteria > Pseudomonadati > Planctomycetota > Planctomycetia > Pirellulales > Pirellulaceae > Rhodopirellula > Rhodopirellula sp. UH5. The sequence continues at coordinate 5,133,542 of NZ_CM166390.1, read as the reverse complement.
CGTGGCGGAGCAAATTTTCATGGTGTGATTCTCATAAGTGTCGATGACCGCGCCGAGCAGTCGGTCATCGCGTGCGTCTCGGCGTGCACCGAACAAACAAGGCCAGAAGGTTTTGATGCACGTCCAGTCCGGTGTGTGTCGAATCCAAACCGAACCACTGTAAAGCAGGTCCGACTTGAACAGTTTGCCTGCCATTGTCACGTGGCTGACTTCGTTGCGTTTGAAGTATCGAAGATGACCACCAAAACGCCCGACGCCTGACCACATCACGCTGTCGCAGAGGTCATTGAGTTCTTCGCTGGCGTGTCCCGTGATGGCAACACAGTGAACCGGATGCCCCAGGGCTTTCAGTTTTTCCGCCACGCAAATCGGAAAACGCCCCCAGCCCGCAATCAAACCAACGGGTGCTCCCTCGGGCACATTGCGATCGACGGGGCCACAAAGATCCGTGCCGCCGGCATCGTGAACCGCGGTTGGGTCGGGGGAAACATTTCTCATAACGGGCGCAAGGCTCATGGCAGTCGCAAGGTTGCGGGAACCGAAAATCGCTCAGGCAGCTTTTCGATGGCCAGCGTCTGTTGGCTGATTTTCAGCAGCGGCGGACAACCGGTTGAGCTGCTGTGTCAAGCGTTTGAGATCGCGACGCATTTCTGGCAGCTTGCGTTGGACGGCCATGATCTGCATCTGATCGCGTTGGGGGGTGGCGGGTGAACCCAAGTAAACTTGGTTGGGCGCCAGGTCATCCATCACACCGGCTTGAGCACCCACGATCACGCCATCTGCCAACGCGATGTGATCTTTCAATCCGACTTGTCCGGCCAAGACAACGTAGTCGCCCGTCGTGCAGCTTCCTGCGATTCCGACTTGGCTGCACAATAAATTGTGACGACCGATTTGGCAGTTGTGAGCGATCATGACTTGATTGTCGATCTTGGTGCCCTCACCGATTCGAGTGGCGCCATAGGTGCCGCGATCGATGGTCGAACTGGCTCCCACTTCCACATCACTTTCGATCACGACATACCCGAGCTGCGCGGTGGGCACATGGCGTCCATCGACCATCTTGTATCCAAAGCCATGTGCGCCCACGACGGTGCCAGCATGCAAGGTGACACGTTCGCCGAGTTGGCTGTAGGCGTAGAGCGTCACGTTGGGATGCAGAGTGCAATGGGCACCGACCTGGCATCCTGCTGCGATGGTGACACCCGGTGCAATGTAGCAACCGGGACCAATTTCTACGTCGGCACCGATGACCGCCGAAGGATGCACGTCGCTGCTCGAGTCAATCTTGGCAGTCGGGTCAATTCCGCTGACCGGCATCGAGTTGCCAAGGGCAGGACGAAAGTGGCTGACCACTTGGGTGAAGGCTGCGTGAGGATCGTCCACCAAAATTTGCAGCCGAATGGGAGACGCGGCCACGTATTCGGGGGCAATGACCGCGAAAGCGTCGCTGTTCGACAGTTGTCCGACGTGGTTGGCTTGATCAATCAGCGTGATTTCTTGGGAGCCCGCTTCGACTGGAGGAGCCGCACCTGTGCAAATCATGGCGGAGGTTTCATCGCTGGGGGATTTCCCCCGCGCGGCATCCTGCGACGAATCGGAATCGTTTTGGGTGCAATCGCTGAAGTCGAGCAATTGACCGCCGACCAAGTCGGCGATTTCTTGCAGAGACAGTCCATTGGAAGACGCCATTTGAAAAATCCTTTTTCGGTGACGTGTGTCGAGGTGCGGGTCCGGATCGGTGGGTGGCTTCCTTGTAGCGGCAACCTACAAATTGACGCAACGTGAATCGTCGGTCTTGCGACGGTTCGTCAGAAAGGACTAGTACAGGGCTGCATGACGCGCGGTGGTGTTCAACCTGCGCGTTTTCCGAATGGCTCCAGCACCCAGTCGCTAACGATGCCCAGTCCTGCTCTTCGCAACGATTTCTCTCCCTCGCCCGCCTCCCCGGTTTCGGTTGGCACGCAGTCGCATGCCCATGATGCGTCGACAGCGAACCCGAATGGTCTGCGGGTTTTCAACCCGGACGAGAGCCACTCGGCAGACACGGATGTTCAGCCCGTTCGCCAAAGTCGCTGGACAATTTGGGGGTGTTTGACCGCCTCGCTGATCGTCGGCACCCTGTTTGCCTCCCTGACAGGATGCCAATGGGCAGCTGGAAGTCAGAACACACAGGGAGCGGCTCTGTACAACCAAGGCCAATACACGGCGGCGATGGAGCAATTCCAAAAGGCAATCGCGTCGGACCCGACGGACGCGGATGGCTACTACAACTTGGCGGCCACCTCACACCGACTCGGGAATCAGCGACAAGACCCCAATTTGATCCGTCAAAGTGAGGCACTCTACAACCAATGCTTGGATCACGATCCCAATCACATCGACTGTCATCGCGGATTGGCCGTTTTACTGGTCGACTCCGGACGTCCTGACCGAGCTTTCACGCTGCTCAAAAACTGGGCCGCTCAAAACCCGGCGTTGGCCGAACCACGCATCGAATTGGCTCGCCTTTACGAAGAGCACGGCGAACCTCAGACGGCACTGAAGTACTTGGAAGATGCGGTGCAACAAGACGCCAACAACGCTCGAGCATGGCTGGCACTGGCACGTTTGCGAGAAGCCAGCAACGACCCGGTTCAAGCATTGCAGAACTACCAGCGTGCTCTCGCGCTGGGAGGAGGCGTTTTGGGCCCCAATGGGGCGATGGTCAGCGAACGCGTGGCTGCCCTGAGTCGTCAAATCAACTCGACTCGCGACGCCGCGTCCTTCAATGCGGGCGGCACCCAAATGGCCGCTCCCGCCGGATTTGGCTCGTCTCGCTATTGAATGCCACTTTGGATCCCCCTCGAAATCAAGCGATTTTGGCTTCCAAACGCCCTCAGCTGATGTGAGATTCCCTGTCCTTTGCGTCAGGACCAGTGGGATAGGCTAGCGAACGATTTTGAGGACAATGTAGGGTCGGATTTCCCTTCACTCCTCGATTGCCTGCCCGATTCTCATGAAATCAATGGACGCCCTGGTGTCGTTGTGCAAACGACGCGGTTTTCTTTTCCAATCCAGCGAAATTTACGGCGGTGTCCAAGGCTTCTGGGACTACGGGCCGCTGGGAGTGGAGCTGAAACGCAACCTCAAGGATGCGTGGTGGCACGACATGATCTCGGGCCACAACGAATTGGTGACGCCCGCTGGTGCTCCCTCGACCTTCGAAATGGTCGGCCTGGATTGCACGATCATCATGCACCCACAGGTTTGGAAGTGCAGTGGTCACTACGATCTGTTCCACGATCACATGGTGGATTGTCGCGAATCGAAGAAACGCTATCGCTTTGACCAAGTGCGTGGCCGGTTCGTGGAATACCAAGACAAGAAAATTTTCGTTTCAACGCTCGCCGAAATCGAGCAAGAAGAAGACGAGGTGCGTCGTCGTGGGATGAAATTCTTCAAACTTCGCGCCAAGAACGCGGACGAACTGACCATCGAAAAAGAATCGCTGACGCTGGACAAGCTCGATTCGACGGACAATGTCCTGGCTCCCGATGCGAAGACACTCGGAACGCTGACCGAGCCTCGTGAATTCAACCTGATGTTCAAAACCACCTTGGGTGCGTTGGGCGGCGAAGAGGACACGACCTTCCTACGTCCAGAGACCGCGCAAGGGATCTTCGTCAACTTCAAAAACGTCGTCGACAGCTCACGCGTCCGCATTCCCTTTGGAATTGGCCAAACGGGCAAGAGCTTCCGCAACGAAATCACACCGCGAAACTTCACGTTCCGCTCGCGTGAATTCGAACAAATGGAAATCGAGTTTTTCTGCCATCCTGATCAATCGCAGGAGTGGTATCGCTACTGGCGAGATCGCCGAATGGCTTGGTACACCAAACTCGGTTTGTCTGACGAATCGCTGATCATGCGGGAACACCACACCGAAGAACTGGCTCACTACAGCGTGGGCACAGCCGACATCGAATACGCCTTCCCGTTCTTGCCCGAAGGCGAATACGGCGAACTCGAAGGAATCGCTCACCGGGGCGATTTTGACCTCCGCAGTCACATGGAAGGCAAGCTCGATCCGTCGACCAATCCCATGACCGTGGAACTGAACGAACACGGAAAACCCAAGTATCGCGGCAGCGGCAAAGACCTCTCCTACCGCGACGACATCACGAACGAAAAATTCGTCCCGCATGTGATCGAACCGTCCGCAGGGGCAGACCGGGCAGCGCTCGCGTTCCTGTGCGAAGCCTACACCGAAGACGAAGCACCGGACGAAAACGGCAAGATGCAAACCCGAACGGTCATGAAATTGGACCCGCGACTGGCTCCGATCAAGGCCGCTGTGTTCCCGCTCGTCAAGAAAGATGGGATGCCAGAAGTCGCCCAAGAAATCTACGGCGCCCTCAAGGAACACTACAACGTGTTCTATGACGCCAAGGGAGCGGTTGGTCGACGATATCGTCGTCAGGACGAGGCCGGAACGCCGTACTGCATCACCGTCGATGGTGATTCACTGAAGGACAAAACCGTCACGATTCGCGACCGAGACTCACTGGAACAAACCCGCGTCAAGATCGACGACGTTGTCTCCGAGATCCAGTCGCGAATGAAAGCCTCCATCTGATTCGGTGGGGCGAGTCATTGCGAAAGCGAACGCCGTCAAAGCACCGACTTTGATGGCGTAACCCCATTCGTGAACTCATAACCAAACAGTCCGCAACCGCGGCAATTCCATGGTCCTCGAAGACCGTGCCATTGCCCAGCGGAGGGCGTCTGCGGTGATCAACGGAGAGCTTTGATACCACTCCCAGACGCTCACGCGGCCCGCTGGATGCCGAAATTCGTCTTGACCGACTTGGAGCGGATGGTCGCCTGGCGGATCGAAAGGTTACGCTGCAGGTCTTCTTCGTTCAGGTAGCCACGAGGGTGATCCACATGCAGGCAAATTGCCTTGTAGCGGATTTGTTTCCCTCGAACCCCGAGATTGTTCAACCTCAGTCCAATTTCGCGATCGAGCCCGCCATAACGCATTCGCTCGTCGTAGCCATTGACGGCTATCACGTCTGACTTCCATCCCGAGACATTGCAACCATTCCAGGTCGGTTTGGTCGTGGTCAGTCGGTTCAACAGAGAGGTGAGTGCTCGGCTGTTCACCAGCCGCAAACATTTGCTTGAAAAACGCAGCCCGTTTTTGCGCAGCCATTTCAGCTGAAACGCTTCCCCGGATTCGATTCCGTCGTCGGTGATCCGACCTTTGAAACACGAGGGCAAATTGTTGTAGGTCCCCGACAGGAACCGATTGGGCTCCGATTCCCTCAAATGGACTTCCAGGAAGTCTGCGCGAGGGATGCAATCACCATCGGTGAAGAGCAAGTAGTCGCTGGAGGCCTTTCGAATTGCAAGATTGAGGATCTTGCATTTGCGAAATCCATCGTCTTCGTGCCACACATGCTTGACCACGACAGAGCAGGTTCTGCCAAATCGTTCAATGACTTCCGCTGTCCGTTCATCGGATCCGTCGTCGGCCACCAGGATCTCAAAATCCTTGACCGTTTGCTGGCGGTAGCCCACGAGAACCTGCCAAAGCTCTTCCGGAGCATTGTAGGTGGTGATGATGACGCTGATTTTCGGCATATCTTCGGCGGTGAGCATGTCTCGTCCGATTCGGCGTTTTGTCGTGAGCCTCGCTATCTGACTAACAAAACCGCCCGCTTCGTAGCAAGGTCGCTCATTGAATCACTCAATACCCAAAGCAAGGTAATTTCAATCTTCGGTTGCAGATATCAGATTGGTTTGCTAATTACGAGGTTACCGCAATCAAAACCAATGGTTTGAAGCGGATACGATCACATAGCTGTTTCACCTGCTTCCAATTCTCCAAGGATGGGAAATCGACGCACGCCTCTTTTATCGGGTGCGAGAGGATTTGGATCACAGCGAGGTGAGATCAGTGGAAAGTGGAATGGCGGCAGGGCGTCGTTGACGCGCTGGGAAATACTTGACACATACAGGCTGGCTGAGCAATGCAGTACCTCGAGGGCATGGGGGAGCAGGTTAGCGGCTATCGCTTTCGACGCGAACATCTTGCCGTTGGGGATCGCAAGCCGGGGATCTCCGCGTTCATGCGCATCCGTAATGGAGAGGATTTTTTGGAGGCGACGATCCGCAGCCACATTGAACATTTTGACGAGATTGTTGCGGTTCACAATCAATGCACTGATGGGACCGTTGAGATCCTCAATCGTTTGCAACAAGAATTTGGAAGTGATCGCCTACGAGTGATTCACTATGTCGATCGCGTGCATCCGCCCGGCAGTCGCGGTCATGTCGAGACACCCGGTGACTCACCAAATAGTCTGGTCAACTACTACAATTTTTCTCTAGCTGCGACACGATATTGCGTCGCGACGAAACTCGATGACGACCACTTGGCAATCCGAGGGGCGGTCCAAAACATTGTTACTCAAGTCAGAAACCAAAAGTTCGGCCTTCGGAAAATGCTGTGTTTTTCAGGACTAAATCTTGCCTTGAGTGATGACGGTGTGCTGTCCGTGCCAGAGGACGACCCCATTTCCGGGAACGGCGATATCGGGTTCTTCCCAGTGCAGGAAGAGACCTACTTCACTCATGATCGACGATTCGAACGGTTTCATCGCGGAAAGCTCAAGCGAGAATTCGCAGGCTTTCTTTACTGGCACCTGAAGTACTTGAAGCCGGATTCTGGTTTTGGAAACTACGAACTCGCAAACAACCCAGATAGTCGCTATGCCAAACGTCTTCGCTCCATTCAAAATGGCCGAAAGTTGCTGACCAACTTTGGTCAAGTGTGCCGGCAGGTGAGCCCAACGAGGTCGCGTCGCCTGCTTTCATACGTTTTCGAAAAGAGCAATCTTCAAGTGACTCGAAATGAATCGTTGCGAGAAGCATTTTCGCATCAGACGATTCAAGAGATTGTGACCCGTTCATCAAGATGGGAATTGTTAAGTGCTTGATTCCCTTCAGCGAAAGATCGTTGGTAAAAGATCGGCTCAACGAGTTGTCAGCAACGCACCGGCCTGAACGCCTTCACGCCATCCTTTGAGTCTTTCGAGCTTGCAACGCATGGTCAGTTGTCTCTCGCGATTTTGAAACGGAATCGCAAGAAGTGCTTGAATCAAAAACGCACGAAGGCAATTGCCAATGGATTTCAGCTGCCGTAGTTTTCGGCGCTGTTTGACTGCAATGTACCCCACTGCCCGACCGTTCTGTCTCGATCTCTGAATCAACCAGTCAGGTCCACATTTGCTTTCAGGGACGTAGTGCTCGGCAACCGCGTCTTCCACGTATTCTGGTTGGATTCCAGCGGCCACAAGCCGACGCTGGATGTCGACCTCGTCCCCCAAGCTGCACAAACGGGAACCGGGCCCAATGATCTCATCAAACAATCCGATTTCTCGAATGTCCCTGCAAAAGGCCGCCCAATTGAATCCCATGAAGTAGTTGATCTTTGGACGCTCGGCTGATTTTTGAAATTTCATACCAGTCGCCGACACCGGAAGGTGCCGACTCAGCCAATCACTTGGCGGAAGCTCGTACTTGGCTGTGGTTGGACCACCGAAAAAGAATCCCGTGGGGAATTTGCGAGCGGCTTCGGCGTACTGAGAGACCCAGTCTTTGGAGCAGATGATATCGTCGTCAGCGAAAAGAATCAGACAATCGTCTGGCATCGGGTCCATGGCTAGGTTCAAGGCGCGGCACTTCCCTGGCGTCGACGTGTAAAGGTATCGAATGGGAAGGGCGTCCGAATACGACATCACCAACGAACCGGAGTGTTGCATCTTTCCGTTTTCAGCGACGACTAGTTCCGTGATCAACTCGGTGCCGCGGCAATTCTGGATGCTTTCGAGGGTCTGGTTCAGCCCGTGTGATTGCCCGGATGTAACGATGACAATACGAAGGTCGATCATGTCGTCGGCTCTGCTTTTGCAAATCGAATGATGTTCCGAAGTGACTTGAACGTTTTGGGCCGACAGTACTTTTGGAAATGAATGTAGGTGAAGTTCTTAGCCCTGTCGGTGCGCTCGCTGTCTTGCTTTTCCGAAACAGCCTGGCTGATCGCAGAATCAAGGGTCGATTCGTCAGAGGCTTCCAAAGTGAAGCCAAGGCCGGAGTAGAATGCCGGGCCACCCACGATTGTCGGGATACCTCGAAACGAGGATTCTAATCCGGCCTGCGATGTCAGTGTGATGGCGGCGGTCGCATTGTGGATCAGTTCATAGGTGTCAAAGCGATTGTCGTGGTCGACAACGACACCAGGCGAATTCAGCAAATCCCGCGTGGTGGATTGCTCCTGCAGTTTTCGAAAGGTCAGGTGATCATACGGTCGATTGCAGACGGGGTCGTTTCCATTGCTTTCTTTCGGATGCAATTTGATGACCACGTCCATGTTGCGTTTTCGTCCCTGTTCAATGACAGCAGCAATGAACGTCTCCGGCGATTGCCAGTTTCCAAGTCCGAATAGAACCGCCGAGTCTGTGTACACCTGGCCCAGAAAGAGTAGGTACGGACGCCCTGATGTACGGCAAGATGTGATGGGGGACTCATGTTCCGATCGCTTGAGGCTTCGTGTGTTCGCAATCAGTTGGTCGATGTAGTTGGATACAACCGCTGGATCGCAATGCTCATGCAATCGCCAGTAGTAGTTCTTCGAAAGGTTGAAATTCGTCGTGATGCCAGACAGCGAATCCCAGAGAAAACGATCTCGAAAGGCTGTGTTCTCAACGGCAAGCAACGGAATGCTTCGCTCAATTGAAACCTGACGAATGAGCCCGCTTTCAAATCGATACCCTTGAGCGACAAGGCCAACGCTCGGCGAATACAGCGAGAATAGTTTTCGGGTTTGCTCGAGACCCAGTGCGACGCGTGACAATTGGTTTGTGAGTGCATCGTCGATGGCTTGCGATCCGACGGGGAGATCGGACAGTTGGCACTGTGCCTCCACGCAACACAAGTAACGCTCGAAATCGAGCAAGCTGGAGAGTGGACGTTCGCGAGTGGAAGTGTTGCGATTCGAGGCATCCAGGTGGTTGGTGATTCGGGGCAAGCGTACCGGAATCAAGCCTGAACATGCCAGTTTTTGCTTCCACCCAGCGATGCCAACACCTTTGACTTCATTGGTGGTTGCGATACACGGCATCAATCGTTTAGGAATCGCAAGAAGTCGCCTGGGAAACGAGGCGGCTTTTTTGCCGTTGGCGGTCATGACTTGTTGTGTGCCGCCAACGAAAACTTTTCGTCCAGCCATTTGCTGAAACGTCGCATTGATACCGATGGTCTTTCAAATCGATCGCTCAGGTCCAGTTGCTGTCCTACTCGCTCAGCGACCCGTTCTAGCAAGAGATCGAGATCCCAAGTTTGGTGTTCGGTAAGGATGTAGCGTTCTTGCCCGACCATGCGTGCGAAGCCGTCTTGCTTGATGTAAGAATAATGGTTGCCCGCCATTCCAACAAAAGGCGTGTTCGATGTTCCTGCAAACACGATGAAGTGATACCGGCCACCGATGGCGAGTTGGCAGGAGGCGATCATCTTCTTGAGTTTCTTGTCGTGCCATTCCCTTGTGTCAGGGACGATGACACGTGATTTCAAATCATTGTCGATGGAATCACGAATCATCCAGAGTGACGTTAGATCTGAAGGGGAATGCGACGCGAGAACCACGTTGACGCCGTATTGCCGCATGACGGCTTCGCAAACCTTTGCCATGTAGGCACGTTTTTCGGGCGTGTCTGATGTGTAATCAGTCACATTGACGGCGAAGCAGTTTCCGTTCTGCAGGAAGGCTTCGACATCGCTGGGAAGCTGAACCTCTTCGTGCGGGAGCGTGTAGGCATCATCAAATGTCTCAATCAGCTCTTTCGGTTTCGCGTTGATCAGATCCATGTAGCGACGCGAGTAGTGAGCGTCTCGGACCGTCAAGCAGTCCACCGCCTCAACGACATACTTCGCCATTCGGTCATGCTCGGGGTACAGCGCGAGAGGACCAATGGTTTGTCCGCTCAGGAAGATTGGCGTGCCGCGTTGACTGAATGCTCTCACCATGTTGTACATTCGACGGACGCTTGCTCCCTTTCTTTCGCGGGTGTTGATCGTGCCGCCACCGGTGACCAATAAAGCATCGCATGACTCGACGACGGTCCGGATCTTTTTGATCTGTTTGCGGCGTTTGATCAGCTTCCCGGCGATGCGAGGGTCGAGCAAGCCTCGTTCTGCGCACGCGAGTTCCAGGTGAGCGGATGGGAAGCAGTTCTCAATCGGGTGAGAGTGATATCGAGACATGTAGTCTCGATCCCAGCCAAACAAAAACACCTGCTTCCGTTCCAAGCCGACTACATTCAACACGTAATCGAGGTCTTCGGTGAGCATGGCTTCGTCACCAATGTCTTTGGCGCCAAAGCTGCCGGTGATGGCCAATCGAAAGTTGTGTTTCAACATAATTAGGCAGCTTTGCTTTCTTTGTCTCGCTTGTAGTTGATCTTCAGGCAACGTCGCTCCACTTTCTCGATGCTTTTGTCAACGCGTCTCAGGACCACTTTCAAGGATTTCGCGATGAAGGCGAGTAGATGTAGCCATCCCCAGTTGAATGCCGAAATGTGAGAGGATTCAGGAACCGCACGCTTTTCAATGAGATAGTGAGAGTTTGGCTCTCGCTCCGTCGAGCTCCAAACGGTCGCTCCGTGTTTTTTCTCCCCAACGGGAAAACCTTGTTCGTCAACACTCGTTGGGTGTCCCAAACAGACGATTCCTTGGACCTTGCAGGTGTTAGGAATGTCGTAGCTTGGGAGAACCTCTCGCCAGTGCTTTCCAGATAATAAGCGGGTGTTGCTCATCGGTTCGGACGCGGAGACCCAGCAGTTTGCGATTCCTTCCGCCGTTGCCATCAGGCAGATGTTTTGAATCGATGCCGCAGCGTTTTGAATCTCGAGCGATTCCCAAATGTGATATTCACCTCGCCCTCGAAAATCGTTTGCTGCAGCGTCGGCGAACACGATGATCAAGGCGGATGAATTGCCGATAATCCCCGCTGGGTTTCGGTCTTTCGCGGCAACACGATATGGCCACACCCATCTTTGCCGACCGATCTCTTGGATTTCTTCTTGGTCTTGGATAACGATAAAGCGTTGGTTTTGCCAATTCGACCCGCTGGGCGCATAGACGCCTGCGGTGATCAGGCGGTCGAGGCAATCGTTTGCGATTGGTGTGTCAGCAAAGCGTCGAGTCGACCGGCGTTTGCGAATCACTTGGCCGACAACTTCAGCGCGTTCGGGGAGGATACCGGAGTCAGCGGCACCGCCAGGTTTGGATGCAGCCCGGTTTATATTCTTGCTGGGAAGCGATTTTTCGATTGAGACACTCACGATCTACCCTCCTTGCGGTGCGATCTTATTTTTGGTTCATGATGAAACTGTTTCGCCAAACACCTTCTCGTTGGTATTCCGTCGCTGTGAAACCATCGAGGCGTTCGATCCATTCATAGAATGCCCGCTGTTCACCACGGCGAGGGTTCCCGCGAAACGCAAACCAATCGTCAAAGATGACTACCGTGCCATCCTGCAAAAGTGGAGTGACAAAATCGAGTGCCGGAACCGCTGACTCGTAGAGGTCTCCGTCAACCCAGACAACGCTAGCGGCAGTGATTTTGTGCTGTTCTCTCGTTTCGGGATTGCATGTTTGGTCGAACCAACCTGGGACGGTCACAACACGATCGAGGTCGACCCCTTTGCGTTCAATGCGATTCAAAAAGTGATTTTCTTCAAACCGGTACTGACCCGGTTGAAAGTCTTTCGTGTCTTTGTCGACGCCGCTGAGTTCAGGGAGTCCTTCAAAGGAATCAAATGCAAAGAACCGCATTTTATTAAGAATGGCGGTTCTCTCATTGGCTTGTGCGGACGTTGAATTGTCGCCGCCCGCATCTGCGATTCGACTTTTGAATGCTTCGTTGAGTGCTTGGAACGACGCGATGAAGGAGTTGCCCTGATACACCCCGAACTCGATGTAATCGCCTTCAATCATTTCGCATGCGACGAACCTTGCGACATTCTGAATCAGACTGGGCGGTCGTTTCGCGCGGCGACGTTTTCTGGAAAGGCTCTTTAGAAACTGCATGATCATTACTAGCGTTCTAGGTGCGTTAATCTGGGCGATATAACAGGACCAGGCTGCGGAGGTCAATGTCAGTTCAGTGAATATCGTTTGCACCATTTCTGCAGTGGATCTCTCCGCGAGAATTCCGAGTAGCATTCAAAAATGCCGTTGCTGTAGGCTTGAACAGCTTGAGAATTGCGGCACCGCCCTGTTCCGATCGCTGCACGGTGCTTGGCCAACAGCGCCGTCGGCACATTGCGGAGCTATCGAGAGCGGCGTTATGAATCTATTGAATTCACTGGAAATTTCACGGCTCGGATTTGTTGATGACAGAAGCTGACGGCGATCGGCAGTGCGGAGCGGTCGCGTGATCGTTGCGACTCGTTCTTATGGGCAGTTGGGAAACCGGTTGCGTCTCTACGCTCACTTGATGGCTGCGGCGATGGAGTATGACGTGACGTTGTACTTCCCTCACTTGCGGGAGTATGCACGCTACTTTCCCAGCGTTCGTCACGACCTCTGGTGTCGTTACCCGCAGCGGGCTGGTTTCGCGGCCAACGAATCGGATATCACATCGCCTGAGTCAAAGATTGAAGCGTTCCAACGCTGGATGATTTGCAAACAGGTGTACCTGACCGGGCGAACGCTGAGTCACCTGAGATGCACCCGGTTCCCGGCCTATGTGATTCGCGTGGTCGACGGTGAGTCCTGCGATTTGTATTCCGACGAGATTCGCAAGCAGGCGCAGTCGAAGCGTCCTTTGCTGCTGGCGGGGTGGAACTTTCGCAGCGATGAATTGGTGGAGAAGCATTCCGCGGCCGTCCGGGAGCATTTTCGCGTGCTGCCTGTTCATGAGCAAAACGTGCAAGCGACCCTCGAACCGTTGCGCCGTCCTGGCGCGAAGGTTGTCGGCGTGCACCTTCGCCATGGCGATTACAAAACCTGGAAGGGCGGAATGCACTTCTACTCAACCGAGCAGTACGTTCAGATCATGAAACGGATTGCCAAAGAAAACGCTGGTTTTGAAACGGCGTTTTTGGTCTGTGGCAACGCGGACCTGAAGCAAGCTGACTTCGAGGGGCTGCCGGTTCACTTTTCCACGGGGCACCTGATTGAAGATATGTACAGTCTTGCTGAAACCGACATGATCGTTGGGCCGCCAAGCACGTTCTCTGGATGGGCTTCATTCATGGGCAACGTCCCGCTCTTGCGAATGCTGCGGGTGGACGGTCGCGAAGAGTTCTTCGATCACCAAGTGCTGCAATCGACCATCGCGAGTTGGTGAGGTTGCCCTGACTCCACTCCGCTTTTTGGAAAAGCTCCGATCTGTTTTTCTGCAAATGAAAGCAGGGTTGGATCCCGACTCAGCCCATGCCGGTGAAGAGGTGCCGTTTGATGGCGGCGGCTTTGGGGGTGAGCTGGTCGGTGGCTTGCGATGGGGTGTCGGTGGAAGCCGGTGGGATCCGATCGGGATGGTCGAAGTCGATCAGCTCGAGTTCGCCATTTCCGTACTCAACCATGGCGGTCGCGTTTTCGACCCAATCACCCAGGTTGAAATACAGCGGTCGCTTCGCGTCGGGGTGGTCCGACGAAGGACTCAGTCGTCGCACCGTCGGGATGTGGATGTGACCGCAAACGATCGCATCACAATCGTTGGCACACGCGTGTTGCCGGACCTTGGATTGGAATCCGCTGACCCACTGCACCATTCGTTTGGTGGTCTGCTTCAAGTAGCGACTGATTCGACGGGGCTTCATCCGCAACCACTTCAGCACTCGGTTGATCGCTCGGTCGGCTGTCAGCAGCAGCGTGTAAAGGAAGGTGCCAATCAGTGAAAGCCAATGGGCTTGGCGTTCGACTTTGTCAAATTGGTCGCCGTGCAGCACCACCACTCGCCGCCCATCGACCGTTTCGTGGACAAATTGCTCGCTCACCGTCACGTCATCGGATTGGGCGATCGCAGGCCAATCCGCATGTCGCAAGTAGTCGTCGTGGTTTCCCGGCGTGTAGTGAATCGCCGTTCCCTCCGCGGCCAATTCAGCCAATCGATTCAGCAAGCGGTCGTAGATTGGCGGCCAATACGGCTGCATGTGCAGCACGCGAGCGTCGATGAAGTCCCCGACCAAGTACAAATGTTCAGGTTCGTGACTATTCAGGAAGTCGAGCAGGCGATCGACTTGGGCGTGTCGCAAACCGAGGTGGACATCGCTGATGAAGATCGACCGAACCGTTCGCAACGGTGGGCGATCTCCCACCGATTTCGCGGGCGCAATCGCCACGCTGGATCGAGACGAGGGGCCTGGTCGCGTGCCGCGAGGCGACAGGACGGCCGACGATTGGTTGGGCAGAAAAGTGATCAACAGGGTGGTCCATCGGGCCAAACGAAGGTCGCCAAACGAAGGTCGCCAAACGAAGGTCAACATGTTCGTCGTCAGGATAACCACTGCTGTCAAAAGTCGAGTGCCAATGATTCGAAAGAAGAAATCAATTCATGAAATAATCATTTGCAGCTTGGATCGCTGAAACGGTTCCCGAGGTTTGCGGCAGCCCAGGGCACATTCTGAGCAGGGTTCGGTGGAAAAACACGTGATTGGCGGGCGTATCGGGACTCCTTCTTCATGAGTGACGGGGTGTGCGCATTCTCAACACAAACTGGTCCGGCAGGGGGACACTTTCGCGACAGATGGTCGCATCCGCCGAGAAGGTATGCCACGGCTCTCTAGGCTGAACTGTCCCAAAGGCGTAAACTTCGGGGGTTGAACCGATTCAACCGATGGGGAAACGCTTTTGTGCGTTGCCTGAGACGTTGGATGGCGGTTCTCAGATTGGCCAGTTTCCACCTCAAGAAGACCTGGACCCACGTGTCTGAACTCACTCGTTCGCAATCGTTTTTCCTGCGTCACGAATTTGCCATTCGAAGACTGCATTCGCTGACCGGGATTGTGCCGCTGGGCGTTTACATGGTCATTCACTTGACCACCAACGCCAGCCTGCTCAACGGAACCGCAACGTTCCAAAGAGCGGTTTTCTTGATCCATAGCCTGGGGGAATTGCTCCCCGTGGTGGAATGGGGCGGGATTTTCGCGCCGTTGTTGTTCCACGCGATTTTGGGCGTTTGGATCATCCGAACGGGCAAATCGAACCTGGGCAACTATCAATTCACAGGCAATCGACGCTATGTCTGGCAACGCTGGACGGGTTTGATCGCCCTGATCTTCTTGATGACTCACGTGTTGCACCTGCACGGCTGGTTCCACGCCGGTTTTTGGCTGGCCATCATGGAGCCGCTCGGGTTTGCCAGCTTTGACCCTTACAACGCCGCTTCGTCGCTGGGCAGTGCGATGCAGGGCTACGTTTGGCCTGCGTTCTACCTGGCAGGTGTCTTGGCCACCGTTTATCACCTGGCCAATGGCATTTGGACCGCAGGAATCACCTGGGGTTTGTGGGTTTCGCCACAGGCCCAAGCACGTGCGACCAAGGTTTGCACCGCATTTGGCGTGATTTTGGCAGTGGTTGGAACGTCGGCCTGGTGGGCCGCGGTTCGCATGGACACCGACGACATCGCTCAGGCGAGAGCGGAAGAAGCCATCATGTACGAAGCCGCCAAGGAAACCGGATTGGCTTACGACATGCCCGAAAAACGAACTCCCGTTGAAGTCGAAGTCGAAGAATCCGATGTCGTTGAAGCATCCGGTTCCAGCGACGACGCGGTCACTGAATAAGTTTGCAACCACCCATTTTGATTCTTTGAAGGAAACGTTCCATGGCACAATCCAACTCGCCCACCCGCGTGGTTGTCGTTGGGGGTGGTTTGGCCGGTTTGGCGTCGACGATGAAGTTGACCGAACTGGGCGCCCAAGTCGACTTGATCAGTTTGACACCCGTCAAACGTTCGCACAGCGTGTGCGCTCAGGGCGGCATCAACAGCTGCAATGATGCGACGCGGCAGCTCGGCGATGACGAGTGGAAGCACCTCGACGACACGGTTTACGGGGGTGACTTCTTGAATCACCAGCCGCCTGTCAAAGAGATGGCTTTTTGGGCTCCCAAGGTCATCGAGTTGATGGACCGATTGGGTGTGCCATTCAACCGTACCGGGGAAGGTTTCATCGACCGTCGGCGGTTTGGTGGCACCCTGTACAAACGAACTGCCTTTGCAGGTGCGACCACCGGGCAGCAGTTGCTGTATGCCTTGGACGAACAAGTCCGTCGCCAAGAGGTCGAAGGCAACGTCAACAAACATGAATTCTGGGACTTCCTCGGTCCGATCCAAGACGAAACCGGTCGTTGCCGCGGTGTGGTTGCGCAAGACATGGTGTCGATGGAGATCCGAGCGTTCCCGGCCGATGCGGTGGTGGTTGCCACAGGCGGATGTGGCCTGATCTACGGCCGCAGCACGATGAGCGTGTTCTGCACCGGCAGTGCAGCCAGTCGCTGTTTCCAGAACGGTGCCAAGTACGCCAACGCGGAATTCATCCAGGTTCACCCCACTGCGATTCCGGGTGCCGACAAATTGCGACTGATGAGCGAATCGGCTCGCGGCGAAGGCGGACGTGTGTGGGTGCCGCGCACCCCACAGGACCCACGCGGCCCACGCGACATTCCAGAAGCGGATCGCTATTACTTCTTGGAAGAGCGTTATCCTGAGTACGGCAACTTGGTTCCACGCGACATTGCCACGCGTGAGATCTTTGACATCTGCGTCAACGAAGGGCTCAGTGTCGAAGACGATCGGATGTGCGTGTACCTTGATTTGACACACATCCCGCGTCACGAGTTGGACCGAAAGCTCGGCGGGATCCTCGAAATCTACGAGAAATTCCAGGGCGTTGACCCACGCGACGAGCCCATGAAGATCTTCCCTGCAGTTCACTACAGCATGGGCGGTTTGTGGGCCGACTACGTCAAAAGCGACGAGGGCGGATTGGAAGCGGGAGCACCTCGCAACCACATGACCAGCATCGATGGTTTGTACGCGATTGGCGAGTGCGATTACCACTATCACGGTGCCAACCGTTTGGGTGCGAACTCGCTGTTGTCGTGCATCTTCACCGGGTTGTTCACCGGTTCGTCGATCATGAACTACTCGGCATCGCAAGAGTCGGGTGCGACCGACGTGCCTCAATCGCTGCTCGATTCCGCGGTGAAAGCTCAGCAAGATCGCCACGACCATCTGCTCAACGGCAACGTGGGCAGCGAGGAAAACCCGTACCTGATTCACCAAGAATTGGGCGACTTGATGACTCGGGTCGCAACCGTGGTTCGTCGCAACGACCAACTCGAAGAAGCCATTCAAAAGGTCGATGAACTGCACGAACGAGCGATGAAAGTTTCGCTCGCCGACACTGGCTCATGGACCAACCAAAACGTGATTTTTGCGAAATCGCTGCAGGACATGTTCCCGCTGGCGAAGGCGCTTTTGAAAGGTGCCTTGCAGCGTGACGAATGTCGCGGGGCTCACTACAAACCGGACTTCAAGAAGCCTTCCTTGACCTCGGACGATCCTGTTGAACGACGTCGTCAAGCGGAAGCTTGGTGCGATGCGTTCGAGGCCAACAATGAAAAGTATCTCAAGAGCACGGTTGCGACCTGGAACACCAGCACCAACCAGGCTGATCTTGCCTACGAAGATGTCGACACGTCGTTGATTCCACCCCGCCCGCGTTTGTACGGATTGGTTGGTGCCGAGGAGATCGAACAAGTCTGGAACGAACGAGCTGCTGAAAAGGCGGCTCAATCGAAATCAGGGCCTGGGTTGGTGGGAACCAACTGAGTTCTTCGACGTTTCCAACCGACTGCTTTGTTCACCGCACCGCCTCTCAACCACCTTTTGAATTCTTCCACCGATGATTGCTCTCGACCCTTCGACTAAGAAACGACCCGAGTTCATCAACGTTCGCGTGCGTCGTCAGGATGCTCCCGGAAAAGCTCCGTACTGGGAACTTCACAAGATCAAGTACGAGCCCGAAATGAACGTGATCAGCGTTCTGCAACGGATCGCGGCTCAGTCCACCAACCGCGACGGAAAGAAAGTCACTCCCGTCGCCTGGGATTGTGGTTGCCTGGAAGAGGTTTGCGGGTCGTGCACGATGGTGATCAATGGCCGCGTTCGCCAAAGCTGCAGTGCCTTGGTGGATCGTTTGTTGGCGGACAACCCCGACGAGATCGTTTTGGAACCAATGAGCAAGTTCCCAGTTGTTCGTGACCTGATCGTCGACCGGGCTCGGTTGTTCCAAGGTCTGGAACGAGTCAAAGCTTGGGTGCCTGTCGACAGCTATTTCAACATGGGTCCGGGCGAGCGAATTCTGCGGGACGACCAAGAACGCAACTACCCGCTCAGCCAATGCATGAGCTGTGGCTGCTGCGTGGAAGCTTGTCCTCAATACAACAAGATTGAACTGACCCAGAAGTCAGGCGAGTCGGACGAGGAGTTCGAAGCTCGCGAAAAAGCGGCGTATTCGGAAGCGTTTGTTGGGCCGCACGCGATTTCGCAAGCGATGCTGTTCAACAACCATCCCACCGGAAAAGTTTTGGCTGGCGAGCGACTGGATGCGTTGGAAGGCCCCGGTGGCCTGGCATCGTGTGGGAACGCTCAAAACTGCGTGGCGGTTTGCCCCAAGGAAATTCCGCTGACCACGTCCATCGCACGCGCCGGGCGAGCGACGACGCTGCACGCGATCAAGACGTGGTTTGAAAAGTAATTGCGTCCGTTGCGGTTTCGTTGGTTGCGATATCTCTGGGCCGCTCCCAACACTCTGATCGGGATCACGATCGGGCTGTTGCTGGGGGGCCGTATTGAGTGGGTCGCAGGCGTTGCTGAAATCCACGGGCGGTGGATCGCGAAAGGCTTGCGATCGATGCCGGTTCCAGCCGCGGCAATGACGCTCGGCCACGTCGTGCTGGGTTGCACGCTTGCGGATCTGGAACGGACTCGGCGGCACGAGCGAGTTCACGTGCGACAGTACGAACGCTGGGGCCCGTTCTTTCTGGCCGCCTATCTCACCGCTTCGTTGGCATTGAAGCTGATGGGCCGCGACGCTTATCGCGGCAACCCATTCGAAATCGAAGCCTACGCCGTGGACGACCCGTCTGCGTGATCGAAGCAAAGGTGCGATCTAGCTTCTAGCTTCTAGCTTCTAGCTTCTAGCTTCTAGCTTCTAGCTACTAGCTACTGGCTACTGGCTACTGGCTACTGGCTACTGGCTACTGGCTACTCAGGGCTCAGGGCAACATACCTTGCGGTCTGCCTCCTTTCTGGAGGTCGTGCCGTTTCGAAGGGCTGTGCATCACACTTGCGAACGCCGCCCGTTGGCAACGGGAGGGGTCGGAAAGCGAGATTTCCGGAGGAGCGGCATTGCGCGCCGCGATTCCATGTTCCCGCCCCCTCCCTCACCGACGCCTGAACGGCGTCGCTCGACCTAGTTGTCGCTTCCCCGAAACTTCGGTGCTTGTCGCAGAAACTCAACCAAGTGCGACACCATAAAACGGCACAACCTCCAGCCGCGGAGCGACGAAAGCCTTGGGTTTCAACCCAAGGTCACCCACGTCGCAACACACCTCCCAAGTCGCGGAGCGACGAAAGCTGGGAACACCCTCCGAACACCTGTCGCCACTCCGTGGCTTTCCTGTCCCGGGGGCGTCACTCCCACCTCGGGTTGAAACCCGAGGCTATCAACTATCACCGCTCCGCGGTTGAACCGACAGACACAGCACACCCAACCCGACACACCCAACCCGACACACCGAAAAACCACCGCGTGAAATCCCCAACGCCCGTGTAGCAATTGAACTTTCGGCGCGCCCGCCACAACAGTCGCGGAGAAACTATGGAGGGGGCAGGTCAGAGTGGAAAAGATTTGGCACACTCGTTGGGACGTTTAATAGCTTTTGAAACAATCCACAACGAGGTACCAAATCCATGTCCAAGTCTATCATGATTGGCTGCGACCTTCACGACCGCAGCATGCTCCTTCGCTACGCCGTCGGCACGCAAGTGCCCCAGCAACTTGCCCACGAAAACAATCCATCGGGACGCCGAAACATGATCGCGCGGATCAAACGGCTCGCTGACAAAGAGCGGTGCCAGCGGATTGTCTTTGCATACGAAGCCTCCGGGCTCGGGTTCGGACTCTCCGACGAACTGCACGAAGCGGGCATCGAATGCTACGTCCTTTCGCCATCACTGTTGCCCACCACCCCGAAGTCCGCCAAGCTCAAGACGGATGCCAAGGACGCTCAAATGCTATTGGAACAAGTCCGTGGTCACGTTTTAGCCGGTAATTCGCTGCCGGTCGTCTGGACACCACCCCAGCGACTTCGTGATGACCGGGAGCTCGTCCGGGCTCGGATCGACGTCGGCGACGAGCTGACTCGCGTCAAACTGAAAATCCTCTCGGGGCTGAAACGACGCGGCATCACCAAGCCGTCGTGGTATCAAACCCACTGGACCAAGCGATTCGTTCGCTGGCTGCGAGAAGACGTGATCGCTCAGATGGACTCGGTCGTCGCCGCGACGTTCGAGCGACTAGCGGATCGTTACGAAGCCTTCCGTCAGGAACAGACCAAGCTCGACAGCGCGTTGCGAAAACTATCGGGCGAATCGCGTTACGCCGCTGCTCACAAAAGGCTGCGTGAGATCCCTGGTGTTGGGCTGTTGACGGCGATGACGTTCCTGACCGAGATGGGTGACCTGACGCGGTTCAGCAATCGCCGGCAAGTTGGTGCGTATTTGGGGCTGGTTCCCTCGAGTCATGAAAGTGGAGAGAGTGACAATCGCAAAGGCCGAATCACGCGTCAGGGGCCTGCCAGACTTCGCAAATTGCTCTGTCAAGCGGCTTGGGTATCGATCTCGCGGAGTGAGTCAGCGGCGAAGGACTACCATCGGATCAAACAGGGCCAAAGCAAACGAACCAAGAAAGCACTCGTGGCGATGATGCGGAAGCTCGGGGTGGTGATGTGGCATCGTGCCTTGGAGTGCGGTGTGTCGAGCGAACTACTCGGGCGGAGCGGCCCAGTTGATCTTCAAGAGGCTTCGAGGATGCAAGCTGCCTAGAAGAGAGAACGACCACCGTGCGATGCCACTGAATCCGCAATTGAAGTTGAACCACATCCAACAACCGAACCGTCACCTGCTAGGAGAGGAATTTTCGTCACAGGGTTGATGCTTGAAGTCTTTTGAAGAGATTCCCGCATTGGCCAAGAGTCCTTCGAGAGTCGCGATCGAATCGTCGCTGGGTCCTACCCGTCGCGGAGAATGATCCGGCTCTCACTTGAATCACCCGCTTTGCGAAGCGAACTCGTTTACTGATCTGACGGCAATCCTGTCACGATCGAATAGCAGCTTGCGATGCAGATCGGAATCTCCCAGCGAGATCCAAAATTCACCCTTGACGAAAAAACCTACATAGCAGCGACGAAAGCTGGGAACACCCTCCGAACACCTGTCGCCACTCCGTGGCTTTCCTGACCCGGGGGCGTCACTCCCACCTCGGGTTGAAACCCGAGGCTATCAACTATCACCGCTCCGCGGTTGAACCGACACACACAGCACGCCCAACCAGCCCCACCCAAACGCCACCGCGTAAAATACCCAACGCCCGTGTAGCAATTGAACTTTCGGCGCGCCCGCCACACCAGTCGCGGAGCGACGAAAGCCGAAAGCCTTGGGTTTCAACCCAAGGTCTCAAACGTCTCAACACACCCACCAAGTCGCGGAGCGACGACAGCTGGGAACACGCCCCGAACACCTGTCGCCACTCCGTGGCTTTCCTGTCCCCTCACTCGCGTAGGCCTGAACGGCGTCGCTCCCCTGAAACTTCGTTTTGGGAGAGGTGCATCATGTGAAAACACGCTGAAAAGCGGCGTTGATCAACTGCGCGACCTCTGGGAGGGTGCAGCAAGTGCCATTCGACTCAGGGCTTCGACGTGTCCGGTGTGATGTCGAGGCTCCAGTTGTGTAGCAGGCCAAACCGTTCACTTCGTGTTCCCACGATGACCAATTGCCAAACTCCTTGAACGCTTTTTCCGTTGAATGAGCTGAGACTGGGTTGGTTCTTCAGCCGGCCTTCGGGAATGAACGTGCCTTCGAACGGTGGGCGAGCTTTGGTAATCGGGATCTGCGCGTCGTCATCGAATCGCGTCCGATCGAAGTGATCGTCGTGCCCGCCAACGCTGGTGAACAGTTCGATCTTGGTTTCGTCGGGGCCGACCAGATAGGCGTCGAGCGATTCATCTTGTGTGTGCGTGATCGACAATTGCAGATTGATGTCTGCAATCACGTAGTCTTCTTCGATGAAGATCTCGGAGATGACCGTTTTACGAGGCGGCAAGGCGGAAGCGATATCACTGCGATAGTTGCCGCCCATCAACGAGGTCGATCCCGCCAGCTCGCTCTTGGTGAGCAAACCATCGGCGTTCTGGTCGTACGACTCAAACTCGGCCAACAATTCAGAGGTCCATTCCTCGGCAAACTCGGGCATTGAGATCTGTTGGTCACCGTCCGCGTCGCGTTCAAAGAACCACGGTGGCAAACCTTCCGCGTCCTGGTCTTCTCTTTCCTGGAGTTGGAGCAGATGGACATTGAGTTCGTCGCGAGAAATTTCGCCATCGCGATCCAGGTCGATGCGGCCAAATGGGATCCCCATCGCAACGGTTTCGCTGGCTTCCAGACGCCCGTTTCGGTTTTGGTCGAATCGTTCCATCACGGTGGAAGCGAGGTAATACCGACGGTCCCGACGCCACGAGCGTGAGTCGTCAACCCGTCGAGAAGGCTCGACTGCGCGAACCTCGCTGCCAACTCGCCGGCGTTTCCGAATCAGTTCACTGGACGCGTCGGAAAGCAAGCGTCGGCGAGCGTAACGCTGTGCCAATTCGATGGTGCTGAGCCGGTTGTCTTTGTCGTAATCTTCGTCGAAGGGATCGCGAAATTTCCAGTCGGCTCGCTCGACTTCACGACGGTCGAGGAAGCCATCGCGATTCCGATCGCTGCGTGCGAGCGTGCGTTCGGCTTGGCGGTAGTCATCAGCGGTGTATTGAAACTTCATCTCTCCCAGGCCGAACTCGGGAACCATGGGTTCGTTGTCGAGAGGGCCAAAGGGACGCACGGTGATGTCGGTTTCGGGGTCGACCTCTTGGCCTGAGACGCCGTTTTGCAAGGCGTGATAAATCCTCACGGCTTCTTGCCAGCGCTCGATCGAGTTGTCTCGGTTCAGGTCCATTCGGCGTGCTTCGGCAACTCGTTCCAAATAAGGACGAGAAAGGGCTGTGATTTCTTCGGGTTCGATGTCGCCATCTTGATCACGATCAAGACGCTCCAACGACTCACGAAGTCCCGACTGGGCGTGAGCGACGGTGCCGCCGGAGATCACGGCACCGGACATCAGTGCCAGCGAGGCGGGCAAAGCGAATTGAAGAGCAGTGCGTCGCACGCTTGGAAGGAACTGCGAGAACAGGATGGCACTCCAGGGAGGTCGCATCATCGGCCTCCTCGGTCTCGCGAACGATCGCGGGAAGAGGTCGTTGGGCGGCTGGAGGTTGTCGAAGCGCCGAGCACTTGTTGAAGCACTGCGCCCATCACTTCATCGCTGCTGGGGATGATGACTTCGACCGCTTGTTCGCCACGCGAATCAATCGTTTGGACAAGCGTTTCCACCTCAGCAAACAATTGCGGAGGTGCGGTCACAATCAAGGAGTTGCTGGCTTCGTGAACAGCCACGGTCATCTTGGGTTCTAAATCCCGTGCCGCCTGGGAAGCTGATTTCTTTGGCGGGGCCTTCGAGTTGCCACGGTTGTCGCCATTGCGAGCTGCGTCGCGTGCGTCCGCATCGTTTCCGCCACCAGCAGCCGCGTTGGCTTTGCCGGCCCCTTCGACCATGCGGCTGGCGTAGGCTTCTTGAATGGCTTCCGCGACATCCGCGGCGCGAGTGTGTTTGAGCTCGATGACACTCGAGGTTCCGTAGGTTTGCACGGTCGTGATGCTGCGGTCTTTGTCGATGATCTTGAGGTAGTTCTCGATCAGGTCGATGTCGTCCGAGGATCCCTGCGCGATCAGCCGATTCAAACGCGAATCGGATACGATCGTGATCGAACCGAACAACAAGGTCATTGTCCCGTCGCGAGTGGTCAGGAAGCTTCCCAGATAACCGCCCGAAGAAACGGAGGTCATGGTTCCGTTGATCAGTGTTCCGGCTTCACCTTCTTTGGCTGCTTCACCGCCCTCGAGCAGTTCCGCCAGCATTCGAAGCGCGTCATCCGGCCGAATGTGCTTCAGATAGAACGCGATCGGTGGTGACGATGCTGGCTGCAGGGATGTGCCCAGTGAACGCAGGTGCTGCTCGAACTCGTCCAAGGCATCGGTGTCTTCGGATTGCAGGACCAATCCCCGCGCCGTGATTTGGCAAGTGATTGGCTCCGATCGCGATCGCGTGACGGTCGTTAGCAACCGAGCGTCGGCGGGCTCGTCTGTCAGGTTTCGCTTGCTGGTCAGTTCGAGAGCTTTCTGGCTGGGTGGGGGATCCGAGCTCTCGGTGGCACCTGCATCGTCGTCATGGGGGACGCGTTCGAGCACATTGGGTGAATCGGACTCGTGCCCAGGATAGAGAATCACCGGGTTCGCGGACTGCCAAAATTTGGCGCCGGTTTCCAGCAAACGTTGTGCGTTTTTGCCTTTGAAGGGGAGCACGCGCACTTGGTTGGTATCGCTCGAGACGCTGCCCGCTTCGAGACCTTCGACGATGGCTTTGATTTGGTCGATGCGATGTCGTTTACCGCGAACAAACAGGCGTCGATTGCCGGGATCCGCATCGATTCGCGGCATGTCTGGATCGATTTCGTCTGGATCGGCGTACTCGTCCGGCAGGTCCAGCATCTGATCGATCAAGCTGATCGCGTACGTGGGATCGACCGAGTTCAGTTGAATGACTTCGAATTCATCCTCTGCGGTTTGAAGTTCCTCGACCGTTTGGCTGATTTCCTGTTGGGTTTCCGCTGACGCCAAAGCGACAATCGTGCCTGCATCGTCATCCATCGAAAGGCGAACTGTCTTGCCCGACAGCAACGTTTGCAAAACGTTGTAGACCGTGCGAACGTTGCCACCGGGAACCAGGTACGAGCGAAGCTGCATGGGTTCGTTGGAGGTGGCGTTTGACGCATCGGGTTGATCAACCGCTTTGACCAGACCTTCCAGCAATTTGACTTTGTCTTCGATGCCAGTGACGAAGATGCTGTTGCCGCCCAGGTCGGCCGACAAGCTGACATCGATCCCGATCATTTCATCCGTGGCCAACCCCAGGTGCGGGCGAGCGACGGTCAAAACATCTTCGGCAGTGACGTGTTGCAACTGGAACGATTGAACGATCGTGCCGTTATCCATCTGGTCCATCTTGAACGCAGACAGAACACGCTGAACGCTTCTCAGTTTCGCAACGGAGTCGGTGACGATCAGTTGGTTCGTTTTGTTGAGAACCGTGGGATTGGTCATCAAGTTCAAGGCGGACAACTCTTGCACCGCGTCTTCGCCGTCAATCTCACCCAAGGAGAAAATGCATTTGACGACGTCGTGCGGCTTTTTTTCGACGAGTTGTTCAGCTTCGATGAACTCGGCCAGCGTTTCCAGCTGTTGCACACCACGCGGATCGGTCAGGTCGATGACCGAAAGCAAGCGACCGCTGCGTACCAACGTGAACCCTTCGGAGATCAAGAACAGGTTGACTCGGTCGATCGCTTCTTGGACCGTGAATTCGCTGTTGTCGGTGTAGGTGAAACTGCCCGGCGGCAATTCGCCGATGTGCAATGCCAAGTCCGCTTCGTCGGCCAACCACTGAACGACTTCGCGCCAAGGCACACCGTTGAAGGAGAATCGAATCGTGGCCGCAGTTTGCGAAGCCACCGGTGTCGCGGGAGCCTCGACGGCTGTTGCTGGCGTTGGCACGATCACATCGTCTGCCAAGCATCGGCCGGAAAAATCGGGTGCGGCAACGCCACTGCCGATCCACATCCCACCCAAGGCGGCCCAAGCGATCGCAGCACGTACACGCTGCTTGCGTTTGCTCAGGACTCGACCGTCAGAGGCGGTTTGCGATGAGAAGCATCCATCCAAAGCGACCTTTCGCTTTGGGAAGTTCAATGCATTGTTCATGAGACTGGAAGCTCGGTGGCGATGAAACCAACGGCTTTGATTCGGTGGGAGGCGGGGAGCGGTCGGATGATTTGTCAGCGAAGACGACCGCAGGGGGGAATCCTAGGGTAGTGAATTGTCAACAGAAGTCAATGTTTTCCAGGGGTTTCGGACTTCCGAAGACCGCGGGAAAAAGCTGCCTGTGTCATTCTCACGGCGAGGCTTTGCGACACATTGAGGGTTCTCCCAACCCCCCCCCGGCACGGAATTCAAAAACGCTTCCCCGAAGAGGTCTTGCGGCTTTTCAAGGCCATTGCACGCGGCAAGCCGCTGGCTGAATTGGACCTGCACGCCTTGGGCGGCGGTCTCAGACGGATTGAATTTGCCGAATCAGGTCGAGAATGGCCTGTGCCTGCTCAATTCCCCCGGCCTGTTTGACGAATTCAGCTCCCACCTGCAGTGTTTCCATGCTGACAGCCCCCGGTTTTGGTGCTGGCGCGGCCGGGGTGCTCGCCGGGGTTGCGACTTCAGGCTTAGCGACGGCTGGCCGGCGTTTCGCGGGGGCAGCCTTCTTGGCTGCTTTGCGTTTTTCTTGCGAGCGTACGTTCCCAACGTCTTGGTATTTGATGCCGTGCTCTTCGAGCGCCGCAACGATTTCCGTGTTTCGAGCCTCGGGATGAGCCTGGATGTAGCGGCGAATTCGCTCGCTCTTGCTCATCGCTGGCTCGTCCGACTTCGACGAGGCTTGGAAGCCGTTGGCGGAACTGGAGGCGGAGTTGTCCGCGGTCGGTTCGTTGATCAAATCGGGTTGCGTCGTATCCATGCAGGTTCGTTCTTGTCGATTTTGGGGCAAATCAAAACACCCCATTTAAATCACTGGGGCCAGAATTTGAAACCGTTCATCGGTACATGTGTGACATCCGGAGCCATTTCTACCGTCGCTTCTGGATCCGATCCATCACACGGCGGGGAAGATCGCCGCGGCAATCACCGTGACCAACAACGCTGAAACTCCCAACGCCGCGCTCATTGGCGAGATCGTTCGCAGGGCTTCTTTCTCTGTCATGCCAGTCATTTCCGAGATAATCCAGAACGCACTGTCGGTCATCCAGGAAATCGGTTTGCTTCCCGCTCCGATCGCCATCGCCAGGTAAACCGGGTGAAAAGGAAGCTCGCCACTGGTTGCCAGCGATTGCAAGATGCTGGCCGAAGTGATCATGGCAATGGTCGCGGAACCTTGGATCGTTCGAATCGCGGTCGTGACCAGGAACGCCAACGGCAACAACCAAAGCCCCGGGAATCCTTGGGCGATCGAACCGACCACTTCGGCGATCCCGGCGTGATAAAGCATTTTGCCCATCGCCCCGCCCGCTGCGGTGATCAAGATGATCGATCCTGCTGAGGCGATGGCGGCGGACACCACTTTTCGTCGTTGGTCGTTGGGGACCCACCGGATCAACCCGAACGCAACGAGGCACCCCAGTCCCAACGCAAGATTTTTATCGCCCAAGCGAATGATCCAGCCCAACAGTTCTGATTCGGCGACGGCTTCGCTTCCGTAGATCGATTTGATCGTCGATCCCAGAGCAATCAAGACCACCGGCAAGGCAATCGGAAACAGTGCCAGCCACAGTGGCGGTTTGGGCGGGATGTCGGCCGAATCCTCATCGGCTGACGCCAGACGTTGAGTTTCCGGCCGAATCTCTTCACCGTCTTCGTCGCGAAGTGGCAAGTCGACAAAGTGGTTGATCACTCTCGCGGCGGCCAGTGCGATCACGCTGGTCACGCTCCCAATCCCCAGTCCGGCGATCAACATCGCACCAACTTCGACTTCCAAGAACGCGGCGACCTGCAGCGGTCCCGGCGTCGGTGGGATCAACGAATGCGTGATCGATCCGCCTGCCAAGATAGCCAGGATGAACAGCACGTAATTCTTGCCTGTTTTGCGTCGGAGGGACCGGGCCAGCGGCAGCATCAAGTAGAAAACGGTGTCGAAAAACACCGGGATTCCCAGCACAAAAGACGCGGCAGCCATCGCCTCAGGAGCTCGTTTTTCCCCGGTCCAGCGAAGCATGGTGTCAACGATCCGCGCCGCGGCACCGGATTGCATCAGCAATCCACCGATGACGCTGGCCAATGCTATCACGATCCCGATGGAAGCTGCCGTCGCACCAAACGCATCCGCGACTCGCTCGGATGCACTCTGCCCGACAAAGTCGGCGGCCTCCGATTCTGTGAATTTACCTTCGGCCAATCTCGCCGATGCAAAGGACGACAACTGAGCCGGCGTGGTCAGCATGGCCACCATGATTGCCGTCGACAGCAGCGCCAGAAACGGGTGCAAGCGAAACGCGAGGATCGAAACCAGCACCATCGTCACGGCGAGCGCGACCAACCACCAAATCGTCAAGACTTCTTCTCACAGCGTGGGGAATGGATGTGTGACGCCAGAGTCTACTCCAAGCAGACACGCCATTGCCCGTCGATCAAACGTTCCTGCGGTACGAATCGTGATTTGTAATTCAGGTGTGGGTTTTCGGCGACGTACAAACCCAAGTACACCCAAGTGCGACCGTTGTCTTTGGCCCACTGAATTTGTTGCAGCACCGCGAAGGTTCCCAGGCTGAACTTGGATGCGATCGGATCAAAATGGGTGTACACCGCGCTGACGCTTTCTTGGCCGATGTCCATGATCGAAACGCCGACCAGTTGGTCTTGGTAACGGATCTCAAGCTCAAGCGTTGGCCAACAGGTTGCGATCAAAAAGGTCTCGTAGTCCGACGCACTGATGTCGTCATCGTGTGCCAAGCCGCGAACGTTGCGATGATCGTTGTAAAGTCGAACACGATCCGCATCGACTTGTGGGACTTGCCAACGCCAGGTCAGTTCCCGCTCCGCTTTTTTGAGAACACGACGCAGCGATTTGGTCAGTTTGAAATCCTCGGCTCGCAATCGAATGGGCTGGCAGGCACAGCAGTTCGGGCAATTCGTGTGATAGACAAATTGGCTGCTGCGACGAAAACCAGCCGCCAGCAGCATGTCCGTGTCTTCGCTCTGACGCGGAGGCATTGGGAAGTACAACGGCATGCGAGCTGGTTCGCCATCGATGTACGGGCAGTCGCTGGCAGCATCCTGGACCAGCATCATTCGATGACGCAGGGGAGCAGCACTTTCAGGAAAACTATCGTTCGCGGGAATCATGTCACCCAGCGTATCGGATCGTGGCGGCGATGGATCGGACTACCATTTTATTCCCAAGTTCCGGTCGGAATCAAAGGCCGCTGGTCACCAAGTCCTCGCTCCGGGCAGTCCCGAGTGCGCCCCACACACCATACGGGCTCTCCGGATGAGTGAACGAGGTTGGCGATGAAGAGTCCGCTTGATTGGAAGAGTTGCCAGCAGCTTCATCGACCGGTTCGGAGGTGGTGCTGGCGTTGGATTCAGCCGCTTCCGTCAACCGAACCACCGCGGCGGTCGAATCACCATGATCAATCGATTCGATGATGAACTTGACCGCGCCATCCGCCATCAGCACGTTTGCTCCACCCGCATGAAAACTGCCCGCCGAATGGAGGCCTGGGCTGGTCAATTGTTTTCCAACGGAACAACTTGGTGAATTCGGTGGCAGGATCGTGTTGACGGCCGCAATCGCCGCAACCCCATCGGCCCACCGACCGCCCCGCCCGACGCTGGCGAGTTGAACGGATGATTCGTAGAAGTCAGGTCGGTCGACATCCAACGTTTCTCGGCAAGTGCTGGGCGATTCAAAGATTGCCCCGGTTTGTTGAATCGCGGTTTGACCGATGACGAAATTCCCCCCTGGGTCGTTGCCGATTTCACACATGGCAATGGTGTTGGAGAGGCCATCGGTGATTGTGCGAAAGTGGGGAACATGGGTCCCGGCGAAGATGCCGCGCACCGATCGTGTTGACGAGTGTTCGGCATTCAGCAGGTCGACTTGATCGCCCACGCAAAAGGCATAACTCGTCAATCCAAATGGCTCGGGCGTGGCCGGCGAAGCGGGACACTGCAAGGTTGAAATCTGTGTCGTCCAAGGTTCGTACTGTTCGACCCAGGGTGCCGGCCCCATTGGCGGGTAGAACATTCCGTTGAACTCAGCGGGGTTGGAGATTGTTTCCCACAAGCTGGAGGCTTCAAAGAACGGCAGCAACGCCACCAATCCGCTGAGACGCCGTGAGTTCCCGTCCCGTTCGGATGGGCCTCGAAGCGTGCCTCCCTGGGCAGGAGGAAGCTGCTTGTAGGCGGAGTGGTAGTTGTGCAGCGCGAGTCCAAGTTGTTTGAAGTTGTTGCTGCAACTCATTCTTCTGGCGGCTTCACTGGATGTGCGTACCGCTGGCATCAGCAATCCGATCAGGACAGCGATGATGCCGATGACCACCAGGAGTTCCAGCAGCGTGAATGCATGACGCTGAATCTTGACCGCAGCCGATGTCGACGAACGATCATGCATTCTGTCGATTGGGTCGCTACACCGAGATGGGGATGGAAGCCGTCGCCGGCGTTGTCCTGGTTGTGTTCCGTGACATTGAAGCAGCGTCATGACATTTTCTCCCAACCTCGAAAAGAAACCACGGGACCAACCAACTGGCCCAAGCGAGAAGACGGTGTGCAAAATCAGTTTCTGTTCCCGTGAGAATCGTGAACCCGACGACGACTCGAAGCATCAACGGCGAGCACAGCAGCAGAAAACAGCGTGTTGCCCAAAGACGGTGCTGACGGATCCTCCCGCTCATTGCACTGCGGATCGCGAGCGCCATCGTGATCGCCGTTGCCAGTGACAGCAGTGTGAAGGCGACTTCCGCACTCGGGCCAGCCATGGCGTGCTGGGCCATCACCAAACCGCTAGGAAACAAAAACAACAGGACCACAACGGCTTGAACCCGCCCGATGACACGGTGCCATCTTGGAGTCGGTTTCCGCTTCGATCCACTGAAGAACAACGCGGCACCTTGAACCAATGCGATCGGTCCCGCGACAATGTGAATGTAGAACGCGATGGGATACCAACCGTGGAAGTGACTTCGGTGAGCCGACAGGAAAACCGAGTCCTTCAGGTTGGCAGGGAAATAGTCCTGGTACGGGAGCAGGAGCTGGACCAAGACACTCACGCCGAGCACGAGCGTCATCGCGGTTGCCACTCGCACCAGCCGGTTCAGTCGTGACGCATCACGGTTGAAAACGGTTCCGCGAGGAGAAGCTTTGAAAAGGGAATGCTCGGAAGCCATCGATTATCCTCCTGCTGGAGTCTAACCGTTTTGAAATCAGCACACCAAATGGATTGCAACATGAATGAATCGAGAGCTCCCA
This sequence comes from Rhodopirellula sp. UH5, assembly GCF_056839225.1. Taxonomy (NCBI): domain Bacteria; kingdom Pseudomonadati; phylum Planctomycetota; class Planctomycetia; order Pirellulales; family Pirellulaceae; genus Rhodopirellula; species Rhodopirellula sp. UH5. The sequence continues at coordinate 5,101,987 of NZ_CM166390.1, read as the reverse complement.
AATTGAACCATCCATCAGCAGAGGGTTCATCGCAGTCCGATGCGCCGCACCAGTGGAATCAGTGCTCCCCCGCGGATGCGACGCTGGGTGTTTGCCCCGTTTGTTTGGGGCGAACCCTGATCGAAATTCGCGGCAAGTTGCAGTGCGAGCGATGTCACACGATTTGCGAAACATGCTGCGAAGGCGGCCGCACTTGAGGTATTGGTAAGCTGCCACGCATCCTATGGATGCCGTGCATCGTGGTCTGTTCCAACTCAATTTCAGGGTAGCGGAACTCGTCAAGAGTTTCGTTGGTGGCGGGGAAACCGAAAGTCTTGACGACTTCCGCTACGGCCGTAACCCTCATTCCTAGGCGTATTGGACCACTAATGAGGCTGGCGAACGAAACGCCAGTTCGGAACTTCCGCGACACGCTGGGTGGGAGTGCTGTCGGCCGCCGCCGCTGCGGTTGCTTCTCCGGACGGTTGCCGGATGAAGTTCCGCGAGGAGTGTACCGATGCGGGAGACGGTGATTGATGGCTCAACGAGTCGGTTGCCGAGCCCGTTGGCCAAGACGCTGGTCCAGCCGCATCAGAGGGCAGGAGCAAGTCGTCTTCCTCAGGGTAAGGCGGCAGCAGTTCTTCGAGCGAGGTGTCGAGCAGGTCGCTGGGACTTGCCGGCGAGTCCTCCTGCTTTTCATTTTCGCTGGCCGAAGGCGGGGGTAGAAGCTGCGGCTTTTCTTTCAGCAATTCCTCCACCTTCCGCTCGTCGAGCGAACGTCGCTGCTCGCTACCGACAGGCGGGCCACCGAACGTTTGCGAAGGTTCGATTTCCTCTGGCTCAATCAAGTACTTTTTGTACTTCTTTTCCAACCGTTGGTGTTCTTGGTATTCACGAAAACGCTGGATCTCTTCTGCAGTCAATTGCTGCTTTGGGAGTGGCTCGTTTGCGACCGGGATGTCGCTGGTCAGGGCTGATTTTTCGAGCGTTGGTTCCGACGATGATGTTGTCGAGGGATCCTCGTTTGCCAGGACAGAGAACCCATGGTGCGTGAACTGATCGATGTGTTTCGAGTGCAGCTGAAACCGAGGCGAGTTGGTCTCGGGATAGTGACTTCCGATTGTTTCGTGATCGAGGATCGGGTCAACAGGCTGGGCACCCACTTCGGCCGCAGCGGCTTCGAAGCTGACTTTTCGAGCGTACTCGTCAAAGCGGTCGTAGAATGTCGGACGATCGGCGGTGGGCAGCATGGTTGGACGCAATCTGCTGAAGCCATCGCGAAGTTCGCTTGATTGCAGCGAGTTGGCTTGACACGTTCCCTGGCAACTTGGTGACTGGCACGTCTTGCACCCCATCACTTTGTCACCCAGGTTGCCGGTGCGTGCCGGGTACGAACGCGGCGGCAGATTGGCCATCGGTCGCATGCCGCTGCTGTGGCAGGCGTGGTACCCGTCACCCCAGCTGGCTCCGCAAAAGCGTCCGACCCGCTCGACCATCTCCGGGAACCCAGCTGAGCTGGTGCCGGTCAAACCTGGGCCAGCTGACAACACGGTGCACCCAATCGCGACGGCGAGTATCCGACGACGTCGAAGCATTCGATCCACGCGAAGGACCGCGGCTGCGATCGTGCGGGTGGATGTTGCTTCGTGGGCGTCGGAGGCGGACGCATCAGTGGGTTTTAAAAACCATGTCATGAAACAGACTCAAGCGATGGCGGCGGGGCGAGACGCTTGGTCGCCGAAGCGATGCCATGCGATCGCGTCAGAGCGACGTCTCTCCCAGCGATCGGCACGAACCACCGGATCGCTTCATCTGCCAGAACAGTCGCAAGCGAATTTCGCAAACGCTCTGTGGGTCAGCACGGTTAGTGAATCTACAAGGATTCTGCCAGGAAACGCGAGCGTTGCTGGCGGAGGCTGATTGGCGAGATTGACCAGCTGGCTCGCCGTTTCCAGGAAAAAACAAGGCAATTGAGGCGACTTCCGTTCCGCCAATCCCGCCTTGTGTCGGTGATTGAGTGGTTGCCAACTCGCTCAACTGGCGGTCTCTCGGCAGCTTCGGCTCGGTCGGTTAATTTGGGTGCATGATTCACTCTAAATTGATGGTCGCCATGAGCGACTCCGCTGACGGTTCTGTATCCAACGACGCTCGTTCAAGTCTCGGCTCCGAGGGAGCCCAGGTGATGGCGGGCCTGGCCGATCGAAACGCAAATTTGTTTCGACGTTTGGGAATCGCGCTCGGTGATCCTGCTGCGTGGGTGCGCCTGCCCGACGGAAAAAACATCGGCATCGTGCGTGACTTGGAAATGGACCGAACTCGCGCCGCGGGACAATTGGATTCCGTTCAATGTCCGGCTGATTTCCCGCCCGTCTCGGGATCCGCCAGTGGCGATCGCGAAACCGCGTCCGCTCAATCCGTCGCCCGATTCCTTCAGCTTCAATCGATCGATCAGGTCGTCGTCGACCGAGCGTTCCCGCTGATCTACGCCTGGCACTTGGCCGACGCTGGGATCTCAATCGCCTACGACGATGACTTGGGCGTGATCGATCGCCGCGTCAAAACGGAACAAGAGATCGAATGGCTTCGGAAAGCTCAGTCGGTCACGGAGTCGGTGATGCGGCAGATGTGTGAAATGATCGCCACCGCGGAGGTCGGTTCAGAAGGTCGATTGATGGTCGGTGGCGAACCGTTGACCAGCGAACGAGTTCGCACGATGGCGGCGGAAGCGTTCATGAAACGTGATTACACGATGAGCCACGGTGCGATCGTTGCGACGTTGCCGGAATCAGCGGATTGCCACCACCGAGGCGACGGCGATTTGTACACCGGGCATCCGGTCATCGTCGATCTGTTTCCACGCGATGAGTCAACTCGCTACAACGGCGACTGCACGCGAACCGTGGTCCATGGAACGCCCAGCGAGACCGTTCAGAAAATGCACACGGCGGTGGTCGCATCCAAGGACGCCGCCGAGGCAGTCTTGTTCCCCGGAAGAACGGGCGAAGAAGTCCAGTTGGCCGTTGAGAAGGTCTTGGTCAGTCACGGGTACCCGATCTCACGAGGGGAGCAGACGGACGGGCCCTCGATTCAACACGGCACCGGCCACGGGATCGGTCTGGAAGTTCACGAGCCGATCCTGCTGGATCATGGCGGAGGTGAAATGCTCGCCGGTGAAGTTTTCACGGTCGAACCGGGGCTCTATGGACGTCAACATGGTGGTGTTCGCATCGAAGACATGTTGGTCGTGACGGCGGACGGTCCTGTCAACTTGAACCAGTTGCCGATGGGGCTGGATTGGAATCCAAGCTGACGCAGGTAAGCAGGAGTCTTTCGGCCGTCGCGAAAGTCGTCAAGACTTTCGGCGATTGAGGGTGCAAATCAAAACTCTTGACGAGTTTTGCGACCCGAATAATTCGTTGTGACGCAGCACTCTTGCTTGGTTTTCGGGTCGCGGGATTCAGATCGGTACAGTTCGTTACCGAAGCAACGGTGCGTGCGTCCCCGACATCGAGGAAACTGAAGCCATGAGTGATTCAATGACTTCTGTTTCGTCTCGCCGGCACGACCTGGACGCGTTGCGAGGGATCGCCATGTTGCTGGGGATTTTCTTGCACGCAGCAATCGCCTACTCGCCCGATGCCGGGCGAGGGTGGCCGATCCAAGACTCGCAAAGCAGCGATTTGGTTTCGATGTTCATTGCGCTGGTGCATGGTTTTCGAATGCCGTTGTTTTTCTTGCTCAGCGGCTTCTTCACGATGATGCTGTTTCGGCGCCGCGGGGTTTCGAAGCTGATCGAAAATCGCATCCTGCGAATTGCGATTCCGTTTGTGATTGGAATGTGCACGATCATTCCCGCCATGTGGATCGTTGCTGGCTACATCCAGGCCCACCCTGCGGGCATTATCACCGCCGTCGACCCAACCGATCTATTGACTCCCGTCGTTCAAGATGACTTGGCGGGAGTGGAAAAAGCGTTGTTGGCAGGCGCCGATGTCAATCAACGATCCGAGCAAGGTGACTCACCCTTCTTGGTGGCCGCGTTCCTGGGACGCGATGACATTGCCAAGGTGTTGTTGGATTACGACGCGGACCCAGAACTGGGAAACCACAAGGGAGAGCGGCCGATCGACGTGATGCGGGCACCCTGGGGAACGACCGAGTTCGTGGCCGGGTTGTTGCAAATCGAAGTCGATCAGGAGGACGTGGAATCCGGCCGGCAGAAAATCGCGACGATGATGGGCGTCACCTTGTCGGAACCGGTCGCCGGTGGCGGCATGGACGCCGTGGACTGGGGCGGATTGATGTTTCTGTTGTTCGAATTTCCGGTGACCGGTCACCTGTGGTTTTTATCGTTCCTGTGCTTCCTGGTGACGGGGTTTGTACTCGTCCTGACGTTGACCCCGCGGGCATGGCGTTCACGATGGGATCTGGCGTCCATCGTTCGTTCGCCGCGCTGTTTGTTGTGGTTGATCCCGCTGACGATGTTGCCACATTGGTTCATGCGGCACGAAGGCTTCGGGCCGGCGACATCGGTCGGTCTGCTACCGATGCCATCGGTGCTGGCGTACTACGCATTGTTCTTTGGCTTTGGCGCGATTTACTTCGACGCCAATGACCGCGACGGGGATCTCGGTCGCGGATGGAAGATGAGTCTGCCGCTGTCGTTCACCATCCTGTTTGCGATCGGATGGACGCTGCGTGGGCAAACGGAGGGCGGAGGGTTGGTCGCTTCCGTCTTCGTTCAATCCGCGTATGCCTGGATCGTGTCCTTCGGCATGATGGGAATGTTTCGAACCCTATTCGCTCATCCCAGTCGCACACTGCGGTACCTTTCGGATTCGAGTTACTGGTTGTACCTCGCTCACCTGCCGCTGGTGATGTTCCTGCAGTTTTGGGTGCGAGACTGGGAGGTCCCGCTATTGGTGAAGTTCACGATTGTCAGTGGGGTCTCAAGCGTGGTGCTGTTGCTGAGCTACCAGATCTTTGTTCGCCACACTCCAATCGGATGGTTGCTCAACGGGAAGCGAAAGCCATCCGTGCCAGGCGCGAACGACGCGCTCGGCACGGAGGTTGTTGCCGCTCAGTTGGTCCGTCAGTGAGACGTTTCCAGGACTTCGCCCTTGGGTTGTCCCATTTGTGAGAGCAGGTCACCAAACCAGTCCACGTTGATGTCGAATGGTTTGCCACCGGCGATCCGTTCAAACTCAATTGCCCGAAGTTCGTTGCTTTGGTCTTCGTCTTCTCCGATCACACCACCGATGCCTTGCATGGCACACTCGACCGCCTTCTTGGCACAGCGACCGATCAAGGCAATGTCTTCGGCGTTGGCAGCGGCGGCGCGACTGAAGTAGCCGCTCTTTTGCACGAGTGTCTTCTCAGCACCCAGCATGTCGGCGAATTGCTTGCCGAACCATTTGCCGGGGTTCACGGCGTCCAGTTTGTAGTGACCGAATGCATCTTTGGGAACGCTTTCGCCTCGCGATTCCATTTCCTTGACGATGGTGTCCACACCGGCACCTTCCGAGATGAAAATGTTGACGCAATCGTTTTCATCCATGATCGCGCGCAAACGCTTGGCTTCTTCTTCGAGATCAAAACTCATCTCAGGAACGAAGACACCGTGCACATCGCGACGTTGTTGACTGAGTCCCATTTCGGGCAAGAAGTTCAGCTTCTGCAATCGCTCGCGATATTTCGCAGCGGTGGCGGCGGTCAGCCAACCACAGTTGCGTCCCATGACTTCGTGAATGATCAGCATGCGTGGGTTGGCGCTGTGTTCACCCACCACGTTTTCGAAGAACTTGGCACCTTCTTCAGCCGCCGTCCAAGCACCGAGACTTTGCTTGATCGGAATGACGTCGTTGTCGATCGTTTTGGGCAAACCAACCACGGTCAGTTGGTATTCGTGTTTGGCCAAGTAGGCCGCCAAGTCAGCGGCGGTCGTGTTGGTGTCGTCACCACCGATGGTGTGCAACACGTCGACTTCATCGGATTGCAATCGCTCGGCGGCCACCCGCAATGGGTCTTGGCCTTCGCTGACCAAACCGCGTTTCACGCAATCGGCGACGTTGGTCAGCTTGACCCGACTGTTGCCGATGGGGCTGCCACCGTGCTGGTGCAAGATCGCCGCATTCTTTCGCGAATGATCATCGACGACGAAGCTGTCGCCGAGCAGCAGACCTTTGTAACCGGATCGATAGCAGAGGATTTCAATTTCAGGAGCCTGCTCCGTGTAGGCTTCAATCAGGGCTCCGATGGCCGACGACAGACACGGGGCCAAGCCGCCGGCGGTGAGGATTCCGACACGTTTGATCGACATGAGGTTGGTTTCCGAAAGCTCAAAGGGCGCGAACGCGTGAATTTTCTAAAAGCCTATCGAATCATCGGAATTTCGTCGCCCCGTCAGGAGCGGCATTCTCGGGCGGTCAATTGCTGGTGGGGTTCGAAGTTGCGTTTTGGCCATCAGCTGAATTCGTGCAGATCCAACGCCCGAGCTCCGATTTTACAATTGTCAATTTAACTTTTTCAATTGACCGCACGCTCCTCCCTCACTCCACCACCGCCAGCAAATCTCCCGCTTCGACTTGGGTTCCTGGAGGTGTATGGATTTTGGTGACGACGCCGTCAGCGGGCGCGTTGATGGTGGTTTCCATTTTCATGGCTTCCAGCACCAACAACTTTTGCCCCGCCTTCACCTTTTCACCTTCGGCCGCAGCCACCGTGATGACCATCCCAGGCATCGACGCAGCGACATGGGTGGCGTCGGATGGATCGGCTTTCACCGCGGCTTTGATGTCCACGTCCAACGATCGATCGATGACCGAGACTTCTCGGGGTTGCCCGTTGAGTTCGAAGAACACCGTGCGTGTGCCATCGGGATAGGGTTGGCCCACGGCTAGATATTTGACGATCAAACGTTTGCCGGGTTCGATGTCGACGGCGATCTCATCACCCGGTTCTTGCCCATAGAAAAAATTGGGGGTCGGAAGGGTTTCCACGTCTCCGTAGGTGTTGCGATGCTGCGAGTACTCTTCGAATACTTTGGGATACAGCAGGTACGTCACTGCATCACGGTCACTGGGCGCTTCGTGGGTCAGTTCGGCCGCTTGAGCCTTGGCCGCCTCTAAGTCGGCTGGTGGCATGGATGCACCTGGGCGTTCCAGCACGGGGGCTTGGTCACCGAGAATCTTCTGCATGACTTTTTCGGGGAAGCCGCCTGGTGGTTGTCCCATCCGGCCACCAATCAGATCCAGCACACTGGCGGGAAACGCGAGTGCCTTGTTCGTCGTCAGGACCTCTTCCGCCGACATTTCATTGGCGACCAAGAACAACGCCATGTCACCGACGGCTTTGCTGGTGGGAGTCACCTTGACGATGTCGCCGAACAATCGGTTCACGTCCGCGTAAGCGCGGCAGACGCCAGCCCACTGATCCGCCAATCCCAAAGCACGGGCTTGTTGAAACAGGTTGGTGTATTGGCCACCGGGCATCTCGTGGTCGTACAGGTCACCGGTCGCGGGCAGCACATCACTTTCAAACGGCTTGTAGAATTCACGAGCGGCTTGCCAGTAGGTTGCCAGCTGAGTCAACGACTCACCATCCAGCGAAGATTCACGGTCGGTGAAACGAAGGGCTTCGACCAGCGTGTTCAAGTTCACTTGGCTGGTTCCGCCCGACAAGGGCGCCAGTGCCGCGTCGGCGATCTGCAACCCTTCGCCGGCAGCGGCCATCAACGTGGACGCTTGAATTCCACCGGTGTCGTGAGTGTGCAAGTGAATAGGCAGGTCGACTTCGTCACGCAAGGCTCGCAGCAGCTTCACCGCCGCGGCTGGTTTGAGCAGCCCTGCCATGTCTTTGATCGCAATCATGTGAGCGCCGCCCGCCTGCAGCTTCTTCGCCAGATCGACGTAGTACTTCAGGTCGTACTTGGTCCGCCGCGGGTCTTGCAAGTCACCGGTGTAGCAGATCGATGCTTCGCAGATACCGCCTTCCTCGATCACGGCGTCCATCGCCACCCTCATGTTCTCTTCCCAGTTCAGCGCATCGAACACGCGGAACACGTCCATGCCTGCCTGCACGGCTTCGCGAACAAACAGTCGCACGACGTTGTCGGGGTAGTTGGTGTAGCCAACCGCGTTGCTGGCCCGCAGCAGCATCTGCGTCAGAATGTTGGGAACGGCTGCGCGGAGGTCAGCCAGCCGTTGCCAAGGTGATTCCTTGAGAAAACGCATCGACGTGTCAAAGGTGGCTCCTCCCCACATTTCCAGCGAGAACAATTGTGGGGCCAGGTGAGCGTAGGCCGGCGCGATGCGAAGCATGTCATCGGTACGAACTCGAGTGGCCAGCAACGATTGATGCGCGTCACGCATGGTCGTGTCGGTCAGCAGCAGCCCTTTTTGTTCGCGAATCCAACGCATCAATCCATCGACGCCTTCCTCGCGAAAAATGTCGGCGGTTCCGCGAGGTGGCGTGGAGGTGGGCGGGATCTCGGGAACCGGGGCTGGTTCGCGGCGAACAGCGGGTGGACGCCCTGTGACGAGCGGGTTCCCGTTGACAATCGTTTCGCCCAGGAACGTCAGCAGCTTGGTGGCTCGGTCACGCCGGCGTGGCAAGCGGAACAGTTCCGGTGTCGTGTCGATCAAACGCGTCGTGGCTTCGCCGGCCAAGAACGTGGGATGATTGACGAGCCGCGTCAGGAACGGAATGTTCGTTTTCACGCCACGAATTCGAAATTCGTGCAGGCATCGATCCATCCGCCGGGCAGCGGCGGCCAGGGTAGGGGCTCGCGCGGTGACCTTCACCAACATGGAATCGTAAAAAGGATTGACGACCGCGCCACTGAACGCCGTGCCCGCATCGAGACGAACGCCCAGACCAGCTGCACTGCGGTAGTGACTGATTCGGCCGTAGTCGGGACGGAATTCGGCGGCGGGATCTTCGGTCGTGATCCGGCACTGCATCGCGAATCCCATGGTTCGGATGCCATCCTGGGATGGCAGGCCGACCTCTTCACTTTCCAGCGGATATCCCTGGGCGACCAGGATTTGGTTGCGAACGATGTCGATGCCTGTGACCTCTTCGGTCACCGTGTGCTCGACTTGGATTCGCGGGTTGACCTCGATGAAGTAGAACTCGTTTTGGTCGACATCGAGCAAGAACTCGACCGTTCCCGCGTTCTCGTAGCCACCGCTTGCTTTGCCGACCGCGCGTCCGATTCGCAATGCCGCGTCGCAGATGGCGTCACGCATTTCGGCAGGAAGATTCGGTGCGGGGGCGAGTTCGACGACCTTCTGATGCCGGCGTTGGACGCTGCAATCGCGTTCATACAAGTGAACCAAGTTGCCGTGGCGGTCACCGAGCAATTGCACTTCCAAGTGCCGGGCTCGTTGGACAAAGCGTTCCAGGAAGACTTCGTCACTTCCAAATGCCGTTTTCGCTTCGCGCTGGGCGGCTTCGAGGGAACTTCCCAATTCGCTGGGGTCCATCACCACACGCATGCCCCGACCGCCACCACCTTTGGCGGCTTTCAACATGATCGGATAGCCCAGATTCTCAGCCGCTTCGATCGCTTCGTCGACCGAGGTGACGGCTTGAGCGGTTCCGCCCAACACGGGCACGCCAGCGATTTCGGCCAAGCGACGGGCGCTGGTTTTATCGCCCAGATCTCGCAAGCTTTGCTCGCTGGGACCGATGAACAAAATGCCTGCGTCCGTGAGCGCCTTGGCGAACTCAGGGTTCTCAGACAGGAAACCATATCCCGGGTGCACCGCATCGATGTGGTGCTTCAAGCACAAGCCAACGATGGCGTCGATGTTGAGGTAAGAACGAATGGGCTCGCCGGGCGTCCCGATTTGGTAGGCCTCGTCGGCTTTGAATCGGTGCAGGGCGTAGCGGTCTTCGTGGGAATAAATCGCGACAGTGCGAATGCCCAGTTCGTGAGCCGAGCGAAACACCCGGGTGGCAATTTCGCTGCGATTGGCAGCCAGGATTTTTCGAATCGGGCGAATGGGGGCGGAGTCAGTGGCAGCAGTCGATTCAGCGACGGTCATCAGGGCGTCCAATGCGGGGAAGTCATAGTCGAATCGTTAATCTACACGTTTCGAAACGCCCGTTCAGCAACCGAGATCGACTTGTTCGGCCACAAAAGCATTTGAATCTCTGAGACCGGTTTCTTCTGCGTCGTCGCTCACTCGACTCCTTCGGTGATGCGGCCGTGCAGATGCTCGATGCAGGTTGCAATCAACGCAGTCCAGCCGGTCTGGTGACTTGCGCCCAAGCCTTCGCCCGTGTCGCCATGGAAGTACTCGTAAAACAAGACTTGGTCCTGCCACAACGATTCGTCGCTCTTCATCCCGCTGCCACGCAGACAGGGCCGAGAGCCGCCTTCTGCGGGCGTGGAAAAAATATTCGACATCCGGCGATTCAGTTCATCCGCCACTTCGCGAAGGTTCATCTTCACACCCGATCCCGTCGGGCATTCGACTTGGATGTCATCGCCGTAGAACTCGTGGTACCGCTGCAGGGCTTCGATCAACAGGTAGCTGGTCGGGAACCAGATCGGCCCTCGCCAGTTGCTGTTGCCACCAAACATCCAGCTGTCTGATTCGCCTGGCACGTAGGCAACGGTGTGTTCTTTCCCACGGACCGTGACGCGAAACGGTTCGCTTTCATGTTTCTTGGAAAGAGAACGAATCCCAAAGTCGGAAAGGAACTCCGCTTCATCGAGCAGGATCTCCAGGACGCGTTCCAAGCGTTCTTGAGTCGGAATGGAAATCAGCATTCGGTGGTGGCGTTTGGTCGTCTGGCAAAACGTGATGTGTTGCACCAAGTCATGGCGATTGTTCAGGAACCATTCCAAGCGGTTGCGGAATCCGGGCAAGTCCGCCAGCAAGTCCTCGTCGAGAATCTCCACCGCGATCAGAGGCAACAAACCGACCAACGATTTGACTCGCATCGGATGAGTCTCGCCGTCGATCTGAAGCTGGTCGTAGTAAAAACCGTCGTCTTCGTCCCACAGCCCGCCGCTCTCGCCACCATTCATGGCATCCACGATGCGGATGAAGTGATCCAGGAACTTGGACGCCATGTCGGAATACGAACGATCATGGCGAGCCAACTCGAGCGCCATCGACATCATTGTGCCGCAGTAAAACGCCATCCACGCGGTTCCGTCGGCCTGTTCCAGTTCGGCTCCCTCGGGCAGCCCTTTGCTGCGATCGAACACGCCGATGTTGTCCAGTCCCAGGAACCCTCCCGCGAAAACGTTGTCGCCGTTGCTGTCGACCTGGTTCACCCACCAAGTGAAATTCACCAGCAAACGCTGGAACGCTTGCGAGAGAAATTTGTAGTCGCGTTTGCCGGTCTCGGCTTCCATTTGGAAGACTCGCAAACACGCCCAGGCATGCACCGGCGGGTTGACGTCATCAAAGTAGAACTCGTAAGCCGGCAATTGCCCGTTGGGATGCATGTACCATTCCCGCAGCAGCACCATCAACTGCTTCTTTGCAAACGCCGGGTCAATGCGAGCCGCCGGGATCATGTGGAATGCCAGATCCCACGCTGCGAACCAAGGGTATTCCCATTTGTCGGGCATCGACAAAACATCGCGAGCGTACAGGTGACGCCAATCTTTGTTGCGACCGCTGTGACGCGCCACCGGAGGCGTCATCACGTCGCGATCGCCGTCCAGCCAGTCGGCGACGATGTAGTGATAAAACTGCTTCGTCCACATCAATCCCGCGTAGGCTTGCCGCGAAACCAAGCGTTGCTCGTCGGTTGCCTTGGGCGGAATGATCGCTTGATAAAACTCGTTGGCTTCTTCACGTCGTTGCGTCAGGACGTTGTCAAAGTCGTCGCCGAGGTCCGGATGAAACTCGCCGACCTTTTCCTTCACGCTCAAGCGAACTTTGACGTGCCGCGTTTCGCCCGCCGCCAAATTCCAGCGATAGAGCGCAGCGACTTTGGTGCCGTGTCGCTTGGGATTCACCGCGTCGGTTTGTTCGTCGATGACGTACCGATGGAAGGCGTCTTTGGTGTACGGCGAGAAGTTCTCGGTGCCGAACAAGTGTTCGGAATTGGTTTCGTTTTCCGTGAACAGCAACTCGCTGTCCGGTTGATTCTCAAACGCACAAACAAACGGTTCCAGCGTGTCGTGTCGCGTTTGAACGATGTGAGAATCGATCGCCTGAATGGTCGGCTTTGCCGTGCAGCCTTCGTGCAAGCAACCCCAAACCCAGGTGTTGCGGAACCACAGCGTTGGCAGCAGCGTGATCTCGTGAGCGTCAGGACCTTGATTGGTGATCGCAATGTCAATCAGCAAATCGTTGTCCGACGCTTTCGCGTACGTCGCCGTCACATCGAAGAAACGATTTTCATCCAGCAAGCCTGTGTCGATCAGTTCGTACTCGCGATCCTTCAGCCCACGATTGGCGTTGATGCTGACCAATTCACGATACGGGTATCGCTGTTGTGGGTAGCGATACATCGCCTTGGCGTAGGAATGCGTCGGCGTCGAGTCCAGGTAGTAATAAAGTTCCTTGACGTCCTCGCCGTGGTTGCCTTCCGGGCCCGTGAGACCGAACAGGCGTTCTTTCAGAATCGTGTCGTTGCCATTCCACAATGCGATCGAAAAGCACAGCCGACATTGGCGGTCCGTGAACCCGAGCAACCCGTCTTCGCCCCAACGGTAGGCGCGACTGCGAGCGTGTTCGTGAGGAAAATCACTCCACGACTCACCACCCTCCGAGTAATCCTCTCGAACCGTCCCCCACTGGCGCTCGGAAAGGTACGGCCCCCAACGTTTCCAGTTGTTCTCGCGGCGTTCGTCTTCGTCGAGTCGTTGCTGTTCGGCCGTCGTCATGAAGATGCTCGTTGTCTGCGTCGCCAAAGAAACCCATCCAGAACGTAGTGCGTGATCTGGGGAACCGCCAAGGCGGGGGCCAGCCAAACGGAGGCTTCCGCCAGGGTTTCGCCGGCGGAATCGGCAAAGCCACCCGGCATCCAAGCAAACAACCAACCGCGTTCATGCCAGATACCAAAGTCCCACAGCAACTCTTCTGCGTAGGCAAGCATCCAAACCACGCCCAGGAACATAGCGACTCGACCGGCGTTGGTTTGCCATCGCGAGGTCGGGCCAGACGGATGAGCAGACACATTTCCGGCTTCCGACCCAGAGGTGTTCTCGGAGGTCTCGGCGATGCGGCACCAACGATACCAGTAGATCAGCACCATGTAGGGCACGCCGTGGATGATCACGTTGGTCACCGTGAACGCGTAGTCGGAATTGAAGGTGATGATGCCGATGTACCAACACACCGCCGTCGTCAGGACCACGATGTCCTTGCCGGGATTCCAGGCTCCGTGGCGGAAACCTCGGTGCAAACTGCGAGCGGCGTAGGCCAGCATGCTGGCCCAATAGATCGGCAACGCAATCGTCGCCAGAACGGCCGGCAACCGAATGAAGTCACCCTCGGCAAACCACCAAAAGTGCCTCGGCAGATGGGCGTGCCAGTGGATCAGCGGGTACAGCGTGGCCAGGTAGATCGCAGAAGCATCGATCCACCACCCCACGCTTTCAGCGTCGTGCTCACGGGAACGATACAGCGCGACCCAACCGTATTGTTGCCGAATGAAATGAAAGACCGCGAGGTACGCCAGTAGGCTCCAAAACAGCGTCACGCTTTCACTGTAGATCGCACCCCCGATCGCAAACGCCAACACTGGGGTCAATCCATACAACCAAGGTCGTCGGCGAAGTTCGGCCCCGTCGAAGTAAACACGGAATCCAGTGGAATAAACATGAGCGACATCGATCAGCAAGATCGTCGCAACCCAGGTCCAACCGGGCGTTTCGCCGTGAAGGAATCCGAACGCCGCACCGATGGGCAGCATCGCCAAGGCAACCAAAGCGCTGCCGCCAAACGTCGCCAAGTCCACCGCGGGCGAGAACAACCACGGCAAATGATCGAGGCTGTGTCGCGAATTGGATGCGGAGTCGCAGGTCGTCATTCGCGGTCACAGCGTGGCATGGTTGGATCCAGAGAGAGCAGAACTCGGGCGTTCAATCGACCGTGCTTCCCCACCAGTCCTTGTTCGGTTGCCAGTTGGGTTCCAGCATCGCCGCTTCGCGTTTTTCCAATCGGTCTTTGCTGGGGCCGTGGGCGCGAGCCCAACGCTGCTTGGCCTTTTCAGCATCGAAGCGGGCGTCCGGTTGAGGGAATTTTGCGTTGACCGATTCAAGGTATGCCAGCAATTCCTTTCGCATCGACGCGACTCGTTCTGGTTGCTCCGCGGCGAGGTCGTTTTGTTCGCCGATGTCGGTGGGCAAATGATACAGCTCGTCGTGTGAATCCAAGTGGTAGTGAATCAGCTTGTAATCACCGGTTCGGATCACCGACGATGGGTCACCACCTTGGTTGCCGTAGTGCGGGTAGTGCCAGATCAGCGATCGTTGCTCCAGCGATTGGTCTTCGCCGTCGGTCAACACGGTTTCAAGTGACCGGCCGTCGATGTGTTGCTGAGGACGCAGAGGCAAATCGCAAACGTCCAGGATGGTGGGATACAGATCCGATCCAATCACCGGCACGTCACAGGTCGATTCAGCAGCGATGCTTGCGGGCATTGAAACGTAGTATGGCTCACGCAGGCCGCCTTCCCATTGTCGGCCCTTGCCGCCGCGGTGGGGCAAGTTGCTGGTCGAGTAGGCGTCGCCCGAGGAGACACCGCCGTTGTCGCCGGTGAAGATGACCAGGGTGTTGTTGGCTTTGCCGGACGCTTCGATCGCCGCCATCACGTCGCCGACCGCGTCATCGAGTGTTTCCATCATCCCGGCGTACACCGGGTTGTCTTGAATCTGACGAACGGGCAGCGTGCGATCGATCATGAATCGGTTGCCATCCGCCGGCGGTGCAGGTGCTGATTCCCGGTACTTTTGCCACAGTTCTTGCGTGGTTTGGATAGGACCGTGGACGGCATAGAAAGACAGCATCGCAAAGTACGGCTGGTCTTCCTGGCCCTCAATGAACGAAGCCGTTTCTTCTCCCAACCGACGCGTCAGCGATTCGCCATCGGGACCGCTTTCCATCACCGGGTTGTTGTAGGGTGCGAAGAAGCCGCCTGGAGGGCTGCCGCGATGGTGACCACCGATGTTGATATTGAAACCGTGATCGGTCGGCATGGAATCGTCGCCGCCCAGGTGCCACTTCCCGGCAAAGAACGTTTGATAACCAGCTTCGCGAAGGGCTTCCGGCAAGGTCACATCTGCAGCAGGTAGCTCATGAACGTACTCAGCCGGCAGCAGCTCATCACCGCGATTGAATTTCTCACCGGATGCGGCACCGATCCAGTCGGTGATTCCGTGACGGGCCGTGAACTGGCCCAGCTGAATGCTGGCTCGCGAAGGACTGCAGACGCGACAATTCGCGTAGCCCGCCGTGAACCGCATCCCACGTTTCGCAAGTGCGTCGATGTGCGGTGTTTGGTGAAATTTGCTGCCTTCGATTCCAATGTCATGCAGGCCAAGGTCATCGACCAAAATCAGCACCACGTTGGGCCGAGCTTCCTCGGCGTTGGTTTTCGCCCCGGAAAGGAAAGCGAGCGTGACGACCAGTGTCCAAAGCAGGATCGACAATCGGGCGCTGAAGAGGCGGATCGCAGCGGTTTCCAGACGATCAGATCGTCGCGAAAAAGGGTTGGAGCGGGAGGTGAAATGTCGCATAAAGGGAGCTCTCGGAGGCAGGGACATCGGGGTGGCCACCAATGTAGCTCCGAGGATCGATGAGGTGCAAATTGCGAGGCCGGCAAACCGAGCGCCATCAAAACCGCACCACCTTGCGAGATCCGGCTGACGACACCGAAATCACTCCGATGACACACACGCCCTTCTGAACGGTGATGTTCTGCGGGAACCTATTTCCGTAAGTCGTCTGCAATCAACCACTTGCGACCCGAACTTGACATACGACCCAAGCGTTTGGCATCCGACTCGCATGAGGGAGTGTTATCTCGATGAGGATGTCGGGGAATGGATCACGGACGGCTTCTCCCACTGGATCACTCGGACTCCCACACATGACACGCTCACTTTGGACTTTCGTCTCGGGCACCTGCTTCGCCGCCTTGATTGCCGTGTTGGCCGGACCACAGACCGCCCAAGCGGGACACGATTCGCCGCTTTACATTGCTGCGGATCATTACCGCGATGCGGTCAGCCACTTCGAGGACGAGGCTCGGCGAGTTCGAACCATCGATCGCACGGTGCTGCGTTTGATCGATGACTTCGAAGACCAAACAAGCGATGTTCGTTCGGCCGCTCGTCATCCAGATCGTTCGGATCGATTGGCACGGGAGTTCAATGACGTCCAGTTTCTGCAGGCCCGAACCGAGCAAGCTGTTTTTGGATCCGGATGTCCCATCATCGCTCAAGCGTTGACGCCTTGCTGGGGGGATGTGTTGGGTTCATTCGCAGCACTTCAGCAGCAAATGGCCTACGTCCAGCCCTACGTTTCCGGTCGCCCGGCGCTGAACTGCGATGTTCATCACGGGAGCGGCTATTTGACACCGGCCTATCCACCGACTCCTTCGGTGGTCTTCCCCGGTCGAACGCCGCTGCCACTTCCTCGCACCGTTCCCCACGTGCAACAGAAACCGATCAGCTATCCCCATCGAGGTTCACGTGACAACTCACGCGATTTCAATCGCGGTCCCTCGCATCGCGACGCACCTCGTCCCGGCAACTACCGAGCCTCCATTCCTTCGCGGAAATCGGTGCCCAAAGGTGCCGAAATTGGCTTGGTGTTGTTGAACGGTTTTCTGAATCGATAGAGGCATTTGGTTGATCTTTTTCGCCACGTCGTTTGATGCTCCACGAGCCCCCAGGATTCTTGTTGAATCCGGGGACTTGGTGCATATAGCATTGATCAAAGGCTGGAAGCCTTTACCACTTTCGGTCAGACCAGCTTGGTCTTGCCGGGGATCGCGAAGGCTGGCTCGGGAAGGGACGCGTTCATGTCCAGGTTCTCGGGGAACAGATCCAACTTCGATTCGTTCACAGCGAAGTCCCACGTCACTTGCTTGCCTGTGTAGGCAGCCATCCGCCCCAGCACCGCGGTCAATGAACTGTCCGCCGTCTCTTTGAACTCGACAATTGGTTTTCCGGCACGAACACTATCGACCAAGTCCTTGTGCTCTTGCTTGTAGGCCGCACCAATGTCGCCTTCCATCGACCACACTTCGTTTCCGTCGTGGTCGCGAATTTCAGCACCGCGGTTCAATCCGTAGATCGTGCAGATGCCTTTGCTGCCGTAGATGACATTGGAGTTGTCGCCTTGAGCATTGGGAATCTGGCGGCACTTGAACGAAACGGTTCGATTGCCGGGATACAGGTAGTCGATGCTCATGCTGTCCCACATCTCACTGCCTTCGGGACGAGTGAAACGACCACCACTGCCGTAAGCCAACTCAGGCGGTCCGCCCATGATCCAGTTGATCGCATCAATGTTGTGAACGGCTTGCTCAGCAATCTGGTCACCGGACAACCAAATGAAATGCATCCAGTTGTAGATTTGGTACTGGGTGTCGCTCATGCCTTCCTTGCGAATCTTGTTCCAAATCCCGTTGCTGCAATAGCGCGAGGTCGCCGAGATGATGTCCCCAATCGCACCATCGTGCAGTCGTTTGACCGCTTCGACGTAGTTCGTTTGCCGACGATACTGGGTACCGGTCACGATCGATGTTTTGTTGGCGATGGCTTTGTCATTCGCTTCGACGCAAACGCGATAGCCGGCCGGATCGACGCAGGTCGGTTTCTCGGCGAAAACATGCTTTCCCGCGTCAACTGCATCCAGGACATACTGAGGCCGAAATCCCGGCGGTGTTGCGAACAGCACCACGTCAATTTCGGGATCATCGAGGATCCGCTTGTAGGCATCGATGCCGCCGTGCATCTTGGCGGTCTCGACGGCGACCTTGTCCCCATGCCGTTTCGCGAGCGACTCGCAGATCTTGCCAAGCTTGTCGCCTTCCAAGTCCGCGATCGCGGCGAGTGAGACATTGTCGTTGATGGTGAGCGAATCGTTGATCGCTCCCGTTCCGCGGCCGCCGGCTCCCACCAACGCCAATCGAATGTGGGAGTTGGGTGAACTGCTGACGGATTCGGCAGGTTCCGCCCCGCGAATCGGACGGGCCGCTGCCGTGGCGGCGACTCCGGCGGTCAGAGCGGCACCCGTGCCGAGGAAGCGGCGACGGGTTGGTGTTTTGCTTTCAGGGGCAATGCCTGTGGCAGCGGGCGAAGCAATGTTCGAACGGGTGTTTTGGGGCATCATTGGCGGGCTCCTGGTGGAGAATGCACGGGAGGGAAGAACACGAAGTTCTGCCTAGTTTAATGCAATCCCACCGCCGCCGCCGCAAATGGGCCAAAACCGGATGACTCGCGTCATCCGGGCTCTTTCTCGTTGCCAGGCTCTGCCTGGCAACGCCATGCACTTCAGGCTCCGCCTGCTGAGACACAAGCGGGAGGCGGAGCCTCCAAGACAGTGTGTTCCCAGGCAGAGCCTGGGAACAAGGGATCTTGAAACCTCCAACGGGCCCATTTCATAGGGACCGTCCTGAAAACTCTTCTCTGCTCAGGCTTCGTCGAGCAAATCGACGGCTGCGAAGGCTTGGCCTTCCAACATTGCCAAGCTGGCTCCACCGCCGGTGCTGACGTGGCTGACGTCGTCGGCGAATCCGAGTTGGTCCACGGCAGCGGCACTGTCACCACCACCGATGATGCTGACCGCGTCGCCATCCGCAATCGCTTGAGCAACCGCTTTGGTGCCGGCGTCCATCGGTGGTTTTTCGAACACGCCCATTGGGCCGTTCCAAACGATGGTCTTGGCCGACTTGATCACATCGGCGTACAGCTTGGCGGTTTCAGGACCGATGTCCAAACCTTCCATGTCGTCTGGAATCTCACCTGCAGCAACCACCTTCTTGTTGCAGCCAGCGATGTTCCCGAAGTCATCCCCGCAGTGCGTGTCGACGGGCAGGTGCAGCTTGTCGCCGCCTTTGGCGATCAACTCTTTCGCCAATTCGACCTTGTCCTCTTCGACCAACGAATTGCCGACTTTGCCGCCACTGGCCAACGAGAACGTGTAGGCCATCGCGCCGCCGATCAAGACCGCGTCGCAGATGCCCAACAGGTTGTTGATCACGTTGATTTTGTCGCTGACTTTCGCACCACCCAGGATGGCAACAAAAGGACGCTCTGGATTGCTGATCGCATCGGTGAGGTACTGAATTTCTTTGGCGACCAAGTGACCGACCACGCGAGGCTTGCCGGCCATCGCTTCGGGGACAGCGACCATCGATGCGTCTTTGCGGTGACAGGTTCCGAACGCATCGTTGCAGTAAGCGTCGGCCATGGCAGCCAACTTGCCTGCGAACTCCGCATCGCCTTTCTTTTCGCCTGGATTGAAACGCAAATTTTCCAGCACCAAGACCTCGCCAGCAGCCAATGCTTTTGCTTTGGCCGTTGCGTCTTCGCCAACGGTGTCAGTCGCGAAGTGCACGGTGCTGCCGAGCAACTCGCCCAAGCGTTTCGCGGCCGGGGCAAGCGAATACTTTTCGTCGCCTTCGCCACCGGTCGGGCGCCCCAAGTGGCTCATCAAAATCACCTTGCCACCACGATCAATCACGCTCTTGATGCTGGGCAGCGCCATGCGGATGCGACGGTCATCGGTGATTGCCAGCGATTCGTCCAACGGCACGTTGAAGTCGACTCGCATGAGGACGGTTTTGTCTTGAACGTCGATTTGGTCAATGGTTTTCTTGGCCATCTGCCGGGAAACTCCGAGGGGGTGTTGAGTGGGGTCGATTTCAGCGACCAAGTATCGGGCAGCAACCCAATTTCGCGAAGGGGACCGATGAAAACCCCTGTTTTTCGCGACCAGGCCCCGATCCCCCCACCCAGAACATCCCACCGAGGCTTCTTTTTCTCACGTCGTGCCACCGTCACAACCGAAACAATGAGTGCGGTGACGAAACGCTTGCGGGTCGTCAACAGCACCGGTCCGCCGTGAGTTTTGGTGGAACTGACACACGTCGACCGGGGGTCATTTTGGACGGTCGCTCACACGAGCGATCTTTTTCGCGACAGGAAAATCCATCGGGTTTTTCTTGATCGCAGCCGATTCCAGCGGGGGTGGTGCGAGTGAGAACTGGCACCGGGATTGCAATGCGCCATGACCAAACGGTCACATCATCGCGAGACACCCTGGTCCGAGACAGCCTGGCGGCCAGCGCCACGGGTTGTTCTCCCATCGGAGCCCGCGTGCGAACCGATGCCCGGGTGACTTCGCCGGACCGAGTTGCGGCCAGACAAATGGCTGGTCGCAATCGTTGCAAGCACATCATGGGCGCGATGTTGCTGACGCTGGTCTGCGGCGCCGTGTCAGCGCAATCCCCCGTGGATTCGTCGCCGCGTCGATTCTCGCTGCTGCCGACATCCGGTCCACCTCGCGTGGGATCCACGGCGCATCGACAGGACATTCTCGATGCGTTGCCGATGGATCGCCTGACGGTCGAAGCCAAGCAGCGCATTCTGGGAATCGCCGAAAAGCCAACTCTGTTTCGACGTCTGCCATCGCAAATCATTCCCTGCGACCGGGACATGTTCCTGTTCTTGACTCGCAATCCCGACGTCCTGGTGGGGCTGTGGGATTTGATGGGAATCACCCAAGTCCAATCCACTCGGACCGGCCCTTATCAACTGGACGCCAGCGACGGCGTGGGCACGCTTTGCCGAGTCGATCTGGTCTACGGCGATGCCAACAAACACATCTTTGTGGTCGATGGTTCTTACGATGGCAAAATGACGCCAACCGAAATTCGCGGCAAAGGTGTGTTCGTGCTGGAGTCCACGTACACCGTTGGCGAAGACGGACGCACACGAGTCTCAGGAACCCTGGATTGCTTCGTGCAACTCGATAGCCTGGGCATCGATTTGATCGCTCGAACGATGAGCCCCATCATCGGGCGTTCCGCCGACAGCAACTTTGAGCAGACGGCGCAGTTCATCGCCCAGGTCAGCGAAGCGAGTGAACGCAACCCATCGGCGATGCTGGACATCGCCGCTCGTTTGCCACAAGTCACCCAGCCGGTCCGGGACGATTTCTCGAAGACCATCCTGGACGTTGCGCGTCGTGGGCAGCAGGTTGCCGCCCGTAAACGTGAGCAATCGACCGAGTGAGTTGGCCCCCGGAAAGTTCTCTACCAACTGTCGTCGCTCCGCGACCAAGCAGGTTGGCAGGAATGATCGGGTGCAACGATGTGAGCCGTTTGGGCATTCGCCTCGGTTGCACGTGGGAGCAACGACGCTACCCAAAACATTCCAAATGATGAACGACTCCTGCCGAACTGCTTAGGGCGATTTTTTTGGCACGGTTGCCCCTTGGGTTGAAACCCCCAAGGCTGTTCGAATGCCGTCGCTCCGCGACTTGGAGGCATGGGATGCAAACCCAGCCTCGGGTCGAATCCCAAGGCTTCGCATCGCGTGACACCATCTCTTCACCCTGGTTGGGAACATGGCGGGCACCTTCTCGTCCTTCTGCAACAACCACCTCTGCGCGGCGAGTGCGTCAGTTCAGCGGGGCTTCCCACAATCCCAACGCGGGATTCTGCACGAAGTAAAACTCGGATCCATCGACGTCCGTGTGGAAACCATCCTGCAACGAGTGAACGTCGTAGCGTTTCATCAACGCCTCCAGGTCACCCGGAGTGAACCCGACCGAGGCGATCTCTTCATCGCTCAGTTTTCCAGCCGCGTAAACGACTTCGAATCGGTTCTCCGGTGAGCCATGAACCAGGTGAGCCGCTGCGGAGGGATCGCCGGCCAAATCTTCGTTTTCGGCCACCAACTGCATCACCTCGGCTTTGGTGCGATAGCCGTACTTGCGAATCAGCTGGTCGATGCGAGGGTCTTCGCCGAACTCTTCCACGGCGGGACCAATGACCGTCAACCGACCCCCCGTCGCGATCGCTTTGCGTGTCCGATAGATCGCCTTGTTGCCCAACCAAGTGCTTTTGAATTCGTCTGGGTCCAAGTAGGCGACGACATGCTTGGGTGCCTTCGGCAGATGCGTGATGTTGACCTTGCGAGCCAACTCGGCTGCCCGGAAGAACGTCTCGTGATCGTCGCCGATGTACAGACCTCGCGTGTGCTTGGTCCCGTCCTTCATTTGCTGGATCACGGTCAACGCGTACAGCAGCGGCATGTCATCGCAGAAATGGTCCGAGGCGTAGTTCAAAATCTTTCGCAGAGGCGTGTCGGCGATTCCCAGCGTCTCATCAATCCCAACCATCGCGCTGAGGTAGTGACTTTCGTTGATGCCTGCAACGCCGCCGGTGCCAACGAACACGTTCTTGTTGTAGTTCGCCATCCCAATGACTTCATGGGGAACGACTTGCCCCAACGAAAAGATCAAATCGTGACCTCCATCTCGCAACATGCGATTGACTTGCGCGGGCCAGCTTTGGGTGTAAACGCCACCAGTGACTTCGCTGACGTATTCCGCTGGCACTTGGCCTAGCTCCACCACGTCCTCTCGCCAACGGTGCGGGCGGAACAACTCGTGAGGCACGCCGGGGAACATGTGATCCAATTGGTGCGGCTTCATCGGCGTGTGTGTGCCGAGGGCGGGCATGATGTCCTTGACCCGGTCGCCCAACAATTCATGACACAGCACCGTCAGTTCCCCCGCCCGGCTGAACAATCGCGTTGCGTCGGGAGGCAACAACAGCACGCGTTCGGGCCGCTTGATTGCTTCCAACGTCTGCTTCAGAGCGTCACGAAGATCCTCTGTCGTCAGCGAAGTGGTTTCCGATCCGGAAGAATAGTAGAGGGTCATTCAGCTCGCTCCAGCGACAATTTTGAAGGGGATAGCACACGGTCTCCACCATTGGCCGTAAGATTAGGGGTGGTTCGCTCACCTGAACCACGCCTGTCCTGCTTGCTCAATATGAAAGAGGTAGATGCGATGGCCAAGATCTTACTCGTCGAGGACAGTGCAACCCAGGCGGTCGAAATGACGATGCTGCTTCAGGCAGCCAACCACGAAGTCGTTCACGTGGCCAATGGACAACTCGGGCTCACGCATCTCAAGACTCAAGCTCCCGACTTGGTCATCACCGACTTGGAAATGCCCGAAATCAATGGACTTCAGCTGGTCGAGAACATGCGAGCCAACTTCTCGCACATCCCCAGCATTTTGGTCACCAGCCACGGCAGCGAAGAACTGGCGGCCGAAGCCCTGCGTCGCGGGGCCGCCGGTTACGTCCCGAAAACCCGGATGTCCGATTTACTCAACGACACCATCGTCGATGTGCTGGGGGTCATCCGCAGCGACGCGTCCTACGCGAAACTGATTTCAACGTTGAAAAAGAACGTCTTCGTGTTTGACCTGCCATCCGATCCCGAATTGATCTCGCCGTTGGTGGGCTTGCTGATGCAGGTCAGCGCGGGGATGGAACTGCTACCCAGCATCGAAATGGTGCGACTGGGCGTCGCCGTGGAACACGCTTTGACCAACGCCATGCTGCATGGCAACTTGGAAGTTCCTCGTGACCAACAACCATCCCATGGTCAAGTTGCTCGCGAAGGCCTGATCAACGACGCGATGAAAAGACGGTTGTCGCAGGAACCCTACAAAAGTCGGCTGACTCACGTGGAAGCCACCGCATCCGAACACGCCATTCGCATCGTCATCTCCGACCAAGGCCCTGGGTTCGACACCTCCCACGTGCCGCAAGCCGGTGAACTCGATGCCAGTTCCCTCGCGGCCAGCGCCGACGGGGTGGGACAAGGCGACAAACAGGGCCTGCTGTTGATCGCCAGCTTCGTGGACCAAATGTGGTTCAACGACACGGGCAATCAAATCACACTCGTTAAACGATGCGGTGCAGAGTGAACTGATGAGTAGTGTCTCCGAGTTTCAAACGTCCTCGACCTACCGCGCTCTCGCCAACGCATTGCCGCTGAACTTGTTGATCAAGGCAGCCGACGGGCGACGCGTCTTTGCCAATGACTCCTACCTGAAATGGCGGGGCGTCACCTGGCAAGAACTGGCGGGCAAACACGACGAAGATTTGTTCCCACCGGAACTCGCTCGCCAATACCGTGAAGATGACCACAAGGTGATGCAAACGGGTGAGTCGTTGCACAGCGTCGAGTCCGCCAAATTGGCCGACGACTCGATCGGATGGATCGAACGCGTCAAAACCGCCGTTCACGACCACGACGGCAACCTGCTGGGCGTCCAGGTTCTCTTTTGGGATGTGACCGCCAAGGTCGAAAAAGAAAAGGCGACCCAGTTCGAACAGTCGCTGCTGACAACGCTGCTGGCCAACATCCCCGATTCCATCTACTTCAAAGACATTGACAGTCGCTTCATCCGTGTCAGTCACGCGATGGCAATGAAATTCGGACGAGCCAGCGTGGATGAGGTTCATGGCCGAACCGACGCCGATATTTTCACGCCGGAACACGCCGAGGGCGCCCGCCTGGATGAACTGCGTGTGATCGAAACAGGTGAAGCACTCGTTGACCGGGTCGAACGCGAAACCTGGCCAGATCGAGAAGACACGTGGTGCATGACCACCAAGATGCCGCTGCGGAATGACACGGGCGAAATTATCGGGACGTTTGGAATTTCTCGCGACATCACCGACCTCAAACGCTCTGAAGCGGCACTGCACGAAGCCGTCCGAATGGCCGACGCGGCCAACCGATCCAAGAGCGAATTCCTGGCCAACATGAGCCATGAGATCCGCACGCCAATGAATGCGTTGATCGGCATGACGGACTTGCTCTCACAAACCGACCTCGATCCCGATCAACAGGACTATGTCCAGATCATTCAGGAATCCTCCGACGGATTGCTCCGGCTGATCAATGACATCCTCGATTTCTCAAAAATCGAAGCCCGGCGACTCGAACTGGAATCGGTTCCGTTTTCACTCAGCAAGACCGTTGAATCGACGCTTCGGTCGTTTTCACTCAGCGCCTCTCAGAAAGGATTGGAATTGCAGTGCGAACTCTCGCCCAAAATCCCTGATCAGTTGATCGGGGATCCAGGACGAGTCCGCCAGGTGCTCACCAATCTGGTCGGCAACGCAATCAAGTTCACCGATCACGGCGGCGTTCGCGTGCAAATCGAAGTCCTCCGCCAAGCCCCTGCTGCGGGTGGTGATCCCAAAACGTCTGCCAATGGCACCGAGTCGCCCGGTCGCCAAGACACGGTCGAACTGCGCTGGAGTGTTTGCGACACCGGCATTGGAATCCCGCCCGCTCAGCAGGATGCGGTTCTCAATCCATTCACCCAAGCTGACGCGTCCACGACTCGTCGCTTCGGCGGAACCGGCTTGGGACTGAGCATCAGTCGCCAGCTCGTGGAGTTGATGGGCGGCCAACTGCAATTGCAAAGTGAAGTCGGCGTTGGCACGACGTTCTCATTCGATCTCAGAATGCCCGTTTGCCCGGCCTCGATGCGGAGCGAAGTGGACGACGAAGAAGAAGATTTGGGCGGCCCCGCCCGCCAACAACTCGCGCCGCTGCATGTCCTTGTCGCGGAAGACGGAGTCACCAACCAACACGTGATCGCCGGGTTGCTGCGTTCGCTCGGCCACAAGTGTTCGATCGCCAGCGACGGGCGGGAAACGTTGTCGAAGTGGCGATCCGAACAATACGACATCGTCTTGATGGACATGCACATGCCCGTCATGGACGGACTCGAAGCCACACGTGCAATCCGCCAAGAGGAATGGGGCACCGACCGACACACGCCCATCATTGCACTCACCGCGGCGGCAATGAGCGAAGACGCCGCTGCCTGCCGCGAAGCAGGCATGGACAGCTACCTCACCAAACCGATCCACAGCCGAAAACTGCGGGACGCCTTGGCGGCCTTTCAGAAAGAACTGCCTCCGGCGACAGATCTGTCACAGGAAGAAACGCTGGTGCAATCGTTCTCGCCCAAACTGCTGCTGGCGAGCGAACAAGATTCGACCACGATCAATGCCGCTCACGCCGCGTTTCCCTCCGCAGGATCCACCTCCAATGCGATCACACTGTCACCCGAAAACATTGGGTGCCTGGACCTCGATTCGGCACGCTCCCGCATCCCCGGCGGAACGGCCGGCGTGTTGAGACTGGCGTTCGTCTTTCGAACCGAGTGCGCTCAGTTGGTGGACAAGCTTTCCCAAGAGATCCCCGCCGGACTCAACGATGAAACTCGCCGGAACGCTCATACGCTGAAGGGAGCCTGCGGTTTGCTCGGCGCAAAACAATTGCAAGCAGCCGCCGAACGAATCGAGGAAGCCGGCCGAGAAAATCGAGTGCAAGAGACCCCGGAACTGCTCGCCAATTTGCAACGCGAATCGGAACGCGTGCTCAGCGCCATCGACGAACTGCTCAGCCAATCGGACAAAGCTGATCCACCCAAATGAGACTCAATCGGATCCACTGAGCGGCGTCAGCAAGTCAAACCGCCACCCCCTACAGATTCCGCAGTCGCTTGGCGTTCGCCGGTGTGTCCGCCCAAGCAGGATCAATTTTCTGCCCGGCTCGAGCGGCGGCAACCAAATGCTCGACCAACGCCTTGGTGTCCTCGCCGCGAATTTCTGCGACTTGCTGCAACGTGTATCCATCGCGGCACAATCGCCAGGTCCAGTATTCATGCCGCCACGCCGATGGATCAGCCGCTGTCTCATCCAGACGCTCTGAATCCGGACTGGGCTCGGGTTCGATCGCGACAACCTCGACCGGCTCGCTCGGTGGCGAAGCAACGGGTTCCGGCGGGCAGTCGACCTCGTGCTCCGCCAACGTGTTCGCAATCAACTCGAGCAAATCGCTGCCGTATGCCTCGATGAACTCGCTGGATATCCCCTGCACGCCTTCCAGCTGAGTCGCGTTGGCAGGCTTGGTCTGGATCAATCGTTTGATCGTCGATTCGGAAAGGATCCGGTGTGGCGCCACATTCAACGCCGCTGATCGCTTGCGTCGAAAACGTTTGATCCGATCCGAAAGATCTTGATCAAGCAAGTCCTGTGCGTCATTCGAGCTCAAAGGTTCCGCGGCCACGACGCTGACGTCGGCTTGAGGAGTCTCTTCCGAGGGCGGTGTCTGCGTCACTGAAGAAGCAGGCTGAGTTGCAACGGATGGCTCGATATCGCCGGGTTCTTCCTCGGCAACGTCACCAGATTCAATCTTACTAGCCACCTTGGCCAACTTCTTCGCGAGCGGGAATTTCAACTGCAACGACGGTGGCAACGGAACCTGACCGTTCATCACTTGGCGTCCCAGGTCGGTCATGTGAACGGTTGGCCGACGCTCATTCAGTTCTTTCTGATCCAGCAACCCCACCGTCAACAAAGAGTCCATCGCGTCGGTCAACTCGCCTTGCTTCAGCCCCGTCAGCATGCCGTAGGTGCTCAGCCGACTCAGTCGCAACTGCGTGACCTTTTTGTTCTTTGATCCAGCCAGCATCTGAGCAATCAGATTCTTTCCCAATCGCCCGTGCGTTCGTGTGACTCCACTGAGGATCACGCGAATCGCGGTCGTCAGGGCGACCATGTCGATCCCAGACTGCTCGCTCAACGCGCCGATCGAGCCACTTTCCCCCAGTGCCTTCGCGGTCGAAACATTTGCGGCCGCCAAGGCGGAAGGATCCACCTTGGGCATGCATTCACCCGCCGGGTCACAGTGGTCACATTTCCCGCAATTCTCCGCGTTGGGATCCCCAAAGTATTTCAGAATGACGTGCTGGCGACAGGACGTCGAACGCGCGAACTGGATCACAGAATCCAGTTTTTCATATTCAGCTTGCTTGCGTCGGGCCAGCTCTTCAAAGTCGATTTTCAGCTGATGAAAAGGGACGTCCCGCCGCATGATGTGAACGGCACGACCGCGAAACGGCGGGATGTAGTCGAACGTCTTCAGCTTGGTCAATTCTCGCAACGTGCGGGTCAATTGGACCCGTTCCACACCCGCTCGAGTTGCCAGATAACTCAACCGAACGAACACATCTTCCCCGCGACGAGGCCCCACGATCTTCTCGATCGCGGTCATGACCTGACGCTTCAGCTTGGCTTCGCGAGGCAAGAAATCCAGCAGCGTTGGCACATCGCTATCGATTCGCAGCACCGCTTGATTGGAACTGGCGTCCAACCGCCGAAGAGCACCGGCTTTGGACAACAACGTTTCGGAAGTGCCAATCGCTTCACTGCCGTCACGAACAGCAATTGCCTCCCGCACCTGATCCAGCGTCAACTCAATCGGGTCTTCTTCTCGAGAAAGCAGGTACTCGTAAACCTTCTTCACCGTTTCTCGGGATGGGTAGCGGTTCTCGATGAAGAACTCTTGGATCTGACGATCCGCGTAAGCAAACAACAACAGGCATTGGCTCATCGCCCCATCCCGTCCGGCACGGCCCGCTTCTTGATAGTAGGCCTCCAGCGAACCCGGTATGTTGTAGTGCACCACAAACCGGATGTCCGATTTATCAATGCCCATCCCAAACGCATTGGTCGCCACAATCGCGGACAAGTCGCCTTTCATGAACGCCTCTTGCACGCTGCGGCGTTCTTCCGGATGCATGCCGGCGTGATAGACACCGACTTTGCGTCCGGTTTTCTCAGGCAACCACTCAGCGATCTCTTCGCAACGCTTGCGAGTCGCGCCATAGATGATGCCCGCTCCCGATTGCTTCGAAAGGTAATCACGCAGTGCGTTTTGTTTGGCGACATCGTTGTTGCAGGGCGTGACCGTGAACCGCAGATTCGTTCGCGCGAAACCGGTCACGAACACGCGAGGTTGCTTCAGGTTCAACAACTCGCAGATGTCATCGCGAACCGTCGGTGTTGCGGTCGCGGTCAATCCGATCGTCTGGACGCCGCCCAAGTAGCGATCACGAAATCGCCCCAGACGTGAGTAATCCGGTCGAAAGTCATGGCCCCACTCGCTCACACAGTGGGCTTCATCGACCGCCAACAGACTCACGTTGGCTTTGGGAACCACATCCAGAAATCGACCATTCCGCAAACGCTCGGGAGCCACATAGATCAGGTCCAACTTCCCGGCGGCCATTTCGTCCATGACCGACTCTTGTTGCCCGGGTGATTGCGTGCTGTTGAGCAATCTCGCCTGGATGCCCCGCCGCTGGAGCGTGTCGACCTGGTCCTTCATCAAAGCGATCAGCGGCGACACAACGATCGTGGTCCCCTCTCGGGCCAACGATGGTAACTGATAACACAGGCTTTTTCCGCCACCAGTTGGCATCACGCACAGACAATCCGCGCCCGCAGCCAGAGCATCGACCACGTCCCGTTGGCCGGCTCGAAACTGGCTCAACCCAAATCGTGGCAACAACGATTCGGGGTCGATGGGCAAATTGGAATTGGATGCGAGAGACGACATCCGATCTTTCGTTCGGTGGGTGAATGGCGGCTGGACAGAACTGCGTCCCGGCGACGCAGTGCCATCTTCCGCGATTCAGCCCCCTTTTGCCACCTCGAACCGCTTCCGCGTCAGGGAAGCGATCGGTTTTGACAGCGGCGATCAGATCGCGGTCCAACGCCCGCTGGATCAGCGCACAAAAAAACCACCCCGCTGATAAACAAGCGGGATGGCTTTTGGAATCTCAATTCTCGCGGGTCGATTACGACTTCGCGGGAGCTTGCTGCTGTTGCAGGCCTGGACGAACGCGTTTGTTGATGTCCGTTTCCAGAACGCCAAAAACCGATTCGTGACGAGCGACCGACATTTGCAAAGCGGCGAGCAAACGTTTCGCGGTGAAGAAGTTCACGATGATGCGTTGCTTGACTTGAATGGGGTCCTTTGGCACACCGATTGGCTGTGGGTTCAGGCCGAAATCGATGATCAATTCTTCAGGCGAACCAGTCACGCGGCAGAAGTTCGCGTAGGTTGCGATGGCATTGTCATCGTTGACCTGAACTTGAACAGGAGCCTGAGCTTGAGTTTGTGCCTTCTCAGCGGGAGCGGCTTTTTCTGCGGCGGGGGCTTCAGCCGTCTTGGTTTCGTCTGCCATTAAAATCTCCAAAAAATCAAAAGGGAAACAGGTAAGTTGAGATTCGCGTGTTTTGAGGCCAATGTAGTGATCCCCCCCTGCGTCGCAACGCGAAAGCGACGGTGAAGGATCAAGAATCCAAATTTTTGAATCGCTTGCAAAAACCAAACGTTAAACCACGTCAAATGGAAAGGATGGTGGAAGCCTAGCTCACTCAGAAGTCAAAGTTGAAAGTTTTAATGATCACTCGCCATAAACGTGATCCAAGCGACATCGGGTCCACGTGAACCTTGGCCGCACCGCGGAAACCAGGCCGCAATGGCCAATCAATCCCATCGATCGGCACCCGAGCTTGGTACGAAACACTGCGAGGTTTGATCTGTCCGGTTTGAGGATCGATTTCGGTCTGCAAACTGCCGCCCGTTTGACTGGACATGGATGCGGAGGCCGCTTCGAGGGGCTTCTTCGAGATTTCCTCGATCGATCCGTGGAACGTTTCCAGTCGCCGTGAATCAAGCTTCAGATCCACCTCCTGCGATTCGCGAACCAGTTGCCGATCACCTTGGTCGATGATCAACACCGCTTCGAATGCTTCGGGCGATCCAATCTCGCAGATCAAATCGTCGGCTGTCAGCAAGGCACCTCGATTGCGTTCTTGAAGGGGTGTCCCACTCCAACTTGGTAGACGCCCATCACCGGGATCTTGTTCCTTCTTTTCTGGGGGAGGAAGCACAAAACCATCTCGCTTGGCTCGTACGTTCAGCCGGTCCAACTCCTCCTGTGTCTTGGCCAACAAGCCTTCGATCGATTCCAGCATCTCGACTTGAGTTTCGATCTGGATTTTGGCTGATGTGTCATCGAGCCGTCGCGATTTCAAGTTCGCCAGTTGCACTTGAGCGAGCTTGCGTTCGCCTTGCAAATCAGCGAAGCGAATTTCGAGCTCGGGGTTTTTCAACAGTGCGATCGTGTCGCCGGTGCTGACCAACGTCCCCACCGGAACAGTCTGCTCCACACGCCCCACGACGCCGGCATAAACCATCCCCGCACGACTGGGGCGAATTTCAAACGCCGCGTCAATGTGGTGCGGCAATGGGATGTAGCACACCGCGGCGACGACCACGCCCAACACGGCGAGCGATGTTAACAACGGTCCGCGTTTCACTTTTGACAATCTCCCAGGTGTGCGGATGAATTTCCACGTTTGAATGACGGGTTGAGCGACCAAACCGGAGAACCCGATCACAGCGAGGATCCGCCCGAGTGCCTGCAGGCCATAGGGTTCGAGAACCTGCATCACGAACCATACGATCGAAAACACAACCACCCAGCGATAAATCACGCTGGCGATCGTGAACAACCCAAACATGAATTGATTGCGAGTGGGCAAGAATGGATCGTCCTGCAACTCCAATCCCAAACACGTCTTTTGGAACCAACGCTTCAGCACTTCCGTGCTCTTTTGACGAAGGTTGGGAATTTCCAAGTAGTCCATCATGATGTAGTAACCGTCAAACCGCAGCAGCGGGTTGCCGTTGACCAAGATCGTGCTGACGACGTTCAAGAACATCATGTTCAAACACAAGTCGTTGATCGTGGTTCCCTGTTCACTGAAGAACCACACAAACGCCGCAATCGACGCCAAGATCATCTCGACGTAAATCCCGCCGGCACCGATCCAGATCCGCTTCCACTTGTTCGGCAACATCCATGAATCGGACACGTTGCAGTACAGGCAGGGCGTGAAGACCAACAGCATGAAGCCGATTTCGTGACACTCACCGCCGAATTTCTTGCAACTCAGCCCGTGGCCAAATTCGTGAATGACTTTCACGATCGCCATCGTTGCGGCCAAGATGATCCAACGATCCGCAGCGAAGAACTGATGGAACGTGGGCAACTTCGCGTAGACCGTCTGGTACTGCGTCGCGAGCAACAAGGATGCCGCCAACAACAACCCAGCAAAGAAGATCAACGCTGGAACGGTGAAGATCCATCCGAAGATGGGCAACATCCGATTGAGGATTTTCTCGGGGTCAATCCCGCGAAAACGAACGGCGAAGACGTTGGACATCTTCCCCATCAATTCCTTGTTCTTTTTCTTTCGCCCACGCTCGCGAAGCGACTTTCCTTGACCGGGTGAATTGCTGATCACCAAACCGCTGCGGTGCAGCATGCCGATGAACTGTTGCAAGTCGCCAAAGGTGATCTTCTGCGGCGCAAACCGCTGTTCGAAACCGTCTTTGATATGCTGCAGACTGACGTGACCATCCAGCATGTTCAGGATGAAATACTCTTCGTCATGAAAACGAAAGTACTGCAATCCCACCGGCTCTTTGACCACCCAATACCCTTGCCCTTGGTAGTGGTGGCGGCTGGCGGTCAAGTCAGGACGTCGGCGCACCGTCAGTGCACGTGACGAACTGCTTACCAGTGATTCAGCCAGAGTGGTCATGGGGCCAGGTGTCGAATGAAAAGGTCAGGAAGAAGCGAGTAACAGGGAAAAGAGCGATCGAACGATCGTTTGGGAGATCACTGAAAGATGATTTCAGCTTCCATCCCGGGCTTGATCATCCAGTTGCCGTTGCTGTCCTTTTGGTTGTCGACGTCGACCCAAATGCGATAGCGTTTTTGACCGTCGACTTCACTGCTCACAAATCCAAGGGGAGCTTTCACTTCAAAATTCTGGTCGGGGTCCGCTGTGTTGAACACGCGAACCAACACGGGAACTCCCGCGCGAACAACTCCATTGGATGCCAGCGCGTCGATGTCGCCACCGACTCGAACTCGGTCCAACTGAACCAGCGTCGCGATTGGCGAACCGGGCTGAACCCATTCACCAAGCTGTGCGATTCGCATTTCGATGTAGCCATCAAACAACGCGGTGATCCGCCGGCGGTCCAGTTCAAACTCCGCGATTTCGCGTTCGCTGCGTTTCGCGATGTACTGTGCCTCGGCGATCTTCTTTTGCATTTCCGCCAAGTCGATCCGAAGTAACGCGCGGATGGCTTCGAGGACCTTCTTCTTCATTTCGTAGTAAGGCGTGGCCCCCTTCTCGTAGAGCTCACGGAACGACTCGGCTTCGGCGCGGGCCAACTCTTCGTTGTTGCGAGCGTCCTTCAAGTTGACTTCGTTGGCGGCGTTGAGCTGAGCTTCTTTCTCTTCCGCTTTCTTGAACTCGAGAGCCAAACGTGCCGACGTGTCATCGACCAAAGCCAGCAGATCGTCCTTGGCGACATTCATACCTTCTTCGATGGGCAAATCAACCAACTTGCCCTCGACTTCAGCGGGAATGTCGACCTTGCGGATGTATCGAACTTGGCAATACTCCGCGATCAATGGGGTCTCGCCCCTCAGACTGGTTTGCGCCGTGGCTGGCTCAGCGCTGATTGCGGCAACGCAAACGCTGGCCAGTGCAGCAACGATCAATCGCCAGGATTTCATCAATGGGAACTCGTGGTGGAGGGACAAGGAGAGAAGATTCGAAGGAGAAGAGAAGGAGGGGAATCAGAAAGCGAACTTGTAAGCCCACTCAAAGACTTCGTGCAGCAACACAAACCCACTGGCTCGTTTGCCGCATTTGACGTCGGCGGTCAGCTTGGTCCCGGGACTCGGAGACACCTTGCTCAGTTCAGTGAGGTCTGGCAGCACTCGCATTTTGATGACCGAGCCATGTTCTTCATTGGATTCCGCTCGCAGCGAAATATTCCCGATGGGCAACTTGGCGGGCAACGGTTCGTCCGGGTTGGACGCCAGGATGTAGTCGACGTCCAATGACTGGATGTTGTTGTCTTGGATGTATTGATCCAAGTGACCTTCGCGTTTCTCAGGCATCTCGATTTCGAGATACATCGGCTTGGAAAGGTCAGCGATTTCCATCAGCACCTGCCCCGTTTGAATGGGGCGGTTGAGCAGCATCTTTTCGACTTCCCAAGAAACCACGATGCCATCGATCGGCGAACGAATGATCAAATCCTCCGCACGCTGTTCCTTCAATTTCAATTTGGCACGCTGCGCTTCCAGCTTGGTTTGAACCTCCACCTCTTCCAGTTCGATTGCACGCCGCTCGGTGGCCTTCAACTGAGATCGATTGCGAGACTGAGTCCGAATGCGCTGCAGTTCCGCCATCGTGGTTCGGATTTGACCGCGAAGGTCTTCCAGTTCAATGCCGATGTCGGGGTTGATCATCTTCACCAAGGGATCGCCCGCAGCGACGATCGAGTTGTGATCGACCAGCACTTCCCGAACTTCGCCGTCGATGCCCGCGAAGACTTCGCGGCGAGCTTCGGCTTTGAGTGTGCCGTCGGCCTCGAGGTCGAACTCCATCGGAATGAAGATCAGCCCGCAAATCAGAGCCGCGATTGCGCCGATCACGCCGAGTGTCTTGGGCAGTGTCCGTGCTCGTAGAACCCAAGTGGCTCGGCCGAGTGTTCGCCACACGGGCATCAAGAACAGGTTCGAGTGAGCTTGCGAGTTGGCGATTGCGCGGGTGCCGTGCTCATAAACCAAGTCACAACGCTGGCGGAAGACTTCCGGAGGAAGATCCGTTTCAATCTGTTCGACAATCAATGCCCCAATGACTTCGCCACGGTGAGCGTCATCGCGATCCACTTCGCCGGCAGCACCCATCTCGGCTTCATGGCCGAGTTTGCGCTGCGGTTCGCGAAGCGGAAGGACAGCCAAGTTCCGGCCGTAAGAAAGATCGACGTAGTCTTCGAGAGCTTCTTCGATTTGCGGTGGCAAATCTTCGGTGGACCCGTCGTGCCACAAAGGTTCCCCAGCCGCGACAACTCGTGTTGCCAGCAGATTCAATGCTGCAACGATGTTGGAGCGGTTCTCGATTGTGTCTTGGCCGCTGATGGCTTCGACCTTGCACTTGCCGCCCTTTTTGATCGCCACGCTGACTCGGTCGCAACCGATCAAACGCCGGCCTTCGTTGGCGACGATCGCAGCCGTTTCCTTCAAGTCCAATGATTCGTGAGCGGCACGTGCAAACGAGTCGGCTTGCTGCCAAAGCGTTTGACGATCACCGAGCGTCCGCAGCTTTTGACTGCGAAGCCATTCCGCAGCCAACTCGCACATCTGCTGCAGGAATCGCAAGTAGCCGCGTTGTGTGTCCGGAGCGGTGTCGGGGCGTTGGAAGATTTCGATCAAGCCATCTTTTTGGCCGTCGTGCTGCAAGGCACCGAGCACCAGCAAGTAGCGAGTCGGGTTGCCTTCGGCATCGCCGTCGGTGGTGCCACTGTAGGGCGGCACCAACAATGATTGCCCCGACGCAGCGGCGCGGCGGATCAAGCGATTGTGGCGATCGGCGTCTTCGGTGCCCTCGGTCAAAATCGACGGCTCAGCGTTGATCTGGTACTGCAACCGAAGTTGCTGATCTTCGTCGAGCAACCACACCGCACCACCGGCCGCAGCCAGCGCAGTGATGACCTTGGAAAGCAACTCCGGATAAAACTCCGAAGCGGTGGCACCACTCTTGGTAAGAGCTGCGATTTCGTTGACCAAACCGCGGATCTGCGCTTTGGTTTCTTCGACCGTTTGTTGGTTGACCGACATAGGCCTGTCTGACTGCTCGGGCGAGAAGGGGGCGGAAACGTCCAGTGGGCCGACACTACTTAAAAATCCGCTTGGATCGCCACTGGAAGTCGCTTCAAAAGCGGAGTTTGCATTCTTCGCTGGCTAACTGCGCCGCTCAAAAGGAAAACGCCGGTTGACCCGGTCCTTCCCCCCAACGCGACTCGTCGGACAACTCCGAAAACACAGAGAAAATCGATTGCAGCGATTCCCGCTGGACAACTTATACATTTTGTATAACCTCTTGTCCAGAGCCGCATCGGAAAAGTCGCCCAACCCATTTGGCTGTCTTCCGAGTGCGTCCACGATTCCAGCCAACGACCTCGCCGTTTGGACGCCCGTTTTGGATGCCCCCCCTGACCGCACCGCACCCACCGATCGCCAAACGCCCGAGAACCCCGAATCCACTCCAGGCCCCCAAATCTCACCAACCGCTGAATCGCTTCGGTGCCAAGAACTGGCCGAACCCGGTCAGATGCTGAAGTCACTGCAGTGGGAACTGAACCGAATCCAACGCACCGTTCGGCAAACGCTCCAGTCCAAACTGCAGGGACTGGTCGGCCAATCGCTTTCGTCGCTCAACGAAAACCGAGAACTTGCCAGTTCCATCCAAAAGATGTTGGACACACATAGCCTTCGGATTCGATGCCCTCAATGCGGACATGCGTCAATCTTGCGTGTCTCGCCGCGAAAGGGGATGCCAGGCGGAGCGTTTGTGCTCGACCACACCATTGATGGCAAACGCACTTTCCATGGTGGATCGTCTTCCGTCCCGCCAATTCAACTGACGGCAAAACCCGAGCGAAAAGCGACGGCCGCCGCCAAGACTCGAGCTCAACCCGCCGCGGCGGGGACGCCTGAGACCAAGGTTGGCTAGCACGGCTATCCCATTTCGCCCAAAAACCCTACAAACGTTTCCCAAATAGCCCTTGCCGAATTCGGGTTCCGTCGAGTAGGTTCTGCGATTCAAATTTTCGGTGTCCTTTTGTCAGAAGTTGTGAGCAGTGGCTGTTCAACGAACCTACATGGCCAAACCCGGCCAAATCGAAAAGCAATGGCATGTTGTGGATGCCAGCGACGAAGTTCTCGGTCGACTCGCCAGCGATATCGCTGTCGTGCTGATGGGAAAGCATCGTCCTGAGTACACCCCACACGTCGATTGCGGTGATTTCGTGATCGTCACCAACGCCGAAAAGATCGGCATGACGGGCAACAAGATGCGTGACCGCCACTACACTTGGTACACTGGCTACCCAGGCTTGCGTCTGGAAAGCTACCAAGATCGTCGCGACCGCAAGCCTGAAGATTTGCTGTACCACGCCGTCCGTCGGATGCTGCCCAAGAACAAACTTGCTCGCCAAATGCTGAGCAAATTGAAAATCTACGCTGGCCCTGAGCACCCCCACACCGCTCAGCAACCCGTCGAATTGGCTCGCACCGGCAAAAAAGCCAGCGCCTAGTTCCCACATGCCCTCACCGACCGCATCACGCGGGTCTGATCCATGATTGCAGTAAAAAAAGACAAGATCAACGGCGACGCACTGGGAACAGGACGTCGAAAAAGCAGTGTTGCCCGAGTACGCGTTCGTCCAGGCAGCGGAAAAATCACTATCAATGGTAAGTCGATCGAAGATTACTTCGTCAACGACCAACATCGCTACGCGATCACTGAACCCCTCGAAGCCGCTGGCTTGACCGAAACGGTCGACTTGCTGATTCGAGTTTCGGGAGGCGGCATGACCGGCCAAGCCGGCGCTGTCCGCATGGGCCTGGCCCGTGCTCTGTGCAGCCACGACGAGGCATTGCACGACCCGATGCGTGAAGGCAGCTTCCTGACGCGTGATTCACGCATGAAGGAACGTAAGAAACCAGGCCTTCGTGGTGCTCGCCGTGGCGTTCAGTTTAGCAAACGCTAAGAAGGTTCAATTTTGGGTAAGAAAGAAGAAGCTTTTGAAGTCGAGGGCACCGTTACACAAGCCCTCGCCAACACTCGCTTTCGTGTGCAATTGGAAACCGGCAACGAGGTCATGGCCCACGTTGCTGGTCGAATGCGGAAGCACTTCATCCGGATCGTTCCAGGCGACAAGGTTCGCGTGGAGCTTTCGCCATACGATTTGACCAAGGGTCGCATCGTTTACCGCGAACGCTGATCTATGGTCCCGTTGGCTGACGGTTTCAATCGCCGATTTGCTTGCCATTTTCACACGTCTCTCCTCTAAAAATAGCGACCGATACAGTGGCCAAGCCCCACCGGAAAACTAAGAAAGCCAACCACGGCAAACGCCCTGCGAATGCGAAGGCACGCAAGGCAAAGCGGAAAAAAATCAAGACTTGATCGTGGCACGTAGCGAATACATCCTTGATCCGGCCCTGCTGGACGTTGACAAACCGATCGCCGACATTGAAGCGATTCGTGAGTTCAACCCGCAGCGGCACGAGATGGAACAACTGACCGCAATCCTTTACGAGGATCTCGATCAGCATGCCTGCGCGGCTTACAAAGCGATCACAGAGAATGAGTTCTGGGTTCGTGGTCATATGCCTGGCATGCCGCTGATGCCCGGCGTTGTGATGCTGGAAGCCGTCGCTCAACTGTCCAGCTACTACACCCAAAAACATGACCTCCTCGGCGCAGCCATGGTCGGTTTCGGGGGCGTGGATGAAGTGCGTTTTCGCGGGGTCGTGACCCCCGGTGACAACCTGATCGTGATGGTGAAGCTTGAAAAAGCCCGTCGCGGCCGGATGATCGTCGCCCGTTTCCAAGGCGTCGTTGGCACCGACCTGGTTCTGGAAGGCTGCTTGCGGGGGATCCCGATCCCAATTGAAGCCGTCACGCGGCAACTTGGCGTCTCCAAAGAATCCGCCGGCTCTTAAGCCGCCTCGGGGCTCCCTCCCTGAGTCGAGGTCGTTCAGTTTTCTGGTGCTGCGTTTTGACGGGTTCCGGATTTGAGAACCTCTCCCGAAACAAAGTTTTTGGGAAGGTCGAGCGACGCCGTTCAGGCGTATGCGAGGGAAGGGGCCGGGCATGGGAAGCGGCGCATATGGCCCTCCACCGGAAAGCTCGCTTTCCGACTCCTCCCAATTTCGTCGGGCGTGCCGTATTAAAGTCTTGTGTTGCCAGGCGTTTGTCATCACCCTCCCCCTGGGAGGGTCGAGCGAAACGAGGGCTGAGCATTGGATCCATTGCCTTCAGCTGGCACCAACAAGCTCGGCGGCGAACCGCCGAGCCACCAACCACTGCAATGACTAAGCAGGTCGGCGGCAGTCTGTTGGCATTTGGACTGTTATGGCAAACGCAACTGTCCCCACGTACAACCGGGGCTAACGCCCAAACGGCTCACATGGGTTTGCCTGATCATTCCTGCCGACGTGCTTAGCAGTTGAACCCGTTTGGAATCTGGCCGTCCTTGATCACAATGCTGATTCCCTCGCGAATTTGCAGGTCATCATCCTCTCCCTGGTGATCGATTTTGGCTTCGTTCAGGATCCGAACGTTCTCGCCGACGCGACAGTTCTTGTCGAGAATGGCACCCTGAATCACGCTGCCAGCACCAACACCGACAGGCAATTTGCCACCGCGGTCGGCATCTTGCATTTCGATGAAGTCGGCTCCCATCACAACGCTGTCTTTGATCGTCACGTTGTCACCGATCACGGTTCGCAGACCGATCACGCTGTTTTCGATCGTGACGTTGTCGCCAATGAGACAACCATCCGCGATCAAACTGCCAGTGATCTTTGCGTCGCCCATGATGGTTGGCGGCAAGAATCGTGGCCGGCTGTAGATCGGTGCATGACGATTGCGAATGTCAAACGGGGGATTCTTGCCGGCCAACGAGAGGTTGGCTTCGTAGAACGAACGAATCGTTCCGATGTCTTCCCAGTACCCGTCAAACAGGTGCAACTGAACCTTGTGGGTGTTGATCGCTTCCGGGAAGACTTCCTTTCCGAAGTCGCTGTGCAGGCTGTTTTCGAGCATGTCGACCATCAGGTCTTTGTCGAAGATGTACAGCCCCATGCTGGCCAGCAAATCCCGACCTTGGCTCTCAATCCCGCGAGCATCAATCCAGCTCGGTTCCATGCGGACCTTGGCGATTTCTTCCTCTGTTTGGGGTTTTTCGACAAATCCCGTCACGCGACCGGTGTCGTCCACCTGCATGATTCCCAATGCCGAGGCGTCTTTCCGTGTCACCGGAATACCAGCGATCGTCGCGGCCGCTCCCGACTCGATGTGAGTCCGCATCATGTCACGGAAGTCCATTCGGTACAGTTGATCGCCCGACAGGATCAGCACGTGTTTGATCCAACTTTCACGCAGGTGCACCAGGTTCTTGCGAACTGCGTCGGCGGTGCCTTGGTACCAATCGGTGCCGGAGTTGACCGTCTGTTGAGCGGCGAGCAACTCGACGAAGCCACCGCTGAAGTGGTCGAAGGTGTACGTCTGACGAAGGTGACGGTGAAGACTCTCTGACAAGAACTGAGTCAACACATACGCGCGATTCAGCCCGCTGTTGATGCAGTTGCTGATCGGAATGTCAATCAACCGGTACTTGGCGGCCAACGGCACCGCGGGTTTGGCGCGGATCTTTGTGAGCGGGAACAATCGTGTTCCGCGGCCACCGCCAAGAATCAACGCGATTGTATTGTTCAATTCCATGATCACTCTCGTGGGATGACGTGCTAGTTAGTGTGAATGGTCGGTAAACGGGAACGTTTGCTTCGGAACGAGCTAGCTTACCAATACTTTTCGAATCGAATGGTGCCGGGACCAGGTGTTTCTGTGGCATCATGAAAACCGGCGGCTCTCAGCAAAGGCAGCATTCCGGGCTGATCGGGAATCTCACCGCCGGGCGGCACATAGCCGATCATGTCTGGGTTGCCACACAAGAACACGTGCGTGTTGGTGGGAGCGAGCGGATCACCGACAAGCTCGGCCAACTTGCCAGAGGTGAACATCGTTTGCAGATACTGTTTTCCGACGTAGTCCGGTCGGTCGGGTTCTAAATTCTTGGGTTCGCGAGTCGTCAGCGGCAGGTAGCAATAGTTCGGGAATCGACGCATCAACTCGTCGTGCTCGCTTTGGTAGGCGATATCGGAGCAGTAGCGGACGCTGGTTGCGATGACGATTTTCCCGAGATGCCCGCGTGACAACAACGTGGTCGCCATCGCATTGTGAGGTGCCTCCCCCGTGCCGGTTCCGAGCATCAAGACGTTCTCGTTCAGGGGAATGTCCCCCAACAGATATCGTCCCGTGATTTTCCGTTCGACACAAATTCGGTCGCCTTCTCCCTTGCCAAATAGTCGCGGCGTGAGTGCCGGCGGCTTGCTCGCAGAGGTCGCTCCGTGGCGGACCAATGTGATGTAGAACTCCAGGTAGTCGATCTGATCGACCGGCGCCAGTTCTCCCGCCTTTGGCGAGTCGGCATCATGCAGCATCGGACATGAAATCGAATACGCTCGGCGCACCAGTTTCCGCGACTTTTTAACAGGGACGTCTTCGGCCTGAGTGCCTCGCAGTCGAGGTTCCCAGTTCCCCAGCCCGATGGCGACATACTGCCCGGGTTCAAATGGCATCACCGGCTCGTCGCACTGGATCCGATACCGAGCCAGATCCTCGGTCAGGTCCATCCGTTTGACGATCGTCGCGTTGTAATGCTGCTCGCGAAGCCGCTGCCTCTCTTCCTCGTCCGGGTAGCCCTGTTCATCCATTTCGTTTTCAACTCCCAGATGCCTTTTTCACGTCGGCGACCCCGCCCGCCTGAGTTACTATAGTGGATGGGGTCGGGCGGCGTGGCAGTGTTCACATCGCAACCACCACGACTGAGTTCGTCCGTCTCGACTTCGCGACTTCACCGCCTCACCTTATCATTCGGACCTTCGATCATGTTTGATCGCCAAGTCTTCTTTCGGCAACTTCCGCATCGACTCTCGATCCGATCAATCACAATTGGCCTCTCGGTCACCTTTGGCATCACGCTGGGGACGCCGTCGAGTTTGCCTGCGGAAAACTGGACCAGCCTCACAGGCAATCGCACCATCCAAGCCCAGATGGTGGGGCTGTGGAACGACAACGTCATCCTGCTGATGTCCAGCGGACAACGAGTCAGCGTCCCGATGAAATCGCTGATCGCCGAAAGTCGGATTCAGGCGGAAGAGATCGCGACTCGATTGAAGGAACAACGCCAATCGCTGAGCGAAGAACTTCGCCAAGTCGCTGACGCGGAATCCGCCGCCGCTCCGGATCCACTGCCCACGCCACCAGCGCCGCCCGCGTACCAACCGCTGGCTCCCAATCTGCCCATCGACGAAGCGATCGAACAGATCCAATCCCAAATTCGCGAAGGACATTTGGCCGTTGTCGTTGACGCGCTGCCCCCCTCGTTCCGCAGCGAGCTCGATCAACTGGTTGATCTGGCAATGCAAAAGATCGATGCCAACGAATGGAACCAAGGCAACGAGCGTCTGTACCGTTTGGTCGACCTGATCGTGACTCGCCAAAATTGGATTCAATCGCATCCCCGATTGGCCTCGGGCGATCCCAATTCTCCCAGCGCCTTCAATGAAGCGTTTGACGAATTGATCCTGCCGATTGCCAATGCGCTTCGTTCGGGCTTGGCAGACGATGCGATGACACCTGACAACATCCGGCAAAAGGGATTCACCAATTGGGTCCGGGATCGAAGCGAATCAGTGGCTCCTTACTTCCGCCAACTGACTCAGGCCTTTGCCTCTTCGGACCCTCAGTGGGAAGTCGCCAGTTTCCAAGAGGACACCGCGACAATCCAGCGTGCCGGTTCAGGC
This sequence comes from Rhodopirellula sp. UH5, assembly GCF_056839225.1. Lineage (NCBI taxonomy): Bacteria > Pseudomonadati > Planctomycetota > Planctomycetia > Pirellulales > Pirellulaceae > Rhodopirellula > Rhodopirellula sp. UH5. The sequence continues at coordinate 5,059,577 of NZ_CM166390.1, read as the reverse complement.
AGCCAACAACCCGGCCAACGGCGTCCCAACCGCGGCCCAACGCATGAAATGGTTCGAGTGGAGGGCTACTGGATTCCCAAAGCCTTGGCGGATCACTTCCCGAAGTGGGTGGAAGAACAAACGCAGAAGCTCGAAGCGATGGCTGACGGAGGAACCAGCATGGCCGAATTGGCTCAAAACTCCGGCAGCATGAATCCGATGGCGTCGAGCACCATTCAGCAATCCACTCAAATGTTCGAGACGTTCTTGCAGCCGCTCGAATCCGCGGCCGACGCCACCGCCTTCCACGAAGCTTCTGAACAAATGATCGCAACCGTCCAGCCCATGATCAGCATGTTCAGCGCCATGGCGAACATGGGCGGTGGTCGAAACCAGAACGGGATGTCAGGCTACGGCAACTCTGGTTACGGCAGCGGCGAACCTGGGTACGACGACATGAACATGGGCATGGACCCCAGCTACGGCGAACCCATGATGGAAGACGGAAGCATGGACCAAAGCGGTCCGAGCTACGGCATGGAACCGATGAATCAATGAGCCCAATGAATCGATGAAAATTGCGATCATCGGTGGCGGACTGTCAGGATTGTCCACCGCCGCTCACCTGCGTTTGCTAGCTCAAAAGCAGAACAAGCCTCTTCCCCAAATCACACTCTTTGAAGCCGCTGAGCGACTCGGAGGCGTGATTCACACCGAGACGCTGACCGACGACCAGGGCCGCACCTTTGTGATCGATCATGGGGCGGACATGTTTGCGACCGCACCGCCGGCAGCGATTGATCTTTGCGAACAACTCGGCGTTGCGGATCAGCTCCTGCGTCCCAATCCGCTCGGTCGCGGTGCCATGATCGCTCGAGGCAATCAGTTGATTCCGATCCCGGAAGGCTTTGTGTTGATGCGTCCGACCAAACTTGGGTCGATGCTGACGACATCGCTGCTGAGCCTCTCAGGCAAATTTCGCTTGCTGCGAGAACGTTTGATTCCTCGCCGCGATGACAGCGTGACCGACGAGAGCGTGGGATCGTTTGTCCGTCGTCGACTCGGCGAAGAATGCCTCGACAACATCGTTGCGCCCTTGGTCGCCGGCATCTACACCGCCGATGTCGATCGCCTCAGCATGGCGGCAACGATGAAACCGATCTGGGACATGGAGACCAACGACGGTTCGCTTGCCAAGGCAACGTTGCGACGGATCCGAACCGGGGAGGACTCCACCGAGCAAGCCAGCAGTGGCGCTCGCTACGAGAAGTTTCGAGCGTTTCCCAATGGCATGAAGCAATGGATCGACACGCTCGCCGATTTCGCTGGGCGTGAGAACATTCGCTTGAACACGGCCGTTCGCTCGATCGTCCCGCTTGCGGATCGTCGCTATCGACTGGAGATCGAATCCGTCGACAACAGCCCATCACCCCAAGAGTTTGATCAAGTGGTTGTTTCAACGCCCGCGCACATCGCGGCGAACCTACTGCAACCACTCAGCGATGAAGCCGCGTCCACGCTTCGCTCAATTCCGTTTGCTTCCACGGCGATTGTGGTCATGGCAGTTCGGCGTGATTGCATCCAACGGTTCCCAACCACGTTTGGGTTTGTGGTCCCTCCCAAAGAGAACCGCCGCGTCCTGGCAGGCAGTTTCGCGAGCACCAAATTTCCCCAGCGAGCTCCCGATGACTACGTGATTGTGCGGGCGTTTGTCGGCGGCATGCTGCAACCCGAAATCCTGGAACACAGTGACGACGAGATCACCGAGATCGTTCGAGCCGAACTGGGTGACCTGATCGGACTGGACCAAACTCAGCCACTCAAGGACATCGCTGCGGTGGTGCAAGTGGTGCGTTGGAACAATGCGATGCCACAGTACGAGGTCGGCCACTTGGACAAAGCCCAGCAGATTCGAACCGCAATCGAATCCCTCCCAGGCTTGCACCTGAACACAAATGCACTAGGCGGCGTTGGGATCGCCCCGGTCATCGCAGCATCCAAACGGACTGCGGAACGTATCTTGAAGTGAGGTCAAGACTTCGGGTTTGCGGCGGAATCCGAGGGATGCGAAAGGGTTGCGATCCGTCCAAAACCCCAGTGGAAACCGTTTTGAGAGCTCTCGAACTGTTTCGTGAATTCCGAGGGAGGGGCAAAAAGATGGGATTGACTGGGGTATCGGGATGGTTCACGCTGCGCAGTCAGTTGAGCACCACATTTGGGTTGGTTGGTTTGTTTTGGAAGCGTTTTCCAGTGAAACGAGCCCGAATGCGAGAGGCATCTTGCCTCGTTGGTGACGGTTTGCAGGGTATCAGATAAGTGACGAACATTTATGTCGGGAACCTCTCGTTCAAGGCCACCGAAGAAGAACTCCGTGGCGCGTTCGAACAGTATGGCGAAGTGTCAGCTGTGAACATCATCATGGATCGAGAGACAGGACGTAGTCGCGGATTTGCCTTCGTCGAAATGGCGGATGCCGAAGGCGCCAAGGACGCGATCGAAAACCTGAACGGTCATGAAATTGATGGCCGTGGTGTGACGGTCAATGAAGCTCGACCTCGCGAGCCACGCAGTGGTGGCGGCGGCGGCGGTGGTGGAGGCTACGGTGGTGGCGGCGGTCGCAGCGGCGGCGGTGGTTACGGCGGTGGCGGTGGCAACCGCGGCGGTGGCGGTGGCTACGGCGGCGGTGGCGGTGGTGGTGGTGGATACGGCGGCGGCGGTGGTGGCGGCTACGGTGGCCGCGGCGATCGCTGAGCCCGAAACCTACGACGAATCATATGCATGAGCGGAAGCCAGTCTGATATCAGATTGGCTTCCGTTTTTTTGCGCCACTCCGCTTTCGCGCGTGCGCCATCGCCCGCTGATTCGAACTGTCACCTCCGAAGTCGCTCAGTCATCCAAGCCGGTCATCAACGGACGCATGGATGGCATCGAGATTTCGTCATCCCGCGACACCTCTTCCCGCATCGCCCGCAAACGTTCGTACTTCCGGCGAGCCGCTTCGGCCACTTCCGCGTCTTCGTACTTCGGCGAAGTGTCGATGGGCGACTGCATCGAGAGCTTCCCAAACTCATCCAAGATCTCCGTCAGACTCATCGCTGTGCGTTCACTCGTGCCTCGCGAAAGCCGAGTGATCATTTCCATCGACAGGATGCCGGCCGATCGGAAGTGAATCTTGGTGACCACGGGTTCCGCAGGGTACATCCCCATCAAAATCATCTTGTCGAAACGAACCTCCGATGAGATCGTCGGGAGCGGCGAATTGACCGCCTCGTTTCCCAAGTCCAACCGATGCAAACTGGCTCGCTCATCGCTGGTGATATAGACCTCAATCTTGAAGTCATCCGCGGTGGATTCCGGAGGCAAATGCAAGAGCATCAATTCCAACGCCTGACGACCGCCATCGGCGACTCCAGACACCGTGTCATCGCTCTTCTCGAATGCGAACATCAATGCCAACGTCCGCCCCAGCAACACGCCAGAATCCTCCGGCATGCCAACAATCCCCAACGTCCGAAATCGACTGACCGCCACATTGATCATCGGCTCCGGCTCGATGGTGTAACCGGGACGTTCAATTTCGAAGAATGCTGCCGCGCAATCGGTGCCAAAGTAAACGCGTTTTTGCTCGTCGTAAAACATCTGCGGCTGGACCGACAAACGATGATCCTCGAAGTACTGGTCCACCTGCTGACGAGTGACGGCGGGCAATTTCTGACGGCCTTGCGACGCCATCTCCAAACCAATCGTGATCGCAGACAATCGCCCCAACTCACCGTGCTGGCCGGTGCGAGCCATCGACAGCGGCGCTGAGACGGATGCCCCCGGAGCAACGATCCGACAAGCGTTGGCTTTCGCCATTGTGTAGGCACGCGTCCATTCACGTTCCGAGTCCGGCAATGATTTCAACACCGTGATCTCATCGCGGCGCGGCGCAGATCCAATTTTGCCAACACGAAGGGTCAGTTCGCCGCGTGCATCGTCAGCAGCGTCTTCTGACTTCGAAGAGAAGGACGGCTGCGCAAAACTACCGAGGTTCAGCTCAGGCACGTTCGGGTCACGCTCCTTGCTCGCAGTAGGCTGCTCAGACGTGGACTTCACCACCTGCCACGCAACCATTCCTGCCAACAGGATCACGAGAGCGATCGTCGCTCGTCGAAGAATCAATGGGTCAATCATCGGACTCCCAATCGCCTAAAAACATCTGTCATGAAAACTTGTTTGGGTCCACCTTCGCATCACACGCGAATGCTGACGCCACCGTCGATCACGAGCGTTTGCCCTTGAATCAAATCACTTCCTTCGCCGCACAGAAATGCCACCACGGACGACACGTCTTGTTCGCACAAGCGGCGTTTGCCGACCATCATTCGCTCGCTCGCTGCTTCGATCAGCCCCTCGGAACCCGGCATGCTGGCGATGGCATCTGTGGCAATGATGCCCGGCAACACGCAATTGAAGTTGATCCCACGGTCTCCAAACTCCAGTGCGAGGTGACGCACCAAAGCTTCGAGTGCCGCCTTCGATGCACCGATGGCTCCGTAGTGAGGCACGGCCCAATTGGAACCGTGACTGCTGACTGCGACCAACTTCCCGTGCGAATCCCCGACCGCCAAATGCTTCCATGCCGCCTGAGCCAACCACACCACAGGGGCCGAATTGCTGCGAAGCACCGCTTCGAAGTTGACGGGCGTCAGGTCATTCAAATCGCGAAAACCGCCGGCCGCAGCATTGCTGACCACGATGTCCAATCCGCCCCATTTCTGCGAGACGCTCTCCACCATCGCTTCCACGTCTTCTTTCGATGAGACGTCGGCTCGCACCAACATCACCGTTCCGCCTGAGTCAGCAATTTCCGTCGCGACTTGGACCGCTTGTTCCTCGGACTTTAAAAAGTTGATCGCAACGCAAGCACCTCGAGCGGCCAGCTCCAACGCAATCGCACGGCCAATGCCACGACTGGCGCCGGTAACGAGCGCTCGCTTGCCAACTAAATCCGCCAATGGTTTCATACTTGATCCTGATCCCTCATTCATGATGATCTTCCAACGAATCTTTGTTTGACTTCATGCTCTCAGCCTTCATCGATGCGTTCCAGTGCACATGAAAGGCATGCAGCCTCTCTTCACAGCGTCCAAAGATCCGACTTGCCTTCTCGTTCATCCCGGCCGCGCCGGCTGAATCCATTCCGGCCTGAACCCGTGGAAAGATCGCTGCATCTTCGGCCAACACCTTTCGAGCCATCGATGCGGCGCTGCGTCCCAATCCGTTCGCAACCATCTTCCCGACAACGCCCGAGCGTTTGGGGCGACGCGTGAATCCGAACACCGTCATTTTGCTGGTTGATATTCCGATGGGAGTGATCTGATAGACCAAACTCATCGTGTCTGTGAACGAAGCCATGATATTTGGGAACACATGCACATGCTGATAATGAGGCCCGAATTCTCCGACCATCCAACGCATCACACGTTCCTCCATCCGAGCTAAAAAGGAATCGTCTCGGGCATCCGTGCGGAATCGAGTTCCCCACGCCATCAACTCATGCGTGCTCTCGCTTTCACCTGGATCGCTGCCAAACGTTTGCGAGTGAACCTCACTGAGATGATAGCTCTCGAGCGAACCTTCAATCGGAATTTTCCAATCACAGGGATACTCCAGTTCCTCTTGCAGAACTTGCCTCCACGACGTCGCATCCGTGTTCGCTGCAAAGTCGCTCACCCAATCATCGTCGCCGAGCGTAACGAGATCCGATTCATCAGCTCCCTGACTGGCTCCACCAGACAGATTCACGAAGACCAACTGGCCAACCACTCGCACCGGAAAACTCCCCAACCGATAGAGCTCCCGATCGAAGTGCGGAAAATTCTTGGCGGCAGGAATCTTGCGAGTGCGTCCATCACCGCCGTACTGCCAACCGTGGTAAGGGCACTTCAACTCTTTCGCGTGGCCGCCGCCTTCCGTCACCAATTGGCACTGCCGATGCGCACACACGTTTCGCACAGCCACCAATTCGCCGTCGTGATTGCGAACGATCAGCGGCACGCCCAATCGGTCCAGCGCTTGGTAGTCGCCGGGCTTCGATAGCTCGGTCGTGGTTGTGACCAATTGCCACCCTGCCTGACGCAGCGCAATCCGCTCGCGATCATGAATCGATGGATCGGTGTACCAGTTCGACGGCAACAATGCCGGCTGCGAAGTCGTGGCGTGATACATGGCTTAGCGAAGCCAACCGATTCGATAGCCACCGATTCGCAAGATCAGTTCCTGATTCTGACCCACCAAAACCGCCGACATCATGCCGCCGTCGGAACCGCCAGAAGAACCCGTCGTGGTCTCACCTTCCCACTGCACGTGAACTTTCAATGGCTCGCCGGGATCAGGCAAGCGACCGATTTCGATGGAATCAAAGGAGATTGGCAAACTCGGCCGATCAGCAACCCGGTAAGCGAGCATGCCCGCCGCGTACAAGACCGCATCCATCGTGGCTGGCGACAAAACCCATCCCAACAACGGACGAGCCTCGCCTGCCAAGTGAGCGGGACTGGGCGCGACGATGGTCCCGACCGCACGAGGTCGTTTCGCGGGATCTCCACCTGACAAACCGGCGTCGGCATTCCCGAATCCGATCGACCGCAAACACTGAAGCGATGGACCGTGATAGATCGGCGCCTGCTCGCTGGCGAATTCCACCGCAGACTCGAGCATCTCGTCGTTGCCAGGCGACACAACAGGAACACTGTCGTCACCCAACTCGATCGTCGCTGCAAAATGCGGGCGTTGAGCTTGGACCAATCGACCATCTCGGCGACGCAAATCGCTGACCAATGACCAACGGCTCGGCACCGACGGATCTCGCAACAACTCCACCGCGATCGCGTCGTCTGTCATGAACTTGAGCGGCATGGTGGCCGAAACCTCACGGCAACGCATGACCTTGTGATCGGTGCCCCAGCGAGCCGATTCGGCCAGCAGTTCGATCGCCATCACGAACGGCAACGTGGGACGTCCGTTGACCAAGTGGTGCTTCAAAAACAGATCGCGTTCGGGGTCCAATGTCACCGCAAAGGAATCTTGCGCTGTCGCTGGCATGCGTTCCGTCGGATCGATCATGGGCGAGGGACCGGGCAACGTGTTCCCCGCTCGCGACGATTCGGCGGGGAAGAATTTGCGAACATAACGGCGGTCCGTGATCAGCACCTCGGCCTCCTCCCCACCGTGCTCGACTTCGTTCAAAAAGTGCTGCAGCCCCTCTTCGGCCGGCATGAATTCCATGCCAATCATATCGAGTGCCAACTTGGCTTCAGGCTTGGTCGCCATCCCAACGTCGCCCCAAGCGTGCCAGTGAAAGGTCACGCATCGCGTCTCGGGACGCTGCTGTCGCAATCGACCGATCAACTTGGCAAGCATCTCGTTGGCAGCGGAATAGTCCGTGTGTCCATTGGCACCGAAACGTCCGCTGATCGAACCGTAGCCAAGGAACCATTCCAATGGATCGTTCTGCGTCGCCGATGCCAACGCGATCGTGCCATCGATTTTGGCGGAAAAACACTGCGCCACTTTATCGGGTCGCTTGCGATCAAACCGCGCATCTTGGCCGGAACCGGCACCCTGAATCACACCCCGGATAGGACCGTCCATGCTGCGGATTTTGGCAACAACCTCCGCCACCGCTTCGAAGTCCGAAACATTGACGCTGTGATAGGTGGCCTCAATCGAACGTTCGCGACACTCCTCGAGCGTGAGGTCAATCTCAATGGCCTTTTCGAATTGCCGCCAAGTCTTGACGGGGTTGCCGCCTTCTCGCTGAATGCGCGCCATCTCGGATCGGCGCAAGTCCGCTCGATCTCGCTGAGCATGTTCCCGCACGGACGGGTCGATGTGTGGCACCGGGGCCATCCCCAGTAAATGCAGTTTCAACCCGTGACGTTCGGCCAATGCCATCGCCGTCATCGCCGTGATCCCACGACCTCCGCCGGCAACGATCCAAGTGCCGCCGGGGGTGACCTGAGGCATCTGCGATGAAACATCGAGCGGAGAGTAGCGAGCTTCCGTTGCCAATCGTTTCTCACCGGCGACCGCGACTTCCTCGTCGTAGGACGGAACGGCTAACTCACGAAACACGCCCTCGGCCAACTCATCCGGGCTCGCAGCCTCGATCTGATCAATGATCAACATCGGCGTGTCGCGGTAACCACGCATCCAGGCCTCGATCAACATCGCTTTGGTCAAACCAGCCAATCCGCCGGACTCGGCTGAACGACCATGAATCAGCTTGGAAGACTGAGCCAATTCCGACATCGCGTCGAAACCAAACCCTCCTCCCATCTTCAAGGTGGAGACCAACGACGCCTGAGCCATCCGGTCTTCATCGATCGTTCGCTGCATCCAACGCTGACAAACGCGATAGGGAATCGCGAGCGCATCGGATTGACGCCGCTTCCAACTCGCCGCGTCCAACGTTGTCCAACAAGCCGCATCGTCGTGCGGCGTGGTCAGAAAAAGGTGCGGCGTGGCATCAACAGACCAGACGCGATCCAGTTCGGCATCGAGTTCAGTCAAAGTCAGCTGAGCTGCGATGCGATGAACCGGGACACCTGCCATTTGACACCGATTCGCGATTGCATCGGCGACCGAATTGTTGCCAAGAATCAGCGCGGCCCCGTTCAGTGGACGCATCGCTGGCATCCCGTCGCGTCGCGGTGCCGATTTCGTTCGCATCACGAAACGATGGGTCCCCGAGGCGGGTGCCTGAGACGTCACTTCGGATGAGTCAGAACTGAGATTCAGCGAGGCGTTTTTTTTTTCGTCCGCAGGCTGACCAATCTGCTCCATCACAAACGCGTGGATCGAAGACAACGTCGGAAAATCCGACAGCTTCAAGTTCGACTCGCGAAGCGATTGCAACTCGTACTGCTGTTCCAGCTCGCCCAGCAACTGAGCTCGCTTGATGCTGTCGATCCCAAGCTCGCCTTCCAAATCCGCGTCCATGTCGATGATGTCTTCGTCGTAACCGGTTTGATCCACGACCAAGTCGATCATCAACCGTTGCAACGATTCGGCGGTGGTGTTGAAGTCCTCCGTGGGATTGGATTCGGGCTGGTCGTTGTGCCCGAGTGCATCGATTGGAGCGGAGACCAACTCGGTGTCTTCGAGCCCTGCTGGATCACCGACCAGTTGCAGGATGTCGTCGAGCGAAGAGAACTGAGCCAACCGCATGGACTGCGTGTCGACTTCCAAGTTGCCCCACTGAACGATTTCACCGATCAGCTGAGCCTTCTTGATGCTGTCGACACCCAGCTCGGCTTCCAAGTCCGCGTCGAACTCGATCACCTCTGAGTCGTACCCCGTCAAATCGACCACGAGGTCAAACAAGAACGATCGAGCGGACTGCAGACGTTCTCGCGTGCCGGTGTCGGCAACAGGATTCGCCGCGGTGGTGACCGTTGCCATCGGCTGCATTGGACTGGAAACCACATCGCCATTTTGCATTCCGTTGCGATGATCACTTCCGTTCTTACCGACCGAATGAACGGTCACGGATTCCGCGACGGCAGAGGATGCCTTGACGCCCGAGTCCTGCGCAGATGCCGAACGGGGCTCTTCCTGCGAGACTTCCTGCTGACGTCGACTCCGCCGGGTGACATCGACGACTTCGAATGCTGGCCGCGACGCCGTCAGCGTGCTCGGCTGATGGACATGAGTTTGTGACGACACCACGGAGGCGCTTGCTTTGGAAACCGATTCACTCGATGCACGGGTGGATTGACCAAGTGACTCGTACGCCAACTCGATCAATTGTCGCTGACGATTTGGATCGCGACCGCGGTCATCCGCCGACATGCAGAGCACGTGCGGAGCAACCGTTGCGGTGGCCAATCGAGTCAGCACGTTGTTGGGGCCGACTTCAACCAGTAACTCGCAACCATCGTGAACCAAACGCTCCGTCGCACCGCTGAAGCACACCGGACGCGTCAACTGCGTGACCAAATTGTCAACGATCTCAGATGGCTCGGCCAAATACCGATTCGACACCGCCGACAAAAACGCGAATCGTGGCGGACGCGCGTTCTGGCCCGTGAATCGAGCTCGCAGCATTTCTTGAGCTGGCATCATCTCGGGAGTGTGAAATGCAGCCGGCACAGGAATCACCACCGACGCCATGCCAGCAGACGCCAATTGCTTTTTCGCGGCCGTCATCTGCTCGGGGTCACCAGCGATCACGGTTTGCTGCGGTGAGTTGTGGTGCGAAATGGTGTAGCGAATTTCGGAACCCTGCAAAGCAGCGTCGACCGCCGAAGGCGCTCCACGAACCGACAACAATTCACCTCGTTCACGTGTCGTCATCACCACGCTATCGCTTCGCGACTTGGCAAACTCGATGGCTTGCCGAGTGGTCACAACGCCAGCGCACCAAGCGGCGGTGCATTCGCCAAAGCTGTGCCCCAGCACCACATCGGGACGCAATCCGCGACGCAGCAACGAATCCGCAAACATCGAACCAACTGCCAACACCCACGCCTGAGTCCACCACACATCACGACCGAGTTGCGAGTCTGGATCGTCCAGACGATCCGAGACCACAGGCAAACCAAGCGATTTCAGCTGTTGATCGAAACCGTCCAAGAACGCCCGGCTGGCAGATGAATCATTGGTGTCCAACCAAGTCGGAACAGCCGAGTACTGCGAACCTTGCCCCGGGAACAACCAACCAACACGTGGACTGGCACACTCACTGGAGCGAGCGTTTGGTAGCCAAACCCAACCATCCTTTTTTGCCAAAACCCCGGAGACTTGCTGACGAATAGGCCCTGCAATTGCCGCTGACGCCGCTGCTGACAACTCGCTGTCGTCTTTGCCCAACAAGACCGCTCGACAGGCTGTCACAGAGGAGGAAGTGAACGCCGGCACGCAGCTTTCGCTCGCCGACTTTCCTGAGGCAACCTCGCTCAGAGCAACTCGCAACCCTTCCAAGGTCGCACACTGCAGACGAACAACGAGCGTTCCCGACGACCCAAGCCCCGACTCCTTCACCAAGGCGTCGGCAAGCGATCGCGTCGACACGGAAGAAGTCGGCTGCGGCGTGGATACGAGTGAGGTCGAAATCAAAGGAGTCTCGCCGGTAGGCAAAGTGGACGGCTCATAGTTCATTTGGGGGGAGACACTATAATTAACCCGATATCCATCGTCGGCAACTTCTCCGATCGGAATTGAAACGCTCGCAGACGACTCGCTGCTGAACTTGGGCGTCAAAGTCGCCGCTATTGCACGAATGATACCCTGACCGCCGCCCAAGTGACCGATTTGGCCGACCAGCTTTTGTGAAGAAATAAATCCTGGCATCTGGGAACGACGAGCCGATTCGGCTCGCGCCGCCACCACATCACTCGAAAAAGCCTCGGTCGGCTTGGACAACACGCCCAAAATGGTTCGCCCCTGTGCCTTGGCATCGGACAAACGCTGAAGCGTCAAAACCGCCACGCCCTCGCCAGGAATGATCTGGGATCCATCGTCGGGCAAATCTTCCGGGCGGCCCGATGGCAACAGTTGCTCTTTGCGTGCGAGTTGCTCGAAGGCGACCAAGTCCATCCCCCGTTGAGTCACACCGCACAACGCCAAATCAACCGCACCGGCATGCAACTGCTCCATCGCAGTGATCAACGCCAACCCGCCGGAGGCTTCGTCCGCATCGACCGCGAACGCCCCGCCCATCAAGTCAAATGTTCTCGCAATTCGCGATGCGAGCGTGCTGGCCGTGAACCCGCCGGTTTCATCCAGCAAAGCACCGTACTTTTCAAGCGTCAACGTTCGCAGCTCATCAGCAACGACATTTGTTTTTGAATCATCCCACCCCATCGATGCCAGGCTACGGCGGAGGTGCTGAGTGATCTCAGGCAACCGCAATCCAATTTGCAACTCGTTGCTGAACTGGCCGCCAAAAATCGTTCCAACGACCACGCCGACTCGCTCGCGATCAACGGACCATTGCCCGCCGTCGAACTCATCCATCGCCTGTCGAACCGCCTCGATCAGCATCAACTGAGCCGGGTTGGCATTGGCCACCATTTTCGGCGGGATTCGATACGACTGAGCATCGAACTTGAAATCTCGAACGTATCCGCCGCGGCAATGTGGCGTCGTGTAACTCGATCGATCCGAACCTGGGTTCACACCAAGCCAAGCTCCGCTGCGAGTGCCGACCCATCGGCCTTCCGGCGGATCGCTGATTGCCGATCGACCGCTCTGCAACAACTCTCGAAATGCTTGAAGATTGGCAGCACCTGGCAACACCACACCACGACCCACAATCGCGATCGGCTCCTCTTCTTGATTTGTTTGAGAAGTTGAATGGCGGACCGAAGGCTTCTCTTCGATCACCGCATGAGCATTCAATCCGCCGATACCAAACGCGTTGACCGCCGCCACACGACCATCCGAGGAGGTGCGTTGTTGCCACGGTTCCACGCGGTCAACAATCCGAACCGGTGCGTCAGTCCAATCGTGACGTTCGGTTGGCAAAGCGAAATGGATCGATGGTGGAATCTGTCCGCGACGCATCGCCAACAAACACTTCACCACACCGACCAAACCGGCCGCTTCCAACAAGTGTCCCAGGTTGCTTTTGACGCTGCCGATCGGCAACACACCCTGCTGACTTTGGTTGGCTCGCAACAGCGAAGTCAAACTTTCCAGTTCAGTGGCGTCGCCCACTTGCGTGCTGGTGGCGTGGCACTCCAAGTAATCAATGTTGAGCGGATCCGAATCAACGGCGCGTCGCATCGCCGTTTGTTGACCTTCGCTTCGCGGCGCCCACAGACCTTTGCCTTTGCCATCCGACGCGACACCCACACCTCGCAACGTCGCCAGAACGGGCAGCCCGTTGGTTTCCGCAACGCTTCGTCGAGCCACGACCACCGCCACATAACCTTCGCTGCTGATCAACCCGCTGGCACGATTGTCGAACGGGAACGATCCCGTTTCGCTGCACGCACCTGACTGCGAGAACAACGCCAAGTTGTCGACGTTGTTGAACGTTGCGCCACCGACGACCGCCAAATCCAACCGGTTCGCTTCGATGGCGGACGCCGCATGCTGCAGCGCCAACAGAGACGACGAACACGCCGCATCGATCACCTCGCGACGGCCTTCGAATCCCATCAATCGCGCGGCCAAAGAAGCCGCCGAATAGGCGTTGAAAGCCGGTGAATGCCCCGGTTCATACCGCGGCCGATCCTGACGAATGGCGGATGAAATCGATGCTTTGACCTGTTTTCTCGAATCAGAATCGACGGATTGCAGCGAAGGAACTTGGTCAACCAACTCCATCGTCGTGTCTGCCATCGTCGCCATGGCAAGCGGACCGCCCAACTCAGTTCCACCACTGTGCCCAACAAAAACGCCAGCCCGAACGGGATCAACTGCGAGCGAACGATCGGATGTGCGATGCAGTGCCGAGGCGGACGACAAACTGCATGTCCCCGAAGCTGCCTTGAGCGCCGCCACCGCGACCTGAGCAAACTGCCGATGCGTCAGATCAAATACCCCGAGCGACCCAATCGCCTGCTCAACCGCAGCATCCAATGGTTCAGGTGAAACACAGCCACCAAGTTGCGTGTACGTCTTTCCTGGAACGCCTTTTTGATTCTCGAAGTACAACTCGCGGTTCAAGCGATCTTCCGGCATCGGCGCGATCACCGAACGACCTTCAAACAGCATCTCTTCGAACGCTTGTGCGCTATCAACGCCGCCCGGCAAACGAACCTCAAAACCACAAATCACGCAGTCATCAGGATCGCCACCTTGCTGGACTGTTGCTGGTTTCGCCTTGGGTTGCCCCGTCGCGGAAGCCGGTTTCGCCACCTTGGGTGCTTTCGATGGAACGGCCGACCAGTTCCCGATCATCTGCAGCAGTTCCTCACTGCCGATCTCAGGCGTGTCGTCCAAGTGCGTTGTTGCAATCACGTCATCGATGTTTGCACGATCAAAGATGGGATCGTCTCGAAAGTATGGCAAAAACGTTTTTACAAACGGACCAGCCATTTGATCCAACTCTTGCCGTTCGCTGCCTGCCCCAATCGATGCGCTGCTGAGTTGCCGCGGTCGTTTCAGCCGATCTGGTTTTCGAGTCTGCAACCACTTCGTCGTCGCAGAATGAAATGCTGCGTCCAAGGACTCAATGGCCGTGCCCTCGCGTGTGGTCAGATGATACGTCCGGCCATGCAATCGAGGCGTGCTCATCACCTTGCAAATGGCTCGTGCGATCCAGTCCACGTCCACAATGTTCTTGCGTTCGCTTCCTGAAAACCCCAGGTCGCGAAACCACTGCCCATCTTCGGGCAAACCAAATCGCGACGCCAACATTTGGTACATCGAGAATGCACCGTAGATCGTTCGATCACCTGATACCGGCGACAACCCCGTTCGATCGATCACGATCGAGGGCCGATAAACCGTGAGACTCGACTCGCCGAATGATTCGCGAACGATCCCTTCCGCAATCAGCTTGCTGCGTTCGTAATCGTTGGCAAACGATTGGCCGACCGTTCCTTCGCTTTCCTTCACGCGTCCCGATCGCTTGCCGCAAACGTACGCGGTGGAGACATGGTGGAACTGCGAGATTCCAACCTTCTGGCAAAACGCCACGACGTTCCGGGTACCGTCGACGTTGGTTCGGTAGGGCTCGTTGTCGCCCTGCGGGTCAGCCGGCAGGAAGCTCAGGCTCGCTGCACTGTGCAAGATTCGATCGCAGTTGGCCCGCACCCACTCAATCGACTCCTCCTTCAAACCCAAATTGTCTCGGTTCAAATCGCCTTCCAAAATCTTTGGACGTGGCAGAGACACTTGCCAAGCATTCTCGAATCGACCGAGGATTTGCTCCATCCGTTGCTCGGCGGTGAGCTTGCCCTTCGCTCGTACCAAGACCGCGCATTCCGTCCGGCCCCGCAATAACTCAGCCACCACATAAGAACCGAGCATTCCGCTGGCTCCCGTGATCAAGGGCATTCGTCGATAGGCTGAGTCGGACATGCTGAAAGCAGGGCGGTGTTAGCACGCCCTCAAATGGCTGAAGAACAAATGTTTCGTAGTGCCCAAGTCTATTCACCGAATCCCCGGTGCAAATGTCGTGACACAAAAAGATGGCGTTGCCTCATGACCCAAAACCAAAAATCCGAATCAATCTGATCACGCGGGCTGAGTGGATTGTGGCGATCGTTGCTGCCGTGACTCCTGACACCGGCGACCTCTTCCCAACGCGTCATCGAGAATCCAAGCCCGCCAAACTCGTCCGTGCCCGACATCCTGCCGCCCTCAAAACATCGGCTCTTCGGTTCACCGCAGTGCCAATTCACGTCAGCCGCACCAATCTGTCCACTTCGCTAAATCACGAAATTCACGTTGAAAACAGGTTTCTGGTTTGGCTGCCCCACCCAAAGAGACTAGTTTGATTGAGACCCATGGAAGCATGTTCACTCGAATATCCAAGATTGATTCGGCTTTGCTCTGCTCCTGATTTCCTCTCTCAGCTAGACCTGCGATCATGCATTCGACGCCCAATCCGTCCCGGTTGCCGGCATCACCCAGATTGCCCGAGAGCCCCGATTCGCCCGTTCGTTGCCTGATGATTCAGCCCTGCTTCGAACAAACGAACTATTGGAATTTCGTTGAAAGCGCCAAAGCCATTGGCGCGAAAGCCACCGCCCCGCCACTGGGCCTGATGACCGTCGCGGCCTTGTTGCCCCAGCAATGGGAGTTTCGGATCGCGGACCAAAACGTCGCGCCAGTGGAGGAATCCGATTGGGAATGGGCCGACGTGATTTGCACCGGCGGCATGCTGCCCCAGCAACCTGGCATCCTGCACTGGGTGGAACGCGCCAACGCGGAGGGAAAGTTCGTCGTCGTCGGTGGACCGGACCCAACCAGCCAACCACAGATCTACCAAGACGCGGATGCGGTCGTCGTTGGCGAAGGTGAGCTGACCATTCCGATGTGGCTGGATGCCTGGCGAGATGGCAATCCCAAAGGTCAATTTGAATCACCGCACAAACCCGATGTGACCACGACGCCGACGCCGCGTTTCGACTTGGTGGACTTCGATGACTACCTGCACGTCGGGGTGCAATCCTCCCGAGGCTGCCCGTACAACTGCGAATTCTGCGACATCATCGAGCTGTTCGGCCGGCGTCCTCGCGTCAAAAATCCCGATCAGTTCCTCGCCGAACTACAACGACTCTATGACTTGGGCTACCGAGGCTGGGTCGACTTCACGGACGACAACTTCATTGGCAATCGCAAACTCATCAAACCGTTGTTGGTTGCACTGAAGCAATGGAACGAAGAGCACAATTACCCGTTTGTGTTCTCCACCGAAGCCAGCATCAACCTCGCCGACGACAAAGAATTGCTGGAACTGATGCGAGACGTCCAGTTCCGCTATGTCTTCCTGGGAATCGAGTCCCCTGATGAAGAAACGTTGATTCACACACAAAAACGAATCAACACGGTGCATCCGATCATCGATCGAGTGCGAACGATCTACGACCACGGGATCTCCGTCGCGGCCGGGTTGATCATCGGATTTGACACCGACAAACCGGGCACCGATGTCCCCATGATCCGCTTCATCCAAGAAAGCGGCATCACACTATCGATGGTTGGATTGTTGTCAGCGCTCCCCAACACACAGCTCACCCGGCGGCTATCCAAAGAACGCCGTTTGATTGATTCCGAACACAATTGGATTCAAGACACGGGCGCAAAGTACGAGCTCCGAAGTGTGGAGTCCAAGGATCAAACGATCAGCGGAATGAACTTCGTCACCACACGAGATCGAGTGGAGATCTACCAAGAGCTTCGCAACATCATTGAAAACGTCTACTCGCCGCGAGCCTTCATGGACCGGGTGATCGACACAGCGGCGCGAATCAAAATCGTCAACAAACACGTGCCCAACGCGTGGGAATTCCGCCGTATGTTCAAGGGGTTCCGGACCATCGCCTGGCGAATGCTTCGCGACAAACGCACGCGGTCGCTCTACATCCGCAACTTCGTTCGTGCAGCGATGATGGGACCGACCAAGTTTGAATACGCCCACACCGTCATGGGCAGCTTCCTGCATTTCGACCTGCAGACCCAGAAGATGCTGGAGGCCCTCGACGTCTCCATCGACTTCGCCAAGCACCACGCCAAATACCCACGAAGCGTCGCCGACATGCCAGCCATGGCCACCCAAAGCCAAGTCGTCTCGCTACCACTCGCACAATCCGAGGGCTGCACCCCTCCTAACTAACTCGTAGCCAGCCAATTCACCCGTAGCCGGATTCGCCAGAATTCGGTTCTGACCACACTGAAATCACATTCGCGACACCCCTGTCGTCAACTTAAGTGTCCGGCGGTTCATTCCCGCTCCAACGAACGATCCGTATCGATTGCGGAACCCTGGCCACCCTTAGAAAGGCTTGATGGCACAGCGACTCAAATCTGTTTGAAAGCGTGATGAACATCCCTTTTTTTCTGGTCATCGCAATTAGAATGCCCTCGCCCACGCAGCCCCCAGGCCGAGCGGGCCAACTCTTCTCATCTTGACCGTCCAACTTAGTTAGCGATTGATGACGCACTTAGACACGAATCCGCTGCCGGTCGGTGTCGTTTGCACAGACACGATCGAACAACTGGACCCATTTGTCCCCAGCGCCGCAGTCACCGACCATCGCCGCACCCAACGAAACACCTCCAGCCCCAATCGTCGCCGCGCAACTCGGAATCAAGCAACCGGATCGATGCAGGTCTTCCTGACCTGTGTTCCGCTGGTTCTGGGCGACTTGACCGCACTCCTTGCCTCGGGTGCCATCGCTGCAATTCCGCTGATCTTGGCCAACTGGCTCAACCTTCATTCAGGCCTAGGACTCCAGGCTGTGTGCCTATCCGTCTGCTATTTGGTCACCGGATCCATCTTGGGTTTGTACCCAGGCACTGGCATCAG
This sequence comes from Rhodopirellula sp. UH5, assembly GCF_056839225.1. Lineage (NCBI taxonomy): Bacteria > Pseudomonadati > Planctomycetota > Planctomycetia > Pirellulales > Pirellulaceae > Rhodopirellula > Rhodopirellula sp. UH5. Next base: position 5,041,621 of record NZ_CM166390.1, on the reverse strand, counting down.
TCCCGTTCTGGAACTTCGTCAAACAGTTCTTGCCGCGGCAGCATCCTTTGCCTTTGTGATGCTTGCCAACATGACCCTGGCAACTCTCAGCACCGGCGAATTCCTGCTCTGCATGCTCGGCATGGCGGTGTCCGCCTTCTTGGTACCGATCGTACGCCTGATCACTCGAAAGCTTTGCTCGAAAACCAGTTGGTGGGGCGAAAACACAATCATCGTTGGCTCCGGCCCTCAAGGGCGTGCCCTGTTCCGATTCTACAATCGTGTCCCGCAACGCGGCCTTCGACCGATTGGAGTGGTGGACTTTCCTCGACAATCCGTGGACGGGCAGTCGGAAGAACTCAACGGCATTCCGTACCTCGGATCGGTGCAGCGACTGGACCGCCTACGCCGCAAACTCCAAATTCGCTGGGCGATTGTCGCCCCGGGTGGATGCGAACAAATCGACATGAACGAAGTCATGTCGCACGCCGGAAACGTTCCCAACCTGCTCGTGCTGCCCTCCCAAGTGTTGCTGCCGAGCCTGTGGACCAACACGCGTGAATGCGCCGGTGTCATGGGAGTCCATCTTCGCGATCACCTTCGAAGTCCCATCAGCCGTTTCGTCAAACGGACCGTGGACCTGCTCGTTTCCGGGACCGCTCTGATCACTCTTTCCCCACTGTTCATTCTGGCGATGCTTTTCATCAAATGGAAAAGCCCCGGCCCGGTCTTCTACGGTCACAAACGAATCGGCATTGGCGGCGAAACGTTCAAGGCCTGGAAGTTCCGCACGATGGTGACCAATGCAGACGAGGTCCTCGAACAATACCTCGAACAAGACCCAGAAATGCGTCGACAATGGGTCGAGGATCAGAAACTCAAGAACGACCCACGAATCATCCCTGGCATCGGCCATTTTCTCCGCAAGTCCAGCCTCGATGAAATCCCGCAATTGTGGAACACCTTCAAAGGTGAGATGAGCCTCGTGGGCCCACGCCCGATCGTCTCGGATGAAATCGGTCGCTACCGAGAGATGTACCCGCTGTACCTGCGAGTCCGCCCAGGCATCACAGGCCTCTGGCAAGTCTCCGGCCGCAACGACACCAGCTACGAACAACGCATCCGTCTGGACAGCTACTACGTCTGCAACTGGTCCCCCTGGCTCGACACCTACATCATCTTCCGAACGTTCCGAACAATGCTCTTCCGAGAAGGAGCGTACTGATTCACAGCAGTGCCACACGAAATGCCTAAGACAAAAGAGAGTTTCGGCCAAAACGGAAAATTGCCACCAACCATCATTTCATATTGTGATCGTCCCGGTACCATATTCCAATCGTTCGTGCGTACCACACAACCTTACCTACTCCGGTCGGATTCAATTTTTTGCGAGAGACCCGATAGCGAATCCTGAATTAACGTTGAGTAAATTATCATCTAAAGAGGAGTCATCGTTTCGAAGCCACGGGACATGGGCGATGGCGGGCCGACTTCTCAATATCGTCGTGGTTGCACTGAGTGGATTTATATTTGCTCGCGTGATGCCAACCAAAGCAGATTTTGGGACTTTCACTTTTGTCCAATCACTCGTAACGCTCTTTGGAATTGCTGCTGGAGCGGGCTTGGGAACGATAGCAGTTCGTTGGGTAGCAGAAGCGAAGAACCGAAACCAGTCAGCAGCACAACCATTTCAAAAAATTGGCAAATCGCTGATTGTTGTCGCATTTGCCGTCGGATTGGCGTCGTCAGCAGGTTTGTGGGCATGGGCCTACTTTGGAGATCGCACGTCCAAAATCCCTGCTAGCCCGATTCTGGTGGTGATTGGAATTGCAATCATGTCGCGCGGCACCCACCAGTTTCTTGCAGGAACCGCAAGGGCAGATTCCCGCCTAAAAGTTGCCAACTTACTTGACGGAGCAAACGGTGGCCCCATCTCAAACGGCTTGCTGCTCGCTGGAATCGTCATCGTAGCTTTGTTCGCCGAAGCCACTTGGCAGTCGGCTACCACCCAACTTGCTGTCGCAAACGTCGCGGCCGCATTTGTCGGAATATGGTGCTTGCGAGATCTAGTCACTCAGACGACAAGCCAACCCAACAAAGCTCCCGTGGCAACCCCACCTGCTCTCGCGGTTGGCCTACCGGTGGCAGCCACCTCCCTGATTGTCTTTTTCGTCGAACAACTAGACTTGCTTTATGGAGGCTGGAGTCTTTCCGATAACGACCTTGCTGAATACTCGGCGGCAAAACGAATTAGCCTGGTCCTTCGAATGCCGTTCGCCATTGTGAACATGGCAGTTTCAGGCGTAATCTCGCAACTCTATATTGATAATAGAATCGATCGATTGCGTAAGATCCTGACGGGTACAACCACAGCGGCGTTTGCGATCTCGCTTCTCGCTGCAGTTCCTCTCTTGGTAGCTCCTCACAGATTAATCACGATTGGCTTTGGCGCTGAATACGAATCGGCGGCCAGCACGATGATGATACTCCTCATCGGGCAGCTGATTACTGTCCTTGGCGGAAGCTGTCAGCAACTTCTGCTATTCACTAAACATGAGAAACCTGCACTCGCAATCAATCTTGGAGCCGCTATTTCATTTGGCCTCTTCTTGGTTGTCATCCCGAAGCACAGCCCAGAAGGTGTCGCGGCTTGCTTCGTCATCACAACAGTCATTCGATCGGGCGCAATGTGGTATGCAAGCCGGAAGTTGCTCGGCGTAAACACCGCGCCGAGCCGCCAAGGCCTTCGATGGGTCGGAGAGCAGATTAGAAAATCCCTTCCGCCCTGGAATAGAAACCAGAACAATTAACAACTGATTCATTCAATGCCAAAAACTACCCTTCCAAACTTCTTGTACATAGGCCCACCCAAGTCTGGGTCATCATGGCTCTACGAAATACTGTCCCAACATCCTGATGTCTTCGTCCCGACGCTGAAAGACCTCTACTTCTTTGACCGCCACTACGACCGTGGACTCAAATGGTACAGCAAACAATTTAGAGGCGGCAGCAACTCTCCAGCAATCGGAGAGATCTCTCATGACTATCTCTACTGCGATCAGGCATGCGACCGTATCAGCGGGGATCTCCCGGGCGTAAAGCTGCTAACAATTCTTCGCAACCCAACTGACCGCGCCATCTCACACTACAAGTATTCAAAACGCTTTGGCAACGTAACAGGATATTTCTCGGATGCCGTGAAGCAAAACCCCTCAATACTAGACCGAGGTCTTTATGGAAAGTACCTCCAAAATTTCCTCAACACTTTTCCTCCCAATCAAGTCGGCATTTTCTTTTTTGACAAATTGCTATCTGACCCGAACAGGCTTGCGAAAGACATTTTCCAGTTCCTGGAAGTCTCCCCAGTTCCCGGCATTGATGCAAACCGAAAAGTGAACGCTCACGCGGTTTCACGATCACTGCATTTGTCACGCCTTGCGAAACGAGGCGCGCATCTAACTCGCAGGCTTGGCTGGACAAAAGTACTGGGTCACGCCAAACGCTCGAAGACAATCAACCGAATGTTGTTTAGCACAACCAATAGTAAAAGAGACGAAACTGAAGATTTCGACGATGCCAAAGCGACCTGCAACGCGTTCTACCGGGAAGACTTAGAACACCTCCGTTCGCTTATTCCGAGCGTGCCACCTTGGTAGCGACGCCAACGATCACCTCAACACCTCATATACATAGACTGATGCTAGCATGTGAAGCAACGAAAGCACCAATAATGAAAGCAAGATCCTCGCATTGAATCGAGGAAAAAGCATCAGCACAACGAAATAGTAGTAACGAGCATTCTGGAAAGCATGTGTCACCGACGTGAAGACCATAAAGACGATCACCGACGCCATTATCGTTCGCCAGAAGACATTTTGTTCGTCACTGTCGAACCTGCGCACCGACAGCCAACTCAGCCCCAACACAACTGCCGTGAACGGCAACGCAAACCAATAGTCAAGGGGAGGGTTAATCCCAAGATGCAGGGACGAAAGAAAGACTCCTGCCGATTCAAAAACAGAGTACTCCGGATTCACAACGTCACGCGTGTGCGAATACGCGGCAACCGGGGGGGCAAAATTCGCCAACACGGCGAAGTTCCGATCCAACAACACGCTTGCAATGATGCCGGCGATAGTCAGCAAGACCGCTTTTGCGGATGATACCCTGACAAGAACGAAGGCCGTGATACGAAAAGCTATGATTATCACTCCATTCTTCTCCCCGGTCGCTAAAGAAAACAGGAGAATCACCGAAGAAACCAAAAGCTCGCGTCGCCAGGTCGAGGCCAAGTCGATGAAAGCCATCGGGAACAAGATAAACTCCTGCTTGATCTTTGTTGCCAAGAAGGCTGAATAAGGCCAGAGCAAATAAAGTGTCGCATGCCGCACCGGCAACACGCCGGTGACAAACAATGCCCCCATCATCAACAAAGTCAGCAGTATCTGGACAAATCGAACTTCGAAAAGGTCAGCGACCGTCAACTTGGCGGGAACCCGGAAGAACTCAATGATATGATTGTATTGATCAATCCCACGTTGAGTGTCGATGTACCCCTGTTCGTCGGCATTGAAGAAATACGAGAACGCGGCGCAATTGATTGCAAAGACGATGCTAGCAAGGACGAGTCCTCCAAACTCAATTTTACGATTCTGCATTCTGGTCTGCCGATAGAATATAAAAGGAAACGGGCATCCAAGGCACATCGCCCAGTGAAAAGGAGTGGAGCAATCTAGACGCCGCAAGGGCACCTTTATTGCGGTGCAGAAGACTAGGCCCTTTCACTCTCGGGGTCCTGTTCTGATGTGGCATCAGGCTTCACCGAATTGTTCAGCCAGCGAAGAAAACTCTTGCCCAGCGAAATCGATGGCGTTTCAATGAATTGAAAAACCAACCATGAAAACAGCAGTGTCGAACCGAGCGCTCCGGCGATGGCGACGCCGCTCGATTCACTGTGCTCTCGAAACCATTCCAAAACTGGACTGTGGAAGACATAGAACCCATACGAAACCTGGCCGAGAACCAACAAAGGACGGTAGCAGAGAAATTTGCCGCGAAACAAAACGCCCAAAAAGAATAATGTTCCCAAGGCATATGAGCAGATGTATCGCATTGGGTTTTCGTCGAATCGCGTTGCGAACGAATACCCGAACAAACAGGCACCCCCTACATACAAGGTAAACCAAGCGAAATAAACACCAAGCAGTTTCCGAGGAATGGGGGACTGAAAGTGCTTGCGAAGAATGGCTCCGAGAACCATAATATGCAGCGCCAAAAACATAGCCAAAGGCAGTTTCAGTTGTGTCGCATACCGAGCGAGCGAGACGGCGACAGCTGTCATTCCCATAACATGAAACGATGTGCCCAGATGCTTCGTCAGATAGTCGACATTCCACAATGAAACGGCAACAATGGTGAAGTAGAATCCCATTTCAATCGTCAGCGTCCAGTAGACGCTGATTAGATTTTTGAATCCCATGAATTCTTGGAGCATGGTCACGTTGGCTAAGACCTGCGGTGCTGCAAACGACTCGCTTGACAACAATAACACCAAGCCGATTGACAGCCAGTAAACCGGGTACAATCGAAAAAAACGTTTGATCACAAAGTCTTTAACATTTGGATTTTTCGCAAAGCCAGGCAAGACGAGAAAGCCGGAGACAAAGAAGAACAGAACGACGCCAGCCTTCCCAATGTCGACCTGTCGCTCGAACGATTCGATGGCCGGAAGGTTCAAATGCGAGATAAAAACCATCAATGCTGCGACACCGCGGGCACCTTCGATGTTGTCAAATCGCTGAGGGGCGGTGCTTTTTGCGTCGGTCATAACTGGCTGGTGATGCGAAAGTGAATTAAAACGGGTGATTCTGACCCACACATCGCGACGTCGTGGAGAAATAGAGAATCAAAAGTTCCAATAAAAATCATAAGTGAACGGACTGGGGCGGATCATGGAATCTAAATTAACGACGCTTTCTGATCCCTCAACGCCGAACGAATCCAAACGTTACACCGCGACATACCTTCGAGCTGAAGGAGAGTTTCCGCTGCTTAGAGTTCCAAATCTGCCTGCACGTGGCTGAAGTCTTGATAAATCGCGTCCAATCGCCAGGCCCCTGGTGGAAGCATTGTAGCCGGTGCTATTTCGAAAGATAGGCTCTCTTCGGCGTCGATGCTTCAGCGCTCCAGAACTCGTTACGAAAAGAAGGAGGAGAGCCTTCAAGAACACGGCTCACTGAACTAGGCTTTTAAAATCAGTGCGTCATGGAGCGACCTGCCTGCGTTCGCCACCCAAACATTTTCGCCATGCAATCTCAACACATCACTGTCTGCGGCGTCCGTTACAGCCCGAATCTTGGCGACGGAGTGATATCAGACTGTTTGGGATGGATGATCCCGGAGGTCTCTCCCGGCGCAGTCGTAGCGAATGTCGACCTGGCAGGACGTACCTCGTTCGGCGAAGAAACCATCTCAGGTCGCCGGGCCAAATTGAGACTGTTGCTCGCATTGCCAAAACCGATCCAAAACCTGGTTGTTCGACAGCTGCTAGCACGAAGAATCAAGCGTAATTTACTTCCACGATGGCGAGACACCCTCCTTCAGAGCGACGCCTGCCTGATCGGTGGTGGTCAACTGCTGTCCGATTCGGATCTGAACTTCCCGTTGAAGATTGACGGTTTCATGCGAGCCGTTGCTGAGCAGCATTTACCAGTCGCATTCTACGCTTGCGGTGTCACGCACCGTGGAAGAGAGGGTGCCGGATTGTTGTCACGTTCGCTATCGTCGCCAAACGTGAAAGCGATCTACTTGCGAGATCAAACGTCAATCTCCACGGCGCAACACTTCGGTATTCATGGAGCCAGGCTCGCCTATGATCCAGCGATCCACGTCGCGCAAGCATACGGGTGCGAACCCCCCATCCCTGAAGGTGCAGCGGACTGTTTTGATGTCGGTGTTAACTTCACCGATCCTGTCAACATGACCTATTCGTCCGGACGGGAGATTCCCTATCTCGATCGTCTTCCACAAATCATGACAACGGTCGTGCAGGAACTTGCAGCACGAGGACTTCGCGTGGCCTTGTTCACCAACGGAGCCGTGGAGGATGAACAGTTCCTAGACCAAGTGGATGCCCGGTCGCACCTGACTCAAATTTCAGGTGTCAGTCGTTTGCCACGTGCGATCGAACCCTCCGACTTGGTTCATTTGATTCACCGCATGCGGTCGGTGATCGCACACCGCTTGCATACAAACATCATTGCATTCGGCTTACAGATTCCGTCCGTCGGGCTGGAGTGGAGCCAGAAGGTCCCCCATTTTTTCGAACTCACTGACCGCTGCGAATTTCTCGTCACCCTCGAAGAAATGTCGGCGGAGGCGATCTTGCAGCGATTTGATTTCATGACTGGGCGTCCTGTCGATGTCGCAAAACTCGCGGCAATGAAATCAAGCAGCCTCGCTACACTTCGGCAGGCGTTGGAACATCTGGGCGTGCATACAATCGGCCAACCAGTCGTCTGACCAATCAATCCCTTTCAAGAGTAGATTATGGCAAATATTGGACTCGTGCACGAATGGCTTACGACCTACGCGGGTAGCGAACGAGTGGTTGAACAAATTGCGAAGGCGTTGCCGATTGCACGCCTCTACGTGATGGTTGACTTTTTGAAAGAAGCACGCCCGGAAGTCTTCCAGCAGATCCCTGTGACGACATCGGTTATTCAGAAAATGCCGTTCGCAAAAAGCAAATATCGAAGCTATTTGCCATTGATGCCACTTGCGGTCGAGCAACATGATGTAACCGAGCATGACCTAGTCATCGCGTCCCAGCACTGCGTATCACATGGCGTCATCACTCGCCCCGACCAGCCGATGATTTCGTATGTGCATTCCCCGATGCGTTACGCTTGGGACCTGCAACACGAATACCTGCGGAACAAGGGAATCGACAAGGGGATGCGATCAGTAATCGCCCGCACGATTCTGCATTACACAAGGCTCTGGGATCGCGCTTCGGCTGACCGTGTTGACCACTTCGTGTGTAATTCAAAATTCATCGCGGCTCGAATCGCAAAGTACTACCGTCGCGAATCCACGGTGATCCACCCGCCGGTTGCAACCGAGGATTTTCGATTGAACGAACAGAAAGAAGACTTCTTTCTGACGGCGGGACGCATGGTCCCATACAAAAGATTCGACTTGGTCGTCAGTGCGTTCGCAAAAATGCCAAACAAGAAGCTGATTGTGATTGGTGACGGCCCGGAGATGAGAACAGTCAAAACGCATGCCGCGCCGAACATCATATTTGAAGGGCATCAGCCGTTTTCAGTGCTCTGTGAGCGAATGGGACAAGCGAAAGGCTTTGTATTTGCAGCGTGTGAAGACTTCGGAATTATGCCGGTCGAAGCTCAGGCTTGTGGCACTCCTGTGATCGCCTATGGGCGAGGTGGTTCAGTCGAAACGGTTGAAGATGGACTCACTGGAATTTTGTTTCCCGAACAAACCGAGCAAGCCATCATAGACGCCGTTCAGCTATTTGAGTCAAAATCATTCGCTCCAGATATTTGCCGAGAACACTCACTTAAGTTCTCAGAAGCTCGCTTTCGAAAACAATTTACTGATTTTGTTGATCGAGTGCTGGAGATGCGGCGTTAGACGGTTGGTGCCCAGGGAGTCAGAATTCGCAACCTCATGCGAGGGAGCCACAAGTGTTCCATCTCCCTATGTGGGTAAAACGGGCAAAGCTCCGCTGGTTTATCAATCGGCATCCAGGTCACCGTTGCCGGCTTGCTGAGCGCACTCCAGATGATCGGTCAGGTCAGCGACCGCCTCGAGATCGCGACTCGCTTTGCCTTTGACGCACGAGCAACTCAGTTCGCCGACCAACCCCTCGAGTTCCATACGCGTTGCCGCGATAACCGACTGACATTCCAGCGGCGCGTCCAGACCGCCTGACAGGGAGCCCTCCTCCAGAATCAATTCGCGATGCCCCGCATCAGTTGGGTCCGCTCGGTCAACTCCGACAGCTTGCCACCTTCACATCGCGGCACTCACGAATGCTCTTGGGATGCGAAGCTCGCCAAACATCCGGAAGCAACGCTTCGAAGTCCTCTGCGGGTTGCCAGTGAAAGGGAGATCCCGCGCCCTTCGACACACTGCAGCGGCCCTCCCCTGATGGCTGCCTTTAACAATGCCCGGGGTATATCCGTACAGAGAACGAAAGACGCAAAATTGTCTTTTTTTTCCCAACTGTCCCCTTTACCACCAAAGGGCCACGTACACACCCCTACAATGGATATTATTGACGAGTGCCGAACGTCCCCGATTCTGTCAAGCGTTACCGAGCAATACCATGTCTGCCTCCCCTCCCGGCTCACGTCATATCACTGCTTCCCGTCGCCGCCCGCTGCGAGTCGAAAAGCTCGAATGTCGAGACCTTCTTGCCGCGGGACTTGATCATTGGATGAGTGACCAATTCAGTTCAGAACTGGATTGGTCCGCCCAGACAGACCCTGTCTCTCAAGTAATCGGAGTCGACCTATTCTCGCTCTATCGAGAAACAGTGAGCCCTGGGGACAACTTAGATCTAAAATACTTGGTAGGAAAGACTGGCTTGGATCTGAATCGAGACGCTTCAGGTAATGTGATGGTCGACGTCATTGCGAGTGACGATTCTGTACCCCTGCGAGAGGAATTGGCCGAACTTGGGTTTGCAGAGGTAGGTTCTTTCGGAAAAATGGTTAGCGGATGGATCAGTCCTGGTGCATTAGGTGAATTGTCGTCACTTTCATCTGTCAATTTTGCACGACCATCGTATTCACCGATTAGCAATGTAGGTTCGGTTGAAAATCAAGCTGACCCATCAATGCGCAGTAATTTAGCCAAAGCCAACTTTGGCGTGGACGGCTCGGGAATCAAAATCGGAGTGCTTTCCGATAGTTACAACTCGCTCAATGGTGCCGCGTCTGGCGTTTCCACTGGTGACCTTCCAGGCTCAGGGAATCCCAATGGTTTCACGACGCCTGTTCAAGTGTTGGCTGATATCAACAACGGTACTGATGAAGGCCGTGCGATGCTGGAATTGATACACGATGTAGCGCCAGGTTCTGAACTTGCGTTTCACACCGCAAACCCAAGCCCAGCTGCCTTCGCACAAGGGATCATTGATCTAGCCAACGCCGGTTCGGATGTGATTGTTGATGACATAACCTATCCGGCTAGTCCGTTTTTCCAAGACGGTATTATCGCGCAAGCTGTCGAACAAGTCACAGCACAGGGCACTCCATTTTTCTCCTCGGCTGGCAACCAGGGACGTCAATCATACGAAAGCGACTTCCGTACAAACGGTGCTCAAATTCAGTTCGGTCCCAATACCTACATTTTGCATGACTTTGATCCGGGTCCTGGCCTCGACAACACTCAATTAGTTGCTCTCCCCCCCTTCAGCTCGACGGTGCTATCGTTTCAATGGGACCAACCATTTGCCTCCGCTGGCGGTGCCGGGTCACAGAGCGACCTTGATATTTTCGCATTCACTTTTACCACCAACATCCTAGCCGCTTCAAGCACGACCAATAATATTGGTGGGGATGCAGTGGAACTCATCTCGCTCAGCAACAACTCCAGTCAACCGCTGTTTCTGAATTTGGTGCTCGCTCAAAATATCAATGTTGGCGGACCGATTGCAACGCGAGTGAAGCATGTTGATGTTAAGTCGGGGAACATTTTGGATATTGGGGAATACGACACACAAAGTTCGACCATCTTTGCTCATCACAACGCGGCGAACGGAGCTGGGATCGGAGCAGCAGACTATCGCAATACTCCCGCGTTCGGTGTCAGTCCTGCACAGCGTCAACCGTCAACATCTGCTGGTGGCGTACCAATCCTGTTTGATACCGCCGGCAATCGACTGCCAACTCCAGTCATTCGCCAACAGCCCAGAGTCGTTGCCCCGGACACGACAAATACGACATTCTTTGCGATGGGGTTCGATCCCGATAACGACGGCTTTCCAAATTTCCCAGGCACCTCGGCTGCTGCTCCACACGTTGCAGCTGTGGCCGCACTAATGCTAGAGGCCGCCGGTGGTCCGGGCAGTTTGTCGCCCCAGGCGATCTATTCAACCCTGGAACAAACTTCTCTTGATATGTTCACACCCGGATTTGACTTCGACACTGGCCATGGATTCATTGATGCGCAAGCTGCTGTTTCAGCAGTAAGCCCCCCACCCCACCCCGGCGGTGGATCCTTCGAGGACGGCACGTTCTTTGTGGCATCAACGAGCAATGGCGATCGCGAGCTCTATATCACCGACGGGACAACCGGAGGAACCAATCTTGTTCGCGATCTCGCTGGCAACTCCGATCCAAAAGAACTGACAGTTCTCGGCAATCAACTTTTGTTTACCGCATTGACCGCAAGCGGAGATCGAGAGCTTCATTCGTCCAAAGGCACCTTTGGGACGACCGGTTTAGTACGTGATTTAAGCGGAGGGTTTGAGAGCAAACCGATCGATCTGACCCGGGCTGGCAATACAGTTTATTTCACTGCCAAGCTGAACAGTGGCCAGCGCGAATTATTTAAAACGCAGGGAACATTCCAGTCAACGAAATTGGTCCGCGATCTATCGGGCTCCATCAGTTCCAGTCCAGATGACTTGACCGCAGTCGGATCAAAATTGTTTTTCACAGCATTAACAAACTCAGGTGAACGAGAGCTGTATGTGACCCAGGGCGCGTTTTCAACGACGAAATTAGTGCGTGACATTTCAAACAGCGTTAGCGCCAATCCGGAAAACCTCGTTGCGGTTGGCAACAAGCTGTACTTCACGGCGACCTTACCGACGGGTGAAAAAGAACTGTTCGTTTCTGACGGAACGGCTGCTGGCACGAAAGTGATGCGGAACTTCAACGGGTCCGGAACAGCCGACCCACAAGACCTAACACGGGCTGGCAGTTTGCTGTTCTTCACTGCACGGCTTTCTGATGGACAGCGAGAATTGTTCGTCAGCGATGGGACCTTTGCAGGAACAAAACTGGTGCGTGATCTCGCTGGTTCGCTGAACAGCATCCCACAAAACTTGACGGCAGTGCGAAGCAAGCTGTATTTCACGGCCCGAACGAGCTCGACTCAGCGAGAACTGCATATCACCAACGGTACCTTCAGTGGCACGCGCGTCGTTCGAGATCTGTCCGGAAGCACGAGCTCAGCCCCTGAGTCCTTGACTGCTATTGGAACCAAACTGGTGTTCAGCGCCAAACGTGCCAACGGTCAACGAGAGCTGTTTCAAACCAATGGAAGCTTCTCCGGTACCGGTCTGGTTCGCGACCTTTCCGGAAGCAACAGTTCGTCACCGTCTCAGTTTGTTGCAGTCAATGATAACGAAATCCTTTTCACTGCGGTGCAGTCCAATGGCCAACGAGAACTCTACCGCAGCGATCTGACATTCCCAGGTACCGAATTGGTGAAAGACATCAGCGGGGCTCTTTCGTCGGTACCAAAGCTGCTCACCGTGCTCAGCTCCAGTTCAAATGATACGACAGCTTCTTTCATCGATGAAACTCCCGTCGATGATCTCGCTCAAACCTCCCTCGCGACAACATCAAATTTCCTGGACGTCAACCAAGATGGAGTTACATCGGCTCGTGACGCCTTGGTGATTATCAACTATCTAAACGCAAACGCTGCCGCAAATCGCGCGTTTGATGAAAGTTTCGCGAGGATAGATGTTAACGGTGACGGGACTGTCTCTGCCCTCGACGCACTCATGGTGATCAATCGACTCGCCGCTGGCTCTGTCGTCACTTCTCAAACGTTCCTGAGTGATCAGAACCGAATCGACGAGGCCTTTCGCGACGATGAGTACCTTGATGAGTTGTCCGCCAGTTCCCTGACGGTCGAACTTTTGTAATTGGCTCACGCCCTGGTCAGATCGCGCCGGTGTTCCCGAGTTCCTGGCCCGGAGATCAGTGCCGCTTAAAACGCCCCATAAGGAAGAGTGCCCCAGTTTCGATCGCTACCGCAGCTTAGACGAACCAAGATCGATCCAAGAGACCAGTTCCCAATTCGGGCCCCCTCATATGAAGTAAGTTCTGAGATGGGCTGCCAAATTTGCAACAAGGAGAAGTGCGATGTCGAAGTTGAACCGAAGAACAAACCATAAAGTGACAAAACGACCATCCAATCGTCGCCGGCTTCGATGCGAGGCACTGGAGCAACGGCGTCTACTTGCTGCTGATGTCGAGCATGGTCCGGCTGGCGTTGACGTGGAAATGGGGAAGTTTACTCACGAAGAAATCGCAGCTCTTGAAAGCGTGCCCTTCGATTCTTCCCACAGCTCCAAGTCGATTGTCCCTGTCCAAGATGGAATTCACCAAAGCAATACGTTGACATTCGTGCTGGATTTCAAATCGTCGGCGCAGCCAGACACGACGGACATTTTTGGCAATGTCGTCAGTGTCTTTGATGTCGGTAGTTATGGATTCAGCAATTCCGAGTTTGCATTTCTAAGCAACGAGATCCTGGAAGCTGTTAAAGAAGACTATTATTACGAACTCGTCGAAACGGTGGCAGGACCGGTTGGCAGTGACCTCGCTGTCAATTTTGTGATTGGCGACATCGGTGTCGCTCCGTCTGGGATCTCAGAGTACTACTATGTGCAAATAGGCACAGGGGAAAGCGGTCCGCATTCGGGCGGAACGTTAGGGGTGGCTGGTGGTAGCGTGGTCCGCAATTCATCTGGTTCAGGACCGAACTTTAGCATTGCCGTCGGAGATGTTGTCAGCTCGGTCTTCACCGATGCGATCAACGGATTGGGTGGTTTGACGCCTTCAAATGCGTTGACAAATGGTTACGTTGGTCGCACCGTCAACGCGATTGCGGGTACCCTGTCGCATGAGATTGGGCACGCCGTTTCCTTATCGCACATTGACAAATCGGGATCAGTTCAACCGACGCAGGGAATTTCGCCAATCATGGGAACTGGTGCAATCGACTTGCCAAACATTGATCGCATTTCAAATCGCGAGTTTTCTCTTTCGGGCTTTGATGGGCAAAATAGCAATGCTGCGCGTCTGCACATCCAGCAACTTGAGGATGCGATTGGTCTACATCCGGTTCCCGCTGGTTCGATCAGCGGTCAGGTCTATAACGATACCAATGAAGATGGAATCCACAATGGCGTGGAGCCAGGACTTTCCGGTGTGATTGTGTATGCAGACTACGACAACGACGGAACTTTGGATTCGGGTGAACCAACAGCGACAACTTCTTCCAGTGGTTCTTATACGCTTTCTGGAATCACGAGGGACCGCGCCGTTGTGCGTCAAACTTATTCCGATGACGCTCGGCAAACCGGTGCTGAATCCACCTCACTCGTGTTTACTGAATTTTCGGAACAGACACCCGACTTCATTGAACTGCAGAATGTTTCAGGAACCGCGTTCGATACCAGCGGATGGTTCATTGCATCGAACAGTGGATTTGACGGTATTCTGGATATCAACACTGCCCATCCTAATGTCTTTAACCTACCAGCATCACTTGACGCCAACGAAATCCTGACAGTGACGGACGCTTCAAGTGACCCACACTACTGGGGCGCAAACCTGAACTTCGTAACGGCAACGGGTGGATGGCTGTTGCTGATTGACGACACTGGCCAGGTACGAGACTCTCTGTTTGCGGGCTGGACGGAACCGGATATCGCGTCACTGAATGTCACTGTCGGTGGTGTCAACGTCACCGGCGCAGATACGAATTGGGTTGGTGATGGCATTCCCTTGAATGGTGATGATGCCTGGTCCTACCAGCGTGTCGGATTTTCAGACACCAACACGCAAGAAGACTTTGTATTACAAGCCATTTCCGAAGACGTGCAGAACGTGCGTTTGAATTCTAATTTTGGATTTCAATCCGCAGGACGATTAGTGACTGAGATCAGCGGAAACGCAATCGTCAACGAAGACTTTGGGGCGACCACGGAACAAGACCGTCAGGATTCCTTTTTTACTGCGATCAACGACACCGGCGACCGCGAATTGCACTTCACCAATGGAACCTCCGGTGGCACCTTTTTGGTGCGAGACCTTTCCGGCGGCACGTCGGCAGACCCCAAGCAGTTGACGTGGTCCGGTAGTGAACTGTACTTCACCGCACAAACCAATGGCGGTCAGCGCGAACTATACAAGAGCGACGGAACCTTTAAGGGAACCGGTTTAGTACGTGATCTTTCAGGAACATACAGTAGCGACCCCAAAGATTTGACGATGGTGGGTGAAACTCTCTTCTTCACGGCACAACAATCGTCCGGCGAACGAGAACTGTATCGCAGCAATGGGACCTTCTCGACAACCGAATTGGTCCGCGACCTCTCGGGAAACAACAATGCCCAATTGCGTAACCTTACCGCAGTAGGTGACAAGCTGTTCTTCACCGCGTTGACGAACAGTGGGCAACGCGAGCTGTATGTGAGTGATGGAACGTTTACGGGAACGTATAACGTACGTGATTTGGCGGGATCAGTTAGCTCAGCCCCAGACGACTTAATTTCATTCGGTGGAAAGCTGTACTTCAGTGCGCTGCAATCGAACGGCCAACGCGAACTTTTTGTTAGCGATGGGACCTTCAGTGGAACCCAGTTAGTTACAAACCTAAATGGTACCAACAGCGCAGATCCGCAGGACTTGACGGCGGTCGGTGCCGGTCTCTACTTCACCGCAACCGTCGGCAACTCTGATCGCGAACTATATTTTACGGATGGCACGTCTGGCGGAACCTTTCTGGTCCACGATCTACCGGCAAATGGAAATCCGACAAATTTGACGGCCGTCAGAAGCAAGCTGTACTACGTCGCGAGAGCTTCCGGTGGCCAGCGAGAACTTTACCTGGCGAGCCAAAACGGGACCAGTTGGCGGTTGGTCCGAGATCTTTCAGGGAGCATCGGGTCCACACCGCAGCAACTGACAGCCTTGGACAGCAAACTTCTGTTTACCGCCCTCCAAGCCAACGGACAGCGAGAACTGTTCATCACCAATGGGACGTTTACAGGAACTAGTTTGGTACGGGATCTTTCTGGCAGTGCAAGCAGTGCGCCATCGGAGATTACTAACGTAGACAACTATGTGATGTTCTCTGCAGGACTTTCAAACGGTCAGCGGGAACTGTACTCCAGCAATGGAACGTTTGGCGGAACATTTCAGGTCGCAAACTTAAGTGGCTCGATTTCATCGGTCCCCCAGGACATCACGCACGCCCCGAAAACTGCCCCTCAATCTGATTCAGCTCCTAGCGAGGTCCCTGGTCTAGCGGCGGAGCAAATCACCACTGATTTGGTCGCAACCGGTTCGACAAAGTCTTCGATCGGTGCGTCAGACGTCAACGGCGACGGCCAGTTCACTGCCCGTGATGTATTGTTCATCATAAACTGGATATCAAGCCGAGAAACTCTAGCAAAATCGCTCCTTCACCAAACTCTTCCCGAAGGCGATATCAACGGCGACGGGGTGGTCACCGCAGTCGACGCATTGGTGCTAATCAATCGGCTTGCAGCCGCAGAAGTGCTCCACGAGCTGGTGCCACCTCGTCAACTGCAGAGTGACATCGACGGATCGCCATTGGATTCCTCACTGCGTGACGAAGAAAATTGGCTCCTGCTTTAGGATTTTCCCCGATGCAAATTCCTACGTCCTATTCGCTCACAGGAAACCGGGACGTGCCACCCAGACGCGTGCGTGTTGTGACGCCAACATTCCCAAACGTGATTGGCTCAAGCCAGTCACGAAGTCGATCGCCTGCGGGCGTGTTCTTGAAGTCTTGAATGACAACTCCACTTGTCCGATACGCCTCAATCAGATTCCGATCAATTGCAAATGTCGTAGACAATCGATCTGCGATCAGTTTCTCAAACTTGCCGCTACCGTGAACTGACGAGGCCATGAATATCAGCACTTCACCAAGCTCTGACGAAAGCGTGTCGGTCAGCTTTCCAGGCGTGGCAATTGCAACGGTTGTCCAGTCAGGATTGCACCAATTAATTGAGACGCGATTGAATCAATCTGTTGCTCGCCCTTGTTCTCCAGCCGGCTGAAAATATCATTCAATTCTAAACGAATGTTCTCTGCGAGATCTCTCAACGCATCGTCAGCCGCTTTTCCGCCATCGGTAAAGGCCTCAGCAGAATTTCGGCAACGGTTTCCAAACCCCATCTCTTCGACAAATCGAAGTGATGAGAAGTAAAGGGGGCTTGTTTACACTCGTATCCGATGGAGCGACGACAACCAAGCGATCTGGATCAGCATCAAATCACACGCACAAAGTCGCCCCAGTTGCACCGACATGTGGCGTCAGTATATGAACGTGATCGCCGAGAAGGCCGCCGACGTGGTGCACACCTTGGACCGATACCACGTGACGAAGAAGTTCGGCGATGCGCTCAACAAGGTCCGGATTGAGGAGGCCCGGCAGTTGAAAGCGGATGGCTATAAAGAGGTGCTAAAAGGGTCGCCATGGTGCCATCTAAAACGCCTAGCAGCGTGTTGATTTTCGCCCAATTTCGGTAACATCACCGAATCTTACTCGGAGGGCCTCGATGGGACTTGGAAAACGCAAACGCGAACATCAGCAATCGTTATGGGTGGCGGCTGACAAACTGTGCAATGCTCCCCGGAATGCATTCTACGATCGACTCAACCAGTTGCTTGACGAGGTCAAATTCGACGAACAGCTGGAAGAGGCAGTCGAGCCATACTACGAGAAGTCCGGTCGCAAGGGCATCGCTCCTGGCACCTACTTCCGCATGATCTTTATTGGATACTTTGTAGACATTTCGTCTCAGCGAGGGATCGCGTGGCGATGTGCCGACAGCAGGTCGCTTGCGAAGTTTCTCGGGTTTGGCCCCGATGAGGCGACGCCCGAACACAGCACGTTATCGTTGACACGGGAACGGCTGCCAATGGAGGTCCACCGCTTCGCCTTTGAGCTGATTCTCAAAGCGACTGCGGAGAACGGACTGCTGAAAGGTAAGACGCTTGGCATTGACGCAACTGACTTGGAAGCCAACGCATCACTCAAGAGCATCGTTCGCAAAGACAACGGCGATGACTGGCAAGCCTATCTTCGCAAGCTGTATTTCGAAGAGACCGGAAAGGACAATCCAAGCGACGAAGAACTTCGCCGGTTCGATAAAGGGCGTAAGTCGAAGAAGAAGGTGAGCAACGATGAATGGGAGAGTGCAACCGACCCAGATTCCCGCATTGGGAAGATGAAAGACGGACGTTTTCACTTGAAGTACAAAGCTGAAAACGCAGTCGATTTGGAAACGCAAGTGATCGTTTCTGCGGAGGTCTACTACGGAAATCGGGGCGACACTCACACGATCGAAGACACCGTGAATTCGGCCAAGACTCACCTCAGAGAGACTTGCCCAGAAAAGGAGGTTCAGGAAGTTGTCGCCGACAAGGGGTACCACTCTGAACACGTACTCGATGTCCTACAGAACGAAAGCGACCTACGCACGTACATTCCAGAACCTGACCGCAAGTACCAACGAACGTGGACTGATAAGTCCCCTCAACGAGAGGCAGCATACCGCCGGAACCGTCGCAGGACCAAAGGGAATCGCGGTCGTCGACTTCAGCGAGATCGCAGTGAACGAGTGGAACGAACATTCGCCCATCTATACGACACTGGCGGTAGTCGCCGGACATGGCTTCGGAGGCTTGAGAAGGTCCAAAAGCGATACATGAGCGCCGCCATGGCATACAACCTCGGGCAGATCATGCGCAAACTGGTCGGCGCGGGGAAGCCAAGGTACGCAGCAGTGCTCGCCGAGCGAGCTTTATCGCGATTATGCGCAGTCTGGGAGGTTCTGACACGCCCAGGAAGCCTCTTGGCCGATTCGCCGCGCCAGCAAAATCAAAATCTGGCGATCCACGCTTCGCTCAGCGCGTGACCGCGGCTGCTCGATGGGAGCGGCAGATCAAAGCGAAAATCAACAGGCTGCTAGAGAATCTGACGGACAAGCAAACGGTCAAGCTTGATGATCTCCTGCAATACAACCTGAAGAGCATCAAAGCTTATCTGATACGAGAAGACTTTCAACGGTTCTGGAGCTACCAAAGTCCGGCCTGGGCAGGCAGTTTTCTCGAGCGATGCGCTCGAAAATCGAACCGATGAAGGACATGGCACGCACACTACGCAGGCACCAAACGCGACTGTTGGACTGGTTTCTCGCTCGTGGCGAGATCTCCAACGGCAGCGTGGAGGGCATGAACACCAAAGCCAAATTGGCGTTGAGAAAGGCCTACGGTTTCAAGTCGTATAAAACGATCGAAATCGCCCTGGATCACCAGTTAGGGAAGCTACCCAAGCCAAATCAAAACCCACCGATTCTGCTGAGGAGGCGAACTTTTTCGTTTTCTCAGGCAACCAGCACCTCGGAAATATATCTCGTAATTTCTTCCGCAAGCGTTAGCGATCCTTCTTCGGTAAAGTGAATGTCACCAGGGATTTGAAGACTGCTCTCATGATTCATCACAAACGAATAAAGGTCGTGGGTTTGAATCCCGTTCTCAGCCATCACTTCCTCGGCGATCGAATTATAAATCAATTCATCACCCTTCAGGTTGATCCTCGATCCTTCCGGTATTGGTGTAATGTTTCGCCAGATCACTGTTGCGCCAGTCGCCAAAAGCTTCTTTGCGATGATGTCCAAATTGGTGCGGTATTCCTCCGTAGTCACCTGATTGGTGCCTACGCCTGCGGGAGAGATGTTCCCTTCGTCATCGACATAAAATAGATCGTGCAATCCAAAGTTAAAATGTATCACATCCCATGACTTCTCCGCTCCGCCAACAGTCAACCATTCATCGATATATTCGATCCCACGAGTCGTTGGTCCGGAATTTGCCGAGACTCGCTGCACATTTGCGAGTCCACTTAAACCTTCTCGTGTCGGCAGCGTGTAGGCCATTGAAATCGAGTCTCCAATGAGAAGCACCCGAGGAAGCGACGGGTCCTCTTCGACGACGACTTCTTCGCGAATTCGAGCCGCGATTTCACCAACAAGTGAGTTGTGCCCACTACCGCCGAATACTGTATCGAAACCTTTGCCGCCATCGACGACATCATTCCCTTGGTGCCCGTGCATTTCGTCGTCACCATCGCCACCATACATTGTGTCATGGCCTTCGCCTCCATAAATTCGGTCGTCACCACTTCCTCCATCGATCCGATCATTTCCCTCAGCACCGCTAAGACGATCTATTCCATCATGCCCATACATGACGTCATTCCCGTCTTCGCCGAATAGCCAATCGTTCCCAGTATTTCCACCAAGGCGATCGTCACCGGTACCACCATATAGAAAGTCTCTCCCCGAGCCTCCCTTGAGGATGTCGTTTCCCGAATCACCGTACAAGTAATCGTCACCGTTGCCGCCCAACAATTGGTCAGCCCCCGAGTGGCCGTGAAGCTTGTCGTTTCCGTCACCACCTTCGAGCCGATCAAATCCCGTGTGGCCATAGAGAATGTCGTCACCGGCAAGCCCGAAAAGAAGGTCGTTACCAGCATTGCCGCCAAGTTGATCGTTTCCATCATCGCCGAATACGGAATCATCGCCATCACCACCCTTCAAAACGTCACTGTCGTCACCACCGTGTAAGAGATCGTTCCCAGCTCCGCCAAGAATTTGGTCATTCCCTTGATCGCCAAACAATTCATCGTCAGCGACGCCTCCTTCGATCCGATCGTTCCCAAGCCCCCCACTAGCCCAAAATGGCACCCCACTCCGGTTGACCAAAATGTCATCGCCCGCATTCCCATTGATCACGATCCGAGAAACCAATCCATCCAAATCCTGCACAGTTAGAGTGTGTTCCAAATGCTGAAGTTCAACAGTGAATACAGTTGGTGAAACCTGGGACACTTCAATATGGTCGTTATCACCGCTTCCCAAAATGACGATGTCGTTTCCTACAATCTCTGCCGTAATCCCGGCAAACGCAGCCAAAGGAAACCGAAATTCGAGGCGTTGAAAACAACCAAACCTCGTTCGTGAAGAGGGTTGCTTCCGCAGTGGCAGCGTTTGACCAAAAGTGCATCGAGCTAGTAGACATTGTCTTAGATAGTCAGCAATCGATCGCATAGAAAACTCAAAACTCATAATCAGATTCTCACCAATTCCTCTTGGTCAACACGCAAGGAGTCAGGGATTTCTTCGTCAGGCACCGCTTGCCCGAAAAATTCATCGACTGCAGTAGGCCACGATGTCGCCTGCCCGACCGGCACTGACGCGAGCTTCCTTGGGCCGGACATTGTAGTCGCAGCGGGAACCAGGGCGTTATAGTCGATCGATGATTCCCCTTCATCGGCGGTGGAGGCTGAGCTATTTCCGGTGGGAAAGACTGCACCGCGACTCTCACCCGAATCACCATTACGGTTGAGCAGGTTGATGATCATCAGGGCATCCAAGGCGGTCACGAGTCCATCATCGTTGACATCCATCGGTGCAGGTGGCACGTTCTCACCGACGATTGACTCGCCCTCGAGCGGTTGGCGATTGAGTTCGTTGACAACACTGAGAGCATCCCGAGCACTAACTTGCCCGTCCCGGTTGACGTCGAATCCATAGTAAGAGACAGCGGGGGACGCAAGCAAACTGCTACCTTGGGTGATCTCAAAAAACGTCCCTTCAATCGTGAATTCCCCATCATTTGGTTTGCCGTTCCAGCGATCAGCAAAAAATGTCAGGTCACCCGATTCGAACCCCTGATCGATGCCTTGAACCTGGCCGCTCACCCCCTGCAAGCTCGCGATCGTGTCCCCATCAAAGTCGACCGATGCTAACAAACGGTCGTCCAACTCAGGAGTGATCGCTACCCAGTTGGTATTGGAGTTGTATTCCCACTGGCTGCCGGTATACCGAACAGCGATCATTTGGTCGCTGTTCAATGAACTAGGTGGGGATGACGCAAATCGAGTGTGGACACTCTCGCGACTATGAAGCAGATAACCGGTCCCCGTCGCATCATCCTGAACACCAATGCCAGAGTTGATCGATCCTAGGCCAACACCCTCGGTCGGCGGTGGAACCGACAATATCTCGAAGTAGGTTCCTTCAATCGTGAATTCCCCATCATTTGGTTTGCCGTTCCAGCGATCAGCAAAAAATGTCAGGTCACCCGATTCGAACCCCTGATCGATGCCTTGAACCTGGCCGCTCACCCCCTGCAAGCTCGCGATCGTGTCCCCATCAAAGTCGACCGATGCTAACAAACGGTCGTCCAACTCAGGAGTGATCGCTACCCAGTTGGTATTGGAGTTGTATTCCCACTGGCTGCCGGTATACCGAACAGCGATCATTTGGTCGCTGTTCAATGAACTAGGTGGGGATGACGCAAATCGAGTGTGGACACTCTCGCGACTATGAAGCAGATAACCGGTCCCCGTCGCATCATCCTGAACACCAATGCCAGAGTTGATCGATCCTAGGCCAACACCCTCGGTCGGCGGTGGAACCGACAATATCTCGAAGTAGGTTCCTTCAATCGTGAATTCCCCATCATTTGGTTTGCCGTTCCAGCGATCAGCAAAAAATGTCAGGTCACCCGATTCGAACCCCTGATCGATGCCTTGAACCTGGCCGCTCACCCCCTGCAAGCTCGCGATCGTGTCCCCATCAAAGTCGACCGATGCTAACAAACGGTCGTCCAACTCAGGAGTGATCGCTACCCAGTTGGTATTGGAGTTGTATTCCCACTGGCTGCCGGTATACCGAACAGCGATCATTTGGTCGCTGTTCAATGAACTAGGTGGGGATGACGCAAATCGAGTGTGGACACTCTCGCGACTATGAAGCAGATAACCGGTCCCCGTCGCATCATCCTGAACACCAATGCCAGAGTTGATCGATCCTAGGCCAACACCCTCGGTCGGCGGTGGAACCGACAATATCTCGAAGTAGGTTCCTTCAATCGTGAATTCCCCATCATTTGGTTTGCCGTTCCAGCGATCAGCAAAAAATGTCAGGTCACCCGATTCGAACCCCTGATCGATGCCTTGAACCTGGCCGCTCACCCCCTGCAAGCTCGCGATCGTGTCCCCATCAAAGTCGACCGATGCTAACAAACGGTCGTCCAACTCAGGAGTGAACGCTACCCAGTTGGTATTGGAGTTGTATTCCCACTGGCTGCCGGTATACCGAACAGCGATCATTTGGTCGCTGTTCAATGAACTAGGTGGGGATGACGCAAATCGAGTGTGGACACTCTCGCGACTATGAAGCAGATAACCGGTCCCCGTCGCATCATCCTGAACACCAATGCCAGAGTTGATCGATCCTAGGCCAACACCCTCGGTCGGCGGTGGAACCGACAATATCTCGAAGTAGGTTCCTTCAATCGTGAATTCCCCATCATTTGGTTTGCCGTTCCAGCGATCAGCAAAAAATGTCAGGTCACCCGATTCGAACCCCTGATCGATGCCTTGAACCTGGCCGCTCACCCCCTGCAAGCTCGCGATCGTGTCCCCATCAAAGTCGACCGATGCTAACAAACGGTCGTCCAACTCAGGAGTGAACGCTACCCAGTTGGTATTGGAGTTGTATTCCCACTGGCTGCCGGTATACCGAACAGCGATCATTTGGTCGCTGTTCAATGAACTAGGTGGGGATGACGCAAATCGAGTGTGGACACTCTCGCGACTATGAAGCAGATAACCGGTCCCCGTCGCATCATCCTGAACACCAATGCCAGAGTTGATCGATCCTAGGCCAACACCCTCGGTCGGCGGTGGAACCGACAATATCTCGAAGTAGGTTCCTTCAATCGTGAATTCCCCATCATTTGGTTTGCCGTTCCAGCGATCAGCAAAAAATGTCAGGTCACCCGATTCGAACCCCTGATCGATGCCTTGAACCTGGCCGCTCACCCCCTGCAAGCTCGCGATCGTGTCCCCATCAAAGTCGACCGATGCTAACAAACGGTCGTCCAACTCAGGAGTGAACGCTACCCAGTTGGTATTGGAGTTGTATTCCCACTGGCTGCCGGTATACCGAACAGCGATCATTTGGTCGCTGTTCAATGAACTAGGTGGGGATGACGCAAATCGAGTGTGGACACTCTCGCGACTATGAAGCAGATAACCGGTCCCCGTCGCATCATCCTGAACACCAATGCCAGAGTTGATCGCCCCGAGAGCAAGGCCCTCAGTACTTGTGTCCGAAGTAACGTTCACCACAAAAGTCCTACTGGCGACACCAAAATCGCCATCATCGAGGGTGACTGAGACCGTGAAGGTTCCTTCCGTAGCATAAGTGTGCGATAGGTCGATTGTCCGCGCTGCGGGATCGATGACCAATGGCTCATTGGCCGCTGAATCACCGAAGTTGACCGTTCCAGTCCACACGTCAACACCGGGATCCGTGAAATCGATGGTACGGGTAAACGTCGCTCCCTGAGCCACTGTTTCGTCGATCCCTGCCTCGAAAGTTGGGGCGACATTGGTGACGACAAGGTTAAACGTAGTGTCGACCGTTACCGTCCCATCGTCGGCGGTGATCGTGATCAGTTGTGACTGCGAGGGACCATCGGTTGTTAGATAGCTCCAAGTCCAAGTGCCATCACCGTTGTTGACAACTGCCCCTAACGACTCGGTCAGCGCGACAGTGTCGCTGAGATCGACATCACCGAAGGTGCCCGTCATCGTCGCGGTGCTGCCTTCCGCGACCACAACGTTTGCCTGATTTGCGTTGATGCCCGGCGCGTTGTTGGCGCCCATGATGTTGACCGCAACCGACGCGGTGCTAGTCGCACCAGCAACATCGGCGATGGTGTAGCTAAAAGTGGAAGAGACGTCTGTTTCGCCACCCGCGAGTGAGTCGAACAGTCCCTTTGGATCGAAGGAAACATTGCCTCCTGCGTCCAATGAAACGATGGCACCGTTGGCAAGTGTGATCGTGCCCGGAAATGCGGCGATGATTGTGTTGACACCATCGCTGATCCCAGTGATTGAGAAGGAGTCGCCAGCATCGGGGTCTGAGTCGTTTGATAAAATCTCGGCGGTAATGTCAGTCGACCCATCGTCCTCTGCAAGTGTGACTTCACCAGCGACATCGTCCACTGCAGTCGGGGCGACGTTGCCTGCTTCGGTCAGCGTCACGTCACCCGCTGCGCCCACCGGGTTGTAGCGGATTCGAAAAACCGTGTTGCCAACGGTAAATGTGTGGCCATCGCTGAGTGTCACACCGGCGTATTGGAACGCTCCATCAACAACCGAACCAGTGCCAGTGCTATCGATAATGGTGAAGACTTCCCGACTTCCCACGGTTGGCACTGTGCCCAAAGTGATGATCAGTTCTGCATTGCCGAGCGCCGTCGTGCGACCATCGCCCGCAACACTCAGTTGATCGTGGTCGCCTGGGTCATTCACGTTCACTTCGAAACTTGCTGTCGCATCGAACGTGATGGAGCTGTCAATACTGAACGAGCCGGTGCCGGCTAGCGCCGGTGCCAGGTCCCCATTGAGGATCAGTGTGCCACCTGACAACGCGGTTCCGACAAAGCTTTGCGAAATGTCGCCCGCGGTGATGATTTCCAACGTGTCGGAATTGGCCAGACGAACAAGACCGGTGAAGACCGCATCGCCAGCGTCCACGGCACCCACGGTAACCTTGTTCAACGCGGTGACCAGATCAAGTTCGGAATCGGTCAGCACGAACTGCCCGGTGCCGCCGCTGGAACCGAAATCGATAGCGTGTCCATTGGTCGGCATTAAACTGACTGAGCCTGCGCCGACAAAGATAGCGTCTTGCAGATCTACATCCGCCGCCGTGATTTGGAAGTTGCCGCCTGACGTCGAAACGGAGCCGCCGACCGAGCCATCGTTAAAGTCGTAGAGCCGCACTTGGCCCGCGTTGCTGTCACTGCCACGGGCCCCGACTGTAACTCGGCTCCCGTCGGCGCTTAGCGAGACCGAAAAGCCGCTTTCATCGCCGGCGGCTTCGCCGTCAATGTCAGGGCCGAGCTGCACCCATTCGGTGCCATTGAACTCGTAGAGCCGCATGTGCCCCGCATCGTTACCGGAACCATCGTTGCCGATCGCGCCAACACTTACCCGACTGCCATCGGCACTCAGCGAGACCGAATAGCCGCTTTGATCGCTCTCTGCT
Source organism: Rhodopirellula sp. UH5 (assembly GCF_056839225.1). Classification (NCBI taxonomy): domain Bacteria; kingdom Pseudomonadati; phylum Planctomycetota; class Planctomycetia; order Pirellulales; family Pirellulaceae; genus Rhodopirellula; species Rhodopirellula sp. UH5. The sequence continues at coordinate 5,015,475 of NZ_CM166390.1, read as the reverse complement.
TCGCCATCGATATCGGCACCTCGCTGCGTCCAATCGATACCGTCGAACTCATAGAGCCGCACATGGCCCGCCGAATCGCCGCTGCCATCATTTAGAAACGCCCCAATCGCTACTCGGCTACCGTCGGCGTCCAAGGAGACCGATTGACCGCTGTAATCGAACGCGGCTTCGCCATCGATGTCCGTACCGAGCTGCACCCAGGCGGAACCATCGAATTCGTAGAGCCGCACATGGCCTGCAACGTTTCCGTTGCCGCTGTTGCTAGAAGCCCCAATCGCGAGGCGACCGCCGTCAGCACTTAAAGAGACAGCTCGACCGCTCCCGTCATATTCTCCCTCGCCGTCGATGTCTGCGCCGAGCTGTACCCAGGCGGTGCCACTGAACTCGTAGAGCCGGACATGGCCCGAGTTGATACCACTGCTGTCGTTGCCGGTCGCCCCAATCGCCACCCGGTTACCATCGGCGCTGAGTGAGACCGAATAACCGCTCTGATCGCCCGCAGCTTCACCGTCGATGTCTGCACCGAGTTGCACCCATGCAGTACCGTTGTACTCGTAGAGCCGCACGTGCCCCGCGTCGCTGCCATTGCCATCGTTGCCGCTGGCCCCGACAGCCACTCGGCTGCCGTCGGCGCTCAGCGAGACCGAACGGCCACTTGTATCGTTGGCGGACTCACCGTTGATGTTCGCGCCTAGCTGCACCCAGGCGGTGCCGTTGAACTCGTAGATCCGCACCTGGCCCGCCCAGTAGCCACTGTCGCTGTTGGCGGGTGCCCCGACTGCCATCCGACTGCCATCGGCGCTCAACGAGACCGAAAAGCCGCTCTGACCGAACGCGGCCGCGCCGTCAATATCCACGCCGACCTGTGCCCAACCACTTACAACCGACTCAGCCAGGGTCAGACTTCCGTCGCCATCGTTGTCACTGTCTGCATTAATCGTCAACGCTCCACCGCCGGTAATGACCGCGTCGTTGATTGTCACTCCACCTGTTGCCGTCAATATCACGTCACTCCCACCGGTGCTGATGGCCGCGTTGACGTTGACGCTATCGGCAGTGAGCATTAAGCCTCGATTACCCAGTACGATCACACCGTCGACGCTGATCGTATCGTCACCGGTCCCACCATCAACGATAACATCTGCAGCGTAATTGGCCGCCAAACCGTTGAGGTTGATCGAGTCGTCACCAATGTTGCCGGCATTGATCGTCAGCGAACCGGTCGGATTGTTGAAGGCAACGATTTCCCCCGCGGTTGAATCCACCACCGTCTGTCCGCCACCCGCATCGGTGACCGCAATCGTCTCGGACGTGTCGCTGTAGTTCAGCGTGACGTTTGTTGCATTGATCGTCGAAGTGATGGGTTCCAAACCGGTGTAGTTGATCGTCGCGTTGCCCGTGAGACTGAACGTTCCGCTGGACGCATCAATAAACCCGAACGTCGCATCGGCAAAGCTACCTCCACTCAGCGCGAGCGCATCGCTACCCACACCACCGTCGAAGTGAATCTGACGATCGAAATTGCTAGTCGAGAAGTCAACGGTCAGCAAATCTTCACCGCCAAGGGTATTAACGAGGATGTCGCCGGCGAATGCGGCCAGCGGGATCGTGACCGTGTGGGTGCCGCCACCGCTTGCCCCAGCGATGTCAGTTGATAACAGGTTATTTGGATCGTGGATCGAGACATTGGTTCTACTGGACGAGATCACGATCGCATCGTCCGTGTCACCGCCCGCCGCGTCTTCGATCAGCAAATCGTTCCCACTCAAACCAATGGTCGTCGTCGCAAATTGGAAGTTCGCGAGCGACTCCAGTTCACCTTGAGTCAAAAACGCAGCAGCCTGGCCGCCGAAACCGGTTGAGGTCACAAGGGCCGAGGCAGACACTACAGCCTCCGCTTGCGTGTCACCCAAGATGGTAAACGAAGCAAGTCGAACCGTTTCCCCGGCCGGAACCGTCACGTCGTAAGTCCAGTAAATGTTGTCATCAATCACTTCGACGGCGGTGGGTTTCAAACCACCGGGACCACGGACGTAATGAATGATGGCTGGTGAACCAGTGCCGTCCGCGTCGTCCGTGCCAACCCATTGATCGTTGAAATCGACGATGGTGTCGCCGCTGGAAGTTGCGAAAACTTCGGTGGCTCCGTCCGATCCGAGATTGCCCACGACTCGCACCGTCATTGCAATGTCTGCCCCAGTCGGATTCTCCAAAACCTCAACCGTACGAGCAAAGTCTTGACTGCCCGCTGATGGGACAGTGACTTCGCGCCGAATAACCAAGCCCTCAAAACTTTGAAATCCGGTTTGCACAGTTTGATTGCCGTCGGCAAGGACGGCAGCTACCGTTGGCTCGAAGTCGGGCGCGATGAACGGTTCAGGCGAGGACCGAACCCATACTGGATTCCCTGGAGGCGATTCGTCGATCTGGCCATCACAATTATTGTCAATCCCGTCGACCAATTCCGAGGCATCCGGGTGAATCGAATCTTGGGTGTCGTCGCAATCCGCGTCATTTGCAACGAAGTCTTGAGGTCGGAATGCAGCTGCTACAGACGATGAACTGTCACCATATCCGTCACGGTCGGCATCTTCGTACCAAATGTACAGTGGGTCGTCGTCAATCCATTGGAGCCTGTTCAAACCATCAAATGCGTTGCTTGGACCCTGTACCAGTTGCCCCGCACCGAAGCCGTCGGATTCGATGTCAAAGCCGAAGCCACTGGGTGACGTGAGCGTGTGGGGCAGTGCTCCGACGACAAAGTCGACTGTGAAATCACCTCCAGCAACTCCATCCCCATCGCCGTCAATCGGATCGCCACCGAGGTCGGTCAGCGAATCGTTGACGGTCAACCTGTAAACGCCTTGACTAAGGGCTGCAAAATCGAGTGCCAGGTAGTTGCCTGAAACAAACGAGTCCACGTCGATGATTTCATCGTCTGCGGTTCCCAGTAGCCCGTCGAGACCTACGCCGCGAATTTCTGCAAAGTCCGTCGCAGTGTCAGCTAGTTTGGAGGTGAATTGCAAATCAAAGTAGGCAGTGCCTTCGTCAACGATTCCTGAGTCGAGGCTCGGGTAGATATCGATCACCGATGCCGGGGACAAATCGACGCCCACCCTCACGAAGTTGGCACCCGTGTTAAGCACCGGAGCGTCGAAATCAGACTCTCGGCCATCGACCGAAACTTCCAGGACCAGTGCCGAAGATTTCAGGACGTCGAAATCCAAAGGACTTTCGGACCCTAGAGCGTGTGCAAACGAGCCGTAGACTCCATCCGTCACGTCCAAGGTCACTGTTTCACTGTAGACCGTGAGGCCTTCGAGATAGTCGTAAAGCACAAACTCAAAGGTGTGAATTCCAGTGATCGGTTGCCCGGTGATTGAGTCTGTCAACAACCCGGCGACCGTCAACGTGTCGGATCCATAGTCTGTTGCCTCAACAATGTCAAAACTGCGAGCTGCATAGAGAGTGTTGACGCGGTAGTTGTCCGTGTCCGCCGACACTCCACTACCGTCAACTTTCAATCGCGTCGGCAGCGCCTCGCCGTCGAGGGTCAAGTCCACCCACACATCTGGGTTGTCGCTCAAAATGCTGAGGTCCAGGGGTGCGGTTTGCCCCAGCGTGATACCGAACGATCCACCAATCGAATCGGTCAAGTCCAGTGATCCCGACTCCGCGAAAAGAGCTGTTCCGCCAGTCTCGCTTGTGTACAAAGTCGCTTGGTAGCCGACAGAACCGGCGATCGCCATGTCGTTCAATCCACGCAAATTTCCTAACACGCGTAGCGCCCATGTCGACTCCTCAATGTTCTGAGTCCCGACGGCCAGGAACGCATTCCGTAGTGTCGTGGTTCCTGCCGTGGTCGTGATGACACCACCATTTAATTCGAATCGGTCAGCAGCAGGAGTTCCGTCAATGTCGATTTCCAGGAATAGATTGTTCAACCAAGTCGCATCGAGATCCATCGCATCGATCCCAAGCGTGAAGGCCAGATCCTCTTGATAGAAACCGCCAGGTATCCCCGTCAGGTCAATGCCGTAGGATCCGCCGGAGACCAGTGCTGTCCCGCCGTTGGCAACGTCAAACAAACGGTACTCAATGTCATGAAGACCGGTCAGCGGTTGATCGCTGGAATCCCGCAATTGCATGAATACGGGTAGCGATGAAATGACATCATCCACGACGGGGATCGTCAGCACCACATCATTGCCGTCACCCCCTTGATAACTGATTTGAAACTCGTGACCACCGACTTCGATGATTGCCGCTTCAGACAGCCCGATAAACATGCCTGAAATGGCATCCGAATCGTCGTTGTCGATGATTACAAACGAGTCACCGCTGTCAGGAACGTAGCCATTGCTCAGATCAATCAGCTGCAAGTCCAACGTACCATCAAGGGTAACGCTGCCAGTGACAACGGTTTGGTCGTACTCGGCACCTGCCGTCAGACCACCCAGCTCAACCGTATGTGCGTTGCTGCTACCTAATGTGAAATCGCCGTTGATCTCGGTTTGCGTTGGCGAGTGCCCGAAACTGGTTCCACCATTGAACGTCACCGGGCCTGCGTAGTCTCCGATACCGTCGACTAAAACCTCGAACGTCATCCCGGTTGTTGAGATCACATGTCCATCATTATGAAAACTACCCGCTGGACTGCTGATCGTTCCACGCCCCGTCAGGTTTTTTCCTTCTTCCAACAACGCACCGTTGGACAAAGTGAGCATCCCGTCGGTTGTCGTATCACCCAATATGGTCAAGGACCCCAAAACAGCTTCGTTGGCGTCGCCGATCGTGACGGAGTGCTGACCGACGTTCAAACGTCCATCGCTGAAGAAACCATCGGTCGCGTTGGTGTCTCCCAATGAGAGTGGCCCTGTCGCAGTGATTGTCGATCCTGCGTCGGCAGCGATCGGCGTGGACACGTTGCCTGAACCAAGCAGGACTCCGGCACCGCCTAGGTGGACACCCGCCGTCGCTTGGATCACACCACCGTCGATCAACGTGGCATTGCCAAGTCCGACGAAGGTCGCCGAGCCGACATCCAGTGTCGCGTCTCCGATATCGACGGTGCCAGTAATTGAGAACGCCAAAAAGTCGTCGAATTGAACTTGCTCCATCAATGTATAGACAATCGAGTTACCCGCGTCGCCATTGACCACCACCGAACCACCGGAAAGTTGATTGGTCCGCGGCGTCAGCGTGGCGACTGAGGTTCCCTCCCCAATCACCGTGATCACGTCTCCCGCCTGCCCACCGCCGTCGAGTTCGATCGCCAACGGCAGTGATCCGCTGGACAGATCGACGACCGACATGTCATCACCCTGGCCTAGCTGTAACTGCACCCCTTGCAGCAATGACAACGGCACAGTCAAAGACTCACGAGCTTCGTTGATGTAGGTTTGATCGATCGATGTCAAAAACGCTTGATTAGCGGAAGTGAACACCAAGTCTTCGCCGACACGCCCAATCATCACATCCATGTCGACCGTATCAACACTCAGGTCTTCGATCCGCAATAGGTTTCCATCAATGGCAGCATTGATACCGCCCGTGATCTCGAAACCATCAACTGTTGATCCAACGAAGATGCGACTGAACCCGTTCGAATAGTCTCCGAAAGTCACTAAGAAGGTTTGCCCGTCGTCGCTGGGGATGACCTGGATTGATTCGCCGGAGTTACCGCCGTAGATACTGTTGAGTGGGGTCACCGCTCCCGTCGCATCCGAAGCGTCGCTTACAAACCTAACGGATCCGAGATTCTCAACTCCAAGGTTATTGGCACCCTCATCGGTCACGATATAGTTTCCGTCTGCAAGTTCGGTTACCTGGAACTTTGCAACGGTTTGAACATACCCGTCGTAGTCGATCCCGTCATTGTCCAAGTAGCCCTCAGCCGCGTTATTGCCAATGATACTGTTGGATGCGTCAATCGCCCCAACAACTCCCGTGGATCCACTGGCGAATGTCACCGCTCCGACGTTAATTGCATCACCATTGTCCCAGTTGTTAGAAACGACGGCATAATCGCCACCTGAGAAGACAGTGACTTGTTCACCAATTTTGTCGTTGGCGGTCGCTCCTACCAGACTGTTGGTTTCGTCGACGAATCCTAGGACGGGCGTAGATGCGCTGATGTACGTGACCGCACCTGCATCGACCATGCTACCGATGTCAACAACGGGGCTCTGGAACACATAGCGACCGGGACCTAGCTCACTGAATTGGCTACCGACGCGGTCTCCTGATGTGCCGCCGACCAAGCTGTTTGTTGCGTCGAGAGTACCGACGACAGGATTCGCCGGGGAAATACGCGTGATCGCTCCTGCGTTCTGATTCCAGCTAGATGATCGAACAAGATAGTCTCCATCGTCGAGCAATGAAATTCCACCGATCCCGACATAATCACCGGCTTGAGAGCCAACGAGACTATTGGCGGGCGAGACAACTCCCACGGTACCGGACGCTCCATCACCATGTGTGACCGCCCCCGCGTCTGAAAGTCCAGCATGATTCCATGAATACGATCTGACGACGTAGTCACCACCAGGCAGCGGCAGGACCGATTGCCCGACTTGATCAGACGCCGATGACCCGATCAGACTATTTGACGAATTGACCAATCCTGTCACCGGATTAGAGCCATCGATCCAAGTGGCGGCACCAACGTTGTCGAATCCGGCAGACTGGAAATTTGGACTACCGATGACAGCGTTTCCGTTATCAAGAGCAACCGCTTGCGAACCAACGTAGTCATAGCTGTTCTCTCCAACGAGACTATTGGTGATCGAGATTTCGCCCGTCAGCCCCACATCACCGTTTCCCCAAGTCACGGCTCCGACGCGATTGTTAGAGCCGTTGCTCCAATTAGGTGTCAACGCCAAATAATCGCCACCGACTAAGGCGATCGCCTTGCCAACTTGGTGGCTCGAGTACGAGCCTACGAAGCTGTTGGTGGAACTTACCGTCCCGATGATTCCGGTCGTGCCACTACCCCAAGTCAGTGAGCCAGAATCTTGATAACCAGCTATTGGGTCATCGTAGCTTGTGTTTCCGATTAGATAGTTGCCGTTATCCAATAGCGTTATCGGGGTAGAATAATATCTCCCAAAATAATCGTTGGCACTTGAGCCTACCAAGCTGTTGGTTTCACTGACAATTCCAGCGAAAGTATCGCCTGGAAGGAAAGTGACCGCCCCCGCGTTCGTCAGGCTGCCGTTGTCCCAGTCTTGGCTTAGCACCAAATAGTTACCATTCTCAAGCGACACAACCTGATTACCAATGCGGTCGTTGTCCTGCGAGCCGAGCAAACTATTGCTTGCGTCCACGGCACCGATTGCGGGTGCAGTCGGATTGATCAGTGTGACGGCACCCACATTCTGCGCACTCGCAGAATCAACCTCACGCGAAAGCACGAAAAATTCGCCACTGGCCATCGAAAGGAAACTTGATCCGACCCGATCACTTGTCCGGCTACCGATCAAACTATTGGACGCATCAATGACACCGGTGATCCCGCCGTTACCACTTCCAAACGTTACCGCACCCGCGTCTGTCACGGTCGGACTGTCCCAATTGGACGCCAGCGAGACGTAGTCACCTGTCTCAGTGACTTGGACGTTTGCTCCTACGTTGTCCGCCAAAGTGGAGCCGATCAAACTGTTACTAGCTGAGACGGCACCTGAAACGCCAGTGTATCCGTTGCCGAATGTAATTGCGCCGACGTCTATTTGAATGCCATTGTCCCAGTATCGGCTGCTGACGATGAAGTTTCCATCACCAACTTCGTTGACACCCGATGCACCTATGTTGTCTCCCGCAGATGATCCAGTCAGCGTGCTAATCAAATCACCAGTTTGCCCGTTGAATAGGTAAACCGCTCCCGCATCAATTCCCCCCACGTCATCTTGGGGTGCCGTGACGACTACGTTTCCGGTTGAGAGCGGCAGAATCTCTCGACCGAATTGATTGTCGACACTCGGATTTGGATCGACAAACTCTGGGAAATTCGCCGCTAACAAACGCCTGTCTTCCAGTAGTTCAGCCCGGAGCCGATTGCGGCGGCATCGAAGTTTGGTCGTTTTCGTCCCAGATTTTTTTCCAGCTTGACGAGTCGTTTTTCTACGTAACATTCGAAAAAGCATGGTTTCTTCAGTATGAGTGGTTGTGGTCGCGCGACTTGATCAATTGAATATCGGGGATGTGCCCCCTGTCGCTGGTTCACGGTGGCACGGAATCCTCCGGAGACAATCAGCGACGATTCCTGTTGCTGCTTCAGCTAACACCGAAAGCCAAGTGTACCACCACACCCCCCTCTAGAGGCGCCGGCATACCCCTTTTTCCCGGGGTTCTTCCAGGAATTGAGTGGAAATCGCCAGCGATCGAGGTTTTCAAGGCGTTGCTGTGATTTCTGTCAACGCGAGCTTGGCAGATCCATCGAAATCACGATTTTCAAGGCTTGGAAACGTGGTTCATTCGAAAGTTAACAAAACGTCGAAGAACGTTCCATCGATCGTGAACTCGCCATCATTCGGCAAACCTCTCCAGCGATCCGCGAAGAACGCCAGATCTCCCGATTCGAATCCTTGATCGATCCCTTCCACCTGGCCGCTAGTGTGTTGCAAACTGGCAATCGTGTCGGAATCAAAGTCCACGCCCGCTAGCAGACGATCGTCCAATTCAGGTGTGAATGCAAACCACCCCAAATTCGAGTTGTATTCCCACTGGAGGCCCGTATGCCGAACGGCGATCAAATGCTCGCTGTTCTTCCCGTTCGGCGGAGAAGACGCAAATCGGACGAACACATTCTCTCGGCTGTGCATAACGTAGCCCGTGCCCACTGCGTTGTCCTGCACGCCAATCCCAAAATGGATCGGGCCTAGGTCAACTCGCTCGGTCGGGTGTGGAACCGTCAAGATTTCAAAAAATGTTCCTTCGATCGTAAACTCGCCATCATTGGGCAGCCCCCTCCAACGATCTGCGAAGAACGCCAGATCTCCCGATTCGAATCCTTGATCGATCCCTTCCACCTGGCCGCTAGTGTGTTGCAAACTGGCAATCGTGTCGGAATCAAAGTCCACACCCGCCAGCAGGCGATCGTCCGACGCGGGTGTGAACGTAAACCAACCCAAATTGGAGTTGTATTCCCAATGAGTGCCTGTGTATCGAACAGCGATCAAATGCTCGCCGTTGTTTCCGTTCGGCGGAGAAGACGCAAACCGTGTGAACACATTCTCTCGGCTGTGCATGATGTAGCCGGTCCCCGACGTATTGTCCTGGACACCAATCCCAAAATGGAGCGGGCCAAGATCGACTCGCTCAGTCATGGTATTCGAGTCAACATTTACGATAAAAGTCTCGGTGGTCGCTCCAAGGTCGCCGTCGTCGAGCATAACGAAAATCGTGAAGTTACCTTCGTTGACATAGGTGTGGGTTAGCTCGAACGTCCGCGTGATTGGATCGATTGTCAACGGTTCATCGGTGGACGAATCACCAAAGTTGACGGTGCCAGTCCATGTATCATTGCCCGGGTCCGCGAAATGGAAACTGCGGCTAAAGACGGTCCCCAATGTCAATGTCTCATCTGGGCCTGCCTCGAACGTCGGTACAACATTCGCAACCACAAGCTCAAATGTCGTCTCAGTTACCAGTACTCCATCGTTTGCAGTGATCTTTACCGTTTGAGATTCGGTTGGACCGTTGGTCGCTTGGTAGGACCATGACCACGTTCCGTCGGGTTGGCCAGTGACCGCTCCTATCGACGCGGACAGAGTGATAGCGTCTCGAAGATCAACGTCCCAGAAATCACCTGTTTGATTTGCTAGTGACCCTTCCATCACCGTGGTCTCATCGCTGTCGATAGAGAGCCCAGGTGGATCATTGACACCCGCCACGTGAATGGAAACTGTTGCAGTCGAGAACGCACCTAGAGTGTCCATGATTTGATACTCGAAAGTTACATCAGTGCTTTCACCTACCTTTAGCCAGTCCAATGATCCTTCAGGATCGAAATGGACAATGCCACTGCCTAGATCCGTCACTCGCCCAAATTCAGCGGGGTTTGGCAGACTCTCCGCAATGAGAGATGTCGACGAGATCTCCAGATTCCCATCGTCGTCAAAGTCGCCCCCATTGCCGTTGTCGGCTAGCAAATCGATGGTGAGAGGCGAGTCCTGCGTTGTGGTGACCGTGTCGTCCATTGCGATCGGCATATAATTAATTGTGACCGTGTGGATCCCATGATCGCTGTCCGCACTGATGATCTCAGCCGTCTCCGAAAACGAATCACCGGCGACGTGGACTAAGTACTGGCTTGCGTTGCCATTCAATGTGAGAGGGATCCCAGTCGTCGATGCGGACAGGGACTCTGCGGTTTGGTCCAACAACCACTGACCATTGGGCTTTGGGGTCCAGTCTTGGTTGAAGAAGGCAGCTTCCTCTTCCGAGCGCCAGTGGTCGCCTTCCCAGACGCCCCAGGGCGTGAAGAGGCTGGCGGCTTCATTGCTGGCCAGGAGCTGATAGAAGTCTCGCGTGAAGTCGGCTTGAGTTTGCTCGTCGATGAACAAGGCGTCCACGTCGAACTCGGTGATTTGGAAGTCGCGGCCCAAGCTTTCGTAACGGTCGAACTCAGCCAGGATACGGTCGATGGCAGGCAGGCGTTCTGACACAAAATGGCCTTGAAAGCCAATCGTGTCGTAGTCGGCGCGGCCGCTGGCGGACTGGGCGTCAAGAAACGTTAACAGGCTGAAGAAATCGTCACTCCGACCATTGTCCGGGTTGGAAAGAATGTCAAACTCGTTGATGATCAGTTCCGTGTCGGGATGAATTACCGACCGGGCGGCGTCCATGACATCGAGCATGAACTCATCGCCCACGATGTCCCAAATGTCGTCGCTGAAGATCGGATGGTTGATGACATCCCACCAGGTTACCAACGGCTCGTCGCTGCCGTCTCGTGTGCCCGCAAACGCGGACGCGGGACCGGTTGAGATGTGCGTGAGCACTTCGTTCTCGAGCCAAGCCTTGGCGGCGACAGAGCCCTCTGCGGTTTCTACCTGCTCGTAGTTTGTGAGCAAATCAGCGGGGGCAGGAAAGCGATCCAGCTCACCCCAGACAAGAGCATGCCCATGGTAGGAGGCATCGCGATCCACGACCCACTGCAAGAAATCAGTCGGTAGCTGCGAGTCCTCTTCCCACGGTCCCCACTGAGCTTCGCCACCATCGGTCAACGTGTCAAAGTACGTTTCGATGATCGCCCGATAGCGAGCCGAGTCGGCGGTCATGGAAATGGGATCCGCTGACAGCACTACATGAGAGGGCGAGACTGCCATCCCCATAGGAAGAGACAATGCCTGCGGCGTGATCGTGACAACAGCCCCTTCAACAGGATTGCCGGCGGCGTCCTGGATGAGGATTTGGACCGGATGCGATCGTTGCGTTTGTTCGTCGACCTTGGCCTGGGATCGCCAAGCGGCGTCCGCGTCGCGTCCCTCGTAACTGAAGATCGTTCGCGGGAGGCTGTTCATCTCCGTCGAGCCCGGCATTTTAAGCAAGCTGAAGCCTGCCAATTCAACAGATTGCTGCTGGTACCCCAAGCGGATGTCGAGACCACGGGTAGCGGTTGCGTTGTTGTTGAAGTCGGCGACGACTGGCCACAGCAACGGAGTCCATTCATCCTCGACTTCCCAGGTTTGCTCATTGCCGTGGTAGCTGTTGTGTTCCTGAAGACGCATCCCCACGGTCACCGGAGAACCATCGAGGTTGGCACTGCGGGCCCAAAGGCTGACGAACAACTTGTCACCGTCGACGACCGCAGTTGATGGCAGCGTATGCGAGAAGGCGACGTCCCAAGGGTTTGCGAAGGAGTTGACATCGACGTGGATCGCGTTGTTGCCCGGCGCTGCGTCCACGAATGGAAGGCTGGGATCGGTCTCCTCGAATTCGACCACCGCGTTCGGCGAGTTCACGTCGTAGTAAGAAAAGGCGGACAACAGGATGGGATCGACGGGAAGCAGTTCCGTTCCGCCTAGGGCCTCTCCACCAATGGTTCCGATCACCTGCCGAGTGAATTCGCTGCCAAGTTGGTAGGCAGGATCTGCGACCAATCGAATCACCACGGTTTCGGTCGGTTCAGGCACACCGTCCTTGGTGGCGACCAGTTCGATTTCCGCGGATCGCTGTCCCGCTGGGATGATGACGGTTCCAGTCTGGGCCGGGTAATCCGCACCGTTTGTCGCGGTGCCTCCGAGTGTGTATGCCACCGAAAGATCTCGGCCCAGGTCATCGTTTCGCATCACACGAAAACGCATCGTCGGGTCGGTGGAGAAGACTTCATTGGTCTGGGATGCCTCGGCATGCAGACTGACTTGGGGAACAATCAGACGCAGGAACTCGTTGCCGATCAATTGCGGTCCATTGGCTGGTTCGTCCGGACGTGTCCAGGCGACGGAAAGGTGATTGCTTGCACCAGGATCGTCATGAGCTTGCAACGTCTCGATGTAATAGTCTTGACCGGCGACCAAGTGGATCGAGACGGAGGCGCCAGCGCTGGCGTCAGTGAAACCTTCCTGTGATGTGGCTGTCACAACCGACGTGATCAATCGGGAGGTGTCGGAGGTGACTCCTTGGGACAACCACAGTTCGGCCTCGTCGCTGGCGGCGAGATGAAAAGTGTATTGCCCGCTGACAGGCGGCGAAACGATCCCGCGTATTCGAACGGCTCGCTCATCGGGAAGTCCCGAGTAACTGAAGCTGCTCAGATCTGAAGCAGTGGTGGGCGTGTTGGCAATGAACGCGGCGTGAGATCGAAGGTCGGCAATGGAAGTGAGCGGTGGGGCAGGGGAGTCGGTTTCAAAGGTTTCAGCCAACACACCGCCACGAAGCTGTGCCGCAGGAAGTTGCGGCGTGAGCTGGTTGCTGGCCAACGCGGTTTTGAATGACGATCCGGTTTCACTGCCGACACGAATTTTCGAAACGCCCGCTCCGGCGATGTAGGCAACTTTGATCGCAACGCTTTGCCCGGCGGTCAGAGGGACCGTCGCGGATTGTTCCCCGTTGCTAGCCGTGAAGAGCAGTTGATCGTCGAGGTAAAAGTTGGCGGTGTCGTTCTCCCCGACCTCGGCAAAGAAAGTGTGGTCGGCGGACTGCGTTGGATTGAAATTGCCCTGCCAACGAATCGAGAAGGGTGCCGAACCGATATTCAAATTCGGATCAGGAGAACCGACTCCAAAGTCGAAGTCGACGGTGGGATCCGTTCGCACGCTGACCGAAGGCCCGGCAAAAGTCGTGTTGTCGTAGATCTCAGCGGTGAGTCCCTCATTCGCTCGGTCGACGATGGACGGCGAATTTGCAACGACCTCGATCGGAGCGGTTTGCAGGACGATCGCCGGGCCGACGTGAGGCACGGCTCGCACCTCAACGAAGGTGGTGGCTGGATCGATGAAATAGGCGTGCAGTCGTGTCAGCGGTTGTGAGAGGTCGCTCTCGATCTTCGTCACCCGCCCGTCGCCCCAATCGATCTCAAGGTGATCGATGGTCGTAAGATCGAGGTCGCTGATGGACTGAATCGTCAGTTCCGCAATGTTGCGTGACCGGACTTGGGCCGGCAACGAAATCGTGGCGGTTGGCGCCGGCTCGCTCTGCAAAGATTGAGAGACGGGGCCAAGATCTTCTTCGTTGACAAAGTTAATGACCCAGAGCGCATCGATGGCCGAGACCCTGCCATCTTGGTTGACATCGTGCCGAGACTCGATTGCGACCTTCTCGGCGCCAGACCCGGCGTGATCCGCTTGTAGAACATTGATGACCTGCAACGCGTCCAGTGCCGTGACCGTGCCATCGCGATTGACATCAAAATGACTGAACGTGTCGCCGCCGGGAGACGCGGTGAGCAGTCGACGATCCTCGAGCGATTCGAAGATTGCCTTGCGAAGCCGACGTGAGGAGGAAGTTCGCTTCAGGCGATGGGATCGTCGGTGAGAAAACAGCATTTCGAGGGCATCGGGAACAGAGAGCTCGTGGTCGTCGGATGACGATCGCCACAATAACCCGATCGAGGGGACCGCTCAAGTTGTTCTGGTTTTATCGAGACAGCGCCAATGAAGTGTAATAGGAGTGGGTATTTCACAACCCGACGCGTCACGGCTCGTTGATTGAGTCGTCAACGACGTTTCAACGCATGTTGGATGGGCACTCTTGCCCGTCAGAGTGGTGGATGTCGGCCAAGAGTGGCCAACCTACAACAAAATCGACAAGCCGGTCAGCGAGGGAATCGACGCAACTCCACCCCTCGCTGACGCTTCGGGTTATGGTTTTTGTAGCTGGATTCAACAGAGTTCAGGGATCACAGCGAAAACCGAATTCTGGCGAATCCGGCTACCTGGAGAGATCAGGTTGCAGGGGCGCGTTGACCCAAACGATCACTCGACGAAATCAGGTCGCTTCAATTGCGAAGAAAGTCCGGCGACCAATCCAAAACCAAAGAGCACCCAGAAGGCATAATCGTACGACCAAAAGACGGTGGCGATCTCGAATAGGTACGCGATGGTGAGCGTTGCGACGGCGATGAAGTACCGTTGATCGAGTGGGAAGAAGTAGGTGCTGGCTCGACGGGAGAGTTGGAATGCGGTTGACGACGCCATGAAAAACAAGCCTGTGAACAAGGCCAATCCAACCCAGCCAAAACGCAACCCATTGTTCAAGAATGCGTTGTCTACGATCCCGAGACGTTTTCGCACCTGCGGATCAGTCGGCAATCCAGGCAGGTTCTCAGGTGGGAATCCTGTGCTGTCGATTGTCCCATAACCCAACGGGCCTCCTTGAATCAAAATCGGGACGTAGACCTGCAAGTTGACCAAACGGTTGCGAGTTCCCGTGTAGACAACAGATTCTTCTTGTTCGTCGACCACCAATACCGCTGCCCTCTTTCGGTCATTGGAATCCGTTTCGAGGAGGCGGACAAATCCGTCCCAATCACTGGCAATCCAAGCCGTAGAAACGACCAAAAGTGCAAGCACTGCCCATGCGGCGGGGCGATAAAGCCAGGCAACCGCGAGGCAAGTCGCTAAGACCAGTGTGACGACAGGACCACGCGAGATTGAAGAAGCCACGCCCAGAAGAAGTAAGACGAGAAGGACGGGACCGAGCCATTGATTCCACTTCCCAAGTTTTGGAAACCAATCGATTCCCCTCTGAGTCAGCAACACTGCAAAGGGGACCAGCGTGAGCAGCACGTTGCTCAGGAAGATTGCGTGGCGGGTGGGTCCGCAAGCTCGATAAGCGATCCCGTAACGCAATTGGCCACTGAACGTAACGAGGTCGTCTCGTGACACGAAGACCGTTTCCCAAAGGTTGATGCCGGTCCAGGCTTCTGCCAGGCAGAGCACTGAGACAAGTGCGCCCACGATCGCAAACACAGGTGCTAGCTTTGGCAGAGAATCGCGATGCAGGAATGCGTAGCGTCCCGCCGCGTAAGGCAGCATCCATTGCCCATAGGCTTGTGCTGCAAACGCGAGTGTCTGGCCATCGTGATAGACATCGACCATAACGTGCCAGATCGTGATCGCTCCGATCAAGTAATCGAGCGGCCCCAACAAACGAAAGATCTCGTGCCACGAGTGCGTGCAATAGACCACGAGAAGCACGATCGCAGTCGCCATGGTGACGTTGATCCGAGTGTCCAGCACGACGATTTCAAACCACGTCCCGGCAAGCAGCGAGGCAGCCATCCCAGCCCCTAATGCGGAATGCTTGCCGTGCTTCCAACCGAACCATCCTGCGAAACCGAGTGACACCGCCAGCATGATCCAGAAAGAGATTTCGGGGGTGAGCATGTGCAGGGGAAGGTCGAAAGGAGGAGATAAGCCAAGTCGATGAGCGGAACGTTCCGTTGAGTTTAGTCAACCACACAACCATGTGTCGTTGTGGAACCCGGGAGGCGTTGCGACGCACATCCGGCAATGAATCGTTTGCGAGGTTCACCCATCTGCCGGAGCGGCACGGAAGCAGCTTGATCCGGCCTACGAGAGAAAGACGGGACGACGATTCAAGCTGGCTTCAGGACTGAACCTCAAACGACTCTGCCAAGCAGGCAAACTTTGCCGACTGTCGGGCTCAATCCGATTTTAAAGCTCGCACGATGGGGGGATTGGTATTCGACCGTCTTTTCTCGACTTCTCCGCTCGCAATTCGCTTGACTTTCCGAAAACACCGGTAGCGATCCCCATCTACGGGCCTCGAACGAGCCACGGTGCAAGTATGAAAATGAAACGAAAACTTTTAGCGACCATGCTGCTGCTGGTCCCGTTCGGCGGTTGTGCATCGCTGGACGACTGCTGCTACGAACACACTCAATCGGCTCGGGCGATGGTCCAGTACGTCAAGTGTGGAAACCCCGATTCGTCCTGCTACCCGCACGACTACAAACTGGGCTGGATCGACGGCTTCTACGAAGTCTCCACGGGCGGAAGCACTTGCCCACCGGCCGTCGCCCCGGCTCGCTACTGGAAGCCTGGCCAGATCCTCAAGGATTGTGACAACAAACGTCACGCCTACTACAGCGGATGGCAGGACGGTGCGGCTCGTGCTGAGCAGTTCCCCGATACACACACCATTCGTATTTTCGAAACTTGCGAATGCCCGTTCCCGCGTTGCGAAGAACCCTGTGCCGATGGCACCTGTGTTCCTTGTGG
This sequence comes from Rhodopirellula sp. UH5, assembly GCF_056839225.1. Taxonomy (NCBI): domain Bacteria; kingdom Pseudomonadati; phylum Planctomycetota; class Planctomycetia; order Pirellulales; family Pirellulaceae; genus Rhodopirellula; species Rhodopirellula sp. UH5. The sequence continues at coordinate 4,998,787 of NZ_CM166390.1, read as the reverse complement.
CATGCCAACGATGGGGATGCCGGTTTCAGACGAGATGATTGAAATGGCCCCGGTTCCCATGCCGACTGCCGAAACGACGGACATCGAGAAATCCTTCAGCGATTTGCAAGCAGCCGCTGCAAAGAAGAATGCGGCAACCAACTTGGAAGTCGGCGTGCTTCCAAACATCGCCGAAGATGGCAACAAACCGTCTTCGACCGAAGTATCGGCCGGTTCCGTGACTCGCCCATCAGCTCCTGCGAGCGAGCCAGAACTCGTTGCGAGAAAGAACGTTCGATCGATCGAGGCCAAACCTGCTTCGGCTCGAACAACGATCGTCCGCATGGCGGAGCCGATTGCCCAAAGTTTGAAGGCAACCACGGAACTGAACGACGCCAGCGGCAACGCCATCGCCTTGCCCGCCGGCTTCTTTGAAATGATCGAAACCGAACCGGTTGTCAAACTCGCCGAATAGTCGAGTTCCCGTTTTTGCAACACTCATCACACATACATTCCTTGCATTGCGAAGGGACTCAGCAATGACTCGCTCAAAAGAATCGATTCTGAAAAGCGTGGCACAGACCGCATGCGGATTGCTTGCACTGGCTGCGATCAGCACCACTGGCTGTCACCAACACTTGGTTTCATCAGCCGCTCACGCGGTTCCCGCACACCGGCTCGATCCGGAACTGTTTGCTTGCTCACGTGAAGATCTGGGCCCATTGCCTTATGCAACGCTTGGGCAACCGAAACCAGCCGCCCACCGGATTGCAGCTGGCGACACGCTCAGCGTCTATGTCTTCGGGGTGTTCCCACCCAACGAAGACGAGACCCCCGTTCAACAACGGACCCAGGCTGTCAACCAGCGTTACTACCCACCACGCGGCAGTGTCGTTGCACCAACCACTGGCCTTCCCATTCAGGTTGACGCCGACGGCAGCATCACGCTTCCGATCATCGGCCGGCTGGATGTCAATGGCCTGACGATGAACGAAGCAATCGAGCGAGTCACCAATCGTTTGATTGAAGAAGAAGTCGTCCAAGAAGGCAAGGAACGGGTCACGGTGGATCTGCTGATCCCACGTGTGAAACGCGTCGTGGTGCTTCGCGAAGACACGCCAAGCACTGCGGTCGCCTTGGTTTCGCCTCAAGCGGTTGATGAAATCCATCGTGGCTCCGGCGAAGTGATTGACTTGCCGATCTATGAAAACGACGTGTTGCACGCCCTGGCCTCGACGGGCGGATTGCCCGGCACAGACGCGGCTCGTGAACTGTACGTGATCCGTGCCAGTGCAGGACTCAACAACAGCTTCATCAGCGGTGGACAGCTGCAGAGCATCGTCTCCGGTGGCGAAGGTGGGCAGTGCAATGCGGGTGTCATTCGCATCCCGCTCGCTGGATGCCCTTGCGACAGCCTTCCGTTCACGCAAGAAGATGTGATCTTGGAAGAGGGTGACGTGGTCTTCATCCCACGTCGCAACGAATACTTCATCTCGGGAGGGTTGCTTCCTGGCGGACGAGTGCCATTGCCTCGTGACCAAGACGTCGATGTGATCGAAGCGATTGCTCTGGCCAGCGGATCGGCGGGTGGTCCTCTTGGACGTGACGGAAGTGTCCTGGCAAATGGAACCCCTGGCTATCTTCGCGAACCCAGCCGAGTTTTGATTCTTCGCACTCTGCCCGATGGTCGTCAAATGACCATCCGTTGCGACCTCGATCGTGCGATGAAAGACTCGAAAGAACGCATTCGAATCCTTCCCGATGACGTTGTGATGTTGCAACAAAAACCAGGCGGAGCGTTCTTCAACGGATTCCTGAACTACTTCAGTGGCGATTCGATCTTGGTTGCCTTCACCAGAGAATAGAATTCGGCTGACCAGCAAAACCAAAGGCCGCGAACAACATGTTTGTTCGCGGCCTTTTTCGTTGGTTCACATAAATTGCTCGATGTTAGGTTCGAAGCAGTAGGCAGGAACGATTGGGTTGAATTCGGTGCGCCGCTTGGGCGTTGCCCTGGACCGCGAAATGTTTGCTATTGACGTTCCGATAGCGAATGCAATTTTTCTTCCGGCTTCTGTCTTTCGTCATCCCGGTAGGGATTTCAGATGGTAGCCGGGGGTTGCTGCGTAGCAGCGTACCCCCGGAAAACGAGCTCCCATCAAACTCTCCCTCCCGCCGTGGCCATTGGCCACGGCGGGAGGGAGAGTGGCGGCGTGGGGGGCGTATCCATCGGTGGCGCGATCGCTTACCGATGGCTACCATCTGACGTCCCTACCGGGATGAAAACTTGCGCAAACGAATACGCTCCACAACACCAAACATTTCGCGGTCCAGCGTTGCCCCCGGTTGTGCGTGGAAACCGTGGCTAACGCCAAACGGCTCACATACCCGATGACAACTGCGTACCTACTTGGCATCCACCCACGGATGCAATTGGGGACAACCGTTCTACTTTGATTTTGGCTGGCCGTTGGCAGAAATGGTGGCGGCTTTCGGTGCAGCCTGACGGGTTGCTGACGATGTCGGTCGGGTGTAGTCACTCTTGTAGTAACCGTAGTAGCCGCCATCGGAGTCAAACTTCTTCCCGGCACCAAAGGCGTTGAGCATGCAACCGAGCATCTCCCCACCAGAACTGTCGATCCGGCGGAGCGTGTTGACCACTTCATCGCGGCGAACATTGGCGACTTTGACCACCAGAATGCCACCGTCCAAACGGGGCATCACCACCACTGGATCCGAGACAGCCAGGACAGGCGGCAAGTCAACCAGAACGAGGTCGTAGTCTTCTTTCACGACTGCCAGAACTTCGTCGAGTCGTTGCGACTGCAACAATTCCGCTGGTGTGTGACTGGACGAACCGGAGGTCATCACAAACACGTTGTCAGCTTCGGTTGCTTTGATCGCCTCGGAGATCTCAAGACGGTCTTCAAGGACATCGCACAGACCATCTTCTTTGCCGAGGCTGAAGTAGCGATGAGCACTGGGACGGCGAAGGTCGGCATCGATGACCAACACCTTCAATCCAACCTGAGAAAACGAGACCGCAAAATTGGAAACCACGGTCGACTTCCCATCACCCTGCATGGGGCTGGTGAAACCAATCGTGCGTACGCTTCCGCTTCGAATATCGGGCAGCAAAACAGTGCGTCCCAACCGGAAAGCTTCGGCGTCAGGCGAAAGCTCGGTGGCAATCAGGCCCTTGATGCCTTGGTTGATCGAGTTCAGCTTGCCAACTCGACCGAGACTCGGCAATCCAATGGCATCATCCAGTTCAGCAGCCGATCGGAATCGTCCATCACGAACGTCATTGGCAACCGCCAGGAACAATCCCGAAAACAGTCCCAACATCAATCCACCCAAGCCGCACAAGGGCAGCTTTGGCCAAGACTTTTCACCCGTTCGCGGAACAGCCAGGAACTCATACAGATACCCTGTCAATCCACTGGCGGTATCCAACGCTCGCAGTTGTTGAACAACGCCTTCAAACAACGCCTCTTGTCGGCCGATCTTCTTTTGCAAGATCATGTCCGTGAGTTCGTACTCAATCAGTTCTTTGGCTTTTGTCTCTGCGTCAGCCGCCAGATACGTCAGTTCCTTGCGACGTTCGGAAAGTGCCGCCAGGTCATGCTGAAGAAAACCGACATAGGCTTTCAACAATCCCTCAGGTGTGAGGGGACTATCACCAAACATCTCCGCGGGACTGGTGAGATCCTTTTGGTCCTGCAAGAACTCTTTGACCAGCGTGATCTCACTTTCGAGCTCCTGCACCTTGGGATGGCCGGGACCAAACACCGAAGTCAAGCGTTGCTTCTCACTATTGAGTTTCAAAAGGTGAGTGATCTGCGTTCGAGCTTCTTCCATTTTGGCTGGCATTGCTGCTTTGAATTCAGCGGTGTTGGCTGAGTTCATTTGCAGGCCGGCAAAGACCCCGAGACGCTCCAAACTGTCGCTGTCGATCAATGCCAACTTGTCGAGTTGATCGATCGGGTCGGTCGACTCATCCATTTCCTGCAAGGTCTGGTCGACACGCGTCAAACGTGTTTTGACCGTTGATTCTTGGATGTCGAGGTCGAGCAGCTCGTCTTGCAATCGGCGGTAGCGATCTTGATAGATATTGCTGCTGCCTTCTCCCTGAAAGAACAGCGGCGCTTCTTGGCGAGCTTTCAAGTGCTCTTGTTCAGCAGCGATCAAATCGGTTTCGACCTCCGTCTTGGCCTTGTTCACCATCTCGTTGGCGCGGCCCATCACCTGTTCAACTTGATCGATGATGAATTGCTCATAGCGTTTCATCACAGCGGTCAAAATCAACTTGGCGTCATCCGGATCCGTGTGAGTGAATGTGATGTTCAGACTGCGAGCCGTTTTCGCTGAACCATCGCCACCCTTGACGATAGAAAGCTGATCAATGACATAGTCGATCCCATCCGTTTCCTCATCCAAATGAGTTTCAATCGACGGCAAATCCAACAACTCATTTTGCTCGAGAGCCTCACCCACAATCATGCGGCTTTGAATCAATTCCATGTGGTTTGCGAGGATGTCCTCGTCCACCATGTCAGTGCCGGTGCTGTTGCCACCCAAACCAGCGCTCTTCTGGTTGATCAAAACCTTGGCGTTGGACTCGTACCAGACCTGCGCGTTCAGAGCATACGCCACACCGGCAGCCAGTCCCGCGATCGACAGAAAGGCGATCAACCAGCGTTGCCGACTCAAAATCTGCAGGACATCCAGCGTTTCTTCCCCGTCAGATGACGCACTGGAGGGGCCGCGGGCGGGAAGTCGGTTGGTCGGTTTGGCAGACTCAGCCATAGATACTTTCTCGAGATCGATCGATTGTGGACCGCAGGGCATGAAGGAATCCCCCTACCGTGACAAACCGATGTTCACTTGCGCCTCCGATATCGTCAAGCGAAAAAGCAGTTTTGCCCTCTTTTCCGGTGCGATGCGTGGTCATTATGACCTCATTCGCTCTCGGGTAGTCGTGCAATCCGGACGATCCGCTCAAATGGCTGGGTGTGGCTACCGGCGTTCATCGACGGTCCACAAAGCGTTTCGATTTCCCCTCGGAGCGTGGTAGCGATCCAGCCGGAACCGAAGTGATCTCGACTCGCAAAGCCAGACGATCGCGGAACGCATCTGTCAATTCCCTCATTTGTCCCAAACTGCCAGGCTGAGACTCATTCGAGTCCGGAGATTCAATTTCAATGGAAAGTTGGTCCAAATGATCCTGCCGGGTCGCGATCATTCGAAATTCGGCTTCGGGCACCACCTGGCGAACAATCGCTTCGATGCTGGCGGGAAAAACGTTGACGCCACGAATGACCAACATGTCATCCGCTCGTCCGATCACGCCACCATCCAACTTGACAAACTGACAAGGCAAACCGTGCTCCCAAACTGGACGCACAATGTCACCGGTTCGATAACGTATCGCTGGTCCGCCATGGCGTCCCAAGTTCGTCATCACCAATTCAGATGCCTCGCCTGATTCTGCTACGCGCCCGGGTTGACCATCTTCGTCGAGCACAAAGAACTCAGCGATGAACTCGGACTCGATGACATGCAGGCCGCGGTCTTCAGCGCTCGGAAATCCCCAGGCTCCGAGCTCGCTCGCTCCCGCATGATCGATCACTCGGGCTCCCCAGGGTTCCTCAATCGCACGCCGAATCTCCGGGACGCTTCCGCCAGGTTCCCCCGCGACAATCAAGCGTGAAACGCTGCTGCCTTTCAGATCGATTCCGTGTTCGTTCGCAACCGAAACCAAATGCAACGCGTAGGTGGGCGTGCAACACACGACGGTGCACTCGCGATCCAGCATCATCTGCAAACGGGCCGAAGAAGACAAACCGCCGCCGGGAACCACCAAGCAACCTCGTTCGACCAGCGCATCGTTGGCAGACCAAAAGCCAATGAAGGGGCCAAACGAAAACGCCATCATGACGGTGTCGGCTGGGCGGACGTCGCCGGCATCCAAAACGTACTGCCAACATTCCAGCCACCAACGCCAATCCTCGGGAGTGTCGTAAATGGGCATCGGCCAACCGCGAGAACCGCTGGTCTGGTGGGCTCGTGAATACGCCTGTCGCGGCTGAGTGAAAAGTTTGGACGGTTCTTCCCGAGAGTTGCCGAGCAAATCTGACTTGGTCAGAAACGGCAACGACTGGAACGTTTCCCAATCACTCAAATCAGGAGCAATCTGAAGAGCCTCGCGATAAAGCGGATGCTCAGATTCTTTCAGGCGTTGCCAAACGACTTGCAGCCGATCCCATTGATGCCGTCGGAGGCTGGCACGGTCCAGCGAACAGAATTCAGATCGAGAAGGTTGCATGAAGATGTTCGTCGGGTCACGGCAGCGTTCCGGCTGCAAACGGGGGGAGAAAACAACACATTCAAAACCGCAGCCAAGTGCCCAGCATAGCAAGGTCGTGCATCAAGATAGATGACGGTAGACTGGACGCTGAGAGAAGCGACCGGGATCGCATCCTCGACCAAACGCGAGACGGGCAACACCGGTTGATGACGTTTTGACTCCAATCTCCGCTGCCTCGCGTCGCACCCCTCCAAAATCATTCAACGCCTTCCCTGTCACGGCATGCCTCCATCCATGGACGAAAAGATCGAGCCCGTGCTTGCGGTGATCGGGCATCCGGTGGCAGGCAATCCGACGCAGTTCGCACTCGAAAGTGCGTTTGAGCAAGCCAACGTGGATTGCCGCGTCCTGTCGTTTGACCTGAGCCCACAGCAACTGCCCGTTGCTGTGAACGGCATGCACGCAATGAGTTTCCGAGGCGTCTGGATCGACTCCAGTTGTCGCGGCCAGATGTCGGAGGACTCCAACACCGCAAGCAATCTGGGCATCACAGGGATGGCCCCATTGTTGCCTGCCGAAGCACTGCGAAGCACGCCCGAATCCAAACCGGGACAGGCTCCCCCATCGCATTGGCAAGCGATCTCGGTCCGAGAACAAACCTGGACGCAATTGATTCGAGACCAGCTGGAATTCGGTGGTTTTTCGGTTCAGCAAGTGCTCGTGATCAGTTCCGACACCGCCGCTCGCAAACAGCTCGCGCAAAGACTGGTGACAGAGAATCAACTCGCCGCGAAGGCGTCGATGCAAACCGGGTCATCCGAAAAAGCAATCGCTGCCAAAGACACGGATCCGGATTGTCCGCCAGCCAATGATTCGCCCGCAGAGACCACACTCGATCGCGTCGTGATGGTCAGCTCTCCCGAGGAAATCACGACGACCTCGCTGGCAAATGTTTGGTTGGCCGTGGATGGCCCCGCATCGGAAATCATCGATGCATTCCGCAGCTCGACGACGCCGCCAGGCACAGTGTTGGTCGATCTCAACGAAAACTGGGACGCCAACGACATCAGCGAATGGGAACGCTGCAAAATGGACGCGGGCAGCAACTGCATCACTCGCTGGGACATCCACGCCGCCTGCTTGGCGAAGGTGGTCCCCCTTTGGCTGGGCACCGAAGTTCGCGTCGATGTGCTTCGCGAAGCCATGGAAGAGTACCTTTCCGTTTGAAGGTTCCGATGGAAAAACAATCGTCCTCTCGCTTGACCCTGCAAGACACGCAAATCGTGGAAACGATCGCAAAATTGCAACGTCGGATCAGCGAACGATTCCCCGACTCGGGACTGCAGCATTTGTGCGGCGAATTGCTCGAGGTTGGTCGCAGTGCCTCGCAGCGATCTCAAGAAATCGGTCGCCCGATTCGACGCATTCGCTTCGCCAGTTACCTGTTGCTCGCCGGATTGATCGGATCCTTGGTCGTTCTGATCTTCTCCATCGCACAACCGGCAACGACGGAGTTGTCCAGCGATGACATGAAGCTTCCCAACCTGATCGCGATGGCGGATTCGTCCAGCCAAGTGATGCTGCTACTCAGTGCCGGCATCTACTTTCTGATCTCGCTGGAAACACGATTGAAACGCCGCCGTGCTTTGACTGCCATTCACGAATTGAGATCGATGTGTCACATCATCGACATGCATCAACTCACCAAAGACCCCGAGCGAGTGCTATCCAATTTCCGCGGCACGGACAACTCACCGCGACAAAAGATGACGCCTCTGGAGCTGAACCGGTACCTCGACTACTGCAGCGAGATGCTGTCGCTGACAGGGAAGATCGCGGCGCTCTACGTCAAGAACTTTGACGACACCGCTTCCGTCGCAGCGGTCAGTGAAGTCGAACAACTCTCGTCCGGTTTGTCACGAAAAATCTGGCAGAAGATCATGATCCTCAACCAGTCGATTGGAATCGCGACTCCGACACGCAACCCCAACCCACAGTGACCATGTCGCCAACCAAATCCCCGAGCCCGAAAACGATTCAAAAGCGACTGCTCGACGCTGCGAGAGAACTTTCCGAACAAGTCGACAAGCTCGAATTCGCAGAACCGGTCACGCACGTCTACAACCCGCTGCGATATGCCTGGGGACTTCATGAACAATACGTGCGCCAAATCGGCGCCAACGCTCACGTGCTGTTCCTGGGCATGAACCCGGGACCGTGGGGCATGGCTCAAACCGGAGTGCCGTTTGGTGAGATCAATGCAGTCGTGCAGTGGATGGGATTGGAAGGCGAGGTCGAACGGCCTGCAAACGAGCACCCCAAACGCCCCGTCGAAGGCTTGAATTGCGCTCGAAGCGAAGTCAGTGGGCGCAGGTTGTGGGGACTGGTTTCAGAGAAATACCCTGACCCGGCTGATTTCTTTCAGCAGCACTTCGTCGCGAACTATTGCCCGCTCGTGTTCATGGAAGCGGGTGGAAAGAATCGAACCCCCGACAAATTGCCCGCCGCCGAACGAGACTCCTTGCAAGCCATCTGCGACGCACACTTGGCAAAAGTCATCACGGCAGCCCCATGGACCGATTTGGTCGGGGTCGGTGCGTTCGCTGAAAACTGTCTCAAGCGAGTCGTGAAATCCATTGAAGGATCCAGCGAACCTCGCACGCCGAAAGCATCGGTTCGGCAAAAAAGTGCCAGCCAACCGCCTTTCCACATCCATCGAATCCTGCATCCCAGTCCCGCCTCCCCCGCGGCAAACAAAGATTGGGCTGGAAAAGTGACCAGCCAACTGACCGACGCCAAAATCTGGTGATCCAGCTGCCCCTGGGGTTTGACCGAGGGTGCAAATTGAACATGTCTCGTCCGCCAATTGGGTCTGCTAGACTGACGCTGTTCGACCATCGGGGGCGGAAATCCCCCCCTCGAAGGAAAATGCACTCGCATGGGGCAACGAATTGGTGGATTCCGTTTCGCAGTATCGCCGTCGCACCCGGCTGACCGCTTACGCTGTCAGTTCCTTGATCGGAATCCTCGTGGTGCTGCTCAATGTTCCCTGGCGGTACACGCAAATCAGCGAGAGCTGGATGGGCGAACCGTTCACGCTGGTGCAACGGGTGCCGGTCTTGGACCCAGACCAAATCGTTCGGGCCGGTTGGCCTTGGCGATACCAAGTGTTGATCGACGAGGGATCCCAAGGCACCTCGGCAAAGTCAAAGCCCAGCAACGCTCTGGCCGCAATTGCGAATCACACCCCACAGTATTGGTCCGGCCGAGCTTTGCTGGGCGACATCCTCTTTGCTTCGGCGCTGATCTATTTCGCGTTTCGACTGTGGTGTTGGCGAGGTGAGCGCATCGCAATTTCTGAAGCTCCCGAACGGACGCGACGGAGATTTGACATCGCCGTTGCCTCGGGATGCTTTCTGCTGCCAGCCAGCCTGGTTTTCAGCAGCAACTGGATTGCCAAGCACCACTTGGCGAAGATTCAATCACTGGAATGCCGTGGTGGTTATCAATTCACTTTTGAAGCCCCTCTATTTCTCGAGAAGAGAATTCCGATCCAACTGCACGCGTCCTTTTTGCGACTGCGTACGGTGGAGCTTTATTCGCCCTCTGAAAAGGCTCTGCAAACGCTGCTTGGCACACCGACACTGCGATCGGTTTTGGTCTTCGATGGGCATTTGCATGAACATTCGCTCGATCCACTTGGTGATGCCATCGAGCTGACCAGTTTGTCGCTCAACCGTTCGCCTGTTTCGGAGAAGGTTTGCGAGGACATCCGAGACTGCAAGCGTCTGATGTACCTCGGAATCGAACAATGCAATCTGGATTCCCAGATGGCAGCGTTGATCAACCAGATGGACAAGCTTCAGCACGTCGATTTGCGCCGCAACCCTTTGAGTCTCAATGCCATCTCCAAACCAAAGTGGGCGTCCACCTGTCGCTCACTGATCCTCAGCCGTCCGAAACCGGGCCAACAGGGACACCTGAATCTGTCCCAGTGGCCGAACCTCGAACGCCTGTCCATTCGCGATTCGATCCGAATCTACAATGATGCGACGCTCCAATTGTCGCTCACGGACATGCCTTCCCTGGAAACGATTGAGCTGGATCGCTCGCAAAAACATTCCTTGCACGCACAGAACCTGCCGCGATTCCGACAAATCGTTGAACCAATTGATCTGATGCTGCTGTATGGTCGTGAGGACCAATTGAATGGCCTGACTCGGTTTGAATCCGTCCACCTGGTGAATGTCCCCAACTTCCGCCGGCTGGAATGTCATGCCGCGGACTTGAAAGAGCTTCGGCTGGAGGATGTCGGTCGCCTGAAAGAGATCTACTTGGGCGTGTACCGGTATGACTCACAGGGCCAGATCACGGCCGAAGATTCGATCGTTGCGGGCGACGATGCGTGGCTGCAACAAATTGCTCAGACGCCCTCCTTGAGCAAAGTTGATTTGGCGGGTGTTCAGTTTCCGCCGGAATCTTACGAACGGCTCGCCTCGCTTTCTTATTTGAAGCACCTCCACCTCCAAAAAGCCAACCTCAAGCACTCTGATTTGGACTGGGTTTTTGGCCTGAACCAACTGCAATCCCTTGCCATCCGCGATTGCCGAATCTCGGCAGAATGGCTTGAGAAATGCCTTGTGCAGCTGCCCAAACTCCGAAGTCTCCACGCCGATCTTTCGGACCTGGATCAGCTGACCATCGCCGAGAATCGAAGCCTGACTTCGTTGGATCATTTCGAGGTTTCCAAGCTGAATCGCCTTGAGCTTCGAAGCCTTCCGCGACTTCGAGGATCGATTCAAATCCGTGGCGAGATCGAGGATTTGCAGTTGGTCGACCTGCCGCTTCTCGATGAACTTTTGATCGAAAGCCCTTGGCCTCGACAGGCGAAGCTGGAAGGGCTCACCAAACTGCGCTACTTCGGCGGTGGCGGTCCCGAGCTTGACGACAGCGTGATCGACCAAATGCTGAAATTCAAACACCTTGATCACTTGATGTTGGCCTACCCCAACATCTCAAAGGAACGACTTCAGGCGTTGGGACAGTACCGGTATCTGACTGGCTTGGAGCTCCCTGGATGTCGTGTGGACGATGACGTGGCGTCACATTGGTCAAAGCTGCTTCGGTTGCGAGTTGCGAATTTTGACGACACGCAGGTGTCTTCGCGCACCTTGCATTGGCTGCGTGCGATTCCGTCGCTTCGCAGGCTCTCCATCGCTCGCGTGCCCTTGGACGAAGATGCAAAACGCATTGTCAGCTCGCTGTACCAGCTGTCTTCCTTGAATCTGAGCGGTGTTGATTTCCCAGCTGAAGATCTCAGACGTCTGCTCACGGACGGCAACCTTGAGGCTCTCGACTTAGCTGGTTGCTCCCTCAGTGAGGCACATCTTCAAGTCCTTGCCGACTCCGAAACTCTCCGCCGCGTGGTCTTGAAGGACTGTTTCTTAGAACCAAAACAGATCGCAAATCTGCTTCAAATTAACCCGCAACTGACCTTGGATTTGGGTGTGCACGACCAGTCCTTCTTCGTCAATTTTGCACCTCCCTATCGCACTCGATTGATCGGCTGTCGCGTTCGTCGGCCATCCTTTGTGCTACCGAGCAGACGTCCAATCCCGTTCCCAGGATCGATAAACAGCATGATACTGGAAGACTCGTCCTTCCCAGATGACAGCAGCGATCTTTCCATGCTGGAAAGCCAAGACAACACGGTGCAGCTCGTGTCGGGCAGTCAGGCCTCGGAGGATCCCCCGGAGCCACACCAACACATTGTCGTGGACTTGGCTGAGTTTCGGATGCAGTCCGAACGTGCCTTCTCAACGGAGTTGTTTCGGTCGGTCAACGAATTGGCGGCCAACGAGTGAGCGACTGACGGTCACCCAATCCAATCCTTGCGTGCCAACTGCAAACGCACTGATCAAGCGACAACACGAATGACTCACGTCATTCCGAATCAAACGATCGAAGTGGTTTTCTGCTGACGAGAAGCCAACCCACCTAGCACGATCGATCCTCCGACCAGCAACGTGAAACCACCCAGGATCACGATTCCGGTTGCGGTCAAACGTTCCCGCAGCTGCCGATCGGCAATGGCCATTTCAACGACCTTTTTGTCGTCTGGCTCAATCCGAATCAGGATCGCTTTCTCGTACTTCGTCTCATCGCCCACTTGGACACTGCCTTCGTAGCGGCGCACCACCAATTCGTCGCGAATCCAATCAACGTCCAGCGGAATCATCTCGGGCGCGGTCGCCCAATCGTGTTGGGACATCAACGCGTCAACGTAACTTTGGACGGCCCCGCGAGCGTAAACGACGAGCAACTCGTCGGCTTCTTCCACGGAATCACTCGGTCCCGACGTCACCACCACGCTGTATTCGTCTCCATCATTCTTGGACGGCTCATCAATCCATCCGGGGCGGTCAGAGGGATAGATCAAATGCGACAGCGGCGCGACGCTGAGTTCAGCCGCGTCATTCTTGTCCTGCTCCAGCTCGACTTTGATTTCATCGTCGGCAAAGCAGTGACAGGTGGTCGAGGGGTTCCAACCTGGCAGACCGCTCAGGAAGAACATGGCTGCCGCAATCGGCAACCATCGGTATTCAGACGGTTGAGATTGCATCGGCTTTCACCCAAGGAGCTGACAATTGAGTCATCACGATCACGCCGCCGGCAATCAACATGCCCGCGGGTTGAGGGACGGGAACGATTTGGTGCACAACCCATTCACCCACCACCGCGACGGTGACCGCCCACAGGCTCAACCGAACGCGACGCAGGGGGTCGACAGGTTTCCACATTCGAAGCAAAGCAAACAGCAACGCGAAGTGCCCCATCATGGCGGCCGCTTTGGGGACGCCTGATTCCAAGTAGAACGAAACGGGAAGCACGGTCGCATCAATGTCTCGTCCCAAACCTTCATCCATCGGGACCATCAAAAAATGACCGAGCACGAACGCGAGCAAACCCAAACAGGCTCCCCAAGACGAGGACACCAGGCGGCGGACCAAGCCTTCTCCGTCGCTGCCTTCCCAGAACTTTCCGATCCCTAGCAATCCGAATGCTCCCAGCCAAATCACCAGGGCCATCCACACATAAGGTGCCAAAGCCATTGGTGTGAACGGGGTGCTGCGCATCCCGATCACGGAACTGAGCAACAACAGGACACCCGCCACAATCATGGAGGTCATTCCCGACGTGGCCCATTCGGCCGACCGTGACAACCGAGTTCGGTCCGACAAGCTGGTTCTCAACAGCGATCGAACTTGAGCTTTTGTCATGGTCGGTTTGACCGCTGGGCGAACATTCGCAACGGCGTGAGCATGGGGGCCGCCCTGCCGCAGGCCTTGCGAATCCGTTGACGTTGGCGAATAGGACGTGGGATCCGACAGCTGCAACACGACATGACGAATCACGTAATAAGGAACATAGAAAAATCCCACCATCGACAGCACCGGTAGCAACCAATGCGTGTTGATCAACAAAATCGCGACCGCAGAAACAGCCAAGACCAATTTGATGCCGGGGGACGTTTCCAACGCTCGCCACCACGCTCGTGCATCTGAAAAACTGTTGCGAACAGCTCGAGCGATCGGTTCTTCCCCTGCCGATGAATTCAGAACCATCGACGCACCGCCAGCGTGTGGCGACGCCAATCCGGCGGCAATCACAGGATCGGCGTGTCGACGTTTCTTCGACTGGAAACGGGAGGAATCGCTGTCGAATGGCTTCGATTCCGAAGTCACCACCTCCGCCAAAACTGGCGTTTGGTCCGAAGGCATCGAAGCCAACGAAAGCATCTCCGCGACGTCACGTGGACGTTTGCTGGGATCCTTTTGCAAGCATCGATGAATCACATTTCGATACGGGTTGGGGACCCGGGACAAGTCCGGTGAGTCGGTCAAATGTTTGACGATGATCTCTTGCGGGGTCTCACCATCAAACGGCAGTTCGCCCGTCAGCATCTCGAACAAGATCACACCGAGTGCATACAAATCGATCTCGCGTCCATACTGTCCCCGACCAATCTCGGGGGCCATGTAATGGAACGTTCCAATGCTCTCGGTGTGCCCACTGCGATGGGACGCGGAAATGAACTTGCTGAGCCCGTAGTCTCCGACTTTGACAATGCCATTGTCGTCAAACAGGTTGCCAGGTTTGATATCACGGTGAACCAAACCGGCCGAGTGCAAATGAGCCACCCCGGCGGACGCACCGGCAAACCAGTGCCGGACTTGCGATTCAAACAAACCGCTGGGCAGCACGTTGCGAGAATCCGATTCGGCGGACTTCGCTGCCTCATCCATCACCTCTCGCAGGTTGGGCCCCGCGACGTATTCCATCACGACCCAAGCTTGGTCATCGGCGTCGCGACACACATCGTGAAGCGAGACCAAATTCAGATGCTTGAGGTTCAAGCAGTGCGAAACACCTCGCAGCTCCACCTCGAGGTTTCTTTGAATTCGTTTGAGCGCGACTTCCTTGCCCGCTTGGCTGACCGCGAAATACACCTCACCAAATCCCCCCACGCCGATGCCACGACGAATCGTGTATCGGTCCAAGACCAGATCGTTGGGGGAATGGGTGAATTTCATCGGGCGAGATGTTGCCAAAGGATTCGAGTAGTCTGCGGGAAGTTCCATTGTATCGGCCAAAGCACTCATCGCATGCCTTTTCATCTAGACGAGAACGTTCCGTCAGGTTCACTCGGACGGTCACACGGGGAGCCCGATGCTCCCCGTGCCAGACGGATCACAGCGATGAATCGCTGTTTTCTTCATCCAACTGAATCGAAACGTAGGCCTGATTGTCGCCACCATCCAGCTTTTGCATGTAGGAGGTGACATCATCGAGCAGGTTTTCGTCCGAGGGCTCATCCAAGTTGATCTCGCCGAAATACTCGACATCGACCTTCATCGTTTCCTCTTCGACGTCGATTCGCGTGGCAATGTCGTCCAGCAAGCGTCGCGTGTCCGACAATGCACTGTCGTCCAGATGCAGTTGCGTGCTGGTTTGCGCCACACGCAGGGCACCCAAGCGAGCCTGCAGGTTCTCCACTTCGACTTCCAACTGGCGTTTGGCGTCCAGCATGGCGTCCATTCGCTCGGAAGCAGCGGCCAGCGAAGCTTCGCGAGCGGAGAGCATCTGCCGGATCTTTTCCGAGGTTTGCTGGCGAGTTTGGAATCGTTTGAAGCGATTGCCCAAATCTGATTTCACTTGGGCCGACGTGTAAGTGACTCCCCCGTAAGAATAAATCGAGCTTTCGTCACGCAAATCGTTCGTCAGCCGTTCGATGTCCGTTTTCGCTTTCGCCAGCTTCTCGTCCGTCGTGGACAACTCACGTTGCAATCGAACCACTTCGGTTTTTTCCTGAGCGATTCGGCGAGCATTTTGTTGAATCTCGGGTTTCAAATCCACGATCAATTGGCGGGCGCGATTGAGCTCCCATTCCAATGGAACCGCGTCGCTGGCGGAATTGGTCAGGTAAGACCACCCGCAACGAGCGTAGCTGCCAACTGGCGTGGCAATGGACAAACCGGACAACAAAGTGGCAGCGGTTCCTGCCAGCACTAGTTTTTTGAGCATCGTTGTTCTCCTGAGAAAACATTTCGTGGGATTTCGGGGCGGAGTCAGTGCCGCATCATCGTGTTCTTCGTTCCAGGCAGTCGCGTCTTGGCAAACGGGCGCAAAAAAACCGAAAATCCCACTTTCCGGGTGAATTTCGGCGACCTGCAACGGGTCCGATCCGTAGAAAGGCTGTGCCTCAAACTCCTGTTTTCTCTTCCTTTCACGTAATTCCCACGTGTTTCAATCGCGTTCAACGTAGGTTTTCGATAAACCACATTGATTCTTCGGCCACGATTTTGCCGAACCTAGACCTGGGTGAAGCCATCTGGAATGGTCCTGGGGAAACAACCATGTCAACTTCATCGCCAACACCGAATCCGTCTGAATGGGTGCCGTCTGATACCGGCTCACCACGGCATAAAATCCAGTGCCTCGACTGGGGACGAATCACCGCCCTGTTCGACGCTGAATCGGTCCACACCGCCTTGGGCGATTGGATTGACACGGATCTTTCAGAAATGGAAACACGATTGTCTGCGTTTCAAACGAAAAGCTCCGTCCTGCGTGGTTTAAAAGAATCGCGTTGAGTCATCTGGGCGATTTCACCGCAATCGCCACCGCCATGAACTTTTCGTGACGTCTTTTCACGATTGGATTGGTCCTCACGCTGACATTTTGCTATTGTCGGCCCCGTTCCAGCTTGGTTTTCCGCTGCCTGGATCGCAAATTCCTCCGGATGGTTACTCGGATTGTTCGGGTTGTAGTTGAGTCGACCACAGAATTGGCTGATGCACGCTCAGTCGGTCGATCTTGCTTGACGCAGACACATGGACCGCCTTCCCGTGGCGTTTCTCCCACTCAATGCCTGACCCACACCCAGCAAGGAAGCTGAGATGAATACCCCTCGTCGTCAATTCTTGGGACTCGCCGGCGGATTGCTGGCTGGTGGACTCTCTCAATCGAACCTCTTCGGACAAGATCCTCAGTGGACCAAACCCGTCCACCGGGTCGCCAACGCCGCCTTGTCCGCACAGAAGGCTTCACCGGCCACCCCCGTCAGTTCCGCGAAAGCCGCTTTGGTTCGTGGCTTGGAAATGGCTCGTCAATCGCTGACACGTTCCAAAACGGAAGTCAATGACTACACGGCCGTTCTGGTCAAACGGGAACGCATCGGTGACACCATCGGCGAACACGAATTCATGACCATCAAGGTTCGCAATCGCAAAGAGGCGAACGGTCGTTTAGTGCAACCATTCAGCGTTTATTTGGCATTTGCGAAACCTACCTCGGTGAAAGGTCGCG
Source organism: Rhodopirellula sp. UH5 (assembly GCF_056839225.1). Lineage (NCBI taxonomy): Bacteria > Pseudomonadati > Planctomycetota > Planctomycetia > Pirellulales > Pirellulaceae > Rhodopirellula > Rhodopirellula sp. UH5. The sequence continues at coordinate 4,981,629 of NZ_CM166390.1, read as the reverse complement.
AAGTCATTTACGTCGAGAATCAAAACAACGGCAACATTGTCGCTCACGAAGGTGGCTTCAAAGGCCGCTTTTTGCCAACCGTCTCGATTCCGCCAACCGGGATGCTTGCCATGCGTGGCCAGCGATATCCGATGACCGAGATCGGTGTCGAGAACATGATTTTGAAATTGATCGAACGAGGCGAGAAGGCTCTTCAATTCGAAGATGTACACGCAGAGTTGCGCAATGGGGCTCGCTTTCAAAATCGTCAGTGCACTTTGCTGCGTTTGACTCAGCCGACCCGTCGCCCGGACGCGGAATTCCATACCGCCGAGGTATTCATGGACGATGAGCTGAACATGCCCATTCGCTACATTGCCCACGATTGGCCGAAGGCCGGCGGTGAACGTGGCGAGGTGATTGAGGAGTACAACTACCTCAACTTGAAGGTCAACGTCGGGCTGACGGACGCCGATTTTGATCCGTACAACGAAGCCTACAACTTCCACTCGTAAAAGCATCTCTGCTGAAAAGCGGACAGAATGCAAACGGAATCCGATGCGGGGAAATCTCGGAAACAGTCATTGCTCTTATGGGAGTACAATCGGTTGTTTCCTTTTCCCTGCCTTGCCTTTCCCTCGGCCGTCCAATTTGGCGGCCGCCTTCCTTTCGGCCACCCCGGCCATGCTGTTCGCGGAGTCTGATCATGCCGTCCATTTCTCGCCCCGCATCACTCGCCGTGACTTCGATCACAGCGGCATTCATCGGCCTGGTCTCGCTGTTTTTCATCGGCTGCAATGGACCGAGCAACTCGGTCCCACCAGCGAATATTCCTGCGGATGCGATCCAGCAAGTCGTCGGCTCAGCGGACAACGAAAGCCTGGTCTTGGTCAAGTTTGGTGCCCCCTGGTGTGGTCCATGTCGACAGGTCGACAAAGAAATCGCTTCCCTCGCATCGACTCTGCCAAAGGACGTTCACGTCGTCACCGTTGATGTGGACGAGCGTCCAGAAGTCGCTGCGAAATTTGGTATTCAGGGCATCCCCCGAATGTTCTTGGTCCGAAATGGCGAAGTTCTGGCTGACGAAGTTGGGTATCGCTCGGAGTCGGAACTGCGGAATTGGGTCGCAAGCTACCAGTGACCTCGGCCTGAGCCCGTCTGCGTTTTTGCAACCGCAGGCCCTGGGACCTCAGTTCAAATTTGGGACCCACATTCTGGAACGTTTGCCGGATCTTCTCGAATAGTCATCTGGGAATTTCTGCCGCAGCAATCTACGGTGCTGGCTGATTGAAGCACCACGAACAGGCGACCGAGCCTGGCGTTCCTCCATTTGGCCCGCCCGAATGAATTCAGCCAAAGAGAATCTTTCCGGATACGAATCCGATTCGTCGAACACCGCTGCCCAAACAGCGGCCTTCCCCGCCAGCCGCTACGCACTGTTCTTCGGGCTGGCCGTCGCCGGAGGGGCACTGGACCTGTGGAGCAAAGAAGTCATCTTCCGCTGGCGCGGCCTGCCCGGAACCCAAGATGTTCACTGGATCATCGAAGGCTACTTTGGAATCGAAACCGCTGTGAACATTGGCGCGGTCTTCGGCTTGGGAGCCGGCCAGGGATTGATGTTCGCAGCCATCTCAGTGATCGCCGCCGTGGCGATCGTCGCCTGGCTGTTCTTCTTCCAGGCAGCCCGTTCGAGTTGGTTGACATTCGCTTTGGGATGCATCACCGGGGGGATCATCGGCAACCTTTACGACCGCCTAGGATTCTGGTGGGAACCCGGACTGCCCGATCAGTGGCAAAGCGGCGTTCGCGATTGGATTCTCTGGCAAGCGTCGGAGCAATGGAAATGGCCCAACTTCAACATTGCGGATTCCCTGTTGGTCACCGGAGCAATCATGTTGTTGATTCAATCTTTTTTCTTCCCACCTTCGCCGCACAACGAACCTGCTGGCACCGCCTCTCCCGACGATGACATTGCGGCCCCTAGCGAAGGTGCGAAGCCGGCTGCCTCGTGAGAACTTCGTTGATCGCTGCCCCGCGTCACGGACTCGCCCGATTCTTGTGGGTGGGGCGTTGGTGGCTGTTCTGCATGGGGTGCCTGTCGGCGATCCCGCTGGCGATTTACCAGACCGACCTGGGCATGGATCGCTCTCTGGCCGCGATGTTCTCGCCGTCCGATCCCACTCTGAACCAGTACCAACATCTGCAACAAACTTTCGGCGGCAATTTGGTCGTCATGCTGGTCTACGATGACACGGAGCTGATGACACCGGAGGGGGTCGCACGCAACCAAAAATGGACCCAGTCGGCCGAATCGATCGAGGGCGTACGGGGGGTTCTTTCCGTCGCGAAATTGGTCCAGGCATTTGCTTACATCCGCCCTCAGTTCTCACTCCTGGGCGGATCCATCCCATCGAATCCGGAGGCCACTCCAGCACCGTCGAAGATGCTCGCGGAAGACGACCCCGTCGCGAATTCATTTCGAGAACTTTTCGCGGGATACACGCACGGCCGAGATGAGCAGACCGCTGCCATCGTCGCGATGCTTCAACCGGGCCACACCGAGTCAGCCATCAAGGACTTGCAGCGGCTGGCCGACCAAATCCCTTCCCAGCGGGCTCCGGTTCTAGTCGGCGAACCGGTGTTGCTCGATGATGCCTTTGACATGATTCAAGCGGATGGCAACCGACTGGCACTGGGGACAATCGGTTTGCTCAGCCTGGTCATGCTACTGACCCTGCGAGACTACCGAGTCGTTTTGTTGGCCGCGATGGCGATCGCCTGGGCGACGGTCTGCACCCGAGCCTCGATCGTTGCTTTGGGGATGGAAATGTCATTGGTTTCGACCATCTTGATCGCAATCATTGCGGTCATTGTGGTGGCCGCGGTGATGCACCTTGGTGTCCGGTCTCGCGACAGCGGGGGCGAGAACGTGTCATCCAATTCAAGCGAATCGACCGTTCGAGTCATTGCCTTCTTGGCCATTCCGATCCTGTGGACGTGTCTCACCGACGCGGCTGGTTTCGCATCGCTGCTGAAATCGGACGTTCGGCCGGTGCAGCAGTTTGGCGCGATGACCGCCGTGGCCGCCGTAGCCATTGTCGCCGCCTTGATCTGGTTCACCCCTGCTTTGATGAGCCTGCCTTCTGGGAAGCGCGAGCAGTCACATGAGACGCCTCTGGATGATCGACGCTCGCCATCAAAACGATTCCTCGTTCACCTGGTCTCGACCAGCCTGCGTCATCGAAAGCTTTTGTCGATGGCCTCTGTCATCGCCTTGATCTTGTGCACCATCATGGTGACGCGACTCAAAACCGAAACCAGTTTTTTGAGCAACTTTCGTGACAGCAGTCGCATCGTTCAGGCGTACGAGAGGGTGGAACAACAACTGGGTGGGGCGGGCGTGTGGGACGTCGTCCTGCCAGCTCCCGACACCATCACCCCCGAGTACGCAAATCGTGTTCGGGAATTCGAAACTGAGCTGCGTGAATTGGAAGTGGTCGATTCAGTCACGGGGCAAACTCATGGCCTGACCAAAGTCTTGTCGCTCGCGGATGCCGATGAGGTTGCGGCAATGAGTCCGTTGTTGTCGCTCGTCACGCCGGAGGTCCGGCTAGCTGGAATGCGAACCGCCATCCCAACCTTCGCGGACGCGTTGCTGACGTTTGATCCGCCCCAGGAAGGCAGCCAACGTCAATTGCGGATCATGCTGCGCAGCGAAGAAGGTCTGCCCGGTGAAGTCAAACGCAAACTGATAGAGCGGGTCTCCCAGGCGGCTCAGGGCTTTGACGAGCGTTCACTCGTGACGGGCTACTCGGTGTTGATGTCGCAACTGGTCAGCAGCCTGCTGCGTGATCAGTGGAACGCACTGGCGATCGCCTTGACGTTGGTGGGGTTGCTGATCGGAATCGCGACAGGAAGCGTGCGATATGCAATCGTTGCGTTGTTGACCAACACGCTGCCGGTCATGTTCGTCCTGGCTCTGATGGGATTGGTGGGAGGTGGCTTGGATTTGGGATCCGCCATGATTGGTGCGGTCTCCATCGGGTTGTCGATCGATGGTTCCATTCACTTTCTGGCCGGCTACCAACGCGGCCGAGTGGCGGGGCTGGATCCCTCGACCGCAGCCACGGAGGCGGCGACGGATGTGGCGACTCCAATCTTGCTGGCGACATTGGCATTGGTGGTTGGCTTCGGGATTTTGATGACCAGCCCTTTCATTCCCACCGCGACCTTTGGCATGTTGATTGCCGCCACCTTGGCCGCTTCTGCTGCGACCAATCTCATGCTGTTGCCCGCCGTTATCGTTGCCGTCGACCGGCGGACAACCTCCCCTTGATTCCAATCTCACCCTGAAACTCAAGAATGAACATGCACCTTCTCGGCGTCGCCTTGGACATGGACGGGCTGTTGTTCGACACCGAACGAATTTACTTCCAAGTGGGGCAAGTGTTGTTGCAACGTCGTGGGCACACGTTCACATTGGAATTGCAACAAAAGATGATGGGTCGGATCGGGTTGTCAGCGATCGGCCAAATGATTGAGCACCATCGGCTGGATGACGATCCAGTGTCATTGCTAGCTGAATCCGACGTTGTTTACGGTGAGCTATTGCTTGGTGAACTTCGACCGATGCCAGGTCTGGAAGAATGGATCGGGCGTTTGAAAAACAGCGGTTTGCCCTTTGGTTTGGCGACCAGCAGTCGACGCAAGTTTGTGGACCAAATTTTGCCCACCACGCAGTGGGCCAACGACCTGGCATTCGTCTTGACGGGTGACGACGTCACGCACGGCAAACCCAATCCAGAGATGTACTTGAAAGCCGCTGATCGACTTGGTGTGTCGCCATCTCAAATGCTGGTTTTGGAAGACAGTGGCAACGGTGCCAAGGCGGCAGTCTCAGCCGGCGCGGTCACGGTGGCCGTTCCGAACGAGCACACTCAATTGCATGCGTTCGAGGATGTCCACCTGGTCGCCGACTCACTGGCAGACCGAAGATTGTGGGAACTGCTGCCTTCGAAAAGCGACGTTTCGTAAACGCCAATCAAGAAGGGAGTGTCTCGAAGCGACTCAGTCCTTCCAGTCCACGTCCGTTCGAGCGTGCAAGCGTTTGCTGACCTGCGTGTTGCCTCCGGAAACCAAATCCAACTGTTCCAAGACATTGTCAATCGGAATCTGCTGCGCTTCGTGAACCAGAATTGGCGTGACGCCAGGAATCACCACCGTCGTCAAAGATCCCGTGTGAGCAGCTGACACCTTGGGTTCCAACCGTTCTCGCTCCGATTCGCTTCCGACCAACAGCAACAAACGCTGGCGGCCGCCACAGTGCAACAACGGCGGAGAGGCAACTTGCAAAGCGGACTCAATCGTTGTCTGCTCGGTCCACAAGGAATTGCCCCCCGGCTTGCGTTCAAACGTCTGCGTTTCACAAATGCCTGTTTTGACGAGTTGCGCCGTGTTGGTGTCTCGTGAGACGGGAATGGTTTGCGTGTTGGTCATTTCTGATTCATGAGTCAACGCCGCTGCCGCTGAAGTCGATGTGTCGGTGAGATTTTCGGAAGAATGTCGATGCGAGTCGATCACATTTTCGATCACCGGCAAACACTTGGCAACCAAATCGGCCGCCATCGCTTGCTCGTCCCATTCGACCTTGGAGTCCCGCAACGGGCCAAGCAACCAAGTGGACGCGGTCTGCGAATGCAAATCCTCCAGCACAGGATTGAAACGCATTTGGATTTCTTGCGGCATCTCTTCCCAAGGGTTTTCTGTGTCCCGATTGTCACCGGGAACACAACGGATCGCTTGTGCAATTCGAATCGCCATCTTGGTCAGCGTTTCATGCAAGGTCTTCACACGCTCTGTGAATGCCTTCAGTTGCTCCGCAGCTAGTTCCGATGCGATCACATCCAGTTCCATCATCGCCAACTTCTCGACCGACTCGATCTCCATTTCCAGATTTTGCTGGGAGGCTCCCTTTTTGCGTTCTTCGTCTTGTTGACGTCGCAGATCCAAACGGAATTGTCCCAACTCTTGCACCGCGTCGTTGCACCACTTCATCAGCCCTTCGGTGGCTTGCACACTGGAGGTGACATCAATTCGCCCATCGTGCATCCGCACCGAAATTTCGCGGCGCAGCATCACCATTTGAGTTGCAGCCCGACGATCCAGTCGATGCAGAACGTCGCATTCACTCAGCGTCTCTTTCAACAACCGTGTGATCTTGGTTCCTTCCAACAATTCCGGCACAGGAATGCGTGAAATCAGTTCGGAAAGGTGGCGGGTGATCGCATCGCTGTCTTGACCAAAAGGCGACTTCGCTTCGTCCAGGTAAGAAGCGACATCCAGGCCACATCGTTTGCGTAGACGCTCGGCGGTCAGCCCGGCGATCTGCCGTGATTCATTCGGATTCCCCAACCAACGAAGCAACAAATGCCTTGCCGTGGTGGGAGCCAACAGGTTTTCTTCCAAAGCCCGAACGCATTTCAGACGCGACACACCAACCGAACGCAACATTGGCTTGGCGAGCATCCCCGCGTCGGCTTGGTCACTGCGGCGAGCTTCCGCCAGCAAGTCCCCAGCGCCGGTGGCATCCACCCACAGGTAATCCACGATGGTTGCCGCTGCGGAACAAGAATCAGGCAGAGCATGATCTCCATCCACCACCACATACGCGTTGCGAAGCGGGTTTCGTGATGCCGGCACACCTTGCCACTGAATCCCCGAATCGCCGGGATAACTGTTCTCCGGCAACATGTAGTGCCCGATTTCAGACACCGCTGCATGCGAATCATGCAACGTCAGCGGTTGATGCGGATTGCCCTGCAACGACACCGTCGAAAGCAACGGCAAAACCGAAGCACTTTCCAGCCCCGCTTCATCCAACAACGTTCGAATTCGTGGCGCCAGATCCATCACCATGCCGCTGGCGGTTCCTCCCGAAAGAGAACCCACGATGTAAACGGAAGGCACGCGGTCACCACAGACGGCCGCCAAGTGATCAATTGATTCGCGAAGTCCCGTGTCAATGCTTTTCGCATGGTCAACCATCGCCAAACGCCCCAGAGGACGCATGCCTTCGGTCGCGCCGCTGCGCGGCACGTTGTAGATCCAACGTCGGGACAACGAACGAAAATGATCGGTTCGACCTTCTCGGTATTGCTGAGCAGACTTCAGCGGTGTGTGCAGAATGGTTGCGGGAGGGATGCGATCGGATGCCTCCGCCAGACGGGCGGCATGAATGGCGTTCATGTCGGTGTCAATCAACACCGAATGCAAATCCAGCGGGCATGCACTGTGCAGCGTCGCGACGCGACTCCGCAGTTCGTGCAGGCATTCGGCCCCGGCACCGCCGACGGCGACCACCAAGGCGTGACCGGTGACACGTCCATGAAAGATTGCACACCTGGATTGCAAACTTGGCAGATCTTCCACCGCTTCTTGCCGGGTGAGAACGCTAGCCTTGGTCGTTGTCTGAACCACCGTCCCTTCGCGTCCACGCGGGGTGCGGAGAGCCTCGACAAAATCCTTGCAAGATTCAAAACGCCGTTCAGGATCTTTTTCAAGGGCGCGAGCCACGGCCACACGGTCCGCCGCTGGCAACGAGTCCAGCACAGGCGCAGCATGAATGTGTTGGGTCGCCAACTGAGCGATCGTGCGCCCAGCAAACGGCCGCGTTCCCGTCAGCAACTCTTGGTACATCACCGCCAAGGAGTACTGGTCGCTGTTGATGCTGGGCCGGCCATCAAACAATTCGGGCGGCGCGTAGATTGGTGTCAGACCGCCGATCACCGAATGATCGATCTCGCGTAAATCTTTCAGCAACCCAAAGTCGCCCACTTTCACGTGCCCACCAACAAGCAACAAGTTGCCTGGCTTCACGTCGAGGTGCTGCAATTGGTAGCTGCCATGCAGATAGTCCAGTGCATCCGCCGCGTCATGCAAGTACGAAAGCAATGCCGCGCGAGGGATCCCACACGACCCACGGTCTTGGTGTCGTTTGAGAACATCTTCGAGTGATCCGTCGGCCAACTCCGTCACGATGACCAACCGGTCATTCACAATGCCGAACCGCTCGAGCGTTAACAAGAACGGGTGGTGGACCCCCTTGATCCGTTCCAACGACTTCAATTCGCGGGAACCACGCTTGGCATCTTTGGCACCAAAGACAAATTTAACCGCCTTCTTGAGCCCGCCTGGCGCATTGGCGCACCACACCTCACCAAAGCCGCCTTCGCCAATCTTCTTTTCCAGCCTGTAACCGGAGATGGGCTCGTAACCTGGTGCGATCGTGTGGGTTGTTTTGACGGTCATCGGGCGACACTGAACAACAGTGAAAAGACTTGGAAGAGAATGATTTGAGTTGTCGGCGAAGCGGATCACCACCTCGTTTTTCAATCCGTCGGGAAAGAATCAAAGAGCACTGAAGTAACTACGGCAGGCTTGATCCAGGTACTCAGGTCGCAACGTCAAAGGCAATCGACGATACCTGCAAAAATTGGCAACCTGTGTCAGCAAATCTCGTGGATGGCAGCGACGTGGCGGGCGATCGTTTTGTTGGTAGTAAGCCAAGAGATGATTGGCCGCTTCCGGGGTTTCTGGAAACCCCATCTGAGAAGCAACGGTTTTCATCAGCGAACGAAACTCTTCTGGGGATGGATCGTTCACAAAAATTTTGTACGGCACACGACGAAGGAATGCTTCGTCGACCAGATCATCTGGATTCAGGTTGGTTGAAAACAAGATGAGCTGCTCGAACGGAATTTGAATTTTCTTGCCGGTCGGCAACGTCAAGTAATCGCAACGATTCTCCAACGGCACGATCCAGCGATTGAGCAATTCTTCCGGCGCGATGCGCTGACGCCCGAAGTCATCAATCAACAAGCAACCACAGTTGCTCTTCATTTGAAGCGGAGCTTCGCAAATGTTGGAGCGGTGATCGTGGCGGACTTCCAGGTTCTCCATCACCAACTCGCCTCCCACCACAACGCTGGGCCGTTGAATCCGCACCCACCGCTTGTCCCATTCTTGCGACTTCAACAATTGACCGTCGCCTTCTGGCACGGGTGCCTCTTTGTGATAGGCATCGTCCTTGACTTTGATCAGATTCCCATCGTCCAAAATTGCATGCGGGATCCAGATTTCTTGTCCCAAGCACTGCGTCAAACTGCGGGCGATGGTCGTTTTCCCATTGCCGGGAGGACCAAAAAGGAACATCCCGGTGTTGCTGTTGATGGCGGGGCCAATCTGATCGAGCAGTTCGTCTTGATAAGAGATCTTCGAAAGCGAAGCTTGCAAATCATCTCGCTCAATCGGATCCACACCGGCCGCTTGAGCTTCCACACTGAGTGTGTAGTCCGCCAAAGGCACGGGAGCAGGCCCGATGTAACTGCATTGCTGCAGGTGAGTCTGCGCTCGCTTCTGTCCCAACTCGGTCAATGAATAGTAGTAGTCGTTGAACGCAGCCGGTCGCACGTGCGCCACAAACTTTCGGGTTCGCAGTGCATCCACAATTGGCTCCACCAACCGGAACGGCAATCCCATCATCGTCGCCACGTTGCGGCCGCTGATGGTGCCAATCTGATGGATGGATTTGATCGTCAACGCTTCGATGAAGCTGACCGACAACCCGAGTTCATTGAGCGAACGGGGTTCGGCCGGCCAAAACGTATCGTCCGTCAACAAACCGCCAAGCGCGGCGGATTCGAAATTGTGAGTGTCGGTGAGCAGAGCATTCATGCGTGGAGCAAGCAATTGGAGTTGTTCGCAGTGGTACCAAACGACCCTCCCCATTGGGATGGATCCGTCGGCCATGCAAACCTAGCTTGCAATTTGAAACCGAACCGATGTCGGCCTCGATGGTGTACAGAACTCTCAATCGACCACCAGACGCGCCGCCACAACCGATGCAGCCGTCTCAATCCGCAATATTCGGCTTCCCAAGCCAACCGATTCGACACCCAACTCGTTGCACCGTTGCTGTTCCGCCTCGGACACCCCTCCCTCGGGACCAATCAACGCCAAGGTCCTCGGTCGTCCATCGAAATTGGATTGGTCGGCCTCGGAAGCTTTCAACGCTTGCCATGAATCCTCCATTGCGATCAGCGGCGGAGAATTTGGCATCGCAACCAAGACACGCTGCCAAGAGACCACGGGAGACTGCCCGGTGGGCTCCGTTTCACGGCCCGCTTGGGCCCCCGAGATTCTTTTCGCCAACGATTCAAATTCAATGGGCGACTCAATCTCCATCAAGGCGTTGCGTCCAGATTGCTTGCACGCCTCGATCACGATCCGCCGAAGTTTGCTGAGCAAATTGTCGGCTGGAGGTCGCTGTGTCCGCTCAAACACCACCGGGAACACGCGGGCGACCCCCAGTTCCGTCAGACGTTCCACCATCTCTTTGGCGCGATCTGGTTTTGGAAAACCAATCGCCAAGTCCACCGCGACAAGGGGTTCCCGATTCACTGTCTCAATCGCATCGCATCGGACCACGCACTCCCGCTTACTGACCGAGACAACTTCTGCACCGGACTGATGACCGGTTCCATCGAACAACTCGATTCGGTCACCAGGTTGAACCCGCATGACCCTCGCCGCATGAGACGCTTCTTCATCAGGCAATTGCACCACGGGTGCCTGGGTTCGCAAATCGGGTACGTAGTAGCGTCGAGTCATGGGTGTCGGTTCAAACCAAAATCGAAAAGTGACAAGAGACTGAAAAGGTGCAATCGTGCCGGTTGCAGCGATCGATGCAAGGTAACCGAAACAGAAAGTGCTCGGCGAGCGGGGCAGTCGATCTGACTGAATAGCAAACCCCGGTGGCACACGAATCCGAAGAGCGATGCGTGCATCAACACGCTGCGACGGCAGCTTGGCTCATGCAACCTCCCACCGGGACAGCCGATTCTTCCCCCGAGAGACCGCCGTCGATGCCGATCCCGTTGCTCAGCCAGGCCGATCAAAGCCACTGGGGATTGTTCCGTCAACCATTCGCGAATTCCCCCGGGATGTCGTTCCCGTCAGAACCTGGGGAGTTCCTGTTTGCGACCCCGGAACACTCGCAAGCTCGCATCTGGTTGGAAACCGTTCTGCGAAACCATGTCGGAATCGCGAATTTGCATGCCCGTCCGGGTGCGGGGGCGACCACTTGGGCGCGGCAGTGGATGGCGACTCACGGTTTGGATGACTTGCCGTTGGATGTCATGGGCACGGATGCCGCGGACTTCGATCGCGACCTTTGCCAGCGATGGTGGTCAGTCGCTCGAGCGAACCAATCCCACGGCATTCACACGTTGTGCATCGTGGATGGATCACCTCCCTCATCGACCCTCCAGTGGTACCAGCAATCTCTGAAACTGGATCCAAGACAAAGCCCCATGACGTTGCTGGTGATGGGGCAGGCAAAATCCTCCGGCGTCAGTCACTCAATGGATGTCTCAACCCAGTCGCTCGCCGGTTGTGTTTTGGCTGCCCTCACTCATGCGGGTCAGTTCCAATCCCGGCTCTCAGAATCGGCAGCTCAACTGATCGCCGAATGGGCCGCAGGAAACTACCGACAACTCGCGTTTTGGACGCACTTGGTTTTGGCCTGGGGAGCACACTGCCAATGCCAGCGAATCGGCAGCCGAGACCTTCGCCAGTTCAATCAACAACGGCAACGCTGGACCGCTCAACGAGCGACGGAAGCTGCCTGATCTGAAAACGTCCATCGCCATCGAGGTTGCTTCGAGAGATTCGAAGCATCGGTCAGGCTTCCCGATCGTTCCGCCATGAACGTTTGCTTATCGGAGAGAACAAACGTGCCCCGATTGATGATTCGAGCATTCGACGGATCGAGTTGTTCAAAGTCGGGATCCAAGGGCGTCAAGCAATGGTCGTCGCTCCACGCGGCACCAAGTTCGCCCAGGTCATCAACCGTGCCATCTTGGTTGTCATCCCAACCATCCCAGCCCGGTTTGCCATCGGGCCCCGAAACGATCCACACCGCTGCGTCAGGATCAAACCGCTGAACCGACTCCAACTGCCACTTGGATGAACCAGCAACAGGACGAGGCGAGGCGGTAGCGTCCGCGAAATAAGCCAGCACCTGAACGTCGTTCCAATCGGTTGAGCGGGGCAGGTTCCTATTCTGCGTCCACGCGTCGTTCACCTGATTCAGCAATTCAGCACGCGTCGTATCGGCCACCGACGTTCGATCGGCCACTCCAGCGGACAACCACAAGCCTCGCCAAATGCATCCGGCGAGGACCAAGGCAAGCGTCCAAACGTTCCCGCGGCTCATGAACCCTCTCGCAACCGGTCAAAGTATTCACGGGTCTGTTCGCGTTCGTCGCGTGGCAACACCTGATCCTCCAGCGGATCACTCTCTTCGCTGAGATTCGATTCAATCGCGGATTGAATGTCTTCGCGAGTCACGCCTTTGCGGTTGGGGCCGTCGGCGAAACCAGCGATGATCGCTCGGCCGCGTTTGACCTTGCCGCGAACCTGGGTGTCATAGGTGTTGATATCAGTTTCTTCTTCAGGCCGGTCACCTTCGCCCTTGCCGCGTCCCATTCCCATCCCTGGTTGGTCGCCTTCGCCGAATCCATCGCCTTGGCAAGCCTGGCAGCCATCCCCATTGCACTGCTTGCAGTTCATTTGGTTCTTGGACTGCGACAGATCCCCCAGCGCCGACTCGAGGTCTTCCAACTCCGACATCGCTTGCTGCATTTCGCCCAGCTGCCCAGACATTTCTTCCATCGCCTGAGCCGCCGCAGCATCGTCGCCCTGTTGCATTGCGTCGGCGGCTTGCTGCATCGCATCCGCCATCTGTTGCATTTGCTGCATCTGAGAATCGGCCGATTCCGCTTCGTTGAGTTTCTGTTGCAACTTCGCCGCGTCTTCGTTGCGGCCTTCGCGTTTGGCTTGCTGAATTTTTTCTTGCAGCTGCTGTTTCTTTTGCTCGTGATCTTTCGCGGCCTGCTTCATCTGCTCGGCCATCTTTTTGATCTGATCGTTCAGTTTTTCTTTTTGCTGCTCCGTCAGCTTGCCGTCTTTCACTTGATTGGCCAGCTTCTTGATTTCTTCGGCGGCTTTTCCGAAGTCACCCTTTTGAATTTGAGACAACACCTTTTCAGCGGGACCACCTTCGAGCCCTTTCATCTGAGCAAGCGTTTTGCGGATTTCTTCCGGTGACCCGAGTCGATCTTTGCGAGCTTGGATCTGTTCTTTGATGTCGTTGAGTTCCAACAACGCATCTTTGCGGTTGAGTGTCTTGCTGTCGGTGATCTTGTCGAGCTGTGATTCCATTTTCTCAAACAGCTCACGGGCTTCGAGCAAACCTTTCGCATCCGCTTCGCGTTTTTGTTGAGCCAGACGCTTCTTCAATTCCGCGGCAGCAACTTTGACTTGTCGAACTTCGCTCGCGTTGACCGCATTGTTCAGCTCGGAAGTGGATTCAGTCGCTGGCTGGATGGCGAAGACCATGACGGCCAAAATAGGAAGGATCGCAAGCGGCAACCAAGAGACACGCTGAGGCGACAGAGAAAACTTCTGCGCCACGTCGAGTTTGCTTGCTCGCCGGGCGGCGTCCTGACGCAACGCGTTTCCGGCGGCGGAGTTGGCATCGGTCGCGGCGCTCGATGAGAGCACGCTGCTCAAGCGTTCTTTCAGTCCGTATCGCGAATCGACTTCGGCTGCCACGCGCATGACCGAGGGGGCGGAGACCCACATCACGATGGCGGAAACCAAGATGGAGATCACGGTGACGGCGGCGGTCCAGCCCATCGCCCATGTCTGAACCGTCACCTCGGACGCATCCAAACCCAATCGATCCAACGGCAACGGCGTGATTGCCATGGCGGCAACAGCGATCGTCGCCACGATCAAGCCAACGAACCACGTCACCGCGAAGGTGCGGCCGAATTGGCCGAACATCATTCGTCGGCGAGCCGCGCGGACCTTCGATTCGACCAGGGTCTTGGCTTCGTCGGGTGACCACTGGGTCAACTCGTCGTGCGGATCCTGCGATGGGACAACGCTGGTCATGGAAAGCTCCGTGGGTGGCCCGCAGTTGTGAACTCGGGACGGGTGCGGTCTTGTTCTTATCATTATAGCGCGGCGGACGCTTTTCCCGCATGCGGAATCTGATTCTCGCGGGCGGAATCTGGTCCTCCCTCGAAAACGGCTCGCCAGATCGGAATCCTGATTCGACTCTCGTCCCAAAATCCTGGGGCCAGAGGTTCCCCCATGACGTACACTTCTGATGATGTCAGCACCCTCCACGACCACCGACGCGAAAATGGCCTCCCAGCCCCCAGTCGACGCTTCGCACGCCCCGGACCGATCCAGCGATTTGCCGGATCCGGACCAGTGCCCCGCGTGCGATGTGGTGATCTACGACGGCCAATGCAACTTTTGCAAAGCGGGGGTGCGAAGCCTTCGGAGGCTGGATTGGGGCGGCAATCGACTGGCTTTTTTGTCGCTGCATGACGAACGGGTCCAACAGCGCTACCCCGATCTGACTCAAGAACAGCTGATGGATCAGATGTACGTGATCGATCAACACGATCAGCGTCACGGCGGTGCTGACGCCGTTCGTTATCTTTCGCGGCGACTGCCGATGCTCTGGTTGGCCGCTCCGGTGCTGCATCTGCCGGGCACCGCCAAGCTATGGCGACGGCTGTATCACGAGTTGGCCAAACGCCGGTATCGATTGGCGGGCAAGTCCTGTGACACCGGCAGTTGCTCAATTCACTGACACGGATCCGCTCAGGCGGGCGATAAAGTCCGAGGCCGCTCACCACTAGGGAACTCTGGGTGACAGACCCGCACGGCCGGGCTAAAGTTCTTCGATGAGCCAGACACCCCCTTCTTCCGTTCCCAAACCGTTGCCGGAATTGTCCGACGCGATTCGGATGTTCGAGGCCGCACGCGGCCAAATCGAGTTCTCACGACAGTACCTCCTGGAACTCCTGCAAGCGACGCCGATGGATCGCTGGTTCGAGATCCCGCCGGGCGGCGTGTCCCATGTCGCTTGGCAAGTCGGCCACTTGGCCGTCAGCCAATACGGGTTGCTGATGTTTCGAATGCGGGGTCGCCACCCCGATGACTTGGAACTGATCCCGGGTCGCTTTCGCAAAACCTTTGCTCGGGGCAGCAAACCATCTGCGACGACCGACGGACAACCGTCCGCGCAAGAGTTGCT
The DNA here is from genome assembly GCF_056839225.1 of Rhodopirellula sp. UH5. Lineage (NCBI taxonomy): Bacteria > Pseudomonadati > Planctomycetota > Planctomycetia > Pirellulales > Pirellulaceae > Rhodopirellula > Rhodopirellula sp. UH5. The sequence goes on along the minus strand of NZ_CM166390.1, from coordinate 4,966,472 downwards.
GGACAAACTGAATCGGGTGTACGAATTGGCGATGGCGGAGTTGGACTCACTGGATCCCACCGAGTTGCTGGTTGAGATCGACATGCCCTACGCGGTGTATCCCTGCAAACTGGGGGCGGTCCTCTTCTGCCCAATTCACGAAGGCTTGCACGCCGGCCAGATCGGAATGCTGCGACGCGGGCTGGGTTTGGAATCTGTTCGGTAAGCAGGTTGGCAGGAATGATCGAGCACAATCATGTGAGCCGTTTGGGCGTTAGCCCCGGTTGTACGTGGGAGCAACAATGCTTACCGAAACAGCCCAAATGCCGAGAGACTCCTGCCGACCTGGTTAGAAATGAAAGAAACTGAATCCATGGAAGTGCTCGAAGAATCCATCTACGACCATCCCAAGTACTACGACTTGGTCTTTGGAGCCGACATTGCCGCTGAGACGCAGTTCATCTTGGAATGCGCCGACACGTTCCTGACTCGCAAACCCAAGCTGTTCTTCGAGCCCGCCTGCGGAACGGGGCGGCTGATGGCTTCGCTCTGTCGCAAAGGCCATGCGACCTGCGGATTGGATCTGAACGAAAAAGCCGTCCAGTTCTGCAACCAACGATTGGAACGCGGCGGGTTCAAACCCACCGCGATCGTCGCTGACATGTGCGACTTTTCACCGGCCGACTTTCGGGCTGCGTTGGGGAAGGCGAAAACGTCCAAGGAACAAGGGCCCGCCTGCGTCGCATTCAACACCATCAACAGTTTCCGACACGTCAACACCGAAGCCGCCGCTCGTGGGCACCTTCAAAGCATGGCGTCCATGGTTCGCAGTGGCGGGATCTACTTACTCGGCGTTCACCTGACCCCGACCACCGTCCCCCCCAGCGAAACAGAATCCTGGTCGGCTCGTCGTGGCAACTTGGCGATCAACACCCACATGTGGACGATCGACCGAAACAAGAAGAAGCGGATGGAGCGTTTTGGAATTCGCTTTGACGTTCACACGCCGAGCCGGAGTTTTCGGATCAACGATGAGCTTCACTTGCGGAGTTACACGCCCGCACAAATGAACCGACTGATCGCAGCGGACGGTCAATGGGAATGCTTGGCGACCTATGACTTCGCCTATGACCTGGACGAACCCATCGCGGTCGACGCGTCGAGCGAAGACGTGGTTTACGTCTTGCAGAACAAAGGTTGAGTCCGAAAATTCGCGATCACATCGGTCCCCAACCAAGTGTCCCTTCGCGGGAACTGGGGGAATGAAATCGGCGCGAATTTTTTTTCTGGATTCTGAAAGGTCTCAAGCACCGCTTGCCCGACCCGATCGACCGACAAAAACGGCTCCGATGACGGCCAACAAACCGGCTCCCGAAAACAGTCCCGCGTTCCGCAGCCAAGCCCATTTGTCGAGCTCCATGACCCGGTACTGGTACATCGCGGGCAGGTCGACTCCATTGCGATTGATTTCTTCCCATTCGCGAATCATTTGGGCCGAACTGACCTCTTGGTAAGCCTGGCGGAACTCGTCGATGTGCCCTTCAGTGGTCATCGGGATACGAATTGTTGCCCAATTCACGGCACAAAACGCTGCGGCAAGAAACAACCCCGCCGCTAGCAAACCCAGTGCCGTGAACAGCACTGTCGGCCGGTTGGCACGGCCCTCTGCTGCTCGAGCGTTGGACTTTTCAACCGTTTCGTCGCCCTCAGCGGTGGGAAGTTGACGCAATTCACCAAGCTTGGGAACGGCGATTTCCTGACCGCAATGCGGGCATGCGATTCGGTCACCCGCTCGAGCGGGACTGACGGCGGCAGGAACTTCACAATGCGGGCAGGGAAGCAAATACATGGCTGAAATCGCGGGTCAAAAGAACAACGCCCGGGTGGACCGAGCCATTCTGGGAACTAGAATCACGGTGTGCTGAGGGTAACACACGACCAATCGCTCCCGTCAGGACGTCACTCTCGTCGAACGGCCATTGGACGGCAAGCAGGACCAGAATTTCATCTGATTTTCTTCTGCTTGTCTGACCAGTCGATCTCGAGAATCACGTTTGCCTGACCGGACATCCTCTGGATGAGTCGCGATACAACCACAACGAGCTATCGTTCGTCTTCGCTTCCGAATGGGATTCGGTTCGCGCAACAAACGGTCCACCGTCCCTTTTCAGCCTCCAGGATGGAATACCGGGTCAATCGGAAAATTTTTCCAATTGGCAGTTGTTCGGAGGTTCGCAGGTTAACGGGTGGTAGAGTCACTGTGTGTCGGAATTTTCTTCAATGGATGTCGTCGGTCGATCAGTTGATCTGCACCCGCGTCCCTCGCCCTGGCCAGATTCCCAACACATGGACTGTTTCGAATTCGTTATTGATTGATTGTTCTTCTCGAATCCCAAGTGCTTCTCGAACTTCTCCTGACCGACTTCACCAGTGACCCCATGCCAGGCGGCAGATTACGTCTCGACCTCACATTCGGCGTAATTACACTCCGACGACGCGCTGCTCACACGAGTGTCGCCGCCCCCACGACACGGATGTCCCAAAACGAACCAAATTGCCCCGAACGCTGATTCGCCACAGCGTTCTTTGTGACGACCCACCAAACCAACCGCGGTCGTCGACCATAGAAAAGACAGCCACCTAAAGGAGTATCTACTTTGTTTGATCCGATGATGGATGATTTCGACGACGTTTCGGCACAAAGCACCGACGTGGTCACAGGAGGATTCCGCAAGTTACCAGTCGAAGACAGCGAAGACGACAACGCGGTCAGTGTTGCCGATGCGCCCGAAGGCGAAGTCCAATTGGACAGCCCGGACGAACTGATTGCGCTCGACGAATCGGAAACTTGGTCGGACGACCCTGTTCGCATGTACCTGACGCAAATGGGTGAAATCCCTTTGCTGACGCGCCGTCAAGAAATCGAGCTGGCCAAACGCATCGAAGAAACTCGCCGCCGCTTCCGCACGAAGTTGCTCGAGAACCACTACGTGTTGGTCGAAGCCTACAAGACGCTGAAGAAGGTCTATCGCGGCCAGTTGCCATTCGACCGAACCGTTCAGGTCAGTGTGACCGACCGTTTGGAAAAAGAGCAGATCATTGGTCGTTTGCCTCACAACCTGAAAACCCTTCAAACGTTGCTCAACCGCAACCGTCACGACTGGAAAGTCGCGATGAGCAAGAGTGCGCCCGCTCGCCGTCGTGCCGAAGCTTGGCGTGCCCTGGCTCGCCGCCGCCGCCGTGCCGTTCGGTTGGTCGAAGAACTCGGTCTGCGTACCCAACGCATCGAAACGCGAATCGCCTTGCTGGAGAAATTCTCCCGGCGACTCGACGAAATTGATGAGTTGGTGCGTCAGCAAAAACGAACCAAACACGGCCGTGAAGTCCGTGAGCAATTGCTGCACGAGCGTCGTCAGATCCTGACCGCCTGCCAGGAAACGCCCACCTCGCTTCGCAACCGCGTCAAAATGTTGGGAACCGTTTACAGCGATTACCAACAAGCCAAGCGGGAACTGAGCGAAGGCAACCTGCGGTTGGTCGTCTCGATCGCGAAAAAGTATCGCAACCGGGGCCTGTCGTTCTTGGACCTGATCCAAGAGGGCAACGCCGGTTTGATGCGAGCAGTGGACAAATTCGAATACCGTCGTGGATTCAAGTTCTGCACCTACGCCACCTGGTGGATTCGCCAAGCGATCACCCGGGCCGTTGCCGACCAAAGCCGCACGATTCGAATCCCGGTTCACATGGTCGAAACCATGAGCCGTGTTCGCAACGTGGCTCGCCAGTTGTTGCAAGAACTCGGTCGTGAACCCTCGATCGAAGAAACCGCGCGTCGTGCCGATGTGACAATCGAAGAAGCTCGTCGTGTTTTGACGATGAGCCGTTTCCCAATCTCGTTGGACCGTCCCGTTGGCAACAGCGAAGACAGCCAGTTCGGCGACCTGCTGCCCGATGGCACCGCAGAGAGCCCCCAGATTGGTGCGACACAAGAAATGCTTCGTCAACGAATCACCGGCGTGCTGAAGAGCCTGTCCTACCGTGAACGCGAAATCATCAAACTGCGTTACGGCTTGGGCGACGGTTACAGCTACACGCTGGAAGAAGTCGGGCACATCTTCAAGGTGACCCGCGAACGGATTCGTCAAATCGAAGCCAAAGCGGTTCGCAAGCTTCAACAGCCCAGCCGCAGCCAAGACCTCGTTGGCTTCCTGGACTGATGCCAACCTTGGCCGAGATCTTGCAGCAAAGCTGGCAAGTTCATCAATCGGGTAACGTGGACGCCGCGATGCAAATGTATCGCGGCGTTTTGCGTCAAGTGCCCCAATCTGCCGATGCCTGGGTCTACCTGGGCATCGCTCAGTTTGACAAACGAGACTTCACCGGTGCGGTGGACTCGTACCAAAAAGCGATCGACCTGCGTTCCAATTTTCCGATCGCGTGGAACAACCTCGGCAACGCCTTCCGAATGCTCGGTGAGGTCGACCGGGCCGAGGAAAGCTTTGCCAACGCACTGCAGCAGCAACCCGGCTATCTTTCCGCGATCAAGAATCGTGGCACGCTGTGGATCTGGAACGGCGAAATTGAACGTGGCCTGAAATGGTACGAAGAAGGCCTCGCCATCCAGCCCGACAACGCGGAACTGCATCGCAACCTGGGTGTGATCTCATTGCTGCAGGGTGATTACGACCGAGGTTGGAACGAATACCGTTGGCGTTGGCGAATGCCCGGTGTTGGCCGCCCCGCGATCGCAGATCACTTGCGGTCCGCTGGCGGACATGTGCCCGTGTGGTCCGGCCAACCGCTCGATGGCAAAACCGTTTTGATTTATCCCGAACAAGGGCTCGGCGACGCGATTCATTTTCTGCGGGTCGCTGGAGCACTCGCTCAGGATGGCGCCCGGGTCATGGTCGTCTGCCCACCGAAACTGATTCCGCTGTTCTCGTCCGCCGTCGGCAGCACCGGACTTGGAATCGAATGCCTGATTCCAGACGTCGATGCCCAATCCGCCTTGACGAGCCTGCCGGCCGGGGCAACGATCGATTTCCAAGGGTCATTCCTCGAAGTGCTGGATGGTCTGTACCAACGCGATGGCAAGCTGCACGACGGCGCCGATTTGTTTGAGAGAACAGAGTCAGGGCAGTACGTGGGCTACTTGGATGTCCCTGCATCCACTGTCCACTACTGGGGAAATTTCCTTCAGCCGTTGAGACAATCCGGCAAGAAATTGATCGGGCTCAATTGGCAGGGCAACCCAGAACACCACGCTGATGTCTATCGCAGCATTCCGTTGGAAACGTTCCGGCCGTTGATCGAGACGCCAGGCCTGAAATCCATCAGCTTGCAATTTGGCCACGGATCGGAGCAACTTGACCAAAGCGATTTGGGAGATTTGGTTCACCGCTTGCCTGACAAACTGGACCAATCCGGTGGACAATTCGTGGACACCGCCGCGGTGCTTCGCAATTTGGATGCCTTGGTCACCACCGACACGGCCATTGCCCACTTGGCGGGATCGCTTGGTGTACGCACGATATTGCTGCTGGGCAAAGTTCCCGATTGGCGTTGGCTCCGATCGGGGGAGACGACTCGTTGGTACCCCAGTGTTGAAATCGTTCGCCAGACCGAACTTGGGGATTGGAAACCGTGTGTCGAAGCGGTCCTATCCAAACTTGCATGACTTCTGTTCCACTTCTCAGCATGAATCTTCCACGTCACGTCGCGATCATCATGGACGGCAACGGCCGCTGGGCGCAGGCACGCGGTTTACCTCGCATTGAAGGGCACCGGCGCGGCGTGACGACGGTGCGTACCGTCACCGAAATGGCCAGTGAACTCAAGCTTGACGCGTTGACGTTGTATTGCCTGTCGAGCGAAAACTGGAAACGCCCGCAGGCTGAACTCGATTTTCTGATGCACCTGCTTCAGCAATATCTCGTCGAGGAACGGCGAACCATTCGCGATCAGAACATGCGTTTGCGATTCATCGGACGACGCGATCGTCTCAGCGAGGAAGTCCTCAAAGAAATCGCGAAGACACAGGCGATAAGCGAGAACAACACCGGCACCGAACTGGTGTTGGCGGTCGACTACGGCGGTCGCGACGAGCTGACACGCATGGCTCGGAAAGTTGCTCAGCAGGTCCAAAACGGCGAGCGGTCCATCGATGAGATCACAGAATCGTTGGTGGATGAAACACTCGACACAGCGGGACTGCCGGATGTCGATTTGATGATCCGGACTGGCGGGGACATTCGCATCAGCAACTATTTGCTGTGGCAAATCAGCTACGCCGAACTGCACTTCACACCGAAATGCTGGCCGGAATTCGAGCGAGACGACTTCCAGGCAGCTTTGGATGAATTTGCCGGCCGACAACGTCGCTTTGGCGGGTTAAACGTGGGGGCCTGATCGACTTCGCGACCCAATCTCCTGCATCGTGGGTATGATAGAGAAGGTGCTGATTTCATTCCGTTTTCTTTCGTTGCCCCATGCCTCGCAGTCGTCTCGGTCCGCTCGCCATTGAATCCCCGCTGGGTCCGGACCCGTCGGCGAGGGACGCGCGTGTGTGGCGTGCCGTGCATATCAAAATGCGGAAGGCAGTCGCTGTCCGCGTGTTCCAAATGCCCTTTGGCGGAACCTTGGAATCCCGGCAAGCCTTCGCGGAAGAATGGGATCGCCTGAAACGGCTCGATCATCCCGCGATCGTCAAATGCTACGGCGGTGGTTTTGAAGAATCGGAAGCCTACCTGGCTCACGAATTGGTCGAAGGACCAACTCTGGCGGAAGAGCTCCAGCGCCGAGGACGATTGCCATGGGAATCGGTTTTGGAATTGGCAGAACCTCTGATCGATGCGTTGATGTATCTGCACGACCGCGACATCGTGCATGGAAGGATCACACCCGACAAGGTCATCATTGCTGGATTGAGTCCGGTGCTGATCGATGTCCGTGATGTTGACGGAACGCCTCCGTTCCGAAACGGCCCCTACCACATTTCACGACCGCCTTCGATCGACCAGATGATGCGGTCGGCCCCCGAAGCCCCCACTCAGAACGATCCGGTGACGGCTCGCACCGATCTCTATCTGTTTGGTGCGTTGCTGTACGAAGCGCTCACGGGCGCTCCGCCAATCACCGGTTCCACGGTTCAAGAAGTCACCAGCAACCTGAAGTATCAATCACCGACGTCGGTGGCGTCCACGGTGATGGAATGTCCGGTGTGGATGGATCGTTTGGTGATGCAGTTGCTCCACAAAGATCCTGGTCAGCGTCCCGTGTCCGCCGCGGCGGTCAAGTTGCAGCTGGCCGAGGTTCGCAGACGTGCGATGTCTCGCAGTGGTGTCGCCGAACATGCCTCCAGTGGATTCAGTCCGTTGTCGGTCACGGACGATGCGGATCGCCAAGAAGCCCGTAAACTGCTGGGCAGGAAAGAGATCACCGCGGACATCGATGCCATCCCGAATGCAACTCCGTGGCATGATCAAGCCTTGGTGCTGCTACCAGTCTTGGCCCTGTTGGTGGGGATGCTGGTCTGGATCGCTTGGCCGTTGAATGAATCCAAGATGCGAAACGAAGCGGAGGAATTGCTGGCCGAAGACACTCGATCCTCGATGTCTCAAGCTCGCATCAGCTACCTCGAACCGATGCTGGCTCAGTTCCCGGATGGCGAACATGCCGAATGGGCCTCCGAGCAAATTGATCGCGTTCGAATGGTCGAAGCTGAACATGCCCTGACTGTCAAAATGAATCGAAACCTACCGCTCCAGAATGAAGCGGAGCGTCTCGTTGCCGAGGCCATGCGGTATCAAACCTTTGGCGACAATGCGACCGCGGTCGACAAGTATCAGTCGATGATCACGGTGCTCGGTGACGAAGAACAGTACAAGCCTCTGGTCAACCTTGCTCGCAGTCGGATCGCTCGCATCTCGCAGTCCGACACCGACCAAACCGAAGCCGCGCGGATCATCACGGACCGTCTGAAAGAAGCCGATCGAATGTTCGTGGAAGGACGGACCATAGCGGCCCGAAAAATTTGGTACAGCATTGAAGAACTGTATGGTTCCAATGCGGCGGTCGAACCACTTGTCGCCACGGCGCAAAGTCGACTGGCAGAAACGTCTGCCGGTGCCGCCGTCGACCAACTTCCTTAGCGAGATCGTCTGGATGACTTCCGCCAAAGCGAACCTGGGAATCCCAGCTGCCAAGCAAGGTGTTGAGCCAACCGCTCAGGATCCCCACCGCGTCTCAGGCGATGCCCACCGTTCGATCGTGATTCAACCGGGCACGGTTGCTCCGGCTTACTGGAGCGAATCTCGCGCCGACGATGCGGCGGAGTGGTCCAACCGCCCTGTGGCGACACTGGCGGTGCTGTTCTTTGTGACGGGAGCCTTTGGGATCCCGCTCTTGTGGCGCAACCCAAACTTCGCAACTTGGCAGCGATTCCTTTGGTCAATCGTGGTGCTCGTTTACACGATCGCACTCTTCGTCGGAGTTGGCATGCTGGTGCTTCACACGCTCGCCCCCGCTGGAGGCAACTGACCGATGTGGCAAGCGTGGTACGAATTTCGAATCGACTACGTTCTGTTCAGCGTCGTGTTCTTGGCCGGCCATGCCTTCATTCTTTCGCGCGTTCGCCGCGCCATGCCTCCCGCCTCATCCACGCATCCGGATTCAGCGACTTCCCCCGCAGCCATCGGGTCGAGTCGCCGGCCGAGGTTGTCATTCTGGATTCTCTTGCTGTTGCTGACCGGCGGGTTCCTCGCAGTCGAAACCGCCGACCGTCTTCAGCGATCTCGATTGCGTCAACAAGTCTTTGGCATCGCCCCCACTTACGCCGCCGAATTGCAACAGCTCGGCCACGCGGGAATCAACAAGGAAACATCGCCGGACGATCCTGTTTATCTGCGCATGATCAACGCCCAAAAGCGTTGGCTGTCGGTCAATCCACAAGTCACCGACATCTACACCATGCGGCATCTCAGTGAATCGGAACTGGCCACTCACTTGCTGACGGAACAAGACCGTCCCACCGGGCAGCCCTTCCAAATCATCGTCGACTCTGAAACGGACTACAACGGCGATGGGAAGATCGAAGGCGTCCGGGAAGGACAGACGGAAATTGGTGAGATCTTTTACGACAGCAGCGTTGAGCAGATCGAAAGGGCCTTCCGTGGCGACACAACCTTTGCCGATCAACCCAGCCACGATCGCTGGGGAGAATGGGTTTCCGCTTACGCACCTCTGTTTGATTCGAAGGGCAAGGTCGAAGCCCTGGTCGGAGTCGACTTCCCTGCCAAACACTACATCCACTCGGTCATCCTAACGCGTCTCGGCGTGATTGGAATGATCGCCGCGCTCATCACTTTGTTCCTGGGCGCGGTCACCAGCATTGGGATGCTCAAAGCCGGCATTGCCGCCCAACAACGCAGCCACGCGTTGCTACAAGACCAACGTGACCTGGCAACGCAAGCTGCCTCGCAAGCGAGACAAGCTGCCGTCACGAAGAATCAATTCTTGGCCAACATGAGCCATGAAATCCGCACCCCCATGCATGGCATCTTGGGCACCACCGAGCTGATGACCCGCTGTTCACTCAACGAGGAACAACGCCACTACATGCACATGATCCAAACGTCGGCAAAAGGACTGCTGACAGTGCTGAACGACATCCTTGACTTTTCAAAGATTGATTCCGGCCTGATGACTTTGGAATCGGTGCCGTTTGAATTGAAAGATCTCCTCAGTCAAACCATGCACGCGGTGGCGAATCTCAAGAACGAGAATGTTCAACTCCAATTCCAACCACCTGTTGGCGTCCCCGAAATCATCGTCGGTGACCCCACCCGACTCCGTCAGGTCTTGATCAATTTGGTCGGCAACGCTTTGAAGTTCACCGAACAAGGACGAGTCACGGTCTTCATCGAAAAGGAGTCCCAGGACGCGACGACCTTGGACACTTCGGAGGACCAAAGTTCACGCATCGTGTTCACCATCACCGACACCGGCATCGGGATGACGGAACAACAGCGAGCCAACATCTTTGAAGCGTTCACCCAAGGCGACTCGTCCACCACGCGGCGCTTCGGCGGAACCGGATTGGGATTGTCGATCAGTTCCCAACTGGTTGAATTGATGGGTGGCCAGCTTCAAGTCAGCAGCGTTCTGGACGAAGGCAGCAGCTTTCGTTTTGATATCCCGTTGCGGACGCCCATTGGCACGACACAGCACGAGATTGAGAAACTCCACCCGCCCAGTGCACCAACGAACTCGTTCGGGCACTGCGCCCAAACACGCGAGTTGTTGCTGGTCGAGGACGGTGCCATCAACCGTACCGTTGCGGAAACGATGCTGCGTGCTCGTGGTCACCGAGTGACTTCGGTATCCAACGCGAAAGATGCGTTGAAACATCTGCGGTCGCAAGCGTTTGATCTGGTGCTGATGGACGTGCAGATGCCAGAAATTGATGGCCTGACAGCCACCCAAATCATTCGAAACGACCTGCCATCGCCGGCCCGCGATATTCCGGTCATTGCACTGACCGCCCACGCCATGCGAGAGGATCGCCAACGCTGCTTGGACGCAGGAATGAATGAATGCCTGACCAAACCCTACCCGCCGGAACTGTTGTTTGACACGATCGAATCATTCACAATCTCTCGCCAAGATGACCAAGACGATCTGCTTTTGCCCCCCACCACAAGCAGGACAACTTCCTCGCCAAGCTCCCCTGTGGATCGAGCTTCCCCCCTGAATCACGAGGTGATTCTTCAGAATGTCGGTGGAGATCTTCAGGTGCTCACCATATTGGCCCAAACGATTTCCGATGAATTGCCATCCCAAATCGAACAGCTGCAACGGGCAATCCACGCAGGTGCCTGGACTCAAGTTGCTCGGGCAGCACACACTCTGAAAGGAACCGCGGCAGCCTTCGGAGCGACTCAGGCGCAAGAAATCGCGGACAGCATGGAAACCTTTTGTTTGGGGGAGACGTCTGAAGAAGAGAGGTCACATTTTCTCGAGAATCGCATGAATGCACTCGTCAGTGCGTTCGAATTGGCCCAAACTGAACTGAAGAAATTTTTGCGTTCTTCGTCCGGATCCGACCACCCCGGAAACGAAACACCATGAAATTGTTGATCGCAGACGACAATCCGGTTTGGCGTAATTTGATTTCGGCAGCCGTCGAAACCTGGGGCTACCGAATTGAACTGGCTGCCGATGGCAACGAAGCGTATCGGCTCTTGCGATCTGAAGACCCGCCCCGCTTGGCGTTGCTGGACTGGTTGATGCCCGGCATGGAAGGGGTCGAGATCTGTCGCCGGATCAAACAGGATCCAGAGCACCCTTTCACCTACATCATTCTGTTGACCAGTCGCGACCGTGACGAGGACATGATTCAGGGTTTGGATGCGGGAGCGGACGATTACTTGACCAAACCGATCGTGGCGCCACTTCTCAAGAGCCGGTTGGCAGCCGCTCGCCGAATCATCGAAGCGGTGCCACCGATGAAATGGACCAAGCCACAAATCGAGGGCTTCGACGTTGAACATTTGATCGGCCGTGGCGCGTTTGCGACCGTTTGGAAAGGCATGCATCGTGCTTCAGGCAAGCCCGCCGCCATCAAAATCATTCGCGCGGACCTTGCAACGGACTTGGTCTTCGAACGCTTCGCTCGCGAAATTCAGGTGATGCGAAAGATGAATCACCCTGGCATCGCCACCATCTACGCCAGCCACCTCGAACGTGACTTGGCGTACTACGCGATGGAATTGATCGACGGCGAATCACTGGCGAATTACATCACCTCGGAATCACCGCGAGCGACGCGGATCATCGAGATGATGGCAACGGTTTGCGATGCGTTGCAACACGCCCACGATCACGGTGTGATCCATCGTGATGTCAAACCGTCCAACATCATGGTGGGCCCTGACGGGCAACCCAAGTTGGTCGACTTTGGGTTGAGCAAGTCCATGTTCCGCATGAAGCTCCCAGCTTCCAACAGCAGCACTCACGACGGGGCTGTCCTTGGAACGCCGCTCTACATGTCACCAGAACAAGCCCGCGGCGACGCCAACAGTGTGGATCATCGATCGGACCTTTACGCGGTCGCGACGATCCTTTATCTGTTCCTGCTTCGCGAGCATCCACACGGTGCGTTGTCGCTCAGTCGAGAGGAAACGATCGACGCCATTGCGAACACGGATCCGCGACCCGCGACAGAAATCAATCCAAAATTCAACCCAAAACTCGAATCCATCCTGTCTCGATGCCTGTCCGACGATCCCGACGAACGACCGCAATCCGCGGGACAGTTGGCCCGAGAACTTCGCGGGTTCCTGGACGATCGCGCCGCTTCGCGAATCCCAACTTCTTGATCCGTCATGCCTCGACTTGATGACCGCCTGAAATTGGTGGCGTCCCTGATTCGAGGAACCAACCATGCCGACATCGGTTCGGACCACGGTCACCTGCTGGCCGCTTTGCTGGCAACCGGCAGAATCCAGCGTGGCATCGCGGTCGAAAACAAACCGCAACCGCACCGGAATTCAACGGCCACCTTGCAGGGTCTGAACGCGGAAGTCCGGCTGGGAGATGGGTTGAATGTCATCCAAGAAAACGAACTCGATTCGCTCAGCATTTGTGGCATGGGCGGGCAATCGATCGTTCGCATTCTTGCCAACCATTCCAACCGGTTGCCTGACCAGATGATCCTGCAACCCAACAAAGCCATCGGATCGGTCCGGCAATGGGCACTGAACAACGGCTACTGGCTGGTCGACGAACAGTGCACCGCAGGCACCCGTCGTTTTGAAGTGCTGCTGCTGAGGCGATCTGGAATGGCTCTCGATCCGGTTTACCGCCGTCTAGCGAGCGTTCGCTTGGAGGAATCCCTAGGCGTGATGTTCGGCCCTTGGTTTCTGCTGCGAAGGGACGAAGACCTGCAGCAACGTTTGGCGGAAGAGCAACGTTATCTTCACGCCAAACAGAAATTGACGGCACCCAGTCGCCAGCGAATGGAAGCGATCGACCGACTGCTGTCCCACGATCACTTTCTAAGTCGGTAGCCGATCTCGCCGAGCTTTTGCCGAACCCGATCCACGTGATTGCCTTGCAACTCGATCAGTTCGTCGGCCTTCTTCACCGTTCCACCTGCACCACAAGCGGATTGCAACTTGCCGAGCAATTCGGGCAAGTCATTGGCTCGCGACGTGAGACCTTCGACCAAGGTCACCGTGCGGCCACCTTTGCGTCGATCCAGTCGAACGCGAGCGGTTTGCTTCTCCGGCGGCAACCGGTCCGCTTCCCGCTGTTTTTCAGCCTCCACGTCAGCTTTTTGCTGCGGCGTGCACTGGCACTCGGATTCCTTCTGACCGCACAAATCGCAGGTCGGTGGAATATCAAACGGGGTTCCCGCGAAAAGACGCGTCATGACGTCGGAGGGGGCAAAAGGGTCGAATCAATGACTCACGAGCGGTCGCTTTCGGGCGGCCATCGGATGTCGTGAGAACGGTTGGTGATGATCCATCCCCACGACGTTCAATTCAATCCCTTCGCGAGCAAATTCGCCTTCGAGTTCATGCAATTTTTCCATCACGCTGTGGTCGATCAGGTGAACATCGCTGAAATCAACAGTGCAGTTCTTGCCTTGTTTCAGGCTCTTTTCAACCACTCGACGCCGAAAACTGATCCAGTTGCTGAACACGGCCGACTCGGTTGCATGAACGCTGACTTCGGTTTCGGATGTTTCATCGAACTCCAGCGTCGGCACAAACAGCGATCGAAGAGGAACACCATTGAACAGGTGAATTGCGAATTTGGTGCCGATCCCGATGCCGATCCCGATCAACAAATCGGTGGCGAGAACAGCCACCAAGGTTGTTGCGAAGATGATCAATTGCTCACGTCCCACACGGTACACACTTCGGAATTCACTGGGCGATGCCAAACGAAATCCGGTGAAAACCAGCATCGCAGCCAACGCGGCCCGAGGGATGTTGTGGATCAATCCAGGCAACAGGGCAACGAATCCGAGCAAAAAGACACCGTGCCACATATTCGCGAATCGCGTCTTGGCTTGATTGTCGAGATTGGCTTTGCTCCGAACGATCTCTGAGATCATGGGCAAACCGCCGATCAAGGAGACTGCCATGTTGCCGACGCCGACCGCCCACAAGTCTCGGTCCAAGTTGGTTTTTCGTTTGTAGGGATCCAACATGTCGACGGCTTTGGCGCTGAGCAACGATTCCAAAGAACCAATCAATGCAAACATCAACACCCACCCCAATGCCGTGGGCAGTGTTTCACTGTTGAGAAACACACTGAAGTCAGGAAACGTGATCGCACCAAACAAATTGAAGGGCACGGTTACCAAGTCGCTCTCACCAACCGCGAATTCTTTTCCCATCAATGTGTACGTGTGGTCGCTGGTCAAATTCATCGCCATTCCCAACGGGATCGCGACCAACAAAACCACCAAGGGGCCGGGGACTTTGTCGATGAAACTGATACTGGTCCGACTCTTTAGAAACGCCAGACCAAACAAGATCACCAAGGACACGCCACCGATCAGCGCGATCTCGGGGTTCGCGTTCATCAAGAGGTGCGGCAACTCACGTAAAATTTCCAGCGGTTCGCCTGTCGCGGACTGCCCCACGACGATGGGCAATTGCTTGACCATGATGATGACGCCGATCGCCGCCAACATGCCGTGCACCGCCGCGGTGGGGAAGAAGTCGCCGAGGATCCCCGCTCGCAACAACCCAAAGACGATCTGGACCAAACCGGCCACCACGCCAACGGCAAGCGCCATTTTGTAGGCTTGCATGTCCGCCACTTGGTCCACCCCTGCGGTGTAGCCGAAGCTATTCACGGCTCCGAGCACGATCACGATCATCCCGGCCGCGGGGCCTTTGATCGTCAGTTCGCTGTTGCTCAGAAACGTCGTCAGGACCGAGCCGACGATCGCGGTGAACACGCCAGCGATGGCGGGGAAACCGGACGCCAGTGAGATCCCCAAGCACAACGGCAAGGCGATCAAGAACACCAAACCGCCAGCGATCAGGTCGTCTTTGAAATAGCGTTTGAAACCGTTGAGATCGCCTCGTGGCGGCTCGTCGGTGGGGGTGACGGAGGGGTCCGAGGGAGCGTTCATATTGAGATCGGCATCGCAAACTGAGTGAAAACCATTGCCGCCGGAGCGGTCGGCTCACTCAAGAGCATGCATCGTACCAAGGCGGTTCCAGAGCCCGGGCACTCAGCTCCAAGCCGCAATCTTCCCCCGTAAATCACGGCGTCAAACCCAGCGAAGTTTTCCTGCGAAAATCCGTGACAGGATTCGCCAACAGGCTCTCATCGAGGGAACGTGCAAGCGTTTGCGTGAAGACTGCAAAGAATTGCAGGGTCAGTGCAAACCGTAGCGGCCCATCTTGTAGTGCAGCGTTCGGACGCTCACGCCGAGCCGTTTTGCCGTGTTTTCACGATGGAAATCACACTCGGCTAGAACCGCCGAGATCATCTCACGTTCACAGTTTTCGACCGCTTCGCTCAAGGAGGCGGGCAGCACCTTGGTACCACTGCCCAGCGTCGCGGGCTGCAAATCCGCTGGCAGCTCATGAGAATCGATCACATCGCCCGTGTGCGTCACCACCAAACGCTCGACCAGATTGCGAAGCTGTCGAACGTTCCCCGGCCACTGAGCCCCCACCAACACCCGCATCGCGTCCGGAGCGATTTGCTTCATCGGACGGCCGTGTCGCGAGCAAAAGTGTTGAAGGAAGTGTTCAATCAGCAGCGGAATATCATCGCGGCGTTGACGCAGCGATGGCACCTCGATTGGAATCACATTCAACCGGTAATAGAGGTCTTCGCGAAACGAGCCGTCTTGGATCATTTCCGGCACGGACTTGTTGGTGGCCGAAACCACTCGCACGTCGGTTTCCAAAACGGTTTCACCACCCACGCGTGTGAATCGCCGCGATTCCAACACACGCAGCAAATCCACTTGGCTCTTTGCGGACATTTCGGTGACCTCGTCCAGAAACAACGTGCCGCCGCCTGCCTGTTCGAAGCACCCCGGCTTTTGTCGTGAGGCGCCACTGAACGATCCTTTCTCGTGACCGAACAACTCACTCTCGAGCAATGTTTCCGGCATCGCGCCCAAGTTGACCGCCACGAACGGACCACCACTGCGGTCGCTCAGGTCATGCAACGCACGAGCGACAAGTTCTTTTCCCGAACCACTTTCTCCTTGGATCATCACGGTCGCTTCGGTGGCGGCGACTTGACGGATTTGGTGAAAGACATCCTGCATCGCGGCGCACTGCCCAATGATATTGGACAGTTCCCCCGCATCGGCCAACCGGGTTCGCAGCGTTTGATTTTCCTGACGCAGTTCTCGGTGTTCCCGCGCTTTGCGGACCTGCTGCCGAACCAAGTTCAAATCCAATGGCTTGGAAATGAAATCAAACGCCCCGGCGCGCATCGCATCCACGGCGGTTTCAACGGTGCCGTGCGCGGTGATCACAATCACCGACACTTCCGGGTCGATGTGCCGCATTCGCCCAAGCAATTCGATGCCGTCCATGCCTCCGCCCAATCGAACGTCGGCGATCACCAACTGGAAGTGCCCCGATTCGAACTTGGCCAAACCACTTTCGGCGTCCACGGCGGTTTCGATTCGGTCCGCTTCCTGGACCAAACCTTTTTCCAACCCCGAACGAATGTTGGGTTCATCATCGACGATCAAAACCGAGAATTCGCTGCGGTTCATGCTGATTGACTCAGTGGAAGGAGGACCGTGAACTCGGTGCCTTGAACGGAACGGTGTGTGTCGGATGCGTCGTTCTCAAGCACCCGAAAATCAATGCTGCCATCGTGTTGCCGGACAATCTTGTCACACAAAGCCAACCCCATGCCAGTGCCGTTGTTGCGGGTTGTGAAATACGGATCAAAGACGCGCGATCGAATTTCCTCGGGAATCCCGTTGCCTTCATCACGAACATCGATCCGAACAAATTCATCTTGGCGACTGAGGCGGAACGTGAGTTTTCCGCCGTCGGCCATCGCAGCCATCCCGTTCAATGCCAAGTTCAACAGGACTTGTTCCAAACCGACCGAGTCACCCTGGATCAAACCCACCATTTCAGCCGGGAGCTGAACGTCCAGCTTCACCGATTGCTGCTCGGCTTGTGGACGCAGCAACCGCACCAATCGTTCGATCAAAATCGCCACGTCCACTGACGTGAGACCGATTTGGTTGGTCGACGCGTAATTCCGGAACCCGTCCAGGACATCGTTGATGCGATGAACCTCGGTGTGCAAGACATCCAACAATTCGTCGACTTCCGCGTCTTGTGTTGTCGCGTCCAACCGCTCACACAGCAGTTGAATGTGCAGGGACAGGGCACTCAGCGGGTTCTTGATTTCATGCTGCAATCCTGCGGCAAGCGACCCCAATCCCATGTAGCGTTCCATCCGGCGGAGGCGTTCTTCAATCAATTCCTTTTCCGACACATCCCGCACATGCAGCACGGTGCCAATTTCTTCTCCACGTCGGTTTCGAAGCAAGGTGCATCCCGCTCGCAACGTTTGACGGTGACCTTGGTTGTCGACGGTGTAATCACGATCGCGAATGGGATGATGATACGTCGCGACCTCGTCACGAATTTCGGCGAGCAACGCGTGACGTTTTCCGAGTGATTCCAACGTCCTTCCCAGATGCTCTTGGTCGCAGTTGACCAGTTGCAATCCGCTGGGATTGATGCTGGTCATCCGGCCATTGCGATCCGTGGTGATGACCCCGGCATCCATGCTGGCCAGCACGTCGGTGGAGTAGACTTTGACATCTTGCAGCGTTCGTTCGCTGCTGAGGTAGCCGCGAACAACCCAGGCCAAAGCGATCGCGGTTCCGATGATATTCAGCCCCAGCAACACGACCAATCCGCCCTGCAAACTGAGTTCGCCCGACAATTCGCGAGCGGCTTCGAGGTCGCTCTTGGGCAGGTGTTCGGTCAACTCCGCGAAAATTTCCTGCTCGTGTTGCACGTGGTACAACATCGCCGCTGTGACCGCGAACGCCGTCAAGCTCAACAGTGCAAGCCCCGCGGCGAAACGCCGGACACTGGGTCCATCGTGGTTGTCAAACATCGAGATCGGGTGGTTGGAAGGACAGTTTCATTCGCGGGCGTCGATGCAAGGTTTTGCAGTGCAGGTGTGCAAACAACTGCACACCTGCCGATGACATCCCATTGTCGCTGAAATCGAACACGGGGCCAAAAACCGCGTCATTCCCGCCCTGCAAGCTCACCAGTTGCATTCGTTTTCACCCAAACCTGGCCTTGGCACAACACGTGCTTCGCCAAGCAACCTCTGTTTTCTCGCACACGCCCCCAGAACGCCCAAAAAGGTGTCAGGTACCTTTTTGCGAATCCTGGCCCTTTGGGTCACTTCGGCAAAATTGATTTTGACTTATCTTCTTTGTCATTCGCGTTCGGATTCCGTGTGCCACGCCAGACTGGCCAGATGAAGCTCGCATGACCCAACCCACCCCCTCCACATCGATTGCATCCGGCGTGACCTCCGACAACCGCGATCAAACGGCACTTTCCTCCGCAGACTTTGACGACACATCACTGCCCAGTGGTCAGATCGCCTCTCCGGCGAAAACGGACCCTCCGCCCTTCGATGTGGTCCATGCGATTCAGCATGCCAGGCACTTTCTACCGGCTCAGGGGCCCATTTCGGTTTTCGTTCACCACAACACCTTGCATGCTTTCGACGACATGCCGTTTGAAGAAGCTGTGCTCGAAGGCGGACGTCGATTTGGATGCGAACCCTATCTCAGTGAGGAGCGTTACCACGAAGAACTTGCCCGAGGTCGGATCTGCCGAGAAGACCTTCGCGAAGTCTTGATGGCTGACTTGCAAGAAGACGCAGACAAACTCGTGGCGACATTTGGAACTCGCTACACGTTGCGTTTGTCAATGTTGCAAACAGAGCTTCAGCCCATGCCGGAATCAGGACTGAGCTGGGTGTTGGCTGAAACAAAATTGTTGGATCGATTCCGGAACGAGGTTCCTGCTCCGTACCGTGAAAAAACAATCACTCAAACTCGCAGCTGGGTGATGCGGCAACTCGAACCGCTCGCGAACACGGAAGCAACCGCCGCGAGTTCACCAACTCGGCCATCGCCTCTTCCCTCTTCCCTGCGTGATCGATTGCAGGCGGCGGGCGAATCCAAAATCCATCGCTGGAACGACGAGCAATGGGAATCTTTCGTTCTGCACGCTCTCTGGGAAGCTTGTCGGCAGGGGATGGAGCAAGCGGAGGTGCCGCCACCTGCGGAAACACACGTTGATTCGCTGAACCATTTGATGCTCGGCGAATTGGGAGTCGACCTGAACACGAAGATCGATGATGTCCTGATTCGTTTTTGCGGCAGCTTTCTCGACCAGGGCTTTGCCGATTGGGCACTGCCAGAACGAGAAGACGGCTTTGCCAAAGCCTTTGCCAATTTGTTCTTGGGCAGGTGGGCGATTCGTGCGGGCTGGATGGTGGGCATCGACGCGGCGCTACGTGAAGTCCAGCACACCGATTGGGATGCGATCCAAAGCATCGAACGGTCACTCAACAAACTTGGAATTCCGAACAACGAATGCGAGAGTTTTCTCTCGGAGTGTCTGCTCACGCTGAGAGGCTGGTCAGGCATGATTTGGCAGATGGAAACGAACAGCCCATTCTTGCCGAACCCGGTCCCGGAAGGTTCTCTCAACCAGTACTTGGCCGTTCGTCTGATCTTGCTCACGCACGCGGTGGAGCACTTTGGCAATGCAAAATTCAGCGTTGGAACCGCCAGTGAGATCATTGGGCTCGCCTTAAAATCAGCGAGTTCCCGGTCCACTCCGTCCAAGCGTTCACGCACCCACACCGTCTTTCAATTGGCACAATTGGGCGGATGGACCCCCGAACAATTGCTGAACATGTCAGCCGCACAGTGGCGGTGCTTGATCACTGAGATCGAATCGTTTCCGTCTTTGGATCGTCGTCGTTTGTTGCACGCAGCGTACGAGCGTCACTATGCCAAACAAGCTCTCGATGCGATCGCGATTCACTCGCGCCGTCGACGTGAGCTGAAGCAACCGCCCCCGCCTCCGGCTTACGCAGCCATCTTTTGCATTGACGATCGAGAGGAGTCGTTCCGGCGTCACTTGGAAGAGGTCGATCCAGAATGTCGGACCGCATCAGCGGCTGGTTTCTTCGCGGTTGCGATGTACTACCAAGGAGCCGACCACGCTGATTTCCGGCCATTGTGCCCGGGGATCATTTCCCCTCAACATTATGTTCGCGAAGAACCTTTGTTCTCGTCGATGGCGGCGGGTGAACGAAGAGCACTCCGCAGACGACGGTTGGGATGGTTCGCACATCAGATCCACCAGAACTCACGGACTTTGCTTGGCGGTTGGGTCACCGGTCTGTTCGGCGCTGTGGCGACGGTCCCCATGGTCGCCCGAATCCTGGCACCACGATTGACTTCACAAATCCGAGAGTCGATGGGGAATTTCGTGCGGCCCCCGAAAACGGAATTGCATTTGGAACGTTTGGCAGCGGAACCGGGTTCCGCTCCAGAATCGATGGGTTACAGCCTCGACGAGATGTCCCAGATCGTTGTCCGCATTCTAGAAGACATCGGGATGGTCCGTGACTTCCCACCGATCATCGTGTTCTTTGGTCATGGCAGCGGCAGCCTGAACAACCCCCACGAATCCGCTTACAACTGCGGGGCTTGCAGCGGTGGCCGCGGTGGGCCCAACGCACGTGCTTTCGCGGTGATGGCCAATGACCCCAGGGTCCGTCGACGCGTGGCCGAACAGGGCATTGAGTTGCCCGAGGAGGTGCGTTTTGTCGGGGCCTATCACAACACGTGCAGTGATGACGTGGACTACTACGACTTGGATTCTTTGCCCCGATCGCATCGAGCCCTGTTTCGACGAATTGAATCGAAGGTCAATGAAACCCGAACGCGAAACGCACATGAACGCGCTCGTCGGTTCGAGTCTGCCCCCTTGGATCTGACACCGCAAGAGGCTCTCGAACACGTGGAAGAACGGGCGGAAGATCTGTCGCAGGCACGCCCCGAATACAACCACGCAACCAACGCGTTGGTAACGGTTGGTCGGCGTGATTGGTCGCGAGGGTTGTTCCTGGATCGACGCGCGTTCGTAACCGAATACGATCCTGCGGTGGACGATGAAGACTGCAGCGTGCTCACCCGTATTTTGCAAGCGGCCATACCGGTTTGTAGCGGCATCAGTTTGGAGTACTACTTTTCGACCGTCGACGTGGAAGGCTACGGGTGCGGTTCCAAACTACCGCACAATGTCGCGTCCATGGTCGGCGTCATGACGGGCGCGGCCAGCGATTTGCGTCCCGGACTTTCGCAGCAAATGATTGAGATCCACGAACCGATGCGGATTCTCTTTGTCATCGAGACCACCCCTGAAAAACTATCGCAACTCGTTGCCAAAAACGAGGGCATTCGCCGTTTGGTGGAGGGCAACTGGGTCCAGGTCGCGGTCATCGATCCGGTCACCTCCATCATCCAACGTTATGTCGATGGACATTACGAACCGCATGTGGTTTCCGGGTCCGAAATCCCGATCGTCGAATCCTCGATGCATTGGTACCGGGGTCAGCGAGACCACCTGGGCTTTGCGACCATTCAAGAAACTGAGATTAAACAACCGATGACTTCATCCGAATCGAACGCAAGTCCAGCGGGAGTTCTGGCATGAGCACTCTGGATATCTTCTTTCACTCGCTGGGGACCGCCGTGGTTGCCAGCCCCGTGTTGCTCCTGGCTGTGCTGGGTTTGTCGCTGCTGTTCAGTCGTCCGCTCAGTGAAACCACTACCGTCCGGCTGATGCAGACATCAGTGCTGCTGTCGCTGCTGCCAGCCATCGCGATTTTGATCACCATGTTGGCGACCGGCATTCGCAACGTCCCGATTGAATTTGGAAACTGGGTCACGATTCCTGAGCAAGCGTTTCACTTCCATCTGAAGTTCACCTTCGATCGATTGAGCATTCCGTTCTTAATGCTGTCATGCGTTTTGTGCGGCGTTGTTGGTGAATTCACGAGGCGATACCTGCACCGCGAGCAAGGCTTTGCCCGGTTCTTTTTGTTCTATGCCATCTTTTATTGTGGAATGGTGCTGTCTTCCTTGGCAGGCACGATTGAAACACTGTTCGTTGGTTGGGAGATGGTCGGTCTGTCGTCAGCGTTGTTGATCGCCTACTTCCATGAACGCGAAAATCCGGTTCGCAACGGGCAACGCGTCTGGACGATCTACCGACTCTCGGACGCCGCCTTGTTGATCGCCGCGATCACCATGCATCACATGGTGGGGGAAGGTGACTTTGGCGGGTTGATGAGTTCAGGGATCTGGCCCGAAGGCACCGCAGCGGTGACGCCTTCTCAGGCGTTGCTGGTCGGCACATTGTTGTTGATTGGTGCGGCAGGGAAATCGGCGTTGTTTCCGTTCAGCGGATGGTTGCCGCGAGCAATGGAAGGCCCCACTCCTTCGAGCGCCATTTTCTATGGTGCATTGTCAGTGCACTTGGGTGCCTATTTGTTGCTTCGACTCAGCCCACTGATTGAAGCCTCGCTCGCATTGCAAATGATGGTGTTGTCACTGGGAGCAATCTCTGCGATCGGTGGCGCGTTGATGTCTCGGGTTCAGAACGACGTGAAGACATCGCTGGCGTACGCCTCGCTCACCCAGGTCGGAATCATCGTGGTCGAAATTGGGCTGGGACTCCGTTATCTGGCGTTGATTCACATCATGGGCCACGCGACGTTGCGAACGATGCAGTTGCTTCGTGCTCCAACACTGCTTCGTGACTACAACGACCTCGAAAACAAGATCGGCTCGCGTTTGACGCAACCGTCTTGGTCGGGCGTGCGTTGGCTGCCCCAATCCGCTCAACGTTGGTGCTACCGATTTGGTTTCGACCGCGGCTTCATGGACATCGCCCTGGACCGCTGGGTCGCGGGTCCGTTTGTGAAGTGTTTCCGCGCCTGCAACGAGTGCGAACAAAAAATCACTCGTTGGCTTTCACGGGAACCGGACGCAAACACGGACGAGACTTCGCCGGACTTGGCCAACGACACATCACAAGACATCTCCACCGCCGCTTAGGAATTCGACCGTTGTCTGAACTGCATTTTCCGTGGATCGAGTGTTCGATCCTTGTTCCGCTTCTCGGCGTGTTGTGGCTGCAATGGCGTGGCAATGGCGAACGCGCCTTGCGTGACACCGTCGTGGTGTGCGTTGTGACGTTGTTGCTGACGATCGGCGAATTGGTGGACTTCACCATGATCGGCGCCTTCGAAGCCCATGATCATTGGGCGTTTCTGCGCTGGATTTTTCCGCCGGATGTCTTTGTCATCGACGAGCTGAGTGCCTTTCAATTGCCATTGGCGGCTTTGATCTTCATGGTCATCGTGCTGTCAACGCTCCGCACGAAGGCGCCCCGGTTCTCACTCGAACTGGCATTGATATCCGAATCGTTGGTCTTGGCCACGTTCAGCTGTCGAGCGTCTTGGGCTTTGATCATTCTGCTCGTCGCTTCGACGATCCCTCCTTTCTTGGAATTGCGCCGTCGCAAACGCTGCACCCGGATTTATTGTTTGCACATGGGACTGTTCGCCGGATTGCTGGTCGTTGGTTACGGATGGTTGACAATGGTCGATCCCAGTTCATCTGCGGTTCTGATCCCGGGTGCGTTTTTGACAGCCGCCGGACTGCTTCGAAGCGGTATTTTCCCGCTGCACTTGTGGATGACAGATCTATTTGAAAAAGCCACCTTCGGCACCGCGATCTTGCACACGACTCCATTGGTGGGTGCCTACGCGGTGATGCGTCTGGTGCTGCCGATCGCTCCGTCATGGGCGCTGCAAAGCATCGCGGTGTTGTCCTTGTTCACCGCGGTGTATGCCGGTGCGATGGCATTGGTGCAATCAGATGCTCGCCGAATGTTTTGCTTTTTGCTGCTGTCTCAGTCCTCCTTGATTTTGGTGGGCTTGGAACTGGTCACCCCAATCGGTCTGACCGGCGCGCTGTGTTTGTGGCTGTCGGTGGCGATGTCGCTGACGGGGTTTGGAATCACACTGCGATGCATCGAAGCTCGCATCTCACGAATCTCACTCGATGAATTCCATGGCCTGTACCCGCAGATGCCCATGCTGGCCGGTTTCTTCTTGCTGACAGGACTGGCGTCGATTGGGTTTCCAGCGACGGTGGGATTTGTCGGGATGGAATTGCTGATCGAAGGTGCGGTGGAGGTTTATCCACTGGTCGGAACCATGGTGGTGATCGCGACTGCATTTTGTGGTGTCGCGGTTTTACTGGCTTACTTTCGCGTCTTCACCGGCTGCGAGAACCGAACCGTGATTTCAATGCGAGCCCGGCCTGCTGAGCGATTCGCCATTTTGCTGCTGACGTTGTTGCTGCTGGGAGGCGGACTGTACCCACAACCCGGGATCGCGTCTCGCTACCACGCCGCGAAAGAGTTGACTCGTTTACGGAGCAACGCATCGTTTGAGGATGCTCCTGCGGAACCGGCGGCGCATGGGCACGCGTTGGCCGCAGCACACATTTCGGAATGAAGTCTTGCTAGACTTGGAACGAAACGCATGCTGGCGGTCTGCTGCCGTCTGCTCATGAAGCGGCGGCAGATCCCATGACGAAGATGCGTCCCTCCTCGTTCCGACAGCAGGCAATTGAAATTGAACCAGCGCGTTTTCTTGTGGAGTTTGACTTCGTCCTTGGCGGGATTCCTGTTTGGTTTTGACACCGTTGTCATTTCTGGAGCAGAGAAAGCCATTCAGAGTTTGTGGGCGTTGGGAGACTTTCAGCACGGACTCGCATTGAGCGCTGCCCTGTGGGGAACCGTTGTGGGGTCGTTGGTAGGCGGCTGGCCCACCGACAAGTTCGGGCGCAAGAACACCTTGTTGTGGATTGGGATCCTGTACTTGGTGTCGGCCATCTGGTCGGGCCTCGCGACCGGCATGAACTCTTTCATGCTCGCTCGATTCATCGGCGGGTTAGGAGTTGGCATCTCAACGGTCGCTGCGCCGCTCTACATCTCCGA
The DNA here is from genome assembly GCF_056839225.1 of Rhodopirellula sp. UH5. Taxonomy (NCBI): domain Bacteria; kingdom Pseudomonadati; phylum Planctomycetota; class Planctomycetia; order Pirellulales; family Pirellulaceae; genus Rhodopirellula; species Rhodopirellula sp. UH5. Next base: position 4,941,342 of record NZ_CM166390.1, on the reverse strand, counting down.
GATCTCACCGCCGGAACAACGTGGCACCCTGACTGGGATGTTCCAATTCAACATTGTCTTTGGAATCCTCGTCGCGTTTGCGTCCAACTACTTGATCGGGTCCTGGGTCACCGAGAACGCGTGGCGATGGATGTTGGCGGTGGAATCCCTGCCGGCATTGATCTTCACAGCCATGTGTTTCCAACTGCCCGCCAGCCCCCGATGGCTGATCGCGATTCGGAAAGATCGGTCCGCGGGCGTGACCGTCCTGAAACAGTTGCGTCCCGAGGCGTCCGAAGCCGACATCCAGCAGACGGTCGACGAGATTGTCGCGTCCGTCCGAGCGGAGTCTGACACAACGCCCGCCGAGCCCTTTTGGAGTCGGCGATTGTTCACACCGATTTCGATCGCGTTCCTGGTTGCGTTCTTCAATCAGCTTTCCGGGATCAACGCGATTCTGTACTTCTCGCCACGCATTTTTGAATTGGCGGGGATGGGTGAACAGACCGCTTTGCTGAAGTCCATTGGGATTGGTGTGACCAACCTGATCTTCACATTCGTCGGGCTGTACTTGATCGACCGACTGGGCCGGCGCACGTTGTTGCTGATCGGATCGGTGGGCTACGTCCTGTCGCTGGGCACCTGCGCTTACGCGTTTCAATCCGAAACGTTTGCCATCGTTCCCGCGTGTATTTTTGCGTTCATCGCGGCGCACGCCATGGGACAAGGGGCCGTCATTTGGGTGCTGATTTCAGAAGTCTTTCCCAACGAACACCGTGCTGCGGGACAGTCGCTGGGCAGCTTCACTCATTGGATCTTTGCCGCGATTTTGACATTGGTATTCCCGTCTGTCGTCGATCATTTCCAACCGTCGATGATCTTTGGGTTCTTTTGCTTCATGATGATTCTGCAAGGACTCTGGGTCTTCACGATGCTGCCGGAAACCAAAGGCATTTCATTGGAGCAAATGGAAGCGAAACTCGGCATTCGCAACTGAACAAGCTCAGGCAATCTGCCCGTTGATCGCCGGTCGAATCGCAGTCTCAATTCGGCATTGATTGCGACCGGCTTTCTTCGCGGTGTACAGCGCAGAGTCGGCGCGTTGGAAGGCAGATCGGTTGTCGTCCGATGCCAACACACAGGTGGCGCCGATGCTCACGGTCACTTTGATCTCTTCTGTGAGAGATTCCAATTCCTCGATCGCGCGTCGGTGTTTTTGCTGAAGAGATCCCAGCTCATCGATCGTGGTGTCCGAGAAGATCACCGCGAATTCTTCGCCACCAATCCGGGCCACCAAGTCCTTCGGTCGGCAGGTGTCACGAAGGCTTCGTGCGACTTGGCGAATCACGCGGTCGCCCAAATCGTGCCCACCTGAATCGTTGACCGATTTGAAATGATCGATGTCAACAATGCCCACGCAAAATGGAACACCATCATGCGAGAGAATTTCTGAACGGCGTTTGAATTCGATGTCACAGCAGCGGCGATTCGCGATCCCAGTCATGGAGTCACGAAGGGAAGCTTCCTGAAGTTCGAGCATCTGCCGTTGCCGCAGAATTGCGTGGACCGTCAGACGGGTCAGCAAGTGATCCTTCAAGTCGTGCTTGGACAGGAAATCTTGAGCCCCTGCTTCGATCGCGGCAAATCCTGTTTCGATTCTGTCGTCACCGGTTTGCACCACGATTGGGATCGAAGTGGTGCGTTCGCGAATGGCTCGAATCGATTGCAAACCATTGCTGTCCGGCAACCCCAAGTCCAACAGGACGATGTCGAAATCACTTTGACCGAGCTTTTCAAACGCTTCCCCCAACGAAGAGGCGCGTTCAATTTGGGCATCGATCACGGTGGCGCGTTCGAACACACGCGTGATGAACATCGCATCCAAATCGTTGTCTTCGACCAATAATAAACGAAGGGATTCGATGGGCATGAGCTTGGATCAGTCCGCGAGATGAGTGCCAACATTTGAGAGTACGATCAAACCTACGACACGATCTGGACTCAGCAGCTGACTACCCCAACAAACCCAGGAATTGATCGATTTCGGCGGGATCCGTGCAGAAGGAAGTCACGAATCGATACATACCATGCCCCTCGGGAGGGTCTGTGGTGGAGTCGTTGGGGGTTGGCCAGGCGTAGAAGCGGGCCCCTGCCGATTGCAGACGTTCGGCGTGTTCTTTCTCGATCACCACGAACACCTCGTTGGTTTCGTTCTGCCAAGCCAGTTCTGCCTGGGACGATTTTTCAATCCCTGTGGCCAATCGAGCGGCCATGGCGTTGGCATGCCGGGCCAATCCCAGCCAGAGGTCATCGTCCAAGTAAGCATGAAACTGAGCGGCGATGAATCGCGTTTTCGAGAACAGCTGGGCGGCTCGCTTGCGGATGAACGGCATCTGCTTGGCGAGCTCAGGGCGAAAGAAGATGATCGCCTCGGCGCACCAACACCCATTTTTTGTCCCACCAAACGACAACACGTCCACGCCAGCCTTCCAAGTCATCTCGGCCGGAGTCAGGTCCAGATGAACAAGTGCGTTCGCGAATCTTGCCCCATCCATGTGCAGCGGAAGTTTGTGTTCGTGAACAATCCCGCTGATCTCTTTCAGTTGATCAACGTTGTAGACCGTGCCCACTTCCGTCGCTTGCGTGATGCTGACCGCCATCGGTTGTCCATGATGGACAAAATTAGGGTCAAACCGTCGCAATTGCTTCTGCAAGGCTAGCGGGCAGATCCTTCCATGATCACCAGACACGGGTGCCAAGCGAGCCCCCGAGGTGAAGAATTCAGGTGCCCCACATTCATCTTCAATCAAATGAGCATCGCGGTGGCAGAGCACAAACCCACCCGGTCGGTTCACGGCGGACAGCGCCAGCGAATTCGCGGCGGTACCGGTCCCGACAAAGAACACTTCCAAGTCCGTTTCGAACAACTCATTGAATCGTTGTTCGAGGCGGCGATCCAGATCGCTTGTCCCGTAGGCGGGGGACATACCCTTCGCATGGCGACTCAAGGATTCCGCAATCGGATCGGCGGCGCCGGCCCAATTGTCACTCGCAAAAAACATGAACCGACACCTCACCAAAATTCAACGTGTTAATGAATCATCATCCCGCCACTCGGTGCATGGTATCGCTTTCCTGTGCCAACAAATAGTAGAACGTGACGCGACATTTCGCTTTGTCACCCTTCATGATCTCGCACACCTTTTTGATGGCCGCGTCGGCTTGTTCGGACGTCAGGTCCAAGTTCACTGAACAGTAACCGCTCTTGATACCGGCGAGTTCTTCCGGGTCGGTTGCCGCAACGGTTGACGAGTCACGGTTTGCCAAGGCCAACCGCAGGTGGTTGACCAAGGATTCCACCGCGTCTTCGATGGGATTGGGGACATACTTCTTCACGTTCGCCAGGTATTTTTCCATGACTGTGTCTCTGGTTGGGAGCAAAAAAGGGGCGTAATTGACCACCCGTTTGTAGTGGACAGTGACCGACGAAACAACCTTGAAAGCCATCGCTGTCAATTCCGCAACCACTGAACTAGATTGTCCGCTCCCATCACCCCCCTTGAGGAGTTCCACCATCATGCAAGTGTGTAGATTACGCAAGATTCTTGTGCTGCAATCGGTCGTTGCAATGGCAATGACGTTTGCCTGTTGTGTCACCGCCTTGGCCCAAAAACCGAACACAGTGTTCGAGGAAGCCAAAGGATTTGTGAAAGTCGAGGCGGAAGATTTCGCGTCGCAAACGAACACCGACAAACGCGCCTTCTATTTGACAACCGCAGAGTCGACTCCCTCGATCCAACCTGACGGAGACCCATCGCACGCGGAGAGCGCCAGCGGCGGCGCTTACCTCGAAATTTTGCCTGACACACGGCGCACCCACGCGGACAAATTGATCCACGGCACCAACTTTTCACCGCAGCCCGGCAAAATGGCTGTATTGACCTACCGTGTGAACGTGCAGACTCCTGGTCGTTACTACGTGTGGGTACGAGCGTACTCGACCGGTGGTGAAGACAACGGGTTGCATGTTGGCCTCGATGGGACTTGGCCCGAATCGGGACAACGTCTGCAATGGTGTCAAGGCAAACATTCGTGGTACTGGGACAGCAAACAGCGAACCGAGGCACAACACTGCGGCGAACCAGGCAAGATCTTCCTGGACATTCATGAGCCCGGCGAACACAAGATCCACTTCTCGATGCGAGAAGACGGGTTCGAGTTTGACCAATGGTTGATGACCACCGATCCAAATTTCAAACGGCCCCCAGCGGGACCTTCCGCGAAGCCCCAACAAGCTTCCGAAAAAGTAACCCTTGCATTGCCCGCCAAAGAATTCGAATTCAAGAACGATGGCTACTACTTGGACCAAGGCAAATGGTTGGCGATCAACCCTGATCGCAACAAAAAGGCTGCTGCACAGAAGGTGTTTCCGTTTCCTAGCGGCCGCTATGACATCACGTTGAAGGCCGTGGGAGAAAACGATGGCCAATCGACCTACACGCTGTCTGCTGACAAAGAGTCCATCGGTTCGTTCACTTGCCCATTGGCTGACCAGACTTACGCCGAAGGCGAACAGTTCCACAAAACCTTTGCGAACGTCCAGGTCACCGAGGGTGCTGAATTAGAAGTCACTTCTCAGATCGCATCGGCAGACGGCCAAGAGTTCAGCCGAGCACGCTGGAGCGAATTGACGTTCACTCCCGCGAATGCTGCGACCGCCAAGGTCGCAGCCAAATTCGCGAAAGAGAATAATCAGTCCGTCGCGAAAGCGTCTGCCAAGTCCGATTCGAAAGATCGCACCGGCAGTCCCACCAAACCGGTCAGCGATCAACCGCTCCAAATGCCTCGCGAAAAGGATGGCGACGGCACGGTCAAAGTCAGTGGCGAAAAACGCATGTGGCACAAGATCACGCTGACACTCGATGGTCCGTATGCTCACGAGAAAGACAACGCTCCGAACCCATTCTTGGACTATCGATTGGATGTCGAGTTTCAACACGAGAGCGGCAAACAGCACTTGGTCCCGGGATACTTCGCCGCCAATGGCGATGCCGCGAATTCGTCTGCAGAATCAGGCACTCAGTGGCGTGCTCACTTTGCTCCGGATGAAACGGGAACCTGGACCTACACCGTTCGATTCGTCAAAGGCAAGAACGCTTCGATTGATCGAGACGCCTCCTCAGCAGCATTGGCACCCTTCGACGGAAAGACGGGGAAGTTCACCGTCGCCAAGACCAACAAGTCCGGTCGTGACTTGCGTGCTCACGGACGCTTGCAATACGTCAACAAACCTCACCTGCAATTCGCGGGCAGTGAAACGTACTTCCTCAAAGCCGGCGCCGACGCGCCTGAAACCTTGCTGGGCTACGCTGAGTTCGACGGGACCGTTGCTGGCAAACCGGGCAGGGTGCCTTTGAAGAAGTACGCACCACACATTGGCGATTGGCGACGTGGCGACCCAACCTGGAAAGACGGCCAAGGCAAGGGTTTGATCGGTGCGGTCAACTACCTTTCATCGAAAGGCTGCAATGCGTTTTCATTCTTGACCTACAACGCGGGCGGAGACGGCGACAACGTATGGCCTTTCATCCAGCGTGACGACAAACTGCATTATGACTGCAGCAAACTGGACCAGTGGGGCATCGTCTTTGACCACGGAACCCAAAACGGCATGTACCTGCATTTCAAGTTGCAGGAAACCGAGAACGATGACCATCGCCAAGGTCAAAAGTCCAACGGCTACAAACCGGAATCGCTCGATGGTGGCAAACTCGGCACGCAGCGAAAGTTGTACTTGCGAGAAATCATCGCTCGCTTCAGTCACAACCTGGCATTGAACTGGAACCTTTCCGAAGAGACCACGCAAACCGCCGACGAACATCTCGCGATGCTGAACTACATCGAAGAAATGGACCCTTACGGGCACCATCGCGTCTTGCACACTTACCCCGGTCAGCAAGACCTCAAGTACGATGCTTTGATTGGTGACAAGTCCAACCTGACTGGCGTGTCACTGCAAAACAGCCACATCAAGGACACTCACTCACAAACCGTGAAGTGGTGTGAAAAATCACGCGAGGCTGGCAGACCTTGGGTGGTTGCCTTTGATGAATCGGGATCGGCCGCCCACGGCCAGTGTCCCGACCTTGGTTACCGCGGTTACGACGGCCACGACAAAACCGGAAAGATGACCTACACCCAACATGAAGTCCGCAAGCAAACCTTGTGGGGCAACTTCATGGGTGGTGGTGGCGGAGTCGAATACTACTTCGGCTATCAATACGACGAGAACGACCTTGCGTGCGAAGATTGGCGAAGTCGCGATCAGAGCTGGGACGCGTGCCGGATCGCGATTGAGTTCTTCCAAAACAACTCGATCCCGTTTTGGGACATGACCAACGCCGACGAACTGATTGGCAACGACAAGCACGACAATTCGAAGTATTGCTTGGCGAAGACTGGTGAGGTGTACGTGGTGTATTTGCCAAACGGAGGCACAACGTCCATCGACCTGAGTGATGCCGATGGCGAGTTCCAAGTGCAGTGGTACAACGCCCGCAGCGGGGGCGATCTGCAATCGGGTTCCGTCAAAACCGTTTCGGGCGGCGGTTCGGTCAACATCGGCAATCCTCCCGCCGACGCCGATCAAGATTGGGCCGTGTTGCTACGGAAGTAGTTCACCTTGCACCCTGAACGATCCGAATGGCCCGGCGCAACTGCGCCGCGGCCATTCTTTTTGCGCGGTCATCCTTCCTGAGCAACACCGTCAGGATCGGTTCGCCTGCCTTCACAAAAGCGTTGGACGACGAGGGCAGGTCCGCCAGTTCCACGGCGATCGAATCTGCGCGCAACCGCTTTTGAATTTTCTCGACGTCGACCAAGACATCTCGATTGGCAAACACGATTCGCTTGACCCACTGAGCGGATGCGTTCCGACCGTGCAACCATTCGGAACTCGATCGGCAACCCAGCAGATCCGTCTGATCGCGTCCATCAATGGCGTCCAGATGCATTCGCATCAGGGAGTGATCCGGAAACAACCATCCGGCCTCGGTGGCCCAACGCTCGATGATCTCGCACGATGCACTGGGACGAGGGTTCAGTTCCAGCAACCACCATCGACCTGCCGAGTCACGAATGAAGTCGAGATTGAAAAGTCCGCGAAGGGAAAACTCCCGTGCGACTCGTTCACTCAGAACTTGCAGCGACCGCCAAGGCACGTTGCCGGGATCAGCGCCACCCCCCTCGAAGATCGGGCCTCGCGAACCCGAGTAGACAAACGGCCGGTCACCGGACCGGTGATGGAGCCCGCGAGACAGCCCCAGCACCCGTGTCTGATTGGTTTCCGCAATGGCCACCAGCCCGTACGAGCGACCGTGAACCCGTTGTTGCAACCATCCGTCGCCCGATGTCGCGATCGACAGGTCCTCTGGCAGCACCCGACGAATTCCCAAACCGCCGGTCGCGCCGATTTGCTTCCACAGCCAGTCGATGGATCGGCCAGTTGCTCCGTCCACCCAATCCGCCAGAGGTGCGTCCTCGCCGCCTGCTCCCGCCAAACAGCCCCGCCCGGCAGAACACTGGTAGGTGACAGGAATCGTCACCGGGAACTCATCGACGCCGGATTCGATGGCCAGTTTGCAAACAAGGGAACGCAGGCGGTTCCAGCCCTCCCACGGATTCGCCGCCCCGGCGACCTGCAGCCCACCCACGTGGACCACTCTCGCGGCGTGCAAATTCGCGACCGAATCGATCTGTTCGGACAGATTTCGCGAGAGTTCCTGGCCCGACTGAAATGCATGGAATCGGTCGCAAACCATTCGGGTGTCGGAATCGCCGAACCAATCCAGGCCAATGAGCCGTGAATTAGGCTGCCCACGACGCAGCGATTGGGCGGCCCATCGAACCGACGCCCCCACCAACAGAATTGCGGGGCGGTTCTCACCGTCGCAGGGGTTTGTTACCGTTTTCAACCTGCCCGACCCACCCATCGCCATTGGTGTGTTCATCCTGCGTGTGGGGTAAGGACCATGTGTTCCCACCGGTAAATCTTTGGGCGTTTGTTTCCCCTCTCCAAAGGCATCTTGTCATGCAATTCCACATTGGTGAATCCCTCGTCGGTGACGGCAACGAAATTTCTCACATCGATCTGATGATCGGTAGCAAAGACGGACCCGTCGGCGCAGCGTTTGCCAACGCATTGGCCAATCAAAGCGAAGGTCACACAAACCTGTTGGCCGTGCTCGAGCCCAACGTGGCTGTGAAGCCATCGACCGTGATGGTGACCAAAGTCACGATCAAAGGCATGAAGCAAGCCGTGCAAATGTTCGGACCTGCTCAAGCCGCCGTCGCTCAAGCGGTTGCCGACGCTGTCAGCGAAGGCATCATTCCAAAGGATCAGTGCGAAGATCTGGTTTGCGTTTGTGGTGTGTTCATTCACCCCGCCGCCGAAGACGACGAAAAGATCTACAAGTACAACTACGAAGCCACCAAGGACGCCCTCAAGTCGGCCATGCAAGGCAAACCGACTGTGGACGACATGCTGGCAAAGAAGGACACCGCTGCTCACCCCTTCAAGGGCTTCTGAGCCAACACTTGGTCCAAAGCAAAATGACGAACAAGCTTCGGGCGTGAGCCCGAAGCTTTTCTTTTGTCTTCTACGAACCCATCTTTCTGCACACTGGTGACGACGATGCCCAAGAACATCCTCTTTCAACTGGACGTGGATCCTCACCCCAGTTCGTTCGATGCGGTTGTCGCCGTGGACGCGGGCGTTGACCACTTGTTCCAGTATGGCAGTGTGCAAGCGGACTCGGTCGAATCACTGGTACACGGCGCCATGTTCACTCGTGGTGGTGACGACCTCAAACACTCCGCTCTGTTCATCGGCGGGAATGATGTGGTTCAAGCCGAAGCAATCTTTCGCCGTGTTCAAAAAGCTTTCTTTGGCCCCGTTCGCGTTTCGGTGATGCTGGACGCTTCCGGATGCAACACCACCGCTGCCGCTGCGGTGGCCTCCGCCTCCAAGCACGTGACACTGGATGGCTGCACCGCCGTGGTCCTGGGCGGCACCGGTCCCGTTGGCAGGCGTGTTGCTCAAATGCTGGCGAGGCAAAACGCCAACGTGCTGCTGACCAGCCGTTCGCTCAACCGCGCCGAGACCGCCTGCCAAGAGATCGGCGTCCACGTCCGTTCCGGCAACCTGGAAGCCGCCGCACCCGAGAAGGAAGACGACTTGAAAGCCTTGCTGGAACGCGCCGATGTGATCATCGCCAGTGGAGCGGCCGGCGTGGAACTGGCGTCCAGAGAACTGATCCTCGGCCTGGCCAAGTTGCGGGTTGCAATCGACCTCAATGCGGTCCCACCCGCCGGCCTGGGCGGCGTCGAAGCGTTCGAGAAGTCCAAACCGCTGCACGAAAGCCAGGCGGACGGCCCAGTCGCTTACGGTCCCATCGGCGTGGGTGGACTGAAGATGCGAACACACAAAGCCGCGATCGCCAAGCTCTTCACGTCGAATTCATTGGTGCTGGACGCCGATGAAATTTATGACCTGACGATGGAACAGATGAATCGCTGAGCGCTGGATGCCACCATCGGTGATCGCCACCGTGGCGGCTTTCGAAAGAGCCACTCTCGACCGAGACACCTGAAGAAACGCGAAAAGGCGAGTCCCGAAAGACTCGCCTTTTTGATGCGTCAACTGGTTTGGAAGGACCCTGTTTTGCCTGTGAACTTACAACTCACGAGCGAAGGTTGGGTTCCAGCGAACGCGGTGCGAAATGTTGCGGACACTGGCGGGTTGGCCCTCAATTCCGCGACGTTTCCAACTGGCCTCTTTGTCATCCAATTGAGGCTGTTCGACTTCGTCTGAATCCTGTGGATCAAACATGTGGTCGTAGTTGTCGGGCAGGTCGCTGTTGGAATCCGGTTCCGGGGCATCAAATTCGACTTTGCCCATCGTGGAACTGGGCTCGGACTCATCCAACTGATAAGGAGCATCGAGTTGCGTTTCTTCCGAATCCAAAATGGGTCGTGAACTGGCCACTGAACCGGGCTCGGTGATGACCGAGGGACCGAGGTAACTCGAAGTGCTGGGGTAACTCGACGAATAGGGTGCCGATTCGACGATCGGACGGAACGATGAGTAACCATTTGTAATCGCGGGACTGAACGGATCGACGTACGACAACGGCACACGTTCGACGACGGTCCGCGGGACCATTTGCTGGACTTGATACTTTTGGTATCGCGGAACCGAAACCGGCCGACGAACGACTTGCACGACTTCTTCTTGCTCGTAGTACTTCACCGTGATCGGTTCGCGACGAGTCTTGTAGACCACGCGACTGGTTTGCACGGGAACCTTGCGAACCACTTCTTCAGCGACCCAACGTTTGCTTTGCACTGGCACTTTCCGAGTGGACGTTTCCGTCACAGGACGCTGCACAATGTAGGGCACTTTTCGCACAGTCGTCTGAGGAACCATCTTCGTCGTTTGCACGGGCACGTTTTGCGTGACCATTTCGGTTTGCATTCGCTGCACGGTCACCGGCACGTTCTGCGTCACCATTTCGGATTGCATCCGGGTCACTTGGATCGGACGCTGGACTTGCTGCACTTCCGGCATGTATTGCGTTTGAGCAATTTGTTGATTGATGTAGTTCGGACGATAGACCATTTGAGTCTGGACCTGCGGCGGTGTGACCACGGGCACTGCGGTCGCCGCACCACGCGGATACGCCAACAACCCGAGCGGACCAGGCTTGTAGTAGGCCCGTGGGTTCCAGCCCAAACCGTACTGCAATTGGCTCGGCGTGACGGTCGTTTGTGGCACGTAACCACCCGCGTCGACCGTTTGCTGCTGAACTGTTGTGACAGGTCGGTACGAGGTGACCTGTTGGGTTTGCATCTGGGTTTCAGTGACCGGTCGCTGAACCATGTACTGCTGCTGAACCATCTGCGTTTCGGTGACCGGGCGTTGCACCTGGTACTGCTGTTGGTACATCTGCGTTTCGGTCACGGGACGGTAAGTCGTGACACGTTCTTCGCGTTCCGCGGTCTCGTTGACGTACCGGGTTTGCGTGACCGTTTCTTCGCGGTACGAAGTTTCCGTGACCGGTTTGTAGATCGTGTAGCGTTCTTCGCGAAACGCGGTTTCGGTGACGGTTTCTGGGACCGTGACTTCGCGTTCTTCGACCCGGGTCTTCAAGACCGGCCGATAGCTTTTGACCTCTTCTTCGACGTACTGGGTTTCATAGGTCAGACGCATGCGTTCGACCACTTCGGGCTGCATGATCGTCTGAGATTGCAAGCGATATTGCGGTGTGAAGCAGCACGCGTCCTGAGCCGATGCGGTCCCAGCGGCCAACAGACAACTCAGCGCCGAGAGTTTGGCAAATTTCGATGACAGGACAGAGTGATTCATACGTTCATTCAAACAGAGGTCTTTGAGGCGAAGGCCGATACGAGTCGAAACGGTCATGGTGGCATGTCTCAAAAAGGAAAACCCAGGCGTGGCACCCAGGTCTCGATGGATCGAGACGACAGGTGCACAAACCGTGAGTCACAGCCGGATTGTTGCAATGGCGAACCCAAAGGAAAGGGCAAGCCGTTGGCGCGGCAGGCATCCTTGGGCCCAAAACAGCCGCACAAATAAGAGTAGGCAAGACTTGAGCCATTTGCAGAAAAAACCCGCGAAAAACGACACTTTTGCGACCTCCCTGGAGTCGCAAACTCACTATTTTGCCGAGACCGTCCCGCCAAACACACAGGCGTTGCATTTTCGCAACATCGCACAACCCGCCCAAACCTCCCCTTCGTTCGGGGCGTCATTTTCGATCGGCCCAGACCGCGAACATCGAAACACCAGCCAAGACATGGGGCGGAGACCTCCCGCCCCATTCGTCGTCTCCAGCCGCTGCTCCCGTCGCTTCGGCGTGACGAAGGAGTTACTTTGTGGGCCAAGATTTGAGTGTTCTTCCCCGCCCGTTGCCGGACTGCCCTGTCACCGGCGCATCGTCGCCCGCGCGTTGTCTCCCAACGGGCCCCCACCGACCAAGTTTCCCGTCCTCTGAGTTCCCACCATGAAAACCGGACCGTTCAATCCCAACCTGTTGTCTGAATCTGTCTTTGCCGTGCCACCGTTGGCTCGTGATGCGGACTATCAAATCGATGCGGACGAAAACGAAAAGATCATCCGATTCCTCGAAGCGGGCGGCGTTCGCTCGTTGCTGTACGGTGGCAACGCGGTGCTCTACCACACCAGCCTGGCTGACTTCGACGATTTGCTGGGGATGATTTCCGACTCCGCAGGACCAGACACCACCGTCGTGCCATCGTTTGGCCCGTCTTTTGGAATTGCCTCGGACCAGATCAACATCCTGCAAGAATTTGATTTCGGGACCGCGATGCTGTTGCCTTCTCGCGACATTGTCGATTCGGCAGGCATCGCAACGGGCATCCGAAAGTTGTCCGAACAGTACGGCAAGCCCATTGTCGTTTATCTGAAGCACGACCGATGGTTGTCACCTGACGACCTGAAGTCACTCGACGATGACGGCGTCATCTCATGGATCAAGTACGCGGTTGTTCGCGAGAATCCCGCGGAAGACGACTACCTGCGTGAAGTCCTCGACGTCTTCCCCGCCGAACGAATCGTCAGCGGCATTGGCGAACAGCCCGCAATCATTCACTTGTGTGACTTCGGCATCACCGGGTTCACCAGCGGCTGCGTGTGCGTCGCGCCTCGCAAGAGCATGGACATGCTGGGATCGATCCAAGGCGGCGACATGGAAATGGCGGAATCCATCCGCCAGTACTTCCTCCCGCTGGAAAACCTTCGCGATGGCATTCACCCGATTCGGGTTTTGCACGAAGCGGTCGCACTCGCCGGCGTTGCGAACACGGGCCCGATCCAGCCCATGCTGAGCAACGTTTGCGACGAAACCAAATCGAAGATTCAAGAAGCACTGCGGACGATGAAGGTCATCCACTGAGCTGGCTTGCGTCGCTTTGACAGCAGCCTCAAACGAAGGCTCCTCCACGAAAGACCGTGCGGTCATCCCGCACGGTCTTTTTCATGGACACACCCTTCGTTCCTTCGGTCACAGGCTTCAGCCTGCCTGCACCTGGATGCGTCGGGGCTTGGCTTCTTCGGATTTCGGCAGATGCAGGGTCAGCACACCGTTTTTCATCTCCGCCGTGATCCCAGCTGCATCAATTTTTTCACCGATCGTGAAGCTTCGCTGAAAGTCGCCGACTTCGTACTCCGACTGCAGGTAGGAATCCGGTGCTGCATGGCGCGTGACTGAACCGCGAATGGTCAACAACCGGTTCTCAAACTGGACGTCCAGGTCCGCTGGATCGACACCGGGCAAATCGCCCAACAGCGTCAACTCCTGCTCGCCTTCCCAGATATCAAATCGCGGCGTGAACGTCGTGCCGCGACGGGGGTTCTGGGTGCGTTCTTTGGAACGGGTGTTGGGACCAGCCATGGTGGTCGTCTTGTTTTCTGACCCATTGGAATGGGTCGTCATGGCAGTGCTCATGAGTTTCTCCAATCAATCAAAAAGGGGGGTGGGTCGAGGACGAGCCAACCGATCAGCTCGACTGAACCTCGATTCGGCGTGGTTTGGCAGTTTCACTTTTTGGGAGCGTGATCCTGAGGATGCCGCATTGAAAGTCCGCCGAGACTTGCTCGGCGTCGATGTCGGCGGGCAACTCCATCATTCGATGAAAGCTACCGAACCCACGCTCTTGGCGGTGCCACGTTCCACCTTCCATCTCCGGCGCAGATCGCTCGCCTTTGAGCGTGAGCTGGTTCGCATCGACGTCGATTTCAAGCTGCTCGGTTTCGAATCCAGGCAATTCCGCTTCGACATACACCGTGCCGTCGTCTTCCCAGACATTCAGAGCTGGGAAGGTGATTGCGGACGTGCCCGATGGAACACCGCGAGTGAACAGTCGGTCCATCTCACGCGAAAGGCGGTTCAATTCGTTCCAAGGTTCCCAACGTGTCGCTAACATTTTTGATCCTCCGTTCACACAAGTGTGCAAGCAAAGTTTGTTGAAAGAATCTTGCTCAACGCGGGATGTCAAACTGACAGACGGCGTCGAGCTGGAGCTTCAAAAATGCAACGGGCGTGCCAAATCCCCGCCAAACGAACTCGCATTTCGGAAACCGGCAACGAACCAAACCGTGAACCGGAGCCGTGAATGGAATCATCCACCACGGTTCGCAGACTGGCTACTCAACCTGGCGGAGTTGCAGTGTGTCGATGATCTTTTCGTCGGCCAGAGCGTTGGTGATGACCCCCAACCAAACGCCTGGTTTGCACCAACCACTTTCCTTCAGGACATCCAACGCGTTGGTGATCGTTTGATCGTGATCCTCCGAAAACTCCATGAAGAACGGCTCCACACCCCAAGGCAGCATCAGATGATGAAACGTGTGTTCAACGTCGGTGAAGGCAAAGATTGGCACGCCACGAGGCCGGAGCGCACCGAGCACATAGGCCAAAAAACCGCTGCGGGTGAAGACAACGACTCCCGAGTCGCCCATTTCCTGCGCCAACGTGCATGCCGATCGCAGCATCATTGACTTTGGCTCACGGAGCACGATCTTCGAGTTCAATTGACGGCTGACGGTTGGCTCGATACTGGCAACGATGTTTTGCAGCACACCGACGGATTCCAGCGGGTATTTGCCCGTGGTGGTTTCCCCGGACAGCATCACTGCATCGGCTTGTTCGCGAATCGCGTTGGAAACGTCAGACACTTCCGCGCGGGTTGGAACCGGGGAATGAATCATCGACTCGAGCAAGTGCGTGGCGATGATGACCGGTTTGCCATCTTCTTGGCAGGCACGAATCAGCTCGGTTTGAACGAGCGGCAGGCGGTGGTAATCGATTTCGACGCCGAGGTCCCCGCGGGCGACCATGATGGCATCGGATTGCCGGATGATCGCCTTCATGTTGCGAACGCCAGCTTGGTCCTCGATCTTCGAAATGATGCGGGCGGGCGAATGGTGCTGGACCAAGAACTCTCGCAGTGAGTCGACGTCCGCCGCTTGGCGAACAAACGACAGTGCAACGAAGTCGATGCCCGCTTGGATCCCCGCGACCAAGTCCGTTCGGTCCTTGTCCGTGATCGCAGGCAAGTTGACTTGGACACCGGGCAGGTTGATGTGCCGGCGAGAGTCCAATTCACCGGTTGTGATCACGCGGCAGCGGACCGTCGTGGCGTCCTTGCTGACCACGTGCCAGTGCAGCAATCCGCTGTCGACCAAGATGGTGCTGTCCAAATCAATCGCCTTGGGCAGACCGGGATAGTTCACGCTAACCCGCGGCGTTCCATCGGACTCCACCGCCGATTGGTCGGGACAGTCTTCGGTGAACAGCACCAGCTCATCACCGGTCTTCAGATCGATCGGTGCAGCGACCGCACCGGTTCGAATCTCAGGGCCTTTCACGTCCATCATCACCGCAACATGACGGTCAATCTGCTTGGAGACCGCTCGAATTCGGGCGACGATTTCGCCGACCCATTCGGGAGTTCCGTGAGCCATGTTGAGCCGCATGACATCGACACCCGCTTCGATCAACGCCGCCAATTTTTCGGGGGACTCGGTTGCTGGTCCGATCGTGGCAATGATTTTGGTGTGACGGTAGTCCTGCACGGTTGCGTCTCAGTGAGCGGAAAAAGAAGGGACGAGGCGGCGAAGTGTCGCGGGCAACGGCCTGACAAACAAGCTACCGAGCCGACAACGGACCGCATCCCACCGATGGCGGCTCAGTTGGTTGCATTTGCCTCCATTCCGTTCACCAGCCACAATGGCGAGCAGTTCCCCAGCGTCCGTCAATTTGGATTTGGCACGATGTCCCCTCTTGAAATGCAACCCACGTTCTCTATGGACTTTCCGGTCCCATCCGACGCGATGGTGGCGGGGGTCCGCACGGCCATTGCCACCCTGGGCCCCACCACGCGAGCTGTCGCGGCGGGCAAGTGCCTGGAAATCGCTCCGCCACGGAACGAAACTCGGTTTTGGTCCCCGCACCTGTCGATCCAGTTCAGCGATGTGCGTCCCGAGTCGTCTGGGAACGCGGAATTGCCCCACCTCAGCGACCATTCGGTGCCAGCAGGGGCCTCGCCGGACAATGCCTCGGACGTGAACTGTCAGCTGTTTGGCCGGTTCTCGCCGAGACCTGAAATCTGGACGTTCTGCATGTTTCTCTATTTTGCCATGGCATTGATCCTGTGTGGCGGATTGCTGATCGCATACGTGCAGTGGAGCCTCGGTGCCTCGATGACGGGGCTGTGGATGGTGCCAATTTCTCTGTTGGTGATCGTCGGCCTGCACGCAGCGAGCTTGATCGGACAAGGTCTGAGCCGCCATCAGATGATCGAGTTGCGGCAGCAGTTGGACCAGATTTTGGCGTTGGCGGCCCCAGAAACTCCCACTGCGGAACGCCCCGCCTTGTCGACGGCAGACCAAACGCCGACGATGCGGGTCGAAATCACGTCCTGATCTTCCTCCATCTCCTTCCCCGCTGACCCCCTGGTTCCATGAGCGTTGCTGACTCCAGTGCTGCCGATTCTGTTGCTGCCCCGGACACTGCCGACACGTCATCGTCCGCCGGTGCGTTTTCGCCTCCGGGATACTACGACGCGTTGGCTCAACAGGTCCTCGACGGCACGCCGATCACGCGTGAGCAAGCGCTCGGAATGCTGGAAGCGTCTGACCTGGATGTGCCCGCGATCATCTCGGCCGGCTATCGAATTCGCCATCAGCACTTTGGCAACACGGTTCAGCTGTACTTCTTGATGAATGCCAAGAGCGGATTGTGCCCTGAGGATTGCCACTACTGCAGCCAATCCAAGGTCTCCGACGCGCCCGTCCCCAAGTACAACATTCTCAAACGCGACGCGTTGATGGATGCCGCCAAAGTTGCGGCAGAGCGAGGTGCCAAGACGTACTGCTTGGTGATCTCCGCTCGCGGGCCAAATGAACGCGAAATGAAAGCGGTCGAAGCGATCGTTCCCGAGATCAAACAGAAATACGACTTGGACATCTGCGCCTGCTTGGGCTTGCTGGATGAATCCCAAGCGGCACGGCTGAAGGCCTGTGGTGTCGACCGAGTCAACCACAACCTGAACAGCAGCGAATCGCATTACGAAAAGATCTGCACGACACACACCTACGAAGACCGCGTTCAAACGCTGCGTCACGTTCGCGATGCGGGCATGGAAATGTGCAGCGGTGGCATCATTGGCATGGGCGAATCCAAGTCCGACATCGTGTCGATGGCGTTCGATCTCAACGAACTCGGGGTGCAATCGATTCCCGTCAACATTCTCAATGCGATCGACGGCACGCCGCTGGAAGGCACCGAGGCTCTGACGCCTCAAGACGCGCTGAAAGCCCTGGCGATGTTCCGGTTCGTGAACCCGGATCGTGAACTACGAATCGCCGGCGGTCGTGAACTGCACCTGCGTCAGCTGCAACCCATGGGACTGTACGTTGCCAACAGCGTGTTTGTGGGCGATTACCTGACAACGCAAGGTCAAGCACCTCAAGCAGATTACGACATGATTCGCGACCTCGGTTTCGATGTCACCGGTTCGTGCGAAGAGATGAGCGTCTGAGGTGGAAACCACCACTCGTCGTTCACGATTGCAAGGCGTTTTCGAAACGGATGATCCGGTTGCCATCGTCACGGGCAGTGGTTCACCGCGAGTCGGACGTGTCATCGCGGAAGAGCTGTCGCGGCGTGGATGCCATGTGGCCCTGCACGCCAACACCAGCGTTGACGAAGCGGAGCAAGCCGCCTCGCAGTGGCAACGACAATTCGGCCGAGAAGCGATTGTGACGCAAGGTTCACTCGAAGAAGACGCGACCTGCGATGCGATCATCGATCAAACGCACCAGCACTTTGGCCGGCTCGACATCCTGGTCAACAGCGCTGCGATCTGGACCCCCACACGATTGGAAAACATCACCGGGGACGAGATCCGGCGGTACTTCCAAATCAACTCCGTCGCCTCGCTGTTGTGCGCTCGCGCCGCCGGTCGTCACATGGTCACGCAGTCCCGTGGTGGCTGCATCATCAACCTGGGTGACTGGGCCACGGTGCGACCTTACGCGGAACACGCCGCGTACTTTCCCAGCAAAGGGGCGATCGAAGTCATGACTCGGTCGTTGGCGGTGGAACTCGGAGCCAACAACGCAAACATTCGAGTCAACTGCGTGCAGCCAGGCCCCG
Source organism: Rhodopirellula sp. UH5 (assembly GCF_056839225.1). Lineage (NCBI taxonomy): Bacteria > Pseudomonadati > Planctomycetota > Planctomycetia > Pirellulales > Pirellulaceae > Rhodopirellula > Rhodopirellula sp. UH5. Next base: position 4,923,103 of record NZ_CM166390.1, on the reverse strand, counting down.
TGCTGCTGTCCGAAGATGTCACCGCAGAGACCGTGAAAGAATTGGCCGACAGCACGCTGGCTCGGCGAGTCGGCACGCCAGAGGAAGTCGCTCACGCGGTTGGCTTCTTGTGCGAAAACACATTTGTCACCGGAGTCTGCTTGCCGGTCGATGGCGGCCGCAGCGTCTTCGCCCCCGACGGACTTCAAATTGGCCGCAACACCGGCTGAACCCAGCCGAAGTTGGAGCGTTGTGACTTCGCCCCAGAGACTCGAAAACGAGCGGTTCGAAAACCCAGCGATTTGAACCCTGCAACACGGACGCACCCCCATCCAACGGACTGAACCGACATGACTGAACCAAAACCTGCCGCCAACTTGAAACCCGTGGAGCTGTACACCGATGGTGCCTGCAGCGGGAACCCTGGACCGGGTGGTTGGGCATTTGTGTTGCGATGCCCACGGACGCTGAAAGAGATCCAGCGTTCAGGCGGCCAACCGCACACAACCAACAACCAAATGGAATTGATGGCTGTGATCCGTGGACTGGAGGCTCTGAAACAACCCTGCGCTGTCGCTCTGTACTCCGACAGCAAATACGTGGGGCAGGGGATGTCGAGCTGGATGGCTGGCTGGAAGAGCCGCGGTTGGAAACGCAAAGAGGGTTCCAAACTGGTTCCGGTCAAGAACGTCGAACTGTGGCAAGAACTCGATCAGCAGATGCAAGACCACGTGGTGACCTACCATCATGTCAAAGGTCACGCCGGGCACACCGAAAACGAACTGTGCGATCAATTAGCGGTCGCGGCGTACCAGCAGTATCTCTAACACTGGCCGCACGCGTAAGATAAGCCAGTTGCTCGCGGCAAACGTTAGAAGTCAAAACCGCGGGCTGGCTCTCGGTTGGTGTTCTTGGTCTGGTCAGTAAGGTTGTCATGTCGCAAAGGAAAGTCGTTGTCGTTGGAGCCGGCCCCGGTGGGTTGGCGTCGGCGATGCAGCTCGCCGCAGGCGGTTGCGACGTGACCCTCTTGGAACGCCGTGGGCAAGTCGGCGGCCGGACGTCGGCCATCGAAATGGATGGTTTCCGTTTTGACTGCGGCCCCACGTTCTTCCTGTACCCACGCGTGCTCGACGAGATTTTTCACTCGACCGGGCACGACTTGATGGAGGAGGTCCCGATGGAGCGATTGGACCCTCAATATCGACTGACATTCGGTGGGGGCGGCCAACTCGATTGCACTCCCGACATGGATGAGATGGATCGTCAGATCGCTCAATTTTCACCGCAGGACGTTGGGCAACTGAAGCGGTACATGGACGACAACCGGATCAAGCTCGAAAAGTTTCGTCCGATCTTGGAGTCGCCATTCAATTCCGCGATGGACGTGATGAAGCCGTCCTTGTTGGGCGCGGCCAAGCACCTGCATCCGTTCCGAACCCTGGGCAAAGAACTCGAACGCTACTTCAGCGACCCACGACTCGTGATCGCGTTCGCATTCCAGTCCAAGTACCTCGGGATGTCACCGTTCAATTGCCCGAGCCTGTTCAGCATCCTGTCGTTTCTTGAATACGAATACGGCGTCTTCCATCCCATTGGTGGCTGCAGCCGCGTGAGCGAAAGGATGGCGGAACTCGCCGAACAAATGGGTGTGAAAATCCGACTCGATGAACCCGTCGAGTCGATCGAAATGGAAGGTCGTCGAGTTCGTGCGCTGCACACCCACCACGATCGCTACGACGCCGATGCGTTTGTCGTCAACGCCGACTTCGCGGACTGGATGACCAAGACCGTTCCCAACGCTTCCCGCAAACGTTGGTCGAACGAACAGATCGCCAAGAAGAAATTTTCCTGCAGCACTTACATGTTGTACCTGGGCATTGAAGGTCTGTACGAAGACCTACCGCACCACAGCATCCACATCAGCAAAGACTATAACCGCAACCTTCGCGAAATTGAAACGGATCATGTGCTCAGCCAAGATCCCTCGGTGTATGTCCAAAACGCGGGCGTGACCGATCCAACCTTGGCGCCCGCCGGACACAGTTCGTTGTACGTGTTGGTCCCAGTCACACATGACACCGAGAATGTTGACTGGTCCAAAGAAGCCTCCGGTTTTCGCGAGCTGACGCTGGACAAGTTGGGCGAGCTCGGCCTGACCGATTTGCGCGACCGGATTCGGGTGGAGCATCAAATCACGCCCGACGATTGGCAGAGTGACTACGCGATTTACAAAGGGGCCACGTTCAACTTGGCTCATAACTTGGGCCAAATGCTTCACAAGCGACCTCACAATCGTTTTGAAGAACTCGACGGCGTTTACTTGGTCGGCGGCGGCACGCATCCGGGCAGCGGTCTGCCTGTGATCTATGAATCCAGCCGGATCAGTTCCCGACTGTTGCTGCAAGATCTGGGGATGGACACGGGCTTCATGGACGAAGCCGCGCGTGGGGTCCCACCTCGTCCTGAGTCGGCCTCTCCTATCGCTCAACCCGCCACGGTTTGAGCGTTCCGCCGCAGGAGTGGCATCCGTTTCCAGACCGTGTGATTCACCCACAGACTGGAAGCCCACGCACGCTCCTTCGCGAAAAACGGAAATGCCAACAGGACCCGACAAAGCAGATAGAATCGTGGCTCTGAATTCGCATCCCCACCCCATGCGTCCACCACGAGCCCCACGTGAACATCTCAACACCAATTCGACGCGAAGCGAGCCTCTTCGCGGTCACTGCATTTTGTATCGCCGCCTGCTTCGCTAGCCTTTGGACTGGCATGACAACGATCTCCTCGGCTCAGGAACCTGGTTCCGCAGCAGCTCACCCCCAGGCTCATGCTCACAACGACTACCTGCACGAGCGTCCGCTGCTGGACGCCCTCGACAACGGATTCCGCAGCGTCGAAGCAGATATCTTTTTGGTCGAAGGGGACCTCTGGGTCGCGCACTCCACCTCGGAACTTTCCGCCGAACGGACCTTGAAAGCGTTGTACCTCGATCCACTGCGGCAACGCATGCGATCGAGCGCCCAGGCGGATGGCTCTTCGGACTCTTTTAAAAGCGTCGAAGGCGATGGCCTGCCCGTCACGTTGCTGATCGACCTGAAGTCCGAGGGGGAGTCCACCTATCGGGCGCTCAACCAGCTGCTTTCGACCTACGACGACGTGTTCACGCATGTCGATTCCGAAGGAGTGCATCGCCGCGGCGTCACCGCCATCATCAGTGGCAACCGCCCGATCGAATTGGTCCGGACGGAATTGCCCCGGTTTGTTGGCGTGGACGGCCGACTTGGTGATTTGGAAGGTGATTACTCAGCCGACCTGATGCCGTTGATCAGCGACCACTGGGGCCGCAATTTCAAGTGGCGTGGGAAGGGTGAGCTGCCCGAGGCCGATCGTCAAAAGCTGAGCCTGATTTTGGAACGAGCTCACCAGCAAAATCGCCGCGTCCGCTTCTGGGCAACGCCCGATCATCCAGCTGCTTGGACAGTCCTCCACAACGCGGGAGTCGACCTGATCAACACGGATGACCTCCAGGGCCTCAACAAATTTCTGCAATCACAATCCAAGTGACCCAGATTGGAAGCCCGTTCCGCTTGAAGTCCAGCACCTCCCTTGCCGACACCCCAATTCCACCCACTTGAGGAAATCTGGGTTCCACCGTCGAACCGGCCTGATCGGCGAGATTCCTTGGCCGACGAGTAAAATTGCGTGTCTTGGGACTTTGGAGGCGTAAGGTGGATGAATACGCCGCACGAAGCATGCATAATGTGTATGTCTCCCCATCGTCCCACCTTCCTCTTCCTTCCATAGGCCCGCCATGAAACCTGCCCCAGCTTCCTCCGCCCGTGCCTCGCGAATCAGTCGTCGTCAGTTCACCGCGACCGGAATCGCGGTCGGGGCGGCCGTCGGTGTTCACACCAGCCGGTCCGCTTCCGCCCAAGCCACCTCACCCAGCGAAAAACTCGGCGTGGCGATCTGCGGCGTCAACAGTCGCGGCGGAGAACACATTCGCGGATTCGACAAAGACCCTCGCACCGAAATTCGAGTGTTGGTCGACATCGATGAAAAAGTCGGCAACAGCCGTGCTGACAAAGTCGCCGATTTGCAGGGACTTCGCCCCAAAGTCGTCAAGAACTTTCGCGAAGCCTTGGACATGGACGACGTTCAGATCCTGACCAGCGCCACGCCCAACCACTGGCACGCGTTGATGGGTGTCGAAGCGATGCAGGCAGGCAAAGACGTCTACATCGAAAAACCGATCAGCCACAACATTCACGAAGGACGGGCGCTCGTCGCCGCCGCTGCCAAGTACGGCCGCATGTTCCAAACTGGAACCCAGTGCCGCAGCAGCTCCGGCTGTCGCGAAGGCATGCAGTTCTTGGCTGATGGCGGAATTGGCGAAGTCAAACTCGCTCGCGGCCTGTGCTACAAACGGCGCAAGTCGATCGGTCCTTTGGGCGACTATGAAATCCCCGCAGGCGTCGACTTCAATCTTTGGAGCGGACCGGCGTCCTACACCGATCCCAAGCTGACGCGTCAACGTTTCCACTATGACTGGCACTGGCAGCGTCACTACGGCAACGGCGACTCCGGAAACCAAGGCCCTCACCAAACCGATGTGGCTCGCTGGGGACTGGGACTGGAACGCCATCCCAACGCCGTGCTGAGTTATGCCGGTCGACTGGGCTACCAAGCCGAACGCAAAGACCCCGATTACGTCGATGCAGGCGACACCGCCAACACGCAAGTTTCGATCTACGATTACGGCGACAAAACCATCGTGTTTGAAACACGTGGGTTGAGCGTCGACGAATCGGCTGATCAAGAAATCAACGAGTTGTTCGGTTACAGCAAAGGCAACAAGATCGGCGTCATCTTCTACGGGGAAGACGGTTACCTCGTGCAGGGTCCCAGCTACAACCGCTGCGCCGTGTTCGACAAACAACGCAAATTGGTGCGTGAGTTCAAAGCGACATCGAACGTGGGAGACGACCACTTTGCGAACTTCCTCGATGCGGTACAGTCTCGCGATGCCTCGACGCTGCATGCGGATGCACGCTGCGGTCACCTGTCCGCCGCGATCGCTCACCTGGGCAACATTTCGTACTACGTTGGTCAAGAAAACCGGGTCGATCCCAAAACGATCTCCGAGTCACTCGCGAAAATTTCGTCGTTGGATGACGATCAAGCCACACTCGACCGAACGCTGCAGCACCTCCGGGACAACAACGTCGATCCGGAAAAAGAGCAGTTGTCGCTCGGCCCCGTGCTGAAGTTTGATCCTGAGGCGGAAACCTTTGTCGACAACGACAAAGCCAAAGCGATGGAAACTCGCGAGTACCGCGATGGGTTCGTCGTTCCCAGTGCGGCTGACGTTTGATTTTCCAAACCTCGCGCAACGGTCCCTGATGTGAACGAAGCTGAAACGATTCGATATCACGCCGCCCACAACGGGCGGCCCGCAGAACTGGATCTGCTGGATCAAACCAAGTTGCCTGGAACGCTGACGCGTTTGGTCTGCACCACGGTTGACCAAACGCACGATGCGATTCAACGATTGGTCGTTCGCGGTGCGCCGGCCATCGGCATCGCTGCGGCCTACGGGGTCACACTGACCCCGGTCAGTGTGAATGCCGACGCGAGCCTGCCAGAAGCGCAGACTCGGTATCGACAAACGATCGATCACCTGGCGACCAGTCGCCCCACGGCGGTCAATTTGTTCTGGGCCCTGGATCGCATGCGGGCCATTGTCGATGGGTTTTCCGGTCAGGTCGCCGAACTCCGCGAGCGATTGGTCGCGGAGGCGGTTCGCATTCACGATGATGACCGGCAAATGTGCCGGTCCATCGGTCGACACGGCGCGACGCTGTTGGCCGATTGCCAACGCGTTATGACACACTGCAACGCAGGGGCGCTGGCCACCTCGATGTGGGGAACGGCTCTGGCACCGATCTACCACCTGCAAGAATCGGGTCACACACTGCAAGTTTTTGCCGATGAAACGCGACCATTGCTGCAGGGAGCCCGACTGACGGCCTGGGAACTGCATCAAGCCGGGATTCCCGTGACGGTTTGCACCGATTCGATGTCAGGCAGCCTGATGCGGCAGGGGCTGGTCGATGCCGTCATCGTGGGCGCCGACCGAATCGCGGCCAACGGGGACGTCGCGAACAAAATCGGCACCTACCCTCTGGCGGTGCTGGCCAAGCACCACAACCTCCCGTTCTACGTCGCGGCACCGACGAACACCTTCGACCCGGAACTGGAATCAGGCGATTTGATTCCGATCGAGCAACGCGACGGCGACGAGGTCTCGTACCCCTGCGGAACCGACTCACCGCGACAAACTCCCGAGGGTGTTGCGGTGGTGAATCCGGCGTTTGACGTCACGCCGGCTGATTTGGTGACGGCATTGGTCACTGAAAAAGGCGTGATTCCAGGCCCCAACACCGAAAAAGTCCTGGCTCATCTGCGTGCGTGACCAAACGTGTCACGCCCCAAGCTGATACTACTTGTGTGGACGAGAGACTCAGTTGTCTCAGGGTGAGACGGCCTCTCGTTTTGAAATGAGTTTGGTGAGACATCCATCACCTGGTGGATGATCGATCCGAATCAGATCGGTTCTCAAATCGATTTGAGATGCAATTTTTGAGCGCGAGCGAAATTATTGCGAAGATTCGGTGGTTTGGGCGAACTTTATGGCGCAGGTATTGCTCATTAAAGTTTCCACAGGAAGCGAGTTGCTTCCTGTTGCAAACGGGTTCGGCATCGGCCCTCTCACAACAGAGAGGTTGATCTTGAACGACCAACACTTGAAACGATTTTCAAAACGCAAAAGTATCCCTCCGGGAAAGGATTCAGAAATGTTGGTACTCAGTCGAAAAGAAGGCGAAAAGCTGGTCATCGGTGACAACATCGTGATCACGGTCAATCGCATCGCTGGCAATCGCGTCGCCATTGGGATCGAAGCTCCACGAGAAGTTTCGATCGTCCGTGGTGAGTTGGACAAAAAGGAGAGCGTTGCTCCTGTTCAGCAGCACAAAGCGGGTGCTCCGAACTCTGCGGTTCTGGAACATGACATCGCTGTCGCGGGTCAAGCCGAACGTTGAATGCCGCTTTCTCACACTGGATCCCAGTCCGCTCTCGCACCCTGCCTGCATGTTCTTCGGAACACGTCTGAGGATGAGTGAACGACAGACGACGATGGATCAACTCCATCCATGAGTCCCGCAACTGTGCTTTAAGGGACCAGTGTGAACCTGCGGTTGGTGCGAAATCGCTCACCGTGTGAATCCGGCCTTCGGATCCTCCGAAGAAATTTGGCAAAAAATTCAGTCTCGAAGGCGCCCCCCATTCGAGAACCTCCACGGCCTTGCGCTCAACCAGCCCGCCGCTTTGGTGAACTTGGAACCCCGCCAATCATGCTGCTCCAATGCGGCGTTGGCCATCAAGCGGGATAAGGACTGATCCGGCTGATCGTCAGATGGCCCGAAAAACAGCGTTCCACATCGGTTCCCGACGTCCTGGGGCGTCCATGAAAGTCCGATTGGATCCGAATCGGTTGCTGACTCGCAAACCCGACTGATCCACTCGCAATTTGAGACGTGCCGTCGCTCTCGGTGTGCCCCGTCCGCGTTCCGGCTCGCTTCATCGGTTGCCGCTCCACCTCGCAGTCGAAAACGGGTGGCATCTCTGTCGCGGGATCGATTGCTGGCAAGTTGACATTCCACAGCTGCCCTGGCTGATGCTCGTCGTCCTCCCTCGTCAACCTCGAAGCGTCACGCCCAGGGGCCGGAGGGTATCCGACCAACGGGATGTCGTTGAAAAACGAATCCAACACCGGCCGCAGCCAACGCCCCGTGTGATCCCATGTCTTGGGCACATCCGGTCGGCGATAGTGCGACACCGCCATGCTGTGAACGCCGTGCAGCGCCGCTTCTCGAGCCGCGGCAAACGTTCCGCTGACCAACAGATCGACCCCCAGGTTCGCCCCCGCATTGATTCCTGAAAAAACCACCGAAGCGTGGGGACACAGCACCGTCATCGCGGAGCGAACGCAATCCACGGGCGTCCCGTCCACCGCGAACCATCCGGTTTGTGTCTCGGTGACGGTGAGGTCGCGGGTTGTGGTGACGCTGTGACCGCATTCACTGCGACCTCGATCCGGCGCGACCACCGTGATCTCATACCGGTCCGCGTTCCCGGTCGCACGAATCCACTGCGTGATCGTGCGGTGCATCGCGAGCAAACCGGGAGCATCAATCCCGTCATCATTGGTCAAGAGAATCGCGTTGCGTTTCATCAATTGGGTCGGTGAGTTCGTCTGACGGGATTCTTGAAACGGGATCGGGGAGCCGTCTTCTTCAGCGTGGTTTGCGGCGGATCAACGCCTGCGTTGCTGACACCAACGAGGGCATCTCGCTGGGCCGCGGATCAGGAGGGATTTGCACAAAGTAATTCGCGTCGATTCCCATCACTTCCCGACGGGTGGCGGATCGCCGAGGGTCTTCGTCCAAAAACAGCGAAGCCATTTCAAAATCGCGATCCCACAAAATCTGATCCGCGAGCGATTCGATCAGATCATCCCACGCGAAGCTGTCCAGCGAATGCAGATCGGGAATTCGAAAATCAGTCGGCAACACCTCGTCCACTTGAATGACGTCGTCAGCCGGTCGGTCCATTCCCAACAAATCATCGCGGACGAGGCATTCGATGGCTGCGTCGCGAATCAACTGTCGCCAATGAACATTGTTGACGTCCAACGACAGATCCAATTCCATTTCCACGTGGTGATGCAGTTCCGCAAACAGAGCTGCCACGGTGGCTTCGGCAATCGCACTGAGAGTCATGCCCTCAGGGGTGGGCTCGAGCAAGTGATGGGCGACATCATGCAGGAGCGCGATTTGTTGTTCACTGTGAAGATTGTCGAACAGTTCCACCCCGGTGTCGCAGGACCAATCGGCATCGGGTTGCCACTCTTCATCAAACTGCAACAACAAATCTTCGAGCAGCGATTCAATCAATCGCTGCATCAATTCCGCTTCGGCACCGTCGAGCGTGCGATCGCCTTGGCTAGTGTGCCACATGGTCGTACCGATGGATGGTTTGATGGAACGGCATCTACGAAAAAAGGCCACCGATCTGACTCGGTGGCCTCAGCATACTTCACAGCGTCACCGCCGGGCTAGCCGACAGCGGTTTCGTTCGCGGATTCGCCGTTTCCCGAACTTCCCATCACCGTAGCGAAAGTCGTCAAGACTTTCGGGATTTCGTCACGCAAATCAAGACTCGGGACGAGTTTCGCTACCCAAACCATTCGCTGGCACAGACCACGGGGCTGGTGTCCTCATTTGCTTGATTCACAGGCGGTTGCCCCTCAGCCAACCATGCGATCTGCGCCACGACGGGTTGGTCGCGTGCGTCCAGCCTTTTCAGCGTTTGCGGCGGCCTCTGCAAATTGATGCACGTGCACATCCATTTGAGGGAAGGGGATACCGATCTCGGCGGCATCCAGTTGCATTTTGATTTCGCCGGTCAACGCTTCTGTCATCGGCCAAAAATTGGAACCGGCGACCCACATGCGGACCTTCCAATTCACGGCACTGTCACCCAGTCCAGCCAGCACGACAGCGCTGCCTCGGTTTTCGCCTTGAATCACATTGGCGGCCAATTGATCCACTGCTTTTTGAAGTGCCGCTCGGGTGGTTTGCAAGTCGGCGGAGTAGTCCACACCGACGGGCACTTCGACGCGGCGATGTTGGTGATGACTGATGTTTTCAATCGTGCCGCCTGCGATTGCGCTGTTGGGAACAATGATGCGTCGGTTGTCAGGGGTGTCCAACGTCGTTGTGAACAAATCGATCTCATCGACTTTGCCTGTCACGCCAGCTGCGTTGACAACGTCACCGACTTTGAATGGACGGAAGACCAGCATCAGCACGCCCGAGGCGAAATTGCTGAGCGTTCCTTGGAATGCCAAACCAATCGCGAAGCCAGCCGCTGCAAGCATCGCTGCCAAGCCACCCAGCGGGGCGCCCAACTTGGTCAACACAGCACCGACGACGGCAAACATCACCGAATAGAACACCATCTTGCCGACAAACTTGCCGAGCGTCTCGTCCACACGTCGGCACACAGGACGACTGATCACGCGCATCAAATACTTGGCAACCAAATACCCGATGAAGACAACAAACAAACCCAGGCCAGCTGAAAGAAGCGCAGGCACAGATGTGTGGTGGCGTAGTCCGTCAGGCCATTGAAATTGCCTTCGGTCATCTGACTGACCAAGTCCGACGTGGCGTCGGCAAAACTTGGTGGCGGAACTTCGGCGGCTCCCAAGTTCATTTCGGAAGCAAGGTTGGTTGGTGAGAGAGAGTTTTCAGACATATCGAATCACGAGAGCGCATGGAGCGGAAAAGGGAGGCACGTTCTGCAGAACGTCGATACCTCATTCCGGCGAGGGGATTCAAGATCGATGCACAAGTGTTTCGTATTCTCAGGCGGTAGTATTTCTCGCCCAAACTGATTCTCGCAACACGGTTTGCATCGGCAAACGCATGTAGGCGTCTCGGGCGGGACGATTTGATCGATCCACGGCAAGGATCATTCGGGCGGCAGATTCTTCACGACAGCACTGCAGCGCCAACGAAAGGATGTCACGTGAGAAACCGCGGCCTCGCGCCTCTGGGACCACGCCCATGTAGACCACTTCCAAAACCGATGCGGGGTCGCCGCCGTGGCGTGCCATCAACAAGCAACCCAGGGGTTCGCCGCCTGGACGTTCGGACAACATGAACCACAAATCCGGCGCGTACGTGGGGACCTCTTGGTAGCCGTCCATGATCTGCGCCGCGGTCCGAAATTGTTCCAGCGCGGGACAATCTATCGACCCGAGGTAAGTCCGCTGGACCAAATCCCGCATTTGGTTCATCTGCTCGGCATCATTCACGTCGACCGAAAGAGCGTCCAACTGCAGCGGGGCGTCCAAGGACTCCAACGAAGACTCCAACGAAAATGAATCGCTGAGGTCGAGCGCGAGATATTCCAGGTCGCCAACATTTGTGAACCCCATCCAATGCGGCCACGAACCCTGGAAATCAAGGGATTTGGCACCCGGGCCGCCCGAGTCTGGCCCGTCCGATGTCGCTTCTTCGAGTGGCCAGGCCGTCGCCCACTGCAGGAACTGAATGCCCCGTTGCTGGCAAATCTGACCAAGTGTCCGGCCGAGCCCAACCGCCAACTGTGAATTTTCGGTTGCTCGATGATCGGGCCGGGATGCTTGCTCCGTCGGCAAGACGATCGGGCCGGCGTGCAGAACCGTCGCCATGTCGCTATCCGCCGCTCCCAGCACGATCGCAATCGCGTCAGAAGCCTCGCTGACCAGCAATATCAGCTGGTCGGTGACCTGCCGCGAGATCGCCGAACGAATTTGGTCCGCGACCATCACCGCTCGACCTGGCGGGATTCGTTCCAGCGCCGCGGGCAGCAGCGTGGGCAACTCCGCCAGAGCAAACGGGCGAAACCGCAGAGCCTGGTCCTCCGCATCACCGAGGCGGGCCGCCTGGGTTCCACTGGACCGTTCATCGAACCCGAATTGGTTGGCGTTCCCCATCATTCTCTCTATGATCGATTGACCGCGTCCTTCTGAACCCGCTCCCACACGTCGGGAAGCGATGTTTCGAAGGAACCTTCCGTCATCCGAAAAGGGGTCTGACCCTCTCCGGCGAGGCCGCAAACTACACCAAAACAGCACACCTCCAAAGGGTCAGACCCCTTTTCGGATCGCTTCTAAAGTGGAGAGACAAATGCTTCGATCAGGTCGACGCTCGAACTGGATTCGCTGGGCCGTCTGCCTGTCGATGATTTCGTGCCTGCATGCGATCGACGCTTCGGATGCGTCGGCCCAACGTCTGCTGGAACGCTTGCGGAACCGCATTCAATCGCCTCCGCCATCTCCGCTTTCCCAGCCACCGTACCAAAACCCCGCGGCCTCCAACCGCGCCAGTTCGGCACGCCCCCGAACCCTGGCAACGCCGATCCCGAGGAACAACGCGTCAGCCGACCGCCGCACCTCGGCAACCCTGCGGAGTGCGTCCACGGTCGATGGCCAATCCGCCACCACAGGACGCGCGGGTGAAATTGCATCCGATGACGTTCAGTTCGGCATGCGAGTCTCGCCTGCGGTCGTCGGCGGCTACCAAGGCCTGCGTGTCGATGGCTTCTCGTCGCAATCACGAGCCGATGAGGCTGGTGTCCGCCCTGGCGACTTGATCGTCGCGATCGGAAACTCGCGAACACGAACGCTCGATGAAGCGGTTTCCGCCCTCGACGACATTCGATCCACGCCCGGCCAAGCGCCTGCCGTCGCCATGCAATTGTTCCGAGGCGGGCGTTTGTATCGCGGAAATGTTCCAGCGATCAGCAGCGCTCGTGTCGCTGCCAAGCCACCGATCACACTCCCCCCTTCCAGCCAAAGCGTCCTGGACAACACCAATCGCAATCAGCCACGGGCCAACGAGTTGCCCGCGCCGCAACTTCCCCCACCAGCCTCCGAACGCTTGTCACCGCCAACGAACAACACCACTCCTAGGCTCGCCCGTTCACGAGGTTCCCTCGGAATCGAAGTTCGTGACGCGACACCGCAACGAGGCGTCTCGGTCGTGTCAGTCCCCGAGAACACCGCGGGCAAAGTCGCGGGACTCGCCGTGGGAGATCGAATTGTCTCGGCCTCAGGTCGGCTCATTCGTGGCACCGACGACTTGCTGCGAGAAATTTCGATCCTCCAACCAGGTGATCAAATCGAATTCGGTTTGATTCGGGGCGACGCCATGCTTCAAAAGCAAATTGAAATGGGTGGTCCCGGTGGCGCGCCCACACGGTCCGCGATCGCGAACTCCGAAAGGGATGCCGCGAATGCCAACGAAGAAACCCCCGAGGCCAGCGGCACTGAATCCGGCGGTTTCCTTGGCGGGATGGGATCGGTGTTTGGCAAGATGCTCGGTGGCAACGGATCGAATTCGCAAGCACCCGCTGGCGAGGAGTTGCCTGCACCGAGTGCCGAACCCAAGGCGTCGTTCACACTCCCGGCTCCCACCGAAACCCTGCCATCGCCCAAGCCCACCGCGCCGCCAACCGTTGAGATTGATCCGCTCGCGTTGCCGGCCGATGGGGCCGTATCCGGCTCCGAAAGTCTTCCGCCCGCGAAGCCGACTTCCGTGGCTGAACCGGACACCTTGCCCGCCGAAGCCAAGTCACCCACGGTGAAAGAGTTGCAGCGAGAAATTGAACGTTTGAGGCAACAACTGCAAGCCAAGGAATGAGGCCGTGCAGTTTTTAAGTGCTGTGCCAGTAGCGCCTTGAGAACCCCGCCCGCGCAGCGGGAGGGGTCGGAAAGCGAGATTTCCGGGAGAGGGCAATCCGCGCCGCTTCCCATGCTCGGCCCCCTCCCTCGCGTACGCCTGAACGGCGTCGCTCGACCTCCCCCCAAACTTCGTTTCAGGAGAGGTGCATCATCGGAAACCCGCTCAAACGCAGCCTCGATAAACGGCACGACTTCAGGACAGGTGAGAGCGCATTCGCAAACACACGTAAACCGCAGCGGCGATGAAGTCGGCCGTCGTGCCTGGGTTCAGCCGGTGACCGTCGCTCCGCAAGTGATGGTCGAACGCAACGATTGATTCAAAGTCACCCTCGCTTGCAAAAGCGTCCAGGCAACGCTGAGCTCGATCTCGAATTTGCCGCTCGACTTCGCGACCGTTCTTGCGAGCGATCAACGAGTCACCCCGATCAGCCAACAGTTGCAAATGAGCCAGCGCGATCCCTGACAGAAGGTCGCCGGTGTCGCCCGTGGACGCTTCCACGATCGGCACAACCTCGGCAAAAAAACTCTCAAAACCGTTTGCGTATTCGGCCGCGATCAAGTCCCGGTCCTTTGCTTCTCGCATCCCGGCCATCACGTCAAACGATTTGGACGCGGCGTGAACATCCAACGCCGGGTCCTCCGGTTGATAGTCCCCGTCCATTCCCCCGGCGGCGGCCATCGCGATCGCTTCTCCCATCCGCTGGCTTTGATCGCTCGACAGCGTCGACAGCACATTGGCCGTGGCCTCACGCCACGCGTCCAACGTCCACGAGATGTCCGAGGTTCGATACCGTTCTTCTGCCACAACGATCGGGGACAACAACAACGCGATGCCCAGATTGACGTTGGTGTTTGTCCTGGATCGCGTTTGCTGGATCACCGCGTGAACGCGGTCACCCAACCCCAACAGTGTCGGACCCAAATCCAACGTTGTGGCGGTCAATTCGCTCGCCGCGATTTCAGCGGACACAACAAAGTCGGCAAAACAAAGATCATCAAACTTGGCGACAGGATGAACGTTGCCTGCTTTGGGTGCAGTCGCCTCCAGCACACACGCGTATTGAATCGCATCCGCAGGACTGCGAACGGTTTTCGCAATCCATTGCCACGGATCACGCCGCACCGATGCGTTCCTTGACACGACTCAGCAAGGAGTCGATGGCTTGCAAAGTTTCTTCGGGTGAATCTTCGATCACATAGTGACCGGTTTTATCCAGTTCGGTGACTTCCGCGTCCGGCCAAACCGCTTCGAAACGTCGCAAGCATTCCGGTCGGAAGCACCAATCCTTCATGCCCCAAATCAGCGAGATCGGCAGCGACGCCAAGTCAGGCAAATCGGATTCCAACTGACGAAGCGTTTTCATCGTGGGATGCGAATCATTGAGCGGGATGTCGCGCACAAACCGATCGATCGCGACTCGGTTTTTCCAACTGTCATAAGGAGCCAACAACCCGGCCACGACATCCGGTTTCATCTTCGTCCGCGACATCGCCATCGTGATCGCGGCGCGAGCAAACAAATTCAATCCGCGAACGGCAGGGGTCCCCAACAGTGGCATCCGGCAAGCCGCGATGCGCTGTGGCATGTACGGGGGTGGGAACGCGGCGGTGTTCAGCAACCCGATCCCCGCCAACCGTTCGCGACGAGCATGCATGGCCGACAATCCAATCGCGCCACCCCAATCGTGAGCGATCAAGATCACGTTCTTCAGATCCAACTCATCGACCAACCGAATCAAGTTGTCGCGATGCGCCGCCATCGTGTAGGGGAAATCTTCTGCCGAAGGTTTGTCGCTGCGACCGCAGCCGATGTGGTCGACCGCGATCACGCGTTGCTGCTTGCCATATCGCTCAATGATCCGGCGATAGTAAAAACTCCACGTCGGATTGCCGTGCACGCAAACAAACGTCGGCAGGTCGCTTTGTTTCTCGGCTCCAGAATCCGGTTTTTCGACTTCGGAACCCGCGAATTTGGCTTCGGCCGCCGTGTCGATATAGCGCAGGGTGTGACCGTCGATGGAGAATTCCGACGACGGGTGGGGAAACAGATCGCTAGCAAGATTCGTCATAACGAGCAGTTTCGACGATCCGCGGCAGTTTGACGAGAGGCGGCAATTCAAATCTCGCTCGCGACCAATCCCCCAATCCAAACCCCATCCGCAAATGGTTCAGGACCCTGCCAGCGCGGCCCGCTCCGCCCAAAACTTGCGAGCCGCTCGAACGTAGGGCACAAACGCATTCAGTTGGTCGGGTGGCAACTTCGCCAATCGCTGCTCGGTTTCGCCCAACCATTCTTTGAAAAAAGCCACGCTGCGTGCCGTGATTCGCGGCTGCCCGCCGACTTCGAAATACCACGGCGACGAAATCACCGCCCGGTAATGGTCCTCGTGCAACGTCACCACTCGGACTGTCGCCCAGCCGGATTCTTTGATTTTCAGCGGCGGAATCCGGCCACCAGCCTTGGCGAATTCGTCCAACTTCGCGCTGTAGTGCAACCGGCCGTTGTGGATGACCTCCAAGTATTCGACCGGGTCACGGACATTCAGAATCACCTCCGCGGTCAGCTCCACCGATTCGCCTTCGCCGACTTCCGCTGGGTTGATCTCGAACACATGCCCGGGCAAACGCCCGTCCAAGTTGGTCCGCATCAAGGGTCCGTTGGTCGCGAAACTGCAACCTTCCCAGGCCGCGTCCCACCAATCTTCCTTTGTGCCCACCGGGACTGCTTCTTCCCGCGAATCAAACGAGGAAGCCTGCGAACGCCCGGCCACGTACAAACGGTTGTATCCCACGGGTGAATTGCCTGGGTCGTCGCCGGATCCCGCCATCGGTGCCAGGCGAAAACCGGACTCCAACAATTGCCAGTGGATCTGTTCGGCGTCACGTCCGAGCTGAGTCGCATCGTTTCGATTGGCAGGTTGAAGCATGCGTCCCTCCGGCACGCGCGTCACCGATTCATTCAGTTGCAACCAATCCCCCAGGACAAACACACCGTCGATTTTCTCGCTGGCCAACCAGATCGGCAGCAACCACGCGAATGGATTTTCAACCGCAACACGCGTGGAAGAATCCGCTGGCAAACCTGCCAGCCAACCTAGCGAAGCCAGTTCCTCCGAAGCGAATTCTCCCGATGCAGTCGGTTGCCAATCGGAGTCCGCCAAATCCCGGTAGAACGCCAACCCTGCCAGGCAATCGACGTTCGCATCGATCCACAGAGGTTCCGTCGGCCAACCCTCAGGCGTGAGAATCGAATCGCCCTCTCCAAACAATTTGCCCGCCTTGCGACGTGGGATCGGTTTTTCTGTCCCCCGTCCAGCAACGTCGGGATCTCGAATCACAGTCGCCAGATGCAGATCCTCCGCTGTCATCCGCATCGGCAAACTTTCGGGGGAGCGAGGCAGCAGGCAATCGCCGCTGGTCCAACCTTCCGGTCGCATCCGAACCATGCGTGGCAGAGCGAGCTGATGTTCGTCCTCGCTGCCGCGTTGGACATCGAAGGTGCCCCGCAAAACCCGCGACTCGGGCCCTCGTGTCAGCTTGAACTCGTACGCGCCATCCTGCAGCGACAGGTCCGCGAATTCGTCGAGCACAAACCCAGGCCCGGACGACAGCGATCGTCGTGGAGCCACCGCAACGGTCTTTGGCCGGGATGTCCGCCGCGTGGTGACGGGCAGTTGGCGCGTCAATTCCATTCTCGCGATGGTCGGTTCGCCCGTCGATTCCTCCACCACCCGCAGCGTCAAATCGCCATCGGCCCAAATCGGAGCATTTGTGACGAAACCGCACGAAAACAGTGCCAAAAGGGGACAAACCAACTTCCAAACCTTCCCCCATCGGTCTGTGGTTCGGTGTTTGCTATGGTGAATCCTCAAACGACTGTTCCTGTCAAAATGACACCATTGCCTTCCAAATCATTGACACACTGTGGCTGAAGATCTGTATCAAACGCTGGGAGTTTCTCGCGACGCCGAGAAGGCTGAACTGACCAAAGCCTATCGCAAATTGGCCCGGAAGTACCATCCGGACATGAATCTCGATAACCCCGACGCGCAAGAAAAATTCAAGCGTGTTCAGGAAGCTTACGAAGTTCTCGGCGACGAGGAAAAGCGTGCGGCGTACGACCGCTACGGTTCCGACTTCGAAAAAATTCGCGGTGGATGGAATCCGAATGCCGGTGGTGGCGGCGGCGGAGGAGCAGACCCATCCTTCGACGGATTGGATCTGGAACAGATTTTTGGCGCGGCTGGCCGTGGCGGCGGCGGTGGTGGAAGAGGGGGAGCCGGATTCGAAAACGGATTCAACGACTTCTTTGAACAAATTCTCGGTGGTGGGGCGCATGCGGGTGGAGCTCGCGGAGGCCAAGGGTCACCGTTCGGTGGCGGCCAGCGATCCGCGCCCCCGCAACGAGGCCAAAACATTCGGCACGAGTTGTCCGTCACGTTCCGCACCGCGGTGCTGGGCGACAAAGTCGAGTTCTACCTCGCTCGTGGAGGCAAACAAGAAAAACTGTCGGTGACGATTCCGCCCGGAGTCAGTTCAGGCAGCAAGATCCGTTTGCGAGAGCAAGGGCAACCCGGATCCGGTGGCGCAGGCGACCTGATCCTGATCATTCAAGTCGACAACCACCCGTTTTACAAACGCAACGGCAACAACTTGGAACTCAAGCTGCCGATCACACTGGCCGAAGCCGCCTTGGGTGCCAAGGTCGACGTGCCGACTCCCGCAGGGACGATCGCACTCTCGATTCCCGCTGGCAGTTCCAGTGGCAAACGTTTGCGGCTCAAGGGGCAAGGCGTTCGCAACCCCAAGGGCACAGACGGAGACTTGATGGTCGAACTGCAAATTCAATTGCCGGAATCGATCGACGACGACTCCAAGAAACTGATCGAGCAATTCGACGCGGCCAATCCAATGCAGCCACGTGAATCGTTGAAGTTCTGATTGCCTTCGATCACTCCGGCTTGGCCGCAGCTTTCACTTCCAACCCCATCTCATACATCGTCACCGCCATCACAATGCTGCTGTCTGACAACGTGTTCAGAGGCACGCGGTGCAGGATGCCTCGACTG
The DNA here is from genome assembly GCF_056839225.1 of Rhodopirellula sp. UH5. Taxonomy (NCBI): domain Bacteria; kingdom Pseudomonadati; phylum Planctomycetota; class Planctomycetia; order Pirellulales; family Pirellulaceae; genus Rhodopirellula; species Rhodopirellula sp. UH5. The sequence goes on along the minus strand of NZ_CM166390.1, from coordinate 4,904,698 downwards.
TCCTCCAGTTCAACCGTTTCACGATCGATGATCCGGTTGACCCTTGCCTTCAAGCGATGTTTGCCATCGCGATCGGTCCACGTCGCCCATCGGCGTTCAGGATCGTTCCCTTGGGCTTGACCGTTTCGATTGCCAACGGGCCCCGTTTCAACAGGCTTCAAATCTGGATTCGGGTTCGGCAACACTTCTTTGGAAGCTCGCGTTCCCAACGCGCCCCACACCCCATACGGACTCGGCGACCCCGGACGCGCGTAGTCTTCACCGACGGAAACTCCCGGCTGCGAAGGATCACCGCAATCGATACTGTCGCCAATGAATACAACCCGTCCGTCCAGCATCAACGCGTGAACGCCGCCAGGATGCCGACTCGATGCGGAGGCAATTGGATCCTCCATTCCCAAATCTGACAAACAGGTCGGTGAATTGGGTGGCAACACGGTTTGGAAACCGCTGATCGCCAGCGTCCCATCCGCCCATCGAGATCCCCGGCGAACGTCCCACCAATCCGCATGGTCACCATCGCGTGTCTTCAAACACAGCGATGGATTCAAACTCAAACCCTTGATGCCCTGGGCGATGTGAGATTCTTTCGCGTCATTGATTCCGGGCGAAATCGTTTCGGACATCCCGATCGTATTGGACAACCCGTCCAACATGTCTCGAAATCGCATTCGCTGGTTTCCACAAAATGCACCCCGCATCCCAGCCCGCACCCGATTCACTGCCTCCACATCATTGATGTCAATCATCTCGCCCATCAAATAGGTTCCATCGCCGTAGCACATCACGTAGTTGCACAAGGTCGTTGAGTCGATTGCCCCCGGTGGAAGATCGGGCATGGCTAAAGTCGTGACCACGATCGGTTCTTGTTTCGGCGTTTCCGGTTGCGTTTCCATGTCATCAGGACAACGCAAAGTCGAAAACGCAGACGCCCAAGGATCGTATTCCGCCGCATCAAACCAAGGCGCTGGTCCCATTGGCGGGAACCGTTTTCCGGTTTTGGGGGACACATACGGATTGGCGATTTTCTCCCACAATGCCTGCTGTTCCAGGAAGGGAGTGAAACCCACGATCGGACCGAGTCGACCTTGATTGCAAGTGTCGTCTTCCCCGCCAACCGTTCCCCCCAATCCCGGCGGCAATTGATTGAAGGCCGCGTGATAGTTATGCATCGCCAATCCCAACGCCTTCAGGTTGCTGGCGCACAGGGCATTACGAGCCGCGGCACGCTGACGCAAAATCGCGGGCAACAGCAAACTGAATCCGACTGACGCCATCACACCGACGATGACCAGGTCGATGAACGAAAGCTTTGACTTCATCGGAGAACTCCAAAGGAATAGGCGACTGCATCCGTGCGCGAATGGCAGGGTACTCAAAGAGACACCATGGTTTCGGCTCACTGGTTCGAGGGCACCTACCGAGCACCAAAAGGATCGTTGGCAGGCATCACCGCACGCATGAACTGAATCGGCTGGGGAACACCGCGTTGACTCACGTGGACGTCGAGGATCAGCTTCCAGCGGCCATCCAAAAACTCCATGGCAAATTTACGAACCGGTCCATTCCCCCTCGCCAAAGCATCTTGCATCTGACTGAGAGCGACCGGGTTCATTGTGACGAGCACTTCCAGCATTTGGTCATAGCGAGTGATCAGCTCGCCACGTCTTGCTTTCACGATCGCTTGGATCGTCGCGGGATCGTTCGGTTGCTCTGCATCCTGAAGAACAACCCACTCGCGGACAAAGGTTTCGAACTGCTTGTCTTCCAACAAATCGAGCTGCTTCGACAAATGCTCGACCATCAGCTTTGCTTTTTCTCGCATGCGTTGCCGGTGAGTGGTCACCGCTCGGTAGGCATCCTGGCTGCTGAATTTAGACAGTCCCAACCGACGAATGTCGCCTTGCTCCGACAAGAGAACCAAGATTCCCTTGTCAGACAGATCAACCTGCCGGGCTTTGATTTTTCCGGTGCCTTTGGCTGCATGCCAAGTCTCCAGTTCGAATTTGGCAAATTCAGCCAATTCTGCTTTTGAAAAGGAGTGCACCGGGTCGGACAGGACGCTCCGATCGAAAACTTCTTGCGAGGCACGTGTCCCCATCGCTCCCCAAACTCCAAACGGACTGGGACTGCCAGGGGGAAGCGTTTTCCCGCCGTCCAAGTGCCCTTCGGCAACCGTCGGAGACTCCTGATCACCCGCATCAATCGAGTTGCTCGCGAATCGAACGGCTCCATCTGCCATCAACACATGGGCGCCTTCACCGTGCAGGCTGGACGCTGACATCACGCCTTCGAGTTCGCCCTTCTTGGACGTTGCGGAGGGTGAATTTGGCGGCAAGATCGTTTGCACTCCCATCGACAACAGCGATCCATCGGCCCAACACGCACCTCGTCCGTCCGGCCAGAACTTGGTTGAATCGTCCTCATGAGCTTCGATGCAAACCGCCGGTCGTTCGATCAATCCGGAAACGTTCTTGGCAACCCGGACGCCGCCAATCCGAGCTTCGCTCATCAACAACGTGTTGGACAAACCGTCCAATACATCGCGAAAACGAAACACCATTTGATAGCCGAACATTCCTCTTAGAGCACCCGGCGTTCGGTCATAGGGCGGCATGTCTTCGAGTGGTGACGCCCCCACGTTCATGACCGCGTCGCCATAGTTGATCGTGTAACTCGCCGCCGTCGGAAAGTCTTTCGCCGTTGGATCGGCGGGACAGACCATCCCCTCGGGCCGCTGACGCCAAGGTGTGTATTTGTCTGGATCAAACCAAGGAGCCGGTCCCATCGCCGGGAAGCTTTCCCCGTTCACTCGCAATGGGTTGGCAATCTTTTCCCACAGTGCTTGCTGTTCCATGAAGGGCGTCAAACCCACCAGCGGACTCAGCCGATTCGCGTTGCCCAAAAGTGGCTGTTCCAGACTTCCGGACGAGGTCCCGCCGCATCCCATCGGCATCATCCGGTACGCAGAATGGTAGTTGTGCAATGCCAACCCCAACTGCTTGAGATTCATCTCGCACGTTGTCCGCCTCGCGCTTTGTCGCATCCGAGGGACGACGCCGGCCAACAACACCAAACCCACCATCGACGCGATGCCGATCGCGGTCACGTCCACTATTTTCGCGGAGTGCGTTGTTCTCATGACTTCATCTCAAAAGGGGAGGAGACCTACAAACGTCCCGACCATTCACTTCGATCGATCACGTCGCTAATGAACATCTGCTGAGCCACCAAGATCGACTCATGAAGTTGTTCCGCGGTCACGGAACCAGCTTTGTTGGACACATCCAACGTTCCCGTCGCGTCACTTAGAAATTCAACCTGGTACCCACGATGAAAGGCTTGTCGGGCGGTCGTGTCGCAACAAACCTGTGTCATGTAACCCGCGATACTGACCGTGTCGATCTCGTTGGATTTTAAAAAATCCTCGAGGTCCGTGTTGGTAAACGACCCCGGCAAAGCCTTGTCGATCAACGCGTCTCGGTGCCGCGATTCCACCTCGGGATGCAGCTGCCACATCTCGCTGCCTTTGCAAAACACAGGCGACTCTGGATCGGGTTGGTGGTGCCGGATCACCGCCGTGGGAACCTTGGCGTCACGGGCCTGATCCATGACTTCCAGGATTGATTCCAAGTGCCCAACGGGATGTCGAATTGGAAATGCACCATCGAAGTATTCACGCTGGACATCGATGACCAACAAAGCTCGCTTCATTCGTTTGCCTTTACGAAAGCTAAAAAGGGGGAGGGTGGAAACACCCTTGGAAAGATCATGGCACTTTGGCCGCTTGAATGCAAATTGTCGTGTTGATCACACCGACCGGACCGTTGTCATGGACGAATTTGCAAATTCAGCAAATCGTCCCGCAGTTTCCCCTCGGTCAGTTGAGGGTCTTTCATGAGGTCGCCGTACCGCAACATGGACTGCGCCAGCCTCGCGGCGATCGCTTGGTTTTCCGGTTTGCCGATGTGATTGGTGATTTCGTGCGGGTCCTCCTTCAAATCAAACAACCAGGGCCGATCGCCTGCCGACACAATCAGCTTGTAGCGATCCGTCACCGCAGCGACCCAAGCCGCCTTGCTCGAGGCGGCTCGCAAAAACGTGACACTGTTGCCTTGGGGCTCCTCATCACCCGACTCCTGCTTTCGAAACCATTCCGAAAGGTTGCGTCCCTGAGTTCCATCCGGGACTTCTTTCTCCAGCAATGACAGCAGGGTGGGTGCGAAATCAACGGTGCCCATCGCTTGATCGATTCGCAACCCCGCCGGAACGAAGCCCGGCGCGGCGAGGATCATGGGAACCTTTGCACTGCCTTCGTAAGGATTGCCTTTGTTCAATCGGCCGTGTTCGTAACAGAGGTCCCCGTGATCCGAAGTGAAGACCACCACGGTTCGCTCGGTCAAACTCAGCTCTTCCAACAGAGCCAATAACTTCCCAACGTTGTCGTCGATGCAACGAACCATTCCGAAATACTGTGTCATCAAGCGGGCGTTGAACCGTTGTTCTGCGTTCCGATTTGTCGTCGGCAACCACCCCGGTTGTTCCCCCTCCAGTTGGAATGTCATCGGCGGACGGACGGCCATGTCTTCATACATTGTGTCGTACGGTTCCCGGACCGTGTTGGGGCCGTGAGGATCCGGCAATGACAAGTGATAACAAAAGGGTTCCGCCGCATTTTCACGAATGAAGTCAGCCGCTCGATCACACAACCAATCGGTGCTGAAGGTCTTCTCGTCCGCACCCGCTAGGTCGTAGCTCGGTTGACCGTTCTTGTTGGTCGCTGCCACGATCGGTTGGCCGTCTTGGAAATCAAACTTCTTCCAGTGCCCTCGATTGAACATGAACCGATTGTCAGTGAAACCGAACTGACGTTCAGGTCCCCACTGCGGTTTCCCGGGCCCATCCAAATGCCACTTGCCCGCGTAACCGGTCGCGTAACCCTCACGCCGAAGAACTTCGGCAAACGTCACCATGTCGCCGCGAAGGGGCCGGTCATTTTGATAGGCGCCGGTGTTCTGCGGGTACCGTCCTGTGAAGAACGCGGCTCGCGAAGGCGTGCACACGGGGGATGTCGCGTAAAAGGATGTGCAGATGGCGCCGCGGGCCGCGATGGAATCGATGTGGGGTGTTTCCACGACAGCACCGTTCCCCCAAATCTCCGCTTCCTCGATCGGCAACGTTTCTCGGTAGCACCCCAAGGTTCGAAAGTTGTGCTCATCAGTTTGAATGATCAACACATTCATCGGTTGGCCACCGTTGGAAACCGACGACGCGGCCCCCAACAACAAACAACCCGTCACCGCCATCGCCAACCCCATCCGAATTCGCGAGCGAAAGGCGAGGCCACCGCGACGACTCGCAGCAACAAGCGTGGTTCCAAGGCCGACAAAGTTGGGTGACATGGCGTTTCTCAAAGGGAACGAAGGAGAGGCCCACTTTAGCCGATTCGAGATCACCGCGGTTTCCGTGCACAACCGGACGTTCGTCATGCGAAACCCAATGCGGATCGAAATCCGTGGCTCTCAGTTCCCCTGAGCAGACTGTTGATATAGTCAGCCGGAACGCGATGGCATCCGGTTCGTTTCTGGTAACCGTGAGCTATCGCCCATCGGCTGATCGCTCAATCTTCCAACCGGATTCAATCAACTGCCTGCCAGGCCACGTTAAGATGAGCGGTCTGCTTTGTTGCCATTTGAATCAGCCGTTTCACGGACCTCGCTCAATCCATGCCACCCGTTCCTCATCCTTTCTGTCGTTTGCTGCCAACCCATCTCCTCGTGGCGTTGTCCTCCGCCGCGGTTTTCGGATTGGCGGGTTGCGACACCGGTGACAGTGTTGAGCCACAGCTCGTCGATCGCCTGATCGCCACCCCCACCCATGCTCGGCCAACCGATCCGGAATCGATCCGGGCATTTTGCGGTGACTGCCACGCGTCGCCCGACCCTGGGATCTTTGAATGGGATCGCTGGGAAGAAGAAGTCGACCAAGGGTTTCGACTGTACCGAGAATCCTTGCGTGACGATTTGGTGCCGACGGATCGTGACGCCACCTTGGCGTACTACCGTGATTCATCGCCGCAAAAATGGGACATGCCGCTTCCAAAGCGAACGCTGGACAACCGCTTCGAACGACACGTCATCGAGTGGCCGGGGAAGCCAGCCATCAGCGCCGTTTCTAGCCTCTTGAGGTTGCCAGACCAGGATCAAAACCCGGTGCTGGCACTCACCGACATGTGGACCGGCACCGTCGCGAAATTCGTGGCGAAGCAACCAAGCATCGAGCGAATCAAAGTGGAACAGCTCGCTTCCGTCGCTCATGCATCCCACGTGGCGGAATCCGATTTGGACGGCAATGGGCAACGAGATTTCCTGGTGGCCGACCTGGGAACTCACAACCCACAAACCGAACACGAAGGCAACGTGTGGTGGTTGAGACCGGTCCAAGCTGACGCCGGCAACTCCCATTCGGGCATCATGTCCGAACTGAACTACGAACGAATCCCGTTGCGACTGGCCATGTCGCGTGTCGCCGATGTGCGGCCGATCGACTACGACGACGATGGGGACCAAGACATCTTGGTCGGCGACTTTGGCTTGCACTTCGAAGGCGGCCTGCACCTCGGTTTGAACCAAGGCATCGATGCCCAAACAGGCATTCCGCAGTTTGAGTGGCGAACTCTGGACGAACGACCGGGCATCATCACGATTGAAGTCTTGGACTTCGATCAGGATGGCAAGCAAGACTTCCTCACGCTCCTGACACAGCACTACGAAGCGATCCAGTTTCACCGCAACAAAGGCGACGGAACCTACGAAACCATCGTGCTGCATCAAGCACCCAACCCGGCCTACGGTTCGAGCAGCATGGAAATCGTCGACTTCGATCAAGACGGTGACTGGGATGTTTTGGCAACCAACGGCGACACGTTTGATGATTCGTTGGCGAAACCCTACCACGGCATTTGGTGGCTCGAAAACAAAGGTTCCTTCCCGCTGACACGCCACGAGGTGGCAACCATGCCAGGTTGCTACCACGCCGCGACCGGCGACTTCGACCACGACGGTGACCTGGACATCGCAGCCACGTCGTGGCTGGGCAACCAAGAGATCGCACGCTACCCCGCGGACTCGTTTGATGGATTGGTGTGGTTCGAAAACAGGGGCCAGGCTTCGAAGGATTCAAACTTCACGTTCCAACGCCACACCCTCGAAATGAATCGCTGCCAAGCTGCAACGTTGGAAGTCATCGACTGGAATGGCGATGGTCACGATGATCTGTTGGTGCCCCAATCGGTGATGGCGTTTGATGTGACTCAGCCTCTCGTCGTCTGGATCAACCGCGGCGATGCAACGAAGGAGCCCAACGAATGAGCTCCTCCAAACACAATCGCCGCCGACCAACGACTCCGCCATCCGCTGCATCGGTTGCGCCTTCTTCATCGACACGGTCTCGCAAACCAATCCTTTTCACGATCGCCGCCTGCGTGACGGGTTTGCTGATCGCGTTGATGTTGCCTTCTCGATTGCACTGGCATCGCTACGAAACCCATCTTCGCAACACCAACTATGCCGCCGCGACCAGGTCGCTCGAGTCCGCTGAACGTTGGTGGGCATCGACCGCCAGCGTCACCTTGGCAAACGCGAACATTCTGGCACAGCAAGGATACGACGACCGAGCGATGGCGGCGATCGTTGCCGCCGAGAACATCGGCGCGGACCCAGCGGTCGCCGCCGCGATGAAGTCCCGACTGAAATGGCAGAGCGGGAATCTGGATTCGCGAGCCCAACGATATGACGCCCCTGACCTCACACCGGATGACTTCGCTGCCATCGCAATGGGATACATCGTACGTGGAAACGAGGCCGATGCCGCGAAGGTCACGCGGGCTTGGCAACAACGGGATCCCCAGGATGCCTCAGCAGATGTGATCGCGTCGCTGATCGCCCAGAACCGCGAAGACGTCGAACAAGCCGACAAACGTCTCCGAGACGCGATCCGAAAGAATCCCGAACACGTGACCGCCCGTTTCGAGTTGGCTCAGCACCAGTACGCTCAGCGAAACTTTGACGCCGCCTTGGCTGGTTTTGAATCGGTGATCGCAACGCTTTCACCGCACGTCCCTGCCGGCGATCGCGTTTCGATCAATGGAGAACAACTGCATGCGTCCCAATTCATTCGCGCGTTGATCTTGCAAGAACAAGGACGCATCGAGGAGGCCGAAGACCAATTCAAAGGTTTGCTCGAAAACTTTGAAGACGATTTCGCGATTCGTTACTCGCTGGCCAACATGCATGCCTTGCACGGACAGGGCGATCAAATCTTGGAGACACTGAAACCGATTCTGGGTCGATTCCCCGATGACATCTCGCTGAACTACTTGATGGCCACCGGCGAAACGCTTCGCGGAAACGTGTCTCAGGCCAACGACTGGATCAACAAGTACTTGAAGGCCCGCCGTCAACTGAACCAGCTCTTGGAAGCCGAACGAAAGCGAGGCAATCGCCCACCCGATCCCGAGTTTTACATGCAGTTGGCGGAAACCTACCTGCGTTTCAAATGGGATGACGCGAAACCTTGGTTGGACTTGGCCGCCTCCTTGCAACCCCGATCGCCTCGCGTACGACGTGGTTACCAGCAGTTCTACGAAAACTCCGGCAACTTCGAACAAGCCGCCCGATACAGCAACTGACAATCGCCATCGCATTCAATCATTGCGGCTGAGCGGAAGAATCAACGGCCGAGCAGGGACGTTTGTTTCCGACAACTGAACCGGCGTGATGGGCGGGCAGGGCTTCGGACCTTCATGCACCGTCCACAAGGGCTGGCCGGCTTCGACACGATCGCCGATGCGAACGTGCAGGTCGATTCCCACGGAAGGGTCCACTGAGTCGGTCGTTTGACGTCGGCCTCCTCCCATCGCAATGATCGCGTCACCGATCGCGGGACAGTCGATTGATTCGACCCAACCGGATCGTTCGGCCACGTGTTCGCTTCGCCGCCCCAGCGGCAGATGCCCGGAAAGCTTGCCGCCTTGTTCATGCACCATTTGTTCAAACCGCTGCATCGCGTCGCCCGAATCCAGCTTGCTGGCGAGCAATTTCTCAGCCGCTCGCAAATCGCTGGCCTGCTTCGTTGCCACTAACAGTTCCGCTGACAATCGTAACGTCAACGCTCGCACCTCTTTCGGTCCACCACCACCGAGCACATCGAGCGACTCGTTGACCTCGATCGCGTTTCCGATGGCTCGTCCGAGCGGTTGATCCATGTCGGACAAAAGGGGAAGGGTGGGCAGCCCAGATTCCGCACCCACCTCCTGCAAGGATTCCGCCAGCTCCGACGCCTGCTCGATCGTCGGCATGAACCCTGCCGACCCGACTTTCACATCCATCACCAACGCATCCAAGCTTGCGGCCAGCTTTTTGCTGAGGATGCTGGCCGTGATCAGCCCCACGGATTCGACCGTCCCAGTCACATCGCGCAGCCCATACAACCGACGGTCCGCCGGGGCGATGGACTCGGTCGCTCCCACGATGAAGCATCCCACGTCTTTCAGGACTCGGCTGGATTGGTCGATCGTCAGTTGAGTCTCGTAACCCTCGATGGCTTCCAATTTGTCGAGCGTCCCGCCGGTTCGCCCCAGTCCGCGACCACTGATCATCGGCACATCCACGTCGCAACACGCCAGCAGCGGAGCCAGGATCAGCGAAACCTTGTCGCCCAGTCCTCCGGTGCTGTGTTTATCGACGCGGGGACGATCGTTCACGCGAGGCAAGCGTTCACCACTGTCGACCATGCAGCGGGTCAACTCCGCCGTTTCACGTCGGGTCAATCCGCGAAAGTAGATTGCCATCGCCAGGGCTGACATCTGGTAATCGGTGACTTGGCCGTCGCAGTAGCCCTCGATCAAAAAACGCCACTGGTCAGCGTCCAGCACCCCTCCATCCCGCTTGATCCGGATTAAATTGGCGGTCAGCATCGAAGGCTTGCCTTGAGAAAGACGAGGGAAGAGGAAGCGTGTCAGAAGACGCAAGCACGGGACGCAGGGGAGATCCACCGGGGCCCAGTGGAAAACCACCCAGGGACATCCTACAAACATCTGGCTTGTCTTTCGACAATTGGCCTCGATCGACTAAGCTAGGGCCTGAGCTCCACCTGAAGATTCTTTTCCTCCTTCCTCCGATTCACGGGAGATTTCGCCGATCGGGCGGACATTCCCCGGTCACGCGAGAACAAACGTATGGCACACGGCGCAGCGAAATCCGTTCCCGCAGGCCCCCCCCGCGATATGTCACCCGATGCGGTTGCAGCGCGGCTGAAAAGCAGTTTGCTCCAGGAAAAGAAGGAACTGGAAGTCGACAAAATCTTCCGGGCCCTGGTCAAACTCGAAGGTTCCGACCTCCACTTGAAAGTCGGCCAGCCTCCCTTGGTCCGAGTCGGTGGTGAACTCAAACCGCTCAATCGGGGACCCATCGAAGCCGAAGAAATGGTGCGATTGCTGCTCCCGATGATGGATGAGCGCAACCTGGTCATCTTCGAAGAAGAAGGCGGGGCTGACTTTTCGTACCAAATCGACGTCGACGGGGTCCGCTGGCGGTTCCGGATCAACATGCTGAAATCGCTGGGCAACATCGGCCTGGTCGCCCGTCGGATCAGCAACTTCATCCCCGATTTTCGCGGTCTGTTCCTTCCTGATTCCATCGAAAACCTGTGCCACTATGACCAGGGCATGGTCCTGCTCGCTGGGGTCACCGGTTCGGGAAAAAGCACGACGATCGGTTCGATGCTGAACTACATCAACAGCATCTACCGCAAACACATTCTGACGCTCGAAGACCCGATCGAATTCATTTTCACGGAAGACAAATCGCTGATCAACCAACGAGAAGTCGGCCAAGACGTGGTCAACTTTTCAGTTGGAATGAAGCACGCTGTGCGGGAAGACCCCGACATCATTCTGGTGGGTGAGCTTCGCGACGAAGAAACGTTCATGACCGCGATTCACGCCGCCGAAACCGGTCACTTGGTCTTCGGAACGATCCACGCCGCGAGTGCGTCGACCTGCATCGGCCGGATCCTGGACTTGTTCCCCGAAGAAATGCACAACGCAATCCGCAGCGCCATCGCCTTCAACATGAAAGGCATCGTCGCTCAGAAACTGCTCCGGAGCATCAAGCCCGGCGTCTCACGTGTGCCCACCTGTGAAGTGATGACGTTCTCGCCGATGATTCGCAAACTGGTCCTCGAAGGCCAAGACAGCAAACTACCCGATGCCATTCGCATCGGTGCCGAAGACGGCATGCAAGACTTCACCATGAGTTTGAAAAAATTGATCGACGACGAATTGATTGATCGGCCGACCGCGTTCGCAGTCGCACCGAACAAGGACGCGCTGAAGATGGCGCTCAAGGGAATCGACGTGAAAGCACCAGGAATCCTGTAAGTGGCCAAGCAATCCAACGACGAAGTCCAACTCTGGCAAACCGTCGCTCCCGTTGAATTTGTTCCTCGGGTCAAAGACAACAACGAACTGCAAGCGTTGCTGATCAGCACCCGCCAAGGCGCCGGCAATGCCATCGCTGGTGGCCAAATTGCGCACGCGATCGCCTCTCGAGCCACGCACATGTTGCTGGACTTTTCGAAGTCGGCCTGTGCGATTCGCTATCAGATCGACGGGGCCTGGGAACAACTCCCGCCGCTGGATCGCGAAAGCGGCGACGCGATGCTGTACGCCCTGAAACAGCTGTGCTTGATGAACCCAGCCGATCGTCGCGGCAGCCAAAAGGGCGGCATGCAGGTCAAACTGGTCAAGGACAAGTACCAATTCAATGTCCAATCGCAAGGCGTGCCCACCGGCGAACGCGTGATCTGCCGTCTCGAAGCAGAGGAAATGCCATTCAGTAAATTGGCCGACCTCGGGATGCGGGACAAAATGATCGAACAGTTCAAAGAGAAATTGAACGGTTCGGGCAACATCGTCTTGATCACAGCCAAGAAGAGCGAAGGGGTCTCGACCTTCTGGAACGTCGCCATCAGTGCCGCCGACCGCTTGGTCCGCGACTTCCAATCGTTCGAACCCGCGGAATCACCCGACCCTGAGATCATCAATATCTCACCCAACTTGTTCGGAGGCGACACCGGGAAAACCGAACTGGAGATGGTCAAACGGATGGTTCTTCGCGAACCCGATGTGCTGTTGTTCCCCAACCCTCCACAACCTGAATCGCTGCAAATCGCCCTCGAACAAGTCGCCGAGGCGGATCGACAAGTCATCCACCGGATGGCAGCCGAGGGCGCCATGCAAGCCTTGCTGACGTTCGTGGGACGCTACCCAGACTGCCGCAAATTGATTGCCGAAAACATCGGCTGCGTGATTCACCAGAGACTGGTTCGTCGCTTGTGCGACAACTGCAAAGTCGGTTTTGAACCGCCACCCAAGTTGCTCGCTCAACTTGGGATCCCAGCGGGTCGAGTGCCGTTGCTCTACAAACCATTCATCCCGCCACCGATCGAACAGCAAGTCGACGAGAGCGGCCGGCCCGCACCGATCACCCCGTGCCCCGTCTGCAATTCAAGAGGCTACCACGGTCGCATCGGGCTGTACGAAATGCTGACGCCAGGACCACAGCTCAAAGCCGCTTTGGGCAAGACACAGGACGCCGGGCAGTTGACCGCGATCGCCAAATCCGAAGGCTTCCGCCCCGTCCAATCCGAAGCCGTCCTCACCGTCGCCCGCGGGCTGACCAGCCTGGACGAACTCAAACGAGCCTTCGCCAAACGCTAGTCCGCCATTCCGGACACGTCGCCCCACATTGGCACAAGCAGCTCCACCCTTCGTAGGCCGGATCGCAGCGGAGCGACGGACTCTGCATGGCGGCACTCACCTTGGTTCCACTCAACAAGGCCCGAAGGGTCGACCGACCCATTGCCGGGGCCGTCAGGCCCCGGACCGGTGAACCGCCCAACCAGGCAGAGCTTAGGCACAAGGTGGTCCTCGCTTGTACCCAGGCTCCTGCCTGGGAACGCCATGCACCGCAGGCTATGCCTGCTAGCCTGCCGCGTACAGGAGGCAGGAGCCTCCAAGACGATGTGTTCCCAGGTAGAGCCTGGGAACAAGGTGATACTCGCTCGTACCCAGGCTCCTGCCTGGGAACGCAATGCACCGCAGGCTCCGCCTGCTAGCCCGCCGCGTACAGGAGGCAGGAGCCTCCAAGACGATGTGTTCCCAGGCAGAGCCTGGGCACAAGGTGCACGCATAAAGGGGACGGAGGTAGTTTAACCATATTTCTGCACCGGAGTTCTGCGAAAGCATTCTCGCTATCGGATTGGCGGAGCCCGTGTCAATCACCATCGTTCGGCTCAACAAGGAACGATGGGAGTGGCGTTTTACTAGAAAACGGGTGTGGTTGATCGGTTTCGAAAACCATCGCACGGGGACGTGAAACGGGGGATCGCCTGGCGACGGAGCGGCAAACAACTGCCGTCGCTCCGCGACTGGTTGTGCGTGTTGGGGTGGGAGCCAACAACCGCGGAGCGGTGACAGTTGTCAGCCTCGGGTTTCAACCCGAGGTCTCGGTTGCAAACCACCGCCCACCAAGTGGAACCGAATCGTGCCAACCACGATCTCGGGAGGCTGGTCGAGTTGGGCATCAACGATCTCGGGGCTTCCTTCCCCTAGCTATCAATCCGGATTCCTCCGGAGTCGTTCACGAGTTCGCCCCGGACAGAGCCGTCACCACAACGATTCAGAAGTAGCGGACCGAATTCTTGGCGAATCCGGCTACGGGGGTGGAACCGGACAGTGCCAACCACGATCCCGGGAGGCTGGTCAAGTTGGGCATCAACGATTCAGAAGGCCAACTCGGCGCAAACAAAAACACGTCAGCCAAAGCTGCCGTGTCAATGTTGTTTCTGATTCGAAGCGTTTGCGAAGCCTAGCGGCTGGCTCGCAGTTGCCCGCGAGCTCGACGCACAGCGGCGTCTTTGATTTGAGCTTGCTCGGGAGTGGTGCTGGGCATGTCCAGTGCTTCCGCCAATGTCTTGGTGGCTTCGTCGTTGTCGAGCAAATCGACTGGGATCGCTCGGCTAGTCAAAACGTTCACGACATCATCTTCGACTTGGGCGAAACCGCCGTCGACGAAATAACGTTCGGGTCCGCTGACCGTTTGCAAACGCAACACACCGTAGCCGAGACGGCCAATCATCGGTGCACGACCACCTTGCACACCCAGTTCGCCATCGAACATGGGCAGGGCTACAAAGTCAGCTTCCCGATCCAATTCCGTTCGTTCGGGGGTGACGACGACACATCGAATGGACATCGGTTACTTGGACTCCATCTTTTTGGCTTGCTCTTCGGCTTGCTCGATCGCACCGACATACATGAACGCTTGCTCGGGCAAGTGATCGTACTTGCCATCACAGATTCCTTCGAAGCTGCGAATCGTGTCTTCGAGCGAGGTGATCTCACCGGGTTTGCCGATGAAGACTTCCGCCACGAGGAAGGGTTGCGACAGGAATCGTTCGATGCGACGTGCGCGGTGAACGATGGTCTTGTCCTCTTCGCTGAGTTCGTCAACACCGAGAATCGCGATGATGTCTTGCAGTTCGCGGTAACGTTGCAAGATCGTTTGAACGCGGCGGGCGATCGTGTAGTGACGGTCGCCGACGTACTGAGGGTCCAAAATTCGCGAGTTCGAAGCCAACGGGTCGATGGCGGGATAAATCCCTTTTTCCGAAATCGAACGCTCAAGATAAATGAACGCGTCGAGCTGACCGAACGCCGTGGCCGGTGCGGGGTCAGTCGGGTCATCGGCAGGCACGTAAACGGCTTGCACCGATGTGATAGCACCTTGCTTGGTCGAGGTGATTCGTTCTTGCAGAGCACCCATTTCGGTTGCCAGCGTGGGCTGGTAACCCACAGCCGATGGCATCCGTCCCAGAAGTGCGGACACTTCCGAACCCGCTTGCGAGAAGCGGAAGATGTTGTCGACGAACAACAGCGTGTCGGCACCGGTTGTGTCGCGGAAGTATTCCGCCATCGTCAGTGCGGACAGGGCAACACGAAGACGCGAACCTGGTGGCTCGTTCATCTGACCGAACACCATGCAGGTTTGCTCGATCACGTTGCGACCGGTCGAACCGATCTCAGTTTCTTGCATTTCCAACCAGAGGTCGGTGCCTTCGCGAGTTCGCTCACCCACACCAGCGAAGACCGAATAACCACCGTGGCTGGATGCGATTCGAGCGATCAATTCGGTCAGAATCACGGTCTTGCCCAGACCGGCACCACCGAACAAACCAGCCTTGCCACCACGAACGAAGGGGGTCAAAAGGTCGACGACCTTGATGCCCGTTTCGAACAATTCCGTGTTCGTCGACAGTTCGTTGAGAGGCGGTGCTTGACGGTGAATCGGCCAGTAATCGTCCGCTTGCACGTCACCCCGTTTGTCGATCGGTTTGCCGAGCACGTTGAAGACGCGGCCCAGCGTTGCTTTTCCGACAGGAACCGAAACCGGGCTGCCGGTATCGATCACGTCCATGCCTCGCATCATGCCTTCGGTCGAACCCAAAGCAATCGCCCGAACACGACCACCACCGAGGTGCTGTTGCACTTCGCCGGTCAAGTCAATGATGACCCCTTTGTGCTCGCTTTGGATTGTCAAAGCGTTGTAGATCTTTGGCAGTTGACCTTCAGGAAACTCGGCATCAAAGGTCGAGCCGATGACTTGAGTGACGCGGCCGGTGGCGGTTGCAGTGGACATGGGGGAGAAGCTCCTAGCGGTTAGCTACTAGCAGTTAGCTTAAAGATTGAATGGGGTGGTGTGTTTTCGTGGTCGGTTGGTCAGTTCAAAATCGGTGTCTCAAAAAGCTAGTGGCAAGTCGCTCGAAGCTCTTGATCGGCCCGCAGGCATCAGCCTTCCAGGGCCTCGACACCGCCGATGATTTCCATGATTTCGCCGGTGATCTGACTCTGACGGGCACGGTTGTAGGTCATCGACAACTGCTTGA
This sequence comes from Rhodopirellula sp. UH5, assembly GCF_056839225.1. Taxonomy (NCBI): domain Bacteria; kingdom Pseudomonadati; phylum Planctomycetota; class Planctomycetia; order Pirellulales; family Pirellulaceae; genus Rhodopirellula; species Rhodopirellula sp. UH5. The sequence continues at coordinate 4,888,690 of NZ_CM166390.1, read as the reverse complement.
TCATGTCACCGGCACTCTCGGTCGCTCCCTTCATCGCGATCATTCGAGCGACTTGCTCGCTGACGGCGGAATCCAGGAAGCACTTGAACAACTTGACTTTGAAACTGGTCGGAACGACTTCTTCCAAGATGCTTTCGGCCGAGGGAAGGAATTCGTATTCCGCATTGCTTTCGTCGGGGCCACCCGAGGCAGACTCCGATTCATCGCCCAGCGAACCAAGCGGCAACAACGTTTCGATCACCGTTTGTTGTTTCGAAGTGCTGATGAACTTGGTGTAAACGACATCCAACCGATCGATTTTACCGGTGATGTACTCGGCCAAGTAACCTTCCGCAATCTTCTCAACATCGTCGTAAGCAGGCTGATCTTCAAACTGCAGGAACTGCTGATCCGTTTCGATCCCGCGGAACTTCAATCCGTTGACACCGCGTTTGCCACTGGCATCGATGATGACGTTCGGAATCGACTCACGAAGCGTTTTGATACGTGGCATCGCGGTCCGCAAAACGGACGCGTTGTAACCACCGCACAAACCGCGGTTACTGGCCAGAACCAGAACCCGCGTGGTGTTGATCTTTTCGCGTTGTTCCAACAGCGGGTGCTGCACGTCCAACCCGGCATCCGCGAGGCGCGAGACGATTTTGGTGATCTGCTCGGTGTAAGCCGTGGCCGCTGCTGCGCGGTCCATTGCTTTTTTGTACCGAGCCGTTGCGATCAGCTCCATCGTCCGCGTGATCTTGCGGATGTTGCGAATCGACTTGCGTCGTTTATCAAGGGCACGTGCGTTGGCCATGAATCAATCCGCCTTTCGGGTTCAGGCTGCAGGGGTGGCGGGTTTGTAGACAGTCTTGAACTCTTTGATCGCCGCAACAATGCGTTCGACAATCTCATCGCTCAAGGCCGGCGTCGCAGTCAGATCGCTGATCAGCGAAGAGTGCTTGTCATGAACGTACTGCAGGAATTCCTTCTCGAACCGCTGCACTTCTTTGACAGCCACGTCATCGAGGTGACCGTTCGTGCCGGCGTAAATGCTGATCACTTGCTCAGCAACCGAAAGCGGTTGGTACTGTGGCTGCTTGAGCAACTCGACCATGCGGTAACCACGATCCAGCTCAGCTTGGGTCGCGGGATCCAAGTCCGTCCCCAGTTGGGCAAACGCTTCCAAAGCACGGAAGGCGGCCAGTTGCAGACGCAAACCGCCGGAAACCTTTTTCATGGCCTTGGTTTGAGCCGCACCACCCACGCGGGAAACACTGATCCCGGGGTTCATGGCGGGGCGAACGCCCGAGAAGAACAAGTCGGGCTGAACGTAGATCTGACCGTCGGTGATCGAAATCACGTTGGTTGGGATGTAAGCCGAGACTTCCCCTTCCAGTGTTTCGATGATTGGAAGGCTGGTGATCGATCCGCCACCGAGCTCATCAGACAACTTCGACGAACGCTCCAGCAAACGACTGTGACAGTAGAAAACGTCCCCGGGGTAAGCTTCGCGGCCTGGTGGGCGACGCATCAGCAAGGACATCTGGCGATACGCCGTGGCTTGCTTGGACAAGTCATCGTAGACGACCAAAGCGTGCCCGCCATTGAACATGAAGTGTTCAGCCATCGCGGTGCCGGCATAGGGAGCGATGTACTGCAACGGAGCAGGAGCACTCGCACCAGCGGCGATGACGGTGGTGTATTCCATCGCACCGTGACGTTCGAGGACGTCGACGACCGAAGCAACGGCGGAGTCCTTTTGTCCGATAGCGATGTAGAAACACTTCACGCCCTGACCCTTTTGGTTCAGGATCGCGTCGATCGCGATGGCGGTCTTGCCGGTCTTGCGGTCACCAATGATCAGTTCGCGTTGACCGCGTCCGATCGGGGTCATCGAGTCGATGGCCTTGATCCCGGTTTGCAGAGGCTCGGTGACCGGTTTGCGTTCGGCAACACCCGTTGCGATGATTTCCACCGGGCGTGTGATGTCGGTTTGAACAGGTCCCTTGCCATCCAACGGGTTCCCGAGTGGATCGAGCACACGGCCGATGACCGCGTCGCCAGCAGGAACGGACAACAGCGTGCCCAGGGCTTTGACTTCTTGACCTTCTTCAATCGTCAGGTACTCACCGAGAATGATGACCCCGACGCTGTTTTCTTCCAAGTTGAAAGCCAGTCCGATCGAGCCGTTGGCAAACTCGACCATTTCGCCAGCCATGACGCCGGACAGGCCGTACACGCGAGCGATCCCGTCACCAACTTCCAAGACCGTTCCGACTTCTCGGACGTCAACTTTGTTATCGAATTGTTCGATCTCGGCCTGCAAGACAGAGGCGATCTCGTCGCTATTGAATTTCACTGGACCGTACCGTGTTTTCCGATGGTGGTTTGTGCGTAAATGGTTTGAGGAGGGCGTTCAACAAACGTGATGATCACGATGTTGAACTGAATCGATCCGAATGTTCCAGCAACTGGCGGGCGAAACCAGCTGCGGCGGACTTGCCAAGTTTGTCCAATCGGCTGGCCACCGACGAATCGAAGACCGTGTCACCGACTCGGATCACCATGCCACCAACCAAGCCCGTGTCGACGGACTCTCGGAGGCGAACGGTTTTGCCAAATCGGGTTGAAAGCTGTTGGGTGACTTCCCCACGAAGCTGTTCCGTCAATGGAACCGCCGTGCGTACTTCTGCGACCAGTCGACCAGCCGCTTCGTCGAACAAATCGACCGCCGCATCTCGAACCGCGACCAAGTAACCGAGCCGACCACGTTTGGCCATCACCTTCATCAACTTGATCAAGAGGGGATGACTGTTTCCACCAAACAAACGGTCCACCACCCGGCACTTCTCAGCAGCGTCGATTTGAGGCGATTCAAACGCCAGTTGCAGCTTGGGGCTGTGCAACAAGGCTTCATCACAAATCGCATTCAAGTCGCTGACGACCGCATCGGTGGATCCATCCGCTTGAGTCGCAGCGAGCAACGCCCGTGCGTAGGTCTTGCCGAGTTGTTCGGCGCCGACGTCAAGGACGGTGGAATGCGAGGCGGTTTCGGACACGTTGGGGGTCTCGTCGGTTGAGCGTCGTAGGAATTTCAGGGAAGGAAGTTTGACCACGTCAACGGCGTTAGTTTTGGCTGGGCAGCCGTTCCATCGATTGACGAATCAAATCCGCATGGTCATCAGCCGACAATTCGCGACCGACAACGCTGCGAGCAACTTGCATGGCCAACTTGGACGTTTGTCCGGCCATTTCAGCCATCGCAACTTTCTTCGCGTTCTCGATGTCCGACAAAGCACGCTCGCGTTGAGCAGCCGCTTCCACTTTGGCAGCATCGACAATTTTCTGTCCGTTGGCTTCGGCGTCGCGACGAGCATCTGCCAACATGCTTTGAACTTGGCCGGTGGCCTCATCCAATTTCAGCTGGTAATCGCTCAGCATCTGCTTCGCTTCGGCACTGGCCTTTTCAGCCGATTCCAAATCTTCGCGAATCTTTTCTTCGCGAGCCTGCAAACCGCCCAAGACGGCTGGCCAAACGAATTTGGACAGAATCGCCAAGACACACAGGAAGATGATCAGGTTCCAAATGGCCGACCCGACGTCAAACGACAACAACGGAGTCGTCGCATGGTCTTCGTCGCCGTGACCATGTTCGTCTCCGGCGGCTTCATCGTGCCCATGGTCATCACTTTCGTGATCATGGTCATGATCGCCACCTTCGTTGTTCGCCGCGTCCGCATGAGCGTCCACCACGGTCACTTCATCTTGTGCTGCCAAGGATCCTGCAGGTGAAACCACCAACAGCGCCAACGAGGCCAGCAAAGTGAGCGAGCTAATTGCAAGCAAGCGTTTCATCAATTTCGACCTAGCCGCGGCACAACAGAATGAACACCAACGCGATGACGGTTGCACCTTCGATCAGTGCCGCCGCGATGATCATCGCTGTTTGAATTCGTCCACCAGCTTCAGGCTGACGCGACATTGCGTCGACAGCACTGCCACCAATGCGACCAATGCCCAAAGCGGCACCGATAATGATCAATCCGATTCCGATCCCCAGACCCATGCGGCCGAAGTCGTAGGAAGCGATTTCTTGGGCCAACATCATTGCCAGTTCTAACATCTTCAGATTGCTCCGTAAAAATTTTGAGCGAGTGAAAGGGGAAAGGTGTTTTTTGAGTGCCGAAGAATAGTCCAACCAAGTCGAACCGTCATGCCACCCTGCTGCAGTTTCGTCAGAAAGGAGTGGAAAAAGCTTCCGCTCCCAATCGCCTGACGGCGTGAATCAAACAGTTTGCCGACCTGGGGCTATTTCCTCTGCTCCAAGCCTCGAAAGCGAGCGACAAAATGCCACATCGCTTTTCAGTCCACCAAACCGATCAAACACCCGCTGGATGACTTGCACCCACAGCAGGACTGATACGGCTGGGATCAAAAATCTTGTCAGGGTCCATCTGGTTGGCGTCGGTCATCGCGTTTGGGTCATGGTCCAATTCCTCATCATGCTCGTGAGTCGCCATCGCAGCGATGAACAGCACGGTCAGGAACGTGAAGATGAAAGCCTGCAAGCAGCAAACAAACAACTCCAACAACGTCAGCGATGTCGCAACCAAAACCACCGGCACGCTGACCGCATAAGCCATCCCGTCACTCGCAGCACCCGCCGCGAAGATCAGACCGACGAAAGCGGCGAGCACCAAGTGACCCGCCATCATCGTGCCGAACAACCGCATGGCAAGCACGAAGCACTTGACCAGCAAACTGAGCCACTCGAGCACGTACAGCATCAAAGCGATGGGCAACATCATGATGCCGCCATCCCAGCCAATCGGGTTGAAGTGGTTGAAAAAGTCTTTGGCACTGGTTTCGCGAATCCCGATGAAAATGATCGCGAACAAGGACGTCAACGCCAACACGCTGGTCAACGACAAGTTCCCGGTGGCACTGCCGCCCCAATGCGAAAACGCCTGGTTTCCTGTGATCAACTGCAACATGTAGCCAAACGGGATCACACCCAAAATGTTGGCAAACAGGATGAAGAAGAACACCGTCCAAATGTAGTGAATGTATTTGTCGGTCAGCCCGTGCAAGTTCGGGTAAGCGACCTCGTCGCGAATGAACGCGCAGATCGTCTCAAACAATTGCGACAGCCGACCGCGTGTTTGATAGCGGCCCAAACCTTCGCCATGGAAGATGCTGATTTTTCGCGAGCACAACACGCCCGTGATGATCAGCAGCAAGCCCACCATGGCGGACATCATCAAGTGATTGGTGATGAAAAATTCGTAGAAGCCATCCCGAACACCCAACGCGGGCACGTCGGTGCCGTCGCCACCAAATGGGATCTTGAGCAACGGCGAATCATGCAACGCGTGCGGAATCGCGTGATCGGTCGGGTCGTGACCAGCTGCGGCTAAAAATGGCAACATGACAGTTGGATTGGGTCGGGATGATTTCAGGCAACGTCACGGCAAGCGAACCGTGCGATCACAACGACTTCGACCGACAGCAAACTGACGTGCCAAAACAGCACCCAGGCGGCGGACCAAGTCTCGGGAGCGTCCAAGTAATAACTACTGGCCAAAAACAAAGCAACGGTCCCTACGATCCGAATCAGCATCCCAGCCAAAAAGCCTTGCGCCGCCAACCACCGATCGGCACTGATTTGAACCGACATCAACCGCGGAAAGACCGATGCCAGCGAAATCGCCCAACTGGCGATTGCCAGCTTCCGCCACACCGCCCAGGGACTGACCAGCGACACAATGCCCCAGGTCAAATCACCAAAAAATTGGCTCTCCGCCCATTTTCCCAACGCAATCAGCACGTACATCAACAACCACGCCAGCGTGATCGCCATCACCGTGATCAGAATGACTCCGTACTGAGTTCGTCGCTTCAAAGGTCATTGCCTGCGAAGAGGTCGTGCGGCTTTTAAATACTTTGCTCGTAACATCTTGCGAACCCCTCCCGTTGGCAACGGGAGGGGTCGAAAAACGAGCGTTCAGCAAGATTTTCGGGGGAAGGCAGGACGCGTTTCCCATGCCAGTTTCCGTCCCTGACGCACGCCTGAACGGCGTCGCTCGACTTCCAAGAGAGAGAAGGAGTGTCCGGAACGCGTTCCGAACGCAGGTTTCACGACGGGAGCTGATTCACCATCAGAATCAGCCGGTAAAACCCCAAGCAGAACCCGACCAGAACCCCGGCGATTGCAATGAACGGGGTCTCGTACCCCATCCACGGATCCAGCCAGTAATACCCGATCGCCCCCAAAATGAGCGGGAACGAGGCAAGCTCAAACCCGGCCGAGGCCAACCGCAGCATCGGCTGCGTGTTCGATGGGTCCTCTTTTCGCTGCTTTGGATCATTCATACACACCCCTCTCATGAGCCATTCGCTCGATTGTCGCGTTCGGCAGGTTATAATGTCGCGAAGTTGATCGCACACGCCATGCAAGCGGTCGATCGCTCAAACGATTGCAAAGATTGGACGATCAGAGGGTTTTTGTCATCCGAGGATCAGGCTTTTCGCTTCTCAATCCGGCTTTTCAACAATCGGACACTAGAACAATGAGCATCCCCTTGCCATAATAGTTGGGCAGCGGATTCCCCCGTTAAGGTGCGTTCACTAACCGATTTTGCCTCCTTCCACAGCGGTACGGGTGGATGCACTACGGCATCCATCTGTTGCCTCAAATCAACCATTCACGCCTCGTTGCCCTTGAGTTGGGAAGATCGGCCAGGCGTTCATCTCGAGGAGCCCGCCTTGATTAGTACTGTTGATCTACCGTCCCAAACCCGTCGTGAATTGGCTGAAATCGCCAAGAATTACGGGATCACAGGCTTGCACTCGATGCGGAAGGACGATTTGATCAGCGAGATCAAAAAGGCCCAGCAGCGTCTCCGCCGGAAAGCCTCCAGCGACGCCAAAAAGAGCCGGGCGGGAGCTGGCGCTGGTTCCGCGAAAGCGAAAAGCACGTCCAAAACCAGCGAAACGAGAGTTTCAGCCACTGCCAAGAAACCTCGGTCCACCGCGGCGAGCAAGACCTCTGCGAAATCACCGGCTCGCAAAGCGACCACCAGCAAACCCAAAACGACCGTGCGATCGCGTCCCGACGCACCCATGACTGACCTGACCGAACCCAAAATCTCGGCGAAAACCGAACGCATCCGGGCCGAAATGCGTCGCCGTCGCGAATTGGTTCAGAAGCACAAGGACCTCTCCACCGGAACCCTGGTTGCCGGCTCGGCTGTCACCGATGGTGCCCAACGTCATCGTGCAGCAGCTCCTCACAAAGATCGCATCGTGCTGGTCGTTCGCGACGCTTTTTGGCTGCAGGCCAGCTGGGAAATCACCCAAACCAGCGTCCAACGTGCTCAGTCAGCGATGGCGGAAAAATGGCACACCGCCGTCCCAACCCTGCGTTTGTTGGCCGTTGGCGACGTGACCAGCAACAGCGCTGAAACGGTCGCTCGCGACATCACCGTGCACGGCGGCGTCAGCAATTGGTACGTCGACGTCCAAGACCCACCGTCGCGATTCCGCGTCGCCATCGGGTACTTGGCCAGCAACGGCGAATTCCACTGCCTGTGCCGCAGCAACGTGGTCGAAACCCCGGTCCCCGGCGATTGCCAACGCCTCGATGAGCACTGGCAAGACATCGCCGAAGACTACGAGCGAATCTACGCTCTCAGCGGCGGCTACGAATCTCGCAGCAACGATCTGCGAGAAGTCTTCGAAGATCGTCTGCAACGAAAAATGCCTCATCGCAACGATTCTGGATCGACCACCGGTGACCCCTCGTTGCTGCGTCAAACCAAGCTGCGACTGGACGTCGAAGCCGAACTGATCGTGTTCGGGAAAGCCGACCCCACGGCATCGGTGATGGTGGGGGGGCATCCTGTCAAACTTCAAAACGATGGTGCTTTCACCGTCCGCATGGAATTCCCCGACAAACGCCAGGTGCTTCCCGTGACCGCTGAAACACGCGATGGTTTACGCCAACGCACCACCGTGATCGCGATCGAGCGAAACACCAAGGTCATGGACACCGTCGAACTTCAAGAGAACAACTGAGCTATGACGTCTCACTCCACCCTGTCGCGGCGTTTCGCCGCGACTTTTTTGTTGGCATCCGCCGTCCTCGTTTCCGGGTTTGCCTCGGCCGACGAAGCCCCCGATGCCAAAGCGGACAACGATTCGCTGAATGTCCTGATCATCACCAGCGGTTGCTGCCACGATTACGACTTCCAAGCCAAAGCGATCCAGTTGGCGGCCACCAAGGCCGGTGTCGAAGCCAAATGGACCGTCGTCAACGATGGCGGCAAAGGCACCCAAGCCGAAATCGACTTCTACGGCGATGAAAACTGGGCCAAACCATTCGACGTCGTCATTCACAATGAATGCTTCGCTGCCACGACCAACCCCAACTACATCCGCCAAATCACGAAAGCCCACCACGCCGGTGTGCCAGCCGTGGTCATTCACTGCGCCATGCACACCTACCGTGACGCGGAAATCGACGATTGGCGTGAGTTCCTGGGCGTGACCAGCCGCCGCCATGATCACCAAAGCCATTACCCAGTCGAAGTGGTTGCGAAAGACCACCCGGTCATGCGTGAGTACCCCGCCGCTCACGTGTCCGCCATGGACGAGCTGTACATCATCGAAAAGGTTTGGCCCAACACGACCGTTTTGGCAACCTCCAAGAGCGAACGCGATGGCAAGTCCCATCCCGTCATTTGGACCAACCAATACGGCGACGCTCGCGTCTACGGAACCACCTACGGGCACTCCACCGAAACGTTCCAAGACAATGTGTTCCTGGCCAACCTGGTCCGCGGCATGCTCTGGGCCGCTGGTCGAGTCGAGTAGCCTGAGGCCCGGCCGCGAAGAGGTCGTGCAGTTTTTAAATGCTGTGCCAGTAGCGTCTTGAGAACCCCGCCCGCCCAGCGGGAGGGGTCGGAAAGCGAGCGTCCAGCGAGATTTTCGGGGGAGGGCAACACGCGCCGCTTCCCTTGCACGGCCCTCACCCTCGCGTACGCCTGAACGGCGTCGCTCTCCCCAAACTTCGTTTCGGGAGAGGTTGCTGAGCGAAGCGAAAACCAACACCAGAGATTCGCTCCCGACTGCTTCGCATTCGAATCGGTGGCTAAATCACATGCGTCGCTGAAATGGCGGCGAACCGTGATTCATGACGCGTTGGGTCACGATGAGCCCACGCATCGGTGCTAGACTGACAACCAAACATTGACACTCGTCCGGTTTGGTCTTTTCAGCTTGGTCTCCTTGATGGCTCGCACTCTGATTCGAAACGCGCAGGCGGTTTTGCCTGGCGATGGCATCCACAGTTCTTCCGGCACCGTCGACCTTCGCCACGTCTTGATCGAAGACGGCAAAATTCTCGACGTGGATGCTTCTTCCACCGCTTCCTGCGATCATCTGATCGAAGCGGATGATCTGTTCCTGATGCCGGGCGTGATCGACGATCAAGTCCACTTTCGCGAACCAGGTCTGACGCACAAAGAAGACTTGGCGACGGCGTCTCATGCGTGTGCCGCCGGTGGCGTGACCACGTTCTTGGAAATGCCCAACACGAAACCACCTGCGGTCACCGTCGAAGGTGTCCAAGCCAAAGAAGCACTGGCAGCCGAAAAGTCGCTGGTCAACTACGGCTTCTACATCGGCGCGACACCGGACAACGTGGCCGAGTTGAATGCCGCTCAAAACGTTCCCGGCATCAAGATCTTCATCGGTAGCAGCACCGGCAACCTGTTGGTCGACGAACAAGCCGCCTTGGAACGCATCTTCGCCGAGACGACTCTGCCGATCTGCGCCCACTGCGAAGACGAAACGACCGTGCGAGCCAACGCGGAACGACTGGCCGGGACCACCGACATTCACGATCACTCCCGCATCCGCGATGAAGCCGCTGCGGTGATCTCAACCGCACGAGCCACCGAGTTGGCCCGTCGGCATCAACATCGTTTTCATGTCTTGCATGTGTCCACCGGCGCGGAACTCGTGTCGCTCGCGGATCCATCGCCATACCTGACCGCGGAAGTCTGCCCACACCACTTGTTCTTCAACGTGGATGATTACGACCGCTTGGGTTCACGGATTCAAATGAACCCCTCGATCAAAACCGCGGCGGACAACGCCAAGCTTTGGCAAGCACTGCAAGACGATGTCATCCAAGTCATCGCGACCGACCACGCACCTCACACGCTGGAAGAAAAAGCCCAACCCTACCCGCAGTCACCATCGGGTTTGCCAGCGGTCGAGAACTCGCTGGCGTTGATGCTGAATCAATGCAACGCTGGCAAGGTCACGATGCCACAGATTGCTCACTGGATGAGCGATGCCCCCGCACGGGTCTGGGACATCACCGGCAAGGGCCGCATTGCCAACGGCTACGACGCTGACTTGGTGTTGGTCCGCATGAATTCCGAGCGCACGATTCGCGACGAAGACCAACACACGAAGAACCGCTGGAGCCCCTGGAACGGCGAGACTCTTCGCGGATGGCCGGTCACGACGATCGTGAACGGTTCCATCGTGTGGTCCATCGACGGCGGTTTTCGCGAAAAGATCCGCGGCCAAAAACCAACCTTCGATCACGCCCGCGGCGGCTTCTGGAACACAGCCGATGGCATCGGCCCGACCTAAGTCACTCGTTCCAAGGCTCCCGCCTTGGAACGCACTGCCCCAGAAGCTCTCTACTAGGTCACTCGTTCCAAGGCTCCTGCCTTGGAACGCACTGCCCCGGAGGCTCCCGCCTCCCGTCGCATTGGAAAACATGACTCCATAGTCAGTGCCCGACACCGTCCACTCGCACTTGCCCCTCACCGCAAGCGTCGCATTGATTTCGACCTCAAAGACCAACACGTCCTTGACGTCGATGACATCGATCAGAAACGTAAACGGTTTGGCAACCACTCTTTCAACGCTCACCCGTCGGGACCAGCCCAAGCCATGTCGCACGTTCACGTTTTGCAGCACCCTTTGGTTTCGCACCACCTTTGTCAATTGCGAGACAAACGGACGCGACCGTCTGAGTTCCGCGCGGCGGTTTCGCGGTTGGCAATGTTGATCGGAGTTCGCGCGACGGATGACTTGCCGACACAACCCGTCACCATTCCAACTCCGGTTGCCGACGCGCCGTGTCACGAGTTGGCGACCGACATTGGGATTGTGCCTGTGCTGCGAGCCGGACTGGGGATGGTCGATCCGTTGTTGGATTTGATCCCCGACGCCTCGGTGTGGCACCTCGGTTTGTATCGCAACGAGCAAACTGCCGAACCGGTTGGCTACTACGACAAACTGCCGAAGAAGGGTGCACCGAACGTTGCCTTGGTGCTCGATCCGATGCTGGCCACCGGCGGCTCGATCGACATGGTCGTTCGCCGTTTGATGCGGTGGGGCGTCGAAGACATTCGCGTGCTCAGCATCATCGCGTCGCAACCCGGACTCGACCGCGTCGCAAACGATTTCCCCCACGTCAAACTGTTCGTCGCTGCGGTCGATCCCAGCTTGAACGAACAAGCCTTCATCGTCCCCGGCCTCGGCGACGCCGGCGACCGCATCTTCGACACACCGCAAAACGACTGACAGTGGTTACGTGAGTTTTCGAGCAGCGAATTCACGATTCAATGCACCGTAACGGATTCGCTCCAGGCCCGATTCGCCACAGGCCCAATGGGCCGAGCCCATTCTAGCCCAGGGCAACGCCCTGGGTTTCTGGGGCCGAACAGAACAGATGCGGTCGCCCCAACGAAACGAGGCGGCGCTCGTCAGACAGCGATGGATAGGGCCGCCCCTTTGGGACTATGGCGTGGTTTTGCCGCCGGTTTCCCAGGGCGTTGCCCTGGGCTGAAATAGCGGTGCCCCGTTGGGGCGGACGGAGACACAATGCAGCTTCGCTGCACATTCCCCAGGCCCAACGGGCCGAGCCTAATCTAGCCCAGGGCAACGCCCTGGGTTGGTGAAGCCAAACAATCCCCGTAGCCCCAACGGGGGCGGCCCTAGCCTGACATCAGTCCCAAACATAACGTTCGTCGATCTCGAGTTCATGCCGTTTGCAGAAGTCTCGGAATTCGTCCTGAAAGGAAAGTTGGCGGTGATGCTCTTCTTGGTTGCCAATGTATTGGACGACTTTCGGGACATTGGATTGACTCACGGAAAAGGCTCCGTATCCAGTTTGCCAAGCGAACTCGGTCGCTCCTTCCGTTTGGCGTTTGATCCATTTGCTGGTTTCCGTTTTCATATGTTGAACCACGTCCTTGATCGCGAAACTCCGGCTGAGCGTGAGTAACGCGTGAACGTGATCTTCCACTCCACCAATTTTGATTGCTGGTGATTGGACGTTGTCACGTAGAACCGTCGCCATGTACGCGTAAAGTTCCGATCGCAAGGTCGCATCCTTCAGCCAAGGAATTCGTCCCTTGGTGGAAAAGACGATGTGCAGATAAACGCGGGCCAAAGACTGCGGCATGGTTCAACCTTGCGAATGGCACAATATCCGAGAGAAACGACGTCCCCGTCACGGAGACGCCACAGGCCCAATGGGCCGACCCTATTCTAGCCCAGGGCGAAGCCCTGGGTTTTCAGAACGGCGCGAATGTCGGTAGCCCCAAAGGGGCGGCGCTAACCAGATAGAGCCGCCCCGTTGGGCAACGCCGTGAACGATTTAGGCGACGGTACAAAACCCCAGTTTTTGAAGTCGATCGCGATCTTCTTTCGTGGCGCGAGTGACGTTGGGGAGACCGCAACGAGGCTTGTCTTTCTTGTTCGGTTTATACCTCGCCTCCTTGCTCGACTTGCGTTCGTAATCATCGATCAGCGCATCCCTCAGCATCTCCGATAAGCTCGGTTCCTCGAGATCGGTCTCGTTGAGGTTCTCAAGAATGCGTTGGAAAGAACGCACCACCCCTGCGAAGCTGATTCGACCAGGCATCGCGACCGGATCACCCCGGCGACGTTTCTTCGCGAGGTGTACTTTCAAGGCATACAGCTTGACGATCAGAATACTGAGGATCGACCAATGCAACTCCACCAACGCCCGGACGCTCTGGCGGCAGCGAAGTTGTCGTCGTCCATACGTTTGCTTTAGGTTGCGAAATTCCAATTCGATTCCCCAGCGGCTCTTGTAAATTACCAGTGCTTGCTCGTCCGTGAGCTTCTTCTCATCCAAAACGCTCGTTAAGAGAACTGCCTCTTTGCGGCCGAGTTGGATCTGAATCATGCGAAGCTTCAGGGGACGCATGCCCTCACGGCGTTTGTCCTTGGGCCAGCAGTAAACAAGGTTGTCTTCGCCAGGCTCGACATCGTAGCCGAGGCTATGCAGCAAGTTGACGTTCGCGCCGACGCGAACGAGAAAGTGGTGTCCCCCATCGATGATGCTCTTCCAAAATTCGTAGCCAACGAATCCCGCGTCACCGGTAAACAACGTTTTCCCCGGGAATTCGCCGTTTTCTAGCATCTCTTGCACGTGTGCTCGTTCGGACGCATTGCTAGGCCCAAGTTTCCAGCACCAAGTCAGTTGCGTGGCAACGTGCCAAATCTTTGTGATCCAAATCTGGGGTACTGGCGGTGCCGGTGGATTCTTCTCGATGGCCTGACGGCGCATTCCTTTGGTCTTCTTTTTTCGATACCGAGCCGTTGTCCCGTGACCATGATTGGGAGCGCAAAACGCTTTTTCGTTACTCAGTGTTCGCGGCGTTGTGTTTCGAGAACCATCGACAGCCATGACGACCCAACCAGTCGTCCTCCAAAGCTTGCCGGCGGTTGCCTCGATTTGCTTGTGAATCCGAGTAAGCAAAACCTCGGACAACCAGGGAGTCCATCGAACCAGCGCCTTGATCAGTCCAGAGTAACTTGAAAATGCGATCCTCCCGTGGACCTTTTTGCATTGCCGGGTGCCTGAATCAAAAGCATCCTTGAGCTTGTCCTTGTCAGAGAAGATCCACAGCAAGGCTTGGATCATCAGAGTCATTGTCTTCCAGCCAGTGTTGCCGTGGGCCTGCGTCGGCACTGCCTGCTCGTCACCCAGCACCCAATCGATCGCACTGCGGAACTCTTTGGCGTTGCGCGTCTGGGCTTTCCGATAACGCTCTCGCTGAGATTCGATCTTGACCTTGCGCTTAGCTCGGTTGGATTTCCTTTGTCGAGCATGTTCTTTGGCCTTGCTTGATTCGTGAGAATCGAGTTTCTTTGACACAGCCGGATTCCTTTCTGACTGAAGTGTTTCAGTTGGTTGGTAGGGGGATCCGGCTTTTACACTTCAAGGGCAGTTCAGCAAAACACCACAAATCGCGGCCTCAAAATCGTTCACGGCGTTGCCCGTTGGGGCTACCGACGTGTTCGTTCCGATGAATTCCCAGGGCTTCGCCCTGGGCTGAAATAGCAGTGCCCCGTTGGGGCGAAAGAAGAGTGTGCACAATCATTCCCATGTCACCGCAACGGATTCGCCCAGGCCCAACGGGCCAGCCCTATTCTAGCCCAGGGCAACGCCCTGGGTTTTCAGAACGGCGTGAATCTCGGTAGCCCCAAAGGGGCGGCGCTAATCAGATAGAGTCGTCCCGTTGGGGCGGAGGCGTCCCATGACTCACTCGGTTGTGGCCGCAGCGCCGAGCGCTTCGGTCAGCAGACTGTGTTCGGTCCATTCGCTTGCTGGGCGGATGCCGGTCAGGCGGCCTTGGTGAATCACGCCGATTGAATCGCAGACGCCGAGCAACTCGGGCAAGTAACTGCTGATCAACAAGATCGCTTTGCCTTGCGCCGCCAACTCACCAATGGTTTGATAGATCGTGCGTTTGCTGCCGATGTCGATGCCGCGTGTGGGCTCATCGAGCAACAGGATCTCGCAATCGTGATGCAGCAAACGAGCCAAGGCGATTTTCTGTTGGTTCCCGCCTGACAACTCGCCGATTGCCTGATCGGGATCACTCGCCCGAACCGCCAATTCTTTCATCCAGTGCTCGGTCGCCTTCTTCATTTCCGATCGGCGAAGGAACGGGCCTCGTCGGTAAGGCTCCGTACGAGTCAGCGTCAAGTTCTCGGTCAGACTGCGTTCCAAGAACAACCCTTCGTTCTTGCGATCCTCGGACACCAAACCCATCGCGTCTCGGATCCAACTCTTCTGCGGATCCCGTCGCGCATTTTCGCGGCCCATCACAACGACTTTGCCGGACGCCAATCGATCGAGTCCAAACAGAGCACGAACGGTTTCGGTCCGTCCCGCGCCGATCAACCCGGCGAGCCCCAAGATCTCGCCGCGATGCAGCGTCAACGAAACATCCGTTGGCAATCGTGACCCACGAACCTGTTCGAGCTGCAACACGGGTTCGCCGCGAACATGATCGAGGTCGGGATAGAGCTCGGAGATCTCTCGACCGACCATCATCCGCACGATGGAATCCATCGGCATCCAGTCCGAATCGGTTTCCCTCAAGCTGCCTGAGCCGGCTGTCACGCCATCGCGGAGCACGGTGAAGCGATCCCCGATCCGCTGACACTCTTCGAGGAAATGGCTGATGTACAGCACGCTGACGCCTTCGGACTTCAGTCGCTCGATCACCGCGAACAGGTTCTCGGTGTCGACCTGGGTCAGGCTGCTGGTGGGTTCGTCCAAGATCAATAGTTTCAGCTTGCGGCCGGCCACAACCGCGCGAGCGATCTCGACCATTTGCTGCTGAGCGATCGACAATTCGCGAACGGCTTGTGCCGGATCAATGTCGTCGCAGTGCAACCGCTTCAAAGCTTCCTTGGCGATGGCATTTTGCCGGCCACGATCCAGCCAACCACCGCCCCGTCCGCCCCAACGAGACGGTTCGTCGCCCAGGGTGATGTTGTCCGCGACCGACAAATCGGGAGCCAAGTTCAGCTCCTGATAAATCATCGCGATGCCCGCGGCCTGGGAGGCTCGCGGGTTGCTCAGATCGACTTCTTCCCCATCGATTTGAATCCGACCGGCGTCCGGGCAATGGGCACCAGACAAAACCTTCATCAACGTGCTCTTGCCAGCACCGTTTTCGCCGATGATCGCGTGCACTTCCCCCGGACCAACGACCAAGTCCACGCCATCAAGCGCCTTGGTCGATCCAAAGTGTTTGCGAATTCCGGTCAGTTCCAGACGATGGGTGGCGTCGATCACAGCAGTTCGTCGAGTTGCTTGGAAAGACTGGCGAAGTGATCCAAGGTCGTCTTCACGGCTTCGGGCTGGGTCATGTCGACACCGGCGCCACGAAGCAGATCCAAGGGGTCTTGGCTGCAACCACCACGCAAGAAGTTCAGGTAATCGTTCAGTTCCGATTCGCCACCGCCAAGCACGCGGCGACTGAGAGCCACGGCAGCACTGAGTCCGGTGGCGTACTTGTAAACGTAGAACGCACGGTAGAAGTGAGGGATGCGGAAACATTCCAGTTCCAACGCATCATCGACGATGAAATCGGGACCGAAGTATGCGTCGAGCAATTCGCGATACACCGCGCGGAATGACGCAACCGTCAACGGCTCGCCGGCTTCCGCCATTTCGTGCGTCTTCTTTTCGAACTCCGCGAACATCGTTTGCCGGACCACGGTGGCGCGGATGCTGTCGAGTTCATTGTTGATCAAATAGGCTCGCTCGGCATCGTCTTGAGCATTCTCAAGCAAGTGGTGCGTCAGCAATTGTTCGTTGAACGTGCTGGCCACTTCCGCCACAAAGATCGTGTAGTCGTAGTACTGATAAGGTTGGTTCTTCGACGAGTACCAACTGTGCATTGAGTGGCCGGCTTCGTGCGTCAGCGTGAACACATCGTTGAGCACTTCCTCTTTGAAGTTCATCAAGATGAACGGGTCGCCGTCGAATGATCCGCAACTGAACGCGCCGCTCTGTTTGCCTCGGTTGGGATAACGATCGGCCCATCGTCCACGCATGCCCGCTTCCAACGTCGACACATATTCGTCGCCGAGCGGTTGCAGTGATTTCAAAACCACATCGACCGCTTGGTCCCACGTGTGATGCTTTTTGATCCCGGACAGAATCGGCACGTAGGTGTCATAGTGATGCATGTCGGGCAAGTTCATCTTGCGACGACGCACGTCCAAGTACTCATGGACGGCTGGCAACGAATCTCGCACCGCTTGGATCAAGTTGTCGTAGACCGACACCGGCATGTTGTCGGGGAACAACGACGCTTCCAAACTGCTCTCGTAGTTGCGAGCCCGAGCGTAGTACACGTCTCGGTGGACACTGCCGGCCAAGGTTGCTGCGAGCGTGTTCTCGTGTTCCGAGAAGACTTGGTAATACTGATCAAATGCCTTCTTGCGAACGTCGCGGTCGGTGCTGTGCAAAAACTGGATGAACGTTGCGTGCGACAACTCCATCCGTTGTCCGTCTTCGTTTTCCAGCTCACCGAACCGCAGGTCAGCGTCGTTGAGTTGTCGAAATGCATTGCCCGCCGCACCAGCCATCTCGCCTTGCATCGCCAGCAAACGTTCTTCGCGATCGGTCAACGTGTGCGGGCGATAGCGAACAATTCGCTCGAGCAACAACTTGTAGGGTTCCAGAACCGGATCGTTCAAAAACGATTCCATCTTTTCCGGTTCGATGCTCAGCAATTCGGGACGGACAAAACTGCTGGCCTGCGACGCTTTCACGGCCAAGTTTTGAAACCGCGACTTGCGAGCCTGGTGATCGCTGTCAGATTGATTCTCGGTCGTTCGCAAAAACGCGTAAGTGCCACATCGTTCCGCCATCCGGTCGAACTCGCCATCGAAATCCAAGAATTCACGGATGACTTGGGCCGATTCGCCCAAGCGTCCACGAAAGCTTTCGAAGGTGTCGGTTTTCGAGGTCAACGTGTCGAAATCGGCCTGCCAACCCTCCTGGGATTCGTACAGACTGGACAGGTCCCAGCAATCGCTGGCGGCGACTTCGTCGCGAGTAGGCAATTTCGTGGCGGCGGGTGCGTTCATCCGTGGAGCATCGTTGGTGAGAGGAGTGAAGATGAGTTCAAGCCGGATAGTTTAACATCCGACTCAAACCGCCATCACCGCCTCACGGGGCAAGTCCCAGATCCTGTCCATTCGCCTGATTCGCGGTGCTTTGGAACGGATTTGGCCCCACAGAATGAATCCGCCATCCCTCGCTGGACGCGAGTTGCCCTGGTTCAGTCCGCCCAGGTTCTGTCCGCCCGGGCTCGATCTCGACAGGCTCGAACTTCAAAGCTTGGCCGGAATACGGGTCCCGCGTTGCCTCGGCCGGCAAACCCAACCGATCGAGGTTCACTTCCGACGCCGTCAGCCCCTTGTCTCGGATCGCGTTGAGAATCCGCAAGCACCGACATCGAATGTGATCTCGTTCGAACGATGCACGACAGGAGTCCATCGCCGTCATCGCTGCTTGCGTCATCACTTCCGTCGGTGGACCACGATTGGCCGACCAATCACAGGGAGGCGTTTTGCCTCGGTCGATTTGACTCTGCATCGCGGCCAAGTAATCCGGCATCTGGTTCGAAAACACTCGCAACACCGCGGGCATGGATTGAATCGAAGCGATCCCGTAAACCCGTTCGGTTTTGAGAGTGTGCAAGAACGCGTCGCTCGATTCGCGTTCCGTCAACACTTTTTCGATGGCAGCGTGCGTGCCGGGATCCAGCGGCGAGACCTGCATGATCGCATTGAGTTGATCGATCGCGGACTGCCGGATCGCAACGTTGGTTTGATAAACAACGACTGTCGGACCCGTCTCTTGCAAACCTGTCAAACGCATCAAATCGACGCACAGCATCGCGGACTCATCGACCTTGCCCTTGGTCGCCAAAAACCGAGAACCACAGAGCATCAACCGGCCAACCATTCGCAATCGGCCGACTTCTTTCAACAAGACTTGCATGTATTGATCAGGCGGCATCACACCGGACGGCGTCAGCGGTGAGGGCCACGCATAACGCTGGCAATGCGACGCGTCTCGCAGAGCCGGCAAGACCAGTGGATGTTGTTGAAAAGCATCCTCCAACAACGCCACGTTTTGGGCCGACAATGGTTGGCGAAGATCAGCGGCAGCATCTGAATTCAAATACGGATGGAGAGCCTTGGCGAGTTCTTCCGCCGACTCGATGACCTGCAGTATCTCCCGTCGCGCATCCACTTTGTCCGCCATTGGCCAAACGGACACGGGAGTCGGATCCCCCAGCTCTGAGAGCGAAACCGGGTCACCGTTCGATGCAATGGCCTGCAACTGAGCCTGGACCCGGTACTGACGGAGCCCAATCGGGAGCCCCACCACCAACAGGCCGATGCACAGCAAACCCAAGCAGCCGAGTGAAGTTGTTTTTGCGTTCATGCTCCCCCAGGCCAGATCACCCGCTAGCAGGGGCGCGAAAAAATTCTGGCTTCTCTCTTTGTAGCGGCACGGCGCGAGCCGTCCGGTGCCCGGCGGTAGAACTTGCCACGTTGAGTCTCAAGCGGGACCGGACGGCTCGCGCCCTTCCGCTATCAATCCGGCAAACGCTGCCTGGGCTTCCGCACGGATTTGGTCGGCTGGTTTTCCGGTCGCGGCACACAGCCGTTTGACCTCGTCGTTTTCCAATGAGAACCGCAGCGTTCCATCAGGCAATCGCACCGTCTTGCCGGTCGCGGGTCCGTCCGGCGTTTGCACGGTCTGACTTTCGCGAGCCAGCTTGGAACGATTCATCTCCGTTCGACGAATTCCAATCGTGCTGGTTTGGGTGAAGAGCAACGTTTGCAACGCACCGATTCGGCCGGCGTCGCACAGCACCGAGACGGTTGTCGCCAAACGTCCCTTTTTCATCACGATGGGAGTCTGCCAAACATCGAGCGCTCCCGCGTTCATCAACAGCTCGCTGACATTGGCCAACTGCTCCGCCGTCGCATCGTCGATGTTGCTTTCCAGCAAGGTGACTCGATCGGTTTCGATTTGACCTTGGGAAGAGCTCGCTTCGGCAAGCTCACCCAGCGTCACCCGCAACACATTGGCTTGGCCTTCCAAATCACGTGTTCCCGATCCATAGCCCACTCGCAACGGAGTCATCGCCGGAGGCGGACCAAACGATCGAGCCAGCGTCTTGATGATTGCGGCCCCGGTGGGCGTGGTCAGTTCCGATTCGATGTCGCAAGCCATCAACGGCACACCCGTCAGGATTTCCGCGGTGGCAGGCGCCGGCACAGCAACGCGGCCATGATCAATCGTGATCGCACCGGTCCCGGTGGGAATGGTCGATGACGTCGCGTGTTGAATGTCCAACGCATCGATCGCGATCGCCACGCCGACGATGTCCGCGATGGAATCGATCGCGCCAACCTCGTGGAAGTGAACTTTCCGAAGCGAGCAACCATGGACCTTGGCTTCCGCTTCGCCCACGCACAGAAAGATTTTTTTCGCGAGAGCCTTGGCGGATTCGTTGATCTCGCTGGCCTCGTCGATCATCGCATCGATGTGGTGCAGATGCCGATGAGCCTTTTCCGGCGGGTGATCGATGTGAATTTGCACGGCTCGAAAACCGCACTTTTTCACTTCCTCGGTCCGCAGCTTCAAATCCGGCAGATTCAGCGATTGCAGCCCCTGCTGGATCTGGTCCACGGACACGCCCAAATCGATCAGGGCGCCCAAGGTCATGTCGCCGCTGATTCCCGATAAACAGTCAAAGTGCAGTGTTTTTGTCATGCCGATAATGGAGCAAAACGAGCTGGAATTACCAAGCCGACCATTCATCAAAACCTCACCTGGGGCCTCCACAAATCGCGTTCCGGTGAACCCCTGATTCGTGGTAACTTGTCTGCCTACCGCAACTTGCTTGTCATCTCCTCCGGAACTTTTCATGACCGACGAAAACGAAAATTTGCCAGCCGAAGCCATTGGCGAAGATGAATTGCAACGGCCGCAACCGATCGATGATCCGATCTCCGACAACCAGTCGCAGGACTTGTACCAAGTCATGCGGCACACGATCGAGCGATTGGAAAAGGACAACACGGCTCGCGGTGATGTGAAGATCCTTTCCCGAACGATCCGGGAACTGCGGTACGCATTCAAAGTCTTTCGGCCGTATCGTCGGCGACGCAAAGTCACCATCTTCGGATCGGCCAGAACGGCTCCGGATCGTCCGGATTACCAATCCGCGGTCGACCTGGGCCGGCGGATGGCGGCTCACGGTTGGATGATCATCACCGGTGCCGGCGGCGGCATCATGGAAGCCGGTCACAAAGGCGCCGGACGCGATGCATCGATGGGCCTGAACATCATGCTGCCGTTCGAACAAGGCGCCAACGAATACATCGAGAACGATCCCAAGTTGGTCACGCTGAAGTACTTCTTCACTCGCAAGTTGATGTTCTTGAAAGAGTGCAGTGGCATCGTCTGCTTGCCCGGCGGATTCGGAACGCTGGATGAAGGCCTCGAAGTCCTGACGCTGCTTCAGACTGGCAAGCAAACCATGATGCCGTTGATTTTCCTCGATCATCCCGGCGGCAGTTACTGGAAGGACTTGGGTAAATTCATTGACAAGCAACTGATGTGCAACGGCATGATCAGTCCCGAGGACGTGGCCCTCTACAAAATCACCAACTCGGTCGATGAAGCCGTCGAAGAGCTACTGACGTTCTATGACGTGTATCACTCCCAACGTTACGTCGGTGATAAGTTGGTGCTGCGGATGAAGCGAGCGTTGTCGGAAGAAACCTTGGAATTGATCCGCACCGAATTCGCGGACATTTTGAAGAGCGGCACGTTCGAACAAACCGGACCGCTGCCCGTCGAATCCAGCGAACCCGAACTGGCTGATTTCCCCCGCTTGATCTTCCACTTCAACCGGCGTGGCCTTGGTCGATTGCGAATGTTGATCAACCAAATCAACGGCCATCCTCTGACCACCACCCCCGATCCCGAGTGCTGAACAGAGACTTAACGCTTTGAGGCCCGACGGGCCGGCACAGCCCTTGCCGGTGCCGTCAGGCACCGGAAACAGTTCCAGCTACTTCATCAGTCCCGGAGGGGCGACAGAGGACAGATCCGACAACCGAAAAATTCAGACTGTTGATATCAGATCAGCCGGAACGCGATCGCGTTCGGTTCGTCTTCAGAAACCGTGGGCTATCGCCCATCGGCTGATCGCTCAATCTTCGCGATCGCATTGGTTGGCATCCTCGCCTGCGAAGCCTTAAGCTGAAGGCTTGATTCCCATCCCCATCGCAGCTGACGAGGATCTCTGATGTCGACAACACTTCCAGAAATCGCACCCCCCAAAGTCCGTCACACCCAGTTGTTCATCGACGGCCAGTGGCGGGATTCAGCCAGCGGAAAAACCTTCGCCACCATCAACCCCGCGACCGAAGAAGAGATCGTTCAAGTCGCCGAAGGTGACAAGGAAGACATCGACGCCGCAGTGGCCGCGGCACGCAGAGCCTTCGACTCGGGACCTTGGCGGACGATGGACGCTCGCGATCGCGGACGGCTGATGATGAAGCTAGCCGATGCGATCGAGAACGAGATCGATGAGCTGGCTCAACTCGAAACACTCGACAACGGGAAACCCCTTCGCGAATCGCGGCACGCGGATTTGCCCCTGGTGATCGATGCGTTGCGCTACTACGCCGGCTACGCAGACAAGATCCAAGGCGAAACGGTTCCCATTCGTGGCAACTACCTCTGCTACACCCGGAAAGAACCAGTCGGTGTGGTCGGTCAGATCATCCCTTGGAACTTCCCCATGCTGATGGTCGCTTGGAAGTGGGGCCCGGCTCTCGCCACCGGTTGCACGATCGTGATGAAGCCCGCTGAACAGACACCGCTGACCTGCCTGCGAATGGCCCAGATTGCCAAAGACGTCGGCTTCCCCGATGGCGTCATCAATGTCGTGCCGGGCTTTGGCCCGACCGCCGGTGGAGCCCTGGTCGACCATCCTGGCGTAGACAAAATCGCCTTCACGGGAGAACACCGGACGGCTCAGTTGATCATGAAGAACTCCGCCCAATCGTTGAAACGACTGACGTTTGAACTCGGCGGCAAAAGTCCCAATGTGATCTTCAGCGACGCAGACTTGGACGCTGCTGTGCAAGGCAGCTTCGTGGGTCTGTATCTGAACCAAGGCCAATGTTGCTGTGCCGGCAGTCGCGTGTTCGTGGAAGAATCGATTCACGAAGCCTTCGTCGAAAAACTAACCGATTTGACAAACAAACGCGTCGTCGGCAACCCGTTCGAACACACCACCGAACAAGGTCCTCAAATCGATCAAGCTCAATTCGACAAGATCATGAGCTACATCGACAAAGGCAACCAGCAAGGCGCGTCCTGCGTCAGTGGTGGCAAGCGTTCTGGTGATCGTGGTTACTTCATTGAGCCGACCGTGTTCACCGACGTTCAAGACGACATGGCGATCGCTCGCGATGAGATCTTCGGTCCTGTGATGAGCGTGCTGTCATTCAAAGACAGCGACGACATTCTGAAACGAGCCAACGACACGATGTTTGGATTAGCGGCTGCCGTGTGGACACAAGACATCAAGAAAGCCCACCACTTCGCCGCCAACGTTCGCGCGGGAACCGTGTGGGTCAACTGCTACGACGTCTTCGACGCCGCCGCTCCGTTTGGCGGATTCAAGATGAGTGGTCAAGGTCGTGAGCTAGGAACCGAAGGCCTGAAGGCTTACCTGGAAAGCAAAACCGTCACGGTCGCTCTTTGATTGTCACTCGATTCAGTAATCGGTCCTGGTCAGCAACATGTCTGGGCAGGATCGCATTCCAACTCTTCCACTGAGTCGCTGAACAACGGCGTCGAGAAGTAGCGTTCCATGCGGTCGGGAAAGACCGTGACAATCGTTGAATCGGGCGGGAGATCGCGTGCGGCTTCCAGGGCCGCGGCGAAGTTCAACCCTGAACTTGGCCCGACGGGAAATCCACGCCGGATCAGTTGGCGACAACACGCCAAAGCCACGCTGTCTTTCACATCGACTTGTCTGAGTCCGGGCAGATGGGCATCGCGGAAGATTGCCGAAGCACTTTCCACCACACCCGGTATCTTCTTGCTGAAACTGGAACACTCCAACTCGTACAGGCCATCGGAGCAGACCGGCCGAGCCAGCACCGGCCGAGTGTTGCATCCGAAATCGCAGAACCCCTGGTACAGCCCGACCAAGGTGCCACCCGTTCCGACCCCACTGACGACCGCATCCACCGAACGAGAAGGAACTTGAGCAATGATTTCCGCGGCGGTTTGATAGCGATGTGCCGCCGGGTTGTCTGGGTTCTCAAACTGCTTGCTTGCGAACGCTTCTCCTCGACCGGCGATCTCATCTGCCAATGCCATCGCTCCGCCCACGCCTTCCTCCGCCGGTGTCAGGATCACTTCGGCTCCAAACGCTCGAATCATCTTGATCCGTTCGGAACTCACCCCGCGCGGCATGACCGCAGTGAATCGCAAACCAAACTGGGCGCACATCAATGCAAGCGAAATGCTGGTCGACCCGCTCGATGCTTCGACCACCGCATCACCACGGCCCAGCAACCCGCTTCGGATTGCCTTTCCCAAGATGAAACGAGCGATCCGATCTTTGGTGGAGCCACTCGGGTTGTGATATTCCAGCTTGCACCAAATGACTGGCCCATCATCGGACAGTTTCACCGGCGCAATCGGAGTTGAGATCGCTTCGGTTGCATAGCTGTACGAAGCCGGATGATTCGTCATAGTTCCATCGCGGGTTGCGAGTTCCTGGCGGTGACACCATTTGTCAAACCAACAATTGACATTCCAAGTTTGGCGAATGCCACTGTTTTCTGCAGCAACATAAAAAACGGACGACCGACCACCCTTAACACGCCGTCTTGGGTGATGATCCAAACAACAAAAGATGACTCCTGGTTTGTCAAAGTTAAAAGTCAGGGTTGACCGTCGTGGACGAGGCGAGGAGTCCTTGGTTTTGACGCCAGTTCAGGACTCGTCGCCTCGTCCACTACCCTAAAAAAGTCCATTCGGCGAGGACCGTTCATCAGTGGTTGCGTGTGCTTTGGCCAGTCATACTGTTGACTTGACCGGGTGTTTGAATCGGGAGCAACGACCGCTGCTGCAATCAGATGCCTGTTCCATGCCACTGCCTGACACTTGAACGCTGAGTCCATCTCATGAGACGACCGTTGATTGCCTTGATCCTTCCGACGCTCCTCCTCGGCCTTTCTGGACTCGCATCGGCGGAGTTCGACACCGAGCGATTGGCTCTGGCGGGAGACAACCGTGCGGAACTGGAACGGGCCCTGGCAGATGCACCAGCGGATCAACGGGAAGGGATCGAGTTCCTGATCGCGAATATGCCCGAGAGTGATCTGCAAACGCTTTCGGCGGACTACCTGTTGGAAAACACTCGACTGGCCTATCAAGCTTGGACCGATGCACCGTGGGCAAAGGAGATTCCCAAAGACATCTTCCTCAACAATGTTCTGCCCTACGCAAGCATCAATGAGCGACGCGACGAGTGGCGAGCCGATTTTCGAAAGCGCTGCCTGCCGATGATGGAAGGAGCGAGCTCACCGAGCGAAGCGGCCGCGTTGATCAATCAAAAACTGTTCCAAAACGTCGGCGTGAAGTATTCCACCCGGCGAGTGAAAGCGGATCAGAGCCCGCTGGAATCAATGGAAACCGGGTTGGCGTCGTGCACGGGTTTGTCGGTGCTGCTGATTGATGCTTGTCGATCTGTTGGGATCCCCGCTCGGTTCGTGGGCACGCCCCTGTGGTTCAATCAATCAGGAAATCACTCGTGGGTGGAAGTCTGGGACGATGGCTGGCATTTCACGGGTGCCGCGGAGCCAACCGGAAACGAACTGGATCGTGGTTGGTTCGTCGCCAATGCAACCAAAGCAGACCGTTCGTCAAAAGCTCACGCGATCTATGCAACCAGTCTCAAACAGACCCCGCTCTCGTTCCCATGCGTTTGGAATCGAAAGCTACGAAGCATTCCCGCTGTGAACGTGACCGACCGCTACGTTGCTCTTCAAAAGTCATTGCCGCCCGGCATGACTGAGTCGTTGTTCGTGGTGCATGGTGCGGATGGGAACCGAGCCAGTTGCCGATTGCGAGTCCTGGATGGCGACGAAGTTGTCTTTGAAGGTCAAACCAACGACGAAGGATTCGATGCCAACGATCATCTTCGCGTGGAACTGAAACAACAACACAAGTACTCGGTCTTGATTGGCGAAGGCGATCAAGTCATTCGTGACACCATCATCACCGATGCGGATGAGGAGTTGCATGAGCACCACCTCGTCTCCGTCGATGCGGTTTCCGAATCACAGGCGAATGAATCCGTCGCCGCGATCAAAGCTCTCCGCGATTACCTCCAGTCCCAACCGGCAGCGGACCTCAAGACGATTCGCGATCAATCGTTCAGCGACGTCTCGCTAACCGCCGACGATGTTGTCCGAGCCAGAAAGATTCTTGCAGAGCATCACAAGCAAACTCTGCTCAAAACGCGTTCCGAGGAAATGAAGGCTCGGGTGTTGGTTCACGGCGAACATGAGATGCCGTTTGACTATCGCGTTTTTGGTGAAGCCCCCAAAGCAGGCCGCAGTCTCTACATCTCCATGCACGGAGGTGGTGGTGCCCCGAAAGCGATCAACGATCGTCAGTGGGAAAACCAGAAACGTTTGTATCAACCCGAAGAAGGTGTCTACGTGGCTCCGCGAGCTCCGACCGACACATGGAATCTATGGCATCAAAAGCACATCGATCCGATGTTCGTGCGTTTGATCGAAAACATGGTCGCGTTTGAAAACGTCAATCCAAATCGCGTCTACGTGATGGGTTATTCCGCCGGCGGTGACGGCGTGTATCAACTGGCACCTCGTCTGTCCGACCGCTGGGCGGCCGCCGCGATGATGGCCGGACATCCCAACGAAACGTCGGCCCTGGGACTTCGCAACGTTCCCTTCGCGTTGCAAATGGGAGGCAAAGACGCGGCCTACAAACGCAACCAAATCGCTGCCGATTGGCAAACGAAGCTGGCCAAACTGCAGGAAGCTGATCCCGAGGGATACGAACACTTCGTGAAGATCTATCCGAACAAGGGGCACTGGATGGATCGCGAAGATGCGGTCGCGCTTCCTTGGATGGCCAAGCACACTCGAAACGTGACCCCGTCCAAGATCGTGTGGGTCCAGGACGATGTGACTCACTCGCATTTCTATTGGTTGGGCGTGGAAGAGTCGTCGGTCAAAGCCGGTGCGACCATCATCGCAGCCGTCGACGGTCAAACGATTGACTTGATCTCCTCAGACGTGAACAAGATCAACGTCTTCTTGGATGACCGATTCATCGACTTGGACCAACCGATCCAGATCACCAGCAGTGGTCAAATGCTGTTCGAGGGCCAAGTCACGCGAACTCTGAAAACACTCGTGACAACCCTCGACGAGCGATCCGATTCCGAGCTCGCATTTTCGACTTTCGTCGAAGTGGAGATGCCCAAGCCGTTCCCTCAATCGTTGGTCCCTGCCAAGGATTTGCCGCGATACACCGCGGCGAAGATTGATACTGAGCTGACGATCGATGGTCGCTTGGACGAAGAGGCTTGGCAGCAAGCCCGCAAGACCACCTCCTTTGTCGACTTGGTCAGCGGACAACCCACTCGCTACGACACCCGCTCATCCATCCTGTGGGATGACGAGTTTCTTTACATCGGATTTTGGTTGGAAGAACCCAATGTCGACGCGGAGTACAAAGACCGTGACGATCCGATTTACTACGACAACGACGTCGAAGTCTTCATCGCTGGAAAGGACGCCTACTACGAGTTCGAGATCAATTCCTATGGAACCGTCTACGAAGGTTTCTTTGTATGGCAGGAAGCGTACGAGAAAGGTGGTTATGCATCCGACCCACAACTCGCCAAAGACGCTCCGAATCAACAGGAGTTCGATGGCGTTGGGTTCACCGACCATCCACGCGGTAAACGCATCGCGTTTCTAGGCTACGACTTTCCCAATTTCAAATCCGCCGTTCACACCAACGGGACCTTGAACGACGATTCCGACGTCGATCAAGGCTGGACGGTCGAGTTGGCGTTTCCTTGGAAGGAGATGAACTGGCTTGCCAAGGGCGACAACCGATCACTGCCACCCAAGGTCGGCGATGAGTGGCGAATCGATCTCTTCCGGTTCAACAAAACCAAGGCCCCCGAACCCGCCACCGACTCCGGAGGCTGGGCCCTCGGCAAACACGGAGTCTGGGACTCCCACATCCCAGAAATCTTCCCGATCATCACCTTCGCAGAAGAGTGATTGAATTGAACTCGACAAAGACCGTCGGGACGCCCTTTCCGGACTCAGAGGATTCTTCTCGCCAAACGGGTGGTTCGGGTATACACTGGCAGCATGGGTGATGTCACTGAATTGTTGCGTCAGGTGCGGTCGGGCGATGCGGGAGCGTCGGAGGGGCTGTTGCGCGCTGTCTACCAGGAATTGCGTTCGATCGCGGAAAGTCAATTCGCAGTGGAGTATCGAGAGCGCACTCTTCAGCCCACGGCATTGGTCAACGAAGCGTATCTGCGTCTGGCGTCGAGCGGGCGACTGCAGAAATTTGATAACCGTGGACATTTTTATGCAGCCGCAGCCGAAGCAATGCGGCGAATTCTGATTGACGCTGCGCGCGCTCGCGGAAGTCAAAAGCGAGGTGGCCACTGCCGACGCCTCGCACTGGGCGAAGTAGCGGATGACCTCACGCCTGCAACGGATCTTTTGCTGGATCTCGACGATGGGCTGGAGCGATTGTTTGAAGTCGATCCCGATTCTGCCAAGTTGGTTGAACTTCGTGTATTTGCCGGGTTATCGATCACCGAGGCAGGCGAATTGATGAAAATGTCGCGCAGTGCTGCGTATCGGAATTGGGAATTTGCTCGCACTTGGTTCGCAGTTCGCTGGGACGGCTAGGGTGCAGCGCATGTCGGATTCATCAAAACAAGAATCCATCAAAGCTGTGTTCTTACAAGCAATCGAATTCGACGATTTGAAAGAGCGTCAGCGTTTCATCGCCCAGGCCTGCCAATCAAACGAAGCGATGCGACAGGAGATGGAGCAATTGATGACAGCTCACAACCAGCAGGACCCCAATGTGCTGGATGACATCGTCGATCGTTTGGGGGTTCACGAAACTCATTGGACGTCGACCCGCTCGGGAATTTGGCCGGAAACGTTCAAAGCCAATCAGTTGCATCGCATCGATCGCTATTCGATTTGCGAACTGATCGGTGAAGGTGGAATGGGCTGTGTTTTTGCAGCGCAGCAAGAACAACCAGTTCGCCGCAAGGTTGCCCTGAAAATCATTCGAGCAGGAATCGCTACGAAGGAAACGTTGGCCCGATTCTCCGCCGAGCGTCAAGCACTTGCGATGATGGACCATCCCTCCATCGCCAAAATTCTTGATGGTGGAGCGACAGAAAGTGGGCAACCTTACTTGGTGATGGAATTGGTTCAGGGGACACCCATCACCGAGTATGCCAATCGTTCTCAGTTCTCAACCGAGGAACGTTTGCGTCTCTTCCAAAAGGTTTGCCATGCTGTCCAACACGCTCATCGAAAAGGGGTGATTCACCGCGACTTGAAACCCTCGAACATTTTGGTTGCGGAAATCGATGGGGAAGCAATTCCGAAAGTGATCGACTTTGGATTGGCCAAAGCACTCGCCCAACCGCTCACAGACCTAACGATTCACACTGGTTTCGCGCAGTTGATGGGAACACCGATGTACATGAGCCCCGAGCAAGCGGAGCTGGGGACGATCGACTTCGACACTCGCAGCGATGTCTATTCCCTCGGAGTGTTGTTGTACGAACTGATGGTTGGTGCGCCACCGTTTGACCGTGAGACCTTCAAAACGGCAAGCTTTGACGAGGTCCGCCGAATCATTCGCGAGGTCCAGCCTCCTCGACCAAGCGCCGCCTGCAGCACCATCTCGGCCGAAAAAAGCATCCACGTCAAGAATCACCAAGGCGGCGATCTTCGGACGCCGCAACCGATCATCCGGGGAGAACTGGATTGGCTAATCATGAAGGCGATGGAAAAAGACCGTCGCCGGCGATACGGATCCGCGTCCGAACTCGCCGATGACATCCAGCGATACCTCAACGGTGAGGCAGTTTTGGCATGCCCTCCTTCTCAAATTTATCAGCTTCGCAAAACAATCCAGCGTCACCGTTTTGCGATCGCGGTGACCGCCGTGGTGCTTCTTTCCTTGATCATCACCAGCGCCGTTTCGACTTGGAAAATGCTCGAGGTTCGCCAAGCCAAATTGTTCAGCGAGGTGCGGGAACGGCAGACAAACGAACTGCTTGAGTGCAACCAGTTGCAACGAGCCGTGTCAGCGTATCAGGCTGGCGATCTGGTGCAGTTGTCGCAGCTCGCCACGGTCGTCAACCACCCCCACGCGTTGCCATCCGATCGCGGAGCGATTGAACATTCAGGGTTGTTTGAATTTTTTCAAGTGGCAGCCGATCCGGTACCACACCAACGTTTCAAAATGGCTTCTCCGATTCATGACATTGCGACTTCATCGAAACTGAAAACTGCCTTGTGTGTGTGCGAAGATGGCGGCGTTGTCATGCTCTCATTGGATGGCTCGACGACGGTGGGGCGTCCCTTGGGAAGTCACGACGAACCGGCTCATGCCATTGCGTTCTCACCGGACGGTTTGATGGCAGTCAGTGGATCGACATCGGGGTTGATCAAGTACTGGGATGTGGAAAAAGCGATCTGCGTTCATCAAGTGCGGCCAGTGGGAAACGGAATCGAATCGCTTGCTTGGTCGCCTGACGGTCGATCCGTTGCCGCGGGCTTTCGTTACGCCGGCGTCTGGGTGGGTGATGCAGAGGGAAATGAAAAGTTTCGCATCATCAATGATCATCGACACGAGACCCTTTTGTTCACGCCTGACAGTCGCGAATTGTTGGTTCCGACACGGAATGGAATTCATGTCTGGGACGTCGCCGCTGCAAAGCACAATCGAACAATCGATACCAACCCCTTCACGAATGTCCGTGCAATGTGTTGGGCAGGACCGAATCAACAGTGGCTGATTGCTGGCGAACGATACTTCGATTCGTTGGCTGTCTTTGACCGAGCGACCGGAGCGAGGCGGGGCACCTTCAACGTCAGTGCATC
Organism: Rhodopirellula sp. UH5; assembly: GCF_056839225.1. Taxonomy (NCBI): domain Bacteria; kingdom Pseudomonadati; phylum Planctomycetota; class Planctomycetia; order Pirellulales; family Pirellulaceae; genus Rhodopirellula; species Rhodopirellula sp. UH5. The sequence goes on along the minus strand of NZ_CM166390.1, from coordinate 4,857,574 downwards.
CTACGCTAAATCGTTGGCAGCATCTTCCGACGGAATGTGGCTGACTGCTGGGTATGGTGACGGAAGGGTCCAAATCATCCGGTTGAGCGGAACCGATGCTTCGGATGTCGGCGGCGAAGTGCGCACGCAGTGGAATGCATACCGTCAGGATGACGAACGATTGGCTGTGCGTTGGCTGGAAAACAAGCCAAACCGATTCATCACCGCCGGCAATGATGGAACGGTGCATTTGTGGGAGCTCGATGGTGTCGTCCCACAACGTGAACTCACGTCTCCAGTCGCGGTCGAGGCGGCATATTTCCTAGACAACGAGCCCGAGCCCGCCTTGTTTCTCCGAGGCCAAGAACCGATCGGATTGCCGATCGAAAAAATGTCCCACCAAGCCGCTGCGGGATTGGTCGCACTGCGAAGCGGCAATCAGATTGCCATTGTGTCGCTACGGACTCGCCAAACGCTGACCACAATCGATTTGCCTCCCCAACGGGATGAGCACCTGAGTTTCTCCCCCGATGGCAGTCGGCTGGTCGCTGTCGGCGGTGGGTTCGCTTTGGTTTGGGAATCGGCCGATCGCTGGGCCAGCCACGAATTGATTGCGACCTTCGCCGCAATTCACAATGGAAATGCTGTTTTCGCCAACCACAACCAGACGTTGATTTGCGGGGCTGTCGACGAAAAATCGCTGCAGGAGCTGAATATCGAATCGGGCAAAGTTGGTCGTCGGTACGCGATTTCACATCCCAGAGTGGTCGCGATCAGTCACGACCAACGTCGGATGGCGGTTGGAAACGACCAACGTTTGACAGTTCGGGATCGGGCAACCGGCCAAGTTTTCTTGGACATCCGCGAGATGTCGAGAGTCTGGTCGCTGAGTTTTCTCGCCGACGACCGCGTCCTGATCTCAGGCCACAACGATGGCCGGATGATGGCGTGGCACGTCCCGACCGGCCAGCCACTGGGCACCTTGTATCACCCGCGTCCCGGACTCAGACGCCCACAAAACCTCCAATTGTCAGCAGACGGACGCCGCATACTCCTGGTCTACCCCAGCGAACACGGCTACGTCCCCGTCCTGCTGGGCCGTTAACAAGTATTCTATCAATTCGCCGGTGTCCATCTCGGCAGATCAGAATAGTCGCATGGACGAATCATCGATCGCTGATTCGTGCGACCAGACATCTCCTTGTCTCCATCCTTCTTGCCACCAGTCCGTTGACGCAAAAACAAAATCCGATGCGTCAAATTCACTGTGACTCGGTTTTCGGAGGCCTGTTTCGATGGGTTCTGAAACCGCGTCTGCGTCTTTCAGATTGAGGTAGTTGATCACTCGGAGTGCATCCAAGGCGGTTGCTTTTCCATCACGATTGACATCGTAGAAATTCCTAGGAGACGGATCAACAAGTATCGGCTCTCGCAAAACCCCAGTTACAGGATCGGAGTGAACGCGATCATTCAATTCGTTGATGATCCGCAATGCGTCCAACGATTGAACGTTCTCCGATCCCGTGACAATCGTCTCGCATCACGTTCGTTTTCTGACGCCTCTCGGGAGACGATCCCGCTGAACGGGCGAGCGTGTCCTGACGAAAAGAAATTTCCGGGAAAAGACGGGACAGATCGAAGTGGCTTTTCGCATGAAGCTTTGGCCTTCGTTTTGTCCCCCAATCCACTCGGCTTTCTCGATGACATACCCAAGCAGTCGCCGATTCAATCCATTCCTTGGCCCCCGCCAACCTAGCCGATCTGCTCCACGTCGCCGCAAATTGCTCGCTGAAAGATTGGAAAAACGCCATTTGTTGGCTGGGGATATTTTGCTTTCGAGTGGCTTTGTCTACGAGAAATTGCCATTGGATTCTCCGGTTGGTGATTTAGCTGCAGTCAATCCCGACGGTACCGCTCCGTACACATTCGAGCTGGTTGCTGGCGAAGGCGGGGAGGACAACGCCAGTTTCCGCGTCGACTCGGAACAACTGGTCACAGCCGCCACGTTGGACGACGAAGTGCAGTCTGTTTATTCCGTTCGTGTGCGTGCCACCGACAGTTTGGGAGAGGTCACCGAAAAAGCGTTTCAGATTGATGTCCTGGACACGGATGGCGAATACCACGATGTCATCGGCACCTCCGCCAATGAAATCTTCACGGCGCAGTACGTCGGTAGCGGGACCAACGAATGGTTGGTCAGGCGTGGCAGCTCAACTGTTTTCAATGGCGAACTTGCAACCCCGACGACCAAGCTACGAATTTTGGCGACCAGCGGTACCGACACGTTGTCAATCATCGGCAGCAGTGGCGACGACACATTTGTGGTCAGCGATCAAGCAACCGAAGTCAATGGCTTCACCGTGATCAGCCAGAGCGTCGAAGCAAAACAAGTTTCAGCCAGCGGTGGCAATGACACCTTGATCGGTCCCGACACAAACAACCTGTGGACAATCGATGATCGCAACGACGGCACACTCAACACCACGACCAGCTTCTACGATGTCGAATCGCTGGTGGGTGGATCCGCAGACGATACGTTCCAGTTCACCGGAGGTAGTTCGTCCTACATCAACGGAACGCTGGATACCGGCGAGGGCTGGGACACATTGGACTACTCACAGTTCTTCGCGAGCCACAGCGTGTATGTCAGTTGGGCACAGAACCGAGCCACCGGCGTCGGAACAAGCTCGTACACTGGAACTGCGGGCGCTGCCACCAACTTTGAGGCCGTCGTGGGTTCGGGGGCCAACGGCTACCAGAGAGTGGAAGGACCAGACTCGGCCAACCAGTGGACGATCACCGGAGAGAACACCGGTAACATCAACAGCGGCCAGTACAGCTTCACCAACATTGCTCGCCTCGAGGGTGGACCACAAGAGGATGTCTTTCGCGTTGAAAGCGATGCTTCCATCACCGGTTCTGTCAGCGGCTCCATCAACGACGATCGCATCGAACTGGAAGATCGCGGCGTGCCGCTCGATGTCAACGTCTCCAATCGCAATGTTGCAGGGGTGCTCGGCAGCTTCTATGCAGGAGAATTGCTCATCGAAGGAGAACATGACAACCGCTTGGTTGGTAGCACCAGCAGTTTGACACTGAATCTTAACGCCGACGGAACCGTCGCTGCCAACAACGTCCATTACAGTGCAGGATTCGATGAGTTCGTGGGAGGAAGTGGTACCGCATCACTCTACGCTCCCGATTTGTCAACCGATTGGCACATCACCGGAGACGACACCGGTTATGTCCTCGTCGAAGGCCAACGCTTTGACTTCACGGCCGTCGAACGTCTGTATGGCAGCGACACGGCGGACTCCTTCACCGTGGATGTCGGTGGGAACTGGAGTGGTCAACTGTATGGACGAGGTGGAGATGACACCTTCGCTGTGCTTGGCGAATCGACTGGAGCAATTCGCGGCGAGGGTGGCAACGACACGCTGATCGGTCCGAACGTGAACAGCGTCTGGACCATCGACGATCGCAACGATGGCACGCTCAATACAACGACCAGCTTCTACGATGTCGAATCGCTGGTGGGTGGGTCAGCAGACGATACGTTCCAGTTTGCCGGGAGCAGTTCGAACTACATCAACGGAACACTGGATACAGGAGATGGCTGGGACACGCTCGACTACTCACAGTTCTTCGCGAGCCACAGCGTGTATGTCAGTTGGGCACAGAACCGAGCCACCGGTGTCGGGACTAGTTCATACACTGGAATTGCGGGCGCAGCGACTGGCTTTGAGGCCGTTATCGGATCAGGTGCTGAAAGCTACCAGAGAGTGGAAGGACCAGACTCGGTCAACCAGTGGACGATCACCGGAGAGAACACCGGCAACATCAACAGCGGCCAGTACAGCTTCACCAACATTGCTCGCCTCGAGGGTGGACCACAAGAGGATGTCTTTCGCGTTGAAAGCGATGCTTCCATCACCGGCTCTGTCAGCGGCTCCATCAACGACGATCGCATCGAACTGGAAGATCGCGGCGTGCCGCTCGATGTCAACGTCTCCAATCGCAATGTTGCAGGAGTGCTCGGCAGCTTCTATGCAGGAGAATTGCTCATCGAAGGAGAACATGACAACCGCTTGCTCGGTGGCACCAGCACCGTAACTTTGACGCTGAACAGCGATGGGACCGTCAACGCTGGTAACGTTCATTACAGCGCAGGATTCGATGAGTTCGTGGGAGGAAGTGGCACCGAGTCACTCTACGCTTCAGAGCTAGCAACCGACTGGCACATCACCGGAGATGACACCGGTTACGTCCTCGTCGATGGCCAACGCTTCGACTTCACGGCCGTCGAACGTCTGTATGGCAGCGACACGGCGGACTCCTTCACCGTGGATGTCGGTGGGAACTGGAGTGGTCAACTGTATGGACGAGATGGAGATGACACCTTCACGGTGCTTGGCCAATCGACAGGAGCAGTCCGTGGCGAAAGCGGCAGCGACACGCTGATTGGTCCGAACGTGAACAGCGTCTGGACCATCGACGATCGCAACGATGGCACGCTCAATACGACGACCAGCTTCTACGACGTTGAATCGCTGGTGGGTGGGTCAGCAGACGATACGTTCCAGTTTGCCGGGAGCAGTTCGAACTACATTTACGGAACACTGGATACAGGAGATGGCTGGGACACGCTCGACTACTCGCAGTATCAAGCCAACACAAGCGTCCTGGTCAGTTGGAGTACGAACCAAGCCAATGGTGTTGGAACCAGCAGTGGACGCGCCGGGGCAACCACCAACTTCGAATCCGTTCTCGGCTCGGGATCCACGTACCAACGAATCGAAGGACCTGACTCGGTCAATCAGTGGACAATCACCGGTGAGAACACTGGCAACATCAACAGCGGCCAATTCAGCTTCACGAACATCGCACGTTTGGACGACGGACCGCAGGAAGATGTCTTTCACATCGAAAGCGACGGGTCACTCACAGGATATCTGTACGGCAGCAACGATGATCGCATCGAACTGGCCGACCGCGGCGTGCCGTTGGATGTCAACGTCTCCAATCGCAAAGTTGCAGGAGTGCTCAACGGCTTCTATGCCGGTGAAATGCTCATCGAAGGTGAGCAAGACAACCGCTTGGTTGGTGGCACTGGCACCGTAACCTTGAACCTGCAATCCGATGGGACCGTCGCTGCCAACAACGTCCATTACAGTGCAGGATTCGATGAGTTCGTGGGAGGAAGTGGTACCGCGTCACTCTACGCTCCCGATTTGTCAACCGATTGGTACATCACCGGAGACGACTCCGGTCACGTTCTTTTCGAAGGCCAACGCTTTGACTTCACGGCCGTCGAACGTCTGTATGGCAGCGACACGGCGGACTCCTTCACCGTGGATCTCGGTGGGAACTGGAGTGGTCAACTGTATGGACGAGATGGAGATGACACCTTCACGGTGCTTGGAGAATCGACAGGAGCAGTCCGTGGCGAAAGCGGCAACGACACGCTGATCGGTCCGAACGTGAACAGCGTCTGGACCATCAACGATCGCAACGATGGCACGCTCAATACGACAACCAGCTTCTACGATGTCGAATCGCTGGTCGGTGGATCGGCAGACGATACGTTCCAGTTTGCTGGCAGTAGTTCAAACTACATTTACGGAACACTGGATACAGGAGATGGCTGGGACACGCTCGACTACTCGCAGTATCAAGCCAACACAAGCGTCCTGGTCAGTTGGAGTACGAACCAAGCCAATGGTGTTGGAACCAGCAGTGGACGCGCCGGGGCAACCACCAACTTCGAATCCGTTCTCGGCTCGGGATCCACGTACCAACGAATCGAAGGGCCTGATTCGATCAACCAGTGGACGATCACCGGAGAGAACACCGGCAACATCAACAACGGTCAGTACGGATTCTCAAACATCGCAAATCTCCATGGTGGCCCTCAAGAGGATGTGTTCATTGTCGAGAGCGACGGTTCCTACGATGGCTCTTTTATCGGCAACGGTGGCGTTGACCGCTTGGAACTAGCCGCACGTAGTGGACCGCTGGAAGTCAGTGTCAACGGCCGCAGTGTTCCTGGAGTGCTCGGCTCCTACTCTGTGGAAAATGTCGTTGCCCTGGAACCTGCCGACAATCAACTGCTGGGAAGCGAAGCGAATACCAATTGGCAAGTCACAGCCGATGGTGACATCCGAGTCAGCTCCGTGACTTACACCGGCTTCGATTCCATTCTCGGCGGTAGCGGCGATGATACGCTGCTGGTGGATTACACCGGCGAAAACCTGGAAGCCGCCCTGCAAATTGCCTTCGACGGTGGTCCGGGAGGAAACGATGGCATCGGGTTCACGGGCGGAAACTTCCACACCGTGTCCTACGATCCGGCTCAGGGAACACTTCAGCTCAATGATGTGACATTCGAATTGACCACCGGCAACCTGGTCAACCTGACGAATTCGACCATCACCAATTTGCTTGTTGAGATCGATCAAACCAATCTCGTCGCCAACGAAATCACGACCACTTTCACTGCCGTTGATACCACCGACACGCTCATCTCCTTCAGCGAATCGCTGGGTGGACTTTTGGTTCGCAACCTGACCGGACGGCTGTCCGTGTTGGGCGATGCAGCCGATAGCGACACCATCACTCTCGCCGGGATCGGCAGCTCCTTTGCCGCGAATGTCCTCATCGACGGACGTGGGGGAACCGATCAGGTCGCCTTCGACGAGACATTCATTCTGAAAAACAATGATGACCTGGAAGTCCTCGCGGAGCAGATCACCACCGTTGCCGACGTCGTCATGCAGACTCAAGGAACGGGACGAGTCACGTTGAATGTCGACGATCTGGATGTTGATCTGACATCAACGATTCAATCCGCCAACTCGGTGGTGCTGGCTCCGTTGTCAGCCGACAGGGACATCGGAATAGCAACGGATAACACAGGTGAACTGAGCCTTCCCGTTGGATTACTCCATCGAATCTTGACCCCATCGCTGGTCATTGGCAATGAGGAAATCAACGGCGACATCACCCTGAGTGGCGATGTGACACTGGCGACAAATGCTGATCTGCAATTCATAACAGCAGGTGACATTTTCCTGACAGGCACGATCGACACCGCTGGGGGCAAGCTTTGGTTGAATCCAGGTGCGGCTCCTCACGCGGTGCACGTTGGTTTGACATCCAACGAAGTGATTGCCAGCGAGTTGTCCTTCGCCCCCAGTAGCGACATTCGATTCACGATTGATGGCACCACACCAAATACCGAATATTCCCAGCTCAGCCTCCTCGGTAGCCTGGATCTGACCGGAGTCAATCTGGTCATCGATGGGGAGTATCCGGTCAGCCTGGCGGAGTCATTCGTCTTGGTGGTCAACCATGGGACGGAAGCTGTGTCGGGAACCTTCAGCGGTTTGCCGGAAGGAAACTTCCTTGACAACTTCCACGGATCTTCTCTGAGTGCACAAATATCGTACTTGGGGTTGGATGCGGCGACTGGCAATGACGTTGTGTTGACGGTGACCCCACCACCCAATGTTCCGCCCATTGCCGACGCGGGCGGTCCATACGAGGTTGATGAGGGTGGGGAGGTGCAATTGGACGCATCAGGCTCCAGCGACCCGGACGCGCCGGATGAGTCGCTGGTCTTTCAATGGGACTTGGATGGCGATGGGGTTTTCGGAGAGACAGGATCTGAAGCGGAACGAGGCAATGAAATCGGTAGCAATCCAGTCTTTGATGCAAGTCTGATCGATGGCCCAGCGAGCGTGACAGTCCTGGCTCGCGTGACCGATGGTTCCGACGACTCGGATTCTGCCAGTGCAGTCATCAACGTTCGCAACGTGGCACCAACGATCACCCTTGATCCCATTGTCACGGTCGAACGAGGTGCCGCCTGGACGCTCGACGGATCTCTCGTTGACCCGGGGTCGGATAGTTGGACAGCGACCGTCAACTACGCGGACGGTACCGGTGATCAAACGCTGACTCTCAACGGCAAGAATTTTGAACTCGGCCATGTTTACAGTGCCGCCGGTGACTACTTTGCTGTCGTCACGATCGACGATGGCGACGGTGGAGTGACCCGCAAGAACTTGACCGTCAATGTGAAGCTGCCGCCGTCACCGGACCTGAAATTGATCTCATCGGACGTCCTGTTTGATCCAATCCATCCGGACGTTGGCGAATCATTCGACTTTGTCGTGGACGTGACCAACGCGGGGACGCTTGCCGCAAGCGACGTCCCAGTCAGCGTCCAGGTATACGACGCCGTGACGGAGTCGTTCTTAGAAATCGGTCGTGGAGTGATCTCTTCGATCGATGCGGATCCCGAAGGAGATGCGAAATCAGAAGCACAGGTTCGCTTGACCTGGGACGGCAACAACGGTCAGCCTGCGTTGCCGACCGAGGACGCTTACCTGTTGGTCCGTGTGGTGGTTGATCCTGACTCGACGATTGAGGAACTGGACGAGTCAAACAATGAGGCGATCCAGGTCCTGCAAATCGGCAGCCCCGATTTCGGCACCGCCGAACTGGTCGCGGACGTGCCTGACCGCACGTTCTACCGAGACCAATTTGTGGCGGTCGGTGGTCAGGCGTTTTACGATTTCAGCACGATCCCGGGCAGCAATGACTTCCCCGTCCAGAACGCAAGCGTGACCGCTCGGTTGTTCGACTCGTCCGGCAACGTGTTGGCAGCATCAGGAGCCCGGACGGCACCCAACGGCAATTTCCTGCACACCATGCGAAGCCCCAAAGAAGATGGTGACTACACGCTACGATTTGAAATCAGCGATGGGACATTTAGCAGGGTGTTTGAGGCGACACTCACCGTCGACGGTGAATCTCCTGACCCCTCGCCGCCACGACCGAGTGGGCCAGGAGGCCCCGGCTATGTCTTTTCGTCATCGATCCAATTCGTCGATGATGCAGAGGTTCCGATTCCAGCGCTACCACCCGGAACTCCTCAAATCGGTGTGCCAATCACCGTTCTCGGTAGCTTTGATTACGAGCTCAATGATCCGCTCGTTGGTGTTCCTGTGACGTTCAATGACCTCTTCCCTGTCGCGGGGGAGATACGAACGTTTGAGATCGGACGTGATTCCGTCTCATTCCCCGAAGGTGGATTGGCTGACCCCGCGCTTGTCGGGATGCAATGGACGCCAACGGCCGAAGGCCTTCACATTATTCAGGTGATTGCCAAACCCGATTTTATATTCAAGGCTCACACGCACACGACGCGGACAATCCTGGTCGGCGACCTGGACACGACGTCGCTGATCGTCGAACACGGGATCGTGGTCTTGCCCGACTCGGCGTCCGCGTTGGCGCCGATGGCATCCGCGTCACGCGGCTTCGCAGCCGCTAACACGATCTCCGCCCCACTGGTGCAAGCCACCGACGACGCACCTGAACCGGGTGACACCCTGTCGTTCACCCTGAGCTACGAGAACACGGGCACGACCACCATCACCGGCGGGATACTGATTGATGACTTCGATGAAACTTTGATGGGGTCACCCACCAACATCAGTCATGGCGGCATCGCCGATGGCAACATCCTTCGCTGGGAACTGGGTGACCTCGCGCCCGGAGCTTCCGGCACGGTGACTTACGAAGTCACGATCAATTCCGGCGCGGATTTTCCCCCCGGAGCAGCGTTTGTTCTCAACACGGCAGTCCTGAACGCCGACCAAGCCGTTGCGGCGAGCACGAGTGAGTTGGTCGTCAGCAACAACGCGCCGGTGATCAGCAGTCTCAACGTCGACTCGATCGTTGATGCCAATGGTGCCGTCACACTGACTGGTACGTTCAGCGATGCGAGCGCAGTGGATACGCACACGATCGACGTCACCTGGGGCGACGGCCAAACTGACTCGTTCACGTTTGCCGCTGGCGAACGTTCGTTCTCGATTTCGCATGCGTACGGAGTGACCCATTTGCCGTCGATCGAGAGCTACACGGTCAGCGTGAGTATCACCGACGACACGAACCAAAGTGTCAACGCCAGTGTCAGCACTCAGGTGCCCCCGGCACCGGCCGTTGATGAGACGAGCCCATCGAGTTCCGTACTCAACGCGACATTCACCAGTTCCGGCGAGTATGACATCGAGATCGGCTTTGTAGATTCGCTGGGTCCGACGGAGGCACCGATTTCAGGCGTGTCTTGGGTGGATATTTTCTACCGCGTGAATCCTTCGAGTTCGGGATCCGCTCCCCAGTTGTTTGGTCGGGTCGCTTTGGATCCGGCTTCCACGGGCGGCACCGCAACGCTATCAGCCGCACTGGATGCGTTGCCGGGAGATGTGATTCAGCTTTGGAGCGTTGCTGCTGACGGGGCGGGGAATGTGGAGAACGAGGTCACGCCACGAACCGATTACTCGTTCGTCACCGCCGACACGGTGGGGCCGGACACTCAGGTGGATTCGGCCGTGTTCGATGAGACGGCGTTCATCAACTTGGCGATTTCTGGGGCTGATGTTGGTGGTGGGAATGTGGATTCGATCGACGTTTATGTCGAGACCGACCCAGGGACTAAAAACAGTGTGATCTCTCTGGTTGGAACAATCCCAGGCGGTGCTAACGCTGTCAGCGGAGCCATCCAGTATGCGGTTCCTCAGGACGGGGCGACGCATTCCTATCGATTCTTCAGCATTGGTGTCGACCACCTTGGGAACCGTGAAGGAGGCAGTGGATCACTGGATGGCGATCCGGGAGGGGAGGGGGATCAACTGGTGACCGATGTCATGCTAGCAGCACCAACCTCCGGTCAAATCATTGGCTTTGATGTCAACGGAGGGTTGGAGAACCGATCTTCGGTTCATTCGGCGGACCTGCTGTTCAACGACTCCGGTTTTATCGACGAACTTCTGGAATCTCTCGAAGACGACAACCCAGACAATGACCGCATCCGGTTGGAGCGGTTGGACCTTGCTGGCAATTCGCTCGGCGGAGAATTTCTGACGGTCACCGCTGTCCGCGATGGCTTGAAGCTCCGCCTGGATTTCGGTGACGCTGGACTCCTGCAAAACGGTGTGTACGCCCTTCGCATCGACATGGACGACGACTTGAGCAACGGATTCGAGGAGGACCGTCGATTCCATCGCCTGCAAGGCGACATCAACGGGGATGGCGTCGTGAACACAGCGGACATGCGGAAAGCGCAACTGGCCTATCGGAACCCAGCGTTGCACGGCGACGCGGATGTTGACGGGGATGGCGATGTCGACCGAATCGATCTTCGTTTCTTCTCCACCATCCTACGGCAAAGAGATGCCGACAAAGCCCTGCAAATGCTACGTGCGGACTTAGATGACTAAGGCCGTTTTCTAAATAGGATCAGGCTCGATCCACCCCTCACCGGATTGTCGGTTGACTGGTGAACGATCACGGATCGGCCGGGTCAACCCAAAGTGCTTTCGCCCGAATTCCTATCAAGACTCAAGCAACATGATTCCTCCAACGGTGAACAGAATGAACCTTTCCAGACCCCTGGCTCTTTCCGCCATTATAATGGTGATAGCGGCATCGACGACGTCGGATGCACATGCCGATTTAGTGATCACGATCGGGGACGCAGAAGTTGCCGCCGGTGGCAGCGGGTACTTGGATGTGCTGATTTCCAGTACAGACAGCGATCCGTTCCAATACTATTCCCTGAGTTTCGTCGTCAGTGGAGCCAGTCAGAGTGCGTCCCCAATTGAGTTCGTTGAATCAATATTCCCGGCACCTCAGTTAACGACAACCAGCCCCGAAGAATACATTTTCTTAGGGGACAGCGCGGAAGTTGATTCCCCAATCGGATTTGAATTCATAGACAATCAGGAAGGTCTGACCCTCGGCCCCCGCGACCTAGTTAACGTGTTCGATGCAACTTCCTCGGGCAGCGATCGAAATCTCCATCGACTGAATGGCGACTTCCTTCTGGCTCGCTTAAACTTTGTTGCCCCTTCCAATGCGACGATTGGCAATCCTTATACTGTCTCTGTATTCGAAGATACTTTAGGAGTCGAGGGACTATTCTTAAATTCTGAGACTGAGGAGGTCGACTTTTCATCGATTGAAGGCACGATCACCATCACTGCCGCAGCCGTGCCTGAACCATCGAGCATGGCTCTGCTGGCGATGGGTTCGGCAGCGTTCCTTTCCGGAAAGCTTCGTCGCCGAAAAAAGCTCGCTGTATCCAGCAATCGAACTTGCCGCTAGCGCTGCGACGCGGTTTGGTATTAGGTTTTTGGGCGTAGCGGAAGTCGTCAAGACTTTCGGCATCTCAGGTTGCACATCGAAACTCTTGACGAGTTCCACTACGCGAAAACTTCGTTGTGATGCGACACCGGTCCCAACGAATCCTCTACTTCAGCCAGTCATTCAATTGCAGCCAAGCTTTGAGTTGGTTGGGCCATTGGTCGACGGGACGGTCGCCGCGGAACATTCCGAAGCCGTGGCCGCCGGTGGGGAAGAGGTGCATTTCGGCTGGCACGCCGTGTTCGATGCAGGCGGCGTAATAACGCAGGCTGTTTGCGACGGGAACTCCTTTGTCGTCACCAGCATGAACCAAGAACGTGGGGCAAGTCGATGAGCTGACTTGTTCGTCTCGCGACATCTGATGCACCAACTCTTCACTGGGAGATTCACCCAACAGGTTCTTCTTGGATCCGCCGTGCGTGATTTCCTTGTCCAAGGAGATGACTGGGTAAATCAACGCGGCAAAGTTGACGCCGGTTTGCGGGTCCGTCGCGATGGTCGATGCCAAGTGACCGCCTGCGGAGAAACCCATGATGCCGACTTGGTCCGTTTTCAATTTCCACTCGTCAGCATGGTCTCGCATCAGCTTGACGGCTTGGCGAGCATCGCCCATTGGGATCGGATGCTTGTGCGCACCACCGCCACATCGGTACTTCAAAACACCTGCCGTCACGCCTTGTTCGGCGAACCATTCCGCCACCACGTGGCCTTCTTTGTCGATTGCCAACCCGCCGTAACCACCACCGGGGCAGATCACGATCGACGTTCCAGAATGCTTGGCCGGGTCAGCGTGGTAGACCGTCAAGGTCGGACGCGAGATGTCCGTGACCCAGGCATTTCGATCGCCTCGATCGTTCAAGACTTCGGTGTCATCGGCTTCGGTGGATCCGAGTTCTTCATCGGTCCAAAGCGGAAGCGTTTCGGATTCCGCCGATTCGGCGAGTGAGCAGAGAGGCATCCAAGCGGCAGTGAGAACGACGAGCGTGAGAGGAAACTTCCAGGAGGTGTTCATGGGCAGGGCATTCGCGAACAAGGTGGGATGATTCGTTGGGAGAAACGAAATCATAACTCGTCGCGCCGCGAAAAGTGCGGGTGGGCCCGTCTGCCCCGTGAGACAAAATTCGCGTGGGGGCTCCTCCGCTGTGTCAGCGCGTCGTCGACGCGGGCGATTCGTTGCTGCGCACTTGGCTGACCTGGGGCGGGTTCAGTTGCGATTCGTCCCACATCGGTTGTGGTTCGGGAACAGACCACTCGGGCTGTGACAATCCAGGCTGGGAGATGCCAGGGACGGCTTGCTGCGGTACCGGTTGGCTGCGGAACATTTGGTGGTAGTCAGCCAAATGCTGATCCACGTCCCGCGACAGCATGCGTCCGTTGGCATGACCTGCGATCACGCACCCGTAGTACAACGCGGTTCCGCCACCGGGAATGAACCAGCTGGCCGTGCCCGCCACATAGGTTCCGTAGGCGGGGTACAGAATGCGATTGGCTTCGATGATCCCGGCTCGGTCGTGACGATCGTAGAGATGCGCCATCACGTCTCGCGAAGCGATCGTTTCGTGCCACGTGGGGAAGAACATGTACGCCAGGCCATAAGTGCCTTGATAGCGACGACGCGTGAAGTCCTTGGCGTGAGCCAGTTCATGCAGCGCGATCGCGGGAACATCACTGTACAGATGCACCGTCTGCGTGAACGGGTTGAAATGGTCACCACCAAAGAAGCGACCCGGCAGAATCGTTTCGCCACCAACCGACAACAAACCCAAGGTGTAACGGTAAGGCCACGCGACGGTTTTGTTTTGCTGCAGTCGGTGAAAGTCTTTCAAAGGTGCGTATTGGTTGACTCGCACCTTCACGTGAGGCAGGTTGTTTTCATCCAAGTAGCTGGCGACCGTTTCGATGGTCGGACCGGTGATTTGGTGATTGTCGACCCGATGATCCCACAGCAAGATTTTGTCGGGGATGCCCCAGATCCATCCCGCCGTGTCGAGCACCTTGTGGGGCTCGCCGAACTCCACCTGGCTGGTGGAATCGTTGAGCAGCTCAGGGGCGATGTATTGCGGGCGTGTCGGAATGTGGGCGGGCGTCAACACGTGACAGCCGGTGGAACTGAGCAGTCCCAACGTTGCCACCACGAGAGCCAAGAGTTGGCAACGAATCGCTGCGTGCACCTTCATTCCGCCAATCCCTTCACCGAATTCGGATGTCGACTGAGACTCACGAAGTGATTTTCGCGAGCGAGTCTGTTCCTGTACCGAAGCGAACCAGCACCTGGCTCGGCTCCGCAGGATTTCTATCGGAAGGGAACCGGGTCCAGGACAAATGGAACTGGACCGGTCATGCGAAATTCACGGCCTTTGACGGCAGTGGTTTCACGCTGGCCGTTTCACGCCAAGCGGTCGGTTGCCACGTGATAGTGCGGGTCTTCGGAAACATTGACTTCGACCAAGTCACCGGCTTGATTCAACAACGAACGACATTCTTCGCTGAGGTGAGTCAGGTGCAAACGTTTGCCAGCGGCTTGATACTTCTCCGCCAGCCCATTGATGGCTTCCAAGCCCGATTGGTCGTAGACGCGGCTGTAGTAGAAATCGATCACCACGTCGTCGGGGTCTTCGGCAACGTTGAACATTTCTTTGAACGACGACACGGAAGCGAAGAACACGGGGCCGTGCAGCTGATAGATCTTGCTACCGAACTCGTTGATTTTGACATCCACGCCGATGTGCGTGGCGTGTTGCCAAGCGAAGACCAAGGCCGAGACGATCACACCCAAGATCACAGCGGATGCCAAATCGTGCATGAACACGGTGTAACCAGCCACCAAGATCATCACAAACATGTCACTGCGAGGCATGCGGCGAAGCATCTTCAGCGACGCCCATTCGAACGTTCCAATCACCACCATGAACATGACGCCGACCAAAGCCGCCATCGGAATTTGTTCAATCCAAGGTGCCAAGAACAACACGAACAACAACAGGCAGATCGCGGCGGTGATCCCCGAGAGTCGACCACGACCGCCCGAGTTCACGTTGATCAGTGACTGGCCGATCATGGCACAACCGCCCATGCCGCCGAACAACCCACACACCATGTTGGCGGTGCCTTGTCCGATGCATTCGCGGTTGCCTTGTCCGCGAGTTTCCGTGATTTCGTCGATCAAGGACAACGTCATCAGAGACTCGATCAGTCCCACGCCGCAAAGCACAATTGCGAATGGGAAGATGATTTTCAGTGTGGCCCAGTTGAAAGGAACCATGTCGAATTCCATCCAGAACGGCATTGGCAAACCGCCACTGATGCCGGAATCCGAGTCGGAAGATGCTTCGGCAGCCGGATCCGCCGGTGGCATTTCGATGTCTGGCGTGTCGGTTGCTGCCGCAAAGGAATCTTTGATCGAAGGGCCGTCTTGAGCGACAACCGCACTGATCAAAGTGTTGGAACCATCGGCTGCCGTGAGCGGATTGAATTGTTGAGCGTGCAGGGCTGCTTCGGCTTCCTCGGCCGCCATCGCTTCCTTGGCTGCTTTGGTTTCCGCCGCGATGGTGTTGGTTCGTAGCATGTCGCCGACGGTGGCAAGCAAATTGTCGCCGGTCTCGGTCCGTTGCGATTCGTTCACCGCGACTGCGATCAACGTGATGCTCAGAATCGCTGCCAAGGAGGCAGGAATCGCGGTCGTGACTTTGGGCAACAACCAGATGATTGCCATCGTCAAACCAACCAACGCCAGCATGGCGAACAAAGGCAACCCATTCAGGTAGACCAAGGTTCCCGATTCAGAAAGCGTTTTGAAACTGCCCAACTGAGCCATCCCGATGACGATCGCCAATCCATTGACGAACCCCAGCATCACGGGGTGAGGCACCATGCGGATCAGTTTTCCTAACCGCAGCAAGCCAATGATGATTTGCAACACACCGCACAGGATCACGGTTGGGAACAGGTATTCGACGCCGTGATCGGCCACCAGAGCGACAACGACCACCGCCATGGCTCCGGTCGCACCGGAAATCATGCCCGGTCGGCCACCGACGACGGCGGTGATCAACCCGATGAAGAAGGCTGAGTACAAACCGATCAAAGGCGACACACCCGCGACGAACGCAAACGCGATCGCTTCGGGAACCAGCGCGAGAGCGACGGTCAGGCCAGAGAGCAGGTCGTTTTTAAAGGAACTGGTTTGTTGACGGAAAAAGTTCAGCATTTTGGTTTCCGAAGCAGCGACTCATCGGTTCAGTCGCAGGTTCTGCTAAGTCGTTACGGATGGAGCTTCCTTAAACGTAGGCCACCGTGAGACAAAAGCTCGACCGAATGAACATTCGGGCCATCAGCAGAAACCCAATCGACTTGCCAGTGAGGCAGCGAGGGCGGGTATTCAAACCCAAGAAGCGACGCGGGTCAGTCCATTGCATTCCCACGCGAAAGCCGGACTATAATCCTGTCCTACCTTGGGTCAACGCGAATTCGCCTGGCTCGACCGACCACGCACCGGCGTCTCCAACCCACCTCGCCGGTCATCCGAAGGAATGGGCGCAGATTAATGCGTCTCATGCCCTCTTTAAGTTCGTCCGAGGTGATTGTTCGCCCCGATGCCCGCCCCTTCCGCCCCTCCAAATCCACAGAGTTCGATCATGCGGCTCGTTTCAGAATTTTTCGGTTCGCTTTCGTTTCTTCAACGAAACGCCCTGCCATCCAGGTGGATGACGTTGGCCATCGCTGGTTGCTGCGTGCTCGGTGATCCATCCGCGTCGGTGCTGCACGCGGATGAACCTAACGAAACGGGCTCGAACGTTTCGGTCCAAGTCTTTGACACCGACGCTCCCGGTTGGCGGCAATTGGACGGCGACGACTTTGTGCGAGTCAACGGCGACGATCAGACACTGGTCTGGGAAGGCACCGAAGCGCTCGGCAGCGGCCAGCCCATCGGCATCACTCGAACCAAATTCGAAGTCAAAAACTTTGAGTTGGTCATTCAGTGGAAGCATCTCAAACCGGCCGGCAACTCTGGCGTGTTCGCTTGGGTGCCCATGTCGGCTTTGGAAGGCCTGCCGCCCAACCGTTTGCCCAACACTGGCATCGAGGTCCAGATGTTGGACCTCGACTACGGCCGCAAGTACACCGAATCGACCGGAAAACCACCCACTTGGTTCACCAGCCACGGCGACATTTTCGCGGTTGGAAAATCGTCGATGCAGCCGTTTCCTCCGCTGTCGCCCGACGGTCACCGAAGTTTTCCCTCGGCAGAGACCACCCATCCGCACGGAGAGTGGAATCAATATTACGTCCGCGGGATCAACGGCGAGATCCGTCTGTGGGTCAATGGCGTGGAGGTTTCCGGCGGCCGAAGTTGCTCGCCCGATGAAGGCTACTTGTGTCTCGAATCCGAAGGCAGCCCGATTCGATTCCGCGAAATTTGGCTGCGTGAGCTCCCCTGAGCACCGATTTAGGAACCATTCGGGATCAAAAAGGTAGCGGAAGGGCGCGAGCCCTCCGGTGACACACCGGGCGGCTCGCGCCGCTCCGCTATAACCGAACTTGATTCCGAACGGTTCCTGAACACCAACAATTGTGAGACCGGGCGATATTTCGCTCAACCAAGAGGTTTCCGAGCGACGATCAACTGGATTCGGACGCATTCGAAAAATCAGCCCTGGTAAATCCACGGGCCAGACACTATCCTTCGCGATTCGAAAATACGACCTTCGGGTCAATTCCCAATTCTCCACGAACCTTTTTCCCGCCATGTATGCCATCTTTGTCGACGGTGGACGCCAATACCGAGTCGAACCAGGAATGGAACTCGACGTCGATTACCGTGACATCGCTGCAGGAGAAAACCTGAAATTTGAAACCGTTTTGGCCGTTGGCGCTGAAGACGGTCTAAAATTGGGTGCTCCGACTCTGGACGGTGTTTCCATCAGTGCGTCGGTATTGGGCATGTCCCAAGACAAAAAGATCTACATTCAAAAGTTCCGTCGTCGCAAACACAGCAAAAAGCGAACGGGACACCGCCAAAAAAACACCCGCATCCGAATTGAAGAAATCGCGGGCGTATGACGCTTTCCTGATCGGCTGGTTCGATGCCCCATCTTCGCCTGAATGATTTTGAACTGGGCGCGGTTCTTGGAGTGGGCACGGTCGGCACGGTTTACGACGGGAAAGTTCGCGACGACATCGAAGTCCATCCTGCCGCTGATGAAATTCGCGGCCAGGATTTGGCCATCAAAAAGCTGCACCCGGCCGTCTCCCAAGACGAGCTGATCCAAGCCCGTTTCCGTCGCGAAATGTTGATTTTGGAGCGTTTGCAGCATCCCAACATCATTGGGTACTTCGGTGGCGGTTCCGAAGACGGACAACTGTTCTATGTGATGGAACGCGTTGACGGCGGAACCATCAAAGACTTGCTGGAAACCAACGGAGCGTTGGCCTGGCCGGTGGTCGTCGATGTGGCTCGGCAAGTTTGCTCGGCACTTCAATGCGCCCACAACCACGGTGTGATTCACCGTGATCTCAAACCGGGCAATCTGTTTCTCACACGAGATGCACTCGTGAAATTGGGTGACTTTGGGATCGCTCGTGACCAGCATTCGTCGGACCTGACGTCGCAGGGTTTGACGGTCGGCACCCACGCTTACATGGCACCCGAACAGATCACTGGGGATGAAGCCATCAGCGGAAAGGCAGATTTGTATGCCCTCGGCTGCGTGCTGTTTGAAATGCTTGCCAATCGCAAAGTGTTTGCCGGCGAAAACTTTGCCCAACTGTTTGAACAGCATTTGCGGACGAAAGCCCCCACCATCGCTTCGCTGGTGCCAGATGTTCCTGCGGAACTGAGTCAAGTCATTGCCGAATGCTTGGAAAAGCAGCCCGATGATCGACCCTTCAACGCTCGATCCGTTCAAGGGGTGATGATTGAGATCGGTGAGAAATACGATCTGTCAGCTCATCCCCAACAATCCCCGCCCACCGCGGGTGATTCCCACGCTGAGAACCATCCTGCTGACGTCAGTGCCGACAGCGTGACCGAAAAAGGACGGCGGTTGTTGGAAGAGCAAATCCATTTCCGCTTGGGCGGAACGAATCGCGAGCCAGTCAGTTTGGCCAAGATCAGTGTCATCGTGGTGGCGCTCATTGTCCTCGTTGTGTTGGCGGTTTTTCTGTCGGGTGGTTCGTAACGATCCAACGGCGTTGGATTCAGCGAGCTTGGGTGAAAGAAAGTACCGTTCCACCGCAACCGAACCATGGCGAGCTGTATCCAACCTGAAACGGTGTTAAAAAACGCCAATTCTGAACCGTGGATTGCCCCCACTTCACCCGGGCGTGAAGTATTCTGCCACGACTGGTATCTTGAATGCAGGCAGCACGAAGTCTCGAAGGTTGTCGGCAATTGTCTGCCCACAACGCGTCTGCTTGCCTCCCTCTTAGGACTTTACCGATGCCCCGTCTCTCCCGCCTGCTTCCCACCCTCTGCTTGGCCACGTTCATCATGACCTCCCCCGGCAACGCTCAAGATGATTCAGCGGCCAAGGTCGATGACCAACTTGGCTACTTCCTCGGATTCACTGTTGGCAGTTCTTTCGTTCAACAAGGTTTCCAATCCACTGACTTCACCGTCGAAGGAATGAACCAAGGTTTGCAGGACGCGTTGTCGCAAAAAGACCCCGCTCTGAGCGACGAACAGCTGCAAGAAATCCAAGGCAAAATTCAGGCCATGATGCAAAAGCGTCAGGCTGAAAAGATGGCCGAGCTGCAAAAACAAGGCGTGCTGAACCAAGAGAAGAGCGCGTTGTGGCTCAAGCAAAACGCCAAGGTCGAAGGCATCAAAGAACTCGAGGGTGGACTGCAATATAAAGTGGTCAAAGAAGGCGAAGGCGCCTCCCCATCGGCCGAAGACACGGTCGCGGTTCACTACACGGGCAAATTGACCAATGGCGAAGTCTTTGACAGCTCGGTCGAGCGTGGCCAGCCTGCCAAGTTCCCCGTCGGTCGCGTGATCCAGGGGTGGCAACTGGCGCTTCAAAAGATGAAGGTCGGATCGAAGTGGATGCTCTTCATTCCACCAGAATTGGCCTACGGCGAAAACGGTTCGCCACCCAAGATTGGACCCAACGAAGTGTTGGTCTTCGAAGTCGAGTTGCTCGAAATTTTGTAGGTCGCCACGGCGGTCCCAATCCAATCGAATGTTCCTGGACGCTCGTCATTTGACGAGCGTCTTTTTTGCTACCTCCACTCATTTCGTTCGTTCTCGCGAAGGTTCCCCCATGAAGAAATCTTGGATTCAACAGCTGCTGCTCAGTGGAGCTGCGACGGCTTGCTTGGCCGCGCCACCCGCGAACGCTGAATCACCGGACGCGGTTGCCAAGCAACCCACCCAGGCTTCGCCCACGATCAACTTGGCCGAGCCTCCCGCATCGCTCGACGTCTCACCGATGCCCGTCGAAGTCGTGGAAGCCTACCCGAACCTTCGCATCAGTCGGCCGGTGATCATCACTGGTGCGGGTGATGGAAGCGGACGATTGTTCGTCGCCAGCCAAACCGGCGAAGTCTACTTCTTTGACGAAAGCGACAGCGAAGTCTCTGAGCCAGAACTGTTCGCCGACTTCAGCGATCTGGTCACGTACAAAGACCGCGAAAATGAAGAAGGCTTTTTGGGAATGGCGTTCCATCCCCAATTCAAAGACAACGGCCTGTTCTATGCCTACTACACCACGTCGGACAAACCGCACGTTTCGGTTCTGACCGAGTTCAGCACCGTCCAAGGCAGCGACAACCAAAAGGGTGATCCCTCGTCCGCTCGCGAATTGCTGCGGATTGAACAACCATTTTGGAATCACAACGGTGGCACCGTTGCGTTTGGCCCCGATGGTTTCTTGTACATCGCGTTGGGCGATGGCGGGAAAGCCAACGACCCACTGCAATCGGCCCAAGACCCAAGTCAGTTGCTCGGTTCGGTCATGCGAATCGACGTCGACCAACGCGAGGGCGACAAGCCGTACGGCATTCCCAAGGACAATCCTTACGTCGGTCAAACTGATGCCCGGCCTGAGATCTATGCGATCGGTATCCGCAACATTTGGCGGATGGCGTTCGATCCCAAGACCGACTTCCTGTGGGCCGCGGACGTCGGGCAGAACGAGTGGGAAGAAATCAACCTGATCCGCCGCGGTGGGAACTACGGATGGAGCCTGCGAGAAGCCAATCACAAGTTCACGCTCAATGGCAACGGTTCTGACGCTCGTCCCGATTTGATCGATCCGCTGATCGAGTATCCCCACACCGATGATTGGGGAAAATCAGTCACGGGTGGAGCCGTCTATCGCGGGACTCAAACACCGATGCTCGATGGTTATTACCTTTACGGCGACTATGTCACCGGAAAGATTTGGGCGTTGAAGTACGACGCAGAGACATCAACGGTCACCGAAAATCGCCCCATCGCGGCAACCGGATTGCCCGTCTTCACCTTCGGTCAAACGGACTCAGGCGAAGTCCTGGTGAGCACCATGATGGCCGGCGGACGAATCTACAAATTCGTCGCCAAGTGAGTCGCGTCACCTCGTGGTTCGTCACAGCTAAAAGTGAGGGTTGATCGTAGTGGACGAGGCGACGAGTCCTTGGATTTGACGCCAGTTCAGGACTCGTCGCCTCGTCCACTACCCTAAGAACAAGTCCTGACAGACCACGAGTGAGACATTGAGGCTCGCGGCGTTCGCTTCCTCCTCCGAACTTGGCATCCGATCAATGGATGTGTCCGGAGGAGGAACATGGAATGAGACTTAGCCACGCGTGAACAACAAGTGACGATGTTAGCGGTGTGGCGCAAGCCGCCCGGTGAGGGACCGGAGGGCTCGCGCCCATCCGCTACTTTTTAAAATCCCGAAAATGATTCCTCAGCGAGCGATGTCAAACGCGAAAATCAGGTTTTGATCGCGAATGAACAACGTCTGATCCGCCACCACGGGGTGGGCCCAAATCGCACCGCTTCCACGAGGCAAATCTGTTTCGCGAGGGATGGTCAACTTGCCCAGTGGTGACCAACGTTCGGGATTGGGTTCCAACAGAATCACCGTGCCATCTTTGTCGTTGTAGCAATACAAACGACCATCGGCGAAACAGATCGAACCGCTCGTGTTGGGACGCAGTTTCTCTTGCCAAAGCGTGTCACCGCTTTCGATGTCCTGTGCCATCCAAACGCCACCACTGGCTTTGGTGAGTCCGTAGATCGTGCCGTCCACCGCCACCACGCCGCCGTGGTGATTCATCATCGACTTTCCGTCGAGATGATAGATCTGTTCGGCGTTGATTCCACCATCGGCAGAAGTCAACTTCAACAACACGTTGCCGGCGCCGTAGTCGCTGGTGTGATAGATGTGGTCACCGAGAATCAGTGGCGTCGGAATGGTGGCGACTTTGTTTCCTGACAAAGGGTTCTCAAACAGCTTTGCACCGGACTCACAATCAAACGCAACCACACCAATGCTGCTGGCGGTGACGTAGTAATTGGTTCCGCCCAGGGAACCCTTCATGGCGGACACGTAGTGTGAGGGCGCGTCGACGCCCTTGGATTGCCACAGCAATTTCCCGGTGCGACGATCCAAAGCAATCATGAAATTGCTGCCGCCCGGTGTGACGACGACGCGATCGCCATCGATCAACACCGACTCGCTGTATCCCCACTTGGGAATCCCACCGCCGTAGTCGGCGACCAAGTCGACGGACCAAAGCTTGCGTCCGTCTTGGCGTCGCAGGGCCGAGACGACACCCACGTCGGACAACACGAAGACCTGATCGCCATCGATGGTCGGGGTGCTGCGTGGTCCGCCACCCCAACCCGTGTTGTAGTCGTCGCCGCTGCCGGCACGCGACACGGGAACTTGCCAGATCGATTGCCCGGTTTTGGAGTCGACGCAAATCGCATAGCAGTTCTGCTCATCCGAGCCCATCGAGAACAGTTTGCCGTCCACAATCGCGGTGCTGCTGTACCCACGTCCGGCGGTGGAAAATGTCCACTTCAGTTTGGGGCCGTCCTCGGGCCAGGTGGCAAGCAAATTTTGGTCGGCTGCCTTGCCGTCTCGGGCAGGACCTCGCCATTGTGGCCAATCGGTGTCACCGGCCAGCAGGTTGGTTCCCAGCACCGTGGTGCCGAGGATCAACGAAGTGGCTGCAATTCGTTTTACCTTTGCCAAGATCGGCCGAGCAGTTTCGAATGAGGGCAGGATACGAAGTCGACGAAGCATGGTGGCTCGTTCCGGAATGGTGTGAAGGCGGGGAAGGTCGGAACTTTTGGTCGAGTTCCGCCTAGGCACTTTAGCAAACCACCCCACGCGATCCAAGCAAGCGGAACGCCCGTCAAGGAACCTCCGGACACCCAGGACAGCATTCGTTCCGGTCAGGGGCTTCGTTTTGCAAACCAAGGTCTGGGAAGAACTTAAGAAGTTGGTCGAAATTCGTAGCGGACGCTAGAATCAGCCCCATTTTGGATCTGAAAACGACATGATTGACCGTGCCGCTGCGATCTTTCACCGATCCCAGTTCAGGCGGGCAATCAACCAGCCGGTGAAACTGGACTAAACTGACAGACACCGTTCCTGCCGAGAGATTTCTGTTGAACCCACCGCGATCTGATTCGACGTCTTCGGACACCACCACCGCTTTGGTGATCGCCTCCAAAAGAGGCGACAACGAAGCGTTGGGGCAATTGATGTTGCGCTACCGGGGATACCTGTTGATGCTGGCTCATCGCTATCTCAGCGATCAACTTCGTCGGCGAATTGATCCCGCCGATTTGGTGCAGGTCACGTTCTTGGAAGCGAAACGCGACCTGCATGCGTTTCGAGGCGAATCCTCGGGCGAGTTCGCGGGCTGGTTGCGAGGCATGCTGAAAAACAATGTTGCTTCTGCGGTCGCTCACCACGTGATGACCCAGAAGCGTTCGACAAAGAAAGAAGTGCACGCTGGAGGAGCAGGTGGCGATGGCAGCCAGCCCGACAACTGGATTGCGCAAATGCCTGGAGCCAAGACCAGCCCGAGCGGTGTGGCGGTTCGGCAAGAAGCGGTCAGTGCGATGATGGAAGCACTGCATGAGCTGCCCGAAACGCAGGCCGAAGCCATCCGACTGCGCTACATGGAAGGACTGTCGTTGAAAGAGATCGTCGATCGAATGGACAAAAGCGAGACCGCGGTCGCCGGTCTGCTCAAACGAGGTTTGAAGAAGCTTCGGACGATTTTGGACACCGACAGCAGTCCTTGGTGGAAGACCTGATGGCTGAAACCAACGACGACGGTTTGGACGAGATCTTCGCGTTGTACCTGTCCGCTTGCGACACGGGTGAACTGACTTCACGAGATGACTTTCTGAAACAGCATCCTGAACACGCCGATCAACTTCGCGAGTTGATGGACGCAGCCGATTTGATCGGGACCTTCTCCATGGCTGGATCGGCTCCTGGGGAGACGTCCCACCCGTGGACCGAACCAATCACGTTGCCGCCTGATGTGGATGCCCACGAGGTGGATTTGCGTCTGGCATCGACGGCCAGCCAGATTGATGTTCGAACCGACCTCGCCGACACAATTGGAATTGGCACCGCGTTGTCGGATGATGGTCTGGGGGAACATTCCAACGTGGATCCCAATTTGACGCTGCCAATGGCCAATCGCTCCCAAGGTGATTCGGGTCCGTCGCTTCCATTCGATCTGGGCGACTACCAACTGCTCAAAGTTTTGGGCGTCGGTGGGATGGGAGTGGTTTATCTGGCCAAGCAACGTGACTTGGACCGGTTGGTGGCCGTGAAGATGATCCGCAGTGGCATCTTGGCTGGCCAAGACGAAGTCAAACGTTTTTACATTGAAGCCAAAGCCGCTGCGAAACTCAAACACCCCAACATCGTCGCGGTTCACCAGTTCGGGCGGCGTGCCGGTCACCACTTCTTCTCGATGCAGTATGTCGAAGGGGAAGACCTTCAAAAGGTATTGGCCAAAGGTCCGCTGCCATCCCGCCGAGCGGCCGAAATCGTTCGCGACGTGGCGCAAGCGATTCATCACGCCCACAGCCGAGGA
Source organism: Rhodopirellula sp. UH5 (assembly GCF_056839225.1). NCBI lineage: Bacteria > Pseudomonadati > Planctomycetota > Planctomycetia > Pirellulales > Pirellulaceae > Rhodopirellula > Rhodopirellula sp. UH5. The sequence continues at coordinate 4,832,317 of NZ_CM166390.1, read as the reverse complement.
GTGCTGCACCGAGACCTCAAGCCTGGCAATGTGCTGATCGATCCGTCGGGCCAAGTCCATGTGACCGACTTTGGTCTGGCCAAACACACCGACGCGGACAGCAGCGTGACCGGCAGTGGTGCCGCGGTGGGAACTCCTCACTACATGGCTCCTGAGCAAGCCCTCGGACACAGCGACCGCGTCACCCATCACAGCGACATCTATTCCCTCGGTGCGATTCTCTTTGCGGCGATCACCTCACGCCCACCGATCGTTGGCGACACTGTGATGCAAACGTTGTTGAAGGTCGCCCATCAACCCCCGCCAACCCTGCGATCGGTTTGTCCGCAAGCGGAATCGGATCTGGAGGTGATCGTTGCGAAGTGTTTGGAGAAACAACCCAAGGATCGCTACAAAACGGCCAAAAACTTGGCCGATGATCTGAATCGTTTCTTGTGCGGCCAGACCATCCATGCTCGCTCGAGAAGTCGTGCTCGCAAAGTCATCGACTGGTTTGGACAAGTCCCGGTTGTCGCCGCGGTCACAGGGCGTCAGACATCCGGCACACCCATTGGACAGCGCCGATTCCAAAATGGAATTTTGTCCGCTTCGCTGGTTCTTCCGGTGCTGTTGTTTGCCGCGTTGGTGTGGCAACAACGAATCAACAACGCGATGCCCACGCGAATTCGAATCGCAGGCGGTCTTCCCGGCGGCTTGTACAATCGCGTCTCCGAAGAGTTGTCCCAGGGCCTGCAGTCACGCACCTCCGTGCCTTGCGAAGTCATTCAGACCAATGGCACGTGGGACAATCGCGAGCGTTTGTTGGCTGGCGAATTTGAGTTGGCCCCGATCCAAGCCACCGCGGTCAATGGAGAAACGCTTCGCGTGGTGGCGCCTTTGTTCTACGAAGCCGTCCACATTCTCATTCGCGATGACAGTGAGATTGATTCCGTCGAAGACCTCTCGGGACAACGAATCGCCGTGGGTCCACACGGCAGCGGTTCACGTCGAGCGGCTGAGATGGTGCTCGAGTCACTCTCCTTGTCTGAGTCCGTTTCGCCTCGCGTTGAGATGCCTTGGGAGACGCTGCAAGAAACCAACCCCGAGGTTTCCGCCGAAGCCGCGATCATTTGCATCGGCGTCGGCAGCGACCTCGTCACGCGAATGCTGACAGAGCATCGATGGCATTTGTTGCCGCTTTCCAATGGGGTCGCGATCGCACTGCAGCATCCAACGCTGCACGCGATGACGATCACCGTCGATGCGTACTCCGGATCCAGCATCCCCGCGTCGGGTATTCACACGGTCGGAACCACCGCGTTTCTGGTTTGTCGCGACACAGCCCCGGATCCTTTGATCGAAAGCACTCTGCATTCGCTTTACGAGGAACCATCGATCATCGGATTGATCCCGGCTCGCCAAGCCGCCGAGTGGCAAGGCCTCGCTTTCCACCGGATCTCCCGTCGCTACTACGACGAATTGGAAGCAACCTTGACGGGAACAAATTGATCACTGATCACGACGGTCAAAACCAAAGCAGATTGGCAGTCTCAGTCGGTCAATATGCCTTTTGAAACCAAGCGTCGGTGACTTTCAAGTCGTGTGTTACACTCGAAGGCGTCTTCATTGTGACGAGGTGTTTCGTCACGTTGCTTTGCGTAATTTTGATTCAAAGGTCAAATACGATGAAATCTGTACTGGATCGCTCCTTGGTGGGCATGTTCTTGGTTCTGGCCCCATTGGCACCTTGCTTCTTGACCGGATGTTCGTCCAGCGAACCCGCCGTCGTCGAAGAAGCTGTGATGAGCGATACAGACATGGAAGCTTATGAAGCTGAAATGGACGCCACTGACCCAATCGAAAAATAGTCCTTCCCAGTGGAGGAATCGCATGTCAAAACGGTCCGCTCGAACAACCAAACGAAACGAACGGTCCAGGAGCGGATCGGTTGACTTGCCCCTCAAGGATTCACCCGAGTCCTCGCCGCAATCGCAGGCATGGACCTCTTCTTCCAGCGACGCGGTGTGGTGGATCCTGGTAGCGGCAGCCTGTGCTGTCGGACTCGTTCTCCGACTTTGGCACTTCGCGGCGGCGTCACAACTTCCGACATCCGGTGAATTGCTGGGAGATGCTCTCGGTTACTACCAGTGGTCGCAGGAGGTCGCATCGGGTGATTGGTTTGGCCAAGAAACGTTCTATCAGGCGCCTCTTTACCCTTACTTTTTAGCGGTCGTCAGCGTTTTGTTTGGCCCTTCGGTCACCATGATGCAAATGGTGCAGTGTTTGCTGGACGTCGCCAGTGTGGCGTTGCTTGCCATGGCGACTCGAAATTGGTTTGGCCGCCGCGCCGGCTGGCTGGCTGCTTTCGGTTACGCGATGTATCCGCCGGCCATCTACTACTGCTTGTTGATTCAGAAAGCTGGGCTGGCCACTTTTTTGCTGGCGTTGTTTTTGATGCTTGCATCACGTTTGCATCCGCACCGAAGTCGTTCGTTTCAGCTGGCTCACAGCGTTGGCCTGGGATTCGTTCTGGGTTTGCTGGTTCTGACGCGTGAAAATGCTCTGCTTTGGATCCCTCTGATTCCAGTCTGGTTGTTCATTGCGATGCGAAGACCGCCTGAACTGGACAACGAAATCACGGAAGGGCGCCCACTCGCTGCAACCGACCAGCCGACTTCGCCACGCTGGCCTCTGACATTGGCTTACTTCTTCGGACTGGCAGTGGTGTTGTTTCCCGTCGCGGCACGCAACGCCTCGCTGGGTGGTGAATGGTCGCCCACCACCTTTCAATCGGGTCCGAACTTTTACATTGGGAACTCGGCCGAGGCGAACGGGATTTACGTGGCTTTGGTGCCTGGGCATGAAACCCCCGAATACGAGCGTTCGGACGCCCAGAAATTGGCCGAAGAAGCGACAGGTCGCGAGTTGACGCCACGGGAGGTCTCCAAGTTTTGGTTCGGTCGAGCGTGGTCAGACATACGTCACTCGCCCACGCGGTGGATCCGGTTGATGGCGTTGAAGACCGCGATGGTTGTCAATCAATACGAAGTCCCTGACGTCGAAAGCTATTCCCTGCATCGTGCTGTCTCCACTCCACTGCGTTGGCTGGGCGCCGTCTGGCACTTTGGGATTTTGTTTCCCCTGGCGATCTTCGGTTTTGCCACCACCGCGTGGAAACCTCGCAGCATCGGTCTCCTGCTGGTGCTCGCGTTGTCGATGATCGCCGCGGTCGCAATGTTTTTCATTCTCGGCCGATATCGATTTCCCTTGGTGCCGCTGTTGTTGCCCGTTGCAGCAATTGGTGTCTGGAATCTCGGATGGATGGTGTGCCACCGAGAGTTTCAACGATGGGCAGTGATCGCGGTTGCATTGCTGGCAATCGTGCTCGCAAATTTCCCACTGCATCAGGAACAGAGCTTGAATGCAAATGCCTTGGCCAATGCGGGAGCCGCGGCGGGACAAGCTGGAAAGTTTGAGATCAGCATCGAGTGGCTGAACAAAGCGATCGACTTGGACGCTGATTCGCCGGTGCCTCATTACAACTTGGCGGGCGCCTATTTGATGACCAACCAAATGGAAGCTGCGATCGAGCAATTGCTGATTGCTAAGAAGCTCGACCCCGATCTGGTGGAAGTGGATCGCACCCTCGCCAGCCTCTTCGAGCAGCGGGGTGAACTTGACCGGGCATCGCACCACTACCGCGAAGCGGTGCGAGTGGACCCGTTGGATCAGTCTTCCCTCGAAGCGATTCGCCGTCTGACAGCCCAGAAATAGCCCCTAAGAGGGGGTGTTATCTGAGCTGTTTTGGTTGTTTATTTTCACTTTGGGCCATTCATTCCTGGGTGAATACAAGACAATATTTCTTTGCATTCCAAGAGAATGTGCCGGTAGATCTTCCTCTTCCAGTGTTGGATCATCGGCTTTCCGCGTGTTTGAACGCGTTTTCGGCTGATCTGTTTTCCGGCAACTTACCGTAGGGTCAAAGATCACCACCCTCTCTAGGGTGTATTCTTAACCCTTGTTTCATTTTACCGACAGATCTAACGTCGCAGAGCAGATTTGTCCGACACCAGCTTCATGCATCTCCTGGTGACGGTCCACCAACAGAGTCTCACACCAAATGGTGCGAGCTCGATTGGATCCTTTTTCTTGCTTTTCTGAGATGCGATTTTTTGTTTTCTTTCAGGGGAACTTGTTTATGTCCAAAGCTTCTGACCGAAGCCCACAGGGTGTCCGCAGCGGATTCACGCTGGTGGAATTGCTGGTGGTGATCGCCATCATCGGTGTGCTCGTTGGTTTGTTGCTTCCTGCGGTCCAAGCCGCACGGGAAGCCGCTCGCCGCATGTCTTGCAGCAACAACTTCAAGCAAATTGGGTTGTCGATGCACAACTACCATGCTGCTTACAACAAAATGCCCATGACGATGATGGGCACCACGCGTTCGGTGAACAATGCAACCAACGACAGCAATCGTTGGTACTTGAGTTACGCCGTGGGAATCTTGCCGTTCATGGAACAACAAGGTTTGTGGGAAGCCATCGCAAATCCTAGCACCGAGACCGTCAACGGCGGTACACCGGCAGGCACTGGCGGTGTCTGGCCCGCCAACGGCCCCTGCCCATGGCAATTCAACTACAAACCCTGGGCAACTGAAATCCCCGCCTATCGATGCCCCAGTGACCCTGCCAAGGGAGCTCCTGGTGGTGGACGCATCAACTATGCAGCGTGCTTCGGCGATTCGTCGAACACCGTGAACAACGGTGGACGCAACGAAGGTGGTTTTGTGAACAACCAGAACAATCCAACTCACGCTGATTTCAACGCTTCGTTCAACTGGTTGGTGGAACGCTCGCGTGCTGCCAACCGTGGTCTGTTCTGGGCCCGCGAACAAATGGCTTTCCGCGATGTTCTGGATGGTTTGTCCAACACCATCGCCATGGGCGAAATTGTCAGTGACAGCGGATCTCGTGAGTTGAAAGAAGTGGTCGTTCGCACCAGTCTGTCATTTGGTGGTGGTTCAGCTGCCTCACCCTCGGACTGCGAGGACCCGGCCTACATCGATCCCGCCCGTCCTCAATTTGCACTGCAAGGCGTGACGGTCCAGTCTCGTGCCAATCGCTGGGCCGATGGTCGGATGAACTACAGTGGTTTCCAAACCATCTTGCCACCCAACAGCATCACCTGTTCACGCAGCAACGACAACTCGGAAGGGTTCTTCTCCGCAGGAAGTCGTCACCAAGGTGGTTGCCACGTCCTGATGGGCGATGGTGCCGTCAAGTTCATCACTGACAGCATCAACGCTGGCAATCAAGACATGGGTCCAATCCAAACTCGTGGACCTTGGCTGCCAGGCGGAAGTGCCAGCCCTTACGGCTTGTGGGGATCACTCGGTACCCGTGCTACCAAAGAAGTCATCGACGAAGAATTCTAAGATCGCACTCCGCGGATCATCCGCTGAACGATCCATCCTTCGTTGTCCCAATCCAATCGATCGCGTTGCCATCACGGCGACGCGGTCGATTTTTCATTGCGCTGTTGCAGGAACTCTTCCGTTGCGAGCTCATCCACTCGGATGAAGTGATCTTTCAGCACCGGGAAGATATCACCTTGGACCGATTGCAAACGCAGGTCTCCGGTCGGCCGCGATGGCATGTGACAAGCGACACAATCATCTGACAGCTTGATTCCTGCGGGCGGATCGAAGTGACAGCTTTGTTCGGCATGACACGACAAGCACCGATCCGAGTAATAGCGAGCCGGCTCCGACACCACTTCGTGTGGATTGTGACAGTCTGCACACGTCATTTCGGATTGCAGGAAACACTCGCTCATTTTCAGCCGGGCAAGTTGGTTGCTGGTATGGACGCTGTTGGCCTCATCGATGCCCGGAGGTGGATCGACGTAGTGCGGCGAAAGCTCGTCACCCGGTCGAAACTCAAACGGATCCCCTCGCAAGTCCGATGAACCAGCGTGGCATTGCCCGCAAACATCGAGTTGACGCTCTCGGTCAAGCTCGGCGGGGCGAACGATCTGGTGAGGCTGGGACGCTTCGGGGTTTGCCTGGTGATAATCGACGTGTTCCCCCGCAGGCCCGTGGCAACGCTCACAAGTGACGCCCCAAATCAAGGTGTGAGGGTTGAATCGGTTCCCACCACCGTCAGGACGCCAATCTGAGTCGTTCAGTGCATCCACGGCTCGATCATCGCCAATCGGTTCGAAGTACGTTGCGTGGCAATCCAGACACCTTGTCGGGATCGGTCGGGCGTAAGCTGCGTCCCCGTCCACAAACCCGGGGCTGTTGATCCAGCGATCGGTCTCGGACAAATGAGTGACATTGTGCTGATACAATCGATCAAGATTCCAATACGCGAACGACCGAGCCATTTTGCCGGACCCAAAGCTCACCTGCATCGGAACATCGATGTACCAGTCGTAGAACCGAACCCGCTGGTAGTACAGGTCTTCCAGAAGGAGCATTTCGATGAAGAGGTGCTCGTCGCTGGTGGTCATTCGGTTTTCGGGCGAGGAGTATTGCCCTGGCATCTTGATCGCTGCCACCGGTTCGCTCGTGTGAGCGTGAGCGGTCTGCAGGAAGGAATCGTAGATGTCGCGATGACAAGATTGACAGGCGTCTGGACCGAGATAGCCAAGTTCATTGCCTCGGTCGGTTTCATTCGGTTCAGGTTCGAGATTCTCTGGCATCTTGCCCGGTGGAAAAGGGATCTCGATCCCGCCACCATCTTGGCGTTTACCGATGAACCAATAGTCTCCGTCACCGACATACGAAACCAACAAATCATCCGGTGGCGGAGTCCCTTCGCCACTGAGCGTCTGCTGATTCCATTGCTGAACGGCTGCGTTTTGTTTCTGACTCAGTTCCGAGGTTTGAGTCTCGACCTTTTGACGTTGCAAACTCTCATAGCTGTCCGCGAATTCGTCTTCGGGGAGGAGCTTGTACGAAACCAAGCCGACCAAACCGAGGGCTGAAAGAAGAGCGAGTTTGCGACCGCTGATCATCTCGATGCTCGCTTCTTCGTACGCTTGGGTTGGCTGCGTCTCATATGGTTCAGTGCGTCCAGTTCGGTTGCTTGGCCTTGGTCACCGCAATGCTGCATCCATCGATCGAGTTCCTGCCGCATTGACCGCATGATGTCTTGCTGTGCTGGGTCGTTGGCCAGGTTGTTCATTTCCAGAGGATCCACTGTCAGATCGTAGAATTCGATTTCGGGACGTTGCGTGTATCGCTGGACCAGTTCGATTGCTTGGCTGTTTCCTGCATCAGCCTCACGTACCCAACTGACAAATTCTTTGGAATTCGTGCAGGCATTTTGAAACGTCACTTCGGGAGTGAAGTTCCAAATGTACTTGTAGCGATCCGATCGGACGCTTCGAATGCCGTAGTGATCTGAACCATTGTTGATGCCGCGAGTCGTCATCTCGCCAAACACCAGCTCTTTGTGAGTTGGTTTGCCAGCCAATACCGGCAGCAAACTCTTGCCGTCCAATTTGGTAGCGGCGTCCGAACTGAGATCACCACCGGCCACCTCGATCCAGGTCGGAAGAAAGTCGATGTACTCGATCATGGCATCGTTCGTCGATCCGGCTTCGACATGCCCTGGCCAACGAACGATGCAACCTGATTGCAGACCGCTGTCATAACAAGTCCATTTCGCGAAGGGCATGGAGTTGCCTTGTTCGCTGACCACGATCAACAGGGTGTTGTCTGCCACTTTGTATTGGTCGAGCAAGTCGATTGCCTCTCCCACCTGAGAATCAAAGTAGGTGATCTCGGCCAAGTAGCGTGACATTCCCTCGCGAGTTTCGGGCGTGTCCAGGATGTACGGCGGCAGCTCGAGGGTTGCCGGGTCGTACCGTGAGGCGTCGCCTTTGTTCCAAGGCGTGTGTGGTTCGTTGGAACACAGAAACAAGCAGAACGGTTGCTCGGTTTCTGAGCAGCCTTTGACGAATTCTTCCACCGCCTCAAAGTTGGGATTGGAGTTGCCCGGCAAGTGTTCCCAGTCAAACACCGATGGCGGAGCAATGTGTTTTTTTCCGCTCTGTGCGACCTGGTAACCCAATGGTTTCAGGAACTGAACCACGCTTGCCGTCCCATCCGGAACAAACGTGTGGTTCGGATAAGCACCGGATTTCACGGGATACTGACCGCAGTAAATGCTGTGCCGGGTGGGCGAGCACATCGCGACGGATTGGAAACAACGCGTCAACCGCATGCCTTCTTCTGCCAAGGCATCGATCCGGGGCGTGTGGGCTTGGCCGCCGTAGCAACCGATGTCACGAAAGGTGCAATCGTCTGCAATCACAAAAACCAAATTGGGTTGTTCATTCGCGAGGGACGTTTTTTGGGTGCAGATCAGGGCGATGACGAAGGCGGCTGCCGCGAGTAGAAATCGATTCATGAGTCCGCCTTCTTTCGCCACACAGGACGGGCATTGGCTGTGATTTCTTCGTTCAGTTCTTCCATTCGAGCGTGCATTCGCTGCAAGCGTTCTGGCTGTTGTTCAGCCAGGTTGTTTTTCTCGCCGATGTCTTCGGAAAGATGAAAGAGCAAGATTTCTGGTTCCGGAGCAGGCCCCTTCGCGTTCTTTCCTCGACGAGCAACCTTTCGCAGATACTTCCAGTCACCGATGCGAATGCCCTCGAGAACTCCGTGCGACGAATAAAAAACGAATTCGTCCCGAGGGGATTCTTCCGACGTGAAGGTGGGTGTCAAATCCATCCCATCGATCTTTCGATCGTTCTCAAGTGGCACGCCGGTCACCGAAGCGATGGTGGGCAGCAGGTCCATGTTGGTGGCGAAGGCGTTGCTGGACGTTCCCGCGGGAATCCGTCCTGGTGACCACATGATGCAGGGCACTCGTTGGCCGCCTTCAAATGTGGTTCCCTTGCCGGCTCGCAGGGGACCGGCACTCCCGCCGTGGTTCTTGAATTGCAACCAAGGGCCGTTGTCGCTGGTGTAAACGATCAAAGTCTTTTCTGACAAACCAAGGTCTCGAACCGTTTGAACCAGACGTCCCACTTCCGTGTCGATGTGCTCGATCACACACTTGTAAGCGTTCTGTGGATCGGGATCGTAGACATCCTCCGGCACATACAAAGGAATGTGCGGCATCGAGTGAGGCAGGTACAAAAAGAACGGCTTGTCTTGGTTTGCTTCCACAAACTCAATGGCCCGATCCGTGTACCGACGGGTGATAGTCCGTTGATCGGCGGGCAGTTCAATGATTTCTTCGCCTTCTACCAACGGTGTGTTGAACAACGTGACCGCCGAGGATTGGTCCCTCCAACGATCATCCGACGACATTTTGCCGAGTCGCTTGTTGTCGGGGTGATTCATGTCATTGGAATACGGAATCCCATAGTAAGAATCAAACCCGTTGGATGTCGGCAGGGTTTCCTTGTGGTGACCAAGGTGCCATTTGCCCACACAAGCCGTCGTGTAACCCGCCGTCTTCAGATGGTCAGCGATGGTGACTTCCTCGGGATGCAGCCCATAGTTGCTTTGCGGAAACAGGACGTGCTGATGCAATCCAACCCGCTTGGGATAACACCCCGTCAGCAACGCTGCTCGCGAAGGCGAACACACCGAGCAAGCGGAATAGAAGCTGGTGTAGCGACGTCCTTCCTGTGCCAAGCGATCGATATGAGGCGTCTTGATGTTGGGCGAACCAAAGCATCCCAAATCGTTGTAACCCTGGTCATCTGTGAAGATCACGATGACGTTGGGTTGCTCGGACGTGTTGGTCGACTCGGCCGCAAAGCTCGAGCCACTGAGCAGTGTGAGAAACGCCAGAAGACCGAGGATGACAGCTCGGAAGCGAGGGATTGGGAAAGCACATCTGGAGGACATGACTCGCCTTGCGAAGGAGGGAGGGGCAAAGGTTCCAGCCAGAGCGAAAGAACCGGTGGGTTGCTCCCCATCATAACCACTGCTGCCCGACGACGAACCATCGGCGTTTTGAAGGTCGTAGGCCAGGTTGGAATTGGCAGGGTCCCCTGCCGGTCCACAATGAACTCGCGATCGGTTGCGGAACGCCTCGCTTTGTTCCAAAGCATCGGCTGGGACGCCTGGTCAGGACCTGGCCTACAGATGCGCGACCTCCAAGGCCCCGCCGGATTCACGGTGTTGCCCGTTGGGGCTTGGTAGACCATTTCGAACTTGCATCCGGGCCTTCACAGGCCCAGCAAAGGCTGTGTCGCCACTCCCGATGCTAAACGCTGAACCCCCAAAGAAAAGTCGCCGAATTTCATCGCACCCAAAGGAATTGCATGAGCGTGATCCGCCTTACGGTCGCCACACAAATTTGCCGTCAACATCAACATAGCCATAGCCATGCTCGCACTTTCGATCGCTGGCCAAACCATGAACAAACGGATTCCAGTAGATCCCCGGAACAGATTTCCCGATCTCGCCCGAGCGACTGAGGATCCTATTCCGAAATCCCATGATGTCGCTTTTGCCAATCAATTCCGCTTGTTGCAAAATCAAATGATCTTCGACAAAGAGTGCCGAGATACTCGGGCCGCGGAGATTAGGCTCGAACAACCAAGTTCCATCTGGCTTCAGGAACCCATAAAGTTGCGTGCCGTCATCCGTCACAGGCCCCCACAGATCTCTGAACCAGAGCATCGCCTGTCGAATCGATGGTCGAAAAATGATTTCGACCGGTCGGTATGGGATAGAAGGTCTCTGCTCCCTGCGGAACCAAAGGCAGTTCCAACACGAGCCGAGTGCATTTTGGATTTGTCGACTGACCTCCACAGGACGGCAACGCTAGCGCCAATGAGATGCACGAGACAATCAACAGGAGAACCCGGATGAACCGTGGCGGCTTAAGCAGGTCGGCAGGAGTGATCAAGCACAACCATGTGAGCCGTTTGGGCGTTAGCCCCGGTTGTGCGTGAAAACCGTGGCTAACGCCAGCGGCTCACATACCCGATGACACCTGCTTAGCTTCAAGTCGAGGCTTATCCGTTGATTTCATCGGGCTGGATCTATTTGAGAGTGGAGCAGATCTGCCGGAGCTGCGCCGAAGCGGCTTGATCCGGCCTACGTGAGAAATCCCTCTTCGATCAAATCGGTTTCCAAAGAGAGGGTGATGAAACGGCACGACCTCCTCAGCGGGCAAGCAACGCTTTGGTGGCGATCGTGATGTCGGGCTGGCGCATCAGCGATTCGCCGACCAAGATGGCTTTGATGCCACCTGCTTTCAGCATCGCAACATCATCCGCGGTTCGGATGCCGCTCTCGCCGACCACCAATCGATCCGACGGAATGCCGGCGGCCATGCGGACGCAGTGCTGCAGATCGGTTTCGAAAGTTCGCAGGTCTCGGTTGTTGATTCCGACCAACCGGGTCTTGGTTGCCAGAACCGGCGCCAGGTTCTCTGGTTCGTAGAGTTCGATCAGCGTTTGCAGGCCCAGCTCAGAGGCTTGCTCATCCATCTCGATCAATTGCTGAGGCGAGAGACATTCGGCGATCAACAACACCGCATCGGCACCGGCGACGCGGGCCTGCAACAATTGGTAGGGATCGACGATGAAGTCCTTGCGAAGGATTGGCAAATCAACCGCCGAGCGAACGGCCCGAAGAAAGTCCAGCGACCCCTGAAAGAACGGTTCGTCGGTGAGCACGCTGATGCAAGCGGCTCCTCCGTCTTCGTATGACTTGGCGATCGTCGGTGGGTCAAAGTCTTCTCGGATCAGTCCGGCTGATGGACTGGCTCGTTTGACTTCGGCGATCAAGCGAACTTGCTCGGTCGCCGCGAGCGAGCCATGAAAGTCTCGGCATGCGGGAAGATCCTTCGCCGCCGCGACGAGTTCCGCAGACGGCACGGAAGCTTGATCACGCGCGATGACTTGGCGGGTTTTTACCAGGATGTCGTCGAGAATCGTCATCGCAATGCTCTCGGTCGATCAGTGTTTGAAGTGACGACGACCGGTGAAGACCATCGCGATTTCGTGTTCGTCGCAAGCCGCAATCACTTCGTCATCACGACGTGAACCGCCGGGTTGAATGATTGCCAGCACGCCGGCTTTGGCGGCCGCTTCGATCGAATCGGGGAAGGGGAAGAACGCGTCGGACGCCAAAATCGATCCCTCGGACCGCTCACCGGCTTTTTTGATCGAGATTTCGACACTGTCGACGCGGCTCATTTGGCCGGCTCCCACACCGATCAGCGATGTGTCTTTGGCCAACACAATTGCGTTGCTCTTCACGTGACGAACCATTTCCCAACCAAACGAGATGTCGTCCCACAAGTCATCGTCGACAGGCGTTTCGGTGACGGTGTTCCACTGCAAAGGCGAGCTGACCATCCGGTCGGCGTCTTGCACCAGCATGCCGCCGCTGATGAATCGGCGTGCGACTTTACGAGCGGGTTCGTCCAAACGGCCGACTTGCATCAACCGAACGTTGTCTTTCCAACGTGGTTTGGTCGTCAGCAATCCAACGGCGCCGGCCTCGTAGTCGGGGGCCACGATGGCTTCGATGAACAAACCGGGCTGGCAGAGGAATTCTGCGGTGGCTTCGTCGAGCGTTCGGTTCATCCCAATGACGGAACCAAAGGCGGACAACGGGTCACCGGCCATGGCTTTGTCGACCGCGTCGGACAAAGTGTCGCCGGTCGCAGCACCACAGGGGTTGTTGTGTTTGATGACCGAGACGGCGGGGTCAGCAAAACCGCGAGCGATGTCGAGTGCGGCATCCAGATCGAGCAGGTTGTTGTACGACAACTCCTTGCCACTGATCTGGCGAGCCGAGACCAAGTTCGCGGATCGCTCCGATGAATCGGAATACAACGCGGCGCGTTGGTGTGGGTTCTCGCCGTATCGCAATTGAGTTTTGCGTCGCAGCGACACGTGCATGGTGGCAGGAAATTCGCCTCCGACGGCATCACCTTGCATGTAATCGGCAATGGCTCGATCGTAGCCAGCAGTGTGATCAAAGGCTTCGGCGGCGAGTTGGGTGCGAAGCTCATCGGTCGTTCCGCCCGAGTTTTCCAACTGGTCAAGGATCTCGCTGTACTGCTCGGGGCTGGTCGCGATCGCGACATCGCCGTGGTTCTTTGCGGCAGCACGGACCAGGCTGGGGCCGCCAATGTCGATCTGTTCGATGCACTCTTCGCGGGTCGCTCCAGTTCGGCTGACCGTGGCGGCGAAGGGATACAGGTTCACGACGACCAAATCGAAGGGCTCGATGTCATGGTCGGCGATGGTGTCCATGTGCTCGTCGAGATCGCGGCGAGCCAGGATGCCCGCGAAAATCCGTGGGTGCAGCGTTTTGACACGGCCGTTGAGCATTTCCGGAAATCCGGTGTACTCGGCCACGTCTTCGACCTCGATACCGGATTGCTCCAAATGGGCCCGAGTCCCACCAGTGCTGTAAATCGTGACTCCAGCGGCGGACAATCCGGCGGCAAAATCTGCCAGCCCCATCTTGTCGCTGACACTGATCAATGCGTTTCGGACGGGGACCACATCAGACACGGTAAACGACTCGGTTCAAGAAAACGGTTGGAAGCTCGAAAGCTGCTTCCGCCAACGGAAACCGCCATGTTCCTTCCCACCGCCAAGACGGTCAAGGCACCGTTGACGATCCGTCATGTGGCAAAAGGTTCCGCGGGCATCCGAACGGGGATCCCAGCCTCAGCCATGTGCTGCTTGGTTTGCCCGATTGGGTGGGTCCCGAAGTGGAAAATGCTGGCCGCCAGAACCGCGTCGGCTTTGCCATCCCGAATGGCTTCGACGAGGTGATCTGGGTGTCCAGCACCGCCACTGGCGACGACAGGAATCCGAACCGCTTCACTGACCGCCCGGGTGATCGGAATGTCATAGCCATCGCAGGTCCCGTCTGCATCCATGCTGGTCAGCACGATCTCGCCGGCTCCCAGCTCCTCGACTCGTTTGGCCCACTCGACCGCTTGCAGTCCGGTCGGTTTGCGGCCGCCATTGATGTGCACCTCCCAAAACTCCTCGCCGTCTCTCTGGACTCGTTTGGGATCGATGTTGACCACGATGCATTGTCGCCCAAAACGATCGGCGGCTTGCCGGATAAAATCGGGGTTGGTCACAGCCGCCGAATTGATCGAAACCTTGTCGCAACCGGCCGACAACAACGCTCGCACGTCTTCGACCGTTCGCACACCGCCGCCAACCGTCAGTGGCATGAAGACCTGTTCCGCCGTGCGACGAACGACATCCAACAGGATCGCTCGTTCTTCGTGGCTGGCCGTGATGTCCAAGAACACCAGTTCATCGGCGCCTTCGGCTTCGTACCGCCGAGCCACTTCGACGGGATCGCCCGCGTCGCGCAGGTTCACGAAGTTGGTGCCTTTGACGACGCGTCCGCCATGGACATCGAGGCAGGGAATGACGCGAGCGGAAAGCATGGGGAATCCAGTGGAAATGGCGGACGAGCGAGTGGCTTGTCAAAGCCTCATTTGAGGGTAGCGAAACTCGTCAAGAGTTTTGACTTGCATGACGATATCCCGAAAGTCTTGACGACTTCCGCTACGGTGATGCTCCTCAACTTTGGTGCTGACGAGGTGCTTACTAACGTACCCAATCGGATTTCAAAAACGCAAGGATGCCAGTCCGACCGATCGAACTACTCCGCCTGGACCTTGAAACGCAGGTCCTGAATCTTGGCTTGCGGGTGTTCCTTGGCCAACTTTTTCAGAATGCGGCGTTTTTGAAAGGTCAGCTCCTGCATCACGACGCTGTCGACCGCGTAGATCATCAGCACGCCGCGTTGCAATTTGCCAACTCGAAACGAAGAAGCGATCGAGGCATCAACGGCCGACTTGATCGTTCCCGTTAAAGCCGACTCGGCCCCCACGGAAGCGTAGCCTCGTCGGCTCATCAATTGTGAAACCAAGCTGCCGATTTTTCGCGGCCCGCTGGGTTTCTCTTCGACCAGTTTAGGAGGTCGTCGTTTCGACGAACTCGCACCGCGACCTGGTTCCTCGCGACGTCGTTCACCCCGACCGGATTCACCGCCGGATGACTGGGGCGGCTGTCCCATGGCGATCACCGATCACGAGCCATCGGCATGATGACGTAAGCGTATCCGTCGTCGGTCTGCATCAGGGCGGGGGACTTCGCCGATTCAATTTCCATCACCACGGTCGACTCGTTGTCCATCACCTTGCAGAAATCGGCCAGGTAGCGATGGTCCATCGTCAGCGTGATCGGCTCGCCGTCGTAAGCGATCGGCAGCTCGATTTGTGATTCACCCAGGTCAGCGGTCTTGGCTTCCAACTTCAGCGTGCCGTCGGCGAAGGTGAAGTCGACCCCGCGGCTGTCCAGGTCCGTCACAATCGCGGCTTGGCGGAGGGCAGCGAACAACGGCCCGACGACCACATCGATCTGAATCGCGTTTTCTCGCTGGGGCAAAACCTGGCGCCAGTTCGGATAGCGACCTTCGACCAAGCGGCTGCTGATGACCGCTCGAGGGGTCCGAATCAGCAGGTCGTTTCCGCGCGAGGCGACCTCAACGAAATCGTCCTTGTCGCTGAGGGCTCGTTCGATCAAACCGATCGCTCGCGTCGGCACGATGGTGGTCATGCCGCTGGTCGCGTGCCCGCCGACCGATTCTCCGGTGCCTTCCATCCGGGCCAATCGCCGGCCATCGGTCCCCACCGCGATAACGGAATTTTCTTCCATCTCCAGCAGCACGCCGCCGAGGGCGTAGCGGCTGCTTTCCGAGTCGGTCGCGAACACGGTCCGGCGGAGCATTTCGCGAAACGTGCGGGTGCTGATTTGGTGGTACTTCGACTCGTCGAATTCGTGGACGCTGGGGAATTCATCGGGGTTGTTTCCGGGCAAGCGAAACTTGCTTCGGCTGCCCGAAATTTTGATTCCGGCTTCATCGGTTTCGATGGTGATCGTTTCGTCGTTGCTCTCTCTCAGAATCGGTCCGGTGCGGGCCACTGGCAGCAGAGCGGTGCCCTCGGTTTCCACCTCGATTCCCTCGGTCACATCCAACCGAATTCCGACCTCCTGATCGGTCGCCATCAGCGTGATCTTGTCGCCGGCGGCGGTGACTTTGACGTTCTGCAAAATCTCCTTCGGCGAACGGCTCGGAGCAATCGATGCAGCGAGGACGAAAGCGTTGGCGAGGATGTCTCGTTGGCAGGTGATCTTCATCGGAGCGATTGAAAAAAGAGACAGGGCAGGAACGCCGACAACTGCCGGCCGAGCCCCGCATGCTTCGCGGCAAACACGTTGCTCAGGGCGGTCCAAGTTGTAACGCGATCGCTTCGGATTGGCATCCCCTGAAAGCTTCGCTGGCGAGCCCGAGACGGACACGGACGGAAACCGGGTCTGAGCTGGGGCGGTTCTTCCTTGGATGTTTGCTATCAAATAGTACTAATTGATTTACCGTCGTCGTCGTAATGCGTGGACAGGGAATGTCTGAAAACGCCGTTTGAAACTCGATTGAGACGGCAAAACACGTTCAAAACGACCTTTTTACAGCTGTGGATAACCTGTCGTTTGAATGTCTCAAAACTGTCTGAAGTTGGACCGACTTCGAACACACCTAGACAGCGGCTTGCCGAAGGTGGTCAGAAGTCAGACATTTTTAGACAGACTTCAGACAGTGAAATGACAGGTTATCCACAGGCGTTTCGGGGGTGAAAACGAGGGTCCATGAGCACCAAAAAAGAATCTGAAAACGATCTAAAAAAGTTCGTTTCGAAGACGCCGGAAGACCCTCGTCTGACCGTTTTGTGGTCGACGGTCCAGTCCATGGAGCAGGCGGAGGCGATCGCCAAGGGGTTGCTGCAGGAGCGTTTGGCAGCCTGCGTGCAGATCGATTCCCCGATCATCAGCCACTACGTTTGGGAGGGTCGGTCGTGTTCAGAAAAAGAGTTCCGCGTGGTCATCAAAACCGCTCATCAACGAACCGATCAGGTGATCAAATGGCTGGTCCAGAACCATCCCTACGATGAGCCTCAGATCATCGCGCTGCCAGTCGAGAACGCGTCGCTGGGATACGCTCGATGGGTCGCCGAATCGACGTCGGAGTAGTCGGCCTCTGGCTCCATCCACAGGCTGAAGGCGCCAGAGCAGGGGGGCATGTTCCGCCGGAACCGACGGGCGATGGCGGCGCAAAAAAAGCCCTCCCGAGCACTGAGGTAGTGCAGTTTTTTGATGCCGCTTTTCGGCAGATTTACACACGGCTTACCTCTCCCGAAACGAAGTTTGGGGAGTGGTCGAGCGACGCCGTTCGGGCGTACGCGAGGGAGGGGGCCGAGCATGGGATGCGGCGCGGATTGCCCTCCCCCGGAAATCTCGCTGAACGCTCGCTTTCCGACCCCTCCCGCTGCACGGGCGGGGTTCTCAAGACGCTGCTGACACAGCACTCGAAAACTGCACGACCTCTCTTGGTGGAGGGCCGGGAGGTCGGCGGCGAGAGAACCGGACGGTGGTCGCTCAGGTCACTTCGAATCGTCGATCTGGATGGCGTCGACGGAGGTGAATTTGCCGACTTCCATGTTGGCTCCGCCCAGCATCACCAAGCGGTCATCGGCGACCGGAAGCATGCGGTGAAAGAACCGGGCCGGTTCGACCTTGGCGACCGTTTCCCAGGTCTCCCCCTCGGCAGCCAAGCGGTGGACAAAACCATCCAGGGTGGTGACGTACAACCGATCGCCGGCGGCGAAAGCAGAGGACCCAAAACCGGCCATGCCGGATCCTGGAAGGGCGGGGCCGAGCGACCAGGTTTTGGCTGACGGGTCGTAGACATCGACTCGGGTGGTCGGGCCACCTTCGGACCGCATGCCACCGACCACGAACAGTTTGCCATCCTGAGCGGCGACGCTGATGGCTCGTCGTTGGAAGGGGGGCGTCGCGACGGATTGCCATCCCGCATCGGGGTGGGCCAGATCCAGCGACCAAGCGGTTGAGTGCCAGGTGCTGTCTTCGCTTTCGCCGTTCAGACTCCATCCGCCGAAGACGTAAACGGTGTCCCCGAGAACCGCCGCGTCCAGCGAAGATCGGCCTTCGGGCAGGGCGGGAAGGTCGCTCCAGGATTTTGTCTGGGGGTCAAAACTGGCCACGGCGGATTGAGATCGCAGGTCGTGTTCTTCGCCGGTGTCGTTGACCGCCGTGAAGCCACCGATGCGAATCAATCGGTCGCCATGAGCGACCAAGGCCAACCCTTGCAAACGAGGGCCGGTGGCAACCGTTTCCCACTTCGCGTTCTCGTCGGTGGTGTCCAAAGCCCAGAGGCGATTGGATTGTTCGGCGGTCGAATACGAGTGAGCGCTGCCGGTGTGCCCGCCGTAGGCGTAGAGGGTTCCGTTCAGGAACGCGGCCCCGAAACTGGTCAGTTCCTCGGGCAGATCGGCAAGCCCCGAAGGGTGGATCGATACGTTGCTGCCGGCGATCACCTGGGGTGATTCGGTTTGCTTTTTGGCCGCAGCCGCGTCCGACGAGATTCGAAACGACGCGGTCAAGTAGTCGGCTGTGCTGGAGTATTCCTCGCCGCCGAGTTCCCCTGGGGCGTTCTTGTCGGTGATGCCGGCCATGACCGAGTTGAGCCCCGGTTCAATGATCTCGGAAGAGAACGACACGCGGCCGTTGCTGTTGGTGGTTTCGGTTCCGGCTTCGTGGCCGTCTTCGCAGAACAGTTTGACTTCTGTTTCGGGCAAGGGTTGGCCATCACGCAGCAATTGAACTTGGATGTCGCCATTCTTTGCGGATGTGATCACCGTTTGCAAAGCGGCTCCCGGACGTGGTTCGCTGGGCCAAGCCTTCGCGTCATTCTGTGGCAGGTGCTCGACGTGATAGGTCAGCTTCATGCCGTGGTACAGACCGTAGGTGACCGATCCGGCGATCTCGTCCCCAGTGGGAATCGGTTGCGGGCTTTGGATGCCGACCAAGTCATCCGTTTCAACCGGTTTCATCTCGATCGTTTTGTCAGCAATCGATGCGTTGGTGCTGTGCAATTCGATCTGCTGGACCGCTTCGGGCATCGGGTAAGTGCGGTCGTCGGTCGATTCGCCGAACCACATGACCGCATGTCCCTTGGCATCGGAAGCAAGCCAAGGGAAGTGAGCCGAGGCGGAAGTGGTCCCGCTCAGGATCAGGGCCAGGGTGAGCAGTTGTCGTTTCTTTGAGATTTTCATGATGATTGACTGTTACAGAGGGATTGGGTTTGTCTGGGAAAGAGTCGCTCGCTGGGGCGACGCGACAGTTGACGCGAATGACGTGGCCGAAATTGGCACGCGTCATTGTTCACGTTCTCAACGCTTGGTCAGTTCAAACGTCAACGGTTGGACGTTGGCGGCGTCGATGGTTGCCCGAAGTTGACCGGTGCTCTGATAGCGGGCCGGAATCGATCGAGCGTTCAATGGATCTCGCTCACCGTTCTGGATGGCCGCCACTGCTTCGTTCATTTCAGGTTCCATGGGCGTGATCATCACGTGATGCTCCCCCGGTGAGGGACCATTGGTCGAATCGAAGGCAAAATGTCCTTCTGAAATCATGGTAACGCTGTCGTGAAGCCCCGGTTCACTTTTGATGGCGACAAACCGGATCATCGCGCGGGGCAAGGGTTTGCCACCGAGAGTGACATGCCCCGAGACTTCGACACGTTCCGGCTCCGTCGAATCGGAACAACCCAGCGGCAACACCGAGATCAGAGCAACAGCGATCAGACGCATGCAAGAGAGTTGGGACGAGCGAGTCATGGGGCATCCTCGACCACTTCGTGACCATTGCGAGTGGCCAAGGCATTCAGCAGGTCGCGGTCGAGGAACTCCGTCGTGAACCGCACACTGCCGTCGCCAAACAGGAAGTAGACGCCGCCTTCGTGCATGCTTTGGAACCCGCCGTTGTTCGCCGCGTTGTGAACGTTGAGTTCCTTTTGGCTGGTCCCGAGCGAAACCTTGGGGTAGCCAAGCACCCAACGAGCGGTTCCCCACTTCACCGTTCCAGCGACGCTGGCCGGACTGGTCCACAAGTAGTCCGCCATGTCATAGGTCGTTTCGCCATAGGCGATGGTGTTGCTGCTGCCGTCGATCAAGTCTCGGAAGCCAGCCGCTGGGTTGTTGTATCCGTAGGCGGTCCAATTCAAACCAAACATCCCATCGGCTTTGGGCATGTAAGCGGCGGTGCCTTCGCACGCGAGGTAGCTGGAAGGACCACCGGTCTCGTTCAGATCAGTGTCGGGAACACTTCGAGGCAAAACCATCGATGGGCACAGGTAAGTCGCGATGGTTTGTGCTGCGACTTCTTGGTTGATGGGATCGGAGTACGAACGGCTGAAATCAAATTGTTGGTACGTGTTGGCCTCTTCCAAAAACGGCAGGGCAGCCGTCAAAGGGCCCAAGAAATTGCTCAGCCGTGAACCTTCAGGAAACTTCTGGAAGGTGCCGTGGTAGTTGTGAAGGGCCAACCCAATCTGTTTGAGATTGTTGCTGCAACTCATCCGACGAGCAGCGGCTCGAGCGGATTGCACGGCGGGCAACAACAACCCCACCAACACACCGATGATGGCGATCACCACCAACAGTTCGACCAGTGTGAAGGCTCGTCGGTTGCGACGAAGGAGCACGGTTCGGTTCGAGGTCGCCAGCGGTGTATTGGAAGCAGCGACGGAAGTCGAAACGAAAGCAGGGCGCAGAAGCGCACAGAAATGGGCATGGTTATCTCCAGCCGAGAAGTCACGGAACGGGAAACGTCCCCGGACGGGGGACGGATCGAGCGTGGCTGGCTAGAGAGCGAGAAGCTCGTCGCTTGCTGCGTCGTCGATGCTGATATTGCGAATCAGTTGCAACAATTATGCTTGTTCTGACGGTGGTTGCAACCGCATTGGGAGAGAAAAATGGTTCGAACCCGCCAGTAGAAGGGTTTTTGGCTGTTTTTGCAGTCCTTTTGGGTGGTTTTGGCCGGTGTGGACCGGCACGGTGCTGCATTCATGCACGACCCCTCTCGGGAAATGTCGATTTCATGAGTGACTCAGCCGAGTGTGCTGAGCCGCCGTAGGCCGAATGAAGGAGGCTTCGCGACGCACATCCGGCAGCGACATGCTTGGAAAGGTCCGCCGTTCTGTTGGATCAAGATTCCTTGTTCCCCGGCTCTGCCTGGGAACAGACTGTCTTGGAGGCTCCGCCTCCCGATTCTGTCTCAGCAGGCGGAGCCTGCAGTGCATTGCGTTCCCAGGCAGAGCCTGGGAACGAGAAAAGTGGTTCAACTCATAAGTCTCGTCTTAACCAGCATTTATCATCGACCTCCCCGGAGGGAGGGTGATGGAAATTCCCGCGTTCCTTCGACGTCAAGCTTCGGCTTGGCAGGTGTTTTCCAAGCGGCCGATGCCATCGATTTCCACCACGCAGCGATCACCCGGTGCCAAGTAGCGAGGTGGTGTTCGAGCGTCACCGACTCCCGATGGGGTGCCCGTGAAAATCAGGTCGCCGGGTTTCAGGGTCATGAACTTCGACAAGTGAGCGATCAGCGCTGGAATGTCGAAGATCAGCTGATCCGTTTTGCTCTCTTGCAGGGTTTCGCCGTTGATATGCAAGCGAATCGGGAGATTCCCTGGATCTGGAATTTCATCGGCGGTGACCACGGCAGGACCCAGAGGTGCGAACGTGTCGAAAGATTTGCCCACCAACCATTGGCCGCCGGGACGCCCCTTTTGCCAATCTCGCGACGACACATCGTGGCCAACCGCATATCCGAAGACTGCCTTCATCGCCTCGCTGGCATCCACGTGGCGGGCGGTTTTGCCAATGACCACCACCAATTCGGCTTCGTAGTCGACTTTGTCGCTGATCTTAGGCAGCACAATGTCTTGGCCGTGCCCGACCAACGCAGAATTGAATTTGCTGAACACGACCGGCAGGGAGGGTTTTTCGGCTCCTGTTTCAATTGCGTGATCGAGGTAGTTCAAGCCAATGCACAGAATCTTTTCCGGGCAGGGCACCGGGGGCAACAGTTGTTCCGGGGCGTCGGTCCACTGAGATTCATCGGGGGTGGGCAGCTGATCGAAGTCCGCTTGGCCGAGCGAAAAGAGTGTGTTGCCTTGGAGCCATTTTTGTTCGACTTCCGCACCCAGTAAATCGCCAACGGGACAAACTTTGGGACGAGGAGCCAATTGGGTTTCGGGTTCTTTTCGAATCGCCAAACGAGTGGCACCGGAAGAATCAACGTAACGACAAAAAGCAACCATGAGGAAACCAATCGAAGTGGCAAGGAGGTGGGGAAATCAGACGCGTGAAGTCAAAATCAACGATTCATTGGAAAGTCGATTTGCTAGCAAATCCGTTCATTTGCAAGCAATACCATAGCGGTCCACTCAAATGAGAGGGGAAGCCTGCAGAGACCAAAACGAATCTTTACACTGCGACCACGCGTCGGCATACTCCGATGCCCACGCCCGCTTTGGAACCCAAGCCGGGCGAGTTCGATCCTCCTCTTTTCCCACCGTCTATGAACACCTTGGCGATCAACCAATTGTCGACTCTTCGATGGGAATTCGAGCAAGACGCTCAAGCGTATTCCGACCGAGGTTTCGAAGGCATTGGCTTGTTTCGACCCAAGCTCGATGACCTGGGAATCGATCGAGCGGTGGAGCTATTGGCGGAAACGAACTTGCAAGTCACCTCGCTGAGTTGGGTCGGTGGGTTCACCGGCAGCGACGGCCGCGGATTCGATGATGCAGTTCGCGACGCGATGGGCGCGGTCCGCGACGCAGCGGAACTGCGAGCCGAAACGTTGATTGTGTTGGCGGGTGGTCGAAACAACCACATTCGCAAACACGCCCGGCGAACGCTCTGTGACGCGTTGTCTCACCTGGCCATCATCGCCGAGGAATTCGGCGTGAAGCTTTCGCTGGAACCCATCCACGCCGGTTGCGGTGTGGAATGGTCGTTCGTCAACGACTTGGAATCGACCCTCGAGATTCTCGATATCGTCGACAGTTCCAATCTGGGAATTGTGTTGGACACCTATCACGTCGGGATGGACGACCGGGTGCTGGACATGTTGCCTCACGTCGTTCCGTTCATGCATTTGATGCAATTGGGCGACGGTCGCCACAGTCCACTCGGCGAGATGAATCGTTGCTTGCTAGGCGAAGGCTGCGTGCCGATTCAGTCACTGGTTCATCGAGTCTTGGAACTGGGATACTCCGGACCGATCGAAGTGGAGTTGATTGGCGAAGACGTCGAACCGCTCAGCTATGAATCCGTGCTCGATCACACACGCTCGTATCTGGACCAAAACATTGGTCCTGTGAAATCGACTTAGCATCGCGTGACAAACAACCGACGTGGTGGACGAGGCGACGAGTCCCAAGCGGCGGGACTCTTCGCCTCGTCCACTACAAAACTCGGCACTTATTTCCTCACGCGATGCTTAGCAACGCTCGACCAATACGACAGTCATTGTGCGTGCGTTGCTAAGTGCACGATCGGTCATTGATGCTCGTCCGGTTTTACAGCAAACGGCAGTGATTCAGAATCGCTTCCGCATCCGCTTTGTAGCCGACGTAGAAGGGGCCGAACTCGGCGTACTTGGCGCTCGCTTGGTCGAATCGCATCTTGTAGACGATGTCTTTGAGGTACTGAGGGTTGCGACCCCACAAGGTCACCATCCATTCCCAGTCATCCAGTCCCACGCCGACTGAAATCAGTTGGCTGACCTTGCCCGCGAAAGCCATTCCGCTTTGGGCGTGTTCGGCCATCATTTGGTTGCGAGCACTGAACGGTTCCATGAACCAGTTGGCACCCGGGACTCGGCTCTTGTTCATCGGATAGAAACACGCCGATGGCCAATCCGGAATCTCAGGTTGCAAGCGATTGCGATTCATCATCGGCAAACGTCGCTCGTAAGCAGCCACTTTCGCGGCCAGCTCAGGTGAGTCCGGTGCGTTGCCTTCTTTGATCAATCGCCGCCGATACTCTTCGATCGAAGGAACGTATTCGCTCACTTCGCTGACCGAGACGAACGACCACGCGGGTTCAATCAACCGACCAATTCCCGGTGCCATGATCGATTGATGAATGCCATCGACCTTGGCTGGATCGGGATCCATCACCATGACGCCGAAGTCACAATCGTGACCGCTGATCCAGTACGTCGCCAAACGTTCTGGGACCGCATCGCCGGTGGGGTTCAGCGCCGCCAGGAACTGCTCGCGATGATTGGGTGCGATCGCACCGTCAAACATTTCGCGACGGAAACGATAGAAGTAGTGACCGCAGTGCCAACCTTCTTCTGGAATCACGCTGGGCTCGGGCAGGGGAGCATGTCCGGGTCGGCCAACTCCTGGAGGAGGACCGCCAGCGGAGGAAGCGGGCGGGCGCGACGGCGAAGAATCAGATGTCATGGTGGTCGATCGAGTGGGTGTTTTTTGGGGGACGTCGGCACGATGCGAAGGGTCCTGGATCAGAACCGGTCCTCGTCGAGCCACCCATTGTAGATCTCGGTCGTTGATTTTGCAGCGCGTTATCGCAGCGACCACTGCAAAGATCGATCGTTGTAGCCGTGTTGTCGGGACCAGTGCCGTTTGCCTTCTGCACCGAAATAACCGTACGAATAAGGTGTTTTCCAGCGTGGTTGAACCGTCGCAGCGGGAATTGCCGGGCGAGCCTGCGGGTTTTTGACCCAGTGTTCGCCCAGCCCCAAGCGGCCGGGGCCTTTGGCTCCCGGGTCATTTTCAACGCCGGGGGGATGGGTCAATGGAGCGACGGCCGCGGTCGCTTTTTGATGGGCATGCTGCCAATGGGGGTTCAGCGGTCCCGAGTTTTGCTGGTGGGAGACTCCCCCGGCAGGTTGACCGAGAGCCGCGTTCGGGTGGTGGTTCCCAGCCGAACTGGGATGCCGAACATTTCGCTGACCGGGGGCCTGAATGATCACATGAGGAACCTGTGCCGGTGCTCCGATTTCGAGCGATCCCGCCCAGTAATCCTCCATGCCAGCGGAGGGGATCCCGGGTTCGTTGGAGGGAACTCCATTCACGTAAGTGCTGGATGAAACAATGGTTTCACCGCTTTGAAGTGGCAATTGAACCGGCGGAGGCAGCTGGGCCCACGCCGAAGACGCCGTCATCACCACCAATCCAAGGAACATCAGCACTGCCCGTCCGAACGGTAAGAGCACCACGTTTCGGCCAGGCGTCAATGGATTCGTGGCAGGAAGATTCCTGCTGAAAACTCGGCGAATCGGGGTGTTCAACATGGGATGGCGATCGAGGGAGGAACCGAGGGGCGAGAACAGGTCGTTCCGCGTGCGTTCAGAATGCGAGAGGTCAGCATCCCCCTTTGCGAAAACACGTGGATTCAAGGGATTCCGCTACCAAAGTCGAACTCTCGGTCACAAGATGCGAATCACCCTGGCGAGAAAAACAAGCGACTTGGTACAAGCGATTTTTGGTGGCCATGTGCTCATCGTTGCTGATGCTCTTCATTGGCAGTGCGGATGGTCGCCAGTGCCCTCCGTTGCCATGTGGCCTTGGTAGTCATGTGCACAGCCGAACCCATTTCCCGCTCGCTTGATTTACTTCCATGAAGAGTTTTCGCCGAGTTCTGCAGTTGTCGCTGCGACGTCGCATGTCCTTGTTGGGGATTTTGTTGTCGTCGTTGGTGATTGCAGCTTTGTGGGGCGCGAATATCGGCACGCTGTACCCGATGGTGGAAGTCGTTTTCAAAGGCGACGATTTACCCTCGTACGTTGAGGAACGGCTGGCCAGTTCGCGAGTCCAAGCGGAGCAGCAACGCGAGCAAATAGCGCAGTTGGAGACCGAGCTGGGCGAGCTGAAACAACAGGAAAAAAAAGCGACCGATGCCGCCGCGAAGGCTTCGTTGCAACAACAAATCAACACCACCACCTTCGAAATTTCTTCGGCCGAGTTGTCACAAACCGCGTCTGCAAAAACTGCGGATTGGTTGTTGTGGGTTCAGCCTTGGGTTGACCAAGCCGCTCCTCGAGGAGCGTTCCCGACCCTGGTTTTCATCGTCGCGATGTTGGTTGGCGGAACGGCAATCAAATTGGTTGCGTTGACAATCAACCTGATGCTCGTTCAGTACGTCGCTGAAGGCACGGTGATGGAACTGCGAGAAAAGTACTTCCGCAAATCCTTGCACCTGGACCTCGATCACTTTGGACAAAACGGCTCCGCCAACCTGACCAGTCGTTTGACCAACGACGTCGCTCACATTGCCGTGGGGGTCAGCACGTTGCTGGGACGGCTGATCCGTGAACCGCTGAAGATGGCGGTTTGTTTGTTTGGAGCCGCCACGGTTTGTTGGCGTTTGTTGTTGTTGGTGATGATTGTTTCGCCGTTGATGGCGTTTGTGATGCAACACCTCAGCCGCGCAATTCGCCGCGCCAGCCGCCGAGCGATGGAAGAGATGAGCAGCCTTTACGGGATGCTCAACGATGCCTTTGGTGGCATTCACGTCGTCAAATCATTCAACACACAAGCCTACGAACGAGCTCGCTTTCGTACCCGGGTGCAGGCCTATTTCCGCCGCTCGATGAAGGTGGCGTTGTACAACACACTCGCTCGCAGCAGCAGCGAATTGCTCGGTTTGACGATGGTCGGACTGGCGATTTTGGCTGGCGGGTACCTGGTCATCAACCAACAAACCCACTTGCTGGGCATTCGCATGAGCGTGCAACCGCTGGATGTCGGTCAGGTGCTGTTGTTCTTTGCGATGTTGATCGGTGCTTCGGATCCAGCCCGCAAATTGTCGGATGTTTGGACGTCGCTGCAGCGTGGCATCGCCGCGTCGAATCGCGTTTATGAGATCATCGACGAACCCATTCGTGTCACCGAGCCCGCCAGCCCGGTTCACTTGGATCGACCGCACAACACGATCCAGTTCAAAGGCGTCCACTTCCAATATCCCTCGGGACCGATGGTCTTGCGTGGCATCAACCTGACGATCCCACATGGCGAAACGATCGCCCTGATTGGACCCAACGGTTGCGGGAAGAGCACATTGATCAACTTGCTCTGTCGTTTTGACGATCCGCACGAAGGCGAAGTCTGTTTCGACGATGTTGCGATCAACCGCTTGGCGACACGCGATTTGCGTCGACGCATCGCACTGGTCAATCAACGAACCGTGTTGTTTGACGACACGATCGAGAACAACATTCGCTATGGCAGTCCCAGCGCGGACGCTCACGATGTGGTTCGCGCCGCTAAATTGGCCTTCGCCGATGACTTCATTCGCCGGAAAACACCCGATGGCTATCAAACCTTGCTCGGATCTGGCGGCGTGCGACTGTCCGGCGGCCAAATGCAACGAATCGCACTGGCTCGAGCCTTCCTGCGGGATCCGGACATTTTGATTCTGGACGAAGCGACCAGCCAAATTGATATCGAGAGCGAACAGCTCATTCACCGTGCCCTGGAAACGTTCCTGGAAAACCGCACGGGAATCATGATCACTCACCGGGCCAGCACGCTCGCGATGGCTGACCGTGTTGCGGTGTTGGACATGGGCCAAGTCGCCGATGTCGGAACGCATCATCAATTGCTTGCTAGCAATTCGTTCTATCGCAGCCTCTGCCACAGCGACCTGACCGACGCGGCGTGATGCTGCGTCAAAGCGACAAATGATGGTTTTGGCCGTAGCGAAAGTCGTCAAGACTTTCGCAATTCAGGGTGCAAATCGAAACTCTTGACGAGTTCCGCTACCTGGAAACTGAGTTCTGACGCAGCACTCGATCGGCATCGACCGGTTGCATGCGACCGTCGCAACGGCTGAACTAGAGACTCAGGATTCTGTCCCCTCGTGTTTTTGGTTTCTCCATCATGTTTGCACACGTGCGCCGTTGGTTCTTGTCGGGAAGTTGCATGGTTTTCGCGTTGGCTGGAATGTCCAGCGATTCGCATGCTGATGAAGGCATGTATTTGTTCAACGATGTTCCTCGCGAATTGCTGCGAGATCAGCATCAGTTCGAGCCCTCCGAAGAATGGCTGAAACATTTGCAGCTGTCGTCGGTGCGATTCAACTCAGGCGGTTCTGGATCGTTTGTGTCCTCCAATGGTTTGGTGCTGACCAACCATCATGTCGCCAGTGACACGCTGGCGAAGCTGAGTTCCAAAGAGCGAAACCTGATTGACGATGGGTTCCTTGCAAAGAGTTTCGCCGAGGAACTCAAGGCGCCAGACTTGGAACTCAATCAACTGATCTCGATCGAAGACGTGACCGAGCGAGTCAACGAGCAGATCACCGAGTCTGCGGATGCCGAAGAGGCCGCCAAACAACGGCGGGCTGTGATCGCGACAATCGAGAAAGAATCGCTCGATGAAACCGGTTTGCGAAGCGACGTGGTGACATTGTTTGGCGGAGCAAAGTATCACCTTTATCGCTACAAGAAATACACGGACGTGCGATTGGTGTGGGCTCCTGAAACCGCCGCGGCATTCTTCGGCGGCGATGCAGATAACTTCGAGTACCCGCGTTACAACCTCGACGCGACGCTGATGCGAGTCTACGAGGATGGGGAACCAGCCAAGCTGGAACACTTCCTGCAGTGGAACGAACAACCTGCCCAAGATGGCGACCTCGTTTTCGTCAGTGGGCATCCCGGGCGCACACAGCGAATCTTCACCGTCGAGGCGCTGGAGTACCTGCGTGACGAACGCCTGCCGCACGTGTTGGATTTACTGCGTCGCAAAGAGGTCCTGCTTCAACAGTACCGATTGGAAAGCAAAGAAGCGGCCCGTCGCGGACGCGATGAATTGTTCGGGATCCAAAACGCTCGCAAGGCTTATTCTGGCATGTTGGCGGGACTGCAAGACCCACAAACGTTTGTATCGAAACGAGGCCGCCAGGATCGCCTGCTGACGGAACTGGCAAAGTCGCCTGAGAACGCCGGGCTGGCCGAAGCTTGGAATGAAATCGCGGAAGTGCAGACGGAGAAGGCTGAGTTGCTCGATCGTTCGGTGTCGCTTCGCAGTGAGCTTTTCCAACTCGCGCTTCAAATTCTGATTCTGTCAGAAGAAGACCGCAAGCCCAACGAAGAACGACTGCCGGGTTACACCGATTCGGGGCGGGAATCTTTGATGGCTCAGATCCTTTCGCCCGCACCGATCTACGATGATTTGGAAATGGTGAAATTGGCCGATGAAATCGCTTTGTTGCTGGAAAGCCGCGGCATGAACGATGCGGTTGTGCGAGAAGTCTTGGCGGGTCGTTCGCCCAAACAGATCGCCAGCGAACTGGTGACCGGGACGAAGATCAAAGACGTGGAGACGCGAAAAGCCTTGATTGACGGTGGGTTGGATGCGGTCCTGGCTTCGGAGGATCCGATGATTCGTTTGGCCCGGGTGATCGCACCCGAGTATCGCCGAATCAATGAGATCAGTGAGCAGCTCGGCGAACGCGAAAAGCAAGCTTATGCGGAGATCACCCAAGCGACGACCGCGATTGAGGGAACGGGTGGTTATCCCGATGCGACGTTCACGTTGCGTTTGGCGTTCGGGGTTGTGTCTGGGTACGAAGAACGGGGTGAGACAGTCCATCCCACGACGAACTTTGCAGGTGCATTCACGCATGCGAAGGAGCACGAGGGGCAAGAAGATTTTGACCTTCCCGAATCCTGGATGTCTTCCAAGGAGAACATTGATTTGGATACCCAGCTCAACTTTGTTTGCACCGCCGACATCATCGGTGGCAACAGTGGCTCACCCGTGGTGGATCGCAACGGGGCGCTGGTGGGACTGATTTTTGATGGCAACATCCAAAGTCTGACCAGTGACTATCTTTACACCGATGTACAAAGTCGCGCGGTGAGTGTGTCGGGCGTGGCCATTCCGGAAGCCCTGCGTTCGATCTACCAAGCCAATGACTTGGCCGATCAACTCGGCAACTGAGGCAACTTGGTAAGCAAGTAGGGCCGTCGTGCAGTTTTGAAGTGCCGTGCCAGTAACACGTTAAGAACCCCGCCCGACGAAGTTGGGAGGGGTCGGAAAGCGAGCGTTGAGCGAGATTACCGGGGGAGGGCCATCCTCGCCGCCTCCCATGCCCGGCCCTCACCCTCGCGTACGCCTGAACGGCGTCGCTCGACCTAGTATATCGCTCTCCCCAAACTGTGTTTCAGGAGAGGTTGTTGTTGCATCGAGACCGCCAAAACGCTGCCGAGTGAATTCTGTGGTGTGGGAGCACAGAAAACTCAGCGAGAGCTGGCATTTTTATGAAAACATGTTGATTGCAGGTAACCTGGTCCAATCTGCTGCCATGTTCTTCATGAGATGACCATGAACTCTTTCCCCGACGATCGGCGAGTGACAGATGCTTTGCGACGTGTTTTACGTGGCGAGACAGCTGAATTCGAGGTCGTTCTGCGCCGGTATGAGCGGTCCTTGCGGGCTTGGCTCGCGGCGCACGTGCCGATGGGAATCGACGTGGATGAAATCGCCCAACGCAGCTTTGTGGCGGCGTTTTCTCGCTTGGAAGAGTTCGAATTGGGGACTGATTTTGGGGCCTGGTTGTTCACCATTGCCCGCTACCAGCTGATGACAGAGAAGACGCGATTGCGACGAATCGCGGATTATCACGCTCGCTATGGACCGGAGTTGTTGCAGCGAGAACTGGATCGCCGTTGCCAACAGTCCCCCGAGATTTGGTCGACAAAAATCGAACATTTAGAGCGGTGCGTGGAAACGTTGGGTGAACACCTTGGTCGCTTTTTAAAGTGGCGCTACGACGAAGAAATCCCGCTTCAGGAAATGGCCGATCGCAGCGGACGGTCCGTGCCCGCGGTGAAGAAACAACTCTGGAAGATCCGGGGAAAGTTGCAAGAGTGCATGGATGCAAGGCTCGCGAGCGAAGGAGGTTCGTCGTGAACGACCAGGAACGTTTTGCTGACAGGTGGACCGACTACCTCGAAGGTGAGTTGGACGAACGTGGACTGGAAGAGCTGCACGAATTGCTCGCCAGTGACGAACGGTTTGTGCAGCGTGCCGCCGATTTGTTGCAAACACATCGATTGCTTGGCTTGGTGGTGGCGGACTCGCTGCCGCAACGGGATGCGTTTGTCCGTGAGACGCTCGCGCAGTTGCCGGATAGTCAGGATGAGTTTGTCGCTCAGGTGATGTCGCAGGTGGGTGCTCATCCAAGCAACGTGGAACCGGCCGACAAGACATCACCAAGGAGCCGTCCGGTTGCCTCTCACTTTGCTGTGGTGGTGGCGGCGTTGATCCTTGTTGTTGGCTCGTTGTTTGTCTTCCGGCCGCAGGGGCAGACTCCCGTGACAGGGAATGGGATGTATCCGCCTGTCACCACGGTGGGCGTGCGTCACGCTCGGTTGGCCAGCAGTTCGCATGCGAAGTTCTTTGGTGAGCTTTCTCCGCCAGTCAATGCGGTGCTCCCGACGTATCGAGAATACGTTCTGATGAGCGGTCTCATTGAAATTGTGTTTCCGACCGGTGCCTCGGCCATTTTGGAAGGACCAGCGGTCTTTCATATTTCATCCGACGAGAGCTTGGATCTGAGTGTTGGTCGCTGTTCGGTCCATGTGCCCCAAGGAGCAGAAGGTTTTCACGTCAACACGCCAGTCACCCGGGTGGTGGATCGAGGGACTCGATTTTCGGTGAACGTCGGCGAAATGAGTGAGACGGAAGTGCAAGTGATCGAAGGCGCAGCCGATATCTACGAGGTTGAGGGAGGTGTCGAGTCTTCCGATTCAGGTTCACACGATGCCAGCGAATTGCTGGAACGATTGGCGGGCGGAGAAGCAAAGAAATACGTGTCCGCAGGTCTGGTTGCGACGGAGCACGTGCCATTTCAGACGACTTCCTACCGTAGCCAATTGCCCGACCGTGTCGTTTCTTATGAGACAACCCTTGCGGTGGACGGAGGAGCCGAACACCTGACCAGCGTGACCGTCCAACGGGGTGGCAAAGTGAATCGGTTGCCGGTGGACTCACTGATTCCTGCTCGACTGACTTGGTTCCAAGCGACCGAGCCACGGCCGTTTTTGTGTGGTGATGCAACGTACCCAGCGTCCCGATTGGAAGCATTGCTGGACGAAAGCCTCGTCACGGGAGTGATCAATCCCGATGGGAGTGTCGATCCACTGACAACCGATCCCGTTCTCGAAGGTGACTCCGGGACGCCCGGGATGGCGATTCGTTTCGACCAACCGGTCGTGAATGGTCCCGGAGCCGATGTGTTGGTTTTCGATCTGCAGACGTTCGGCAATCCGCTTGATGGCGACGCATTTCACGTTAGCCCGCTGAAGTTTCGCGAAGGGCTCAAGTCCTACACGATTCGAAAGTATGACCTGACGATGGAATCGCCCGAAGCAAAAGTGTTGACAGATTTCCATGTGCACTTTTTTGCGGAACCTGCGAAGTCACTTGCGGAACTCGATTCGCTTAAGATGACACCGCAACAACAAAGCAATAAGTTTCGTGGTCTGGCCGTTGGGATTGATCTCTCTGACTTGGGATACGCAAGCGGTGAGACAATCGAAGGACTCTTTATTCAGGACGCGCTCGACGACAATCACTTTGTCGATCCTGTCTTCATCGCTGGCCTGCCAGAGGAAGAATGAAATGCAATATTCCGGACAACGTCCTCTTCGATCGACTGGCAACTTGATGCGTCTGCTCTCTGGGTTGGAATGGCCAACCGTTGTTGTCGCAGCGTTGTTGCTGGCGTGTGAACTTCCCGTCGCTGCCGGGGAACCTTCGGTCGCAACGCGGGATCAGTTCGAACAACACGTTCGACCGATGCTGCTGTCCAGTTGCATCAAATGTCATGACGACAACAAACAGGAGGGTGGCCTGAGCCTGACCACCCTGGAAGGTCTGTTGCGCGGAGGCGACACAGGGCCTGCAATCGTTCCCGGGAATCCTGATGAAAGCTTGCTGCTTGAGGCACTGCGTTACGAATCGTTCGAAATGCCTCCTAGCGGTCCGCTCGAAGATTCCATGGTGGAGGGCATTGCCGCCTGGGTGGCCGCTGGCGCTGACTGGCCGAACGGTTTGCAACTGAAAAAAATATCGAAGATCGACGAGCACGATCGTGACTGGTGGTGCTTTCAACCCGTGGGTGATCCGTCCGTTCCCGAAGTGGACGACAAGGGTTGGTGTCGCAACGAAATTGACCACTTTGTCTTTCAACGTTTAGCTGAAGACAACGTCCACCCTGCTTCAGAAGCCGAACGCACAAAGCTTGCCCGACGTGTTCACTTTTCGCTCACTGGATTGCCTCCTGACGATGAAACGGCATGGTTGCTAGAGAGTGAGGAGGGTTGGTACGAAACACTTGTCGAGCAGTTGTTGGACGGTTCTGCCTATGGCGAGAATCAGGCGAGGTACTGGTTGGACCTCGTTCGCTACGCCGATTCGGATGGTTACAACGCGGATCACTCTCGCCCAGAGGCCCACCATTACCGCGATTACGTGGTGCGTTCGTTCAACGAAGACAAACCGTATGATCGGTTTGTGATGGAGCAACTTGCCGGGGATGAAGTTGATCCAGGGAACAAGGATGCCCTGATCGGCACGATGTTCCTGCGACACTGGATTTACGAATACAACCAACGCGATGTCGAGGGGCAGTGGGCACAAATCCTCAACGACGTCACCGAAACGACCGCGGATGTGTTCCTTGCACAAGGTCTCAAGTGCGCTCGCTGCCACGATCACAAGTTTGATCCTTTGTTGCAGCGAGACTACTACGCTCTTCGATCGTTTTTTACACCACTGCTTCCTCGGGAAGATCAGCCAATTGGTGATGTTGAAACTCGCGCCAAGCACTTTGAACAACAAAAGGTTTGGGAAGAAGCGACCGCGGGCATTCGCCAACGTCTGTACGAAATCGAAAGGCTCGTGCTCCTCAAAAAAGCGGGAGGGCAGGGGTTCAAGATGTTCACCAAAGAACTGCAATCTCTCGCAGCCAGTCGACGTCACGAAATCACTCCTTACGAGTACCAGATTGTGTCGTTGATGATGCGGCAATTGGTGTTGAAGCCAGAGGAGCTTCCCAAGTCGTTGGAGGAGGAACAGGAAGCCGAGCGTCAAGCGTTACTGAACCAGTTGGCGGAATTCGATCACCTGAAACCAGAGCCGCTGCCAACGATGAAGTTCGTCGCCAGCGATGTCGGACCAGTGGCACCACCGACATTCATTCCTGATTCGAACGATGACACTCCCATTGAGCCAGCGTTCCCGCTCGTTCTGGAAGACGAACAACCCGAGATTCAACCTCCTCATGAAGCACTGCAATCAACCGGCCGACGAACTGCCTTGGCGAATTGGATTGCTTGCGAAGACAATCCTGTGACAGCCCGGGTGATGGTCAATCGCGTTTGGCAACAACACTTCGGGCGCGGGTTGGTGGAAAACGCCAGCGACTTTGGGCATCTCGGAACGCCTCCCTCGCACCCGGAACTGCTGGATTGGTTGGCCCGTCGCTTCATGGAGGACGGTTGGAGCTTGAAAAAGCTGCATCGACTGATTCTGACGTCAGCGACCTACCGTCAATCTTCCGAGCGGCCGATGGACGATCAACTGGCGACGCTTGACCCGCAGAACATCCTTCTTTGGCGGCAAAATCCTCGGCGACTGTTCGGGGAGGAAATTCATGATTGTCTGATGACGGCGAGTGGTGAAATGGGGCCAGGGAAACGAGCGATCTACAAGAATGTCAAACGCAACGCGTTGGACCCACTGTTGGCCGTGTTTGATTTTCCGGATCGCGTTGAGAGTCGCGGCAAACGGCATCGAACGACCACGTCGCCCCAATCCTTGCTGATGATGAACAACCCGTGGATGCACGATCGTTCCAAGAACTTGCTGAAGAACGCTGGTTCGATGAGCCTTGATTCGCTGGTGGAGGAAGCCTACCAGCGTCTCTACTTCCGAAAACCGAGTCCGGAAGAACTGGAATTGGCCTCCGCGTTCGTGGAGTCTTACGAAGCAAGTGTGAAGATCCCTGAACCACCGAGTTTGCTTGCATCGATGCCGAGCGG
Organism: Rhodopirellula sp. UH5; assembly: GCF_056839225.1. Classification (NCBI taxonomy): domain Bacteria; kingdom Pseudomonadati; phylum Planctomycetota; class Planctomycetia; order Pirellulales; family Pirellulaceae; genus Rhodopirellula; species Rhodopirellula sp. UH5. Next base: position 4,797,364 of record NZ_CM166390.1, on the reverse strand, counting down.
TGAATCCGCGATTCAGCTCAATCCGAAGAAACCAGTGTCCATTCAAGTGCCGCCGATTGAGGAGTTGATCGATCCGGACACCACGGGTGACTTGACCCTCGAAGCCACGGTGATGTTGAACTCGCTGTACCCCGACGCTTCCGTTCGAACGATCATCACAGGCTGGTCAGGCAACAACTCCCAACGCGGTTGGTCGCTCGGAGTGACCTCGACCAAGAGTGGGTATCAACCTCGCAATTTGATTCTGCAGTTGGTCGGTTCACGCACCGACAAGGACAGCAAACCAGAATACGAAGTCATCGCATCCAATCTCCGACTGGAACTGAATCGACCGTACTCCATCGCAGTGTCAATTGATCTGGACGATCCTTCCAAGGAAGGCATCACGTTTTATCTGAAGGACCTGTCGAAACCAGATGCCGAACCAGAAGTTGCTCATGTTGCTCACAAAGCTCGCTGGAAGGTGCAAGCCAATCTCGCGATTGAAATTGGTGGTCGTTCGACCCATCACCGGTGGGACGGGTTGATTCAAAAGGTTCGTTTGCATCAGGGAGCACTCAGCCAGGACGACTTGTTCGGCGAACCGCGGAGTTCGTCGCAGTTGCTGTTTGATATTGGGTTCACGGACGTCGAAAATCTGGGGCAAGATCAATCAGGGCAACAGCATCATGCCTTGGTGACCGATCGAGAAATGACCTCGACTTCTCCTGCGATGCAAGCACGCATTGCACTGATGCACGCACTCCTTTGCTCCAACGAGGTGATTTATGTCGATTGATCAAGCGAGCCGTGAACTTGTTTCTCGTCGAGAAATGCTGTTGCAGGGAGGAGGGGGTTTTGGGGCTTTGGCTTTGGCTGGTTTGTTGCAAAACGACGAGGCAAAGGCTGCCACCCCGACTGCGGAATCACCGCTGGCTTCCAAGTTGACTCATCATCCCGGAAAAGCGAAGAGCGTGATCTTCCTGTTCATGGATGGTGGTCCAAGCCATCTGGACACCTTTGATCCCAAACCCGATCTCGACAAGTTGGCCGGGAAGCCGATCCCAGAAAGCTTTGGCCGTGTGATCACCGCGATGGGTGAATTTGACTCTCCCATCATGCCGACGCAGCGCAAGTGGAAACAGCATGGGGAAGGTGGGCTGTGGATCTCCGATTGGCTGCCTCATACCGCGAAGATGGCCGACGAATTGGCTGTGATTCGCTCGTGTTGGACCAATGGGATCAACCACTCCGGCGGCATCTGTCAGATGAACACGGGGACTCAGTTCGCCGGTCGACCATCGCTGGGCAGCTGGGTGACGTATGGTCTTGGCACGGAAAACGAAAACCTGCCGGCCTTTGTCGTGATGCAGGAAGGCAAAGGTCGTGTGATCAATGGCGCTCGAAACTGGGGAGCCGGATTCATGCCGGCTGTCTATCAAGGAACCACGATGCAGCGAGAAGGGCCTGCCTTCTCGAATCTGGTTCCACCACAGCATGTCATGCCGGCTCAGCAGCGAAAGGAACTCGATTTTCTTTCGCAACTGAATCGACGGCACGCCGAATCGCGGCAGGACAACACGGATCTCGACGCCCGCATCCGCAGTTTTGAACTCGCATTCAAAATGCAGGCGCATGCTCCCGAGGCCGTGGATCTGTCTCAAGAGACGGCCGAGACCCAAAAAATGTACGGCATGGATGATAAGAAAACAGAAGCGTATGGACGCAATCTGTTGATGGCACGTCGTTTAGTTGAACGAGGCGTTCGATTTGTGCAGTGCTACCACGGCGCGGGTAGTAAATGGGATGCCCACTCGGATATGGAAGGGAACCACACCAGGATGTGTGGAGGCATGGATTTGCCGGTCGCAGGATTGCTGCGAGATCTCAAGCAACGAGGATTGCTGGAACAGACGTTGGTCGTTTGGGGAGGCGAGTTCGGTCGAACTCCGATGAGCGAAAAAGGTGACGGTCGTGACCACAACCCAACTGGATTCACCATGTGGATGGCCGGTGGTGGAGTCAGCGGTGGGCGAGCCTACGGAACGACGGACGCCTTGGGGCTGCATGCGGTCGAAGATCGCCTGCATGTTCACGACATTCATTCCACCATCCTGCATCTGATGGGCGTGGACCATAAGAAGCTGGTTTACATGCACAAGGGACGCCCCGAACGGATCGATCAAAACGAAGGCCGGGCGTACACGGAGATCGCATCCACATGAAATTCGCCACGCCAGTATTTTTTGTCCTGTTCGCTTTGATCGTGGCGAGCCCATCGCACGCCCAGACGGACCTTGGAACGAGTGCGTTCACACGCTGGGATTTCGGGAGCGAGGCGACAGCTCGGCTGACGCTGCACGGAAACATCATGCGTGATCAGGCCGGCCCTCGCCCTCCTGAATTCCCTGAGATGGCAGCCAACAACACCGCCGTCAAACTCGATGCCGGAGCGTATCTGTCGGTTTCGGATCCCGGGCCCAAAAGCGATTTCGACTTCCAGAACGGGGACGCAATCACACTGGAAGCCTGGGTCAACCCAAGCAACATTCGCGACGGTCAGCCACAATACATCATGGGAAAAGGCCGCACAGGTTCGCCAAAATTTGCTCGCGACAACCAGAACTGGGCGTTTCGAATCATGGGCAAGGAGGGCGAGGCGCGTGTCAATTTTCTGTTTGCGACCAAGCTGACCGGCACGGGCCAGCACTGGCATCGCTGGACATCCAAGGCAGGTTTTCCGGTTTCCACGGGATGGCACCATATCGCCGTCACCTATGAATTTGGAAAACCAGAAACGATCCGCGGTTGGGTCAATGGGCAGCCGACCGATGGCGCCTGGGACATGGGCGGAGCGACCAAAGAAACGCCTGTGGTGGATGATGACGAAGTGCGCATCGGCGAACGCTTCTCGGGAATGTTGGACGCGGTCGCGATCCACCGCACCGTTCTGGACGACAAGACATTGGCCGCCCGTTTCAACCGCGTGGGAAAAGAACGCGTTGTGAGACTGGCCCCTGAAGTGATGCCCGACGTCGGAGAGATCCCTGAAGGTCAGGTTTTGTTTCAGATCAGTGAAAACATGCCCGCGGGGAATCGTTGGTTGTATGAAAGCGAATCGTGGCCAAGCGAGACGACACGCTGGTGGGGCGATTCGTTTTTGCTATCTCGAATTCCGGTTCGATACGATGACTGGGGGATTCGCTCGAGTTGGAACGCACCCATGTTGCTTCGCATCGCCGGCGACGTCGAACTTCCCACCGGTAAACACCGCTTCCTGATGCGTGATCGTTCGCTTGGTCGATTGTGGATTGACGGCCAAGTGGTCGCTCGCACCAAAACCGTTCGCAGTCGCAGTGGGAATTTGGAACCAATCGTGCCGGTCCCGGATCCGTTGGTCTCCAATGCTCGACTGCTGCCGTTCCCGCAACAGGAAGCGTTCACGGAATTTGAAATCAAGTCGGATTCTTCGGACGACACAAAACGTGTGCGGGTCGTCTTGGAACTGCTGGTTGGTGGCAACGGTGATCGAACGGAATCGGGTGAGGTTTGCGTGGCGATGCAGCCATCCAGTGAAGGACCGCTGTACGTGTTGAAGCCAGATGCTTCCTCCCCTCTGGAGTTCACCGATGCTGTGGTGGAACCGGAACTCCGTCAGTTCGAAGCCACGCTGGTCGCTTTTGAAGATGCCACGCGGCGCGAAGCTGCCCAATCACAAGAAGCGTTTTGGGAAGAACGACACCAAGTCGCTAAGAAGGCTGTCCAAGAAAAACTGTCTCAACGAGAGAGTGCCGAAGGGCATCCCGTCGATCAATTCGTCGCTGACAAAATCGCTCGTGCACTCGACCAAGCAGCACAGAACGATGAGGCGACGACCGAGCACTTTCATCGCGATGTTCTGCCAATCCTTTCTGAGCAGTGTTTCCGTTGTCATGGCGAAAAGGCACAGGGCGGTTTGCGTTTGAGTTCTCGCGAGCATGCACTCTCGATGGGCGATTCGGAAATGGCCGCGGTTGTTCCGGGCGACCCAGACGCCAGTGAGATGATGGTGCGGATCCACTCCGGCGACATGCCGCCAACCGAAACAGGTTTGTCTGACGAGGAGATTGCGACGTTGGAGAAATGGATCGAAGGCGGAGCTATTTGGCCCCATCCTCCGATCCCTTCCGAAGCAATCGCTGACGCTCCCGTGAGTGACGACGCTGCGTTCTTGCGACGTGTTTATCTCGACACGGTCGGAACCGTTCCGACCGAAGCGGAGGCTCGCGAATTTTTGGATTGCGATGATCCTGGGAAGCGAGCGGATTTGATCGATCAACTCTTGCACGACCAGCGTTACGCTGACAACTGGGTGAGTTTGTGGCTGGATTTGCTGGCCGAGAATCCCACGCTTTTGAACCAGTCACTCAACTCAACCGGACCGTTTCGTTGGTTCTTGTATGAGTCACTGCGAGACGGCAAACCGCTGGATCAAATGGTGACCGAGTTGATCTTGATGCGAGGGAGTCCGGGTGACGGAGGCAGCGCAGGCTTTGGGTTGGCGGGCGAGAACGATTCGCCGATGGCTGCGAAAGGTCACATTGTCGCGTCCGCTTTTCTCGGCATCGAACTGCAATGTGCTCGCTGTCATGACTCACCGTATCACAGCACCTTGCAGGAAGACTTGTATTCGTTGGCCGCGATGCTGAGTCGCAAACAGCTCACACCGCCGAAAACGAGCCGTGTGCCTGATGCATTCTTTGAAGGCATTGGCCGTGAGTCATTGATTCAGGTGACTTTGAAACCAGGTCAACAGGTTCAACCGAAATGGCCCTTCGCCTCGTTCACCGGGGTGGAAGATGGTCCGCATATCGACGCTCTCGTTCGCAACCCGAAAGACTCACGCGAACGTTTGGCGGCGTTGGTGACTTCTCCGCAGAATCACCGTTTTCCTCAGGTGGTCGTCAACCATCTTTGGAATCGCGTGATGGGGGCTGGGATCGTTCAACCGGTCAATGATTGGGAAGGCAAAACGCCCAGCCATCCGGAACTGCTGGCTTGGTTGGCAAATGAATTGGTTGCCAACAACTATGATGTGCGGCATGTCTTGCAGTTGATCATGACGTCCGAGACCTATCAGCGGGAAGCCATTGGTCAGAACCAACTGGCCTCGGCGGAACGACGATTCTTCAACGCTCCTGACCCAAGACGATTGACGGCGGAACAGGTCGTTGACTCATTGTTCACAGCAACCGGCAGTGAAATGGATACCGGAGAGTTGACATTCACTCATGATGGAGCGGAACCCATGTCGCGGCGATTGTCACTTGGCTTCCCCGATCGAGCCTGGATGTTTGCTGGCTTGAATAACGAACGTGACCGACCCAGTCTCGCGTTGCCACGTGCTCAGCCCATCGCCGATGTTCTGGAGGCGTTTGGGTGGACCGGGACAAGACAACAACCGATTGTCGATCGTGAATCCGAACCCAACCTGCTGCAACCTGGCATCCTGGCCAACGGCACGTTGTCGATGACTCTGACACGAGCGGCTCATCAGAGTGAGCTGGCGCGTTTGGCAATGGAAGCGAAATCGCCCGAAACATTATTGGATTCGTTGTTCCTTCGATTCTTCGCTCGCTATCCAGACGCACAAGAGAAGTTGGATCTCTTGCCGGTATTAGCGTCTGGATTCAAGGAACGCGAAATGCCAGCTGACCAAGTGCAGCCACCGCCGGTGGATCGCCCGTTGCCAGTCTCCACCTGGACGAATCACTTGGTTCCCGAAGCGAACGAAATCCAAAACGAATGGCAACGCCGAATCATTCGTGGCCCCGCCCCGGCGCCACAACTCCGGCCAGAGTGGCGGGAGGTCTATGAAGATGTCGTTTGGAGTCTGGTCAACGATCGTCAGTTTGTCTGGATCCCCTGACGACAGAACGCAACCCGCAGCGGCCTGTTGATTGAGTGACCCGGCGCGTGAGCGAGGAATTCGATGGGGTCCCTCGCTCACGCGTCGGGTTATGATTTTCATGTCAACACTCAATCGACAGAACGTAACGTGTCGGGTCACTCAAGTAGAAAACCACTCCCCACCAATCCTTCCCCAGGATGAACCATGAGCAATTCCACGCGACGCCAGTTTCTTGCCAGCAGTGCCGCGGCGGCCGGTGCCGTCAGCCTGGCTCCGATCGCAACCGCGAATGGGGTGGGAGAACGATTGCAAGGGAAAGCCGAGCATGTCATCTCGATCTGGCTCGGGGGCGGAATGGGGCAGATTGATACGTTTGATCCCAAGGCCAAGGGAGATCCAAAAGCGAAGAAAGCCGGAGGTTACTACGATGTGATCGACACGGCTGTTGAAGGGGTTCAGGTTTGTGAGCATCTTTCACAAACGGCCAAGGTGATGGACCGCGTCACAGCGGTTCGGACCGTGAATCACGATGTCATCGATGAACACGCCGCCGCAACAAATCGGATGCACACCGGTCGCGCGATCAGCGGCACAGTCACCTATCCTTCGCTGGGATCTTTGGTTGCGCATGAGCGGGGCCCCGTCAACGAAGACGCACCTCCCTACGTGCTGATCGGCTATCCCAACGTGACTCGTGGTCCTGGTTTTCTGGGCTCGAAACATGGCTACCTGTACCTCACCGAAACCGGACGTGCCCCCGCAGGCTTGTCACGTCCGGATGGCATTTCCAATGACCGTCAAACACGCCGCGAGCAGTTCCTTGCCACGCTGAAAAACAGTCGAGGGCAGAGCAAAATCTCGAAGTTCTTGGACTATGAGTCGGCGATTGAACAGAGCATGAAGTTGAGTGGTCCAGACTTCACACGCGTCTTTCAGTTGGATGGCGAGCCGGATGACCTGCGGAACCGCTACGGGGGTGAGTTCGGTCAACGCTGTTTGTTGAGTCGTCGGCTGGTTGAGAGTGGTGTGCGGTTCATCGAAGTCAGCCACAACCTGAATTTTTTGAATGGAGCGGGTTGGGATGTCCACAACAGTGGAATCGTCAATCAACACAAGCTGATCCAGGAGCTGGACACCGCTGTTTCGACTCTGATCATGGACCTCGAAGCAAAGAAGCTGCTCGATAAAACGTTGATTGTGATCACGTCTGAATTCGGTCGTCCACCGGAGTTTGACAGTGGTGGAGGTCGCGGTCACCAAGGTTCCGCATTCAGTTGTGTGCTGGCGGGCGGTGGATTGGCACACTGTGGTGCTTATGGTGAAACGGACGAACTTTCGAAGAAGATCGTCTCCAACCCAGTCGGGGTTCCTGACTTCTTCGCCACGATTTGTGCTGCACTTGGAATCGATTACAGCAAGAATCTTTACGCCGGTGATCGGCCGGTTCCGTTGACCGATCAGGGCCAACCCATCCGCGAATTGTTCGCGTCCTGATAGGGCACCGCAAACGTTGTGACGATCTGCCACGACGAACCCGGATGAACCGAGATGTTGGATGAGCCGGTGGCACGCGATCTGGAACCCTGTCTCGCAGGTGACTCCAGATTCAGCCGAGACAAAACAGCAGGCCCCCCAAAGAGCAACTTCGATGCAATTCGATCCCACAGGCGTCATTCCCGCTTGTTTGATGCCGTTCGGTTCCGATCTGGAAATGGACGAACCTGCCTATCGCCGTCACCTCCGTGATCTCGCCGGCGTCGAGGGCATCACCGCCATCACGGTCAATGGACACGCTGCCGAGGTGCACGCTCTGAGCTTCGAAGAGCAGCAACGCGGCATTGAGATTGCCCATGATGAACTGGCGGGAAAGCTGCCGTTGGTCGCCGGCATTCACACCGGCAACACCCGTGAAGCGGCTGCACTGGCCACGATGGCCTCCGCCGCCGGAGCGGCAGCACTGCTGGTGTTTCCCTCCGAGGTGCTGACCATGGGCGGCCAGCAGAAACCGGAGTGTGCCCGAGCCCACCTGAATGCGATCGCCGAGTCGACCGAGCTTCCCTTGATCCTGTTTCAGTATCCAATCTCGGGAGGGCTTGGCTATCCGCTGGACGACCTGCTCAAGCTCTGCGCCGAGTTCCCTTCGATCCGAGCGATCAAGGATTGGTGCAACGATCCTGTCCTGCACGAGCGTCATATTCGCGAATTGCACGCCTTGGACTGCCCAGTGAAGGTGCTTTCAACGCACAGCATGTGGTTGCTCAGTTCCTTGGTGCTGGGTTGTGACGGATTGCTGTCCGGCGCCGGCAGTGTCATTGCCAATCTGCAAGTCGCCCTGTTCCAAGCTGTGCAGAGGAACGACCTGCAAGCAGCCCGATCCATCAACGATCGGATTTATCCAACGGTCCGTGCCTTTTACTCCGATCCACTGCTCGACATGCACAACCGCATGAAGGAGGCGCTCGTGTTGCTGGGCCGACTCGATGCCGCCCATGTGCGACCGCCGCTGATGAAACTGCAGCCATCCGAAACGGAGCAGATCGGCTCGCTCCTGTCCGAGGCCGGGATCACCCCTTCCACGATCTACCAAGACGAAATGTAGCAGACTGTTGATTGAATAAGTTTCAAAGATTGAACGATCAGCCGTCGGACGCTAGCCCACGGTTACCAGAGACGAACTGGACGCTATCGCGTTCCGGCTGACTAAACCGGTACGCAGATGTCATCGGGTATGTGAGCCGCCTGGCGTTAGCCACGGTTCCCGCACTCAACCGGGGTGAACGCCAAACGGCTCACAGGATTCGACCCAATCATTCCTGCGTACCTGCTCAAATCAACAGGCTGCAAGTCGTTGTCCAGCAAAACAGACCAGCCGGGAACACTGGGTTCTGAAACAGACCCAGCCGGGAACTGGGTTCTGAAACAGACCCAGCCTAGAACACTGGGTTCTGACAGAAGAGCAGCCTTCCCTTTCCCCAAACGAAAGCCGAAAGATTGTTGTTGCCAGAAACAAACCGAATGGCGAGTTGGTGGATGCTGCTCTTGATCTGGGTCGCAAGCGGCCTCTCAATTGGAAGGGTCGAGGCCGAGGAAGCTGACGATCAGTTTGAACTGCAAATCGCTCCGCTGCTGGCACGGCGGTGCCTGTCTTGTCACGCGGGCGAGACGGCCAAAGGAGGGTTTTCGGTGCAAGAGTCCGCGGCCTTTTTTGCCGACGGATTTGTCGAACCAGGTGATTCCGCAGCGAGTCATTTGCTGGATTTGATCTCGCCGGAAGGGGGCAAGGCAGAGATGCCCAAGGATGCGGATCCATTGACCGCAGCGGAGATCGACGCGATTGCGAAATGGATCGACCAGGGTGCGACTTGGCCGGATGGTTTCATGGTGAAAGAAGCCTTGGTCGACAACTTCGATTGGTGGTCGTTTCAGCCGAACTCACGGCCTTCGATTCCCCAGTTGGACGATCCTTGGGCAAGATTTCCGATCGACCAATTTGTACTCCGGACTCTGAAGAACAAGGGGCTCACGTATTCTCCGCCCGCCGACCGCCGGACGCTGATTCGTCGTCTCACTTACGATCTGATCGGATTGCCTCCCACGCCAGTGGAGGTCGAACATTACGTGAGCGACCCCGATTCCGACGAGAAGGCTTACGAGAAACTGGTGGACCGGTTGCTGGAATCGGAACACTACGGGGAGCGATGGGCGCGGCATTGGTTGGACGTCGCCAAATACGCCGATTCCAATGGTTATGACAAAGACAAACTGCGTCCCAATGCATGGCCTTATCGCGACTATGTGATTCGATCTTTCAATGAAGACAAACCGTACGCGAGATTTGTTCAGGAGCAGATCGCGGGAGATGTGCTGTTTCCTGGAACCGCTGATGGCACGCTGGGATTGGGTTTCATTGCCGCGGGTCCGTGGGACTTCATCGGTCATGTGGAGGTGCCGGAATCCAAGCTGGATGGCAAAGTGGCCCGCAACCTTGATCGTGACGACATGGTCTCGGGGGCATTCAATACGTTTTGCAGCATGACGGTCCAGTGCGCGCGGTGCCACAACCACAAATTTGATCCGATCACGCAGCAGCAATACTACGGCATGCAAGCGGTCTTCGCCGCCGTCGATCGCGCCGATCGAACGTTTGATGCTGATCCGAATGTCGCTCAACGACGCCAGCAGTTGCGAGATCAGGTGTCGAAGGCCAAGGCTCAGCAAAAGAGTGTGGAAGACGAGCTTGCAGCGGCAGGGGGCACCGAGTTGGCTGAGCTGACGACACAGATCAACACGCTGAACAAAAACTTGAAGCCGATCAAGGTGGTGGAACATGGTTACCACAGTGAGATCGCTGCCACGGAGGATTCAGAAAAATGGGTTGAGGTGAAACTGAAGTCGGAAGTGTTGGCATCGCGAATCGTGCTGCATGCCTGCGACGACGACTTCAACAAGATCGGCGCAGGGTTCGGATTCCCCAAGCGGTTCAAGATTGAGTTGTTCGATGACGCTGGCAACCGGAGCATCCTTCATGAAGTTCGCGAGGATGACTTTCCCAATCCGGGATTGATGCCGGTCGAGTTTGCGCTCGAGAACCAGCCTGTTCGTCGGGTTCGTGTCACCGCGACTCGGCTCGCCGAACGCAAATCCGATTTCCACTTCGCACTCGCGGAGCTGCGAGTCGTGTCCGGTGGCCGGAACGTCGCGATCGGCGCAACGGTCGATTCACTTGATTCGATCGAAGCCCCCATTCGTTGGCGTCGTCAGAATTTGACGGACGACAAATGGCCGCGTATCGGAGACCCGGAGGCAACCCGCCGGATCGCTGAAGCAACCCGGAAGCGGGATGCTATCCTTGCCGCGGTGACCACTCCCGAGCTTGTCGCGCGACGCAGCGATGCGAAGCGGAAGACCGCGGAGGCTGAGTCTCTGTTGTCCTCCCTGCCACCGCAGCAAACGGTGTATGCGGCCGCGACCGATTTTTCGAGCCAGGGAAATTTCAAGCCAACCGGAGGCAAGCCAAGAGAGGTGTTTGTGCTTCATCGCGGGGAGGTTTCGCTTCCCGGTGACCCTGCGGTGCCCGGCGTGATTCCGTTGTCCAGCGATTCTCAGTGGCAATTCGATGCGAACCTCAATGAAGCCGAGCGTCGAGCGAAGTTGGCCACCTGGTTGACTGATCGAGAACATCCCTTGGTTTGGCGTTCGATCGTGAATCGCATTTGGCAGTACCACTTTGGTCAGGGAATCGTCGCCACACCCAATGACTTTGGTCGCATGGGTGCTGAACCGACCCATCCCGAATTGCTCGATTGGTTGGCGGTCGAGTTTCGTGACGGGGGTCAATCGATGAAGACCCTGCACCGGATGATCGTGACCAGCAACACGTATCAACAGACGTCGGCAGACAACCCCGCGAATTCCGCGATCGACGGCAGCAACCAATTTTTGTGGCGGGCCAACCGACGCCGGCTTTCGGCCGAAGAGCTGCGTGATTCCATCCTTTCGGTGAGTGGGACGCTGGACACAACGATGGGTGGACCAGGTTTCTATCTGTTTGCTTTGTCGAAGACCGAGCATTCACCACACTTTGAATATCACAAGTTTGACCCGAGCGACGAACGATCCCATCGCCGCAGCATCTATCGGTTCATCGCTCGGTCGCAACCCAATCCCTTTCTGACGACACTCGATTGTGCCGACTCATCGCAGAGTACCCCGCGTCGCAATGAAACGCTGACCTCGTTGCAGGCGCTTTCATTGATGAACAACAAGTTCAATTTGGTGATGGCCGAAGCGTTTGCAAAACGACTGGAATTGGAGAGCGACAATCTTCCCGGTCAAGTGGAGCGGGCGATGCGATTGCTTTGCCAACGAGTTTCGACACCGGCCGAACGCGATGAATTGGTGGCCTACGCCGATGACCATGGTTTGCAGAATCTGTGCCGGATCTTATTCAACCTGACTGAATTCGTGTTTGTGGATTGAACGTACCCATGCAAAGTCGACGAGAATTCCTCCGTCAGGCAGGCACCAACTTTGGTGCGTTGGCAATGGCGGCCATGCTACAAAGCGAAGCTCAATCGGCCAGCGGACGCGCTGTCGAAGTGCTGCATCATCCGCCCAGAGCAAAGCGCGTGGTGCAGTTGTTCATGGCCGGTGGAGCCAGCCAAATCGACCTGTGGGATCACAAACCGTTGCTGGAAAAGCTTCATGGCCAGCAATCGGACTTCGGTGAACCGGTCGAAGCGTTCCAAAATGGCTTGGGGCCGTGGATGAAATCGCCTTTCAAGTTTGCGCCGTATGGAAGTTCAGGCAAGCAACTGAGTGAGGTGGTGGCACCCTTGGGCGATTGTGTGGACGACATGGCCTTTGTCCACAACATGGTGGGCAAAACAGGCGTTCATTCGCAGGCCACTTACCTGCAAGCAACGGGTTTCCAACGTCCCGGATTCCCCGGCATGGGAGCATGGGTCAGCTATGGGCTGGGTTCGATCAACGAGAACCTGCCGACTTTTGTTGTGTTGCCCGATCACCGTGGCTTTGCCAGCAACGGACCCAAGAACTGGGGTTCCGCGTTCCTGCCCGCCAGTGCGCAGGGGACAACTATCTTTCCGCAACGAGCCAATCCTATTGAGGACCTGACGGCCCGCGCCGATTTTGTGACCGCTGCAGGGGACCGTGATGGCCTGGCGGTGCTCGAACGAATGAACCGTCGCCATCTGGAGCAACATCCTGGCGACTCACGGTTGGAGGCTCGGATTCGATCTTACGAATTGGCGGCGGCAATGCAGTTGAGTGCACCCGAAGCGTTGGACATCTCGGGCGAAAGTGCGGAGACGATGAAGATGTACGGATTGGATCGGATGGGGGCCACGTATCCCGACAAGATCAATCCCGCCGAGGAGGCCGAGTATTTTGGACGCAAGTGTTTGATCGCCCGTCGATTGCTCGAACGCGGGGTTCGTTTCGTACAGATTTGGTCTGGAAACGACAATGGTTTCCCACGACGCAACTGGGATTCGCACGAGGATATCGAGCGCGATCACCGACCACTGGCAAGTGGAATGGCAGTCGGAACCGCAGCGTTGCTGAAAGACCTGAAACGAACCGGGATGCTGGAAGACACGATTGTGCTTTGGACCACGGAGTTTGGCCGAATGCCCAGCACCCAAGGGAGCAAGGGACGGGACCACAACCCGTACGTGTTCACCAATTGGATGTGTGGGGGTGGCATTCGCGGCGGCGTCACCCACGGCGAATCAGACGAGTGGGGATACAAGCCGTTGGACCGTTTGAACCCCACGCAAGTCTACGACATTCATGCCACGATCCTGCACCAATTGGGGATCGACCACAAACAGCTGACGTTCCGCCACGATGGAATTGATCGCCGTCTCACTGATGTCCATGGAAATGTCATCAACGAGTTGGTGTGAGGTCGCTGATCAGCGAACGATGACCAGGACTTCGGTGATGAAGTCGTTGCCGGTGCTGGCAGCTTCCGGGGAGCCCAAAGCAAAATCAATTCGTTTGGTGAACGATTCAGCTTGGACAGGCATGAAGTCACGATTGCTGAGGGCCACGCCAAGTCGTTGCAACGAACGTCTGTCGTCTGTGTTCAGGTCATAAGCGACCGCGTTCGAAGGCACCACGTCTTCTTCTTGTTGCCATGCGATCCCGGAGACGGCATTGCCCATCGCCATCGACATGCCAACTGACTCAATCGAGTCTTCATCCGCAAGCAATTCAAGGAACAGACGGTCCAACTGTTTCGCGGGACCTCGCAGCAACAGAATTTGATACCGGGTGTTGTCCTCCAGCGCGACCGATTCACGGGTCGCTTCGACCAAACGCTCGTTGACCAGTTGTTTGCTCGACGCGGCCAAACCGGCCGTCGTCATGGCTTGTCGAACCGGGTCATTGTCCAGTGCGAATGGGTTGCGAGCACCGGGATCACGGGCTTCTGGTTTCAGCTGGACGTCATAGATCAACACCGCGCCGGACAGCGATTGAATCTCGTTGCTGTTTCCAACTGCGACGGTTGCCGACAGATCCATGGGGGCCGCGTTGAGTTGCTCGGTCGCTGACGCGATGGAACTCAGTTCGGGTTGAGATGGTCCACCGGGTTGATTGGAACCATCCATCCCAGCAGCGGTTTGATCGATCGAGGGAACCGCTGCGGGGGAGGACCCTTCGCGATTGACGCTTGGTAGATCGCTTGATGCGATCGTTTCGATGTTGGGTGCACCCTGGGAATCCAATCCCGACATCGGATCGAGGTCCGAGTTGGCCGGATCCGCTTGAGCGATCGCGGTGGATGGGTCGATCAGCGGGTTGTTCGGACTCGGATCATTCCCGCGGTTCTGCAAGGTCACGACAAACAGTCCTGCCGCGGCCAGTCCAGCGATGGCTGCCACCCAGGTTCTGCGGCCGTGGCGACTCGATGGACGAGCCACCGTTTCGACCGGTGCTGAGACCGGCAGTTTTCGCAGGGGATGATCGGACGACAAATGATCGTCGATTGCACGCTGCTGGGCTGCGGCGACGACGCGAGACGCGAAATCGGCAGGCAAGCGCGAGGTGGTGCTTGTATTTTGGTGCAGCGATCGCAACATTTGACGATCGAATTCCGCATCGGCCAGTTGCTGGACCAAGTCAGCGTCCGTGCGCAACTGCTCGGTGAGCCATTGCGATTGATCCTCGCTCAAACGACCATCCAAATGGTCGCTGATCAGTTGATCGATCTGTTCAGGTGTGAAAGACATCATGCTGTTCTTTTGCAGCGAAAGCGAGGTTTGAAACGTTTTCGAACCAACGCGACGCGTCCATGCGTAGGGTTACAGTGTCGACAAGCCTTCCGCCAGTGCGGTGATTCGGGCTGTCAAGGTGTCAGATGACGGATGAACTCAGAAAGTTCCCAAATTAACCGCAAATCAATCCGTCTGGGGTATCCGCCATCGACCGTGAGACCATTTTAGGGGCCAATCGAAAGGCTTATCAGCGGATGACGGCGGCTGGATCTCCCCTGTGCCAAATCGTTTCGGACGAGGAATTAGCGGCTCCGCTGCAAACCGTTGACGCTGCCGGGTGGCTGGGCGGCAATATTTCTGGGCAAAAAGTTTTGTGCCTCGCGGCAGGCGGGGGCCGGCAGAGTTGTCTCTACGCCGCTGCGGGCGCTCGTGTGACGGTCGTGGATCTGTCGCCAGCGATGTTGGAACAGGACCGAGTTGCCGCTCGCCAGCGGGGGCACCAGGTCGAACTGATCGAGGGTTCCATGGACGATTTGTCAATGTTGCCGGCGGGGCATTTCGACATCGTGATTCACCCGGTCAGCACGTGTTATGTGCCTTCGATCACGGCGGTGTACGCACAGGTTGCCAGGGTGATTCGTGGCGGAGGCGTTTACATCAGTCAGCATAAATCGCCGTTCAGCCTGCAAACATCGACCCAGCCACGAACAGCGGTCGATGGTTCCCCCCGATACACGGTGGAACATGCGTACTACCGCAATGGATCCTCGACCCAGGCCGTCCCCAACGCTCCTGTTCCGCCGCCCCCGATCAATCCGGTTGCCGCTCGGCTGAGGGAACCTGGTGCGGTGGAATTCCTGCATCGTTGGGAAGAACTGATTGGCGGGATGTGTCGATCTGGATTCGTGATTGAGGATCTGTCCGAACCAATGCATGCCAAACGGGATGCTGAACCAAGCAGCTTTGCTGAGCGAGCTCGCTTTGTTCCGCCCTATGTCCGAATCAAGGCCCGACGGCGAAGCGAGCAGGTGGCGGAGTCCTCCGCCGTTCCCACGCTGTGGATTCCAGAAAACTGATCTAGCCGAGCCGCCGCGGCAATTGATAGTTCCAAAGCTCCCGTGCTCTGTCGCCCATTTTTCTTCGTCATCTTATTTTGCTGTGCAGAATTGGCTGGCGAATGACAGCATGTGGCAAATTCGTTGACTTTGGAAACCATTGAGTTGCACGCTTTGGCCAACCGCATCCAGCCGTTCTGTTCGCATGCGAAAATGCTGACAATGATCACACTGTTGTTCATTGTCTGCACGGGTTGTGTGCGTCGCCGAATGACCGTGCGGACCAGCCCACCGGGAGCAACGGTTTCAGTTGACAACCAATTGATTGGAACGTCTCCAGCGGCCACCAGTTTTGAATACTATGGCACGCGGGAGGTTCGTATCGAACGCGAGGGTTTCCGAACGGAAACCGTTCTGCGGAAGATCAAACCGCCGTGGTATCAATTGCCAGGTCTGGACTTTGTGAGCGAAACCCTTTGGCCTGGTGAAATTCGTGATGAGCGGATCATCGACATCGAATTGGTGCCTCAAGTGATCGAACCCTCTGAGGATGTTCTGAACCGTGCCGAAGCCCTCCGCAATCAATCGCGAAGCGGAGTCCTGCCACAGGGCTGAGTCGACCGGTTTTCAGTGGTTAGCCCTCATTGGACCACTGTGCATCTTGATCTTGATGGTCTCCGTTTGGTCGGGCCGCGATCGCTTGGCATTTCGTGACGTCAGTCATTTCTACACGCCGCTGTATCAATACGTGGGTGAGCGATGTGCCGAACGTCCGCTGTCGTATTTCTGGACCGCGATGTGGAACCCGCTCGACCAAACGGGAATGCCGTTGGCCGGAGAAACAACGACGGCGGTCTACTATCCGATTCGACACCTGGTGTATTCGCTTCCGCTTCCGGGAAACGAGTCTCGTGTTGCCCAGGGGGCGGTCAATGAGTTGCCCGAAGATGCGTCGCTCGCGTTGGCCGTGTATGTGACGCTGCACTTGGTCTTGGCATCGCTGGCGGCTTTCTGGGCCGCCCGCCGTCTGGGCTGTGAACCAGCGTCTTCCGTTGTTGCCTCGCTGATTTATCCGTTGTCAGGCAGCGTCTTGTTTCTCGCGACCAATCCGCCGTTTTTGGTCGGTGCGGCGTGGTTGCCGCTGGCGCTCGTGCCGTTGTTGGACCCGAGTCGTCGCGCTTGGAAATTGCCAACGGTGGCGCTGGCGATGATGGTGTTGGGGGGCGACCCACAAACGGCACTGCACGTGGGCATGCTCGTTGGTTTGTGGTTGTTGCTGCAGTTGGCATGGGCTGCTTGGAAACAAGAGGCTTGGCACGAATGGCTGGGAGGTCTGATCCGATTGCTGGGTGTCGCCGCCGGATCCGCCGTGTTGGCAGCTCCTCAGATGGCTGCTTCTCTGAGTTGGGCACGCCACAGTGGACGGGTCTGGTCACCGCAGGAGGCTTCGCAGTCGTTGGCCTTTTCAGTCGCACCATGGCGGTGGTTGGAGTTGGCGATGCCATCGGTGTTTGGTTCGCCCTGGCCAGTGAACCATCGTTGGGATCGGCCGTTGTTCCTGGGCGGAGAAGTCAGTCCGATCGACGCCTTGTGGACGCCCAGTTTGTATGTCGGTTTGTCCACGTTGATTCTGGTGGCGATCGGTTTGCGGCGAAGCGACCGAAAGCATTTTCGCGGGTGGGGTGTGTGGGGCTTTGTGTTGTTCACATCGAGTTTGGCCGCGATGGGTTGGTACGGGCCCTGGCATGCACCGTATCAATGGTTGATCGATTGGATGCCCGGATACGAGGCGTTTCGTTACCCGGCGAAATGGTTGCCGTTGGGAGCCCTTGCTTTGGCCATCCTGGCCGCAAAAGGGAGCCAGGTCCTTTTCCAGCAGGGGACCGAGTTCGAATCTCGCATGCAACGAATGTTCCAGCGCCGCGCCGCATCGATCGCGGCCGTGGGAATGATCGGAGGTTTGTTGAGCAGCCTGTGCGTTTGGTATGCGATGGATTCGATGGAAGCCGCGCCGGCAGATCATGTTTGGGGACCGTTTCAAGTCGACGAAGCATGGTTGAGTTGGTTGAGGTCCCTTGTTCATGTGTTGGCGGTGGCAACGATAGCGAATTTGGTTTTGGTCGCCGTGCTCTTTCGATCACGGACCCAGGTCATGAGATGGGGATGGGTGACCTTGGTCGCTTGTGATTTGTTGATTGCCCATTGGAACTTGGTTCCCACGATCAACCGCAACGCGGAACGCGTCGCTTGGCAGGAACTCAGCCACACCGCATCGGAGGCCGAGGACACAACACGCTGGATCCGTACGGCGGGCGGTGGCGAATACCCAGCGGAATGGACGACCACGCCGGATCGGCAGCGTTTACTCGCAATGGAAGTTCACGACCGTCGACGGTGGTACGGTCGCTGGCACTTGGTGCAGGACGAAGCCGTTTACAACAGCATCGTTTCGATCCGTCCTTGGGCGATCGATCAGTTTTGGACCGCGACTCGCCAACATCCCACGCCGATGGATTGGCAACGGACGGCGGCTTGGTTGGGAGTGGGCGGTTCTCGATCACCAAATGGCCAGACACATGTTTGGTCGACACAAATGATACGAATGCATCGTCGCGACCAAGTGATGCTGGATCGACAATCTCCATGGTCGAAACGGGTTGAGATGGCATCCCAACGCGGGGACCAAGCCGATGCGATTGTTGTTCGCGCCGCAGCCTTGTCAGCGCCTCGAACCGGTGAGACCTTTGTGTCGCGGCGTGTTTACCAAGACGGTGGATGGCGGGCCGAACTGCATTCTCAGAACTCGTCGCTCAATCCGTTCCCGGTCTCGGTGTTTTCCGCCGATGGCATTGGACAAGGCGTTTGGTGTCCGCCCGGTGAGTGGACGATTCGTTGGATCTATCAACCACCGTGGCACAGGGGTTCGGTGATCGTTTGGGTTCTGGGTTGGCTGGTGATGGGAATGGTTTGGGTTGGGTCGATCAGTCGTGGACGCGACTGGTCACCGTTCGGAGCAGGCCAATACTGGTCAGGCCAGGCCGGTACGCAGGTGTCTTCGGGTATGTGAGCCGTTTGGCGTTAGCCTGGGCTGTTCAATCTTTGGTGTTGACACAGCGTCTTCGTGGACAGTTTCTTGCCTGTTACCTCTCCCCCGACGAAGTTGGGGGAGAGGTCGGAGCGAGCGTTCAGCGAGATCCGGGTGAGGGGGCACGCGATGTGTGAAACGAGGCCAAAAAGGCGGTTTGCTGTGAATCGCCCCCTCACCCGAACAGGACCTCCATCGGCCTGTTCGACCTCTCCCCCAGCAAAGCTGAGGGAGAGGTGACTTGTCGATGCGAGACAGAAACTTGCGCACACCAGAAGCGCTGCAACCCCAAAGATTGAACAGCCCACCGTTAGCCACGGTTCCCGCGCACAACCGGGGCTGAAGCTGGACTGCTGAACGTTTGGGCTTGGAGAGTATTGTCGCTTGCGCAAGTTTTCATCCCGGTAGGGATGCAAGATGGTAGCCGTCGGTAAGCGATAGCGCCACCGATGGACATGCAAACCCCACGCCGCCACTCTCCATCCCGCCGTGGCCATTGGCCACGGCGGGATGGAGAGTATTTTGGGGAGGCTCGCTTTCCGGGGGTGTGCTGCTACGCAGCGACCCCCGGCTACCATCTGAAATCCCTACCGGGATGAAGAAAGGCAGAAGCCGGAAGAAAACTTGCATCCGCTGTTGGAGTGTCAATCCCAATGATTTAGCAGTCCAGGCTGAAGCCCAACCGGCTCACATGGTTGTGCCCATCATTCCTGCCAACCTGCTTCATACATTCCCGGGCAGATCACGCTTCTTCAAAGAACAATTCGTCAGCCGGGTTCCAGCGAATCTTTTGCATCGCTTCGATCGACAACCGACCTTGATTGCGTTGCGGGTCGCAGTGGGGCTGAACCACCTCGTGTGGATTTTCCACGAGGTCAAACAGTTCACCATCGGAAAGTTGTAAGACAGGACAGGCGTAGCCTTCGATGGGTCGACGAATCACGTCCGCCCACTTTCCGTTGGCCAATTCGACACGACTGCCCAAGGGGAACAACGATTTGGTCCGCAACAGGGCATGAATGACCTGGGCGTCGAACAGACCGTACCGAGCCTGATGCAAAATGAATCCCAACGCATCGTGCGGGACCAGAGCTTTGCGGTACGCGGTTCCGAGGACCAACCGAAGGTAAGTGTCGCAGACGTTGAGAATTCGCGCGTAGATGTGAATTCGTTTGCCTTCTAAACCAAACGGGTAACCCGAGCCGTCGTATTGTTCGTGGACCTGTTCGATCGCCAGCAATACCGCGTGGGGAATGTCTGACACTTCGCGAAGACTGTTGGCGGAGACCACCGGGTGTTTGCGGTATTCCCATGTTTCTTGTTGCGAAAAGGGACCCCTTCCCGGAACGCTGAACTCGGGGTTCATCGAGTACAAACCAATGTCATGCAACAGACCGGCCATGCCGATTTCTAAAACCGAGGGACCATCCAGGTCGAGTTCGGTTCCAATGGCCATGGCCAAGACACCCAGCTTCACGCTGCGATCGGTCAATGACATTTCTGTGTTGCAGGCAACCACCTCGCCGACGGTTTGATCATGGTCGTCCACCATGGCAGACGCGAACGCGCCGGAGAGATCGGACAACGCTTCGACCGTTTGCATCTTTCGCTCGGAAAGAGCCAATCGAATTTCTTCAAATTTGCTGCGTGCCTGTTGGACGTGGCCTTGCAACGTCCGGCGACGGGTCTGATTGATGGGTTCGTGGTGGCGATCGACCAATGCATCTTTCAGGGGCACACCTTTGATCCACTTGGCGGGATCTTGTCCAGGATTGTGCCCCGTGTCTCGACCGATTTTCGGCTTCGGTTTGACCGCTGCACCCTTGGACCGACCGCTCAACGTGTCGGCTTCGTCCGCATTGACCGTCAAATCTTTGATGCCGCGTTCCCGCAGACCATCGATCACTTCGGTTGTGATTCGTGTACCCGCACCAAGCAGCAAGCGACCGATCTCGTCATCGATTGGCGAACGACAAATCTCGCCGACCTGAAGATCGTCCACCGATACAAGAATTGTGTTCTTGCTCAAATTGATGTTGGGGGATGCGGTACTCATTTTTGCCCAGTTCGTTGGTTGCTCCTGCGTGGAGTACGATCGAGTGAGTCCTTTTTCAATGCATGCCCGTGCGTGGTGGCTTCACTCGATAAGGAAACTCTAGGTTTCAAACTGAACCAAGGAGCGAAACGGTCAGAGATTTTTTATGAAACAAACATCCAATCAGAACTGTGACTTAGCCGTCATTGGAGGCGGAATCGTTGGGCTTGCCACTGCGATGACCTGGTTGGAGACCCATCCGGGGCAGGGGGTCACGGTGCTGGAAACCGAGTCTCAGGTCGGTCGCCACCAGAGCGGACACAATTCCGGCGTGATCCATTCAGGCATCTACTATCGGCCCGGGAGTGAGAAAGCGTTGTTGTGTCGGGAAGGCAAAACCAAACTCGAAGCGTTTTGCGAAAAGCAAGGGATTCGTTGGGAAAAATGCGGGAAAGTCGTTGTGGCAACGAATCCCACCGAGTTGGACTCGTTGGAAACAATCATTCAACGAGCGACGCTCAACGGAGTGGATTTTCGACGGATCTCAACGACCGAACTGCGGCATCTCGAACCTGCCGTGGCGGGAGTCGACGCGATTGCCGTGCCCGAGACCGGCATCGTGGACTACCGAACGGTATGCAACGCTTATCAACATTGCATCGAAGAATTGGGAGGTAACGTTCGGTTGGGTTCTCAGGTGCGACGGATCACAGCGGAGGGAGGCGGGGTTCGCCTGATCAGTGTGGAAAGAGAAAACCCAAACCAAGAGCTCGTCGTCCACGCTCGTTCCGCGATCGTCTGCGCTGGCCTTCACAGCGACACGCTCCTTTCAGAAGCAGACCCTTCGTCGCAATCGACTGGAGACCCTGTTGCCGCTGCAACCGACGAGGTTCGAATCATCCCCTTTCGTGGTGAATACTACGAATTGCGGCCCGAACGAAGAGGGTTGTGCCGGAACCTGATTTACCCGGTTCCAGATCCTGCGTTTCCCTTTCTGGGCGTGCATTTCACACGGATGGTGGATGGAAATGTCGAATGCGGTCCCAATGCCGTCTTGGCTCTGGCTCGCGAAGGCTACCGTTGGCGTGACATCGATGTTCGATACCTGCAACGGACATTGGGATACAGCGGCTTTCGCCAGTTGATTCAGAAGCATTGGCGGAAGGGACTCGGCGAAATGAATCGCTCGCTCCGAAAATCCGCTTTCGTGACCGCGCTCCAAAAACTCATTCCTGAACTGCGAGCCTCGGACTTGGTGCCAGCCCGCGCCGGTGTGCGGGCCCAAGCCGTGCGAGCGAACGGTGAGTTGGTCGATGACTTTTTGTTTCGATCGACGCCCAACGTCACCCATGTCTTGAACGCTCCCAGTCCTGCAGCGACCGCTTCCTTGGCCATCGCACGCCGAGTGATCGAACAGCATCAAGACCAGCACCCCAACGCATGATTCGCGAGTTCGATTTTCGCGACTGGTTTAAACGGCGGTGTCAGCGACTGCGGTGAGTCGGTTCAGGGCGGCCAGGCCGGAAGCTGTCCAGTTGAATCGTCTCCGTTTGGGCGTTCAATCGAGAGGCCACCGACTGAACGACTTCCTGCACTTCTTTTGTCAACGCTTCGGGTGCCAGTCGCACGCGCGCGTTGATGATCGCTTTCGCATTGGTTGCGTTCACTCCCGAGGCGATCGACAACACGGTTTGGGAATCACTGTCGATCAAGTTGGCAACACTGACTGGTTCGTCGTCGGCTCGGTTGCTGCTGCAGAGCACTTTCAAGTGGCCGGGTTCCGCGCCCAAGGTCAAAAGACGTTGTCGCAAATCCTCAATCAGACCCACGCTGAGGTCATCCAGTGCAAACGAGTCTTCGCTTTGAAAGTTGACCGTCGCGTTGAGCCAACCGAGCTCTGCTTCGCCGTCAGCGTAGACGTCGTAATCCACTTCCATCATCGTTTCACGAGGCGCCGCTTTGCCTTGGAAGGCGTCGTACAGAACATCCAGGTTCTCGCCGGTCTTGGCGGACAGTGGGATGACTTTGCGCCCCGGGTACTGCTCGTTCAGTTTTTCTTTGAGCGCCTGCACGTCTTCCTCGGACAATTCATCAATGCGATTGAGCAAGATGATTTCGGACTCTTCGAGTTGCTTGCGGAAGATATATTCGGCTTTCTCAGAAAATCCACCTCCCACGCCAGACAAGATCTTCTTGCCGTGATTGGGTTTCAGAACCACGGCATACGGACGATGCACGAACTTTTCACCGAGACGTTCCATCATCGGTGCCGCGATGGTCGCGATCAGGTCAGTGCAGCTTCCGACTGGCTCGGCGAGAATGACGTCGGGGCGTTGTCGACTTTCAAACTCTTCCATCGCGTCGGTCAAACCATCGAAGTTGCAGCAGAAGCAAGACCCTGCGACTTCGTTGACTTCCAACCCTTGGCTCTTCAGCAATTGTGTGTCGACCAAACCGGCGGCTTGATCGTTGGTCACGATGCAAACATGTTTGCCTTCAGATTGCAGACGCTTTGCCAATCTTGCGATGAGCGTGGTTTTGCCAGCTCCCAGGAAACCGCCGATCATGATGAATTCGATGGGCTGGGGCATCAGTGAGTCTCATTGCTTGATGGTGGGAACTGACCGGGCGCACCAATCGATGGCGAACTCGTGAATCAAACATTCTGACGAACGTTAGAACGTCAGTCAATCATCCGCCAGCCGGTGCTGGGAAGGTGGGCCGTTGCTCGATTCACGAGGGGTTCATTGGACCCATGTCGAGTTGGCAGCATCCGAGGTTCAGCGCGGATTGCTTTGCCTTTCCTCGACCGGCGAGCAGACCGTCCTTCAGTGAGTAATAGATGAACTTGCCTTCCCGCTGCGTCTGCACCAAATCGGCGTGAAAGAGGACTCGTAAATGGTGCGAGACGGTACCAATTTCTTGTTCAACCAAGATCGACAGGTCGGAAACGCTCAGCGGGCCGGTCTGCAGTGCTCGCACGATTTGCAGTCGCAAAGGGTCGCCGAGTGCCTTCAGATAGACCGCACACTGCGATTCATTCGGTTCGGAGGATGGGGTGGTCATGGCTGGATTGTAGGGAAAAAAGTCACGCGTGATCACTGCGCCCCACGAGATTGCCGAGACGTGAGTTCCTGAGAACGACAGCCTGCGCGGTGGCGATCGTCCGATCATGGCAATCGCGGACCGGTGAACTAGAGTACGTTCATGTCCCTTCTGGCAGGAACGTCGTCCTTGGAAGCATCCCTCGACCAAGACTTCGACGAACACGTGGAACAGCCAACGCCATCACCGGATTCACAACGCGGTGTTTTGGAAGGACTGTTTGCGCTGGTGTGTCCGCTGCTGTTGATCCTTGCCGTGGCACTCAATCCGCTGGATCAATCCGACTCGACTCCAGCTGGATCGGCGGGCGCTGGTTTGACGATGGAGGTGGCGATGAAGCTGCTCTTGTCCGGGGCGGTTGGTTTGGTCGCTGTGTTGGGCTGGATGTTGTGCCCGCCGGTGCGTCAGCGTCTCGCGAAATTTCCAGGTTGGATTCTGGTGGCTCTGGGCGGCATCTTTTTGGTGACCAGTGCCGCAGCCTTTGGCCCCGCTGCCACGGTGTCACGCGCTGCCGCGATGATCAGCTGTCTTTACATCGTGTTCATCGCTGTGACGTTGCAGTTTTTATCTCTGCGTCAGTCGCTTCAATGCGTGCTGGTTGGATTGGTGCTGCATCTGATCGTCGCGTGGTGTCTGTACCTTGGTGGCGGTGAGACGGCGGTCTACCAAGAAGAACTCGGCCAGTCTCTGATCATCGAACGCATGGGCAGCACGGCGCATCCCAACTCACTCGGTCGCATCGGCGCGTTGGCGATCTTGGTTTGTCTGGGACTTTGGCGAACGAGAAACCGTCCGCTCACACCCGTCATGATCGCGATGACGGGATTCGTTTTCGCGATCTCCGTCGCGACGATGTTTGAATCGATGAGTCGCACGGCGGCCGTTTCGTGTGCGGCAGCTGTCTTGGCCGTGATGATCGATCGGCTGGCCAACCGTCGTGGGTTGGCACTCGGTCTATGCGGCGTGATGGGGATCTGTTTGGCGATGCTGGCAATTGGTTTGTTGTCGGAAGGTTCCGACGTGGGCAGCCGAGTGGTCGCCGTTGGCACCAAGACCGGCGACGTCGACGAACTCACGTCGGCAACGGGACGAACCGAGATTTGGACGGAAGCAATTCGCTACATTGCACAACGACCACTGACCGGATGGGGACTGAATAGCGCGCCGTTGTTGCTGGAGGACTTTTCGCATCACACGCACAACTTGTTGCTGCACGCGATTTTTTCGGCCGGCATTTTTTCGGGCATCTGTGTCGCGGTGCTGGTCGGGTGGACGGTGTACCACGCGTTCATGGTGGTCGATCCCTTGTTTCGCGGGATCGCAGCTTACATTTGTGTTTCAGGGTTGTTCGAAGACACCGCGTTTGAAACCTTCCCCTTTGCTTCGACGTTGTTGTGGTTGTTGGTGCTGCTTGCGGCGTCTGTTGAGGTGCCCCAATCAGAACAGCTCGAACAGGCAACTCCGGAGCATTTGGCTGGCGATCTCAGGCAATGAGATCTCGAATGACGTGGGCTTCTTCGACGCCGGTGAGTCGTTGGCTGAGGCCTCGGAATTTGAATGTGAACCGTTCGTGGTCGATTCCCAACAAGTTCAACACGGTCGCATTGAGATCGCGGATGTGGACCGGGTTCTCGACGATGTTGTACGAAAACTCATCCGTCGTGCCGTAGTCGAAACCAGCTTTCACGCCGCCGCCGGCCATCCAAGTCGTGAAGCAGCGACCGTGATGGTCGCGGCCTGAACTGGGGTTCTCGAGTTGGCCCTGGCTGTAGACCGTGCGGCCAAACTCGCCGCCCCAAATTACCAGGGTGTCGTCGAGCATTCCCAAACGTTTGAGGTCCTGGACCAACGCCGCGGAGGCTTGATCGACATCCTTGCATTGCCGCGGCAATTGGTTGCGAATCGAGATGTGTTGATCCCAACCGCGATGGAACAGTTGAATGAAACGCACCCCACGTTCCGCCATGCGTCGTGCGAGCAAGCAGTTCGCGGCGTAAGAACCTGGACGTCTGGCGTCTTCCCCATACAGTTCGAACGTGGATTCAGGTTCGTCCGAAACGTCGGTCAGCTCGGGCACCGACGTCTGCATGCGGTAGGCCATTTCATAGGCCTCCATGCGTGCCAGCGTTTCGGGATCTCCCGTGGTTTCGGAGTGCAGTTGGTTGATTCGTCC
Source organism: Rhodopirellula sp. UH5 (assembly GCF_056839225.1). NCBI lineage: Bacteria > Pseudomonadati > Planctomycetota > Planctomycetia > Pirellulales > Pirellulaceae > Rhodopirellula > Rhodopirellula sp. UH5. Next base: position 4,771,298 of record NZ_CM166390.1, on the reverse strand, counting down.
GAGCGTGTTCAAGAGTTCCCGACGTGAGTCTCGCGAGACGCCGTCGGGGTTCTTGAGATACAGCACCGGGTTCGCACCCGGTCGAAGCATCACACCTTGATGGCTGGAGGGTAGGTACCCACTGCCCCACAATCTCGAAAACAGGGGTTGGCCGGGGTTCTTTCCGCTGCCCTGGCTGAGCAACACCATGTACGCAGGGAAGTCTTCGTTTTCCGATCCCAGCCCATAACTCAGCCACGCTCCCATTGACGCGTGCCCCATTTGCTGTGAACCCGTGTTGATGTAGGTCACGGCGGGGTCATGGTTGATCGCTTCGGTCCACATGGAACGAACAATCGAGATGTCATCGGTGATGTCTTGCAGATGAGGCAGCAAATTGCCCACCCACGTCCCACGCTCGCCGCATCGTTTGCCACCCCACAAAGGTTTGACGACTGGGAAACGGCTCTGTCGGGATGTCATTCCGGTCAGTCGTTGGCCACCTCGAATGGAATCCGGCAAATCAGTGCCGTGCAGTTGTTCCAGTTCCTCTTTGTGATCGAATAAATCAATGTGGCTTGGGCCGCCAGACTGGAACAGGTAGATGACCCGTTTGGCTTTGGGCGCAAAGTGAGGCAACCCGGAGGTGAGATTCGATTGAATCTGGCCGCCAGAAGAGGCCGCCTGAGGATTGGCTTCGGACGCCAACAGATTTCCGAGTGCCATCGCACCGAGACCCGCCGCGGAGCCGCCGAACAGCGACCGGCGAGTCATCATTTGCGATTGTCGCAATCCGAGTTCGTGAATCAAAGATTGGTTCATGGGAAGATGCGTTTCGAAGTGGTGTGTGTTGGATCGATGAATGGGAAAAATTCCTGAACGACTTGGTCAAAGTCGAGTCAGTGTTTCGCTGAGGTTCAGCAGCAACGTCGCGACTTGCATCCATGCCGCATGCTCGGCGGGTTCCAGTGTTTCCGAACGAGGTGACTCGCCGACTGAGACAGCCGCCAAAGCATCCTCGGGTGATTGAGCGAAGCGTTCGCGTTCGGTTTCCAACAGTGACAGCACGGCTTCGCGTTCTTCCTCGTGGGGCATTCGACCGACGACCATGGTGAAAGCCTGATCCATTCGTTCCGCGTCCGTGATCGTAGGCTCACTCCGTCCCGGCTCCTCTGTCCCCGACTCGACCAACCAACGAGCGGCCAACACACGAGCGGCTTCGGCGAACTGGGGGTCGTTCAGCGTCACCAAGGCTTGGATGGGAGTGTTCGTTACCCCGCGGTCCATCGTGCACAGTTCACGGCTGGGTGCATCGAACGCAGCCATCGCCGGATGCGGGCTGGTTCTTTTGACAAACGTGTAAAGGCTGCGTCGATACAGCTTCTCACCGTGGTCTTGCACGAAGACTTGTTTGGTCGCGGGTGTGCTACCAAAGTGGCTGACTTCTTTCCAAAGGGCCGGTGGTTGGTACGGTTGCAAACTTGGACCGCCAACCCGAGGCACCAACAAATCGCTGACTGCGAGAGCTTGATCGCGAATGAATTCAGCCGGCAAACGGAACCGGGGCCCGCGTGCGAGCAAACGATTCTTGGGATCCAATTCGATCTGTTCCGGTGTGGCGGAGGACTGCTGGCGATAGGTCGCGCTGCTGACAATTTCACGCATCAATTGTTGTTGATTCCAATCGTTCTCGACAAAACTTGTCGCGAGATAATCTAGCAGTTCAGGGTGACTGGGGTATTCGCCTTGCGATCCAAAGTCCGCCGAAGTGGCGACCAATCCCGTTCCAAAGAACAGGGACCAAATGCGATTCACCGCCACGCGTGATGTCAAAGGATGCTTGGGGTTGGTCAACCAACGTGCCAAGTCCAACCGGTCGGCCTTCTTGAGAGAGAGTTCCGGCAACACCTTGGGCGTGGTAGGGAAAACCCGGTCCGTGGGCGAGTCATATTGGCCGCGGTCCAGCACAAACGTCTCGCGAGGTTTCTCGGCGGTGTCCATCACCATGGTCGAGAACGTGCCGGTCAACACCTCGCGGCGCTCCTCGAGGTTGCTGATTCGAATTCGCAGTGGCTGGAGTGGGTCGCTGAATTCGCGAAACGTCTCCAGCACACGTTGCCGGGTAGGTTCATCCCAATCGCTCGGCGAGGTTTGAATCACTTGGGCGAGCGAAGCGTCCCAGCGACTGTCGGTGTCGTTGCCTGTGAAAGGTTGAATCTGCCACTCGAACGGCGTTGAGTTTCGCTGACCAAACACCACCAACACGCTGAGAAAAGGAGTCGCCTTGGGATCGACCGGCTGATCGAATGTCAGGGTCAGATGTTGTTCGGAGTGACCTTCGGTGGGTTGCCACCATCGTTCGTTGCTCTCTTCGCGAATCGATCCCGTGGCATGCCCTTCGGCTTGACTGCTGGCAGTGATTTTTTGAAACGCCAATTGCCGGTGGTAATCCACTTGGTCGGCCGGTTGTTCGGTGGCGGAGACCAGAACCGTCGCGACTTTGGGAACCGCATCTGGGAAGGGGGTCAGCGCCATCAGCGGATCACTGTTGGTTTGGGCGTTAGCGTTTTTGTCTTGCTCGGAGGCTGGCTTCGCCGGGCCGGGCTGGGGAAGGAACGAAATGCGAATTCCCGTGATCGGCGATCCATCCGCGATTTCTCCGGTCGACAACCGCAGTGAATGGCTCATGCCATTCAGGCCACCACTGGGTTGTCCCAGTTTGACAGTGCCATCGGCGTCAAATTCAATGGCCCCGCGATGATTGGGAGAGGACACATCGAGCAGTTCCATGGGCACCAACGCAAACTGGTCACCTCGTGATGCTTCTGCCTGACGTTGCGATGCCAACCACGACTCCAAGCCTTCGGTGGACTGGTTGAGTTGCTCGCGAAGCTGTTTCAATTCCGCTTCCAACGATGGAAGTTCATCGGTCCGCAGCACCGTTTTCGCGGTGATGCTGGGAGCCGCGTTGCGGCCTCCGTCACCGTCCAACCCCCGGTCTTGCAGTTCGTTGAAAAACGCAAAGAACTGATAGTATTCGTGCTGCGAGATCGGATCGTACTTGTGGTCATGGCACTGAGCACATCCCATCGTCAAACCGAGGAACACCTCACTGGTTGTTTTCACTCGATCGGCGACATAGTTCGTGAGGTTTTCCTCCGGGATCGTGCCACCTTCGTGCGTGATCATGTGGTTGCGGTTGAATCCCGTTGCGATCCGTTGCGACTCGGTCGGATCGGGAAGCAAATCGCCCGCAAGCTGTTCGGTCAAAAACTGATCGAAAGGCATGTTGTCGTTGTAAGCCTGAATCACCCAGTCTCGCCACAACCACATGTGGCGACCGCCGTCGATCGAATAGCCATTGGTGTCGGCGTAGCGAGCTTGATCGAGCCAAGGCAGGGCCATTCGCTCGCCGTGATGCGGTGAACTCAGCAACCGCGTGATCGTTTCTTGGTAAGCGGTTTCGCCGTGCCGTTGATAGTCGCGGACGAATGCGTTGACCTCATCGGGGGTGGGCGGCAAACCGGTCAAGTCAAAGCTCAGTCGACGGATCAACGCTCTTGCTTTGGCCTCTGGCGAGGGTGCCAGACCGGATTCGGCCAATCGTGCCGCCACAAAGAAATCAATTTCATTGCGAGCCCAGCTTTGCGTGGATTCTTCCTCGGTGAAATCAACGGTTGGAACCTCAGGCATGGTTGGCGGAAGGAAAGCCCAGTGGCCCTCGTAGGCGGCGCCTTCTTCGATCCAACGTTGGAGCAACGTTGTTTGCTCCTGCGTCAAAGCCAAGTGAGACTCGGGTGGCGGCATCAGCATGTCGGGATCGTCGCTGATGATGCGTTTCCAGGCCTCGCTTTGGTCGAGGTTGCCGGGCACGATCGGTTGGTAACCGCCCAGATCCGCCGTGGCGCCTTCCAACGTGTCGAGTCGCAAGTCAGCTCGGCGACCCTGTTCGTCTGGACCGTGGCAGTGAAAGCAGGTTTCCGAGAGGATCGGGCGAATGTCACGATTGAACTGCAGTTTGCGATCGGTCGCGGATTCCAGCTCGGGAATCGAGACGGCGGTCAGAGCGGGGTGGTTCATCGAACCGGACGAGTTGATGACCTTCCACGGATTGGGGGGACGTCGATTGGCGGAGTGTTTCGCGTCGACAGGGTTGGTGGTCCGTGTTGTCGTGCGATCCACCTCGGGTGATGAGGTCACGGTTTCGTTGACCATCGCCACGGGGGAATGATTGGATGCCGTCCATGTCTGCAACCAAATCATGTTGCCAACGACCAACGCGGACGCGGCGGCGCACCAGGTGAGAAAGGGTCGCATGCTCGAGTGTTGAGACGTGATCGGCGAAGCTGCGAATGGCTTGTTCAATGCGGGCGTGCCGGCCGCTGTCTGCGAAACCAATGCCTCGTCCAGTTCACACAGATCGAGGTAATGGTCCAGGGCCTTGCTGTCGGACATCAAAATCTCTCGCAGTTCGTTGGCTTCTTCCGCCGTCAGTTTGTTCGCTGAGTGAGCGGCCAGCAGTTGATCGATTCGTTCCCGGGAACTCATGGGGTTTCCGCCGTTGGTTGAGAAAGGGGATGATCGGAGAGAAACTCGGCGTCTGTGGAATCGCCTGTTTGTTGGACGCAGCGAACCAAGCGTTGACGAGCTCGATGAAGGGCTTGCCCGATCGCATTGGCTTTGCGACCGGTCATTTCAGCTAATTCATTCAATGTCTGGCCGTCCAAGTAAAACCGCTGGACCAATTCGCGTTGGTGATCTGGGAGTTGATCCAAGCAGTGGCTCAGCCGTTGCCAATTGTTGCGTTGGCGATTCTGTTCGACCCGTTCGCGATGACGTCGTTCAATGACGTCGTGCAATTGATCGTCGACGAGTACCACGGAGGAGGACGTGGCAAGTTTGCGGGCCTGATTGCGATGATGGTTGCAGGCGATCTGACTCAGCCAGGCGACGAAGTTCGTTCCTTCTTCAAACGCATATTGTTTTTCCATTGCCGTGACATTCGCTGATTGTAGCGCGTCCTGCGCAGCGTGGATCGATCCGGTCAGCCTGATCAAATGACCAAGCACAGGACGTTGGGCCTGCTGAAGCAGGTCTTCAAATGCCTTGCACGAACGAGTCAAACCATTGGGTCTCCACCAAGTAATGTTGAGAGCACGTTTCGTTTTACTCGGAATGTTCGAAGATTTGTGAAAATCGTCGCGATCCCAACCGGGGCGGTCCAGCGATTATGCTGCTGCTGACAATCCCACCTCCCATCCCTCCCATGGAGAAATCTCCACCATGAAAACACCCCTTCCCAACCGGTTTTTACTCGCCGGAATCGCGATCGCGAGTTGTCTGACGAGCCTGATGGGCTCGACCGCACAGGCGGAATTGATGATGCCAGCGATCTTTGGCGACTCGATGGTCGTGCAGCGAAACGAACCCGTTCATATCTGGGGCTGGACCAAACCCGGCCAAGAAGTCAGCGTTCAACTGGGCGATCGTGCCGCCAAAGGCAAAGCCAACGACGAAGGACGATTTGATGTCTCGGTCCCAGCCCTTCCTGCTGGTGGACCCTATGATTTGACTGTGAAAGCCGACGAGACCAAGACCTTCACCGATGTGCTGGTCGGCGAAGTCTGGATCTGCTCAGGGCAATCCAACATGGCTTGGGCCGTGCAAAGTGCCAACGATGGCGATCTGGAATCCCTGACGGCCAACTACCCGCAAATTCGTTTGATCTCCGTGCCAACCGTGGGCACGCAAGAACCTCAGCGAGATTTCAAAGGCAGCTGGACCGCTGCGACACCGGAAACCGTCAAAGGCTTTTCCGCGGTCGGTTACTTCTTTGGCCGCCAACTGCACGAAACCTTGGACGTGCCAGTCGGATTGATCGACAACGCTTGGGGTGGTTCCGCGGCTGAGGCTTGGGTTCCTCGCGATGTGCTGGAAGCCGAAGACAAGTACGAGTCCTTGCTTGCAGGCTGGGACAAGCGAATGAAAAACTACGACTACGACGCGCTGTTGAAATCGTGGAAAGAGAAAAATGACAAGTGGGTTGCAGACGGCCGCCAAGGCAACGCACCTCGACGACCACGCGATGACTCTGCCGGCAATCAACGTCCTGCCAACATCTACAACGGCGTCTTGTTGCCAACGATCGGCTACACGATTCGAGGTGCCATCTGGTACCAAGGCGAATCAAATGCCGGACGAGCCTACGAGTACCGGGACCTCTTCCCGTTGATGATTCAAACCTGGCGTGACCAATGGGGCCAAGGCGACTTCCCGTTCTACTGGGTGCAATTGGCTGACTTCCGCTCGGAAGTCGAAGAGCCGACCGACAGCAGTTGGGCCGAACTTCGCGAAGCACAAACGATGACGATGTCGCGATTGCCAAACACGGGCGAAGCGGTGATTTTGAACTTGGGCGAATCGGCTGACATTCACCCCAAGAACAAACAAGACGTGGCCAAGCGATTGGCTCGATGGGCACTGGTCAAAGACTACGGCTATGACATTCCTTACCGCAGCCCAACCTATCGTGAAGTGAAGTTTGACGGCAACAAAGCGATCGTCAAGTTTGATCACGTCGGCGGTGGATTGGACACATTCGATGTTCGCGAATTGATCGGTTTCACCATCGCGGGTGAAGATCAAAAGTTTGTTCACGCCCAGGCCAAGATCGTTGGCAAAGACACGATCGAAGTGTCAGCCGACTCGGTCGAAACCCCGGTTTCTGTTCGCTACGCGTGGGCCGACAACCCAGTCTGCAACGTGCAAAGTCTGGAAGGTCTGCCAGTGACGCCGTTCCGAACCGATGATTGGCCAGGCATCACGCAGCCGAAGAAGTGATCCAATCAGACAACCCTGGGCACTGATTCACGTCACCCGTCCGAGCAGCTCGCTCGGGCGGGTTTTTTCGTGGGAAGAACTTGAAATGTCTTCTCGCTGTTGCAACCAACGACGCCAGTTGTTCGTGTAGGCTTCCAAGAATTGGTCGGTGGTGGCTGCGTCCCAGGCTTCGCGGTTCCAGGAGGCGGAGATGCAGATTTGGCCCCAGTTGATGCAAATTCCTAACGAGACATTCGTACCCTCCCGAGCTGGGGGCGATCCGAGCGCGTTGCGAAGAGTTGCGTCACCGATCTGGAGCTGCCCATCGACCTCTGGAAAGAACTTTCTCATCCCGCGTGAAAGATCGCCGGTGTAGGTGACGACACTGGTCGTCATCTGTCGGCTGTGATCGATGACCCAACGCATGAACCGAGGATGCTGGATGGCAGCACTCAGGCCGTCCAGGAAATCCATGTGCACGCGGGAATCTTTGATCGCCAGGATTTCATCGGCGACACCTTGAACCAACCCATTCGCATCATCGCATTGGTCCTTGCGGCGACCCAAGAACGCAAAACTGAGCCGATTGGTGGCAGGCAAATCCAGGTCCTTTCGCGATCGCAAATCCACTGGCATCATCACTCGGTAGCGGACCGCTTTTCCATCGCCATGCGTCTGTTCCCATTGCTCAAAGGTTTGGAACAGCATCGCGATGGCGAGGTCGTTGACACGGATCGATGCGTCGCTGCAAGCTTTTTCAATGGTGGTGGATTCGTCCTTGCTGAACAGGATGTGTCGCAAGGGTTCGCCCGAGGAAGCCTCGTTTGAGACACCGTCCCGTTCCTTGACGGCGATGGGGGGCTTGGAGAGAACGGCGGGGCGTTGGAAGTGAAAGTAATAGGCATTCCGAATTCGATCCCAGGTCGTCAACGGACGTTTGGGTGGCTTGGAAAGCAGTTCGGTAAAATCGTACCTGTCACGAAGACGCTCTGCATTGGGTGCGGATCGCGATGATTTCCGAGACGTTTTCCCGCAGTCAGGGTCACCCGTTGCACGCGCATAGCGAGTGAACGTGCCCAATATCACCTGTCGAACTCCGACGCCGTCACTGCACGCATGATGCACCTGAACATACAAACGGCTGCCTGCTTCTTCGGGGACATACCAGAATCGACAACCTGGTTCCTGAAACAGATCGAAGGGTTGGGGCCTGGGATTGTCGGCCGGCCCGGTGGTCAATGGCAGGTCATCGTTGGTCAGCACTCGCGGTGTGAGATCAGGATCGAAGTTCCAGAACAACCGCGCACCTTCGCGAACCAATTTGCAGGACAACAGTGGGTGATCCTGGGCCGTCTCCTCCAGTGCGGTCTGAAGGACTGGCAGTTGCAAAGGCGTTGAAAATTGCATCTCGATGTAGCTGACGATGGGACACGATTGCCGTTCGTCCAAGACGAAGAACGTTTCCAGTGGCGTCAGCGGCAATGGAAACAGCGGCTTGGCGGCGTCCTGAGCGGGCATGTCGAAAACCGATGCATCGAAGAAGAGGGAGCAAAACGCTCGAGGAAATAGGCTACTTCGGCCCCGGCCAAATGCAATTTGTGAGTTGGGTTTCTGCTCAGAGCAAATCTCGCAAACTGGCCATTGCAAGCGGTTCTTTTGTTGCAAACGGTTCTCCATATTGCCGATCGATCAGGCGGCCCCAGTGAGCGGCATCGTCCCGGAAGCGATCGGTCAGGCTGGGCGGTCCCGGGTCTCGACCGATGATGAATTGGCTCTCGTAGGCACGAATGGATTCCAGTTTGCGGTCCCATTGTTCGGAAATGTCCACGATCCAGCTGGGTTGCACCGCCAAACGAAGATGAATGCAGAAGTAGTAGTAGAGGCGTTCAGGATGGTGTCGCGGACCGGGCATCGGCGTTTTGCTCAGCTTCGCATGAAAGCGAGCGGCTTCAACCAACTGAGTCGCGGCGACGTGGTCGGGGTGTGCGTCATGGAAGTAGGGTGCAAACAACCATCGTGGTCGCAAACATCGAATGAAGGAGGCGATGTGTTCGCGAGCGGGCAGGGTGGCTTCGACCGCGCGGTTGGTTAACCCAGCGTTGCCCCGCCAAGTCAGCTTCATGATTTCCGACGCTCGAGCGGTTTCGCGGCTGCGAATTTCGAGGCTGCCGTGCGGGGTGGGTTCGCCGCTGGTCAGGTCCAACACGCCGACACGCATGCCTTCATCGATCATTCGCATGATCGTCCCGCCCATGCCCAGTTCTGCATCATCGGGGTGAGGAGCAACCACGAGAAAATCGAGTGGTTCGATTTTCTCGAAATCGGGGTAGGGGTCTGAATTTGGGAACACGGAGGAAGAAAGGGATGTCATTGAGGCAGCTCCAGTGCGATGGCTTGGTGTGCGTTTCGAACCAGGATCAGGTTGCCGACCACGGTGGGAATGTTCCAGGTCTTGTGTTGCAGGGCGGGGATGCGAAGCAACTCGCGATAATCATCAGGCTCAGCGGCGACCAACACGACTTCGCCCTCTTCAGCTTGCACAACCAGAACGTCCTCGACCAAGATCGCTTGTCCTTGTCCAAAGCGATCGCGACGGGATTGTTCCCACAGTCGTTTGCCGGATTCGATTTCAACCGCTTGCAAGGCACCGTTGCTCAAGGCATAGGCGATGCCGTCTTGGACCAACGCATGGTTGAATTTGGTTTTTAGGATACGCGATGAATGCCAGATTTCATTCACCACGAAGTCGGACGTTTCGGAAGAGGCTGTGTCCGATGCGGATGGGGTGTCGGTTCGCGTGACTTCGATCAGCGAACTGCCACCGCCGTAGCCTTTGCCGATCAGGAACCGATCCTCGCCTGCAGGAATCGCGGCGGCACAGTTCGCACCGGAGTTCGATTTGCCTTCCCAGGGGAACGACCAAAGCACTTCGCCTGAGGCAATGTCGTGCGCCGTGATGTCCGCTTCGTTGACCGCGACGATCTGACGTTGGCCGCCAAGGGTCATGACCATCGGAGATGCGTAGCTGATTTGTTGTTCGCCGGCTCGCCAGCGTGTTTCCCCCGTGGCCGCATCCAGGGCAATCAGCGACCGTCCGGCATCTGATTCTGAATCGGGGCCGCCAAGTGGAAGCACGCAGAGATTGTCGACCATCAGTGGCGATCCTGACCGGCCCCAAGAGATGGCTGCTTCCGAATCTTCTTGGTTCCAACTCGTGATTTCCAACAAGTCACGTTGCCAGAGGATTTTGCCGTCGGAGAGGTTCAAGCACCAAACGGTTCCTGTGGCACCTTGGGCGTAGACTTTTCCCGGAGAAAATTCGGTGGCAGGGGTGATGGTGGGGGTGGATCGCGGGCCGCCTCCACCGAGCGCTTGAAAGTGATTCGCTTCGTGTTCAACCAACCACAGCAATTGGCCATCCGAAAGACGATAGGCCGTGACACATTCCATCTCACCGCGTTGTTCGAGTGTCACCGCGATGCCATCAGCGACCGCAAACGAGGACCAGCCTTCGCCGATACCAATGTCCCATCGGCGGGTCACTTGATCGGCGGAAGTGGAAATGGCGAAGGCACGCTCCTCCAGAACACCCGTTCGGTTGTTGCCCAAAAACTCTCGCCACGATCCTTGCGATTCAGACGGAACGGATGCCACCAACGCGTCAGTGGGATTGGCATCGGCCAAGGGTGTCGTTTTGAGGGCGGGAGTGTCCGAGTTTTTGAATCGCCAAGAGAAGCGGGGGACCATTTCACCCGAAAAGCTTTCGAATCGAAGGAGAGTGACCGCCGAGAGGATCAGGGCTAGGCAACCGGCCGGCACCCACCATGCTTTCCCCGCCGCCAAACTGGCACGTTGCAACTGGTACAAAACGACCAACAAAGTGATCCCACCGGCTGCCAAACTTTGCAGCAACGCTTTTTGATAATCGGTTTCGGGGGCTCGCGATTGAATCAGTCCAATCACAATCGCCCCCGCGATCAGAGCCACCAAGGCTTTCGAACTGTGGCGGATCACCCTGCCCGCGTCGGTGGGCACGGCATTCGCGGTCTCGTACCCTGGAGAGGCCGATTCGTCAGTCGTTGGATCGGGGGGAGGAACGGTCATGGTTGACCAACCCATGCGAGAGAGAAATGTTGAAACGTAGAAAAAAACAGTTGTCAGAGCACGGTAACACGTCGCCCAGGTTGGCGGAATTAGTTCCCGATCCCGATCTCGCGGATCCCGTTCAGCTGGCCTTCATCTCCGATTTACACCTGTTCAGCTCGCGTTGCCACATCGAACGCCACGAGGCCACGATTCGGCGGGCCATCGAGGCCTCCAACGTCTGTGTTTGGGGAGGCGACCTGTTCGACTTCTGCTGGAGTCGGCTCGGCGATGGGGATGTTTCGCGAAATGCTGCGATTGAATGGTTGGAAGCCTGGCGAGCCGAATTTCCGGACAAGGTTTTCATTTACCTCAATGGGAATCACGACGCGCAAGCCTCGTTTCGCCAATCACTTCGGGAATGGGCGCTGCCGTATCAGCAAGAGAGCGATCCCCCATCGGTCTCCGATCCCGGCGGTTTGGGATCGAATTCGACGGAGGCCGCGGCGCGTGTTCGATTGCGATTGCAGCCCGGTGCCGTCCATGTGGACTGGGACGCGGTTCGATTGGCGGATTTGTTGATGGTTCATGGGGACGTGATTGAGGGAGGCGGCCATGCCGCCGGCTTGGCCCATTACCGAAACCGTTGGGCACACGAATCGGACAAGTCACCTGCCAATTTGAAGAATGGTTTTTACGATGCGGCGGTGTCCGCGCGATTGCATTTGGCGGCCGCGGGCGTTGCTCATCGACGCCGCTCGACGTGCCTGCGTTTGCTGCATTGGGCGCGGCAGCAGCCGACTTGGTTGCACCATGACGTGCAGCGAGTGGTCTTTGGACACACCCATCGATGTCTCCGCGGTGTCCATGTCGCTGGGATCGACTTCTACAACGGTGGCGCAGCGGTCAAACATGTGAAATTTGAGCCCGTGGTTTTGTCGGTTTCAGGCGGTGTTTGAGTGTCGAAAGACGGGTTTATGGCATTCACTGCACTGCTAATGCACCGCGGAGGAAAACTTGCCTTCTTTGACAAAGGCCGCCGGCAATTGGTGTCATTGGCGTCCCCCATTGCGATACACTGCAGCGTATCAGTCAGAGGCGGGCTGACCGTGAACCCCAACCATTTCGACGGTGGTTGAGAGGGATGTGTGTCGTCGTGTTTACTCTGTTAACCGGTTTCGTGAACGCGGACTGGTAGATCGCTCCATGCAAAATCAGCCGCAACAAACTCAGTCGCAGATGGCTCAGGCTCAGGCCGGTCAATCTCAAAACGGGCCAGTGCAATCGCAGTCGGGACAGGTGCCGTATCTAGACGGTTACCAGACCGAGTCGTTCTTCGACGAAGTCGTCGATGAAAACGCTTGTGCTCGGCCTGATTCGGTCGCATTGGTGGAATTGATCAACCGCTTGCCGCCAGGCGAACTGAACCGTCGTCAGTTGGCGATTGAGCGTTCGCTGTATCAGATGGGCATCACGTTCACGGTTTACAGCGATTCCGCTGGCACCGAAAAGATCATGCCGTTCGACATTGTTCCACGCATCATTGCACCGGATGTTTGGAGGCACATCGACAGCGGATTAAAACAGCGTATTCGCGCGTTGAATCGTTTCTTGTCGGACATCTACAACGAGCGGAAAATCATCGAAGACGGGATCATTCCCGCATCGATCGTCGATTCCTGCCCGGCCTATTTGCCTGAGTGCAAGGGCTTGCGTCCGCCGCACGATGTTTGGTGCCACATTACCGGGACCGACTTGGTCCGTGACGACGACGGCAACGTGTTTGTCCTGGAAGACAACCTGCGGTGTCCTTCAGGCGTTTCGTACGTGTTGCAAAACCGTTCGGTGATGAAACGAAACTTCCCACAAGCTTTCGCGGCGTCGATGGTTCGGCCGGTCAGTGATTACCCGGCGCGGCTGTACCAGATGCTTCGCCGAATGGCGCCAAGCAATGTTGCCGATCCAAACGTCGTTGTGTTGACACCAGGCGTCTACAACAGCGCTTACTACGAGCATTCCTATCTGGCTCATCAAATGGGAGTCGAGTTGGTCGAAGGACGCGATTTGTTGGTCGAGGATGATCGCGTTTACATGCGAACAACCGATGGTCTGCAAGCCGTGGACGTGATCTATCGACGCGTCGACGACACTTTCTTGGACCCCGAAGTGTTCAATCCGAAGTCGATGCTGGGCGTCCCTGGGTTGATGTCGGCTTATCGGGCCGGCAATGTGGCTCTGGCCAACGCACCTGGAACCGGCGTGGCCGATGATAAGGTCGTCTACGCTTATGTGCCGGAGATGATTCGGTATTACTTGGGCGAAGAACCGATCCTGTCGAACGTGCCGACCTATTTGTGTGACCGTGACGAGGATCGCGCGTACGTGCTGGATCACTTGGACGAGTTGGTGGTCAAAGCCGCTGGTGAATCGGGCGGCTACGGCATCTTGATTGGACCGCACGCCACGCCAGAAGAACGCCAAGAATTCGCTGCGAAAATCCTCGAGAATCCACGCAATTACATCGCTCAACCAACGCTGAGCCTGTCTCGGGTTCCGACCATGGTGGACGATCATTTGGAAGGACGCCACGTCGATTTGCGGCCTTACATTCTTTGTGATGGTCCCGATGACGTGTGGGTTCTGCCTGGCGGCTTGACACGTGTGGCGCTCAAGAAGGGCTGTCTCGTTGTGAACTCATCCCAAGGTGGCGGCAGCAAAGACACTTGGGTGGTGGCCCAAGCTGGTGAAACGGTCGCTCGGCCGTAACGCATATTGGTGGCCGGGTTCCATCCGCACGATGGCTCCGCCGCCTTCGTCTGTATTCTCTGTCGTCGCTTCCGTCGCAATCCCACCGTCGCTTTTACTTTTCTTCGCTGACCCACTGATATGCTTTCACGCGTTGCTGAATCCGTCTACTGGATGAGTCGCCAAGTCGAACGTGCAGAAAACATCGCACGTTTCTTGGAGGTCACTCTGAACTTGATTTTGGATCAACCCGAGAACTTGGTTGATCCTTGGAGCCCGTTGGTGCAAGTCACGGGGGACGAAGAGTGGTTCGAGGCGAAGTACGGCAAACCAGACAGTCGCAATGTGGTTCAGTTCCTCGCCTTTGACGACGAGTATCCGAACAGCATGGTTTCTTGCCTGGGTGCCGCGCGAGAAAATGCGAGGGGCGTTCGCGAAACGTTGTCGTCCGAGGCATTTGAACAGCTCAATCAGTTTTATCTTTTCGTCGGCGAAGCCTCGCCCGCCGCGGCGACCGACCCGACCAGTCAGTTCTTTGATGCGGTTCGGAAGCAGACACTGCTGTGGAGTGGCGTGTTTGCCAGCACCATGGACCAGGACATTGGTTGGCACTTTGCAAATTTAGGACGAATGCTCGAACGCGCCGACAAGACTTCTCGCATCTTGGACGTGAAGTACTTCAACCTGCTACCCAACCTGGCGGACGTCGGCACCGCCGTGGACGATTTGCAGTGGTCAGCGTTGTTGCAGGCGATCAGCGGAATCGAAGCGTACCGTCGCGATCATCATCAGATTGAGATTGAGAAGGTGGTTGATTTTTTCCTGTTCAATCGCAGTTTTCCAAGATCGATCCACCACTGCATCGCCTCCGCGAACTGGTCCCTCGGGGAAATTGAAGAAGAGTCCTCCAGCAACATCCCCCGAACAGCCGGCCCCATCCTCGACGCTCTGCAACACCGCTTGGCTCACACTCAGGTCGAAGAGGCTCTGGCGGGCGGCATGCATCAATTCATTGATTCCGTGCAAACCGAGGTGAATCGCATCGGTGAGGCTCTTGGTCAAGACTATTTTCAAATCTCGGTAAATTCATGACGATCCGCGTCGCGCTCCATCACAAGACTTCGTACCACTACGAACGGCCGATCATGGTCGGACCTCAGCAGGTTCGATTGCGTCCGGCCTATCACGGTCGGACCCCGATCGTGTCGTACAATTTGGCGATCTCGCCCGAGGACCACTTTTGCAATTGGCAGCAGGATCCGTTCGCGAACCCTGTTGCGCGGTTGGTGTTCGAAAAGCCGACGGATCATTTGACGGTTTGTGTGGACTTGGTCGCCGACATGACGGTCATCAATCCGTTTGAGTTCTTCGTGGACGATTCGGCCCAAGGATGGCCGTTCGAATACGACGCGCAAGCCAAGCGGCAATTGGCCAGTTATCTCGCACCCGTCGAGATGACTCCCAAGTTCGCGAAGTGGTTGGAGACGCTTCCTAAGAAGTCCGAGCGAATCATTGACTTCCTGGTGGATGTCAATCGAGCCGCCCAAGAAAAAATCGACTACAAAATCCGAATGGAACCGGGCGTTCAATCGCCCGAGGAAACCTTGACGTTGTGCAGCGGATCCTGCCGCGATTCGGCATGGTTGTTGGTCAATGCATTTCGTCACATGGGCATGGCATCGCGGTTTGTGTCGGGTTACCTGATTCAGCTGACCGCCGATCAAGAATCGTTGGATGGTCCCAATGGTCCCACCGAAGATTTCTGTGATTTGCACGCTTGGACCGAGGTCTATCTGCCGGGCGCTGGATGGGTCGGATTGGATCCAACCAGTGGTTTGATGGCCGGCGAAGGTCACATCCCGTTGGCATGCACCCCCTCGTTCACAGATGCTGCACCGATTATCGGCGGGCATGAACCGTGTGAGGTGGAGTTCGAACACGAGATGACCGTCACTCGGGTCCATGAAGACCCACGTGTGACAAAACCGTATGCAGACTCCACTTGGAAGGAGATCCTGCAGGCCGGTCGAGAGATTGATGAACAACTGGAAGCCGCCGATGTGCGACTGACAATGGGCGGCGAACCCACGTTTGTCTCGATCGACAACATGGATGATCCGCAGTGGAACACCGACGCGGTCGGTGAAGAGAAGCGTGTGCTCAGCAACGTCTTGCTGACTCGACTTCGTGAACGCTGGGCACCGGGCAGTTTGCTGCACTACGGGCAAGGCAAATGGTATCCCGGTGAGTCATTGCCACGTTGGGCGTTGACCTGTTTGTGGCGTCGCGATGGGCAATCGATCTGGCACGACGATCAATGGATCGGTGATGAAGGGAAGGACTACGGGCACACTCATCAGGACGCGGAACGCTTTGTCAAATCGCTCGCTCGAGAGCTGAATGTCAATGCACGGATGGCATTCCCGGTCCACGAGGATGTCTTTCACTACTTGTGGAAAGAAAATCGGCTGCCGATCGATGTGGATCCTTCGGATCCGAAACTGGAGGACCCCAACGAACGTGCCATGATGATGCGGACGTTCAACGCGGGTCTAGGATCACCGGTTGGATTTGTTTTGCCTGTTCGACGAGCTTGGTGGCAAGCTCGTCCGGGTTGGATCAGTGGCCGATGGCCCGTTCGCAGCGAGCAGGTGTATTTGATCCCTGGTGATTCGCCCATTGGTTTGCGATTGCCACTGGATCGATTGCCAGTTTCCTCGGCATCGGAAGCCCCGTTCTACACCACACCCATGGATCCCACTGCTCCCCATGGGCCTTTGCCAACCTCGAGCATGCCGCGGGGCAACGAACAGGATCCACGCGGCCAACACCGTGAAGATTCTCGAGAAGAAGGTCGGACACGGATTCATCCTCAGGTCTTGGATGAAGAAGACGATGACAATTTGCCGACCAGCGAAGACGTGGTGCAAACGGCGCTTTGTGTGGAATGCAGGTATGGGCGTTTGTATGTTTTCATGCCCCCGACGCAGCGGATCGAAGACTACTTGGATTTGATCAGGGCGATCGAGCAAACCTGTGTGTCGACGCAATTGCCCGTCATCATCGAGGGCTATTTGCCGCCATCCGATGATCGAATTGAATTGTTCAAAGTCACTCCGGATCCCGGCGTGATCGAAGTCAACACGCAACCCACGGCCTCATGGGACGCTTTGGTTGAATTGACCGAATCGCTGTATCACGAAGCCCGCAAGTCGCGGTTGGGAACGGAGAAGTTCGACCTGGATGGTTATCACACCGGGACGGGTGGCGGGAATCACATTGTCTTGGGTGGACGCTCCACCAACGAAAGCCCGTTCTTGCGTCGACCGGATTTGTTGGCCAGTTTCATTCGTTTTTGGAACAACCACCCCTCGCTGTCCTACATGTTCAGCAGCCGGTTCATTGGCCCGACCAGCCAAGCACCTCGGATGGACGAGGCGAGACAAGACGCGTCCTACGAAATGGACATTGCACTGAGTCAGTTGCCGCCAACGGAGACAGATGTTCCGCCGTGGTTGGTTGATCGACTGTTCCGCGACTTGATGGTCGATTTGACAGGCAACACACACCGCGCTGAAATCTGCGTCGACAAACTGTATTCGCCCGATAGTTCGACTGGACGTTTGGGGCTGCTTGAGCTGCGTGGTTTTGAAATGCCACCGCACGAACAAATGAGTCTGGCTCAGCTGTTGTTGATCCGGTCCTGTGTCGCTGCGTTTTGGCAGCAACCCTACGACCGTCCGATTCAACACTGGGGAACGCGTCTTCACGATCAGTTCTTGCTGCCGCACTTTGCGTGGCAGGACATCACGCAATTGATCGGAGAACTCAATGCCAAGGGATCTCCGATGTCAGCGGATTGGTTCGCGGTGCATCACGAGTTCCGATTCCCGTTGATTGGCGAGATGGTCCTGGACGGAATGCGAGTGGAGCTCCGCAGCGCCATCGAACCGTGGTACGTGATGGGTGAAGAACCTGGCTCGAGTGGGACGACTCGATTTGTTGATTCGTCGCTGGAACGATTGCAGGTGTTGGTGGAAGGTTTGGAACCAGATCGCCATGCGTTGATTGTGGCGGGACGTGAAGTTCCGCTGCATGCCACCGGAGTCGCTGGGCAATACGTCGCTGGCATCCGCTATCGAGCGTGGCAGCCGCCTCGCTGTTTGCATCCCACGATCGGTGTTCACACGCCGTTGCGATTTGATTTGGTGAATCGTTCGGCGTGTCGTTCCATCGGGGGTTGCACCTATCACACGGTGCACCCAGGCGGACTCAGTCATGAACGGTTCCCGGTCAATCCGAAGGAAGCAGAATCACGACGCGCGTCGCGGTTCCGTCCCTTCACGCTGACTGGTGGCGAAATCGTGATGCCTGGGTTGCCAGCGCGAACTGGGTTCGAGCCGTTCCCGGTCACGATGGATTTGCGACGCAGTTAGGATGTCCTCGCGAAACCAGCCCGGGGAGGGGGCCCGGGCATGGGAAACGGCGTGTGATGGCCTCCCCCGGAAATCTCGCTTAACGCTCGTTTTCCGACCCCTCCCGTTTCACGGGTGGGGGTCTGCAAGTCACTGCTGGAGCGGCACTTCAAAACGCCACGACCTCGGAGGGAGAGGTGGGCGGAAAAGGTGAAGTGCATTTGCTGATCTGGTCATTCGTCGAATCCATGGGCTCGGTTACAATGGTTTCAGTGCTCAACCGCGACGAAGAAGTTTGACCCCGTTGGAACATCCTCGGGTCGATCCTGTTGCCAACCCCGATCGAATCACAGGTGAACGTGCCGACTCCCACCGCGACAGCTCCGTCCAATGATTTGCCATCGGGATCCCCACTTGGGCTGTCGTTGGCAAATTACGCTTCGATCGCGGAACGCTTTGACGAGTGCCGTCTGCCTGATGGTGCTTTGCGGCCGTGTTGGAAGAGCATTGCCGATGAAGTCTTGGCACTTGGCTCGTCAGGACTGAATGATCGTGAATCGCAAATTGAACAGCTGATTCGCGAAAACGGTTCGACGTTTCAAATTGACACCGGTGAAGGCACCCAGACCCGTCCTTGGCAATTGGCGACGGTGCCGATGGCCATCGCTGATCAAGATTGGAATCGGTTGGTCGTTGGATTGACGCAACGGACCCGAGTTCTGGAAGCCATTTTGGCGGACTTGCTCGGACCTCAGCGTCTGATTCGCGAGCGAGTTTTGCCACCGGAGTTGTTGTGGGACAACCCTCGGTTCCTGCGTGTTTATCACAACTTGCCCGTTTCGGCGGGGCATCGATTGCATTTGGTTGGTTTCGATGTGGCTCGTGCCAGTGATGGTGGATGGTGGGTCACCGGCGATCGCACTCGGGCCCCCAGTGGATTGGGGTATCTGCTTGAGAATCGCATTGTTCACGGACGTGTGTTCCCGCATTTGAGTCGCGCCGCGAATGTGCGTCGGTTGGCATCGTTTTTTGGATCGATGCGGCGTCATTTTCGGTCGCTGGCTCCACACCAAGACGGCAACCCACGAGTCGCCTTGCTGACGCCGGGCCATGGCAGCTATCGCGATTTCGAAGATGCCTACCTCGCTCGCTACTTGGGGTACACGTTGGTCCAAGGTCGTGACTTGGCGGTTCGTGGCGAACGTCTGCACTTGAAGACGTTGGGTGGCTTGCTTCCCATCGAAGTCCTATGGCGCCATGTCTCGGATCGGAAATGTGATCCGTTGGAATTGGATCCGCATTCCACCGAAGGGGTGACAGGATTGTTGCGATGCAAACGCGGTGGGCAATTGGCGGTCGTCAACTCGATCGGAAGCGTGATCGCGGAGATGCCTGCCTTGATTCCGTTTTTGCCAGCGGCTGCGAAGTTGTTGTTGGGGGAAACGCTTCAGCTTCCTAGCGTCGCAACGTACTGGTGCGGGGCAGAAAAGGAACGTCGCTATGTGCTGGAGCATCTGGATGAATTGGTCATCCGGGATGCGTTTGCGGTCAGCGACACTCGGCCGGTGATGCCGATCCGTTGCAGTGCGGAAGAGAAGGAAGCCTTGGTTCGTCGCATCAAGGCACAACCCAATCGATTCGTCGGGCAACATCGTTTTTCACACAGCATCACTCCGGTGTGGCAACGAGAACGTTTCGAGCCCTGGCATGTGTCGCTCCGCACGTTTGTTCTCCAGACGAAGACCAACATCGAAGTCTTGCCGGGTGCGTTGGCACGCGTCAGTCCGAAAGAAGATTTGCTTAGCAACTCACCGACGCAGGGTCAGTTGACACAAGATTGCTGGATTGTCAGCGACAAACCGGTGGACCATGAAACGACGTTGTTGTCCCACGACGAAAGCACCATTGTGCTGCGACGCAGCGGGGCGGAATTGCCCAGTCGTGTGGCCGAGCATTTATTTTGGTTGGGACGTTACGTCGAACGTTGTGAATCGATTGCCCGTTTGCTTCGAACAACCTTGGCGCGTTTGGTTGGCGAAGATGAACTGAGCGACCTGCCTGAGATGTCGAGGTTGGTCGCGGCGTTGGCCGCGGTTGGTCAGCTCGAACCGGACTACGTGATCGAAGGTCTCGACGGCGCCATGCCGCAACTGGACAGTGTGCTGCCTTCCAGTGTCTTTGACACGGCCAATCCGAGAGCCCTGCAGATTTCGGTGGCCAGTGCTCTGCACAACGCGACCGCTGTGCGCGACCGAATTTCACTGGACGCCTATCGCATCTTCCAAAGCATGCACTCGGATATCTCCGGTACGAAACGATCGGTGGCACCCAACGTGTCGCGTGCCATGGAGCGACTCAATCGTTTGATCACTCACTTGATGGCCTTCAGTGGTTTGACCGCGGAAAGCCTGACCCGAACACATGGTTGGCGGTTCGTTTTGCTCGGACGACGCTTGGAACGGGCGGACCAAACGGCGGAGTTGTTGCTGGCAACGATGACGCGTCCGATCGCCGATGAAGTCGGGCTCTGTGAGAGCATTCTGGATGCAACCGACAGTTTGATGACCTATCGTTCGCGGTACTTGTCATTGGTCCGTCCCGCGCCGGCAATCGATTTGATGGTCACGGATGAAACCAACCCGCGATCACTGCGTTTTCAGCTCAATGACATTCAGCAACTGCTGAGTGATCTGCCGACTGAACCAGGGCGTGTGGCGCTGGGGGCAGATGAGCGTTTGGCCCGTGAACTTCAGCACCCGTTGCTGATCGCGGACGTTGCGACGCTGACCGAGGTCAACTCAGCCGGAACCCGGGTGGAACTGGAGCGATTGCTGGAATTGGTGCAATCGAAAATCCCACAGCTGGCCAACGCAATCGCAGGACGTTACCTCATTCACACCGCTCCCGAGCAGACTCTGACCGGAGATCGCGAACAAACGCTGGATGATTCGCTGATGCCCTCTGAAACATCTCCAAGGTGAATCCAATGCCACGGTCGGTCACTTACGACATTGTCCATGAAACGAAGTACAAATACAGCGAACCGGTTGCGGTTTGTCTGAATCAACTTCGTATGCGCCCGCAGACTCGGCCACCGTCGGTGGTCTGCAACCAGTGTTCGGTCACGATCGAACCGATGCCGGCCAAAATTGACATGCATCCGGACTACTTTGGCAATGTCGTTGATTCGTTTGCCATTGAATCGCCCCATGAATCGCTGGTGGTCAAGGTCAACAGCCAAGTGCAGGTCACTGCGATCAACCCCTTCGAATCGCAGAACATTCCAACCGTTGCCCAACTGACCAACGCGGTTCGCACGGGACTAACACAGTCGGATCTCCTCGCCAAGGAGTATGTCTTCGCTTCACTACGTGTTCCCTTGGCGGAACACTTCGCCGAGTACGCGAAAGCGGTCATGAATGAGGACGCGTCCGTGTTGGATGCCGTGTTGAATTTGACCAAGCACATCCATCAGGATTTTCGATACGATTCGACCGCGACAGACGTTGCCACCACAACCGAAGCGGCGTTTGAGTTGAAGGCGGGAGTTTGCCAGGACTTCTCGCACGTTCAGATTGCTTGTCTGCGAAGTTTGGGTTTGCCCGCTCGGTACGTCAGCGGGTACTTGCGGACGCTGCCGCCTCCAGGGAAACCGCGATTGATCGGCAACGATGAATCGCATGCTTGGATCAGTGTTTACGCAGGGGAAACGTTGGGGTGGATTGATTTTGATCCAACCAATGCGTGCCAGATCGGCGTCGATCACATCCCGGTGTGCGTGGGACGCGACTACGACGACATCAGTCCGATGCGAGGCATCGTGCTCGGCGGCGGTGAAACCACGCTCTCAGTCAAAGTGGATGTGGCGCCGGTCGAACTGCCGGCCGTGATCATCCCGCCTGCCTGAGGCTGGGATTGGTTCGTTGCCGTATGGGCCGATGGCAAGGCTTGGTGGGTTACCACATGGAGGCTCGAACGATGATGCTTGGCACCAGCTCCGACGATCCAGTCGCAAGAACGCTCACGAAGCGCTCCGGTGCACCAAGAGGGTTAATCTACCTCCGTCCCCTTTGAACGCTCCACTCGCACCCCACCGCTCCGAGTCGCGGGGCGCCGGCATTTGAACAGCCTTGGGTTTCAACCCAAGGTCCATTCGTTTCAAATCACGGGCCCCAGTCGCGGAGCGACGACAGTTGGCAGAAAGTGCGTCCCCACCTGTCGCCGCTCCGCGGCTTGGAACCGGTACGGGTTCACCTGGGGCCTCGGGTTGAAACCCGAGGCTGTCGAATGTCACCGCTCCGCGGTTCAGATGGGGAAAGTTTGTTGGGTGGCACCCAACGGACGCACTGGACAGGGGGCCAGCTTCACCGGGCTTCCCCACTTTCGCCCCGGATGGGGCGATCGTCCGTAGCTCGGGGCGGAAGCCGAATGGCACTTACTTTAGATTGAGTCTTCAGCTGCGATAATCTTGGCACAGTTTTTGCGCATTCAGGCTTCCTTTCTCAAAAAGGAGCCATTTTGGCATGAACGATTCCGAGCGAAGCATGGAAGCCGACCAGCAGTTTGACCGCTCCTTCGAACTGCTGCATCAGCTTGTCAACTTCGAAGATGCGAACGAGCTTTTTGCCCAGCGAGCTCACACTGTCTACACCGCCTGCGTTGTCCTTTGGATGCTCGTCTACCAGCGTCTCAAGCCCGATGCCTCACTCGAAAACGCGGTGAAACACCTGATCGAAACTAGGCCGAGCTATCTTCCCGAGAACAAACGACTCGACGAAAACACGATCTCGACCGCATCGGGTGCCTACAGCCGAGCGCGATCTCGACTGCCTCTAGAAGTCGTTCGTTGGTTTGCCGAGGAAGTCAGCTCCGGCATCATTTCGGCCACCGAGCCTACATTCAACCAACAACGCGTGTTCCTGATTGACGGAACCACGATGGCTCTTGCACCGGAAAAAGAACTCCAACAAGCGTTTCCACCGGCAAGCAACCAACTCGGCGAAGGTATCTGGCCATGCGCGTTGTTAACCGTCTTTCATGAACTTGCCAGCGGCGCTGCAATGCTTCCGCAAGTCGGACCGATGTACGGGCCCGAGGCAGTCTCCGAGACGCAACTTGCTCGCCAAGGTTTTGAGCAGCTTCCCGAGCACTCGATCATTATGTCCGATGCGGGCTTTGGGATCTTTGGAGTCGCGTATGAAGCCATCAATGCAGGGCACGACATTTTGCTGCGAATGAAGAAGGCTAACTTTCATTCGCTGCAGAAGAATGCCGAGCTGATTGAGCAATCCGAACATCACAAAAGTTACCGACACACGTGGATACCCACGAAGAAGAATCGCCAGACCCAACCGGAGTTGCCCGCGGATTGCCAGTGCGATGTTTTTCTGCACGAGGTCAAGGTTACCGACTCGCTGACGCTTTATCTGGTCAGCACGCTGGCCGACGAAGCTTTCACGTTGGCCGCATTATTTGAGCGTCGCTACGATGTAGAAATTGACATTTGCAACTTCAAGGTGGTGATGGATGCCGAGAATATCCGTGCCAAGAGTGTCGACACATTCATGAAAGAACTCTACACGTCAGTCGTGGCTTACAACCTGACCAGTCAGCTTCGTATCGAAGCGGCCGCCATGGAGGAAGTTCCGCCGCGTCGAATGAGTTTCAAGCGAACGTGGACCACCTTTCAGACTTTTTTGTTGCGACACATGCACACCGAGCCTAGCCAGTGGCGCGAGGCCTACCGAACCGCCCTGGCGATCGCCCGCAAAGACAAGTTGCCAATTCGAGGCAAACGCAGATACCGACGCGAGGCGTACCGCAAACGGCCCAAAGACGCGCAATTCGAAAAGCGAAAGAAACCACCGTCAAAACTGAAAGACTCGGATCTAAAGTAAGTGCCATTCGGCGGAAGCCCCGAGACTGATGGCGGAACCCAGGAGGTCGCCCCGGACGGGGCCGTCGTGGGCACACTCCCGTTCTTCGCTCCCTTGTTACCGCTGGGAAGGTGGCTGTCACTTGACGGCACTGCGAGTGCTCGGATGGGTTGCTGTGTCGCCCCGTTGGGCTTCGGCTGTTTGGGCGGTTCATCGTTCCGAGGCCTGACGGCCCCGGCAATGGCTCTGTCGGCCCTTCGGGCCTTGTTGAGGTGAGCGATGGTGCTTGGCGCCGGCTCCTCCGATCCGGTAGCGAGAATGCGATCGAAGTTCTCTAGTGCAGAAAGATGGTTAAACTACCGCCGTCCCCTTTGAGCACCGGGCTTGGATTTCGTGCTCGTGCTCGTAATCGACAGCCACATGATATCCCGCTGGCGGTTCCGAAACACGATCAAACTTCATCGCCATTCTCGTCAACATCGGCACAAATCGTCGGCAGTTGGTTGGACAGCGAGAAGGTAGAGTTGGAGTCGTTCGTAGTCGAAAGTTGGTTCGATCATTGTTGCCCCCGCGATTCGATTGCGAGCACGAGCACCGTTTCACTGAGCACGAGCACGATTGTGAATCTTCATTGCCACAACTTGCTTCTCAGCAGTTGGACCGACTGAGAATGGGTGTTTGAGCGGGTTCGTCGGTGAGAACAAGTCGAGTGTTTGGGCTCCGTCGAGACTTGTTCTCAGTGAACGAGCCACACGTTTTTTCATTGCCTTGCGTCATCGCTGGTAGACTGGCGATTGGTTTTGAGGTTGGTCTCCCTTGGAAAGAGCGATGAGTTCGTTTTCTCGACGAAATGTTTTGCGTGCCGCGGGTGTCTCGGTGGGCTTGCCGGCGTTTGCATCGTTGCCCGTTGCAAGGACCTCTGCGCAAGGGGTCCAAGGGGAATCCACAGGGGCCCGTTCGACGAAAGCCAAGCGACGGATGGTCTGCATCGGCAACATGCTGGGGTTCTATCCCGACGCATTTTGGCCCCAGCAACCGGCTGAGAAGGCGTCCTCATCCAGCAAGCGATTGAGCAACGGTTTGATCGAACACCGGCAAATGCGGTTTGGTGAATCCAGCCAGTCGCTCGCCGAAATCGAAGATCAGTTGACCGTGATCTCGGGGTTGGACCACGGTCTCAAAGGCGGCCACTTCGCGATCCACGCGTTCTTGTCAGGCGTTCGCCAGATCGATGCGCACACGATGCCGTTGGCCAACATCACGGTCGATCAATTTGCGGCCCAATCCATCTCAGGTCAAACACGATTCCCGACGCTGACGATTGGTAGCGAAACAGGGATTCACGGTGGATGTCAGCTTTCATGGACTCGAAGTGGAACGCGAGTGCCGCCGATCCCCGGCCCACAACAATTGTTCGAAACGCTGTTTGTGGGGACCGACCCAAAGAAAAAGCAAGCTGCCGCCGAACGCATTGGACTTCAAAATTCGATTCTGGACTTGGTTCACGGAAGTGCCAAGGAGATTGAGAAGCAACTCGACCGGCAGGATCAGCAGAAGCTCGACGAATACCTGACCTCAGTTCGCGACGTGGAGCAACGACTCGCTCTGCGAAGGAACTGGTTCGATGTTCCCAAACCAGAGGCTCCGTTTGATGCACCGCGAAATCGCAACTTGGTGGAAGATTTGCCACTGCTGTACGACCTGATCGTGTTGGCTTTGCAAACCGATTCCACACGCATCGCGACGCTTGAAATTGGTGGTGATTTCAATCCCAATGACTTGGGGATCAAAGGTGGCTACCACGCTTTGTCGCATCATGGTCAACGCCAAGAGAACATCGACAAACTGATTGCAATCGAACGCTATCAAGTCGAGCAATTCACTCGCTTCATCGATAAACTTGCCAACACCAATGATGAACATGGGCCGTTGCTCGATCAAACGTCGGTTCTGTTTGGAAGCGGGATGGGCAATGCCAACTCTCACACCAACAGCAATTTGCCGCTCGTCGTTGCGGGCGGTGGTGCAAAGCAGGGGCGGTGGCTCGCGTTCGATGAACAGGCGAATGATCGTCCACCGCTGACCAATCTGTACGTCTCCCTGTTGCAAGATTTCGGTGTCGAAACGGATTCGTTCGGGACCAGCACGGGGACGCTCCGAGGTTGGGCGTGATGTTGCTGCCGCACCGGTTTCGATGGTTGATTGTTGGCGTTCTGTTTCCTGCGTGGTGTGGGGTGCAGGCGGAGGAACCCCAGCAGATGGATCCGGTTGATTTCCTGGAAAGCTACTGCATTGATTGCCACACTTCGGACGACCCGGCCGGGGAACGAGACCTGGAATCGTTGAACCTTGGCGAATCAGGTTTCGACACTCAGTTGTTGTTGCAGGAAGCGATCGATGAGCTGACGCTTCGTTCGATGCCGCCTGAGGATGGGGACCAACCCTCGGAAGAAGATCGCTTGGCAGCGGTCGATGCGCTGACGCAGCGTTTGACTCAGATGAGGCAAGAGGCGACCAGCACCAACGGCCGCACGGTCTTGCGAAGGCTCACTCGACGGGAATACCGCGAGACGATGTCGGATCTTTTGAACATCGATATGACCATGTTTGATCCGACCTTGGAGTTCCCAGCGGACAATTTGTCCCAGCACTTTGACAACGTGGGTGACACGTTGGTGATGTCGGGGCATCTGTTGGAGCGGTACCTCGATGCGGCGGACCGGTGCGTCACCAAAGCGATGGGACCCAGCGAGCGTCCCGCGATGAGCGAATGGTCGTTTCGCGGGAAGTTCCCGCAGCAAGCGGAGTTGCGGACCGCACATCGTCGCGCTTTCAACGATCGCTTCTTGTGCCTTTACGATCATCCGTTCAACGACAAAACCGAGGGTGCTTACGGCCACATCGAGTCATTTTCCAAGGGCGTTCCGGTCGATGGCACCTATGAGATTTTAGTGCGTGTCAAAGCGATGCATCGCGACACGCCGTACAGTGAACAATCGGTCAAGATTGATTTGGAGGAACCATTTCGCCTGGGCATCCGACCGGGCGACACGCGAATTGGTGACCTGCCTCACCGCCAGCCGATTCAGCCCTTGCTAGCCGAATCGATGGTGCCCGACGATGAGTTTGAGTGGATCCGATTCGAAGTCCCGCTCGATCGCGGGTTTGTGCCACGCTTCACCTTTGAAAATGGCATGCATGATGTGCGTGGGTCCTACGCTCGGATCTACCGGATGCATCGAGATTTGTTGCCAGAGAAGATTCGCAAAACAGCCGGTATCTTTCTGCAGCGCATCGCGCTGATCAGCGAGGGAAAGATCCCGCACCTGCGCATCGAAGAGGTGAAAGTTCGCGGACCGATCGACCACGCTTGGCCGACGGCGAGTCAGCAGGCGTTGTTCGGTCTCGAGGCGTCCGCGGAAGAACCTTGGGGCGAAGCGAACGTACGCGATCGGATTCAAGTCTTCGCAACGCGAGCCTATCGACGTCCGGTCACCGGAACCGAGGTCGCGGAATTGGTGGCGTTCTATGATTCACGCCAGGCATTGGGGCTTTCGTCGCGGTTGGCTTACGCGGACACCGTCAAAGCGATCTTGTGCAGCGCTGCGTTCTTGTACTTTCAAACCCCGGACGCCGAGAGCGGGCAATTGTCTGAGCATGCGTTGGCCGAACGGTTGGCGTACTTCCTGACGTCGAGCATGCCCGATGCAACGCTTCGTCGATTGGCGGACGAGGGCAAACTGCACGATCCAGAAACGCTCCGTCAACAAACGCGACGGCTGTTGGCCTCCGAGGAATCCGATGTGTTTGTCGCCGACTTCCTGGACAACTGGTTGGATCTTCGCTCGCTTGGATCCATGCCGCCTGATCCACGTGAGTTCGCGTTCTTCTACGCGGGTGATCTGCAAGTTGACATGAAACGTGAGACGCAGATGTTCTTCCGTGACTTGATCGACCGAGACGATTCGTTGACCGAATTGCTCGCCGCGTCACACTCGTTTCTCAACCGTGATCTGGCAAAACTCTACGGAGTCGTTGATGCGTTTCCGATCGAACAGGCGACCGAATTCCGTCGTTTTGATTTCGAGAAGTCGTCTGGTCAGGGACCATTGGGGCGAGGTGGTTTGTTGGGCCAAGCCAGCATTCTGACGGTCTCGGCCAATGGGATTGAAACCTCGCCCGTGACGCGCGGAGTTTGGTTGCTGGAGAACATTCTCGGGACGCCGACTCCACCACCGCCGGATGACGTGCCGACGATCGAGCCCGACACGCGAGGAGCCAAGACGATCCGTGATCAACTGTTGAAGCATCGCGAGAATGCGACGTGCTTTCAGTGTCACCGCAAGATCGACCCGCTTGGATTTGCGATGGAGGGCTTCGACGCGATTGGACAGTCACGGAAGGTTTACAGCACCAAGCCTCGGCGACCGATCGACACCTCGGGTGAACTGCCCGGAGGAGCCAAGTTTGAGGGGGTCGAAGGTTTGAAGCAGCAACTGATCAAGCGGCAAGACTTCATC
The DNA here is from genome assembly GCF_056839225.1 of Rhodopirellula sp. UH5. Classification (NCBI taxonomy): domain Bacteria; kingdom Pseudomonadati; phylum Planctomycetota; class Planctomycetia; order Pirellulales; family Pirellulaceae; genus Rhodopirellula; species Rhodopirellula sp. UH5. The sequence continues at coordinate 4,742,861 of NZ_CM166390.1, read as the reverse complement.
GCCCGGACGGTGACGGAACGCTTGCTGATGCACGCCTTGGGAAGGCGGATCGAACCATCGGACCGAGCCGCGGTCGACGCGATGTTGAAGCCGCTCGAAGACGAGGGCTATCCAGCCGCTCAGCTGATCGAATCCATCGTGACCAGCGAGTTGTTTCGTCGCTGATCAGGACTGGTTGTCACGCCAAGTGGGGCGTCGCCGTCGAGCCTTGGGGTGGTGAAACACCAGATCGAACGTCGCGTCGCGGGCGGACAGTTTTTTGCCGTCCGGACGATCCGTTGGTCGGAAGACCTTGGCTCGCAGGCGTTTGGTGTCGTCGAATTGGTCATCGTCCAGTTCGAATTCGACGTAGGAGTCGACGTCGAAGGTTTCGCCGTTGGAGGCTTCCCACGCTTTGAAGTGAAAGAAGACATCTTCACGGAAGTCGTCGGAATCGATGAAGCCATATTCGCCCTCAGGCTTGATGACTTTGATTCGTCCCAAGCGGCGTTTCTGGATGCGAAACGGCTTTTCAGTGTCGTCGGAGTGGTCTGTTCGAGGTCGGTTCATAAGATCAGTTTAACTCGGCCGATCCAGGAACGTCAGTCGTATCCAGCCAACGAGCGACTGAATTTGCCGTGGCACGACGGATCATGCGGGGCCACATTGTCGCGTCGTCCGCATTCAGCACGTCCGAAGTGGCGGGAATTCGGTGCCAAATGCCTTCCTCAATCTCGTTTTCGAGTTGTTCTGCGGTCCATCCCAGGTGCCCCACGATCAAGCGGTAGGGAAGTTGATCGGACTTCATCAACGCCTCCAAGTTCTCTCGTTGCGCGGCAACGAAGATCCCCTCACCCGTTTCGGCTTCTGCCAATTCACGGGTGGAGTGCACCGCGACGATGGGCCCAGAGAGCGGGCCGCCAAAGTGCAGCGGCGATCCGTTGGAGAGCTTTCCCGCGATGAGTTGCTGGGTCAGTTGGTCCTTTTGGTCGCCTGTGATCATCACCGTGGACGCCTCTGAAACGGCGTTTTCGGGTGAATCGGACGGCTGACTGGCGGCCTCATCCAGGTCGAGACTCTCGTCGTCCTCTTCCGATTTCCACCGCGGAATTTTCGGTGTTTCACTGGCTTTGGCTTGGACCGCGATGGCACCCGCCATCGCTTGCATGGGGCGGTTGAGCATCAACCCGATGGCGTGTTCCACATCTTCATGGACCAACAGGCAAACCGCTTGGTTGAGCGCGGTGCCATCGACCAATGTCGAGCTGACCAGCAAATCACCCGTTTGCACGTTTTGCATTTGAATTCCGATTGGACAGGGAAGAGGGTGGTTGCCAAAAAGACAGTCACCCGTGAAGACTGCTAAGCAAATAGGCAAGCGGCGCGCCAAACGCGATTTCTTCGCCGCCTGAGTTCTCTAAAAGCCCCTGATTTCCGGTCTCAAACAGTTATGAGCGATTTCATCCCACCCGCGATGGACCAGATGCGAAAAAACTATTCCTTGGGGGGGCTGCATGAAAAAGACGCCAAACGTGACCCCTTGGTTCAGTTTCATTGCTGGTTCGAAGAGGCTTTGGAGGATGTGCCGAGCTGGTTCGAACCCAACGCGATGACTTTGTCGACGAGTGATTCAGGCGGCGAAATCACCAGCCGGATCGTTCTTTTGAAGGGCGTGGAGGAGAAAAAGTTCCTCTTCTACACCAATTACGACTCGACCAAGGGCTCCCAAATGCGAGCCAACCCGCGAGTTTCGCTGTGCCTGTTCTGGCCCCACTGCCAGCGTCAGGTCCGAATTCAAGGTTTGGTGGACAAGGTTTCGCGAGACATGTCGGAGAAGTACTTTCATTCCCGTCCTCGTGACAGCCAGCTCGGCGCTCACGTGAGTCAGCAGTCCGCGACCATCGAATCTCGCGAAGCACTGGAAGCCTCATTGGCGGAACTGAAGGCTCGCTATCCGGAGGGCAGCAAGATCCCGTTGCCTGAGAACTGGGGCGGCTACGCGGTGACCCCGATGTCCTTTGAGTTCTGGCAAGGACGGCCGAGTCGGCTGCATGATCGCTTGGTCTACCAACGTGAACGTGCGGACTCAAGCGAATGGACGATCAAGCGTCTCTCTCCCTGACAACAACCGAATTCTGCCGAATCCGGCTACTGGGAAGTCGAATGGCTGCTCCCGTCTGATCACTGCTGACTCGACTGGGCCTGCTGGATTTGCAGAGTGGATGTCGCGTCTTCCGGCTGATCACTTGGATCCCGTTCACGGATCGTGATCGAAAGATTGATCGATCGGTAAGTGCGATTGAACTCTTCCACAAACGATTCGCGATGCGTCTGGGGCATCAGCAAGGGACCCTCAGCGTGGTCGCCTTGAAACAGGATCGCATCGCCGGGAAGAGTCTCTCGTCCACTGCTCATGATTGCGATCGAACCCAGGCTGCGTGCGAGTCATGGGGATGAGGGAAGCCGAGGTTTTTATCGACTCGGTTGATGATCGTTTCGCCGTGAAAGTAGCGTCGCAGATTGACGCAAGCCAGTTCGTTGGAGTCATCCACTCGGCGAGCGGATTGTGCACCGACGTGTGGTGTGATCAACACGTTGGGGTGGTCCCACAACGGGCTGTTTTCAGGCAACGGTTCGGTGTAGGTCACATCGACACCCGCACCCGCCAAGTGGCCGCTTTTCAGCGCGTCCACCAAGGCTTCTTCGTCGAGCACTTGACCGCGAGCGACGTTGATCAGGTAGCCGCCTGGTTTCATCGCGGCAATCTGTTCGGCGCCGATCCACTTGCGAGTCGATGAGTTCAGCGGCAGCGTCAGGATCACAATGTCGCTGGCCGCGAACAGATCGTTGACGCGCTCGGCTGGCCACAGCGTTTCCACTTCGGGCGGGCAATCCTCGGGGTAGTAATCTGTCGCGATCAGGCGAACGTCCCAGGGTGCAAGTTTGGCCGCGATGGCCCGCCCGTTGCCGCCCAATCCAACGATGCCGACGGTTTTGCCACGCAGGTCATCGGTGGGAAGTCGAATGAATTCGCGTTTCGGACGGGCTCGTTCAAACAGTCCAATGCGACGTAAAACGCCGAACAACAACGCAAACGTTTGCTCCGCGACTTGAGGTGCAAACAGACCCGAGGCACTGCTGACCATGATGTTCGGATTCGCGATCACGCCGGGCACGAGGCAGTGATCCAGTCCAGCGGCGCTGGATTGAATCCACCCCAGTCGGCCCGCTGCCAAGACGCGATCCCAATCGACCGGGACCTTGGCATGCCCGATAAAGATGTCCGCGGTGGGAAGCAATTCGTCGATGCGTTCCTGGCCTGCGTCCACGACTTCGACGTCGTGGTTCAGTGGGCAGTTCGGGTCCGCCTTCAATTCCGCGAGCGTTGCTTCGAGTTGCTCGATGTGTCGCGGGAGGGCGGGGTAGCACAAGACGACTCGGCGAACCGAGTCAATCTCATTGGCCGGCAATCGTTCACGCGGATGCGACATTGACGAACACCTTCAAGGCATCTTTGTCTTCGACCAACAAACGCATCATCTCTTGGAAGTTGTCCAGGCCGTCGACCGGGTTGGTCAGGATCTTTTCCAGCACACCCGGGAACATCATGTCGCCGAGTGCCAAGTCACGGATGCCCATTTCGAAGTGGCCGCGGTTGGCGTTGACGCTGCCCAGCAGAAGCTTGTTGCCGAGCACCCATTCGATGTTGATCTTGTCCGAGGGAACTTCGGTCTTGCGTTCGCCGCCGGTGATGCCTGTCCAAACCACAACGCCGTTGTGACCGATGTGTTCCATCGCTTCAAACGCCAGCGGGCTGAAGCCAGTTGCATCGACGATCAAATCGGGGCGACCGGTCTTGGCGACCAACTCCGACATGGACGTTTGCGCGGTGCTGACGTAGGTCGATTCCATTCCTTCGACAATTTCAGCTTTCAGGTTGGGAGCCTCACCGCGGGCGAGCGTGAAGACTTCCAGTCCGCGAAGCTTCAGCACCAACGTCGTCAGCAAGCCGATTTGTCCGGCGCCCAAAACGTAGGCGACCTTCGGGTTCCAGACTTTCATTCGGCGTTGAGCTTCGTACGCTTGGTGAACCGCTTTGGCGGCGCAGCTCATCGGTTCTTGCAACACGTGCAGGTGTTGCAGACCCTGCGGCACGCGGACGATGTACTCCTCTTCGTCGACGAAGTACTCGGTCAAGAAACCATGACGCAGGTTGATCCCACGTTCGTAGTAGGTTTCTTCGCTGGTCATGTCGTTGGTGCCGATCAAGTCATAGATCGAATTCCCAGGACGGCGAACCGTGGCGGTCACGAAGTCGCCCGGTTTGACTCGTTTGACGTTCTCGCCAACGGCTTCGACGACGCCAAAGCACTCGTGGCCGATGACCAAGTAGTCGTCGCCTTCGGGAGCGCTGCCGTACAACGCGTCATTGATTTCTCGGTCCGTCGCGTCGACGCCAACCTTCAAGACTTTGACCAGCACACCCAGGCCGTCGGCGACTTGGTCGACCGATGGGCGAGCGATCTCTTGCATGTGAACACTGTTGGGAGTTCCTGGCCTGACCGCGACGGCTTTCATCAAAAATACCACTCATCTGGGGGTGTCGAAGAAAAATCGGAGGTCGGTTCCGACCCCATATCGGGTTTCGAAGACGAAATTGTCCACAAACCGCCCAGATCGTAACGAGACGGCGAATTTCCTGTGAGGGGGTTCTCGATCTATTTTTGACAACAACGGTTGTCAAAAATCAAAGGATTGGAATACTGGGTGTATGGCAACGTCTTCTTCCACTTCTGATTCGACTTCCGACCCGTCGGGCGAGCGTCCTGTTTCGGTGGTGACATCGCGGGCGCAAACGGCGGTCAATGCGGCAGCGGTTCGGAGCGTGGATCGGGAGTTGTTGCTGTGTCTTCGCAGTGGTGAACCGAAGGCGATTGGTGATTTGACGAAGCAATTGGGCGTGACCGCGACGGCGGTTCGACAACGTGTCGAACGGTTGCTCGAGGTTGGGTTGATCGCCCGAGAGAAAGTCGTCGCTGGTCGTGGTCGGCCGACGTACCACTACGTGTTGACGCCCGCTGGTTACCGCCGGGCGGGTGCAGATGCGACCGAATTGGCTGAGGCCATGTGGGCGGAGATCGTTGCAATTTCCGATGAGGACACTCGCGAAAAATTGATTTCTGCGATCGCTTCTCGATTGGGGCGTCAATTTGCCGCGGCATTGCAGGGCGATGTCGATGGTGTGGCGGTTCATGACGAAAACAAAGCGGCGTGTTCCTGTCAGCAAATCGGCGGGGGCGAAGATTCGTTCCAGGAACGAATGCAGCGATTGACGTCGATGCTGCAAACGAAGGAGATTTCGGCCTCCCTGATCGAGGTGACGTCTCAACCCGACGGTGTCCTCCCTGTTTTGGACATCGAGGCATGTCCGTATCCGAGTTTGACCGCTGCGGCGGGCGACCGGTCGATGTGCCGACTCGAAGAACAAATGTTGTCTGAAGCTTTGGGCGAAGACGTTCATCTGAGCAGCTGCCGGATGGATGGCGACTCGTGTTGCCAGTTCTCGACCAAATCTGACAGCGACACCAATCCAACCTCCAATTCCGAATCGGGTTGAGAGCACGTATCTCACCGATCTCGCTATACGACCAACTGTTTTTCTCTTGAAGGCTTCTCTTGCCATGAATCACATCCTGAAAATCGAAAACCTGCACGTTTCCGTCGGCGACAAACCGATTCTGCGTGGCGTGAACCTGACGATCAATCACGGCGAGACACACGCCTTGATGGGCCCCAACGGCAGCGGCAAAAGCACGCTGGGTTTGGCGATCATGGGTCACCCCGGTTACACGGTGACCGACGGCAGCATCACGTTGGACGGCGAAGATGTCTTGGCGATGGCACCTGACGAGCGTGCTCGGGCTGGCATCTTCATGGCGTTCCAGCGTCCGATGGCGATTCCCGGCGTGAAGATGGCCGACTTCCTTCGTCACGCGACGACCAACGTTCGCAACCCAGACCGCAAGGAAGGCGAAGAGCTGATTCCGATGCGAGAGTTCCGCAAGGAACTGAAGGAAAAAATGGCTCACCTGCGAATGGATGTCGAGTTCGCCCGCCGCTATGTCAACGATGGTTTTTCTGGCGGCGAAATGAAACGAGCTGAGATCCTTCAACTCGCCATGCTGCAACCCAAGTTCGCTGTCCTCGACGAAACCGACTCTGGCTTGGATGCCGACGCGGTGCGTTTGGCCAGCGAATCGATCGCGGACATTGGTCGCGAAAAGATGGGACTGTTGATCATCACGCACCACGACAAGTTGTTGGTGCACAACCCACCGGAGTACACGCACGTGATGCTCGGTGGCCGCCTGGTTGAAACTGGCGGCAAAGAATTGGCCGTGGAATTGCACGAGCATGGTTATGACCGCATCCGCAAGTCGTACCCCGAAGCCGAAGCCGTCAACCAAGAAATGTTGGCCGAAGAAACCGCGGTCTGATTGCCCGCGACGATTCCTACCAAGACAGATTCCACACCACGCCCACTGAGCTTTTACCATGGCGACCGACGTCACTGAAAACGACCAAATCGGCGAAATCAATAAGTACAACTTCCGCACCGAAACCACCGGTGTCTTCAAGGCCCAAAAGGGCCTGAACGCGGATGTTGTCAATCAAATTTCGGACATCAAGAACGAACCAGACTGGATGCGGGAATTCCGCTTGAAGTCTCTGGCCGAGTTTGAATCGCGCCCGATGCCCAAATGGGGTGGGGCACTCGATTTGGATTTCCAAGACATCTACTACTATCTCAAACCGACCGGCCAGTCCGAGAAGTCTTGGGACGATGTTCCTCAAGAGATCAAAGACACGTTTGACAAGCTGGGTATCCCGGAAGCCGAGAAGAAATTCTTGGCCGGTGTGAAGGCTCAGTTCGAAAGCGAAGTGGTCTATGGTTCGCTGCAAGAAGACCTGGCCAAGCAAGGCGTGTTGTTCACCGACACCGACGCTGCGGTTCGCGAACACCCCGAGTTGTTGCGAGAGTACTTCGGCAAGATCATTCCGCCGACGGACAACAAATTCGCTGCCCTGAACAGCGCGGTTTGGTCCGGTGGATCGTTCATCTATGTGCCGCCCGGCGTGCACATTGAATTCCCCTTGCAAGCGTACTTCCGTATCAATGCGGAAAGCATGGGCCAGTTCGAACGAACGCTGATCATCGTCGACGAAGGCGCCAGCATTCACTACGTCGAGGGCTGCACCGCTCCGATGTACACCACCGAATCGTTGCACAGCGCGGTCGTGGAAGTGATTGTCAAAAAGGACGCTCGTTGTCGCTACACGACGATCCAAAACTGGGCCAACAACATCTACAACCTCGTGACCAAACGCGCTTATGCGTACCAGGACGCGACGATGGAGTGGGTCGACGGGAACCTCGGCAGCAAGCTGACGATGAAGTACCCCGCCGTTCACATGATGGAACCCGGTGCTCGTGGTGAGATCCTTTCGATCGCCTTCTCATCGGCCGGTCAACACCAAGATGCAGGTGCCAAGTTGGTGCATGCGGCTCCGAACACGACGGGCCAAATCATCAGCAAATCGATCAGCAAGAACGGCGGGCGCAGCAGCTACCGCGGTTTGGTTCGCGTCGAACCCGGGGCTCACAACAGCAAGAACAGCGTTGTCTGTGACGCGTTGATCCTGGATCCCGAAAGCCGCAGCGACACGTACCCGTACATCGAAGTTGCGGAGCAAGATGTCCAAATCGGTCACGAAGCCAGCGTTTCGCGAATTGGCGAAGAGCAAATGTTCTATCTGCTCAGCCGTGGTCTGACCGAATCGGAAGCCAGCACCATGATCGTCAACGGCTTCATTGAGCCGCTCGTGAAAGAGCTGCCGATGGAATACGCCGTTGAGATGAACCGATTGATTCAACTGCAAATGGAAGGCAGTGTCGGCTGATTCATCGCCGACCCGCCAACACTCGCCGCTCGCGACTTTACTTGGTCGCACTTGAAAACGGCGCATTGATAGCGGAAGGGCGCGAGCCCTCCGGTGACGCACCGGGCGGCTTGCGCCGCTCCGCTAAGACGATTTGTTGTACACCACACAACCTGTTGCTCGGCGGTGCCCTATCAAGAGCGTTTTCACCGAGCGACATTCCGTTTTTCAGCTACCGCAAAACACTCTTTTCATTTTTTCTTCATGACCACCACCTCGACCCTCACTTTCGATGCCGCAGGCTTCGAAGCCTTTCTCGCATCGCGGAAAGATGAACCGCAATGGTTGACCGACCTGCGACGGGAATCCTTCTCGCATGCCGATGCGATGGATTGGCCCGCTCGTCGTAGCGAAGAATGGATCCGCACGGACATTCGAACGTTCCAAATCAAAAAGTTCGCTCCGCCCGTCGAAGCGACCGCAGGCGATGTCCCCTCGGTTCACCAGCTTCGCGATGGGGTGGAACCCGGCGGAGTTTTGGAAACCTACGACAGCCAAGTGATTTCCGAATCGCTCGACGAAGAACTCGCCGCCAAAGGTGTGATCTTCGGCAGCTTGGAACGTCTGTGTCGTGAACAACCGGACAAGGTTCGCCCTTTCCTCTACACGGTCGTGGATCCTGACTACGACAAGTTCGCTGCACTGCACGCTGCGTTCTGGTCCGGTGGTCAGTTCCTGTATGTGCCTCGCGGCGTTGTGATCGAAAAACCGATTTACCTCGGTTCGACGTTGAGCGACGGCGGAACAGACACGGCTCACACATTGATCGTGTTGGAAGACGGGGCCGAAGCGACGGTTCTGCACGAGTGCAACAGCGTCAATTCAGAAGCCGCCGGTTTGCACATGGGTGCGGTCGAGTTGATTCAGAAACCTGGTTCGCATCTGCGATACGTCAACGTCCAAGAATGGGGCCACAAGACGTATCACTTCGCGCACCAACAAGCCACGATCGATCGCGATTCGCAGCTCCAGTGGACCATCGCCGCGATGGGTTCCGGGTTGTCCAAGGTCAACCAATCGGTCGACATGGTGGGCGCGGGAGCCAATTGCCAAGTCAACGGCGTGATGTTCACTGAAGGCCGCCAGCACTTGGCTTATCACACCCAGCAGTACCACCGGGCGCCGAACTGCCACAGCGACTTCTTGTACAAGTCCGCTCAGCAGGACAAGAGCCGCACGGTGTGGCGTGGGATGATCAAGGTCGACAAGATCGCTCAGAAGACCGACGGTTACCAACGCAACGACAACTTGGTTCTGTCGCATCATTCGCGAGCCGATTCGATTCCTGGACTGGAGATCGAAGCCGATGACGTGCGTTGCACCCACGGCAGCACAACGGCCAAGGTCGATGAAGAGCAAATCTTCTACGCTCGTTGCCGCGGCTTCACTCAGAAGGAAGCCACTCGCATGATCGTCAGTGGGTTCTTCCAGCAGATCTTCGACCGGATCACGATCGAAAGCGTTCGCGACGCATTGGCTGCCGCGATCGCACGCCAAGTCCGCGAATACGAGTGATCTCGTATTCAGAGTCAACTCGATTTGCAATTGAGACCGACGCGGTCTTTGACAGCTTAATTTCAGGTTCATCACCGTAGCGAAAGTCGTCAAGACTTTCGGGATTTCGTCAAGCAAGTCGAAGGCTCTTGACGAATTCCGCTACCCGAACAATGAGCTGTCCCAGACCACGAGGACCGCATGGCACCAACCCAACGTATCACGCGATTGCAGTGGCTGGCCTGGGCGGTGATTGCGATTGGGACGATTGTCCAAGCGGTTGTCCCGAATCAAGTCCCGCAAACCGTTTCTCTCTGTTTCATGACGACCGGTTTCACCTGGTTCATCACCTGGGCCAGTATTCAAAGTGTTCTTTGTTCTGGTCGGATTTGGACGAGCTTTTTAAAGGCCTGGTCTTTGTCCCACGGAGTTCTCTTGGTCCTGACCGCAGGGCACTTGTTGAATCTGTGGTTTCAGGGACGCACGACACGCTTGTCGAGCTGGGTGGATCACTGGACGGTGATTTCTGGGGTCTCGTTTGGGACGACCATCTCGCTTCTAGCAACCATGTTTTTGGTTGGCGGATGGAAGCTGTTTCGTATCCGCTTGCGCGATCGCGTGAGCGGTGACCCAATCACACCGGCGAAGGTTTCGTTGATCGATCTGATGTTGTTGACTGCCGCCGTTGCGATCCACGTCACGGTTTATCGATTGCAACACAAATGGATTTTCGAACCAAATACCGGTTTCTTGGGACCTGGTTTCGCGTTCTTCGTGGTTTTGACAGTGTGCCTGAGCGTGGGGTTCATGGGTTGGTGGGTGGTTCTACTGCCATCTTGGGTCTCGATGGCTCGTCATTGGAGCGTTCTCCGCCGTCGCATTGTCTGGACGGCGTTTTATCTCGCATGGTTGGTGTTGGCAGCGATTGCTTGGATTGGGAACTGGACGGAACCTGATTTCTGGATCACTTTTTTGGTGGCAGCGGGCTGGATCGTATGCAATCTTTTGTTGGTGCATTGGTTGGTCGTCAAACATCCAACTTTCATTGGGCTCGAGTGGTATCGCTTGCCGAAGACAGTGAGCCACAAAACATCGTCTCAGTGAACGCGGCGACTATCACGCAATTTGTTCTGCCTATTGCCCAATCCCTGGCTCGTTGCAGAACTGGTTTGGAACTGGGACAATAGGAGCATGGACCAACAACCACTTCAACAAGCCATTCGACAGGACAAAGTCGAGCGAGCGAGGCAGATGTCTCTTGACGATCGTCTTGCTGCCGGTGCTCGATTGCATTCCGAGCAACTTGCGCGGATGCGCGACCTGCTTCGTGGATTGCACCCGGAATGGAGCATGTGCGAGATTGATGTTGAGATAGCACGACGGCGTGGCGTCCTGCGTGATCGGGACTCTAAACGCTTCTATCGCCAAAACACTTCCCAAAACTCTGCTGTCGCGGATGCGTCGTGACAGTATCAGACGGCAATGAAGCAGTCGCGAAGGTCGTCACCGCGTTGAACGAGTCCAACATCTCGTACATGCTTGTCGGATCATATTCGAGCAACGTGTACGGTGTCCCGCGTGCCACTGGAGATGCTGATCCTCTGATGTTTTGCAACGCATCCGAGATGAGCTGCAGTGATGATTTTGAGTTTTTCTGCGATCGGCAGTGATGATCGCATGTCGCAGATCGGATCGCCTCAACCGATGATAAAGAACTGAAAATCACACGCGAGCGGTAAGCTCGGTGTAGGCGTTAAGACTTGAGCCATTGTCACGCTCGAAACTCACTTCACTGGAAATCCGGACACTTCTATGACATCCACACCGCTGCGATTTCGTCCTCTGCTGAAGCAAACCATTTGGGGCGGACGCCGATTGGGCGAGATGCTTCACAAGCCGATCGGTGACGCGGACGACTACGCCGAGAGCTGGGAGATCGTCGATCACGGGGAGGACCAAAGCGTCGTCACCGATGGCGAACTGGCCGGTCAATCCTTGGGGGAACTGTTTGCCAACCGTCGCCCGTGGTTGATGGGCAAGGACTGGGTGGAAGCCAACCCCGATGCAAAGACCTTTCCGTTGCTTCTGAAGTTCCTGGACTGCAACCGTGTGTTGTCGGTGCAGGTTCACCCGGACGATGCCTACGGTGCCACGATGCAGCCGCCGGATCTGGGCAAGACCGAGGCTTGGGTGATCCTGCACAGCGAACCTGACAGCGTGATCTATTCAGGATTGAAAGCAGGCGTCGATCGCGAATCCTTGCGAGAGATGATGTTGGCCGGTGAGACCGATCGTGCGCTGCACGCGTATCATCCTGAGGCGGGTGACTGCGTCTTCATTCCCGCGGGAACCGTGCACGCTTTGGGCGGCGGGTTGGTCGTCGCGGAGATTCAACAATCCAGCAACACGACATTTCGGTTGTTTGATTGGAACCGTGTGGATGCTTCGGGCAAATCCAGACCGCTGCACATCGAATCGTCATTGGAGGTTTCCGACTACGAACGTGGGCCCGTCGACCCGATTCGCAAACCGATTCAGAGTGGATCCGAAACGTTGGTCGAGTGCGACAAGTTCGTTCTGCGACGGGTGCACGACACCGATCAAACGATCGGCGGTGATGACCGTTGTCACTTGGTCACGGTGATCTCGGGGGAGGCGGTTCTGTCCGGCGAAAACACCACCACCAAACTGGCCACCGGCGAGAGCGTGTTGCTGCCGGCCGCGTGCGGCCCAGTGCAATTGCAATCCGGCGACGCGACCGTGCTGTGGATGTCACCACCGACCAGCGTTTGACTTAGAAACTGCCCCGAAAGAGCCTTCTTTTTTAGCGGAGCGGCGCAAGCCGCCCGGTGCCACGATACCGGAGGGCTCGCGCCCTTCCGCTACGAAAGCAACCGGGAGGTGATTCCGGAATAGCTTTTCAAAACCGCGAAAGCGGGTTGTCGCGGTGCTTCAATGGCAGCTGTACCACGGCGCCGTTTTGACGGTGCGATTCGAGAGCAGCACAAACCATCTCGACGGTCGTTCGTCCCTGACTCGCATTGCAGAGCGGTTCGCGATCTTCCCGAATCGCGGCAACTAAATCGCGAGCGGGGAAGCCATGGTGTTCGACCATTTGCCGCAGATCCTCTCGTGGTTCGGGTTGGCCGATTCCCGCGGCGGTGATTGGGATCCAGGCACCTGGTTCGGTGGGTGTTCGAAAGGGATTGCCGGGCAGCAGATACGCCAGCGGACTCTTGTCGATGTGAATCGCAATCGTGCCCTTGCTTCCAATCAATCGCAAGCCAAAGCCAGCGTTTTCAGTGCCATCGCTGGCAATGGAATCAAACGTCGCGACGATGCCGTTGTTCATCTGATAGCGAGCATGCACGGCGTTGCCAGCCATCAGACCCAAGCCCTCGCGACCTTCCCGGACGTCAGATGGTTCGACCAAGCGGCCGTCTTGCATCAGGGATGCGGAGCATGAGACCGGGTCGCCGGCCAAGAAATGCGTCAGGTTCAAAACATGGGTTCCCAACACCCACAGGTCTTCGACACCACCGCGATGATCGCTTTTGCCTCGACCGCGAATTTCGAGAAGACGACCGATTTCACCGGCCTCGATCAACTCACGAACAATTGGCAACGTCGGATGGTATCGGTTCCGATGAGCAATCGCGATCTTTGCATTGTGTTGCTGGCAGGCCGCGATCAGTGAGTCAGCTTCTGCGGGGGTGGGGACAAATGGCTTCTCGAGGTAAACACCACGGGCACCGGACTGGATCGCCGCCAGCGCCATGTCGTGATGTTGGTCGGCATGGCGGGGGCAAACAGCCACGATGTCGGGACGAATCTCATCGAGCATTTCGCGATAGTCCGCGAAGCCACGCTCAACGTTCAATCGTTTTTGGGCTTTCTTCAGCCCGTCCGGATTGGCATCCGCGATGGCAACCAATTGGGTTTCCGGCAAGCGTTGCCAGATGCTGTCGAGTCCATGGCCAAAGTCGCCGCGGCCCGTGTGGCCGATCGCGACCGCTTTCAGTGTGTCTGAGTTCGCTTGGGCGAGAGCGGGTGTTGCGAGGCTGGCCGCTGCGGTGGCGGCGAGAAAGTGTCGTCGTTGCATGATCGATCACTCGGAAGGTGGGGAGTGTTGAGGGAGCCTGGTGGGGGCTCGATCATAACTCGAAATCAAGCGTGCTGTTCGATGGGAGGGCATTGCACACCGCTTCTCATGCCCGGCCCTCACCCTCGCGTACGCCTGAACGGCGTCGCTCGACCTCTCCCCAAACTTCGTTTCGGGAGAGGTTGTTGTTGTAGAAGGAAGAGACGTCACCCATCGGTTTGGCCAACGGCCATGATCAATCTGACACGAAGAGTTGAAAAAGGCCGTTGGCCAACGAGTGGTCGTCAGGTCACTTCTCGCCCAAGCCGACGATCTCGAGCAGTCGCAGGGCGTTGGTGGTGGGGGACACGCCATCGCGCATCTTGTAATCGAACGTCATCCGTTCATCACCGCTGGCGTCCGGCGTGATCGTTTCGCGGAAGTGAACGGTGTGGGCGAGCTTCATCAGTTCGGGATCATCGGCGAGTTCCAAGTCGTGCGTCGTGATGGCTCCGATCGCACCCGCGTCGACCAAGAACCGCAACACGCGAGCGACTGCGATCTGACGTTCGCGGCTGTTGGTTCCCTGCAAGATCTCATCGAGCAAGAAGAACTGAATTCGCTTCGTCGAGTTGCTAGCGCGTTGCTCAGCCAGCTTGCGAGCGTGCGTGACCACAGCAGACAGGCGATTCAGTTCCGCCATGTAGTAAGAGACGCCTTGGCTGAGGTCATCGCTGACTCGGATGCTGGTTCCCATTTCCAGGGGCGGCAAACTCATGTGTCGACAACAGACTGGTCCGCCGGCCATGGCGAGGGCCACGTTCAGGCCGGCGCTCCGCAGCATCGTGCTCTTGCCGGACATGTTGCTGCCGGTGACGAGCAACAAGGTTCCGGTCGGGCCAATCGTGACGTCGTTGGTGACGCGGGCCTCTTCGGGCAACAGCGGGTGTCCCAGTCCTTGCAGCGTGATGGTGGATTCACCTTCGAGCCATTCCGGGGAAGACCAGTCCGGAGAATCGTGTTGCAGTGCAGCGATCGACATCAAGGCTTCGAGTTCGCCGAGCGCATCAAACCACTCGGGGATCTGACTGGCGTAACGCGACTTCCAACCTTCCAATCGACGCAACACGCGCACGTCCCACAACCAGAACGCTTGCAGTGGCAGATACAGCAGGAACGTGGACGCGGCTTGCTTCAGGCCGCCCATGCGAGCGATCTGGGCCAACTCACGCATGCCCTGAGAAGCCGATTGGGAATGCTCGTCGTCACTGAGCAACGTCCGGCGAATGTGAGCGGTCGGTCCGGCGGGATCCGGGGGTGATTCCGGCAACCAACTCGCCGCGTCGAACAGTTCGGCGTAGTCGTTGACGCTGCGCCGGGATGCCATCGCGATTTGAAAGATTGCCGCGACAGGGCCCAGCAAGAACGAGCCGATGGCGAGGTTCAGCACCGCGATCCCGATCAGCCCGTACATCCCCATTCGGACCCAATCGCCTTGGTCCGTGATCGCACCCAAGATCATGCCAACAAAGATTGCGATGGCAACAACCGCAGTGAAGTTGCCCCAGGGGATCAACCATCGATGCGGTGGCAACCAATTGGGTTCCTTCGCCCACTCGACGAACGACACCGGGTCACCGGTGCTGCCGCCGATGTCGCGGGCGAGCACATAAAACCGCAATCGGTTTTCAGGTTGGTCTGCCAGATGTTTGACCGAGGCGTGTCGATCTTTCGCCAGCGGCGGGTCGACGGGACTGCACAACCAATTGGCCAGCGTGCGAACGCCCGGCGTGGTGGCGGCCATGGAGGTCAACTGGAACAGCGACGCGTCACCGACCAAGTCCAGGTCACCCGCCAGGGCTTGTTGCTCGGGCGTGAGTTGGATCTCCGATGCACGGATGCCGACACTGTCTCGGGCCAGTGAGTTCCAATCGCGATTTTGACGAGCTTGTAATCGATGCAAGGTTCGCGAGTGGTTGCGAAGCATTTCCATTCGTTCACGAACGGTTTCGTTGCGAACGACGGTCACGAGAAATGCGATCAAAGAGCCAGCGGCCACACCGATCCAGATCACGTGTTGGGTCGCAAGTGAAAAACCAATGCCCAAAACCAAACCGACGAAGAACACCATTCGCCAAATGGCAAACCGTGAGTCGGAAGCTTCAAGGTCCTTCAAATCGTGATCGATGGTCTCGATCTGGGAAGCGTAATCGGACATCCGTATCAGGCTGCATCCAAAGCGGTGGAGGACCGGCGTGAAGGACGGGAACGTCCATCAATGACTTTCGTCGCCACGCGGTCTTGAAGGTTGGGTCGAAAAATGGTCAGCAACAGCAGCGGCAAGAACCAAGCCATGTAAAGTCCACCGCCGTAGCCGTGCCAGAACTGAGCCGCGACCATCAGGGCGGCGGAGCAACTGATCAAAATGCCGAGGTTCTTTTGTCCGGGCCAAACCGCGAAAAAGAAGCTCAAGATCACGTAGCCGACGATCACTGGCAAACGCCAAATCGGGTTCCAACCGAGTTCCCAAATCCCGGTCAGTTCATTGGGGCCTTTGTTGGGATTGAGCACCCCAAACATCCGCTGGACATGTGTCAGGAAGGGTTCTCCACCGGCGAATGCAAGCAACGCCATCAGCACCGTCAACGCGACCAACACGGCGCCCGCGAATCGCCCGACACCACGTTGCCAATAGAAACTGCACCACAGTGGCAACAGGAACAGCGGGTAGTACAACAACCCTGCCGCGGCACCAATGAACAGTCCCGCGATCAGAGGTTTGCGATACATCAGCACCGCCCAGAGAATCAGGGCTGCGGGGACCACGTGATCGACTCGGCCGGTCATCTGAGCGGTGTAGGGCATCAGCAGATACAGCGTCGCACACCCGGCACCGGCGCGGAGGTTCCCGAAGTGTCGGTTTCCGATCAATAAGATTCCGATCAAAACAGCGGACTGGGCCAAGATGGCAATGATCTTGGCGACCATGGTTCGGCGTTGTTCGGCGGCGGTTAACTCGGCCATCGTGGGCGGCTCCGCACCGGCGATCGCTTCGCTGATCGGCCGCGTGGGAATGGCTGGCAACATATTGATCAGCGCGTACCCGGGCCCCAATTTGGGACCTTGTTCCTGTTGGATCTCGGGGGTGCTGGCAACGACATTGGCCATCATGAAGATGAACAGCGAGATTCCCAGAAAGTTCAATCCGCCGGTCGTGAGATTGGGATCCAGGAGCGGTCGTCGCACCATCAAGGGATCCAGCAACATTCGCACCAGCACCAGGAACTGGATGCAAAACAACGTGATGAAACCGGTCCGCTGCAATTGCGCAGCCCGCTGGTAGGCATCGGATCCCTGCAGCGTTGTCAATTCTTCCGAGGTCAGTTCACGCAGTGCCGGCGGCGATTCGGGTTCGGCCGGTGCTTGGGGGACGGCTTCGTTGTCCGGTGACAATTCGGTGGGCGCAGCGTCCTCGCCTTCCGCTTCCACCGGAATGGAGCTGGCGGCGGCACTGATTTCTGCCGAAGCCAATCGAGCCAGGCGTGTTTGCCGGCGGTAGCCTTCGTTGACCATCAACAATCCAGGAGCCAGCAAGATCAACAGCACGATGTCGAGGTTGCGGATGCTCCAGAACCGACGGAAGACGAAGAACAGTCCAATCGTCAAAAACGACGACAAGTACACCCACGTCGTCGGGTCAGGGCGTCGGTAATAGAGGAGGAATTCGCTCATGGTCGTAGGATAAACGTCTGAACCAACGGCGGATATAGCGGGCGGTGCAGTTCCGCCCAGAACACGGGCTCCGGTGGCTTGCATTTGCCTCGCAAAACGGACGTTTGGCTGACAAAGCGGGGCCAGGCAGCCTCCGGTAGAATGGGCACTCTCTCACCCCACCTGCCTGAGCTCTCGTTCAAGGACTCCCCCATGCGATGCGTCTGTCGTCAATCGTTGGTTTGTGTCGTGGTTGCCCTGGGCTGGTTGGGCTTGGGAAATCTTGGGACGCGGAGCTGTGTGGCCGAGGAAACTCCTTCGCATGAAAGGGTGGCAGCCTCACTCGCCCGAGCGACCAAGTACATGTCGACCACCGTTGCCGATCATGGTGGGTACGCGTGGGTCAGCAGCGTGGATGGAAAACTGAGTCACGGGGAAGGTCCCTGCGACCAAGACCGTGTCTGGGTCCAACCACCTGGCACACCGGCGGTTGGAGATGCCTTCCTGCGGTCGTTTGTTCAAACCGGAGACTCGGTGCATCTGCTCGCTGCCTTCGAGGTCGCCAATGCACTGTTCGACGGTCAACTGGCTTCGGGCGGATGGGGGTACTCCATCGATTACAGTGCCGAGCAACGCGCCCAGATTCCTTATCGAACCGGTGTCCGGGCCGATGCTGGAAAGATGGCTCACACGCCAGAACCAGGCGGGTGGGAGATCTGGCGAGCCAGAAAATGGAAGCACAACCGAACCGTGCTCGATGACGACACGACCTCAGCGGCGCTGTCGTTCCTGTTGCATCTTCAGGAAACCATGCGGGAAACCAACCAGTCCGCCTCGCCTACTTTGGCTCGGGCGATCGATGTTGCCTTGGATTCCACTCGTTTGTCGCAGTATCCCATTGGTGCTTGGAGTCATCACTACGACCGCCTGCCAAGCCAGTCGCCAAGCGTTTCGCACTACCCGATCTTGCAGGCGAGTTATCCCGACGATTGGTCGCGAACGTGGACCAAAGATTACGAGGGATGTTACATGCTCAACGACAACATCACGCAGAACATGATTCGCACGATGTTGTTGGCCTGGCGAGTCACCGGTGACGATCACTTTCGAGACAACGCGATCCGGGGCGGCGAGTTCTTGCTGCGTGCGCAGATGCCTGAACCGCAACCCGCGTGGGCTCAGCAATATGACCGACAGATGCACCCGGTTTGGGACCGCAAGTTTGAACCGCCAGCGATTGCCGGGGCTGAATCACAGACTGCGATCGAAGTCTTGATGGATTTGTATGAAGCCACCCAGGACGCCAGGTTCTTGAAACCGATCGAACCTGCCATCGCGTACTTGAAAACCTGTTTGCGACCCGATGGCAAATTGCCACGGTATTCCGAGTTGAAGACCAACCTGCCGTTGTATTTCAATTCGGACTACGAGCTGACCAACGATGATTCCGAGATGCCGGATCACTACGCGTTTGTTGGGGCTTCTCGCTTGGATTCGTTGGAGCGTCGCTGCCAAAGAATCCGTGAGGGCAAACCCAAAAAAGCCGCCTCGATTCCCGCGATTCGAATCGCCGAAATCTTGGCGGCTCAGGATGTCGATGGAGGTTGGCGGGAACCGGGTTTCGTGCGCGATCCCGAAGGCCGCAAAGTGACGCCGAAAGAAGGCGTCATTCATTCGGCCACGTTCGTGAAGAACGTTCGGGTACTATGCGACTACCTGGATTCCATCGCGGCCAACCCTTGACAGGCTGTTAGCCCATTTCGATTTCGTAACCTTCGCGGTACGGGCGAGCCAGCATGGAGTTGGCTTGTTCGTCGCCCACGATTTGCTCGGTCGCGTTGTCCCATTTCAGTTCGCGGTCCAAGCGAGCCGAGATGCCGGCCAGGTGACAGACGTTGAGCATTTCCATGTGCGTGTGCACGTCGGAGATGGGCTCGAGTCCTTCGCGATGGCAGTGCAAGAAGTTGAACCAATGGGCACGACGTTCGTTGTGCTCGATCGGCAGGCCTTTGTAGACCTTGGAGATGGCGTCTTCGGGCAGCGGGTTGTCGGCCAAGTCTTCGACCGGTTTGCCGGACAAGTTGCCACGACTGACAAAGATGCGACCCTTTTCGCCTTCGATCAACACGCCGTTGCGAGTGTCATTGCGAATGATCATTTCGGTGCCGCCAGGGTAGGCGACCTTGAATTGAAACGCAGTCGCGGTGTTGTAGCGATCGATTTGAGCCGGCTTGCCGTCTTTGTATTCGACGGGGTGCTCGGAGGTTCCACCGATCGACACGGGGCCTTCGGTTTGACCGTTCAGCTTCAACGCCCAGTTGCAGATGTCGACGTGGTGAGCGCCCCAGTCGGTCAGTTTGCCGCCGGAGTATTCGTACCACCAACGGAATTCGTAGTGACCGTTGGATTGCTTGCCGTTTTCTGAGCGACGGTAGTCGACCTTGGGTGCTGGGCCAAGCCAGAGATCCCAATCCAACGCTTCGGGTGGCGCCGCGACTGGCAACGCTCCGCTGGTGGGAGCTCCACCGATGGCGGCTTGCACGCGATGAATTTTGCCGAGGCGTCCTTCGTTCACGATCGCCATGGCTTTTGTGAACTTATCGAACGTGCTGCGCTGTTGCGTGCCGACTTGAACGATTCGCCCCGTCTCTTTCTGCACCTTGCGAATCAATTTGCCTTCGTCGATCGTCAACGTCAGCGGTTTTTCGCAGTAGACGTCTTTGCCGGCGTAGAGGGCTTCGATCAAGGGTTTGGTGTGCCAGTGATCTGGGGTCGCGATGTGAACGACTTTGATGTCATCCCGTTCCAGCACCTTTCGGTAATCCGAGTGCATGGCGGCTTTGCCACCACTGAATTGGTCGTTGGCTTGTTGAGCGCGGCTGGAATCAGCGTCCGCGATGGCGACCAAGTTCAGCCATTGTTTGGCGGAGTTCAGGTTGCCACGCCCCATGCCGCCGGCACCGATGAGGCCGATGTTGATCTTGTCGTCGGCGATTTCGTCGGCCAACGAACGAGGTGACCAGGCGAAGTAGGGCGTCATGGCCACGGCGCCGGCGGCCGCTTTCAAAACCGTTCGACGATTGGTGGGAGCGGTTTCAGGTTTGGGTCGATGCTGGTTCAAGGGGGGAGCCTCAAAGGAGGAAAGGGGGCTGGCAAGAGAGGCGAGATGGTCGCCGCTGGCGGTCGATGAGGCGGATCGTTGCCTCGGCAGACGCCGCTTCTTCGTGAAATCGATTCTTGCAGTATACTCGAATGAGTCGACCAAAATCGAGTCAACGTGAATTCCTGCACCGGCAATGGACGCCGCAAAAAGGGCTCATTTTCCCACTCAGGACCCACTGGAGGACTGGTTTCGCGTCGGCGGCGTGAGCCAGGATTGCTTCGCCATTAAGATGAGACGGCACCGACACACCTAGTGGTCTGTCACAGCTAAAAGTTAGGGGTGATCGTAGTGGACGAGGCCACGAGTCCTTGGTGTTTACGCCAGTTCAGGACTCGTGGCCTCGTCCACTACGCTAAAAACAAGTTCTGACAGACCACTAGCTGAAATCGCCGAGTTGCGAGTGGGACTCGCGCAAAACGCCTGGACTTTTGACAACGAATTTGGTCGCCTGAAAGGCACCGAAGATTCAACGCCCCAATTGATTGAGATACCGATGTACCTCCGAATGGCCAAACGATTCGCGATAGAAACCGACAAACGGTTGCTCGCCAAAGCCGTCTGGGCACTTGGCGTGAAAGGGTTGAGAAGTGTTCACAAGCACAAACAACGACTCAAACGCGGCGAGTTCTTCCCGCCGTTTTTGTATTTGTCGGTGATCAACAGTTGCAATTTGCGTTGCCAGGGCTGCTGGGTCGATGTCGGGGCGAAGCAGCACAAGATTGAATTGGATGCTGCCAATCGAACGATCGAACAAGCCAAGGCGATGGGCAACAGCTTCTTCGGCATCTTGGGTGGAGAGCCCTTCATGCACAAAGAACTTCTGGATTTGTTTGAAGCTCATCCGGATGTCTATTTCCAGGTCTTCACCAATGGTCACTTCATCACCGACGAAGTCGCGGCGCGTCTTCGTAAGTGTGGCAACGTCACGCCGCTGATCAGCGTCGAAGGATCGGAGATCATCAGCGACACTCGGCGGGGCCGCGATGGGGTTTTGAATCAAACCATCGCCGGCATTGAAGCCGCTGTTCGGAACAAGTTGTTGGTCGGTGTTTGCACCAGCGTTTGTAAATCCAACATCGACGATCTGGTCCGCGACAAATGGGTCGATCGATTGATCGAGATGGGAGTGATGTACACCTGGTTCCACATCTACCGACCGGTCGGTCCCGAACCCAATCCGCAGCTGGCACTGTCCAGCGAAGAGCAACGTCGTGTGCGTCAGTTCGTTGTCGACACGCGAGCGACCAAACCGATCATCGTCATCGATGCTTACCACGACGACGCGGGCAACGCGTTGTGTCCGGCGGTCACTGGGTTCACGCATCACGTGGGACCTTGGGGCGACATCGAACCGTGTCCCGTGATCCAGCTCGCAACCGAATCGATTCACGACAGCAAACCGCTGAAAGAAACGTTCAACGAGTCGGGCTTCCTGCGTGACTTCCGCGAATTGACGGCCCAGAACACTCGCGGGTGTGTGATCATGGAACGCCCTGATCTGTTGCTTGAATTGGCTGACAAGCACGGGGCCCGTGACACGACGGCTCGCGGCAAGGTGATGGAGGAACTTCGCAACGTCGAACCACGACGCAGTCAGTATCAACCGGGTGATGAGATTCCTGAACGAAGCTTCGTTTATCGTTGGGCAAAGAAGTACGCGTTCAACGACTTTGGAACGTACGGCAAACATTACCAAGAGAGCCAGTATCGCGATCCGGATCAACAGCCGCCGAAGTCATCGGCGGGACAGCCCGATTCTCAATTGCCGGTGCTCAACTGATCGATGATTGTTCCGGAGCATTGGGCGGAAGCGAGTGATCGCATTGAGGGGGCAAAAACCAAGCGGTTGGTGAAGCGGTTCGGTTGGTCGGATGTCAGCGTGGAAGAGGCACAGCAGCACGCGAATCAGCGAGTTGCGGATGCCATCGCCGAAATCAAACGCGGCGAGATGTTGCCGTTCACCGAGCCCAAGGTGGCCTACAACGGTGCCGACGGATTGCCGATTCGCGAGGAGATCATCGATCGCCGCGGTGACGCCGTCCTGACTCGCAACGCTTACGGCGCGTTGTGTTTGAACACGCCCGATGTTTTGTTTGCCGATGTGGATGTGCCAGAATCGAGCGGCTGCATGACCTACGTGGTCGCGTACGTCGTCAGCGTGGTGGCGCTGTCCGTCGTGGCTTTTCAATTGGACATCACCAACCCCATTTTTTTGGTGCTGTTCTTGTCGATGTTGTCGGCAGCGATCTTTGGCAGCCTGATCGAAACGGTTCGCCGCCGGATCAGCGGCACGCCTCACACGATGGCACGCAAACGCATCGCCGCCTTTGCGAAATCGCATCCCCAGTGGAAGTTACGCCTCTACGAAACACCCATGGGTTTTCGGGTGTTGGTCACCCACGCCACGTTTGATCCACGAGGGGCGGAAGCACTGGACTTCTTTGATCGGATCAAAGCCGATCCGGTTTATGTGCGGATGTGCTTCAACCAAAATTGCTTCCGCGCTCGAGTGTCGCCGAAGCCATGGCGAGTTGGGATGAGCGAACACCTGAAGCCGCGTCCGGGCGTGTGGCCGATCGAGCCGGGAAGATTGCCGGAGCGGCAGGCTTGGGTGAAGCAATACGACCAAGCGCGGAGGCAACACGCGGCGTGTCGCTACGTGGATTCGTTTGGCAACGGACGTCCGTGCCGAGAAGCCAACGAGGTCCAGCGATGGCACGATGAGCTGTCAGCGGCCAATCAAGATTGGCCGATCGCTTAGCAACAATTCGTAGCCGGATTCGCCAGAATTCGGTGAGCACGGCGGTCGCGAAGGAACGCCGTGTGTCACCGGAGGGCTCGCGCCCTTCCGCTACGTCACTTGTTGTTCACGCGTTCCTTAGTAGCGAAAGTCGTCAAGACTTTCGGGATTTCGTCAAGCAAATCGAAACTCTTGACGAGTTTCGCTACCTGAACTGAACGATGCAAACGAACTTGCTCGGCTCTACTGACGGCGAGCTTCGTTTTCGCCTTCGGCCATTTGAGGTGGCCCGTTGTAGTTGTCCCGGAAGACTTTCCAGTCCGACGGTGGTTCTTGATCAATGAAGTTCTGCAAGAACATTCCGAAGCTGGCTTTGATCGAGTTGCGTTTGACGTTGGTGAACTCGTAGTGGTCCCACTTCGGTTGCGTCTTTTGGTTGAAGTTGGGAGCGTACATGATCAAGGCTTGTGGCAAAAACGTTTTCGCATCCAAAGCGATCTGAACGACTTTGTATTGAGCGCGATCGGCTTGGTGTTTCGGGTACGCCGCGATCAGGATCAATTCCGGTTTCGGTGACTGCATCGGTTGGACCCAGTACCGTTGCTTGATTTGTTTGGCGTCCGCGTTGAACACAAACGGCAGTGGGCTTTCGATGATGTGTTGCCCCTGCATGTGAGGCGGCAACTGTTGGATCTTGCACTGCTTGGTGGCATGATCGAACTCTTTCAGTTCGGTGCCGGTGCAAACCCAGTGTTCGCCGTGCAGACCTTGTTTGGCCGAGTACTTGGGCTTCCCGTTCTCGTCTTTGCCGTCGTAGCTGACGACCGCTTTGACTTGGAACAATCCTTTGTCTGGGTTGGCGTATTTGATGACGCCTTCCGCTTTGTTCGCGTAAATGCCAGCGGGTGCGGCAAACAGATCAAAGTGCCAACGTTTGAAGTCACACTCAAGTGTCTTGGTGCCTTTGCTTTGTTGTTCCCAAGCGGCCAGGATTTGATCGAGGCGTTGTTGTTCCGCGGCGCTGAGCGGTGGGAAAGGAGCCGCGTTGGGCTGTCCTTGTGCCGCGTTTTGCGGTGGCTGAGCGGGTGCGGCAGCTCGGCCTTGTCCCATCGCTGGGGGGGGCGCTGTGACCACGAAGCCAGCAACGCCCATCAAAACTGCGAGGAACGCTGCACGTGTGGAGAACGGACGGCAAAACACCGAGAAATTCAAACGCATCATCCTTGACGCTCGTATCAAATAGGGAGGCGGACCATCGGGTCAATCGGATGGCCCGTCCAATTGGACGGGGACCGACTGGATCTGGGGAATCCGATTCGCCGAGCCTATCTGAATGAACCATGTGGTTGAAAGGCCGAAAAACAGTGTTTTCAGCATCAGCGAGAAGCGGAAACGTGCTGTTTCGAGACGAATTGGGGGGCGACACCCGCAAAATGCAGCTTTTCGGGGTGTTTCGTCCGCCTAAGTCGCCTAAAATGCAAAGTCCTGCCTTGGTGAATCCAACGTCAGTTTTCTGACACCCACCCCGGGTTCCCGTCCTTTCCCTACCCACTGAAATCATGCGACGCATTCCAAAATTGGTACGCGCCTCCGACTTCTCCTGCTCTGGCTTCTCTTGCACTGGCACCTTGGCTGGACTGGGGAGAAGACGTTGGATGGGTGTGGCTGCCTCGTTCGCAATCGTTGCTTTCATGGCGTTGCCGATTTCGGCCGCTGAGAGCACCTCGTTCGATTCAGCGATCGCGGACAATCCGATTTTGTCTGCGGGGCAAAAGATCTATGCCGAACAGTGTTTGCAGTGTCACGGCGAACAAGGCGTCGGGACAGAGGATTACTACCCGGACCCGTTGATGGGCGATGGTTCGATCGGTGAGTTGACCGCAATCATTGTCGACACGATGCCGGAAGAAGATCCCGACCTTTGTGTTGGCGATGACGCTGCCGCCGTGGCGGCTTACATCCATCATGCGTTCTACAGCGAAGCAGCCCAGATTCGAAATCGTCCGCCACGTCAATCGTTGCAGCGTTTGACCGGGACTCAGTTCCGTCAAAGCCTGTCGGATTTGTACGCCCAATTCGCGGGTTTGCAAGAAACGACTTGGAAAAGACACCAGTCGGAACGCGGGCTGTCGGTCGCGATTTACGCGGGCAAGGGTTGGAAGAAAGAAGACCGAAAGATTGAACGCACGGACCCGGTCGTCGATTTCGAATTTGGCAAGGAAGGCCCTGGCGATGGTGTGGCATGGGACGAGTTTCATGCTCACTGGGATGGTGGATTGCGTGTCGAGCAAACCGGTCGCTATGAGATCGTTGTCCGCAGCAAGACTTCCTTCACGATGGACTTTGGTCACGATTCCAAACAATTGATTGACAACCATGTTCAGTCGGAAGGTCGCGATGAGTTTCGTCGCCCGCTGATGTTGACGGGTGGTCGCATCTATCCATTGAAGATCGATTTCAATCAACGCAAACGAAAAGGCGAGACACCACCAGCCAGCATTTCGTTGTCTTGGGTCCCGCCCGGCGGGGTGGAGACGATCATTCCGGCCTCCGCGCTTGTGCCGGGTTGGAATCCGCCTGCGTTTCAGATGTCGACCACGATGCCGCCCGATGACAGCAGCTATGGGTTTGAGCGAGGGATCTCGGTCGATGCGGCGTGGGATTCCGCCGTCACCGAGGGTGCGATCGAGTTCGCAGGTGCGATGCGAGACCCGTTGTGGACCGACTATCTCCAGAAACACCGCAAGGACAAAGGCTCCCGGCAAGAAAAACTAAAAAGCTTCCTGATGAACTTCGTCACCGTTGCTCACCGCGGAAATGCGGAAGAGGTCCAGCCCGAACGCATCGTGGTGCCTGCCATCGAAGCGTTCGAAGACGAAACCGACATCATCAAGTCCGTTGTGTTGATGACACTGAAGTCACCTCGCTTCCTGTACCCGAGCCTCGATGCGGATCGAACGGTTTCGCAACAAGTGGCCAATCGATTGGCACTGGTTTTGCACGACTCGCTCCCGGCAGACGGTTGGTTGCAGGTCCGAATCGACAAGGATCACTTGCAGGACGAAGGTGCGATTCGGCAGGCAGCGGAGCGGATGCTCGATGACGCTCGGACTCGCGTGAAGCTGAAGCAAATGCTCTATCACTGGATGGAGCTGGGTCCCGAAGACGATCTTCGCAAGGATGACGAGAAGTACCCCGGTTTCAGCGAAGAGTTGATCGCGGATCTGCGGACCTCGTTGGATCGCTTCTTGGATGAAACGGTGTGGAGTGAAACCAGTGATTTCCGTCAGTTGTTGGCGGCCGATTGGGCTTTCACGAACCCGCGTTTGACGGACTTTTACGGGGACGCCTGGAAACCAGCTGAGTCAAACGAAGAAAACGTGGATCAGAAAGACGGATCTGACAAATGGACCCGATCTGTTCGCGATCCGAACATTCATGTGGGTGTGTTGACGCATCCGTTGGTGATGGCTCGTCTGTCCTACCACGCGGCGACGTCGCCAATTCACCGGGGCGTGTTTTTGATTCGGCATGTGATGGGACGAACCCTGCGACCACCCAATGAAGCGTTCTCGCCACTCAGCCCTGATTTGCATCCTGATTTGACGACCCGTGAACGCGTGGCGTTGCAAACGAGTCCTGAGAGTTGCCAGATTTGCCATTCACGAATCAACCCGCTCGGGTTTGCTCTTGAGCAATTCGATGCGGTGGGCAGGTTTCGCGAAAAGGATATGAACAAAAACGTCAATGCGGCGGGCAGTTACCTGACTCGCGATGACAAACGAATCGAATTCGAAGGGGCTCGTGGATTGGCCGAAGTGGCCGTCGCGAATCCGGACACACATCGAGCCTTTGTGACTCGGATGTTCCAGTACTTCGTCAAGCAACCGGTGGCGTCGTACGGTGCCGATCGCTTGGATCAATTGACCGAGTCCTTTCGGCAATCGGACTACAACGTTCGAAAGCTGTTGGTCGAAATTGCCGTGATCGCGGCGAGTGATGCGTTGCCCGATTCAGGGCAGAAGAAGAAACAACCCAAGAACAACCAAACGGCGGGAGCTTGAAATGAATATGGAACCCACTGCACCACGCAAACCATCGAAACGTCTTTCGCGTCGTCGGTTCTTGCAACGCACTGGCATCAGTGCCGCGGCGTTGAACTTCACGATGAACTTGCCCAGCTTGGCTTTGGCGGCTGACGCGACGCCACGTCAACGGTTGATCATCGTCTTCAGCCCCAACGGCGTGATCCCAGATCACTTCTGGCCGAAGGGTGACGAAGAGAAGTTGGAATTCAAACGCATTCTGAAGCCTCTGGAACCGTTCGCGGATCAAACGCTGACGATCAAGGGTTTGTGCAACCAAATCCAAGGCGACGGTGACGGTCACATGCGCGGGATGGGATGTTTGTTGACCGGGATCGAGTTGTTCCCCGGTGACATCCAAGGCGGCAGCGACACGCCCGCGGGTTGGTCGATGGGGATCAGCATCGATCAATTCCTCAAGAACCAACTGCAAGCCGATCCATCGACGCGAACTCGTTTTGGTTCGTTGGAATTCGGTGTGATGGTTCCCGATCGCGCTGACACTTGGACTCGCATGTCTTACGCGGGAGCCAACCAGCCGGTCGCTCCGATCGACGACCCGTACAAGATGTTCGACAAGTTGTACGGGCAAGCCAAGAACCGTGAGTTGCTGGCAAGTGTTTTGGATGATTTGACCGACGATTTCAAGAAGATTGAATCGATGGTCAGCATGGAAGATCGGCACCTGTTGCAGCAGCACGTGGAATTGGTTCGCAAGGTCGAGAAGGACCTGAAGATCGAATTGGAAGCGAGCACCAAAACGGTGGGGCATGCGGTTCCAGAGTTGACGCCCAACGTCGAAGTCCAGAACGACAACATGCCCGAGATCACTCGAATGCAAATGGAGTTGTTGGTCAGCTCGATGGCGGCCGACTTCGCTCGCGTCGCAACGTTCCAAATCACCAACAGTGTCGGCCAGCCGCGGATGCGTTGGTTGGACATTGATGAAGGGCACCACGGGTTGTCACACGAGCCCGATTCGAACGAGGACGCGTACGAGAAACTGATTCGGATCAACACGTGGTACTGCGAGCAAATCGCTCACTTGGCCAAACGTTTGCAGGACACGCCCGAGCCCGGTGGCAGTGGATCGATGCTGGACAACACCACGATCATCTGGACCAACGAGCTTGGCAAAGGCAACTCGCACACCCGGAACGACATTCCGTTTGTGTGTGTTGGCGGCGGTTTGGGACTGCGAACGGGACACGCCAAGGATTACGGCAAGGTGTCCCACAACCGATTCCTGATGACGATTGCCGAGCAAATGGGCTTCGCCCAGAAGAGCTTCGGGAACCCCGACTTCTGCGGGGACGGATCGCTGACCGGACTCGTGTAAGCACGTCTGAGTAAGTTTTTCTGCATCACTCCCTCAGCCGGATCTCGCTCGTTGTCTGTGACAGCGAGTTGTTCGGGTAGCGAAACTCGTCAAGAGTTTCGACTTGCTCGACGAGACCCCGAAAGTCTTGACGACTTTCGCTACGGCGAGAACTTCCATGAGTTGTTCGCGTGACATTTGATCTGACGTTTGACAATCGATTCACGCGAGATTTGCCCGCGGATTCAGAGCCGCGAAATTTCACTCGCCAAGTCCATCAGGCGGGGTTTTCGCGTCTGAAGCCGACGCCGGTTTCGGCTCCGAAGTGGGTGGCGGGTTCAAAAGAGGTCGCGGACCTGATCGGCTTGGATCCCAAGTGGTTGGGATCGGCCGAGCTGACTGAAGTGTTGGCGGGCAACGCGCTCGCCGAGGGCATGGATCCCTTTGCGATGTGCTACGGCGGGCACCAGTTCGGAAACTGGGCCGGACAACTGGGCGACGGCCGCGCGATCAATCTCGGCGAGGTTGTCACCGCAGACGAGAAGCACTGGACGCTGCAACTCAAAGGGGCCGGGCTGACGCCGTATTCTCGGACCGCGGACGGTTTGGCGGTCTTGCGATCGAGTGTTCGCGAATTTCTTTGCAGCGAAGCGATGCATCACTTGGGAGTGCCAACCACTCGGGCGCTGAGTTTGGTGCTGACGGGCGAGAAGGTGCTTCGTGACATGTTCTACGACGGGCATCCGGAACATGAACTGGGCGCGGTTGTGTGCCGAGTCGCACCCTCGTTCATTCGGTTTGGCAACTTCGAAATATTCGCCTCGCGGGAAGACACCGAGACACTGCGAGTGTTGGTGGAACACACGATTCGTTCGGAGTTCCCTCACTTGCTGTCCAAGTCCGAGCCAGATGCCGAGATTGGCCCCGACGTGATCGCGGCGATGTTCGAGGAAGTTTGCCGGACGACTGCTGAGATGGTGGTGCACTGGATGCGAGTCGGCTTTGTCCACGGTGTCATGAACACCGACAACATGTCGATTCTTGGGCTGACGATTGACTACGGCCCGTACGGTTGGCTGGAGGACTACGATCCTGATTGGACGCCGAACACCACCGACGCGCAAGGGCGAAGGTATCGGTACGCGCATCAGCCTCAGATCGCCCAGTGGAACTTGGTCGCTCTGGCCAACGCCTTGGTCCCGTTGGTCAAGGAAGCGGAACCGCTGCAGCGTGGGATCGCCGTTTATGTCGAAGAGTTCCAGCGAAGTTGGCACTCAATGATGGCCGGCAAGTTGGGGCTGTCGAAGTACGAGAGTGAGACCGATGACGAGTTGGTGGACTCGTTGCTGACGTTGTTGCAATTGGCCGAAACGGACATGACCATTTTCTATCGTCGGTTAGCGGACATTGAATTGGGAACGCCCGAGGCACCAAGGGCACTGGAGCTTGCTGCCGTGCTCCGTCATCTTTCGGAGGCTCACTACGTTGCCGACGAGATCACCGATGAGTATCAACAGGCGATGATGGATTGGATTCGATCCTATCAAAAGCGAGTCTTGTCGGACGGCGGTTTTCCGGCGGACGACTCGCAGCGGCGGCAACGCATGAACGCGGTGAACCCGAAGTACGTTTTGCGAAACTACTTGGCTCAGTTGGCGATTGATGCCTGTGACAAGGGCGATGATTCGTTGGTGACGGAGTTGTTGGAAGTGCTCCGCCGTCCGTACGACGATCAACCGGGGAAAGAACGCTTCGCCGAGAAGCGACCCGAGTGGGCGCGACACCGTCCGGGTTGTTCGATGCTGTCGTGCAGTTCATAACCTAGTGCTCTGTGACAGCGAATTGATCGGGTAGCGAAACTCGTCAAGAGTTTCGACTTGCTTGGCGTCATCCCGAAAGTCTTGACGACTTTCGCTACGGTGATGCCTTCCTCTTTTTGCTGCCCCGAGTCTCTGGATTGGTTCGAGCCACGCACATCGATGGACAATACTTCTCATGCGAATTCTGTTAACGAATGATGATGGCGTTCATGCCCCAGGTTTGGCGGCGCTTCGCCAACAACTGCGTCACTTGGGCGAAGTCATCACGGTGGCTCCGGCAACCGAACAAAGCGGTGTCGGCCATTCAATCACTTATCTGACACCGTTGGTTCCAAAATCCATTCACCGCGATGGCGTCCATTGGGCGTGGGCGGTGGAAGGTTCACCAGCCGATTGTGTGAAGCTTTCGCTTGCCGAATTGTTTGCTGAAGAGCCCATCGATTTGGTGGTCAGCGGCATCAACAACGGGTTGAACGCGGGCATCAACGTTTTGTACTCCGGCACCGTTGCGGCTGCGATTGAAGGTGCGTTCTTTGGCGTGACCAGTGTCGCCGTGTCGCTGGAGAACTCCGACGACAACGACTTCGACGCCGCGGCGGTGATTGCTCGCAATGTTATCGGCGAAATCGTTCGGCACAAAGAATCTCAAGGCGGGCTGTTCAATTTGAATGTGCCCACGGCGGCGACGGAATCGGCCAGCGAAGTGAAGGTGGTGCCGATGGGATTGGCTCAATATGGACGTCGTTACGAAAAACGTCAGGATCCCGGTGGACGCGACTATTATTGGGCATTGTGGACGCAGCCCAACAAACCGCCTGCGGAAATGACCGACGTGACCCAGCTTCGCGAGGGGTATGTGACGCTGACCCCCCTGTGTTTCAACTTGACGCGGGAGGATCTGCTAGGCGAGATGAAGGACTGGGATCTGCGTCCGTGATTCCACTCAATTCGTTTTGCGCGTCTCGCTTCGAGTTTGCCGGCTCGTAGAATGCTCCTGCGTGGCGGACCAAGACAGGACCGACACGCTGCTTTTCTAATCGAGCTGGATGCATGCAGAACTCTTCCCGACGCCTTCGCGTTGAAAACCTGGAACATCGACGCCTGTTGGCCGCCGATTCCATGATCGGTCCGCAGCACCCCGATGCTTGGGGCGAAGTATCGGTGGAGCTCGATCCGATAGCAGGGGAGGGAGATTCCACCCGAGAGATTTCAGGCCGCGAAGCGGAAGGCGAAAGTGTCCTCCAAGTCCGACTGGATTTCTCGTTGGACAGCAGCAACTTTTTCACGACTCGGTACCCGCAAGCCAAAGCGGTGATGCAGGAAGTTGTGAACCAAGTGGTCGATCGATTCAACGACACGTTGGCCGCGGTCAATCCACCGAGTCGATCTCAGATTCAGTGGCAACCGGCGGTTCTCGATCCGCGGACGGGGGCACTGACCTCTTTGCCGCAATCGTTTCGAGCGGCGGCCAATGAAATTGTCGTCTACGTTCGCGGGAACAACCTGACCGGGCTGACTCGCGGCTTGGGCGGCTACAACTCCTTTGGGGTTGGTTACAACTGTCCCGACCAAGCCTGCGTCAATCAGGCCAACGCGTTCATCAGCAACCTGACCACTCGAGGCGAGACCGGTGCGGCGGCAACGACGCCCAGTGACTTCGCACCGGTGGTGGGTGCGATCACGATCGACACGCGGAGCGAAGTGGATTGGAATTTCGGAGCCGTTGATACTGGCGAATCCGGTCAATCGGACTTCCGTGCGGTGGTGGCGCATGAGTTCGCTCACGTGTTGGGTTTTGGAACGGCACCTTCTTTCAATCGCTATGTTTCCGGCGGCCAATTTGCGGGCCCCAAGGCGAATGCGATTTACCCGGGTTCCGCGAATATTCCAATGAATGGCAGCAGCCACTTGGCCAGTTCCGTTCGCGACGTGGTGCCGACGACGATGACCAATCATTTCGACGGCATGCTGAGTGATCTCGACTACGCGATCTTGGATGACATCGGTTGGGAACTCACACCTGACACCAGGCCAACCGTTCAGGTCACAACAACGGAGCAAACCGTTCCGGAATCGGCAGGCACGGTGGCGATCGTTGCGACGCTGTCCGCCGCACCATCCCAGAGCATTTCGGTGCCGGTGGTGATCTCGGGAACGGCATTGGCGAGTTCGGACTACACGGCCAGTCCGGCGGCGTTCAACTTTGCAGCGGGCCAACGCACTGCGACGATGACCGTGAACGTGGTCGACAACACCACCAACGAAGGCGTGGAAGCGTTGACGATTCGGTTGGCTGATTCGAGTGTCGCCAAACTGGGCGCCGACATTGAAGCGTTGATCACAATCCTCGACGACGATGGATCACCGGTCGCCCAAACACAATTGAACTCGGCTGATTTCAGTAGCACGCCGATCTCGGTGCCTGGAAACAACCAACCGGTTGCCTACCTGTTTCGCGCGTCCGCGAACACGACGCTGCGAGTGACCAAGGTTGGATCGACGGCATCATCGGAAGCGTTCTTTGTGCTCGATGAAAACTTGCAGCCAATTGGGGAGTACAGCGGCAGCGGCGATTTGTCGGTGACGCTGTCTGCCAATCAGAATTACGTGTTGCGCTTCGAATCGCGGTCGGCCGCGGAGCAGTATCAAATCGCTTCGACCGCTGGCTTTCCGAGCATCAGCAACGACAGCCCCACCAATCTTTTGCAACCAGCGGATGTGACGGGCGATGGCGAAGTCTCGGCATTGGACGCGTTGCGGGTGATCAATGCTTTGAATGCGGCCGGGGTATCCGAAATCAACGTCGGTGACGAAGTGTTGGAGCAGGGGAATTACTACGACGTCACCGGTGACGGGAAGGTGACGTCACTCGACGCACTTCGAGTCATCAACTCCCTGTCGAGTTCGTCCACCGCGAATGCGGAGTCTGATTTGGCGATTTCATCAGAGGTCGCGTTCGCAGCAGGGGACGCGAGCTCAGGCGAAGCGAATGCCAGTCAGGCTGACTCGCAGACTACTGGTGGCTTGGAACTGAATGGATTTGTGCCGGCCGTGGTGTCCGTTCGGTTGTCTGATCACGATCACTCGCATGACGACGAGACGGTGCACGATGACATGCATCATGAAGAGTACATGGGAACTTCATCAAGCATTCTCGCACCCGCTTCGGTGGATTCGTTCTTCGTTGAGTTCGGGGCGAGTTGCTTGGCTTGAGCCGCGGTATCGAGACACGCTTGATGCGTTAGACTCACCTCGCAGGCTCGCTGGATCTTCCTCGGATTGAATTCAGCTTCGTCCAGTTCGGAGAGCCCACTCCCTTTCATGTGCAGGAGATTGCGGTGCAGGTCAAAGATGCGATTCGGTCGACGATGAACTTGAGCGACATGGTCTTTCGTGGTTACCTTGGCGACCTGGAGGACGCCGATCTGATGCGTCGGCCGGGGCCGGGGTGCAATCACTTGGCTTGGCAAGTCGGGCACTTGGTCGTGGCGGAAGTCAACATGCTCGGCGGCATGTTCCCGGACTACACAACCGAACTGCCGGAAGGCTTTGAAGAAGTCCACGGGAAAGACAACGCGAGCTGCGAAGACGCGTCTCAGTTCAACACGCTCGCTGAGTACTTGGAGCTGATGACCAAGGTTCGAGCCAACACCTTGGCGGCTCTCGAAGCGATGGACGAGTCCAAGCTCGATGACCCGGCACCGGAACAGATGCGAGCGTTTTGCCCGACCGTGGGTGACATGATGATCCTGATCGGGATGCACCCGATGATGCACGCCGGTCAGATCGTTCCCGTTCGTCGCGAAAGCGGCAAACCGGTTTTGTTCTGAGTGGCCGCTGGGATGTTCTGACGTAACAGCAGGAAGTCATCCAGGCACGAAGAAAGCCGGAATAGCTTGAGGGCTGCTCCGGCAAAACAACAAGCCTCCCCGCTCCCCGTGAAGCGGTCGTGCCATTTTTTAGTGCCGTGTCAGGAACGCCTTAAGAACCCTGCCCGACGAAGTTGGGAGGGGTCGGAAAGCGAGCGTTCAGCGATATTTCCGGGGGAGGGGAGTGCGCACCGCTCCCCATGCCCGGCCCTCACCCTCGCGTACGCCTGAACGGCGTCGCTCTCCTCAAACTTCGTTTCAGGAGAGATTCTC
Organism: Rhodopirellula sp. UH5; assembly: GCF_056839225.1. Lineage (NCBI taxonomy): Bacteria > Pseudomonadati > Planctomycetota > Planctomycetia > Pirellulales > Pirellulaceae > Rhodopirellula > Rhodopirellula sp. UH5. The sequence continues at coordinate 4,708,327 of NZ_CM166390.1, read as the reverse complement.
AAATGCAGAAGCCCGCCAAAACGCAGCACTCGAAAACTGCACGACTTCGAAGCGGGGCGAGCGCCCAAGCGGCGAGGAGATGAAACCCAATCATTCCTGGGCTGCCTGCTTACTTCTTTTTGCGAGGTTTCTTGGGATCCAAGTTCTGATCCAACTGTTCTTCGTTCACGGTGGATTGGATGCCGTCCTCGGGAATTTGCCCTTTGGCGGTCCAGACCAACGCGTTGAGCACGACCTTGCGATAGTCGTCGATGCCCCAGTTGTCATGGAAGTGACCGCCGGTGAATCCAAATCCTCGACCACCATCGGAACGTTCGACCACCCACATCATGGCCTCTGCGCGACCGCCTGATGCTTGGATGTGAGCGTAGGGACCTTGGGGGTAAACGTAGGGGCCATCGCGAACATCGTCGGATGGTTTGGCCAACAAGATCGGCTGGAATTGCAGGCCATCGATTTCCTTCGCCTCGTTGCCAGCCATCCCGGACAAGAATCGCATGTTGAAGTACCACTCGTCGTTGGCTTGGAACGGTTGAACGCCGTTGGTGACAGGGTGATCGGGGAAGACCGCGAAGGTGGGTTCCCAGATTGGGTTGCATGAGAACTGATTTTCGTAGTGACCGCCGATCCAGCGAGTCATTTCCTGGCCGGCTTGATCGGTCACGACTTCCACGCCGTAGTGCATGAAACCGAGTCCCACGCCGTTTTTGACCCACTCGTCGATCATCTTGAGTCGACGGCCTTCTTCTTGGACGATTTCATGGCGTCCGCCACCGTCCATGTAAAAGACAACGGCATCGGCGTTTTCAAAGATGGTTTCGTCTTGGGGCCATCCATTCAGGACCACTTCCACGTCCAGGTCCTCGACGTCTTTCAGGGAATCAGCTAGCAGTTGCACACCCGCATTGAATTCGTGCATTCGAGGTGGGTGGGAGGGTTTGCCGGCGACCAAGACGAGTTTTTGAGTTTCTGCCAGGCTGGTCGGGGGAGCGATCGCAGCGGCGCTGAACAGCAGGATCAGGGCAGGGACGAGATGCAAACGACGGACGTTCAAGGTGTTCACTCGGCGTGCGGGAGGGGCGAAAGGTAGGAACCCTCAGTATAACTCACCGTCCGTTTCAGCGTCGTCCGGTCTGAACCGTCGATTGTTCAGAGCATCATGCCGGCGATGGCACCGGTCATGCAGCAGGCCAGCAGCCCACCGAACATCGCTCGGAGACCCAGGGAAGCCAGGTCCGATTTTCGTTCCGGGACCAATCCGCCGATCCCACCGACTTGGATTCCAATCGCTGCGAAATTGCTGAAACCGGCCAACGCGTAGGTCAGCACGGTGGCGGTCCGCTCGCTGATGGGCGGTTCGTCGGACTGAACCAGTTGCCCCAGTTGTTGATAGGCGATGAATTCGTTGGCGACAGTCTTCAGTCCAATCAGTTCCCCGGCCGCTCGGCATTCCGATGCCGGGATCCCCAGCAACCAGGCTAGCGGCCAACAGGCGTAGCCCAGGATCACGCCCAACGTGATTTGGGGAGCATTGTTCGAGTCGATCCAGCCGAAGGTCGTGCAGATGCCGCCGAGCAGCAAATCGATCAAGGCAATCAGTGCCAGGAACGCGATCAGCATTGCGCCCACGTTGAGTGCCAGCTTCAAACCATCGCTGGCACCTTCGACCGCGGCTGCGATCGCGTTGACGTGAGTCCGTTCGATTTTCAGTGTCATCGTGTCGTCAGCGAGGTTTCGGTTGCGAGCCGATCGCTTGGCATCCAGTTCATTGGGCGTGTCCGGCACCATGACTTTCGCGATCAAGAGCGCTGCGGGAGCACTGATGATCGATGCGGTCAGAAGGTGGCTGATGTCCACACCCATTTTTGCGTAGGCGCCCAGCAAGCCTCCCGTCACAGTTGCGAATCCGCCGGTCATCATCGCACACAGTTCGCTGCGACTCATCTTTGCTAGGTACGGGCGGACGACCAAGGGAGCCTCGGTATGACCGACGAAAACGTTTGCCGCGGCAGCCAACGTTTCCGGGCCGCTCGTTTTCAAAGAGAACTTCATCACCCAGGCCATCGTCCAAACGATTCGTTGCATCACACCCAGGTGATACAGAACGCTCATCAGAGACGAAAAGAAAATCACGGTCGGCAACACTCCAAACGCAAAGGTTGCCAGCAAGGAATCGCCCAGTGGATTGTCGGGGCCGGTGGCAAACAGAAAACCGGAACCAGCATCGACGGTGCGCATCAGTGTTTGGAAGCCATCGCCGACGTGTTTGAATGTTTTGCGGCCCAGGTGGGTTTGCAACACCAACACGGCCAGCGTGAATTGCAGCAGCAGGCCGCCGATCACAATCCGCCAGGGAAAACGCCGACGATCGGTGCTGATCGACCACGCCAGTGTCACGAACACCACGATGCCCAGACCGCACACCAATCTTGGAAGGATCTCGTTCAACTGTGGCCCCTGAATCAGAAAGCGTGGTCTGCGATCAACGTCGCCCGTGATAAACTTCGCCGCCGATCATATCATCAAGAAAGCTGGTCCAAGGGGCGAAAGATTCAGAGACCGCCCTGTCACTCTCTCCGATTGCAACGTTGATGACCAACTACGACGAAGTCCCGTATCCCGATTTCATTCACCCGGCCACGCATCCGGGCAACATGGCCGCGATTGCTCGACTGCATGGAGTGAATGCACCACCGCCGGAATCGTGTCGCGTCTTGGAACTTGCCTGTGGGCCCGGCGGCAACTTGATTTCGCTGGCGACGTTGCTTCCCAGCAGTCACTTTGAAGGAGTCGACTTCGCCGCTGGCCACGTGAAGACCGGCAACGCGATGATCGGCAAACTTGGGCTCACCAACATCCAGTTGCATCACGCCAAGATCGAGGACTGGGTGACGCATCCGGAGAGCGAGCAGGACCGATTTGATTACATCATCGCTCATGGGGTTTATTCCTGGGTGCCGGAAGAGGTCCGGCAATCGATCCTGGCGATTTGTCAGATGCGATTGTCGGCCAATGGAATCGCTCTGATCAGTTACAACACGTACCCGGGTTGGCACCAACGCCAGATGGCTCGTGACATGATGCGTTATCACGCCGATGGGATCGAGGACCCGCACAAACGACTGAGGCATGGCAAAGCCCTGTTGAGCTCCGTCGCGCAGAATGTCCCACAAGGGTCGGCGTACCGCGTGGCTTTGGAGGAGGAACTCAAAGCACTCGACCAAGCCAACGAAGCGTACATCTCTCATGAGCAATTCGAAGACACCAACCGGCCGTGCTACTTCCATGAGTTTGCGGCGGAAGCGGGGGCCCAATGCTTGCAGGTCATCGCCGAAGCGGATTGGGGGGACTCCACCTACGAACAGGTCCGTCCCGATGTGGCCTCGGCACTGGCTTCGCTGCCGAAGATTCGCCGCGGGCAAACGCTGGACTTCTTTCGACGACGCACGTTTCGGCAAACGTTGGTGTGTCATGAATCCGTTGCGGTCAGTGAGCAGCTGCAATCGGCCGACATGGCGTCGATGCACTTTGTGACCTCATCGAGTCTGCAGGGTGATCAGATCACCGGTTCGAATGGGCTGAGCGGGACGGTGGAAGATCCCACGACACGGCAAGCGATGGAGTGTTTGGTCGCTGAGTATCCCGCTTCGATGAGTTACCAGGAATTGTGCGAGGTGGTAGAGACCGAAGAGCCCCGTTCGTTGGCCACCTTGCAGATGGACCTGTTCAACCTCGTTTGCGTGGGATTGGTGTCCGTCAGTGCATCCCCCACGGAAGTTTGCCGAGAAGTGTCGTCGCACCCACGAGCCTTGCCTCTGGCTCGAGAGCAAGTTTTGCTAGGAGATACAGTCACGAATCTTCGTCACCAACCCATTCGGTTGGACGACACGACGGCGCACTTGATTCGTTGCTGCGATGGAGAAACGGATCACGCGGGTTTGGTTGAGAGGATGGTCGCTTACTCGATGGCCAATGGCGGTCTCGTCGAAGGAGACCAAGTCGTCACTGGGGAAGAGAGCTTGCGGGTTTTGGTGACTGCCAAGATGACGTCCAATCTGCAGCGACTCGCCGCGATGGCGTTGCTGGTCGGGTGAAACTTGTGAACGTCCCTGCTCCGCGGTGAACGTGACCAACCGTGATACTGACTTTCAACTCAGTTGGCGGGCGTGGTCGGTGCAGCGGCCGTCGGTGAAACGGTTCGTTCGAGCGAGGGGCGATAGAAGATTGCCACGGGCAGGAACAGCACCGCCATCGCGCCGAACACGGTGCTTCGCGGCAGATCAGCGGAGGTCAAAACCGTGTTGAGGATTTGGTACAGCACGCCTGACATCACGATCGCGAAAAAGTTGGCTTGGTTCATGACCGCGATCATGCGGCCTTTGAGTTCCTCGGGCGGACGGGCTTGCAGGAACACCTGAATTGGAATCGCGAAGAACGCGGCGGAGGCCCCCAGCAGCATCAGGACTGGGATCGACCCGCCAAAGCCCAGCAAGTGTCGACCGCCGGGCAGTGAAATCGCGAGCACGGCGCAGAAGGCAACGACGCCCCACATGCCGATTTGAATGACGACTTTGTCAGATAACTTTCGGCTCAAGGCACCCGCGGCGGCACCGCCAAAGGCGATTCCGACGCTGATCAATGACACCATCAAGCTGGTTTTCGTGTCAGAAATCTCAAGCTGGGTTTTGCCGAGGGAATTGACGGCTTGGATCGTCAGCCCCGCGATCAACCAAAACACGCACGACGCCAACAGAGCGAGCAACAAGGGTGTGTCGGTTTTCAACAGCGTTCGCATCGGTCGCGGGACGGCCAAGTACTCGGCCTTGAGTTTCAGGGTCGGATCGGCGGCCGGCAGGCGGATGATCAAGAGGCTGGTGATGGTTCCCACGATGGCGATGCCGACACACACGAGCGAACCGATCCATAAACCGGAAGCGGCTTCCATCTGTGGGACTCCCGCCGGAACGATCGAATCCTTCAGTGGTCCAGCGACAGCGGTGCCGATGATGATCGCGATGAACGTGGTCATCAGGACCAAGCCGTTGCCGCGGTTGAGTTGGTTGCCTGACAACATCTCTGGCATGATGCCGTATTTGCCGGGCCCAAAGAACGTGCTTTGCAGTCCCATCAAGAACAGCACGATCCAAAGTCCCGCGAATCCGATCATGGGCGTGGCCAGGAACGCGAGCAGACCGAGTCCCATGATTGCGATCTCGGCGACCTTGCTGGTCACGATGATCGTGCGTTTGCTGTAGCGATCCGCCAAGTACCCGGCCAAGCCGCCAAAGACAACAAAAGGCAGCCCGAACACCACCGTGGCGATCCCTTGCAAGTCACCTCCGCCAGCGGGTTTGGTCGCCGGAGCATCGGTCAGCTCACCTGCGACTTCGATGGCGGCGGATCCCTCGTTGACGCTGCCATCGGCAACGGTCGCCACGACCGCCGTGGGAATGGCCAGGAGCAGCAACAACTGTTTGAAGAGGTTGTCGTTGAAGGCACCGAAGAACTGGGTTGCGATGAAACCGAGGAACGAGGGGTGACTGAGCGAATCAATCGGCCCATCTTTTGGGAACGCGGTGGGAGAATCTGACATGGAGATTCAGCTACAGTGGAAAGCGAGTGGAGCAGAGACGGGGCGACCGAGCGGAGTGGTTCCTGAGAGAAAGGGGGCCACTTGCTCATTCTTCGAGTTTTGTTCGTTCACTTCCAGATGAATCCGATTGGCAGCCACCGAAAGCGAGAGATGATTGCAGACGCAAGGTTACCATCATGTCGATGACACCGGGCTACCACGCGGGTGGGTTGCTGTTGCACGATCCGATCTCGGTGATCGAGTCGTTGGCGTCGATGGGATACCGCTGCGTTGCCGTTCGGCCGCGGCGAGGGATTTTGGCCTGGGAACAGGGGCTGGCCGGCGGTCTGTTTTCTTCGATTGCAGCGAGCGGAGCGGAGCAGGATTCCTGGGGTCGTTTTCTTGACGAGGCACGTTTGCATCGTTGTCAGGTGGTGATCGACACGGAATCCTCGTTTGTGCTGGACCGCGAAAAGGCGGCGCTGCCGTCGTTGGCGGATCCGGACGAGTCTTTGGTCCAGGCAACCGTCGGTTGGTGCGAGCACTGGATTCGGATGGCTGAGCGGCGTCCGGGAACGGTGTTGACCTTGGGGGCGGGAGTTTGGCCGCGGGACGAGTTTTCGTCCGGGTTGAGCGAGTTGGATCTGGAGCGATTGGCCGATCGGCTCGAGTCACTGGCACGGTATGCGGGGCGTCGGGGCGTCTCGATAGCACTCCGACCGGCGATGGGGCACGCGATTTCAAGCGTCGCGGAATTTGAGCGGATCTGCCAGTGGTTGCCCGCGAGCTTGGACTTGGGGCTGGCGGCGGACTTAGGAGAAATGGTTTCGGCGGGGGAGATGCCGTTGGGGCCACGGCTGCAGCGGAACGCCGAGCGGTTGAAGCTCGTGTATCTCTGCGATCACCGTTGGCCGGGGCAACCGCCTCGCGAATTGCCGCCCGGGACCGTCGGTCGCGACGACACCCCGATCGGAACGGGGGAACTGACACTTCGCCGGGTCACCGAAACCCTGGGGAAAATGGACTTCGGCGGACCCGTGGTGGTTCGGGTCGAGGGACACTGCGAACAAGGATTGCGGATTCCGCGTCTAGGAATGCAGCATCTGTTGCAGTGTCGGTGGTGGCGTCAGGCGTGCGAGAGCGTGCCAACGGTGGATTGAGCTCGCCTTGGCGGAGTGAACCACTGGCCGCTGTGAAAAGAAGTTGTGAAACTTGAAAGCCCTGGTTTTTGTGACAATTGCAAGTGGACCGGCCCACCAGGACACTCCTATGATCAAAGAGCACCGGCAAGGACTCCTCTGCGAGTTCGAGGCGGTGTCGAACTTCCAAGTCAGCTCCTATGAACGAAGTCTCGGTTGTGACAGATGTGATAGCAAAACCGGCCGTGCAGGCTGGCATTGCTCTAGTGGTTCTAGCCATCTTGATTGCACTCGCATTTTGGGTGTTGGCAAGGTTGCGCGACTACAACACTGACGACCAGCTAGACACCCCAGAAGTGTTCGTAAACCTGGAAGAAATGCGACGCAAAGGTGACATCAACGAGGAGGAATTCCGAACTATACAAGCAGCAACGCGGTCAACTTCCGCTTCGACGACTGATCCTCCGGTTCCCACAGCCTCCCAGGCCGATTCCGGTCTCGGTTCTTTTCCTTCGCCTCGTTCCGACGAGGAGGGCGAGAATGAATCGAGAACCTGAACGATCAAGGCACCGGAGAAAAGGTGAGTTGTCGAAAACTACCGATCTTGTTGTCACCCAAGAAAGCCGTCGATGATTCGCCCTCCCAATTCATGGGCATACCAATCATTGGCAACCGATGAAACCCATTACCAAACCACGAGTGGCTCGAGCTTCGAGGACAAGGATGTTCCTTCGGCGCGGGTTGTTGATTCGGATGCAAATCCGGGTCGCAATGTGTTGAAAAGCATTCGAGTCGTGGCCGATCCGTTCGATGTGTCGAGTTCTTTTGCGAGAACGCGCCTTCAATGTTCGGTGGATGCGAGGAATTGCGTACAATAAAGCGTGAGCACCGACTTCGGTGTTGATGCTCGATTGCCCGCGAAAACCTCATTGATCGTCATCCGCCGACGCCGAGGGACGAGCCCGCAATGTTGGACTCATAAAAGTAAGGAGTCGTGTATGCCCACCAAGGAAACTTCGAACTCTCGCCGCGGCAGCGCAGCGACGAAGAAGAATGCGTTTTGCAGCTTCTGTCGTAAGAGTTACCGTGACGTCGGTCCCCTCGTCGAAGGCCCCGGCGACGTCTACATCTGTGCCGAGTGCATTGACCTGTGTCAATCCATTCTGGACCAGGAGCAACGTCGACGTGGCCCGTCCAAGTCACTGTTCAGCGATATCCCGTCACCACGGTCGATCGTCGAGCACCTGGACAACTATGTCATCGGTCAAGGCTCAGCCAAACGTGTTTTGGCGGTGGCGGTTCACAACCACTACAAACGACTCAGCAGTGGTGCCGACGGCAGCAATGGAGAGGTCGAGATCGAGAAGAGCAACATCCTGTTGGCCGGGCCAACCGGGAGCGGGAAAACGTTGCTGGCTCGCTCACTCGCTCGCATGTTGAACGTGCCGTTCGCAATCGGTGACGCGACCACGCTGACCGAAGCGGGTTACGTTGGCGAAGACGTCGAGAACTTGTTGCTGAAATTGCTGCACGCAGCCGACTTCGACGTCGAAGCCGCTCAGCGTGGGATTCTGTACATCGACGAAGTCGACAAGATCGGAAGCACGAACGGCAATGTCTCGATCACTCGTGACGTTTCCGGCGAAGGCGTTCAGCAAAGCTTGCTGAAAATGCTGGAAGGAACCGTTGCCAACGTTCCACCTCAGGGCGGACGCAAGCATCCCGAGCAGCAGTACATTCAGCTGGACACCAGCAACATTCTGTTCATCTGTGGCGGAACGTTCGTTGGAATCGAAGAGATCATTCGCCGTCGTCTGGGACATCGCACGCTCGGATTCGGCGAAGGTGCCAACCTTCGCAATGAACAAACCCCGGGTGAATTGGTCGCTCAAGTTCAAACCGAAGACATTTTGAAGTTCGGTTTGATCCCTGAGCTCGTCGGACGGATGCCGGTCATCAGCTACCTGCAGCCACTTGACTTGGAAGGGTTGATTCAAGTCCTGACCGAACCGAAGAACTCGTTGGTCAAGCAGTACCAAGCGTTGTTTGCGATGGAAAATTGCGAGCTTGAGTTCACCGAAGAAGCCTTGCATGCGATTGCTGAAAAAGCTGTCGACAAGGGCGTCGGGGCTCGTGGTTTGCGAGGCATCATGGAAGATGTGATGCTGGACATCATGTACGACCTACCAGAACAAGAAGACGGCAAGGTCTACACGATTGACGAAGCGATCGTGACCGGGAAGCAAGACTTGTTCAAAATGCCAACGACTAAGAGTGCTTGAGCACTTTGAATCGCCGATGAAACGAATCCATTCGATGGAATCTGACTCGCATCGCCAAACCCGCCTGTTCCAGGTTGGTTTGGCGATTGCCGTTTGGTCTGGTTGGATCTCCGCAACCTTGCTGCTGTCGTCGGCATCGGGGCCGAATTCGGTCTTCGCCCAGCAACCAATCGCCAAAGCCACCTGGGGAGTCGATTCCGGAGTCGTTCGATTGCCGCCAGGGTTGGTGGCCCAGTCGATGCCGCGAGATCGATTCAACCAATTGTTGTTTTTGGGGACACCCAAGTTGACCCATGGCGATGTCGGCGACGTCACCGACCTGGTGCGTCAGAACAGCAGTCTGTTTGGGTTGGCGATCATGGCGACGGTGGTTCAAGAGGACGGTGAGTACCAGCTTCGCGAAGTGGGTCTGGGGCATTCGTACTTGATTGGCAAGCGACCAACGATTGTCAATTCAGAGAAAGCGGAATCGCTGGGCGCGGACCTGGGGATGATCGCCAGTCGCGTGTTGGCCAAGAACGAAGCGATGATGGATCCGCCGATCGTCGTGATCCAGACCACTTCGTTGATTGTCTTCGATGTCACCGCCGTGATGTCCATCAACGCTCAGCATGTCGATCGCCGGATGCGGCATTTGATTTGGACGCACCCCCAGACGGGTCGGACGGCGATGGCGGTCTGGCTGCTCAACGAAGAGCTCACGCCACCGGGGGCAAAGCAGTGGGCGATCGAATCGGCGATGCCGATTCATCTCATTCCAGCTGATACGGTGGAGGATCGTGCGATTCATGTCGATGGAAACGAAATCTCCTGGACCATCCCCAGTGATCGAGCCTTTGCGCTGCAGCAATTGCCGGGAAAAACGTCGATTCCTTGGACTCCCGCGTTGCGAGAACACCTGGGAAATCGAGGGTTGGACGAAGCTTCATTGGGCCGGATGTTGGATGCGATCAACGATGCCATTGCCAGTGCAACTGGATCGAGGACGCAAAACAGGTAGTTTTGGCCTTGCAGACAGGCAGGAAATCGGCATACTGCCGTGCTTCGAAAAATTGCTCCGCCAGGAATCCCGCGCCCCGTGTTCGGAATCACACTTTCCAAAGTGCCGGTTTTGGTTCAACGATGATGGCAGCGAACAAGATTTCACCGCGGTTTTCCCCTTCCATCTCCACTTTTATTGCCCAGGTCGGTCCCCGTTATGACGGACGTCATTCAAGTCACCAAACGTGAATCCACCGGCACGGCCGCCACTCGCCGTTTGCGTCGCGACGGTCATGTTCCCGCAGTCTTGTACGGTCACGGCGAAGCCAACGAGCACTTGGCGGTCCCTTCGGCGCAAGTCAAAGGTTTGCTGCGTCACCACAGCAAGACGGTTCAACTGGCTGGCGATGTCGATGAGACCGCCTTGGTCAGCGACATGCAGTGGGATCCCTTGGGAATCGAAGTGCTGCACATGGACCTGATTCGGGTCAACCTGAAGGAAAAGGTAGAGTTGGGCGTGCCGATCGTGCATCACGGCGAAGCCGTTGGTGTTCGCGAAGGCGGCATGTTGCTCGAAAACGTTTTCGAAGTTGAAATTCGTTGCTCGGCAGGTTCGATTCCTGACCACCTGGTTCTAGAAATCGCCGAATTGGGTGTCGGCCAGCACAAACTGGCTAGCGACCTGACCTTGCCTGAGGGTGTGGAATTGATCACCGACGGCGACGTCGTGATCGCTCACATCGAAGCCCAACGCGATGAAGAAATCGCCGAAGCAGGCGACTCCTTGGCGGAACCTGAGGTGATCAGCAAAGGCTCTGGCGACGCAGACGAGTGAAGTTAGTCGTCGGCTTGGGGAACCCTGGTCGTAAGTACGATCAGACTCGCCACAACATTGGATTCATGGTCGCTGACGCATTGGTGCGTCGGTTTGTCGGTTCTCCCCCGACGACCAAATTTGAGGGAGAAATCAGCGAGTGTCGCATCGAAAACGAAAAGGTTTTGGTGCTTTGCCCGCATACCTACATGAACGCCAGTGGGCAAAGTGTCCGCAAGGCAATTGATTATTACAAACTTTCCCCGGAAGACATCCTCGTCATTTGTGATGACTTGAACCTCGAAACCGGTCGCGTTCGATTGCGACGATCGGGTTCCGCAGGTGGTCAAAAAGGCCTGGTCGACATCATTCGTCACCTCGGCAGCGATCAATGGGCGAGACTAAAGATCGGAATTGGACGTCCGCCAGCAAAATGGCAGGTGTCGGATTATGTTTTGGGCAAGTTTGACAAAACTGAATTAGAAGAAATGGAACATGCCATCGTGCATTCCTGCGACGCCACCGCTTGTTGGGTGGCCAAGGGGGTGACGGAAGCCATGAACCGTTACAATGCCGCCAGCGGCGCTTAGTCACTTTTTTTCCCGTTCCCGCACCTCCCGCGATCTGTCCCGTGGCAAAAGTCAACACTTACGAAACGCTTTTCATCCTCGATAGCAACCACTACGCACGCGACCCCGGTGGCGTCGCGAAGCAGCTCGAAGAGCTGATCGCCGAGAACGGTGGTGAAGTGCAAGTCAGTCGGATGTGGATGGAGCAAAAGCTTGCTTATCCAATCGACAAGCACCAAAAAGGCACCTACTACCTGATCTATTTCAGCATGGAAGGTCCCAACTTGACCAAGTTGGCTCGCGGTTTTGCCTTGGCAGAGCCCGTCATTCGGGAGCTGACCATCCGGTTGGACCCACGTTTGGTCGAGCCCATCCTGGCCAACGCTCGCGGTGAACAGTTCACCGGACCCGCTGGTGCGGAAGGTGCCGACGAAGAGTCAACCGAAAACTCCGGCGAAGCGGTTGCTGAAACCGCTGATGCTTGATCACGACTGATTTGAATTCCGGGAGGACTCAACCATGGCAAGTTTTAACCGCGTGATGTTGATGGGGAATTTAACCCGTGACATTGAACTGCGTTATTTGCCGAGTGGGATGGCCGTCGCGGAGTTTTCGATCGCAGTCAACGAAAAACGCAAAGCGTCCGATGGACAGTGGGTCGAAGATGTTTCGTTCTTCGAAATCACGCTTTTTGGACGCACCGCAGAAGTTGCCAGTGAGTACCTTTCCAAAGGTTCACCGATCTTTGTCGAAGGCCGTCTGAAACAGGACACGTGGGAAAAAGACGGTCAGAAGCGTTCCAAGGTCAAAGTGATCGGCGAACGCATGCAGATGATCGGCGGCCGAGGTGAATCCGGTGGCGGTGGTGGTGGAGGCGGACGACCCGCAGCCTCACGACCCAGCTCGGAAGCGTCTCGAGTCGACTCGCAACCTTCCAATTACGTCAATTCCAATACTCCTTCCTCGCATGATTCACAACCGACCGGAGACGGCCCAGGTTACGACGAGCCAGATATCCCGTTCTAGCTTCCAAACTGCCGCCTGACGTTCACGTCACCTCCGTTCATCCCGAATCAGAACCCTTTTTTCTTCGACCCCTGAACCATGTCAAAATCAGCGACTCGGCGTGCGAATAGCCACTTCAAACGTCTTCCAAAAGGACAGAACGGCGGCATTGAACTGCTGTTGATCCACAACGTGGAGCACCTCGGACGCCAAGGTGACTTGGTCGAAGTCAAATCCGGCTACGCGTTGAACTACTTGTTGCCACAAGGCTTGGCAACGATCGCGACCGATCACCACAAACGAATGGTCGAAAAGCACCGCGAAAAATTGCGTGCCATCGAGTTGGAAAAGCTGAAAAGCTATCGCGAACAAGCCGACGAATTGGCCAAGCAGTCGATCACGATCGAAGCCAACGCCAACGACGAAGGTCACTTGTACGGCAGTGTCGGCCCTCACGAAATCGTGGATGCCCTCAAGGCCAGCGGGATCACCTTGGCTCAAGACCAGATCCGCTTGGAAGGTCCTTTGAAAGAGTTGGGTCTGTACACGGTGAAGATTCACCTGCACAGCGAAGTCGACGCCAGCCTGAAGGTTTGGGTCGTTCCAACGGTGGCCGCCGAAGGCGGCGAACCCGGCGCCAGCTGATCGGGACTGCGAGTTATTCGTCGTTGCAACCAGCAACGACGAAAAGCCAAAGTGACGATGCAACGATGTTCGACTTCACCGTCGAATGCTCGCTTCGGTGCTTTTGATTGACCGACCAGGCCTGAGTCTGGTCGCCACGGGGCTGTGGCGGAACTGGCAGACGCGCTAGATTTAGGATCTAGTTCCTTCGGGAGTGCAGGTTCGATTCCTGTCAGCCCTATCCCATCTGAACGAGTGAGACCTCATGGACGAGGGCACACGGTTTCGACGTCGCACATTGGATCGTGCACGTTCGTTCGTTCTGGGTGGTTTCTTTTTGTGGTTCACCGCTGGAACCGCTGTCGCTCAAGGGCAACCAACTCAACCGTCGGTCGCTCAGTTTTCAGCGGCCGAACTGCCGGTGCAAATCAATGCGCCCCAGCAATGGGCCGTCGCGAGTCCGCCGGAGATGGAACTCGAGAATTTCCGACGAGGTGTTTTCCAAGGTGGCGAACTGCTGGGTGGTTATCTCACCGATGGCAGTGGCTCACCCGTCGGTCCCGGGACAACGGGCGGACTGGATGAGACGTTTTGGGAGATTCGTCTGAGCACAGGGATCCCCCTGGGCAGCCTTGACAATTTGCTGGGAGTGCGTCCGTTCTTTCGTGCGGACCATCTCAGCGGTCTATCGGGCATTGATGCTCCCGAGACGCTGTACAGCACCGGCGTGACGTTGTTTCACCGCAAGAAGTGGAATGAGCGAATCTCAACGATCGTGATTGCAACGCCGTCCGTTCGCAGCGATTTCACCACCAGTGACAACGCGTTTCGCTTGTTTGGACTGGGGCTCGTGAATTGGCAATGCCGAGATGATCTGAGCCTTTCGCTGGGGGCGGTTTACTTCGATCGCAGCGACCTGGGTGTGTTGCCAGCGATTGGCCTGACATGGACGCCTTCGCCGGAGTGGAAGATTGATCTGATGATGCCCCGTCCGCAACTCAATCGCCGATTGTGGGTCGATCCGGGCCAGGCAGAAGGCTGGGCGTTTCTCGGCGGTTCAATCGGTGGCAATACATGGGCGGTGACCCGCGAAGGCGGCGTCAGAGACGGCCAAAGCGATGAATTGACCGTGAATGGCCTTCGGGTCTTCGGTGGCTACGAAACGCTTGTGACGGGCAATCGGGGATGGGGAATGGAGGTCGGCTACGTCTTCAACCGATCGCTGGAGTACGAGCAGGATGCGATTGAATTCGATTTGCACGATGCGGTGTTCGTCGAGGCCAGTTGGAAATTCTGAACAACTCCGAAAACGGGAGCTTCGGGGTTTGACCGGGCTACAATCTGTGCGAAGGGGGGTCTCTTGGGATCCCCGTTCCTTCAGATGATTCCACTGGTCGTGTGCATGTTTTCCTCAAGAAGTGCTTCTTTTCCCACGGTTTGTGTGGTTCTGCTTGGTCTTGCGTCCGGATGGCTGCCCGATGCTTCGGGACAGGAAGCTTTCCCTGGCGATCGCCTGAGGGAGCTCGTGCCGCCGAACTTTGCGATTGGCGGAGTGATGGGCGGGTACGACACCGATTCACTCGACACACCGGTCCTGGATCTGGCTCGCTCGGAGTTCAATGCGGTGACTGCAAAGGCATTCATGCCGTTTGGCCCTTGGACTGATCCGACGCAGCCGATCGACACGTCGGGACTGACGCGAAATGTTGCGTGGGCGGTTCAGAATGGGATGCAGGTGCATGCTCACGTGTTGGTCTACCCGACCGAGAATGTTCGCTTGCCATGGTTTCAGCAATTGCCCAATGAAGACGTTGAGCAGGTGTTGCAGCAGTACACGTCCACGATGGCGGGCAGTGTTTCGGGTGGTGTTTGGGTGTGGGACGTTGTCAACGAAGTCATCGGTGACAACGGCGATGTGATGGATGCCGATGGGCTTCGGATGGGGCTCGGTAGTGGCGAGAACTTCGTGCCTTACAAAGAGTACGCGGCGATGGGGCCGGACTACATCGCGAAAGCGTTTGAGTGGGCTCACGAAGCCGATCCAAACGCGTTGCTGATTCTCAATGAGTACTCCGCCGAAACCGTGAACGACAAGTCGGATCGGTTGTTGGCGTTGTGCAAGCGACTGCGCGATCAAGGGGTTCCGATCGACGGCGTTGGTTTCCAAAACCACTGGCTCGACCTTCGCTACGAACCCAACTACGACAGCATCCGTGAAAACTTTCAGCGGTTTGCCAATGAGGGTTTTCAGGTCTTCATCACCGAGTGCGATGTAGCGGCCGTGCACACGCAAGATCCGACGGGCAGTCCGCCGTCGCAGGAACAACTTCAGCGACAAGCTCGCGTGTTTTCGAACCTGTTGCAGATCGCGCTCGAGCAACCCGCGTGCAAGTCGTTCTTGATGTGGGATTACACCGATCAGACCTCATGGTTGCAGGACACGGACTTCACACTGACGTTGGCCGATCGTCGCCCGGGATACTCGGACACGGTGGTGCCACCGGGGACATCGATGTTCGCAACGCCGATCGCAGGCGGCGATGGCGTGGTTCCGATCTCGCCCAAGTTGGCTTATGTGCAGATGCAGGCGACGCTGTTGAATCGACCGTTCGACACCTATCGAGTGACCAGCGGTTGGGATTGGCAAACGTCGTACCTGGCACGCTCCGGGCAACCCGCCTCGGAAGGCCAATTTGTCCCGAGCGCGGAAGTCTACGCCGAGCGTTTGGACGAGCAATCGGAGTCTTGGTCGAGTTTGAAGTGGGAACTGGAACGCATTGGCCCCAGTGCCTATCGCATTCGCAATTTGTGGGGCGATGGGGCGGACTACCTGACGCGACAGCCAGCGGTCAGCGACGATCCGGAGGATGTCTTGCCGGGCAGCACGGTGGGGATGCAGTCGCTCAATGGGGCTTGGACGAGCCAGCAATGGTTCTTCATTCCAGCTGGAAACGGTGGCTTCCGATTGGTCAACGGATGGGCACCCGAGGACGGCGTTCTGACCCGCGAGGCTCAGGGTCAGAACTCAGCCGGCGACGAAGTGCCAGGTCCCGAGGTTCGTTTGCATCCACCTGCGGATTGGTCCAGTCAGGTGTGGTACTTCCACCGCATCGGCCAGTGACTTGAAGGAACCCATTCGGCCGACCCAATAAAAAGGGGACGCCAATAAAAAGGGGACGGAGGTCAATTAGCCAAGCGGTGCACACGGGATTCGCGTTGGTGCGGTTGCCAAGAGGATTTGGGCTCTCCTCGTTGGACGCTTGTTTGACTTCGCATGACATGTTTCGGATGGTGTCTCATCCGGGATGCCAGGCAGGTCGGCAGGAGTCTTTCGGTATTAGAACCGTTTGGGCAAGCGTTGTTGCTTCCGCGTACAACCGGGGCTAACGCCCAAACGGCTCACATGATGATTTCCGATGATTGCTTTCCACCTGCTTACCCCTTGGAATCGCGTGCGGCTTCGAGTTGGTTGATCCAGGGCGCGATGTAGAAGCCGTTGTCGCGGTAGGTGCGTCCGCTGACGAGGTTGCCGTCGATGACGCAGGGTTCGTCAACGAAGATTCCGCCGCAAACTTCTAAGTCGAATTGGCACTTGGCAACGGTGGCCATTCGGCGTCCTCGAACGCGATCGGCGTAGGCGGGAATCTCGACCCCGTGACAAACGCTGGCGATGGGTTTGTTGGTGTCAAAGAAGTGTTGCGTGATCCGCACCAAGTCTTTGTCGTAGCGAATGTACTCCGGTGCTCGGCCGCCGGAGAAGAAGATGCCCGCGTAGTCGTCTTCTTTCACCTCGGCGAAGGGGACGTCGCAATCGAGCGTGTAACCTTCCCATTCCTTGGTGATCGTCCAACCTGGTTTCACTTCGTGCAGCACCAGTTGGTAGAGCCGTTTCTCGGGTGCGGTCACGATCGGTTCGAACCCGGCTTCTTGCAGCCGGTAATACGGGTACATCGTGTCCAGCAACTCGGTGGCATCGCCGATGACGATCAGCACTTTTTCCATGACGAAATCTTGTGGTTTGGTGGTGGGACTGGTCGTGTGGCAACCGCTCGTCTGAGCCACGACGACGTGGGAGGCCGGTACTTTAACCTGTCGAGGATCGCTGCCCCAACAGGTCGAGCCGGTGACCGAAACAAGGCTTGGCGTCCAGAACAGCAGTGAATACTGCTGGGTGATTGCGTGATCTGATCTTGGCAGGTGGTGAAATTCGCATATTTATGAGGCTTCAGCTGCGATCGTGACCTAGAGTTCAGGTGCTGCCTCATCCGAGGGCAGTTCGGGAGCCGGGGGGTTCCTTCTTAGGTGACATGGGCAGTCAGCTGTTCCAAACCAAGTACCCCCTACGATGACAATCAGCTCCAGTACATCAACGAGTTTCGCCAGTCAGTCTCTCCTTGTCGAGAATTTTCAACTGAGCGCCCGTGCGTCCAGTCAGGCTGAACCCGAAACGCTTCTTCGTCGCGTGGACACCACGTCTGACCGGATCAATTCATTGGTTGCCGGGATCAGCGAAAAGCTCTTGGATGCTGCACGAGTTGGGAGTTCATTCACGAGTTTTCAGGGCAGTATCGACACGGCTCTGACTGAAATCAGCGAACTCTTGGGGCAATCGTTGACGTTGGGCGGATCCGAGAATTCCGTCGTGCGTGGTCTCGATTCCAGTCAGATCAAAGACTTGGAAATCCTCTCGCTGCCACCCAATGCATCGGCTCGTTTCTCTGGTGGTATCACCCAGCAGGCTGGCAACGCCGAGATCCTGATCACCGACGCGGGGCGTTTGCAGGGCGGCGGCACCCTCGATCTGAAGGTCGGCGACTCGGAACGACGGATTCAGTTTCAACCGGGACGTTCGATTTCCGGGATGGCTCAACAAATCAACTCGAAGAACGTTGGTGTCAAAGCGATTGAAGTGGATGGAAAACTGCGTTTGACATCGCGGACCTCGCAAAGCCTGGAAGCGACGGTGCGTCCGATCCGAACAGGACGGAACGAGGGCGAGAACCAGCTTTTTGGAGTCAACGAGTCACAGGTGGATCGTGTGGACATGAGCCGGTTGTCGAACGGCGTCTCGCAAACCATCCAGGGGCAAGTCGACTCGGTGGCGACGGTTGCGAGACTGACCTATCAAGGCAGCGCCGGTGGGTTGGTCTCGGGTTCGGCCAACTTTGATTTGACCGGAGACCTTGGCAGCGCCAATGTGGAAACCACTCGTGGTGAATCTTTGATTTCGTTTGCCGAGAAGATCAACAATGTGTCGGCGTTCACGGGGGTCAAGGCGGAAGTCAATGGCAACGAGCTTCGACTTGTGTCGCAGTTGCGTGGCGACGACGCGGAAGTTCGTCTGTCCAATGTTGTTCGCCAATTCCGCCCCACGATCGAAGGCGTCAACGCGGCACAGATTCCCCGATTTGATTTGCAGAGCATCGCAGACGGGGCTGAGGTCAATCTGTCCGGGACCATCACCACCGCCGCTGACGCCGCCAAGTTGCAATACCAAGGCAGCGGTGGCAGCGTCGTCGACACGGCTGTGTTCACTCTGTCGGGCAACTCAGGCAGCGAGCAAATCGCGATCGCTCAAGGGGAAGCTCTGACGGATGTTCGCGATCGAATCAATGCGGAGACGGAATCGACAGGAGTGGTTGCGACTGTCGATGGCGACACACTTCAGTTCCGTGGGCAGACCGTTGGGTCGTCGGAAAGCATCCAGGTGACATTGGACGACATCACGCAGTATGTCGACGTCGAGGGAGTCAACGCGAGTCAGATTCAAGGGTTCACAGTGAACTCTTCGGAGCCTCGTTCGACCAACATTCTCAGTGGTACCGTGGACCAAACGGCCACCCGAGGGCAGCTGACTTATGATGGTTTTTGGGGGGCCGCCACCAGCAGAGCCACCTTCAATCTCACCGGTGAATTGGGAACCGTGGAAATTGATGTGTCGACGTTTCAATCGCTCAGTTCGCTTCGGGATGACATCAACGATCAGACCGGTGACACAGGAGTGGTCGCGACGTTGTCGGGTAGCACACTGACATTGGAAAGCCAAAACGAAGGAACCAAAGGCAAGGTCGAAGTGGACGTGACATCGGGATCCTTCAGCACGGATGGCGGTGACGGCAATGGAAACGCCGCGGGCACGGACGCCCAGCTCACCATCAATGGTGAATCGGTCACCGCCGATGGGAATCAGGTGGACTACACCGATTCACTGGGATCGTATTCCTTTGACGTGCAGTCTGGGTTCACGGGAGCGTTCGACCCCATCGAGGTGACCACTTCGGACGGCGATTTCGATCTCACCGGCGGAGACGAAACCGGGACTGCCTATGGGGTGGACGCCGAGGCCACGATCAATGGCCAATCCTTCGTTGCGGATGGCAATGAATTTGAGATCACCGTTGATTCCGCGGTGATGAGCTTTGACGTCGACACAGGGTTCCTGGGGGCGATCGATCCCATCACGTTGCGCTCGGAGGAGGATGAGTTTTCCGTCACAGGTGGTGACGGCAACGGCAACGCGAATGGGCAAGACGGGCAAGCGACCATCAACGGTGAAACGTACACTTCGGCGACCAACACCTTTGAGGTTTCCGTCGGCGAAAGTTCGATCGACCTCGAGTTCGTCGACAAGTTTGTCGGAGCCATCGACGCCTTTGAAATTGATTCGGAGGTCACCGCCAAGCGTCGCACAGGAACCCCAAGCACCTATCACTCCTCGGCAAAGAGCGAACAGTTTGCAATCAATGGTCAAGAAGTGGACAAGGTCAATGGCCGGTATGAATTCGAACAGGATGGCGTTCGAATCGGGTTCCAAATCGCTGAAGGTTTTCGCGGGAGTTTTGATAACTTCACCATCACGGCCAATGGGGCGGCGGCGGAGTCTTACCGTGGGTCTCAGGTGTCCTCTTTGACGGGGACCGCTTTGGAAGCAACGCAAACCGCGTTGGTGGATCTGTTTCAATTGGCTTCCGGCGGCAAGTACGACAGCCAAAATTCAGACGCACTGGATGCCTACAACGTGACCAAGGAGACTCTGGTCAATCTGCAATCACTCTTGGGTGTCTCGACCTCGCGGGGGCGTTCACTCAACGGATTGCTGTTCGACCGAAACGCTTGAGCAACCGTCGTGTTCCAGGCACGTTCAGTAGCTGTTGGTGTCGATACGTACCTTCCCACGGAAGATCCAGTAGATGACAAGGGTGTAGCTGAGCACACAGGGCATGCCCAGTCCGGCAATGATCAACATGATGTTCAGGGTGCCTTCACTGCTGCGAGCGTTGTCCAGTGTGATGCTGTAGGCGGGGTCGATCGTCGACAGCATGAAGTTCGGGTAGATCGCGACGCTGAACAACGATGCCAGAGCCAGGATCACCATCGCCGATGAAAAGAAGGCGTACGCTGGTTTGCCCAGGTGCATGGCCCTGGGGATGTTCAGCACGGCCAACGCATTGAGGATCGGGACGATCCAAAGGAGAGGGTAATTGGCGATGTTCTCGGTGGCGTGAGGCACATGCCACCACGTCGCGAGGGTTGCCAGTGAGTACATTCCCGCGAACACGTAGAACAGCGGCGTGATCGCGGATCGAACTCGGCTCTGCAGTTCATGCTCGGTTTTGAGATACAAGTAGATCGCACCGTGCAGTGCAAACAGGGACACGGTCAACATCCCGATCATCAACGGGTACCACCCCAGTTGGCTGAGCAGGCTGCCTTCGTAGTGATACTTGGGACCAAGTTCCATTCCCTGCATGACGTTTCCCCCGGCGACGCCCAGCAGCATCGCCGCGGAAGTGGAGGACAGAAAGAAGCCAAAGTCCCACAGTCGTCGCCAGGTGGGTGAATGGACTTTGGAACGGAACTCAAGACTGACGGCGCGTCCGATCAAGCAGGTCAGGAGCAGATAGAAAGCCAGGTAGAAACTGCTGAACACGGTGGCGTAAGCGACGGGGAACGCAGCAAACAAGGCTCCACCAAAGGTGACCAGCCAGACTTCATTGCCGTCCCAGAGCGGCCCGATGGAGTTCATCACCAGTCGGCGTTCTTGATCGGTTTTCGCGAGGAACGGATGAAGGATTCCGACCCCGAGATCAAAGCCATCCAGGATCGCGTAGCCGCACAACAGCACGCCCAGCAACACGAACCAGACAAACGTCACGGTTTCGTAGCTCATTGCGAGTCCTCCTCGAGAAAGTCACCGCCGTGCGATTTGCCGCTGTGTTCAAATTGCTCGGACATGGAATCCGCTCGCGTGGTTCGTTTGTGTTCCAGCAGAGCCTCGACACTCTCGGGGCCATGTTGGATTTTATGATTCAGCACAAACACCCAGACCGCGAAAAGCATCGAGTAGATGATGCCAAATAGAATGATCGAACTGAGGACTTGTTCGGCGGTCACGGATTCACTGAGTCCATCGGCGGTCTTCAAACCCATCATCTCCACACCGTCTTGAACGGAGGGGTAAACGATCCACGGTTGCCGCCCCACTTCGGCGGTGACCCATCCCGCTTGATTGGCGGTCATCGCGGCAACGGGCATGAACACAATGGTCCACAGCAACCAACGTCGCTGCGACAAGGAATCACGAAACCAGAACCAACAGGCCAGTCCCGCCACCCCGATCATCATCGTTCCCAAGCCGACCATCAGGTGAAAGGTTTGGAAGGGCAGCCACACCGGCGGGCGTTCATCGGCCGGGATCTGATCCATTGCCGGAACGGGTTCCATGGGATCGTTGTGAACCATCAGGCTCAACAGGTAGGGGATTTGGACACCGAAGTGAACGGTCTCGTCTTCTGCATCGGGCCAACCGAAAAGGTAGAGCCCGGTGGGTTGGTCAGTTGTTTCGAAGTGAGCCTCCATCGCAGCGAGTTTGGCAGGTTGTGTTTCGACCAGCTTTTGAGCCGAGTCATGTCCGGTCGCAGCCGCAAGGATCGTGAACAACAACGAGGTGGGCAGAGCGATCGACAAGCAGCGACGAGCGAACTCTTCATGTCGCCCTTTGAGCAAGTAGTAGGCGCAAACGGACGCGACAAAGAAGGCTCCCAAGACAAACGCACCGATCAAGGTGTGAGTCAGTCGGTCCACCGAGGAGGGATTGAAAACCATGGCCCAGAAATCGGTGACCTCCGCTCGCGGCATGGATTCACCTTGCACGTCGTGCCACACGATGTGGTATCCCGCTGGTGTTTGTTGCCAACTGTTGGCGACCACGATCCAAACCGCACTGAATATCGACCCAAGAGACACCATCAACGTGCTGAACAAGTGCATGGTCGGACCAACCCGGTCCCAGCCAAACACCAGCACGGCCAAGAACCCACTTTCTAAGAAGAAGGCGAAGATGCCTTCCGCGGCGAGCGCCGATCCAAACACGTCACCAACGAAGCGTGAGTAGGCGGCCCAGTTGGTGCCGAACTCAAATTCCATCACGATGCCGGTGGACACGCCCATCGCGAAATTGACTGCGAAAACCCGAGTCCAAAACCGGGCCGCGGCTTCCCAAGCAGGATCGCGAGTCCGATAGGATGCGAGTTCGCACAGGAACAACTGCAGACCCAACCCGATCGACAATGGCGGGAACAGGTAGTGGAACATGATCGTTCCGGCGAACTGCAACCGACTGAGTATCTCAACGTCCATCATGGGAATGATCTTGGGGTTGATGCCGTAGCGGATCCATCACAGCGAATGACGACTGACAAAACGAGAGGTGTCAAGAAGGCCAGCACGCAAACGTCAGTCTAAATTATTGCGGCACGGAGGGTGGTGAAACCTGTGGCGAAGCGTCACACGCGGTGGACTGTCGCGAATTTGTCCCGATCGATATGCACCTGAATGTCATGTGCAGGCAAGCATCGGGCACAACGTGATCACCTGAAGATCAAGCCAGAATGTCGCGGACAACATGCCCGTGCACATCGGTCAGGCGGAACCGGCGGCCTTGGTACTTGTAGGTCAGTCGCTCGTGATCGATGCCCATCAGATTCAGGATCGTGGCATTGAAATCGTGCACGTGGACCCCGTTTTCAGCCACGTTGTAGCTGAATTCGTCCGTCGTTCCGTAGCTCATGCCGGGCCGGGTTCCGCCGCCTGCCATCCAGGTCGTGAAGCAACGCGGGTGGTGATCTCGCCCGTAGTTGCCCGGCGTCAGGGTGCCTTGTGAGTACGACGTGCGTCCAAACTCACCGCCCCAGATGACCAAGGTGTCATCCAACATCCCCAGACGCTTGAGGTCTTTGACGAGCGCCGCGGATGCTTGGTCGGTTTCCTTGGCTTGGCCGGTGATTCCCTTGGGCAAATTGGAGTGTTGGTCCCATCCTTGGTGGTAGAGCTGAATGAACCGCACGTCGCGTTGGGCCAAACGCCTCGCCAACAAACAGTTGGCGGCGAAGGTCCCCGGTTGCTTGGCGTCTTCACCGTACAGTTCAAACGTGGACTCCGGTTCGTCGGAAAAATCCGTTGCGTCAGGCACACTGGTTTGCATCTTGAACGCCATCTCGTACTGAGCGATGCGTGATTGGATCTCCGGATCAAATTCACGTTGGAATTGATGCGAGTTCAAACGGTTGATCGAATCGAGTTGGTGACGTCGATGATCACGCGAGATGCCGTCGGGGTTGGACAAATACAACACCGGATCTTCACCGCCACGGAACTGGACACCTTGGTACTTGGAGTCGAGGAATCCGTTGCCCCACAAACGCGAGTACAGCGGTTGGCCGCCTTGGCCTTTGGTGACCAGCACCACAAAGGCGGGAAGGTCATCGTTTTCGCTGCCCAGCCCGTAGGAGATCCAGGAACCGAGCGATGGCCGGCCCGCGATCTGCGACCCGGTTTGAAAAAACGTGATCGCGGGGTCGTGGTTGATCGCTTCGGTGTGCATCGATTTGATGAAGCACACGTCGTCGACGATGTCGCGGTGATAGGGCAGCAGTTCGCTCAGCCAGGCACCAGATTGCCCGTGTTGAGCAAACTTGAACTTGGAAGCCGCCACCGGCAGCGAGCTTTGGTTCACCGACATGCCGGTCAAACGTTGTTCACCGCGGACCTCAGGTGGCAATTCGCGTCCGTGCATTTGTTCCAGCATCGGCTTGTGATCGAACAAGTCTTGCTGGGCCGGTCCGCCCGATTGGAACAAGTAGATGATGCGTTTTGCTTTGGGAGCAAAGTGCATCCCGCCGAGGTCTGGCGTGGGTGTCGCAGCCGATGCCATGTCGCGCCCGAGCAAGTGCGCGAGTGCGGCGGCACCGACGGTGGAGGTGGCTTGTTTAAGGAAGACACGGCGTTTGGATTGCAGTGAAAAGTCAGGAGTCATGATGGTTTCCCTCGCAAGGAAGAAGGCGAGTTGGGGGAGGACTTGGAAGGGTGGGAAGCAGACTTCGGATGGACGGTTCGAAACAGGCAGGAATGTTTGCGGATGAACTCGTTCGAGACTTGGGCCGACGCGGCGAAGCATCTTTGACAACCCGAATGCGCAAGCGAGGGATTCGATGTGGTCCCTCACTCACGCGTCGGGTTGTGATTCTGATGTAGGTTGGCCACTCTTGGCCGACATCCACAACTCTGACCGGCAAGAGTTCCCAATCTGCATGCGTTAAAAATGGCGGCGATGTACCAACGCGGGCTCGTCTGCCTGCTAGCGTTTCCAAATCGTGGCGTCCAAGTTCAGGATGACTTGGCACAACGAGGTCATTGCGGCGAGTTCGGGAAGGGAAACTTCGCGGGGCAGTTCTCGCTCACCGATGGACAGGTAGCTTTGGGCGGACTCGACGTCTTCCTCAAAGAAGTCCAGTTCGCGTTGATAAAGCGTGACAAGTTCTTCCCGTTCGGTTGCATCGGGACGTCGTCCGGCCAGCTTCAGGAACGCATTTTCAATTCTCTGTTCAGGGGCTTGGTCGCTCACCAAGTGGGTCGCCAACACCCGGGTCGCTTCGATGAACTGTTCGTCGTTGAGCAGAACGAGTGCTTGCAACGGCGTGTTGGTTCGCGAGCGTTTGACGGTGCAGACTTCCCGCGTCGAGGCATCGAAGACCATCATGTTGGGAAGCGGCGAGGTGCGTTTCCAAACGGAATACAGCGAACGTCGGTAGAGCGACTTGCCGACTGATTGTTGATACGCAGGCGACATCCCGTTGGATTCTCGCCACAGGTCTTGGCCCGGTTGATACGGCGACACTGGTGGGCCGCCCATCTCGGGGTTCAGCAACCCAGAGGCGGCCAGTGCGAGATCACGAATTTGTTCGGCTGCGAGTCGGTAGGACGGGCCCCGGGCGAGCAATTGGTTCGTCGGGTCGCTCTCAAATTTTTCCTGGGTGCAGCGGGAGTCTTGCCGATAAGTCGCTGACAGCACGATGTTCCGGCACATGCGTTGGATGTCCCAGTCGTGATCGACGAAATCGCGAGCCAACCAGTCCAGCAATTCGGGATGCGTTGGCAGGTCGCCTTGCAAACCAAAGTTCTCGGGCGTGCGGACCAATGGATCGGCGAAGAAGTTACCCCACAGTCGGTTGACGGCTACACGAGCGGTCAGTGGGTGTTCTGGGTGCGTGATCCATTGAGCCAGGCCCAAGCGGTCTTTCGGAGCGTCCTCAGGGAACGGAATCGGGATGGCTTTCAGGACCGTTCGTTCCACGCGTGTGGTTTCGTCGGTCTTGGCATCGTATTCCCCGCGGAGCAACAGGTGCGTTTCGCGAGGTTGCTCCATTTCACGCATGATGGGGACTTCTTGGATGACTTCTTCGGCCATCACATATTGATGTCGAGCCTGGCGAAGTTGAGCAACCGCATCGCGAGTGACTTGATCGATGGCGGACGCGAACGTCACTTCGTCGGCAGGTTGAGCCTCGCCGGTTGCGAGGACTTGCAGTTCAAGTGGCGTCAGGTTGCGTTCGTACAGTCGGACGTCATCGATCAAGCCGCCGGCGAAGCCACGAGCTCGGAAACGTTGGCCGATCACGAAGTCTCCGCCATGGTCGACGACGACATTGCATGACTTTTTGACTTCGTCACGCAGCGTCACCGTTTCCAGTTCCCGACCGTTGAGGAAAAGTTTCAGCCCCGACGCCTGGGAGGACCCGTCGTAGGTTGCCGCGACTTGATGCCATTGTTTGGCTGGGATCGATTCCACCGTTTTGACGCTGATCGCGTTGCCAGGCCAAACCCGAGCCAAACGAGATTCGAGGTGGCCGTCTTGGATCGTCAGGTCGTACCCGTTGTAGCCGCAGTCGGTGCCGCGAGTGTGGTGGACGATCAGGCTGCGTTCCGGTGATCGTTCGGGATCGTTGAGCGTGACAACGACGGTGAAAGGCGTCCAGCGATCCAGCGGTTCAATCTCGTGAGCAGTCACGCCGCGTTCGCCATCGAGCTGCAATGCCATTCGTTCGATTGGACCGTTGGCTTGATCGGTTGATGGTGCTTTGGAATCGTCCTTGGCTGCTGAGCGAGCTTTTTCGTCATCGGCCAGCGTTGGATTCAGCCGAGCGATCTCGCAATTCTCGACGGGGACCAAATCACACATCTTCGCCCAAGACCGGTCGGACTCGGACGGGTGATAAACGGGTTTGACGGCGTTGTCGAATCCTTGGTCCAACGCCAAGGCGAGGCGGAGGTCGGGGATGTCGTCGGCGGTGATGGAAGTCGCTTCGCTGGTCTTGAAACGTTCCTTCGCATCTGCAAGAACCGCTTGGTAGTGTTGTTCGGAAGCGGCCATTTGTGTGCGCGCTTGTTCGAGTGCCGCGGATTCTTCTTCGGTTGGAAGCAGCATTGACGGGCAGGGCACTTTTTCGGTGCGATCGTAGACGCCGCTTTCGTCGATCGAGTTGAAGAACGCCGAGAGCGAATAGAAGTCACGAGCGGTGATCGGGTCGTACTTGTGATCGTGGCATCGGGCGCACTCCAATGTCAGTCCCATCACGGCAGTGCTGAAGGTGTGGACGCGATCAGCAGCGTTTTCGATTCGCCACTCTTCAAAGACCGCACCGCCTTCGTTGTTGAGACGGTGAATGCGATTGAAAGCGGTGGCCAGCCGTTGGTCTGGCGTGGGGTCTTCCAGCAAGTCACCGGCGATTTGCCAGGTCAAGAAATCGTCGTAAGGAAGATTCTGGTTCAGAGCACGAACGACCCAGTCTCGGTAGGGCCACTGCGTGTTGAGTTTGTCGCTTTGGTAGCCGTAAGAATCGGCGTAGCGAGCGACGTCGAGCCAGGCGATCGACATGTGTTCGCCGAACGCGGAGGACTTCAGCAGCTCATCGACCGCCGCTTCATACGCTCGTTCGCGATCTTTCTGGACGGCTTGTTCAAAGCTCTGAATGGTTTCCGCTGATGGTGGCAATCCGGTCAAGTCCAACGTGACTCGTCGCAACCAGCGCAACGGATCCGCTTCAGGGTTGGGCTGTTGCCCGGCCGCTTCGATTTTGGCCAGAACAAATGGATCGATGGTTTGTTGGGGCCAGTCGGCCTGTTTGACCGAGGGCGTTTCGACCGTCAGAGGCAGTTTTTCAAACGACCAATGCGCTGCGTAAGGAGCTCCTTCGTCGATCCAACGCTTGAGCATCTCTTTCTGCTCGTCGGTCAGCTCCAGATTCGCGTGCGGTGGTGGCATCAGCAGATCGGGATCGTCGCTTTGAATGCGGTCCAGCAACTCGTCTGATTCCAAGACGTACGCGGCATCTTCGCGAACATCCAATCGCAGGTCCGCTTCCCGGGTGGCTTCATCGGGACCGTGGCAGAAGTAACACCGGTCCGAAAGAATCGGCCGGATGTCGCGATTGAAATCAATGTCGTCGTTCGCGTGGACGATGACGCAGGTCACCGCAGGCCAAACGAAAAGCAAAGGGATCAGGTTGCGAAAAGAAACGAACATGGTGGGTGAGCAGCTGTGGGGGAGGATGCTTGATTCGGAGACCAGTTTGGCTGCAAAACACTTGGTTGTCTTGCATTGAGCGATTATTCTTGTGTAAAAAAACAGCATGAAAAAGACACTCCATAGACAAGGGTTTTTCGATCGATTGGCTCCCGGACAGGAGATTCTGAAGCTGTTTGATTGGATGCCCGACGTGTCGTTCTTCGTCAAAGATCGCGAGGGCAGGTTCATGGCTCTGAATCGTCGTGGCTGTGAATACTGCGGGGTGCTGTCCGAGTCGGAGGCGATCGGGAAGACCGATCACGACTTCTTTCCCAAGACGCGGGCGGATGAGTACCGGGAAGACGATTTGCAGGTGATGGAGTCAAAGGAAGCGATCGTCAACCGAATCGAAAGTGCGCCCGAAGAAGCTGGTTCGCCCCGGTTGGTCACGACCAGCAAGATTCCACTGAAGGATCGTCGTGGGCGCGTGATCGGTGTGGCCGGTTTTTCGCGACAAGTCGAGCGGATGCAATCAGGCAGCGCGGACTCGTTGGCAAAGGTGATGCAGTACATCCACGCTCACTACCGTGAAGACATTCCGACCGGGCACTTGGCCGAGATGGCGGGGTTGTCAGCAAGTCACTTTGAGCGGCGGTTTCGATTGGCGTTTGGTGCCTCGCCACGCCAGTATTTGATTCGCGTTCGAATTGAGAACGCGGCGCGTGAGTTGCGAGAATCGGATGAGCGTGTGACTGCGATCGCACAGAGTTGCGGCTTCTATGACCACGCGCATTTCAGCCGTAGCTTTCAACGCATCATGAACATGTCGCCGACGCAGTATCGCAAACGCAAACAGGGCTGAACGCCGCTTCCCCAGAGTCGAACCATTGTCCCCCATTGTTCCGTCAGGCAGCGTTCTCTGCCGAACCATTTTCCAGGTTCAAACCAACGGTCTTCCAACGCGTTAAGCAATGATGCGGAAGTTCACCTCGTTTGGGATGGCTGGCTCATTCGTGGAAGTTAAGCAGGTCGGCAGGAGTCTTTCGGCATTTGGACTGTTTCGGTAAGCGTCGTTGCTCCCACGTACAACCGGGGCTAACGCCCAAACGGCTCACATGATGATGCCCGATCATTCCTGCCGACCTGCTTAGCTTTCACACTTCCATGTTATAATTTGAGAGCCTGTTGAGCGTGATTCGTCGAAGGCAAATGTTGCTAGAATGCGGGGACCGTTTTTGTATTTGACGCACATCCGTGATGGATCTGAAATGCGAAGTTTCCTTGTCTCAAAGATCGCTGTTCTAGACCTATGGGCGAGGTGCCTTGCGTGTGTCTTGTTGGCATCCGTTGTGATGGCTGGAACAGCTCCAGCCGGTGAGTACGGCGACCTCACGGCCCAGCAACAAGCCGATCTGTCTCGTTTCTTGGGTTGGGTCTGGGCCGACGGCAAGCCATTGAATACCGATCGAGGAACCGGAATTCGATCGGAGGTGCGTCATGCGAAATACAAAGCTGTCGTTGAACGACTGTTGGCGATTCCCGAGCTTGGCATGCAATTGGGGAACACGGATGGCGAACCCGATAAACGGAAGATCAAAGCTCCTTGGGACTTTTGGAACCATTCGCTGCCAGGGGGAAACCCAGGAGATCCACAGCTTCTGAGAGACGCGATCCGCAATCCCAATTTCTTAGCCGGAGTGATCGAGGGGGAGGGCGGTCGAAGCAAACAGGGCCAGCTCTACTACATGGACGACCATTTCCACGGACCGGCCCGTCAAGACAAACTGTACGGTCTGGCTCACTTTGGACCCGAAAGAATTCTGCAGCTTTTCGAACTGCTAGGAGAAACCTACGGTTTCACTCGCACCAGCCTGCGAATTGGCGGAGAGAACCCCTCTTCACCGATCTACACCTACGCTCAAATTGATGAAGCTCGCGCAGATCTGCAGCGGCGATTCGCGGCCGCGAAAGGCCACAATGAAGCCGTGAATCGGGAAGGAGGGAGCGATTATCAAAAGTTGATTCCCACTCATCTCTTTGTTCATTCCGACGACTGGGACACGCTGAGGAGCTACGGGTTCTTCTTTGCGGGACGCATACCAGACTCACCAACCGGGACTCCGCATCGCAGCGTGGCGGAGGGAACGTTTCCCGCCAGCGACCTGCCGTTGGCGACAGGTACCATGAGCTTCTTTGGACCCGAGAACAATTGAGCAGGTCGGCAGGAGTCCTTTGGCATTTGGACTGTTTCGGTAGATGCCACTGCTGCCACATGCAACCGGGGCGAACGCCCAAACGGCTCACATGGTTGTGCCCGGTCATTCCTGCCGACGTGCTTGTCGTGTGAAGTGAGGGCACGGTAGTTCCACTCATGCACATCCCGCTTACCGGCGAAGCAACCCAGCAACGCAAACAGGGGAGGACAACGGTTCTAATTCGGCTCGGACAGCAGAGCGGATGCGACGGTGTCCGCGAACAGAATGCCGCGACGGGTGAGTCGCAGGTGATGATTCTGGTGCGTGACCAATTCCATGGATTGAAGCTTCGTCAACGTTTCAACAAGCAATGCTTCTAAGTCGATCGAAGTGCGGTCGTGAATTGTGGAAAGGTTGATCCCGTCGAGTTGTCGCACGCCAAACGCGGCCAGTTCACGCGCGTACTGTTCCAGCGTGATGGTTTCCGTTTCATCGGTCGCGTTTCCGCTCGCAAGCATGCGTTTGAGGTACGTCGTCGTGCTGCGATGATTGACTTCGCGTCGGCCGTCAACGAAGCGAGCGGCACCGGGGCCAACGGCATGCCATCCACGTCCCGCCCAGTAGGCCAAGTTGTGTTGGCACCTGAATGACTCTCTGGCGAAGCTGCTGATCTCGTACTGCTGCCAACTGGCTGTGGAGAACTGTTGTTGCGCCGCTTCGTACATTTGCAGTTCCAGCGTCTCGTCGGCTTCCGACAGATCACCTCGCGAACGTCGCGACCAGAACGAGGTGCCTTTTTCAAACGTCAGGGCATAGGTGGAGACATGCGAGATCGAGGAGGCTGCGGCGATCGACAGATCATTTTGCCACGTCGCGAGGGTTTCGTTCGGGGCACCAAAGATCAGATCGATCGAGACATTGCCGACTCGTTGGTGAGCCGCTTCGATCGCATCAAGTGCGATGGATTCGTCATGGCTTCGTTCGAGACATCGCAATTTGTCGGCGTTGAACGACTGAACGCCGAGGCTGATTCGATTCACGCCGATGGCTTGCAAGGCATCCAGGCATTCGGGCGTGATGTCCTCGGGGTTGGCTTCGGCGGTGATCTCGGCCTCGTCCGCGATCGGAAAGGCCTCCGCGATGGCTCGATGCAGTCGTTGCAAACGTGCGGCGGACAATCGCGTTGGCGTGCCACCGCCCAAGAAGATTGTTTGCAGCGGCAGTTCATCGGGACGAGCACCGTCACGTGTGATGCCTGCGAGTTCTCGCTCGATGGCATCCAGGTATTGGTCCTGCAACTCGTCGCGTCCGGCGATCACACTGAAGTTGCAATAACCGCAACGATGACGACAGAACGGAACGTGCACATACAGCGACTGTGGTTGGGGCCAGCCGCCTGGGGGAACACGCGTCATGTCAAATCCAAAGTTTCAGCCGGTCGTCCAACATGCCCGGCAAGGCTTTTTTGACAAAGCGTCGGATTTGGACATCGGTGTAACGCGTGCTGGCGTGCGATCCGATGATCAATTCGTTTTTGAAGTTGCCCGCTCTTTCACAATAGTCATCCACGTGCATGTGACCGTGCTTGTGGATCTTGGATCGCCGATGTTCGGGCGCAGCAAACGTGAGTTCACTGATCAAGATCTTGGACTCGTAGAACTCGGGGTTGTTGTCCAAACCTTTGGGTGACGTGTCGCCGGTGTAAGCGAACACTGGCACGCGTTGCTCGGTCGTGATCTCGGTGCCGGCGATCTTCAAATCACGAATCTTTTCGCCGGGTAGGTCCAAGTACTCTGGCTTGAGTTTGTGTCGTCGTTGGTAGACGACGAACCCCAGTGCATCGATCGTGTGATGCACGTTCATGGAACGGATGACGTATTCACGTCCGATGTTGGTTTCGTCTCCATCGAGCAGTCCGACCAATTCGCAGGGCATCGCACCGCGATCGAGGCTGCGGAAGGTTTGCAACATCTTCCACGCCATGTCGACCGCTGAGTCGGGGAGGTAGATGACCGGCGGATCCATCTTCATCATCCGTCGCCGGGAGACGTATGCGGGGAGGGCCGCAATGTGATCCAGGTGCGCGTGCGAAATGAACATCGTCGGCGTGCCCATGAAATCCCAGGGCTGGACGCCGACATCGAAGAGCAGCTTGAGTTCGTTGACGCGCCAGCAGGTTTGGACCGCGGCGCGGGAGTAGCCCTCGATCGTCAAGCCATCGTGGACGTGCGAGAGAATTGGAATGTTATCGACCATCAACGCATCCGGATCGGCATGTTGCTGTTGTCGATCGAGTCGGTGCCGTAGTTGTCGACTTCGTTGACGTTCAAGTTATCCGAGTAGCGGTCGGTTCGCACGACTTCGATTTCACCGAGGTCGTTTTGGTCGACTGCGGCACCGTGGTGCCGAGTCAGTTCCAGCATGGCCAGAAACCAACCGATGTAGGCCGATTTATGCTGCCCGGCGGGCACCAAATCGACCAGCGGCACGCGGGATTGGGCCGCCAGTTCTTTGTGGATCTTTTGCATGTAGACGTGAATGGGGGTGTCGTCGTAGACGACCTCGGTGGGCGGCGGGCCGGCGGATTCACGCATGATCCGCCCAAAGGCACTGACCAAGTCCCAGATTTCGAGTTCGACGATGGGTTGATCGGCGGGGTCGTTTCGGCGGTTGGGGAGGTCGTCGGCGACGCGTTCGAACCGGGTCTGCCAGCGAGCGGACATTTCGTCCAGGACCGCCGCCGCATCGCGAATCTCTTTGTATTGAAGCAGGCGTTCGACCAGTGCCTCGTGGGTGTCCTCGACCGCTTCTTCTGCGGTTTCGTCCTCGATTTTGGGCAGGACCGCCTGGCTTTTCATTTCCACCAAGGTGGCGGCCAGTTCCAGGAAATCGCCGACTTCGCCCAAATTGAGCTCCTGCAGCACGTCCAGGTGCGCGATGTATTGGTCGACCACTTTGGCCAGCGACATCTCCGTCAGCGACAATTCCTGGCGGCGAACCAAGTACAGCAGCAGATCGATTGGCCCTCGATAGACCGGCAAATCGATGCGAAAGCTCATGCGACGGGTCGCTCAGGGGGCAAAAAGGGTTGAAAGTGGGTGAAGAAGGGACAAAAACGCGAGTCGCAGGTTCGAACGGCCAGCAGGTTCGGGCGGAATCTCGGCTCGAGACGACGCGTCCGCGAACATTTGAGGGCTGAAAGTGGTCTGTCCCGGCTGATCAAGCAGCGAGTTTGCTGCGTTTGGCTCGCAGCCCTTGGCAGCGTCAACCTCCAAAATTATCATGCGTCGCTCTTGATCGCGACCCTTCCCTTGTATTTGTCGCGTCTTCGACGCGATTGGCGATCTTTTTTGCTCTCACATGGCGACTCACAGGCATTTCCATGGCCAGTCCCAACCAACGTCATTTGCTCTCGGCGCTCGTTCAAAACGTGCCCGGAGTGCTTGCACACATTTCCGGAATGCTCGCTTCCCGCGGCTACAACATTGATTCGTTGGCTGTCGGTGAAACCGAAGACACGACGCTTTCGCGAATGACGTTTGTCGTTGTCGGCGACGACCAAGTCCTCGATCAAGTCCGCAAACAACTCGAGAAAATCGTCACGGTTGTGCGAGTTCTCGACATCAGTTCCAACGATTACGTGGAACGCGACCTCCTGCTGGTCAAAGTCACCGCTCCTGCGGGAGGCATCCGCAGCGAAATTCGCGAATTGGTCGATATCTTCCGCGGACAAATCGTCGATGTCGGCGAAGGGGAAGTGATGATCGAAATCAGCGGCCGAGCCAACAAGGTCCAGGCTTTCATCGAACGAATCAATCGCTACGGCATCGTCGAATTGGTCCGCACGGGCCGCATCGCGATGGTTCGCAGTGGTTCGCAAATCACTTCGAGTGAGCCCACTGCAGAAACCGTCCAAGCCTAACCCCGATTCTGTTCCGATCCCTTCCAACTCATCCTTTCCCCACACACCCTGAGTGACTTCTGATGGCAGCCACCATTTACTACGAAAACGACGCCGACCTATCCCACCTGAAAGGCAAGACGGTCGCGATCTTGGGTTACGGTTCGCAAGGACACGCTCAAGCTCAAAACCTGCGTGACAGCGGTTGCGACGTCATCATCGGCCAACGTCCCGGCAGTGCCAACTACGATCTGGCGGTCTCGCACGGTTTCAAGCCGATGTCGATCGCGGACGCCACCAAGGCCGCCGACGTTGTCAACGTGTTGCTCCCCGATGAAGTTCAAGCGGACATCTATCGCGATTCGATTCGCGACAACCTGTCCGAAGGCAACGTGTTGATGTGTTCGCACGGCTTCAACATCCACTTTGGCCAAATCGATCCTCCAAAGGGCATCGATGTGTTGCTCGTCGCTCCCAAGGGCCCCGGCCACTTGGTCCGCAGCGAGTACGAAAAGGGCGGCGGCGTGCCTGCCTTGATCGCACTGGGCGAAGGTGCCTCCGAAACCACCAAGCAAATTGGTTTGGCATACGCCAAGGGCATCGGCGGAACCCGCGGTGGTGTCATCGAAACCACCTTCGCAGAAGAAACCGAAACCGACTTGTTCGGCGAACAGGTTGTCTTGTGCGGTGGTGTCAGCGAATTGGTGAAGGCCGGTTTCGAAACGTTGGTCGAAGCAGGTTACCAACCTGAAATGGCTTACTTCGAGTGCATGCACGAGCTGAAGTTGATCGTCGATCTGTTGTACGAAGGTGGTCTGAGCTACATGCGTTATAGCATCAGCAACACCGCTGAGTACGGCGATTACGTCACCGGCCCACGGATCATCACCGATGAAACCAAAGCCGAAATGAAGAAGGTTCTCGAAGAGATCCAACAAGGCGAGTTCGCTCGCAAGTGGATCAGCGAAAACCGTGCGGGTGCTCCTTTCTTCAAGGCCACCCGTCGTCGCGAACGTCAGCACGGTGTCGAGCAAATTGGTCTCGGCCTTCGCCGGATGATGAACTGGATCGACGAAAAAGAAGTTTGATCCGGTGGGCGGCCCCACGGAAGATCCAGGTCGCATTCCAACGGTCACCGGTTCGGTCGAAGACTGGACGCAATTGCAAATCGATTGCGTCCGCCGGTGGCACGATGAACCCATGGCCAACCCGCACTCGGGTTGGCTGGGATGGGTGTGCCAACAACACGCTTTCAATTTCAAGTTGTGGCACGAAGAAGACGTCGCACGCAATCCAAACGTGACCGACGCTCGCATCGCCGAAGTCAAACGCTCCATCGATCGGCTGAATCAACAGCGAAACGATTGGATTGAAAAACTGGACGATGCGATCACGGAATCCATCCAGCAATCAGGCGTTGCGGTTCCCGAAGACGCTCCGATCAACACCGAGACACCTGGTAGTGCGATCGATCGACTGTCGATCATGTCACTGCGTTTGTTTCATTACGCCGAGCAGTTGCTACGGCAAGACGTGGGGGCGGAACATCGCGCCAAGGTGGAGGCGAGGTGGTTGCTTTGCCAAGTCCAGCACGCGGACCTCTCGGGATCGCTGCAAACGCTGATCGATGACATTTTCGCTGGTCGCAAACGGCACAAGACGTACCGGCAAATGAAGATGTACAACGACCCCAGCCTCAACCCCGAGATGTCGGGTTGAGGGGGCAGGTTCGGGCGACATCGGAGACGGGAGGTGTGTTGGCCAATGACGTTGTCGCTGTCGGCCAGGTTGTCCCTGGCTGGGTGATTGGCCGGACCGCGTTGAGTCTTGCGGGGGCGGGCTGGACGCCTCGCTTTGTTCCAAAGCATCGGCTGGTTGCCAGGTAAGACCTGGCCTACATCGCTTGACAACTGGATTTGCCAGGAAGTCAGTGTGGTCCCTCGCTCACGCATTCGGGTTGTGAAGTGGGTGGCAGCAGGGTTCGCCAGAATTCCGATGCGCGAATTGGTGGGCGGTCCGAATTCTTGGCGAATCCGGCTACATCTTTAGGCGTCCAGCCCGTATGCCTTGATCGCGTTGCCGGCAAAGAAGGCGGCTTGTTCGTCCTCGCTCAATTCCGCAGCGAGTTCACGAACGGTGTCCAGCCATTGCTGGTATCCGGTGCGGAGCAAACACACCGGCCAGTCACTGCCAAACATCAGACGCTGTGGCCCGAACGCTTCCAAAGCCACGTCCCAGTACGGGCGAATGGTTTCGATGTCCCAGTCCGCGTCGCGAACTTCGGTGGCCACGCCGGAGAATTTGCAGGTCAGATGTTCGCGGCGAGCGAGTTCTTTGAAATGCGGTTCCCACTGGGGATCCATCTTGCCAGCTGAAATGCTGGGCTTGGCAATGTGATCGACCACCATGGGCAGATTCGAGTGCCGGTCCGCGAAATCGATCGCGGCGGGAAGTTGCTTGGCGAAGATCAGGACGTCATAGACCAGGTTGTGTTGGCCGAGCAGCGAGACGCCACGGTTGAACGCTTCGCCATCCAGAAAGCGATCGTCGGGTTCGTCTTGGACAACGTGTCGCATCCCAACCAGCTTGGATCGCCCAGAGATAGATTCCAGCTGAGATTCGACGTCCGAGTCGGCCAAGCCGATCCAGCCCACCACGCCGCGAATCAGAGGTTCCTCGGAGGCGATTTTCAGCAGGTCCTCGGTTTCTTGCTTTGATTGCCGAGCCTGGACGCTGACGAAGCCATCGACACCGCTTTCGGCAGCAACTTCACGAAGTTGAGCGGCGAGGAAGTCCTGGCGCAGGACGCTCATGTCGTCACTGATCCAGCTGTATTCTTCTGGATCGTAGGCCCAAAGGTGGTGGTGCGAGTCAATCAACATGATGGTTTTCTCTATAGAGAAATGTCGTGTGGGGAAGGGGGGTGGCACAGAGGAGCCCGCGCCAGCCACATCCTAGCCCGCAACGCAGGCAAGGGAACCTGAAGGCTGATGGGTGTGTCTTGATCGAGCGGCGAACTGTTGCCTAGCGGACCGCTGCCGGTCCCGCGCTGATCTCGGTGGAGGGCCACCGAGCTACGGTTGCACTCGTCACGCCATTTGAAAAATGTTCTCGTCTCCGCCGTTCGGGTTGCTCGTTTGTTGGCCGGCGGCGAAGATATCGGTTCAAAGGTGCCGGAAAAGTTCGTCTTTTCGCAACTCTTTTTGATTCACATCCCTCCGCCTGCTTTTGGGTTATCCATGTTGCAAGCTTCTTCAACTGACCAGCTTCTCGCCGAACTCATCCGTGAACGCATTCTGATGCTTGACGGTGCCATGGGAACGATGATCCAGCGTCTGGGGTTGGACGAAGCGGCGGTGCGCGGAGACCGGTTCGCCGAGCACAACAAAGACCTGAAGAATTTCTCGGACATCCTGTGTCTGACTCACCCCGAGAAGATCACCGAGATCCACTCCCAGTACTACGAGTCGGGCAGCGACATCGTGGAAACGAACTCGTTCGGTGCGTCACCCATCGGGATGGTCGAGTTTGGTTTGCCGCTGGAACTCGTTCATGAGATCAACGTGGCCGCGGTCGCGTGCGCTCGCAAAGCCGCGGATCGATGGACCGAGAAGACACCCGACAAACCACGCTTTGTGGCCGGGTCGATTGGACCGACGACCATGCAGTTGGCAATCAGCACAAATGTCGATGACGGTGCGTTTCGTGCCACCACGTTCGACAAGTTGGCGGACAGTTACTACGCCCAAGTGAAGTCATTGTGCGAGGCGGGCGTCGACATCTTGCTGCCCGAAACCGCCATCGACACGTTGAACCTGAAGTCATGTCTGTTCGCGATCCAGCGTTACTTTGACGAGGGAGGTCGCCGAGTTCCGGTGATGGTTTCTGGGACGTTTGGCAATGGCGGTCGGACGTTTGTCAGCGGCCAAAGCGTCGAGGCGTTTGTCACTGCGTTGTCGCACTTCCCCATGCTTTCGATCGGGATGAACTGCGCTCTCGGACCGGACATCATGCGTCCGCATGTGGAGGAAATGTCCAAAGCGACTGGGCTGCCCATCAGTTGTCACCCCAACGCTGGATTGCCCAATGAGATGGGTGCGTTTGACTTGGCCCCCAAACCGATGGCAGAGATCGTTGGCGAGTACGCCGACAACGGTTGGATCAATATTTTAGGTGGATGTTGCGGGACAACCCCGGACCACATCCGGGCGATGACGGAACGGGTCAAGGACTGCAAACCGAAGCAAGAAGACAAGGGCGGTCCGGTATGGACTCGTTTGTCAGGTCAGTTGCCGATGGTGATGCGTCCCGAGATCCCGTTCACGATGGTTGGTGAACGTACCAACGTCACTGGCAGTCGCAAGTTCGCTCGTTTGATTCGGGACGAAAAGTACGACGAGGCGGTCGAGGTCGCGCGTGAACAAGTCGAGAATGGTGCGACGATCATTGATGTGAACTTCGATGATGCATTGCTCGATGGCGTCGAAGCGATGACCAGGTTTCTCCGGCTGATTGCCGGTGACTCGGTGGTGGCTGCGGTTCCATTGATGATCGACAGCAGTCGCTGGGAAGTCATCGAGGCTGGTCTGCAAAACGTGCAAGGCAAAGCGATCGTCAATTCGATCTCTCTCAAGGACGGCGAGGAAGAGTTTCTCCGTCGCGCAAGGTTGGTGCGTCAATACGGTGCGGCAACGGTGGTGATGGCATTTGATGAAGAGGGCCAAGCTGCCGACGAAGACAACAAGGTTCGGATTTGCAAACGAGCGTATGACTTGTTGGTCAACCAAGTCCACTTCCCACCCGAAGACATCATCTTTGACCCCAACATCCTGACGGTTGCCACGGGGATGGAGGAGCACAACAACTACGCGGTAGATTTCGTCAACGCGGTCGAGCGGATCAAAAAGGAATGCCCGGGCGCGAAGACCAGTGGCGGGGTCAGCAACATCAGCTTCAGTTTCCGCGGCAACGATCCGGTTCGCGAAGCCATCCACAGTGCGTTTCTGTACCGAGCGGTGAAAGCCGGTTTGGACATGGGGATTGTCAACGCGGGGCAGTTGGAAGTTTACGAAGAGATCCCGAAGGACTTGCTCGAACGTGTCGAGGATGTGCTGTGGAATCGACGCGACGACGCCACCGATCGCATGCTGGACTTCGCCGAAACCGTGAAAGGCAGCGGCAAGAAGAAATCCGGCGAAGACTTGGCGTGGCGTGAGCATTCGATCGAAGAACGGATGAAGCACGCCTTGATCAAAGGCATCGACAAGTACATCGTCGAAGACACCGAAGAGGCCCGCCAGCACTACGACAAATGCTTGCACATCATCGAAGGCCCGTTGATGGCTGGGATGAGCGTGGTCGGTGATTTATTTGGGCAAGGCAAAATGTTCTTGCCTCAGGTCGTCAAATCCGCCCGCGTGATGAAGAAGGCAGTGGCCTACCTCGAGCCGTTCATGGAACAGGAAAAGATCGAGGCGGGCACGCAAGATTTCAAAGCTCGCGGGAAGTTCCTGATTGCGACGGTCAAAGGCGATGTGCACGACATCGGCAAGAACATTGTGGGGGTTGTGTTGCAGTGCAACAACTACGAAGTGATCGACCTGGGCGTGATGGTTTCCAGCGAAAAAATTCTGGAGGAAGCCGTCAAGCACGACGCCGACATGATCGGTTTGTCGGGGCTGATCACACCCAGCCTCGATGAAATGGTTCACGTTGCTCGTGAGATGAAACGCATTGGCATGAAGAAACCTTTGTTGGTCGGTGGTGCAACAACCAGTGCCAAGCACACGGCGGTTCGGATCGCACCGGCTTACGATGGTCCGGTGCTGCACGTCTTGGACGCCAGTCGCAGCGTGGGTGTCGTGGAGAAATTGCTCAGCGATGAGTCTCGCGATACTTTCTTGGAAGCCAACGTCAAGGAACAAGAAAAGTTGGTCAGCAGTTTCCGCGAGCGGAAGCAGGCCTTGGTGCCCTATGAACAGGCCCTCGAGAAACGATTCAAAACGGATTGGGAAACGGTTCGCATCGACCAGCCCGAGTTCATTGGCACGAAGGTGCTCGATGATTTCCCGTTGGCAACGCTTCGCGAATACATCGATTGGTCGCCGTACTTCATGACTTGGGAATTGAAGGGCAAGTACCCCAAAATCTTCCAAGATGAAACGGTCGGTCCGATCGCCAAAGAGGTGTTCGAGAAAGCGAACAAGATGCTCGACCGAGTCATCGACGAAAAACTGATCCAGGCCAGAGGTGTGTACGGGTTCTGGCCGGCGGCGTCCGATGGCGATGACATCATCGTTTACACCGATGAATCTCGGACGGAAGAACGCACGCGATTCCATTGCTTACGCCAGCAATGGGAACGCCGCGGACAAAAGGACTATCGTTCGTTGGCCGATTACATCGCACCGGTTGAGAGCGGTCGCAAGGACTACCTCGGTGGCTTTGCCGTGACCGCTGGACTGGGTGCCGAAGAATTGTCGATGCGATTCAAAAAGGAACTCGACGACGAAAGCTCGATCATCGCCTCCGCGGTGGCGGATCGTTGTGCCGAAGCCTTTGCGGAGTACCTGCATCAACAGGTTCGCCAGCAATGGCAATACGGCAAGGAAGAGGACTTGTCCAACGAAGACATGATCGCGGAAAAGTACCGTGGCATTCGACCGGCGGCAGGCTATCCGGCGTGCCCCGATCACACTGAGAAACGAACTCTGTTTGACTTGTTGGACGCCGAGAAGAACACCGGCATCCAACTGACCGAGAGTTATGCGATGTCACCGGGAGCCAGCGTCAGTGGTTTGTACTTCTCGCACCCCGATGCCAAGTACTTCACCGTCGACCGGATGACGAAGGACCAAATCGAATCGTACGCGGCTCGCAAAGGCTGGCCGATTTCGGAAGTCGAGCGATGGTTGTCGCCCAACTTGGCGTATGACCCTTCGTAATCACCGATGAATGTGGTTGGTCGTGTCGTTTTGCTGAACCCTCCCCTCGCTTCGCTCGACCCTCCCGGGGGACGTCGTTTTATCACTGACGTCTTCGAGGCGTCCTTCGCCCAGGACCTGAACCGTAGTGGACGAGGTGACGAGTCCTTCCCCACGCAAGGGACTCGTTGCCTCGTCCACTACCAAATGCTGCCCTTCATCAATCGACATCCCCCGCCTGCTGAGACAGAATCGGGAGGCGGAGCCTCCAAGACAGTGTGTTCCCGGGCAGAGCCTGGGAACAAGGAAACAGGGAAGAAAACCGTCAATCATTCAACCGACGTCCCGGAGGGCGGGGGATGTGATTGTGCGGACTTGTTTCGATACCAACGTCCAGACGGAAGGTGAAGTTTAGGAAACACTGGAAACTGAGATGCAAGTGAACCGCACGTCCTCGTGTCTACTCGTCGGGGTCGCCCTCGCATTCTTGGTGCGAGGGTCGATCGTGCTCGCCAAGCTGGATTCCCTGGACGCGGATCCAGATGCCTATCGGGTGATCGCAGAAACGCTGGCCCAAACCGGCACCTTTGGTTTGATGGGGGAGGGTGGGGTGGCGACGCCGACTGCGTTTCGTCCGCCACTGTACCCGTGGTTGCTTTCGTTCTTTGTGAATGCGGATGGCCATCTGGCGTCTGCTTGGGTCGCCGTGTTGCATGTGTACTTGGGCGTGCTGACAGTCGGTTTGACGTGGGACATCGCTCGCCGGTGGTGGTCCGATCGAGCGGCCTGGATTGCTGCGGCGCTCGTGACGGTTGATCCGATGTTGCTGTGGCAATCGACGCTGGTGATGACAGAAGCCATTGCCACGGCACTGACAACGTTGGTTTGGTGGTGGTGGGTGGCGAAACTGAATCCCAGGTCCGCGGATGTCCCCTTGAACGCTGGCACGCACGCCCACGGATGTGATCGATCGTCTTTGTGGTCCCTGGCCAACGCGGTGGTGTTCGGTGGTTTGCTTTCGCTGACCGTTTTGTGTCGGCCAACCTTCTTGGTCTGGGCGGCGATGCTGATTCCCGCGTTGTTCTTCATTGGTCCCACTTGCCGGGTCCGGCGAGCGGCGCGTGTTGGCGTCGTGGGGATGCTTCTCTTTGCGACCGTTGGCCTGTGGACGTTGCGGAACGTTTCGCAGCTTGGGCATCCGGTTTGGGCGACCACGCATGGTGGCTACACGTTGCTGCTGGCCAACAACAATTCGTTTTATGACTCCCTGGGCGAGTCCTCGGGTGGTTGGCTGCCATGGGATCGAACGCCGTGGGACCCGACGGAGTTTTTCGCGGCGTACGAAGCTCGTGAAAGAGGTGTCGATGAGGTCTCGGATGATCGCGTGGCGTATGAGATGGCCAAGTCTACTATCTCGAATCGACCCGCGATGTTTGGGTGGTCATGTGTGGTGAGAGGAGCGAGACTCTGGCATCCGTTTCCTGCTCGCACGTCCGATCGATCGATGCTGGTTGTGCTGGTGATCGGGTTGTATCAAACCGGTTTGTTGTTCTTGGCTGTGGGGGGAATTGGCAAGCATTGGCGCTCGTGGCGGCGATCCAACGCTTGGCCTGTGTTCGCGCTGATCCTCACCCTGACCGCGGTGCACAGTGTGTACTGGAGCAACCCCAGGATGCGTTCGCCGGTCATTCCCATGTTGGCTGTTGCCGTCGCGTGTTGGGTGGTGCCGAGGCAAGCGGATCGAACCAAACTGACGTAGCCGGATACCGTAGGCCAGGTTCTACCTGGCGATCGTGATTGACTGCTCCGTCGGAAGCTTGCAATGGATCGTGTTGTTGACGTCTCGCTTTGTTCCAAAGCATCGGCTGGGTTTCCAGGTGGTACCTGGACTCCGAGCTCCATTCATAACCTGCTGCGTCAGCAGGATGATTCAACAGCCGTCCGAATTCTTGGCGAATCCGACGACGGTTTCTTTGATTGGCTCAGCGTTGCTCGAGGAGGGATCGTTGGCGTTCGTACTTGTAGCCGGGGACGAAAAAACATCCCGCGGCGACGATGCCAAAGATCAGGTGCGCCGCGGAGGGGAACACCGCCATTGCCACGGACGTCGCCAGCAAGAGGACCGTTTGGATGTAGAACGCTCCGCTCAGCATCCCGGCTTTGATCAAGAAGACCATTGCGGTGATCACGCCCAGCATCGGTGCCAATCGCAATGGTTCCAGTCCGATCCACCATTCCAGCGGGAACAGCAAGGCGGTCGCGATCAGGCTGGCTCCCCACACATGAGCGACTTGTCGTTCAATGAAGGTGACCGGACCCATGCGTTGACGAAGTTTCCAAAACACAGCGGCCCAGGCACTCAGCCCGATCACCCACACGGCAATGTAGATCCAACGCTCATTGATTCCCGCCAACGCCATTTGCCAAGTCATCAGACTGGCGACCAACAGCACCAGCGAATGCCACATCCAAAGCAGGCCCCATTTTTCGAGCACGGCCGCATGATGCGTTTCACGAAAGACACGCGCGAGGACTTGGTTGAAGTGACCACTGCGAGCATCAACTCGTTCGTCGGCGAGGTAGGCTTCGATGTCTTTGGCGAGTGCTTCCGCGGTCGGGTATCGCAGATCAGCTGGTTTTTGCAGGCACCGAATGGTGATCATCTCCAGGTCCCGGTCCAAACTTGGACGCAACGCCCGTGGTGGCGTGGGGTCTTGCTCGGTGACCAACATCACCAGTTCCATCGGCGATTCTGCGACGAAGGGGGCGCGTCCGGTCAATGCGAAATACAGCACACAGCCGAGTGAATACACATCGCTGGCGGGGCCGATGTCGCCGCGACGACCGCCAGCTTGTTCCGGTGACATGTACGCGGGAGTTCCGACCAGCATCCCGGTGCGTGTCAGGTCCATCTTGGCGCCGACTTGTTTGGCCAACCCAAAATCCGTGATCATCGGACGTTCGTCGTCGGCGATCAGGATGTTGCCGGGTTTGATGTCGCGGTGCAGGATGCCGGCTTCATGAGCCACCGCGACGGCGCGAGCGATTTGCGCAACCATGCGGGCTGCCTCGCGAGGGGCCATCGGACCGGAGGCGACTCGTTGGGACAGTGTTTGCCCTTCGATGAACTGCATGCTGAAGAACGGCCGTCCCTCAATGTCGCCGACTTCGTACACCGGCACGATGCTGGGGTGATCCAGCGATGCGGTTGCGGCGGCTTCCGCCATGAACCGTTGCAGGTCAGCGTCGCTGGCCAAGCGACCGCGAAGGATCATCTTGATCGCGACTTCTCGATCGAGTGATCGTTGGCGGGCGCAAAGACGACGCCCATGCCGCCACGACCAACTTCTTCCAACAGATCAAAGTCACCGATGGTGGTGGGCAAACGAAGGCTGCGCCAGCGGTTCGAGGAGTCGTCGGCTGGCATTTCTTGCGGGCGTTCTGCGGGGAGTTCGTCGTGGGCGACTCCGGCCGTGTCGGTCACCAAGACCGCGCCCCACAGCTCTCGCAGATCTTTGGCGAGCGTTGGATGTTGAGAACAGGTCGCATTGAAATCGACGGGCCGGCCCTGGCAGACTTGGTCGGTCAATTCCGCCAACACGTTGGCAAGGTATTGGTCGTGCGATTCAGCGTTCTCAGGCGACGATGCCTGCACCGCACGAGCAGCATCGCTGGGCGCTGAGTGAGGCCGGGGCGGGTCGGGCCTGGGCCGGTCAGATTGCGAGGTCATCGCTGCCTCAACCCTGCGAGTCAGTGTCGACGCCGAAGTTTTCTTTGTCTTCTTCAAGCACCGCTTTCAATCGACGAACGGCCCGCAAGTAACGCATGCTGGCGGCGGGCGGGTTGAGGTCGAGGACTTCAGCGATCTCGAGGTTGGAAAGGTGCTCGTAGTGACGCATCAGAATCACTTCGCGGTCGCCCTCGTCCAACTTTTGAATGGCGGCCTCCACCTGAGCAGCAATTTCTCGCTGGGTCGCGACGGCGGCGGGCGTCATCGCAGGGTCGCACAACTGGATCGCCAAATTCACAGACGATTCATCCACCCGCCCACCGCCCGCGATCGGTTGCTCGCGGTCCATGTTGCGTTTGGCGCTGACACGGTGCCGACGGTAGGTGTCGATGATGTGGTCCCAAGCAATCTGCCGG
Organism: Rhodopirellula sp. UH5; assembly: GCF_056839225.1. Classification (NCBI taxonomy): domain Bacteria; kingdom Pseudomonadati; phylum Planctomycetota; class Planctomycetia; order Pirellulales; family Pirellulaceae; genus Rhodopirellula; species Rhodopirellula sp. UH5. The sequence continues at coordinate 4,663,334 of NZ_CM166390.1, read as the reverse complement.
AGCCACAAATGGAACGCCATCACGGGATCGTCCAGGTACTTCTGAAGCCGACCACTGGCTTCGACCAAAACCTCCTGGACAACATCGCTGACGTCCACGCGGCGTTGGACTTTTCGGTCCAAGCGGACCTCCACCAGGCGACGGATGGGGCCGCGGTGTCGGTCGAGCAATTGGTTGACGGCTTCGGGATCGCCCTGGCGTGCGGCTTGAAGCAGCACTTCTGTGTTGTCGCCCGAGGGCCATAAAGATTGGGTCATGGTCACGCTCCAGTCACATGGTAGCGTGTTGGAAATGGGGTCAGTCCCTCTTCCACACACGATTCTTGGGTTGGGTGACCGTACGACGGACTTCCGATTCCGTCGGTGCCGACGACTTTTAGCGGACTTGGAAGTCCGTCAGACCCCCAAAGTCGAGGCTGATGATGCACTTGCGTCGCGGGTTCACTTCCATTCGCGAATTTGGATGTTCTTGAACCAAACTTTCATCGCGGGGCCTTGGTGCAATTGCAATGCGATGACACCGGAGTCGGCCTTTTTACCCGGTTGTTGATCGACCACGCGGATCATCAACGTTTCGTTGATGAACTGCTCAAGTTGGTTGTCACGAACCAAGATTCGGTAGTCATTCCATTCGCCGAGGTGGATGCTGTTGGCGAGTTCTTCGGCGGTCGCGAATTGTTCGGTCGTCTTTTCGCCAGTCGCCCAGATGGTGGTTTGTTGTCCGCGAGTGGCCAGGATTCCGCGACCTTTCTCTTCGTACAAGATTCCCGCGAAACGGTTGGTCGCATCGATGTCGGCTTGGTAACCGCCGACGATGAATTTCTCTTCGTCGAGCACCTTGCTGCGGTACTGGATGCCCGAGTTGCCGCCAATCATCTTGAATTGCAGTGTCAGCTCAAAGCTGCCTTTGACTGGGCGATCGAGAATCAAAAACGTGTTTTGCTTGATCGGTGCTTCGTCGGTGGTTTGCCCGTGGATGGCTCCTTCGTCGACCGACCACAGGTCGTCGCGTCCACGCCATCCGTCGAGGGTTTTGCCATCGAACAAAGTGACGGTTTTCGCACCCTGCATGGTTTTGGCCAATGCAACCTTCTCACTGTCTTGGGCATTGGCGGGCGAAACCGCGACGGCGGCGACGAGAGTCAGAAAGCAAAGAACGCGGTTCACGGTTGAGCTCATGAGGTGGGTCCAGGAAGGTAGGTTGGTTAGGAAGGAGACACCAAGGACCGGCAGTTTAACCGGAGGAATGTGTCGATGTTGGCTGGCGAAATCAAAGGGGCAATAGTTTTTCGCCCGATGGAAGCGGTGTCCGACGGGATCGTTGTTGAGCGATCTCTATGAATCTTCACCGAGATTGAACAGGTGTCGCAATGCCTCCAGCAAACCTCGTGAGTGACCGTCGGCGGCGTCATCTCGCAGCGATGCCATGGGCGGGTGCAGCAATTTGTTGGTCAGTCGATCGAACGATTTTTCGATCTCTTTTTGCATTGCGGTGTCGGTGGAACCATTGAGTTTTCCGAACAGTCGCTGCAGTTCTTCGGCTTTGACTTTGTCGGCTCGTTCACGAAGCCGGCGAATGACTGGCCCGGTCGACCGCTGTTGCAACGATTGAAAGAAGCCATCGACTTCTTCATCGATGATCTTTTTCGCCTTGGGCCACTGTTTTTCGCGTTCCCGACGGTTGCGATTGCAAGCGGCTTGCAGGTCGTCGATCTGATACAGGTACACGCCGGGTTCGTCGCCAATGATCGGATCAAAATCTCGCGGCACAGCCAAGTCGAGAACCAGCATGATGCGGCCTTCTCGTTTGGCGTTCAGGGCCGCGAAGGTGGGGGCGTCGACGATGGGCTCCTCGGCCGAGGTGGTTCCAATCAGCAGATCGGCGCGAACGATTTGGTCGGACAAGTTCTCCATCAACTCGGCTTCGGCACCAAACTCCTCGGCCAGCTTTTGAGCTCGATCGAGGCTTCGGTTGACGACGCACAAATTGTCCGCGCCGCCGTTCTTGAGGTACCGAAGTGTTTCCTCGGCCATCTCCCCGGCACCGCACAGCACCACGCGTTTGCCTTGCAGGCGGTTGAAGACTTCGGGGACCACTTCCCCGATCGCGACACTGGGGACACTCAGGCGACGACGATGGATGCTGGTTTCGGTTTGAACGCGTTTGGCGGTTCGGTTGGCGGCTTGGAACACCCCATGGGTGATCGGGCCGGTGCGATCGGCGTCGTTGGCCAAGTCGTAGGACTGTTTGACCTGGGATAAAATCTGAGCTTCTCCGACGACCATGCTGTCCAAGCTGGCGGCGACCAAGAACAGGTGTTCGACAGCTTCACGGCCTTCCCGAAGGATCATGTGATTGGCAACAAAGTCACGCGATTGGTTCAAACAATCAGCGACCAAGTCGATCAAATCATCGGCCTGCAAGACGGAGGGATTGCTGCCGGAGGCGTACAGTTCGACTCGGTTGCAGGTGCTGAGCAAAACCAATTCTGCACCCGCGAAGCGTTGCCCAAACATTTCGAAGGTGCGACTGATCTCGCCTTCGGTGAATGACAGCTGTTCGCGAATTTCAACGGCAGCGTCGTGGTGGCTGCACCCGATCATCTTCAGCGTCATGACTGGCCTCGCGGCACAATCGTTTCCATTGCCGCTTCGTTGTCGAGTGACTCACTGCTGGCGTCGACGTCTTGCTTGGATGGTTGGACGGGGGCGTTGGATTGGTCGGCACCGTGAGAACTGGAAAGCACCCCGGTCATGGCGAGCACCAAGAATCCGAAGCTGGCCAGGGTCAGGTAGGCGATTTTGCGACCGCGACTGGCGGGAGCGTAGATGTACTCGACCACCGTGGCGGTCACCAACCACAGGAACAGCACGCCTGAGAGGATGATTCCGCCGTCGGTCCAGGGGATCATGCCGAGTCGGTTCCAGTTCATGACCACGCCGGAGACCAGCCCCACACCAACCGAAGCGGTGCTGATGACCAAGCAGCTTCGATTGAGGTTTTGCAGTGTTTCCAGTGTCGGCAACCTCAATGACGAACCGGCTTGCTTGCGTTTCAGACGCCATGACTGGACCAGGTACATCGCCCCGGCCAAAAAGCCGACCAACACGGCAGCCGAACCCAGCATCATGGAGACCCCGTGGACGCCACGCCACACCTCCACCGCTTCATTTCGCTCGAACGCGGGCAGGTTGCTGACCGCTCGGGAAAGCGCAATCATCGCCAGAATGGCTGGCAGGAAAAACAGCCCGATGACTGTGTCCGGCCGTCTCAAATAGAATGCAAAGAAGGCGATGGCCAGTCCCAATGCGACCATCAGTGACCAGTCCGTCCAGGTTGCCAGGCGACCGATGTTCGCTTCGTTGCTGATCGAAGCGGCTCGCAGAGTCAGGTAGGTGACGTGGGTGAAAATACCCAGCCCCATCATCACCACGACGGCCAGGCCACGACCCGGGACCCGGCCCAGAAAACGCAGCGCTTCCAGGACCAGCACCACGAGGTAGCTGGCGGAGAAACAAGTGACTGAGATTTGACGCAATAGTTCCATGGTGACTGTATCCTACACCGACCTGAAAAATTGTCAGCCTGGAGAGGGATCGCTCACCAGGGTTGTTGCAGGAATGCCCGGATTTGGAGAGCGCTTTCGGGGCCCATTCGAACCCGGATGGCTCCTTCACGGGAGGTCACGTGCACACCGCCTCCCGCTGCGGACAGCATAGCGGTGACCTCGGGTTTGGCGGCCCTCTGTCCACCGCTGACGACCGTTTCCAATGGCCGTGCCCATTGAAGAACCGCCTCGGCATCCATCCGCAGACTGCCATGATGTGGTGCCATCATCACCCCTCCGGGCGGTGGGCGAGGTGTGTTGGTCAGCACCGCGGTTCCGGGGGGCTCCAAATCACCGGGCAACAACAGCACGCGTTCGCCCCAGTCAATTCGCAGCACCAAAGAATTCGCGTTGTCGTTGGCGTCGATTCGTTCTCGGGGTGGGTGCAGCACTTCCAACTGATCCAGCCAGCTCGGTTGGCCACGTCGAATTCGTTGACCGCGGCTGACTTCTTGCACCGGAATTTGGTGGCGGCGGATTGTTTCGGAGGCCCTGGCCAAGGCAGTGCCGTCGCCCTCAAAAAAGCCGGGCGGAACGAGGACCATGCCAATGGAGAATCGCTCGGCCAATCCCGGCAACGCGTTGTAGTGATCGGTGTCCGCGTGCGACAGAAAAATCCCATCGATGTGGGTGGCTCCCAGCGACCACAGCGCGTCCTCGATGTTTCGGCTGGTCGCGTTGGCGTTGCCCATCCAGCCACAATCGTAAAGCCAGATCTCTTGACGGTTGGGGCGAAGGATCGTTGCGGTGCCATGTCCCACGTCCACGAAAGTTGCTTCCAAGGTTTGGTTGGGGAGTTCCGCCGGAGAGGTCGCCAGCGCCAACGCGATCCCAATCCACCCGACCAACAAACCGGCTTCGATGACTCGGCGGCGAATGCCTCGGGACGTGACCATCGGCCGGATTGCCGCCCAGGCAACCAATCCCAAGTAGAACGTGACAACCCAGGACGTCGGTGGGGACGGAAGCCAAAAGTGACCACCGGGGAGATTGGCCGCTGAATCGATCACCCACTGCATGATCGAAAGCAGCTTCCCGCAGATCCCACCGGGAATCCAAGCCAGCGAGGAAAGCGACCAGCCAGCCAAGATCGTCAGAACTCCGGCGGACAACGCGAGCGCCATCAGCGGCGACAGCATCACGTTGACGATGACGCTGATCGGCGAGACGACATGGAACTGCGACCACACCAAAGGCAGAGCCATCAACGTGACCGCCCCGCTGTACCACAGCACTCGGCCGGTCCATGAGGCGATGAATGACAGGACTCTTCGCCACGCCGCTTGAGATTGCTGGGCCAGTTCGTCGAAGCGTTCTTCCACGCGAATCGTTTCTGCCGCCGGTGTCAGTGCATTGGAAAAGGGGCGTCCGCAAAGCAACAGGGTGGCGACGGCCAAAAAGGACAATTGCACGCCGATGCCAAAGATCTCGGCTGGCATCCAGATCATCAGAATGATGGCCGCCAACGACAGTGAATTCAGCGGGTGGTGGGGACGAGCAAGCAACCTGGCCAGAATGACCGTCGACAACAAAATGGCGGCTCGGGTCACCGGAGGTCGAGCACCGGTGATGGCCACATAGAACAGCATCACGATCACGATCAAGGTGACCGAACCGGAGAGTGGCAATCGCAGCAGTCCCGCCACCGCTCCCGTCAACAGGACGATGATGCCCAAATGCAATCCGCTGACGGACAACAGGTGTGCGGTGCCCGTCACGAGCAAGCGTTCATTGGTGGTTCGGTCCAGGAAATCGCGTTGCCCCAGCGTCAACGCGAGCGCCAGTCCACGCTGCGATGGTTCGATCTGATTCAGGATGGTGTCTCGAGCCGAGGCGGCTCGATCGGCCAACCAACGCTGGAGCCAGACATCCCAGGAAAAATGCCCGTTTGCGTCCCCTGCGTTCGGTAGCTGTTCGACCTGAGCAGCCGAGCCCACACGCATGCGAGCATGGATGTTTTGTCGACGTGCTGCGATCCGTTGGTCGGTTTCACCCGGGTTGCTGGGCGGCGGAATCGCTGCGATGCGACCGTACAGCTTGACCGTATCGCCCGGTCGCAGGTCCTGTCGTTCTGCATCGACCATGACCATCACGCGGCCGGTGATTGGAACAGGTTGGGTCCCTCGTCGCATGGTCACCACGCGAACGACCAATCGAGTTTGGTACTGCATGTTGTGGTGGCCGTTGGGGCCGGAACCCATGCCTACGACATCGGACGTCCGCGCGACGGTGTTCTCCAGAGCATCGCGTTGCAAGCGGACCGGTTCGTCGATCACAGCAACCATGACGGTTGGTTCTTCTTCGCTCGACAAAACTTCCCGAATGGTCGCGGAAGCGTACTGCCATTCATCCAGGGCGTGCCGGCCCGCGAAAGCAAACAAGATGAATCCAAACCAGCACGCAGTTCGAAGGCGGGTGAGAACTTCTGTGCGGATGCGAAGCGAGTTGGAAAGCTGGGGGGCGGCAACCCAGGCGATCCACCAGACCAACACCATCGCGCACATTGTGCCCAGCCAGAACTGCATGGACTGAGGAAAAACGCGGTCGAGCAACAGCCCGCCCAATCCCGTTGCCGCAAACATGGTCAGCGGTTGGCGGCTGGGAAGTTCGGCCAGGTGACGAGTCGAGAGACTGCCTTGCCGCATTCTGAAGTCAATTCCTAGAGAAAAGTTGAGAGCGACGGACTGCAGGCCGGATAACCCGCATAACCGGCGAGGCTTCTTGCCCTTTCTGCTTGCCTGGTCGGCAAACTCGCCGGAAAGCTCAGCCCTGGCCTAACCCGCGTGCTACTCATTGTACGGCCAAGAACTCTCGGTCACACGCTTCTCGATCTTTGAGGGATGGGACAAATCGTCCACGTCCCAACTCTTCGCACCGTTTCTTATTGCACGAGGAAACCCATGCCAACGACTGTCAAATCATCGTCCAAGACTTCGACCGCCAGCAAAACCAAAGGTAGCAAAGTGAGTGACGAAGTCGTGACCATCGATCGTCGTCGCAACGAACGCCGCGACGGCAATGCCGATGCAAGCGATGCGGGGATGATGGATCAGCCACGTCGAAAGAAACAACGCCGTCGTCACATTGACCCGACCACTTGCGAACGCGACTACAGCGACCAAGAAGTCGAGTTCATGAAGGCGATGGACGACTACAAGCGTGACTCGGGGCGGATGTTCCCAACGTGCAGCGAAGTCTTGGAAGTGTTGCGTTCGTTGAACTACGTCAAACTGTCGGACGATCAGTTCGAAGAGTTGGGCCTGAACGACGAAATCGAAGGCGAAGAGAGCTGGAGCGAAGAAGAATCCGATGAATTGGCCGAAGTCTGATTCGACCATCGAGCCAACGTCGATCCGGTTCCACCGGACTCGCCTTCTACGGCATCCAAATTTCGCCGCGACCGTCGATGTGACGGTCGCCCCGGCAGACACGGAGTGATCGCAAGGATTCAGGCGTCAGCCAACTGGCACCACTGCTTCGACCGAGCAACCCAACAAACGCCGACCGAAGTGGAATCGGTGTTGAAAATCGATTTGCATCGAGTGTTGGTTGCTGGCCAAAGATCAACGTTCCACGACGCATTCCATAGGCAATGTTGGAGCCACATTTTCCAGCCACGCCAATCGTGCCAGCCACCTGCCACGTGGCCAGACGTTGCCCCGCATCGCCATCGATCCAAATCTCACCGCGACGCATCCGCTGGCCCGCGTCATCGCCGGCGGAACCTCGCACGATCAGTTGGCCACCGTTCATGCCAACATTGCGGGCGCCTCGCGGCGAACCGAGGTGGTGCCCCGCGTTGCCATGCACCACGATGCGACCGCCCAGCATGCAGCTTCCCGCATGATCGCCCACGTCGGACTGGCAAATGATCTCGCCCAGTTTGTGTTGGAAACCCATTCCTGAAACGTGTCGCAAACACCCATCGATGACCAATCGTGGCATCGAGACATCAGATTGCAGGGAGACCTCAAACAGCTCACCGATCGCGATCGGACCGGATCGAGACGGCAACTCGAACCGTTCGATCTCACTGGCCGAGAGTTGAACCCATTCATCCAGCCGAATTCGCGACGCATCCAGTGGCGCACGCAACACGGATCGCAGTCGCAATGTGATTTGGCTCATTGTCCGGCCTCCGAATCAGAGGACGGCGATTGGTCGCGAAACAATTCGTGCAGTTTGAAATGGTGTCGGCCCAGTTTGCCACCATAGTTGCCCGCCGACACGCTTATCAATCCTTCGGCAGCACCGGCTTGGCAAGCGGCAGCGATGCCGACTCGCATGGATTCTGCGATCTCATCAAACGACATCCCATCAATCACGACTTCGATCGCCGCATTGGCTTCGGGGGGGAGTGCCGACGGTGTGATTTCTCGAAGTGCGGGGCAGAACGCGTCGTTGCTGGATGCAAACAACGCGGCGTATTTCGATCCGACTTTGGAACCGCTGCGAGTCGTTCCGCCGGGAAAGGGTGTGATGATGCCGGGCAACTCTCGCATCGCATCGATCGCAGCACGACTGGCGATCGTCACAGACTGCATGCTTCGTCCGACCAGGATGAAGTTGCCGCCGCCGATGGCATCCACCCGGCCAACGTCGTGCTGGCAAACAAATTCTCCGTCCATCACGGGAATCCGCCAGTACCGCACCGGACGCGATTTGCCATCCGCATCCAAGTGCTGAATCTGCTTGCTGATTTGGTTCCCGTCGCCAAAGTATCGCAGTGACTTCCCGATCGGGACTCGTTTGGGATGCACCTCACGGCCGCCTGGGATGCCACCGTACAAAGCGGTTGTGGGGCAAGTCAAAACGCACTGGCCCGCTCGTCGGGGAATTTGCTTTTCGAGATCTTTGCCCGACATGCCGAACGCCAAAATCGCGACGCCGGGGCGTCCATCTGGAGTCTGCTCGGGTGCCAGCGTTTGTTCCACCGCGATCTCAAGACCGCAGGCAATGACGCTGGTTCCAAACCCGCACATCGCCGTCGCGGATTCCTCGCACCAACGTCGATCATCCGCCGTCACGATCAACCGGGTGGCCTTCATGTCAAAGGCTTCGGCAAAGGTGTCTTCGATCGCAACACCGGCAATCGAAAATCGGTTCGATGTTTGGGCGGAGTCAGCCATTTGGGTTCTCCGATCCATTGGTTTCGATCAAACGCGTGCCGATCACGTCGTCCATCTCACCTTGGGAAATCTGCAATCGGTCCAACGCGTAGGTGCCTGTGCGAGCATGCAATTCGCGGAACTTGGGGACGTAGGTTGGGTCGACTTCGACCGACGCGGCCAACGTGTTGTCTCGTGGGATGGAATCTCCAGCGTCCATGTTTTGACCCCGTGAACGAATCCGAACGCCCTGTTTGAAGACATCCCGCGGGGTGCGGAACATGGTTTCGACGTTCGTGTCGTGTTCGTACACAACCACATCGGCAATGCATCCCGGCTGCAATCGACCTCGATCGGAAAGTCCCAGGATCGAGGCCGGTGCGGACCGTGTCATCACCGCGATGTCGTCGAGTGTGTATTCTCGGTCGATGCCCGCCAGTGAACTGGCCGCCGCGGCGTCGGAGTGAATTTCAGTGAGCGCCGTTTCTCGTAGCGAACGATCGGTGAGCAAGGCGATCAGGTGCGGGTAAGCCGTGAACGGACCGCCGTTGGGATGGTCGGTGGTCAAGAAAACTCGCGATGGGTCATCGACCATCAGGAACAATTCCAACCCGATCGCCCATTGCAAGCTGTGGACAAACTCACGGCGTGCGTATTTGAATGGCACCACGCCGCAACCGGCTTCGCATTCGATGTCCAGCAACACTGACTTGCGAGGTTTCGCGAGTTTGCGGTGATCGAATTGATGCATGGCATCGGCACTGATCGTGACCGTTTGGCCAAATTGAATCTGTCCGACGTCCAGCGTCACGTTCGGGTTGGCTTTCAGGGCATCGGCCAACTTCGCTGCTGAAGAAGAAAATTTGTACGGTCCTTCGACGCCGTAGCTGTGGAATTGAGCGTGGGTCAAATGAATCGGATAACCATCGGCGGCTCGGATGGTTGCCAACGTGGATTCAATGTTGCCAGGCACGCCCAAGTTGCTGCAGTGGATGTGCAGGGGGTGCCGCAGACCGATCTCGGACACGGCTCGGCAAAGCACGCGAATGATTTGGCCGGGCGTGATGCCGTACTGGGGATGCCGCGTGTCGACATCCATCTCGCGTTCGTTGAACTTGAACGCGTTGATGCCACCTGGATTGACGACCTTCACCGCGATGCAGCGAGTCGCCTGGACCATCCAAGCCACATACGCATTGATGACCTCTTGAGGTTCCTCATCGGCGATCAATCGCAACAGCACGTCGTCGTTGCCGAGCAAGCAATACCCACCGGTGTCGAGTCCCCGGACGTCGGCCATTTCCGCGTGAGCCGATCGGGCGTTGCAGGGGATCACGGCGGGCTCAAAGCACGTCGTGTAGCCCATGTCCAGGTAACGCGAGGCGGTCACGGATGCCGAGGGAAGGAACTCGCATGAGGCGGCGTCTTCTCCAGCGAGGCCTGTCGCTTCTCGCCAAGGCGGCATTTGATCGCCTAGCAACATGCGGGCCAGCGTGACTTTTCCACCGCCGATGTGCGTGTGCAGATCGATGCCGCCCGCCATCGTGATGCAGCCACTGCCGTCGATGATTTGATCCGCGACCGTTCCTGGTTCAGGTGCCGCGACGAGGCGACCGTCTCGCCACCACAGGTCCGCGATCTCGCCACCCGGTTTGGCTCCTGGTGCCGACGGGTCGATCAGCCGGCTTCCTTGGAGACATGTGAGCATGGTGATGAAATGACGATCGCGAAGCGCGGAAGGCGAATGGACGCTGCCGCAGGAAATGAATGTTCGGCGGGAATATACGCGAATTCCCGTGTCCCTGGTACGATGCTCCCCCTGAACCCAGTGACAGAAGGCCAGCCGCCGGGCGGTTCCTGGTCAACGTCACCGCGTTCCATCTCCGTTCAGATTTGTTCTCTCCACCTCCTCGATCCAGTCTCCTTGTGTGTCCTATGAGTGAATTGATTATCAGTGTCAGTGGTCTTCGTGGCATCTTGGGTGAAACTTTGACGCCCGAAGTCGCCGTGCGTTTCGCGGCCGCGTTCTCGGCATCGATGCCCGAAGGCAAGATCGTGATTGGACGCGATGGACGCACGACGGGACCGATGCTTCGCAGCGCCATTGTTTCCGCACTGACGGCCTCCGGACGCGATGTGATTGATGCGGACGTCGCCGCGACACCCACCATCGGCGTGCTGGTTCGCGAAATGGGAGCCGTCGGGGCGATCGCGATCTCGGCCAGCCACAACCCACCGGAATACAACGGCATCAAATTGTTTGGCGGCGACGGGCGAGTCCTCGACGCCGAATCCGGAGCCAAAATTCGAGACGCCTACTTTGCGGGCACCAATCAATGGGCCACCTACGACCAGATCGGTGAGGTCAGTTCCGTCGAAGATCCCCACGCCGCGCACCTCGAGAAAGTGCTGGCGACGGTTGAGGTCGATGCGATCAAGGCCAAACAATTTCGCGTGCTGATCGACAGCAACCACGGTGCGGGCGGTCTGCTCGGCGTGCGATTGCTCGAAGCGTTGGGGTGCACCGTCGAAGCGATGGGGCACGAACCGACCGGGGAATTTGCTCACACGCCCGAACCCACTGCTGAGAACCTGCAAGGCATTTCCGCGGATGTGACGGGACGCCAGTGTGTGGTGGGGTTCTGCCAAGACCCCGACGCGGATCGCTTGGCGTTGATCGACGAAACGGGACGCTACATCGGCGAAGAATGCACGCTGGCGTTGTGTGTTCGGCAAGCCATGGAAACCGGTCGCACCTCAGGTCCGATCGTGATCAACGGGGCGACCAGTTCGATGAGCACGTTGATCGCAGAGCAGCACGGCGTCGAGACGTTTCGCAGCGCGGTGGGCGAAGCCAACGTTTGCGATTTGATGATCGCGAAGAAGGCCGCTTACGGTGGCGAAGGCAACGGTGGTCCGATCGATCCCACGGTGGGTTACGTTCGCGACAGCTTCGTTGGCATGGCGCAAACGTTGGCACTCTTGGCGCGAACCGGAAAACCATTGAGCGAACTGGCCGACGAGCTTCCGCAGTTGAGCATCCACAAGAGCAAAGCCGGTGTGTCAGCCGAACGTTTGCCGGCGGTCTTTGACAAGTTGGAAGCCAAGTTCACCGACGCGGAAGCAACCCGTGGCGACGGAATGCGTTTGCAATGGTCGGATCGTTGGTTGCTGGTCCGCGGCAGCAACACCGAACCGATTGTCCGCATGATCGCGGAAGCCCCCACGGCGGACGAAGCATCGTCGCTGTGTGACCAAGCCGCTGAGTTGTTGGGTTAACTCACCGTAGGCCAGGTTCCACCTGGCGATGCTGATTGGCCGGCCATGTTCACGCTCGCCGACCGAGCGTTGGGACGCCTCGCTTTGTGCCAAAGCATCGGCTGAGGTGCCAGGTAATGACCTGGCCTACTTGGTGCACAAACAACGTCGCCGGATTCGCCAGAATTCGGATTCTGACAAGCTCGCGTGCGTTCCGAATCCTTGGCGAATCCGGCGACGTGGTGTCAGGTCACGGTGGCGAAGATCGTCCAGACGCCGGTGATCAGCATCGCGATGCCGGACAACCACAGCATCCCATCCCACAGTTTGCCAGGACGCAGGCCGTCGACCGATCGTTTGTAGCGGAACCAAATGGCCGCCCCAGCGATCAGTGGCAACACCACGCCCTGGGTGACGCCGCTGATCAACACCAGTTTCGCCGGGGACGGGAACGCGATGTAGAACCCCAGGCTCATGATCGGGAAGAACGCACCGAGACCGCGGACCCATTTGTCTCGCGTCGCCTGGCTGTCGTCAATCCATCCGACGACTCGCAGCGCATCCGAGAACACGCGTGCGTGCCCGGCGCAGGCGACGAAGAATGTGCTGTACAGAACCGCGATTGCGCCAAACAGAAACAACGCCGCCGCCCAGTTGGAGAACACAGGCACATACATCACGGCCAGCGTTCGGACCAAATCCGACTTCTCTGGGTTCAACCCGACACGGTGCAGCACCGCGGCGCCGAGCAAGTAAAACGCGACGGTTGCAAAGGTGTAGACCAGCATCGATCCCCAGGCGTCGACCTGCATGACTCGCATCCATCCCGCCGCACGCTCACGCCACTGTGGTGTGCCATCGTTTTTGCCGGTGAACTTGGCATAGCCTTTTTCGAGGCACCAATACGGGTACGCGATCAACTCGCCGGCACCCACACCGATGATGCCAAACGTGGCCAAGGCGGTCGCCAGCGCTGTGCCGCCGTTTTCTGAGGCGGGCAGGGCCCCCTTCAATCCGGAGAAGAATTCGCTGGCCGTGACGCGGTAATCGACCTCGCCCTGCAACAAGAACAAGTTGATCAGTGTCAGCAACGTGAACGATCCGACCAGGACCGTGCTGAAGGTTTGAATCAACCCATACCGACCGACAAACAACAGGATGCTGGTCGCGATCGTGATGACCGTTGCCCAAAGTTTGATGTCGGGCGGTTCGTTTTTGCCGTGTTCCAGTTCGTGCGCCAACCGCAAAGCGACCACTTCGGCTTCGCGGTTGTCGAGTTCTTGGAGACGCGTGGGGGCTTCCTCGGTGGAACGCTCGGATTCGGATCGGACCGCGTAGCGTTCGAAGGTCAGCAACTGCTCCGCGTCGGCGACTTGGTTTTCTGAGACGCCGTGAGCGGTCGCTGGCATGGTGAGTGCGACCGCTTGGCCGACGCTGCCGACGATCCCGCCTTGTTGACCGATGCTGGCCAACCACATGACGGCCCAGGCCCAGACCAGCCAATTGCCATGGCGTCCCAGACGCGGGCCCGGCAGTTCGTTGAACGCTTGCAGGGACGTCTTGCCGCTGGTCAGCGTGTATCGCCCCATTTCGACCTGTGTGAAAACTTTGACCACGCATCCCAGCAGAATCAGCCACAGCAGGGTGAACCCGGCTTCGGCACCGGTTTTCGTGGTCGCGATCAATTCGCCGCTGCCGACGATCGAACCAGCGATGATCAGCCCTGGACCGATGTTGGTGAGGATCCGCCACCAGTGCGTGGGCGGATCTCGGCGTTCCGATTCTGGGGATTTCAAAACGTGCTCGCGTTCGACAACAGAGGTGGGATGCAGGGGGGAAAGCTTGATATAGTAGCACCACCATGCCACGCGATGAAAATCAACTCGATGCTGAATCCCAGCGACCGCTCGACACCACCATCGGTGTTGTCACGCCGGAGAACATTGCGTTTGAGTATCAATTGGCCGGTCCATTTCGGCGGCTGCCGGCTTACATCATTGATGTCTTTGTGCGAGCCGCGGTGATCGCCGCGATCGGGTTGTTCTTGCTGCTGTTCATTGGCCTGTCGGGGTTGCAAAGCCTTGGTTCCTTCGCCCTCGCGGCGGGAATCATCAGCTACTTTCTGGTCAGTTGGTTTTATGGGGCGGCACTGGAAGCGTTTTTCAATGGCCGTACCGTTGGGAAATGGGCCTGCGGCATCCGGGTGATTGATGTCGATGGGTGCCCGATCAACGGGAAACGAGCGGTGCTTCGCAATCTGCTTCGGATCGCCGATTTGGCGCCCGTCGCGGCGCTGAGCAGTGTGGATGAGAGCATTCCGCCCATGTTTTTGATTCCCACGGGCATGGTGGGGCTGATCTGCGTGATCAGCACGCGCCGGATGCAGCGATTGGGTGACATCGCCAGCGGCACGATGGTCATCATCGATGAAAAAACGTGGCAATTGCCGGTCGCGAAAATCGATGATCCCCGGGTCGCACCTCTGGCCACGTTCATTCCCGGCGACTACGCGATTTCGCGAAGCATGGCCAGGACGCTGGCCATTTACGCGGAGCGACGGCACTACTTGACCCCCGCACGACGCCGAGAAATCGCCCGGCACCTGACAATTCCTTTGATCGATCGATTTGAGTTTCGGCCCGACATTGACGCCGATTTGTTGATGATCGCACTGTATTACAAGACATTCTTGGCGGAACGAAACGCGGAACCCGCGGATTTGGGGCCATTGGCCGGCTACAGCCCTCTGATTCGGGACATGGTTGCCCCGGCGACAACCGCTTAGAAACGCCTGGTTGATGACTGGCGTGGTGGACGAGGTGACGAGTCCTCTCGTACGCGAACCAGGCGGCTTGTGGGCTGTCGGTTTGGGCGTCAACGACGTTTTAACGCAAGTGGGATGGGCACTCTTGCCCGTCAGAGTGATGGATATCGGCCAACCAACAACGAAATCCAGAATCCGGTGAGCGAAGGACTCGATGTGGTCCCTCGCTCACGCGTCGGGTTGTGATTTGCACTCGGTTCTCGCAGGAAGCACTGAAACACCAGCGAGCTTGTGCCGAAATCGAAGCGCGTTCGGGCCCGTTCCCTGCGACTGGTGTTCTGTGTTTCACGCCGTCGCGGGTTCGACTTGCGACGCCGTCGCCGTTTTCGCTATCGTCGCGCGTTGAGAATGCCCCGAAACCGCGTTCGAGGCACCGACGACCCGCGACAAGAGCAAGGACGCGATTGTGGCCCCACAACCTCAACCAAATCACGGCACGTCCATTTCGACGTTGACGCCGCTTTCGCCGTTGGACCAAATTCGTTTGGTCCGTGAGACGATGCTGCGAGAAGCCGACGCCATCCAAAAAGCCGCCGCGATCGCTTCGTCCGATGCCGCGGAAGCCGCCGCTTGGATCAGTCGCTGCGAAGGATCGATCATTTTGACCGGGGTCGGGAAAGCTGGCTTGATCGCTCAAAAACTGGTCGCAACGTTGGCCAGCACCGGATCACCCGCCCACTTTTTGCACCCCATCGAAGCCGTGCATGGTGATTTGGGACGCGTGCAGTCCAAGGATTTGGTGTTCGCCTTTTCGAATTCTGGACGCAGCGAAGAAGTCGTTCGCGTGGTCGAGTACCTGAAACATCAGGCCTGCGGCATCATCGCCGTCACCGCAGACCGAGAGAATCCGCTGGCAATGCTGGCGGATCATGTCGTCCCAATCGGACGCCACCGCGAGGCCTGCCCGGATGGGTTGGCTCCCACCAGTTCCACGTCGGTGATGTTGGCTGTTGGAGATGCGATCGCGGTCTTGGCGTCACGACTGTGCGGGTTCACTCCCGATGATTTCGCTCGTTTTCATCCCGGCGGTGCCTTGGGACGAAAGCTGGCCGATGTGCGGCAAGTCATGCGTCCACTGTCCGAATGCCGGGTTGCGCCGCGAACGATCTCCATTCGCCAAGCCATGATGGTGGGTGGTGCCGGACGTCGAAGTGGGGCGATTCTGTTGCTCGACGAAAACGACCGACTAGCCGGGATCTTCACCGACAGTGATCTCGCACGGTTGTTGCAACAGCGTCAAGAAACCAGCTTGGACGAACCGATCGAACAGTTCATGACCAAGCAACCGATTTGTGTCGCGGACGACGAGCGTCTGCCGCGGGCAATTGAGATTCTGTCAGAACGCAAAATCAGTGAATTGCCCGTGGTGGATTCGGATCAACGCCCCATCGGGGTGATCGACATCACCGACTTGGTCGCGACGGGCGATGTTCGCCAAATGACCCCCTCCATCCCTGTCTCAACCTCGTCCAATCAAGACGACTCATCCGGTGAAGATGGGCCTCGTTGTATCCCCATCACTTCTGGAGACTGATTTGTCCTCCCGCCATCCCATGATTTCAGATCGTGACATCGCCGGCAAAATCAAATGCATTTTGTCGGACGTCGATGGCGTGTTGAGTGATGGGAAACTGTATTACGACTCCACCGGAGCAGAGACAAAAACGTTTCATGTTCGCGACGGGTATGGCATCAAAGCCTGGGTGAATGCGGGACTGCAGTTTGGGATCATCACGGCTCGTCACAGCGACGCCTTGACGCGTCGGGCCAAGGAATTGGGCATTGAGCATGTCGTGCAGAACTCCAGCGACAAATGGCAATCCGCGACCGAGATGATGTCGGTGATGAAGGTCACCCCGGAAGAGGTGTGCTACATCGGCGATGATGTTCCCGACATCACGGTGATGCGCCGGGTGGGGTTGGCCGCTGCACCGGACGACGCCGCCATCGATGCTCGCGAGGCCGCGCACTGGATCACGCGTTTGCCGGGTGGAACGGGCGCGGTTCGTGAATTGATCGAACGTCTGATGCGAGCCGGAAACACTTGGCCGTCCCTTTCGAAAGACCCTCCATGCTGACGCAGTTGCGCGACTACTTGGTCGGCCTGTGTGTGTTGGTGGCAGCGGCCGGTCTCTATCAAGTCACCGTGGCGGCATGGCTGACGCCGCCCGAAATCGTCGCTGCGCCCGTCGCTCCCACCAAAGTGAGTGGTGGCGATGGCAACTTGGATGACTTGTTTGCTGACACGGATTGGCAACGCGGTCGCACGATTCGTTTGAAAACAGACGACGGGATGCTGCTGTGCCAAGAATGCACCCAAAAAGACGGTCAGACGTGGGAACTCAAACCGATCACGATCGTCATCGGTCGCGGCCTGAATGAGGATGGTTCGAAAGAGCCGATCTTGATCACCGCCTCCGAGGGTGCTTCGATCAAATTCGATGCCCCGTTGGATGTGATGAGCGGTGTCGCACCTTCGATCGAACGCGGTCAACTTCGCGGCGAAGTGATCATCCAGCGATCAACCCTGCCCACTGGCGACGCGGCCGAAATCGCTTCGTCGGCCTACCAGGTGCGTGGGATCGCCGCCGAGCCTCCGAATCCCAAGGACGCAGGGGATTCCGTGCTGCACATTCGGACGTCCAACGTCGGCATCGATCGCCGCACGATTTGGACCAACGACCCCATTCACATGCAGGTCGGACGGGCCACGATGATCGGGCGTGTGCTGACCTTGCACTTGGCCGCATCCGCCGGCCGATCCAACGACGTCACCGGCACCTTGGACCGCATGGAGTTGGTGTACCTGCAGAAACTAACGCTGCCACTGGATGACCCACACGACCCGTCACAAGACGATCGCAAGGGCGTGGTCGAAGTCCGTTGTGGCAACATGATTCAGTATGACTTTGCGCTCGATCAATTGAGTCTGAATCAAGACGTGGAACTGATGCGATTGCCCGCGTCCGCGATCGAAACGGCCAACCAGATTTCGCCACCGCGAGAAGATTGGATCGACCGCTTTCGTTGTGACTCGTTGGTGATGACGCTGCGTGACCCACTGAACTCGAAGTTGCGGCGTGATGACGCCTTGGACTGGATCGATCGCGTCGAAGCGACCGGTTCTCCCGTGCAAATGGACATTCGGTCACAAGCGTTTGGGATGACCGCCGGCCGGGTTCTGTTCGATCCGGTGGAAGGTTGGTTGATCGCGGATCCCGTTTCGGCCGGCGATGTCGCTGGCGCGGTTCAGCCAAACAGTGCGGCGGCCAATGATCCCAACCGAGACTATGTGCGACTGCAGCGTGGCGACTTGGAAGGCTTTCTGTCGCAGATCCGGTATCGATTCAATCCGGCCGAGCCCAAGCAATTGGGAACCATCACGGTCGAAGGTAGCGGACGGGTGTTTCACCATGCCGCGGATTCCGCGTTGCGTTCGTTCGCTTGGCAAGACGGATTGCAAATTGAACCGCAAGGCATCGCGACCACCGATCAAATGCAGGTCAAATTCGCGGTCTGGTGCGAAGGCCAATTGCAGGCGATGTTGGCCGATGGCGGATCCTTCTTGGCCGACCGCGTCGAAGGCATCCTGAGTCCCGTTGCCGATGTCAAACCCAAGCGTTTGGGGGATTCTCAAAACTCGGAGGGTTCCTTGGACCAAAAATGGTTGCCGGAAAGCCTGGCAGCAATCGGCAACGTGCAAATCAATTCGTCGTCGTTGCGTGCCCGCACGAATCGCATGCATCTTTTCTTTCAACATGGAAAAGAAGCCCAGAACGGACAAGGGAATCAAGAGAGCGACGATCCGATCCGCAATTGGGTCCGGCAACCTGATTCGTCCAACACCGCCGTTCGTGATCGTTCGAATCCAAACCCGTCTCAGCCAGCGACGATCCGTGGTGACATGGTGGCGGCGACGTTGTCGATGGACGGTGGAGACTTGACCGCAACGGACCTCAGCGTGACCGGCGGAGTCGAAGTCACGCATCCCATGAAAACTCGCGTTGCGAAGACACCGATTCCTGACAGCGGTGCGAGCACCGTTCCGGCGACCTTGTTGGCCACCCTGACGGGAGAGAAGCTGCGTTTTCGGGATGGTGGTGGCAGCGATGTGATGGAACTGACTGGCACGCCCAGCGTTCCGGCACGACTTCAGATGGGGGACGGCTATTTCATTGGTCCTCAAATCCAAGTTCGACCGGAAGACAACTTTGTGTGGGTCAATGATGCGGGGCAGTTTGTGCTGCCATCGCACATGTTGCCATCGCTTTCGGTCGCTTCTCGCAACCCATCGCAATCGACGGCGCGGTGGTCGCGGCCCCCACGTTGTCGCTTTGGTGGTTCACTGACGTTCGACGGAAAGGTCGCGACGCTTGCGGGCGGCGTGGTCCTCGACACGGTGATCACCCAAGACGAATCGACCAACGAAATTCAGATGCGTGGCGATCAGTTGATGTGGACGCTGACCGACCCGATCCACCTGCGAACACCCGCCAGTTTCAAAAAGTCCGGCATCGCCGAAATTGCATTGGTGCAAACCGGATCGCAACCGGTGGAATTGACCGTGGACCAGTTCGCTCGCGATGGTGTGCATGAGTCGCGGCATCATCTGCAAACCTCTCGCCTCGCGTGGGTGCCGGGGGCGGATCCCAACCCAGCCGTGCAGAACGCCGCCGGTGTCGCTCCGGTTTCGACCAGTGAGGGTGCCTCGGGAATGATCATCGCGCCGGGCCCAGGTTCTTATCGAGCTTGGTTGCGGAACGCGAAAGGCGGCAATTTGTTGACCAGCAATGCGCCTGCCAATTCCCATCCTGCGAGCAACGCCACGGGCTCACCAAACGGTGCACCGGATTCGCGATCGTCGGCTTGGAACCCCGGCATGATTGAGGACCCGAATGCTTCGGCCTCGGGAGCGGGAGAACGCTCCGAGCCGACGATCATGGGCGTGCACCTGATCTTCCAGGAATCGATGCAAGGCGACTTGCTGGCCAAAACGTTGACGTTTCGTCGAGGCGTGCGAGTGGCCCAGCAAAACCTGCCGGACTTTGAGACGTTGATGGACGCCAGCCGAATGGATTTGTTGTCGGAAGGCGAATCCACCATCGATTGCGATGCCCTGCGAATCGCGGTCGATCCCAGTGTTCCGTTTCGGCAACGCACCATGGGCACGACCACCACCGCGTGGGAAATCGAGGCCTCGGGCGGGGTGTTGTTTCGAACTCGGACCGATAAATCGGCGTTCACGGTCACCGCCGACCGCTGTGGCTACGCTGCGGCCAAGGACTTGTTCACCGTGTTTGGGGCACCCACGCGTCCGGCTCGATTGCAGCAAACGACGGCGCTCGGCAAGCCGGGCCTGAATCTGGAAGTGGGCCACGCCACGATGCGATTGAAGACGATGGAGATTCTGTCGATGCCGACTTTCAAGGTGTTGCCGGGCGACATCTCTTCGCTGAACAATCGACCCACTCAGAGATAGTCGCCGGATAAACGGAACAACTGGTACGAAGATTGCGTTTATGGAGAGCATTCTCTGCATTCAATCCTGTGCTGGCCCGCTTGCTCGTCGTGCACACCAATTGGGGTGCAGAGTTGTCATGTCGATTTTGAACGGGTGAAAACCCTGCGTTCACCGCTCCATCCCACCACGGGCACCGAAGTCATGAGCCAACTGTTGGAAGCGACCCAGTCTGAGTGTCAGGTCCAGCGCACGCTGCAGCGCATCGAGGGCATGTTCCAGGAGCACGAGTCACTCGGCCGCCATGCGAGCAAGTTGAAGATCACCGTCCAAGAATCGAAGGTCGTTTTGGGCGGCACGCTGCCGAGTTTGGAATTGAGACGGCAATTGGTGCCTTCAATCCGCCAAGCCGGAGTCCTCTGGCGAATCGACAACAACGTCGCCGTGGAAAAGCCCGCTTCCGTCGCAAGAGCATCCTGAATTCCCTCCTGCGATTATTGAAGCGGACTCGTCTGATGCAACAGATTCGCAACCACTCCAAGTTGCGAGAGATGCATCTTCAAATGGGCTGCCGGATGGTGCCATCCACCCACCATGCAGGGAAATTCGCCCCGGAGGGGCCGACATCGGTAGCTCGGGGCGGAAGCCCCGAGACCGTTGGTGCCCCCTCACCATGTCGCCCCGGACGGGGCCGTCGTGGATGATGTGGCTCGGTATCGGCACGAAATGGCAGGCACGATCTGCCGCTCCGTGACGATTGCGCGGACGTGTTGCCCAATCGAACGATGGGGCGGTGATATGCCGGCGACCTTGCGACCGGTGCTGCCTGTGTCCAAGCGGCCGAACCGCGGAGCGGTGACAGAGGAATCCAAACTGCATGTTGCTGCTTGGTTTGTTTTCTGCCGGCTGTCGTCGCTGCTATGTAGGTTTTTTCGTCAAGGGTGAATTTTGGATCTCGCTGGGAGATTCCGATCTGCATCGCAAGCTGCTATTCGATCGTGACAGGATTGCCGTCAGATCAGTAAACGAGTTCGCTTCGCAAAGCGGGTGATTCAAGTGAGAGCCGGATCATTCTCCGCGACGGGTAGGACCCAGCGACGATTCGATCGCGACTCTCGAAGGACTCTTGGCCAATGCGGGAATCTCTTCAAAAGACTTCAAGCATCAACCCTGTGACGAAAATTCCTCTCCTAGCAGGTGACGGTTCGGTTGTTGGATGTGGTTCAACTTCAATTGCGGATTCAGTGGCATCGCACGGTGGTCGTTCTCTCTTCTAGGCAGCTTGCATCCTCGAAGCCTCTTGAAGATCAACTGGGCCGCTCCGCCCGAGTAGTTCGCTCGACACACCGCACTCCAAGGCACGATGCCACATCACCACCCCGAGCTTCCGCATCATCGCCACGAGTGCTTTCTTGGTTCGTTTGCTTTGGCCCTGTTTGATCCGATGGTAGTCCTTCGCCGCTGACTCACTCCGCGAGATCGATACCCAAGCCGCTTGACAGAGCAATTTGCGAAGTCTGGCAGGCCCCTGACGCGTGATTCGGCCTTTGCGATTGTCACTCTCTCCACTTTCATGACTCGAGGGAACCAGCCCCAAATACGCACCAACTTGCCGGCGATTGCTGAACCGCGTCAGGTCACCCATCTCGGTCAGGAACGTCATCGCCGTCAACAGCCCAACACCAGGGATCTCACGCAGCCTTTTGTGAGCAGCGGCGTAACGCGATTCGCCCGATAGTTTTCGCAACGCGCTGTCGAGCTTGGTCTGTTCCTGACGGAAGGCTTCGTAACGATCCGCTAGTCGCTCGAACGTCGCGGCGACGACCGAGTCCATCTGAGCGATCACGTCTTCTCGCAGCCAGCGAACGAATCGCTTGGTCCAGTGGGTTTGATACCACGACGGCTTGGTGATGCCGCGTCGTTTCAGCCCCGAGAGGATTTTCAGTTTGACGCGAGTCAGCTCGTCGCCGACGTCGATCCGAGCCCGGACGAGCTCCCGGTCATCACGAAGTCGCTGGGGTGGTGTCCAGACGACCGGCAGCGAATTACCGGCTAAAACGTGACCACGGACTTGTTCCAATAGCATTTGAGCGTCCTTGGCATCCGTCTTGAGCTTGGCGGACTTCGGGGTGGTGGGCAACAGTGATGGCGAAAGGACGTAGCATTCGATGCCCGCTTCG
Source organism: Rhodopirellula sp. UH5 (assembly GCF_056839225.1). Classification (NCBI taxonomy): domain Bacteria; kingdom Pseudomonadati; phylum Planctomycetota; class Planctomycetia; order Pirellulales; family Pirellulaceae; genus Rhodopirellula; species Rhodopirellula sp. UH5. The sequence continues at coordinate 4,640,899 of NZ_CM166390.1, read as the reverse complement.
TGCAGTTCGTCGGAGAGTCCGAACCCGAGCCCGGAGGCTTCGTATGCAAAGACAATCCGCTGGCACCGCTCTTTGTCAGCGAGCCGTTTGATCCGCGCGATCATGTTTCGGCGTCCCGATGGATTGTTTTCGTGGGCAAGTTGCTGGGGCACTTGCGTGCCGACGGCGTAGCGAAGGAGCATGCTGCGGTCGTGAAGGTCGCAGCCAATCATGATAGACTTGGACATGGATTTGGTACCTCGTTGTGGATTGTTTCAAAAGCTATTAAACGTCCCAACGAGTGTGCCAAATCTTTTCCACTCTGACCTGCCCCCTCCATAGTTTCTCCGCGACTGGTTGTTTGGGAGTGGCGTCTTGGGACCTTGGGTTGAAACCCAAGGCTGGTCGGCTGCCGTCACTCTGTGACTTTTGCGCGAACGAAAGGCCGGATGGTGCCATCCACCCACCATGCAGGGAAATTCGCCCCGGAGGGGCCGACATCGGTAGCTCGGGGCGGAAGCCCCGGGACCGTTGGTGCCCCCTCACGATGTCGCCCCGGACGGGGCCGTCGTGGATGATGTGGCTCGGTATCGGCACAAAATGGCTGGCACGATCTGCCGCTCCGTGACGATTGCGCGGAAGTGTTTACCCAACCGAACGATGGGGTGGTGAAATGCCGGTGACCTTGCGGCCGGTGCTATCTGTGTCCATGCGGCCGAACCGCGGAGCGGTGAAATCTGTCAGCCTTGGGTTTCAACCCAAGGTCTGGACGACGGAAAAGACAAAGCAACAGCCGCGGAGCGGCGGCATCTGTCTTCACGCGAATCGCCATACCGGGCCGGCGCTACACCCAGAGGTCAGCGTCGAGGTTTCGGTAGCCGATGGCTTCGGCGAGGTGTTCTTCGCTGATCGCGGGTTCTCCGGCCAGGTCGGCGATCGTTCTGGCAACTCGCAAGATTTTATCGTGGGCTCGGGCGGACAGGCCCAGTGATTCCACGCCGGCTTTGAGCAACGTTTTGCTGGCGGTGCTGAGCTCACAATGCTGCCGTGTTTGCCGGCTGCTCATTTGGGCGTTGTAGCGGATCGGGCTGCCTTCGAATCGTTCGGCTTGCACATCCCGAGCACGCATGACGGACTCACGCATCATCGCGCTGGTCTCGCTCGACGCGTCACGAGCCGTCAATTCCTCAAAGGGAACCGCCGGAACCTCGATGTGAATGTCGACCCGATCGAGCAGCGGACCCGAAATCTTCCCCATGTACCGTTCAATTTGGGGCGGTGTGCAATTGCAGCTTCGTCGAGGATCCGAGCGATACCCACACGGGCACGGATTCGCGGCTGCGATGAGCATGAAGTCAGCGGGAAAGGTGGTCGACCGGAGGGCTCGCGAGATGGTCACGACGCCGTCTTCGAGGGGTTGTCGCATGACTTCGAGGGTCTTGCGATTGAACTCCGGCAGCTCGTCCAAGAACAGGATCCCGTTGTGGGCCTTGCTGATTTCACCCGGTGCCGGTGGGCTGCCTCCGCCAACCAACCCGGCGTCGCTGATGGTGTGGTGAGGGCTGCGGAAGGGACGGCGAGCCAGCAAGGGTTGTTTGGAAGGCAATTGCCCCACGGCGCTGTAAATGCGAGTGGTTTCGATCGATTCGGCGGGCACCAGCGGAGGCAGGATGGTTGGCATGCGTTTGGCCAACATGGTTTTCCCGCTTCCCGGAGGACCGATCATCAGTAAATTGTGGCGGCCGGCCGCGGCGATCGTCATCGCTCGCTTGGCAGACTCTTGGCCTCGGACGTCGGCGAAGTCGACTTCGTATTCGCTGAAGGCTTCAAAGATTTCTTCGACGCCGCTGGGCACAGGCGGCACATCGATCTCGCCGGCAAAGAACGCAACGCACTGGGACAGACTGTCGACGGCGATGACTTCGAGGTCTTCGACCACCGCGGCTTCGGCAGCCGATTCGGTGGGCACGACCAAACCCTTCAGTGATTTGTCCTTGGCGGCCTCGATCGCGATCGACAGGGCGCCTTTGACCGGGCGGGTGATGCCTTCGAGGGCCAGTTCCCCGACCACGGCGTAGTCTTCCAAGCGATCGAGCACCAATTGACCGCTGCCCGCCAGGACACCTAGGGCAACCGGCAGATCGAACGAGGGTGCTTGTTTGGGCAGGTCACCGGGAGCCAGGTTGATGACCACGCGATCTTGCGGGCGGATGAAACCACTGTTGACGATCGCTCGTTCGACGCGGTGCGTGGATTCTTTGACGGCTGCTTCCGGCAAACCCACCAAGATCGTCTTGGGCATCGCGGCTGGAGAGATGTCGACTTCGACATCAACAGGCATCGCTTCGATGCCGAGCAGCGTGAATGTTTTGAGCCGTGCCAGCATCGATTGTGTGCCCTTGCGGAAACCATGATCCAGGTACCGATGATGACGGCGGCGCCCGCACAAAGCAACCAGGGACGCGATTCTCGCCGTGTTTCAATGCTTGGAGGCGACGCAGCCGTCTTAGCGTTGGTTGGCGGCGTCTGCTGCTTCACGGGCCGCGGTGATGGCTGGCAGCAGCAAACCGACCAGCAATCCAAAGGTCAACAAACCGAACACGATTCCAAGGATGAGTTTGAGCTTGGCGGACTGAAAACGTTTGGGAAGACTTCCCGTGGGAGCATTCGGTTCGGTGAGGAATGGGTGTTGTTGGGCAAGGGAACGCCACTGGAAAAGACGGAACAAATACCAGGGGAAGATGATGACCAAACCGATGCCACTGCAGAAAAAGCACAGCACAATCGCCAGCCAAAATTGCCGGGCGTCCTTGATGATCGCTTCCACCTTTTTGACAACGTCAGGTGGGAGGCCTCCCGTTCCAGGGCTGAACGAGGTTTCGGACACGTTGCCGGCAGCGTAAGGATTTTCTGACATCGATGAGAGAATCGTTTGAGAGCGAGAGCGGATGGAATGAAAATGTCGAGCGCAATGCGGGCGGAGGCAGGCTCATGGGAATTCGCTCAATGGGACCAACAAAAAGTAGGAGTGTAAAAAGCAGTCTCGAGCACCCCGTTCATTTTCGGCGATCAACAAGGCCTTCATCTCAACCGGGATTGTACGCGTTCGCTTGCCCGTCACTTGCAAGTAAGTCTGTTGTTGTGCTTGGATCCAGTCTCGAAATTCAGCCTCCGTGGGATCCAGCTGTTCTGGGACATTCCCCTTCTTGAGATACGCCAATTCACCCATTTCATGCTTGACCGAATCAAGGAATTCTTTGGCACTGATTTCAAACGCACCATCGTCCGATTCAAGTGACTTCCAAGCATCGCGGCTTTCAATCGCCCCCGTCAAATGCAAGTGGTACCGCGTCGCTCCAACGGCTTGGAAAGAGATTGTTTCCTTGCTGCTGACGTTCAACGTGATTTTGCTTTGTGTCGGTTGGATCTGCAGGTCAGGAGTGGGCAGTGAGTCTTCGATGAGACGGCGATCGAGATAAAACAGTCGGTTGCCCGAAGCCACGTAGATCTTCGAGGACGTCAGTGCCATCGATCGCGTGACCGGCTGCCTGAGTTGGTGGACGTACACAGAGCGGGGCCCATCCAAGTCGATCCGCGTCGTGGGATTGGACGAGTCATGCGGGAAGAACTCAAGCAAACGCCCAGCCCGATAGACACCCCTGGAAGTGGCATGGAGTGGTCGGTCCGCTGGCCAGTCCTTGAGACTTTCGGGGCGAAGAAGGACGGAATGTTGGGAGCTGTTTTCGCCGACCAAGAGAGACTCGCCCGCGATCCTCGTTCTTCCCGCCAATTGATTGAGCGGCGTCCAGGTTGTCTTGGGGGTTTCCACCAAGGCGGTTTTTCGTTTGGGGTCGCCCGACCACAATGTTCCGTCCCAAATGATCCCGTCCTCGAGCGTGTTGGCAAGGCAGGCGAGTGGATCGCAAAGTGCTGGTTCGATCTCGGTCAGGTCGGAGGCTTTGAGCCGAACCAAAAATCGAAGCGCGAGGCGCTGATTGGCGTCGTCTCGAGTCATGAGGGGCTGCCCGGCTGCCAAGAACTTTCCACCGACAACCTGCAGCGAATCAATCTCGTTGGCGAACTGCACCTCGGCGGTCGCGTTGGTTTCACCGATTTCGAATCTTTGGATTCGCGTTGTCTTCTGACCTGCTTCCTCGGATGCGGTTGCGACAAACAAACTGGTCGCGTTGAACGTGGCTCGTTGGACAGGTTGCGAAAAATCCAGTTCGAACGGGGCCGCATCGTCGCCCTGCCACAGCGAGACTCGCCATCTGCTTTCACCGGGGGTGCGTCCCCACATGACAAGACGCTCACTGTCCGGTCTCGCATGCAACTGAATCGCCTCCATCTGATCGATGGTCTTCGTTGGCAGGCTGGTGTGGACGATTGTGTGAACTGTTTCCAGACCCGCAGAGGTGTTGGCTGACCACTTCATGCGTTTGAATCCGGTGTCTGCAATCGCTGGCGTGAAGGTTGTGTCGGCAGCGACGCGGTGGACTTGATCCAGGACAGAAGCACCCTCGAGTTCCACACTTTCCAATTCACCTTCGTACTGAATTGGGAGGGACATAGGCACTCCGACTTGTGCTTCGATCAGCTCGGGGGCTCGTTTGAGTTCTGGACGAGGCACCTTGTTCAAGTCAAAGATCAAAAGATCTCGTTGAGAGACAATCAGGACGCGTTGGTCGTCTGTGTCGGCAAAGACATAGCACGTTCGGCGTTGGGGAAGATCCGGGTCGGGCTGGAGGGGGTGGACGGGGCGTTCGGGGGCATCGGACGCAGGCAAGGCGGCAGGTTCGGTTGGCGTTGCGATCAGCTCGGGCGGGGGCACATATTGGTTTCGCTGGCCACCGTAGTTCGAGCGGCGATCCTCCTGGATGGATCTCATGGTGGACTCCGCCCGGAAGGGGCGTGCTGCTTCCATCTTTTCGGAGATCAACCTATGCCCTTCGATGGATTGCAAGCCCACGCTCATCTCGTCCACGAACACGGCAACGTTCTCACCGCACCACCAAACATTTTCCAGATGCGAGGGAGCCTGTTTCGCCTCCATCAACGGGGTCGGGAAGGTCTCCAACAGGGCGGGCGATTCCCAAAAGGATTTTGACAACGGGTCCCCATTGACCGCCGCGGTCAGTGAAAGCTGTCGCTGAAGATTGGAGGCTGACGCGGCATCCTCTGGGAACTTCGCGGTGGTGGCCGATTGGCGAGTCTCAGTGCCGTGGTGATACCGCCAGCGAGGAAAGTTCTGCAGGAACGCGAGCCGAGTTGTTGAAAGTCCCGCATCCGGAGCTGGAACCGTTTCAACTTCCTCGGTTTCCAGGTGGACGCGGTAATGGCTGAGGTATTTTCGAACGTGGAGCAGATTGGGATCATCCGGTACGAACGCCAGTTCTTTCCATCGTGGCGAGTTTCGTTCAGCTTGCTCGGTGAGGGTTTCCCAAGCAATCGACAGTTGCTTGGATCTACGCAGATCGGAATCGGATTCGAAGACCGCATCGTCCCGCCAAAACACAACCTTGGCCGGATCCGCGGCATTGACCGCGACGCGTCGAGCCTGCCCCCAGTCCAGTTGCGCGAAACTGGGGCCGACGTCTCCTTGGAGGATGGATTCCATCTCGAAGGCCAGGATCCCGGTGGGATGGCCTGTCACATAGAGTTGATTGGATGACTCGTGATAGCTCGCGTCGGTGACTTCGAAATCGAATTGAAAGCGTGTGGCCGCAGGATGAGACGAGAGGGCCGGCGTCAGTCGGGACTCGAAGAGCGTCGCTCGTTCCAAGTGGGTGCGGACGAATTTGGCCTCCTCGGGGAAGGACCCCATGGGTATTTCAATTGGCCGGTTCGTGATCTTGGCCTTCATTCGCAGCCATGGGATCGCATTCGAGACCCCACTCAAGACATTGAAATGGTCAGCGTTTTTTTGGGTCCGAAGGGTCACCTCGGTTCCCTGCTTCTTGAGTTGAGAGACAAATTGTTGGCTGGATGCGAGTGGAATCAAATCATCCTCGGTGCCATGAAGGATCAGGGTTGGGACATTGATCTTGGCAACGTGAGCGGATGGCAAAAACTGCCGGATTGCCTGAGGGAAACGGCTTGGCATGCCAGCCAGTTCCGTCGTCAGCGATTGCAGATCGGCCGCGCTGATCGTCGTCGCGGGAGCAAACGTGACGCAACCTTTGATTCGCGAGTCGAATGCCGTCAGCATCAGAGCGTTTCGGCCGGCGGAACTGTGCCCGACTGCAAAGAGTTGGTCGGCGTCGATTCCCGGTATCTTCTGCAGGGCGTACTCGATTGCATTCAGTCCATTGACCAAGCCAGCATGAGAGGATTCATGGAGCAAGAACGCATCGCGCAGCTCGCCAATCGTCTCGGCATTCTCCTTCAGTTCGCCGTCCGTTTCATACGCAACAACTGCGAAGCCAGCGTAGACGTAAGGAATTGCTTCCGGCAAATCGCCCGGCGACAATTTCTTTCCCGTGAAATTGGTCGCACCCGCCGCCGCAAGGAAGATGCAAGGGATCTTCTCGCTGGGCAATTCGTCCGGCAAGTAGATCATCAGCCGATCGTTGTTGCCCGGCTCCGAGTCAGGAATCCCCAAGTCGACCTCATAGGCCAGTGCACCGGGATAGGATTGGGAGTCGCCCAGCTCAGGCAATGATTGACCAAGCGATGCCACGGGGGCGAGTTCTTGGACGCCTCTTTGGTTTGCGATCGAGGTGATCCCACCGCGACCACACCCCGTCACAAGAATCGGCAAGGTGCAGCAGAGTGCCGCGCAAAGTAGCGAACGGAAACAGATGCGAATGCTTGTTGGTGGGCTCTCGCGTGAAATCTCAACGTTCTGACTCGCCATCACTGAATCCTGTCAGGAGAACACTGCGTTCGTGTGCAGCGTGAGTTGTTCGGGCGAGACTCGCCGCGACAAAACCCGGGTCCGTGAGTATAGCCGGACGGTGACCTGAGTGGCGTTCACGCCGGGTTCAGTTGGACGTTCCTGTTGGTCGCCAACCGCGACGGAATGCTTCGAACGCGTCGCGAACGGCGGCGGGAGCTTGCCGACGGTTGCCGCTGTCTTGCAGTCCACGCAAGCCATCTTGTTGGCCAGGTGTGGACTGCGAACGCATGGACTGCGGTGCGCGCATGCCCAAACTTCGCAGGGCTTCTTCCACGTCGGATCGGTCCAAGTTGGGATCCGTGCCCGGTTGATCAATCGGTTTGACGTTTTGCCAACGCTCACGGAAACGTTGCAAGTCTTCCGGCGTCCACTTCAAACGGTCGAGCAAGTTCGGGTCCGGGTCTTGCCGAGTTTCGTCGAGGTAATCGAGCGCCATGTCGGTCGCGCGTTTGGTGTACTCCAGATCGGCCGGGTCAGCGGGAGGCAACTCGGTGTTGGATTCACCGTCGCCGTGGAGGTTTCCGCTGGCCGTGGAATTCCCATTGAAGTTGGAGGAATCGCCAGCTTGCGATCCCGCCGTTTCAGACCCGGCTGTTTCGGACCCGCCGGGGGACGCTTCGGAGTTGCCAGGGTTGGATGAGTCTTGGTCACCGCCTGATTCGTTAGGGGCACCTTGTTCATTCGGGGCGCCTTGTTCATTCGAGGCACCTTGTTCCGAGCCATCGCCAGATTTCGAGTCATCGCCAGCGGAGGAGTCTTGGTTGCTAGGACTTGGGGAGCTCGATTCGGAAGAGCCCGATTCGGAGGAGCCAGCCTCGGATGGTTCACCCGAGGCGTCGCCATCGTCGGAGGAGGGTGAACCGTCTTGAGGTTGCCCGGGATCGCCTGCTTGCTCTCCGGGCTTTCCCGTTTGCGAGTCGGGCGATTCTGAACCTGGGTCTCCCGACTCGGTCCCTGGCGCTTCTTCTCCTGCCGCATCATCGCCTGACGGCGAGCCTTCTGACGAAGGGTCCTGCGACGGAGAATTTTCCCCGGCCTGGCCGTTTTCGGATTCGTTGTCACCGGAAGCATTGTCGCCGGACGGATCGCCACTGGATTGGTCGGAACCGTTCTGCTTCGACCCCGGTTCGTTGGACCCATTCGCGTTGGAGTCGTTGGATTGCGACTCGGAGTCGGGGCCCTCTTGGTTTTCGCCTGGCTGTTGTTCACCGGGGGATTGCTGACCAGCGTTTCCAGCTTGTTGCTGGTTCTCTTGTTGTTCTTTCAGGTACTCGTTGATGCGTTCGAAAGCTTCCGCGTCATCTTGCGGCGCGGATTGAGGCGAGCGTGAACCATCAGGCTCCTGCGAGCCTTCCGGATTTCCAGCGGTGTCCTTGGATCCGTCTTGGTCGCGACCTGATTCAGACGATCCCGATGAGTCTTGCTGACCAGCGTCACCGTTTGGCTGGCCGTTGCCTTCCTGGTTTGGGGGTTGCTGACCGGGGGCTTGGTTGCCTGGCGGTGAACCTTCGGCTGGTTGTTGGGTGTCGCCGGACTCACCGGCACCTGGTTCGTCTCCGCTCGATTGGTTCGGGTCTTCCGACATCGCATTGGGATCGCTCGAACCTTCGCCTGCGTTGCCAGTCGATGCGTCACCGGGTTCGGAACCGTCGCTGCTGCCCGGGTTGGCGTTGTTGTTCCCGCTGTTGGAATCGGATTCTGACGGATCGTTGGGGTCGGAGTCGCCGTCCGAAGATTCGCCATCCGCAGAGTTGCTGCCTGAGGAGTTACCGTCGGACTCGCCGCTGTTTTCGTTTTCGCCGGTTGGTTCCGAGTCGGATTCGCCGGAGCCACTTTGGCCTTCACCGCCCTGGCCACCTTGTTCGGATTGTCCACTCTCGCCGCTTCCACCGCCGCCTCCCGATTGACCTTCTTCGCCCGGTCCGGAGCCATCGGGTGAGTTGCCATCGTCAGGGGTTTGCCCGTCGTTGTCGTCTTGTTCTTCCGGGGTCTGGGGTTCGGGGGTACGTCCAGCGACAATTTGCAGACGCACCGGTTCGGTGCGTGTGACGCCAGGCTGGATGCTGGGGTTGTTTGCATCGCGTCGATTGTCGGTGGCAATCGCAACGACTTCCACTTCGTCACCGACCATCAAACGTGACGAGCGTGCTCCACGGCGGCCAGCGCTGGCCAGGATCATTCGCGAGGGGCGGAAGCGATACTCAGCGATTTGGTTGCCCTTCGCACCGGCCTCGTTCTTCCACAGCGAAGCGCGAGCGATCACATCGATGCCGCGTCGGATTTCGATTTCGATTTCAGACAATCCAAAGTCCACATCCGCTGCGTGGATCTCGAACAGTTGTTGAGCGTCCAGCGGAACGGGTTTGGGCGATTGGCGGGGCACCACGATGGTGATCTCCGGTGGCAGATCACGAATCACTTCGATCGGATAGATGATCGGGTCGGAGTTGGATTGTTCGGCTTGGTCCCAAACGCGAATGCGGTAGCTGGTCAGTTCCACGGCACGCGTGGCCACTTCGCCACTACGCAGATCAAAAGGCAACTCCAGCGACGAGCCATCATCGCTCAGTGTCATCTCGCGAACGCCTGCGGTGGCCCGGGTCTCTTGGCCCATGGGTTTGGGATTGAACTCGACCACGGCGCGAGCGACCGGGCGATTGACTCGGGCTCGCAAGATCACACGCGTTCCATCGACGCCTCGAATCGAACCGCTGCGACGAATGCGGGTGGTTTCTCCGGTGTACGCCGGTGGTTGGTATTGGACCTCGGTGACGCTGACGACGGGCGTGTCACGAATGGTCCACTCAAACGGTCCGGCCACCGCATCCCCAGCCACAATCTCATAGCGCTGGACCCCGGTGGCTTGATGCGAAACGCGGATCGATGCGGTGTGAGCGACGGTCGATCGGGTGGCCGTTGCTTCGTCGACTTGCATCTTGGTGGCGCGGCCTTCAGAGGCATCGTCGCCAGACGTGCTGTTGGATTCGTCTGGGTTCAACCAGCGGAACTCGACCGTTTCATTGTCTCGCAGGCCACGAACGTTGGCAGCAACCTCCACCGTTCGTCCGGCCAGGATCTCTGCGTCGCCTGGTTGAACGTCTGTGATTTGGACCCGGTTGGCTGGCCGGATGTCGGCTGCGGGAGCCATCAGTCGCGCGGCCGATTGCAACGCGTTCTTGGGGGAGGCGATCGCATAGATCACCAACACGGACAGCAGCGCGATTGTTGCGATCCACCAACGCAGCAGCCCGGTGGCTTCCTCGGGCAAGGCATCGATCGAGCGTAGCTTCGCGGCGGTGGTCGCGCCGATGGACTGGACGACGCGCTTGGAAAGCTGGCCTTTGGAGGCTGAGCCGCCCGCGGTATCTTGGGCCGTCAGGGTGATGTAGCTGGAAAGAGCGTGCCCCAGTTCGGGATGGTCTCGTTCGAGAGCCCGGGCGGCGTAGTCGGCTCGAACCGACGATCGCAGCACGGGCCAGACTGAACGCACGGCGTGGACGACGGCGGCGACGATCGCGATCGCAGCGATCACCAACCGGCCGATCGTTCCGGGCGACCAAATCCATTGGTCCATCACGATCCAGGCCAGCATCGCGGCCATGCCCACCAAAACACCGCGAAGGATTTGACGTGTCAGTTCGGCTCGCCAGAGCGCGGACCGAGCCGCATCGATTCGCGACTGAATCAAGGCATCGTACGCCGGTTTCGCTGCCCCCGAAGCCGCCCGAGATGGAGGGTCGGGCGAGGGCGTTCGCGAATCAGAGGTGCGGGGGGACGAAACGACGGACACGCGGTCTATCCAAAAAGGAATCAATCAAACGTCGCAAGCTGCCGATGGCGACGAGAACGCAGGCACTCGAAACACTCTCATTCTATTTGATCGGCGATCCGAGCATCTTGGAACCATCGATCTCCCTCGACAAAACATTTGCTCGGTTGAAAGGTGTATGTTATTTGCGGCGAAGAAAGTTCGGCTTCTCAGCCTTGATTGGGTGAGTCCAAACGCTCCATTCGGGGTGGCTTTGTTCGTTTGCAACGATTTCGCGGGCATCTGCCTGAATACACCGGGCTGTTTTGTTCGAGATTTGTTTTCGGTGAACGATCATTGTGAACATATTGGGGATGTATCAAAGAAGCGGATCGACCGGGCAGTGCGCTGTTCCAAGATCTTCGATTTGTTGTCGATCACTTTCAGTCGACTTTCCGATCCTGCCGCCTTGGGGCAAGATACAGACGGCGATTCGTGAGATTGACACCGTTTTCAGTCTGGCGCGGCACGGATTTCAACCTCAACCTTTTCCACCTATTCCAAATCGGCCATGAGATACGCTTTTCGGCTCGCAGAACTGCTTGGGCACACACCTGATCGGCGGAAACGCCCCGGTACGATCAAAGCGATCGTCGAGCACACCGGATTGGATCGACACCAGGTGGCTTCGCTGCTGAAGAACGAAGCCAAGTACATCCCGCTGGATGCCCTGTCGCGGTTGTGCGATTACCTGATCGATCAAGGGCACGCGACCGCGGATCAGTTGCCCGGCGCCCTGTTCGCCGTCAACGCAGAAAACTTCTGGGAGCAATTGGCTCGCCGCAGTGACATCGAAATTGTGGTCGGTGTTCGCCAAGGCGAAGGCAGCGTCTCCCCTGAGAACGCGATGGTGGTTGCCAGTGACTCGGTGCTGGTCGGCGAGCTGCTCAACGGAATCTCGACCTTGGGCGGTGTGGCCAAACACATCGGCGAAGGGACCGAGACGAACGCCACGACTTCGGTGCCCATGCCCGACCGGATCCAACAATCGTTGGTTTGGAGCCCCGGCCAAGTCACCTTGGAAGACGCTCGTTCGCGTGCGACGGAGGTTTTCGAAGGCTTCACCGAAGCTCAAGGTGACCGCGGGATGGTTTGCATTGGCAGCGTGAAGAGCAACCCGGTCGTTGAATTGCTGTTCTCCGACGCGTTCGGATGCACACCGTTCGTGACCGAAGACGACGTGGACGACGTTTCGGCACGCAGTTGCCCATTCTTCCTTCGCTATCGTGACAACGACCCGAAACCGGGTGCCGCTTCGGCTGGCATGCGGTTGAGCAAGAACATGGACGCCCCTGAACCGGGCTTCTACTACGAAAAAGACGACGGCACGTGGGAGTACGCGGGTGGACAGGGCAAAGACACCGCCCTGGTGTTCTACCTGTTCCACGAAGCTCTCGGTCGTCTGGACATGGTGCTCAGCGGTTTCTCCGGCCGAGCGACTCGCTTGCTGGCCAAGACGTTGGCGATCCGCGGCGAAGAATTCTGGCCACCCGTCTACCACGAAGCAGGCGTCCAAGTCGGTGCCTTCTTGGTTCAGTACGACGATGCGGAATCCAAACCCAGCCGCGACGATCTGCTCTACAACACCGGCGGGGCTGCCAAAATCATGCCTCTGTCCCGCGAAGCGATCGCACGCCGAATGGCTCGCCGCTAGGGCGAACAGAACCCGTACGATGGACTTCCGAGTCCGTCGTGCTGGCGTCTTCGACGGGCTAGGAAGCCCGTCTTACGGATTTTGACGCCCGTCGAGGGGTGTTCTTCGTCCAAGGAAACGATCGGCCGCGAACCTGAAAGCGGGTGCGGGTGTCTCCGGGGCGACTCGGGCCTTTTTAGCTCACCAGCTTTTTCAACGTGCCGGATGCAGTGTTTCCCGTTGCGTTTGCGTCTGGAAAGACCAAACTAAACCCCCCGTTTCCCTCCCCACTTTGTTTCTCCGTCTCCTGACCACTCATGTTTGATTGCGTTGCACTCGTCGGTGCCACCGGTGCCGTCGGCCGAATCGTTCTGGACCAGCTCCACGCTCGCAAGTTCCCCATGCGGAAACTGCGATTGCTTGCCTCGGCTCGCAGTGCCGGCACCCAGGTTCGTTTCGGCGATGAAATGCTGACGGTGGAACTGATGGAACCGTCCGCCTTCGAAGGCGTCGACCTGGTCATCGCCAGCACCCCAGACGAAGTCTCGGCCGAGTTCACCCCTTGGGCGGTCAAAGCCGGCGCCATTGTGGTCGACGAAAGCGCGTATTGGCGGATGGACCCGACCGTTCCATTGATCGTTCCCGAAGTGAACCCCGAAGCGGTCGATGGTCACCAAGGTGTCATCGCCAGCCCCAACTGCAGCACGACTCAAATGGTCGTTGCACTAGCGCCCCTGCACAAAGCCGTGGGCATCCGCCGGGTCATCGTCAGCACCTATCAGGCGACCAGCGGGGCTGGCTTGGCCGGCAACGTCGAACTGGAATCCAGCACACGCGCCAGCCTCGACGGGCAAGCCCATTCACCGGAAACGTTCCAGCATCCGATCGGGTTCAACCTGATCCCTCAGATCGGATCGGAAAAGCATCTCGGCTACACCAGTGAAGAGATGAAGATGGTGCACGAGACCCAAAAGATTCTCGGTGACGATTCCATTCAGGTCTGCCCAACCGCTGTTCGTGTTCCGGTTGCGATCGGGCACAGTGAATCGATCTTGGTCGAAACCCGTGAGCCGATCACCGCCGAAAAGGCTCGCGAGCTGTGGGAAGCCGCCGACGGAATCACCGTGGTCGATGACCTGAATGCCAAGTCCTATCCCATGCCGCGTGATTGCGACGGCAAGGACGATGTCTTCATCGGCCGAATCCGCCAAGACATCAGCTCCGAAAACGGAATCGCGTTCTGGTGCGTCAGCGACAACCTTCGCAAAGGTGCCGCGACCAACGCCGTTCAAATTGCTGAACTGCTGGCCAAGAAACACCAGCCCGCCGCTCGATGATGAACTGAGTCGCTGTGTCAAACCCTTCAGAATGCCGGATGCGATCATGAAACAAGTCGTCACCGTCGTTTCACCGCACCTGGCCGAGAACGTTCTCGCCGCCCTGCGTCGGGCTCCGCTGGAAGGGTTGAGCGTGATGGAGGTCAAAGGCTACGGCCGTCAAAAAAGCTACCTCGATCAGTACCAAGACACCGAGTACTCCGAGGCCTTTGTGCCCAAGGTCGAGATCACACTCTGGGTCGATGACCTGCGTCTGGAAGAGGTCCTCGACAAGATCGTCGCGGTCACTCGCACCGGCCGCATCGGCGACGGCAAGATCCTGGTGATGCCGGTTGCGTCGTTCATTTGATCGAAGCGACAAGCGATTAAGCAGGTCGGCTGGAATGATCGGGCACAACCCATGTGAGCCGTTTGGGCGTTCGCCCCGGTTGCGCGTGAAAACCGTGGCTAACGCCAACGGCTCACATACCCGATGACACCTGCGTACCTGCTTAGCAACTAGCGGTCTGTCACAGCTAAAAGTGAGGGTTGATCGTAGTGGACGAGGCCACGAGTCCTTGGATTCGACGCCAGTTCAGGACTCGTGGCCTCGTCCACTACCCTAATAACAAGTCCTGACAGACTACTAGCAACTAACGTTGCGCTGCGTTGCACCGGCCGAATTCTGGTGAATCCGGCTGCCATCAGCACTCTCGCAGGCTCAGGCATCGTTCTTTCGCGACCACGATGTGGTCCAACACCGTGATGCCGATCAGCTTGCCGGCCTCGGTCAATCGCTCTGTCACCGCGTGATCTTCGCGGCTGGGCGTTGGGTCACCCGACGGATGGTTGTGGACCAGCAACACGGCCGCGGCCGCGTCTCGGATCGCCGGCCGGAACACTTCGCGGGGATGCACCAGAGAACTGTCCAGCGTGCCAACGGTGATGCGATGCGTACGAATCGGTTTGTGTTTGGTATCGAGCGTCACGATGTGGAACTCTTCCTGCACCGCATCGCCAGCCAGGTAAGCGAACTTCTGCGCGCAGTACTCGGTCGCTTCGGTGGTGCTGGTGATCTTGACGATTTGCACCGGACGTTCGCGAGCCGCTTCGGTTGCCCGGCGGCCCAGTTCAATCCCGGCCATGATCTGGCAGTAGCTGGCTTTCGTCACTGCTTTGGTGATGTGCCGCAGTTCCGAAACGCTTTGTTCGCGAATCGCGTCGAGTTCCTCGTCAAAGTGATTGGCCAGCTTCGTGCCTCCTGTCGTGGCCGATTCACCCACCACACCCACGCGAATCAGAATCGCCAGCAGGTCTGCGTTGGAAAGCGATGCGGCGCCCTCTCGCAGCAAACGTTCTCGTGGTCGTTCTTCTTCCGGTCGCTCTTTGACTTGATCGCCGTGGATCTGATCTTGGATCCAGCGGTCGATCAATTGGATCGGGTCCGTGGAGGCCCAGGTGTAGTGAAGTTCATCGTCAGAATGAACGCGTTCCAGTACACCGGCTCGGACCACCGCATTGATGGTTCGGGTGACAAAGGCGGCCTGGGTTTCCTCCACCAAATCCGGCAATTCGCTCTGGCGAAACTGGGGGTGGTAGGCCAGCGGGTACAGCACGGATTGCAAACGTTGACGTCTGGTTTCGCTCATGGGGCAGCCCTTCGTCCGCGATCATCTAGAAATTCCAACACAGCGAAGATACCCTAAATTCACTCGACGCCTTTTGTTGGGCATCCATTTGACCCGCCCGCGACCTCGGTTTTTATCGCAACATGCCATCCATCTTTTCGAAAATCATCGCCAAAGAGATCCCGGCGGACATCGTCTACGAAGACGATTTGTGCCTGGCGTTTCGTGACATCGCCCCGAAAGCCCCGACGCACATCTTGGTCATCCCCAAGCGCGAGATCGTGTCGCTGGCGGATTTGACGGACGAAGACCAAGAGGTGATGGGCCGCTGCGTGGTGGTTGCATCCAAGGTCGCTGCGGACGAAGGATTGGGCGACGGATATCGCTTGGTCGTCAACACGGGAGCCGATGGCGGGCAAGAAGTCCCGCACGTCCACTTTCACCTGCTCGGCGGCCGCAAAATGACCTGGCCACCAGGCTGAGCCCCGCCCCCGTACGACCACACGCCAACGTAGCCGGATTCGCCAAGAATTCGGACCGCACCTGTCGCCGCTCCGCGGCTTGGAGGACGCGGGTTTGCAACCGAGACCTCGGGTTGCAAACCCGAGGCTGACATCTGTCACCGCTCCGCGGTTGT
The DNA here is from genome assembly GCF_056839225.1 of Rhodopirellula sp. UH5. NCBI lineage: Bacteria > Pseudomonadati > Planctomycetota > Planctomycetia > Pirellulales > Pirellulaceae > Rhodopirellula > Rhodopirellula sp. UH5. The sequence goes on along the minus strand of NZ_CM166390.1, from coordinate 4,625,000 downwards.
TGGCACCCACCGACGCGCACGACCAGTCGCGGTGCGACGACAGCCGAGAGCCTTGGGTTTTCAACCCAAGGTCATCCGCCTGCTGCACACAAGCCCTCAAGTCGCGGAGAAACTATGGAGGGGGCAGGTCAGAGTGGAAAAGATTTGGCACACTCGTTGGGACGTTTAATAGCTTTTGAAACAATCCACAACGAGGTACCAAATCCATGTCCAAGTCTATCATGATTGGCTGCGACCTTCACGACCGCAGCATGCTCCTTCGCTACGCCGTCGGCACGCAAGTGCCCCAGCAACTTGCCCACGAAAACAATCCATCGGGACGCCGAAACATGATCGCGCGGATCAAACGGCTCGCTGACAAAGAGCGGTGCCAGCGAATTGTCTTTGCATACGAAGCCTCCGGGCTCGGGTTCGGGCTCTCCGACGAACTGCACGAAGCGGGCATCGAATGCTACGTCCTTTCGCCATCACTGTTGCCCACCACCCCGAAGTCCGCCAAGCTCAAGACGGATGCCAAGGACGCTCAAATGCTATTGGAACAAGTCCGTGGTCACGTTTTAGCCGGTAATTCGCTGCCGGTCGTCTGGACGCCACCCCAGCGACTTCGTGATGACCGGGAGCTCGTCCGGGCTCGGATCGACGTCGGCGACGAGCTGACTCGCGTCAAACTGAAAATCCTCTCGGGGCTGAAGCGACGCGGCATCACCAAGCCGTCGTGGTATCAAACCCACTGGACCAAGCGATTCGTTCGCTGGCTGCGAGAAGACGTGATCGCTCAGATGGACTCGGTCGTCGCCGCGACGTTCGAGCGACTAGCGGATCGTTACGAAGCCTTCCGTCAGGAACAGACCAAGCTCGACAGCGCGTTGCGAAAACTATCGGGCGAATCGCGTTACGCCGCTGCTCACAAAAGGCTGCGTGAGATCCCTGGTGTTGGGCTGTTGACGGCGATGACGTTCCTGACCGAGATGGGTGACCTGACGCGGTTCAGCAATCGCCGGCAAGTTGGTGCGTATTTGGGGCTGGTTCCTTCGAGTCATGAAAGTGGAGAGAGTGACAATCGCAAAGGCCGAATCACGCGTCAGGGGCCTGCCAGACTTCGCAAATTGCTCTGTCAAGCGGCTTGGGTATCGATCTCGCGGAGTGAGTCAGCGGCGAAGGACTACCATCGCATCAAACAGGGCCAAAGCAAACGAACCAAGAAAGCACTCGTGGCGATGATGCGGAAGCTCGGGGTGGTGATGTGGCATCGTGCCTTGGAGTGCGGTGTGTCGAGCGAACTACTCGGGCGGAGCGGCCCAGTTGATCTTCAAGAGGCTTCGAGGATGCAAGCTGCCTAGAAGAGAGAACGACCACCGTGCGATGCCACTGAATCCGCAATTGAAGTTGAACCACATCCAACAACCGAACCGTCACCTGCTAGGAGAGGAATTTTCGTCACAGGGTTGATGCTTGAAGTCTTTTGAAGAGATTCCCGCATTGGCCAAGAGTCCTTCGAGAGTCGCGATCGAATCGTCGCTGGGTCCTACCCGTCGCGGAGAATGATCCGGCTCTCACTTGAATCACCCGCTTTGCGAAGCGAACTCGTTTACTGATCTGACGGCAATCCTGTCACGATCGAATAGCAGCTTGCGATGCAGATCGGAATCTCCCAGCGAGATCCAAAATTCACCCTTGACGAAAAAACCTACATAGCAGCGACGAAAGTTGGTCGCCGCCGCCAAATGATCCCCGGGGACACTCCCCGTGCGATGGGCTCCCCAGCCGTCCACACCCGATGGAAATCCGCCGCAACCGCAGGCCCCCACTCACCAACTTGACCCTTTTTCGTGCTGCTTTCGAATTTTACCCCCGCTCCCCATTCAATTTGGGTGGAGTTTGCCGGCTGAGGTGCCGATGACGAAGCAAGGCGATTCATTCAAGTCGAATGGATCGTTCGTTTGTCCTCCCACCTGTTCGAGACACGGATCGTCCCGATGAAATCCTCCTGTGCTGTCGTGTTGACGCTGGTCTGTTTGCTGATGTCGACCGGATGTGTCGGTCCCATGTGGAACGCTTGTGGCCCCTGTGGTCCCGGAGTCGGTTGCGACAGCGGCGCCTGCGGTGACTCGTGTGGCGGCTGTGGCTCCTGCGACGGATGCGGCGAACTGTACATCGACCCGTGGATCAACGAACCCGCCGATTGCTACGACCCATGTGATTCGTGCGGCAACTACAACGGCCAATCCTGTGGCAAGTGCCGAGCGGTCTTCTCCGGCATCAAGAGCATCTGGGGATACAAATGCGACGACGGTTGCAGCACCGAATGCGACAGCTGTGCGGGCGGTCGACCCTTTTTCCCGCCTGCTGATCTGGGTGGATGCGATGGCTGTGGCGGATGCGACTCGTGCTCGGGTGGCTGCGATTCCTGCTCGGGCGGGTGCGATTCCTGTTCCGGCGGATCGTATGGTCACTCTTCCGATGGCGTGATCCTGCACGAAGGCGAAACGATCATCAGCGACAGCGGTCACGGGCAAACCTCGACCGTGGCAGCCCGCACCGCGCAAAACCGTCGCAGCTCACCGGCTCGCCAGATCTACCGAACGCGATCCGTCAACGGGCAGCAACCCACGTTGGCTTATTGAGCAGAAGGTTGAAGCAACGGCTCGACCTGGCAAACTCTCCAACCTCGATGGTTGACCTCCGCGATGACCTGAGCATCAGCCTGGTCGGGCACAAACACGCAGACGTCGTTGGCATCCAACGAGTCCAAGTCGACATCGCCGAGTGACCGCCATTCGTTTTCCGCGGTCCAGCCCTGGTCGCGACCTTCGGCTTGATAGCGATAGCGTTCTTCGACGGGCAAGCCATCTCGAACGGCTGCCGGGCCGTAGACGACTGGTCGCACCCCCATGGCGGTCGCGGCCGATCGCCGAATCGCGATTCCAAACGGTTCGTAGTCCCACCGCGAGACGTGGGACCGAAAGGTTCGCCGCCGCAGCAATTCTGGCAGCGGCACGGCGGAGAGGCAAACCACGCGGTGTTCATTCTTGGACGTTGTCGCTCCCGCCACCAAACGCCGCATCCGCACGATGCGTCGCAGTGAATGCAGCGTTTCTCGCGAGGCAGCTTCGTCGGACCCCAGCAACATCTCGTCGCAGTACTGAGGCCACGACTGGCCTGGCCAAGGCCCGTCGCACCGCCGAGTGCAGTGAACCAACCATTCGTCTTGCTCGAGCACGGATGGCATCGGCGACACGGTGGGGGAACTTGGTTCGCGTCGCGGCAAGGGTTCATCGGAAGCAGTGGAGGACGTTCGAGGCAGGAACCTTCCCAGAGCCCCGGCTTCCAACACGCATTCGGCTGCCTTGGGATCGTCCATGCCGACTCGGACACCAAATGGATCGACTTCCAAGCGACGCAGGACCGCCTGTTCGATCTTGCCTCCGCGACGTAGGTGCAACACATCGACGCGGTCCGCCACCGCGATGATCCACTCATCCCGATGTTGGGCGATCTTATGGAAGGCGATGTTGGGTGGCAGCGAGCCGAGTTGTTCGGGCGAGGCCAGTTGGGAGGCGTCCCAGCGAACCAGCGGCAGGTCGAACGTCTTGGCCGCTTGAGTGACCCAGGGTTCCGCCGCCGACTTCTGGATCGTCACCACGTGTTCGCGGTGCTCGCGAGCGTCCATCATGGAAGCCGCCAGTTGCCGGGCCATTTCGCGGTGTCGGACTGGGCTGTGCCCCAACCGGCTGCAGATGGGGGCCAAGACCGGGTGAGGCCCCCCGTGGAGGATTCGGCAGCAGGCGTCGAAGGTAGGTGGAGTCAGTTGCTGGGCCAGGCCAGGCAGCAGATGCAGCAGCCGTTGCCACCGCCGCTGGGCCCGTTTTTCCGCACCGGGGCCGTTGTCAGGGGCGGGGGAGCGGTCTGGGTTGGGTTGCGAATCAGAACGCATGGCCGAGCCGTGGAAAGCGGAACGGAGCCCTTGGGAGGGCGAGATCGGGAGCGAACGTCTGTCCACGTTAGCAGTTTTGCGGGTCCGGTTAGGCAGGCGGCGTCAAAACGAATCCCCCCGGAATGAAAATCCAGAGAAAACCCGCCTTGAATCGCCGCCGGGCACCAGCTAACATTCGCCCCACACGAGTCGGAAACGACTCGGAATCCCCTGTAGCTCAGTTGGTAGAGCAGGCGGCTGTTAACCGCCTTGTCGCAGGTTCGAGTCCTGCCGGGGGAGCTGAGAGATCAGTCTCCAAGCATTCTGACCCCGTACAACCCAGCGTTGTACGGGGTTTTTTTGTGTCGTCGCTCTCAGGTCCCAGTGATCCCGAGAGGCGTGGGCCGGACCAAGCGGAGCGCTGTTCCGGCAATCCAAAGCGGATCGGGTAAGATGGCTGGCACCATCCGTTTCCATCCGTTTCCCAGCAAGATGAGCTGGAGGAAGCTAAACGCCTTTCGATCGAACTGATGAAGCGGGGCAGCTACCAAGTCGCGTGCAGTGACGAGGGCTTGATGAGTTATGAAATTGAAGACTGCTTGAAACCAGTCATCAAGGCGGTCAAACGTGTCGGTGGTGAATCGGCAAAGCAATGGGCTGTCAAAATGATCAGAGCTGATGAAGGAGGCTTCATTTGCGACGCGGAACTAGGAAAGTTGGCGGAGTCGAAATCGTGAAGATTGCTTATCCAGCTTGGCTGACCAAGTGTGACCCGGCTGAGATCGGAGAGGCCTACGAGGAGGCTACCGATGATTGCTACGGAGACGAGCAGGCCTCGGGCTTAGTCGACATGGCCATTCAAGAAATCGTTGTACCATTCACCGCAATCGCCCTCGGGAAACGGGTCGAAGTTGTCAATGCTGCTCCTGCTACGAACGCTGCTTGGGGCGTCGATCTGATCGTCAAATCAGGCAAGAAACAGTTTCCAATTTCCGCCTCATCAGTCGAACTCTGTGAACCGTTTCCTGAAGGCCATCTCTATCTCGCTGCGTTGCTAGTTTGGCACTCCAAAATGTGACATGCATCGTAGACAAACGTGAAGTGACTCCGGGTCTCAATAGTCGCTGGCCGGTTTGCCGTTCGCGTAGACGCGTACCAACCGACAAGGCAATTCCAAATCGCTGTTATCGTAAACCAAGACATGGGGCAAGCATGCAATGGCTCGCTGAAGGTTTGCTTTCGTTCGCTCGAATCGCGATTTTAACTTTTCATCGGGCACGTCATGCCCACCCTGGCTGGTGCGCATCGCTACGCGTCGGATCGATTCACCGACATCATGCACCTGAATAAAGATCAACGCCACGGTGTAGTCCGCTTCAGCGTACCTGGCGAGAGTGTCTACTTTGTCGCCGACGGGATCGGAGAGCACCGTTTCAAAGATAAAACTCTCGCGCTGACTCACGAGCGACGATCGTATTGCTGCTGCCACCTCAGCCGCTTCGTAAGCGCCGATCTCCAGTCCCTCAGCGATGACATCCGCGTTAATGAAACGAAGTCCACAGTCGGAAAGAAAGGATTCAAAGAAGGTTGATTTGCCCGCGCCATTCGAGCCGGCAATGGCGACAACGATGGGCCTTTGGTCAAGGAACGCAAACGGCAGACTCAATGTTCGTTCTCGACTTCCACAAACTGCCGTTCGACAAATCGACCAATCGTTTCCGTGCCGTCGGCTTCAACGCGTCGAAGTAGCTCCTGATTGCCGTGGACAGGCTTGTAATGTGGATAGGGACGCTTCTCCAGATAAGCGTCAACCTGCTTGCGACCTTTGGCGGTATCGACATCAGCAATCGCTTGGGAAAGGGAACGCTCGGAACCGGACCGCTGAAGCAACATCGAACGGTCGCCGCGCAGAAGTGGTTCGATGGATTTTCCCAATCCGGCCCAGAATTCAATCTGTCCGGCGATGCTTCGCTGCGAGAACGGCACAACCGTTCGTGCGTCGTCGACAAGTTCGTCCGATAGTTTCACTGGCTGTCCCATGAATCACCTCTACCTACATGGTAGCATTTTGCTACCGACCAGTCCAGCAAATCCGAAAACCAGAGCGAAGCGGACGCGAAACGTGTCTCTGCTTGTTCGTCAGGTGCCGTTATTTGCGGTGTTTTTGGCCGTTCGACGTGAACCACTCAGGCAACCGAGCCAACCCCGATTTGAGCTGAATTTAGAAAAGCGAAAACTCTCGCGAACCAATCAACCCCCGTCGGTCAAGCATGACCCGCGGGCGTTTCTCGTTTCCGCCCCCTCAGGTCCCAGTGATCCCGCGAGGTGTGGGCCGGAACAAGCGGAACGCTGTTCCGGCAATCCAAAGCGGATCGTCGTGTGTTGCCGGAACGGCGTCGCGTTGTTCCTTGGTCCGGTCTACTTTAATCGCTGAATGCTGCCATCGGCTGTTCGCAAAACCGGTTGACGTGAAAGCTTGGTTGGCGTCACGGTGCGAAACGCAAATGAACTGAGGTTGTCATTCGATGCGATTGCAGAACTGCGAGACCGCAGGTTTGGATTGCCGATACGAGACGATTCTTACATCGAGACCGTGCGACTTCGTTTTTAAAAACGCTCTTTCGATCGCGCTGATGATCCAGGCGTCGTCATTGCCAAACACGCCTCCGCCGAGCAGCGTGAGGTAGACGACGTTGACGCCGGTGCGTGACGCGTTGATAGCAGCGGCCAGTAGTGTGGCTTCATAGGCGGCGTCGAGGATCAGTTTGGCAAAGTCCGTCCACAACTTGGCACGCTGGCCACCGTAGGCAACCGGCAGCGCGGAGCAATACGCTTGGCTGACGCGATGTTCAGCACCCGGAAGCGTCACGTCGGCTTGCCATTGCAGGCCGATTTGCAACTCGCCGCGAAGTTCGTCCAAGTCCGATTCGCTTGCCGATTGGAGACGATCCGTGATGCGGCGAAGGCCATCGTCGGACGGGAAAAGATAGCCGTTTTGCATTTGCCAAAGCTGGCCGTCTTGGTTGCCGAGTTTGCTTCCCAGATTGGCGGAGCAGTCGATTTGATGGTCGGCGGATTGGCCGATGCGGTCGCCGAACGGTGCAAAGTAGTTGCGATAGATCGTGCCGGCTCCGCACGCGATCGCGCACGCCGGGCCTTGCGTTGGGTCGTTCTCATAGATGCCGACGCCGCGTTCAGGAGTGACCGAAGGGCCGGTCATTTCCAACAGATTGAATTGTGACGCGACTTGGAACAGATCGCCCGCGTTGGCCGAGTCCGCGTGCAACTGGCGAACGTCGCCAACGTGTTCGCGAATCGTCGACGGATGCGTCCGAACGTCAAGTTGCGAAACGGTTTGGCGAAGTTCCGATAACTTCGGTGTTTCCAAACGTCCGAACGCAAATCGTTTTCCGTTGGGGCAAACGATTTGATCGCTTTCGATCGATAATTCTCGGCGAACCTGTTCAGGCGATTCTTCCTCGATTCCGGTAAGCTCTGTCAACCAAGTCATGTTTTTCCTTTGGGTAAACATCGACAACGGATCTTGGCCGCCTTTCCTGGCGAAGCCAAGTTCAAGCCGATGCATGTGCTGGACATTCCGGACGATTACCAGTTCATGGACGACGAGTTGGTGGAGTTGATCCAGTCGGCGGCGGAGCCGATCATTGCGGTTTCACTTCATGAATCAAAGCGTTTCCCGCCGAGGTAAGCAGGTCGGCAGGAGTCTTTTGGCATTTGGGCTGTTTCGGTAAGCGTCGTTGCTTCCACGTATAACCGGGGCTAACGCCCAAACGGCTCACATGGTGATGCCCGATCATGCTTGCCGTCCTGCTTAAACCGACTTCGGATCGAAGTCGGCTAGGTTTGGCGAATCGGTTTTCACGCCTTCCGCCGGAACCTCGACCTTGGCACTCCAGACGATTCCGTTGAGGATCAGTCGTCGCAGGTCTTCGTCACGCCAGTTTTTGTAGTAGTGCGGCATCACGACGCCGAATCCGCGGCCGGTGTCTTCTCTTTCGATGCACCACGCGACGGTTTCTCGTTTGGGCGCTTCGGGTGGCAACATCGATGTCGCCAGCACGGTTGCCTTCGGGGCAAGTTGGTTTCCCTCTGCACCGAAGTAGTTGTTGAAGTAGGGCTCGTCACGAAGGGTGAACTCGTTCCAGCCTCGCGTGACCGGGTGGTCGGTCTCCACAGGAGTGACGGTCGCTTGGGCGAAGACTCGTGCGAACGATTCGTGGTGGGGGCAGGAACGGTTGGCGAAGTAACCGCCCATCCATCGCAACAGCGGGTGGTCGCCATCCGGCGTGACATCCTCCCCCAGCAAGCCCGTCGCATAATGAATGCATGCGATGCCCACGCCTCGCTGCATCATTTCATCCAGGTCGGCAAGGTTCTGCTGCGGGTTGGGAAGGCGGTTGGGCGGGAACAGATCCCCGATGAAAACAACGGTTGATGCGGCATCGCGAAGCGACTTATCGGGCCAGCCTTCGACCACGTCCGCTTGAATCCCAGGCAGATTCTCCATCTGTTCGAGGGCGTGTTTCATCAGCCGACCCCCGGCTGCGACCTCGTGCGTGCCCGGCGGATGGCCGCTGGGGCCGACGATGATCAGCACTCGCGTGGAACTATCAGCCGTGTCATCGGACCATCCATGAGCTGGCGATACCGCAGCACCAGCGGCGACGAGTCCGGAAGTCGTCTGGATGAATTTTCTGCGGGACGAACCTCTCGATTCGTTTGCGGGCTGCAAGTTGGGTTGGTTCGTCATTTCGAAGGTTGCTCCAAGTGATGCGGTTGATCAAAGCGTGATCTCACAGGCTGAACTCGCTGGCTTTGACTGATCGCCCAGCTTACCAAGTGCAGCGCACCTGCCATCGGAGTCGAGGCAGCAAATTCTTGGATGGGAAGTGATTTTCCGATCGTTCCTGAATGATCGAACAGGGGATGTTCATTTGTGTGCAGTCCCGACGGCCTCGCTCACATGGGCGAAACCATCGCGTTTGAGGAGCTCCGCCAAGCCCGTGCAAATGCGTTTCACGACACCGGGGCCTTCGTAGATCATGGAGGTGTAAACCTGAACCAGCGAAGCACCGAGACGGATTTTGTCGTACGCGTCTTGCGGGGTGTAGACACCTCCGGCACCGATGACAATGTATCGATCGCGATCCATCCGGCGGTACAGTTCCGAAATGCAATCGTTGATCAATGCAGTGACGGGGCGGCCCGCCACGGCACCAGGCTTGTCGATCAGATGTTCCGGTGCGACCGAAAGCGGTGGCTTTTTCGAGGGCAGGTTGAAACAGAAGCCACGTACCAAGTCGAAGCGTTCGCACTGAGTGAGCAAGCGATCCAGATGACCGGGATCCTTGTTGGGTGCAATCTTGAGAAAGACGGGAGATTGGATCTGCAGCGGAGCCAAACGTTCGAGCAAACGTTTGACATTGCCAGGTTCGGCAAAGAAGCTCTTGCCGCCCTGGGCGTTGGGACAACTGAGATTGAACATCAGGTAATCCGCATGTGGATGAAGTTGCCGCGCGCTGAATTCGTAGTCGCTCAGAATCTGCTCGTCGCAGCACGCGGGTGCGTTTGTTCCATCGTTGGTCTTGACGATGTTGACACCAAGCGGGACGCGACCGCGGTGCGATCTCAGTCGTTCGGCAACGATTTCGGCGCCATCGTTGGGCAGGCCATAGTTCACGATCACGGCGCTGTCCTGTGGTAGCCGAAACAGTCTTGGCTTTGGGTTGCCGTTTGACTCTCTGGCCGACACGGAACCGATCTCAACCAACCCGAATCCCAAGGCGTCCAGCATTCGCAAGGCACGCCCGTTCTTGTCCCACCCGGCCGCGAGTCCGATTGGATTGTCGAATCGGAGCCCGGCGACTTCGGTCTTCAAGATGGGATCGTGAGACTCCAGGCACCGCCGTGCGACATTGGTAACCCCGGGCAACACGCCCATCCATCGGCACCCTTCCACTGCCAAGTGATGGGCTGTTTCCGCATCGAGTGAAAAGAGCAACGGCCGGAGGAGCGTTTGGTAGAAATTCATCGCGGTCGTTTGAGAGCAAGGAGTTCAGGTGGTCGTCTTGAGCAGGTTTCTCGCACATTGTGCATCAAGGTGCACGCGTGACCCACTGCGCCGCGAAGCAATTGATTGAAGGACTTGACGATGCCTACCATTTACCCTCGGAACCGAAGTTCACGCATGCGTCGGAGGGTCTCGGTTCTCTGCCGGAGGATTCTCTGCATCTTTGTTGCGCCGGCGAGTGCGGTGAATACCGTGGACGTGGGTGGTTTCCAGGGTGTTGATCGTGAATGATGGGGGGCCAGTTTACAATCCGCAGGAAAGGGATCTCATGAGAATCGAGTTGCGTTCAGTCTTCTACCCGAAGCCAGTCGATCCGGACGGTTACATTCGCCCGCACGAACTCTCGGTGATCTGTCGGTCAAGCGAGAGCGAGAATGGCGAGGTGGTCGCAGCTCGGTTGGCGGTCGATTACCTCGATATCTCGCGAGCCGAGGACGAGGGGATGAATGTCTGGGAAGTCTGTGATGCGGATTCGCAGGGGTGGCACAATGTCTGCTCGGCAATACTTGAGCCAACCGCTCCATTCGCCGAGTATCGGAAGGAACTGGGGATCGAGCATCCGGTGTTTGGTATGGCTCTCATTCATCGTGCCGCCATCCACTCGTCGATGCGTGACTGGCAGCAAATGATCTTCGACTCTGTGTCCAAGCTGTTCTCGGGAGAAACAGCGACGGTGATGTGGAGAGGGACGACCGACATGACGGATCGAGAACTCGCGAGCCTCGGGTTTCGGATCGTTGCCGGGGAAGACCTGTTGTTTCGTCCCAATGTGCTGAGAAGCGAGTATGAAACGGTGAACGATGACCGAGATCCAAACTTTGAATTGAAGGTCCCCCAAGAAGCCGCGGAGTATGTTCAACAGGAATGGGAAAGCGTGGATCAAACAGACTTCGGTATCGATTGAGCTGGGTGGTGGCAGGCACCCGCAGCATGCGTTGCCGGAGCGGCGTCGCGTTGCTCCTTGGTCCGGCCTACTTTTCAGAGCAGGCCAGCAGGAGTCTTTCGGCATTGGAACTGTTTTGGCAAACGTCGCTGTTCCCACGTCCAACCGGGGCGACGCCCAAACGGCTCACATGGTTGTGTCCGATCATTCCTGCCCACCTGCTTAGGCTGGATCGGGGATGATCTTTCCGGTGCGGTCGTCGACTCGGTGCAGTTGGGTGATGTCTCCCATCGCTCCGTCGCTGGTTTTCAATGAGACCAACCAGTAGGGATCGTTGGGCACATTGGCGGCCACCATCGCTTGCAGGATCTCCAGGTCATGCACACCGTTCTCGCTGTAGAGCTTTGCGTAGAACTCCTTTTCCCGGCGGATTCGCTCGCGGTCAAACAGCACCGCCGAACACTTGGTGCCGGGGGGAATGTTGCCCAGGTGCTCGATCACGACCATGATCGCTGCCTTTTGATCCATCTCTCGTTTCGTCAACTCTGGCTCCTGAGTGAGTTTTGAAGGTGCGTCGGGTTGGAAACCCGACGCGTGAGTTTTGAAATTGCGTTTTTTCGTTGAATGGCCAACGGCCAAGTTCAATCCAAAACGTGTGGGTTGATGTTGGCCGTTGGCCAACAAAACCGACTGCGAAAGTGCAACTTCAAAGCTCACTCGCCTGCCAATCCAGTGGTCTGTCACAGCTAAAAGTTAGAGTTGATCGTAGTGGACGAGGCGACGAGTCCTCGGATTTGACGCCAGTTCAGGACTCGTTGCCTCGTCCACTACACTCAGAATAAGTCGTGACAGACCACTACAGTCGTGGTTTGGGCGGTTGGACCGCGGGTTGCCAGGGGGCGATGCCGTCGAGCTTGGTCTCTCTTGAAAACACTTTGCTGCCGCAGGTGACGTACAGCGTGGACATGTTCTCGCCGGCGAGCACGCAGTTGGAGAGCTTGCCGGACAAACTGGGACGCGAAAGGATCAGATGGACTCGGCCAGGCGGGTCGATGATTTGAATGCCTAATTTGGTGGCGACCAAGAGTGACCCATCCTTGGTCATGGTGACTCCGTCGGCCCCGCCGATCATGTCGTCTTGCGGCGTGTGGACGTAACTGTAGGGCTGGCCGTACAAGAGTTGTCCCGTCGCGGAGTCGATTTTGTAGGACCACACGTAGCGGCCTTCTGCATCGACGACCATCAGAAATCGTCGGTCGGGTGTGACGATCAATCCGTTTGGTTTCTTGGGTCCTTTGCCGGCTTGGATTGGTTTGCCATCACCTCGGGGATTTCCATCGGCGTCGATCGGCAAGTACCAGACCGCTTGTTCGGTGGGACCGGTGAAGTAGATGCCATGTTCCAGCACAACCAAGTCGTTGCAGGAAACGCCCGAGCACAGATCAGTGCGTCGGCCATCGGGATCGATCCGTGTCACGGTCAGGGCTTTGTTTCGTGCGCAGTAGAGACGGCCGGCCGCGTCGTACATCAACGCGCTAACGCCCGGCAGGTCGTCAACAAACTTGGTCGCCTTGTTCGTGCCGGCAGCGATCTTCCAGATTTCGCCTCGTGGCCCATCGATGAAGGACACGTCGCCGTTGGGCGCGACGGCGGGGCCTTCGGTGTATTTGTGGCCTTCACTGACCAGTTTCCACGATTCGCCTTCGATCAAGCGGTCTTTGATTTCAGGATGTTCTGAAACGTTGGTTTCGATGGGACGATCGAAGTCTTTCCACAGCCATTTCATTGCATCGGGAAAGATCGCTGCGCCGTGTTTGCCGTTGTGGCCGCCCTCACCCCAGACGTTTTTGACTTGGTAACCGGCCCACTGCAGGGATGCCAGCATCGTTTGATTCGCGTGCCACCAACTGCCGCCGTAGATGTTCAAGTCATTGCTGCCGTCTTGCAGGAAGACTCGCAGCGGTTTGGGTTCGTGTTTGCGAACCAGGGTCGGGTATTCGTTTCCGCCTCGCAGCCCGACGTAGGTGCCAACGGTGCTGAAGACTCGGCGGAACTGATCACTCCGGTGCCAGGCAACACCGAACGCCGCGATCGCGCCGCTGCTGCTGCCACCGAGGGCTCGCAGGTTGGGATCGTCGGTGATCGCATAGGATTTGCGGACTTCGGGGATCAACTCATCGATCAGGAATGAAGCGTAGCGATCGCTCACGGTGTCGTATTCAAAGCTGCGATTGAAACGATCCTGAGCCCCCTCGCCACCGGGAACGACACCGGGGTTCACGCAGACGGCAATCGTGACCGGCATTTCGCCGCGATGAATCAGGTTGTCGAAGACATGGTGCAATCGATACTCGCCCTTTTCGCGGACGTACTTGGCGCCGTCTTGCATGACTATCAACGCGGCCGGGGAGGACTCGTCGTATTGGGCGGGCACGTAAACGAAGTAGTCGCGTTCCGTGCCTGGATAAACCGTGCTGTCGGTGAATCGATGGGCCGTCACCACTCCTCGGGGAACGCCTTCCTTCGCCACGGTGTCGGGGTGAACTGGATAGCTCTCTTGGGCCAGCGCCACCATCGTAGGCAGCAGGAGCAAGATGAACGAGATTCGTGCACTGGCTCCTGAGAGGAATCTGGCCCCGGCGAGGAATGGGGTGAAGGATCTGGCTGGTCGTGATTGGACGCAGCGGTGAATTGCGAATGTCATGTCAATTCGTGGATGGGGGGAGAATGTTCTGGGGAGAGTTGGAGGGGGCCACCAAGATAGTCGAGGCGAGGCGGTTTTGCTTCGCGGTGGCAAACGGGGATGCGTCGTGCCGTGGGCGATTTCGAACATTTCAGAAGTTTTCTCGGTCATAAACTGGACCGTCTTGTTAAGTAACGGTGTGAGCACTTCTCTGGACGGAGGATGGAATGGACGAAACCGCACGACAGGCAACTCGGCAATGGACACTGGCACAGCCCGCTGTTTCGGCGTTTGTGACGTCGATGGTTCGTGATTTCCGTGATCGCGATGATGTGCTGCAGGAAGTCGCCGTCGCTGTGATCGAGTCGTATGACTCCTATGATCCTGAGCTTCCGTTCGTGCCTTGGGCGATTGGTGTCGCTCGGAATCAGCTGAGTTTGTACATGCGAAACCGGCGGAAAGACCGTTTGGTGTTCGACGACGATGCGATCGCTTGTTTGGCGATCGCGGTTCCAACCGTGGCTCAGCAAGAATCAGCGAAACTGGATTTCGTCACGGAATGCCTGGGCGGTTTGGAGAACCGTGCTCGTCACCTGTTCGAGTTGCGATATCAGAAAGACATGAAGCCCGCGGCCATTGCCGAACGAGTGGACATGTCAGCGAATTCCGTCGCCAAGGCACTCCAACGAATTCGAGATCGCGTGAGAGCATGTGTTGAACGCAAGAGCCTGGAGGCGATGTCATGAGCCTTGCCATCGAAAATTTGATTGACGGCTACCTGGACGAATCGCTGTCGCAGGAACAATTTCAGCAACTGAATCAGTGGATCAAGTCCGACCCGCTGCACGCCCAGCGATTCGCCTCGGCGATGTTGCTGCATGATCGGCTTCGCAATGAATTCACGACGAAGGAATTCACGACGAACGAGTTCATGGCTGAGCATTCCATGAGCGGGCAATCGACAGCCGGGCAATCCACGGTCAATGATCCACGGCCCGAGCAAGCAGACGAGCGGCCCAACGTGGTCACTCCAACCAGTCACTCTAGAAACGTTTGGGGGCGATCCGCGATTGCATTGGCGACGACCGCGTGCCTGGTGTTGATCAGCGTGGCTTTGCTTTGGAATGGCTTGGGGACCACTTCGGCATCCGCAGCGGTGATGGAACTCAATCGCATCATCGCGGCCAACCGCCTGTCATTGGATCGGACGTTCTTGATTTCAGTGGAAGAGAGCGCGGCTCAGGACGATCTAAGACGTGATTCGCCGGAGCATCGACGCCCGCTGAAGCCTTCTTTGGATAACGCGATTTTGGATGTTCGAGGTTCGGATCAGTTCGTGTTGAAGCGGGAAGTGGAGCCAGGTGTCTACTTCGTCACGGGCAGCAATGGCGCGACCAGTTGGGCGGTTCGTCCGGACGGACCGGTTCGCCTGAGCAACGACCTGACGCGATTCCATCGAGACCTTCCCGGACACGAACGATCGCTACCGATCAACAACATCGAAGACGGTTTGGACGCTTTGCACACAGCCTATGAGTTGAAATTGTTGTCGGTAGAAGGCCAAACAAACGAGGTCCACGAACAGGACGTCGAAGCCAACACGGCGACCAGCCGGCGGATGGTGGCGATCAAGAAGCGAGGCTTCCTAGGGCCGGAACGAGTTGAAATTCTTTACACCGCATCCAGTGGCCAAATTCGTGAGATGCGATTTGTCGACATGCCCTACGGACGGAACATCGTCACGTTGAAGATGACACTGATGGAGGAACAGACGTTTGCTGCGGACCATTTTGATCATGAATCCCATCACGACCCGAAACGCATTGTGGAGTTTGAATAGATGAACAGGAAACGAATTCTAAAACCCGCCTTGGGCTTGGCCGCACTCGTTTGCGTGACCGCCGTCACCAGTTTCGTTTGGATGCAGGCGGGCTACAGCCAGGGAGAGAGTCGCGGCAAGGTTGGCAAGCCGCGAATCAGTGACACGGTGCAGGCGAACATGTACGCCGACAACTGGTTCATCATGTACATCAATGGCGAGCTTGTCGCGGTCGACTCCATCCAGTTCATGCCGCACAACGTCATCTCCGTTGACATCCTTCCGGACTACCCGATGACGATTGCTGTGATGGCCAAGGACAATGCCGACGCCAAAACGGGAATGGAGTATGCCAACACGAGCATTGGCGACGGCGGGTTCATCTTGAAGTTTGGCGATGGCACGGTGACCAACGCCGACTGGAAAGCCAAGGCCTTTTCTCGAGGCCCCATCGATCGAGACACCAAGAACCCGCGGGTTGAAAACACTCCCATCCCGGAAGACTGGTACGCGGTCGATTTTGATGATGAATCGTGGGACCAAGCGACGGAGTACACGCAGGCGCAGATCGATCCGAAGGAACCGTTCTTCGAGCACGACTTTGAGGGCGCGCGTTTCATTTGGACGGAAGATGTCGAGATCGACAACACCGTCATTTTTCGACATGTCGTGACCACACCGCCGGACGGAAAGGCTCGCCCTGACTTTTCCAATTTGAACGACATCATTCCGAGTGGGCCTCGTCGAAGACCTCGTTGACCCCTTCCGAACCATCCTTGAAATGAATGCTATGCTCATGTACTCACGATCACTCATCTCCGCGATTGCGAGCCTGCTTTGTCTGATGGCGACCGCCCACGTCGCCGCTCACGAAGGCGGGCATCACGGGCATTCACACGCGTCGACTCCATCAAGAACTTGGTCGATCGCATCAAATGGATCGTACCTGCACGGGTCGTTTGTTTCAGCGAAGGATGGCGAGGTTCAAATCCGCCGTGAGGATGGAGCACTCACGGACATCGCGATCGAACGTCTGGTTGCTGCAGACCAAGCCTGGGTTCAGGAGCGCGTGGAAGAGATTCAAACTCTCAATCGACAGCACGCGATTCGGCTCGTGGCGGTGAACCAACCGGTGCAAGCTAGCTCAGAGAATGCTGCGACGAACGAGGCGATGCCAGCGATCGGGGCGCACTTCCAGCCCTTTGAGAAGTTGTTGCAGCTTCGCTGGGACAAGGACTTTCTCTATGTCGGTTCCAATGGGTTGCCGGAACATCCAATGATGATTGGCATTCGTTCGTGGCAGCAACAGGTGCCGATCCCGCAGAAGTACCTCGGGAACAATGCGTGGCAGATTCCGTTGCATCCGGTTCCCGCAAAGAATCCGATGTCGACCAAGAACGATTTTCTGCGTGGTGCGATTGCTCTGGCCGTCAACGGCGTGCCGATCTTCAACCCGCTGAACAATCGTGGTGATGATGCCTACTTGTTTGGCGAGCTGGATGAATACGGTGGTCATTGCGGTCGCGGGGATGATTACCACTACCATATCGCTCCGGTTCATCTGGAGGAAACAACAGGAAAAGGCCAGCCGATTGGCTATGCTTTGGACGGTTATCCGATCCTTGGTTATCAGGATGCGAAGGCGAGTGATTTTGCACCGCTCGATGATCTCGGCGGGCACAAGGATGCCTCCGGCAACTACCACTATCACGCACAAAAGACCTACCCGTATTTGAATGGTGGCTTTTACGGGGAAGTGACCCAGCGTGGCGGTCAGGTGGATCCGCAACCGCGTGCCGAACCGATTCGTCCTGATCTGCGACCGCTGCGTGGTGCCGTGATCACGGGATTCAGCAAGACGGGCAATCGTTTTGAGTTGGTGTACGACGTGGAAGGCCGACAGGGATCGGTGACCTATGTCGTCAAAGACAATAGCACGGTCGACTTCACGTTCCAGGAACCATCGGGTGAAACGCGAAGCGAAACCTATCGCAGTCGCATGGGCAAACCGTTTCTTCCGCAAGCCGACAGTTCAGGAACAGAAGGCGGTCCCGACGCCGATCAAACGTCTCGATTGAAAGTCACCAGCCCGGCGTTTGCTGCTGGCAACGAATTGCCGCTCGAGTTCACCGGCGATGGGGCGGGTGAGTCACCACCAATTGCTTGGTCGAAAGGGCCAGAAGGGACTCAGTGTTATGCGCTCAATCTTTGGCACACGCCCGGTCCTGGCGACATGAAGTCGTATTGGCTGGTCTACGACATCCCCGCGGATGTCACCAGCCTGCCGCAAAATGCGAGTGGCATTGGGAAGGTTGGGATCAACGACAAAGGCCACGCGGGATACGACCCGATGAAATCGAAGGGACCGGGTGTGAAGCAGTACCACCTGACGGTCTATGCCTTGTCCGAAAAACCGACGTTTTCAACCGACCAAGTGACACGAGCGGATTTGCTGGAAAGCATTTCGGACATCACGTTGGCACAAGGCACATTGGATTTTCAGTACACGCGATCACGAAGCGGATCATCAATGATCCTGATCGGCTCGGCGATTGTCGCCGCGGTCGTTGGAGCCTGGTTGGGTCTGAAGAAATTCACAGCCCCGAGAGTTGCCTGTTGAAATCGAACTGCAGGTCGGGATGGACTTTTTCGATCGCCTTGTCGATTTTCTTGAGCTGTGTCTCGTACATGTTTTGGCTGACGCGGCAACCACCGAAGCTGATTCGTTTTTCCTTGATTCGCTGGCAGAAGTGAATCCGGACTTGCAGTTCGGTTTCTTTGTCGCCGGAGAACCGCAGTGACTTGTCCATCCAGCGGACGACTTTGCGAAGCGTCTTTTTGTGGATCTTGCCGGAGACGCTGAGGTGCTGGTCAATCTCGTCGCACAATTCATCGGCGTAACCTGTTTCGTCGTCCGCTTTCATGAGCAGATACGTCAGCAGTTCCTTGCTCTCGACCTTGAACTTGGCCAATCGGACACAAACGTCGAGCAACTCATCCTCATCCAGCTTGGCGAGTTCTTTCTTGAGTTGGCTGATCGTGGCGGCTTTCATGGCGTCTCAAAGAGTGGCTGGAGATCCCGAGCGGAACGTTTTGGAGCGGTGTTGTCTTGGAAAACCGACGCGTGAGCGAGGAAAGTTCCTGGTGTCCCGACACGCAACGGGCTGTCGATTGAGTCAGCCGTTGGGGCGTTGGCCTCGGTTCCACCACAGAACCGGGGCCAACGCCCAAACGGCTCACATGAGGAACCGAAAGTTGAATCAATCAACAAGCCGTCATGCTTCGGGTTACCAAAAAACGCAATCGCTACTTCAAAAGCTGAAAGGGACGGTCGCGATATCTTAGCGGCCCGGCGGCGGGTGGGAATTCCCACTCATCGGTGGCGTTCTCCTGGTGCGACTGCTCCAAAAAGCGGAAGATAGAAATCGCTGCGATGGCTATTCTGTAGCCGACTGTTTTGGGCAGCAATGCTTTGCCTGGCCTCCAAGGGAAAACGATTTGTGAATCGAATCATCATTTTCGGAATGCTGCTGTTGTTCAGCATTGGATCCCCTGCGAGGGCACAGGACGACCGAGCGGTATTGCAGGCCTTGATGTTCGAGTCGCCTGAGAAGCTCGCCGCGGACGCTGTGTCAGGCGGGGACGCCGCACGTGGCGCGGTGGTGTTCTTCACCCCCACGATGTCGTGCGCCAATTGTCATTCCGTCAATGATTCGGCGGAGAAGGCACAAGCCGACGTGGGGCCAAATCTCGCCTCGCCAAATCCAGACCTGTCGAATTCCAGAATCGTCGATGCGATTCTTCATCCGTCAAGGAGCATCGCAAAGGGTTTTGAGACGGTCCAAGTTCTGACCGTCGATGGAAAAGTGCTGACCGGTGTTCTCGTGGCTCAGTCCGATCAGTCGGTCCAATTGCGCGATCCATCGACAGGCAAAACGGTCGAAGTCAGCGCGGATGACATCGAAGACGTCGCAACGAGCGAATTGTCAGTCATGCCCGAAGGTGTCGCGGGACAAATCGGCAGCCGTCAAGCGTTTTTGGATTTGGTGCGGTACCTGATCGAAATTCGCGATGGTGGTGCGGCGCGGGCCAGCGAGTTGCAGCCGGAGGTCATGCCAATGGCCGAGCCATTGCCGGAATACGAATCGCACATCGACCATGCCGGCATTCTCGCTTCGCTGGATCAACAAGCGATGAAGCGTGGCGAAGCGATCTACAACCGGACGTGCGTGAATTGTCATGGCACGGTTGATGCCCCAGGTTCATTGCCGACGTCGTTGCGATTTGCGTCGGGGAAATTCAAGAATGGATTCGACCCTCACAGCATGTACCAAACCATCACCAAAGGGTTTGGTTTGATGCTGCCGCAGCGAAACTTGGTGCCGCAGCAGAAGTACGACGTGATTCACTACATCCGTCATGCGTACCTGAAGGATCGCAACCCAACTCAGTTTGCTCGGGTGAACGAAGAGTACCTGGCGAGTCTGCCCAAGGGCGACACACGCGGTCCAGAACCATCGCTGATCGAGTCGTGGCGGGAAATGGACTACGGCCCGAACTTGATGGCGACGGTTGAGATCGGCGACGACGCGAAAAATTTTGCCTACAAAGGGCACGCCATTCGTCTCGACCAAGGTCGGGGCGGGATCACGCGAGGAGAACATCGCGTCGTTTATGAGCACGACACGATGCGAGTGGCCGCTGCTTGGTTGGGCGATGAGTTCATTGATTACAACGGGATCAACTTCAACGGTGTCCATCGGAGACACCCGCGCATCGTCGGCGAGGTGGTGTTTGAAAACGCAAACGGTCCTGGGTGGGCGAACCCTGACAACGATTCCTTCGACGAGGTCCGCGAACCGGGACGAGACGGTCGCTTCTATGGCCCGTTGCCGAGCGACTGGATCGACTACCAAGGAACCTACGTCAACGGGATGGAAACGATCTTGCACTACCGCGTTGGTGGAATCGATGTTTATGAGCGGCCGACGCTGGAGCAACTGGGTGAGAAAGCCATTTTTCAACGCTCGCTTTCCGTGGATGCCAATGAGCATCGGTTGACGATGCGGGTGGCTGATCGTGAAGAGGGCGAAATGTTGATGGATGCGGACCACACAAAGGCGGTTTGGTCGAGCTCCGAGGATGGTTCTGAGGCGTTGGTATTCGCCGTCACGGGGGATGTCAGCCAACTGGAGTGGCAATTTGCCGACGGTCAAATTCGACTGGCATTGATGCCAAACGCGAATGCAAGAGACTTCACGGTTCATGCCGTTCGGTGCGAGAACAAAACAGACGCAGAACAAATCATTGGCGAACTCATCGAAGGAATCGATCCCGCCGCTCGCTCGGCAAAGGAATGGGCGGCGTCCACGAGCGAGAATGCGAAACGCTGGCCCGAAATCGTCACCACGAAGATCACAACCGCGGACGATGGCGGACCTTTCGCGGTCGATACGATTCAGTACCCGGTGAACAATCCATGGTTCTGCCGGATGCGATTGACCGGTGTCGACTTCTTGGACGATGGTGAATCCGCCGTGCTGAGTGACTGGGACGGGAACGTCTGGAAGGTCACCGGATTGCATCAACCGGAGGTGACCTGGCAACGGATCGCATCAGGGTTGTTTCAACCGCTCGGGATCAAAATTCGTGACGGCGAGATCTTCGTGACCTGTCGCGACCAGCTTTGCCGCCTGCATGATTTCAACGGCGACGGTGAAACGGACTACTACGAGAGTTTCAACCACGATCATTACGTCACCGACCACTTCCATGAATTCGCGATGGGATTGCAATGCGATGACGATGGGAACTTTTACTATGCCAAGTCGGCTTGCCACGCGTTGCCCGCGATTGTTCCGCATCATGGGACGTTGCTGAAGGTTTCTGCGGACGGATCGTCGACCGAGATTCTCGCGAATGGTTTTCGTGCCGCCAACGGCGTTTGCCGCAACGACGATGGCACCTTTTTCGTCACGGACCAAGAGGGACATTGGAACCCGAAGAACCGAATCAACTGGGTTCGTCCGGGCCGGTTCTATGGCAACATGCTGGGGTATCACGACGTGACCGATCCAAGCGACTCCGCGATGGAGCCGCCGATGTGTTGGATCACCAATTCGTTCGACCGTTCGCCGGCGGAGTTGCTGTGGGTGACCAGTGACAAGTGGGGGCCGCTGAAAGGTTCTCTGCTGAACATGTCCTACGGCTACGGCAAACTGTATGTTGCCCCGCATGAAATCATTGGCGATCAGATGCAGGGTGGGATGTGTGAATTGCCACTACCGCAATTCCCCACCGGGATCATGCGTGGACGATTCCATCCCGGAGATGGTGACTTGTACGTGACCGGCATGTACTCGTGGGCGGGAACCCAGCAAGCCGACGGTGGTTTTTACCGGGTTCGCTACACCGGTAAACCGATCCACGTGCCGGTGAGTCTGAACTGTCGCGGGACGACAGTGCGAATCGGTTTGAGCGACGAGGTTGATCCTGAGTCGGTCTCGCCTGAAAGTTTTTCGATCAGTCGTTGGAACATCAAGCGATCGAAGAACTACGGTTCCGAGCACTTTGATACGCAAACCATCGAGGTCGCCTCGGCCCGCTGGGATCCTGAGCAACGCGAGGTCGTGCTGGAGCTTCCCGAGTTGAAGCCGACGTGGTGCATGGAGATTCAGATGGATTTGCGAGGTGTGGACGGAGAGCCGATTCATCGCGTGATCCACAACACGATCCACGAACTGAATTGAAGCGGGGGAAGGGATCACTTGGAAAGCAAGGCTGCAAAGTCACCGGTGACTCCGGCGAAATGTCCGCTTCCCATTTGGCGCGGTCGACGGTGGGGAGAGGCCGATTGACCCACTCTCGCGCTTCCACCAGCATCTCATCCCAAGCACTTTCGTTGGTTGCTTGGTTTTCCTATGCGAACAACGATTGAAAGGTCAACCAACGTGCGGTCAAGAGCGTGAGCACTAAGCAGCACCACCAGGTTGCTTTGCGGGCCAGTGGCTGCAGTCGGAGGTAAAACAGCAGAGAAATGGAGATGCTTGTGACCAAGATTTTGAACGCCACCAGAGTGTACGGGTCTTCGATCAGTCGGCCGCCGACTGGGTTCAGCTCTCGCATCGTCCCGGATTGATGGGCGATCAAAGTCCAGACGAGATCAATGCCGGACATCAGACCGATGATCACCAGCGAGATGACGAATCTCTTGCTGGCGGATGGTGTGTCGGTTGGTTCTGCGGATGAGGAGAAGAGCTGGGATGCTTCTGCCATCAGATGTCCCACGGCAAAGACGACGAGGACCAATGCCAACATGGTCATCGGGTAGTTGAGCCATGCCATCCATTGGTTGGCCGCATGGACCGCGGCGCTTTGGGCTTCCAGTTGGTTGACTTCCGCAACGACGCCTTCGGCTCGATCCAAAAAATTCCCGCTGGGTTCAAAGTGGGTGACCAGATTTTCCCATCGTTCGGTGAAACCTAAACTGACCGTTTGGTCGGGGATTTCAGCTTGTTGGGTTTCGCCGTTCGAGTTGGCAATCAAGCCTTCGAGCAATTCGTGACCGCTCTGTTCTGGCCAAAGCTCCCAAGGTTGCTGTCCTTGGTCGAGGACATGAATGGCTCCCAGTTCCAGTGTTTGCAGGCTTCGGACGAAATGACGAACGGATTGGTTTTTTCCGGTGGGAGATTCGTTTTCGGCGGGGTTTCTGTTCAGTCTTGGCCCGCCACCGTTTCCTCGGCGTCCTCCAGGTCCGCGCCCGATTCCTGCCCCACGACCCTCTCCGGGACGCTGCTGACTCAAATGTGAGAGATCAAAGTAATGGGTGCTGTACGGGGTCCCATTGATCACGACGGATTGTTCATCGGCGGAGATGTCGATCAGGTACGGCGGATCCAGATACACACCATCGATCAACAAGAAGCCTTGATCGGCTTCAAACGGAATGGGGGTAACTGGGCCTCTCCTTCCAGGTTGCGCAAACACATTGGACGAGAAGCAGGCGATGAAGACGATTGCGTAGAGGAGGCGAAAAAAGGTCATTTTGAATGGGGAGCAATCGAAAACGAGCAAAGTTCATCTTGTTCGTGGTGCCGTTGGATGAACGCGCGATCGAACAATGCATCGCCAGCAGCGATGCGAGAAAAGATGAAGGGGATGTGCTGACCGTGTCAGTGAACCCCGATGGCGGGCTGAAGTTGCGTTGTTACACAAACAAAATTCGTTTTCAATCACCGGGCATTTGACTGGGTGATGTCCGTCCGTCGTTGATATTGGGTTCCTTGGGGGGCATAATGTCGGATCTAGTTCGTCTCTGCCGAATTAGCCCCGCCTAGAAAAACCTGCCTCGCAATTCCCACCTCGACGATCGGTATTGAGCCATGCGCCTCTGGTTGGCTTCACGATGCCCGTATCGCTTTGCATTCGTCGGCTGTCTGCTCGTTCTCATGTGCGGATCGACATGCGCTGCGAAGTCTCCCTTTTTTGAGACCGAGATTCGACCGATCTTGCGCGAGTTTTGCTTCGATTGCCATGGCGCGGTCGAAGAGCTCGAAGGCGGACTGGACTTGCGGTTGGTGCACCGGATGGTTTCCGGTGGCGATTCGGGAGAAGCGGTGGTCCCGGGAGATCCTGAGGCTAGTTTGTTGTTGCAGCTCGTCCGTGAGGGCGAGATGCCGCCTGGCGAAGCACATGTCTCGGACGAAAAGATTGCTGTTCTAGAGGCTTGGATTGGGGCGGGTGCGAAGACACTGCGTGAGGAACCCAAGCATCTGGATCCCGGGATTCCAATCACCGAAGAAGAGCGGAATTACTGGGCCTATCAACCGATCGCGGACGTGCCCGTTCCGACCGACGTTCGCGACCAACGCATCCGTTCGCCGATCGATGCGTTGATCGCCGCCGAGATGCCTGCTGGTTTGACCTTCTCTGACGAAGCTGATCGATCCACGTTGGTGCAGCGTGTTTACAACGACTTGCTTGGTCTGCCACCGACGATCGAGCAAATCGAACCTTGGCTTCAGAGTGCAGACCCGCTGTGGTTTGAAAACTTGGTGGAGCAGTTGTTGCGGTCACCTCACTATGGCGAGCGTTGGGGCCGGCATTGGCTGGATGCGGCAGGGTACGCCGATAGCGACGGCTACACCGTGGCCGACAGCAACCGGCAGTGGGCATGGCGCTACCGTGATTACGTCACCAACGCCTTCAACGACGACAAACCTTTCGACGAGTTCATTCATGAACAGATTGCGGGCGACGAACTGGCTGGCCCCAAGCAGGGCGATTGGACGCCGCGTCAGGTGGAACTGCTGACCGCCACCGGGTTCTTACGAATGGCAGCCGACGGAACGGGCAGCGGCGACAACAGTCCTGAAGCTCGCAACAAAGTCATCGCGGACACGTTGCAGATCGTCTGCTCGACGTTGCTGGGGTCGAGCGTTCACTGCGCCCAGTGTCACGATCACCGCTACGATCCGATTTCACACGCGGATTACTTTGCGTTGCGAGCCGTCTTCGAGCCCGTGTTGGATTGGCAGGCGTGGAAGCCGCCCGCAGGAAGGTTGGTTTCGCTGGCCACCGAACAAGATCGCGCGGCGGCAGCCAAAATGGAAAGCGAAGTCAGTCGCGTCGCTGCTGAGCGTGCCAGCCAGCAAGCCGTGTTCATTCAAGAGGTGTTCGAGCAAAAACTGCTGAAGTTCGAGGAACCACTTCGTTCCCAGTTGAGGGCAGCTTATGAAACGTCCAAGGACAAACGCGATGCAGAGCAGAAAAAGCTGCTGGCCAATCATCCGAGCATCAACATCACGGCGGGGGTTCTGTATCAGTACCGTCCGGAAGCCGCTGCCAAATTGAAGGAGTACGATGCGAAGATCGCTGACTTGCGAGCTCAAAAGCCAGTCGAACAGTTCGTTCAGGCGTTTGTCGAACCTGCGGACCATGTCCCCGTCAGCCATTTGTTTCATCGCGGTGATTTCAATCAGCCCAAACAGGTGATTGAACCGGCTGCCTTGACCGTTGCTTCCGCCGAAGGGGCACAGGTGAAGTTTCCAGTCAATGATCCCGAGCTGCCGACGACGGGGCGGCGGTTGGCGTTCGCAAAATGGTTGACGGATGAAAGCAACCCGTTGACCGCGCGAGCCATCGTGAATCGGATGTGGATGCACCACTTCGGGCGTGGGATTGTCGCGACACCGGGCGAATTTGGGCTCTTGGGCGACAAGCCCACTCACCCTGAGTTGCTTGATTGGTTGGCCAGTGATTTCGTCGAGCACGGTTGGAGCTTGAAGCGTCTGCACCGTCAGATCTTGACCTCGATGACATGGCGTCAGAGTTCGCTGCGTCATTCGCAGGGCGAGACGATGGATGCGGAGAATCGTTTCTATTGGCGAAAGTCACTGCAGCGTGTCGACGCCGAAATCCTGCGAGATTCAATGCTGGCGGTTTCTGGCAGTCTGGATCTGACCCTTCATGGACCGCCGGTGGAGGTTGCGGAAGATGAAACCGGCCAAGTTCGCGTCGACGTGAACCAACCGCGACGCAGCATTTACGCGCGAGTCCGACGGAGCCAACCGGTTGGCATGCTGCAAACGTTTGACGCACCAGTGATGGGCGTCAACTGCGACGTGCGTCCCGTGACGACTGTTGCGCCCCAGTCGTTGATGATGCTGAACGGGGCCTTTGTGCTCGAGCAGGCGGCCCTTGTCGCGGACCGGGCGATCGAGCGAGCTGCCGAAACAGCCTTGATCGGTGATCCAGTTCTCGCATCGTGGGCGCCAGAATTGCCGCCACTCGCTTGGCGTTACGGATCCGGCCGAGTGGACGAGGAGGCCGGCATGGTCCAGGACTTTGTTGACTTGCCTCATTTCACGGGAACGTCGTGGCAGGGCGGTCCAACGGTTCCAGACGCTGTATTTGGATGGTCCATTCTGAACGCGGGTGGTGGGCACCCTGGCGACCCCGCCCATCCAGCGATCCGCCGCTGGACAGCGCCTGCCGCCGGGCAACTTCACATCGCGGGAACACTGCAGCATGGCAGTGCCAATGGAGACGGTGTGCGTTCGCGAATCTTTTCTTCGAGTGGTTGGAAGGGGGACTGGCAGAGTAAGAATCGAAAGGTCGAAACCCCGGTGGCTGCGTTTGCGGTTCAGTCGGGAGAAACGATCGATTTTGTCACCGACTGCATCGCCAATGAAACATCTGATTCGTTCACTTGGTCGCTGGAATTGACGTTCACGCCGATCGATGCGACGTCTGTCATTCATGACTCGGTGGCTGGTTTCCAGGGACCTGAATCGGACCTCCAGTTGTTGCCGGCCCAAATCAATGCCGCATGGGAGATCGTTTTGTCGCGACCTGCCAGCGAAGCGGAACTGGAAATGTCGCTGCGTTTTGCCAGCGATCAATTGGTCCTGATGTCCCATGATCTCCAAGGCACGCCGCCGGGGCGATCACGAGGCGAGCAAGTCCTGGTCAATCTCTGCCAGATGCTGCTCAATTCCAACGAATTTCTTTACATCGAATGACTCCGGAGCGTTTGCCCATGGATTCCCCTTCTGTCCCCGGTACCCGCCGCCAACTCCTGCAACAAACCGGGATGGGCGTGGGGGCGTTGGCGTTGCAATGGATGCTGCATCAAGAGTCCGCGTCGGCGAAGCCCCCGGTCCTCAAAGCGGTGCCGTCCAGCGATCTGTTGCCACGCAAGCCGCACTTTGAGCCGCGTGCCAAGGCAATGATTTCGTTGTTCCAACATGGCGGTCCCTCGCACATGGACTTGAACGATCCGAAGCCGGAACTGACGAAATACGACGGGACCGATTACACGGGCGACATTCAGTTTTCGTTCGTCAATGAAGCGAGCAAGAAACTGCTTGGCAGCCCCTTTCAATTTCAAAAGCACGGCCAGTGTGGAATGGAGTTGTCCGAGTTGTTGCCACACACGGCGGGCATCGTCGATGACCTTTGCCTGATTCGCAGCATGCATACCGGAGCGAACGGCCACGAGGTTTCGATCCGATACTTTCATGGCGGGATCCCAGCGGTGCTGGGGCGCCCAACGCTGGGTTCATGGTTGACGTACGCGTTGGGCAGCGAGTCACAGGACTTGCCCGCGTTCATGGTCTTGGCGGATCCCGGCGGGCCACCGGTCGATGGCGCAAGCAACTGGAGCAACGGGTTCATGCCCTCCATGTTTCAGGGAACCGTGCTGCGGCCCAAGGAACCGCGGATTTTCAACCTGCAACCACCACCCCATCTCGCTGGAAAGTTCCAGCGACAGAACCTGGACTTCTTGCAAGAGCTGAACCAAACGCATTTGCAGTCTCACCCAGGCGAATCGGATCTGGAAGCTCGCATCGCCAGCTATGAACTGGCGGCTCGCATGCAAACCGCGGCCACAGATGCCTTGGACATTTCGCAAGAAACCGCCGCGACGCACACCATGTACGGCCTGGACCGGCCAGAGACTCGCGAATATGGCACACGTTGTTTGTTGGCTCGACGGTTGGTCGAACGCGGTGTTCGGTTTGTGCAACTGTTCCACAACAATCAACCCTGGGACAATCACAGCAGCATCAAAACGGGTTTGACGTCCATCTGTCAAAAGACGGACCAACCCACGGCGGCCCTGGTCGCTGATCTTCGCCAGCGAGGCATGTTGGATTCAACCTTGGTTCACTGGGGCGGGGAGATCGGTCGGCTGCCGGTGACACAAGAGCATGGCTCGCCCGAGAAAGCGGGACGCGATCACAATGGTCAGGGATTCAGCATTTGGCTGGCCGGGGGCGGCGTTCGCGGCGGGATGACCTACGGCAAGACCGATGACTTTGGGCATCATGTCGTTGAAAACAAAGTCACGCCCAACGACTTCCAAGCCACCGTGATGCATCTGTTCGGTTTGAACCACGAGGAGGTCGTCTACCCCCACGGCAACCAAGAACAAATCATCACGGCACATCGCCCCACGCAAGTCGTGCATGACGTGATCGTATAGGAGTTCGCTCGACTTCGCTCGTCGCGAACGGGTCTCCAGTCCAGCCTCGGTGTCGACATGAGTTCGACGTTGGCGGGAGACGCATTTCATGTCGCGATAGACGGTCCAGGTTCAAAGCGAATGACGAATTGTCTGGTCATCCGACCCGCACAGAGGTCATTGTGATGGATCCTAGAAACGCCTTGTCATTGAAGATCTTGGCATCTTCTTGGGGCCCCTGCAAAGCCAGCGTGTAAAGCAGTGGGTAGTAGTGGTCCGGGGTCGGGATCGCTCGCGCCGCAGACTTGCTCAGCGATTGGTAGTCACACAGTTTCGCATGATCGCGATTGAGAATCAGGCCGTTGGTGATCTCGTTCATTTCCATCGCCCAATCGAATCCTTGATCGATTCTTTGAGCGTCCATCCACCTCAAGTTGTGGACGATGTTGCCGCTGCCGATGATCAGCACACCACGGCGGCGAAGACGGTTGAGTTGTTTGCCTAATTGATAGTGCCACTCGCCGGGTTTCGCGATGTCGATGCTGACTTGCACCACGGGAATGTCCGCCTTCGGAAAGACGGGTTTCAGCACAGACCAAGTGCCGTGGTCGAATCCCCAACCTTGGTCCAAACCGATGGAGGCTCCCTGGACCGTCTCACGAACCAGTCCCGCCAACTCGGGATCACCCGGGGCTGCGTACTGTGCGGCTGAGAGTTCC
Organism: Rhodopirellula sp. UH5; assembly: GCF_056839225.1. NCBI lineage: Bacteria > Pseudomonadati > Planctomycetota > Planctomycetia > Pirellulales > Pirellulaceae > Rhodopirellula > Rhodopirellula sp. UH5. The sequence goes on along the minus strand of NZ_CM166390.1, from coordinate 4,595,925 downwards.
GGGGGGAAGCCACCGAAATCGTGAATCGTTTTGGGGCGATCCATCGCGGTGACCCAAGTGCCATGGGTGAGCCAGTGAGCGGAAACGCAGAGGATCGCAGTTGGCTTGGGCACATCGGCCATCTCCGCTTTCCAGCCGCGCGTGAACTCGTTGTCTTCCAACGCATTCATCGGGCTTCCGTGGCCGATGAAGAACGCGGGCATCACGTGGCCGTCTTCGGGCAACGTCTCTGCCATTGCTCGCAGCGACGTTCCGATCGTTTCCATTCCACTTGCCATTGCCATCCTATTCCTTCCGTCCTTGCACCATGTCTCCAAACCGATCGGGGACTCTCTAATCGAGTGGGTGGCAGTGTCTTGGGTCAGTTCTCGGTTTCGAGCGGCAGGGTTCCGCCAACAATTGGCAAGCTCAATTGGGTTTGCTGCAGATCAATCGTGAGCTTCGTGCCCGGCGTGGGATGCAGTGTGTAATCGCGATCGCTGGAAAAGATCATCAGCCCGATTTGCTGCCCTTTGGCGATCACCTGATCATCGGGTTGCAGGTCGAATTCGATGTCGTAGAACTGGCCCGGGACCAGCGGTTTGCTCTCACGCATGGAGTCGATGTTCTGTGGATCGGCCCAGCCGCGAGTGATGATGTTGTCGGTGATCTTGGAATTCTTCTTCGCGTTCCAAGGCAGCGAGACCAACCAGACGCTCAAGTTGGCGGCAGGACGATCGCAGGCAAGTCGCAGTTTGATTCGCGGGGTCCCCGAGAGGTGAACCGCTTCGCTCAGTTCGGGGGTTGCATAGATCAAACGATGTTCCGTGAATTCGGCCTGAGCCAGTGCTTCGCCGGAGAATGAAAAGTTGTCCACCAGCGTTTCAGCCATCAGTTCCGTCATTGGTTCTTTGGCAGGTGCCGTCTGCAAATGACCTCGCTGGGGAGCACCTGGAACCGGATAGACCACAACGTCTTTTGCTTCCGGGTGTGGGTATTCCGGGTACTCGGTCGGCTTGGTGCGTTCATCGTTTTCCCGAACGATCCACGACTTCGCGTCTTTCTCAACGCCATTGTCTTCGCCAAACAGATAGTGAGTGAACCAGCGATTCATCATGCTGATCGGTGGAGGTCCTCCGTGCCCGCCTTGATGCATGAACAGTTGGGTTTCGACACCGTTCTTTTTCAACGCTTCATAGATGCGAATGCTGTGTTCTGGAACCACGTTCCAGTCATTGAATGCGTGTGCCATCAGGACGGCGGCCTTCACCCCATCGACTCGGTTCAGGTAGTCGCGCGAGTACCAGAAATCGTTGTAGTCACCCGTTGCTCGGTCTTGGTGGGCCATCATCTGCTCGTCCCGCACGTGGCAATCGCAGTACGCTTGAGTCTCTTCGGTGCCACCGCTGTGAATGAAGTCGTACAGGATGTCGATGTCTTCCCCGAGGTAGCCACCGGGATGGCGTACCAATCCATTGGATCGGTAGTAGTGGTAGTACGACGTGTTGGGAGCCACCGGGATGATGACCTCCAGCCCCTCGACTCCGGTCGTTGCGGCCGCCAGTGGGATCGTTCCGTTGTAGCTGGTCCCGGTCATGCCGACTTTGCCCGAAGACCAATAGGCTTCCACAGGTTCACCTCCGAAAGGTTCCGTGAATCCTTTGCCGCGTCCACACAACCAATCGATCACGGCTTTGGGAGCCAACGCTTCGGGATCGTCACCAACCGTTGGGCAACCTTGCGAGAGGCCGGTCCCTGGGGCGCTCGAGTGAACGACGACAAACCCCCGAGGGAGCCAGTCTTTGACATGGCGTTTGGAGATGATCGGACGTGTTCCCTCGCGTTCGATCGCGGGGGCAGCGGATCGTTTTGGCGGTTCGTCGCCCAGTTCTTGCCGTGCGTCCCAGAAGTAGGTTTCGTCAGCACCGGTGGTCCCCGCAAAGTAAGGACTGGAGTTGTAGACGACTGGAAGTTTCAGCGATTGCGTGTCGGTCTGCGTCGGCCGGGTGACGCTGACGTGCATTCGGTCCAGCTTTCCGTCGCCATCCAGATCAAACTCAGTTTCGACCCACAGGTCATGTCGGATCCAGTAGTCCGAATCCTCCAGCTCTTTGATGATCTGCGCCTCGCCATCTTTGATGACGGGGATCTGGATATCGGCCCCTTTGGCGGCCGAGGTCATGAGAAGCAGGAGAGCGAAAGCAGGCAAGCAGAAGCGATTCATTGTTTCGAAAACCGAGGTGAGATCGAGGCGAGACGTCATCAGCTTACTCACCCCATTGAACGATCTTCAAGCGACGGGCAAGAAACTGAGGTAGGGGAGCCTTTCGCGAATCTATCCGCGGTTTTTGTCTGTTTCTCTTCCGATGTGGTCGATCACCTCGGGGGGGATCGAACCGAGCCGAGCCCTCGAAATCGCGCGCAATCTCGACCGCTGGCTGCCTCCCCTTCGAATCCGTGCGTCCTGCGAACGAATGCGATGCCCCTCAGAGGCCGTGCGGCTTCGGAACACCTTGCATGTGCATCTTGCGAATCCAGCCCGTTGCAAACCAGGCTGTTGATTTAGTACGTTTTGCAGATTGAGCGATCAGCCGATGGCCGCTAGCCCACGGTTACCGGAGACGAACCGGACGCGATCGCGTTCCGGCTGATATCACCAGCCTGAAACGGGAGGGGGCGGAAAGCGAGCGTTCAGCTTGTGAATGAAACCTTGATCGTTTCACCCGCGAGAGGATGCTTGGGGTCGAGGGTTTGCAATTGCAACCGCATCGCATCGTCCGTCAGCACGGCTTCGACCCAGCCATTGGGACTGGTCTTGTTGAACAAGTAGGCCACTGGCGGAAGGTTGATCATGTGAAAGTGGCCGCGTTGGCTGTGAGACCAATGGTGCGAGTGACCGTAGAGATAGGCTTTGACATGCTTTCGGCTGTCCAGGACCTTCAACAATTTTTCCGTGTCGGAAATCCCGTTCCACGGCTTGCCCTCTTTGGGCGCCGTGAACTGGGGTGTGTGATGCGTCATCACAATCGCGGGCTTGTTGCTGCGGGCATCCAGTTGCTCGGCGAGCCAATCGATCTGGGCATCGCCGAGTTCCCCAGTCACCACGTTGACGCGGAACAAAGAGTCAAGCAGAAACAAATTGGCATGAGGTGTTTCGAGAACGCTGACATGCTTCGACATCACCGCCGTCGCAGTGGGACGCTGCCCTGACAGGGCAGCGTACAGCGGTTGTCGATCATCGTGATTGCCCATCGTCAAGTGCAACGCAATCCCTGCTTGCTCTGCAGGTGCCAGGCAACGGACGAAGTTTTGGTAGTCACCGGGCAAGCCCTTCAGGTACGCACAGTCGCCATTGACGATCAAATCGGACGGTCGCGTTTTTCGCGTGAGGACTTCACTGATCACCTGTTGCAAGTTCTCGGTCATGTTCGTTCCACGTGCCGTCAGGTCGGGCGAACTGGGGATGTGGGTGTCCGAGAGCAGGGCGAGCACGGTGGCCTGGTCGCTGGCAGCGGAGACCGTTTGCGTTGCTGACATCAGCAACGCGGTGCCACCTCCGATTGCTGTGGTCTTGAGAAATCCGCGACGAGACTGAGGGATTTGATGAATGGGCACGAGACGACTCCGGCAGGAAATGGGGTGGGATTCCAAAGCAGGTCGGCAGGAATGATCGGGCACAACCATGTGAGCCGATTGGACGCTCGCCGCGGTTGGACGTGGGAGCAACAACGTTTCGCAAACTGTTCCAGTGCCGAAAGACCGCTGCCGACCTGCTGACCCATCTTACCTGATGGCCGATGAAGCATTGAGGTTTGCCAATCGCGGAACACTGTTCACTGGTAAACAGGAGTCATTTAAACAGGAGTCATTGGATATGTGTGGCGTTTGGTCTGTTTCATCTTTGGTTCTGGCAGTCCGTTTCAAGATATCTATTTGTCCCGTTTACTGCCTGCTATTGCCTCTCCCCGACGTTCGGAGGTCGTGCCGCATTTTTCAATGCCTTCCTCGTCGCATCTTGCGAACCTCGTTCGTGGCAGAGTTCGTGCAATTCAAAATGCTGTGTTGCCAAGCGTTTATTATCACCCTCCCTTGGGACGTTCGAAAAATAAATGGTGGCGGGCGTCTGGGGATCGCCCCGGATGGGGCCGTCATGCTTAGCTCGGGGCGGAAGCCCCGAGAGACCGATGCCGGAAAACAAACGGTCGCCCCGGATGGGGCCGTCGTGGGAGTTGGGGGCGTCCCTCGCTCACGCGTCGGGTTGTGATGGGTGGTTGCTGCAGAAACCCGCCAAAACCCAGCACCAGAAAACTGCACGGCCTCCAAGTTGGGATGGGTCGGAAAGTGAGCGTTCAGCGAGATTTCCGGGGGAGGGTAGTGCACGCCGCTTCCCATGCCCGGCCCCCTCCCTCGCATCGGCCTGAACGGCCTGGCTCGACCTCCCCCAAACTGCGTTTGGGAGAGGTGCGGTGCGCGAATGCAGCATAAATACCTGTATCAACAAACGGCACGACCTCGTTGGTGGAGAGGTGACAAGAAGTTGCGCTGTGTCTGCCGACTTGCAACCCCGATGATTGAACGCCCACACGTCTCACATGGTTGTACTCAATGATTCCTGCCAACCTGCTGAGGGAACGTTCGGAAACGACTTCGGTCCTTGCCAAATGATCGCGGCAGGACGTGAAGGCTCCGGCGACGCACCGGGCGGTTTGGGTCACTTCGCTAGGACGAAGTGATTGACGAACGGTTCCTTAGCAGCCTGTTGATTTCGTCAGCCGGACCGCGACAGCGTCCGGTTCGTCTTCGGTAACCATGGGCTAGGGCCCGTCGGCTGATCGTTCGATCAGCGAAACGTTTTAAACCAACAGTCTGTTAGCGATTCTTTAGGAAGTCACCGACATAAATGAGATACGCAAAGGGTAGATCGTTTGAATCGATTTCATTCAAGGCGGTCCCAATCGTGCTGTGAATGATCTTTTCGCCTTCCGTCTGGCCAGCTTGTTGGACAATTGCAATCGGCGTTTGGGGTGGGTAGTTGATCGCAAGTTGGTCGATGAAGTGTTTGAATTCTGCTCGCATCGTGAACAAGACCATCGTGTTGCGGTGAACCGAGAGTTTTTCGATCGAGTCTTCTGCCGGTATCCAATCACCGGCGGTCAGGGTCACGCTTTTTGTATGTCCACCTGAGGTGATTCCAAGTCCAAGAGCCGCGTTGGCTGCATTGAAAGAACTGAGGCCGGGGATGACCTGCGGATTCAAGTCCTGGAATTCTTTCAGCATCCACACACGTGGCCCGTAAATCATCGGGTCGCCGTAATCGAGTACCGCAACGGTCCTTCCCGCTTTCACCGCGTCTCGAACCAGACGCACGAGCTTGGAACGCTTCTCTTGATAGTCCTTCGCCCGCTTGCGTTCTTCCCCTTCGTACTGGGAAGGATCCCGACTGAAGTATGGAATCATGTGCGAGAATTCGTGATGGACTTCTTTGTCTTTGAGATAGTCGTGGAGGATTGTTGCATGTTCTTCTCGACAGAGGATCACATCAGCGTTTTGGATCGTCTTGGCAGCACGCAACGTCATGAGGTCAGCGTCGCCTGGGCCAACGCCGACCAGGTAAAAGTGCGTTGAATCCGCGGTGTCCGCAAAGCAGCGATCGGGGACGCTTGAAATCGTGGCCGCCAAAGTTGCCAGCAAGAGAAGAGAACGCGAAGCGTTCAACGTGAGGTTCATGGTTTGTTTCATTGGAATGGACTGATTGGAGATGTTTGGAGCCACGCACAAGAGCGTGTCGTCTATGGTTGGTCGAGGACTTCGTGGCCATTGCGTGTGGACATGGAACGCCATGTTTTCATGTTGACACTGTCGGTGATGAAGTGGACGCTGCCGTCGCCGTAAACGACATTGACGCCACCGGTATGCAAACTGCGGGCAGCTAAAAAACCCCAGTTGTTTTTGACGACGTCGGAGGTCTTGGCGTTGGGGCTTGGATAAGCGTTGAAAGCTGTGTCGGCATCTTTGCCGTGAATCCAGGCGTTGCATCGGTTTCCAGCCCATGAGGTGGCGCCCGCGACAGCGGTTTGCAGCACGGGGTTGTCTCCAGGCAGGCCATTGAAACCGAGTCCAGGTCCCTGCATGCTACCTGGTCCACCGGGATAGGAGGCCATGTAGCGGTAGTGCGGCATCGCTTGAGAAGGAGGCGGGTCCAGAGCGGTGGAACCGCCTCCGATAAGTGCTTCAGCGAAAACAAGCGTATGGGATGATCCATCAAGCATGTCGCGAAACCCTGTTTTGGAGCCCCGCCAAAACATACCGTCGGTTTTCAGTCGGGAATCGTAATTTTTGTCCGTGCCCGAGCCAGTGCAGACAACGTAGTTTGTTCCAGCAAAAGTATTTGTGCCGCTGAAGCTAATCGGGTCTTGAGGTTCTGATGGGCAACGAAAGCTCGCCAGTGGAGTTTTGGCGACATTCTCATGAACCGGATTGAAAACTTGATTGTTCTGGGCGCCGGTATAGAGCGGTTGCGAGTAGTCAATCATGGATTCAACGCCGGTTTGCTCGATGTAGGGCAACAAGAAGGCTTGTGTGGAGAAGCCGTAGACTTGACTTGCGTTGGCAGTTGAGAACGCGGGGCCGGGAAAGATCCGATGCGCTGACTCGTAGTTATGCAATGCCAAGCCGAGTTGCTTCAGGTTGTTGCTGCATTGCATACGTCGCGCCGCTTCGCGAGCTGCTTGGACGGCGGGTAAGAGCAGTCCGACGAGAACCCCAATGATAGCGATCACGACGAGTAGTTCGACCAAGGTAAAGCCGAGGCGAACAGGCTGTCGGTAACGGTGATGGATGTCATTCATGGGAGAGGAGTAGCCTGATGGAATTTTTTTGAGATGAAGGTCGTGGGGCACCGATGAGGGAGGTCATGCAGGTGTGAGTTATGATCCTTGGATGTGCCAACGCAGCACAGAAATCGAACTGCGAAGATCATTCGCAGCACGAATGGTGCTGGCGCAGCACTGAACCCAATGGTGCACCGAAACAAGGAGAGGGGAGCCAGCGAAATGCCGGCTGCGAATGCTAAGAAGCGACTTGCCAGGGAACGGGCGGTTCGGGCATGTCAAACCTGGATTCCGCTAGAGCGTTCGCCACGGGCATGCAATACAACAGTGGTGGATCGATTGAGGCGGGCGAATGTTCCGTCTGATCCACGATTGCGGTTGAGAGGGTGGTCCATCTCCACTGCATGCCGCGGCAACTCGCGGCATCTTCGAATCGAATGATTCGCAATTGCACGGTGTCTGCTTTTGGGTCCGTTGACTCGACATCGGGCACCTTGTTCGAGCTGGAGCAGCAGGAAGTCTTTGCCGAGGCGGAACATTTTCCAGTTCCCGCGAGGTGAGTCGAGGTTCTTGCAATGCGAGAGACCAAGGAGTCAGGTGGCGAAACCCCATTTTGGTAAGCCCAGTCGAGTTTCTCCAGGTCACTGTGACAGCAACATTTCGCCCAGCAATACTCTGCTGTGGAGCAACCACAGCGGCAATTCTCGCAAGGAAAGCGGCCTTCTTTTTGGGTTGCCGGTGGCGGAATCGGCAGTCCTGTCAGTCCAGCGGTGAACATTGCGAGCAGGACAATGCTCACGCAACGGCGAACGGCAGTGGACGTCAAGGAATGGAAAACCACGGTTGGCCAAATTTAGAAAACAGACCAGTTTCGGCTTGCTTCTGTGGAACTTCGACCTTCATTGTGTCCCAATCATTCTCCTCGTTCCAATCCAAAAAGATCGCTGCGACTTTCTGTCGCGACCGGCTCGGTGTTTCGAGGATCAAAGAATCCGTGTGCTAAGCAGAAGTCATTCGGGATTTGAACTGTGCTCGAAACCGCCACTGTTCCCACGCACAACCGGGGTGAACGCCCACACGGCTCATGTGGTTGTACTCAATGATTCCTGCCAGCCTGCTTCCAACGGGAGTCTCGATCTTCTCTCCTTCCTGAGAGGCGAAGTTTGTTTGTGCCTCGCAGAGGGAGAGTCGAGCGGTGTTCACGCAATTTTTTCGATTGCTTGAACGGTTTTGATTGGGGGGCCAACCGGATGGACCGAAAGAAGCAATCATTGTGCAACGATGGCTGCCACCCAGTTCTGTTTGCTGGGGGGCTTCAGCGTCGTGCTGTTGCCGCTGGCGAGTTGCGTTTTTGCTCCGAACTCCCCCGTCTCAATGTTGATCCATTGCAGGGACATTGACCCCTTCGCTTTTGAAAGATCCAGTTCGACTTCACCACCGCGTGGAAGGTAGACGGCGCAAGCGGAACCGTTGTTCGCGGCGGCATAGGCTTCGTTTTCGTTGCGGTTGCTTAGCAAGTGATTCATTGGCTCAATCGACCAGAGGGGCACGAGCGATTCCAGTTTGCGAGCCGCTCGGATGCAGGCAACCGCTTTGTCGTTCAGTCCCAGGCCGGCATCGGGCCGGTGGAATCGCATTGAGGCGGCCCCCGCCAAAAGGTGTCGCCAGAATCGTTCGATGGCATCCTGATCCTTGTGCCCAAATGTGTTGCCATCGGCTCCGTAGGTCTTGGTGGTGTTGATCGGTCTTGGTTGAGTGGCAAGGTATTCCCGGACATGCAAGAAATTGTCCCAGTGTTTCTGGCCTTTGTTGTGATTGTTTTGGGAGATGTCCACAAAATCATAGAGCTCCGGATGATCAAACGTTCGTTTGTGTCGTTCGGCGTCCAGGTTCCAATCGTCCCACATCTCAGTGACGTAGATTTTCTTGCCTTCCTCCGCGGCCCGCTGTTTGATGTGGGTCGCCCAGTACCGACTCCATTCTTCTTCGCCATTGGTTTCATTGTCGATGCAATAGAGGACGTGATCGAACGGCAACGAATGCTTGAGCAGTTGATTGACGAAGCGTTTTTGAATCCGCAAGACGGTTTGGTTGTTTCGCTGCTTGGGCGTTGTGAAGAAGAACGGTTGTTTGTTGGCACCGGGATGATCCGGGTAGCGTTTTGCAAACCCGGATTCATCGTAGGTGTAGTTGACGTTGTTCGCCGGGTTGTACGGATGGACTTGCCAGCGATCGCTGTCTCGATTGTCCGTGTAGTCGAAGCGGTCCCAGATCTCGATCTGCACAAAAATGTTTCGCTCTGCAGTCGCGGTCAGCATTCGGTCAAAGCGATTCCAGTATTCTTCGTTCCATTCGTTGAGGTCGTACTTTCCGTTCTCAAGTTGCTTGAATGGGAAAACCTCAAAATCTCTGTCAATGCGATCGCTCATCGTGTTGCGAATCACATTGCCGCCCGCTGCCGCCAGGCGGTCGAGCTGAGCATGGAGTTGATCTTCCGGCCACTGGAACAGGTTGTCATCGTCACTGCCACCTAACAGCAACACGGGCTCGGCGTGGTAACTCCAATACCAAGGGTTTTCGGCCCAAGGACGCAGCGGTTCGTCTGCGAGCGTGGTGCCGCCGAGGAAGGCGATGAGCAGGCCTGAAAGAGTCAACAAGTTGGTGATGGAAGCCCGAGTTGTTTGGGCGAGTGTGTGCGAGGCAGTCATGATGTTGACTCCGAATTGCTTGCCATCGATTGGCGTGAACGTTGAGATGGAAATGGGGGATGCCGATCATAACCGCTGCGATCGTGACGGTTGGGTTCAGGCGTCGCATTTCAATGCTGTAGCATGAGCTGGTGTGGTTCGTGCTTTTGGGGAGGGTGAAGTTGATAGTGGGTATTGGCTGAGGGAGCTGAGGGCCGAGCATTGGAGCAAGTACGCAATCCTCCCCGGCCACCTCAGGCCTCCCCGGACACTTCAGCCCCTCCCGGCGGAAGACTGAAGCTGTTGTTTGCTCAAGATGGTTTCACTTGGTTGCAGAGAATGTTTGACGCGTTGTTGAGAACATCGCCAGTCCCGCGATGATTGCTCCCAGGACCGCGCCGGAGAGGTGGGATTCGACCAGCGGTTGAAACCCTTCGGCGTTGACGAAGAGGATTTCGCCGGTAGTAAATTCGTAGCCAAGCTTGGCGAGGAGCAAGATTCCGGCGGCGGACCAGAAACAGGTGAACGTGCGGTCTCGGTCGGCGACTGATTGGCGGATTTGGTTGGCGAGGAACCAAACAAACAATCCCGTGTCGATTCCGCTCAGGCCTCGGTAGGTGGTGACGTTTTGGCACATGAACAGGATGGTCGCGGAGATACCAACTGACATCGCGATGAGTGCGATGGGAAAGAACCGTGGGGTTTGTCTTTCACAAGTGGCACCCAAGACCGCGAACATCAGCAAGTCCCAAAACAAATGACCGCCGCCGAAGTGGGTGAGGTGACCGGACAGAAGACGCCACGATTGCCCGGAATCGACGGAGGCAAAGTCCAATTGCAAACCAGCGGTCAGGCTGGGGAAGGCGAACGCCGCGATGGCGATGGCTGACACCAGCAGCGTCACAGGGATCTGCCGGAGCCAGACGCTTCCCTGGCGGCACATCGATGGGATCGATGTGCCGTTGGTCTTGGGAAGCGTTGCGATCAGTGATTCACCGGCACTCATCGGACCACATCCTGGTTGCTGCTTCGTGACTTGCGTCGACGCATCATTGCCGCGGCAGCACCGCCGAGCGAAACGATCCCGGTGATCGGGCCAATTGGTCCTCCTCCTCCTCCACCACCGCCGCCGCCCCCGTAGTTGCCGCCGCTCGATCGAGGAGCCGGCGAGGGTGGGGAGGCGGGCGCCGGGGTTGAGACTGTTGCCGGGGCAGAGGCGGCTGGCACAACGAGTGTGGTGTTCGTGGACGCTTGGTGTTGAGGAGCAGGTTTCGCCGCGGCGACCGATCGGCCGGCTGCTTCTTGGGTCATGCCTTCCGGTGTCATGACGGGAACCGATTCGGTGATCAGTTGCCCTTGCGGTGCATCGGAGAGTTCCTTTTCGACGGCGATGAAGGACGTGTACTGGGTCATCAGTTGATGCTTCAGTCCCAACTCGGTGATCTCAGCGCGACCCGCAGGTGTTTCGGCACCGACGTCACGGTTCCAAATTTGTCGAATTCGTTGGCGAGCCCAGACGGGACCGATTGAGTCGTGCTCGGCTTCTTGTTCAGGAAGTTCGAGCTCCATTCCCATTTGAACAGGTTGGCCTGACACGTTGCCCTTCAGCGTGATCGTGCCAGTCGCTGGTGTGTCGTAGCGGCCCAATACGATCAGCGGTTTGCCTGCGTACAGATCGGGAAGCCGCGAAGGCACTTGGTCTTTGACAACCAATCCTCCCCAATCGATTTGCAGGTCAGTCATGTAAGGTTGGCTGGTCAGTTCATGGAACCGGCGAGCGATCTCGGGCGAGTTGTCTTGGTTGGTGACTTGCATGGAGAACCCGCGTCCCATCTCGGCGGCGCGGCTGATCAAGTAATCATTGGGTGCGGATCCGAATGCGACGGGGAACACGCGAGCGTCTTGGAACTCAGGCTGTCGCAAGTAGCGAAGGATCGAGTGGTCGTTGCCAACGAGCGCGTCGGTCATCAGGACCATGTAGCGAGGGCGTGCCGATTCGTCTGCCTCGCCGCTGAGTGCTAACTTGAGTGCGGGCAGCAGGTTGGTTCCTCCGCTCGCTCGCAAGCCGCGAACGAATTGTTTGGCGGATTGAATGTTGGCGTCCGTCGCCGAGACGGCATTGGGTTGGAACGCGGTCGATCGATTGCTGAACGCAATGACTCGGAATTCATCGTTGGGGTTCAAGTGATCGAGCACATGGTCCGCGAATAAACGCAGTTGGCTGATCGCGGGCCCGTTCATCGATCCGCTGGTGTCCAGCACCAAGATCACTTCGCGGGGCATGATTTCGGTTGGCTCGATCGACCACTTGGGTTGCAACGCCAACATCACGTAGCCATCTTTCGCATCAGATTCGCGATGGGTCAACGAGGCCAGAGTGCTGTCGTCTCCGGCCAAGCGATATTCGACAATGAAGTCTTTGTCGGCGATCGTGGATTGGTTTTTCAGCGTGACAGCGGCATGGGTTTCCGAGGTTTGCTGAATGTCCAGCTCATGTGTGACCGGCACGATTTGCTGGATCGGCATCGCGGCGTCAATCTTGACGGAGACGAACACGTCGTTGCCGTTTCGCATGCCTTCGGGAAGGGAAACGGGCGTGATCCGCGACGCGTCGAGGACTTGGTCAGTGTCCGCCGCCCAGCCGCGTCCCACGTTGGGACGAGTCACCGGGGTTCCCGGGATGTAACGCGGACCGACGACCATGGGGAATCGGAAGACGTAGCGATCTTCGTCGATTTCCAGCGGGTGAACGTATTCGATGTGCACGGTCACTTCGCTGTTCGCTGGGATGTTGGCCACAGCTTGAGAGAACACGTTGGCCCGCTCTTGTTCCAGCAGGGCGGCTTTGCGGCCTTCGTCGCGAGCTTGTTCGTATTCTTGACGGGCTTCTTCTTTGCGTTTGACTTCGCCGACGATCACCCGTTCACCGATCTGAAACGAGTAGGCGTCGACGGCACAGTTTTCCGGCAGCGGGAACACGTACAACGCTTCCAGCCGATCAGGATGTGGATTCTGGAACACCTGAGAAACGCGAACGCGGGCCAACACGCCTGAAATGTCTGCTTCCACGCGAGTCTCTTTGAGCGTGAAGCTGGGGCTGGGGGCCGGCAGTTTGGCCTTGAGTTGCTCGAGATCGTCCTCGCCGACTCGCATTTGTCCCTGGGTGACGGGCATTCCGCCGAGCACGGTGTAGCCGGCCTGAGCGACGGCGGAAAGAAGGAAGGCGGATGCCAAGACGGCGATGGGCGTGATCAGAGGCACTCGCATCGTTTGCAGCCGACGGCTCGGGAGGTGAGCGTTCATGGGAAGAGGTGCTCCAGGGTTTGAGATTCAAGGCGACTCTCTAAAAAGATCCCGTGGTGGCGGTGGTGGAGCGCGGAATCGTGAAACTTCCTTTTTTCAGGGGCACAGGGTGTTGAGTGCGTTGGCGAGTGGATGTTGGCGGGTGACGGTCATCAGCCGATTGGTCGGCGGTCATTGCGAGGCTCGGTTTCTCCGATATCTTTTGGGAATCATGAATGATCCCCAGCCCAATCCGCCTGAGTCCAACCGATCGCCTGAGTCTGAAAATGCGACCGAGTCTGGCAATCCACCGATGCCAGAGAGTGCGCCCATTTCAGAGAGTGCCCAGCCCAAGAAATCCCAGCCCAACAATCCGTTGCACGGCGTCACGCTGAAGGCGATGGTCGAGTACTTGGTCGAGGAGTATGGCTGGGACCGGTTGGGGGAACGCATTCGGATCGACTGCTTCAGTTACGACCCGAGCATCAACAGCAGCTTGAAATTCCTTCGCAAAACCGAGTGGGCCCGCGCGAAAGTGGAGCGTCTGTACCTGGACTCGATCAGCTACGACGAGCGGAAAGGAAAGAAGCAAGCGGAGCCAACGGATGCCCCGCCGAAAACAGGCAGCGTTTGGGATCAAGCTCGCCGGAGCTGAATGGCGATTGGTTCCCTGCTGGGTGCTGCAAGCAGTGGGCGGACGGCGAGACGGTCCGAATCGGGTTGTTTTCAAGTGGCGATGTATCAGAATGTGGGGTATCCCCACGGTTCCTTGACCAGCCTCTCCCGACTTCCCACCCGTCGACTGTCAGGAATCACAGCCAAGGAAACGCCATGCCCACCTTCGTTTCGTTTGTTCGTCAGTCGATCACCTTCTTGTTGGCTTGCGGCTTCACCACCAATCTGTTGCCGTGTTGTTCGTCGAACACTGGCACCTTACACGCCCAAGCAGTCGATCCCGTCTCCGTCTTGGGCGACACCAGCGTGCCCGGATCCGATCATGTGTCGCAGAGATTCCCATATGGGATCACGGGGAAGACGCCACCTTCGCTGACCAAGATCAATCACAAGGGACAGCCACCCTATCACAGGCACCGTCTCAACCTCCGGGTCTTTCAAGGTTGTCCGCAGGTTGAAATTTCTGATGGCGGCAGGCTCTGGGCAACTTGGTTTGGATCCAATGTCCAAGCGGAACGGGCGCCCTTTCACCACGACCAGTTCTCGGTCATTTCAACTTCTGCAGATGGCGGGAAGACTTGGAAAGAAGTCTTTGTCTTCGACCCCAGTGAGCTTCTCGGTGGAGGAGCGTCTGACCCGATGCTGTGGAAGGATTCCCAGGGGCAGATTCGCTTCATCGGCCTTCGCAACATCGATTTCAAAGGGCACGATGAATTCGCCACGTCGGCGTGGGAGTTCACCATGTTGGATCCCGAAAACGAGCACACCGCATGGAGTGAGCCTCGGTTGCTGGGGAACAAGAATATCTCCGTCATGAAGCCATTGATCTTTCCAGATGGAACGATTCTGCGTTCGATGGACGACTTCAAGTTGGTCGGTGTCCGTGACAAGGTCCGGATTCGTTTCTTGAAAGAAGGCGTCGATGGCAAGCCGTTGTTCGTTTCCGAACTTCCCGTCGACAATGACGCCGGCTTTGCAGAGCAGATGCCCATCATCCGAAAGGACGGCAGCCTGTTTACTTTCTACCGTGCCAAGAAGGGGCAGAAGTTTGCTGAATCCTTCGATGGCGGCAAGACCTGGGAATTGGGTGGCTACTACCCGATGCAGTTCTCAATCAATACGAAGTGCATTCTCAAAACACTTCCATCAGGAAGGGTGTTGCTGGTCGCAAACGATGTCCAAATGAAGGACGTAGGCGGTCGGCGGATTTATCACTTCACTGATGAAAATGGTGAGGAGCATGAGCTGCAGAAACACAAAACTGCGCGCACCCGGATGACTGCCTACCTCAGTGAGGACGACGGTGAAACCTTCCCGCACAAAATGCTTTTGTGCGACGATGGGCAAATCAGCTATCCGTCGGCGACGCTGGGAAAAGACGGCTCCATCTACATCGTCTACGACCAGGGACGCGGCACGATCGGCCAGCACACGATCTTCTTGTCAAAGATCACGGAAGAGGATGTCCTGGCTGGCAAGCTCATCCATGACGGGAGCTTCTTGAACAACATTGTGAGCCGGCCGAGCGATCACGGTGGCGGCCGCCGTGAAGGCGACAAACTCTAGGCTTGTCGCCTTGTTGTGTTGCGGACGAGTCTTGCGATCGCCAGTTCTTCGTTGGTGTCGACCACCAGCGTGCGAACACGAGCGTCCGGTGCGGAGATGTCGGCTGTTTCTTCGCAGCAGGCTTGGTTTTTGTCTTCAGACAACGAGATTCCAAAGTGCTGGAGTGATTCGCAAACCAGCCAGCGAATCTCGGGCGAATGCTGGCCGACTCCGGCCGTGAAGATCAGCGCGTCCAAGCCACCGAGGATGGCGATGTAGCTGCCGATTGTTTTGATGATTCGGCGAACGTAAATGTCAATCGCCAATGTCGCGGCGGGGTCGCCAGTTTTTCGACGGTCGAGCACCGTCCGCATGTCTGGGTCGCCGCACAGCCCGAGCAGTCCGCTCTGGCGATTCAACGCGTCTCGGACATCGCTCGGTTCCATCCCAACGTGTTCGGTCATGTGCAGCACAATCGCTGGATCCAAGTCGCCCGATCGCGTCGCCATCACCAGCCCTTCCAACGGCGTCATTCCCATCGAGGTGTCCACGGCCAGACCGCCGATCGATGCAGTCGCACTTGCACCGCCACCAAGGTGCAGAGAGATGATCCGTGACTCATCGTTGCCGCCGATGAACTGGATCGCTTTTTCGGTCACATATTGGTGTGACGTTCCATGGAAGCCATACCGGCGGACGGCATGGTTTTGATACCAGTCTTCTGGGACGGCATAGCGATAGGCAGCGGGAGAAAGACTGGCGAAGTAGGACGTGTCAAAAACCAGGACTTGGGGTGTCTCGATTTCAACCAATCCCTCCACGACCGAGCGGGCGGCTGGGTTGTGCAGCGGGGCCAATGTGTCCAGCGTGCGAAGCCGACTCAAAACGTCAGTTGTGACGAGGGTCGGCCCCAGGAACAGGTCGCCACCTTGGACGATGCGATGCCCGATCACGCCAACGTTGTTCAGCCCGACTTCGTCGATGGCGATCTTTGCGGCCATGACGTGGTTGATTGCATCGCCGCCGGGTTGTCCGATTCGATCGACCAGCCCCGACGCGGTGACTTCTTCAGTTTCGGCGTCAAGGCACGCGTACTTCAGCGTCGTGCTGCCAACATTGAAAACCAGGATGTTCATGACGCCACCGTTTGGGCTTGGATGGCTGTGATCGCGACAGTGTTGACGATGTCCGTCACGGTGCATCCACGCGACAGATCGTTGACTGGTTTGTTCAGTCCCTGCAGGACGGGGCCAATCGCGATTGCACCGGCAGATCGCTGGACGGCTTTGTAAAGGTTGTTTCCGGTGTTCAGGTCAGGGAAGACCAGCACCGTGGCTTGTCCCGCGACGGGGTTGCCGGGCATCTTGGTGGCAGCCACGTCAGGGTCAACGGCGGCGTCGTATTGC
The DNA here is from genome assembly GCF_056839225.1 of Rhodopirellula sp. UH5. Classification (NCBI taxonomy): domain Bacteria; kingdom Pseudomonadati; phylum Planctomycetota; class Planctomycetia; order Pirellulales; family Pirellulaceae; genus Rhodopirellula; species Rhodopirellula sp. UH5. The sequence continues at coordinate 4,579,521 of NZ_CM166390.1, read as the reverse complement.
AGGGGGCCTTCGACCAACAAATCAGGTCGTCGTTTGCGAACCATGGCTGTCGCTTCGCGGACTTTTTCGACGTCTTCACCGTGCCCGCTTTCGCCGGTGGAATAGGACAGCATGGCGATCTTCGGATCGATGCCGAACTGGATCGCGGTCTCGGCACTGCTGATGGCGATTTCAGTCAGTTGTTCGGCGGTGGGGTTGGGGATCACGGCGCAGTCACCGTACACGAGCACCCCCTTCTTCAAGCACATGAGAAACACACTGCTGACCACCTTCACATCGGGCCGTGTTCGAATGAATTCAAACGCGGGACGAATGGTGTTGGCGGTGGTGTGAATCGCACCGGAAACCAAACCGCCGGCCAAGCCTCGGTGGACCAGCATTGTGCCGAAGTAGGTGACGTCGATCATGCGGTCATGAGCGATGTCGGTGGTGACGCCTTTGTGTTTTCGAAGTTGATAGTACTCGCTGGCGAACGAATCTCTGAGCGGACTGGTTGCGGGATCGATGATCTCGAGTCCGTCGTTGGGAAGCATGACGCCTGCGCGAGTCGCGGCCGCGGAGATCAAGTTTGGATCGCCGAGCAGAATCACGTCGGTCACATCGCGTCGTCGCAACACATCGACGGCCTGCAGGATTCGCGGTTCCGTCGCTTCGGGCAACACGATTTTGACACGTTGCTGTCGCGCCCGTTGGATCAGTGAGTGTTCAAACAGCATTGGCGTGATTCGTGGGACCACGGGAGCTTGCAGTTGATCAGCGAGTGAGTCCGTGTCGACATGTCGCTCGAACACACCGATTGCCGACTCGATTTTTCGCGGCGAATGGTCGCCTATTTCAGCGCGAACCTCGGCGGCTTTGGAGGCGACGGTGTAAGTGTCTTCGCTGGCGACCAGAATCGGCAATGCGTTGGCGTTTTCAACCAAGCGGCGGATGGAGGGGGGCGGCAGGATTCCGCCGGTCAGCACGACGGCCGCCGGCGATGGTCCGTCGGGTTGCGAGCACGCCAGCACGCAGCCGACCAGGATGTCGCTGCGGTCACCCGGCGTCATCACCAGTGCGGCGTTGGACAAACGTTCCAAGAAGCCCGGCAGTTGCATGGCCGCGACCTTGCGAACCGCGACTTCACGGTCGAGCGATGACTCATCGCCGGAAACCAGTTTGGCCCCGATGCCAGCCTGGATTTCGCGAACCGTTGGTTGGCGAAGCAGCGGTTCCTCGGGAAGAAAGTACAGCGGTGCTTTGGAGTCGAGTTTGGATGTCTTGATTGCCGCGTTCAACGCCGTCGATTGATCGTCGGGGACTTGGTTGATGACCGTCGCGATCAACTGAGCACCTCGGTCGACGAAACTTTCGTTTCCGATCAACACGGATTGAACGCATTCATCGACCGAGCGATTCCCCATTGCGTAAACGGAAAGAACACGTGAACCGATGTTGGCAGCGATGTCCGCGTTCAACTCGAATTCAAGCTCGGGCGCCAGGCCTTGGTAGCTGGTGCCTTCTGCGACGACAAAGTCGGCTTTCGCTTCCAGTGTTTTGAATCGTTGTTGAATCAGCTGAATCAGATCGCTGTAGCGGTCGTCAGCCAGCATTTGACGTGCTTGGGCACGCGTCACCCCAAACATCTCGTCGGCCGGAGTGACAATCCCGTAGCGGGATCGCATCATCCGGATGCTTTGGTCATCGTCGGGGCCCACATGAACGACGGGACGAAAGAAAGCCACTCGCCCGAATCGTCGGGCGGCCAGTTCCATCATGCCCAGAGCGACCATCCTTTTTCCGGTCGCGTTGCCGTTGGTTCCGATGTAAACGCTGCGTTGGATCAATGGTTTGCCGTGTCACGGATGGGGAAGCAACCACGTCTGAGGCGGACGGTTGCAGGGGTGCTGGTCGCTCAGTCTACCAATTCCGGCGGTGATCGCTCACCGTGCGAGGAACGCTGTTGTCGAGAAGGGGGCTTCGGTGGGGGCTGGTTTCATATCCACCCGAGCCTCTTTTTCAAGTTCTTTGGCCCTCTGCAATCGGTCGTGTCGCATTGATTGCTACAAGCCGTTCATCTTGCCGTCAAGAATATTGAGATCGAAGTGATAAATCAGTGGTTTTCCTCGAAAAAGCGACGTGAAGCGAATCGTGTCAGCAAGTCTCGTCGCCGTCTGCGGGTGGAGTTGTTTGAGCAGCGGATGATGCTGCACGGTGAGGCGGTGGATGGGGTCGACACGATGTCGGACACGGATGCTCTGGCGGCAGCAGCCGAGATGACAACGGGGACAACCCGTGACGTTTCGTCCGATCGAGGTGCTGAAGGGGAGACGATTTCAGATTCCGCTTGGGATCACGTCGAGGTCGCCGATGACGCGGCGGCGTTCTTCGATGACAGTTTTGTTCACGAGGTTTCGATCACGTTCGAGAACGAAGACTGGTACGACGTGCTGTTTGATTCCCACGCCAACGATGCGGAGGATCCCTACTTTGCCGCCGATGTGACGATCGATGGTATCACGATGGAAAACGTGGGGGTGCGTTTCAAAGGCAACTCGTCATTCACTGGCACCGGTATCAAGAAGTCATTGAAAATTGACTTTGACGAGTACGATGAAGACAACGACAGCCTGACCTACCTGGGCCTGAAAAAGCTGAATCTGAACAACAACTACAACGACCCGACGATGCTGCGGGAGAAGTTGCTGTATGACTTTGCGTCCAACTTCGTCGAGGGTGCCAGCCGAGCGGTCCATACCAATGTCACGATCAATGGCGAGTTGTACGGCGTTTACACGGCGGTCGAACAAGTTGACAAAACATACGTGCAGACACGCTTTGGCAGTGATGAAGACGGCAACCTATTCAAAGGCGCCGCCGCAGATGAGGTGGTCGATGATCCCAATGCGGACTTCGGATCGGACTTGACCTACCTCGGCGACGACCCCGTCGCCTACGAAGAGAACTACCAACTCAAAACCAACGAGACCGCGAACGACTATTCTGATCTGGTGGAATTCATCGACGTTCTCAACAACACGTCGGCCGAAGATCTGTCAGAGGCGATAGAACCGTTGTTGGATGTGGATGATGCGTTGGCGTCGATTGCGATCAACAATCTGTTTGCGAACCTCGATTCGTACAACGGCGCGGCGCACAATTACTACCTGTACGACCGCGACGACACCGGGCAGTTCACGCACATTCTGTGGGACGCGAACGAGTCCTTTGGACGGTTCAGTCTATTCACCTCACCAGGTGAAGACCTGCAGGAGCTCGATCCGTTTTGGCTGCCTGTCGCGACCACGACGGGTGGACCGATCGGTGGCCCGGGAGGCGGTGGGCCTCCCGTGGGTGGACCCGGCGACATCGTCGAAGACGAAGACGCAGAGGAGTCACGCCCCTTGATGGAAAACCTGTGGGCAGTGGATGAGTACAGCGCTGACTACCTGCGTGATTTGGCGGAGATGCTGCGGGAAGGATTCGATGTCACGACGGCGACCGAGCGAATCGATGAATTGGCGGATCTGATTCGTGACGATGTGACGGCGGACCCGAACAAGCAATACACGGCGGCCCAGTTTGAACAAAACCTGACCAGCGACATCGTGTCCGGGATGGGGACGATCTACGGATTGACTTCGTTCATCGAGACTCGAGCGGAGTACCTCGATGCGGAGTTGGACACGTATGCGTCATCCTCCGATCTGCGTCTCAACGAATTGATGACGACCAACGTCACAACCATCCAAGATGAGGCCGGGGACTATGACCCTTGGATCGAAATCTACAACTTTGGTCCAGGTCTGGTCGACGTCTCGGGCTTGTACCTGACCGATGATGCGGGTGATCTGACCAAGTGGTCAATCCCAGCGGGAAGTCTCGATGATGGAGAGTTTTTGACGCTTTGGATGGATGGCGAAACCAGCGAAGGAAGCAACCACGCAAGTTTTGCTCTCAGTGCAACCGGTGGCACCCTGCAGTTGACCGACGGGATCACCGTGATCGACACCGTGACCTACGAAGCGATGTCGGATGACACCTCGCTGGCTCGCGTGCCCGATGGGGAAGGCGACTTGGAGACGACGGACCAACCCACCTTTGGTGTTGAGAACCTTGCCAGCGTGGTCGTTATCGATCCCGTCGATCCAGTGGTGCTGTACATCAACGAGTTCATGGCGGACAACGACTCGGTGATCGAAGATCCCGATGAAGCCGGTGCGTTTGAGGACTGGGTTGAAATCTACAACCCTGGCACGGAATCGATTGATCTCAGTGGGTTGTCGATGACGGACGATTTGTCGGATCCGACTCAGTGGCAATTCGCCAGCGGGACGACGATCGCGGCAGGTGGCTACTTGATCGTGTGGGCTGATGGCGACACTGACCAAGGCGATGACCATGCGACGTTCAAGTTGTCGTCCGGCGGTGAAGAGATCGGTCTGTACCATACCGACGGCAAGACCTTGATCGATTCGGTTGTGTTTGGTGAGCAGGTCACGGACATTTCGTACGGACGCTTCCCAGACGGCGATGAAGTTTTCGTGTCGATGACAACGGCAACTCCCGGTGCAGCGAACGTCAATGACACGACAAGCACCAATGTGTCTCCCACCGCAGATGCAGGCGGGACCTACAGCGGGTTGGTCGGCGACACGATCACGTTGACCGCGGCTGGTTCGACTGACAGTGATGGAACGATTGTCAGCTACGCCTGGGATCTCGACGGCGACGGCGAGTATGACGATGCCACGGGTGTGACCGCAGAGTTTGTTGCGACCGCCGCAGGAACATTCACCGTCGGCGTGCAAGTCACGGACGATGAAGGAGCGACGGGAAGCGACACCACGACCGTGAGTGTTTCATCCGTTGCAGTTGACCCAGTGGTGCTGTACATCAACGAGTTCATGGCGGACAACGATTCGGTGATCGAAGATCCCGATGAAGCCGGGGCGTTTGAGGACTGGGTTGAAATCTACAATCCTGGTACCGAGTCGATTGACCTCAGTGGGATGTCGATGACGGACGATTTGTCGGATCCGACTCAGTGGCAATTTGCCAGCGGGACGACGATCGCGGCAGGTGGTTACTTGATCGTGTGGGCTGATGGCGACACTGATCAAGGCGATGACCATGCGACGTTCAAGTTGTCGTCCGGTGGTGAAGAAATTGGGCTGTTTGACACCGATGGCACGACCTTGATCGATTCGGTTGTGTTTGGCGAGCAGGTCACGGACGTTTCGTACGGACGCTTCCCAGACGGCGATGAAGTTTTCGTGTCGATGACAACGGCAACTCCCGGTGCAGAAAACGTCAATGACACGACAAGCACCAATGAGTCTCCCACCGCAGATGCAGGCGGGGCCTACAGCGGGTTGGTCGGCGACACGATCACGTTGACCGCGGCTGGTTCGACTGACAGTGACGGAACGATTGCCAGCTACGCCTGGGATCTCGACGGCGACGGCGAGTATGACGATGCCACGGGGGTGACCGCAGCGTTTGCAGCGACCGCCGCAGGAACATTCACCGTCGGCGTGCAAGTCACGGACGATGAAGGGGCGACGGGAGTTGATACCACGACCGTGACCGTTTCAGTGGTCCCGGCCACCCCCGGTTTGGTCGTCAACCAATCCGCCGGATCGACGGTGGTCAATGAAAATGGAACCAGTGACAGTGTGACCGTTTCTTTGGCCAGCCAGCCAACGGACGATGTCACCGTGACCATTTCCAGTGGTGACACGGGCGAAATTTCAGTGGGCACCGCTGCACTGACTTTCACCCCTGACAATTGGAATGTTGATCAGACGTTCGTCGTCACGGGAGTGGCCGACGGGATCGTTGATGGTGATCAAACGGTCGACGTGACGCTCACGGTGTCCAGTCAAGATGCAGATTACGCTGCGATTTCAGATTCTGAAATTGTTGCAACCAATCAGGACACGGACACCACACCGGACATCCCAGCTCAGATCATCACGCCGGACTTTGTTGTTCGTCCGCATCTGATCTCCGCGGGCAGTGTGCAGACCGCGATTCTGTTTGTCGCCCATGCCACGGGAACGATGACAGTTGTGCCCATCGGCACCGCGTCGGTGGGAGAAAGCATCCGCATTCTCGATGGCGACGTTCAGCAGGTCAGTCAGTTTGTGAACGGTGCAGCTCAAGCCACGGTGAACGCGGGTGGGCTGTATGCGATCATCTTTGAAGCCCATTCCAGCGACCGGATGTACTCCGTTGGTTCGACTGCCGGAACAGACGCTTTCTCGTTGACCGCAACAAACAACTTCTTGCAACCCACCGACACCAACGGTGATAGCCAGACCACGGCCTTGGATGCATTGGTGGTCGTCAATCGACTGAATGAAATGTCGGATGCAGCGGGAGAGCCTGTGTCGGATCCATCTTGGGTGGACGTCAACGCAGACGGTGCGGTCACGGCTTTGGATGCGTTGATCGTGATCAACCAGTTGAATCGAAGTCAGGATCCTGGATCGGACTCCACACCCGCCGGCGAGTCGCTCGAGGCATGGGATTTGGCTGCTCCGGTGCAAGTCTTCTCATTGCCAAGTGCTAATGAGGACAGGACTGAATCAGAAGAGTTGGGGATCGATGCTTCAGTGTCGGAAGTCGCCTCCTCCAACACTTCATTGAATGGTGGTCTCTTGCATCAAGATTTGGTGGATCAAGCGTTTTGCGATGCGTTCATCGATGGAGTGGATGACGATTCCGACGATTCGCACACCGATCTGCAACTCTTGACCGACGACGGGTTCGATCTGAGTTGGCTATGATTGGTGGCGGCACCTGGGAACCATCGGCGGTCTGTTGATTAGTCCGCCTGGTTGAGTTGGTCGATCCATGCAGCGTGCTGCTTTTTGATCGCTTCCATGGCTGGATCGCCCGCGAGGTTGTGCCATTCATTGGGATCGTTGTCGTGATCGTAAAGCTCTTCCGATCCATCGATGTAGCGAATGTAACGCCAACGTTGTGAGCGAACCGTGTGGTTGCCGGCTTTGGTGGAGGTGAGTGCGGGGCGGTCCCAGGCGGCTTTTGGATTATCTAGCAGGTGCTGGAAACTCAAGCCTTGCAGATCGCTTGGCGGGGACAGGTTGCAGAGGTCAGCCAGGGTCGGGTAAATGTCGATCAGTCCCACGGTTCGTTCACTGACGCTGCCGTTGCCGGCCGCGTTGGGAGTTCGCACGATCAACAAACTGCGGGTGGATTCTTCCCAGGGCATCCATTTGCGCCAGTGATGTTTTTCTCCCAGATGCCAACCGTGATCGGAGCACAGGACCACGATTGTGTTGTCGGCGTGAGGGCTGTTGTCCAGATGCGTCAGCACTTGTCCGATGCAGTCGTCCACCAAGGCAACGCAGGCATGGTAGGCGTGAACCAACTCTCGTCGGTAGGTTGGGCTGTACTGGCGGACGGCTTCTTCCGCGATCAGTTTGCTGCGATCGAGCACCCACCGACGACCGATTTCTGGGACATCATCCAGGTCGTTTTCAAGTATCTCCGGCAAGGTCAGGCTGTCTCGATCGAACTGATCGAAGTATCGCTTCGGGGCCGTCATCGGTGTGTGAGGTTTGTAGAAACCCAGCGATAGAAAAAACGGTTGGTCGTGTTGTTCGTTGAGTTTCTCAATTCCCCAAGCCGCGATTTGCTCGTCCGGCATGCCGCCTTCTTCAATGTCCAGCGCGGCCCAGGCCAAGGAGTCTTGGGCGTCTTTGCCGAATCGTTCGGCAAATTGTCGACCGTTTGGTGGTTCCGGTCCCCAGCGAAGAGTCTTGGGGCCGATCTCATCCCAGTAGGCCTTCTTGCCGTGATCGTTGTGATAGATCTTGCCCATGCACATCGTTCGATACCCATGCTCGCCAAACCAAACGGGCATGTGTTTCGCTTGGCGATACGCTTCATTGGCTGACTTGGATGAGTTGTTGTAGATCCCTGTTTTGGAAGCGTACATGCCGGTCATGAACGAGGCTCGTGACGCATAGCACAGAGCCACCTGGCAATGGGCGTTGTTGAACAAGACGCTTTGTTGTGCCAGTCGATCCAGGTTCGGTGTCTGGGCATCCGGGTTGCCACCCAAGCAGCCGACCCAGTCGTTCAAATCATCGACGGTGATGAACAACACGTTGGGTTTGGTCAGGTTGCTTTGCTCCGAGATCGCGGGCATCTCGCCCGGTTCTGGAATGGGAAGCTCACGCATCGCGGCCGAGTAACGTTCTCCCAGTAGCAATTGACTGGGGGCATCGAAGTGAGTGCCAGGATCCCACGTCTGGGTGCCTTCGGACGAAACCAGCCCGACGGTGGAGTCGCCGGCGGCGACCGCTTGAATCGCGGCGCGGACGCTGTCACGTTTGCCGTTGTCAAAGACCTCACCGACGACGACCGGCAGTTCGGGAACGCCTACGTCTTCTCGGATGCGAACGATCAGTTCTTCCAGTCGGCGTTGATAGACCTCGGTGCTGGACTTGGAGTCCGATTCGCCTTGGTGCCAAAGCATTCCACGAATGGCGAACGAATCGCCTCGTTGGACCAGTTCTTTGGTCGCCATGCGGATGGTTTCGATGAAATCGCGATACCGTTGTCCCTGGCTGCTGGGATCCCCCTGCACACCGGGTTTCCAATCAACTCGCAAACTGCTGCCGCCCTTGGAACCTTTGATCAACGCCAGTTTGCGATCCGGGTTGGCCTGCAGCATGGATCGTGCGAACCCGATTTCAGGTCCAAACTTTGGTGAAGGAAGCTCGCCTTTGTACCCCGGTGGCATGCTGAAACCGGGAGCGAGCGGTTGCCAACCTTCGCTGGAGTGAGGCACATTGCGGTAGAAAAGGATGGCGTCTTCGAATGGCTGTTGCTGTTCCTCAGTCAGCTTGCTCGCAAGTCCCCGCCCATCCATGTTGGACTGGCCGGCGAGAAGATAGACGTCGTATTCCTCCGCTGCACTGACGGCGTGAAATGCGATCAGGGTGCAAGCCAACATGACGCCACGGATCGCGGGTGCAAGAGTTTGGGTCATCTCGGATTCTTTCAGTTTGGATTTCACGCGAACCTCCGTCCGCAGACAGAGGTCGGGTCGAGAGAGCAAAGTTGGGTGGTGGTTGGGAGCAGGAGTCAATCCACAGGCCAGGTGCCGGATGGCCGCGATTCAGTATCGATAGTCCGCCCCATCGCGACTCCGCTGGCAGCTCGCATCCAGGAGCTCAAGCTCTTTGCGAAGTCGTTCGGCTTGTTCTGGCTGTTCGGCGGACAAATCCTTTTTCTCAAACGGGTCTTTGGCGAGATCGTACAAACGCACGCGACCGTTTTTCTTCGCTTCTCGAAGCAGTTTCCAGTCGTCTGAGATGATCGCTTGGCCATCGATGCCTTGGTGCAATCTGCGATAGCCAAAGAACAGGCTCCGGTCTCGAGCCTTGGTTTCGCCGCGAATCACCGGCATCAAGTCGATGCCATCGATGGGGCGGTTGGCTTTGGTTGCCATCGAATCACCGACGATCGAAGCCACCGTCGGTAGGAAATCCACCGTGCTGCATCGGACGTCGGTGGAAGTGCCCGCCGGAATCGTCCCGGGCCACTCGACACAGGCGGGAACCAGCAGGCCGCCTTCGTACATGGTGTGCTTGTGACCTTTGAAGGGTCCCGCTGAGGCGACCTTCCTCTTCGTTAAACCATCGGAGGGGCCATTGTCGCTGCAGAAGAAGACCACCGTGTTCTTCTCGATGCCAAGCTCGCGCAGTTTGGTTCGCAAGCGTCCGATTTGCTGGTCCATCGCTGTGATGCAGCCGTAGTAGTTCTTTCGTTTGCTGCCGGCTTGGGGGTACAGCTTTTGAAACTCGTCGCCAGCGACCACCGGTTCGTGAGGTGCGTGGAACCAGACCGTTGCTAGAAAGGGTTGGGATTGGTTGGCTTCAATGAATGGGATCACACGATCCATGATGACGCGACTGTCGTCACCCGACAAATTCTCCTTGGCTTCGACGCCGTTGTGAACGTAGGGAAAGCCACCTTTCCACGGTTCACCCGGCTTGTTGCCCCAACTGTCCCAGTCGTCGGGTGTGACGGTTGGGTTCCACGTCGGCACCGCACTCGTGGTGGCGAAGTACTCATCGAAACCATGATGGGAGGGAGGGGAGTAGAAACCTCGTGTGCCGACTTCATCGGGCTTCACCCAGCCGATGTGCCACTTGCCGAACATGCCAGTTGCGTACTCTCTTTTCTTGAGCATCTCAGCAATCGTGATTTCGCCCACTCGCATGCCGCCGGTGTGAGCCGCCAGGATGCCAAAGCGAAATGGGTAGCGACCGGTGAGGCAGCTGCCGCGTGTCGGTGAACAAAGGGGGGCGGCAGCGTAAAAACGGTCGAATCGAACTCCCGCCGCGGCCATCGCATCGAGGTGGGGCGTCTGCACAACCTCGTTGCCGTTGAAGCCGACATCGCCCCAGCCTTGATCGTCGCTCATCAACAAAATGATGTTGGGCGGCGTGCTGTCCTCCGAGAAAGCAAGCGAGGTCGACAGCGGAACTACGAGAAGAAACGCAACGAGGGCGCGGATGAGCGATGGGGATTTCATTGCCGACTTCGGGGGATGCAGAGGAGGAAATGAAAAAAGGTAGGCCGTATGTTAGTCCCCCGCCCGTGTCCACGCAGGGGTGGCGAAGGACGTTGCGGCGGAATAGCGGTGGGGAATCACTCGCCATCGGGTCGGGACTTCAGTGAACGCATCCAGGAACTCATCGCCCTGGTCGCCGCCGTGCTTTGCTTTCAATGTCGGTTGAAGGATAATCCTCGGGTCTTGCGTTTCGTTGACCATCGAATGATTGCTTGCTGAGTCGCTATGTTTCGTGTGCTGTCCGCTGTTTTGCCGTGCTGGCTGATCCTCGCTTCCACAGCGGTGGTCGCCGAAGTGGAAACCTCCCAGCGGACGGCATTGCGGCTGTCCGGCATGTTTGGCGATGGGATGGTGTTTCAGCAAGAAACCAACGCACCGGTTTGGGGAACAGTCGATCCGAACGCGATTGTTGCGGTGACCCCATCGTGGTCCGATCAAACCGTTCAATGCCAAGCAGACTCCGATGGAAAATGGCAGGTCAGGATCAAGACTCCCAAGGCGGGAGGGCCATTCCAGGTTCACGTGAGCAGTGGCGAGACGACGATCCAGTTGACCGATGTTTTGGTGGGCGAAGTTTGGATCTGTTCCGGTCAGTCGAACATGCAGTGGAAGATGCGTGGCTTCGGTGTGGATCATTTCAAAGAGGACGTGGTCCAAGCCAAGTACCCGCAAATTCGCTTTTGCGATGTGCCTCAGATCTTGGCACTGGAAGGACAAGACGACGTCCAAGCGAAGTGGACCACCTGCAGCCCACAAACCGTTCTCAACTTCAGTGCGGTAGGTTACTTCTTTGGCTCGCGACTGCACCAGGAATTGGACGTGCCGATCGGGTTGATCTCGAGCAACTGGGGTGGTTCCTCCGCTGAGGCTTGGGTGAGCCCCGAAGTTTTGAAAGAAGACTTCCCTGAGTTCAACCAACCGTTCGCGATCCATGCGAAATTAGCGGATGAGGTTGGCATCACATTCCCACGCGGTCAAAAGGCTCCGCGAGGGTTGAATCAACTGAACCCAAGCGTGCTGTACAACAGCATGGTCCAGCCGCTGATCCCATTCTCTTTTCGCGGTGTGATCTGGTACCAGGGCGAATCCAACGTCAAGCAACCCGAGCAATACCGAACTCTGTTCCCAGCCATGATTCGCGACTGGCGAAGTCGTTGGGGGACTGGCGATTTTCCGTTTTACTTTGTGCAAATCGCTCCCTTTGCGTACAAGCAGGAACCGATCAGTGCGGCCTTTCTACGGGAGGCACAAACGATGGCGTTGTCGGAACCCAACACGGGGATGGTGGTCACGATGGACATTGGTGATCCAACCAATATCCACCCAAAGAACAAGAAACCTGTGGGCGAACGATTGGCTGGGCTGGCTCTTTCCCGTGACTACGGTCGTCAAGACATCGTGGATTCAGGACCGCTCTTTCAAAGTCACGAGGTCGAAGGGGCATCCATTCGTCTGCACTTCCAGCATGTTGGCGGTGGGCTGACCACATCCGATGGCAAGTCACCGAGTCATTTTGTCATTGCTGGAGCCGATCAAACGTTCGTCGCCGCCGACGCTAAGATCGACGGGGACACGATCGTCGTGCACAGCGACGCGGTCACTGAACCAGTTGCCGTGCGATACGCCTGGGGCAGTGGCGACACGCCCAATTTGTCTAACCAAGATGGCCTGCCTGCATCCTCGTTTCGAACCGATGATTGGCCAATCGTTCCAGAAAAACCGTGATCATGAGAACTACGAACATGAATGAGACTCGAACGATGCGTTTGTGGGTGGGGTTGCTGTTGGCGTCTTGCTTGAACGCCTGCTTGATTCCAACCACGACAGCGGATCAACCGCACATCCTGTTCATCATGGCGGATGACATGGGATGGAAGGATTTGCACTGCCAGGGCAACGAGGTGTTGCGGACGCCCAATATCGATGCATTGGCAGAATCAGGGGTGCGTTTCGACAACGCGTACGCGGCTTCCACGGTCTGTTCTCCAACACGTGCCGCTCTGATGACCGGGCTTGCTCCCGCGAGACTGCACATCACCCAGCATGGGGCGGATAGCAAGTCTTTTTGGCCCGAAGATCGATTGATTCAACCACCCGCAACCAAACATGAATTGCCTCACGAAACCACGACGATGGCGGAGCGATTGAAAGCAGCCGGATACACGACCGGCTTCTTCGGCAAGTGGCATCTGGGCGGCGACAAAAAGTACTGGCCAACTGAGCACGGTTTTGATGTCAACGTGGGTGGTTGCGGGCTCGGGGGACCTCCGACGTACTTTGATCCCTATCGAATTCCCGCGTTGCCGCCTCGCAAAGAAGGCGAGTACCTGAGCGATCGTTTGGCCGACGAAACGATTGAATTCTTGCGGCGTGAGAAGGACCAGCCGATGTTCGTGTGCTTGTGGACTTACAATCCACATTATCCATTTGAGGCACCGGAGGACTTGATCGAACATTACAAAGGCAAAGAAGGTCCTGGTCTGAAGAATCCCATCTACGGTGGCCAGATTGAAGCCACCGACCGCGCTGTCGGACGCGTGCTGCGTGAGTTGGATTCGCTCGGCATCTCGGACGAGACCTTGGTGGTGTTCACCAGTGACAACGGCGGTTGGTCGGGCGCGACTGACAACCGACCGCTGCGGAAAGGGAAGGGGTATCTGTTCGAGGGTGGTTTGCGAGTGCCATTGATCGTTCGCTGGCCCGGCGTGACGGAAGCGGCGACGGTGAATGAAACCCCTGTGATCAGCATGGATCTGACAGCAACCGTTTTGGATGCTGCAGGGGTCGGGCTTGCGGGCGATGAATCACTTGATGGCGAAACATTGCAACCGTTGTTCAGCGGTGGCAAACTCCAGCGTGATGCGTTGTACTTTCACTACCCACACTTCGCGTTTCACAAAGACAATCGTCCTGGTTCGGTGATTCGCAGTGGCCAATACAAGCTCATTCTTCGTCATGACGACGATTCCGTTGAACTGTACGACTTGGAAGCTGACCTGAGCGAGACGAAGGATCTGGCCGCTGTTCACCCGGAGATCGCTCAGAAGTTGACGGGGCGTTTGACCGAATGGCTCCAGGAAACCGGTGCTGGAATCCCAACCAAGCGATAGGCAAGCTCCGTCTTGTTTCGCATCCTGGCGAAAGCGGTGGGCAATCAGGGCGCGCGATCGATCGCCTGACCTTCCGTGAAAGACGGTGGGCGACGATGTTGAGTGTGTCTCCCTCTGTTTTTCAACTGCAACGATTTTTCAGGAATGCTCCCGCGTGACGATCGCCATCGCTTTTTGTTGGGGTGTCTTCGTCATCGTGGCGATTCAGGCTGCGTTTTCGCTGATCTTTGTCGTGTGGATGTCGCGACGGGCGCGTTTGCCCGAACAGGCTTTCACACCCAAGGCAGCGGTCATCCTGTGTCTTCGCGGGGCGGACCCGTTTTTGAAGGAGTGCCTGCGAAGCTTGCTCGACCAGGATTACCCTGAGTTTCAGTTGCAGGTGGTCGTGGACAGTCAAGAAGATCCTTCACGAGCCGTTCTTCGCGAATTCGAATCCGATGAACGAGTGCGGGTCAGTGTCTTGCAGGATCCACCGGAAACATGCAGCCTGAAGTGCGCCGCGATTGTTCAGGTGATCCGAGGGCTCGATCCATCGTTTGAGGTCATCGCGTTGTGTGACGCGGACACGGTTCCCCACCGGACGTGGTTGGCTGAACTGGCTGCACCGCTGCAAGACCCAACGGTGGCGGTCACAACGGGCAATCGTTGGTACCAACCTCAGGATCCAACGGGTGCATCCTTGGTTCGATACCTTTGGAACATTCCCGCCGCCATCAACATGATCGTCTTTCGGATCGCTTGGGGTGGGAGCCTGCTGATTCGACGGCAGCTGATTGATGAAGCCGGTTTGCTGAAGAAATGGTCGCATGCATTTTGCGAGGACACGATGCTCGATCGAGTTGCGCGTCGTCAGGGGTATCGACAGATCTTCGTGCCCAACGTGATGGTCGTGAATCAGGAAACGTGCACCTTTGCTGACTTGATGAACTGGGTGCCTCGACAGTTGTTGACCGCGAAGCTTTATCATTCGAGTTGGCCAGCGACGGTCGGCTACGGGATCATCTCGTCGGCCATTCCGTTCCTCGCTGCAGTCGTTGCCGTGGTGGGATGGATGCAATCCGACTGGGAATCGATGCGGGCCGCTTTGTTCGCGTTCATCGCCTTCGAGATTTCGAATGTGGTGTTGGTTTTGATGTGTGAAACCAGCTTTCATCGAAGTGGATCCCACTGCGGTGCACCAACAAGTGGTTTGTCCACAGCATCGCTCGTGAAACTGCCGTTTTGGATCGTTGTCAGCCAGATCGTCTCGCCGTTCTGGTTTTGCAAGTGCTTCTTCACGACCAAGGTGACTTGGCGCGGAATCGTCTATCACGTGCGTGGCGACAAGATTCAACGCGGGCCGCACACCTCGTATTCCGAGCCGGCACCGCAGTCCCGATCTCTTTGATCGACCAGGAAAATTGGGTGCGTTGGCGATCGCCTTTTGCCTGCTCCATTCTGGGCAAAGTGTGTCAGCCAGGTGACTTTGCGGGTTAGGTGGTTGGTTTGGGACGTGCCGGTATTGCTGTCAGGGTTGGCCTACAACTCCGATAAACGTTCAGGTCCGACAATCTCCAAGCATGCATCCGAGGACTCAGCGAACCACGAATGCGTACTTCGCGATCATTCGAATTGACTCACCAAGCGATCGCATCGCTGCTGATCGCGTTGGTGACCACCAGTTTCCCGGGGTGCCGGACGGCGGACATGCGTGCGCCACAGCAACCGGGGATGACGCCTTCGGATTGGTCCGCGATTTCGCTAGAGAAGCCCGTTGGGCAACCCGCCACTGGGCAGTCCAACCAACCGCCTGAGATCGCGACGGTTTCGCATCTCGAATCAGTCGTGCAGCGATCGCCACCAACCGCCGACGAGTTTGATCAACTGACGCCTTGGCATTTGTCGTTGGACGAAGCGATTCAGTTGGCGCTCGGAAACAGCCAGGTCATTCGCGACCAAGGCGGTCGAGTTTTGTCGTACCCGGACATGGTGCGAACCACGTTGGATCCGGCGGTGCTTCGCAACGATCCGAATCTGGGGCTCGACGCAAGCTTGTCTGCTTTTGACACCCAGTTCCAATCCAGTTTTGTTTGGAACGGCGACGGCAACTCAGTCAATTCCGCGTTCTCAAACGGCCAATTTGGCGTCTTTTCCCAGCCCGAGACGCTGGCGAGATTGGGTGTCGGCCGCATTCTGCATTCGGGAACGCAGGTGTCGATCGGCAGCATCGGTGGCTATGACGAGGATCTGGCCGGTGGGCTGTATGCGGCTTACGGAGCAGAAGTTCGGCACCCGCTGATGCGAGGGTCGGGAACCGAGATCAACGAGATCGCGGGCCCTTTGGCCAAACCCGGTGTGTACCGAGGCATTCGCATCGCCCAGATTGATCACCAGCAGGTCAGCCTCGGAGTCGAACAGGCCGTCTCTGAATTGGTGCGAGATGTCTCGATCGTGTATTGGGAGTTGTTCTTCGCCTATCAAGATCTCGAGGCCAAGCGGGTTGCCATGGAGAACACGCGGCAAGCGTGGCAATTGGAGCAGCAACGCGTCGAACAACGAGTCAGCCCGCCCGATGTCGAAGCGTTGGCGAGGCAGCAGTTCTATTCTGCTGAGGCCGCGGTTCGAAATGCAATCTGTGGCACGGTTCCGGGGCAAACAGGGGTCTACAACGTTGAGCTCAAACTGCGAACGTTGCTGGCGCTTCCAGCTTGCGACGACCGGCTGATCCAACCCATCGGACCTCCGCTGCAGGCACCGATCCGGTTTGATTGGCATGAAAGTGATGCGTTGGCGCAAGGCAGCCGAATCGAGCTTCGAAAACAACAGGCGATCATCGATAAGCGTGTGCTCGAAATCAAAGCGGCGAAGAACTTGCAACGGCCCCAGTTGGATTTCATCGGGCAGTATCGACGACTGGCTGACGACCCGACCAATGACACCGAACTGTTTGGCAGTGCGTTGCAAGGTTGGCAGGTGGGAGTCGATTACAGTCGGCCGGTGGCGAACCGACGAGAGAACGCGGCGGTTCGGCATGCCCAACTTCAATTGCAGCGAGAGCGAGCGATTGCAGAGGAACAACGCCGACAAATCTCGGCGCAGCTTCGCACCACATTCATTGACTTGGATCGTGCGTATGGCACGATGAACTCGATGGCAAAGAGTCGCGAAGCGTCACAGATCCGGTTGGTTGCTCAGTCGCAACGGCATGCCGAAGGCGAGATTCAAGTGGAAGACGTGTTGGAAGCCCAGATCCGCGCCACCGAAGCGGAGACCGAGTTTCAACGCAGTGTGGTCGACTACAACCTCGCATTCATCAAGGTCCACCACGCTCGGGGCACCTTGATGCAAGCGATGGGAGTGGGTTTTGGTCAGCCAACCTACGACGAATGTCGATTCGCGTTGAACTCAGCGTCTGTGTTCGCCCGGCCTGAGAAACTCGACAACAACATGACTGGCACTCGGATCGCCAGTCCATCCGCGACGCAGCGAAGAGCAATGCCGCAACCGGGAACGTTTCGTTGACACTTGTTGCGGACGTTTGTGATCAAGCGATCCGTCTAAACAGGTGCGAGGAGGGTAGGGAACAACCACGTGAGCCGTTTGGGCGTTCGCCCCGGTTGCGTGAGGGAACCGTGGCTAACGCCAAGCGGCTCACATACTCAATGACGCTTACCGAAGTGTTTTCACTTTCGGAATGATTCTGGCCAGCGTGGTGCGTTTGACTTCGCCAACCACCACGGGTGAATGGTTGTCCAATCCGGTTCCAATCACTTCGGTCTGCACGCCGTCGTCGATACCGACGAGAACCGAGATCGCTCGAACTTTGCCGTCTTGCGCGGGGACCCATATGTAGGCGGTGTCGCCTTTGTTGGGGCCGTTGGATTCGTCACTCGGAGCGATCAAATCGGAGGCAATGGTTCGTTCCATCTGTTCCGATTCTGGCCACCACTGAAGAGCGCCCGTGGGCACCAGCCAAGCTTGTTCACGCTTGGTGATTTCAAATTCGACGTCCGTGGTCATGTGTGGCAAAAGATTCAAATCGGTTTGATCAATCGCCACGATCACGTCGTAGGTCACGAAGTTGCCGTGCATCCTGGCGTTGAGCAAGATCTCTTTCACGTGGCCCGTCATCACTTGGTCGCGATGGGCGTCAACGGTGAAGGTAACAGGTTGGCCTCGTTGGACTTTGCCGATGTCGCTTTCGCTCACGGATGCCCGGATTTGCATTTGGTCCAGGTCCTTCGCCAATAGAAAGAGTCCCGGATGACCAACGCTGACGTATTGGCCCAGGTTGGCGCGTCGGTCGATCACGATGCCGTCGATGGGGGATCGGACGTTGGTGTTCTCCAGGCTCACCTTGGCGTGATGAACTTCGGCTTCGGCTTCCTCCACTTTGGCTTTGCCAACCGCAAGCATTGCCGTCGCCATTTCATTGGCGGTCACGATCTCGTCGTAGACGCTTTGCGCGTTGGTCGATCGAAGGCGGTTGGCTCGATCAAGGTTTCGTTGCGATTGTTGAAACTGTGCCTCCAGCCGAACCAAGTCGGCCGTGGCCAATCGGTAAGCGGCATTGGCCTTTTCCAAAGCAATCTCGTATTGCTGCGTGTCCAGTTGGAAGAGCACGGTGCCTTCGGCAACACGTGAGCCAACACCGATGGGTTTGTTGGGATCGCGCGAGTCCATGCCAAAGCGAACAATCTTCCCGGCCACATCGGGGCCCACTTGGACGACTTCGTCGGGTTCGATGGTCCCGGTGGTGCCGACCGTGATGACCAGGTCTCGTCGCTCGACATTGACGGTGCGTAGTTCCGGCAATTCGTTGCGTTGACTGAACAGACGCCATCCGATCGCTGCCACAAGTAGGCAGCCAGTGGCAAGCGTGCCGATCAACAGACGGGACGACAGCGAGTGTTTTCTAGCGGGGTGACTCAAGCGGTCGTTCCTTGCCTCGACAGGACTTTTGTTTCGTCCGTCAATGATGTTTGTCGCACCGTTGACGCCAGTGCCATTGGAGTCTTGGATCGATCACCAATGCATGGACCTATTCCATTGGCATCCCTCCGTTTAGCAAAGTCGGTCCAGCGAACCAATAGCATTCGGGGGCCTGAATGGCTCTCGGCATGCAAAAAACGAACGAATGAGCGTGAAAAAGGCTTGGTCGAGTCGCGGTTGCGTTCGCCGCCAAAGTTGACCTCGCCACGGTGTTTGCGTAGCTTGCTGCCGGTCGTTCTTAAAATGATTCGCCGATTGTGGCCTCACTTCCAAATGTTCGCATGACTCTCCTTCACCTAGCGACATTTGCGTATTGGGCACTCATCGGATTCGCTGTGATCAATGCACTGTGCACAACGTTCACGCTGGTGGCATTGTTTCGGCACCGCCGTGAGAGGTCCGATGACAGGGAACTGCCACGGGTTGCCATTTTGTTGTGCTTGCGGGGTGCCGATCCTCAATTGGCGGGTGGCCTGCAGCGGTTGATGAATCAGCAGTACCCTGACTACGAAATTTTTATCGTCATTGATTCTGAGGCCGATCCCGCTTGGGGAGTGGTGAAACAGGGCGTTGATGACACGGGAGGCAAGTCCGCCGCGTGCCGGGTTCACATTTCGACGCTTCGCCAGCGACTGGAGACGTGCAGTTTGAAATGCAGTTCGTTGGTCCAGCTTCTGGATCAGATCGATGATTCGTTTGAGGTGGTTGTGCTTGCCGATTCTGATCTGGAAAGCCATCCCACTTGGCTGCGTGAGTTGGTGGCTCCGCTGGATGACCCTCGCGTGGGTGCGGCTTTTGGAAATCGATGGTTTCTTCCAACCGTTGGCTGGATGGGATCGCTCGTGCGTCAGGTTTGCAACGCGATCGGCGTCGTCACGATGCATCTCGGGCAAATTCCGTGGGGCGGATCTTTGGCGATCCGGGCGTCGGTGGTGAAAGAGAGCGGCTTGCGAGAGACACTGACCCGATCCATCGTCGACGATGGACCTGTCCGAGTGGCGTTGAGAGAACAGGGACTCAAGCTTCAATTTGTCCCCTCGTTGTTGATGGCCAATCGAGAAGACTGCGATTTGCGATTTGCTCACAACTTTCTCACTCGCCAATTGAAGTGGACGCAGACTTACATGAGCAGCCAATGGCCGATCATGTTGGTTTACACGTTGGGTGTGCTTGGCATTTATATGGTCACCTTGGTGTTGGCCATTGTTTGTACGCTCGTGGGATACCACGAGGAGGCGTTTGGGTTTGCGGTCGGCTCCGCCATCTACAGCGGGACGGTCATGACGCTCTGGTTTTTGTTGGACGTCGCTGCCCGCCGAATCATCCGAGCACAGGGCGAGCCGGTTCCAGGATTCATTGGCGTCCAATTGTTGAAGCTTCCCATTGCGATGCTACTGGCGGTTGTCATTCATGTTTCCGCCATGGTTCGTGCGACGGTCCTTCGACGGGTGATCTGGCGGGGTGTGACCTACGAGGTGCTCGGGCCCAAAGAAGTCTCTTTGTTGAATGAAGAGGCGATGGAGGCATCTCTGGAATCAGCCAACGTGTCACTTTGAAACTCGTGTCACTTTGAGTTTTTGAGCTCCATCCAGAGCGACTTGATCGTGCGGACGATGCGCGTCCAAGCCTTGGGATGCCAACCGAAACGCATCGTTCGCAACAACGCTCGCAAAGCAATTCGCCAGTCGCCGGAATACAACGCACGACCGTACAGTGTCACGTAAAGTTCAGCGGTTCGATGCTGTTCGGTTGATTGGAAGTGCCCGGTCGACATCGCGTCGTTCCAAAATCGATCGACCGTTTGGACTGGTGTGGGCACCATGCCGGTTCGCAGGTAGAAGCTGACTTGCTCGAGGAGTTGATCGGGATCGAGGCGCGGAGAGTGTTTGAGTTGTGACGCGGCGTTTGGACTTTTTTCAGAAAGGTAGTGCCGCCAAACGGAAAGCCACCAGTGCAGCGAAGTGGTCAGGTGGTTTGAGGCAGACAGATCTCCGTCACCAAGCGTCTCAAAGGCACCGATCATTGTTCGGACGTCTTCCGGATCTGAACCTGCCGCTTCCGTCCAGCTTGCAAAGTGATACAAGCAATCGTGAGCGGTGCGTCGAAGATCGTCCTTCGAATAGGAACGCGTCTGTTGAAGTTGCTGCGCGGCAGCCTCTGCGTTGCCGATGTGGAACAGGTGCCAGGCCAGCCACATGCTGGAGTAGTATCGCACTGAACGTTCGTTGCGTTTGATCGCGGAAGGGACCAAGGGATTCGCATAGAACTTGTTCAGCACCATCGTGGCGTATTTGACCTGGCCCAAACCGTTGCGGCGAATGGTGCTGAAAGGGTGCCGGCGGTAGCAGAGGGTGGCGGCCTTTTGCCATTGAAAGGTGCAGCCAGCCAGAGACAGTCGTAGCATCAAATCGACATCTTGAGACTGCAGCAGTTCGGGATCAAAGCCGCCCACCTTTTGTAGCCACTCGCGGCGAAACAGCATCGCCCCGAGCTTGGCAGGTTTGAAAACCAACCAAGTGTTCAGATCGAGGTCGGGAGCATCGACCCAAGGCTCAATCACCTTGGTCACGGCGCCCTCTGCGTCCGTGATCTTCCACCCGCTGTGCACGGCGCCCAGTTCCGGATTTGCATCGAGGATCTCGGTTTGTCGGGCAAACTTTCCCGGCAGGAACCAATCGTCTGCGTCCAAGAAGGCCACGTACTCACCGGTGGTCTCACGCAAGCCGACATTTCGAGCGATGGCCGATCCGGCATTGGATTGCCAAACGATTTCAATGCGATCCGAAAATTTCGCGAGCACTTCGCCGGTTGCATCGGTCGACCCATCATCGACCACGATGATCTCGGTGTTGGGGGCGTCCTGGTCAAACACGCTTTGCAATGCCTGCTCAATGAAGGCGGCATTGTTGAAGACCGGGATCACAACGCTGATTCGCGGCCGTGATGTGCGGGGTGAATTCAAACCGCCTTCGCTTTCGTTCGCCATGTTGCAGAAGGCCGCGAAGTGGTTGTCAAAGGTGGCGTGAAAGGGGAGGCTGCGGACGGCTCACGATACCAATTCCAAATGGGAAGGCACAGTTGAGGTTCATCCGGGGTGAACATGGATGTGCTAGTGGTCTGTCACAGCTAAGAGTTAGGGTTGATCGTAGTGGACGAGGCCACGAGTCCTAGGTTTTGACGCCAGTTCAGGACTCGTGGCCTCGTCCATTACCCTAAAAACAAGTCCTGACAGACCACTAGGAGGAGAACTGCGCTGGGCACCGGTTGCGATCTCGTGGCGTCGGCAGTTGGCACCTTTGCCGATACATTGACGGCGAACGCAACCACCAGCGACCGAGTTTTCGAAAGCACCGAGATGAACAAAGGCCGCCTCGCGGTTTACGAATGGCATGCGTGGGAGCTGTTCTCGATCTGCGAATGGCGTCCTGATGCGTACCGAATCAAAGCTCATCCGGATGACGAAGTGGAGGACGTGCTCGATCGGTTGCCACCCGATACCTCCGATTTCTTGCCGCACCTCAACCTCAGTCGCCAAGCTCTGTTTCCAAGGCAACGCAGCGAACTTTTCGAAGCTCTTCAAGCCAAGGGCATTCGCATTTGGAATGCGACCATCAGCGACATCACGAAACGGTTTGTCCAAAGTGAGTGCCAGCGACTGGGGCTTCCGACAACCGTGGCGACTCGGGACGGCGACCCGGACGAGAAGTTGATTCTGAAGTCCGACTGCAACCACGGCGGCCGAAATGAACGCCGGTTCGACCCCGAAACCCGTCGTCGTTTGGGACTGCCTCCCGAATCGACGTTGATTGATGGCAGCTTGGATTACCCGGTCATGAAGCGTTTGGAATTGACCGACCAATGGGACGATCCGGGTCTCGTTGTGGAACGGTTGATCGAAAACCCACAGGGCATCTACTATCGAGCCTACGCGATTGACAGGCGATTGGTGATTTCTCGCTTTGTGCCACCGAATTCCGACAATCGGATTCAGCGAATTGAAGATGCGAAAGCGAGACGCAATTTCTTGTACAGGGATTTCACCCAACTTGTCGGTGCATCTGATTCAGGCGATGCCCTGCCTGCTCGTTTGAAATCCGTGGTGGCTTCGTTCTTGGTTGGGATCCAAATCGACTTTGGTGCGCTCGATGTGGTCGAGGACAATGCAGGGAACTTCTACATCATCGATCTCAACATCACGCCGTATTGGGGCAAGCCAGGGCAACGCAAAATGACGAGGTTTCTCCGTGGGGAATTGTCGCTGCGAGAGAAACTATCAAAGCGAATGGCGCGATGGATTCCCGGGTGTTGTTCCGAAGACAAACGGTAGACCTAAACCACGACTTGGTCGTCTCTCTATTTCATTCACCGACGCTTCGCTGATGCCGCTCACCTATCCGCTGACCCACTTCGAAGAGTTGATGCTGCATCAGGACAGCACTGCTTTTCCGACGAACTGCTTTGTTCGCATGCGGTTCCGCGGACGCCTGGATGAAAGTGGGTTCCGTGCGGCGGCACTCGCTGCGGTGGCGCGGCATCCGTTGCTGCACGCCAGAGTTCAGCAACAGCGTGGACGATATCACTGGCAAGTCGACGAGCCGGCACCCGACATCTCTTGGTGCGATGGAGCAGCCGAAGAGCGCCCGTCCTTTCGCCGGTTGAACCTCGAACGAGAGCATGGACTGAAATTTGTGGTTTGTTTGCACGAGCACGAATCTGAGTTGATGGTCCAGTTTCATCATGCTTGCTGTGACGGACTGGCGATCTTTCAGGTGATTCATGAATTGCTGTTGGCCTACACGATGGAGACCGACCGGAACGCAAACGTTTCGCTTCCGGAGATCGACCTGAGTTTGCTAGAACGCCGCGGATCGCTTGGATTGACGACGGGGAGCTTTCTTCGACACCTCTCTCGCCAAGCAGTTGGCCTTCGAGGGGTTTGGCAGTTTTTGACGCGAAAGCCATCGCATCTGTTGCCGCATCGTGTGCCTCAACGCGATGAACCCGCACCGTTGAGCTTTCCGTCTGTGATCGCTCATCACTTTGAACCGGATGTTTCGGCGGGTGTGCGACGAGCCGCGAAACGAGCGAAAGTGACCCAGAATGACTTGTTGATCCGGGACCTGTTTCTGGCGTTGGAGGAGTTTCGACGATCGCAGGGCGTTCATGATCCAACGAGCTGGATGCGATTGATGATCCCGGTCAGTTTGAGGCAAAAGCATCAGTACCAAGCACCGGCTGCCAACATTGTCAGCTCCGTGTTCTTGGACCGACGAGCGACCGACATGGAGGACCCAGCGCACCTGCTTCAAGACCTCAGTGAGGAAATGAGTCTGATCAAGCGTCGCCATCTGAACCATTTGTTCCTGTATTCGTTGTGGGCACAGCGATTGGTGCCGCGTGGGTTGCAGCGGACCGCGAGACCGAAACGCTGCCAAACGACCGTCGTCTTCACCAACCTCAGTCGCGTTTTCGCGAGATCACCCTTGCCGCGTCAAGAAGGTCGGCTGCAGTGCGGGAACGTGGTGTTGCTTCGGGTTGAGGCGATTCCGCCGATCGCGAGACACTTGAATGCGGCGTTGGGAGTCAGTTGGTACGCCAATCAAATGACGATCACGCTGCACCACGATCCACGCGCGGTTTCCAACGAAGCTGCTGGCGAGTTGCTCAATGGGTTGGTTCGGCGAATGCGGGAATCCACGAAGGAGAAGTGACGTTTCCGCAACGAGGATGACGTCCTGCTCCGCTGATCGAGCGAGAGGCCATCCGCTGCAAGCCTACCTTGACGATTTCATCACTCTGTCTTGTCTCGTCGGATGGCCCTACAATTCCCATCCTGTTGAATGGATTCACGTTGGGTCCTCCCCGCTGCTGGTCAATTCGTTCACGCGGAGCGAACGTCTTGAAGCATCTCCCCATTGGGCTTGTCAGATGACCCACGCCGATCAATCGGTCGCACCTGCGGCATCGCAGGAAGCCGAGGCTCTGATGGAGGACGCGGTTGGTGTGGCGGACCCGGTCGGTGTGGTGGAGCCTTACGAGTTCACCGAAATCGCGATTCCGATCATCGCCATGCACGTGCTGGCTTTGTTTGCATTCATTCCGGCATTCATCACGGGAACCAACGTGTTGTTGTTGGCGATTGCCTTGGTCGTCTTCAGCAACGGAATCACGCTTGGTTACCATCGCTTGCTGACCCACAAAAGTCTACGAGTCCCCAAGTGGTTGGAATACGGTTACGTCGGCCTTGCGTTGTGCTGTCTGCAGGAGTCGCCTGCCAAATGGGTTTCAACGCATCGACGCCATCACAGCCATTCGGATGGGCCAGACGACCCACATTCACCGACCGCAAGCTTTTGGTGGTCGCACGTCGGTTGGCTGCTTTGGAAGCGAAAAGGGCAGCACGAATTTCGGACGGATGATCGCTACTGCGCCGATATCATCGCCGATCCATTTTATGCTTTGATGGAAAAGCACCCTGATCTGCCGGCGGGAATCTACATCCTTCACGCAGGTGCGATTTGGTTCGTCGCGTCGGCCCTGTTTTTGATGGAAAACAGTTTCGGATCGGCGATTTGGCAGGGTGTGGGCGTTGTGCTTTGGTGTGTCGTTTTACGAACCGTCATGATTTGGCACTTCTCGTGGTCGGTCAATTCGCTGACTCATTGCTTTGGTTATCAGAACTACAAAACATCGGACCAAAGTCGAAACAATTGGTTGGTTGCGATCGTGAGCAACGGGGAAGGTTGGCACAACAACCACCACCATGATCCCGCGAGTGCATCGGTGCAGCACAAATGGTGGGAGTTTGATCCAACCTACCTTCAGATCCGAGTTCTCAAGCGATTGGGACTGGCAACGCATGTGATCGAGCCGCGGCAAGTCAGAAAAACGGTTGTCGAACGTGAAGACTCCAGCAGCCTCAACAAACAGGCTGGTTAGAAAATTCGCGGCCCAGTGCTAACGAAGTGGCTCATCGCGTTCGTTCGAGGCGGACAACATGAAATTCACGTAGGCATCAGCGCATTGGTTCACATCGTGCCATTTGGCGATGTGCTCCGCCGCCGCCGACCCTTTTTGCTGCCGCTCGTTCGCATCGCAGGCCAACTCACGGAGGGCGTTCGCCAAACCGGTGTGGGAGGAGATCTCCAGGGGGATCTTCACCAGAGCGTCATCGGGGTAGTCCAGGGCGGTTCCAGAATCAAAGACAACACAGGGCTTGCCGGCGCCCATTGCTCTGATCAACGTTGCCGACGATTCTCCAGCGGAAGGGAAACGCAGGTTCACCACAACGTCGCCGTGGTCGATGAATGCCTGGAAGGTGTCCATGTCAACTCGGCCGGTCACTTGCAAGTGGTTTGTCATTCCAGAGTTGTTCGCAAGTTCCTGCAGACGCAGTGAATCGGGCATCTCGCCCACCACCCACAATTCAAACGCTGGGATTTGGTCTTTGATCGAACCCAGAGCGGTGATGAGCTGATCGACTCGCTTTGGGATTGTTGCGAACCCGAGAGCCACGAAGATCAGTCGATCGGGATGCATTCCAAGTCGCTTCCGGATTTCGCCCGCATTCGTTGCCGTGAAAAGTGTTGCACGCGAATATTGAAGTGGGATTCTTTGAACGGGAATGTGGGGCAGCAGGTCTCGGACTCGGTACATCGATTCGAAGGAATGCACGATCACAGCCTTCGCGTTCTGCAGAGCGGGGGCAGTCAACGGCAAGCCAAACCGAAAGGCAGCGCCTGACAAGTCGCGTTCGGCTAGATCAGCGATCATCTCTCCCAATCGTCCGTGTTGTTCGGCCGCAAGCGTTTTGAACGTTTGAGAATCGCCTCGCCGGAGGAAGGTTTGTTCGAAGAGATGGTGCAGCACTCTGTCGTGCAGCACGACGACGCCTGGCCGCCGCATGGCCTCCTCCAGGACGTAATCATGGATGCGACTGTTTCCGAGATGGTAGAGCCGGGGAGTCGCGAGGTCGCGTTCCTGGTTCGACTTCCATTCGTGGAGTCGTTGGACGGCGAAGCCAAAGTGGTCAGGATCAGGATCGGGTGCGTCATCGGCAATGACGTAGGTGGCGTTCAGCCGGGGGGCCAATGATGGAGCAAGCTCGGCGGCGTAATCTGCGATGCCAGAGGCAGTTGGTGGAAGCGGGGTGAAGATTGCCCAGTCACCACCGAATGCATCGCTCTTGGCGGGGGGATTGGAGGAGGAGTTGATTCTCAGAGACGCGTTTTGGAGGATTCTTGCCCGGAGCCGTTGATTCCGGAGTTCATCCAGTGGGATGCCGTACAGTTCCAGCAACGCAGCGTGATGTTGATCGAGCACCTGTTGAACTTCGTGCAGGCTGAATTTGCGATCGTGAGATTGGTGATCTCTTCCAATCAAAGAGCCGATCTTTTCGAGAATCTTGCTGAACACCGGCCCTGCCAATCTTGCTTGCGGAGCGTTCGTGCCCGCTGCTGAAACTCTGCGGACTCGCTCAAACGCTTTGCGATCCGTTCTAACGGTTGAACGCCGTCGCGAATAGCAACTGCCCGCATGAGATGCTTCTCAGACAAACGTCGCTCCGGTAGACTCGGCAAACGCATTGGGCGATGACAAAATTTCGCAAATCTTTTTGACTGACAATGGACGGAGTCATGTACTACGCGATCAATTCGCCAGCGCTCTCGCACAATGCGTTTGACGATGAGACCATCGTCATCCATTTCGCGACTGGAAACTACTTCAGTTTACGAGAGATGGCAGAAAGGATTTGGCAACGTCTGGAGAACCAACCCTTGACGGTCTCCGCAATTGTCGACGCGTCGGAGGACGCCCCTCCGGAAGCTGCTTCTGAAGTCGAGGAGTTTTTGAAGCAACTGGTGAAGAATGAACTTGTCTGTGAACTGCAGGATCATGCCAGCCCTGAATCGGTGGCAAGCCTCGGGGCTTGGCGAACGCCAGCGATGGAAGTGTTTGACGACATGAAAAACATGTTGCTCGGCGATGTGATTCACGACACCGACAAGGAAGGTTGGCCTCAAATGGCCCAAGACGACCAAGCTGCGCCCGGCCCTCGCTAGTCAATGAGCGGGAAAGATGGCATGACGACAATCACCACCTGCGACGATTCACAGGCTGCTTTGAGGCAGCAGTTTGATCGTGCCACCGAAAACGATGGCTTGGTCGAGAAGCGATTGTCGATTGGTGGACGTCAGGTTTGTTTGAAGTTTGCTGGCCAGTCGCTGCTGTGTCGATTGATGCCAGCTTTGGCCCATCACCCAGAGGGCACTGGACAGGCTGAACTCAACATCCATTTTTGGGAGAGCGTCAGGCCACCGGTGGAACACTCGTTGGCGGAATGGACCGGTTTGCAATCCGTCATTCGCGCCGACAGCGATTCGTGCTGGACCCTGATTGAACCGGGGATCGGTTTGTTCAGTCGGCTGACCCAGGATGGGAATGCGTTTGTTTGTTGTCGAAACGGCGATGAACTGCCGGTTTGGGAATCCGCCGTTCCGCTGCGTTCTTTATTGAATGCCTGGTCCGCACCGCACGGCAGCGTGGTCCATGGCGCCGCGGTGGGAGATGATCAGGTGGCGGTTCTTTTGGCCGGAGTGGGTGGATCTGGGAAATCCAGCACCGCGTTGACGTGTCTTGCCGAGCCGGATCTTTGTCACTTGGGGGATGACTTGGTCATGCTCACCAATGATTCGCAGCCCTTGGTGAACAGCCTGTACAACTCCGCGAAATTGCTGCCGGACAACCTTCGCCGTTTCAGCGATCTGTCGCTCTCGGTGAACCCGACTCTGCCACGCAACCCAGAAAAGGAAACCTACTTTTTGTTCCCGCAATTCGCGGAAAAGTTGGCGATGCAGCGACCGTTGAAAGCGATTCTGTTGCCGCGAGTCAGTGGCGAAACGCAGACAAGCCTGGTCCCAGCTTCCCAAGCCGAAGCGTGGCACGCGATCGTGCCCGTCACGTTGACGCTGTTGGGGGGCACTCGGCCCGAGAACATTCAGTCGATTGCGGAAATCATCAAACGTGTCCCGGTTTATCGTTTGAATCTGGGATCGGATCGCACCGGGATTGCTCCCGTCATTCGTCGGGTGCTGAAAGGAATTGAGCTTGAAGGTGGAGTCTCGCCGTGACGCAAACGATCAGTGTGGTGATCCCGGCGTACAACGCGGAGTTGTTTCTGGCGGAGGCGATTGAGAGCTGTCTTGCACAAACGCGGCAACCCGATCAGGTCATCGTGATCGATGACGGGTCAACCGATCGCACGGCAGAGGTTGCACTCTCATTTGCAGACTTCGTCACGCTGATTCCTCTGGAGCGAAGCGGGCCCGGTGTTGCTCGCAACGCGGGGATCGCTGCTGCGACAGGTGACTACATCGCCCTGTTGGATGCCGATGATCGGATGACGCCGAACCGACTTCAGTTGCAAATGGATTTGTTCGATGCCCGTCCTGAGGTTGGCATGGCCTTTGGTCATCAACTGATCTTCCAAGATGGGGAAGACCCGGCAGAGCATCACGAAAAGGGCACGGGACGTGTGCTGGCGCCGTGTGTCACTGGTGCGGTGACGTGCCGACGAAGTGTCTTCGACGACGTCGGACCTTTTTCGAATGATCGGGAGACGATCGAAGTGCTTGATTGGTTTGCTCGCGCCGAAGACCAAGGCATTCTCAAGGTCAGCGTCGAGGAGGTCGTTCTTTATCGACGCCACCATGCAAACAACTGGTCCACTCAGGAACAAAACCGCTTGAAGTACGTTCATATGTTGAAAGCGGTTTTGGACCGGAGACGCGCTCAGTGACGTTTCTGATGCGGTGGATGGACCAGGACCAGGCCTGGCCTCGCGGTTGTTGGCCGAATCAGGCACAGCGATTGTTGCTGCAAGCCTGTTTGCTGGAGGACGATGCCGCCGCGATTCGTGCTTGGCAGAAATGGGAAGACTTGGTCCCCTGGGATTTCATTGACTTTGGCTCCCATCGATTGTTGTTGTTGCTGCACGATCGTTTGCGACGCCTCGGACTGGCATCTCGGAACCAGGGCCGATTGGCTGGCGTGGCCCGATATTACTGGGTGCAGACGGAACTGCGTCAGCGACAAGCGGTTGCGATTCTTCAGCTGTTTGAGAAGGCCCAGATTCCAACGCTGCTGCTCAAAGGAGCCGCGCTGAACGCGACGGTGTACCGGACTGGGTTTCGGGCCATGAACGACCTGGATGTGGCGGTTCGCCGGGAAGATGCTCCGCAGGCCGTTCAACTTTTGAATCAAGCGGAGGCCGCACCACCGCTGAATGTGACGGAGGATTCGTTTCGTGTGGGGCATGGCACCAACTTCAGCCTGGCTGAAGGCACCGAGGTGGATCTTCACTGGGACTTTTTTCACAGTCGTTCGCTATCGCCCACTCAGCAGCAATCGCTGTGGGATGCCAGTTTGCCAGTGAAAATCGGACCTGCGAACAGTCGTGTTTTGTGTCCCGCCGATCAACTGTTGCACACGTGTGAGCATGGTGTTCGATACAACGAAACCCCGCCGTTTCGTTGGCTTGCGGACTCCTTTCAGATCATTCGAACAGCGGGTGCCGAGATGGATTGGCAACGGCTCGCCGAGCAGGCAAGGGAATGGAATGCCGTGTTGCAAGTTCGTCGAAGTCTGCAGTGGTTGAACGATCACTTGGATGTGCCGATTCCAGACGAGGCATTGGCAAACTTGGATGACACAAAAGTGTCGCTTGCCAACCGCTTGGAGTACCGAGTGACGGGGCAAAGAGGACTCGCCGGGCAACATACTTTTTGGCAGACGTTCCCCGAGCACGTTTTCGCTTGGCAGCGTCAAGGACGCCCTGGTTCGCTTGCCAAATACCACTGCTTGCAACACAACATCAGCCAGAATCACCGGACTCGATTCACGGAGTTCACCAAGCTTGGGTTGTTGCAAACGGTGTCGAGGGTGAAAGCGGTGGTTCCGTCGATTCGAAAGAGACAGCGTTTCGTCGTCAGCACATTGGCGGACGATGAGATCGTTGGTTGTCATGAAGTCGAACGATCGGGGCATCGAACGTTTCGTTGGACCAGTGGTGAATCCACATTGGTCGTGACGCTCCCACGTGGTGATTACGACGTGGATGTTCGCGTGTTTCCGTGGCGTGATTGGGAGACCGATTTGGCGTCTGAGTTGCGAGTCGATTTCGATCGAAATGTTGTCTTGGTCACTGCGGAAGGAAATCGCAATCGTGTTTTGCGGTTTTCAATCCAGCGTGATATGTTTGGCCCCGCGTCGCAGCAACGCCTGACATTTCGATGTGGCCGTTTTCGAGGTGTTCCGGAAGGCGAAACGCGACATCTTGGGCTTCCGCTGCAAACGGTTTGCTTTCGGCCACGCTCATGCGGGGGCACTGAGTCGTGAGAAAACCACAGCAGTGTCAACGCTCGACTCGCCGCATCTTCCCTTGGTCGATCCGGCCGACCCTTTCATGGAAAGAAAATTGATGTCCAACCAGCGTTCTGTTGGCGTCGTGCCGGGATCGACGGATTCAACAGGGATTCAGACCGATCACTACGAAATCCCTTCCAATCCGCTGGGGCGAATTCGACTTGCGCCGCAAACAACGTTCGCCCTGCATCGCAGCGGATGGGCCGGCGCGATGGATGCTTTGATTCCAGAGCACAACGAAAACGGGGTGATCTTTGAAGGCTTTTTGGATCGCCTTTTCGATCCTCATTGGCCGCACGAGATGGGACCGATGTTGCCGTTGACGGAACCTTGGACAGGTGTCTTTCACAATCCACCTGGTGCGGAAGGTTGGCACAGTTCCTCCGGGGCTCCCCAACGTCTGATTGTCTCCGATGCGTTTCGCGACAGCATGCCGGCATGTCGAGGACTCTTCACCCTGTCGGACTACTTGTCCGATTTTTTTGCGAAGGAAACCGGTCTGCTCACATCGACACTGAGGTTGCCGACGGAAATTCCTGACCGACTGTTTCGCATGGATGACTTTGCAAACGAAGCGGAAAAGAAGGTTGTGATGGTCGGGTGGTGGTTGCGAAGGCTGGCGGCAATCTATTTTCTTCCCTTGGATCATGCCAGCGGATTTCGAAAGCACCGACTGATCAGCAACCCTTGCACGGAGTTGGAGCAGACGAACCTGCTCAAGCAAGAGTTCGTGCGACAGTCGATGGCACTTCGGCAACCACTCTTGCCCGCCTATCGCGACAACACGTCTGCTTTGCCGCGGCAGAATGATTCTGAATACGACGAGTTGCTTTCGACGAGCATCGTGTTTCTCGACCTTTACGATGCATCCGCCAACAATGCCGTGGTGGAATGCATCGCGCGAGCGACACCTCTGCTGATCAATCGCATTGCACCGGTCGAAGAATACTTGGGCGTGGACTACCCGTTCTACTTTGAGTCGCTGGACGAGGCCGCTCGAAAGGCTCAGGACTTGGACCTGGTCGCAACGACTCACGAGTATCTGATGCAGTGCCCGATGCGGAAGAAGCTTTCACCGTCGACTTTTCTGGACGATCTTCGCGGCAGCGATGTTTACCAAAATTTACAAGCTTGATCGATCATTGCCGACGATGGATGAACAGACTGTTTGAGAAAGCATCTCGTCAAGTTTTTAACGGATCCCAGCCACCTTCCAATCATTTACATCGTGACTGCACAAGTAAACGACCGCACCCAACGACGAATCTTGATCGACGGCACGAAGTTGGCCGATTCTGCGTCCGATGGAATTCGTCGGTTTGTCTCTGGCCTCCTGGGGGCGATGCGATCCGTCGCAGTTCAGCATCCTGAGTGGGCGGTGGATGTTCATGTCGGTTCACGAATCATCCCACTCGCTGAGATCGATTCGTGGCTGACGCTGCCGGAACCGCAACCGACTGGTGCAGCGCAGTTTCTTCGAGGGGCACTGAACCTGATTCGATTGCGGCACCAGATGCGGACGACGCATTACGACGTCGTTCACCAGACGATGCCGAACACCTTTGACACGTTTCGTCGTTTTCGAGGCGCTCGCTTGGTCACGGTTCATGATCTTTCCCATTTGGCATGCCCTCAGTGGCAGGCTGCGGTCAACAGCGAAAGCCTGGAACGGGGCCTGCGTGACGCCATTGAGCGAAACGCTTGGTTCAGCACGGACACGGATTTTATCCGTCAAGAAATGATCTCCCGTTGCGGTCTTTCGAACAGCGCTGTCACCGGTGCCGGTTGCGATCGATCGCTTTTCCATTCGCAGTATTCGCAAGAGGCGAAAGATGCCGTGCGACTGAAGTATTCGTTGCCGGACGCCCCGTTTTTGCTTTCGGTTGGGACGTTGGAACCGCGAAAGAATTTGTTGGGGACGGTGCGAGCCTACCGCCGGTTGTTGGAAACGAACCCACAAACTCCGCTCGAACTGGTGATCGTTGGGAAATACGGTTGGGGCGATCTCGATGAGGTGTACGCCGCCGCGAAAGATTGCGATCGAATCCACTGGCTGGGCAGTGTTCCGGATGAGGATTTGCCTTTGATTTATTCTCAAGCGGAGGCCCTGTCGTATGTCTCGCACTACGAAGGATTTGGCTTGCCACCACTGGAGTCGATGAACTGTGGCGTGCCAGTGATTTACGGGGCAGGGACCGCGGTCGCCGAGGTTGTGGCGGACGCTGGTTGGGCGGCTGATCCCAATGACGTCGAACAGATCTGTGACTGTTTCGTTGAACTGGTCACTCAACCTGATCTTCGCGAAGAACGGTCTCGCAAGGCGATTGCACGGGCGGAGTTGTTTGATTGGCAACGCGTGGCCGAAGCGATGTGGGAGCAATACATGCTCGTCGCGGAAAGCCCTGCCTCTCGGTTGGCAGGTTGATGCGAGTCACGATCGCAAGCCGATGAGCGTTCCGAAAATCCTGCACCAAACGTGGAAAGATGAACGCGTTCCGGATGACTTTTCGGAATGTGTCCAGTCCTGGAGGACTCACCATCCGGATTGGCAGTTTCGATTGTGGACTGACCAAGACAACCGCGAATTGATCGCGGAAGAATACGCGTGGTTCTTGGAGACGTACGATGGCTATCCAACGGCCATCCAACGCGCCGATGCCATTCGGTACTTCATTCTTCATCGGTTTGGAGGCATGTATGTGGATCTGGATTTCATTTGTCTGAAGCCTCTCGATCCGTTGTTGGCCGATCAAGGCTGCGTCGTCGGGATGGAACCACCTCAGCACTGTCGGCATCACCGAGTTCCCAATCTGTTGTGCAACGCACTGATGGCGTCGGCACCCGGACATCCT
Source organism: Rhodopirellula sp. UH5 (assembly GCF_056839225.1). Taxonomy (NCBI): domain Bacteria; kingdom Pseudomonadati; phylum Planctomycetota; class Planctomycetia; order Pirellulales; family Pirellulaceae; genus Rhodopirellula; species Rhodopirellula sp. UH5. The sequence goes on along the minus strand of NZ_CM166390.1, from coordinate 4,545,568 downwards.
TTCTTTGAACGCGTGATCCAGCGATTGCCGGATTTCGTTGATCATGTCGAGAACAACGAACCGATTCTCAGCAGCACCGGCCCGATCATGATGTCGCGTGTCTTGAACGATTTTGAGACACCCGAATCTGTCACGGTGCTTCCCTCTCGATTCTTGTATCCGTTGACGATGCACCAAGCGGCCCAGTACCGGTTGGCCGGGCACGTGGGCGTCGACCTTTCGGATGCGTTCGCGATTCACCTTTTCTATGGCACTTGGTGGAAGACCGATCGATGGGATCGAAATTGGCGAGGCTACTACAAGCTGAAGTCTTTGATTCAGCGGCGTGTCAGCGGACTTTGGGCTCGCGTTTCTGCAGTGCGGGGCGGTCCACGCTCCTAACTTTTGGGAACGGATTGGGCAGAGAGACGATGCCTGCGGAGTGAGATTGGTCGACTTTTGTGGGGGGAGAGCCAATCGGATCTCAATTGCGACTGAGGCTGGTTCCCTGCTATATCGAGCCGCAGCGTCTCTGCCCACGCGGCCGGAAACTTGTGTTTCCCGCATCCAGCCTGAGTTACCCAACATGCTACGTCGATGAAACTGCTTCTGATCCTGCTTCGATCGTCCTGGATTTCTGGTCTGGTTTCCGGACTTTTGGGAGCGTTCAGCGGTGTGGCGAATCTCGGCTTGATCATGCTGATCCACCACGCTTTGACGGGTGACCCGTCCGAAGCGGGCTCGTTGCCGTACTTATTCGCTGGTGCGTGTGTCTTGGTCCTGGTCACTCAAGTGGCGGCCAAGTGCTTGCTTGTTCAGTTGTCCCAGGCAACAGCGGCTCGATTGCGATACGAGCTGTGCACCAAAATTATTTCGGCTCCTTTGCCGACGTTGGAATCCGTCGGATCGCATCGGTTGTTGGCCGCTCTGATCAACGATGTCAACGCGATCACGTCAGCCTTGTCCGCGTTCCCCGCTGCCTGCGCCAACGCGATGGTGTTGGTTTGTGGACTGGTTTACTTGGCGACACTGTCCGTGCCATTGGCGGGTGGGACGATTGTGATGGCGGGAATTGGCGTGTTCACGTTCATGACCGGTCTGCGGTTTGCCAACCGGCATCTGCGCCAGGCTCGGGAAGACCAAGATGAAGTCGTCAAGCAACTGCGAGCCATGATCGATGGCATCAAAGAACTCAAAGGCAACAACATGCGGTGCCTGGACTTTGTCTACGACGTGTTGTTACCAGCCGACACAAAGATGCGTCACAGTCTGATCATCGGGTCGAACATTCAGGGCTTTGCCCACAGTTGGGGACGACTGTTTCTGTTCATCGGCATTGGATTGTTGCTGTTTGCTTGGCCGCAGATCGCGACCGTGTCGACCGCGACTTTGACCGGATACGTTCTGACGATTTTGTATCTGACCTATCCGCTGGATGGGATTTTGGGTTGGTTGCCAGCAATGAATGGTGCCTCGATCGCAGTTGCCAAGATTGAGAAGTTGGGTTTGATGATCGATCAGCCTGAACAACAAACCTCGCATGTCGCACCGACTCAGTTCGAATCGCTTGAGATGCGAAGCGTGACCTACCAGTACGATTCCTCCGGCGACGAATGCTTTGCACTGGGACCCGTCGATTTGACGCTTTCGCCCGGTGAGATTTTGTTCATCGCGGGTGGCAACGGCAGCGGAAAAACAACGCTCGCGAAATTGTTGACCGGGCTTTATGTTCCCGACGCAGGTGAAGTGTGCTGGAACGGGCGGGACGTGACGGACAAAGTTCGAGCCGATTATCGCCAGCTCTTTTCGACTGTCTTTGTAGAAGGCCACCTGTTCGATCGGTTGTTGGGGATCGATGTCACACCCGGCAAGTTGGAGCATTGGATCTCTCTGTTGGGAATGGAAGAGAAGGTCGACGTGCAGACCGGTCGACTGTTGACCCAAGAACTTTCACGCGGCCAGCACAAACGTTTGGCGTTGTTGGTGGCGGCGCTCGACGATCGTCCCATCTTTGTCTTCGACGAATGGGCCGCCGAACAAGATCCGGGATTCAAGGACGTCTTCTACCAACAGATCCTGCCGGAGCTTCGCCGGATCGGGAAAACCGTTGTCGCGATCACGCATGACGACCGCTATTTCTCTGTTGCGACGCGAGTGTTGAGGGTTGTGGATGGTCGCTTGACTCATGCGACCGAGAAAGCGGCTGATTCGTTGCACGTCATCCACAGGGACGCGGCGTGATTCAACTGCATGGCCTTCGCAAAGACTATCGGGTGGGTGACCACGATCTGCCGGTGCTCAAGGGCATCACGCTGAACATCGAAGCGGGGGAATATGTTGCGTTGATGGGATCGTCGGGTTCGGGAAAGACAACCCTGATGAACCTGTTGGGGAGTTTGGATCATCCGACTGATGGCGACTACCATCTGGCCGGGATCGATGTGTCGAGTCTGACACCGTTGGAACTGGCTGCGTTTCGAAGCCAGCACATCGGGTTTGTCTTTCAGAACTTCAACCTGCTGCCGCGTGCGACCGCGTTGGACAACGTGATGCTGCCGACGATCTATGCGTCGGACGGAAGGTCAAGACGCGAGTGCATCGAAGACGCGACGAAGTTGTTGGAGTCCGTCGGTTTGGGAGGTCGACTGGACCACATGCCCAATCAATTGTCCGGTGGCGAACGACAACGAATCGCGATCGCTCGAGCGTTGATGAACCGCCCCAAGCTGTTGTTGGCCGATGAGCCAACCGGGAACCTGGACACGGTCACGGAACAAGAAATTCTGGCGTTGTTTCGTCAGCTCAATCAAGAACACGGCATCACGTTGGTGGTGGTCACGCACGATGCGGAGGTCGCTCATGAAGCGGATCGAGTCGTGCGAATGAAAGACGGGCTGGTGGCGGAGGATGTTCGGCAACGAGCGTCCACCGTCGACCGTTCGAGACTCGCGAATTCCAGATCGGAGCCGCTGAGAGAACCGGCGACCGCTTGGCCAATGGCAGCGACTTGGAATGCGGTGATCGTGGCTGTCTTGGCGCTTCGTCGCAATGCATTGCGGACCGTGTTGACGATGTTGGGGGTGATCATCGGTGTCGCCTCGGTGATTTCGACCATGGAACTGAGTGCCGGTGCTTCCACTGCGATTGAAGAAACGGTCGCAAGCATGGGAGCCAGCATGCTGACGATCAGTCCCGGCAAAGCGTCGAGTACTGGCGGGCGTCAGCGCCCGATCCAGATTGTTCCCGACGATGTGCTTGCGGTCGCTGAGCAATGTTCCGCAGTCAAAGTTGCGGCCCCGCTTGTGTATTCCCAAGTCCAATTGGTTCGTCAGAATCGCCGTTGGAGCCCCAATCTGGCTCTTGGCACAACGCCGCAATACTTGGCGGCGCGGAACTGGGATCAGTTGGAGATGGGAACGCCATTCACGCAGGAACAAGTTCTCGATGCGGCGAAGGTTTGCATCTTGGGAAAAACCGTCGCTCACGAATTGTTTGATTCGGAGTACCCGATCGGCGAAGAGATTCGCGTCAACGGGGTTCCGCTCCGCGTGGTTGGCGTCCTCACCGAAAAGGGCGGGGATGTGATCGGGAACGATCAAGACGACATCATCATCGGACCGTGGACGACGTTCAAACTCCGAGTGAACAGCAGCACGGGCGCGACTGCTCAGTTCAGCACCTTCGCGGATCAGATGCCACCGATGCAACTGGCATCAACCCGGCGATCGACGCAGCGAGAAGAGATTCACCAAATCTATGTGGAGGCTGAATCGCCGGATCACGTGGAACTGGCTCGTCAGCAGATCACGCAGTTGCTTTCCCGCCGACACAATGTTGAACCCGCGGGTGCCTATCGCATCAACGACATCACCGAAGTTTCCAAAGTGGTCGGGCAAGTCGTGGGTGGTGTGTCCGCTTTGGGGCTGGTGATCGCCGGCGTCTCACTGATGGTGGGCGGTGTGGGAATCATGAACATCATGCTGGTCTCGGTCACCGAGCGGACGCGTGAGATTGGTTTGCGGATGGCGGTCGGAGCCAATCGCAGTGCGATCCTTCGTCAGTTTCTGATCGAGGCGACCGTGTTGTGCGTGGTCGGCGGATTCCTCGGTATTTTCGCGGGCCACATGTGGTCCATGTTGGTCGGCCGGGTGATCGGGTGGCCGACTGCGATGTCGATCTGGGCGCCGATTGTTGCCGTGACCGTTGCCGCGTCAGTGGGCATCGTGTTTGGTTACTACCCAGCCCGGACGGCGTCCCGGTTGAATCCGATCGATGCGTTGCGGTACGAGTGATCGCGAACGATGACCGGGGTTTGCAAACGGTCGGTCACGCCTCTGCCAATGCGCTGGCTAGGCACACGCGACCTTGGAAAACAGCAGTCGACAGGTGTCGATTGCTTCTCGAGGGATCTTCGTGGCAGCCCAATTGCCGTCGAGGTAGTGCCCTAATTCGGTTGGGCAAAGATCTTGGTTGGTCATCAGTTTCGATAACGCACGCGAGCTCGCGCGAATGGTGAGGGTTTTGGGGCAGGGGAGTCCATGGGCAACTTCCAATCTTGCCGACCCTTGCCGACTGACCACACGCCATTGCCCACCACCAGGACCCAGGATGTTCAGGCCAAGCAATGTCTGAGGCTGCGTCTCTGTTTGCTCCGCTTCTTCCTGTTGCATGGAGGCGACGGTTGCATCCCGCAAGTAATCGACCAAGTGGTTGATGGACGCGACCCCGGGATCGCGACGCTTGCCCCATCGATCTGCCAGTCCAAACGCGAGGTAGCGATGGACCACCGTTTCGTCGATCTCTGGGCACGGAAGATCTGCGGTGAACGCAAGCAGGTTCGAGTTGTCGAACGCTGGGTCGGTGGAGTTGTAAGACTCGTACAGAGAAACACCAGAGAAGTAGTTCCGTTCGAAGCCATTCAGCTCGTTGCTCGGGACGTCGATGTCACCGCAGTACTGGACCCCGGTGGAGTTGAAGTACGAGCAGCAGCAGTCAATGATTTTTCGCGGCGTCAGATGAACCCGCGGAGTCAAATGGTACGTTTGTCCGTGAGCTTCCGGCGTGTCGAGAAGCCGCGACACCACGTTGGCAACCCAATCAATCGGCACGACATTGCGGCGTTCGTCTCCGGTCATGGGAAGCCGAATGGGCGTGTGCCGGACACCGTCTTGATCCGGCTCCACCATTGGTACCAGCAACGCCATCAATCGCAGGTAAGTGTGCAGCCCGTGGTAGCTGGTCGTGTGCCCGGTTTGCGAATCGCCGGAGATCACAGCGGGGCGGTAGACGGTCAGTTGATCGAGAAACGACGCTGCCCGAACAGCTTGTTCCGCTTCAAACTTGCTCTGCTCGTAGTCGTTCCGAAAGTTCTGTCCGACATCCAAGTCTGATTCATGAACCAAGTCGGTTCGGTTGCCGCAGACGTATGCGGTGGAGAGATAATGGAAGTCTCGGATGTTCGTTTCGCGGCAGAACGCCAAGACATTCTGGGTGCCGCCCAGATTCGTTTTCCACGGGTCTCCGGAGCGATCGGATCCTTGAAATTTCAGCACCGCGGCCCCGTGGATCATCCGGTCGCAGTTTTGGCGGACCCATTCGGTCGCACCCGCATTCAGACCAAGGTTGGGTTGGACAATGTCGCCTTCCAAGCAAACCGGGCGAGGCAGCTCACGCCCCAGTTCGGTCTCGAATCGTTGCAGGATCGCTTCAACACGTTCGTAAGCCGTCTTCTTTTTGCTGCTTCTCGCGATCACCGCGACGCGTTTTCCGCTCATCATCGCGTTGCGAAGCAGGTACTGTCCAACCAGACCAGTCGCGCTGGTCATCAAGGTGTATTGATGGTTGCCAATAACCATAGAGAACAGACGACACGAGGTGCCAAGAGGGCCACGGATGAAATGAGAGGGGGCGGGGATGGTCGCGGGTGATTGTAGTAGCCGCAGCGAACAAGCTGCAAGGCACTGTCTCGCAAATGCTCGATCGGCCAATGGTTGTCGTTCGCGTCGGTGCTGCGGATGCAGCCTGTTCATTCATCGTCCGAAACGTATTCCATGCTTTGTTTGCCCGATTTGTCGATCCGTGTGGCTGCACCGCTCGCACCACCGACGATGAACTGGCTTCCGTCGCGATTGGAATCCAATGCGTACAGGTAGTCTCCAGCGACCTTGGCATTGGTTTCTCGAGAGCCGTTGTCGGTACGATAGACGCGGAAGTGACTGTCGCCGCTGGCCACCCCAATGCGGTTTTCGCGGCCGACATAAACCAGTTTTGTCACTTCGGTTTTGAATCCCGTGATCGTGCGTGTGGCCTGACCCGTTTCAATGTTCCAGATTTTGACCGAGGCATCAGCAGAAGCCGTTGCGAGTTGACGACCATTGAGGTTCCACGCGATCGAGGTGACATGGTGCGTGTGTCCTTCGAGTGTTTTGATCAGCGAGCCCGATTCAATGTCCCACAGCTTGATCATTTGATCGGCACCGCCGGTCGCCAAGATCTTGCCGTCCGGCGAAAAGCGGACACACAGAACGGTGTCGCCATGCGGGTTGGGGATCTCGCGAATCAGGGAACCGTCGGAGACTTTCCAAAGCATCAATTCACCCGCTCGCGAAGGATCTCCTCCACCGGTGGCCAGCAATTTGCCGGAAGGATGAACGTCGATGCTCAACACGCGATTCGCAAACGGGCTCGGACCGGTCGACGCACCAATGGTCTGACGAAGACTCCATGAACGGGGCGGAGCAACAAACGCCTGGGTCTCGCCGTTGGTTCCTCGAATCAGGACGCAGCGATCACCGTTGGCGATCAGTTGTCCGTCGGTCGGCAGTTCGGGCAATTCGGCCAACCAGTCGCCGGTTGCGGACCACAGGCTCCAAGTGCTGGACGTTGGATCGTTTGCGTTGGTGGAACGCGTGAGGACACGAGAGCCTGTCGCCATCACAGCGAGTGTGGAATCAGTTGCTTGAGATTGATCGTGCAATGATTGAGCGGCTGTCACCTTTGCTTTTCGATCTTCGTGATCCTGTTGGAGTTCCGCGAGCCGTTGCTGTTGATGCTGCCACTTGGCATCCAAGCCTTTCAACCGAGATTCACCGCTGAGCTTGATTTTTTTGGCTTGGTTCAAGGCGGCCGCAGCAGCGGAGAGCTCGCCGTTTTTGCTCGCGACGGCTTGGTCCGCTTTGATGACCGCATCTGTCGCTGTCTTGACCGCATCGGCCAGCTTCTTGGGATCGGGAAGAGCGGTCAACTGTTTTTCGGTGTCCGCCTGTTGCTGTTTCAGCTTGGCCAGTTCCGTTTCCAGTTCCGATGTTTTTGCCGCGAGTTGAGCAGCGGATTCCTGCAGTTCAGTTCGCTTTTGGTTGTTGACTTGCTCTGCGGTTTTCGCATCGGCCAGTTTGGTTGCCGCTGTCTCGGCTGCCTTTTCGGATTCGGCAACGATGGCTTGTTTTTCGTCGCGCCGTTTGGTCTTGGTTTCGATGTCTTTGTCGATCGATTCCAAGCTTTTCTTTTCCGCCGTGACGTCTTCCTCGGCTTGCTTGACGTCCTTGTCTTGAGCCGCGACCAATGTCTCGGTGACGAGTGTTTGCCAATGGTCGTTCGCCAGTTGAGCCTTCGCGACGGGATCCGCCTTCGCGACTTCGACGAAGCTTTGATCGGCGATGTTGTATTGTCCCAAGCTTCCCGATTCGGAGACGACCCACAACGTGGTGCCGTTGGGCGAGAGTGAGGTGGATACCGCGGGGTCGGGTAACTGACCGGTCGCTTGGAACGTTTGATTGTCGGCGTCCCATTGGGGAACGTTGCCTGACACATCGACAGCAACCAACCGGTCTGGAGCCTGCGGCGTTGAGTGGATTGCTAGGACGGCTTGTTCAAACACGCTGTGTTCTGCCGGTGTCCATTTTTCTCCTTCGCGTTTCCAGAGCAAGATCTTTCCGCTGTCAGTTGCGGTGGCCAGTTGATCGTGAGCGATCCAGTGAATCGAAGTGAGCGTGTTGGGGGCATCCATTGATTTGACGTCTTTGCCATCAACACGAACGATGCGAATCGTGTTGTCCCACTGAATGGCAGCTTGATGACCCGCGTTGTTCAAAGCGATTCGAACCTGGAGGGGAGCGTTGGCCTTCAGTTCTTCGGCTTTCAGATCATCGGGCAGGTCAAAGCTTTTCATCCACTGCCACCGATCTTCGCCGACTTTTGCCACACTCAACTCTCCGCGATGTGAAAGCACGGCGAAGTGACTGCCGCTGGCGTTCATTGTGATTGCCAGGGTCTCGTCCTGATGGATCGTTGGAATTGTGGCTGGTTCGAACGGTGTTCTCTCCCAAATCTTGACGTTGCGATAACCCGCCGAGATGAGTTGGTGGCCGGTTGGATCGAAGAACAAATCTTGGACGAAGTCATCATGAGCTGGCTTTACTTCTTCGCCCTCGACGATTGCAAGCGTTTCAATCGGTTGAGAGGACTTGGTGCCGAACACACGAATCTGGTTGCCAAAACTGACCGCGGACAATCGTCCGTCGGCGGTCATGGCTGATCCGTAAACCGTCTGCAATTCGGTCGGAAGAGGCTGCCAGTTTTGTTCTTCCGGAACATCGGTGGTTTGGTCGACGACGGCGCCGGATTGGATCCAACGCTTCAGCAAAGCGAGCTCCATCGGGTTCAAAATCGAAGCCGCAACATCGTTGTTCTCCGGTGGCATCACGGGATCATCCGCGTGGGACGCGAGCAGGAACAGTCGACTGTCCGCGGCGTTTCCGGGAACGACAAGGTCGTCCAATTCGGAGGTTCGAATCTGTTCTCCGGATTCCAGGTTCACTCCGCCTTCGTCGTCGCTGGTGTTGTGGCAGGCAACGCAGTTCTTTTTCAGGACCGGTGCCACGTCGCGGCTGAAGAGGACTTCATGTCCGTCGGGCAACTCGTCGATCGGGAGCGTGTCTGCGATCACTTGGTTGAGCGTGCCGACGATCGAATCAAGTCCGACGCTCCACTCAAAACTCAGTGCCAGCACGACGAGCAATGTCTTTGTGGCTGGACGGATCATGGCGAGGCTTCTTTGGCGGGGGCAGGAGGAACGGTGAGCCAGAACTCCGTCAGTGGGATGGATGGCCGCAGGTGGTAGGTGGCTGCAATGGTTTCTTCCGTCGGCTCGTCATTCGCGTCCAAAATGGTTCCCACGATTCGGAAGCGACCGTGACCGATCGCATTCTCCGCGGCGGTCAGTTTCAGTTTGACCGTTTTGGCGGTGTCGCCTTTGGTTTCGGAAACCACGGCGTCCGATTGGATCCCTTCGGGCAAATCCGTCGCGGCGATTTTGACTTTTGAGTTGAAGCCCGACTTCCGATTGACGGACACGCTGAGTTCCAGCGGTTTCGCTTGAGTGACCACAAAGTGATCTTCAGTCATCGAAAGTTGGCACGCCGGTTTCAATTCGCGAATCGACAATTGATAGAAGTGTCGAGGGCCAAATTCACCCAGCATCTCGGAGATCGCGACGTCGATGGTTCCATCCTCGGCCGCGGTGAAGTCGACTCCTGCGTCGTAGCCACCGGACGACATGTCGTCGTTGCTGGCCAGTGTTTTGCCTGACTTCGAGTCCGTGATCGTGAGCTTGGAATCGAGCAAAAATCCGTCGGCCTTGGAACGGACTTCGGCGTGGTACTTGGTTCCTTTGTTGGCCTTGAATTGATAGTGATGCGTTTTATCTGCTTTCAGGAAGTGACCGAACAGCAAAGCGGGCAGCGTTCCATCGAACTCGCCACCGGGTAAGACTTGATGAACCGATTCATCAACGGGTGACACCCAAGACCACCCCAAGGCATCGGGGATCGTCGCGACGGGAGGCGAGAGGCTTTCGGCGATGTTTGAGACCGTCGCGATGGAATCGTCGAGGTTGTAGCCAAACGCAACGGCATTCTCTTCGTTGGCAGCAACATGATCGAAAAACGGGCCGGTGGTCACGTCCAACGTGTAAATGAATGAGGCTGATCCCGCGTAGCCGATCGTGCTGTTGGGCGTTTCGGGGAACGCGAAAATTCGGATCAGGAGTTCTTGATCTGAGTCAGCGGTGAAAACGATTTGCGGGTCCAATCCACGGGCATCGTCGGAATGCAACAGCACGTTGCCGCGAAGATCGGTCAACTGAAGCACCGCGTCCATGGGTGACTTCAAGACTTGGTTCGCGGTCGCCGAAACGACCAATGTCTGGCCCGCTTTCAGCGACACGCGGTAAGCATCACTGTCGCCGCCCTTGGACAAACGGCCGGCGACGACGATGGGAAGTTCAATTGGGTTGGCTTCCGATCGTTTGTCATTGGGTTCCGTCTCAGAGAACACGTCGACGGAGGAGAGGATCAGCGGAACCAACGCGGTCATGGACTGATCGTCGTGGAATCGGATCCACGCGACTCCCGGTGCTGCATCGCCAGCGATTTTGATGGTCAACTTGCCGGAGTCCTTGCCAGCCGAGATGGAAAGCTGGTCGACATCGCAATCGATGTTGGGCGGCCAGTTAGGAAAAGTGCCTTCTGCGGTGACCGCTGTTTCAGCACCAACGGCAACCGCCGGCGGGAACACTCGATCCAGCTTGATTTGTGCGTGAGCCAAGTGCGGGGTGAAGCAGCACAGAACCGATGCCCACATCAGGCGACGATGAAGTGCGGCAACGATCACGGAGCAACACGCACTGCGTGAACGAAGGGTGGTTTGGCGGACGCAGTCGCGGTTGGTTGAATTCAATGAGTGACGCACTAGCTCATCAACTCGGTGATTGGAGTCGCGTCGCTGACCAAGTGTGTGGGGCGTCCTTCGCCGGTGTACATCATTTGGCCCGGATCGATGCCGAGTTTCTCGTAGATGGTCGACACGAAATTTTCTGGCGAGAGGACTCGTTCGACCGCCGCGTAACCTTGTCGGTCGGTCGCTCCGATGACTTGTCCGCCCGGCGTCTGCCCGCCTGCGAACACGACGCTCATCGCATTGGACCAATGGTCGCGTCCGCCGCGTTCGTTGATCTTGGGTGTCCGTCCGAACTCCCCCAAGACAACGACCAGGGTGCGCTCCAGCATGCCTTGTTCTTTGAGGTCAGAGATCAAGGCCGAGACGGTTGCTTCAAATGGCGGCAGTTTTTTATCCAGTGCATTGAAGATGTCGACGTGGTGGTCCCAGCCACCACTGTAAAGCGTCACGAAGGGAACGCCGGCACCGACCAATCGCCGAGCGAGCAAGGCTTGCTGGCCAAACGGGTTTCGTCCGTAGGCATCGCGGACTTCGTCGGATTCTTGGTGAATGTCGAACGCGGCTTGGGCTTCTTTGCTGCTGATGATTTGCAGGCTCTGCTGATAGAACTCATCGACTGCCAAGGTTGGATCGGCGACGCTGGCGTCGTTGAAACGCATCATCGTGTCGATGCGTTGGCGGATCTGTTGTCGGGAACTGAAGCGGCCATCGGTGAGTCCTGTGGGGATCGTGACATCGCGAACACGGAAGCCGGAACTGTTCGGATTGTCAGGAACGACGAACGGTGCGTACTTGCTGCCTAAGAAGTTTGGTCCGCCCGAACGCGACATGCGGGGCAGAGAAAAGTAGGCGGGGATCCCGTGGGGGGCGCCGATCTCTTTGGAGACCACGCTGCCGAGGCTGGGGTGAAAACTGACGAACGCACCACAACCAACCGGAATGCGAGGCGGGGCCCCGGTCATCATGTAGTGATTGCCGGCACCGTGGTTGCCCTGGTCGTGCCGAATCGAACGGACGATTGCCAGGTCATCGCTGATCGCCGCCATCTTTTGCATCGGTTGGGCGAACTGGATCCCAGGCGTCTGGGTCGCAATGGGCTGGTAGGCACCACGGATCTCGACGGGCGCATCTGGTTTGGGGTCAAACGTTTCGTAGTGACTGGGCCCACCGTCCATCCAAACCAAGATGCAGGCATCCGCCTGAGCGTTGCGACGGCGGGAACCGGAGTTCTCCGACGCGCGAGCTTGCGCACTCAAGGCTCCTGATAGGCCTCCGCCGATCAGTCCGCTAAGACCCAATTTCAGACCGTCGCGGCGCGTCAGTCCTTCACAGTTTGTCCAAGTGTTCGACATGGTTCATCAGTTTTGAATAATAAACTCAGGCGAATTCATCATCGCCCACATCAAGTCCTCAATCACACGCCGACGACCTTCATCGGTGGTTTCCTTTTGTTCTTTGTCGCCGCTTTGATTCGCCGTGTCTTCCTTGCTGGCAGTGTTCTTGCTGGAGTCGCGAATCAGTGTCTCGGCATAGCTTCGTTCTTCGTCGTTTGGCATTCGCGAGAAGATGGGCAAGTACAAATCCGTCACGATGTCCGCGGGTGATGAGTCACTATTGGCCAGTCTCGCGGCACGACCGGAATCACTTCGGACACGTCCGTCGAGTTCTCTTGCGTTCATCAGGTGCAACGTCTGAGTGACGGATGAATCAGGGATGCGTTCGCAGGGTGGATCCTTGTTCTCATCCGGTCTGCCAAACGTATCCAGGAACGTCGAATCGATCCGGTGCGTCCAAACTTGGTTGGCTCGCGATTCGGGGGCCAACGCGGAAAACGATTCGGATGTTTCGGTCACGTCCGCGACCGCTTGGGCCAGCACTTCGGCTCGCAACCGATGGCGGTAGTGACGGGAGTAGTTCAGTCGGTCGGCCGCGTTGGTTTCGTTGGGAACGGAACTGAGCGAGTAAACGTTGGACAGGACGATGGTTTTGATCAGGTCCTTTTGATCAAAACCGGATTGTTGAAAGTGTTCGGCCAAGGCATCGAGCAGCGCTGGGTTGCTGGGCGGATTGGTGCTGCGAAGATCGTCGACCGGATCGACGATGCCTCGACCCATCAACTGTGCCCACACGCGATTGACGTGAACCTGAGCGAAGTAGTCGTTGTCGGGGGACGTCATCCATTCCGCGAGAGCCTCTCGTGGATCCGAGCCCTCGGCCACGTCGGCGGTTCCGAACAGAGGTGAGGGAGGCAGCACTTCGTCGGTCACGGGATGCTTGACGCTTCCCTTGGTGGAAACGTAAACGATCTCTTCGCCACCTGAGATCGGTGGCGACAACCCTTTGCCTTTGCGGCCGACTCTGCCGAAGTAGGCGGCGAAGGAATAGAAGTCGTGTTGGCTCCATTTTTCGAATGGATGATGGTGGCACTTGGCACATTCCAAACGAACGCCGAGAAACAGTTGGCTGACCAGCGTGGCGACTTCATCGGGACTGCGTCGATCTCGGAACAGTGTCACGGCGCCGTTGTGCCACGTGCTGCCTTTGGCCGTGATCAGCCGCCGTGCAAATTCGTCGTAGGGAACGTTTTTGCGAAACTGCTGACGGATCCAGTTGTCATAGTTCAGGACCGCTTTGATCCCAACGCGATAGGGATTGGGACGCAGCAGGTCCGCCCATTGGTTGGCCCAGTGATCGATGTATTCGGGTTGATCGAGAAGTTGGTCGACAAGCTTCTTGCGTTTGTCGGGATCTTGAGACTCAATGAATTCGCGAGCCTCGTCCGCCGTCGGTGCTCGTCCGATCACGTCGGTGTACACACGTCGCAAGAACGTTGATTCGCTGGCCGGATCGGAAACCTGGATCTGAAGTTGATTCAGTTTGTCGTGGACCAAATCATCGATGAAGTTGGCACGCGGTTGTTGGTCGTAGAATCCTTCGGGCAACGCCGTCGTTCGTGGGATGCTGACGTTGGCCACACAAATGTGATTCATGTAGCGGGCCATCACAGCCGTCTCGCCTGGAATCGGTCCGGCAACGAGTTTTCCCGTGGCATCGACCGATGTGATTGCGGTGTCGTTGGAAAGGTAGCCGGTCATCGAGGTGACATCTCGCTGGCTGCCGTCGCTGTAGCGAGCCACGACAGCAAGCTGAGCTGTTTCGGATGGCTTGAGTAGAAACTCGGTCTCAGCAATTTCGACGGAAGTCAACGTGGGTTCGTCTGCCAGTCGACGCGGTGCTCCTTGGCGAATCCAAGCGGTCAGTGTCTGGTAGGCCGGCGAGCCGACTTCGATTTTTCGCCCGCCACCATGAGGCAATTCTGCCGTCGCTTTTTGAACCAACAAACTGGATTCAGGAGCCCGGATGGTGAGTCGTCGTCCGCGAGCCTGTCGGGCAATCGCGTCATAATCGAAGTTGGAATCAAATCCCAGCAGCGAAAGTTGGAACCCATTCTGGCCGCGTTGTTTGCCGTGGCAGGCACCTGCGTTGCAGCCTTGAGCGGCTAGGATCGGTTGCACGTCCAGTTCAAAACTGACCGGCGTTTCCACGCTGGCGGGCAATTCTGAGCGGTTCGGCAGCGTCGTATTGGACGCAGTCGTTGGCTGGGTCGGATCCGCGAACACTTTGCCGGGGCCGACAGTGCTTTGATAGGCAATCCCCAACAACGTCGCGGCGATGGCAACGTGAATGGGCGACAACCTTCGAAAAAGGCGATCTGACATGGCGGGCGGGAGGTGGGTGGGGTCTGGGGAGGGACCCTCAGCATAGCCGATTGCGGAACTCCGTTGGGGACTAATTTTCGCCCGTGCCAGATCGCCTCTCTATTGCTCGCCGCAACCGTTCAACCGAATTCGAACCAGCAGATCGTTCAGAGCTGGGCGGGCGGACGGAATTTCCGGTAGTTCTGACTGCTCGTGGGCCTCCTCGAGTTGCCTGACCAATCGCTCAAATTCATGGGTGTGGAATTCGAGATCAGCGGCATCGAGCGTCCCTTTTTCGGGCCCGGTTTGCTTGCGATCGATCAATTGGTCGTGATGAATGGCCGCTTCAAATCCGTCGCTGAACTTGACGCGATAGGCGTGCGTGCGATCCACCGGTGACCGCACGACCACGCCGACCGCTCCCGCAGGATGAGCGATTCGATCGTTCGACGTCATGACGTCTTTTTGTGCGACGACCTGGGTACCAGGCGAATGGATCAAAGAAGTGTTTTGTGAATGGGCCATTGGATTTGACTGGCACGATGAAAGGGGGAGGGCTTGATTGTAGAGAGTGGATTGTTTGGAAGGGCCCAAGGTTCGGTGGATGTTCCCTTGGAGATGGGAGGTGCTTCCTATGCCTGCCCCCTCCCTCGCGTACGCCTGAACGGCGTCGCTTGACCTCCCCCAAAACTTCGTTTCGGGAGAGGTTCTCAAATGCAGAAACCCGCCAAAACGCAGCACCAGAAAACGGCACGGCCCCATACGAGAGAAAAGTCTTGCCGAAGGAGGGAGGATTTCGTGGGCTTGGGGCGTGGCTGACGGACGGTTTGAAAGAAAGGGGATTGTCTGAGAGGCACTTGGTTGTATAGTGCAAGTAAGTAACTGTGGAATGCAGGTAAATGGCCGAGGCGGATCGACCGATTCGCAGATCGGAACGAAACGATTGATCGAGTTTGCGGGAGGACGAACATGGACCATGAGGAACGACCTGGGTTTCTGCTCAGTCGATTGGCGTACCTGTTTCGAATTCGAATCACCGACGTTTTGAAAGAGGCGGGGTTGGATTTGTCGGTCGAAGAATCCTCGATCTTGATGGTGCTTCATGAAGCCGGCGAGCCGCTTCGCACGGGAGACTTTGCGAAACTGGTGATGCGTGACATCACCACCGTGACCCGGCAGGTGGATGGCTTGGTCAAAAAACGATTGGTCTCGCGAGAACGTGATCCCAGTGATGGTCGAGCGGTTCTGATTTGCCCGACCGCCAAAGGGACGAAGCAAATGGAAAAGTTGATGCCGCTGGCGGAAGCTCTCCGGCAGCGATTGAAATCTGGAATCAGTGCCCAGCAATGGAGCACCACCATCCGGACGATGCAGCGGATGCAAGAGAACTTGATCGAATGAAGTTGCGAGTCGATGAACCCATCACCCCCTTTGGAGAAAAGCCCAATGAATCGAACACGAAACGCACTGTTTGCTGCGAAGTTGCTAACGGTGGTCTTGCTTGGGGCCGCACCCGTGGTCGCGCAGGAGAACGCAGCGACGGCAAAGCTGATGCAGCAATCCAAACAGTTTGAAGAAGAGATCGTTCATGTTTCCGACAACGTCTACATCGCGGTGGGATACAGTGTTTCGAACGTCACGATGATCGAGGGCGACGATGGAGTCGTGATCATCGACACAGGCATTTCGCTGGACGATGCCAACCGGATCGTGGCAGAGTTTCGCAAACTCAGCGACAAGCCAATCAAGGGGATTGTTTTCACGCACTCCCACGGCGATCACACGGGTGGTGCGGCAGCGTTCTTCGGAAGCGAGCGGCCACAGATCTGGGCTCACAAAAACTTCGGCAGTGAAGCCCAACCGTTGGTTGCCGGTGGCGTGACATTCCAAAGCGTTCGAGGTGCACGTCAGGCTGGTTTCAAGCTGCCACCCGAGCAGCGTATCAACAACGGCGTCGCACCCGTTCGGTATCCCAAACGAGGTGGTCAAGCTTTCGCATCGCGAGCGGAAACCAAGCCGACTCACTTTCTGGAAGAGGACCGTCAAACGATCGAGATTGCAGGTGTCGAACTTGAACTGGTTTCGTCTCCTGGCGAGACCAACGATCAGTTGTTCGTCTGGTATCCCGCTGGAAAGGCGTTGTTTGCCGGCGATAATTTCTACCGATCGTTTCCGAACTTGTATGCCATCCGTGGGACTCCCAATCGCAGCGTGCGTTTGTGGGCGGAGAGTCTTGGCAAGTTAGCGGCCAACGATGCGGATGTGTTGGTTGGTGGTCACACCAAACCGATCCTCGGAGCCAGCAAAGTCAAGCAAGTCTTGGAAGACTACCGCGATGCCGTTCAGTTCATTCACGACAAAACCGTCGAAGGAATGAACCAAGGAATGACGCCAGACGAACTGGTCGGCTACGTCCAGTTGCCGGAAAACCTAGCCAGCAAAGATTACTTGCAGCCCTTCTACGGGCATCCTGAATGGGGCGTCCGCAGTGTCTTCAACGGATACTTTGGCTGGTACGACGGTAACCCATCGAACCTGTTTCGTTTGTCACCGCGAGCGGAAGCCGAGCGAGTCGCCCAACTGGCCGGCGGGCCCGACAAACTGTTCGCTGTCGCGAAGGCTGCGTTGGCTGACGATGACAACCAATGGGCAGCACAGCTTGCCGATCATCTGTTGGCGATCGACGGTGATTCGGCCGATGCGAAGGTGTTGAAAGCCGATGCGTTAAGCAAACTCGCTGGCGGAATGGTCAACGCCACTGCGAGAAACTACTACCTCACCGTTGCTCGCGAACTTCGTGAAGAAGCCGCGGCGAAATAGAGGGTCCAGGTTTTCACGACGCGACGCGGTTTCGGCAACTTCGCAATTGCCGAAGCTGCGTTTCGCTTTGATCCCGCGGTTGATTTGCTATGCTTTCGGCCCTCCAAGACACAAGACAATTCTCGGTCTGGAGGAATTGAGATTTGGGGCAATCAATCGGTCTTCGTGAGGATCGTTCCTCGGCGTCGAGGTTTGATCCGTTTGATTGTCCGACCTGCTTCTACGCTGACCTGTTTTTTACACTGAGAGCCCGCATCTTGTGAGTCCGCCGCCACCGCTTCCCATGTTGATCACCGGCATTGCTGGTGTGCCAGGGTACAACGCGTTGCACTACTTTCGGTCGTTGTACGGTGATCAGGTCATCGGCATTCGTCAGCCATCGATGTGGCCGTTGGTCGGTGAGGGGATTGTCGCTTGCGATGTCGAGGACGCGGATCAAGTCAATGCATTGTGGGCGAAGTACAGGTTTGCGAGCTTGTTGAACTGTGGCGGAAGTTGTCGGTTGAAGTCGTGCGAACTGGATCCGGAAATGGCTCATCGCGTCAACGTTACCAGCACGGAAAACATGATCCGAGCGGCGGTTTGCTACCACGCGCAGGTCATTCATTTGTCCATCGACTTGGTCTACGCTGGTCGTGAGGACCGGGGGTACCACGAACATGATCCGCCCGACCCAGTCACGGTGTACGGGGCGAAGATGGTGGAGGCGGAACAGGTCGTGCGTCGCTCGAGGCCGGATGCGTGCCTGCTGCGAATTTCGCTGCCGATGGGGATCAGCTTCAGCGGTCACGCTGGAGCCATTGATTGGATCTCATCGCGATTCAAGCAAGGCAAGCCGGCCACGTTGTACATCGACGAAGCCCGCACCCCCACCTACACCGACTGCATGAACCGGTTGTTTGCTCGGCTGTTGGCACGCCCCATCGAGGGGACGTTTCACGCTGGTGGGACGCGGCGGTTGAGCCTGTATCAGATCGCACAAATTGTTAGCGTCGTGGGTGGTTACGATCCCGATTGCCTGCAAGGATGCCCGCGGATGGAAGCTGGGCCGATGCCACCGCGTGCCGGTGACGTGACGATGGATTCGTCCAAGCTAGCGGACGCGATCGGGTGTGAGCCATTCGATCCCTGGCCAGCCGACGATGCGCTGGTGCCGACCGATCCAGAATGGCACTACCGGATGGCCAAGCAGTTTGGCGGCAGCGAATCGGCGGTGCATCGACTGCTGTACTGCAACCCAATTCGCCCCGGGATTGTGCCACCTAGCCGAGACGAGCTTTGGGGCGAGCGATTTGGCAAGTGATCTGGTCCGACGGCTGATTGGGCATGGCGTCGCATTGCAGCGTGGAAGCATCCGTTCCTTGGCGAAGCGTTCCCGTTTTTAAGCAGGTCGGCAGGAATGATCGGGCATCACCATGTGAGCCGTTTGGGCGATAGTCCCGGTTGGACGTGGAAGCAACCACGCTTGCCAAGACATTTCAAATGCCGAAAGACTTCTGCCAACCTGCTTAGTTGAGTTGCTTGGCGAGTGTCTCTTCGATGGCCTGGATGATTTGGGCGTTCTTTTCGGCGTCCAGTGCATCGGCGTGGGGTGGTCCAAACTCTCCGGTGTCGTTGTTGAAGTATTGGCCCGATGCGGTGGCGAATTCGTCGTCCAATGTGGCACGGGTGAGAATCTTCGCTCCGATGTTGATGTCTTGGCCTGGAACACCGAAAGCTTGCTGGACCATTTTGCTGGCGAGCAAGGATCCCGGGTTCACTGCGATGATCGCCGGGCCGTCGGTGCCGAGGGAATCTGCCAGACCGCGGGACCACATGGTGAGCGCAAGTTTGCTTTGCGAATAGGCATCCAGGTCACTCAGCAGGCGCTCACCACGAAACGCGTCCATTGCCACGGGAGATTGAGCGGACGAGGAGAGGTTGATGACTCGGCTGGTTGAATCCATTCGCGGCAACAATCGCTGCGTCAACAGGTACGGTGCGATCGCGTTGACCACGAACCGAACATCGAGGCCCTCCGGCGAGAGCGGATCGGAGGTCGAGAAGACGCCCGCGTTGTTGATCAGCACGTCCAGATGATCGTGCTTGGCGGACACGGCCTCGGCCAGCGATTTCACTTCGTTCATGCGGGACAGGTCGGCCACGTAGCATTCGACCACGGCGTCATTGGAAAGTTCCCGCAAGGATTGTTCCAATTGCTCGAGTTTCTGGGCATCGCGGCCATGCAGCAAAAGATGGTGGCCGAGGGGAGCCAGCATTTTGGCGGTCGCCAGTCCAATGCCGTCGGTGGCTCCGGTGATCAGAATGCGTTTCATCAGTGACTCATTTCGTGTCGAATTTTGGAAGGGCTTTTTAAGCGATTGGCGGCACCGTTGTTCAACTTCGGTTGGGAGCAATCCTAGGTCCTCGGTGACTTGATTGACACCCATCGCGGTGTTGCGGTTCACGCGAAAAGCCGTTCCAGGTCCGCTGGCGAGTCTTTTCGCGTTGATCTAATTCTCGATGACGACTTTGCCCATGGCTTTGCCGCTCTCGAGCCTCGCGTAGGCTTGGCCAGCTTCTTTCAGCGAAAAGTTGGTTTCATCGAGAACGGGTTTCAGGTCACCGGACTCGGCGATCTCCGTCAGTTTGCGGAGGATTTCGCCATGCTGTTCCCTGTTGTGGTGGTGCAGCATCGGGATCAACATGAAGACGACGTGAAGAGACAAGCCTTTGAAGTGAGCTGGCGTGAGATCCAGTTCGCACATCGAAACGGTCGTCGCAATTTGCCCGTTGAGTGCAGCGGCTTCGAACGAGTTGGTCAGGTTGGCTCCTCCAACGGAATCAAACACCACATCGAATCCGGCTCCATCGGTGTGTTTGGCAACGTATTGCTCGACCGACTCGGTTTTGTAGTTGATGCCCGTCGCACCCAGCTTTTCAATGAGGGCGAGTTGTGGCTCGCCGCCACCGGTGGAGTAAACGTCGGCTCCAAAGTGCTTGGCCAATTGCAACGCGATGTGTCCAACGCCGCCTGAGCCACCGTGCACGAGGACTTTCTGGCCCGCTTGGATGCCGGCCCGCACCAAGCCTTCGTAGGCGGTGATCGCAACGAGTGGCAACGCGGCGGCTTCCTTCATGGACAAGTTCTTGGCCTTGTGCGCGATCAAGTCCGCATCGGCCACGATGTAATCAGCCAAGGTGCCCGGTAAATCTGCCAGCCCGCCGGCGCAGCCATAGACTTCGTCGCCAACGGAATAGTTCTGCACACCTTCGCCAACGGCTTCGACGGTGCCGGCGAAGTCCATGCCGAGAAGGGCAGGGGCGGATGGCGAGAGAGGCAGTTCCTCACCCATTTTGCGAATCATCGTGTCGACCGTGTTCACGCTCGAGGCGGCAATCTTGACCAACACGTGGCCCGGTTTGACGGCAGGTTGATCGACTTCGGATGCTTCGAAGGAGGCGTTTTCACCGTAATTCTTGATCAGCATGGCTTTCATGATTGGTTTCCTTTGAATCGAGAGTGGCTCGGACGCAATCGCACGATTTCGTTGTTTTCGCGGCCCCGTGCCTGTTTGTTTGTCAGTACGGTGTGATAATAGGAGTAGATGCCAAACCGGCAAGAACGCACTTTTGAGACACATAGGCACAAAATGGATACCAATGGAAAAGCTCGGCATTTGAACTACGAGCTGCCGGCGTGTCCCGTCGAAGCGACCTTGGAGCTGATCGGCGGCAAGTGGAAAGGGATCGTGCTTTACTATTTGTTGGTCGATGGACGAGTTCGCTTCAGCGAGCTGAAACGCAAGGTTGGCTGCGTCACACAGAGAATGCTGACCAAGCAACTTCGCGAATTGGAGAGCGCCGGTTTGGTCAATCGAATCGTCTACGCGGAAGTACCACCGCGAGTGGAGTACGAATTGACGGAAGAAGGCGAGTCGCTCAAACCCGTTTTGCTGTTGCTGAAGAAATGGGGCGAAAGTCACGCGTTGCAACTGCTGCAGGAACGCGAAAATCGCAAACCTGTGGAAGCGTCGTGACCGACGTTTTCCTTGAATGCATCTCCATGAGTTTTATCACGGCATGAACTCAGGTTGAATGCGGGCGATGTTCGTAGCTCGGCTACTTTCGGTGGCAACCGTAGTGGATGAGGCAACGAATCCTTCCGCTTTCCTGAACACCGCACTCTTCTACCGACCATTCCCAGGACAACAGAGATGGATTTAAAATTGAGCGGCAACACCGCTTTGGTCACGGGTGGGGCGAGCGGGATTGGGTTGGCGACCGCGAGGCTGTTTGCGGAAGAAGGTTGTTCGATTCAACTTTGGGATGTCTCGCCCAATGTCGAAGAAGCAGCCGGCGAATTGCGAGAGCATGGCGTGAACGTCGGCACGCAAGTTGTCGATATCGCCGATGAACAACAAGTTGAACAGGCGGTCGGATGCTGCCTCGACCAGCACGGGCGTCTGGATCATGTGGTGCACTGCGCTGCGATCGGGTCGGGGAAGTTTGGCTTCCCGTTCACCCGTGTCGCCCCGAGTGAATGGAAACGAACTCTGGAGGTCAACGTCATCGGAATGGCCAATGTTGCTGCGGCTTTGGCTCCTCCTATGGTTGCTCAACGATCGGGCACGTTTGTGTTTCTGGCATCCATCGCGGGACAGATGGGATCGCAGACCGATCCGCCCTACAGTGCCAGCAAAGCAGCCAACATCAACTTTGCCCAGTGCATGGCCAAAGACTTGGCACCGCACAATGTTCGGGTGAACACAGTTTGTCCCGGGATGGTGAAGACGGCCCTGAACCGTTCGGTTTGGCAGGCTTGGTATGACAACACCCAACCACAAGATCGACTTTCCTACGAAGACTGGACGGACCAAAAGATCAAGAACGTGATCCCGCTCGCCCGTTGGCAAACCAGCGAAGACATCGCCGCGATGATCGTGTTCCTCTCGTCAGAACGAGCTAAAGAAGTGACGGGACAAACCATCAACGTGGATGGCGGTTGCGTGATGCATTGTTAGTCAGGCGGGCAGGAATGATTGGTTGCAACCATGTGAACCGTCGCGAACGTCAAACGGCTCACCTACCCGAAGACTCCTGCATGCTTGCTTCAGCCAAGCAAACCGTGGATGGAGCGTCGTTTTGCACAAAATGGCGGGACCAATCACAATCTTGCCCACGATTCATGTCCAATTCTGTTGCGTTCCGCCATTCCATGGCGTTCAGTCAACTTGAAACCATTCTCCCACCGAATTCTTTGAGCTGGAAAATGAAAACCCTGCGGCGTCTGATGCCATGCTTCTTGCTTCTGTTGATGGTGTCGGATGCAAAGTTTGTAGGCGGCCAGCAACCACCGATTCGGACGGATCTGTTCATCAGTGGGGTCTATCCGCACCTGACGACGTATGGCATTTACAGCCAGAACGGGGCTCATTTGAAAACGGGCCACAACGAATGTGGGATCGGCGCGATCGTGCCGTGGGCTGGCAAGCTTTGGATGGTCAACTATGCACCGCATATGCCGGGCGGCAGCGAACACAAGTTGTTCTCTGTCGATCCCGATTTGACGAAGCCTTTGAATGTGCATCCTGAAAGCGTTGGCGGGACACCTGCGGGACGGATGATCCATGAAGAGTCACGGCAGTTGCTGATTGGTCATCACTTGATCGATGCCAAAGGCAACGTGCGAACGATCTCGCCGAGCGACATGCCAATGCGAGTGACGGCGATCACACGGCATCTGAAAGACCCGGAGAACATGGTGCACTACATCGACATGGAAGGCGCGATTTGGGAAGCCAACGTGCACTCCTTGGAGGTCCAACGCTTGTTCAAAAAGCCGGTTCCGGGTTGGCACGGGAAGGGTGGCTACACCTCGCAAGGACGTTTGGTGATTTCCAACAACGGGGAATTGCATGTGGGAAGTTACAAGGATGTCTTGGTGGGCGGCGAAGCCAAGACGGAGGAAGAACGCGGCGTGCTGGCGGAGTGGGATGGCGAGACGTGGAAGATCGTCGAGCGGCGGCAGTACACGGAAGTCACTGGGCCCAATGGGATCACCGGTGGCAGCGACGGGGACGATCCGATTTGGACGATGGGATGGGATCGGCGAACCGTTCGGCTGAAGGTGTTGGAAGACGGCAAGTGGCACACCTATTTGCTACCCAAGGCAGCCTATTGCAACGACGCCAGTCATGGTTGGTACACCGAATGGCCGCGAATTCGTGAGATCACGGATGGACGCTGGATGATGGACATGCATGGGATGTTCTTTGATTTTCCCAAGTCGTTCTCGGTGAAGCAGTCCAAGGGAATTCGGCCGATTGGCAGTCACCTCCGCTACGTTCCGGACTTCTGTGCTTGGAACGATCAGTTGGTTTTGGCAACGGATGAGACCAGCATCCAAGGCAATCCTTTGGCGGGCCAACCGCAGAGCAATCTGTGGTTTGGTGACTACCAAGACTTGAAGACGTGGGGACCTGCGTCGGCTTATGGTGGACCCTGGATTGATGATGAAGTGAAGGCCAACGAATGGTCCGATCCGTTTCTCGTCGATGGTTTCCAATCGCGAACCTTGTACTTAGCGGTTGGCCAATTGAAATTGAAGCCAATGGTCACGTTGCGAGCGACTGACCAACAAGAAATCACATCGATGCCGGAGAAATTGAGTGCGTTTCCGACCGTGACGGTACGACGTGGCAACTGGACTCGGCCGGCACCGGGCTACGCCTTCCAGGTCGATCAGCCTGTCACGGTTTACTTGGCCGTGGATCATCGAGGCGACCCGCCCATGTCGTCGGACTGGCAGTTGACGCAGATGGAAGTTCGGTGGGGCAATGGACACCACGATCGAGTTTACAAGCGTTCCTTCCCGGCAGGGGAAATCTCGATTCCAGCCAATGAAACCGAGCACACGCCTGGATCATTTGGGATGCCGCACACCGCGTTCGTTGATGGCAACGCAGCCGTGAAGATGATTCGTGGTGAGGGAGCGACGCTGAATCAATCGCAGGCTTCGCAGCAATCCAAAAACATCGTGGTGCCTGCGGATGCTTCCGTTCAGTTCACGATGCAACTTGATCCAAATGGAACGAACGAGTGGATTGACTTTTGTCAGTTTTCGGTGGCTGGTGAGAACTCGGTTGTCGAGATGCTTCCCGAACAGATGGACGCCGTTTGG
Organism: Rhodopirellula sp. UH5; assembly: GCF_056839225.1. NCBI lineage: Bacteria > Pseudomonadati > Planctomycetota > Planctomycetia > Pirellulales > Pirellulaceae > Rhodopirellula > Rhodopirellula sp. UH5. The sequence continues at coordinate 4,521,175 of NZ_CM166390.1, read as the reverse complement.
GTACGGTTCAAAACGGATCGCGATTGCATGGCGACGGCGTTCTTGCATCAAACATCCGCTTATTCAAATCAGAAGCGTCACGAGGAGCTGTTCGCTGGCTTGGCTGAGGTGGATGATTCACAAGCCATCAATGCATTGGTCTATCCCGCTAAACACAGTCGTGACTTGCGACTGCTGACGGATGATGGAAAGGCATTTGAATTCACAAAGAGCGACTTTCAGTTTGTGGCGGACGAATTGGATCCGGAGTTGGCGGAGAAGCTGCAAGTGGAACCGGAGTTCACGGTGGATGACGCCTCCGTCATTGTTCGGTATCAGGGGAAACGTTATCGACTGCCCAAGGGTGATGCGATCTATGACAAACCCTTTGAGTCGGGTTGGCCTCGAGCGTTGCGAGAAGTGGAATCGGAACGCACCATCGCGAATATTCATGGGACGTTTTATGAGGTCCCGTTGGTGATCAATGGAGCCCCGCCGGCTTGGAATTTGATTCGTCCGATCGCCAGCCATCGCAAACAGATCACCGATTTTTGTTCTTGGAACGGTTTGTTGGTTTTGGCGGGTGTGAAGTCCGACGCGAAAGAGGACGGGCATGTCTTTCGTGATGCGGAGTCCGGGATGGGACTGTGGTTCGGCGGCGTGGATGATTTGTGGAAGTTCGGGAAACCGGTGGGGCACGGCGGACCGTGGAAGGACTCGCCCGTTCAGGCTGGGAAACCTTCGGACGCCTACTTGATGCGAGGTTATGACCAAAAGTCGGTGACGTTGTCGCACGAGCATTCGCAACCGGTTGGTTTCACCTTGGAAGTCGACCTCGATGGAGAAGGGCGCTGGGTTGTAGCCAAGCACCTGGTGGTTCCGAGTGGATCGCCGGTCCGGTACAAGTTTCCCGAGGGCTTTTCAGCGTGCTGGGTGCGGGCGATCAGCGATGCTGACACAACCGCAACCGTGCAGTTGGATTACCAATGATCCGATGGCGTCTTGTTTGACGAGGGTGTTTGATGGCGGGGAATGGAATGGCGAACGAGGCGTTGGATCGAGATGGATTCTGTGTGCTTCGTGGGGCGGTGACGTCTTCCGTGGTCGAGCATCTGTTGCAGGTGTGCACGCAAACTTTGGTCGCGGAATCCGAGTCCGTGCGGGCTCGGTCGAGTCGCGGGCATGTCTACGCCGCACGCAATTTGATCGCCAGCATCCCGGAGGTGACCACCGTTTGGCAGTCGGATCCGTTGCTGTCTTTCTTGCGAGCTGAGTTGGGTGACGGTCTGGGATTGGTGCGAGCGTTGTTCTTTGACAAGCCGCCGGATCGAACGTGGGCGTTGCCATGGCACAAGGACACTTCCATCGCCGTGCGTGACAACTCGGTGGAGTCGGCATGTTTTTCTCGGCCGACGAGGAAGGCTGGCGTGCCGCACTTGATTGCAAGCGACGATGTCTTGCGGCAAATGCTGACGCTTCGCATTCACCTGGACGAAGTCACCTCAGAGAACGGGCCATTGCAAGTCATCCCCGGTTCGCATCACTCGAGCGATTGTGAAGGAGACGGTGTGGAGTCGGCGGTTCCCGTCTATGCCGCGGGTGGTGACGTGTTGGCGATGCGTCCGATGATCAGTCACAGCAGCGGATCATCCCAGCCCGGCACGCGTCGTCACCGCCGAATCTTGCATCTGGAATTCGCGAATTCAGAGAGGTTGCCGGATGGAGTTCAGTGGCATGACTTTGTCACGCCGGGTGTTTGAGTCGCGATGAGTCGCGTGACGTTCACTTGGACTTCGAACTGGGGTGATCGTCAAAGTAGAAGTCGTACCAGTCTCGCTCTCGCATTTTCTTGCCTTGGGGCAAACCGGGCGGATCCAATTCCAAGGTCCAGGTTCGCAAGGAGGCGTGCAATTTGTTCCCAAGTTCTGGGTAGCTTGCGATCAGGTTGCGATGCTCGTGTTGGTCACTTTCCAAATCGAAGAGGTAACGTCGACCGTCGCCAACGAAGATGTACTTCCATTTGCCTTGCCGGACCGCGGCTTGGTCCCAGAAGCGAAAGTACAACGTGCGTGTGGAGGGGATTTGGATGTCGTTCAATCGCGGGATCAGGTTGATGCCATCGAAGGGTTCGCTTTTCGGATCGAGTTTTCCACCGGCGAGCTGCAAGACGCTGGGGGCGATGTCGAGGGTGCTGATGGGCCAGTTGTAAGTGATGGCGCTGGGCAGTTGGCTGGGCAGACTCCAGATCATTGGGACGCGAATGCCGCCTTCGGAAAGCATCCCTTTTTCGCCGACCCAAGGGTCATTGAGGGATCCGTCCCAACCGCCTGCGTCGCCATCGATCGGGGCGTCGACCTTGGTCATCTTCAGTGGTGCGCCGTTGTCGCTGGTCATGACCACCAAGGTGTTGTCCAGCAAACCATGCGTTTTCAATTGGTCAACGATCCGTCCGACGCCGTCGTCGATCGCGGCGAGCATCGCGAGTGCATAGCGCCGTCGCTTGGGCATCGATTTTGGGAACCGATCGAGGTACTCCTCGGTGGCCTCGAGAGGCGTGTGTGGTCCGTAGTAGTTCAACTGCAAGTAAAACGGTTGGTCATGATTGCGGTCGATGAAGCTCACGGCGGCATCGGTTTGTACGTCGATGCGAAATCGTTCGTCGCGAAGTTGCTTCATCTGTGGCAGCAGATCACCCGAGGCGAGGTCAAAGTTGGTGCGATAGTTCGTCATCGCTCCCCAGTAGTATTCGTCGAAACCTTGTTGAGCCGGAGAATACGGTTGGATCTTTGGCCATGGGATTCGGACTTGTCGTCGTGGTTTGTTCGCCATCGCCGGTAGTTCGCGGCGGATCCAGTCGGCGCAGGTGACGTTGGGTTCCAAGTGCCATTTGCCGACCATTCCAGTGCGGTAACCAAGTGGTTGCAAGTGCTCGGCAATGGTCACGGCTTCGGTTGGCAACGGCATGTCTGGGATCGTGTCGATGCCGAGACGTTGTTGGTAACGCCCGGTGATCAGCCCGGCACGCGATGGGCTGCACTGTGGCGAGGTCACGTAAGCATTCGTGCAGCGAACCCCGCGAGCGGCCAGGGCATCGATGTGCGGCGTTTGGATGTCGTCGACGACGTCCTGGCAACTCAGGTCGGCCCAGCCCTGGTCATCGGTGAGGATGATGACGACGTTGGGTTTGGTGGCGGGAATGACGGCTTGGGCGGTGCGGTCACCGACGCGAAAGTAGCCCAGTGGTTTGCCGGTGGCAGGTTCTCGGACCATCCACACCGCACCGGGGCGAGTGGATTGGGTTTGGGTTTGACCTGGTTGGATCGTGCCGTAGGGTTTGGGATTCGCTTCTTCATCCATCCAGCAGAGTTCGACCGGGTCACGTTGCTGGTTGAGGAAGTGCACTGGGAACTTGTTCCCGGCGGGTTTGGATGCCGGAGCGGCATCGTCATCGATCGGATGGAAAGAAAGTTTCGCGAGTGACTTCACCGATGGTTCGATCCGTTTCGCAAACTTGCTCGGTGCGATGGATCGAAAGTGGGTGAGTTGTGTGAGGGCAGTGGGCTTGCTCGCGAGATTCTCCCATTCGTAGGGATCAGATTGGATGTCATACAGTTCTTCGCTGCCGTCGGGGTAATGAACGTAACGATGAGTCCGTCCGCTGATCGCGTAAGCTCCGGGTTGGGAGAGATACGTGACGGAATCACGCGTCCAGTCCTTTGAGTCCGGATCGTGAAGCAACGGCAGTAGACTTGGTCCGTCGTTTTGCGGCCGCGAAGGCAGTTCACACAAATCGAGGAGCGTCGGGAACAGACTGAGTGTGTTCACGGGGGCATCGCAGACGACGCCGGAGGGTGTGCCTTCGGGCAGCGATGGGCTGAGCGATTTAGGCACGCGAACCATCAAGGGCACGCGGGTCACCGCTCGCCATGGGGTGTACTTTTGCCAGTGTTCTTTTTCGCCCAGTTGCCACCCGTGGTCCGACCAGAGAACCACGATTGTGTTGTCCGCGTTGGGGCCGGATTCCAAGGCGTCCAGGACGCGGCCCAGCATGGCATCGGCAAAGTGAATCGACGCGAGGTAGCCTTGGATGCCTTGCTTCCATTGGTCTTGTTCTTGAATGTGAGCGAAGTAGCGATTGCGAGCGGCGCGTTGGCCGGCGGCGGGCACGTCGTCCAAATCATTCTCAAGGTATCCCGGTGGAAGCTGGATGCTCTCGAGCGGAAATGGCTCGAAGTATTTCTTGGGAACAAACCAGGGTTCGTGCGGTCGGTAGATTCCACAACCAAGGAAGAACGGTTGGTCATGTTCGGCGAGAAGTTTGTCGCCAATCCACTGGCTGACCGCCCAGTCGCCACCGAATTCTTCATCCGTCACGTCGAGCGCGGCCCAGTCGGTTTCAACGTATTGCCACGGACCGCCTCGTTTCAAGCTGACGGGACGTTGGGTGGGGTAGAACGTTTGTGGCAAGGGATTTTCCGATTCGGCTTTGGGAAAGTACTCGTCCCAAGAATCGGCGTCGATGAAGTAGTGAAGCAGTTTGCCAGAACCCGAGGCGTGATAGCCATGATTGCGGAAGTACTGTGGCAAGATGACTTCGTCCGGCATGATCTCTCGCATCTGTTGGCGATTGTCATACAGCCCGGATTGATTGGGAGCTCGGCCAGTGAAGACGGCGGAGCGGCACGGGTTGCAAGCCGGTGCCGGGCAATGAGCGTTGGAAAACAGCACGCCGCTGGCCGCCAGTCGATCCAAGTTGGGCGTGATGGTTTGTGGGTGTCCTCCCAAGCAACCAATCCAATCGTTCAGATCGTCCATTGCGATGAACAGGACGTTCGGTTTTGTAGGCGATTGGGGGGACTCTGCGAAAGCATGCGGAATGGCGAGCAGCATCCAAAGCAGCAAGGTCGACAGTGGTCGATACATCATCGCGGAATTTTCTAGGTGCGAGTGAGAATGGGCAGCGTGAAAAAAAGTCCCGATTCGTTCCTCTGATTGGAACGCTATCCCGGAGGACGTCGATTGAATGAGTGACTCATTGGAGCGTGCTAGCCTCCATCGGGCGAAGGAAGGAGGCTTTGCGACGCACATCTGGCAATGACTTGCCTGAAGGGGGCGCTCATCTGCCGGAGCAGTGCCAAAGCGGCTCGATCCGGCCTGCCTGTTGAGCGTCGATGATACAATGCGCTTGGCAGCGATGTTTCACCGCAACGCCTGATAGGACGCAAACGCCCGCTAGCGGTGGATTATGCTGCGTTGGGGTGAAGTTTCGTCCCAGGAAGAATCGCTGGGTGACGTCGCTTTCGTTTTGACACCAGCACGAATGAACTTTGATTGCTCCAATGGTATAGGCAAGTGATGAGACGTGATTTTCTAGTCGGTGTGATTTTCGCCGCAGCAACAGTTGGTTGGAGTGGTTTCCAGGGCGGGACGCTGTCGGCGCAAGAGCCCACAGAAACGGCCTCGACAACCGAGGCGAATTCAAAAATTCAGATTGAACCGGGCGAGCAAACCGAGAACTTCTTTGCGATCCCGAAACCTGCGGAGGGGCGACCGGATCGGCTGCCGTACCTGCTGTACACGCCCGAGGACTACGATCCCGGTCAGCGCGTGCCGTTGTTGTTGTTCTTGCACGGGTTGGGCGAGAGCGGCGACGGGAACTTTCAGCAGATCGCAGTGCATGGGCCACCCAAGCGAGTCGGGAAGGAAGGCAAGGAGTTGCCCTTTGTGATCGTTTCACCGCAGAGTCCGATGCCGGGAAGAGATCGCAAAGAGGTCGTTGAGTCATGGAAAGCGGATGAGTTGATGGCGTTGTTGGATCATGTCGAAGGCCAACTCTCGATTGATACGCGGCGCGTTTACGTGACCGGTTTGAGCATGGGCGGATTTGGAACCTGGCGATTGACGGCGACTCATCCCGAACGCTTTGCAGCGGCGATTCCGATTTGTGGTGGTGGCAAAACGGAGTGGGCAGACGAACTTGCCAAGACTCCAATTTGGGTCTTTCATGGTGGCCGGGACTCTGTCGTGGCACTCAGCGGGAGCGAAGAGATGGTCACCGCGATCCAGCGAGCTGGCGGGGACGTGAAGCTGACGATCTACCCCGATGCGGGGCATGACAGTTGGACGGCAACGTATGCGAACCCCGAGGTCTACGCTTGGTTGCTGCGGCATCAGTTGGAGCAATCGAACTGAGCGTTTCGAAGTTGCTCAACCGTTTGTTTGTCGAAGAGCTGTTCGGAAACAAGCTTGGCAGTCCAGCGTTAGCCCCGGTTCTGTGACGGCGAAGCCGAGGCCAACGCCGAAGCGGCTCACTCAACCAACATCCCGCGAGCCCTCCGGTCACGCAGCGTATGGCTGGCACTGTATTGCGAAGTCGAGTTCCATCCCCCACCTGTTCCAGAGAGTCCCGTGAAAAGATTTGTCTTCCTATTGGCGTTGTGTTTCTTTGCAACGGCGACGTTGGCTGATCGCCCGAACGTGTTGCTTTTTTACATTGATGATCTGCGTCCGCAGACAAGTGACTACGGGCATTCGTCGATGCAAACTCCGAACTTTGATGCGTTGGCGGCGGCTGGTGTTCGGTTTGAAAACGCATACTGTCAGGTGCCGACGTGCGGTGCTTCGCGGGCCAGTTTGTTCACGGCCTTGTATCCCACGGTGGAGCGGTTCCCGAACTTCTTCACTTGGGCGGAACGCGATGCAGCGGATGTGAAAACGTTGCCGCAGCGATTCAAGGAAGCCGGCTACACGACGATCAGCAACGGCAAGGTCTTTCATCATAAGAAGGACACGGACGATCGGTCGTGGAGCGAGCCTGCTTGGCGGCCCAAGACGAGCGGTCGCACGTTCTACAATGACGCCACCAAGGAATGGAAGAAGAAACGTGAGCAGACGATCAAAGGCAAGAACGCTCAGGAACGCAAAGAAAAGGTGCCGATGTGGGAGGCCGGCGAAGTCGATGTGATGGACACGCACGACGGAACGATCGCCGCAAGAACAATGGCGGATTTGGAACGTCTGTCGAAGCAGGACCAGCCGTTTTTCTTGGCATGCGGGTTGGCGAAACCGCACATGCCGTTTTACTCGCCGAAGGAAACCTACGACCGGTACCCGTTGGCGGAGGTGAGGCTGGCTGAAAACCGGCGATTGCCACAGCCCATGCCGGACGAGTTTCGTTTGGTGCGGGAGCAGTTTGCATACGTCCCGATGACGCTGGATCTGTCACGCAGGGTGGAATACAACAGCGACGAGTACCATCAACGGATGCGTCAGGGGTACTACGCTTCGGTGACGCAAGCGGATGATTTGATGGGACGCGTGTTTGCGAAAATGCGAGAGCTCAATTTGGATCAAAACACCCTCGTGGTTGTCTTGGGGGATCATGGTTGGTTGCTCGGTGAGCACAATTCGTGGGCCAAGAACCAACTGCTGCACGATGCGCTTCGCACCGCGATGTGGATGAAGGGGCCAGGGATCGCAAAGGACGCGGTGATTCCTTCTCACGTTGAGTTTGTCGACGTGCATCCGACGTTGTGTGAGCTGGCGGGCATTGAAATCAAAGACGCAATTCACGGAAAAAGTTTTGCTTCTTTGTTGTCAAACCCAACCCAGGTTCATCGTGAAGACGCGTACACGCGGTTTGGTCCGGGGGATGCCTTGACCACGGAGGATCACTTCTTTGTGCGATGGCGAGCCGATGGGGCGAGTGATAGGGCAGGCGTTGAGCATGAATTGCTGGTTGATCGGAAAGCGGATCCGCTGCATCAGCACAACGTCAGTGGCCAGCCTCAGTACGAAGCGATTCAGAACCAGTTGCGGGAAAAGTTGATGGCCCGGATTGAGTTGGCAGAATCAGCGATGCCATAGACAACGCTGCCATCGGCTCGGAGGCTCGATTCCGGTGGCGGAGAGGCTCTCGCAAGGATTCGCGTTTGATGGTGAAATCAGTGATTTGGTATAGTCCCGTGAGCATTCATGGCGGATTATCGACGCTGGTCTCATTCTTTTCAACGCAACCCAGACGAAGCCACCCATGACAAACCGGCCTTCACGAAGCAACTCGGTTCAGGACGCCTGTTTGCTGATTCTCACCGCGATCGCCTTGACGGCGGCGGTGTACTGGCTGCGCTCGGTGTTGGTTCCATTTGTGGTGGCGTTGTTCATTGTCAGCGGAATCACGCCGATTTTGGATTTCCTGCAAGCGCGATTGAATGTCAATCGTGTGGTCGCGGCAGGCGTCACGTTCGTGTTGGCAATCGGTGGCACGTGTTTGGTTGGAATGAGCATTTGGTTGTCGATCGCCCAAATGTCGGAGGAGGGCAAGTTGTACCGGATGCGGGTGTCGGAGATCGTTTCGAACGCGGAAGGCTGGCTGCACGACAACGTTGCCGAGCGATTTGATTCCAAGGAAGTGACGGAGCGATCCGAAGCCGCGGTCGCCGATTTGGTGGAGGGAGTCGAGGCACCAGTTGTCTCGACGAACCAGGCGGAACCCGATGAGTTGCTCGCCAACGCAGCGGCGGATTTGCGGGCTCAACTCGAGGAGTTTTTGCGAAACGGTGTCGCGTCTTTGTCGAGCGAACTGTTTCAGTTGGGATCGACCAGCATCGTGATTTTGATCTACGTGTTCTTCCTGCTGCTGGGCAACTTGAGCGGCTACGGCGAAAACACGTTGGCGTATCAAGTCAATCGGCAGGTTCGCTCGTATCTGTTTGTGAAGACGATGATCTCTTTGGCAACCGGCATCGTCTTTGGGATGGCGCTGTGGTTGTTTGGGGTGCCGATGGCGCTCACGTTCGGACTGCTGGCTTTCTTGCTCAACTACATTCCCAACATCGGTCCGATCTTGGCCAGCATTCTGCCACTGCCGTTCATCTTGCTGCATCCCGACGGCAGTCTGACTTGGATGATTACCGCGATTGCGGTGACCTGCTCGATTCAGGTTGCCAGCGGCAATTTGCTGGAGCCGAAGTTGATGGGGAACTCGGCGGATCTGCACCCGGTGGTGATTCTGTTGGCATTGATGTTTTGGGGAACGCTTTGGGGCATCACCGGGATGTTCTTGGCGACGCCGATCACAGCAGCGATCAAGATTGCCTTGGACCGGATGGATGTCACGCGTCCGGTGGCGCAAGTGATGGCGGGACGCTTGGGACCGCGTTCCGACGACCCGATCGTGGCGAACTGAAGACACCGTGGACGATGCCATCCAAGTCGGATTGTCGGGCCGTGAGATCAGCTGTCGGACTTGCCAGCCATGCGTTCGGAGAGTGTTCGGAAGACGACGAAGAACGTGGGGACGAGCAACAGTGCAAAAATGGTGGCGGCGATCATGCCTCCCACCACGGCGGTGCCGACGGCTTGTCGGCTGGCGGCGCCTGCACCGGAGGCGACCAGCAACGGCAGGAAGCCCAGAATCGAGGAGAACGCTGTCATCAAGATGGCTCGGAACCGGAGTTTGGCAGCTTCTGTCGCGGCTTCTCGAGGCGATCGACCCGCGGAACGCAGTTCGCTGGCAAACTCCACGATCAGGATCGCGTTTTTGCTGGCCAACGCGACCAACAGCACGATACCGATTTGCGTGTACGTGTTGTTATCGCTTCCTCGCAGCATCAATGACAGGGCGACACCGAGTGCGGCGAGCGGCACCACGGCAATCACGGCCGCGGGGCTGGTCCAACTTTCGTACTGAGCGGCAAGGACCAAGAACACAAACAGAATGGCCAATCCAAAGATCAGGTACTGGCCACCGGAGGCCTGTTTCTCTTGGAATGACATCCCGGTCCATTCATATGAGAAGGACGCGGGCAGCGATTGGTCAGCGGTCTGTTCCATCAGTACCAGAGCCGAGCCTGAGCTGACGCCTGGGGCGGCGGACCCGTTGATCGCGGCGCTGGGATACATGTTGTAGCGTCGCACAACATCGGGACCAAAGTCATCACGGACGGTCACGATGGAGCCCAGCGGCACCATGTTGCCGTTGCTGTCTCGAACATCCAGTTGCGTGATGTCGGATGCCGTTCGGCGGAACGGAGCCTCGGCCTGCGCGCGAACTTGGTAGGAACGGTTGTTGAGCGTGAAGTCGTTGATGTAGGCCGATCCGAGGGAGGTCTGCAAGGTCGAGAAAACGCTGCTCAATGGGATGTTCTTCGTCTTCGCTTTTTCGCGATCCACATCCACATAGAGTTGGGGAACGGTGGCTCGGAAGGAAGTGTTCAGGGCTGCCAAGCTGGACTGGGTGGAGGCGTTGGCAACCAGTTCTTCGGTTGCATTTTGCAGTGGCAGGTAGCCGTTGCTGCCTCGGTCTTGGACTTCCATTTGAAATCCGCCGGCAGTTCCTAAACCGTCGATGGGTGGAGGAGCAAACGTGAACAACATGGCCCGTTGTTCGCTCGCAAATTTTCGTTGCAGGTATTGTTGAATCGCAGCGACACTCTCGGTGGTTGCATCGCGATCATCCCAGGGTTTCAGGACCAGCACCGAGAACCCGACGTTGGGCCCACCGCTGCCGCCCAGCAAGGAATATCCCGTCACGGACAACCAGCCTTGGACCCCTGGGGTTTGCGAGTAGACCTCATCCAAGTGTCGGATCACTGCATCGGTGCGTTCTTTGCTGGCCGCATCAGGCAGTTGGACGTTGACGAACAGCACGCCTTGGTCTTCGTCCGGGACGAAACCGGTTGGCAATTGGGTGAGCATCCAGCCGGTTGCCATCACCAAGGCGATGGAAGCCACGGAGACGATCAATGTCAGTCGCACCAAACGTGCGACCGTCGCACCATAGATGGCGGTGGTTCGGTCAAAGATTTGGTTGAACCAACGAAAGCCAATGAATCGCGTTTCCGTGGCGGGGCGCAGGAAGATTCCGCAGAGGGCAGGGCTGAGTGTCAACGCGTTGATCGTGCTGATGACGACGGCCGCGGAGATGGTCAGAGCGAATTGCCGAAACAGCTCGCCGGTGATGCCGGGCATGAACGCACAGGGCACAAACACGGCCAGCAGCACCAAGGTGGTGGCGATTACCGGGCCGGTGATTTCGGACATGGCTTTGACGGCCGCGTCGCGGCTGGACAAACCATTGGCGATGTGTCGAGAAACATTTTCGACGACCACGATCGCATCGTCCACCACGATCCCAATGGCCAACACGATGCCGAACAACGACAGCATGTTCAGTGAGAATCCAATGCCTGCCATGATGGCGAAGGTGCCGATCAGCGACACGGGGATCGCTGCGACGGGAACAATCGTGGCACGCCAGTCTTGCAGGAAGATGAAGATGACAAGCACAACCAGTGCGATCGCCGTTGCCAGCGTTTTGTAGACCTCGCTGATGGAGGCGTTGACGAATTCGGTCGCGTCGTAGGCGATTTGATACGCGACGTCGTCGGGCCAGTTGGATGCCGATGAAAGCTCTTCCATTTTGACATGGATCGCTTTTGCGGTTTCCAAGGCGTTGGCACCGGGAAGTTGGTAGATCGCGATGGTGGCGGCAGCGTCGCCGGAAAAGGAACTGGAGTACGTGTAGGCTTCGGAACCGAGTTCGACGCGAGCAAGATCGCCCAATCGCAGGACTTCTCCATTGTCGCCGGTGCGGACGATGATGTTTTGGAATTGTTCGACGCTGGAAAAGCGACCTTGCGTGTTGACGGAAAACTGAAACGAGGTGCCGGATTGAGCGGGGGGAGCGCCGATTTGTCCCGCCGCGACTTGAACGTTTTGTTCCGAGATGGCCGCGACAACATCTTCGGTGGTGAGTCCACGTTGTTTCAGCAAGCGTGGGTCCAACCAGACCCGCATGCTGTAGTCGCCATCGCCAAAGGATTGGACATCGCCCACCCCTTTGATGCGGCTGATCTCGTCTCGAATGTCGAGCGAAAAGTTGCTCAGAAACAATCCATCATGGCTGCCTTCAGGGGAAGTCAACGCGATGAACTGAAGGGTTTGCGTGGAACGTTTCTTTGTCGTGATGCCTTGTTGCCGGACCTCCTGTGGCAGGCTGGCCTCGGCACTGCCGACCAGGTTTTGAACCAGCACCGAGGCAATGTCCAAATCCATGCCCAGCTCGAACGTGACCGTGAGCGTGTAGAGGCCTTCGTTGGTGCTGGTGGAAGACATGTAGATCATGCCTTCGACGCCGTTGACCGCTTGCTCGATGGGAGCAGCCACGGTTTCGGCGACGGTTCGAGCGTTCGCACCGGGATAGACGGCGGTGACCTGGACCGTGGGCGGCGTGATCGGCGGGAACTTTTCAATCGGCAGGCCGAAGAACGAAACCGCGCCGGCGATCACGATCACGATGGAGATCACCGTGGCAAAGATCGGACGGTAGATGAAGAACTTTGACATGGATCAGTCCGCAGTGGATGAATCGGAGACGGGTTCATCGTCGGTCGGATTGACCGTGGGTGTCGGTTCAGCAGCGGCTCCCGAGGTGGGGGCTCCCGAGGCAGCGGCTCCGGCGTTGGAATCGATCGCGGCTTGCAGCATGGGGCTGCCTTGGGTCGACAGTTCCGTTGGCTTGGGAGAGACCGTGCTTCCCGGTCGGGCTCGCTGCAGACCTTCCAACACAAAGGTGTCGTCGGCGGACAGTCCCTCTTTGACCAACGCCCATCCATCGAGTGTTTGGCCGACGGTGATCTCGCGTTGCTCAATTTGGTTTTCGGAGCCCACCAGCATCACGTACGATCCCGTTTGATTTCGAACGATGGCACGTTCAGGGATCAGAATGGCGTTTTCAATTTCGCGAACCGGCAACCGGATGATCACGAACATCCCCGGCAGCAACTTGCCGTCTTGGTTGTCGAAGTCAGCACGCAGTCCGAACGTTCCCGTTTTTTGGTCGATGCCACGTTGGTCGACGTAGTCCAGTTTTCCAGACAGCCATTGCCCGGAGTCCCCGTCGCGTTGCAGGTAGACCGGGATCTTCGACCAATCTTCGGGTGAGTCGGCAGGTTCTTCGGTTTCTGGTCGAGCTTCGACCAGTTCCAGCAGTTTGCGATCACTGATGCTGAAGTTGGCAAAAATCTTTCGTTGGTCCACGATCGTTGCCAGGGTGCTACCGACTTGGACGAGGTTGCCGAGTTTGACTTGTGTTTTGGAGACACGGCCTTCGATCGGGGCACGGACCACGGTGTATTTCAGATCCAATTCCGCTTGAGCCAGTTGGGCTTGGGCCTGCAGCAGTTTGGCTTTGTCTGCCTCGATGTTGGCTTCGGCTGCTTTCGCTTGAGCCATGGCCGAGTCTCGAGCTGCCACTGCGGCATCGAAGGTCGCTTGCGATCCCGCGTTGGACGCTTTCAAACGTTGTTCGCGTTTGAGATCGTTTTCAGCTTTTTGAACGGAGGCGAGTGCGGATGCCAGCGCGGCTTCGCTGACTTGGATGGAAGCCTTGGCGGCTTCCACCGAAGCGGCGGCGGCATTGCGATTGGCTTGATAGGTATCTGGTTCGATTCGGTAGAGCTCCTGGTCCTCATTGACAAATTGTCCGGGCTCAAAGGACAGCTCTTCGACGAATCCGCCGACGCGGGCCCGCACATCCGCCTGCTCCACCGCTTCGGTTTCACCATTTTCTTCGATGAAAATGGTGAGGCTTTGTTGAACGGGGTTTGCCGTTGTCACGTCGGGAGGCGGCGGGGCTTGGTACTCGTTGACGGCGGGGGTGCAGCCGATCAAGGACAGCCAGCACAGCGGGGCCAACAGCAGGGACGCCAGCGAGCGAAGGCCATTTGCCTGACGAGCAGCCATGCTGACCCGAGCAAGCATCCGGAGGGCTGGTGAAGGATGGATTTTGTTCATGCGTCAAAAGGGGACTGCGTGATGAACCATTGCAAAGAAAGGGAGCGGCAGGAGCCGTGACCCTTCGTATTGGGAAGTGGGGAAACCTCACGAAACGATGTGAAATCGGCTGGGTGGCGGGATCCCCGTAGCATCCTACACGACGGGGAATGAACGTCCTACGCGAGAAAGTCTCCGCTGGAGAGTTCTCACACTACAATTTGAGACCCACTTTCCTCGTTCCACGATCCGTCTGCATGATTCCTACGCTCCAACCTGAAACGCATCGCTGGCGGGGACGACCTCGTCACGGGGAGTTGTTGCTCGCTCTCGTTTCCCTGATTTTCATTCAATCGTGTTTGTCGTCCGAGAACATGATTCATCGAGTGGCCCTCAACGCACTGTTCTTTCTGGTGGTCCTTTCCGCGATTCGTTCGCTGACCGGATCGGCGTCCCGAATGTGGTGCACCTTGCTGGCTGGGGGTGTGGCCTACGCAACCTCTTGGGCCAACGAGATCACGGGGGCGATGTGGTTGGCGATCGTCAGTGATTCGTGCTTCGCCCTGGTTTTTCTGATTCTGATCTACGCTGTTGGAGAACACGTGTTTGGTGAAGGGCCGATCGATGCCAATCGAATCATTGGCGCAGTGTCGATCTACTTCTTGCTCGGGTTGCTTTGGGCTTTTCTTTACACGTTGGCCGAACTCGTTCAACCCGGCGCGTTTTTGTTCCCGGTTGTGAACACGGGATCTGTTCAGAACACTCGGTTGATCAGCGAGTTCATTTACTTCAGCAACGTGACGCTGACAACGCTTGGCTACGGTGATGTGGTGCCGTTGTCCCGTCCTGCGAAAATGCTATCGGTGCTGCAAGCCATGGTGGGGCAGCTCTACGTGGCGATCGTGATTGCACGGATGGTTGGCCTTCAGGTGTCACAAAGGTCGGCCGAAAAAACTGCCTGAGGTGAAGGTTGGTTGCTTCGCAAGCATCGGCTGATCGCTCAAGCTGCGAAACGTATTCAATCAACAGCCTGTTAGATCAGGACGCCGTCGATTGGTTGCAAGACCGCCGGTGTGTCGGTGTCGCCAAGCATCTGGCGGGCATCAATTTCGATGTTTCGGCACAAGGCCAGCATGGGGGTGCACGAGGGCGTGTCTGCAAACGGCGTTTCGAGAACCTGGGCGACCTTCTCCATTGCCAAAAAGACAATGGAGACAGGGACGGTGAACGCGATCAGTCCCAACGCAGGCATTTCCAAAAGTGCAAACGGGAGAATGATGATGAACGCAAACACGAGATAGTGAATGAGCATCGCGTACATCGGTGGGAACGGTGTATGACGAATGCGTTCGCAACCACCCATGTGATCGGTCAGGCGACGAAGGCTGCGGTCCAGTTCCAAGGCTTGCCATCGGTCCAGTGCTTCGGACTGGTGGAGTTGTTGCAGGTCAATGGCTTGTTGCAGAAGAATTCGGTTCGCTGCGTTGCGGCACTGTCTATAAGTCTGCAGTTCGTAGGATGCGATCTTTCCTTCGGGATTGGAGGACACGTCTTCGTCTCGCAACGACGCGGCCAACGTGTGGCACCAAAGAATGTGTCGGTTGACGATGCGGCGTATCGTTTCGCTGTTGTCACCCGGGGAAGTCGCAGGCTTCGTGAAGCTGATCAATTGTCGGGTGAATGTCCTGGAGTCATTGGTGATACGCCCCCACAAGATCCGAGCTTCCCACCACCGCGAATAGCTGGAATTGGTTCGGAATGCGAGCACGATGCCAAGGAACGTGCCGGGGAAAGTGGCGACACCAGGCGGCAGTTCGTATGCATCCAGCGGCACCCAGTAGTCCACCGCCGAAATTGCAAGCGAATAGAACATCGAGAAGGTGGCCACCGGCCAAATCGCTTGAGTCAAGCGACTCCAAGGAATACGTGGGCGAACTAGCAAGGCATCAAACCAGCAGAGGGAATGCTTGGATGGGGTCAGTTGGAGCTGGGCGGACCTTGGTCGGTGGTGCGGCGAGTTGTCAGGGCGTACATGGTTCCGCCGACCAAAAACGTGAGTCCGGTCGCAATCAATTGTTTGGGATCATTGGATGTCATGATGCCTGCCGATACGATTGTCGCCACGACATAAAACGCAGGTGCGATCAACCACAATTTCGGAGCCGCATGAGGTGAATTGCGGATCGAGGGCAAGAACAAACAGCAGACCGAACAGGCGGCTGACAACGACAACGTCAGTCCGAGATACGACAGCAAACCTTGCAGGTCCGAAATCAAAACCAACGTGACCGCCACCACGATCTGAACCACGGTGGCTGCAAAGGGTGCTTCGCCGCGGAAACGCATCCAGGCGGGCAACATGCCATCGTCCGCCATTTTCGCGTACACGCGGGGGGCCGCCATCATCATGCTCAGCACCGATGTCAACAAACACAGGGCAATGGTCCAGCGAACAAAGTGTGCGAAACCGTTGCCTCCCAGACTGGCTGCTGCGATGGCCGCCACATCGGGTTTGCCAACGATGCTTTGCATGGGAGGTGCAAAGACAAAGACGGCGTTGAGGCAGAGGTACAGGATGGTCGTGGCCAAGGTTCCAGCGACCAGCGCTCGGGGGACCACTCGCTTGGCGTCAACCACTTCATCGGCCACATAGACCGCCGCATTGAAACCGGAATAGCTCAGGGAGATCCAAACCAGGCTTCCCGCAAAGGCGGTCCAGTGCGACCAAGGGGTGGCATCGGGGGATGTTTCGCGTGCGGGGCTGTGGGCGACCAAGTCTCCGCTGAACCACTGGTAAGCGGCAAACACCAGGATCGTTCCCAAGAGAACCAGTTTGACGCTGACGGCGATGTTCTGGGTGGCGGCTCCAATGCGCGGGTGCAAACCATGGAAAAAGCCCGCCAAGACAATCGCCATGATGGTGACGATTCCCGCGGGCATCCACTCAGGACGCAATTGTTCGGGAAGCAGGTAGCCTTCCAGTGCTGTTGCCGCGAACGCGATTGCGCCGGAGAACCCTGCGATCAGAGAAACCCATCCGGCGATGTAGCCGAGCAACGGGTGCGCCGCCCGAGAAAGAAACAGGTACTCGCCGCCGGATTGCGGCATCACGCGGATCAGCATCGCGTAGCTGATGGCCCCTGTGACAGCGATCACGCCGCCTGCCAACCACGCCCAGAGGACTTGTTCAGGAGATCCCAAATCGGCCAGTGAATACCCGGACGTCGTGAACACGCCAGCGCCGATCATGTTGGCGATGACCAGGAACGTGAGGGTCCAAAATCCGTATTTGCCGCTCAAACGACTGCTTTCGTGGTGATGGTTCCGAGCTCGATTCGATCCCGGCGGAAGCGTGGGAACGGATCAAATGGGGGCTGTGATCGCTAATGTAGCCCAATCCTCGGAGGACTTCATCGCTACGGAACCGCAATCACCCGCGAGGGTGTGCGGGGGCTAAAGAATGGGGCCCAGCGTTGCCAGCACGTTGTTCCACAACCGCCTGGGGAGCGACCAGGCACCGACGATTTCCGAGGTGATCACGTTGGACCGCTCGATGTAGGTTTGTTGGCGATCCTGAACGGCAGCGGTGAGTTTGGGATCGTGGAACAGAATGTTGTTCTCGTAGTTCAGGTCAAAGCTCCGGCGGTCCATGTTGGCGGAGCCAATCAGAGTGACTTCATCATCGAGCGTCACCGATTTGGTATGCAGCAAACCGCCGGTGTATTCGTGGATGAGAACACCCGCCTCGAGAAGTCCGGCGTAGTAGCTTCGACTGGCTCCGCCGACAACTTGGGAATCGTTGTTGGCTGGCATGATGAGCGTTGTCTTGACCCCTCGCCAAGCTGTTGCGCAGAGGGCTTGCTGCATGGATTCGTTGGGCACGTAGTAGGGCGTCGAAATGGTCAGCTTGCGCCGCGCCGTGTGGAACAGTGTTTCAAAGACCTCTGGCATCGCTGAGTCACGAACGGTCGGGCCGGTGCCGATGACCTGCGCAGGGAACCCGGACCCTGTATCAGGAAGCGGTTGGTCCAGCAAATCGGTCAGGTCGTCGCTGGTGCAGGACATCCAATCGGCGACAAAGAGTTCTTGGTTCTGACGGACAATGGGACCCTCGAAACGAATCACGGCGTCGACCCAAGGGGCGTACTTGGGTTTGACCCGGAACTCAGGATCGGCACAGTTTTGGCTGCCGCAATACGTGATGCTTCCATCGATCACAACGATCTTGCGGTGATTGCGGAGGTCGATGCGACCACGCAGAGCACGCAAGACCAAATTGCCGATCGGCAATGCTCTGGCAACATGCACACCCGCGTCTTGCATCTCTTTCCAGTGAGCGGATCGAATGATCGTTCGTGAGCCGAGGTCATCTGCCATCGCCCGGCAGGTCACGCCTCGCTTCGCCGCTCGTTTGAGTGCCTCGACCATCTTCAGACCATTGTTGTCTGGCAGCCAGATGTAGAACAGCAAGTGAACATGGTCTTTGGCTTGATCAATGTCCGCGATCATCGATTCAATCGCGGCGTTGGAATCGTCCATCAGCGTTCCAGAATTCCCGCCAATCGCTTCGAATCCATTGATGGATTCACCCATTCGGAACAGGTGTTCGTATCGGGCTGGCACATTTGCCAACGCGTGACGAGATTCTTCCGGGTTGATGTCTGGCATCGTGGGCAAGCGTTCCATGACTTGCTTCATGCGGTCCATTCGTCGTCGTCCGATGTTCGTTTCACCAAACAGCACATACAAAAGCACGCCGAGGAACGGCACCGCCGCGATGATGGTGACCCAAGCGACACGTGACGCGGGTTCCCGGTGCGGCCGCGTCATCACACGAATGATCGTGACGGCTTCGATGGCGACGTGCGCCACCAAGGCGATTGAAACAGCATTGATGCGAACTTGAAAGTATTGTCCGAGATCCATTGGCAGAACAGTTTGATGTCAGGTGCCGCAGATGTGCGGGGGAACGATCGGGGAGCGAATGGTTGCGATTGACCAGTGACAATGAATCGGCCCACGAAAAAAGCCGATCGACAAGACCCGTTTGAATCTGGTGCCGATCGGCTTGGATAGCGTCCGCAGGATTCCGTTCGATGCTTAGAACTGCATTTTGAATTTCTGTGTCATGTCACGACGCATCGCAGCGGTCAGTTTGTCAATCTGATTGAGAGCCTCACGGTAATTACCGTAGGCGTTGCCTTGGGCGATGGCGCTGGTGACACGTTGGTAATCCGTGGTGCTGTTGGTGTTGTAGTAACCATAGCCGTCGTTGTAGTAGCCGGTGTCGAGGCTCTGGCTGGCTTTGACCTTTCCAGCATCGATGTTCGTTTGACGAACGGAAAGGGCGTTGCCGCGAAGCAGTTCCGCCACGTTGGTTCCGTATTGGACCATGTCGGGGTCGACGTTGAGCGTGCCGAGTTCATCGATCTGACGAGCGCGTTGGTCGCTCCATTTTGCCATCGCACCAGCGGTTTGCGATTTGTGATCGCGGGTGTGCTCGATGATCGAGTTGACTTCATCGAAGTAGTGCTTGGACTCGTAAGCGATTCGCTGTTCTTCGCTTTGTTCCGACAGGCTGGCACGTGCAGCGGCCTGTTGGGCTTGGCTCTGCAGGCTGAAGATGCCCATCAATCCGCTGAGGCTGGACTGGGTGATGGGGCCTTTGAGCGAGAGGGAGTTCCCGTCGACGGAGACTTCCCACTGTTTCACTTCAGGGGCACCGGTGCCATTGCGTTGAAGAATTTCAGCGAGCAATTCCGGGGCGATCAATTTCAAGGATGCAGGTGATTTTGAGAACTCAAACTTGGCGATGCATTCATTGAGGCTGCGTCGGCCGACGATGAGGCTGCAGCCTTGAATCGATGCGAGGGTACCGGCGACGGATTCCGGCGAGTTGGATTTGAGAGATTCCAGTCCCGTCAGACGAGTCGTCAAAGGGATCGGTGAGAGGACGTTTGCCAAATCGATTGCCATCATGAATGACAGGTAAGATTCAGGTTGCTTGGCATGAGCGCTCAGGAACGGCGTGTACTTCACATCGATCACCGGGGTCAACCATCCTGCCAAGAGCGATCGGTCGGTGGGGCGAAGGATGCCCAAACGTTCTGGGTGTTCGTCTCCGGGAACGAAGTAGGTTTGATTGGGAGCGTGAACGACGTCGTGATCGACAACGTTGTCGACGTACCCACCGAGTCGTTCCGCCAACTTTTTCGCGTCCACCGGGGCGTTGAGGACTGCGTAACCGGCTTCCCATTTGGGACGGAGGGTCGCAATTTCGAGATCGGCGAGAAACCAGACTTCGCTCACAGCCGACGAGGCGGCTGGGGAGAAGCCAGCGTCTTTCATCAGCTTGTTGAGCGCAGGAACATTGACATAACCGATGGCGTTGCCGGGAGCCGGTGACCGATCGAGCAACAGTTCGATCTTGGCCTTTTCTTGTGCATGAACGACAGATGAAGAAATCGAGAAAAGAAGGGCCAGGGCCATCGCAGGGCCTGATTTCAGCAACGTTCGCATGGTATTGGCTCGGTTCGTCAAAGGGTGTGGATCAAAGTGTCGATCCGCGACGCGATTAGAAGAGATAATTCATCCAACTATTCGCACGGACAAGGAACATGATAGGAATTCCGGCAATTTGGACGTCGCCAGTATAGACAGCGGCCTGTCCCTGTGCACCGCCGGGCAACGGATGGGAATCGATCTCATCGAGCCGAATTCGGACCACAAATTGAGTGGGTGTTCCGTCGACCAGGGCGGTGGGGACGCCACCGCCAGCGACAATTGGCCTTTTCCTGAGACATCGATGGCATTGATCACGCCCGGTTAAAATTTCACCTGGATAGGCGTCCAATCTCCTGAGTCGCTTTGTTGGCGTTAAAACCGAAGGAATCGTTCAAGTTTGCCAGGTTGCCGTGTCGAATCTAGGAAGGGTGAATCGCCTTTTGTGGCCATTGCGATGTGCGGACCGCGAGCGAGTGCGGTGACTTGTTGAGAAGCATTCGTTGAGCAAGATTGTGATGGGGTTGTACCGAACCAAGTCGAATGAGTTGCAAGACCCCCGCACGAACGATCTTTGACCGCGCGACCCGGCAATGGTTCTTGCTTGCACTGCCGTTGTGGTTTCTCACTGTGCCCTTGAAAGCCGAGGAAAGCCTCGCGTCGTTTCTACAGACGGCTGAGGCGGAGCATTTTGACGAACCGTTGTTGTTGGCTCAGTTCTCTGAGTTCAACGAGAGTTTGGACGCGATTGAGTCGCCCGTGACCGAGGTGTTGGATCAGTTGGATACGATCTCGCTGGATCGTTCGCTGCAGCAATCGTTCACGACCGAATCGTTCGACAGCCGAGCGGGAACTCAGCAGCCGAACAACTTCACCGCGTTTCCTGATTTCAATCGCGGGATTGTTGTGATTGGTGAAGAAGCGGCCTTGAAGATCGGTGGGTTTGTCAAAGCAGATTTCATCACTGACTTTGACCCAATTGACTCGGTCGATTCCTTTGACACCAGTCAGATTCCCGTTGGGGCAGCCGAACGGAAAAACTCTCGGTTCCACGCTCGGTCTTCCCGTTTGAGTTTTGATACTCGATGGAAGGTTCAGCAAGAGGTGGTTCGGGCGTTCGTGGAAGCGGACTTCTTTGGTGGCGAAGATGGTTCCAATGGATCGCTCAGATTGCGACATGCTTATGGGACCATGGGGTATGTCACGGCGGGGCAGACGTGGACCACTTTCACGCACCCATCGGCCGTTCCTCAGACATTGGATTTTGAAGGTGCTGTTTCGAACGTGAACCGACGGCAAGGGTTGGTGCGTCTGGATTTGCCATTGGGCAATTGGGGATGGTCTTGGGCGGTGTCGCTGGAAGACCCTCGGATCGAGATCGACATCCCCGTCGGTGTGACGGGAGAAGGGCGAACGGAATCACCCGATGTGATCACTCATTTGAAATTGGAACGACCCCGAGGCGATTTTCAAGCGGCGTTTGTTATGCGAGAACTGGGCTTTCAACCGGTCGGGGATCCAGTCATCACGGGCACCGCCTGGGGATTCAACTTCACCGGTTCAGCGAAGGCCACGGAAGACACGCGGCTCTATTCCCAAATCACGTTCGGAGAAGGGATCGGCAGCTATCGAGGGTCACCTGATGTGGTGTCCACTGGCCCAAGCAGCGCGGCCATTTTGCCGATGTTTGGATGGATGGTCGGTTGCAAGCATGTTTGGAATGATCGGCTGACATCAAACTTGACGTACAGCGAACTCTTTCTGGATCCCATTGCGGGTCAGGATCCGACCAACCTGCGTCAAACCAACTACCTCGCCGTGAACTTGATTCACAATCCGGTCGATCGGGTGTTCGTGGGAATCGAATACCTGTACGGGATGCGAGAGAACCAAAACGGCAACCAAGCCGACGCAACCCGTTTGCAAATGAGCTTCGGGTTTTACCTGCCGTGAGGATTCGTATCCTCGTCCACGACGACCACCTGACACTCATTGATCCAGCGCTGCTTAGCAATGCACGATCAATTACTGACGTAGTGGATGAGGCCACGAATCCTGATTCACGGGACTCGTTGCCTCATCCACTACGAAATCCGCTACTTGGTGATCAGTAGCTGAACTTGCGTACGCCGACCATGAAATAGCCCGGGTAGTTCGGCAGGACCATTTGTGTGGCCGTCAAACTGTCTCGGGCGCTCACCATGATGCTGGTGGGACGACCGTAAACACCTGGGTTGGGCGCAATTCGGACTTCCCAGATCGATGTCAGTCCAGTGCGAACGGCGGCCATGTTGAACTTGAGGACTTCGAGCTGTTGCCGCTGTTGCTGCTGAGCCATGGTTTGTTGGTAATGCGAGGCCTCGGACCGCATCATCAAATCTTCACGGGCTCGGGCTACGTCGTCGGCGTGGTACTTCTTCCAGTTTTCCCAGCCTGCTTGCAGGACCTCGAGATCCTTTTCGCTGAACATGAAAAACGGGACCGCGATTTGGTCGCCGGAGGCCAGTTCCATCAGCACGCCTTCGAGGGTGTAGGACTTGGGTTGTCCTCCGAAGCCGGCCACGAATTGTTTGAGGTCCGTTTCCTTTTCCAAGGATTCGTTTTCGAGGACGGAAAGAACTCGAAGGATGAGCTTTTGGTGCAGCGGATCAAAGGTTGAAAATGCTTTGCCGTTGATGGTCACGGCGCCCAGTTTTCGATCCAGCGTGTATTCCTTCTTCCCGTAGGCAAGGATCTTCGCCTGAATCTTTAGCCCATCGCGAGATGTCCAGGTGTGCATTTCAAGGTCGCCACCTGATTCCCTTTCCGATTCGCTTTTGGTCAATTTCGTGACGAATTCGCGGTCTTCGTCCGACAGGTCTTTCAGCTCGACCGCAGCAAGGCGGCCCGAACCACGACGTTTCAAGATCGCCGTGGTGTCGTTGGATCCAATCAGTTCGCCTTCCAATTTGTAGGCACCGTTGGCACTGGTCCAAGTACGAGGTTTGGCGCTGGCAAACGAAGCGGTCGAGAGGACCGCGACAACAAGTAAGAAGTGACGGAACATGATGTGGTCTAATTCGAGTGATTGAGAAAGGATCAGTTGTTGTCGTTCGATGAATTGTCCGATTCCTCGGTCAATGAATCGTCAGTTGAATTGGCCGACTCTTCAGAATCCTCAGGGCTGGGCAAGCGAACGAGCATGTAGGTGTCTTGTGTTTCGGTTCCAAAGTGAACCAGCACGGATGCTTCATCTTGCGTCAAATTATAGAGGCCGGTCTCCACCACGATATCTTCGTTTTCGCCAATTCGCATTGCAACTCGCTGAGTTTGCTTGTCGACTTGGCCTTGGATGGCCTGTGTTTCATCGGTTTTTTGATTGTGGAGCGTTCCGGACACGATCCCTTCTTTGTTGACCGCCAACTGGACAATGCGGTCAGGGTCGACATCGTCGGCATCGGTTGTCAACGCGAAGGTTCCCAAGGGAAGCCACTCTGATTCTTCAGCGATCTCTTCGCTTTCAGGGGCGTCCACCGTCGCGAGGTCGGCCGCTGTTTGGGCGAACTCCTCGGACGTCGCCACTTCTTCACCACCGATGTAAACGCGATTGTCTTCGTAGGTCACGTTGCCTTCGCTGCTGTAATCGTAGTAGACCGGTTGCTCCATCGATGGAGCGGGGGCACTCCAGGTGAACCAGTTGGTCACCGTGGGGTACGTCGGTGTGCTCCACCAATACGAGGAGGGGTAGTACCTGTACGAATAGAAGTAGTGCCAACCACAGAAGCGGAATGGGTGTCGTCCCCACCAATTGGGACCGAAGCCGTGATAGTGGCAATGATTGCGAACTTGGTTTCCCCAGCGATGGAAATGGTCATAGCGATGGGGCGGAATGGCTGGCCAATTGCTGACGTTGTTCAAGCGGTTTTGCCACCGGTTGTTGATCTGGTTGACTCGGTTGTTATCCAGATTGGCCCAGCCCATTCTGTTGTTGATGATATTGTTGTTGCCAATGTTCACGTCGCCGATGTTGATGTCAGGGCGGCGATTGGGTGGCAGGCGATCACCGGGATTGGGGCGGCGGTCGAGGCCGGGACGATTCTCAAGCCCTGGGCGTGTTCCGGCGCCGGGGCGATCTGCGAGGGAGGGACGATCGGCGGTACCAGGTCGATTTCCGATTCCAGGTCGGTCTCCTGTTCCGGGGCGATCGGTGCTACCGGGGCGGTTGGGGCGTTCATTTCCACTGGGACGCAGGGGACCATCGAGTCCCAGGAAGTTGCCGACGTCGCCCGTGGAAGGACGGCCACCGGGGAGCTTTCCAAAGTCTGGCATGTCGGGGCGATTCGAGCCGCCAGGACGACTGGGCCGGTCACTGCCGGGAAGATTTCCTCCGGGCCGATTTCCACCCGGCAGATTGGGGCGAGAAGCACCTGGGCGATCTGATCCGGGCCGATTGCCGGGAAGGGTGCTTGGTCGATCAGGGCGAGTGGGCAGGTTGTTGCCTGGTCGCGTGATCCCGGGTTGGGTGGAACCGGGACGAGAGGTTCCTGGTCGCGAATTGTTGGGCAGTGAGATGTCCGGACGCGAAATGCTGGGGCGAGAAACGTCGGGGCGTGATGGTCGTGTTCCGGTGCTGGGTAAACTTGGACGACTGGTGTTGAAGTTCGGCCTGCTCGTGCTGGGGCGGCTGAAATTGTTCCCGCTCACGTGGGGCATGCTGGTTTGAGGTCGGCTGGTGGGCATGCGGTTGCCGCCGCCCATGCTTCCGCGATTGAAGTTCGAAGCGCCACCCATGCTGGGCCGTGCTCCTCCGCCTCCACCACCAAACGAACGGCCGCCTCCGCCGCCACCTCGTCCTCCAAATCCGCCCGCTTCAAGCGACGGCAATGAAAGGGTGGTCAGGGAAAGTGCGACGCAAACCGACACCCAGCGCCAAGGCTGCATTGGATTGATCGAAAGATTCATTGGTTGGCTCCCGATGGGGTCGCGGTATTGGGGGAAGGTTCGTCGGTGGCTGTGGTGTCCGTTTGTCGCTTGAGCGTGACGGCTTCACCGTTGGGAAGCGGCTCGCCGTTGAGCACTCGCGAAATGATGCGAACCGTCATCGTGTCACGATCAATGGGGCGGACAATGCACGTCGCGGTCGCTTGCCCGCCATCGGCCAGTGTTTGAGTCATTTCCATTCGCCAGTGATCTTCTTCGCCTGCCCAGTAGCCGTTGCCGAAGCTGCCGTCGGCAAAGTAGGTCCAAGACTTCACACGGTTGGATTGTGGGTCGTAGCCAATCATCTCGTAGCCGACCGGCTCTGTTTCGGATCCCACTTGAAAAGTGCGACGTATGAAACGACGCCCTGGCAAGAAATCAATTTTACTTTGGAGGCCGTTTTCCGAGTCTTCGTTCCATGTTCCAACCAACCATCCCAGTGCTTCAATCGGGTTGGCTGAATCGACGGAAGAGGCTTCGTCGGTGGCACGTTCGATGATGGTCGTGATGACCCAGTCCGCGGAGCGCTTGGACAGTGTGATCTCGAACGAAGATGTTTCTTCAGGAGCTTGATCCGACGTCAGCGTCGTGGTTCCGCGAACCGTTGCTTGATTGGTCTCCGTTTGTTCGACTTCTTCGACGGTCGCGCTCAGCTTCAGAGTGGGTTCGGTCTCGACGGCAGCTCGGATCTGATCGATCAGTTCCGTGGCGGAATTGGCTTCTCGTCCCGACGTCTGGTCCCGGTAGCGAACATCGGCTGCAACGAATTGGGGCAGCGAATCAAGTTCTCTGTGATTGAATGCGTCGGCGTACTGTTGCAGACGTTCCTGGACCGCCTGGCGAGAGTTGGAATCCACGGCCGCCGGTTGACCGTCTTGTGCGATCACGTCCGAGCCGACGGATCCGAGGATTGCGGCGGTGAGGCATGCACCGAGCAAAAGTGTTGGACCTGTATTCATTTCAAAGTGTTCCAGCCGACAGGTGAGAAGAGATTGGCGGTCAAGCAAAACGAAGAGCATTCGAAATTGTCCTCTCAATCTTAGAGAGTCGGGTCGCGAATTGCTCCCATCGAACCCAGATAATCCGCAGAAGTTGGCCTCGAAACGAAAATTTCGGCATGTTCAATTTTCTGGTGCCAGGAAAAGAGCGGGGTGGGGGGGAGTGCGTCCGAAAAGGTGGGTGTGGGTTGTCGAAACCAGGAAGTCATTGTCGAACGAAATTCGAGGCACCTCGATGGACCGAACCGAATTTACAAGAAAACTGAACGTCAAAACGATTCTGCTTGGCGTCGTTTTCATACTCCTGGGATCGTTGACTCAGGTTTCGTACGCTCAGGTGGACGATTGTTCTGCTTTTTCCGCCTGTGATTCCGCGCTCGGTTGCTGCGACGATTGTTCGAACGACCATTGCATTTGCAAGGCAATCCGTGAATGTCTGGCGGAAAGCGGCATCACCTTTTCGAACAATCTGACGCAGTATTACTTCGGAACAGCCGGTGGTGGTCTGGAACAGACCGCTCGCTATGGAGGCCACGGGGACTACGTGGCCAACATGGACCTTGGAAAGCTCGGTGTGCACGAAGGTTTGTTTCTGAAGCTGCGAGCTGAGCATCGGTTCGGTCAAACGATTGGCGCGTCAGCCGGTGTCATTTTGCCGCCGACCTTGGCCGCTGAGCTGCCCGTCGCGGATAGCGAGAGTTTGTATCTGACCAATGTGTTGTTCACCCAGTTTTTGTCCGAGCGTTTCGCGGTCTACGCCGGCAAACTGGACACACTCGATGGTGATACCAATGCCTATGCGAGCGGTCGCGGTGTCACGCAGTTTTCCAATGTTGCTTTTGTGGCCAACCCAATCGTGTTGCGATCGGTGCCTTACTCGTCGCTTGGGTGTGGTTTTGTTGTTCTGGGTGACGAGGGCACACCGGCCTTCAATTTCGTGGTGATGAACCCCACGGACACCGCCGACTCAGCTGGCTTTGACGAGCTGTTCGCTGATGGCGTTGTGGTCTCGGCGGAAATGAGAATGGCAACGGACTGGTTGGGGACGCCCGGTCACCAATTGGTCGGGGCCTCCTGGAGCAGTCGCGACTACGTTTCGCTCGGCCAAGATCCACGGATCATCCTTCCCAGCGTGCCGATCAACCGAGCCTCGGATTCCTGGTCGGTGTATTGGAACACGGACCAAGCCTTGTGGGTCGACCCCTGCGATTCAACTCGACACTGGGGATACTTTGCCAGAGCCGGGATTGCCGACAGTGACACCAACCCGATCAGCTATCTGCTCAGCGCTGGTTTGGGCGGCGCAAGTCCGATTCGCGATGGGGACACGTTTGGTGTTGGGTACTACTACAGCGGAACCAGCGACGAGATCGGGCCGTTGTTGACCGCAGCCTTGGGCCCCATTGGTGACTCGCAGGGCGTGGAGGTCTTCTATCGGACTCAGTTGACCAAATCGATTTCGGTGACGCCCGATTTTCAGTGGATTGATCAAGCTCGCGAGCAAGTCGCCGATGCGTACTTGTTGGGGCTACGGATGAACGTTGCGTTCTGAGCAGGTTGGGGCCAAACGCATCCGGCATGAAGCGGTGCAGTTTCTGGTGACGCGGAGTGCCCTCCCCGGAAATCTCGCTTTCCGACCCTCCCTAACTGCGTTTGGGAGGGTGAATTGATGTTCGCGATCGTAGGGCTTCGAAACTGCACAACTACTCTCAAGCGATGGGGTTGAGAGGCGGCAAGTGTTCCTCGGGTGTGTGGTGCTTGGAACGCCGCTGGTGCAGGTGTTGCTGAAACGCTTGGGCAAGCGACTCGCCTTTCCAGGCTGAATCGGTTTGCGTTTTGACCGAGGGAGCGGAGTTTGTCGCGGCAGCGTGACTGTAGAGCAATCGATGCAGTTCCAAGACCAGCGATCGCAGTCCGTCAGAGAGACGGACGTTTTCGGGTTGCGTGTTGAGCCATTGGTTCCAAGCGGTTTCTGCGGCGTGAGCATCGTTTGTCTGGCAAGCCCGAATCAGGCGGCGGGCGGCGATACGGTCGGGCGGGTTGAGTCGATGTTGGATCGTTCGAAATCCAACTGCGATCCGGTGGGACTGCGTTGCGATCAGGATGGCCAACGCGCCCAGGATTGAGAACGTCCATGCCAAGGGTTGCCAATTGGGCTCTTCCACCGTTGCGAGTTGAGGCTGAGGAGCGGCAGTCACGTCGAACGTGGCTGCGGGCAAGGTGTGCGACCCGAAGGATTCGTCGTCGGGATTCCACCACACGTATCGAATTGCTGGCAGCGTGAGTTTTCCCGAACCTTTGAATTGATACGTCACCGTGTCAATTCGTTCGCCTGTGAATTCGCCTCGCTCGGTGTGGTCGTTCACTTGGGGTGACTTGACGTAGGCTTGGATGCCATCGGGAACGTTGGTTGGCGGTGGAGCGAGCACCATGCCCGAAATCTGGTCGGCTGTTTGGGTGATGGTGCGGTGAACCACGTCGCCTTGTTTGGCTTTGCCCGGCGGTGGATCCCACGTTTCTTGGATGTCGATTTTGTCAGCCGTGACCACGAAGACATCGGGATCGTAGTCCGGTGGTGCTTGGATCTCGACGGTCACTTCGGTGGTCTGCTGAGTGTGATCGGTCGTCGGTCCTGTGAACCCTTCTCGGTTGGCGTAGCGGACCTCAAACGAAGGGATTTTGATGGTGCCGAAGGTTTGGGAATACAACGCGAATTCGTGGGTTTGCACAAACCAGGACTCGTCCCCAACTTCTTCGGAGGACACCACGGGTGATCCGACTTGCAGGATCACTGTGCGTGGAATCTGCGGCAGTGAGAACGACGTGGCACCCACAAACGATCCAGGGGCACGGACCTGCACCGAGAATGGCAGTCGTTGTCCCACCCAGGCCTTCGGAGTGGGGACTTTGATCGTGACCGGTTGGGGCGGATTGTCTTGGGCGATGGATTGGGTAACGGTCAGGCAAAGCGTCAACGCTAGGAACGTTGCGGAGAAGTAATGGAGCTGTTTGAACACGTTTTTAGCGGAGCGGCGCGAGCCGCCCGGTGCGTTACCGGAGGGCTTGCGCCCTGCCGCTATCATTTGGAATGTCGAGCCTGCGTTCGAACCGCAGTCCGACGGAGATGCAGGAAAAGCATGTTGCGAAGGAGCGGTCATGGTTTGTCTCCATCGCTGGTCTTCGCTTCGACAGGTTGGTCTTGGGATTCCTGGTCGCGATTGGCCATTTGGTAGCGGAACTTGGACTTCAGGAAATCGGCCGGTTTGGTTTGCACTTGACGCAACCAGACGGCTTGCACGGAGGCATCGTTCACAGCTTGTTCTGCGGTGATGTCGGTGTCTTGGCCTTCGTCTTGCTTCTTCTTGTCTTTGTCAAACACGATTTCATCGGCTCCCAGACGTTGGTCACCGGCGTCCCCGCCTTTGGCTTCGGTCGCCATTTTACGAGCCGTTGCGAGGTCCAGGTTCTCTTGGGCTTCCTTCCAGTTCGGGCGTGCTTTCAATGCGTCTTGGTAGCTGGCGATGGCTTCGTCGTACTTGCCTTGCATCAGCCAGCAGTTGCCCAGGTTGAAGGTGGCCTGTGGGCCGGTTGTTCGTGAAAAGGATTGTGCCGCATCGGCGAACTCGCCGGCGCGATACCAAGCGACTCCTTGCCACATGGGATCGTCGAAGGCGTTGGCCGCGTCGGTGTATTGTTCTTGATTTAGCAGACGCTGACCAAGTTGGTCCGGTGTCCACCACCAAGTTGACCATCCGATCACGCCTAGAATCAGCCATGTTTTCATCAGGAGGCGTCCTCATGGGAGGTGCGTTCACGTCGAAACGACCACGCCACCATGGCGGCGAGGAGAGGGGACAGCCAGTAGCCAGATTCTCGCCAGCGATCGCTCTGTCCCGCGAGGCCGGACGACGAGCGACGCTCGGCGTACTGCACGATCGATTGGATGTCTTGGTCGTCGATCGTCAACGGGATCCGCTTGCCGCCGAGTGTTTTCGCGATCGCTTGCAGCGATTCGGTTTCTTGAGATTCCTCGGGTAGCAAACTCAGGATTTCGATTGGGGGCGATCCAATCGCTTGGTGAGCGGCGGCGACTTGCTGAGGATCCAGAATGGCTTGATTCGCGATGATCAACAAAGTCGCTCCGCCTTCTTGGCGGTTGATCAAGCGACCTGCTTCGGTGATCGCTTGGTCAAGCGCATCGCCCGCGACGGGCATGATGGCGGGGCTGATTTCTGCGGCCATGTCGGCAACAACGGAGGTGTCTTCGGTGGGCGGCAAGACGGTGTGAGCCGATCCGGAATAGGCGATCAAACCCAGTGGGTCACCTGGGCGTGCTTTGGCCAAGTCGGCGACTTTCAACGCGGCTCGTTGGAGAGGCGTGGTGGTCTGGGCAGCCGACGCCATCGTTTCGTCCGCTTTCATCAAGATGATCAAGGGTTGAGCGTCTTGTGCGAACGGGTTGGCTTCCACTCGCCACGTTGGCCCCGCGATCGCGACGACGCTGACAATCCATCCCACCAGCAGCCAAGTGAATGCCGGGAGGCGTTGCCACCCATGCTTGGATGGTGCCCCACTTTGGTGAACCAAGGCGTCCAGTAAATTTGAATCGATTTGGTTTCGCCAACCCCGAAGCGGATCGTGACTGCAATGCCAAGCCCATGCCAAACCAAACGCAATTGGAATGAGAAATAAGCAAGTCGGACGAATGAAGTGAAACGCGTTCCAGACATCGATCATGCGACCACCTCCATCTCACCCGTGATTGGGTTGACGTGGATTCGTTGGTCTTGTTCGACAGGAGTCGTGTGTCGTCGACCTCGCCAAGTCGCGATTGCCTTGGCAAACATTGACAGCAGCAATGCAACTAGAAGCGGCCAGTAGTAAATGTCTGTGCGAGGACGGTGGCTGATGGTTTCGATGATCTTCGTTTCGATCTTGTCGAGTTCGTTGTAGATGCCAGCCAGGTGTTCGCGGTCGGCGGCGAAGAAGTACTTTCCGCCCGCTTCGGAGGCCACGTCCTTGAGACTTTGTTCATCGAGTTTGGCTTCGCCAACCGTCGTCGGGTCGCCGATCGCGACGGTGTAGATTTTGATGTCTCGCTGAGCTGCGACGCGAGCGGCTTCGACCGGAGGGACTTTGCTTTTGGTGTCATTGCCGTCGGTCAGTGCGATGATGGTTTTGGCTCGTTCGGCGTTTTCGTCGAACAAGTTGACGCCCAATCCGATGGCGTCCCCCAACGCGGTCCGTGGGCCAGCCATGCCGACTTCGCACTCGCCGAGCAGTTCCTGGGAAAGCTGCAAGTCGGTTGTGAACGGAGCTTGCAGGTACGCTGCATCGCCGAAGACGACCAAGCCCACCCGGTCACCTTTGCGTTTCGCGAGGAAACCATCCAAGACCTCTTTGACCGCATCGAGCCGGGAGACCTCTATTCCCGCATCATTTTGAAAGTCTTCTTGTGACATCGAACCCGATAGATCCACGAGCAGCAGCAAATCTCGCGTGGGGATCTCCTTGGTGATCGGAGGCTCCAGCCATTGAGGTCTGGCAACTGCAGTCAACACGGCAACCCAAATGGCAATCGCAAGCACGCGGCGAGACCCGCTTTGCGGCCGAGTGTTTGCGGATGACGTGCCATCCAAAACTTGTTGCAGCCGATCACCGAAGGGAACAAGGACGGAAACTTGGTGTTGTTGTTTCGGTGGCAGAATCAGTCGCACCAACCACGGCAGCGGCAACAACAGGAAGCACCAGGTGGAGGCGAAGGTCAACATGTTGGCTCCTCGCAGGTGGCGTTTGAGTCGGTCGGGTTGGATGCGTTGGAAGAATGCTGGGCAATCCAAGCGGCCGCGAAAGCTCGCAGTTCATCGAGCGATTCTTCAATTGCGTGGTCGCGATAGGCCGCGGTTGCCAACTGCTCGCGAACGGTTGGCGAAAGCGATGGAGACGGCTCCGTCGGAAATTGTTGCGACAACCATTCGGGCCAGCGGTTGCCAGTCATCGTTGCCAGTTCGGATCGCGGTTTGATTGCCAAAGCGGTGCGTCGGAGGAGTTCCGAGATGGCAGCGGCCGTGTTTGCCGACTCCAGTTCGTGAATTGCTTCGCGGCGGTAGGCATTCGCTTTCCAAGTCCGCCAGTTCTTCCATGCCAGCCAAACACCCACTGCCAACAGGACGGCAAACAGCACGTACCATCCTGGCGCGAGTGGCCACCAGGAAACCGGCGCGGGCACAACAATGTCGTTCAGCCGGTCGAGGCTGGCTGGGTCGCTGGCTTGCATCACGCGGTGTTCCCAAAGAGAACCCGGATCTGCTCCGCGACGGGGTTGGCCGTGGAAAGTGGCATCAGAGGAATTCGCAGGGATCGAAAGACACTTCGCCAGTGCGAGAGGACTTGACCAAATGCGGCTTGGAAGTCCTCGGGAAAGGAGGCGTGGTCCGGGATTTCCCAGGTTCGTCCGCCGTGGCTGGCCAGCATGCCGGGGGCGCCGCTCAATCGAATGCCAAGTGGATCGTAGACCGCCGTGACAAGCACATCATTGTGGGCAGCGATCCGAGTCACGAGGCGACTGGTTTCTTCGTCGGCTCCGTCGAGGTCGCTGACCAAGATCACCAGATGATCGTGCCGAGCGATTCGCGACGCGTTCTCGAGAACCTGGTTCAACGTGATCGGTGAGGCGGGAGGCGGCGCTGACGAAGCCGATGGCTCAGCGAGGTTCTGATTCAGTCGAACAATTTGATGCAGCAGGTGCAGGACTCGAGTTTGACTGCGGTGGGGACGGACTTCCGCGATTTCGGTTTCATTGAACACCAGCCCGCCGACTCGATCGCCGCTGGCAAGCGAACGCCAAGCACCCATCGCGGCCAGTTCTGCCGCTGCGACGGATTTCATCGCGCGTTGACTTCCAAAGAACATCGGTTTGCGTTGGTCGACCAACAACAACACGGGACGTTCGCGTTCTTCACTGTAAACACGGATGTGGGGTGAACGAAGACGAGCGGTCGCCTTCCAGTCCATTTGGCGGATGTCATCGCCCTGTCGATACTGGCGAAGTTCTTCAAAGGACAGACCACGACCACGAAGCCGCGAGGCATGACGTCCAGCGAGAAGCGATCCGACGGGTTGGCGAGGTAGAAGCGAGAACCCGCGCGCGTCGGCTTTGCATTGCAGCAGATCTTGAAACGTGATGGTGACTCGGGCGGACATGGGCGGCCTTCGTTCAAGGTGGGCAATCGAAAGCAAACTCAGTTCAGACAGGAACCACGTTCTTCAGCAAGGCATCAATCACGTCCGTGCGGGTCACACCGGCCGCTTCGGCTTCGTAAGTCAAGTGAACTCGGTGAGCCAAGCAAGCCGGTGCCATGGCGCGGATGTTGTCGGGCGAAACGAAGTCTTGACCGGCCAACCAAGCATGGGCGCGTGCCGCGGCGTCGAGTGCCAGCGTGCCACGAGGGCTGGCACCAAGCCGAATCCACTTGGGCAGGTCGCCTTCGTAGCGATCCGGGTGACGGGTCGCCATGATCAAATCCACCATGTACTTCTCTGCGGAGTCGGCGACATGAATGGCACCCACTTCCTGTTGGGCGTCGAAGATCAACTGTTGCGAGATCGCATCGGTTGATGCGGCGGCCGCGCCCGTTTTTTCGCCACGCACCAGTTTCAAGATGGCTGCTTCGTCCGCGTCCCCGGGATAGTCCACGCGAACATAAAGCATGAAGCGATCCATCTGGGCTTCGGGCAGTGGGTACGTGCCTTCTTGCTCGATCGGGTTTTGGGTGGCCAGAACCATGAACAGTTCCGGCAGTGTGTGCGTTTGGGAGGCGACCGTGACCTGTCGTTCTTCCATCGCCTCCAAGAGGGCGGATTGGACCTTCGCTGGGGCCCGGTTGATCTCATCGGCCAAGATCAGATTGCCAAAGATCGGGCCCTCTTGGAATTCAAATGTGCCGTTTTGTTCACGATAGATTTCAGATCCGGTGACGTCGGAAGGCAACAGGTCGGGAGTGAACTGAATGCGTCCGAATTGGCTGTCGACCAGCTTCGAAAGAGTTTTGACAGAGCGAGTTTTGGCCGTGCCCGGAAGGCCTTCCATCAAGACATGCCCCTTGGCCAACAAGGCGACCAAGATTCGTTCCACCACGGATTGCTGACCAATGACGGCCGCATTCATCGCGTTGGCGATCTGTTCGATTGTTTCCCGCGGCGTCATGCAATTGTTCCAGTGGAGAAGAGGAAGGATTGGTTGTAATGGCCTCGCTTGCACATCGCAACGTCGTGGGGTGGACGCCATGGAAAACGGCCTCGTCCCAGGATCGGGTTGAGGCCGTTGATGCAGAGTTTCGCGGCTCAGCGGATGAGTTTCAGCCGATCGCGATCAACGAGAGCCGACCTAAGCAGGTCGGCAGGAATGATCGGGTATAACCATGTGAGCCGTTTGGGCGTTAGGCTGGGCTGCGAAATGTTTGATGTTGGCGTTCGGATAGCGAATGCAATTTTTCTTCCGGCTCGCTGTCTTTCTTCATCCCGGTAGGGATGTCAGATGGTAGCCGGGGGTTGCTGCGTAGCAGCGTACCCCCGGAAACCGAGCGTCCCAAAAACACTCTCCATCCCGCCGTGGCCAATGGCCACGGCGGGATGGAGAGTGGTGGCGTGGGGGTTGCATGTCCGTCGGTGGCGCTATCGCTTACCGACGGCTACCATCTGAAATCCCTACCGGGATGAAAACTTGCGCAAACGAATGTGTTCCGTCACACCAAATATTTCGGAGCCCAGCGCCAGCCCCGGTTTTGCGTGGGAACCGTGGCGAACGCCAAACGGCTCACTTGCCCGATGACTCATGCCGACCTGCTTAATTGCGTGGCGGAGAGATCTGTTCGAGTTTCTTGATCCACTCTTGGGCCTTCAACGTTTGATAGTTGATGCCCGCCGCGCTCAGGCTGGATCCCGATTGCCAAGGGTACTTTGGAATGGTTGCCATGAACTGCTCGATGTAGTTCTGCACGGGGACGAAGGTCCACATGTTGTCGGCGTACCAACGGAAGTATCCCAGCGTGCCTTCTTTCCACATCTTTTCGTAGGGGTCGGCGCGAAGGTTGATGATCAACGGCCAGCCGGGAACTTCCCGTGTGCCTGTGGCGATGTTGCCATCGATGGTCGCGAAGTGGATCTTCCAGTTCTGGACACGAACGGCGTTCAGGTCACCCCCTTGGCTGAAGTAGTAGATCTCTTTTCGAGGACCCTCTTTGGCATCACCCTTGAAGAAGGGCAAAAAGTTGTAGCCGTCCGGGTGG
Organism: Rhodopirellula sp. UH5; assembly: GCF_056839225.1. Lineage (NCBI taxonomy): Bacteria > Pseudomonadati > Planctomycetota > Planctomycetia > Pirellulales > Pirellulaceae > Rhodopirellula > Rhodopirellula sp. UH5. The sequence continues at coordinate 4,485,675 of NZ_CM166390.1, read as the reverse complement.
ACTTTGAACTCTTTTCCGTTGGCACTGTAACCCTTCTTCATCTTTTCGACCAATTCAGGCTCACCGGCGGCAGCGGCGAAGGTTGGCATCCAGTCCTCTTGCGAGATGATCTCGTTGACGACGGTGCCGGGCTCGATCACGCCCGGCCACTTGACCAACAAGGGGACGCGGAAACCGCCTTCCCAGGTCGTGCCTTTTTCTCCATGGAAAGGCGTGATTCCTCCGTCGGGCCAGCTGAACGTTTCGGCTCCGTTGTCCGTGCTGTAGACCACGATCGTGTTGTCTTCGATGCCGAGGTCTTTGATCTTTTGCAGCACTTTGCCGACGTAGTCATCGTGCTCGACCATTCCGTCGGGATACAGCCCGATGCCGGTGCGACCCTGCGATTCTTTCTTCAGGTGAGTCCACACGTGCATGCGGGTCGAGTTGTACCAGAGGAAAGCAGGCTTTTCGGATTTGGTCGCTCGTTCGAGGAAGTCCATCGCTTTGGTGTGGACCTCCTCGTCGATCGTTTCCATGCGTTTCTTGGTCAGCGGCCCGGTGTCTTCCAAGCGGCCATCGGCGAACGAGTGGATGACGCCGCGGGGTCCGTATTTCTTTCGGAACTCAGGATCCTTGGGGTAGTAGTAGGTTTCGGGTTCCTCTTCGGCGTTGAGGTGATAGAGGTTCCCGAAGAATTCATCGAACCCGTGGTTGGTGGGCAAGTGTTTGTCTCGGTCGCCCAAGTGATTCTTGCCAAATTGCCCGGTGGTGTAGCCTTGCTCCTTCAGCACGTCGGCAATGGTCGGTGTCCAATCTGGGATCCCGTGTTCACTGCCTGGCATGCCGATGGTCAGCAGTCCGGTGCGGAATGGATGCTGGCCAAGGATGAACGAGGCGCGTCCGGCAGTGCAGCTTTGTTGAGCGTAGGCATCGGTGAACATTGCGCCTTCTTTCGCAAGGCTGTCGATGCTGGGCGTCTTGTATCCCATCACGCCGTGGTTGTAGGCACTGATGTTGTGGACACCAATGTCGTCACCCCAGATGACAACGATGTTGGGTTTTTCCTGAGCTTGCGATGACAAGGCGGGGAGAACCGCTGCCATCAGCAAGAGGCATCTTGAAAGAACGGGCATCGAGGGGCTCCAGGAGAAGTCGAAATGGAGAAGACGAGAGATCGGAGAAGCTGCATTGTTGGTGTTGGTCAATTCACGGGCAACCTGATGGAGGAAAATTCACAGACGCTTCTTCCCTCCGAACCTGAACGAATCAGGAGTGATTTTGTCGTGGTGTCCTCGGATGTGACGGAAGGGGCAAGCGATCAAATTGGGAGACGATGGTGTTAGAAAAACGTGTGAAAGCGTATAAATCGAGGTGAGTCCGCCCGCGAATCGCTCGAAAAGCGTCGGTTTTCGGGGGATTTTGCTCCTTGAGTCAGCCTCCATCGGTTTCCTGACATGACTCCTGGATGAAAGCCACCTATTAGCACCAGTGAGTGAAAAAACGATGGGACAATTTCAAGGGTTGTGGCGAGACACGAAGATCGTGTGGATCGTGTTCGTCTCAATCATCTTTGCATTCTCGATTTTTGTGTCTTGGTACTACTTGTTGCTGTTGCCGTGTTTGCCGGTTTCGTTCGTGTATTTCGCGTTCATTCGCTACGACGACGAGGGCAACGAGAAAGGTGATTTCACCTGAGCGAGGCGGGAGACTTGTTGCTGCTTGGGATCTCGCGTAGAAGGGAGTGAAATCGGACGTCGCACGCGAGAGAAATGCAATGAAATCGATTCAGCGAATCATTCGTGACGTTCCGCAGCACTGGGTGGGCGACGGTTTCCCGGTACGAAGTTTGTTCTCCTACGCCGGTGGCAATGAGTTCGATCCGTTCTTGTTGCTCGACTATGCCGGGCCGCATGACTTTGCACCCGAGGAAGCAAAACGCGGTGTCGGCGAGCACCCTCATCGCGGTTTTGAAACCGTCACGCTGCTCTACCAAGGCGAATTGGAACACCGTGACTCCAGCGGCAGTCAGGGCACAATCGGACCCGGCGATGTGCAGTGGATGACGGCGGCCTCTGGCGTCGTCCACGAAGAATTCCATAGCCGCCGATTCGCAAAAGCGGGCGGGACGCTGGAGATGGTCCAGCTCTGGGTGAACCTGCGCTCAACGGACAAGGCCGCACCACCGAAGTACCAAGATCTGCGGGACGAACAGTTCCCTCGAATTCCATTGCCCAGGGACGCTGGAACGGTTCGCGTGATTGCGGGCGAGCTGGGGGAAGCGAAGGGGCCAGCCAGCACGTTTTCGCCCATCAATTTGTGGGATGTTCAGCTCACTGGAAACGCGGCGGCCACGTTGACAGTTCCTGAAGGGCACACCTGCGTGGTCATCGTTCAAAGAGGCAATGTTCGCGTCAATGAGAGTTCGATGCAGGCGGTTGAGTTGGCGCTGATGGAACGGTCTGGCGACACAGTGGTTTTGAATGCGGAGTCAGAAGCTCGCGTTTTGCTGATGACCGGCGAACCACTTGGCGAGCCCGTGGTGGGGCAGGGGCCGTTCGTGATGAACACGCGAGAAGAAATCCGAGCCGCCATCACCGATTACCAAGCGGGCAACATGGGCCACTTGGACTGAGCGATCTCGTTCAGTGCGGTGGTTGATTGTGAGCGTTGAAAAACCACTTCGGATCACGCGGTTGCGGGGGCTTCGTATCGCAAACGCAGGACGGGGTGGCCGGATGGCGGATGTGGTTTTTGTTCCAATGAAACGAAACCGTAGTGTTCGTAAAAGCCACGTCCAATGGAATTGTCGACGAAGACCTCCAGTTCCAAATCACCGCGAAGCGAAACGGCGTGGTCCATGAGTTGCCGACCGATGCCGCGTTTCTGATGCGTTGGGGCGACAAAGATGCCGCCGACTTCATTGCCCAGCAGAGCCAAGAATCCAACGACAGCCCCGTCCACTTCGTCGACCCAGGTTTCTGCGTTGGGAAGGTAGGTCGTCGCAATGTTTTCGCGTTCTTGCGCGAGAAACTCAGGGCTGAGAAAAGGATGAGCCACGATCGAGGCCGACATCCAAGCGTTCAGTAATTCGTCCAAGTCCGTGGGTTCGTATTTGCGTATCACTGGATTCATTCCATGGACCGTTGCAAGCGTCGTTGCACCAAAGACCGGCTTCGGTGCGATACGGCGGTAGTGACAAAGGCCGAACCTCGAAGGTTCGGCCTTTGTTTGGATGACTTGCAATGCAGCCAACGTTATCGGTTGGGGCGATTGCTTTCCTGGCGGAGTTCTGCCAGACGGTGCTTGGCCAGGATGTCGTCCATGACGTCCAGTTCTGTGTAGTACATCGCACTGGGGTCGATGCCTCGGTCATCCAGCCATTTCAAATGCTGACGCATTTCGGGCTGGCGAGCGTACGCGGGAAGGACGACCAGCCAGATGATTGACAGCAGTGCAATCAATCCCGCCAGTCCGCCGATCCGGTAGCAACGTTGACGAGCAATCATGGCGACACCGTGTCAGCGAAAACGACTTTGAACATCAAGTAAGCCATTGCCAGTGTCAAAACCAAGTTGAGCGATTGACCGCACACGTACAAAACAAGTGGCTTGCCGCCTTTGAGTTGCGGTAGCAGTTGGCGGAAGTTGGTTTCCAATCCGATGCTGACAAACGCGAGGCAGAAGAACCATCCCCGAAGCGTTTTGGTGGAGCCGCCGATCATCGCGTTGATGAGTTCGGGGCCATTGGTCATCGAAGAGTAAAGCACCGAGAACAGGATCGACATCGAGACAAACCCAAGCACAAATTTCGGAAAGCGGTACCAGATTTCGGAGATCCCGATCTTCGGACCCGTCGGATCTCGTTCCACAAACGTGACCCAGTAGATCGCCACGCAGAACGCGGTCACACCGATCAAAATGTTCTGGATCATCTTGACCGTGGCGGCGACTTCGAGTGCTTCATCACCCAGCACCGCACCGGCGGCAGCCACGGCACCGGTGGCGTCAATCGTGCCACCCAACCAAGCACCTCCCAGGATCGGGTCCATTCCAACTGCGGTGATCACAGCGGGCATCACGGCCATCATGATGACGGTGAATCCCAGCGACAGACCGATCGAAAGGGACAGCTCTTCTTTCTTGGCTTTGCAAGCCGCGGCGGTGGCGATCGCGGCGGAGACACCACACACGGACATGTCGGCGGAGATCACCATGTTGAGCGATTTGGATTCAATTTTCAGGACCTTCTGGCCGAACCAGTACGTCGTGATCAAGACGAAAGGCGTGACCAACCAAGCGACGAACACGCCGGGCAATCCCAGTGCCAGCAAGCGGCTCATCAGCACTTCGGCACCGAGCAGGACCAAGCCGGTCTTGATAAAGAACTCGGTCGAGATCGCTGGTCGTAGGAAGTCAGGTGTGCCGACCGTGTTGCTGATGATCAATCCCACCAGCAGCGCCCACAAGGCATATTCAAGGTTGTAGGCTTTGACCACCGATTGCCCGGACATCCAATACGCCAGCGTTGCGAGCAAGAACACGACGGGGAAAGCGGCCAAGAAAGCCGAGGCGGATTTGCCTCGCATTTGATTCGCGAAAGCAAACAGCGAGCCGATGATCAAGAAGACTCCGAGGATGCCTTGCCAGCTCGATGAGACAGCGTCGAGCGGGTTGTCGGTCCACTTGCCAGGTTTTGCCAGGAACGGTTTCAGTGGGCTGGTGACGCTCACGGATTCACCCGCCGCGATGCTTTCGCTCAGACCCTCGGGTTGGCCAATCCAAACGGCTGCGAACGCGATCAGAAGCAAGAGGGCGGCACACCAAATTGCCCACCAGTCTTCGTTGGTCGTCATGTCTTTCCAAAGACTCGGCCGCGGTGGCGGGGTGGCGATGGCAGAGTCATCGCCAGCGGATTCGAGGTCGCTGTTCTCGGAAGAAGGTGAGTTGGCGTTCATTGGCGGGAATGCAGGTAGGAGGGAAAGGGCGGGAAAACGGTTCGTAGAAAGCAGAGAGTGACTGAGACGAGATCAAAGACCGGAGCTGGAAAGCGATTCGCTGGCGCGACGTTCGACCGCTTTGTTCATGCTGGTTCGCACCAACTGTAGCAGGCGAATCAGCTCCTTCTGTTCGCGACGTTTCAGTTCGCTCATGACTTCATGTTCGAGTTCGCGAAGGTGTTCGACAATCGGGGTGACCAGTTGGCGGCCCTCTTTTGTGATCGCAACATGGACCGTGCGGCGATCGGTCTCGGATCGCTCACGCGTGACGAGTTCACGTTTGAGCAGTCGGTCAACGATTGCTGTGATGGCTGGGACGACTTGGACCAGTCGCTCGCCGATTTCACTGCACGTCAACGGGCGGTCTTCCATGTCCAAGATGCGGAGCAGGTTGTACTGCGAGAAGGTCAGGTCGTGCTGGCGAAAGAAACGTGTCAAATGATTGTCGAGTTGGTCGCCCGTGCGCACCAAACTCACAACGGCTTCTTGATCCACGCTCGCGAAAGGTTGGCAGCGGTGAAGTTCTTTTGACAGGTCGTTCATCGTTGGAACCAAGCAGGGGAGTTGGCAAAGGCGGGAGAAGGACCGGAATCAGTCGGCGGCTCGTCGCTCAAATGAGCGATCAGGCGCTCGCCGTCGGTGACAGTGAGCGAAACCGTTGACCCAAAAACACTTTATCGGTAAAGTATTTGCGGATCAAGCTCTGATGCATCCTGTTTTTCGCCGATGCTGTCGAGATGGTTCTTCCCGCCCTCGCAATTTTATTGCTGTGCAATGCGTCTCCCTTGGATGCATCGCGTCCTAACCTTCTCCAAGAGTTTGTCGTTATGCCAACCACGGCCATTATCGGTGGCGGGTTCAGCGGAACGCTGGCCGCCGTCAATCTTGCTCGCTTTGCCACAACGCCTCAGCGAGTCGTGATTGTGAACTCGGGGCGTCCGTTTGGTCGCGGGACCGCTTATGGAACCACGCGCGGGGAGCATTTGCTGAACGTCGCGTCGCGGAACATGTCAGCGTTTCCGGATCAGCCGACGCACTTCTTCGATTGGTTGCGTTCGCGGTGCGAGTTCGATGCGATCGATGATCACACCCTGCGAGAGATGTTCATCCCCCGTCGGGTCTTCGGTGATTATGTCCGCGGAATGGCAACTCACTATTTGGGGACAGCGGACCCGCGATCGAAGGTGAATTGCGAGGTGGTGGAGGATTCGGCCGTCGATGTGATTCCGCGTGGCGTCGATCCCGGTTCGAACCAAGGCGGCGTCGTGATGTTGGAAAATGGCGAGCCGATCGAGGCGGAATCCATTCTGCTGGCGACCGGCAACCAACCACCGGCCGGGTTGCCCGGTGCGAAGAGACTCGCCAATGATCGACGTTACTGCGGCAACCCTTGGAAGGACTGGCACGAGAATCTGCCGAGCGAAGACCAGCACATTGTGATCCTGGGAACCGGCCTGACCGCGGTCGACGTGATCGTGACGCTTCGCAACAAAGGGTGGAACGGGAAGGTCACCGCGATTTCGCGAAACGGCATGCTGCCGCAGCGACATTTTCGCGGCATCGAGTGGCCGCACGCGATTCCCGATGACGGGCAAACACGTTCGCTCAAGGAATTGGTGAAATTGATTCGCCAGGATTGTGAGCGTCTGCGAGGTGTCAGTCAGAACCCGGCGATCGCGGTCGACAAATTACGGGGGCGAACGCAGCAGTTGTGGAAAGCATTGACACTGGAAGAACGCAAGTTGTTCTTGAAGAACTATTCGGCGGATTGGAACGTGATTCGGCACCGCATCGCGGGACCCATTCATGACGCGATCACTGATGCACTGGATTGCGGTCAGTTGACGATCACACCGGCGACGATTGAATCGCTGGCGTCGGGTGAGCATGGGATCGAGATTCAGATGGTCGATCGCGAGGGAACGGCCCAGCAGATCGAGGGTGACTTGGTGATCAATTGCACGGGGCCGAAGTCTCGGTTCTCCGATTCGGCGTTGCCGCTGTATCGCAATTTGTTTGAGCGAGGTTTGGCGCGACCGGACGACATGGACATGGGAATCGCGGTGACGGATGACTTCACCGTGATTGGGAAAGACGACGTCCCCACGCCGTTCATGCATGCGATTGGCCCGATTTTGAAGGGCACGTTGTGGGAGAGCATTGCGGTGCCTGAGCTGCGCCAACAAGCGTATTTGGTCGCGCAGTCGATCTTGCATCAAGAGCCAGTCGTTGTTTCTGGTCCGGACACGACGGAATACTGCATCTGATCTGTCTTCTCGAACGATGATCTCAGGTTCTGGGCGAGCAAACCGCCGCGTCACTTCTTTTCGCGAGCGGCCAGGACAGCTTCGGGGGTGGCGGTCTTGATTGCCAGCGATCGTCGTCCGACGGTGGCGATGGAGAGCAAGATGGCGATCATGCCGCAGGTCGCCAAGGATCCGATCAGCAGGTCGGACACGCTTCGTTCGACAATCATGCCGATGGTCCAGACCCAGTTGGTGATTTGCCAGGCGGAGTAATCGTATTGGCGGTAATCGTTCAGATGCAGCCCGATGGCGTAGGGCACCAGCGCGGTCAGCACGGCGACCACAATGAACGCGGCCAATCCAATTTCGACTCGCGGGTTGTTGTTGATCCGGACCAACGCCACGATCCAGCGGACGCAAAACAGGAACACGACCAAGTACGACGTGTAGGCGATGACCAAGTGAAACAGCATGTTCATTGCACCGGCCGGGGCTCGCATTCCCACGACTGATTCGGTTCGATAGGCAGCGAGCAACAGCACCGATGAGACCAGGACCGATCCAAGGCTGGCAAACACGAGTCCCGTCGCCGGGCCGGGGGTCAGGAAGGTGAGTGTCAACCGACTGAGGAAGTTGCCAGGCAGTTCACGTTGAATTCGCGGGGTCAGGCTGTTGGATTCAGCCGCCATCATCGATCCTGCGCCGGTCCAGACACCTGCCAGTGTCAATGCGACCGGGAGCCACAGGATCATTCCTTCCTGGTTTTCGCCCGGGTTCCACTCCATTGCAAAGGTCGCCAAGCCAACGAGCGTGGCAGTGAGCACCAAGATCGACCAGCGGATACCGCTGGACCGGTTTTCACTTTCGGGCGTGAGTTGCGCGGCGGTGGTCGTGAGCAGCAAGTGGCTGATGCAGGCCGCGGTCAGCAGGCTGGCGACGAAAATGAACGCGGTCCAACCTGCATCCAAGGGATTGCCATACCAAATCAGTGCCACCGCAGCGGCTCCGACCAAGTACTCACACAGCATCAAGACCATCAACACCACGAGCAACGTTGAGATCCGTCCGGTCCGACCGCGAGCGAGCGGTGCAAACGACAGGGCAACCACAGTCAGCAGCAACCCGCTGGCGATCAGCATCGCCATGATCAGTCCCACGGTGGGCAAGTCGATGCCACGCAGCGTGTAGGCGTAAGCCACGCAGGGAAACAGCGTGATCAGGTACAGCATCATCTGCAGCGAGGCGCTGGCCAGTTTGCCCATCACGATTTGCCAGGCACTCAGCGAGGTGATCGAAAGCAGTTCCAGTGTCCCGTCGTCGATTTCGGCTTCGAGGGACCGGTAGGCCGCCAGCGGAACGATCAGCAGCATCGGCACGGCGAGCACGAAGTAGTAGCCGATCAACAACCGAGGTGCTGAGGGCGACGTGTAGATCTGGGGCATCAGCATCAGACTGCCGATCACGGTCCATGCGAAGGCGGCGATCAGCAGGACGGAGAAGGTGACGACAAACTGCCGGCTCTTGAGGGCTTGGCGAGTTTCTTTGATCAGGATCGGATTGAGTTTGTCGCCTGTCCGCTCGGCCCACTCGTCTAAACGCAGCAACCACGAGGCCACGTTTTTTGAGACGGACGCATTGGGTTCCGAAAGCGATGCGGTGCTCATGCGATTTCAACAAGAGAAGAAGGATAGGTGTCGCCCTGAATGATACCGGGTTTTGCCGGTGAAGAGGGAGTTCGAGCGGATGCTCTCGCGTTCAGCACGTTCATCCGCGAGCAGGGTAGAATTTCGACAGCACTTCCAATCCTCGAACTTCGAGCTCGTCATGTCCGGTTCGCCTGATCCCCTCGTTCCTGAGAATCCCTACGCCGAGACGATGCCGGTGGAGGCTCAGGTGGTTGGGCAGAGCGGTTTCAACTCGGGATGTTGGATCGCTCCCCTCTTGGGGTTCGCGTTGGTGGGGGTGCTTGTCTGTGGAGGCGTCTTGGTAGGCCTCATGCTTCCAGCGGTTGAGGCGGCACGTGAGGCGGCTCGACGAATGAGTTGCAGCAACAACATGAAACAGATTGGGCTGGCGCTGCACAACTATCACGCCGCGTACAAGCAATTGCCACCCGCGTACACAGTCGACGAGGATGGCAACAAACTGCACAGTTGGCGAGTGGCGATTCTGCCCTTCATGGAGCAGCAAGCCCTGTATCAACAGATTGATCTTTCGAAACCATGGGATGCGCCGGAGAACGCAGGGGTGGCATCCACCGTGGTGTCCGCTTATGCCTGCCCTTCCAAGGTGGGCGATCCGTTGATGACCACTTACGTTGCGGTGGTGGATCCTTCGGGCATGTTCGAGGGCGCGATCCCGACAGAGTTCAAGCAGGCGACCGATGGTTTGTCCAACACCATTTTGTTGGTCGAGACCGAGCATGAAAACGAGGTCCACTGGATGAGCCCTGAGGACATCGACCTGCAAACCTTGTTAGCTCGATCTGAGGACGATTCTCACCAGGGTGGTGGGCACGTCGTGCTAGGCGATGGGGCCGTGCAGTTCATCACCAATTCCATCGAGGTCGGGCTGTTGGAGGCCTTGGTGACCAAGGATGGGGGCGAAGGATTTTCAGGCCTCTGAGGAACCGTTCGGAATTGAGTTTGGCTGTTGCGAAGCGGCGCGAGCCGCCCGGTGTGTCACCGGAGGGCTCGCGCCCTTCCGCTATCTTTTGAAATCCCGAAGTTGTTTTCGAATGGTTCCTGCGCCAATTTGTCAGCTCGTGCGAGTGATTCGCCAGCACCGGTGAATGCGTCGATTGCGGAAGTCTTCCGGGACGGTTTGCCGGCTGATTTCGTGGACTTTGGTTCCCGGGAAAGCGGATTCGTCCATCTGAAATTGTCGGTAGTTATTCGAGAAGTAGAGAACGCCGTCTCGCGAGATGTGCTTGAGGGTTTGCTGCAGCAGATCCTTGTAGTCGTCTTGCACGACCCAATCCTTTTGGGTGCGTTTGCTGTTGCTGAACGTAGGTGGGTCGACGAAAGCGACATCGAAAACAGCGGTGGCAGGAAGGTTTTTGATGAATGCCATCGCGTCCTCGGCGATGAATTCGTGTGAGTCGCCTCCGAACCCATTCAGGTGCATGTTCTCTTTCGCCCACGTCAGGTACGTGTTCGACAGATCGACGGTGGTGGTGGATGCGGCACCTCCATCGGCGGCGTAGACCGTGAACGAACCCGTGTAGGCGAACAGGTTGAGGAATCGTTTGCCAGTGACCTCGTCACGGACCATGGACCGCGTGATCCGGTGATCGAGAAACAACCCCGTGTCGATGTAGTCCGACAAATTGACTTGGAATTTCAGCCCGCCCTCGTGAGCTTCGATCTGGTAGTGACGGCTGGCAACGGTTTCGTGCTGGGCGGTTCCACGTTGTCGTTTGCGTTGTTTGAAGAACACTTTGGAACGCGGCACATCCAGCGTCTTTGCGGCAACCTTCACCATGTGTTCCAGCCACACCGTGTGTTCGTCATCGCTGCGGTCGTGGGGGCGTTCAAATTCTCCGATGTGCAAGTGGTCTTCGTAACGATCGACGACCAAGGGGACTTCGGGGACATCACGCTCGTACAATCGGTAGCAGGTGATGTCTTGTTTGGTGGGCCAACGGCGGAGGTGCTTGGCGCGTTTTCGAAGTCGTGCGGCGAACTCTTCGCTTTGTCGCGCGGTGACTTCGGGCGAGGGCAGGGGGGTGACGGGTTTGGGTGGGGTAAAGAAATCGCTCATTGAACCAGACCTTCGGTGACCTGGAGGAAGACATCCTCGAGGCTCTTTTTGTGTGCGGCAACCTCAGCGATGAGAAACCCTTGTCCAATCAACCAGGCGACCAAGTTGGCTTGATCACGAACATCACCTTCGAATTCGAATCGCACGAGTTCGCCATCGACGACGACTTGGGATGCGGGAGGAAGGGATTGATCGCCGCTGTTGGCGGATGACGTTTCGACGGAGGCGCCGTTGGAATTCGACGTTGGGGTGGAATTGGACGTGGGGGGTTTAGAAGATTGTTCGGCGAGATGCTGGCGGATCAAGTCCCCCGCTTCGCCTGCGCGTTCGAGCACTCGCAGAGTGAGTTCGCGATGTTGGGCGCGTTGACGTTGGATGTCTTCGACGCTGCCGGTCGCCAGCAGTTGGCCTTGTTCGATGATGCCGACGCTGTCGCACATCTCGGCCAGTTCAGTCAGGATGTGACTGCTGATCAAGACTGTTTTTCCGCGATTGGCCAATTGGCGAATCATTTGTCGCAATTGAATTCGGGCTCGCGGGTCCAATCCGGCGGCCGGTTCATCGAGAATCAAAACGGCGGGGTCGTGGACCAAGGCTCGGCCGAGACAAAGACGTTGCTTCATGCCCTTGCTCAAGCCCCGAATCGGTTTGTCTTTCATGCCGACTGTGCCGGTGAATTCCAGCACCTCTCGCAACCGCCGGGTGCGATCGCGACCGGTCAAGCCGTAGGCACGAGCGAAGAAGTCCAGGTACTCCTCGCAATTGACGTCGCGGTAGGTGCCGAAGCTGTCGGGCATGAATCCCAATCGGCTGCGGACGAGTTCGGGGTCGTTGACGACGGAGAACCCATCGACGAACGCATCGCCAAAGCTGGGCAGATCCAACGTCGCGAGGATTCGCATCGACGTGGTTTTTCCCGCACCGTTGGGGCCGATGTAGCCAAACACGTGTCCCCGACGAACCGAGAACGAGATGTCATGGACGGCGTGTGTCTTGCCAAAGTAGCGGTGCAGTCGGCGGAGTTCGATGCAATCGGCGGTGCCGGAGTGGACTCCGGACATGCTGGGGTTGTTCGGCGACGTGTTCGCGGGTTGCGAGGTCGATTGGGAGTCTTGCGAAGTCGTGCTCATGGCAGGTCTCCCATCACAAAGTGGATGCTGTTTTCGATGGAGATCCCCTCGATCGCTGGGACGTCGTCGGACAACTCTGCGAGGGCGATGTAAGAGCGATTGGGAAGTGACTTGCCCAATTGCATTCGTTGCTGCAGTTCGTACTCAAACACACCATCGGTGGGTGCGGCGGTCAGGCCGAGTGTCGATCGGATTTTGTTGATGACGTCAAATGTCTCGGTCAGCAAGCGGCGACGCGCTTGGCCATTTGTGGAGTCGGATTGACGGTTCGTTTTGGAGTTCACTAACCATTGGCGTTTGTACCAATCCCCCATCAACTTGGACGCGTCGAGGGAGGTGACCAGTTTGGCACGAGCGGATTCGCCCGAGCTGACATCGTCCGCCAGGAAGAACAGCCCATCCTGGTCTCGGATCAAGACGCTTTGCAGGTCCAGTTCGCATTCGTTCTTCAGTTCCACACTGACTCGTTTGACGGCGTCCGATTCCGATTTTGTGATGCGGACCGTGCCAAATTGATCGCGGGGTTGTTCGACCACGAACTGGCGTTGTTGGCGACTGGGGAGCAGTCGGCTGGAGAAGCGGATTTCGTCGTCGGTGACGCTCACTGTTCCGCGGGGATCGAAACGTTGGTTGATTCGGTCTTCCCAGCTTGTTTCTTCATTGTCGAGCAACAGCGTCACGGACGCATTGGCTGGGAAACGCAGTCCGTTGGAGGGACGAATGCCGGCGAAATAGGTTGAACGCGTTCGAGACATGGCGTCGCCGTCGGCGTTGGCCCAAGTGATTTGTCGGGCTCGCAGTCGCGTGCCGAACCCATCCGCGATGATTCCGTATCCCATCATCGCGACGGTGGTGGCAATGGCGAGTACGGGAGCGATCAAGAACATCAGGTAGCTGCGTCCGCTCTTGGTCGTTTTTCGGTAAGCCACCGGTCCGACCAGGATCACGAACAATCCCAGGAATCCCATGAAGGTGTAGACCGGGGGTTGCGAGACACCGGGGATCATCCATTCAAAGAAGCGTTGGGTGCCGATCATCGGATCGACACCGCGACGCAGGGTTCGATGGGCATGGAACCCGAGGAGGTTTTTCGTGGTTCGCCAATCCAAGATGCTGACGGGTTCATCGTCTTCATGAGCGGGCAGTTGGATGAGCAGGCCCGCTTGCAGTGGAAAGGCCTGCATGCCCATTTCCGTTCCCAGTCGAGTGTTGGCATTGTTGGCAAAGGCATTCGCGAATGAGCGACGAAATTTTTCAATTGCGTCGATGCCTCGCTGAGTCGCCTCGTCGACTTGTTGGTTGACCGCATACATGCGGCCCCAGTTGTTCGACATTTCTGCTGCGCCGGTGCGAAGCGATTGCAACGCGGAGATGGCGTAGGCATCGATGGTGGCAGCATCCAGAGTCGAGGCCGAGGAACTGATTCTTTGAATGTCGTTTTTTTGCTCTGGTGGCGTCCCACGGATCAGGACCACGCCGCCACCACGGACCCACTGCATCAGGGGTTTCCACCAAGACGGTTGTTCGGCCTGGAACTTCAGGTAGTCCTCTCGGTGAATGACCACCGCATCAAAGGGGAGCCACGAACGCCAATCGAGAGGCAGTTCATCGGGAGCGTGTGACTGGACGGCAACAAACGGTTCGTTGACTCGGCCGTCTTCATTGACCCGGAGTTGTTCGGGTTGAAGCACGTCGGCGTCCCACTGCATGTCGAAGGTTGATTCGATCAGCGATTGCAGGGATTTTTCGCGGAGGTCCTGGTCTTGCTCGGAGTTGATCCAGATCAATCGCCAGCGCAGTTCGTTGCGAATGCCTTCATTGATCGCGGTGTATCGCTGGAGGGACTTGCCGATTTCATTGGGGACTGGGGTGATGGATTGCCCGTTTTCCAAGATCGAAACTTCGTAGGCGTCCCCGTAAGATGTTTTGGGAACGTGCCGGACGATCGTTTGCTGGGTCGACTTTTCGGGGATTTGGAATGGGATTTCCACTTCCAACGCCGACTGCGGTGGGCTGTGCCCGTCTCCGCGAGGACTCAGCAGCAAGGTGAAGTTGAGATCGGCCGTGGTGGGGCCGCCCGTGGTCATGAAATCGATCTCGACACGCTGTGTTTCAGGGATGTCGGGGGCGGAAAGACGGACGTTGATTTGGTACCCCAGCCGATTGACGCGGCCACGCGGGAATGCCGTGCCGTTGTTGCCGTCGTTGATCCAGAGACTTTGACCGCCCGGGGAGGGCTGTGCCAAGGCGTTGGGCGAAACAAATCCGGTCAGCAGGCAGGCAGCCATGACCCCGAAAGCAAGCGTCGAGCGATTCATAGTTCTCTCTCCCGAGGCTTGAGCAACTGCGGCGGCAATTCGTCTTTGGCGAACGGGCTGCCTTGTCGAGATTGGTCGACGCGACCGATGGTCAGCCGCGCGACCAGCCAAGAAACCAGAAAGGCAAACGCGGCGATGGCGAAGAAAGCGGCGAAAAAGCCGAACGCAGCAAGAGCGGCTTTCGCAAAGACGGCTCCGTTGCCCGCCGCTCGTGTGATGGCGGCAAGGAGGGCAGCGACTGCCGTGATTGCCATCATCATGCGGAAGGAAATGCGAGGCAGCACACGGCTGCGGATGACCGGTTGGATCGACGGCGTGGGCGTGATGATCGGTTCGGGGGCAGACATGCGCTGTGTCAATCAGAGACGAGATCAATCAGGACGATGAGTTTCGAAAGTCGATTGCGAGTCCTGTTTGGCTGCTTTTCGATTTTCGACCACCTGATGATACAGTGTCTCCTGAACCCGCATGGGGGCCTGGTTCTTGCGAGGCCTCAAACGCTGGTAACTTCCGTCCGGCTGCATCCGCCACGCGTTTTGGTTGTCGCGGAAATACAGTTGCAGGGTTTCGCGAAGACGTTTGCGGGCTTCGGGATCGATGACGGGAACCAGGAGTTCAACGCGGCGGTCCAGGTTGCGAGGCATCCAGTCGGCACTGCTGATGAACATCTCGTGATCGCCACCGTGGCGGAAGTAAAACGTTCGGGCGTGTTCCAAGAAGCGGTCGACGATGGAAACGACTTCAATCGTTTCGCTCATCCCTGGCACGCCGGGTCGCAAGCAGCAGACGCCACGAACGTTGAGGCGGATCTTCACGCCCGCTTGGCTGGCCAGGTACAACGCGTCGATGACTTCGGTGTCCACCAAGGCGTTCATCTTGGCGATGATCTCGCCCTTTTGTCCTTGCCGGGAACGTTCCGTTTCGCCTTGGATCAGCTCCAGGATTTGACGCCGCAGCGTCAGCGGTGCCATGCCGAGTTGTTGCAGTGGTTGCGGTTGGCTGGCCCCCGTGACGGCGTTGAAGAACATCGTCGCGTCGGTGCCCAAGATTTCATCGCAGGTCAGCACCGAAATGTCGCCGTACAGGTTGGCGGTGACCTCGTTGTAGTTGCCGGTTCCGAAGTGAACGTAGCGGACCAGTCCCTGGGGTTCGCGGCGAACGATGATGCACACTTTGGCGTGCGTTTTGAGGCCACGGATGCCGTAGATGACCTGCACCCCGGCCTGTTCCATTTCGCGAGCCCATTCGATGTTGCGGGCTTCATCGAAACGAGCTTTCAGTTCCACGATCGCGGTGACGTACTTGCCTCGCTCGGCCGCTCGCATGAGCGCGGCCACGATTGGGCTGTTGCGGCTGGTTCGATACAGGATTTGCTTGACGGCCAGGACGTCTGGGTCGACCGCGGCTTCTTCCAGCAATCGCACCACCGGATCAAAGGACTCGTAGGGGTGCATCAGCATGATGTCCCCTTCGGAGATCGACGTGAACATGGACTCGGCGGGATTGATCTTGGGGCTTCGTTGCGGCGGCCATTCCTCGTCGCGAAGGGAGTTCATGCCCTTCAGGCCATGCAGCGAGAACAGATACGTCAGGTCCAGGGGGCCATCGATGTCGAAGACAAACTGCGGGTCAACCTGGAAGCTCTTGATCAGATAGTCGCGAATATCGGGATTCGCGTTGGCATCGATTTCCAGTCGAACCACGTCTGACAAGCGTCGACTTTCGAGGACTTCTTCCATGCCGCCGAGCAAGTCACCCGCACCGTCTTCGCGGAGTTCAATGTCCGCGTTGCGAGTGATCCGGAACGGTTTGCACTGAATGACTTCGCGACCGGGGAAGAACTCGTTGACGAAATGTGACACCAGATCTTCCAGCAGCGCGTAGGCGTAGCCTGATTCGGTGGGTGATGTGTCCACGCTGTTTTGGGGAGCAGTTGCCTTGTCGATCGGGGCCTTTTCGATGGGCAGTGGAATGACACGTCCGAGGGTGCGTCCGAGTGGAATGACCGCGAATTGAGTCTCGGGAGCTTCGTCTTTGGAGGCGGATGAATCGTGGGCGAGCGAAGCTGGTTGCTTGGACGATTCGTGCTGTTTTTGGTTTGACTGGACTCGATCCGCAAGGGAGTCCGTTGCCGCTGGTGTCGGTTGAGGGCCGATCTCATCGCCCGGGCTCAGCTGCACACACAGATGGATTCCTAGCCCGGGCAGCATGGGGAAGCGTCGGTCGTGCAGGGCTTGGGGGGACAGGACTGCCAGCACGTCGCCGCGAAAATGGCGTTCTGCCGCCGCAAGCGAGCGGTCGCTGCATTCGGCCGGGTCGATTTGGTTGATGTGATGTTCGCTGAGCAACGGCAGCAGTTCGTTTTTCAGCAACTGGTACTGCCGGTCGACATGAGCTTGGCAGCGTTCTGAGATCGCTTGCAACTGTTCCGTCGCGGTGCGGCCGGATGGGTCACGCCGTCCGCCACCGCTCATCGCTTGCAGTTTCAAACTGCCCACGCGGACCATCATGAACTCATCCAAGTTCGAGCTGGTGATCGCCAGGAATTTGGCTCGTTCCAGCAATTGCACCGCTGGATCATCGGCTTGATCTAGGACACGAGCGTTGAATTCCAGCCATCCCAGTTCGCGATTGATGAACCGAGGAGCGTCAGCGAACGAGTCGTCGACCTTTCGCCGCGACGTGGTTTTGGAGCTTTTGGAAGGGCGTTTGCCGACGGACTGGGAGGGCTCGGGGTCGTGGGACAACGTCAAACTCGCAATGGAAATGAAGTGAACTGGGCGTCAGGGAAATCGAGCCGACCGACTTGGGCGGTCGAGTCCGTCGGGGCGGCTTCCCCCGTGATTTCGGGCGAGGCTTCTTCAAGTGAGCTCTCGGGGATGGTCTCCGCGGCCTCTTCGGGAGGCCAAGGTTGGCCCAGCAAGATGCTGATCGCCTTGGGATAGAAGTCTTTCCCGTAGGTCAACTCGCCGCCTTGGTGTCCCACCGCACCCACCATGCCAGCGACCACCAATAAACCGATTTTCCAAACGTTTGTCAGGCGTTGGTGGCTCGCTTCGTCGTCGCTTCGCAAAGATTTCAGAGCGATGATCGCGAAGATGCTGGAGAGGACCGTCACGATGATGGCGGACCAGCGATGCCAAAACAGCTCCGAGTCCAAGTTGATTTTGGTCCAGGAGCCGTAGCCTTTTTCGACCGAGAAAGACCATCCCATCATCGTTGCCACAATCGCGGTCGCGGCACCCAGCAGCAGGCAAACCAAGGGGACTTGGGTGCCCAGTGTGGGCCATTTCCAACCCAGCACGACAAACAGTCCGCCGACCAGGAACAAGGCGATGGGGAAGTGAACGGTCGCGGGGTGCAGGAACCCTTGGAACGACCAGACCCGAGCCAGCAGCCCTGCCTGGGTCGGATCGATTCCTTTGCGAATGCCATCGGCGAGCTCAACCGGTTGCCCCGAGCCGTCCAGGTCAGGTTGAACCAGGTGGGCATCCTCCGGCCAGTTCGCCCCTTCTTCGATCCAGATCCGAATCAAGGCCAGTTCCGCGGGGGCAAGCGGGCCGCCGTGGCTGCGTGGAGGCATCAGCATGTCGTCGTCTTCGCTGACCAGGTAATCGATGTACATCGAACTTGATTCCAAGTCCTCTGCCTCGACATAGCCAAAGACCGTGTCACGATCATCGACCCGGAAATCGGCTTTGGCTTCTTCGGCGCCGTGGCATTCCAAGCAGTGCTGCCGGAAGATCGGGGCAATGTCGCGTTCGAAGTTCACCACCAGGCCCTCTTCGTCGACCGCCATCCGGATCGCAGCGGCCTCAGCGGAGTCCTCTTCGGCGGCGTTCGCCACGTGGGGCCCCAGTTGCAGGCAAAGCAAGGGCAGGAGGGATAGCAGCAGGAACAAATCGCCACCGCGGGTGGTTCGTCCGGGGCGGGTGGCGTTGCGGCGGAGTGGAGATTTGAGCATCAGCAGCAAAGAAGAGGTGATGGACATGATGGAAAGCAGAATGGAGGGCGGGACTCATTGAGAAATGAGCGAGAGGGGGGCGGCTCATTGTACCGGCGAACGAGCCGCCGCCAAACCAGGATGGCGTTTCAGGCATTCCTCCCGTCCCTTGATGAATTCATCGCGGCCGCGTTCCATCGGGCAAGCAAAGGGGAGCCGTTTTGCCGTCTGAAGCTTTGCCGTCTGAAGCACTGGGCAACGGCCTCGCGCAGAAGCTACATCACGGAGAAGTAGTTGTCGCAAGCGAAGTCGAAGTACTCCTTTTTGAGCTCCACTTCGAGGTTGTTGTAGAGGCAAAAGTTGCGAACTTGCAGCAGTAAATCTCGCGGTTGGCAGTTGCGGAACGGGCGGTCGACGGCCAAGTAGTGAGTCTTGACCAAGTAATCAATCGCCTCCGCGTTGTAAGGAATCTTGGTGACTTTGCACATGATTTCAAACAGCTTGCGGAAGTCGGCCTCGGGCGGGTTCTCGACTTCAATTTTATAGGGGATGCGGCGGAGGAACGCGTCGTCGACCAGGTCTTTCGGTTCCAGGTTGGTGCTGAAGATGACCAATTGGTCGAACGGGACCTGGATCTTCTTGCCCGATGCCATGTTCAAAAAGTCATAGCGTTTTTCCAGTGGGATGATCCAGCGGTTGAGCAGCTGGTCAACGGACATCTTTTGACGGCCAAAGTCATCAATCACCAGCGTTCCGCAGTTGCTTTTCATCTGCAGGGGAGCTTCGCTGATGTTGCTGGTCGGGTTGTTCAGAACCTCCAGCATCTCCATCGTCAGTTCCCCACCGGCGACGATGGTGGGGCGTTTGATCCGCACCCAGCGTTTGTCAAAGCTGCCGGAGTTCAGCAGGCCGCCGGAGGTTTCCGGCATGGCGGCTTCGTGGTTCATCGGGTCGAAGACACGCAAGATGTCGCCGTCGATGTCCACCGCCCGCGGGATCCAGATGTACTTGCCAAAAGCGCCCGTGACCCGTTCCGCAATCGAGGTTTTGCCGTTGCCGGGGAAGCCAAACAAGAACATCCCGCGACCGCTGGCGACCGCGGGGCCCAGTCGGTGAAGCATTTTGGGGTTGATCAAAAGGTCACTGAAAGCCCGCTGCAAGTCGTTTCGTTTCGGGTATTGCCCCTCAATGGTTTGAAGTTTGACGCTCTCGATGTAGTCGGCCAATCGAACGGGGCAGCTTCCATGGTAAGTGGAGTCATGGAGGTGATTGCGGGCGATCGCACGGCCGGATTCAGTGAGCACATACACGTAGTCATTGGTGGCGGTCGCACTTTTGTAAGCGACGGACTGATCCATCTTCAGCCGTTCCAGGATGGGCTCGATCAACCGAAAGGGCAGTTGGACTTGGTCCGCGATGCGACGTCCTTCCGATTCGCCAGCGTTGAGAATGAAGCGGAAGATGATCGATTCGACGAGAGTTTCGTTGATATGGCCAGTCACAATCGAATCAGGTTCCACGGGCCTCCACGGTTCGTCGCGATTGGGCTGGTATCCAGCCGGCTGGGTCGGACGCGGGCGTGCGGGGCTCGGCCGGTTCTGCTCCGGGGAGCGATTTTGTCCCTGCGGCTGGCCTGGAACGGGAGCGGGGCCGCGGGATGCGAGCGGCGCCGCGGGATGTGGCGGACTGTTTCCGGCAGCAGCTCGAGGGGCAGCGGAAGATCCAGGACTCGGGGCAATCGGGGAGGGGGTGCCAGCGGCGGCGGAGATGGAACCGGGTGTGCCTGCCTTGTTGGGTGAAATTCCGGCGGACGGGTTGGTGGCCGATTCCGAATTCGCAGTTCGGCCGCTGGCTGCCGCCCCGGGATGGCCCGCCCCAGGTGACTCCCCGCCACCTCGGGTTCCCCCTGCTTTCTCCCCGCTCAACGCGTGAATGCGATTGATCAGAGTATCCAATTGGCTGTCGATGTTTCCGGAAGACGGGATTCCCGAGGACTGACTCATGGCAGATTCGCTGTAACTGACGTGAAAGAACGAAGAGAGGGCCGAACGGGCTGGAACCAACTGGGCTGTCTCGACTCAGGCACAAAGGAACGTGGCGTTGCCAGTTGTTCGAAGGGGAGCCTGGAACCGGCTGCTGCTCGCGGTTTGTGGAGAAGCAACAGTCAATTCATCGACCTTTGCTGCGGTCACACGCTCTTGGAGAGGGGGAAAGCGGAACAATCGGCACGAAACCGGAACCGTTCAAGGCAACTGGACCAACTTCTGGAAGATCTCCCCAAAGATTCTTTTGTTGCTC